>NZ_CP061846.1:0-2544477 GCF_014789785.1 Chryseoglobus sp. 28M-23 | reverse complement strand
GAAGTTGTCGAAGCTGTACTTGGGGTTGAGCCTGCTGTCACCGCGGCGCCCGCCCGAATCGCTCGGCGGCGGGGTGGTCGACTGCTCGATGTAGGGGGCCGAGGAGTCGGTCGTCTCGAGGGACGCCTCGAGGCCCTCGTTCTGGATCTCGGGGTTCACGACGATCGCGAAGTTCGAGACGTTGTCGCCGGCGACGGTCGTGAGGGCGGTGAGGAGGGGCAACCGGATGCGCTGCTCGAGCATGCCGCGCGTGAGCTCGTTCGGCACTTCCAGGTAGAGCGTGCCCGCCATGATGCCGCGCGGTTCGACGAGGTTGATGAAGCCGTGCAGCTGGGGCGTTATGCGCTCATCCGTCGTGAGCGCGGTGCGCACCGAGTTCCACAGCTCCTGTGGTGACTCGGTGTCGTCCGCCATGACGGATGTCCTCATCTCTGCTCGTGAAGGGGTCTCTGGTGGGGGCTGGCCGGCGGGAGGCGTGCAGCAGTGGGCTGCGCGTGCGAGTCGCGGACCGTCTGCCTACTGTAGTTCGACCGGGCATGTCGTGACCAACGTTCAGCGTGATCATGGGGATAATGTCCGTCTTGGCGCTGCACGGTTTGACCGCCCGACCCGGCAGACCTATTGTTAACCGGTTGACTTCTGTCTGCGCTCGTCGTCGACCGTGGCAGACAGCTTTCCCTTCCGTCGTCGCAGCCCTCGCGGGCCGAGGAGATCAGATCATGAGCAAGCGCACGTTCCAGCCCAACAACCGTCGTCGCGCCAAGGTGCACGGCTTCCGCCTCCGCATGCGCACGCGCGCCGGTCGCGCGATCCTCGCGGCTCGCCGCCGCAAGGGGCGCACCGAGCTCTCGGCCTAGTCGAGCTCTCGGGGTGCTGGGGCGCGCGCACCGCATTCTGCGCGGTGAGGACTTCCGCCGCATCGTGCGTCGTGGCCGTCGTGCGTCCTCGTCCGTCGCGGTGATCTATTGCGCTCCGAGCGACGAGGGGTCTGGCCCCCGCTTCGGCTTCATCGTGTCCTCGAAGGTCGGCAACGCGGTGCACCGCAATCGCGTGCGCCGTCGTCTGCGTGCGATCTGCGCAGCGGCATCCTTCGTGCCGGTCACCGCGGACATCGTGATCCGGGCACTCCCAGGGGCCGTCGACGCTGGCTGGGATACCCTGCGTTCTGACATCGAGGGCGGTCTTCGAGGGGTGGTGATGACGTGACCAGTGCCGGCGTGCTGCGCGTTCTGCGGGCGATCGCGCTCATCCCCCGCAACGCGGTCGTCGCGGTGCTGCACGTCTATCGGGCTGTGATCTCTCCTCTCTACGGCGACGTCTGTCGGTACTACCCGAGCTGCTCCGCCTACGGCCTACGCTCGGTGCAGGAGCACGGCGTCATCAAGGGCGCCTGGTTGACGACTCGGCGCCTCGCCCGCTGCCACCCCTGGGCAGAGGGGGGCATCGATGATGTCCCCGTTCCCGCGCACTCCCCCTACCGGCGCACCCGGTTCGGGTTCATCACTCTCGAGAGAAAGGCGTAGCCCCTGCATGGACATCATCGGCGGCATCCTCTGGCCCATCAAGTGGGTCATCGAGGCGATCCTCGTCGGCTTCCACTCCCTTCTCTCGATGGCAGGCATGGAGTCGGCGGCGGGCATCACCTGGGTCCTGTCGATCTGCGGTCTCGTGGTGGTCGTGCGTGCGGCGCTCATCCCGGTTTTCGTCCGGCAGATCAAGAGCCAGCGCAAGATGCTCGAGATCTCTCCCGAGCTCAAGAAGATCCAGGACAAGTACAAGGGCAAGAAGGATCAGTTCTCGCGCGAGGCGATGTCGCGCGACACGATGGCCCTGTACAAGAAGCACGGCACGAACCCGCTCTCGTCGTGCCTGCCCCTCCTGTTGCAGATGCCGATCTTCTTCGGACTCTTCTCCGTGCTCAACGACGCGTACGCCGATCGGCCCGGAGTCGGCCTGCTCGATACTCGCCTGTCTGCTGAGTTCGGCAGTGCGGAACTCTTCGGCATCGCACCCCTGGGCAGCTCGATCGCGAGCTCCGAGGGCAACGTCGCGGTCATCGTCATCGCCGTCATCCTGGTCGTCCTCATGACCAGCTCGCAGTTCATCACGCAGCTTCAGATCATGTCGAAGAACCAGTCGCCCGAGATGAAGGCGTCGCCGATGTACCGGCAGCAGCGCATCATGCTCTACTTGCTGCCGCTCGTCTTCGTGTTCTCCGGCTTCGCGTTCCCGATCGGCGTGATGTTCTACTGGTTCACCTCCAACATCTGGACGATGGTGCAGCAGTTCATCGTGATCAGGAACATGCCCACCCCGGGCAGTGAGGCGGCGCAGGCCCGCGAGGCACGGCTGGCCCGGAAGCGCCAGCGCAAGGGCATCCCCGACCCCGAGGATGAGGCACCCGGCACGGTCGCGGTGGAGGAGCCGAAGAAGCCGCAGCGCCAGCAACCCGTGAGCAAGCAACGAGCGAAGAAGAAGAAGTGATGAGCGACGACGCCACCCCCATGACCATCGATCCCACTCTTGACGAGGGCGAGGTCGCGGCCGACTATCTCGAGGAGCTTCTCGACATCGCCGACCTCGATGGCGATCTCGACATCGAGGAGCGCGCGGGTCGCGTGTACCTCTCGGTCGCGGCCGAGGAGCCGGATGCTCTGCGCACGATCTCGAAGCCCGAGACCGTCTCCGCCCTCCAGGAGCTCACGCGCCTCGCGGTGCTCGCTCGCACTGGCGAGTTCTCCCGTCTGATCCTCGACATCGCGGGGTCCCGAGACGCCCGCGCGGAGGAGCTGCAGCGGCTCGTCGATCGCGCCGTCGAGCGCATCGAGGAGGGCGCCTCCTCGGCCGCGCTTCCCCCGATGTCGAGCTACGAGCGCAAGCTCGTGCACGATCTCGTCGCCGAGCGCGGCTTCACATCGGAGTCCGAAGGCGAGGGTGCGGAGCGGCACACGGTCATCCGTCGCGCCTAGCGTGCATGTTTCACGTGAAACATGACGACTGATCTCGAGCCCGAACCGGCGAGTGCGCGGCAGATCCTCGGCGATCGCCTGGAGCTCTCACGCGAGTTCGCAGCGCACCTCGCCGAGCAGGGCGAGGAGATCGGGCTCATTGGCCCGCTGGAGGCCGAGCGGCTGTGGTCGCGCCACCTCCTCAACTGCGCGCTCGTCGCTCCCCTGCTGACCTCCGGCGCGCGGATCGCCGACGTCGGCAGCGGCGCGGGTCTCCCGGGCCTCGTGCTCGCGATCGCGCGACCGGATGCCGAGCTCGTGCTCATCGAGCCCATGGAGCGTCGCACGACGTGGCTGCTCGCGGAGACTGCGCGCCTGGGTCTCCACAACGTGACGGTGCTGCGCGCGCGCGCCGAGGAGGCGGTGGACGCGGGCCCGTTCGAGCAGGTGACCGCCCGCGCGGTGAGTGCTCTGACGAAGCTCGTGCCGCTGACGGTGCCCCTCCTCTCCCCCGGCGGTGAGCTCCTCTTCCTCAAGGGTGCGCGCATCCACGACGAGATTCTGGCGGCGCGCGCCGTTCTGCGACGGCACGGGATTCGAGAGCACGAGGTGCTCGAGCTCGGCGGGGACGTGCTGCCGGAGGCGACCCGGTTGTTTCGGGCTACAGTGGTCGGGGCATCCTGAGGCGCATCGCCCAGGAGTCAGGACGGGCGCTGAAGACAGCGCCCGTTTCACGTGAAACATTCGAGCGGGAGGCTCATCGGTGACGACGGACGGCACCTACGACGACACCACGCCGCTGGCACGGGAGATCGCGGACATCACCCGTCGGCGCATGGCGCTCGAGGCTCGCGCCTTTCCGCTTCCCGAGTCGACGCGCGTCATCACGGTGTCGAATCAGAAGGGCGGAGTCGGCAAGACGACGACGACCGTGAACCTCGCGGCGGCCCTCGCGCGGTCCGGCGCACGCGTCCTCGTGATCGACCTCGACCCGCAGGGCAACGCCTCGACGGCGCTCGGTGTGGAGCACCGTGCCGACACCGCGAGTGTCTACGACGTCGTCGTGGGCGACTCGGCCCTGCAGGACGTCGTGCAGAAGAGCCCCGAGTTCGAGCACCTCTACTGCGTGCCGGCCACGATCCATCTCGCGGGGGCGGAGATCGAGCTGGTCTCTCTCGTCGCGCGCGAGCAGCGGTTGCGCACAGCGCTCGATGCGTACCTCGCGCAGGTCGACGAGCCCGTGCACTATGTGTTCATCGACTGCCCTCCCTCGCTCGGCCTCCTCACGATCAACGCTTTCGTCGCGGCTCGCGAGGTGCTCATCCCCATTCAGTGCGAGTACTACGCGCTCGAGGGGTTGAGCCAGCTGCTCAACAGCATCGAGCTCATCGAGAAGCACCTCAACCCGGAGCTGCGCGTCTCGACGATCCTGCTGACGATGTACGACTCGCGCACGAACCTCGCGAACCAGGTCGCCGATGACGTGCGCCAGCACTTCCCCGATCAGGTGCTCACGACCCTCATCCCCCGCTCCGTCCGCATCAGCGAGGCACCCAGCTACGGGCAGAGCGTCATCAGCTACGACACCAGCTCTCCCGGATCCCTCTCGTACCTCGAGGCTGCCGCGGAGATCGCACAGAGAGGCGCGGCATCCTGATGGCGACCAAGAGAACCGGGCTCGGCCGCGGCATCGGCGCGCTCATTCCGACGGCGGACGGCGATCGTCCCGTCGACGTCTTCTTCCCGCAGCCGGCACCGGCGGAGGGTGATCTCTCGGCGGTTCCCGGTGCACGCCTCGCGGCGATCGCCCCGGCCGACATCGTGCCGAACCCGCAGCAGCCTCGCACGGAGTTCGACCCCGAGGCGCTCGAGGAGCTCGTGCACTCGGTGCGCGAGTTCGGCGTGCTGCAACCCATCGTCGTGCGCGAGCGCTCGGGCGTGAGCGCCGGCGAGCCGCGGTACGAGCTCATCATGGGCGAGCGTCGCCTGCGCGCGTCCACCCTCGCCGGACTCGAGGCGATCCCCGCGATCGTGCGCAACACCGCCGACGACGCCATGCTGCGGGATGCCCTGCTCGAGAACCTGCACCGCGCCCAGCTGAACCCGCTCGAGGAGGCGAGCGCGTACCAGCAGCTGCTCGAGGACTTCGGCATCACGCAGGAGCAGTTGGCGGAGCGCCTCGGCCGTTCGCGCCCTCAGATCACCAACACCCTGCGCCTCCTGCGCCTGCCCGAGGCCGTGCAGTCCCGCGTCGCCGCCGGCGTGCTCTCGGCCGGCCACGCGCGCGCGATCCTCTCGACGGGCTCAGTCGAGGCCATGGCACGCCTAGCGGACAAGATCGTGAACGAGGAGCTCTCGGTGCGTCAGGCCGAGGCGGCCGCCCAGGCCGTCACCGGCAAGGGCGCGGCGGGAGGCACGACGAAGCGCAAGCCCGCGGCCGGCGGTCGGCAGGGTCAGCTGAACGAGATCGCCGAGCGCCTCGGTGATCGGCTCGACACTCGCGTCGCCATCTCGCTCGGGCAGAAGAAGGGCACGGTCGTGATCGACTTCGCGACCGTGGCGGACCTCAACCGCATTCTGGGGGAGCTGGGCGAGCCCGGCTTCCGCTGAACCGCGGCGACCCTCGCTCAGCGTCGTGCGTCGCGCACCGCGGCCTGGGCGAGCTCGGCGTAGACCCACCCGACATCATGGCCGGCGGCGTCAAGCGCGAGCGCGAGGGTCGAGGTCTCCGTGAGCCCCGGCATGACGCTCGCCTCGAGGAACCACGGCGTGCCCGTGCCGTCGATGATGAGGTCGATGCGGCTGAGGTGGCGCAGGCCGAGGGCCTCATGCGACGCGAGGGCGACCTCGGTGGCGCGCTCCGCGACAGCACCGTCGATGCGTGCGGGGGCGTAGAACCGCGTGGCTCCCGCGTTGTAGCGCGCCTCGAAGTCGTAGAAGCCCGAGAGCGGCTCGATCTCGACGGGGGGCAGCGCGACAGGGCCATCTCCCGTGTCGATGACGCCGATGCAGACCTCGGTGCCGCTGATGCGTTGCTCGATGAGGGCGACGTCGCAGTAGGTGTAGGCGAGCACCATGGCCCGCCGCAGCTCCTCATCGGTGTCGACGAGGCTGACGCCCTGGGCCGATCCGCCCTGGGCCGGCTTGACGGCCACGGGAGGCGGCAGCTCGCCGCGCACGACGTCGAGCACGCTCTCCGCACCGAGCTCGCGGAAGGCATCCCGCGTGAGGCTGATCGAGTGCGGCGTAGGAACCCCGACTCGGCTCACGAGCGACTTGGCGGTGGGCTTGTCCCACGCGAGTCGCGTCGCGCTCGCGGAGGAGCCGACGTAGGGCAGGCCGAGGAATTCGAGGAGGCTGCGCAGAGCGCCGTCCTCGCCGCTCGCTCCGTGCAGCGTGGGCCAGATGACGTCGGGCGGCTGCGCCATGAGGCTCGGCAGCAGAGAGGCGTCAGGGTCGCGCAGCTCGACGTGCAGACCGTGGGCGGCGAGAGCGTCGGCGACCTGTCGGCCGGAGCGCAGGGAGATGTCCCTCTCATGGGAGATCCCGCCCGCGAGCACGACGACGCGCTCGGCGCGCGCGCCGTCCCCCGTCATCGCTGCCCCCGCTCGGCCGGGTGCATGGGCTCCGACTGCGGGGCGGGAGCGCTCGCGTGCGGGGCGGGAGCGCTCGCGTGCGGTCGGTGCACAGTGTCGATGGGGCCGGTCGGCGAGAAGGTCTGCAGGAGCTCCGTCTCGCTGCGCACGACGGTCGCGAGTCGGCGCACGCCCTCCCGCACCTGGGCGGCCTCGGGGTAGCAGAAGGCGAGGCGCAGGGCCTCGCGGCCCGAGCCGTCGGCGTAGAACGCCGTGCCGGGCGTGTAGGCGACGAGCTCCTTGACGGCGCGAGGCAGCATGCCCTTGGAGTCGAGACCACCGGGCAGCGTGAGCCACACGTAGAAGCCCCCGTTGGGCACCGTCCAGGTGAGGTCGGGCAGGTAGTGGTCGAGCGCGTCGAGCATCGCGTCGCGCCGCTCGCGGTAGAGACCGCGGAACACGTCGACCTGGCCGCGCCAGTCGGCACGATCGAGGTAGTCGCTGATGATCATCTGGTTGAGGGAGCTCGGGCTCAGGATGGCCGACTCGGCGGCGAGGACGAGCTTCTCGCGGATGGCGTGCGGCGCGAGCGCCCACCCGACTCGGAAGCCCGGCGCGAAGGTCTTCGAGAACGAGCCCAGGTAGACGATGCCCTCGTCGTCGACGGACCGCATGGCCTGCGGAGCCGGTCGATCGAACCACAGCAGCCCATAAGGGTTGTCCTCGATGATAAGGATGTCGTTCTTTCGCGCAATATCGAGAATCTCTAGGCGGCGCTCGGCCGAGAGGGTCACCCCTGCAGGGTTGTGGAAGTTGGGAATGAGGTACAGGAGCTTGATCGACCGCCCGGCCGCGCGCAGGGAGGCGATGCGCTCCGTGAGGGCATGGGGGATCATCCCGTCGTCGTCCATCGGAACATGGGCGACCTCCGACTGGTACGAGCGGAAGATGCCCATCGCCCCCACGTAGGAGGGCGACTCGGCGATGACGACATCGCCGGGGTTGAGGAACAGTTTCGCGACCAGATCGAGAGCCTGCTGCGAACCGGTCGTGACGACGACGTCGTCAACGCCAGCGCGGATGCCCTCGAGGGCCATGACCTCGAGGATGTGCTCTCGCAGCTCGGGCGTGCCCTGACCGGAGCCGTACTGCAGGGCCGCGGGCCCCCGCTCGGCCATGACGCGCTCCATCGACGCCGCGACCGTGTCCAACGGCAGAGCCGAGACGGCGGGCATGCCGCCCGCGAGCGAGACCACTTCGGGGCGCGAGGCCACCGCGAACAGTGCGCGCACCTCGGAGGCGCTCAGGCCGGCGGTGCGCTCGGCGTAGTGCCCGTACCAGGGGTCGAGGTTCGTGCCCTCACGCGAAATGGTCATGGTCGTGCATCCCGTTCGGTCCGACGTCAGGTGTCGTGCTCCCTCCCCAGGATAGGCGCAGACACGCAGAAGGCCCGCTCCCCGGATCGGGAGCGGGCCTTCCGGACGCCCGGTGGCGTCGCGTTGTCGGAGCGCGAGCGTCCTATGCGAGGAACTCGGCGAGGTCGGCCTCGAGGGCCGGCTTGGGCTTCGCGCCGATGACCGTCTTGACGACCTCGCCCCCGCGGAAGACCTTCATCGCGGGGATGGACGTGATCTGGTACTTCATCGCCGTCTCGGGATTGTCGTCGACGTTGAGCTTGACGATGTCGATCTTCTCCGAGTTCTCGGTGGCGATCGCGTCAAGGATCGGCGAGACCGCGCGGCACGGGCCGCACCACTCGGCCCAGAAGTCGACCATGATCGTCTTCTCGCTCTGCAGGACCTCGGACTCGAAGGTGGCGTCGGTGACGTCGCGTGTGGACATGGGATCTCCTTAGCTCGTGCGGGGTTCGGTGTCGTGGTGCGCTGATCAGGCGGGAACGGACTCGACGGGAGCGCGCAGCTCGTCAGTCAGTCCCTCGAGGTAGTGCTGGGCATCCAGTGCCGCGACCGTGCCGCTGCCCGCGGCGGTGACCGCCTGGCGGTAGGTGGGGTCGAGAACATCGCCAGCCGCGAAGACGCCGGGAACGCTCGTCCTCGAGGAGCGGCCCTCGACGGCGATCGTGCCGTGCTCCGTGAGCTCGAGGGAGCCGTGCACGAGGTGAGTGCGCGGGTCGGCGCCGATCGCGATGAAGAGTCCGCTCAGATCGAGCGTCGACTCCTCCCCCGTGATCGTGTCGACGAGACCGACGCCCGTGACGAGGTCGCCGCCGTAGATGTGCTGCACGCTCCTGTTGAAGAGGAACTCGATCTTCGGGTCCTTCATGGCGCGATCCTGCATCGCCGGGGAAGCCCGCAGCGTCTCGGAGCGGTGGATCACGTAGACCTTGTCGGCGAAGCGCGTGAGGAAGGTCGCCTCCTCCATGGCCGAGTCGCCGCCGCCGACGACCGCGACGGTCTTCTGGCGGAAGAAGGCGCCGTCGCATGTGGCGCACCAGGAGACGCCGTAACCACTCAGACGCTCCTCGTCCTCAAGACCGAGCTTGCGGTACGCCGAGCCGGTCGCGTAGATGATCGCGAGTGCCTCGTGGCGATCGCCGTTTCCGAGGGTGACGGCCTTCACGTCGCCGCCGAGCTCGAGCTCGGTGACGTCGTCGTAGACGATCTCGGTGCCGAATCGCTCGGCCTGCTGCTGCATGCGCGTCATGAGGTCGGGGCCCATGATGCCCTCGGGGAAGCCGGGGAAGTTCTCGACCTCGGTCGTCTTCATGAGCTCGCCGCCGAACTCGACGGAGGAGGCGATGAGCAGCGGCTCGAGGTTGGCGCGCGCGGCGTAGATGGCGGCTGTGTAGCCGGCCGGGCCGGACCCGATGATGATGACCTGACGCATGATTCCCCTCGACCGCCGATTCGTCCGCGCTGTGCGACACGCTATCCGTGCCAACACAGTCTAGGTCGGCGGTATTCCGGCCCCGGTGCTGTTCACCGGATGGCCATGTCAGCGGCGGCGGCGCAGCCGCTCTCGTGCGTGGCGGGCGAGGCGCGTCGCCTCCGGAACCCGCAGCGCCCACAGCGCGAGGCTGTACACGACGACCATGAGGAGGCTGACGAGTGCGATCGTGACGATCGCGCCCGGGATCGTCTCCCGGGCGAACCCTCCGGGGGTGAAGGCCCCGAGCGCGCCGCTGCCGAGAAGCCCGATGACGAGGGTGAGCACGCCGGCGCCGGTCGACTGCAGGAGACGCAGCCACACCGTCCTCATGCCGAAGGCGCCGATCCGCCGCGAGAGGGCGCTCGCGCCGAGGACGAGCTGGAAGGCCCCGGCTGCAGAGGTCACGAGGCCGATGCCGGGCACGATCCACGCGGTGGGCAGCGCGAGGCATGCGAGGGCTCCCGCGACGAAGAACCCGGTGTGCGCGGCCTGCAACCAGAAGGCGAGGGGGGTGTCGTCGAGGGCGTACAGCACGCGCTGGATGACGAAGTACGCGCTGAAAGGCACGAGACCGACGGCGAAGGCGGCGATCACGATGGCGATCTGGTCGACGGCGGGGGCGCTGAAGATGCGAGCGATGGGCACGGAGAGCGCGATGAGGCCGGTGGCCGCGAGTGCCATGAACAGAACGGTGAGGATGCTCGCCGTGCGAGTGTCCTCGCGAATGCCGGCGATGTCGCCGTCCCGAGCACGGGCGCTCATGCGGGTGAGGTACGCCGTCACCATCGAGACGACGACCACGGAGTGCGGCAGCATGAACAGCAGCCACGCCGTCCGCATGACCATGAGCGAAGCGTCATCGGCCGTGGCCGCCTCGGAGGCGACGCGCGTCTGCACCAGCCCGCCGAGCTGCATCACCACGATCATCGCGAAGACCCAGCCGGCGGCGCGCCCCGTCGCACCGAGCCCCACCCCTCGCCAGCGGAAATCGGGTCGGAAGGTCAGTCCCGCCCGTCTCCAGAAGAGCAGGAGCACGAGAGCCTGGCAGACGACGCCGAGCGTCGCGGAGCCTCCCAGGAGGGCGATCATGTCGGGCGTCCACTGCGCGGCGTCGCGGACGTCGGCGTCGAAGAGCAGCCCGAACAGCAGCAGGCCGGCGATCGTCACGATGTTGTTGAGCGCGGGCGCCCACGTGAAGGGGCCGAAGACCTTGCGGGCATTGAGCACTTCGCCGAACAGCGTGTAGAGCGCGTAGAACAGCACCTGGGGCAGGCACCAGTACGCGAAGGCCGTCGCGAGCGCGAGCTCCTGATCGGTGAATCCTCGGCCGGTCGCTCCCTCGGCCGGGCTCGCATACAGCGCGACGAGCGCGGGCGCGGCGAGGGTCGCGACGACGGCGGCGAGGAGGAAGACGACGAGGCCGACCGTGATGAGCCGGTTCAGGTATGCGCGACCACCATCGGCGTGGCTGTGGGCGCGCACGATCTGGGGTACGAGGACGGCGCTCAGAACGCCGCCAGCGATGATCGCGTAGATGTTGTTCGGCAGCTGGTTCGCGAGTGCGAAGGTGTTCGCCCCCGACCCGAGCGCGCCGATCGTCTGTGTGAGCATGACGGCGCTCACGAAGCCGAGGAGGCGGGAGACGACCGTGCCGGAGGCGAGCATGAGACTCGCCCGTCGAAGGCTCGAACCCTCGGTGGGCCCGCCGGCCTCGGCGGGGTTCGGCTCCCCAGGAGGGGGTGTCCCGCTCACGGAGCGTCCTCCGCCTCTCGCTCGCTGGCCGCGAGGCGGCGGCGACGCTTGCGGACGTTGCGGATGATGCCGATCGCGAAGAGCAGGGCGATGACGGCGGCGATCGCGATGGTTCCCGCGGTCTCCCATCCCGCCTGCAGATTGAGCTCGAAGCTCGTCGACTCTCCGACGGGGCGGCCATCGGCGTCGCGCAACGACACGGTGATGTCGACGGTGCCGTTGGTGAGCGACTGCACGGGAACGAGCGCTTGAGCACTCGAGTCGGGCTCGAGCGTGACCTCGACGCGCTGATCGAGCACCCGCAGCTGCCCGGTGGCGGGCGCGACGCTCACGAACACGGTCACCGGCTCGTCGAGTGCGTTCTGGATCGTGATCGGCACGGAGGTCCGGTCGGTCAGCAGCAGGATCGGGCTGCTGTCGACCACCTGCACCGACGACCGCAGGCGCTCAGAGGACGCGACGAAGTCGGTGAGTGCGCCGATGCGCTCGTCGGCCCACCCGGGCGAGGACGCCGCGAGCAGGTCGAGGCGCCGCTCTGCCATGAACGCTGAGGGATCGGCCGTGATGCTCGCGAAGGCGCGGTCGGCCTCCTCGGCGGCGAGCGCGCTCGAGATCGCGCCGACGAGAGCGTCGTCCGCCGCTCCTTCGCTCACGGCGGCCGCACCGCTGGGTGTGCCCAGCAGGAGAGTCGACAGTGCCGTGGGCGTGCGCCAGGGGAGGGCGTCGAGGGCGTCGAGGAGGTCGGTCAGACGCAGGGCGCTCCTCGCATCGCGGTCGAGGGCTCCGATCAGGTCGCGCCCTTCGGCGGCCGCCGCCGCGAGCAGCGCACTCGCGCGAGCGACAGCGCTCGTCCACGCTTGGGAGGATCGCGCCGACGCGGCCTCGGCGAGCGCGGCCGACAGCGCGCTGTCGAGGGAGAGCACTCGGGAGCCCTCGACGGTCAGCAGCGGACCCTCGCCCGAGAGCCGGGAGCTCGGCGCGAGGATCGTCTGCGCTCCCGATTCCACGAGTGCGGCGAGGGACTCGTCGGAGGTCGAGGGGAGGGAGGGCCAGGCGACTGCGGTCGTGGCGTGCGACCAGGAGGCGAGCTCGTCGAGTGATGTCCGTCCGTCCCGCTCGGCAGTCTGGTCGGGGATCTCGAACGGGGCAGCTCCCGCGAGGACCGGGAGCGCGGGGTCGGCATCGGCCCAGGCGAGGGAGAAGGAGTCTCCCTCGGTGGCCTCGAGTCTCTCGAGCAGCTCGCGCGCGCTCTCGGGGGCGTCTTCGCCGAGGATGCGCGTCGAGGCGACGATGCGCGGGTCCAGCGCGAGCGTGACGTCGTGCTCTGCCGCCGCGTCGAGCGTCCTCGTCAGGGATCCGCCCTCCGCCGTGAGGCGTTCCAGCTGCTCGGACGAGAGCAGGGCGGTGTCGATGCCGGGGGTCGTGAGCGGCAGGACGATCGCCGATCGTCCCGCCGGCAGGGGGTCGGCTGCGGAGAGCCAGACGACCGAGGTCGGGTCGGAGCCCAGCACGGTGCCATCGGCGCGCAGCTCCACGAGCGCCAGGCGAGGTCCCGACCGGGCATCGCCTGCGAGCTCGCCCGCGCCGACCCGCAGATCGAGCACGGCGACCGCGCCGGGCTCGAGCGCTCGCACCGTGTCACGGGCCACCGCGCGATCGAGCGCGGGCGGAGCATCCTCGTCGAACCACGAGGAGAGCTCTCGGCCGGTCGCCACCTCGGGGTCGATGGAGAGCACGACCTCGCCAGCGGGGAGAGCCTGCTCGGTGTCGTTGCGCACCGTGACGCGCACCGTGAGCATCGTGCCCTGGCGCACGAGTCCTGCATCCGCCGGCGCGGCGACGAGCGTGATGCCGTCAGTCTCGGCATCCGTCTCCGCCGCGATCGCGGGGGAAGCAGGGGGGAGAGGAGTGACGCCGAGGGCGACGCCCACCGCGAGAAGAGAGGAGACCGCGATCGACGCGATGCGGAGAGGAGTCGCGCGGGAGCCCCTGTGCCCCCGCTCGACCGACATGCGATGAAGTCTAGACTCTGGTGACTATGGAGAGCGTGGCTGCGGCCGTCACCCGACTGCAGACCCTGGCCTCGGATCCGGCCATTCTGGCTCTCGCCGAGCGCTTCCAGTCGGCCGGTCACGAGTTGGCGCTCGTGGGCGGCCCGGTACGGGATGCCTTTCTCGGGCGGCCGGTCAACGATCTCGATTTCGCCACCTCGGCGCGCCCCGACGACATCATCAGGATCGTGGGCCCCGTCGCAGACGCCCACTGGGACATCGGGCGCGCCTTCGGCACGATCGGCGCGCGCCTGGGCGGGACGACGGTCGAGATCACGACGTATCGCAGCGATGCCTACGGCGCGGACTCGCGCAAACCCGAGGTGGCCTTCGGTGACACCCTCGAGGGGGATCTCGGCCGTCGCGACTTCACGATCAACGCGATGGCACTGCGCGTGCCGGAGCTCACCCTCGTCGACCCGACGGGCGGGCTCGAGGACCTCCTCGCGCACCGGCTGGCGACACCGGGCACGGCCGAGGCGTCGTTCGGGGACGACCCGCTGCGCATGCTGCGCGCGGCTCGATTCGCGGCGCAGCTCGAGGTCGAGGTTGACGATGCGGTCGTGGTCGCCATGCACAGCATGCGCGAGAGGCTGCAGATCATCTCTGCGGAGCGCGTGCGCGACGAGCTCACCAAACTGCTCCTGACGGCGGCCCCGCGGCGTGGGCTCGAGCTGCTCGTGGCGACCGGCATCGCGGAGGTCGTGCTGCCCGAGCTGCCCGCCCTCCGGCTGGAGGTGGACGAGCATGCGCACCACAAGGACGTCTACGAGCACTCGCTCACGGTTCTCGACCAGGCGATCGAGCTCGAGGGCGAGCGGGCGGGCGCGAGGAGCGGATCGCTGACGCCGCCCGACCTCGTGCTGCGACTGTCCGCCCTGCTGCACGACATCGGCAAGCCCGCGACCAAGCGTGTCGAGTCGGGCGGCGTCGTGACCTTCCACCACCACGACGTCGTCGGGGCGAAGCTCGCGCGGAAGCGCCTGACGGCGCTGCGCTTCGACAACGACACCATCAAGCGCGTGAGCAGACTCATCGAGCTGCACCTGCGGTTCTTCGGCTACAGCGACGCGCCCTGGACCGACTCGGGTGTGCGCCGCTACGTGCGGGACGCCGAGGACGAGCTCGAGCGACTGCACATCCTCACCCGCGCGGACGTCACGACGCGCAACCGGCGCAAGGCGGCGCGGCTCCGAGGTGCGTACGACGAGCTCGAGGAGCGCATCGCGCGGCTCGCGGAGCAGGAGGAGCTCGCCGCGATCAGGCCCGACCTCGACGGCGAGCGCATCATGGCCGTTCTCGACGTGCCTCCTGGGCCCCTCGTCGGCGAGGCGTACCGGTTCCTGCTCGAGCTGCGCCTGGACGAGGGACCGCTCGGCGACGAGGAGGCGGAGCGACGGCTGCGCCGATGGTTTGAGTCCCGAGAGGCATCAGACTAGACTGCGAAGGTTGTCCTGGCTCTGCCCGGGCGACACGATGCCATACCCTCCTGCTGCAGACCGTCTGCAGCCGTTCGAGTCCGAAGGAGGTGGGTGAGTCATGCATCAGTACGAATTGATGGTCATTCTCGACCCCGAGATCGATGAGCGCACTGTCGCCCCGAGTCTCGACAAGTTTCTGGGAGTCGTGCGCAACGACGGCGGAACGATCGAGAACGTCGACATCTGGGGCCGTCGTCGACTGGCCTACGAGATCAACAAGAAGAACGAGGGCATCTACGCCGTCGTGAACTTCACGGCGACCTCGGCCACGACGCAGGAGCTGGATCGTCAGCTCAAGCTCAGCGAGGCCGTCATGCGCACGAAGGTCCTCCGTTCCGAGGAGGCCGCCGCGCGCGCCGAGTCGATCAACGCTGAGAACGCCGCGCGCGCCGAGGCCAAGGCGGCACGTGCCGCAGCCGCCGGGAAGGCGCCCGCGGCCAAGGCAGCGGAGTAGTCATGGCGAACGAGACGATCATCACCGTCGTGGGCAACCTCACGGCCGACCCCGAGCTGCGGTACACGCAGAGCGGGCTCGCGGTGGCGAACTTCACGATCGCGTCGACCCCCCGCACCTACGACCGCGTGTCGAACGAGTGGAAGGACGGCGAAGCCCTCTTCCTGCGCGCGAGCGTCTGGCGCGAGTTCGCCGAGCACGTCGCGAGCACCCTGACGAAGGGCAGCCGCGTCATCGCGCAGGGCCGCCTCAAGCAGCGCTCGTACGAGACGAAGGAGGGCGAGAAGCGCACCTCCATCGAGCTCGACATCGACGAGATTGGCCCGAGCCTCCGCTACGCGACGGCTCAGGTCACGCGAACGAGCGGTGGCAGCGGTGGCGGTGCGCGCAGCGGCGCTCCTGCTGACGAGCCGTGGGGCGCATCCTCGAATGCTCCCGCGAACTCGGGTCAGCAGTCGGCGTCCGGCGGGGACGTGTGGAACACGCCCGGCTCGTTCTCCGACGACACCCCCTTCTAGGCCGCTCGCTCACGAGCGGCCCCAGCACACTTCACAGGTAAGGACACCAACACCATGGCAGGAAAGAGCAGCGGCGACCGCCGCAAGCCACGCGGTGGCAAGGGCGCGAAGAACGCCGCGCCCGCGAAGGCGATCCGGGTCGGCATCATCGACTACAAGGACGTCGCCACCCTCCGCAAGTTCATCTCGGAGCGCGGGAAGATCCGCGCCCGCCGTATCACCGGAGTCTCCGTGCAGGAGCAGCGCCTCATCGCCCGCGCCGTCAAGAACGCGCGCGAGATGGCTCTGCTGCCGTACGCGGGCGCGGGACGCTAGGGAGCACACGATGTCAAAGCTCATCCTCACGCAGGACGTCACGGGCCTCGGTGCCCCCGGTGATGTCATCGAGGTCAAGAACGGGTACGCCCGCAACTACCTCATCCCTCAGGGTCTGGCCGTCGCGTGGTCGCGCGGCGGAGAGAAGCAGATCGAGACGATCAAGGCTGCCCGCGCCGCGCGCGAGCACGCCACGATCGAGGAGGCCCAGGACCTCAAGGCCCGGCTCGAGGCCAACCCTGTGACGCTCGCCGTCAAGGCGGGTTCCGAGGGTCGACTGTTCGGCTCGGTCAAGACCGGCGATGTCGCGGATGCCGTGGCCGCCGCCGGCCACGGGCAGGTCGACAAGCGCATGATCGAGATCGTCTCCCCCGTGAAGTCCACGGGCGACCACGAGGCGATCCTCAAGCTGCGCGACGGCATCGTCGCGACGATCACCCTGCGGGTCGTCGCCGCGTCCTAGCCGCTTTCCTACGGCCTCGAAGGGGTATCCGCCTGACGGCGGGTACCCCTTCTGCATGCCCGCTGTCAAGAGTGCGACGGCGTGTTTGTGCACAGTAGACGCGGTAACCATCAGAAGGTTCAGGTGACGGTTGAGACCTCTTTCTGCACACAGAGGTGTGAGAGAAAAATACCTGATCAGATGGATTTTGCCTGAAAAAATCCGCGGATACTCCACAGGCTAGTCCACAGTCTGCTCACATCATCCCCGGCGTTTCGCGGAATCCCTCCACAGAGTTATCCACAGGGCGATTTGAGGGGCTCCCGGGCCCATCCCTACAGTGAACCGTCTCTCCCCCTCGAACTCTTCTTCCGCGATCGGAATGTCGGCGGTGGGGAGTACAACGAACCTGGGCACACTGGTGCTCAGGACATCCAGCGGGCCCCTCCTGACCAGGGTCCTGCGTCGCACCGGGGAGGGGAAGCAGTGTCCATCGCGCACATCTCCACCGCGACCGACGGTCGCGGCTCCTCCGAGACGCGGGGCACCGCAGAGTATCGATCCGCCGACCGCGTCCCGCCGCACGACCTCCTCGCGGAGCAGAGCGCGCTCGGCGGCATGCTGCTGAGCAAGGACGCCGTCGCGGACGTCATCGAGGCCGTTCGCGGCATCGACTTCTACCTGCCCAAGCACGAGGTCATCTTCGAGGCGATCCTCTCGCTGTACTCGCACGGTGAGCCCACCGATGTCATCGCCGTCACCGACGAGCTCACGAAGACCGCGTCGCTCACGAAGGCGGGCGGCGCCGACTACCTGCACACCCTGACGGGTATCGTGCCGACCGCGGCCAACGCGGGCTACTACGGCTCCCTCGTCGCCGAGAAGGCCGTGCTGCGCCGCCTCGTCGAGGCGGGCACCCGCATCGTCCAGATGGGCTATGCGAGCGAGGGCGAGGTCACCGATCTCGTGAACAGCGCGCAGGCCGAGATCTACAACGTCTCGGGCGACTCGCAGTCGGAGGACTACGTGCCGCTCACCGAGGCGGTCGGCGAGGCGATCGACGAGATCGAGGCGGCGCGCGGGCTCGACGGCAAGATGACGGGCGTGCCGACCGGCTTCCACGACCTCGACGCCTTGACGAACGGCCTCCACGCCGGCCAGCTCGTCCTCATCGCCGCCCGACCGGCGCTCGGCAAGTCGACGCTCGCGCTCGACCTCGCGCGCTCCTCGGCGATCAAGCACGACATGCCTACGATCGTGTTCTCCCTCGAGATGGGGCGCAGCGAGATCGCGATGCGCCTGCTCTCGGCGGAGGCTGCCATTCCTCTGCACTCGATGCGCAAGGGCACGCTCGAGACGAACGATTGGACGAAGATCGCTGCGACGCGTGGTCGCATTGCGGATGCCCCGCTCTACCTCGACGACAGTCCCAACATGACCCTCCCCGAGATTCGCGCCAAGTGCCGGCGGCTCAAGCAGACCGTGGGTCTGAAGATGGTCATCATCGACTACCTGCAGCTCATGACGAGCGGCAAGCGCGTCGAGTCTCGCCAGCAGGAGGTGAGCGAGTTCTCCCGCGCGCTCAAGCTCCTCGCCAAGGAGTTGCAGGTGCCCGTCGTGGCCCTCTCGCAGCTCAACCGCGGGCCTGAGCAGCGTGCCGACAAGATGCCAGCCCTCAGCGACCTGCGCGAGTCGGGCTCGCTCGAGCAGGACGCCGACATGGTGATCCTCCTGCACCGCGACAGCGCGTACGAGAAGGAGAGCGCCCGCCCCGGCGAGGCCGACCTCATCGTCGCGAAGAACCGCAACGGCCCCACCAACACGATCACGGTCGCCTTCCAGGGCCACCTCTCGCGCTTCGCCGATATGCCTCGGGTCTAGAGCCCTTCGTCGGCGTCGCGCGTCGGACGATCAGGGCACGACGACGATCTTGCCGGGTACATGACCGGCTTCCACCTCGGCGAGGGCCTGGGCGGTCTCCTCCAGCGGAACGCGCCGATGGAGCACGGAGCGCAGCTCTCCGGAGGTGAGCAGCGCGGCAAGAGCATGCAGGTCGGGCCCGTTCACACGCGCGTTGACCCCGACGACGTGCTCGGGACGCATCCTGCTCGCCAGCAGCCCGCCGAAGATGCGCGCAGCCGGGCCGAGCAGCAGGCCGTCGCCAGGCCCGCCGACGAGCACGACCCTTCCGCCCGGGACGATCCGTCGTCGGAGAAACGACACGGGCGCTCCGCCGGCGATGTCGAGGACGACGTCGAAGCGCTCCTCGAGAGCCTCGACCTCCCCGCGCGCGTAGTCGAGAACGGTGTCGGCGCCGAGCGAGAGCACCAGGTCGCGGTTGCGAGCGCTGCAGCTTCCGACGATGCGGGACGCGCCGAGAGAGCGTGCGAGCTGCACGGCATAGTGTCCGACACCGCCGGACGCGCCGAGCACGAGCACCGAGAAGCCCTCGCGCATCCGGCCCTGATCGCGTAGCGCCTGCAGCGCCGTCAGTCCGGCGAGGGGCACGGCGGCGGCCTCCTCGAACGTGGTGGCGGGCGGCTTGATCGCGAGAAGCTCAGCGCGGGCATCGGCACGTTCAGCAAGAGCACCTCGGGCGATACCGAAGACCTCGTCGCCGACGGCGAAGCCTTCGACCTCGTCGCCGACCTCCGCGACGACACCGGCCACATCGACTCCGAGCCCGCGGTCGCGCGGAGCGCGCCATCCGCTCGAGGGGCGCATGAGGAGGGGCAGTCCCCGTTGGTGATGCCACTCGAAGGGATTGAGGGAGGCGGCGCGCACCGACAGGCGCACCCGATCGGGCTCGAGGGGCGCCTCGACCGTCTCCTCGACGGTGAGAACCTCGGGCCCGCCGTAGCGAGTTCGACGGATGGCGCGCATGACGACCTCCAATTATACGGTGTAAGACAGCACGCACACTGTAAACTTATCCCGTAAGATTTGTCAAGCAGGGGTGGGTATGGCGCAGCGACGAGCGGGTGAGAAGGCTGATCTGACGCGCGAGGGCGTTCTCGACGCCGCACTCGCACTCGCGGACGCTGAGGGTCTCGATGCCCTCACGATGCGCGGTCTCGGTCGCCGCCTCGGGGTGGAGGCGATGTCGGTCTACCACTACTTCTCGTCGAAGCGGGCCCTCGTCGATGCCCTCGTCGACCGTGTGTGGTCGGAGGTCACCCTCGATCCGCATGACGACTGGCGCGTCGCCGTGCGGCGCACGGCGCGCTCCGCCTTCGTCGTGCTGCTCCACCACCCCTGGGTCAATCGCATTCGCGCGAGCAGCGGCGGTCCGGCCCGCATCGCCTACATCGAGGCGTCGCTCGGCCACTTGCGACGCGCGGCGTTCACCCCTCAGCAGGCGTTCCACGCCCACCACGTTCTCGAGGCGTACATCCAGGGGTATGTCTTCCAGGCGATCGAGTTCGCGTCGGACGACGCCGAGGCCGAACGTGCGCAGCGCGACAGCGCTCTCGAGGCTTTCCGCGACGCCGACGTGCCGTACCTCGTCGAGCACATCGTCCTCCATGGCGAGCACCAGGGCTCCGGTTTCGACGTCGGCCTCGAGCTCCTGCTGGATGGCTTGGAGAAACGAAAGGGGGCGACGGCCGTGGACGGCACGCGCAGGGACCTCTCGGCCCGCGGCTCTACGATGGGCCCATGACCACCGCGCCCTCCGCCGACGTGAGCGCCGCGCCCCGTTCTCCCTGGCTGGCCCCGGTTCTGCGCGCGGTCCCCGCCCTCATCGTCGGGCTCAGCATCACCTTCATCGCCGACCACTCCGCGCTCGTCGGGCTCATCATGCTCGGAGCCTTCGGGCTCGCCACCGCGGCCGTTCTCGCGCTCACCGACGTGCGCATGCGGCGCGGCGAGCCGCTGAAGCTCCTCCACCGCGGTCTCGCGGTCATCACGGGTGTCGCGGGTCTCCTGGCGCTCGTGGTGGTCTCGACCACGACGACTGCAGGGCTCGGCATGCTCGTGCTCCTCATCGGAGGCTTCGCGGTGCTCGCAGGAGGCCTCGAGCTCGTGTGGGGCATCCGCCATCGCGACCGCAGCGCGCTCGCCAGAGACGCCGTCTTGATCGGCGGCGGCACGCTCGCGCTCGCCGTCGTGCTCGCCTTCGTCGGCGATCCCGTGAGCGCTGTCGGGTTCTTCGGCGCCTACGCCGTCGTCCTCGGCGTCTTCCTCGTCATCTCGGGCCTGAGCGCGCGATGGACTGCACAGCCGAAGGAGCACACCGCGTCATGACCGAACCCCGCCGGCGCGAGAAGCTGCGCCCCGCCGAACTCGTGGGTCTCGCCGCGCTCGTCGCGGCCTTCCTGGGTGGCGTGACCTTCCTCGTCACGCGCGACCTCGTGCTGTCGCTGCTGTTCTTCGGCGGCACCTTCGTATTCGACCTCGTCGTGCTCGCGATGCTCATGCTCGCGGTCACGCCCAACAAGCCCGCCGACGGCGAAGCGCCGCCGGACACGCCGCACGACTGAGGGCTTCTCCGCAGCGCTACTCGGTGATCGGCTCGATGTAGTCCACGAGGCGTGACGCCAGCCCCACGTAGGTGGCGGGACTCAGCGCGGCCAGCCGTGCCTTCGCCTCGGCGGGAATGTCGAGCCGCTCGATGAAGGCGCGCAGCTCGGCGCCGCCCACCCGATGGCCGCGCGTGAGCTCCTTGAGCATCGCGTAGGGGTCGGCGATCGAACTGCGCCCCGCGGTGACCTCCGCGCGGATGACGGTCTGGATGGCCTCGGCGAGAACCTCCCAGTTGCCCTCGAGATCGCGAGCCAGGGCATCCTCATCGATCGCGATCTCGCCGAGCCCCTTGAGGATGTTGTCGAGTGCGAGCACCGAGTGCCCGAGGGCGACGCCGATATTGCGCTGCGTCGTCGAATCGGTCAGGTCACGCTGCAGGCGCGAGGTCACGAGCGTCGTGGCGAGGGAGTCGAGCAGCGCCGCCGAGAGCTCGAGGTTCGCCTCGGCGTTCTCGAAGCGGATCGGGTTGATCTTGTGCGGCATTGTCGACGACCCCGTCGCACCCGGCTGCGGGATCTGCCGGAAGTAGCCCATCGAGATGTACGTCCACACGTCGGTGCACAGGTTGTGCAGCACACGCCCCGTGTGGGCGATGCGCTGGTACAGCTGCGCCTGCCAGTCGTGCGACTCGATCTGGGTCGTGAGCGGGTTCCAGGAGAGGCCGAGCCCCGTGACGAATTCGCGGGATGCTGCGATCCAGTCGTGCTCGGGGTCCGCGGCCAGGTGCGCCGAGAAGGTGCCGGTCGCACCGGAGAACTTGCCCAGGTACTCGACCTCGTCGACCGAGGCGAGAAGGCGCTCGAGGCGATGGACGGTCACCGCGAGCTCCTTGCCGACGGTCGTCGGCGTGGCCGGCTGCCCGTGCGTGTGGGCGAGCATGGGCGTCTCGCGCAGCGCGAGCGCCCTCTCCCGCAGCGCCGCAACGACCTCGCGGGCGCGCGGCATCCAGACGTCGCGCACGGCGGCGCGGATCGTGAGGGCGTAGGCGAGGTTGTTGACGTCCTCGCTCGTGCACGCGAAGTGGGTGAGCTCGGCGAGCTCGGTGAGCCCGAGCTCGGCGAGGCGGTCGCGCACGTAGTACTCCACGGCCTTGACGTCGTGTCGCGTGACGGCCTCTCGCCGGGCGAGGTCGTCGATCGCTGCGTCGTCGAAGTCGGTGACGATGTGACGCAGCTGGCGCGCCTCGTC
This sequence comes from Chryseoglobus sp. 28M-23, assembly GCF_014789785.1. Lineage (NCBI taxonomy): Bacteria > Bacillati > Actinomycetota > Actinomycetes > Micrococcales > Microbacteriaceae > Microcella > Chryseoglobus sp. 28M-23. The sequence goes on along the minus strand of NZ_CP061846.1, from coordinate 2,522,340 downwards.
GGCGGTGAGACGACGGGCCCCGAACAGCTCGTGGTCGGTGAGGTGGATCAGCCACTCGACCTCGACCTGGATGCGCGCCCGGTTGAGGCCCGCCTCGGAGAGATGCTCGCCGAGCCCTGCGACCTGCTCGCGGTAGCGGCCGTCGAGCGGGCTGAGGGGTTGGATGCTGAGCGGGCTCATGAGGCTCCCTGTCGAAGTCCTGGTTCGAGTTGGCGGAACAGCGCCTCGCAGGCGTGCTCGATCATGCCGAGCACCGTGTCGAACATCGCGGCGTCGGAGTAATAGGGGTCGGGAACGTCGAGCACACCGCCGTTGTCGGGGTCGAAGCTCATGAGGAGATGCACCTTCGACCGGGCGTCGTCGCTCGGCGCCCAGTTCTTGAGGATGCGCTCCTGGCTGCGATCGAAGGCGATCACGAGGTCGAGGTCGTCGAACCAGTCGACGTCGAACTGCCGTGCGCGGTGGCCTCGGCCCTCGTAGCCGCGTGCCTGCAGCGACGCGAGCGTCCGATCGTCGCTGTGCTCGCCCACGTGCCACTCCCCCGTGCCGGCGGATCGCACGCTCACGCGGTTCTGCAGTCCGCGCGCGTCGATGAGCGAGCGGAAGACCGATTCGGCCATGGGCGAGCGGCAGATGTTGCCCGTGCACACGAAGCAGATGCAGAACAGACCGGGCTCCCGCTGCACCCGGTCGAAGCTCATGCCCCCATTGTGTCCCAGTTCCCTCTCCTCCACACGCGCGGTCCGCTCGCCTCCGCCTCCCCTGCGCCCGGAGCTCCCGCCACGGGGCGCGTGTGCTCGGCACGATGGCGGGGCGCACCTGCGCCCGGCACCCCAACCCGGCAGGGAGGACAGCACGTGACGGCCTTCGAGGCAGAGCTGCTGCGCGCACGATCGCGCATCATGGCCGATGTCGCGGCGAGCCTGCACGAGCTCGTGCCCCGCCTGCCGGCCGGTGAGGTGGCGAGCGACTGGCGCGGGCCCGCGCAGCGCGCCTTCGAGGAGGCCCTTCTCGTGCAGCTCGAGCGCCTGCGCCGGGTCGCCGCCTCGTGCGAGGTGGCGAGCGACGCCCTGCTCGGCGCCGCCGCCCGCCTCGAGGCGGCGCCGTGACCGAGGCGGCATGGTCGGTCACGACCCCGGCAGACCGGGAACCGCGCGCGCAACCGGCGCTGACGACCGAGGATGCTCCGCTCATCATCCGCGGGGCAGGCACGACGGTCGTCGCGCCCGAGGCGCTGCTCGCGCGTCGTGATGCCCTGCGAGCGGCCTCCTCCGTCTGCAGTGATCAGGCCCTGCGCGTGCGGGGCGTGCGCGCCAGCGTCGACGCGAGCCTCGCGCTCGATCTCGAGCATGACGAGCGCGCGCTCCTGACCCTCGCGGAGGACCTCGCGTGGCTCGCCGCCGCCGTGCAGTCCGTGGCAGAGGTCGCCGGCCAGACCGAGCGCACGCTGGGCTCGTGGCTCGAGAGGCTCGGCGCCCACTACGGTGCGGCTGCCGGGTGGCTCGGCAGCCGCCTCGGGTTGGTCATCCTGCCCGGCCTGCTCACCGGCGCTGGCATGATCGCCGCGGGCTGGCGGCTGCTGCCGCACGAGCACCGCGAGGCGCTCGTCGCGACCACGCTCGGTGCGGCTCCTGGGGGCGACCGGCCGCTCAGCGAGCCGCAGCTCGTCGAGGCGATGCGCTGGGTGCTCACGCTCGTCGACGATGCCGCGCTCGGCGCTGTCGGCATTCCGCCGCCTCTCGTGCCCGCGCTCGGTGAGACGGGCCTCGGGCTCTCGGGAGTCTCCGGCGCGGCGACGGCCGTGCTCGGCCTCGCGACGCTTGCCGGCGTGCGCGGTACCGCACCCGTGCGGGTCGAGCTCGCGGGCACCGACCTGCGTCGCTCGGGCGGCGCACCTGACGGCGGCGCTCCCGCGGCCACGGTGTCCGCAGCGCCGGGCTCGGTCGCCGAGCGCGTGCATCGCATTCCCGACCCGAGCGCGCCCGTGCGCGTCGAGCGGTACGACGGCCCCGCCGGCCCGCATTTCGAGGTCTACATCGCCGGCACCGACTCGACGGCGGCGCTCGGCGGGGCGCAGCCGTGGGACATGGCGAGCAACGTCGCCCTCGTCGCCGACCAGGACGCCTCCTCGCTGCAGGCGGTGCGCAGCGCCCTCGCAGCGGCAGGCGCCACGGCCGACTCGAGCGTCGTGTTCACCGGCTACTCGCAGGGCGGCGCGATCGCGACGCGACTGGCCGAGTCGGGCCAGTGGGCCACGGCCGGGCTCGTCACGGTCGGGTCGCCGAGCGGCGATCTGCCCGTGCTCGGCGACTATCCGGCGATCGTCATCGAGCACCGGGAGGACCTCGTGCCGGGGCTGTCGGGGGTGCGTCGCGAGACGGAGGCGCTCGTCGTGCAGAGCGAGACGCTGCGCGCCGGTACCGCGAGCGCCGCGGGAGCGACGGGCGCCCTCGCCGCGCACGACCTCGACCGCTACCGCGCGACTGCTGAGCGCGTGGACTCCTCCGCGATCGAGGAGGTGCGCGCCCGCGTCGACGCCCTGCCGGGTTCGGGCGGGGGCGGCGCGGAGGGGACCGTCCTGCGGTTCACGGCCACGCGCATCCCGCCGCCATGATTGCCGAGAGTTAGCGCGAGCGCCCGACGATGGGCCGCAGCAGGATGCCGATGAGCCAGCTCAGCAGACCCAGCACGACGGCACCGAGCACGCCCCACCAGAACGTCTCGACCGTGAGCCCGAAGCCGATGAGATCGGAGATCCACGCGACGAGCAGCAGCAGGAGGCCGTTCACGACGAGGGCGATGAGCCCGAGAGTGAGGATGTAGAGGGGGAAGGCCACGATGCGGATGAGGTTGCCGATGATGCCGTTGACGAGGCCGAAGATGAAGGCGACGAGCAGGAGCGTCAGCACGTAGGCGAGGGTGTCGCCCTGCGGGCCGTACGAGACCACCTCGACCCCCGCGACGATGAGGGTGGTGAGCCACAGGGCCACCGAGTTGATGAGCAGTCGCACGAGGAATCGCTTCATGTCTCCACTATGCCCACCCGCGCCCCACCCCCGCAATGAGCAGCGGGTGAACCGCGGGCGACGCGACGTAGGCTGAGGGGCGTGACCGACGCCCCCACCGAGACCAGCACTGGCCCCAGCACAGACGCCCTGGTCGAGGCCGCGCGCTCCGTGCGCCTGCGGCCCGAGATCGTGGCACTGCCCGCCTACACGCAGGGCAAGCCCGCCGCGGCAGACGCATTCAAGCTGTCGTCGAACGAGAATCCCTTCCCGCCGCACCCCGCCGTGCTGGCCGCGATCCGCGACCTCGACATCAACCGGTATCCGGATGCCTCGGCTCTCGCCGTACGGGAGCGCCTCGCCGCCCGGCACGGCGTCACGACCGATGAGGTCGTCGTCGGCGCTGGCTCCGTCTCGGTGCTCTCGCAGCTGATCTCGGCCGCCGCCGGTGCCGGGGACGAGGTGGTGCACGCCTGGCGCAGCTTCGAGGCGTACCCGGGCCTCATCACGGTGGCAGGGGCGCTCGGCGTGCGCGTGCCGCTCACCGAGGATGCCCGGCACGACCTGCCCGCGATGCGCGACGCGATCACCGACCGCACGCGCGTGCTCATCATCTGCTCCCCCAACAATCCGACGGGCACCGTGGTCGGGGCCGAAGAGTTCGCCGAGCTCATGGCCGCCGTGCCGCCGAGCCTGCTCGTCGTGCTCGACGAGGCCTACGCCGAGTTCGTGCGTGACTCCAGCGCCGTGGACGGCGCCGCGCTGCTGAGGCGCTACCCGAACCTGGTGGTGCTGCGCACCTTCTCGAAGGCCTACGGACTTGCCGGGCTGCGCGTGGGGTACGGCATCGGACCGGCGCCGATCCTCGACGCGGCGCGCAGCGCGGCCATCCCCCTGAGCGTCACCGAGGCCGCGCAGCGCGCCGTGCTCGCGGCGCTCGACGTGGAGGACGAGCTTCTCGAGAACGTGGGCGTGCTCGCTGAGCGGTGCGCGCGCGTGCAGGAGGCACTGCGCGAGCAGGGCTGGGACGTGCCCGTGAGCCAGGGGAACTTCGTCTGGCTGCCGACGGGAGACGGAACATCCCGCATAGCGGACGCGCTCGGTGCCGCCGGTCTCGTCGTGCGCGCCTTCCCCCCCGAGGGCATCCGCGTCTCCATCGGCGAGGAGGAGTCTGTCGCGACCCTCCTCAGAATCTGCGGCGAGGTTGTTGGCACCCTCTGACCGGGCGTGCGCGTCGCGGGCCTAGAGTGGAATCCATGTCGTACACGGCCGACACCCTCCAGCTGCTGGCTCCCGACGGCCAGCGCGTCGCAAGCGACGCCACCGAGCAGTACCTGCCCTACGTCGACGCGCTCAGCGACGACCAGTTGCGCGAGTTCCACCGCGTCATGAGCGTGATGCGGCGCTTCGACATCGAGGCGGGCAACCTGCAGCGGCAGGGCCAACTGGCCCTGTGGGTGCCGAGCATCGGCCAGGAGGCCGCGCAGGCGGGCTCGGGCTTCGCGGCGAAGGCTCAGGACCACCTCTTCCCCGCCTACCGCGAGCACACCGTCGGGTACATCCGTGGCCTCGACCCGGTGCGCATCATCGCCATGCTGCGCGGTCAGACGCACGGCGGCTGGGTGCCGGAGGAGACCGGCAACTTCCACCTCTACACGCTCGTGATCGGCTCGCAGGCCCTGCATGCCACCGGCTACGCGATGGGCGTCGCCTTCGACGGCAAGGTCGGCACGGGCGATCCCGACGTCGACACGGCCGTCATGGTCTACTTCGGCGACGGCGCGACGAGCCAGGGCGACGTCAACGAGGCCTACGTCTTCGCGCAGAGCTACCAGACGCCTCAGGTGTTCTTCCTGCAGAACAATCACTGGGCGATCTCGGTTCCCGTGAGAGTGCAATCCCGCACCCCGCTGTTCCTTCGTCCACGCGGTTTCGGCATCGAGAGCGTGCAGATCGACGGCAATGACGTTCTCGCGAGCTACGCCGTGACCGCCGCGAACCTCGACGCGGCCCGCAGCGGCGCCGGGCCGCGCTTCATCGAGGCGCTCACCTACCGCATCGGAGCGCACACGACGAGCGACGACCCGAGCAAGTACCGCGACGAGGAGCAGTTCCGCTACTGGCAGGAGCGCGACCCGATCAGCCGCTTCGAGACCTACCTGCGCGCGCAGGGCGAGGGCGACGCCTTCTTCGCGAGCGTCGCCGAGGAGGCGGAGGACGTCGCCGCCGACGCACGGGCCCGCACGCTCGCGCTCGAGCCGCCCGCCGCCGCGTCGATGTTCGCCCACGTGTACAGCGAGGCGCATCCCGTCATGGATGCTCAGCGCGAGTGGCTCGCCCAGTACGAGGCCTCGTTCGAGGGGGAGGCGTGATGGCCGAGAAGCTGCCGGGCGTGCAGACGCTCACGATGACGAAGGCCCTCACGGAGGGTCTCGCGGCCGCCATGGAGGCGGACGACAAGGTTCTGCTCATGGGGGAGGACATCGGGCCGCTCGGCGGGGTGTTCCGCGTGACGGAGGGCCTGCAGAAGCGCTTCGGCGCGCACCGCGTGCTCGACACCCCGCTCGCCGAGTCTGGCATCGTCGGCACGGCGATCGGCCTCGCGATGCGCGGCTACCGCCCGGTGTGCGAGATCCAGTTCGACGGCTTCATCTTCCCCGGCTTCGACCAGATCACGACGCAGCTCGCCAAGCTCACGGCGCGGCACGAGGGCGCCCTGCAGCTGCCCATCGTCATCCGCGTCCCCTACGGCGGCCACATCGGCGCCGTCGAGCACCACCAGGAGAGCCCCGAGGCCTACTTCGCGCACACGCCGGGACTGCGGCTCGTGAGCCCCGCGACGCCGCACGACGCGTACTGGATGATCCAGGAAGCCATCGCGAGCCCCGACCCCGTCATGTTCTTCGAGCCGAAGAGCCGCTACTGGCCCAAGGGCGAGGTCGACTTCTCCGACCCCGGCGCCCCGCTCCACGCGTCGCGCGTCGTGCGCGTCGGCACCGACATCACGGTCGTAGGCCACGGCGCGATCGTGAGCATGCTGCTCGACGCGGCGGCGCTCGCCGAGGAGGAGGGCACGAGCATCGAGGTCGTCGACCTGCGCTCGCTCTCCCCCATCGACTACGCCCCGCTGCTCGAGTCGGTGCGCCGCACAGGCCGACTCGTCGTCGCGCAGGAGGCGCCGGGCTCGGTGAGCATCGGCTCGGAGATCGCGGCGACGGTGACCGAGCAGGCGTTCTACTCGCTCGAGGCGCCCGTGCTGCGCGTGAGCGGCTACGACACTCCCTTCCCACCGGCGAAGCTCGAGGGCGCCTACCTGCCCGACGTCGATCGCATCCTGCATGCCGTCGACCGCGCACTCGCCTACTAGCCTGATCACGAGTCCGCGCACCGAAGCCGCGTCGAACCCCCTGGAGGCACCGTGAGCGTTTCAGAGTTTCCGCTCCCCGACGTCGGGGAGGGCCTGACCGAGGCGGAGATCGTCTCGTGGCACGTCAAGCCGGGCGACACGGTGGCCGTCAACCAGGTGCTCGTCGAGATCGAGACGGCGAAGTCTCTCGTCGAGCTGCCGTCGCCGTTCGCCGGCACGGTCGAATCGCTCCTCGTCGACGAGGGGCAGACCGTCGAGGTCGGCACGGCGATCATCACGGTGCGGGGGGCGCAGGGCGAGGGGGATGCTCCCGCAGCGCCCGCGGACGACGCGAGCGCAGCATCCGTCGCCGATACCGCCTCGACCATCGATCGCGAGGCCGACGAGAAGCCCGGCGCCGTGCTCGTGGGCTACGGCACCAAGGGTGCCGTAGCCTCCCGCCGCCGCCGCGGAGCACCCGCTCCGTCGACGGCGTCCGCCCCGCCTGCCCAGGAGCCTGCGCCCCGGCCGCGCTCCGTGCCGGCCTCGGACGCCGCGCCGGTGATCGCGAAGCCGCCGATCCGGAAGCTCGCGAAAGACCTCGACGTCGATCTCGCCGAGGTGCCGGCGACGGGCCTCGCTGGCGAGGTCACGCGCGACGACGTCATCCGGCACGCGCAGCAGGCGAGCGTCTTCCGCAACATTCAGACGCCCGAGTGGCCGAGCGATCGGGAGGACCGCATCCCCGTCAAGGGAGTGCGCAAGGCGATCGCCGCGGGCATGGTCAAGAGCGCGTTCACGGCACCGCACGTGAGCGTCTTCGTCGACGTCGACGCGACGCGCACGATGGAGTTCGTGGCGCGGCTCAAGGCGAGCCCCGACTTCGCGGGCATCAAGGTATCGCCGCTGCTCGTCATGGCGAAGGCGATGATGTGGGCGGTGCGCCGCAACCCCACCGTGAACTCGACGTGGACCGACACCGAGATCATCGTGCACCACTTCGTGAACTTCGGTTTCGCCGCCGCGACGCCTCGCGGGCTCGTCGTGCCGAACATCAAGAACGCGCAGGACCTCACGCTGCGCGAGCTCGCTCAGTCGATCGAGCAGATGACCCTCACGGCGCGCGACGGCAAGCTGCAGCCCGCCGACATGGCCGACGGCACGATCACGATCACCAACATCGGCGTCTTCGGCATGGACACGGGAACGCCCATCCTCAACCCCGGGGAGGTCGCGATCGTCGCGCTCGGCACGATCAAGAAGAAGCCGTGGGTCGTCGACGGCGAGGTGCGCCCGCGCTTCGTCACCACGCTCGGAGCCTCGTTCGATCACCGTGTGGTGGACGGGGATGTCGCGAGCCGCTTCCTGGCGGACGTTGCGAGCATCATCGAGGAGCCCGCGCTGCTGCTCGACTGACGCCGCGCGAGCGCTGCACCGCTCGCGTTCTACGTCGTGCGGGCGAGCGGTTCGAGGATCACGAGCGGAATCCGCCGCGTGGTCTTGCGCTGGTATGCCGCGTAGCCGCGGTAGGCGCGCACGATCTCGGGCCACAGCCGCTCGCGCTCGGCGTCGCCGGCGACCCGCGCAAGCATCGGACGAGACTCCTTGCCCGGCTTCCCGACGCGCACGTCCGGGTCGTCGACGAGGTTGAGGTACCAGGCGGGATGCGCGTCGTCGCCCCCGCGGGAGGCCACGACCACGAAGGTGTTGCCGGTGCGCGCGGCGATGGTCAGCAGCGTCGTGCGCTCGGCACCGGTGCGGCGGCCCCGCGTCGTGAGCTCGATGACGGGCATCGCGCCGAGCCTCGAACCGAGGCGACCGCCCGTCAGGCGCACAAGAGCGCGGTGCATCCCGGTCATGGAGAGCATGAGCCAGCGGTTCGACATGCGCGCACGCTAGCGGCACAGCCTGAAGCAGCGCCGAGACGAACCTCGCACGATCTTATTGAGAATGGTTTTGACAACCGTTCTCGATAAGACGTACTCTTTCTCCATGACCTCGCTCGCCCGATCCCTGGCCGCCCTGCTCATCGGCAGCGCCGCCGCTGTCGCCCTCGCCGGCTGCGCGAGCCCCGCGCCGGCGGAGGACGCCGAAGGCCTCTCCATCGTCGCCTCCACGAACGTGTACGGCGACATCGCGCAGTCGCTCGCGGGCGACCTCGCGACCGTCACGAGCATCATCGACAGCGCCGCGATCGACCCGCACAGCTACGAGGCGAGCGCCCAGGACCAGCTGGCGATCGCGAACGCCGACATCGTCATCGAGAACGGCGGCGGGTACGACCCCTTCGTCGACGTGCTCGTCGAGGGTTCCGGCTCGAGCGCCATCGTCATCTCCGCCGTCGAAACGAGTGGCCTCCTCGAGGAGGACCACGCTGAGGATGCTCACGGCGACGAGGAGCACGCCGACGACGAGCACGCCGAGGACGAGCACGCCGAGGACCACGGCCACATCATCGAGGGTCTCAACGAGCACGTCTGGTACGACGTGCACAGCATCGCGCACGTGGCCGAGGCCATCACCGAGGCGCTCGTGGAGACGGACGCCGGCAACGCGGCCTCCTACGAGAGCAACCTCGCCGCCTTCCTGACCGACCTCGAGTCCCTCGAGGCCGACATGGAGGCGCTCGCCGGCTCCCTCGGGGGCGGCACCGTCGCCGCGACGGAGCCCGTGCCCGTGTACCTGCTGGCCGAGCTCGGCTTCGAGGACGGCACGCCCGAGGAGTTCTCCGAGGCGATCGAGGAGGGTGCCGACGTACCCCCGCTCGCGCTCCAGCAGACCCTCGACCTCATCGACTCGGGAGACGTGCGCCTGCTCGCCTACAACGAGCAGACCGAGAGCCCGGAGACGCAGCGCGTGCGCGACGCGGCCGAGTCCGCGGGCATCGCGGTGGTCTCGTTCGTCGAAACCCTCCCGGAGGGGGAAGACTACGTGTCATGGATGCGCGCGAACGTCGAGGCCGTGGAGTCGGCGCTGACGGCCGCGTGACCCCCGACACTCTCGGCTCCGAACGCCCCGCCCCGGTTCTCAGCATCCGCGGTGGGGCTCTCGGCTTCGGCGGCCGCGGGCTGTGGAGCGGGCTCGACCTCGACATCGCGCCCGGCGAGTTCCTCGCCGTCCTCGGCGCGAACGGCTCGGGCAAGACGAGCCTGCTGCGCGCGATGCTCGGGCAGCAGCGGCTCGACGCGGGCGAGGTGCTCGTGGCCGGGCATCCCGCTCGTCGTGGCGCACGCCGCGTCGGCTACATTCCCCAGCAGAAGATCGTGCCGCCGGGCACTCCCCTGCGCGGCCGCGACCTGGTCATGCTGGGCGTCAACGGTCACCGCTGGGGCCCGCCGATCGCGACGCGCGCCGACCGCGATCGCGTGGATGCCCTGCTCACCGCGGTCGGAGCCCACGCCTATGCCGACCGACCCCTCGGCACCCTCTCGGGCGGCGAGCAGCAGCGCCTGCGAGTCGCCCAATCCCTCGCCGACGATCCGACGCTGCTGCTGTGCGACGAACCGCTCATGAGCCTCGACCTGCACCACCAGCGGGAAGTGAGCGGGCTCATCGACGCGCGTCGGCGCGACCACGGCACGGCCGTCGTCTTCGTCACCCACGATGTGAACCCCGTGCTCGGCATGGTCGACCGCATCCTGTACCTCGCCCATGGCCGCTTCACGATCGGCACTCCCGACGAGGTGCTGCGCGACGACGTGCTGAGCGGCCTGTACGGCACGAGCGTCGAGGTCATCCGCTCGCGGGGCCGTGTCATCGTCGTGGGCGTGCCCGACGGCGACCACCACCACGAGGTGATCGCATGAGGGCGGTGCTGTCATGATCACCGTCGACTGGGAGACCTACGTGCAGCTGCTCGCGCTCGTGCAGAACTCGATCATCGCCGCCGCCGTCCTCGGCATCCTCGGCGGGCTCATCGGCGTCTTCGTCATGCAGCGCGACATGGCGTTCGCGGTGCACGGCATCAGCGAGCTCTCCTTCGCAGGCGCTGCCGCTGCCCTCCTTCTGGGCCTCAACGTCGTCGCGGGCTCCCTCGTCGGCTCCCTCGCCGCCGCCGCGCTCATCGGACTCCTCGGCGCGCGGGCGCGCGACCGCAACTCGATCATCGGCGTGCTCATGCCCTTCGGGCTCGGGCTCGGCATCCTCTTCCTCGCCCTCTACCCGGGGCGCAGCGGCAACAAGTTCGGGCTGCTCACGGGCCAGATCATCAGCGTCGACATCCCGCAGCTCGGACTGCTCATCACGATCAGCGTGCTCGTGCTCCTCGTGCTGATCGTCGTGTGGCGCCCTCTCACGTTCGACAGCCTCGATCCCGAGGTCGCCCACGCTCGCGGTGTGCCGGGGCGCCCGCTCTCCTTCATCTTCATGGTGCTCCTGGGCCTTGCAGTCGCCGTCTCGGTGCAGGTTATCGGGGCGCTCCTCGTGCTCGCCCTGCTCGTGACGCCGGCCGCCGCCGCTCTGCGCGTCTCGAGCTCCCCCGTGCTCGTGCCCGTGCTCAGCATGGTCTTCGGCTTCGTCTCGGCCGTGGGGGGCATCCTGCTCGCGATCGGCGGCTCGCTCCCCATCAGCCCCTACATCACGACCATCTCGTTCGCGATCTACGTCGTGTGCCGCATCGTCGGCTCCCGTCGCCTGTCGGCGACCTCGCGACGTACGCTGGTGGCGACATGAAGCGGAACACCTGGCAGCGCGAAGCGGTGCGCACGGCCCTCGCGACGGCCGAGGGCTTCGTGAGCGCTCAAGCGCTGCACGGCGCGCTGCGCGAGACCGGCTCGACGATCGGCCTCGCGACCGTCTACCGGGCGCTCACCGACCTCACGGAGGAGGGCGAGGCCGACTCGCTGCAGCAGGAGGGCGAGGCGCTGTATCGCGCGTGCACACCGGGCAGTCACCACCACCACCTCATCTGCCGCCGCTGCGGCATGACGGTCGAGATCGAGGCAGCCGCGGTCGAGTCGTGGGCGCGCGGCGTCGCGACCGAGCACGGCTTCACGGCGGCCGAGCACGTCGTCGACGTCTTCGGCCTGTGCCCTCAGTGCACCGTGGATGCTCGGCAGCAGTAGCCGCGCCCCCGAGTGCCGCGATCCCGGCGTTGCGACGCGGGCCCTGCAGGACGTAAGCTAGGCGATTGTGCCGAGCGGACATCCGCTCGTCCTTGTGCGCACTGCTCCCCGGTCACCCGCTACACGACCGGAACCGGTTCAGATCTGCGTGCCGACAAGTGACCTTGGGTGCGGCGTTCGCCGCACGGTAGCCCAGAAGAAAAGAGGAGCCATGGCAGCCGTCTGCCAGGTGACCGGAGCCGTTCCCGGTTTCGGACACAACATCTCGCACTCGCACCGCCGCACCAAGCGCCGGTTCGACCCGAACATCCAGAAGAAGACGTACTTCGTGCCGTCGCTTCGCCGTAACGTCACGCTGACCCTGTCGGCGAAGGGCATCAAGGTGATCGACGCGCGCGGCATCGAGTCCGTCGTCAAGGACCTCATCGCCCGCGGGGAGAAGATCTAGTGGCCAAGCAGCAGGACGTCCGTCCCATCATCAAGCTTCGGTCGACCGCCGGCACCGGGTACACCTACGTGACCCGCAAGAACCGTCGCAACGACCCCGACCGCCTCGTGCTCAAGAAGTACGACCCGGTCATCCGCAAGCACGTCGAATTCCGCGAGGAGCGCTAAGACATGGCGAAGAAGAGCAAGATCGCGCGCAACGAGCAGCGCAAGGTGATCGTGGAGCGCTACGCCGCGAAGCGACTCGAACTGAAGAAGGCCCTCGTCGACCCCAACGGCACCGACGAGTCCCGCGAGGCCGCGCGCAAGGGGCTGCAGAAGCTTCCCCGCAATGCCTCGCCGATCCGCGTCCGCTCGCGCGACGCGATCGACGGCCGCCCGCGCGGTGTCCTCACCAAGTACGGCATCTCGCGCGTCCGCTTCCGGGATATGGCTCACCGTGGTGAGTTGCCCGGAATCACCAAGTCAAGCTGGTAGCGTCAAGGCGGCTCGACAGCACACACTGCTGGTGAGTCGTCTCCAGCACAACTGAGGTCCGAGGAGGACACCATGAACCGTTCCGAGCTCGTCGCCGCAGTGGCCGCTGAGTCCGGCCTGAGCCAGGCTGACGTCAACCGCGCCGTCGACGCCCTGTTCTCGGTCGTCTCCGGCGCCGTCGCCAGTGGCACCAAGGTCTCGATCCCCGGGTGGATCGCTTTCGAGCGCACCCACCGCTCCGCGCGCCAGGGCCGCAACCCGCAGACGGGTGAGACGATCCAGATCGCCGCATCCTACGGCGTGAAGGTCAGCGCCGGCAGCAAGCTCAAGGCCGCTGCCAAGTAGGGTTCACCCCCGTACCTGACGATCAGGCGGCTCCGCGCATCGCGCGGGGCCGCCTGTTTTTTGTGGGCGCCGTCTGTGGTGGGCACAGAGCGCCGCGATGCGGGATGCTCGGCTCGACGCTTCTTCAGCGGCGTCGTCTAGCCTCGAGACGAGTAGGAAGGCCGCCCGCATGACCTCGTCGCCGCCCGCGACCCGCACCGCGCACGGTGCGCCGCGCCCTGCCCCCGAGCTCGACTCTGCCGGGCGCGATGGTCTGCCGTGGGGAGCGCTCGCCGTCGCGGCCCTCGCCCTCGCCGCCCTGCTCGCCCTCCTCGTCTCCCTCGTCGTCGGAGGCGCGGCCGAGGCCCCTCTCGTGCTCGACCCCGGACCCGGCGTGCGCTACGGGCTGCCGATCGCGAAGCTCGCGACGACGCTCGGCGCCTCCGCCGCGATCGGAGCCCTCCTGCTGTCGCTCATCGCTCTCGCGCGCGATACGCCCGCCTACGACCGCGCACTCGACGTTGCGGCGGCGGGAGCGGCCCTGTGGGCGCTCGGAGCCGTCGCCACGGGGTTCTTCATCTTCCTCAGCGTCTTCCTCGAGCCGATCACGCTCGACGACCGCTTCGGCCAGCTGCTCGCCTCGTTCTTCACGGAGCGCGAGCTCGGTCAGGCATGGCTCGCGACGGCGCTCATGGCCGCCGTCGTCACCGTGCTGTGCTTCGCCGTGCGCTCTCCCGCTCTCCTGGCCGGTGTGCTCGTGCTCGCCGTCGCCGCCGTCTGGCCGGTCGCGCAGACGGGTCACGCGGGAGGCACTGCCGACCATGACGCGGCCGTGACGGCCGTGTACCTGCACAGCGTCTTCGCGGCCGTCTGGGTGGGGGGCCTGCTCACGCTCGTGCTCGCGCGCCGCGCCCTCGGCGATCGACTCGGCGCCGTCCTTGGGCGCTACTCGACGCTCGCGCTCATCGCCTTCGTCGTCGTCGCGGCCTCCGGGCTCGTGAGCGCACAGATCCGCGTCGGCACGCTCGAGGGTCTCGCGACGCCGTACGGCGCTCTCCTCATCGCCAAGGTCGTCTCGCTCGTGGCGCTCGGGGTGTTCGGCGCCGCCTACCGCGGCGTGCTCATCGCTCGCGTGCAGCGCGCGGCCCGGCCCCGAGCATCCCTCTGGGCGATCGTCGTCGCCGAGCTCGTCGTCATGGGTGCGGCCTCCGGCATTGCCACGGCGCTCGCGCGCACCGCGCCCCCCGTGGAGGAGGTGCCCGCCGAGGAGCTCGCCGACCCGACGCCCGCCGAGCTGCTCACGGGCTCGCCTCTGCCGCCACCCTTCGAGCCGTGGCGCCTCGCGACGGAGTGGGACCTCAATCTGCTGTGGGCGCTCCTGGCCGTGTTCGGCGCCTTCTTCTACTTGGCCGGCGCGTGGCGCCTCCACCGGAGAGGCGACCGCTGGCCCCTGCACCGCACGATCCTGTGGGTCGCCGGCATGGCGATGCTGCTCGCGGTGACGAGCGGAGGGTTCGCGGTCTACGAGCCGTATCTGTTCAGCGTGCACATGCTCGGGCACATGCTGCTGAGCATGGCGATTCCCGTGCTGCTCGTGCTCGCCGCACCCGTGACCCTCGCTGCGCGGGCGATCCACGCGCGCACCGACGGATCGCGGGGGCCGCGCGAATGGATTCTCGCGATCGTCCACTCGCGCTTCGCGGGGGTCGTCGGGCACCCCCTCGTCGCAGCCGTGGTCTTCGCGGTCTCCCTCCTCGCGTTCTACTACTCACCGCTGTTCTCGTGGGCCGTGACCGACCACGTCGGGCACCAGTGGATGATCCTGCACTTCCTCCTGAGCGGCTTCCTCTTCGTCAACGCGCTCATCGGCATCGACCCCGCTCCCTACCGGCCCGCATACCCGATCCGGCTCCTCATCCTCATGGCGACCATGGCGTTCCACGCCTTCTTCGGGCTCTTCCTGCTCACCGGCACGGGGCTCCTGCTGCCCGAGTGGTACGGGGCGATGGGCCGCGAGTGGGGCCAGGCGCCGCTCGCCGACCAGCAGACGGGCGGGGGCATCGCGTGGAGCGTCGGCGAGATTCCGACGCTCGCGCTCGCGCTGCTCGTCATGCTCTCGTGGAGCCGCTCCGACGGCCGAGAGTCGAAGCGGCGCGACCGGCAGGCCGAGCGTGACGGCGACGCCGAGCTGCATGCCTATAACGACATGCTCGCGCAGCGCGCCGACCGCACGCGTTCCTAGCCGCGCAGCCTCCTGGCCGCGCACCATCTAGCTGCGCGGCGGGGCGATCGTGAGCCGCGGCATGCCGTCCCGCATGACGACTTCGCCCGTGACGGTTGCCGTGAGGGTCGTGTCGACGTCGGAGATGCGGCCGTCGAACAGGCGCTGCACGGTCACGCGCAGGCCCACCTCGGCGAGGGCGCGCACCTCCCACGTGCCGGGAGTGGAGGAGGCGGTGAGGGAGACGATCGGGTCGCTCACGAGCTGCCACTGCGGCGTCCCGAGCACGCGGTCGTCGATCGCGCGGCCGAAGGGGCAGCCGGCCGGCTGCAGAACCTCCTGCTCGACGCAGTCGGCGAGGAACGCCTCGACCTCCTGCAGCACGCCGCGTTCGAGCCGCGCGGTCGGTTCTGCCTCGAGCATGACGACGCGGGGTGCGGCTCCGGTGAGACGCACGCTCACCGACCGCCCGTCGACGTAGGGGTCGGCGATGCCGATCTCGAGCCGCGCGGGCACGAACCCGGTGACGCGGGCGGTCTCGCCCGCGGCGGCAGCGGCGAGGCGCTCGTCGTTGAGGAGGAACTCGTCATGCTGGTCCACGCCGACCTCGAGGCTGCGCACGGGCGGGGTCGTGAAGCTCCACTGCGGGATGATGCCGAGCAGGGGCTCGGCGGGGGCGAGGGTGAGGATGACGGTCTCCGCATCCGTCGCTCCTCCATATTCGGCGATGATCGCGACCCGGTCGTCGCCGCGCTCGATGCGGCCGATCACAGCGAGCACGGCGGGCTCGCCCGCGTCGCCGAGCGGGGTGGGGGTGCCCTCGGGGAGGCCGGCGAGACGCGACGCGGTCACGAGGTCGTCGGCCGCGAGCGCGTGCAGATAGCGCTCGACGTGGGCCTCGGGCGTCGCGGTCGCGCCGATGAGCAGGGCGAGCAGGCCCGCGCCGGCGCCGACCACTGCCGCCACCGCTCCTCCCCAGACCAGGGGTGCCCGCCTCATGCTCTCAGCCTACGGTTCGAGGTGCGGCTCGCCGGATACAGTGGAGGTTCCCGAACGCAGGCAGGAGCGTCATGGCGGCACCCGGCGCGGCACCCGGCGCGGCAGCGTCCGACGCGCGGCGCGCCCCCGACGGCACTCCGCTCAGCCCTGAGCAGTCGGCGGTGCTCGACCTCATCGAGTCCACGCGCGAGCACGTCTTCGTGACGGGGCGCGCGGGCACGGGCAAGTCGACGCTGCTCGAGACCTACCTGACGACGACGGATCGCACGGCGATCGTGTGCGCACCGACGGGGGTGGCCGCACTGAACGTGGGCGGGCAGACGATCCACTCCCTCTTCCGGCTGCCGATCGGCCTCATCGCCGACCACGACCTCGACGACCCGCCCGAGCTGCGGCGGCTGCTCGCGAGCGTCGACACCGTCGTGATCGACGAGGTGTCGATGGTGAGCGCCGACCTCATGGACGCGATCGATCGCCGCCTGCGCCAGTCGCGCGCCCGCCGGCACGAGCCCTTCGGCGGGGCTCAGGTCGTGCTCTTCGGCGACCCATACCAGCTCGCCCCCGTGCCGGGCCGCGATGAGGGCGAGCGCGCCTACTACGCCGACCACTACCGCTCGATGTGGTTCTTCGACGCCGCGGTGTGGCAGTACACCGACCTGCGCATCGTCGAGCTGCAGACCATCCACCGTCAGCAGGACGCCGACTTTCGCGCCATGCTCACGGCCGTGCGCCACGGCACGGTGACGCCCGAGATCGGGCGCGCCCTCAACGAGGCCGGCTCGCGCCCCGCACCCGAGGAGGGCGTGCTGACCCTCGCGACGACGAACGCGACCGTCACGCGCATCAATCGGGATGCCCTGCGCCGCCTGCCCGGAGACTCCAAGACCGCCCGTGCCGAGATCATCGGCGAGTTCGGCGGCGCGGGCGGCTACCCGGCCGACGAGCAGCTCGAGCTCAAGGTCGGGGCGCAGGTGATGTTCCTGCGCAACGACACGAGCGGCGACGGGCCGCCGCGGTGGGTGAACGGCACGCTCGGCACGGTCGAGAGCATCGGTCGCACGGTGCGCGTCGAGGTCGATGGCGAGAGCCACGAGGTGCTGCCGGCGACGTGGGAGAAGTACAAGTACACCTACTCCTCGGCGAAGAAGTCGGTGAGCAAGGACGTCATCGCCGAGTTCACGCAGTTTCCCCTGCGGCTCGCGTGGGCGGTCACGATCCACAAGTCGCAGGGCTCCACCTACGAGCAGGCGATCGTCGACCTCGGCCCGCGCGCGTTCGCTCCCGGCCAGACCTACGTGGCGCTCAGCCGCATCCGCTCGCTCGAGGGGCTGCACCTGACGCGCCCGCTGCGCCCGAGCGACATCATCGTCGACGACAACGTGCGCCGCTTCATGGCCGACGTCGAACCCCTCATCGGCCGCGCGGTGGCGCAGTGACGTCTCCCGCCGTGGAGTCATCCCGGCGGCTTCTCGATATCCAAGGTCTCCGTGGCATCGCCGTCCTGGCCGTGGTGGTGTTCCACGCAGGCCTTCCACTCCCGGGCGGATTCACGGGTGTCGACATGTTCTTCGTCATCTCCGGCTTCGTGATCACGGCGATGCTCGAGCGCGAGTACCGCGCGACGGGCACCGTGAGACTCGGGCGTTTCTTCGCGCGGCGCGTGCGTCGTCTCGGCCCGGCGCTCGCCGTCGTGGTGATCGTGACGGTTCTCCTCTCCGTCGTCGTCTCTGTCGGGATGGCGCAGCTCGCCGCGCAGACGGGCATCGCGGCGGCGCTCATCAGCGCCAACATCGTGATCGCGCGCACGACGGGTGACTACTTCGATGCCGCCGCGGCATCGAACCCGCTCCTGCACACATGGTCGCTCGCGGTCGAGGAGCAGTTCTACCTCGTCTTCCCCTTCGTCCTCCTCGGCGGGTGGTGGCTCGGTCGACGCAGTCGACGCCCCCTCGCCGCACTCGCGCTCGTGGCGGCTGTCGGCGTCATCTCGCTTGTCGTCGCTCTGGCTGACGCTGCGGGTCTGCTCGAGGGAATCGTCCCCGCGACCCTCGTCGGGTACTACGGCCCGCTCGGTCGCGTGTGGGAATTCGCCGTCGGCGCTGCCCTCGCCCTCGCCGTGGCGGCCGGATTCCGCCTCGGGGCCCGAGCAGCCGTCGCCGCGAGCCTGCTCGGTGCGGTACTCCTCCTCGCGGGCTTCGTGGTGATCTCCGGAGCGGTGGCCACTCCCGGGGTGTCGACGCTCCTGCCCGTGATGGGCACCGCATTGCTCATCCTCGGCTCCACGGCGGCGTCACCGACCACAGGGGTGCGCGGCCTACTGAGGTCGCGCCCGCTCGTGGTGCTCGGTGACCTCTCGTACTCGTGGTACCTGTGGCACTGGCCTGTGGTCGTGTTCACCGCCGCACTGCTTCCTGGCCAGCCCTGGGCCGTCATCGTCGCGGCTGCCGCATCGCTTCTCCCCGCGATCGCGTCGTACCGGTGGGTCGAGCAGCCGATGCGCATCGGTGGCAGCCCCATGGGCAATCGCCATGTCGGGGGGAGCGGCGGCGCGAGCGCGGGTGCGGTGGGCGCGAGCGCGCCGCGCCTCGTCGCCCTCGTCACGCTCCCGACAGTCGTCATCCCGGCGCTCGTTCTCGCTGGCGCCTCAGCAGGGTTCGGCATCGAGCCCGTGCAGCGCCACCAGGCCTCTGTCGTGCAGGTGAGCCCCAACGCCGCGCGTGCGGCAGGGTGCACCGGCCGCGTCGATCCCGCCACGCGAGCGGCGGGTGAGTGCACGTGGAACGCCGGGTCCTCCGGCGGGCCCGTCTATCTCCTCGGCGACTCGCACGGCGACCAGCTCAGCGACGGTGTCATCGAGGCTGCGATCTCCACAGGCCGCTCGGTGACCACGGCCATCCAGCACGGGTGCCCCTACACGGCCGTACCCGTCGCGATCGAGGGCGACGACCTGCAGGAATACGCTTCCTGCGCGACGTCGATCGAAGCCTCGTGGCGATGGCTCGACAGCCGAGAGCCCGGCACCATCATCGTCGCCTTCTCCGATCACTATTGGTCCGACCCACGCTTCGGACTCCTCGAGGGAGGCGCTGTCAATCTGGATCGTGAGCTGGCCCTGGTCGAGCAGCAGGCATGGCTCACGAGCGTCGTGCGCTCGGCGCGTGACGGGGGGCATGAGGTGGTTCTGGTCGCGGCGCTGCCCGTGTTCGACAGCGAACGGGGTGCACCGTTCACCTACCGGCCGCGCGAGTGCTCCCTGCCCGCGGTCATCGCTGAGCGGTGCCGCACGGCTATGCCCGAGTCCGTCGCGCGCCAGCGCCAAGCACCCATGAGGAATCTGCTCGACGCCGTCGCGGCGCGCACCGGCGCCGACGTGCTCGATCTCTGGGCGCCGCTGTGTCCCGAGGGCACGTGCCGCACCTGGTCGAATAGCGACTACGTCTTTCGCGATGCGCTGCACATCGGTGCGGCCGCGAGCGCATCGCTCGCACCGCACATCGCACCAGCACTCTCGACGACGACCACGCCTTCTGCCTCCACGCGGTAGCGCGATCGCGAGGGCAGGCCGTCTACGGCTCGTAGCCGACGTGTCCGCTGTGGTCGCCGAACACGATGCGCTGGCCTGTGTTCACGGTGCTCTCGTCCACTGAGCCCTCGGTCTCGACGGTCTCGGTGTTGACGGAGTCGAGCCCCGGGTCTGCGACAGCAGGAGCAGGGCTCACCGCTGGCCCGAGCGCGATGGCGATCGCCGAGGCGACGACCACGGCGCTCGCCGCAATGGTCGCAGCCGCGAAGGGCCGGGGCGGAGCATCCCCCCGATGCTCCCGCCCCCGCCTCGCCACGATGGCCGCAACGATCGCTCCCGACAGCGATATGAGTGCGACGCTCGCGATCGGCAGTCCTGCGGCCGCTCCCCCGAGCGGCGGCAGGTCCGCCGTCACGATCACCACCAGCGCGACTCCCCACAGCAGCGCTGGCGCAGCCAGAACACCGGCGACGACGCGTGCGGTGCTCCTGGACATGGTGACCTCCCCCAACACCCGACATTCGGTGCCCTGCGGAGAGGGGTTTGGTCATATCGAGCGAGGTCGTGCCGGAGGGCGTGAACTGTGCCCGCCAGAGGCAACTGTGCCGGCAGTGCAGGGCTCACGTGCCGCTAGAGGGCACAGACGTGAGGGTGTGCCGAGATGACTGTCGGCGGGAGCGAAGCGCCGCGACCGCGCTCGTGGCGCGGAGCGTGCTGCGCCGCAGGAGCGGCGGCGCAGCCAGAGGTGAACACAGAGGGGATGACGGGAATCGAACCCCGCAGACGCGGTGAGCGTCTGCGCCTCGAGCAGTGTGCCGAGTTGACTGTCGGCGGGAGCGAAGCGCCGCGACCGCGCTCGTGGCGCGGAGCGTGCTGCGCCGCAGGAGCGGCGGCGCAGCCAGAGGTGAACACAGAGGGGATGACGGGAATCGAACCCGCGCTATCAGCTTGGGAAGCTGAAGTTCTACCATTGAACTACATCCCCGCGCGCTGGAGCTTGGAGCGACAGCCATTTCTGGCTGTCGCCGCGACGCCAGCGCCGACACCCGTCTCGGGTGTCGGTAGTGCGCTGAAGCAGTGTAGCAATGCATCGCTAGGCTGACCCCATGCTGCTGAGCGATCGCGACATCCGCGCCGAACTGGATTCCGGGCGTATCGGGCTCGATCCGCTCGACCTGTCGATGGTGCAGCCGTCGAGCGTCGACGTGCGCATCGACGGTCTCTTCCGGCTGTTCGACAATCACAAGTACCCGTTCATCGACCCGGCGGAGGAGCAGCCCGAGCTCACGCGCCTGGTCGAGGCGAAGCCGGGCGAGCCGTTCATCCTGCACCCTGGCGAGTTCGTGCTCGGCTCGACGTACGAGCTCGTGACCCTGCCCGACGATGTCGCCGCGCGGCTCGAGGGCAAGAGCTCGCTCGGTCGCCTGGGTCTGCTCACCCATTCGACGGCGGGCTTCATCGACCCGGGCTTCAGCGGCCACGTGACCCTCGAGCTGAGCAATGTGGCGACGCTGCCCATCAAGCTGTGGCCGGGCATGAAGATCGGGCAGCTGTGCTTCTTCCGCCTGAGCTCTCCCGCCGAGAACCCGTACGGCACGGGCGCCTACCTCAACCGCTATCAGGGCCAGCGCGGCCCGACGGCGTCGCGCTCGTTCCAGAACTTCCACCGCACCGACCTCGACGCGAAGCCCTAGTCGCGCGCAGCCTGCGCACGTTCAGTCGGTCGCGGGGGCGAGCAGCGCGCCGATGCGCTCGATGAGCTCGCGCGAGCTGAACGGCTTGACGATGTAGTCGTCGGCTCCCGCCTCGAAGGCTCGTTCGACGTCGCTGCGCTGCGAGCGCGCCGTGAGCATGAGCACCTTGAGCCGGTGGTCGGGGTCGTGCCGTCGAAGCTCCTCGCACACGTCGATACCGTCGCGCTTGGGCATCATCCAGTCGAGGATGATCAGGTCGGGCTTCTGCGTGGCCGCGAGCTCGAGGCCCTGCTCGCCGTCGATCGCGCTGAGCACCTCGTGGCCAGCCCCCCGCACGCGGTTCTCCAGGAGGAGGAGCACGTCAGGCTCGTCCTCCACGATGAGAATGGTCGACATGGCACACCTCCCCTGGGTGAGTTGTTCCGTATCCTCTCATGTAACGTCCGCGCGGATGCGGCGATACGCGGGGAGGTGCGCCAGTGGGGCAAGGAGGTCTCGTCGGGCGCCTGTACCTCGCCGACACGATGGTGCGCCGCATCGGCATCATCGCACTTGTTCTTCTCGCCGGGCTCGTGAGCGTCGCCTCGGTGCTGCTGAGTCCCGTGGATGCTGCGATCTCCGCGTGGTGGCCCGCGGCCGGGTTGAGCGCGGTCGCGGTGCTCGCCTCGCGCGGCAACCGTGTCACGGTCGCCCTCGCCATCGCAGCCGTCACCTCGGTGGGAAATGTGATCGGCGGTCGCGAACTTCTCGTCGCCATGCTCTTCGGACTCGCCAACGCCGTCGAGGCGTGGCTCGTGGCGTGGGTGCTCACCCAGGGCAGCCCCGTCGCGCGGCTCGACGGCCTGCGTGACGTCACGCGCTTGCTCGCCGCCACGCTCGTGGGTTCCGCAGCGATCGCTCTCCTCGCGGGCGCGACGGCGTGGGCGCTCCTCGGCCGCGACTTCCTTCCGACGGCCCTCGGGTTGCTCAGTTCGCACGCATCGGCGCTGCTCGTCGTCACGCCGGTCGCGCTCGTGAGCTCGCGCCTCAACCGCCGAGTGAGCCCGGTGGAGGGCATGCTGCAGGTCGCGGCCGTCGTCCTGCTCGTCGGCTACACCTTCTGGCCGGGGAACGTGCTGCCGCTCGCGTTCCTGCCCTTCATCGCCCTGCTCTGGGCGGCGTTCCGATTGCCGACCATCGTCGTCGCGGTGGAGCTCATCGCGACCGCGGCCGCGACCACGATCCTCACCGCGGCGGGAGGCGGCCCCTTCGCGGTCTTCGCCGACGACGGTGCCCGCACGACGGTCGAGCTGATTCAGGCGTTCCTCATCGTCTACGCCGTCGGCGTGCTCTACGTCTCGGCCGCGCGCAACGAGTGGGCGAACGTCGTCACGCAGCTCGGCGCGCGGGAAGCGCTGCTGCGCGGGGGCATCGTCAGCTCCGAGACGGGCATCCTCGTCGCGGAGGTGCTCGACGGCGAGCGCCTGCGCGTCGTCGGCGTCAACGCCACGGCGCTCGAGGCGATCGGCCGCAGCGAGATGCCCGTGTCGTGGGGCACGGCGGGCATCTGGATGCAGCGTGACCGGGTCGTCTTCGGCGTCAGCGAGCTCGACGACCGCATCCGGGCGAGGGATCCCGGGCGCGTCGAGATCACGCGCGGCGATCGCCGCTTCGACGTCGACATCGCCTTCTACGCGGAGGCTGGGGGACAGCCTGTCGTCACCCTCGTCTTCACCGATGTGACCGCTCGGGATGCGCGTGAGCAACTGGCGCTCGCCGTTGCCGACGACCTGCGCCGCCTCAACGAGCAGAAGGACGACTTCATCGCCTCGGTGAGTCACGAGCTGCGCACGCCGGTCACGAGCATCCTCGGATTCGCCGAGCAGCTCGAGGAATCGCTGCTGCAGGCGCAGGATCAGCAGGCGACGAGGATCATCGCACGCAACGCGCGTCGCCTGGCCGACGTCATCCAGGATGTGCTCGAGCTCAGCAACCTCAGCGCGGTCGGGGCAGCCCCCCGCGCCGCCGCGCAGCTCGATCTCGTGGAACTCGTGCGGCACAGCGCCGAGGAGGCCTCAGGGCTGAGCCCCGCGCGGGAGGTGCGTGTCGACCTGACGGCGCCCGAGCATCCCGTCATGATCGTGGGCGTCTCCCAGGACATCGCGCGCGTGTGCGCGAACGTGCTGTCGAACGCGGTCAAATTCAGCCCTGACGGCGGCACCGTGCGCCTGAGCGTGATCGACGACGCGGAGGAGACGGTGGAGATTCGCGTCGTCGACGAGGGCCCGGGCATCCCCGCGGCCGACCTGCCGCACGTCTGGGAGCGCTTCTACCGCGTGCAGACCGAGCGGCACCGCGAAGTGCCCGGCACGGGCCTCGGGCTGCCGATCGTGAAGGGGCTCGTCGAGACCCGCATCGGCGGCACGATCGAGCTCGAGTCGGACGGCGAGACCGGCACGACGGTGATCCTGCGCGTTCCGCGAGAGCGAGAGAATGCGGTGCCGATCAACCCGACCGTGCGCGGAGCGAGTGGCGCCTCAGGGAACGCTCGGGATGCTCACGCCGACGCTCGGGAGGGCGCCGAGTAGGTTCCCTCCCATGCCGTGAGCTGCCAGCCCAGCCACGGGCTGAACGCGAAGGGCGTCGCCGCGACGGCGGAGCGCAGTTGCGCGGGCTCGACCCACGCCCACTCGGCGACCTCGTCGGCCGCGGGCGAGGGCTCACCCACCGCGCGCGCCGTGAAGACCGGGCAGATCTCGTTCTCGACGATGCCCGAGGCGTCCACGGCCCGGTAGCGGAAGTCGGGCAGGCTCACGCGCACGTCGGTCAGAGTCATGCCGAGCTCGCGCTCGGCACGGCGGACGAGTGCGTCCTCCATCGGCTCCTCGGGGGCGGGGTGGCCGCAGAAGGCATTCGTCCATACGCCCGGCCAGGTCTTCTTGGCGAGCGCGCGACGCGTGACGAGCACCCGGCCGCGGTCGTCGAAGACGTGGCAGGAGAAGGCGAGGTG
Organism: Chryseoglobus sp. 28M-23; assembly: GCF_014789785.1. NCBI lineage: Bacteria > Bacillati > Actinomycetota > Actinomycetes > Micrococcales > Microbacteriaceae > Microcella > Chryseoglobus sp. 28M-23. The sequence goes on along the minus strand of NZ_CP061846.1, from coordinate 2,498,252 downwards.
CAGGGGCGTCTCGGTGCTGTGGACGGTCGCCTTCGGCGCGGTTCCGACGGGAGTGCCGTCGTCGGCGACGAGCACGACGGTTTCAGGAATGTCGGTCATGTGCGGCTGTAGTCTGCTCGGGTGAAGAGGAACGACCCGGTCACCATCGCTGAAGAGCGAGGCGCTGTGGTCGACGCTGTGCTGGAGCGCTTCTTCAGCCTAGCCAAGAAGCGCGCGGAGCCCCTGGGCGAGCACTACGAGCACCTCTGGGGACTGCTCGAGCGCAACACCCAGGGCGGCAAGCGATTCCGCCCCCGCATGGTCATGGCCGCCTACAGCGGGCTCGGCGGCACCGACCTCGAAGTAGCCGCCCACGTGGGCGCCTCCTTCGAGCTGCTGCACACGGCGCTCATCGTGCACGACGACGTGATCGATCGGGATTTCGTGAGGCGGGGCATCCCGAACATCTCCGGTACCTACCGCGACCACGCCGTCGACCGGGGTGCGAGCGTCGAGATCGCGGAGCACCGGGGCGTGTCGGCCGCGGTCATCGCCGGCGATCTCGCCCTCTTCAACAGCTACCGGCTCATGGAGCGCAGCGGCGTGGCCGATACGATGCGCGACCGCCTGCTCGAGGTGCTCGACGAGGCCATGTTCGCGAGCGCGGCCGGCGAGCTCATCGACGTGGACTTCTCGATCGACCCGCACACGCCGGTCGTGGACGACATCCTGCAGATGGAGCGGCTCAAGACGGCGGTGTACTCATTCGAGGCGCCGCTCCAGGCTGGCGGGATCCTGGCCGGGGCGAGCGAGCAGATCGTGGCGACGCTGGGCGACTTCGGTCGCGAGATCGGCATCGCGTACCAGATCGTCGACGACGTGCTGGGCGTGTTCGGCGAGGAGTCGTTCACGGGCAAGACGACGATCGGCGATCTGCGCGAGGGCAAGCGCACCGTGCTCATCGCCTTCGCGTGCGCGACGCCCCAGTGGGAGGAGCTGCGGCACCTCATCGGCAAGCACGACCTCACGGAGGCGGAGGCCCAGACCGCGCGCGCCATGCTCGAGGAGTGCGGCGCCCGCACCTTCGCCGACGACCTCGTGCGCGGGTGCGCGCAGCGCGCCCTCGACCTGCTCGCCGAGCCGCACATGCCCGAGGCCCTGCGCGCGGAGCTGCACCCCGTGGCCGCCACGGTTCTGGAACGGATGCGATGAACCGCCTCACTCTGTACGACCGTGTCGCCGAGGAGACTGCCGGCGTCGTCATCCGCCGCTACTCGACCTCCTTCGGTCTCGCGTCGCGCCTGCTCGCCCCGCGCGTGCGCCAGCACGTCGAGAACGTCTACGCACTCGTGCGCGTCGCCGACGAGATCGTCGACGGCGGGGTGACGGATGCTGGGCTCGACATCGCCGCCGCGGGCCGGTATCTCGACGAGCTCGAGGCCGACACCGAGCAGGCGATGCAGCACGGCTACAGCGCGAACCTCATCGTCCACGCCTTCGCTCGCACGGCGCGCGAGGTGGGCTTCGGCACCGAGCTCACTCGACCGTTCTTCCACTCGATGCGCGTGGACCTCACCGACACCGAGCACGACGACGCGAGCTTCGACACCTACGTGTACGGCTCGGCGGAGGTGGTCGGCCTCATGTGCCTGCGGGCGTTCCTTCAGGATGCGCCCACGGACGAGGAGCAGAATGATCGCATGGTGCGCGGTGCGCGCGCCCTCGGCGCAGCGTTCCAGAAGGTCAACTTCCTCCGCGATCTCGCCGCAGACTTCGAGACCCTCGGGCGCAGCTACTTTCCCGGCATCAGGGTGGACTCGTTCACGGAAGAGGAGAAGCACCGCTTGCTCGACGACATCGACCACGACCTGAGCGTCTCCGCAGCCGTGATTCCCGAGCTGCCGGCCGGCAGTCGGAAGGCCGTCGCGCTCGCGCAGGGCCTCTTCTTCGAGCTCTCCCGTCGACTGCGCACGACGCCCGCCTCGCAGCTCGTGCAGGCGCGCGTGCGCGTGCCCGACCCGGTGAAGGCGCGCATTGCTCTCGCGGTGCTCGCGGGGCGCATCCCGCAACCGCGCCGCACCGCCGTGCCCGCGGAGGTGACCGCGTGAGCCGCGCGGTCGTCATCGGCGGAGGCATCGCGGGCCTCTCCACCGCAGCCCTGCTCGCGCGGGACGGACACGAGGTGACGCTCGTGGAGCAGCGCGACGCTCTCGGCGGCCGCGCGGGCTCCTGGGAGGTCGACGGGTTCCGCTTCGACACGGGGCCGAGCTGGTACCTCATGCCCGAGGTCTTCGACCACTTCTTCCGGCTGTGCGGCACGTCCTCCGCCGAGCAGCTCGAGCTCATCCAGCTCGACCCCGGCTACCGCGTCATCACCCAGGGCTTTGAGGGTGCCGTGGACGTCGCGGCGTCTCGGGAGGAGAACATCGCGCTGTTCGAGTCGATCGAGCCCGGTGCCGGTCGCGCGCTCGAGACGTATCTCGAGTCGGCGCGAGACACGTACGAGATGGCGAAGAAGTCGTTCCTGTACACGAGCTTCGCCTCCTTCGGCCCGCTGCTCACGCGCGACGTGCTCAAGCGCAGCGCGAAGCTTGTGCGCATGCTCCTGCAGAGCCTCGACGCCTACGTCGCCCGGCGCTTCGGCGACCTCCGGCTGCGGCAGATCCTGGGGTACCCCGCCGTCTTCCTCGGCTCCTCGCCCTTCCTCACGCCGAGCATGTACCACCTGATGAGCCACCTCGACCTGGCCGACGGAGTGCTCTATCCGATGGGCGGCTTCACGCGCCTCATCGACCGCATCGCCGCCGTCACGCGCGACCAGGGCGTGAGCATCCGCACCTCATCACCGGTCGTGCGGATCGTCGTGGACGAGACATCGAAGCAGGTGCGCGGCGTCGAGCTCGCCGGTCGTGGAGAGGAACCGGGGGAGATCATCGAGGCCGACATCGTCGTCTCGGCCGCCGACCTGCACCACACCGAGACCACCCTCCTTCCGGAGGAGCTACAGACCTACCCGCAGTCGTACTGGGACAAGGCGACGGCGGGCCCGAGCGCGCTGCTGCTGTACCTGGGCGTGAAGGGCGAGCTGCCCCAGCTCGAGCACCACACCCTGCTCTTCACGGCGGACTGGCGCGAGAACTTCGAGGCCATCTTCGGGCCGACGCCGAGCCTGCCCGACCCGGCCTCGCTCTACATCTGCAAGCCGAGCGGCGTCGACCCCTCGGTCGCCCCGGAAGGGCACGAGAACGTCTTCGTGCTGGTGCCGGCTCCCGCCGATCTCTCCTTCGGGCGCGGCGACGTCGATGGCGACGGTGACACGCCCCTCGAGGCCTACGCCGACCGCATCATCGACCAGATCGCCACGTGGGCGCACATTCCCGACCTCGCCGATCGTATCGTCGTGCGCCGCACCTACGGCCCCGGCAACTTCCACGAAGACCTGGGTGCGTGGCGCGGCACCGCGCTCGGGCCCGCCCACATCCTCAAGCAGAGCGCGTTCTTCCGTGCAGGCAACGTCTCGAAGAAGGTGCGCGGCCTGTACTTCGCGGGCGGCTCGACGATGCCCGGCATCGGACTGCCGATGTGCCTCATCAGCGCCGAGCTCATCGTCAAGCGCCTGCGCGGCGACACCTCGACGGGTCCGCTGCCCGAGCCCCTCGAGTCGACCGGTCCGCGGGCCGAGGAGCCGTCGGCGGCGTGATCGGCTTCGCCTACCTCGGCGCACTCGCCATCGCCCTCACGGGCATGGTGCTCCTCGACCGACGGTTTCGCCTCTTCTTCTGGCGCGACTGGCGGCGGGCGGCGATCGTGCTGCCGCTCGGCGTGGTTTTCTTCCTGATCTGGGACGTCGCGGGCATCGCCCTCGGCATCTTCTTCCGCGGGCAGACGGACTTCATGACGGGGATGCTCGTGGCCCCCGAGCTGCCGCTCGAGGAGGTCTTCTTCTTGACCCTGCTGAGCTACAACACGATGAACGCCTACGCGGCGGCGAAAGATCTGCTCGCCGGGCGGCGGCGCCGCACGCGCACGGTGGAGGCCGGCTCGTGACCTACACGCTTCTCAATGCGGTGTTCCTCGCCGCGGTCGCAATCGTCGGTGTCGCAGCAGTCCTGACACGACGCTCGCCCGAGTGGCGTGCGGTGGGCCTCGCCGCGATCCTCATGCTCACGCTCACCGCCGTGTTCGACAACGTCATCATCGGCACCGGGCTCGTCGCCTACGACGACGCCCTCATCAGCGGAGTGCGCATCGGCGTCGCTCCGATCGAGGACTTCGCCTACACGGTCGCGGCTCTCGTGCTGCTGCCCGCGGTCTGGGAGCTGCTTCCGCGACGCGGTAGCGCGACCCGCGCCGCCGACGACGGCACCCAGGAGAGGGGTGGGCGCTCATGAGCACCCTCGCCCAACTGACGCTGAGCTCCCGCCCGCTCAGCTGGATCAACACGGCGTTCCCGTTCGCGGCCGCCTACCTGCTCACCGCGCGCGAGATCGACCTCACGCTCATCGTGGGCACCCTCTACTTCCTCATTCCCTACAACCTCGCGATGTACGGCATCAACGACGTCTTCGACTACGAGAGCGACCTCCGCAACCCGCGCAAGGGGGGCGTGGAGGGCGCGCTGCTCGACCCGAGCATCCATCGCACGACGCTCGTGGCGGCCCTCGTCACGAACGTGCCGTTCCTCGTCTACCTCGTCATCGTCGGCGATCCGCTGCCGTGGCTCGTGCTCGCGATCAGCGTGTTCGCCGTCATCGCGTACTCGATGAAGGGCCTGCGCTTCAAAGAGAAGCCCTTCCTGGACTCGCTCACCTCGAGCACACACTTCGTGAGCCCCGCCGTATACGGGCTGGTGCTCGCCGACGCCGCCTTCACGCCCGCCCTCTGGCTCATCCTCGGCTCCTTCTTCCTGTGGGGCATCGCGAGTCACGCCTTCGGGGCGGTGCAGGACGTGCTCGCCGATCGCGAGGGCGGGCTCTCCTCGATCGCGACCGTCATCGGTGCGCGCGCCACGACGCGCCTCGCGGTCGTCGTCTACCTCGCCTCTGGTCTCCTGCTGCTCGGCACCGAATGGCCCGGCCCGCTCGCGGCTCTCGCCGCCGTACCCTACGTCGTGAGCACCGCGCAGTGGTGGCGGGTCACGGATGAGACCGCGGAGGACGCGAACCGGGGCTGGAAGAGGTTCCTGCTGCTCAACTTCGTGGCGGGCGCCATCGTCACGATGCTGATGATCGGCTGGACGCTCACGACTCCGTAGACCCCTTTCGGAGGCTGGCCCGAGGGCAAGCGCCTACTCTGGAGAACTACAGAAGTGGGGTGTCCGCATGCAGACCTGGCCAGGTTCCGCGTATCCGCTCGGCGCGACGTTCGACGGCAACGGCACGAACTTCGCCCTGTTCAGCGAGGCGGCCGACCGCGTCGTGCTGTGCCTCTTCGGCGACGATCGCGTCGAGACGCAGATCGACCTCATCGAGGTGGACGCCCACGTCTGGCACGCCTACCTGCCCCAGGTGCAGCCCGGGCAGCTCTACGGCTACCGCGTCCACGGCACGCACGACCCCGCACGAGGCCTGCGCGCCAACCCGAGGAAGCTGCTGCTCGACCCCTACGCGAAGGCCGTGAGCGGCGAGATCGACTGGGACCAGTCGCTCTTCCCCTACCTCTTCGACAAGCCCGATAAGAGGAACGACCTCGACTCGGCACCGCACGCCATGCTCGGGGTCGTCATCAACCCCTACTTCGACTGGCAGGGAGACCGCGCGCCGCGCACCGCCTACAGCTCGAGCGTCATCTACGAGGCCCACGTCAAGGGCCTCACGATGACGCACCCCGACATCCCCGAGGAGATCCGCGGCACCTACGCGGCCATCGCGCACCCCGCGATCATCGAGCACCTGCGCAAGCTCGGCGTCACCGCCCTCGAGCTCATGCCCACCCACCAGTTCGTGCACGACAAGCACCTCGTCGACCAGGGCCTGCGCAACTACTGGGGCTACAACACCATCGGGTTCCTCGCCCCGCACAATGCGTACTCCTCGAGCGGCGACCGCGGCCAGCAGGTCCAGGAGTTCAAGAGCATGGTGCGCGAGCTGCACGCCGCCGGCATCGAGGTCATCCTCGACGTCGTCTACAACCACACGGCCGAGGGCAACCACATGGGCCCCCTGCTGTCGTTCAAGGGCATCGACAACGCGGCGTACTACCGCCTCATGGAGGACGAGCCGCAGTACTACCGCGACTACACCGGCACCGGCAACAGCCTCAACGTGCGCCACCCGCACTCGCTGCAGCTCATCATGGACTCGCTGCGCTACTGGGTCACCGAGATGCACGTCGACGGGTTCCGCTTCGACCTCGCCGCGGCGCTCGCGCGCGAGTTCTACGACGTGGACCGTCTCTCGACCTTCTTCGACCTCGTGCACCAAGACCCCGTCGTCTCGCAGGTCAAGCTCATCGCCGAGCCGTGGGATATCGGACCGGGCGGCTACCAGGTCGGCAACTTCCCCCCGCAGTGGACCGAGTGGAACGGCAAGTACCGCGACACCGTGCGCGACTTCTGGCGCGGCGAGGGCGAGACCCTCGGCGAGTTCGCGAGCCGGCTCACGGGTTCGGCCGACCTCTACGAGTCCTCGGGCCGCCGCCCCGTCGCGAGCATCAACTTCGTCACTGCGCACGACGGCTTCACGCTGCGCGACCTCGTCTCCTACAACGAGAAGCACAACGAGGCCAACGGCGAGAACAACCAGGACGGCGAGAGCCACAACCGCTCGTACAACCTCGGCGAGGAGGGCCCGACCGACAATCCCGTCATCCAGGCGCTCCGTGCGCGTCAGGTGCGCAACTTCCTCGCCACGCTCCTGCTCAGTCAGGGTGTGCCGATGATCGCCCACGGCGACGAGCTCGGCCGCACGCAGCAGGGCAACAACAACGTGTACGCGCACGACAGCGAGCTCTCGTGGATCGATTGGGAGCACGCCGACGGCGCCCTGCTCGAGTTCGTCGGCTCGCTCGTGCGGCTGCGGCGCGAGCATCCCACCTTCCGGCGCACGCGCTTCTTCGACGGCCGCCCGGTGCGCCGCGACGAGGGAGACCCCGTGCCCGACGTCGCGTGGTTCCAGCCGGACGGCTCGGCCATGGAGCCTGAGGACTGGGAGTCGGGCTTCGGTCGCTCGATCGGCGTCTACCTCAACGGCCACGGCATTCAGGGGCGGGATGCTCGGGGCGAGCCGATCGTCGACCGCTCGTTCCTCGTCTACTTCTCGGCCCACACCGAGCCGGTCTCGGTCACGCTGCCCTCGAGCGAGTACGGGCCGCGCTGGGAGCGCCTCGTCGACACGAGCGGCATCGAGGGGGAGCCCGTGCTCGACGCGAGCGGCACCATGACGCTCGAGGCGATCAGCATGGTCGTGCTGCGCGAGTGGGTCGTCACCGAGCCGACGCTCGACGACTCCGTCGCCGCCTCGCTCTCGCCGCCCGCGCAGCTCGACCCCGTCGGCTCCCCCGTGGTGACGCCGTGAGCGAGCTGCCCCGCTCCACGTACCGCCTGCAGGTGTCTGCCGAGTTCCCACTCGACGACGTCGCGGGGCTCGCCGACTACGTGAACCGCCTCGGCGCCGACTGGCTCTACCTCTCGCCGCTCCTGCAGGCGACGCGCGGGTCGAGTCACGGATACGACGTCGTCGACCACGGCCACGTCGACGAGGAGCGCGGCGGCCTCGTCGGCCTCACGCACGCGATCGGGTCGGCTCGAGACCACGACTTGGGGGTGCTCGTCGACATCGTGCCCAACCATGTCGGCGTCGCCGACCCTCGTCAGAACTCGTGGTGGTGGCAGCTGCTGCGCGACGGGCGCGACTCGCGCTACGCCGAGGCCTTCGACGTGGACTGGGAGTTCGGCGGTGGCCGCGTGCGCCTGCCCGTGCTGGGCGACGATCTGCCGACCGTGATCGAGGCCGGGCAGGTCACGCTCCTGCCGCACGCCGTTGGCGGGCCCGCCGTGCGCGTCTACGAGACCGAGTACCCGCTCGCCGAGGGCAGCCTGCCCCGGCCCGGCACCGACCTCACGGCGCCGGAGGCGATCGCCGAGGTGCTCGCCCACCAGCACTACGAGCTCATGCACTGGCAGCGCGCCGACGCCGAGCTCAACTACCGCCGCTTCTTCGCCGTCAACACTCTCGCCGCGATCCGCGTCGAGGAGCCCTGGGTGTTCGACGAGTCCCACGCCGAGATCGTGCGCTGGGTGCGCGAGGGGCTCGTGCAGGGCATCCGCGTCGACCACCCGGACGGCCTCGCCGACCCGGGGCGCTACCTCGACCGCCTCGCCGAAGTCGTGCAGGGGGCGCCCGTGTGGGTCGAGAAGATCCTCGAGGGCGAGGAGCCGCTGCCCGCCTTCTGGCAGACCGTCGGCACCACCGGGTACGACGCTCTCGCGACGATCGACCGCGTGCTCGTCGACCCCGCCGGGCGCCTGCCGCTGAGCGACCTCGACGCCGGGCTGCGCGCCGAGGACACCGAGGCGGCCCCGCGCCGCCTCGACTGGCACGCGCTCATCCGCCGCACCAAGCGGCGCATCGCCGACACGATCCTGCACAGCGAGGTGCTGCGCCTCGAGCGCGAGCTGCCCGAGCCCGTCGAGAACGCCGCAGACGCGCTCGCCGAGCTGCTCGCCGCGTTCCCCGTCTACCGCTCCTACCTCCCGGCCGGCCACGAGCACCTGCAGGAGGCCTTCGACACGGCACGGGATGCTCGACCCGACCTCGAGCCGGCGCTGCGCGCCCTCGAGCCCGTGCTCGCCGACCCCGGTCAGCCCGCCGCGATCCGCTTTCAGCAGACGAGCGGCATGGTCATGGCCAAGGGCGTCGAGGACACGGCCTTCTACCGATACTCGCGCCTCGCCTCGCTTACCGAGGTGGGGGCCGACCCCGGCGAGTTCTCGATCACGCTCGAGGAGTTCCACCGCCGGCAGGCCGTGCGCCAGGCGGCCTTCCCCGCGTCGCTTACGACGCTCTCGACGCACGACACGAAGCGCGGGGAGGACACGCGGGCGCGCATCCACGTCATCGCGGAGGACCCGCAACGCTGGGAGTCGCTGCTCGGCGAGCTGCGCGAGCGCGTCGCGGTGGGCGACGGGGTCTTCGAGAACATCCTGTGGGAGTCGCTCATCGGCGCCTGGCCTCTCAGTCGCGAGCGCGCGCACGCCTACGCCGAGAAGGCCTCCCGCGAGGCGGGCACGTCGACCGGGTGGGCCGACCCGGACGAGGAGTTCGAGGCACGCCTGCACGCCGCCGTCGACACGGCCTTCGACGACACCGACGTGTCGACCCTCATCGAGGCCTTCGTCGCGACGATCGCGCCGGCCGGCTGGTCGAACTCGCTCACCGCGAAGCTCGTGCAGCTCACGGCGCCGGGCGTCCCCGACGTGTACCAGGGCAGTGAGCTGTGGGAGACGAGCCTCGTCGACCCCGACAACCGTCGCCCCGTCGACTACGCGGTGCGGCGCGAGCTGCTCGAGCGCATCGACGCGGGGGAGCTGCCGCCCGTGGACGAGTCGGGCGCGGCGAAGCTGCTCGTGACCGCGACGGCGCTGCGCGCCCGCCGCGACCGCCCGGAGCTCTTCACCCGGTACGCGCCCCTGCCCGTCGTCGGTGCGGCGGAGCGCCACGCGATCGTGTTCGACCGCGGGGGAGCGGTGACGATCGGCACGCGACTGCCCGTGAGCCTCGCCGCCCTCGGCGGCTGGGGCGACACCGCGATCGTGCTGCCCCACCGCCCGTATCGCGATCTCATCACTGGTACGGCATACGACGGCGGCGAGCTGCCGCTGGCACGGGTGCTCGAGCGCTACCCCGTTGCGCTGCTCGTGGAGGAGGAGCTCGCCGAGGAGGGCACGTCATGACGTCGGATGCCCGGGTCTGGGCCCCTCTCGCGACGCAGGTCGCCCTGCACCGCGTACGGGGCTCCGAGACCGCGCGGGTCGAGATGCACCCCGACGGCGAGTGGTGGGTCGCGCCCGGTGCTCTCGAGCTGGGCGACCGCTACGGATTCCTGCTGGACCCTGATGAGAACTCCAGCGATGAGCACCCCTTGCCCGACCCGCGCTCACGCCGCCTGCCCGACGGGGTGCACGGGCTCAGCGCCCTCGACGACCCGGCCGCCTTCCCGTGGAGCGACGCAGCGTGGACTGGCCGCCAGCTCGCCGGGAGCGTGCTCTACGAGCTGCACATCGGCACGTATTCCCCGCAGGGCACGTTCGACGGCGCGATCGCGCGGCTCGACCACCTCGTCGAGCTCGGCATCGACACGATCGAGCTTTTGCCGGTCAACGGGTTCAATGGCACCCATAACTGGGGCTACGACGGCGTCGCCTGGTACACGGTGCACGAGCTCTACGGCGGACCGGAAGGCTACCGGCGCTTCGTCGACGCGTGCCACGCCCGCGGTCTCGCTGTCGTGCAGGACGTCGTCTACAACCATCTCGGCCCGAGCGGCAACTACCTGCCCCGCTTCGGCCCGTACCTGCTCGAGGCGAGCGCGAACACGTGGGGCGACTCGGTCAACGTGCGCCACTCCGAGGTGCGGCGCTACGTGCTCGACAATCTCGCCATGTGGTTCGACGACTTCCACGTGGACGGGCTGCGCCTCGACGCCGTGCACGCACTCGTCGACGAGCCCGAGAACCACATCCTGCAGGCCATGGCGGAGGAGACGGATGCGCGGTCGGCGCACCTGCGCCGCCCGCTCACGCTCATCGCCGAGAGCGACCTCAACGACCCCCGGCTCATCCTGCCGCGCGAGGCCGGGGGATACGGCCTGCACGCGCAGTGGAGCGACGACCACCACCACGCGATCCACACGGCGGTCACCGGAGAGGCGAACGGCTACTACGCCGACTTCGCGAGCGAGGGAGCCCTGGCGAAGACGAGCGCGCACGGCTTCTTCCACGATGGGAGCTACTCGAGCTTCCGCGAGCGGGAGCACGGGCATCCCGTACCGAGCGAGGTGCCCACCTGGCGACTGATCTCCTACGCGCAGAACCACGACCAGATCGGCAACCGTGCCGCGGGCGACCGGCTCTCGCAGAGCCTCACCGAGGACCAGCTCGCGGTCACGGCGGTGCTGAACCTCACCACCCCCTCCACGCCCATGCTCTTCATGGGCGAGGAGTGGGGCGCCTCGACGCCGTGGCCGTTCTTCACCTCGCACCCCGAGCCCGAGCTGGGCCGGGCGACCGCCGAGGGGCGCCTCGCCGAGTTCGTGAAGATGGGCTGGGACGAGTCGGTCGTGCCCGACCCGCAGGACCCCGCGACGTTCGCGAGTGCGCGACTGCAGTGGGAGGAGCTCGATGACGACCGCCACGCTCGGCTGCTGCACCTGCACCGCGCCCTCCTCGCGCTGCGCCGCGCGACGCCCGAGCTGACCGACCCGCGCTTCGCCCACACGAGCGCCGAGTCGCGCGGCCCGGCGCGCGACACCGCGCCGAGCCGATTCCGCATGGACCGCGGGGCCGGTCTCGACCATCCCGCTGCGGGACTCGTGAGCGTGTGCGTCGCCTTCGGTGAGCCGGCGACCTTCCCGATGGAGGCGGCCGATGGACGCGGCGAGCGGTCAGCGCACATTCTTCTCGCGACGACGCCGGATGCTCGCTTCGAGCACCTCGACCGCTCCGACGGCGCTGAATTCTCGTTGCCGGCCTGGTCGGCCGCGGTCGTGCGTGTGCGCTGAGCCGGGCGGTTCGTCGCGCTAGGAAGGCAGCCCCGCGCCGCCCGCCAAGCCGATCGCGACGAGCAGCAGCACGGGGGCGAGCCCCAGGATGATGCTCACGCCGAGTGCGAGCGTCGCGATGCCCTTGCCGCCGAGGCGGGGCGCGCGGTGCAGCGCGCGCAGCGCGAGCACGGCGGTGAGCGCGGCGACGGCGGCCGCGAACGCGAGCGCGAGCAGCACGAGGGCCGTGTCGTCGACGCCGCGCACGCTCACGAGACCGGAGGAGGCGAGCAGCTGCGTGACGAAGCCGAGAATCGTGAGGGCGATGCCGAGGCGCGCGAGCCGGGCATCCCGATTGGGGCCCGGCCGCAGCGAGCGCGCGACGGCGGGACTGAACGCCGAGAAAGGGTCGGGCTCGCGGTGGGCGCGCCCGGTGAAGGCGGTGCCGTCGAACCAGCGCTCGTAGCCTGCGCGCTCGGGGTCGGGCTGCCAGCCGGGCCCGACGGCGTCGAGATCGTCGTCACTCATCGGAGAGCCCTCACAACTCGTAGCGGTAGGCGAGCTCGGACGGGTACTCGCCGCGTGCGGTGAGCTGCGCGGCGGCCGCCGCCAGGTGGTGCAGCGTGAGGCCGAGGGATTGCGGGCCGAAGGAGACGCGGCCGACGCCGAGCTCGGCGAGCCGCTGCAGAGGAAGGTAGCCGGGGTGGGCGAAGACCGCGATCGGTGCCCGCACCGCGGCGACGGCGTCGGCGACTTGTCGCGAGGTGCTGAGGCCGAGCATGAAGATGCTCGTGGCCCCCGCATCGACGTAGGCGTTGGCGCGGTCGATCGCCTCGTCCCAGTTGTCGGGCGAGCCCGCGAGAGTGTCGGTGCGCGCGTTGATCGCGAGGGGCACGCCTGCGGCATCGGCGGCCGCGCGGGCCGCGGCGACGCGCGCGGCCGCCTCCTCGAGCGGGCGGCGCTCGCTCGTCGCGCCGCCGAGCGAGTCCTCGATGTTGATACCCGCCGCGCCCGCGTCGATGAGCCGCGCGACGTTGTCGCGCACCCCGGCTGCGTCCCGTGCGTACCCGCGCTCGAAGTCGACGCTCACCGGTAGCTCGGTCGAGCCGGTGATGCGCCGCGCCGCGTCGAGGGCCTGCTCGACGGTCATGCCCTCGCCGTCGGGAACCCCGAGCGCGAAGGCGACCGAGTGGCTCGCGGTCGCGAGCGCGCGCACCCCCGGTGTGCGGGCGACGATGCGGGCCGTCATGGAGTCCCACACGTTCGTCACGATGAGCGGGTCGCCGGGCACGTGGAGGGCGCTGAGCGCTTCGGCCTTCTGCGCGGTCGTGGGGGAGCCAGGGGTCATGGGTTCACTCTGCCAGGTGATCGGGGTCGAATTCCCGGGAAGCTCCTGCGACCATGAGACATGACCGCCGTGCGCCTTCGCGACTACCAGCCCGCCGACATGGATGCGATCCTGCGCCTCTGGGACGAAGTGCGCGAGGAGGGCGTCGAGCCCGTGTACGCGCTCGCCGAGGTGCTCGCCTCGTGCGAGAAGGATCATGCCGTCATCGCCGTGCGCGGCGAGGAGGTGCTCGGCGTCGCCGTCGCGCGGGCGGCCCACGATCAGGGGTGGATCGTCTTCCTCGCCGTGACGTCCTCGGCGCGCGGATCGGGCATCGCCGGCTCTCTGCTGGCAGCCCTCGAGCAGCGCATGGCGCCGCAGGGTCTCACGCGGCTGTCGATCCTCGTGCCGGATCAGCAGCAGCAGTTCGGGGCGCTCACGAAGGCCGGGTTCGAGGATCGAGCTCACTTGAGCTACTTCGAGCGCGAGATTCCCGTCAAGCAGCGTGAGCTGTCGGTGCTGCGCGACCTCGGTGGGCGCATCCTGCCTCGCGATCTGTGGGGATCGATCGCGGGCATGCACGCGGAGAAGGAGCTGCTCGAGCGACGACTCGTCCTCCCGCTCGCCGACCCGGCTCTCGCGGAGCAGTTCGGTGTGGAGCCGCCACGGTCGATCGTGCTCTTCGGCCCTCCCGGCACCGGCAAGACGACCTTCGCGAAGGCGGTGGCGTCGCGCCTGCAGTGGCCCTTCGTCGAGGTCTTCCCCTCGCGTCTCGCGCACAGCCCCCAGGGTCTCGCCGGGGGGCTGCGGGAGACGTTCCTCAACATCGCGGAGCTCGACCACGTCATCGTCTTCATCGACGAGGTCGAGGAGATCGCGGCGCAGCGCGGCGGGGAGCCGCCGTCGGCCATGCAGGGCGTCACCAACGAGCTGCTCAAGATCATCCCGGCCTTCCGCGACTCCCCGGGGCGGCTGCTGATATGCGCGACGAACTTCATCCGCGCACTCGACGCGGCGTTCCTCCGCCACGGTCGATTCGACTACGTGATCCCGATCGGGCTGCCGGACGCCGCGGCTCGGGAGGCGATCTGGTCGCGGTACATCCCCGAATCGGTGCAGGGCAGCCTCGACGTCGCGCAGATCGTCGCGAGCACCGACGGCTACTCGCCGGCCGACATCGAGTTCGCGGCGCGGTCGGCCGCCCAGGCCGCGCTCGAGCAGTCGGTGTTTGGCGAGGGCGGGGAGCACAAGCTCGGACCCTCCACCGAGGACTACCTCGAGGCGATCGCGAAGACCCGCGCGACGGTCTCGTCGGTCGTCTCCACGCAGTTCGAGGAGGACATCGAGGCGCTCGCGCGCACGTAGCCCTCTAGCTGCGGGAGGCGAGGGAAGCGTGCTCGCCGGGCTTCACGAAGAGCATGAGCACGAAGCCGATGGCGAGGATCACGACGATGCCGAGCACGCCCCACAGGGTTGCGTTGGGGGAACCGAGAGCCGACGCCGTCGAAATGAACCCGGCCCATGCGGCAGGGGCGAGGAAGCTGACGGCGCGACCCGTCGTGGCATAGAGGCCGAAGATCTCACCCTCGCGTCCGGCGGGGGTGACGCGCGCAAGGAGCGAACGACTCGCGGCCTGCACGGGACCGACAAAGGCGGTGAGGGCAAGGCCGAAGATCCAGAACACGACGACGCCCGCGGGCTCGAGCAGGAAGACCAGAACGCCCGAGACACTGAGCCCGGCGAGAGCGAAGAGGATGACGCGGCGTGCGCCGAACTTGTCGTCGAGGCGACCGGCGAAGATCGTGGAGACTCCCGCAATGAGGTTCGCGGCGATGCCGAAGATGATGACCTCGTTGGCGCTGAAGCCGAAGGCGACGGAGGCGAGGATCGCGCCGAACGTGAAGACACCCGCAAGCCCGTCGCGGTAGACGGCGGCGGCGAGCAGGAACCAGAAGGTCTGACGGGCCGTGCGGAACAGATCGACGATGTCGTGCCACAGCACCACGTAGGAGCGGAAGAAGTTGACGCGCGGGCGGCCGGCGGCGGGCTCCGACTCGGGAACGTTGAGGAAGATCGGGATGGCGAAGATGAGCGTCCACACCGCGCAGCCGAGGGCGATGATGCGGAAGGGCAGGCCGTTGTCGAGCGGCAGGCCGAAGAAGTCGAAGGTCTGCGCGACGACGACGATGATCATCGCCACGATCCCGCCGAGGTAGCCGAAGCCCCAGCCGAGTCCGCTCACGCGGCCGATCGTCGCGCGGGTCGAGACCTGCTTGAGCATGGCGTTGTAGTTGACGCCCGCGATCTCGCCGAAGACCGAGCCGGCGGCGATGAGCATCGCGCCGAGCCAGAAGAACTCCGGCATGGCCTCGACGAAGAACAGGCCAGCGGTACAGACGATGAGGAGACCCGTGCCGATGCCGAGCCAGAGCTTGCGATTGCCCGCGGCGTCGGCGCGCTGGCCGAGCACGGGGGCGACGAGGGCGATGAGAAGGCCCGCGATGAGAGTCGCGACGCCGTAATTCGCGGAGAGCCCGTCGATCGCGCGCCGGTACTCCGGGTCTTCCGTACCGAGCGCGACCACCGCCGGATCGATGAAGGCATCGGATGTCAAGTAGAGGGCGGCGAAGACGAAGGTGAGGATGACCGTGTTGAAGGGCTGCGTCGCCCAATCCCACAGTGCCCATGACCACACCTGCCGGCGGGGAACGGGCTTCTCGCTGAACGGTCCACCCGCGGCGGCGACGGCACCCGTGCGGGCGACCGTCGGCGGCTCGATGGAAGAGGAGGGCGTGTCGACATCGTTGTCGCCGGGCTTCTCAGTCATGCGCTCACGCTACTGCGAGCCGGTGAACAGCCGGTAGCGATCGCGCGCACATTCGCAAGACCAAGCGCCAGAACCCTGAGAGTTGAGCCAGGGCAGCTCAAGTTTTCGCCCCTCGACTTGACACCGAGCATCCGGTCTCTCAAACTTGATATCGCGCGACTCAACCTTTCGCGCCCCCGACTTCAGAGCGTCACCCCAACACCAGAAGGAGCACCACCATGGCACGTGCCGTCGGCATCGACCTCGGAACCACCAACTCCGTCGTCTCCGTCCTCGAAGGTGGAGAACCCACCGTCATCGCCAACGCAGAGGGCTTCCGCACCACGCCCTCCGTCGTGGCCTTCACCAAGGACGGCGAGGTGCTCGTCGGCGAGACCGCCAAGCGCCAGGCCGTCACCAACGTCGACCGCACCATCGCGAGCGTCAAGCGCCACATGGGCACCGACTGGACCCAGGCGATCGACGACAAGAAGTACACGCCGCAGGAGATCAGCGCGCGCATTCTCGCCAAGCTCAAGCGCGACGCCGAACAGTACCTGGGCGAGAGCGTCACCGACGCCGTCATCACCGTGCCCGCCTACTTCAACGACGCTGAGCGCCAGGCCACGAAGGAGGCCGGCGAGATCGCGGGGCTGAACGTGCTGCGCATCATCAACGAGCCGACCGCGGCGGCCCTCGCCTACGGGCTCGACAAGGGCAAGGAGGACGAGCTCATCCTGGTCTTCGACCTCGGTGGCGGAACCTTCGACGTGAGCCTGCTCGAGGTGGGCAAGGACGACGACTTCAGCACCATCCAGGTCAAGGCGACCTCCGGTGACAACCGGCTCGGCGGCGACGACTGGGATGAGCGCGTGGTCGACTACCTCGTCAAGCGCTTCAAGGACTCGACGGGCGTCGACGTCACGAAGGACAAGATCGCCAAGCAGCGCCTCAAGGAGGCCGCCGAGCAGGCGAAGAAGGAGCTCTCGAGCTCCACGAGCACCAACATCCAGCTGCCGTACCTCTCGCTCACCGAGAACGGCCCAGCCAACCTCGACGAGTCGCTGAGCCGCGCCAAGTTCGAAGAGCTCACGAGCGACCTGCTCGACCGCACCAAGAAGCCCTTCGAAGATGTCATCAAGGAGGCCGGGGTCAAGGTCGACGACATCGCCCACGTGGTGCTCGTCGGCGGCTCGACCCGCATGCCCGCGGTCAACGAGCTCGTCAAGAAGATGACAGGCGGCAAGGAGCCCAACAAGGGCGTCAACCCCGACGAGGTCGTCGCCGTGGGCGCGGCCCTCCAGGCGGGCGTCCTCAAGGGCGAGCGCAAGGACGTCCTGCTCATCGACGTCACGCCCCTCAGCCTCGGCATCGAGACCAAGGGCGGCATCATGACCAAGCTCATCGAGCGCAACACGGCCATCCCGACCAAGCGCAGTGAGACCTTCACGACGGCGGACGACAACCAGCCCTCCGTGGCGATCCAGGTCTTCCAGGGCGAGCGCGAGTTCACGCGGGACAACAAGAACCTCGGCACGTTCGAGCTCACCGGCATCGCGCCCGCGCCTCGGGGCATCCCTCAGGTCGAGGTGACCTTCGACATCGATGCCAACGGCATCGTGCACGTGAGCGCGAAGGACAAGGGCACCGGCAAGGAGCAGTCGATGACCATCACGGGCGGATCCTCGCTCGAGAAGGACGACATCGAGCGCATGATCCGCGAGGCCGAGGAGCACGCCGCCGAGGACAAGGAGCGTCGCGAGAAGGCCGAGTTGCGCAACAACTCCGAGCAGCTCGCCTACTCGATCGAGAAGCTCATCAAGGAGAACGAGGAGAACCTCCCCGACGACGTCAAGAGCGAGGTGCAGGCCGATGTGGATGCTCTCAAGACGGCGCTCGCCGGTGACGACGACGACGCCGTGAAGTCGGCGTTCGACACCCTCAACCAGTCTCAGACGAAGCTCGGCGAGGCCATCTACGCGGCCTCGCAGGCGGAAGCCGCCGCGGGCGAGCAGCCCGAGGCGCCGGCCGAGGACGACGATGAGGACGTCGTCGACGCCGAGATCGTCGACGACGAGGACGAGAAGTCTGACTCGGACGCCGACAAGGACAAGAAGTAAGCCGATGGCGGCCAAGAAGCGCAAGAACGAGGACGGGGCGGAGGTGCCCGAGGAGGGCACCCCCACCCCGGCCGCGGCCGACGAACACGGTGACGAGCACAGCGATCAGGCTGCTCGCGACGACGACGCCCCTCTCGCCGAGGACGGCGCGACGACGGATGCCGAGGAGCTCGACGAGCTCTTCGCCGTCGAGGATGCCGACGTGGAGGTCTCGGAGTCGGGCAACTCTCTCGACGCCGACATCGACCACATCCTCTCGGAGGCTGGGGCGAAGGAGATCGAGGAGTACCGGGACCGCGCTGCGCGCGCGGAGGCCGAGCTCGCGAACTTCCGCACGCGCGTCGAGCGCGATCGCGCGGCGAACCGCGAAGCGGTCGTCGCCGAGGTGATCCGCTCCCTTCTGCCGGCGATCGACGACCTGGATCGTGCGGCCTCGCACGGCGACCTCGAGGGCAGCCCGCTCGAACTCGTGGCGCAGAAGATGCGCAGCAGCTTCGAGCGGTACGGCCTGCGACGCGTGGGCGAGATCGGCGAGCCTTTCGACCCGGCCCTGCACGAGGCTCTCGTGCAGCTGCCGAGCGCGAAGGCGACGTCGAACACCGTCGCCGATGTGATCGAGGTCGGCTACGCCCTCGGGGAGAAGCTCGTGCGCCCGGCGAAGGTGGCCGTCTCGGTTCCCGAGAACTAGGAGGGCGACATGGCCAGCAACGACTGGTTCGAGAAGGACTTCTACGCCGTTCTCGGCGTGCCGAAGGACGTCTCGGCGGCAGACCTCAAGAAGGCCTATCGTGCCCTCGCTCGCAAGTACCACCCTGACTCGAACCCCGACGACGCGACTGCGGAGGCGCGCTTCAAGGAGATCAGCGAGGCGCACGCCGTCCTCGCCGACCCGGCCCAGCGCGCCGAGTACGACCAGTTGCGCGCGATGGGCTCGGGAGCCCGTTTCACCGCCGGCGGCGGCGGGCAGGGCGGATTCGAGGACGTCTTCGGCGGCATGTTCGGCGGCGGCGCCGGTGGTCGCCGCGCCCAGCAAGGCGGCGCTGGCGGTTTCGAGGACATCTTCGGCGGCATGTTCGGCGACGGCCGGTTCGGCCAGACGACGGGCGGTTTCCGCGGCTACGGCGGCCCGACCAAGGGTCGCGACCAGACCGCCTCGGTGTCCCTGGAGTTCCTCACCGCGATCCAGGGGGACACCGTCACGCTCGAGCGGCAAGGCGGCAAGCCGCTCACGGTCAAGATCCCCGCGGGGGTCTCGGACGGTCAGAAGATCCGCCTCAAGGGCAAGGGCGAGCGCAGCATCGACGGCGGTCCCGCCGGTGACCTCGTGCTCACGGTCTCGGTGCGCAAGCATCCCGTCTTCGAGCGGGACGGTCTCAACCTGCGCGTCGACGTGCCCGTGACCTTCGTCGAGGCGACCCTCGGCGCGACGATCGAGGTGCCGACCCTCGGGGGCGACCCGGTCAAGCTCAAGGTCGCTCCGGGAACACCGAGCGGCCGCGTGCTGCGCGTGAAGGGCCGCGGCGTGACGACGCCGAAGGGAACGGGCGACCTGCTCGCGACCGTGCAGGTCGCGGTGCCCGCGCACGTGAGCGCCGAGGGTACGAAGAAGCTGCGCGAGTTCGCGGCGACGCTGCCGGCCGAGAACCCTCGAGACGACCTCATCGCTCGCGCCCGCGGGTAGCGCGCGACACAATGAGCCGAGGCGGGAGCGACGTGGGAGGAGACCAGGTGGACGAGGACACCCCCATGTTCGCGATCGCGATCGCTGCGGAGCTGGCCGGGATGCACCCCCAGACCCTGCGGCAGTACGACCGCCTCGGGCTCGTGTCGCCGACGCGCACGGCGGGGCAGAGTCGCCGCTACTCGATGCGCAACGTCGTGCAGCTGCGCGAGATCGCCCGACTCAGCGGCGAGGGTCTCAACCTCGAGGGCATCCGCCGCATCCTCGAGCTCGAGAACGAGGTCACCGAGCTGCGTCGCCGCGTGCGCGAGCTCGAGACGGCGCTCGCCGACGAGCTGCTCTCCAAGCCGGGGCGCCGCGTCTTCGCCGCCGGCGCGGAGGGCGAGGTCATCTCGCTCAAGGCGGGAACGCGCGCGCAGAAGTCGAACCAGGTCGTCGTCTGGCGACCGTTCCGCCGGGGCTGATTCGCCCGATCAGGGAGCGATGTCGAGCGGAGCCGAGATCGTCCCGCTCACCCTGAAGGCGTCCCCTTGCAGATCCACATCGACGCAGACGCTCTCCCCCAGCTGCCGTACCTCGACCGCTCCCGTCGCATCCGGCGCGAGCATGTCGAAGCGTTCGGGTGTCCAGTGACTAGCGATGATCGGCGGGTCACCGGCACCGAACTCCACTGAGTCGCCGGCGGCGAGGGAGAGTGGTTCGCCCATGCCGCTCGGGTCTCCCAGATCGATCCACAGGAGCGTGCCATCAGGCGCCATCTCGGGCTGGCGCCCGGGAGCGGTGAGCCCGTCTTGCGCGTAGTCGGTGGCGAACAGGGCGATGACGCGACCCTCGAGCTGCAGCTGGGCGCTCGCGTTCGACAGCTCGACGGCACCATCGGCGCGGTCGCTTACGAGCGCGACCGACGTCGTGCACGTCGGCCCGCTGCCCGCCGTGCACCCAGCGAGGGCCGCGACCGCGGCGACAGTGAGTGCTAGCCCTGCCACTCGAGGAGGGGTCATCAGCGCAGCTCGAAGCTCGCAGCGAGCGCAGGAAGTCGGTCGGCGGCACCCGGGTCGGACTTGACGTGGATGAGCTGGTACAGCGTCGTGTCGTCGACGAAGGCGAGCAGCTCCAGCAGGGCGCCGTCCTGGTCGGCCTCGACGACGACCGCGGGGAGGCCTCGGAAGGTTCCGTCGCCATCCAGGAGCGGGGAACCCGCCACGACCGATCCCAGGCTCGCTCCCGTCTGGAGCAGGTTCGCTGCAGCCTCTCCGTCGCCCTCGGGCAGAGCCACGACCTGCACGAGCATGGCCTCCGTGTCGGTCTCCCAGACAGTGAGATCTGCCGTGAGCTCCCCGATGCCGTCCACGGGAAACGGCTGCTGGCTCTGCGTGACCTCACCGGGGAAGGCAGCGCTCCAGGTCGAGCCATCGACTCGCACGTCGGTGCTCGACTGCTGCTCGTCGACGGTGCGCACTCCCTCTTCCGTAGTGGTGGTGACGCAGCCGCCGAGGGCGAGAGCGACGACGATGGCGATGGCGGATGTGGTCAGGAGGCGAGGCATCATGCCTCCGACCGTAAGCGTGCTCGCGACACCGCGGCCATGGGCAATATTTCCTAGTCCGCGATGGCTGAGTCGGTGTCGGTTAACCTGTCATGACCATGGTGCGCCTCCTCGAACGATCGCAGCTCGTGGCGCGCTATCAGTCGAGCTGGTCCCACGTGGTCGACGGCGCTGTACGCATTCACGTGGTGCAGGGCTCGCCCGGCATTGGCAAGTCGACTCTTCTCGCCGAGCTGAGCGCCCGCATCGGCGACGGCGCGAGACTGGTGCGGGGGGTCGCGCGCGAGGACGCGCGTGGACTGCGAGCGGCGGCGGAGGCCGCGCGACCGCACCGATTGGATCGCTGTCTGGACCCCTTGCGAGCGGCGGACGCGCTCACGCGCTCCTGGGCCCGTCAGGCCCGCAAGGCACCCATCGCGCTCTTGCTTGACGATCTCCACGAACTCGATCCAGCGAGTCTCACGGCCATCGGGACGGCCCTGCGCCGCTACGGCGGTCAGGGCCTTCTCGTGGTCGCGGCTGGCCGCCCCTCCGACGCCCTCACGCAGTTCGCGGACGGCTTCGATCTCGTCGCCCTCGCGGGACTGCCACCCGTGGATGCTCGGCGGCTGCTCCTCGAGAGCGCGGGGCGGCCCATCGACGAGTCAGTCGTGTCGAGGCTCATGGAGCTCGCTGAGGGAAACCCGCTGGCGCTGCGCAATCTGCCAGGTGCTCTGACGACTCAGCAGCTGGCTGGAACCGATCCTCTTCCCGAGCCCATGACGCTCCTGGGTGACTTGCGGAGCCTCCTGACACGGCCGCTCACCCGACTCTCGCCCCCGGCACGCGCCCTGCTGGAGGTCGCGATGGTGTCGATCGACGGCGAGTGGGGCGTGGTGCGCGACGTGGTGGGGGACACGCGAGCGACGGCGACGGCGTTCGGCGAGCTCGAGCGCGACGGCCTCCTGACGGTGCGGGAGGGGCGCCTGCAGCCCTTCCATCCGCTGCTGCGGGACGCGGTCCGTGGCAGCGTGGACGCCGCGCGGCAGCGCACCATCGCGGGATCCCTCGCCGAGGTGCGTTCTCTGCCCGCCGGGCAAGCTCTCCTCTATCGCGCCCTCGCCGCGGTCGGTCATGACTCGCGTCTTGCCCGAGAACTGGTCGATGCGGCGGAGGCGGCGTTGCGCCAGCGTGCGGCCGACACGGCCGCCGTGCTGTTCGAGCGGGCGGCGGACCTCGCTCCTCCTGGGGCGGAGGGTGCCGCGGTGCGTCTGCGGGCGGCGGAGGCCCACGCCATCGCCGGTGATGCGGCGCGCGGTCGAGCGCGTCTCGCGAGGCTTCTGGAGACCGAGAGCCCGGCGCTGAGCGACGACCAGCTCGTGACGGCAGAGATGCTCCTTGCCGCATTGGAGGCAGTCGGCGGCGATGCTGCGCGGTCGCGCGACCGTTTGGAGTCGGCACTCGATCGCGTTCCTGCGGCCCGGCGGGCCTCCGTGCTCGGTGCCATGTCGATACCCCTCGGAATGCTCGGCGACGTTCCAGCGTTGCTCGACACGACCGACCGCGCTCTGCGCGAGGTGCCTGCCGACGAGGGCGAGCAGGGGGCGCTGCGCGTGGTGCGTGCTCACGCCGTGAGCGCCGTCGACGAGGGCGCGGGCGCCGATTTCCTCACCGACGTCCTCGCGAGTCTCGACGTGCGCTCCGCAGTGCGCTCCGACCCTCTGTTCGGTCTGCACATCGGCCGGGCTTTCGGCTACGCGGAGCGCTACGTCGAGGGCGCGCGCCTCATGGCCGCGATCGTCGCCGGCGCGAGACGAGCGGGCGCGCGCACGACTCTGGCCATGGCGCACGGCGCACTCGCCGACCTGCGCCTGCGCTCATCCCGACTCGACGATGCCCTGGTGCAGCTCGACGAGGCGATAGCGATCAGTCTGGGGGCGGGGCAGCGTGCTTTCGCACCGTTCTGGCTGGGCATGCGCGCCCGCATTGCGGGCTATCGGGGCGAATTCGCGGCCGCGAGGGACGATCTGACCCTCGGGTACGAGATCGCCGATGATCTGGGCGTCGAAGGTGCTCGGTACTTCCTCGATGCGCACGCGGGAGTGGTCGCGGCGACGGCGATGGACTGGCAGGAGGCGGTGGAGTGCCTCGAGCGAGCGCGGTTCTTCGAGCAAGCCAACGGAGGGCTGACGCCGCAGGTCGCGCGATGGGCGTACGAGCTCGTCGACGCCTACTGCGCTCTCGGAGAGACGGGCGCGGCCTGCGATCTCGTCGACGACCTCGAGTCCTTCGCCCGCAGGCCGGGTGCGCGCCGGTGGACCAGGGCCACCGCGGAGCTCGCTCGCGGGCTCGTGCTGCTCGAGCGCGACCCGGCGCGGTCGGTGGGCTCAGCGGCGGCGGCGGCACGCTCACTGCGCGCAGCCGACGATCGCCTCGACCGTGTTCGCGCGCGAATGCTGCAGCTGCGCGCCCTGCATGCGGTCGGTGACAGTGAGTCAGAACGACGACCTGTGACGGCGGAGATGCAGCACGGCCTCGCAGCCCTTCGGCTACGGCCCTGGGCTCACCGGCTCGACCAGGAACTGCAGACTCGGGGTGGACGGGGCGCCACTCGAGGGGCGAACGCCGACGCGCTGACAGCGGCCGAACGCCGAGTGCTCGATGAGGTCGCGCGCGGCCTCGGCAATCAGCAGGTTGCAGCTCGGCTCGGCATCAGCGCGAAGACCGTGGCCAACCACCTCTATCGCATCTACGAGAAGCTCGGCGTCTCGTCCCGCACCGAGGCAACCCGACGCCACCTGCTCGGCGAGTGACTCTCCCTGCGTGCGAGGCGGCGCGCTACCCGCGCACCGTGACGTCGACCCCGATCGTGCCGGTCAGGCTCTTCTGGTCGTCCTCGTACTCGATCTCGGCGCACAGCCGATCGCCGACGCCCGTGACGGTCGCCTGACCGGTCACTCCCGCGTTCTGGCCGTACTCCGCGTCGGCGGCCGCGTGCACGACCACGAGAACGTGCTCGCCCGACTGCGTGCCCGCGGGGATGACCTGCCCCTCCTCGATCGGGGGCACGTCGCCCTCCGCGTTGAAGACCGTGAGGGAGATCCAGGCGAGGTTGCCGCCGTCGGGCACGTCGGGGTCGAAGAACGCCGAGACCTCCTCCCCGAAGGGGAAGTCCGAGGCGAAGACCGTGTAGCCGGCTCCGTCGGCGACGCTGATCGCGACCGCTTCGGTGAGAGTCGTGCTCACGCCCGACTCGGCGTTCGAGAGCTCCAGGTCGAGCTCGCAGCCGGCGGGCCCAGCCGGCCCCGAGCATCCCGAGAGGATCAGGGCGGCGGCGGCCGCGGGGGCAAGGGCGCGGAGCAGGTTCATGGTCTCTCTCACCTCGGTCGTCATCCAGAGCGGCGGGGCAGATCCCCGCCGAGAGAGGGTAGTGACACCGCGCGCCGACAGCAAACACCTAGGGTGTGGCAGGTGACCAAACCCGCGACGAGCCCCCTCGACTCCCTGCTGCACGAGCTTCGGCGGCGGCCCGACGTCGAGACGCCCGAGCTGCGGGCCTGGGACGCCGCCGACCGTTACCTGCTCGACACGGCCGAGCCCTGGCTGCGGGACCGGCCCGCCGAGGTCGCCGTCATCGAGGACACCCACGGGGCGCTGACCCTCGGCGCCCTCGCGCTCGGTGCGCAGCGCGTGCGCGTGCACCAGGACTCGCTCGTGGCCCGCCGTGCTCTCGAGGCCAATGTCACCGACACGGGCGTCGCGGCGATCAGCCACCATGCGCTCGCCGACGTCGTCTCGGGGGATGCCCACCTCATCTTTCTGCGCCTGCCGCGCTCGCTCGACCGACTCGACGCGATCGCGCGCGAGGTCGCTCGCTCCGCCCACCCCGATGCCGTCCTGCTCGCGGGCAACATGGTCAAGCACATGACGCCGACCCAGAACGACGTGCTGCGCCGCAGCTGGCAGCGGGTCGACGTCTCGCTCGCGCGGCAGAAGGCGCGGCTGCTGACCGCGCGAGAGCCGCGCGACGTCACGCCGCTCGAGCCCGCCGTGGGCGAGGTGCCCGAGCACGGCCTGCGCATCGTCGCGCACGCGGGGGTGTTCGGCGGGGCATCCCTCGATATCGGCACGCGCGCCCTCCTGGAGGTCGCCGAGCAGTGGCCCGCCTACGAGACCGCGATCGACCTGGCGTGCGGCACCGGCGTGCTCGCCGTCGCGCTCGCGCGCCGCGCTCCCACAGCGAGGGTCATCGCGACCGATGTCTCTGCCGTCGCCGTCGAGAGCGCACGTCTCACGGCCGATGCCAACGGCGTCGAGGTCGACACGGTGCAGGACGACGGCCTGTCGACGCAGCCGACCGACAGCGCCGACCTCATCGTGCTCAACCCGCCGTTCCACGTCGGGGCGGCCGTGCACACCGGCGTCGCGCTGAGGCTCTTCGCCGAGGCGGGGCGCGTGCTGCGCCCTGGCGGGCAGCTGTGGAGCGTGTGGAACAGCCACCTGGACTATGCGCCCGCCCTCGAGCGCGCGGTGGGCCCGACGCGGCAGGTTTCCCGCGGGCCGAAGTTCACGGTGACCGTCTCGCGGCGGCGCTGACGAGCGCCGGGTGAGCTACCGCTCGCCGTAGCTGCGCACGGCCGCGAGCTGCTCCCGCAGCTCGGCCGCGGCGAATCGCGGCCCGTAGCCGGGGGCATCCCGCTGAATGCGCCAGCTGTCGCTGAGCGGCCCGCCGACGATCGCGTCGAAGCCGATCGCCTCGACGAGCTCGCTCACACGCCGCACCGCCGCGTCATCGTCGCCGTACACCATGAGGGCCCGACGCGTGGGGCTGCCCGAGGGCTCCGCGTGGGCCGTGATGTCGGCGGCGGGAATGTGGTTGAACGCCTTCACGACGGTCGACCCGCTCAGGTGGCGGGCCACCCACTCCGCGGTCGTGAGGCGCTCCTCGTCGAGCTCGGAGATGCTGCCGTCGCGGGCGGGGTAGTAGTTGTTGGTGTCGATCACGATGCGCCCCGCGAGCGGTTCGCTCGGGATGCTCGGCACGACGCCGAGCGGAACCGTGAGCACCACGATCTCGCCCGCACGGGAGGCCTCCTCGACGGTGCCCGGGGTGACCGTGCCCCCTCCGGCCGCCGTGACCTCGGCGGCGAACCCCTCGAGCGAGGCGGGGCCGCGCGAGTTCGCGATCACGATGTCGTGCCCGAGCCTCGCGAAAGAGCGGGCGAGCTGCGAGCCGATGTTGCCGGAGCCGATGATGCCGAGAGTCGTCATGGTGGGCTTCAAGCGATTGCCCCGGCGGAGTATTCCCCGCTCGTGAGCGGCCTGCGTGTTCGCCGTGAGCAGAGCCTCGGAACGGGCATCCGCTAGCGGAGTCGAGCGCCGCGGCGTAAACTTGAGTCACCGCGACTCAACATTGCCGCGCACCCTCTGCCCCGCAGGAGAACACGATGGCCAACATGCAAGGCGCCCCCTCCAGCCAGGAGGCCCAGAAGTCTGCCCTCGAGCAGTACGGCGTCAACCTCACCGAGATCGCCCGCTCCGGCAAGCTCGACCCCGTCATCGGCCGCGACGCCGAGATTCGCCGCGTGAGCCAGGTGCTCAGCCGCCGCACGAAGAACAACCCCGTTCTCATCGGCGAGCCCGGCGTCGGCAAGACCGCCGTCGTCGAGGGGCTCGCCCAGCGCATCGTCGCGGGCGACGTGCCCGACTCGCTCAAGGACAAGCAGCTCGTCGGCCTCGACCTCGCAGCCCTCGTCGCCGGCGCCAAGTACCGAGGCGAGTTCGAGGAGCGTCTCAAGGCCGTTCTGAAGGAGATCGACGACTCCGACGGCCAGGTCATCACGTTCATCGACGAGCTGCACTCCCTCATGGGCGCCGGTGGCGGTGAGGGCTCGGTCGCGGCAGCGAACATGCTCAAGCCCATGCTCGCCCGAGGTGAGCTGCGTCTCATCGGCGCGACGACGCTCAACGAGTACCGCGAGTTCATCGAGAAGGACGCCGCGCTCGAGCGCCGCTTCCAGCAGGTCTACGTCGGCGAGCCGAGCGTCGAGGACACGGTCGCGATCCTGCGCGGCCTCAAGGAGCGCTACGAGGCGCACCACAAGGTCTCGATCGCCGACAGCGCGCTCGTCGCGGCTGCCTCGCTCAGCAACAGGTACATCACCGCGCGCCAGCTGCCCGACAAGGCGATCGACCTCGTCGACGAGGCGGCGAGCCGGCTCAAGATGGAGATCGAGTCGAGCCCTGTGGAGCTCGACGAGCTCAAGCGCGCCGTGACGCGCCTCGAGATCGAGGAGCTCGCCCTCAAGAAGGAGAAGGACGACGCGTCGAAGGCCCGGCTCGAGAAGCTGCGCGGCGAGCTGGCCGAGAAGACCGCCGAGCGGGATGCCCTGCAGAAGCGCTGGGCGGCCGAGAAGTCGGGCCTGACCGCCGTCGGCGACCTGCGCACGCGCCTCAACGACGCGCGCATCGAGCTCGACCGCGCCATGCGCGAGGGGCAGTACCAGGAGGCCTCGCGCCTCAACTACGAGGTGATCCCGGGCATCGAGACGCAGCTCGCTGAGGCCGAGTCGGCCGAGAGCGGCCCGCGCATGGTCAACGACCAGGTGACGGACGAGGACATCGCCGCGGTCGTGGCGGCCTGGACGGGCATCCCCGTCGACAAGCTCACGCAGGGCGAGACGGAGAAGCTGCTGACCCTGGAGGCGGAGCTCGGCAAGCGCATCATCGGTCAGAAAGATGCCGTCGTGGCCGTGTCGGAGGCGGTGCGCCGCACGCGCGCGGGCATCAGCGACCCCGACCGCCCGACCGGCTCGTTCCTCTTCCTCGGCCCGACCGGCGTCGGCAAGACCGAACTCGCGAAGGCGCTCGCCGACTACCTGTTCGACGACGAGAAGGCGCTCGTGCGCATCGACATGAGCGAGTACGGGGAGAAGTTCGCCGTCTCGCGCCTCATCGGCGCCCCTCCCGGCTACGTGGGCTACGAGCAGGGCGGCCAACTGACCGAGGCCGTGCGTCGCCGCCCCTACTCGGTGATCCTGCTCGACGAGGTCGAGAAGGCGCACCCCGAGGTCTTCGACCTGCTGCTGCAGGTGCTCGACGACGGCCGGCTCACCGATGGCCAGGGTCGCACCGTCGACTTCCGCAACACGATCCTCATCCTCACCTCGAACCTGGGCTCGCAGCTGCTCATCGACCCGTCGCTCGAGTGGGAGGCGAAGGTCGCCGGCGTGAACGACATGGTGCGTCAGGCCTTCAAGCCGGAGTTCGTCAACCGGCTCGATGACATCGTGGTGTTCGCACCGCTCACGACGGACGATCTCGGCCAGATCGTGTCGCTGCAGATCGATCGCCTCGAGCGCCGCCTCGTCGACCGTCGCCTGCAGCTGGCGGTGACGCCGGATGCTCGCACGTGGCTCGCCGAGCGCGGCTACGACCCCGTGTACGGGGCGCGGCCGCTGCGTCGCCTCATGCAGCACGAGATCGACGACGCCCTCGCCCGCGCGATTCTCTCGAGCACGATCGCCGACGGCGACGTGGTGCGCGTCGACGTCGCCCCCGAGGGCACGGACGGCCTCGTCGTCTCGCGCATGGAGGTCTGAGGTCGCAGGTCCGCTCAGCCGCCCCACGCCGCGCGCACGGCGAGGAGGATGATGATGCCGCCCCCCACGAGGGCCGTGATGCGCGCGCCGATCGGCCCGACGAGGGCCCGGCCCGCCAGGGCGCCCGCGGTCGTGAGCAGCAGCTGCCAGCTGAGCGAGGCGGCGAACGCCGCCGCGACGAAGACGATGCGCTCGAGCGGCGAGGCGTCGAGGGCGAGCGTCGAGCTGCCGATGAGCGCGGCGAAGTAGACGACCGTCACGGGGTTCACGAGCGTGAGGGCGCCGACGGTGAGGAAGAGCCGGCGCGCGGTGGTCGTGCGCGAGGCCGTCGCCGTGCTGCCGGACGGGGCGGGCGCCGGGGTCGTGTCGCTCAAGGCTGCGTCGGCCAAGGCTGCGTCGGCCGGGGCTGCGTCGGTGGGAGCATCCGCGCTGATCGGCGGCACGTGCCTCGGCGCTGCGCGCAGCCCGGGCAGCGCGATCATGATGCCGAGCGCGACGAGCACGATGACGGAGAGCCAGCGGAGAGGTTCTTCGATGAGCACGATGACCGGCGCGATGGCTGCTCCTGCCACGACGGCGATCGTCGCGTAGAGGCCGTCAACCGTCGCGGCACCGAGTGCGCCGCCCGCGGCGACGCGTGCGCCGTGGCGCGCGCCATGCGTGATGAGGAGCGCCGCGATCGCCCCGACCGGGATCGCGATCGCGTACCCGGCGAGCAGGCCTGCGGTGAGGCTGGAGAAGAGCGCATCGCTCACGCTCGGTTCCTTTCTGGAGGGTCGTGCTGACGTGAGTGAGAGGGGTCGCGCACCGCGCTGGCCGGCAGGGCCGATGCGCGCGGTGCGCAACCGGTGTCGTGTCAGCAGCAGACGCCGCCGCAGCAGCCGTCCTCAGTGAACATGGTCATGTCGTCACCTCCTGTAAACATCGATGAACATCAATGTACTCAGCTATATCGATGTCTGTCAATGCGGACGCGCCCCGTCGCCCGTCGCCCCGACGACTGTGCTTCAGAATCGCCAGTGTGCTCGTTCGCGACAGCACAGTTGCCGCGTAGCGGCACAGTGTCGACGGCGCAGGCGGTGAGGGCTCGGGGCGGGAGGGGCTTGGGCGGCAGGGGCTCGGGCGGCAGGGCCTAGACGAGCGCGGGCACGACCTCGCGCTCGAACAGCTCGATGCCGCTCGTGTCGTAGGCCGCCTCGGCGAAGTAGGTGATCGCGTAGGTCATGCCGAGCTGCTGCATGCCCTGCAACTGCTCGATGATCTGCTCAGGGGTTCCCGCAAGCCCGCGACCGTTGCGCAGATCGGCGACGGCCTTCTCCGCACGCTCGGCCCCGAGGTACCGCGTGAGCCGCGCCTCGATGGTGGCGATGCGCTCGGCGACCTCGGCCTCGTCGCGCCCGACGACGGTGTTGTAGTTCGACGACCGCGTGATGGCGTCGAAGCTCGTGCCGAGCCGCTCGCAGTGCCCGCGCAGCACCTCGCTCTTGTGGGTGAACTCCTCGGGGGTGCCGGCGAAGTTCGTGTACTGCCCGTACTGCGCGGCGATGCGCAACGTGACCTTCTCACCGCCTCCGGCGATCCAGAACGGGATGCCCTGCTTCTGCACCGGCAGGGGCCGAACGATCGCGCCCTCGACCTTGTAGTAGCGGCCGTTCAGCGTCGCGGTCCCCTCCGACCAGGCCTGCCGCATGATCTGCACGCCCTCGTCGAGCATCCGCAGGCGGTCTCCGATCTCCGGGAACCCGTACCCGTAGGCGTTCCACTCGTGCTCGTACCAGCCGCCGCCGATGCCCATCTCGACGCGCCCGTGCGAGACGTGGTCGACCGTCGCGGCGACCTTGGCGAGGTACGCGGGGTTGCGGTAGCCCATGCACGTGCACATCTGCCCGAGGCGCACGCGCTCGGTGACGGCGCCGAACGCCGACATGAGGGTCCACGCCTCGTGCGTCGCCTCCTCGCTCGGCACGGGGACGGTGTGGAAGTGGTCGTAGACCCAGATCGACTCCCACGGGCCCGCGTCGGCGTGCTGCGCGAGGCGCTTCATCACCGCCCACTGCTCGTCGGGGTCGATGTCGACCAGGTCGTGCCGCCAGCCTTGGGGAATGAAGAGTCCGAAGCGCATGAGGCTCAGCGTACGCCCGGCTGCGCCCTACCTGCCGAGCTCGTGGTGCACGATGCGCAGGAAGGCGTCGATGTCGTCGGCGCTCGTGTCGAAGGCGCACATCCAGCGCACTTCGCCGCGCGCGCGGTCCCAGTCGTAGAAGCGCACTTTCTCGCGAATGCGGTCGGCCGCATCGTTCTCGAGCACCGCGAAGACGGCGTTGGCCTGGGTCGGCTGGCTGAACGACAGCGAGCCCTCGGGCACCTCTCCCCGCGCGATCATCGTCTCGAGCCCGGTGCGTAGGCGCGCTGCCATGGCATTGGCGTGGCCCGCGGAGCGCACGCCGAGGCCGCCCTCGAAGAGCGTGAGCAGCTGCGCGCTCACGAAGCGCATCTTGCTCGCGAGCTGCATCGACATCTTGCGCAGGTAGGTGAGGCCCGGGGCGCGGGAGGGGTCGATCACGACGATCGCCTCGGCGCCGAGGAGCCCGTTCTTGGTGCCGCCGAGAGAGAGGATGTCCACTCCCACGTCGGCGGTGAACGCGCGCAACGACGTGCCGAGCGCGGCGGCGGCATTCCAGATGCGGGCGCCGTCGAGGTGCAGGGCCATGCCGTGCGCGTGCGCGTAGTCGGCGATCGCGCGAATCTCGTCGGCTGTGTAGAGCGTGCCGAGCTCGGTCGTCTGCGTGATGCTCACGACGAGCGGCTGGGCGCGGTGCTCGTCGCCCCAGCCGAAGGCCTCGATCGCGATGAGCTCCGGGGTGAGCTTGCCGTCCGGCGTCGGCACGGGCAGCAGCTTCAGCCCGCTCACCCGCTCGGGGGCGCCGCCCTCGTCGGTGTGGATGTGCGCGGTCGCGCTGCAGATCACGGCGCCCCAGCGCGGCATGAGCGCGGTGAGCGCGAGCACGTTGGCGCCCGTGCCGTTGAAGACGGGGTACACCTCGGCATGCTCGCCGAACTCCTGCCGCATCACCTCGCCGAGGCGCTCGGTGTACTGGTCTTCGCCGTAGGCGACCTGGTGGCCCTCGTTGGCCTCGGCCAGAGCCGTCAGCACCTCGGGGTGCACGCCGGCGTAGTTGTCGCTCGCGAAACCGCGGCGGGTGGAGTCGTGGAGTCTCGTCACGAGCCCATTCTCCCGCACCCGCCGCGGTTTCGCGGCTGACTGTCGTGAGCGCCGCCGGTCAGCCGCGCAGGGCCTCGCCGAGCTTGACGCGCGACCCGGTGCGCAGGAGCGAGTTGCCGTAGATCCGGGCCCCGAGCGCGACCACGACGACGGTTGTGGCGACGAGGATCGCGAGGGAGACCAGGGGCTCCCACCACTGGGCGGTCTCGAGGAAGATGCGCATGGGCATCCCGACCGGGGCGGAGAACGGCACGTACGACATGATGCCCAGCACGAGCTCGTTGTCGTTGAAGAAGATGACGAGGAAGTACGGGATCATCACGAGGTAGGTGACCGGGGTCAGCACCGAGCCGACGTCCTCCATGCGGGAGACGAGTGCCGCCGACGCCGCGTACATGGCGGCGAGCAGCACGAAGCCGATGGCGAAGAAGCCGAGGAACCAGGCGACCGAGACCCCGAGGTCGCTGATGAGGATGTCTTGCCCGATCACCATGAGCCCGATGCCGGCCAGCACGGCGATCGCGATGATCTGGCCGAAGGCGAGGATCGAGTTGCCGACCACCTTGCCGGCGAGCAGGGCGCGCGAGGAGATCGACGACAGCAGGATCTCGACGACGCGCGTCTGCTTCTCCTCCACGACGCTCTGCGCGATCGTGCCGCCGAAGGTGACGGCGGAGATGAAGAAGACGATGCCGAAGCCGAGGGCCACGAAGTAGACGATGAAGCCGTCGACCTCCGGCTCGTCGAGGAGGGTCACCTCGGGGGCGATCGAGAGGGCCTGAATGAGGATGCCCGGCGCCCCTTCGAGCCCGATGACCTCGATTGCGGGGCCGCCTTCGGCGGGGTCGTCGAGCGGCACGGCGGCGCCGTCGACCTCCCCGTCGCGCACGAGGGTCTCGGCTTCTGCGCGCGTGGGCACCTCGGTGACCTCGATGCCGGGAAGGCCCTCGAGCTGCTCGGCGACGACGCCGACGGCCGCGACGGGGGTGTCTCCCTGGTTGCGGGAGACGAGCCCGCCGATGACGATGGAGGCGAGCACGACGAGCATGAGGATGATCGTCGAGATGACGAAGGCTTTGGAGCGCAGCTTCTGGGTGACTTCGCGGCCGGCGACGAGGGTGACGGACTCGCGGAAGCGCGGGGCAGGCGAGGTGGCGGGGCCGCGGGTGGCGGCGGTGCTGGTGGCGGGGGTGGTGCTCATCACTTCACGACCTCTCGGAAGATCTCGGTCAGGGTGGGTCGGCGGGGGGTGAAGCTGTGCACGGCGCCGAGGGCGGCGGCGCGCTGCAGCACGACCTGGGCGGCGTCGGCGTCGGCCTCGAAGAGCACGTAGCCGCCGTCGAACTCGAGCACGGTCGCGCCGGGGATGTCGCGCACCCAGCCGGCGTCCTCCCCGCTCAGGAGCTCCCACTGGGAGCCGGTGTTGGCGGCGCGGAGCTCGTCCCGTGGCCCCGCGGCGCGAATGGCCCCGCCGGCGATGATGACGAGGTCGTCGCACAGGCGCTCGACGAGGTCGAGCTGGTGACTGGAGAACAGTACGGGGGCTCCCCGGGCGGCGAACTCGCCGAGCACGCCGAGAACCGTCTCGACGGCCATCGGGTCGAGGCCCGAGAAGGGCTCGTCGAGCACGAGCACGTCGGGGTCGTGGACGAGGGCCGCGGCGATCTGGGCGCGCTGCTGGTTGCCGAGGGAGAGCTTCTCGATGGGCTCGTCGCGGCGCTCGGTCAACTCGAGGCGGTCGATGAGCTCGTCGGCCCGCACGGCAGCGTCTCGCGCCCGCACTCCGCGCAGACGCGCGAGGTAGACGAGCTGCTCGTGCACGCGCATCTTGGGGTACAGCCCGCGCTCTTCGGGCATGTAGCCGAAGCGTCGGCGGTCGTCGGCGGTGAGCGGCTCACCGTGCAGCGTGATGCGGCCGCTGTCGCTCGCGAGCACACCGAGGATGATGCGCATCGCCGTGGTCTTGCCCGCCCCGTTGCCGCCGACGAAGCCGGTGAGGCGCCCGGCGCCGACCCCGAAGCTCACGTCGTCGAGCGCGGTGCGGTCGCCGAACGACTTGGTGACGTTCTCGATCTGCA
This sequence comes from Chryseoglobus sp. 28M-23, assembly GCF_014789785.1. Classification (NCBI taxonomy): domain Bacteria; kingdom Bacillati; phylum Actinomycetota; class Actinomycetes; order Micrococcales; family Microbacteriaceae; genus Microcella; species Chryseoglobus sp. 28M-23. The sequence continues at coordinate 2,464,215 of NZ_CP061846.1, read as the reverse complement.
GCATGGTGCTCCTCTCCTGGTGAACTCCACGCTAGGTCGCACCGTGTGGCGCCCGCATCCACCGAGCGGGGGGTCGTTGCTCCGTCAGGAGGATGACGCGCCGAGCCCGCTCTCGCCCGGCACGGCGACGCCGTTCTCGTAGGCGAAGACGACGGCGTGCACGCGGTCGCGCAGCCCGAGCTTGAGGAGGATCTTGGAGACGTGCGTCTTGACGGTCGCCTCGCCGAGGTACAGCTCGCGGGCGATCTCGCCGTTGCTCAACCCCCGCGCGAGCAGCCGCAGCACTTCGGCTTCCCGCTCGGTGAGCTCGTCGAGGCGTCCGTCGGGTGCTGGCCGCTCTCGGTTCGCGGTGACGCGCTCGATGACACGGCGGGTGACATCGGCGGCGAGGAGCGCTTCGCCTGCCGCGACGACGCGCACGGCTTCGAGCAGCTTCTCGGGGCTCGCGTTCTTGAGCAGGAACCCGCTCGCGCCCGCTTCGAGGGCGGCGAACAGGTAGTCGTCGCGGTCGAAGGTCGTGAGAACGAGGATGCCCGGCTCGAGCCCCTCGGAACGGATCCGCCGCGTCGCCTCGAGCCCGTCGACGCCCGGCATCTGCACGTCCATGCAGATGACATCGGGTCGCAGCTCGCGCGCGGCGTCGAGCGCGCGCGCACCGTCGGCGGCCTCCCCGACGACCTCGATGCCCGGCTCGCTCTCGAGGATGACGCGGAAGCCCGCGCGCACGAGATCCTGGTCGTCGACGAGGAGGACACGGATAGCAGGGTCGCTCATGCGCCAGCCTGCTCGGTGACGACGAGGGGCACCGTTGCCCGCACGAGGTACCCGCCGCGCTTGCGCGGCCCCGCCTCGAGCGCTCCTCCGATCGCGGCGAGGCGCTCGCGCATGCCGATCTGGCCGAGTCCGCCGACCGAGCTCGTCGCACCCTGCACCGTGCGCGCACCGTGGCCGGTATCGGTCACCTCGAGTTCGACGCGCTCCGGGGTGAATCGCAGCCGAACATCCATCGTCGCGCTCGCCCCCGCGTGCTTGAGGCTGTTCGTGACCGCCTCTTGCGCGACGCGGTAGAGCGTCGTGTCGATGACGGGGGAGAGCGGCTGCCGCTCGCCGACGATCGTGAAGCTCGCGGTGCGGCCCGTGTCGCGCACGTCGTCGATGAGGGCCTCGAGCTGCGCTGTGCCGCGCGTGCTCGGCCCATCCGTCGCCTCGCCTTCGCCGCCGATGCCGCGCAGGGTGGTCACGAGGCGGTGCAGCTCGTCGACGGCGTCGCGTGCCGAGGTCTCCACCGAGCCGAGGGCCGTGATCGCCGGAGCGGGGGCGTCGGCGCCGAGCGCCCGCCGTGCCGCGCCCGCCTGGATGCCCATGACCGAGACGTGATGGGCGACGACGTCGTGCAGCTCGCGGGCGATGCGGACGCGGTCGAGGGTGACCGCCTGCGCAGCGGTGAGCTCGCGCTCCGCCTCGAGCTCGTGCGTGCGGGCCTCGAGCTCGGCCCTCTCGCGCGCGGCACTCCATGCCCGGTCGCCGAAGGCCCACGCTCCCGCGAAGTAGAGGATGTTGGTCACGATGCTGATGAGCCCGATGGCCACGCCGGGGGCGATGAGGCCGATGCCCGAGTCCTCGGGGGCGAGAGAGGTGTCGAAGGCGGCTCGGGTGATCTCCCAGAACAGCCACCCGAACATGCCGACCACGACGACGATGCGCGCCACGAGCGCGTGCCGACGCGACGACGACCACGCTCCGATCGAGTACATCGCCATGAACAGCGCGATGTTGCTGAACAGCACCTCGGGCACCTTGTTGTAGAGGGCGCAGACGTAGACGATCGAGATGACGACGGTGACGGTGATGGGCGCGACCCTGCGCCACACGAGCGGGCCCGAGATGCCGAGCACGACGAGCGCGGCCATCCACGGCTCGGGCGGCTCGTCGAAGAACTCCGCCGAGGCGTACAGCAGAATCGCGAGCGAGGCACCCACGGCGATTCCCAGAGCGAGCAGTCCGTCGGTGCGCATGCCAGCGACACCCGGCGTCGGGCGCACCCAGTTGCCGTCGGCGTCGACGGGGGAGGGCGCGCGGGTCTCGACAGTCACCCGAGAACGCTAACCCGCGCGCATCGCGCCGCGCATCCGTCTCACGACGGAGCCAGGTGCACGACCGCGCCGTTGAGCTGCTCGTGCCCGAGCTCCCACAGCCCGACGCACGCCGCGGCGAGCTGGGCGATCGTGTCGCCCTCCTCGAGTGCTCCCGCCACGAAGGTCACGGCCGCGGTCGGCGTGCCCTTCACCCGCCAGCCGGTCGCGAGCGCCTGAGTCCACGCTTCCGCAGCAGACTTGAGGGTGACGTAGTTGGCCATGCCCCATCGCGGCGCGGCGACGGATGCTGAGCTCACGATCGCGAGCCGACCCGCGGTCGACGCGCTCAGGTCGTCGCGCAGCTCGCGGCTGAGCACCCGCAGGGTCGTGAGCACGCGGCGCTCGAGCCAGTCGAAGTCGTCGAGGTCGGAGCCGCTGCGCCACCCGCCGACGAGGTGCACGACGCCGTCGATGCTCGGCCGGCGCGCGCGAAGCTCGGCCGCCCACCCGCTCACCGCCACCGGGTCGGCGAGGTCGACGACCGCGGTCTCGGCCGCATCCACCTCGGTCAAGGACTCGGCTCGAGAGCCGACCGCGATGACGTGCGCTCCCGCCTCGGTGAGCGACGCGCACACCGCGCGCCCCGCGGCTCCGCCGGCGCCCGCGACGACGATCGTGCGGTCCTGGATGCTCGACTCGCCCGTCACGCGCTGCCGGTGCCCGTGATTCCCGAGGTCGACTCGATGACCGGCGCGATCTTCTTCTGCAGCGCCTCGTAGAACATCGAGAGGGGGAACTCGTCGTCGAGGACGAGGTCGGTGTACCCCTTGAGGGGCCCGGCGAGCACGTCGTCGGGCAGCCCGCGCGCCCAGGCCGACGCGGGGTGCGGCGTGAGCGTCGTCGTGAGGAAGGCGTACGCGGCGAGCCAGTGCGCCGCCTTCGGCCGGTCGATCGAGCGCCAGTAGAGCTCGTTGATCGCGTCGGAGAGCGCGACGACGACGTCGGGCACCCCCTCCCAGTCGATCGTGAGTCGTGTGTCCGTCCAGTGCAGCACGCCCCGCTGGTGCATCCAGGCGAACAGCAGCTGCCCGCCGAGACCGTCGTAGTTGCGCACGCGCGTGCCGGTGAGGGCGAAGCGGAAGATGCGGTCGAAGATGACGGCGTACTGCACGAGGCGCGCGTGCTCGCGCGTCACGCTGTCGGTGTCGTCCGCGCGCCACAGCCGCACCGCCTCGCGAAACGCCGTCAGATCGCAGCGCAGTTCCTCCAAGGAGTACAAGAAGAACGGCATGCGCTGCTTGATCATGAACGGGTCGAAGGGCAGGTCGCCGCGCATGTGGGTGCGGTCGTGGATCATGTCCCACATCACGAAGGTGCGTTCGGCGAGCTGCTGGTCGTCGAGCAGCCGTGCGGCGTCATCGGGCAGCTCGAGCCGCGTGGTCTCTGCGGCCGCCCTCACGACTCGGCGGTAGCGGGCAGCTTCCCGGTCGGCGAAGATCGCCCCCCACGTGAACGGGGGCAGGGCGGGTGCCGCTCCCGGCCCGCTCCCTGCGGGCACGCGCGGGGTCACCGCGACCGACTCGGGGAACAGCACGGCCGAGTTCGTGTCGTAGCCGGAGGTGAAGTCTGCGAACCGCAACCCGAGGTACAGCGCGTTACCGTACTCGCCGGCCTCGAGCTGCGCGACGAACTCGGGCCAGATGACCTCGCACACGACCGCTTCGATGAGCCGGTCTGGCGAGCCGTTCTGGGTGTACATGGGGAACACCACGAGGTGCGCCACGCCGTCGCGTCGCTCGGCCGCCGGCCGGAACGCATCGAGCGCGTCGAAGAAGTCGGGTATCCCGAACCCTCCCGCGACCCACGCACGGAAGTCCGCTGCACAGGCCCTCAGATACGCCTCGTCATACGGGATGCCCGGGGCGAAGTGCTCGAGCGCGTCGACGATCACGGCGACCTGCCGAGCCGCTTCAGCGTGGTAGCGCGTCTCGACGATGCTCCCGTCGTGCACCTGCAGCGGGCGGATGGCCTCGGCGGCCTGCTTCAGGCGCGACCATGCCGGGTCGGCGACGATCGCGGCGGCGGTGAGCGCAGCATCCGTCTGGGCACCGCCGTCCTCGACGACCTCGGGCTCTCCGATGATGGTGCGCGCGCTCGTCGGTGCTTCTGCGTGCGCTGCGTCTGCGTGCGTCGCTTCTGCGTGCGTCATGGGTCCCTCCTTCGTCGATCGCCGTGTTCGGTGCCCGCGCCGTGCGGGCTCCCTGCTGCTGACGAGCCTAGGGACGGAGCCGCGAGCGGTGGTTGCGATCGACGCAGGAAAGTTGCGTCGACGCAGGATGCTGCCGTCGTCGCGCGCGCGGAATGGCGATTCGTGCCGGATCCGCAGGAAAGGCCCGCGACCAGCGCGCCCACGACTGCTAGCGTCGACAGTCGGTCACCGGTCTTCCTGGGGGTGCGCCGGGCAGGGCAATCGCGGTGATCTGAGCGAGAGGCTGACACGAATGGGGTCTTGGCCGATCGTCGCGCGCCCCGATCACGTCGACCGGCTCGTGGATGCGCTCGCCGCCCGCCCGGCACGCGCACAAGTGTTGCGCGGGCCCAGCGGGGTGGGCAAGACGACCGTGGCCGCGACGGCCGCGTCAGCGCTCGCCGCGAAGGGCCGCACGATCGTGCCCGTCGTCGCTCTCGACGAGCTGCGCGACGTCCCGCTGGGTGCCCTGTCTCCCCTGCTCGGCGCTGAGCGCTTCGCGCCGCACGACGACGTCGCCGACCGGCTGCAGCAGCTCATCGCGCTCGTCGGAGCGCACGCCGACACCTATCTGCTTGTCGTCGACGACGCGCCGCTGCTCGACGCCACCTCGGCTGCAGCGCTGTACCAGCTCGTGCGCGTCTTCGCCGTGCCCGCTCTGCTCACCGCCCGAGACGAGCACCCCATGACGGGAGCGCTCGCGCGCCTTCTGCACGAGGACCTCGTGACGGTGACCGAGGTGCCCGGTCTCGGGCTTGACCAGACGCGTGAGCTGCTGCGCCGCCGCCTCGGCGCCGAGCCGCGACCCGAGACGCTCCGCACGCTGTTCGACGTCACCCGTGGCAACCCGCTCTTCCTGCGCGAGCTCGTGCTCTCGGCCGAGCGCACGGGCCGCGTGCGCTCGGGTCCCTACGGCGTCGAGCTCGACCCCAGCCGCGTGCCGCCGCACATCATCGGCACCGTCGCGAGCCGCCTCGACACTCTTCGCGATGATCAGCGACGCTTCGCCGAGCTGCTCGCCGTCGCCCAGCCGTGGCCGGCGACCGCCACGCGTGCCGAGGAGCTCGACACGGTGGACGATCTCGTCGCCGGGGGCTTCGTCGTGGCGAGCGGGGAGGGTGCGGGCGGTGAGGGTGCGAGCGGTGAGGGCGACCGCGCGCACCTTCGACTGGCGCACCCGATCTTCGCGGAGGCCCTTCTCGCCGACCTCGAGCCCGCCGCGCGGAACCGTCTGCGGGAGTCCGCGGCGCGCCGTCTGCTCGCCCTCCCGTCACCGCCGGTGCGCTTCACGGCCGTGTGCCTTCTGCTCGACGCTGGCGCGACAGTCGCGCGAGACGACACGCTGTGGGCGGCCCGCTACGCGCATGCCGTGGGCGATCACGAGCGCGCGATCGCGGCGGCCGACCGCGTGCTCGCCACCGCGACCGAGGAGGATGCGCCCGCGCTCGCCACGGCCCACGTGACGCGCGCCGCCGCGCTCTCCGCTCTCGGACGGGTGGAGGAGGCTGACGAGGCCTTCGCACGGGCGGAGGCGAGTGCGCGGGCAGGCGCGGCCGCGGAGACTCTGGCCATCGTGCACCTGCGGTGGGGGCAGCACACGGCGCTGCGGCGGCATGAGCCCCGGGCGGCGGCGGACCGCATCGTGAGCATCCTCGACGACCTGGATGCGACCGGGCGCGCCCTGCTCGAGCCCGATCTCGCCAAGTGGCGCCTCATGGCCGGTGATCGCGAGGTTCTCGCTTCGCACGTCATACCGCCGGCAACGCTCGACCGTGCCCGCGGCGCCGACCCTGCCCCGGGCGCCGGCCCAGGGGATGCCGCCGAGCATGCAGCCGGGCATGCCGCCGAGCTCACGGCCGCTCTCGGCACAGCCATGATCGCGACGATGGCCGGCCGCATCGACGACGCGAGCGCCGCCATCGCCTCGGGTCGGCCGCTCGCCGCGCGCTTCGCCGAGGTGGTGCCGTACGGCGAGAGCCTGCTCGACCTCAGTGCGTTCCTCGTCGATGTGGCGCGGGGCCGCATCGATGATGCGAGCGCATTCGCGGAGACGCGCAGGCTCGAGCCCTTCGCGGAGTCATCGGGAGTGTGGTCGTACGCTCTCGCGCTCATCCACCTCCACGGCGGGCGACTGCACGATGCCGCTCCCCTCGCGGTGCTCGCCGTCGATCAGCTGCGGTGGCGCGACTTCACGGGCCTCCTCGGCCCGGCGCTCGCCCTCGCGGCGACCGTGCACGCTCAGCGCGGTGATCAGGCCAGTGCCCGCGCGTTCCTCGACGCGCTCGAGCCGGCCCACCACGACGACGTCAAGGTTCGCCTGCAGGCGGCGGAGGCGCAGGCCTGGCTCGCCGCGGCCGAGGGAGACCCTGAGTCGGCGAGCGCCGCGCTCACGTCGGCGGTGCGCGTCGGCGTCGAGGCTGGCCACCTCCTCCTCGCCGCTCTGACGGCCACCGTGGCGCTGCGGCTCTCCTCCGGCGGCGAGGTGCTCGACCTCGTGTCGAGCGCCGCAGCCTCCTCGGGCGCCCCGTTCCTCGAGCTTGTGAGGAGGGCGGCAGAGGCCCGAGAGCACCACGACGCGGCCGCGGCCGTGGAGCTCGCCCCCGCGCTCACGACGGCCGGCCTCGGAGCGCTCGCGTTCGGCCTCGTGTCAGCGGCGCCCGGGTGGGAACCGGACGACCGGATGCTCGTGCGCCGTGCCCGCGTGACCGCGAGCGAGCTCTCCCGCACCGTGGTGTCGCCCTCCCGCCCCAGGCACGCGCGCGACGATGCCGGCCTCACCGAACGGGAGTGGACGGTCGCGACCGCGGCGGCTCGCCGCGAGCGCAGCCGTGAGATCGCCGAGCGACTCGGGGTTTCGGTGCGCACGGTCGACAACCACCTGTCGAACATCTATCGCAAGCTCGGCGTGCGCGGTCGTACCGAGCTCGAGCGCGAGCTGCGCGAGTTCCTATAACTCGCGCAGCCTGCGCCGCTGGGGGAACCCCTACTGCTGCTCCTTGAGGACGATGCTGTACTGCAGCGTGTCGGCGTTCTCGCCCTCCCCCGCGATGTAGACCGCGGTGACGGTGTACGTGTCGTTCTCGTACAGGTAGTTGAGCAGCCCGCCGTAGTCGGCCTCCTGCGTGAGCGCGTAGCCGGAGTCTTCGAGGTCGCCGCGCAGCTGGTCGACCACCTCGGGCCCGGAGATCTCGAAGCTCGCCGTGAAGTTGCCGTCGACTCCCGCCGAGAACAGCACGGAGCCATCAGGGGTGGGCACGTCGGAGGGCCAGCTGTCGGGCAGGCTCGCCCCGCCGCCTCCGTCGACGTCGATGTTGACGCCGGTCTGGTCCTCGATGAGGTTCTCGACACCGCCCTCAACGAGATTCTCGGTGAGCTGCTCGAGCGGGTTGCCGAAGCATCCGGTCAGGCCCAGGGTGACGGCGAGGGCGAGGGCGCCCACGGCGGGTGCAGTGCGTCGCATGACTTCTCCTGATTCGGGGCTGCCCGCACGAGGCGAGGCGATCGGGGTACGTCGCCGCCCGGGAGCGCCGGGGGCGTCGTGCTGTGCCTCCAGTGTGCCGAGGTCGCGGGCGATATGCCATAGGTAGGCACTACCTAGACCAGACTGGGGAGATGGCGGGCGTGCTCATCGGCTTCGCGATCATCGGGTCGGTGATCGCCGTCGGCTACCTCGTCGGGCGCGTCGGAGTGCTCGGCCCGACCGCCGCCGTCGTGCTCGGGCGGGCCGCCTTCTTCGTGTTCCTCCCCGCGCTCCTGTTCAGCGTCATGGCCGAGGCCGACCTCGCAGAACTGTTCTCGGCGCTGCTGCCCGTCTCCGCGATCGCGGCGCTCTCGTGCATGCTCGCGTTCGTGCTGCTCGCGCGCCTCCTCTGGCGTCGAGGGCCTCCAGCGCTCACGATCGGCGCTCTGGCCTCCGGCTACGTCAACGCGAACAACATCGGCCTGCCCGTCGCCGCGTACGTGATCGGCGACCCCACCCTCGTCGCCCCGGTGATCCTCCTGCAGCTGGTCGTGTTCGCGCCCATCGCCCTCACGATCCTCGATGTCACGACGAGCGGCCGGCTCTCGATCGGCCGGGTGCTCACGCAGCCGGTGCGCAACCCGCTCATCATCGCCTCGGTGCTCGGGCTCGTCGTCGCCCTGCTCGGCGTCGACCTCCCCGACCCGGTCGTCGAGCCGTTCCGTCTGCTCGGCGCCGCCGCGGTGCCGGCCGTCCTCGTCGTCTTCGGGTTGTCTTTGCACGGTCGCCGCATCCTGGAGCCGGGGAGCGGGCGACGGGATGTTCTGCTCGCCGTCATCCTCAAGAGCATCGTCATGCCGCTCGTCGCGTGGGGCCTCGGCGCACTCGTGTTCGGGCTCGAGGGCGTCGCGCTCTTCACCGTCGTCGTGCTCGCGGCCCTGCCGACGGCGCAGAACGTCTACACCTACGCGGCCCGCTACCAGACGGCCATGCCGCTCGCGCGAGACTCCGGTCTCATCTCGACGGCGCTCGCCGTGCCGATCCTCGTCGTCATCGCGGCGCTCCTGGCACCGTAGCGACCCTGCTCACGGAATCAGCCCGAGGCCTCGGCCCGACCCTCGCTAGAAGATCATCGGGCGGTCGTCGTCCTCCTGCTCGAGCGCGAGCTCGACCACGACGGGCACGTGGTCACTCGGGCTGTCACCCTTGCGCTGCTCCCGCTCGATGCTCGCACCCGCCACGAGGTCGGCGAAGCCGCGCGAGCCGAGGATGAAGTCGATGCGCATGCCCTCGTTGCGGGGGAACCGCAGCTGCTTGTAGTCCCAGAAGGTGAAGCCCTCCGGAACGAGCGGGCGCACGACGTCGGAGAGCCCCGCGGCCTCGAGCCCCGCGAAGGCCTCGCGCTCGGCGGGGGAGATGTGGGTGGAGACACCGGGCACGAAGCTCGGGTCGCCCATGTCGGCGTCGGTGGGAGCCACGTTGAAGTCGCCGGTGAGCGCGAGCGGAGCATCCGGATTCTCGCTCAGCCACGTGCGCGCCTCCTCGGCCGCTGCACGCAGGAAGCGCAGTTTGTAGTCGAGGTGCGGGTCGTCGAGGGCGCGGCCGTTGGGAACGTAGAGGCTCCACACCCGCACGCCGTCGATCGTGGCGCCGAGCGCGCGGGCTTCGAGGGGAGCATCCGGTCCCTCGTGCGCCTTCGCGAAACCGGGCTGGTCGGTCAGCTCGGTCGCGACGTCGGTGAGCGGAAGGCGGCTCGCGATCGCGACGCCGTTCCACTGGTTCAGTCCGTGCGCGATGACCTCGTAGCCGGCCTCCTCGAACGGTGCCATGGGGAACTGCTCGGGCTTGCACTTGATCTCCTGCATTGCGAGCACGTCGACGTCGGACTGCACGAGGAAGTCGACGACGCGAGCGTGACGGGTGCGGATCGAGTTGACGTTCCAGGTGGCGATGCGCATGGCACCAGCCTAGGCACGGAGCGGCCGATCGCCCCGCAGTAGAGTGGCGTGCGTGACCGACGCGCGCGAGAAGCTCATCCAGTTCATCCGCGACGAGGCCGTCTTCCACGGCGAGTTCACGCTCTCGAGCGGAGCGACGGCGAGCTACTACATCGACCTGCGCCGACTCAGCCTCGACCACCGTGCGGCCCCGCTCATCGGCCAGGTCATGTGCGACCTCATCGCCGACATCCCCGACGTCGCCGCGGTCGGCGGGCTCACCATGGGCGCCGACCCCATCGCCGCCGCCGTGCTGCACCAGGGGGTCGCCCGCGGACTCACGTACGACGCCGTCGTCGTGCGCAAGGCGCCCAAGGATCACGGTCGCGGCCGGCAGGTCGAGGGGCCCGACGTCGACGGCAAGCGCGTCGTCGTGCTCGAAGACACCTCGACGACGGGCGGGTCGCCCCTCACTGCGGCGCGCGCCCTCGAGGCCGCCGGGGCGACGGTCGTCGCCGTCGCGGTCGTCGTCGACAGGGCGACGGATGCTCGGCGCGTGATCGAGGAGGCCGGCTACGAGTACCGCGCGGCGATCGGGCTGGCCGACCTCGGGCTCGCGTGAGCGACGAGCGCGCGCACGAGACGGGGGCGCCCGCGGGCGGCTCGCCGGGCCCGCTCGGGAAGCGTCCGCGCATCCTTCTCTGGATCGCGGGCGCGATCGTGGCCGTGCTCGCCCTCGCCGGCCTCTTCCTGCTCGGCACGCGCCTGCCCGACCTGCTCGCACCGGCGCCGGTCGTGACGCCGACGCCCACCCCCACCCCCACGCCGACCGAGACGGTCGAGCCGGTGGGGCCCGTTGAGCCCGGTGAGTACCGGTGGGACGACCTGCTCGGCGGCGAGTGCCTCGACCCCTACGTGGATGCGTGGCAGGACGAGTACACGGTCGTCGACTGCGCCGAGCCGCACGGCGGGCAGCTAATCGCGCGGGTGACCTACGACCTCGGAGCGGAGGACGACGCGCCGTACCCCGGCCGGGAGGCGCTGAGCGCGCCGCTCTACCTGGCGTGCACCGACCCGGCGGTGCTCGACCCCTCGGCGGCAGGTGCCTACGACGACCTCGCCGTGCAGAGCTCGTACCCCGTCACCGAGGAGCAGTGGGACGAGGGGCATCGGGAGTACTCGTGCTTCGTGAGCCGCACGTCGGGTGAGCCTCTCACGGGCAGCCTCGCGGTGCCGCCCGTCGATCAGTAGTCGCTCATGGCTCGACGGACAGATCGGGCTCGTAGAGCTCGGTCTCGAGCGGCTCGGCGGTGACGAGCTCGTGCACTCCCGTGAGAATCTCGCTCGGGCGGAACGGGTACTTGGCGATCTCGGTCTCGTCGCTGATGCCCGTGAGGACGAGCACGGTGTGGAGCCCCGCTTCGATGCCGGCGACGATGTCGGTGTCCATGCGGTCGCCGATCATCGCCGTGTTCTCGCTGTGCGCGCCGATGCGGTTCATGGCGGAGCGGAACATCATCGGGTTGGGCTTGCCGACGACGTACGGCTCCTTGCCGGTGGCCTTCGTGATGAGGGCGCTGATCGCACCCGTGGCGGGCATGGGGCCGTCGGCGCTCGGCCCGGTCGCGTCGGGGTTGGTGGCGATGAAGCGCGAGCCGTTGCCGATGAGGCGGATCGCCTTCGTGATCGCGTCGAAGGAGTAGTTGCGGGTCTCCCCGACGACGACGTAGTCGGGGTTCGTCTCGGTCATGATGAAGCCCGCCTCGTGCAGGGCGGTCGTGATGCCGGCTTCGCCGATGACGTAGGCGGTGCCGTTCGGCATCTGACTGGCGCAGAAGTCTGCGGTGGCCATCGCGGAGGTCCAGATCGACTCCTCGGGCACGTCGAGGCCGCTCGCGCGCAGGCGGGCGGCGAGATCCCGCGGCGTGTAGATGGAGTTGTTGGTGAGCACGAGGAAGGGCGTGCCGGTGTCGCGCCACTGCTGGATGAGCGCGGCGGCGCCGGGGAGGGCGGCGTTCTCGTGCACGAGCACGCCGTCCATGTCGGTCAGCCAGCACTCGATCTCGCGGCGGTCGCTCATGCCGCTCAGCCTAGCGAGGCGGGTGAGGGATGCTGTGCTCGCCGTTCAGCTCCGTGACGGGCATCCCGAGCCGGTCGCTCATGACCTGCACGGCCTCGGGGTTCGCGTCGATGCTCACGCTGCGGCGGCCGAGCTCGTGGGCGGCGGCGGCTGTCGTGCCGCTGCCGGCAAAGGGGTCGAGCACCCAGTCGCCCTCGCGGCTTGAGGCGGCGACGATGCGCCGCAGGACGCCGAGGGGTTTCTGGGTCGGGTAGCCGGTCTTCTCGCGGCCGTTGGTGGTGACGATCGTGTGCCACCACACGTCGGTGGGCAGCTTGCCGCGCGCCGCCTTCTCGGGAGTGACGAGGCCCGGCGCCATGTACGGCTCGCGGTCGACGGCGTCGGAGTCGAAGTAGTAGGCGTCGGGGTTCTTGACGTAGACGAGGATCGTGTCGTGCTTCGTCGGCCAGCGTCGGCGGGACTTGGCTCCGTAGTCGTAGGCCCAGATGAGCTCGTTGAGGAAGCATGCGCGGCCGAAGAGCGCGTCGAGGGCGACCTTCGCGTAGTGCGCTTCGCGCCAGTCGAGGTGCAGGTAGAGGGTGCCGTCGTCGCGCAGCACGCGGTGGGCCTGCTCGAGGCGCGGAGCGAGGAAGCCCCAGTAGTCGAGAAAGGTGTCGTCGTAGCGGCCGAGGGTCTCGACGGTGCGTGAGTAGCTCGTGCCCTGGAATCCGAGGTAGGCGCCGTCGGGGTCGCGCGTGCTCGTGGTGCTGCGGCGCTGCTGCGTGCGACCCGTGTTGAAGGGCGGGTCGAGGTAGACGAGCTGCATGCTCGCGTCAGGCAGGTGCGCCATGGCGGCGAGGTTGTCGCCGTGGAGGAGCAGGTCGTCGCCGTCGGGAGTCCACAGCGGCGCGCTCATGGGCTGAGGTTAACAGGCGAGGCGTGTCGCGGGGTCGGTGCGGTACTGCCGCCCGCTGGGTGCGGTCCACTCGAGCACGCCGCCGCCTGCCTGGTGCACGAGCCAGGCGGTCTGATGCTTGAGTCGGTGGTGGGCCTCGCACAGGTGCGCGAGGTTGTCATGTCGTGTGGCCCCGGCGTGCTGCCAGTCGACCGTGTGGTCGACGTCGGCGCTCGCCGCACTGCGACCGCAGCCCGGGAACCGGCAGATCTCGTCGCGAATGCGCAACCACAACCGCAGGTCGCGTGGCACCGCGTAGCGGTCGCGCCCGACGGAGAGCACCGCGCCGGTCTCGGGGTGGGTGAGGAGGCGGGTGAAGCTGGAGGCGTGAGCGGCGAGGCGCCGGGCGACCTCAGCCGAGATGGGGCCGTAGCCCTCGAGCGTCGCTGGCGGCACAGGGGAGACAGGTGCTCCGCTGGCCCAGTCATGGGCGCTCTCACGGGCGCTGTCGTGGGCCCTGATAGTTGCCCTGACCCTGGTGCTGGCGGAGCCAGTGTTAGCAGAGGGTGGGACGTCGGAGGCGTGCTCACCACGGCGGTCGAGGAGGGTGAGGGCGGGCACGGTCACGAGCACCTGCGCCCGCACGCCGCGGCCCGCACCCGAGCCGGACACGATGCCGTCGTGCAGGAGGTCGGTCATGACGTCGGCGCGGCGCTGGGCGAGAGTGCGGTCGTCGCGCTGCTCTGCGTCACCGGAGCCGCCGAGGCTCGAGGCAATCTCGCTCACACGCCGATAGGCCGCGATCGCGTTCTCGGCCGGCAGATAGGCGGTGAGCCAGGCCATGCCGTCGCGGGCAGGCTCGAGGCGAACATCGCGGTGTTCGCGAGCGTCGCGACACCGCTCATCGATCGAGTCGGGGTGCAGGCGCTCGCGCACGATGCGGGCGCGTTGGCGGAGGCCGGCAGCCGTGCGCGTCGTGGACTCCGGCAGGAGGGTCTTCTCGAACTCGTCGTGCGACGACGGCGGCAGGTTGCGGGCTTCATCGACGATCGCCACGGTGTGGGCGTAGCTCAGTGCACCCTCCCGCAGGGCCGCGTGCGTGCCCGGGAGAGTCGTGGTGAGGGCCGCGCTCTCGTCCAGGAGGGACTGCGCGGCTGACTCGGAGACGCGCAGGGCCGCGGCGAGTTCGGTCGCGGCCACGCGGCGGGCGGTCACCGCGGTATCCCAGCCGCCCGAGCGCCCACCCTGCGCATCCCGCTCGGCAGCCGTCAGGATGAGGCGCCGCAGCTCGTCGATCGCGACCGCGCGCGACGCCGCGAGGGAGGCGGTCAGCCGCTCGAGCGCGATGATCGCGTCGAGGATCGCCGAGACGCCGCCGTCGACGGCGGCGGTCGCCGTCCGGGGGAGCTCGGAGGTGGTCATGGGTCTAGTCGAGCAGGGACCACCGACATTCGAGAGGGGGAGACGTGGAGGCGTGTGCCCGGTGGAAAAGCCTTCTGATCAGGGCTTCTGTGAAGGAGCGGCGGGATCGTCACGGGGTGCGATTGAGGGTGCGGGTGCGGGCGGGTGTGCGGCCGCAGGCTCCGGCGCACCGCCCGCCTCACCCACCGGCTCCGGCACCCTGCGCCGCCGCCCGCGCAACTGCACGGCAAGCGCGAGCAGCAGCACGCCGAGTGCCGCACCCGCCGCCGGCGAGAACCCGACGAGCAGGATCACGGTCACCCCCGCGACTCCGAGCAGCACCTTCGTCGCCGCGAGCAGGGGTGACATCGTCACCTCGCGGTCGTCGTGCCGACTGCGGTCGAACTGCCGCACGAGCATGACGATGGGCACGAGCGCGACCGCGATCGCGACGAGGAAGAGCTGCCGCGTCTGCCACCACTGCAGGCTCAGCGGTTCGGGGAACGGCAGGTTCGAGATGAGCATGACGACCACGACGAGCACGATCACGGGCACGTGCCACAGGTAGATCGTCATCGAGTTCGCGTTCACCCACAGGCCGACGCGGGCGACGCGCGGCTTGTCGGCGAGTGCCCGCAGCCACGGGTGCGCCGTCGCGAACAGCATCAGCTGGCCCACCCCGAGCACGAGGATGCACACGGTTGGCGGGTTGAGGTTCTCGTACATGTCGGTCGAATACCCGAACACGGTCGTGAGGAACAGGAGCAGCGCGAACGCCGCCACGGCCAGCAGGAACAGCGCCCAGCGCGGTAGGACGCCGATGATGCCGTCGGCATACGCGAACCCGAGCTGCTGGATGAGCACCCACACGAAGAACAGGTTGAGGGCTCCGAGCAGCTCGAGGCCCGTCGCGGCCACGACGGAGTCGACCGTGACCGCCGCGAGCAGCAGCGCGCCGAGGGTCAGGCGCGGGGCCCGCTCGTGCAGGGCGGTCATCCCGGGAACCAGCCCCGCGCATCCGATGTACACCGCCAAGAACCACAGCGGCTGCCCGATGCGGAAGCCGACCTCGCGCAGAATGTCGGCGGGCAGCCCGGTGAGAGCGAGGATGGCGAGCGTGAGCCCGACGAGCGCGAACAACAGCACCGCCGGTCGCACGAGCCGCGTGATGCGCATGCGCACGTAGTCGGAGGCCGAGACGCCCGCGGCCCGCAGCCGCCGCCACTGCGTGAGGCTCGAGAACCCGCCCAGCAGGAAGAACAGCGGCATGACCTGCACGGCCCACGTCGACCACGCGAAGTTGGGATGCCCGTCCAGAGCGTTCGTGATCGTGAGGCCCTCAGGCCCCACCGTGAAGCCCGCCATCATCGCGTGCAGCCCGACGACGACGATGAGGCACGCGGCCTTCACGAAGTCGACCGCGGTGTCGCGCCCTGTGCTGGGCACGGGAGGCGGGGCGGCGGGCGAGCTCGCTTCGGTCGTGGCCACGCGGTCGTCCCTTCGCGATCGTCGGCGCTCGGCATCCGCCGACGTGCGCCGGCTGCTTCGAGGCTACGTCACGCCGGGGCTACGCTCGAGAAATGACTGACGGAGGAGAGTCGCGGGGGCTCGAGCGCACCCCCGAGCCCACGCCAGAGTGGACTACCCACGGCCTCGGTCCGCACCCTCGACCGTGGCCCGACGACCCCCGACTCGACCCCGAGCTGCTCGAGCACGGCGACACCCGCAACGTGCTCGACGAGTACCGCTACTGGAGCATGGCTGCGATCGTCGCCCACCTCGACGAACGTCGTCACCCCTTCCACGTGGCCATCGAGAACTGGCAGCACGACATGAACATCGGCTCGATCGTGCGCAGCGCCAACGCGTTCCTCGCGAGCGAGGTGCACATCGTCGGCCGCCGTCGCTGGAACAAGCGCGGCGCGATGGTCACCGACCGCTACCAGCACGTGCGCCACCACTCCGACATCGCCGAGCTCATCGCCTTCGCGCGTGCGCACGACCTGCCGATCGTCGCGGTCGACAATGTGCCCGGCTCCGTTCCCGTGGATGCTGCGCCCCTGCCGCGCGCGTGCATCCTGCTGTTCGGGCAGGAGGGGCCGGGGCTCAGCGAGGCGGCGCTCGCCGCGGCCGATCAGGTCATCGAGATCCGGCAGTACGGGTCGACGCGCTCGATCAACGCGAGCGCCGCGGCCGCCGTCGTCATGCACGAGTGGGTGCGGGTGCACGCGGCGGGAGCGGAGCATCCCGAGACGAACGGTTCTTGACGGCGCCCGCCGCAACCGGTGGACTGAGCCCATGACTGCGATCACCGACGATCTGCCCGCCCAGCTCATCCGCCAGGAGCACGACGGGTGGGAGGCGCTGTGCCGCGGCGAAGGCGGCACCCACTACCACCACGCGATGACCGAGGACGCGGTCATGATCGTCGATACGGGCGTCATCGAGCGCGGTGCCGTGCTCGCGGCGCTCGAAGGCTCCCCGTGGGACTCCTACGAGCTGAGCGAGCAGCGCGTCGTGCGCCTCGGCGACCGCGCGGCGATCCTCGTCTACCGGGCGCGCGCGGTGCGGGGCGACGATGTCGTGGACCGACGCATGAGCACGACATACGTGTACCAGGAGGGTCGCTGGCGCACGGCGGCGCACCAGCAGACGCCTGTCGTGTAGCGGCCCGGCACCGCCAGCGCCTCAGCGCACGGGACGCACCCTGATCGGTCCCTTCGCCGTCGACGGGTCGACGACCCGGCCGCCCTGCGTGATCTCGACCTCGCCCGCGGCGACGAGGCGTCGCGCGGCACGGCGTGCCGGCTCCATGAGCGCGCGCCAGGGCTCGGTTCCCGGCTCGGCGGTGGGCGCATCCGGGCGGGAGGCGGCGACGGCGCGCGCCGCCTCGCTCGGGCAGATCGTCGCGCCGGCCGCGCGGCTCGCCAGCAGGCTCCGGATGCTCGCCTCGAGCTCGCGATCCACCGCGGTCACGCCCCGCCGTCGGCACGCGTCGCTGCACCAGCGCACGTTCTCCCAGTCGCGCGCCCACCGTGCGCGCCACTCGATGCGCCGGCCGCACGCGGCGCAGTTCTTCGGCGCTCGCGCGGCCGAGTCGCCACTCTCGAGGTCTCTCTGTCGGCCCACGCTTACAGTGTCGGCGCCAACACCGTGAGTCGGCCGGGTGCCGGGCCGCGCGGGCCGCACCGCGCCCAGCACCCCGCCCATCTCCACAATTCAGGAGATGCGGCTCGGCCTCGGCGTCCACAGTCCCCAGGGTGAGGGCCGTACCGGCGCGTCGCGAGTCGGAGGCGCGCAGGATCTCCTGAGTTGTGGAGGTCAGCGTCGGCGCACGAGCAGCATCCCGACCGCGGCGATCACCGCGACGGCGACCCCCGTTCCGCCGAAGAGCAGCAGCGGGCCGCCCGCCTCGTAGGCGTGGCCGGAGACCATGGCGGCGATCGTCGCGGCGGCCAGACCGATGCCGCGCAACAGGCCCTGTGCCGACCCGGCTCGTGCGGGGTCGACGGCGTGGGCCATCGCGGCACCCGCGCCGATGACGGCGAGCGCCTGCCCCGTCGACTCCACGAACCCGAGCCCCGTGGCGACCCACGGGTTGCCGATGATGCCGTAGATGCCCACGATCAGCAGCAGCAGGAGGAGCCCGCGCCAGTAGGCCGCGACACCTCCGCGGCGGTCGGCGAGGCGCCCCGCCCAGGCGGCGAGGAGAACGTAGGGAATGGCGAAGAGGACGTAGCTCGCTGCCGTCAGCAGGGGGCCAGCCCCGATGTCGGCCATGTACCGCGGCCAGATGCCGTCGTACGCGCCGGTCGGCACCATGACGGCGGCGTAGAGCAGCACGATGCCGATGATGCTGGGGCGGCGCAGCAGGTCGAAGCTCGAGCGCGGGGTGGACGTCGCGGGAGGCGCCGCGGTGGGTTCGGCAGCGGGCTGGGCCGCGGGCTCGGGAGCGCGGTCGAACCCGACGACCCCGGCGGCGATGCCCGCCACGTCCGCGGTGATGCCGCCCGTGCGGGGGTGCGGGTCGTCCCCGAGCGAGGGTGTCGCGCGGTGCTCGCGGAACCCGAGGAGAACGGGCACGAGGGCCGCGAGCACGCACGCGGCGGCGACCGCGAGAATGACGGAGGGGGAGGCGATCGCGACTGCCGCACCCGAAGCGAGCGGCCCGACCGCGATGCCGGCGAGCTCGGCCGCTCCGAGGCGACCGAGCAGCTCGCCGCTGCGCGCGGGATCGCTGCGCACGAGCAGGGCGCTCGCGGCGATCACGAAGATGCCGAAGCCGAAACCGCCGAGCCCGCGCGCGGCGATGAGCTGCCAGCCCGCGCCGGCCGCGGCGCTCAAGGCGAGGGAGGCGGCGATGAGCAGCACGCCCGCGACCGCCATGAGGCGGGCGTGGCCGCGGTCGGCGGCGGGAGCGACGAGAAGCTCGGCGATGAGGGCGGCGCCGAAGCCGGCGGCGGCGAGGTAGCCGATCTCGGCGGTGCTCACGCCGAGGGTGCTCTGCAGGGCGGGAATGAGCGGGAAGATGACGAAGGACCCGCCGGAGAGCAGCACCATGCTCACGACGACGCTCGGCACGAGCCGCGCCGAGGGGCGCGGCGCCCGGGCGTGGGGGGCGGTGCGGGTGCGGCTGAGCATCCCGTTCTCTTTCCGGTCATGGTCGCGATGCGACCTTGTTATCCAACTGGACAATAAAGCTAGCACGTGCTGTCCACCTGGACAACGGGCCCCCGGTCGCGCCTATGCTCGAGGCGTGGCAGAACGCAAGACATCCGACGAGCGGCGCGACGAGATCGTGCGCGCCACGCTGCGCCTCGTCGCCACCAAAGGCTTCGCCGGGGTGACGCTGCGGGATGTCGCGGCCGAGGTCGGCGTCGTGCACGGGCTCATCCGCCACTACTTCGCGAGCCGCGATGAGCTCGTCGCCGCGGCCTTCGACGACGCCGTCACGCGCGAGCTCGCGAGCGACCGCGCCCAACTCGACGGGCTCGAGCCGCTCGCCGCCCTCGCCGGGTGGCTCTCCGCCACGCCCGAGCACCACTACCGCGTGTGGATCGACGCGTGGAGCGAAGCGCCCCGCACGCCCGCCCTCGCCGCCGCCCTCGACCGGCACCACCGCGACTGCGAGCGCATCCTCATCGACCTCATCGAGCGCGTCGTCGACGCGGGCATCGCGACGAGCGTCGACCCCGCAGCCGACGCGCGCATGCTCACCGCGGTGGCCGACGGTGTCGCCGTGCAGCACCACGCAATGGACATCATCGGGGTCGACGAGGCCGACACCATCGTGCTCGGCGCGGCCGAGCAGCGGCTGGGACTCGCCCCCGGCAGCCTCGCGCGAGCCCACCCCGCCCCCGCGCGCGGGCAGTGGGCCGCGGTCTGAAGCACCACCCGCGCCCGCGTGGGTGCCCGCCCGACCCCCGGTGCGGGCGAGGCCGATAGACTCAGGGGTCATCCCGACTCGATCCGAAAGGGACCGCCATGCCTGCCGTCGTCATCATCGGAGCCCAGTGGGGCGACGAGGGAAAAGGCAAGGCGACCGACCTCCTCGCCGGCCGCATCGACTACGTCGTCAAGTTCAACGGCGGCAACAACGCTGGCCACACGGTCGTCGTCGGTGACGAGAAGTACGCCCTGCACCTGCTGCCCAGCGGCATCCTCACCGAGGGCGTCATCCCCGTCATCGCGAACGGTGTGGTCGTCGACATCGAGGTGCTGTTCGACGAGCTCACGGCGCTCAGCGCGCGCGGCGTCGACGTGTCGAAGCTCCTCGTGAGCGGCAACGCCCACGTCATCACGCAGTACCACCGCACGATCGACAAGGTCACCGAGCGCTTCCTCGGCAAGCGCCAGATCGGCACGACCGGGCGCGGCATCGGCCCCGCCTACGCCGACAAGATCAACCGCGTCGGCATCCGCGTGCAGGATCTCTTCGACGAGAAGATCCTGCGCCAGAAGGTCGAGGGCGCCCTCGACCAGAAGAACCACCTGCTCGTCAAGGTCTACAACCGCCGAGCGATCCTGGTCGACGAGGTCGTCGACGACCTGCTGGCGTACGCCGAGCGCCTGCGCCCGATGGTCGCCGACACCGCCCTCGTTCTGCACGAGGCGCTCGAGCGCGGCGAGACCCTCCTCTTCGAGGGCGGCCAGGCGACGATGCTCGACGTCGACCACGGCACCTACCCCTTCGTCACCTCCTCGAGCTCGACCGCGGGCGGCGCAGCGACCGGCTCGGGCATCGGCCCGAACCGCATCGACCGGGTCATCGGCATCGTCAAGGCGTACACGACGCGCGTCGGCGCCGGGCCCTTCCCGACCGAGCTGTTCGACGAGTCCGGTGAATTCCTGCGCAAGACCGGCTTCGAGTTCGGCACGACGACGGGGCGCCCGCGCCGCTGCGGCTGGTACGACGCGCCCATCGCTCGATACACGGCACGCATCAACGGCGTCACCGACTTCGTCATGACGAAGCTCGACGTGCTCACGGGCCTCGAGCGCATCCCCGTGTGCGTCGCCTACGAGGTCGACGGCGTGCGGTTCGACGAGATTCCCGTCTCGCAGAGCGACTTCCACCACGCGAAGCCCGTCTACGAGGAGCTACCAGGGTGGACCGAGGACATCACCGGTGCGCGCACCTTCGACGACCTGCCGACGAATGCGCAGGACTA
Organism: Chryseoglobus sp. 28M-23; assembly: GCF_014789785.1. Lineage (NCBI taxonomy): Bacteria > Bacillati > Actinomycetota > Actinomycetes > Micrococcales > Microbacteriaceae > Microcella > Chryseoglobus sp. 28M-23. The sequence goes on along the minus strand of NZ_CP061846.1, from coordinate 2,443,469 downwards.
CGTGCTCGCGATCGAGGCGATGAGCGGCGCGCGCATCTCGGCGATCGGCGTGGGGCCTGGCCGCGACGCGATCATCCAGCGCCACGACCTGCTCGACTGACGGCGAGCATGGCGTACCCGACGACCCCGCCGCCGTTCGAGGTGCTCTCCGGGCACGGCGTCACGCTCGAGCCGTACCGCGACGAGCATCTGCCGGGGCTCACGGCGGCGCTCGCGCACCGCGAGGTCTTCGCGGGTGGCTGGGGCGGTGGCCCGGCGGGCTTCCGAGAGGGCGAGGACTTCGCGCGCTGGCTGCCCGAGTACCTGCCGATCGGTCGCGGGCATCCGTACGTGGTGCGGGATGCCCGGGGCGAGGTCGTCGGAACCTCGAGCCTCACCGACTTCTCGCCGATCCTCCAGTACGCCCACCTGGGCTGGACGGCGTACGCGCCCGAGCACTGGGGCTCGGGCGTCAACGCCGCCTGCAAGCTCCTGCTGCTCGGTCACGTGTTCGCGCACGGCTACGGTCGCGTCAAGCTGCAAGCAGACATGCTCAACGAGCGCTCCCGAGCGGCGATGGCGAGCATCGGCGCGCACTTCGAGGGCGTCGTGCGGCGCGAGCAGCCCCGGTCAGACGGCTCGTGGCGCGACACCGCCCAGTTCTCGGTGACCATCGACGACTGGCCCGAGGTTCGCGCCGTGCTCGAGCGACGGGTCGCGCGCGGGCGCTCCTGAGCGCGAGCCCCTAGGAGACTGCTGAACAAGGGGTCTTGACCGTGGTCGGCTGGGCCGTGTCGGTTCTCTGGGCGGGCGTCGGTGGCTCGGTTCTTGGTCTGCCGTGCCAATAGTTGTCTGCCCGGAAGGCGGCGTTGCGGCACTGTTGGCGGGGGTTCCGCCGAGCTGCGACCGTGATTGGGCGCACTGGCTGGCTCTATCCGAGCGCCCAGTTCCCGTTGTGGAAGGTGAGGCCGAGGTTGAGAAGTCGTTTGAGGTTGATTCCGGCGGCGCGGGTGACCCACCAGGCGTTGTTCTTCGCGACGCCACGGAACGGCACGCGTCTGGCGTCGCGGGTGAGCCACGCGATTGAGCGTTCGACCATTGGCCGGTGTTGCCGGTAATCGGCTTGGAAGCCAGGATCCGCGGCTCGGGCCCGGTGTTCGCGTTTGATCCGGTCATGCGCAGTCACGGTCATCTTCCGTCCTCGCGCCGCCGTGGTGCATCGAAGCTTCAACGGACAGGAGGAGCAGACGCTGCCGAAGGTCACTGTTCCCTTGGCGGCGATCGGTCGGGTGACTCCGGCCGGGCAGGTCATCGTTCCCGCGGTGTCATCGACGGTGAAGTCATCGATGGTGAACCCGTCAGGAACCGCCCGGGCCAGCGGCATCGGCTTGATAATCGCGGTGTGACCGGCGGTTCCGATCTGGTCGAGCAGCTCACCGCTGCCGTAGGCCGAATCGGCCAGCACGTCGACCGGTTCCTCGCCGATGCTGGTATCGGCGGTGAGCAGCTCCGCCCCGCGGGCCGCGTCGCTGTTCGCCGCCCCGGACGCCTTCGTGAGGGCGGCAGCGGTGACCAGACCGGTGTCCGGCTCGATCACAACGTGGGCTTTGAAGCCGTCCTGCTTCTTCTCCCGCGACTTGTGCGCATGCCGGGTGTCCGGATCAACGGTTGAGATCATCCGCTCCGGGGCGACCTTCCGGGCGATCCGCCACCGCCCATCGGTGCCATCGGAATCCTCCGCCGGCTCAACGTCCTGCCCTGCGACCAGTGCCAGCAACGCCACCGTTTCCTGCTGCTTCTCGCTCAGTTCGACACCGTCGAGCTCCGCCAGCAGCGTCAACGCGTCGTTCACCAACGCTGAGACGAGCAGATCGCGGGCGGCCGGGTCATCCCAGGCAATGTCCGGCTTCCCAGGCGTGGAGTAGTCATGCCCGGGCAGGCCCGCGATGAGCTCCGCCGTTGCGGGGACCTCCCGCCCGACTCGGCGGATCTGCGCGATCAGCTGGGTCACCGTGTCCTGCCGGGCAACCGCATCGTCGAGGATCGTGGAATCGATCGCCCGTCGCCGTCGACCGGTCAACGCCCCCGACTGAGCGATGACCTCGGCCACGGCATCGAAGATGCGATGCGGCCGCTCACTGCCAGCCAGACGGCGCCGCCAATACGTCAACACCGACGGGTGGAACGCTGTCTGGGCCACCGCGAACCCACAGGCCGCTTTCCAGCGCAGATCAAACGTGACCGCCTCCGCAGTCTCCCGATCGGAGAGGTTATGAATCGTCTGCAACACCAACACCGACGCGATCACATCCGCCGGGATCGAGGGACGACCCCGCCCGGACGGGAACAGATCCGCGAACGCGTCATCCGGGAACAGTTGCCTCCGGTGAGCGGCCAGGAACGCGAACACCGACCCCCGCGGGAGCAAATGACCCGCCCAGGACTGAACATCCAACAGTTGACGCTGACCATCGTCACTACCCTGCATGAACCAAGTCTTAACCCGCAGCCCGGACCAGTCCGCAGGCGCGCCTTAAACCCCCGAATTGTTCAGCGGTCTCCTAGAGCGCGCCCCCCGCGGGCGCGAGCGGCTGCGGGGTCGGACTGGCGGTGAGGCCGGCCCGCTGGGACTGCTGCCGACGTAGCCAGCGCAGGATGGGGAACTCTCGCGGCCAGTGACGCATGATCGTGTACAGGCCGCGCCAGAGGCGCACGAGGAGCGCGCCGTCGAGGGAGAGCGGGCTCGCGGAGGCGGCGAGAGTCAGACGTCGATCGACCGCGATCCTGCGCTGCGGGCCGATGTGGATGCTCAGGTCGATGTCGTCGTGCATGCGCGCGTCGTGGCGGCACACCTCGCCGCGCACCTCGTTCCACACCGTGCGCCGCATCGCGAGGGCCGAGCCCCACAGCGGGGGGTGGCCGAGTGCGAGACCCACGAGCGCGAAGTACGACCGCATGTAGAGGCGCGAGGAGCGCAGGTGCGGCCGCCCGTCGTCGTCCATGAGCGTGCCGCCGCCCGTCACGGCGGCGAGCTCGGGGTGGCGCTCGAGCAGCTCGCAGACCGACGCGATCCAGGTCGCGCCCGGCACGCTGTCGGCGTCGACGCGGGCGATGAACTCGCCGCGCGCGGCGTCGTAGCCCGTGGCGCTCGCGGCGGGGATGCCCACCTCGCTCTCGTGCAGCACGACCGCGCCGTATCGGGCGGCGACCGCGGCGCTGTCGTCGGAGCTCGCGTTGTCGACGACGATGAATTCGAACGGCGGATGCGTCTGGGCGGAGAGCGCGTCGAGGCAGCGCTCCAGGTGGTGACGGTCATCCCGCACCGGAATGACGACCGAGACGGTCGCCCGCGGTCGATGTCGCATCGTGCCCGTGAGCGTGCTCATTGCCATCGTGTCCCCCAGACCTGTGATCCCCTCAGGCAACCCAACCGAACCGTCGGGGTAGCGTCAATCCGCCCCCGACCCCCTGGCGCGAGCCTCTACCGTGAGCTATGCTCCGCCACCGCCACTTCGGCCCCCCGAGAGAGAGGGGCGCAATGATTCCCTTATCGCTCGACAGGGCATGTCGTCAACCCCCTATTCGCGGTACGTCCAGGCTTCTACCGTCATGGGCATGACTCTGACGACACACCAGGTTTCGACCGCCACGGCGCCGCACCACAGTGCCGCCTCGTCGACGGTTCTCGACCCGACGGCCGAGCAGCTCACGCTGCCGGCCGCCTGCGGTCCCGTGAGCGCCGCGATTCGCGTGACCCTGTCGGGCTCCCCCGACCAGCCGCGCATCATCCTCTCCCTCGTCGGGCAGATCGAGCGCGCGATCATCGCGACGCCCGAGCTGCTCGCCGATGAGGACCTCCTCCTCGCCGACCGCATGCTCGAGGGCCTGCACGAGGATCTCTGGGCGGGAGTCGACCACCGCTGGGTGGAGGACCTCGAACTGCTGGAGGCGCGCTCCACCCTGCGCACCGCGATGCTCGAAGAGGGCGCGGGCGCAGGGAGGTAGGCCGACCCGCCACGCGCGGCGAGGCGCCTCGCGACTCACGCGTCGAGGGGCGCCGACCCGTGCGCGGGCCTGCGAGACAGTACGCTGTGGAGCATGGACGCCGCTGCCGCCGATGAGCTCGCCTCGTTGCGCAAGAGCATCGACAACATCGACGCGGCGCTCGTGCACCTCCTCGCCGAGCGCTTCAAGTGCACGCAGACCGTCGGTCGGCTCAAGGCGGCGACAGGCATGCCGCCGAGCGATCCCGATCGGGAGCGCGTGCAGATCGAACGCCTGCGGGCGCTCGCCGAGGAGGCGGAGCTCGACCCCGCCTTCGCCGAGAAGTTCCTCTCCTTCATCGTCGCCGAAGTGATCCACCACCACGAGCAGATCGCCTCCACCGGCAGTATCGCTGCATCCGGCAACGACTGACGGCTCTCGCCCGTGCGCGGGTATCGGACGGCGCGATCGGCGGGAGCCGTACGCGACCTCGCCGGGCAGTAGTCTCACTCCGTGAGTCACGAGAACCCCGCGGCGGCGACGCCTGAGCGCTCCGGCGCAGCCCCGTTCGACGGCGATGAGCCGGCACCCGCGACCGTCCCGGTCGCCCTCCCGGAGTCGACGGAGGCAGCGCCGACCGCGCCGTCCAGGTCTGATACCTGGATCGCCATCCAGTTCGGTCTCGCGGGCCTCGTGTGGGGCGCGAGCTTCCTCTTCATGGCGCTCGCCCTCGAGGGCCTCTCGCCGGCGCAGGTGGCGACGGGCCGCACCGTCTTCGGCGCGCTCACCCTCGGCCTCATCGCCCTCGTCACTCGCGACCGGCTTCCGCGCGACCGGCGCGTCTGGGGGCACCTCGCGGTGCTCTCGGTCACCTTCGCCGCGCTGCCGTACCTGCTCTTCGCATGGGCGCAGCAGTACCTCGCCTCCGGCGTCACGAGCATCCTCAACGCGACGACGCCGATTTGGACGGCCCTCCTGGCCGGGCTGCTGTTCAAGGTGGAGACGCTCGCTCGCGAGCAGATCATGGGCATTGCCGTCGGCACCCTCGGCGTCGTCGTCATCGTCGGCCCGTGGCAGGGGCTCGGTGCGGGCACGGGCGGCATCGTGCCCTACCTCGCCGTGCTCGGCGCCACTGCATGCTACGGCGTGAGCCTCAGCTACATGCGCCGCTTCCTGCGCGACAGCGGTCTCAGCGCCATCATGCTGTCGTTCGTCATGATCGCCCTCGCGGCGGTCTGGATGCTCATCCTCACCCCCGCGATCGGCCTCGACCCGATGACGCTCACGCCCTCGGTGGTCATCGCGATCGTGCTGCTCGGGGCGCTCGGCACGGGCTTCGCCTACGCGTGGAACCAGAACGTCGTGCGCGTGTGGGGTGCGACCCGGTCGGCGACCGTCACGTACATCTCGCCGGTCGTGGGCGTCGCGCTCGGCGTGCTCGTCCTCGGCGAGGTGCTCGTGTGGAACGAGCCGGTCGGCGCTCTGCTCGTGCTGCTCGGAGTGCTCCTCGCGCAGCGACGGCTGCGCCTGCCCGTGCGGCGACGTGCCCGCGCCGGGGTCGTCTAGCGCGGGCCGTGCGGTGATGCCCCTCTAGCGCGGGTCGCTGCGCGAGACGATCCGGTGCAGGACCTCGAGCAGGAGGGAGCCGATCGCGCTCGCTCCCACGGCAACCAGAAGGAGCTCGAGCGGGGCGGCACCGAGCTGCAGGAAGTCGACGGCGGCCGGGATCGCGAACACCACACCGAGCCCCGCGTAGGCCGCGACGACGACGAGGCTCGTGATCCACGTGAAGGGTCGCGAGAGGATCACGAGCACCCACAGCGCCGTGAGGGTGAGGGTGATGACGGCCGCCGTCTGCACGACGGGCGGGGCGTAGCCGCCGAGGTAGGCGTAGGCGACGACGGAGATGAGCGTGCCGCCCACGACGAGGCCGGAGGGGATGCAGAACCGCGCGGCCCGGCGCAGGAACCCCGGGCGGTAGCGCTGGATGTTCGGCAGCAGCGCGAGCACGAGCGCGGGCAGGCCGATCGTGAGGCCGTCGACGATCGACAGCTGCCGGGGCAGGAACGGGAACGGCCACAGCAGCGCCCCGAAGACGACGGCGAACAGGATCGCGTAGGTCGTCTTCGACAGGAACAGCTTGGCGAGGCGCTCGACGTTCGCGATGACCTGTCGTCCCTCCGCCACGACGCGCGGCAGGCGGCTGAACTGGCCATCCAGCAGCACGAGGCGGGCGACCGCGCGCGTCGCGGCGGCTCCCGACCCCATCGCGATGCCCAGATCGGCGTGCTTGAGCGCGAGCGCGTCGTTGACGCCGTCGCCCGTCATCGCGACCGTGTGGCCGAGGCGCTGCAGCGAGAGCACCATGGCCTTCTTCTGCTCGGGCGTCACGCGGCCGAAGACGCGGTGCTCGGCCATGATGGCGTCGAGCGCTGCGTCCTCCTCCGGCAACTGTCTCGCGTCGTACCCGGGGCCCTCATGATGGATGCCCGCCTCGCGCGCGACCGCCGCCACGGTGCGCGGGTCGTCACCCGAGATGACGCACAGCTCGACCTCCTGCTCGCGAAAGTAGCCGAGCGTCTCGTGGGCGTCGTCGCGCACCTTCTCGCGGAACGACACGAGGGCGACTGCCGCGAGGTCGGCGGGCAGGGCGGGCTCGGGCGGCCTCTCGCCCTCGGGCGCCTCGACGGGAGGGTCGAGAATCGCGTCGGTGCGGGCGAGCACGACGGTGCGCTCGCCGGCCGTCGCGCGCTCGTCGAACCGTGCGAGAGCATCCGCCGCATCAGGAACGTCGGCGAGGACGATGTCGGGGGCCCCGAGCACCCACGTGCCGCGGGCCGGGCCGTCGGCGAAGGAGACCGCGCTCCACTTGCGGCGGCTCGAGAACTCGATCGCGCGCACCGGCTGCTCGGTCGGCGGCGCGGTGAAGCGCTCGACGAGCGCACGGGTGGTCGCGTTGGCGTCGCGGTCGGCGCCCATCCAGGCGAGCACGGCCTGCGCGGCGGGCGCGAGGTCGGCAGCTGCGAGCGGCTCGACGCCGTCGAGCACCATGCGGCCCTCGGTGAGGGTGCCCGTCTTGTCGAGGCACAGCATGTCGACGCGCGCGAGGCCCTCGACGGCCGCGAGCTCCTGCACGAGCACTTCGTGCTGGGCGAGCTTCACGGCGCCGACGGCGAGCGCGACGCTCGTCATGAACACGAGCCCCTGGGGGATCATCGCGATGAGGCTCGCCGTCGCCGCGACCGCGGCCTCGCGCCACGCTCCCGACTCGATCGCGACCGCCCAGCCGCCGGCCGCCTGCATCTGGCCGTTGACGACGATCGCGCCGACCGGCAGCAGCAGCACGGTGATCCAGCGGATGATGCGCGCGATGCCGCCGCGCAGCTCGCTGCGCACGAGCGAGAACTGCTTCGCCTCGGCGGTGATGCGCGCGGCATAGGAGTCGCCGCCGACGCGGATCACGCGCGCGAGACCGCTGCCGGCGACGACCGTCGAGCCCGACATGAGCTCGCGCCCCGGGCCGGAGGCGACGGGGTCGGCCTCGCCCGTGAGGAGCGACTCGTCGACGTCGAGCCCGTGCGCCTCGAGCACCTCGGCGTCGGCGGTCACCTGGTCGCCCGCGGCGAGCACGAGGATGTCGTCGAGCACGACCTCCGCGGTGGGCGCCTCGATCGTCGTGCCCTCACGCAGCACTCGAGCCTTCGGGGCGTTGAGCACCGCGAGCCTGCTGAGAGTGATCTTGGCGCGGAACTCCTGCGCCACCCCGATGACGACGTTGGCGATGACGAAGAGCCCGAACAGGGCGTCCTGCCAGTAGCCCAGCACGAGCAGCAGCGCGAACGCGCCGCCGACGATGAGGTTGAACAGCGTGAACAGGTTCGCCTGCATGATGCGCCAGAACGAGCGCCCCGTGCTGCTCGGCATGGCGTTGCCCTGGCCGCGTTCGAGGCGCTCGCGCACCTCCGCCGCGCCGAGCCCCTGCACGGTCAGCCGCCGACGAGGGGGCCGAAGTGCTCGGGCAGCGTGCTGCGGTGGGCGACCGTGAGCTCGGCGTGGCTGAGGGTGAAGCGGTCCTGGATCTCGAGGCCGTCGACCTCGCCGTCGGTCACACCCACGCGCAGCACCGGCACGTCGCGTCCCGCGCACAGGCCGCGGAACTTCACGTCGTCCTCGCGGGCCACCGACACGAGCACGCGGGCGGTGGACTCCGCGAGGAGTGCGGCGAGAGCATCCACGCCATCGCGCTCCATGAGCTCGGTGATCCAGACGCGCGCGCCGACACCGAAGCGCAGCACGCCCTCGGCGAGGGTTGCGAGCAGTCCGCCGTCGGAGAGGTCGTGCGCGCTCGTGACGAGCGCCTCCTCCGCGGCCGCGGCGAGCAGCCCGCCGAGGTTGCGCTCGGCGGCGAGGTCGACGCGCGGCGGCAGCCCGCCCAGGTGGTCGTGGATCGTGCCCGCCCACACCGAGCCGTCGAGCTCATCGCGCGTGACGCCGAGCAGGTAGAGGTTCTCGCCCTCGTCCTGCCAGCCCGAGGGCAGACGGCGGTCGACGTGGTCGATGACGCCCATGACGGCGACGACGGGGGTCGGGTGGATGGGTACGTCGCCGGTCTGGTTGTAGAAGGAGACGTTGCCCCCCGTGACCGGGATGCCCAGCTCGAGGCACGCGTCGGCGAGACCCGTGACGGCCTGCTGGAACTGCCACATCACCGCCGGGTTCTCGGGGCTGCCGAAGTTGAGGCAGTCGCTCACCGCGCGCGGCACGGCTCCGGTGGCGGCCACGTTGCGGTACGCCTCGGCGAGGGCGAGCTGCGCTCCAGCGTAGGGGTCGAGCTGGCAGTACCGGCCGTTGGCGTCGGTCGCGAGCGCGACGCCGAGCCCGCTCTCCTCATCGATGCGGATCATGCCCGCGTCGTCGGGCGTCGCGAGGGCCGTGTTGCCCATGACGTAGTAGTCGTACTGGTCGGTGATCCAGCTCGGGTCGGCGAGGTTCGGCGACCCGAGCACGCGCAGCGCCTGCGTACGCAGCTCGGCGTCATCGGCGGGGCGGGGCAGGGCGACGGCGCTGTCGGCCTGCAGGGCGTCCTGCCACTCGGGGCGGGCGAGGGGGCGCTCGTACACGGGGCTGTCGATCGCGACCGTCTTCGGGTCGACGTCGACGATCTTCTGGCCCTTCCAGTGGATGACGAGCCGACCCGTGTCGGTGACCTCGCCGAGCACGCTCGTCTCGACATCCCACTTCGCCGTCACGGCGAGGAACGCCTCGAGCTTGTCGGGCGCCACGATCGCCATCATGCGCTCCTGGCTCTCCGACATGAGGATCTCCTCGGCCGTGAGCGTGGGGTCGCGCAGCAGGACGGCGTCGAGGTCGATGACCATGCCGCCGTCGCCGTTCGCCGCGAGCTCGCTCGTCGCGCACGAGATGCCGGCGGCGCCCAGATCCTGGATGCCCTCCACGAGCTCGCCACGGTACAGCTCGAGGCAGCACTCGATGAGCACCTTCTCGGCGAACGGGTCGCCCACCTGCACGGCGGGCCGCTTCGTCGGCCCGCCCTCGCTGAAGCTGTCGCTCGCGAGGATGCTCGCGCCGCCGATGCCGTCGCCGCCCGTGCGCGCGCCGAAGAGCACGACCTTGTTGCCGACGCCGCGCGCATTCGCGAGGTGCAGGTCCTCGTGCCGGAGCGCCCCGACGGCGAGCGCGTTGACGAGGGGGTTCGCCTGGTACACGGCGTCGAAGTACGTCTCGCCTCCGATGTTGGGCAGCCCGAGGCTGTTGCCGTAGTGGCTGATGCCGCTCACGACACCGGGCACGACGCGAGCCGTGTCAGCGTGGTCGATGGCGCCGAAGCGCAGAGCATCCATGACCGCGACCGGGCGGGCGCCCATCGAGATGATGTCGCGCACGATGCCGCCGACGCCCGTCGCCGCACCCTGGTACGGCTCGATGTAGCTCGGGTGGTTGTGGCTCTCGATCTTGAAGGTGACCGCCCAGCCCTCGCCGATGTCGACGACTCCCGCGTTCTCGCCCATGCCGACCATGAGGTGCTCGCGCATCTCGTCCGAGACCTTCTGGCCGAACTGACGGAGGTGCACCTTCGACGACTTGTAGGAGCAGTGCTCGCTCCACATGACGGAGTACATCGCGAGCTCGCCGCTCGTGGGGCGGCGACCGAGGAGGGCCTTGATCGCCTCGTACTCGTCGGGCTTGAGGCCGAGAGCCTCGAAAGGCTGGTGCTTCTCGGGCGTCGCGGCGGCGTTGTCGACCGTGTCGGGAGCGGGGATCGTCGCGGGGCTCGTCACGCGCTCAAGCCTATCGGCGGCCTAGGCTGGGAGACGCCGTTACCCGAGCCCCCGAGACGCTGAGTCCGGGGCCCCGAGCACCAGGAGAAGCATGAGCGCCAAGACCGTGTGGATGTACGTCATGATCGCCGTGCTCGTGTTCGTCGGCGCGATGTTCCTGGGGGCCGCGCTCAACCAGTAGCGGCGCGCGCTCCGCTCAGGCCTTGGGCACGGGCGGGCCGAGGATCAGCAGCACCGTGAAGAGCACCACGACGGCGAGCAGGATGAGTGCCGCCAGCAGGTACGGGTGGCCCAGCATCCACCGCACCAGGCGATCGAACCAGCGCGCGTCGCGGGGGTCGTCGGTCGCCTCGCGACGCCAGTCGCCCTCGAGCTTGCCCGCGCGGTGCGCCCAGATGTCGAAGGGGATCGTCGCGTAGGGGATGACGGCCGTGACGACGGCGAGCAGGCCGAGGCGCACGCTCCAGCGCTGGTTGATGGCGGTGAGGATCGCGGTCGCCCCGTAGGCGAGGAACACGAAACCGTGGATGCTGCCGCCGATCGTCACCGCGATCGCGAGGTCGCTCGTGGCGCGGAGGATGAGCCCCGTGATGAGGAGGGTCCACGTGATCGCCTCGGCGATCGCGACGATGCGGTACAGCTTCTTCGGGGTGAGGGTCGCGCGGGGGGCTGCGACGACGGGGGCGTCGTCGTGGGGAGTGGTCGTCATGGTGACCAGCACACCAGAGTTCACCCAGAAGTCGGTGGGAGCGCGCGGTCGACGGCCGCGTGAAGTGCGGTGCGGTCGGGATGCTCGCCCCGCAGCGCGGCCAGCATGCCGGTGCCCTCGACCAGGGCGATGAGGTCGAGTGCGAGGTGGTGGGCGCTGATCTTCGCACCGGTGAGGGGCTCAAGGGCGGCGGCGAGCTCGGCAGCACTCGCCGCGTGCGCCGCGCCGATCGCCTCGCTGGCCCGAGGCGCGACGGAGGTGAGGAACGCGTAGTACGCGGTCGGGGAGGCGTAGGGGGCGACGGCGTCGATCGCGTCGACGTAGTCGTCGACCATGCGGTGGGCGAGTGCTCGCGGCTCGCTCGGGCGCGGGGTCGCCGAAGGGTTCACGAGGGAGGTGAAGAACCGGTCGATGACGGCGTCGAGCAGGGCTTCCTTGTTGGCGAAGTGGTGATAGACGGCACCCTTCGAGTAGGGAACGGTGTCGAGGATGCGCGCGAGGCTCGTCGCCTCGTAGCCACGCTCGAGGAACAGGCGGAACGCCGCCTCGACGATCTCGTCGCGCGCTCGCGTCGTCATGCGGTGCTCTCCTCTCTCACCGGGTGCGTCATGACGTGCACGGTGACGGGGGTCTGGGGCACGGTGCTGACGCGCACGCTCGCCACGAGGGTGAAGCCCCACCGGCGGTACCGGTCGACATTCTCGCCGTTCTCGGTCTCGAGGCGCACGCCCCAGGAGTCGACGTGCGCGCGCGCCCGGTCCACGGTCGCCTCGACGAGGGCGCGGCCGATGCCGCGGCCGCGCGCCGCCGCGGTGACACCGACGGCGGTGAGCACATGGTGGGGGTCGCGCGGTGCGTGGCGGCGGGAGGCCCGATCGGCGTCGTTGAGGAGGGTGAGGCCGCGCCCGCCCAGGAGCGGGAGCATCCTCAGAAATCTGCCGCCAGCGCGCACGCGACCGGCGAGGGCGCGCAGTCGGCCACGAGCGGGGTCGAGGATGATGGCCGCACCGAGCAGGCTGCCCTCGTCGACGGCGACGAGCACGGTGCCGCCCTGGTCGAGCGTGGTGCTCAGGCTCGTGCGGAAGATCGTGGCACGCGCGGTGTCGGGGTCGGATGCTCGGGCCGTGGCCGCCCGGATGAGCGGGTCGTGCGTGAAGGCGTCGGCGAGCAGACGCGCCGCGGCCTCGTGCTCGTAGGCGGCTGCTGGCCGGATCGTCACGGCGGTCGCCGTCATGCCGGGGCCCCCGCGTGCGTCGGAGGGTTTGTGTCGCGCGGGTCTGTGTCGCGCGGGTCTGTGTCGCGCGGGTCTGTGTCGCGCGGGTCTGTGTCGCGCCTGGCGGTGTCGCGCGCCTCAGCGCGGTGGTCGACGGCGAACGCGTAGGCGACCTTCGTGGCGAAGAGCGCGCTCACGACGAGAAGGGCCGGGCTCTGGTCGGGCAGCAGGGGCAGGCCGCACAGGATCACCGCGAGCTGGAGACCCGCCACGACGCGCTGCTCGGGGTGGCGCACTAGCAGGTTCACGACGGTCGCGGCGACGATCGTCGCCGCCCAGGCGACGAGGGCCGGCGTGAGGGTCAGGTCGAGCAGGAGCGCGACGAGGGGGAGGTGCACGTGCACGGCGATGAAGACCCAGCGCAGGCGCGGGCGCGCCGCGTAGAAGTCGGTCGTGCCGCGCGTGAGGTTCGCGATCGCGCCCGCACCGATGTCGGCGACCAGCAGGGCGGCGAGGACCGCGCGCCACACGGGCACGTCGGCGAGGGCGGGAGCCACGGCGAGCACGGGCACGGCGGCGGCCGCAGCGATGAGGACGAGGGCGAGGCGGGACTGCTGCTCGCCGAGCACCTCGTGGAGGGCCGAGGGGATGCGGACAGAACTCATGCTGCAGAACATACCGACTGGTCGGTACTGCTGCAAGAGCGCGTGAGGCGGCCCCGCGCGACGAACCGGTGCCGACTCGGGTCAGGCGGAGGCGAGAGTGGCGGTGAGCACGCTCGTGAAGAACGTGAGCCCGTCGATGCCGGAGCGCATGGCGGCGGGGGTGTCCGGCCCGAAGCCCGGCTCGACCGCGTGCTCGGGGTGCGGCATGAGGCCGACGACGTTGCCGCGCTCGTTGCGCAGGCCCGCGATGTCGCGCAGCGAGCCGTTCGGGTTCACGTCGAGGTAGCGGAAGGCGACGAGGCCCTCGCCCTCGAGGCGGTCGAGCGTCTCCTCGTCGGCGATGAAGCCGCCCTCGCCGTTCTTGAGCGGGATCGTGATCTCCTGGCCCTGCTCGAAACCGCTCGTCCACGCCGAGTCGGTGCTCTCGACGCGCAGTCGCTGGTCGCGGCGGATGAAGTCGCCATGATCGTTGCGCACGAGCCCGCCCGGCAGCAGGTGGGTCTCCACGAGGATCTGGAAGCCGTTGCAGATGCCGAGCACGGGCATCCCGCTGTTCGCCGCATCGATCACCTCCGCCATGATCGGAGAGTTCGCCGCGATCGCGCCGCACCGCAAGTAGTCGCCGTAGCTGAAGCCGCCCGGCAGCACGATCGCGTCCACACCCATGAGGTCGTGCGTGCCGTGCCACAGCGCGACAGGCTCGGCGCCCGCCAGGCGGATCGCGCGCATCGCATCGCGGTCGTCGAGGGAGCCGGGGAAGGTGATGACCCCGACGCGCATCAGTGCGTCTCTCCTGCAGGGCTCTCGTCGAGGATCTCCACCGACAGCACGGTCTCGATGACCGAGTTCGACAGCATGTCGGCGGCGACCTTCTCGATGCCCTTCAGCAGCTCGTCGTCGACCGTGTCGACCGTGAGCTCGAAGCGCTTGCCGATGCGCACATCCGTCACGTGGTCGTGGCCGAGACGGTGCAGGGCACCCGCGACGGCCTTGCCAGCCGGGTCGAGAAGCTCGGGCTTGGGCATGACCTCGACGACGATCGTGGGCACAGAAGGCTCCCTGCATGAGGCGGGTGGGGTTGAGAGCGAGTCTACCGGCGTGGTTACCCTGGAAGGCACGACCACCCCGCCCGCCCCGAGCCGCTCGCGCTAGAGAAGAAGGAGTCGCCATGCCCGACTGGAACCTCGACATCGACTGGCCCGTTCTCGCCGACGTGGGTATCGCGCTGCTCGTCGCGCTCGTCGCCGTCATCCTCGTCGTCGGCCTCATCTCCCTCATCGTGCGGCTCATCGCCCGACGGTGGGCCGGGGTCTACGCGACGTTCGGGCCGTCGCGGCGGCGGTTCCGCATCCTGCTCCTCACCCTCGCCGTGTGGATCGCGCTCGCCATCGCGCTGCCCGCCGACTACTGGCTCGATGTCTACACGCGGGTCTTCGTCATCCTGACGATCGCCGCCGGCGCCTGGTTCATCTCCGCCGTCGTGCGACTCTTCTTCGACCGCATCCTCCTGCGCTACGAAGCCACCGGAGTCACCGGCCCCGACAACCGGGTAGCCCGTCGCATGCAGACGCAGATCACCATCCTGCGGCGCCTCGCCGCCGCCCTCATCGTCATCCTCGCCGTCGCCGCCATCCTCCTCACCTTCCCGGGTGCGCAGGCCGCCGGTGCGAGCCTGCTCGCCTCCGCCGGGCTCGTGAGCGTCGTCGCCGGCCTCGCCGCGCAGTCGAGCCTCGCCAACCTCTTCGCCGGCATGCAGCTCGCCTTCAGCGACGCGCTGCGCATCGACGACGTCGTCATCGCCGACGGGGAGTACGGCCGTGTCGAGGAGATCACCCTCACCTACGTCGTCGTCAACACGTGGGACCAGCGCCGACTCGTGCTGCCCTCCACGTACTTCACGACGACGCCGTTCCAGAACTGGACGCGCGAGAGCTCAGAGCTGCTCGGCACCGTCTACCTCGACGTCGACTGGACGGTGAGCCCCGCCGCGGTGCGCCAGGAGCTCGACCGCATCCTCGCGGAGACCGACATGTGGGACGGCCGTTCCTCAGGCGTCATCGTCACCGACGCGACCGGCGGCTTCGTGCAGATTCGTGCCCTCGTGAGCGCAGCCGACGCCGGCACCCTGTGGGATCTGCGCTGCCTCGTGCGCGAGAAGCTCGTGCAGTGGGTGCACGACCAGCGACCCGAGATCCTGCCCCGCAGCCGCGTCACCTCCCGCAACCAGAGCATCGAGCGCGCCGAGTCGCGACGAGCGCTCGCCGACGGCACGGAGCACGCCGACGAGGACGACGCGGCGTCGGCGCTCGCCGCCGGCGACGGCATCGGCACAGCCGACTCGTAGGGCGGCGGCGCTATGGTCCGTCAGGGGCTGAGCAGGTAGTCCGCTCGCTCGAGCGTCGCCGCGATCGCGGCCGCGTTGCGCTCATCGGGGCCGAGAGCCCAGGCGCGTGCAGCATCCGGAGCCTTGCCGAAGGCGATGTGGCGCGCGATGAGCCGCTCGCGGCGAATGGCGTCGTCGACGACGATGCCGACGGTGGCATGTAGCAGCGGTGCGATCGCCTCCCAGCCGCCGTCATCGAGCAGCAGGTAGTTGCCCTCCACGATGACGGTCGACAACTCAGGACGCAGGGCCACGGCGTCAGCCACCGGCTCCTCGATCTCGCGGTCGAATCCGGGGGCGAGCACGGTTCGTCCTGAGTTGTCGACCTCGCGCAAGGTCGCCAGCAGGGTCGTGAAGCCGGCCACGTCGAACGTGTCGGGTGCGCCCATGCGGTCGCGGCGGCCGAGGTCTCGCAAGCGGGACTGCGGAAGGTGGAAGCCGTCCATCGGCAGCACCGCGGTGCCCGGCAGCGCGGCGGCGATCGTGGCGGCAACCGTCGACTTGCCCGCGCCGGGAGCGCCGGCCAGGCCGACGAGCAGGCGACCTGAGGCGGGCGGGTGATGGTCGCGTAGCCGCGCAACGACGGCCGCGAGAGCCGGGATACCGGCGAGACGTTCGGGCCGCGCGCGGTCGTCGGCGGTGCCGCCGCGCGCGCGGGTCATGAGGGCAGGACGCGGGCGATGCCGTGCGACCACGCGTCGTCGAGGGCGAACTCGGCCCACTCCCGGTACCCCTGCGCGCTCGGGTGGAAGTCGTCGGTGGCGAAGAACCCCTCGCTGTACGGCGGCAGCTCGGGTGACATATGCGCTCGCGGGAATCTCTCAAGAGCGCGACGAGCGGCCACGTCGAGCGCGCGGGCGTGCAGCGAGAGCGTGCTGCGCAGCGGCTCCGGCAGAATCTCGAAGCGATGGAAGGCGGGCAGCGCCCCGATGAGCACGATCGCACCAGGGTGCGCGGCGAAGATGTCGTGCAGGATGCGCTTCACGTCGCGCCGAAACGCCCGGTCGCTTCGCACCTGCATGGCGTCGTTCGCGCCGATGCTCAGCACGATGAGGTCGGCAGGCTCGCTCAGAGCCTCGGCCAGGTGGTCGTCCATGACGTCGCGCGCGGTCGCCCCATTGCGCCCCCGGGCGCGCCATCGCACTGGATGCTCGGTCCGCTCCGTGAGCCCCGCCGCGAGGTGCCCGGCGAGACCCTCGGAAGCATCGTCGGCGCCCACGCCGACCGCCATCGAGTCGCCCAGCACGAGCAGCTGCAGCGGATCGGTGCCGCCACCGCCCTCCCACGGGCGCGGCGCCTCTGGCAGCTTCGGCACCGTGCGGCGCACCTTCACCGTCTGCGGCACGAGCACGGGGGCGAGCGCGAGAGCGATGGCCCGGCTCAGACGGCGGCCGCGCAGCGGTCGGGAAGACTGCGGGCCGGACGTCTGCGGGCGGGAGGTCGGGGGCACGGTCGCGAGTCTACGGGCGCGTCACGGCGACGAGCCGGGTCAGTGGTCGTCGAGCAGTCGCAGAAACCCGATGCTGTCGGCGTCGTCGACCGCGAAGGTGGCCCAGTCCTGGTAGCCGATCGCGCTCGGGTGAAAGTCGTCGCTCGCGAAGAAGCCGTCCGTGTACGGCGGGGGTGGCGGCGACATGTGGGCGCGGGGGTGGGCGTCGACGAGCGCGCGTGCCTCGCGCTCGAGGGCTTGCGAGTGCCGGTACAGGCTGCGCCGCAGCGGCTCGGGGAGCAGTCGGAACCGGAAGAAGGCCGGCAGGGACGACATGAGCAGTGCCGACTGGGGATGCTCGGCGAACGTTCTCTCGAGAATGCGTCGAATGTCGCGGCGGAAGGCGCGGGCCGAGCGCAGGGCGAGGGCGTCGTTGGCCCCGACCGTGAGGAAGACGAGGTCGTAGGGCCGCTCGAGGGCCGCGGCGAGGTACTGCCGCACGAGGTCGCGCGCGGTCGCCCCGTTGCGGCCCGCCGCCCACCACTGCACGGGTCGCCCGGTGCGGGC
Organism: Chryseoglobus sp. 28M-23; assembly: GCF_014789785.1. Taxonomy (NCBI): domain Bacteria; kingdom Bacillati; phylum Actinomycetota; class Actinomycetes; order Micrococcales; family Microbacteriaceae; genus Microcella; species Chryseoglobus sp. 28M-23. Next base: position 2,426,241 of record NZ_CP061846.1, on the reverse strand, counting down.
GGAGAGCGCTTCCGCCAGGCGACCGCCGAGCCCCAGCTCGGCGTGGTCGACGCCCACGCCGGCCGCGGTCGAGTCGCCGATGACCAGCAGGCGCAGCACTCGCTCGCTACCGCCACCCTCCCCGCCGGGGCCGTCGACCCTGCCCTCCCAGGGCAGGGGAGCGTCGGGCAGCCGCGGCGTCTCGCGGCGCAACCTGCGGCCCTGCCCGAGCAGCACGGGCGCTTGCGCGGCGGCGATCGCGCGGCTCAGCCGCAGCCGCCGCGGATGCCGGAAGTCATTCACGAGTGGCGAGTCTAGGCGCACCCACCCACCCGCCTCTGTGCCAGATCTGGCGCATATGGGCGCTCGAGCCCGAGGGTGAACGCCCTTTCGCGCCAGATCTGGCACAGGGGGTGCGGGTTACGCAGAGGCGAGGCGGATGCGCGTGCCCCATGGGTCGTCGAGCTCGAGGGTGCGGCCGTCGTCGCGCACGGCCACTCCGTGGTGCTGCAGACGCTCGGCGGTGGCGCCGAGCTCATCCGCGTTCGGCAGGGAGATGTCGACCTGGCCGAGCCCGAGCGCGGGCATCCGGCGGCCGGCACCGGCGCTGCGCCACACGTTCATCGCCATGTGGTGGTGGTAGCCGCCCGCGCTCACGAAGATCGCCTGCCCGCCGAACGAGGTCGTCAGGTCGAAGCCGAGCCGGTCGACGTAGAAGTCGCGTGCGGTCGCCGTGTCGCCGACGCTCAAGTGCACGTGGCCGACGACGCTCGGCGCGGTGCCGTGCGCGGCGAGCGCCTCCTCGGTGAGGTGCTCGCGCAGAAACGCGTTCGGGTCGAGGAACAGCGTGCTCATCTCGACCTGCCCGTGCACCCACGACCACTGAGTGCGGTCGCGATCCCAGTAGAGCTCGACGCCGTTGCCTTCGGGGTCGTCGAAGTAGAAGGCCTGGCTCACGAGGTGGTCGCTCGATCCGGTGAACCGCTGCGGATGCGCCGTCGCGACCGTGTACACCGCCGCGGCGAGCGCGGCTTGCGTCTCGAACAGGATCGCCGTGTGGAAGAGCCCGGCCTCGCGCGGCCCCGCATGCTTCAGGGTCGGGCTGTGCCGAAGAACGACGACGGGCACGGATGCTGCGCTCGCGTCGCCCACGCGCCCGAGCACGACGACCGGCCCGTCGGAGGTCAGCACGCTCAACCCCACCGCATCCCGGTAGTACGCCGTCATGGAATCGAGGTCGGCGACGTCGAGGGTGACGGCGCCCATGGCGGTGTCGGCGGCGAGCCGTGCGGAGTCGGTCATGCGTGCGTCAACGCGCGAGCATCCCGCCCCATTCCTCGGGCGCCGCGCCGCGGTGCCGCGCCCCCTGTGCCAGATCTGGCACGAACGGGCAGCAGCTCTCCCCGCGCGCGCCCTTTCGCGCCAGATCTGGCACGGGGGGCGCGGGACTACGGGGTGAGGCGGGCGAGGAGCTCGCGGTAGCGGGCCGCCGTGCGCGACACGATCTCGGGGGGCAGCGCGGGCGGGGTGCCGGTGCGGTCCCAGTGAGACGCGAGCCAGTTGCGCACGATCTGCTTGTCGAAACTGTCGAGCCGCGAGGGCCCGCCCGCCGCATACAGCTCGGCATCCCAGTACCGCGAGCTGTCCGAGGTCAGCACCTCGTCGGCGAGGGTCAGCTCGCCCGTGCCAGGGTCGGTGCCGAACTCGAACTTGGTGTCGGCGAGGATCACCCCGCGCTCGGCGGCGAGAGCGCTCGCGCGCGCGAAGATCGCGAGCGACGCATCCCGCAGCGCTGCGGCGACCGGCGCACCCACGAGCTCGACCGAGCGCTCGAAGGTGATGTTCTCGTCGTGCTCACCCATCGGCGCTTTCCACGCGGGCGTGTAGATCGGCTCGGGCAGCTGGTCGCCGTCGCGCAGACCTGCCGGCAGGGGGATGCCGCACACGCTCTGCGTGGCCTGGTACTCGACCCAGCCGGATCCACTGAGGTAGCCGCGCACGACGCACTCGACGGGGTGCATGTCGAGCCGCCGCACGAGCATCGCGCGGTCGGCGACCTCGGCGGGAACCTCGGGCAGGTGGTCGCCCACCGCGAGGTGGTTGGGCATGTCGAGCTGGTCGAACCACCAGCGGCTCAGCTCGGTCAGCAGCGCGCCCTTGCCCGGGATGCCCGGCTCGAGCACGTGGTCGAACGCACTGACCCGATCACTCGCGATGACGAGCATGAGCGCCGGGTGTTCGGCGTGCTCGTAGAGGTCGCGCACCTTGCCCGAGTAGGCGTGCTGCCAGCCGAGCTGAGGGAGGGCATCCACGGGCATCAGGCCACGCGCGCCGCGATGTCGGTGCGGTACTGGCCGCCTTCGAGCTCCAGCAGCCCGATCGCCTCGTAGGCGCGCGCGCGGGCCTGCGCGAAGTCGGCGCCGGTGGCGACGACGCTCAGCACGCGACCGCCGGTGGCGACGTAGCCGTCGTCGGTGCGGGCGGTGGCGGCGTGGCACAGGTGCACGCCCTCGACGGCCTCGGCCGCGTCGATCCCGGTGAGGGGGCGGCCGGTCTGAGGGGACTCGGGGTAGCCCTCGCTCGCGAGCACGACGGTCACGCAGGCGTCGTCGCGGAACTCGGGCCGGGGCATCCCGCTCAATTGTCCGGTGGCGGCGGCGTACAGAAGCTCGCTCAGGGGGGTGGCGAGGCGCGGCAGCACGACCTGCGTCTCGGGGTCCCCGAAGCGCGCATTGAATTCGATGACGCGGATGCCCTGCTCGGTGACGATGAGGCCGCAGTAGAGCAGGCCGATGAAGGGGGTGCCCTCGGCGTCGAGCTGGCGGACGGTGGGCTCGGCGACCGTGCGGATCACCTCGTCGACGAAGCCCTCGGGAGCCCACGGCAGGGGAGAGTAGGCGCCCATGCCGCCCGTGTTGGGGCCGGCGTCGCCGTCGAGCGCGCGCTTGTAGTCCTGCGCGGGGCTCAGCGGCAGCACCGTGTGGCCGTCGCTCACGAAGAAGAGGGAGACCTCCTGGCCGGCGAGGAACTCTTCGACGAGCACCCCGCCCTGCTGCAGGTAGTTCTCGGCGTGGGCGAGAGCGGCGGCGCGGTCGTCGGTGACGATGACGCCTTTGCCGGCGGCGAGCCCGTCGGCCTTGACGACGTGCGGGGCGCCGAGCTCGTCGAGCGCGGCCTCCACCTCGGCGAGGGTGCCGGCGCGCACGGCACGACCGGTGGGTACGCCCGCGGTGTCCATGATGCGCTTGGCGAACGCCTTCGAGCCTTCGAGCTGCGCGGCGGCGGCGCCGGGCCCGAATACGGCGATGCCGCGCTGGCGCACGGCGTCGGCGACTCCCGCGACGAGCGGGGCCTCGGGCCCGATGATGAGCAGCTCGATGTCGTTGTCGACGCAGTAGTCGGCGACGACGGCGCCCTTGGTGGCGTCGAGCGCGACGGTCGGCACGACGGCGGCGATGCCGGCGTTGCCGGGCGCGGCCGTGATTTCGTGCGGTGCCGCGCTGCCTTCGCTGAGCAGTGCGGTGATGATGGCGTGCTCGCGCGCGCCCGAGCCGAGGACGAGGATTCTCACCCGCCCAGCCTACTGACGCTGCGCGCCGCTGCTCGGCGTACTCTCGGGGCATGGCCAGGCCCCGCATCGACGACGCCGAGGGACGCGCTGCCGTGCGGGCGGTCACCGAGGCGAGCTCTCCGGCCGCGGGGGGCGATACGGATGCTCCGCCCCCGCGCGAGACGCTCGCACTCGCCGTGCGCTACACGCTGCAGCTGCTCGCCGAGACGGCGCCGGGCCGCTCGGTGGAGGTGCGGGTTCCCCCGTTCGGCGCCGTGCAGCTCGTCGAGGGCGTGCGGCACACGCGCGGCACGCCGCCCAACGTCGTGGAGCTCGACGCGCAGACCTTCCTCGACATCGCGACCGGCGGCCTCTCGTGGTCGCAGGCCTCGCAGGCCGGTCGCGTGCGTGCGTCAGGCAGTCGCTCCGACCTGTCGGCGCTGTTCCCGCTCGAGCTGCCCTGAGCCGGAGCCCAGTCGCCGTGCGCGAGAATGGGGGCGTGAGCGACCAGCCGACCCCCGCATCCGAGCCCGCATCTGATCGCGACCGCGTCACGGTGCGCCGCGCGCCGCGCATCAGCGCCTTCCTCGTCGTCGGCGGCTTCCTCGGGTTCCTGGCGACGCTCATCGTCACGAGCCTGTTCGAGGCCGACCCCGGGGTGGGCTTCGCGGCCTCGCTCGCCTACTTCTCGCTCTACGGCGTCTCGGCCGGCGTGCTGGTCGGTGCCGTGCTCGCGGTGCTCGCCGATCGGCGCTCCCGCCGTCGCGCTCGCACGATCGAGATGGAGCGCGAAGAGGTGCCCGCTGAGCCGGAGACTGCTGAGCCTGACACTGCCGAGCCGGAGACTGCTGAGCCTGAGTCGCCCGGCGACGAGAACTAGCTGTTCTGGTTGGCCTCGACCCACGCGAGGTACTCGGGGCTCACGGTGCCGGTGATGTAGTCGCCCGTGAAGCAGCTCATCTCGAGCTCGGTGATGTCGCTGCCCTCGAGAATCGCCGCCTGCATGTCCTCCACCTCCTGGTAGATGAGGTGGTCTGCACCCATCTCCTGAGCGATCTCGGGAATGCGGCGGCCGTGCGCGACGAGCTCGCGCGAGGTGGGCATGTTGATGCCGTAGACGTGCGGGTAGCGCACGGGCGGGGCCGCCGAGGTGAAGGTGACTTCATTGGCGCCGGCGGCGCGCGCCATCTCGACGATCTCGCGCGAGGTGGTGCCGCGCACGATCGAGTCGTCGACGATGAGGATGTTCTTGCCGGCGAACTCGCTCGACATGGCGTTGAGCTTCTGCTTGACGCTCTTCTTGCGCTCCGACTGCCCCGGCATGATGAACGTGCGGCCCACGTAGCGGTTCTTGTAGAAGCCTTCGCGGTACTCGATGCCGAGCTTCTGGGCGACCTGCATCGCGGCGGGCCTCGAGGAGTCGGGGATCGGCATGACGACGTCGATATTGCCCGTGGGGGCGTAGCGCTCGATCGAGGTCGCGAGCCGGTTGCCGAGCCGCAGGCGCGCCTCGTAGACGGAGATGCCGTTCATGACCGAGTCGGGCCGCGCGAGGTACACGTACTCGAACGAGCACGGCGCGAGGCGCGGGTTCGCGGCGCACTGGCGGGAGACCATCTCGCCGTTGGAGGCGATGAACACGGCCTCGCCGGGGGCGAGGTCGCGCACGATCTCGTAGTCGCCGGCTTCGAGCACGAGCGACTCGCTCGCGACGATCCATTCGTCGCCGGTGAGGCCCGTCGTGCGGCGCCCGAGCACGAGGGGGCGGATGCCGAACGGGTCGCGGAAGGCGAGTAGACCGTGGCCGGCGATGAGGGCGATGGCGGCGTAGGAGCCTTCGACGCGCTCGTGCAGGCGGCTGATGGCGGCGAACACTTGGTCGGGGTCGAGATCCTCACCACTCACCTGCTGCTGCAGCTCGTGGGCGAGCACGTTGACGAGCAGCTCGGTGTCGCTATTGGTGTTGAGGTGCCGGCGGTCGACCTCGAACAGCTCGCGCGTGAGCTCGCGCGTGTTCGTGAGGTTGCCGTTGTGGACGAGGATGATGCCGTACGGCGCGTTCACGTAGAACGGCTGCGCCTCCTCCTCCTTGGAGGCGGAGCCGCGCGTCGCGTACCGCACGTGGCCGAGCCCCATCGTGCCGAGGAGCGAGCGCATGTCGCGCGTGCGGTAGGCCTCGCGCACCTGACCCTTCGCCTTGACGAAGTGCAGCACGCGCCCTTCGGCGGTCGCGATGCCGGTCGAATCCTGGCCCCGATGCTGCAGGAGGGCGAGTGCGTCGTAGACCTGCTGATTGACGGGGCTCGACGAGACGATCCCCACGATGCCGCACATGCGGTGCCTGCTCCAGACCGTAGAGTGGTGACTGCTTGCGACCAGTCTGGCAGACCGCGGATGGGATGAACGAATGACGAACTCCTACGCCGCGGCAGGCGTCGACACGGCCGCGGGGGATCGCGCCGTCGAGCTCATGAAGGCCTCCGTCGCGGCCACGCACGGCCCCGAGATCGTCGGCGGCGTGGGCGGTTTCGCCGGGCTCTTCGACGCGAGCGCCCTGCTCGGCTACCGCCGCCCGCTCCTCGCCTCGAGCACCGACGGCGTCGGCACGAAGGTCGCGATCGCGCAGGCCCTCGACATTCACGACACGATCGGGCAGGACCTCGTGGCGATGGTCGTCGACGACATCGTCGTGGTCGGCGCGAAGCCCCTCGTCATGACCGACTACATCGCGTGCGGCAAGCTGCACCCCGAGCGCATCGCCGACATCGTGCGCGGCATCGCCGAGGCCTGCTCCGCGACGGGCACCGCCCTCGTCGGCGGTGAGACCGCTGAGCACCCCGGGCTCTTGGGGCCGGACGACTACGACGTCGCGGGCGCCGCGGTCGGCGTCGTCGAGGCCGATGAGCTGCTCGGCCCCGACCGCGTGCGCGACGGCGACGTGGTCGTCGGGATGGCGTCGAGCGGGCTGCACAGCAACGGCTTCTCGCTCGTGCGGCACATCTTGGCCGAGCGCGGCATCGGGTACCACGATGAGCTGGCCGAGTTCGGGGGCGTCGTGGGCGAGACGCTCCTGACTCCCACCGCGCTCTACACGGCGCCGTTGCTCGAGCTGCTCGCCGAGCATCCGGGAGCCGTTCACGCGCTCAGCCACGTGACCGGCGGCGGCCTCGCCGCGAACCTGGCGCGCGTGCTGCCCTTCGGCAGCTGGGTCGAGCTCGACCGCACGAGCTGGAGCCCGCCGAGCGTCTTCCGCGTGCTCGCCGACCTCGCCGGCGACAGCCTCGAGTCGACCGAGGGAACGTGGAACCTCGGTATCGGGATGCTCGCCGTCGTCGCGCAGGACCGTGCGGCCGACGTCGTCGCGGCTCTCGAGTCGCGCTCAGTGCCCGCATGGGTGGCGGGCAGCGTGTCGACTGCGGCGCGCGAATTCGACGGGTTCGAGCAGGGCGCCAAGGGCGTCACGGGGGGAGCCGCGCGGCTCGTCGGTTCCTACCGGGCCTGAGCGGAGCATCCGCTCGATCAGTGCGGCGCGAGCACCGCGACACCGTTCGCGCGGCACGCGTCGGCGAGGCGGTGGTCGTACGTGACGACGGCCTCCAGATCGTCCCCGAGGCCCAGCGCTGAAGCCAGGTGCAGAGCATCGAGAGCACGCAGTGTTCGAGGTTCGAGCCTCCCGGCCGCTTCACACACTTCGGTCGTCACCGGTACGAGTGTGAGCGCCTCGAGCACTTCACGTGCCGATACCAGGCGGTCTGGAGCACCGCGACGAACCGTGCGAAGGAGCTCGGTTCGCGTGAGGTCGCTGCTGACGGGTTCGACCGTCGATACGCGCGCGGCGTCTCGCAAGGCGGTCGTCTCAGGTTCTGCGACGACGAGCTTCACGAGTGCGGATGTGTCGAAGTACAGCGCCACGGATCAGTAGCGCTCGTCGTCGCGGATCTCGGCCAGGACGGGAGTCAGAGGCGGGGCCTCGGTTGGCGCGGGAAGCGAGGCGAGGTCGCGACGCGCACGGCGCGCCGTGCCGTTGGCCAGCATGCGCTGCAGTGGCGATGCCGCGATCGAGGTCAGCTGCGCCACCGGGCGACCACGATCAGTGATCGTGACCGTCTCGCCGGCAGCCGCGTCGGCCACCACCGCGGACGCGTTCTGCTTGAGCGCTCGAATTCCGACTTCTGCCATGTTCTTCATTGTAGAACAATGGCCGAGATCACGGTGCAGGGATCAGTCAGTGGCTCCGCTGGGGAGTGTTGCCGCTGATGGATCGTTGGGATGGAGGGATGGGTGCACCCGCCAGCGTCACGCAGTCTGCGCGTCGTCTTCCGTCTCGTCGTCGTCCTCAACGAGGTGCGCCCACTTGTCTTCGTAGTCGGGCTCGCTCGAGGGCACGCCGAGCTCACGCTCGAGCGCGCTGAGGTTGGTGTTCGGGCTGGAGTACTTCAGCTCGCGTGCCACCTTGGTGTGCTTTGCCTTCTGTCGGCCGCGCCCCATGCGTGACCCCCTCACAAGTGTGTCGACGGATGGCCCGGTGAAGGACCGAGAGCGCCGAGTCGGGATGGTAGAAAAACTGTGGCGAAGTTTATCACGCGAGCCCTGCTCGACCAGCCTCCCTGCGGTGCTCGCGGTCGAGTGCGCCCGGTAGCCTATTCCGGGTGAGCGCGCCCGATCTGACCACCTCCTGCGTGGTCATCGGTGCGGGCCAAGCAGGTCTCTCGGTCGCCTTCTATCTGCGCCGCCTCGGCCTCGAGCCGGGCGAGGAGTTCGTGGTGCTCGATCGCGGGCCGCGCACGGGCGGCGCGTGGCAGCACCGTTGGGAGGCGCTGCGGCTCGGTTCGGCGCACCGCGTCAACGACCTGCCGGGCATGGACGAGCTCGGCCTGAGCTTCGAGACGGCCGACCACCACGCGCCCGCGCGCGACGTCGTCGCCGACTACTACGCGCAGTACGAGGAGCACTACGGCCTGCAGGTCGTGCGGCCCGCGTCGGTCACGCGCGTGGAGGATCTCGGCGGGCCGCTACTCGTGCGCTTCGACACGGAGAACGGGCCGTTGGAGCTCGCCGGGTCGACGATCGTCAATGCGACCGGAACGTGGGGCTCGCCGTTCGTGCCGCATTATCCGGGCATCCGCGAATTCGAGGGCCGTCACGTGCACACGGCCGAGTACACGGATGCGACCGATTTCACGGATCAGGATGTCGTCGTCGTCGGGGCCGGTACGAGCGCTATCGGCTTCATTCTCGAGCTCGAGCCACACGCGCGCAGCATCACGTGGGCGACGCGGCGGCCGCCCCAGTTCCTCGACGAGGCCGTGCTCAACCTCGAGGCCGCCGAGAAGGCCGTCGCTGCGCAGGACGACGCGGCGCGCGCCGGTCGGGCGCTGCCGAGCATCGTGAGCGGCACGGGCGTGCCCCGCACGCGGCGCATCCAGGCGGCGGTCGATCGGGGCGTGCTCGAGTATCGGCCGATGTTCGACCGCATCGAGCCGGACGGTGTTCGCTGGGACGAGTTCGACGTCTTCCAGCCGGCGCAGGCGATCGTGTGGGCGACGGGCTTCCGCCCCGAGCTGCGGCACCTCGCCCCCCTCAAGCTGCGCGAGAAGGAGGGCGGCGTGACCGTCGCGAGCCACCACTCGGAGCGCGATCCGCGCGTCTTCTTCGCCGGCTACGGGCCCGCTGCCTCGACCATCGGCGCGAACCGGGCCGGGCGCAACATCGCGCGGCAGGTCGTCGCGACGCTCAGCAAGATGGGACGGTAGGCATGGACCTGATCACGATCGTGCTCATCGTGACGCCCATCGTGCTCGGGGTGATCCTGCTCGTCATCGGGGTGATCTTCTTCACCGTGGTGATACCGCCGACGCGGCAGAAGCTGGCGGAGCGGCGCGCTGCTGACGCTGCCGAGCGCGAGGCGAGTGAGAGCTCAGACGAGTAGCAACGCGGCGGTGAGCCCGAGGAGCGTGGCAGGAACGGCGAGGGCGAGGTTGAGGGCGACGCTCGCGGTTGCAGCGCGGTGCTTGCCCTCCGACACGAGCTGGATCGTCTCGACGGCGAACGTGCTGAAGGTCGTGAGGCCCCCGCACACGCCGCTCACGATGATCAGCTGCACGGTGGGGTCGAGGGGTGCGCCGAGGGCGACTCCGGCCACGAATGACCCGACGACGTTGACTACGAGCACGCCCCACGGGATGCGACCGCGGCCCGCGAGGCTCACCGACGTGAGCTGACGGAAGACGGCGCCGAAGGCTCCGCCCACGGCGACGGCGAGCAGCACGAGGGGGGTCACTCGTCGACCTCCACCATGGTGGGCGACCCTCCGTGCGCGAGCCGGGAACCGAGGACGAGGCCGAGCCAGGCGGCGAGCATCCCGAACCCGATGCTGAGCACGATCGACAGCACCGCGCCCACGACGTCGCCCGCCTGCGCGAGGGCGACGATCGAGACGGCGAACGCTGAGAACGTCGTGAACGACCCCAGGATGCCCGGCCCCAGCCCCACGCGCACCCAGCCCGGCACGCGAGGCCAGAGCGCCGCGACGAGCAGGCCGAGCACGAAGGCTCCGACGACGTTGACGAGCAGGGTGCTGAGGGCGAACTCCTCCAGGTCGTGCACGATCGCTAGGTCGAGGAGCACGCGCAGGGTCGTGCCGATGAGGCCGCCGACGAACACGGCGAGCAGGTCGCGTGGGGACGCGCCCGCCCTGCTGCGTACCGGTGCCGTCACCTGCGCGAGCCTAGCCCCGCCGGGCCCGATGCGCGGGACCAACGGCCCTGCCGACGCCGAGGTGCGCTCATTACACTGGCCGGGTGACTGACGCCGCGCCCTCAGCCGATCGGCCGCGGCGTCGGCGGCTCTGGCCGTGGATCGTCGGCGGCTTGCTCGCGATCGTGCTCGTGCTCGTCGCCCTCGTCGTCGTGCCCATCCTGCTCGCGACGCCGCAGGGCTCCTCCGGGCAGGCGCGCGTCGACGGGTATCCGACGAGCGTCACCGCCACCGGGGACGACGAGCGCACGCGCACCCTCACCGTCGCCACACCCGACGGGGATGCGCCCCAGCTCGACTCCGTCAGCGCGGGCGACCGCCTCGTGGTCACGGGCGACGGGTTCGACGGGTCGCGCGGCCTCTACGTGGCCGTGTGCGCGATACCCGAGCAGCTCGACGGCAAGCCCGGCCCGTGCCTCGGAGGCGTCGGCTCGCAGGAGGTCGAAGAGTTCGAGGAAGGCGTCGTGCAGTACGCCGCCTCCAACTGGATCAACGAAGCCTTCGCCTGGCGGCTCTTCGGCGCGCGCTCCTTCGACGACGGCGAGGCCGGCACCTTCACCGCCTACATCGAGCTGCCGCCCGCCGCTGACGAGAACGTCGACTGCCGCGAGGTCGAGTGCGGGCTGTACACGCGCAACGACCACACGGCGTCGGCCGACCGCGTGCAAGACCTCTACGTGCCGCTGCGCTGGGCTGAGTAACCGCGCCTAACGCACGAGCCCCAGCACGTCGGCGCGCAGGCGCGACAACCGCGACTCGAGCTCGTCGACTGCGCCCTCGAGCTCGTCTCCGCGCGCCGCCGCCGAGCGCAGCTCCGTGCGCACGTCCTGACGAAACTCGGCGAGCAGCACCTCGGCGCGCTGCACCTGAGCCCGAGCATCCGACCGCGACTCGTGCAGCGTCGAATGCAGCGACGTCGTCGCATCCCGCACCGCCTCGTGAGCCTCCCGTGCGGCGTCACGCGCGGCGCTCGACGCCGTCGCCGACGATGCGGCACCCGCCTCGCGACCCGCAGCAAGCTCGGCCCGCAGCGTCGTCATCGCCTCCGACACCGACGCGCGCACCTCGTCGGCCAGGCGCCGCACCGAATCGCCGATGCCGTTCTCGATGCCCTCCAGCTCGTCGCGCCGGTCGTTGAGCTCGGCCCGCCCCGCATCGGTGAGCGCGTAGACCGTCTTGCGGCCGTCCGACTCCTTCGTGACGAGCCCCTCCGTCTCGAGCTTCGCCAGGCGCGGATAGATCGTGCCCGCCGACGGCACGTAGGTGCCCCCGAAGCGGTCGCTCAGCGCCTGGATGATCTCGTAGCCGTGCATCGGCCGCTCGTCGAGCACGAACAGCAGGTACAGGCGCAAGTGACCGTGGCCGAAGACCGCGGGGCTCATGAGGCGGCCTCCGAAGCGGCAGGCTCGCCATCCGCAGCGGCATCACCGGATGCTGCGCGCACCGTGTGCACGACCGACACGTCACCCGACACCGAGTGGGCGCGCACCTCCGTGAACGACCCCGCCAACTCGCCGTAGCGACCCGTGTACTGGCCCTTCACCCCGCTGATCTGCGCGTCGTCCAGCTGCAGCCGACCGCTCAGGGTGCTGATCGAGTACTGGGCCGGGCGGCCCGCGTCGAGCCGCACCGTCAGGTCGCCCGACACCGTGCTGTTGCGCACCCGATCAGGCCCGCCGTGCAGGTCGGCGACGACGTGCGCCGAGACGCCGTCGCACGTGAACCGGCGAATCTCACCAGACGCGGTCACGTCACCGCTCACCGTCTGCACCGTCAGATCGCCGTGCAGCCCGCGCACCGACACCTCGCCGTTCACCGCGTGCACCGACACGTCGCCGACGACCCCGTCGAGCACCACGTCGCCGTTCACCGTGTTGACGGTCACCTCGGAGTGCAGCCCGCTGATGAGGCCCTCCGCCGACACGGCGTTGAACGAGAGCGTCGCCGTACGCGGCACCAGGATGCTCACCTCTGCCCGCGCCTTCACCCCGAACAGGCGGAAGTTCTCGAAGAAGGTCTCCCACTTCAGCTGCGGGTGGTCGATCACGAGTGTGTCGCCCTCGAGCGCCACCTTGAGGTCGCGACCCGACACCGAGTGCACTTCCACGCGCGCGCCCGGCTCGTCGTGGCCGACGATGTCGATCTGCCCGCCGATCAAGCCCACCTTCAGCCGCCGCACGATCTCCAGATCGATGACGGTCGGGTCGGTGACGATCCAGGTCTCCTGGGCCATAGACGTGCTCCTCGTTCGAGCCCCGGCGGGGCATCCATAACGCGATATATCGCGTGTTCGGAACTCACGATATATCGCGAGCGCGACCTGCGCAAGAGGGAGCCCCGGACTGGTCCGACCCAGGGCGCCACGCCGCGCCTAATCACGCCGAAAGTGACAAACCACGCGAAACATTCCACGTGGTTTGTCACTTTCGGCCACGCGAGCAGCCGAGTCGCGCACGTCACCGGGAGCTCGCGTCGCGAATGTCTTGACCTTGACGCAGCGTCAACCTCTAGCGTGGGGCTCCCACCCGACCGCCGGGTGTTGTGAGAGTCGAAGGAGAGCGCGATGCAGTGGTCGATCCAGGAGATCGCCCGACTCGCGGGCGTCACGAGCCGCACCCTGCGGCACTACGACGACGTCGGACTGCTGCCCCCGACGAGCATCGGCACCAACGGGTACCGGTACTACGACGAGGCGGCGCTCACGCGCCTGCAGCGCATCCTCATGCTGCGCGAGCTCGGGCTCGGCCTGCCCGCGATCGCCGAGGTGATCGCCGGTCAGGCCGACGACGCCCGCGCGCTCGTCACCCACCTGCGCTGGCTCGAGAACGAGCGGGCGCGGGTCGAGCGGCAGATCGCGAGCGTGACCACGACCATTCGGAAGACGGAAGGAGGTGAACAACTGATGGCAGAAGAGATGTTGGACGGATTCGACCACACCGTCTACAAGGACGAGGTGGTCGAGCGCTGGGGCGCCGACGCCTCCGCGCGCAGCGACCGCTGGTGGCGCGAGCTGGGGGCCGACGGCCAGGCGCGATTCCAGGCTGAAGCAACCGAGATTCAGCGCGGCTACGCGGGCGCGGCCGAAGCGGGAGAGCCCGCCGACGCCCCGAGCGTGCAAGCGCTCACCGCGCGGCACTACGCGTGGGTGCGCGCGGGCTGGGGCGGCACGGCGCCGAGCGCCGAGGCGTACCTCGGGCTCGGCGACATGTACGTGGCCGACCCGCGCTTCGCGCAGCACTACGGCGGCGCCGACGGTGCCGCGTACGTGCGCGAGGCGATGCGCGTCTACGCGCGGAACGAACTCGCGTAGTAGCCGTGGTGCGAGCGGACGGGTAGGGGCCCATACCCGTCCCTCGCGATCACCTCGACCGTCGCGACGATCGCCCACACCGCGAGGCCGGCGAGGGCCGTGGTGAGCGCGATCACGAGCCCACCACCACGATCGGAGCCGTCGGGTTCGTCGGGTCGTCAGGGTTCGGGCGGGGCGCACCCGGCTCGTGCGGACCGGCGACGGGCGTAGCCGCCGGCCCGCGGTCTGAGGGTGCCGCATCGGTGGGCGCTGCGGGTGCCGAGGGCACCACGGGCGCTGCCACCACGGCATCCGACGGCAACGGCACGCGCAGCCGCGGCAGCGTCACGTGCACCATGGGCCCGATGAGCAGCGCGAACGCGACCGTGCCGAGCCCGACGTTGCCGCCGAGCAGCCAGCCGATCGTTAGCACCGTGAACTCGATCGTGCCGCGCACCGCCCAGATCGGAAACCCGAAGCGCGCGTGCGCGCCCGTCATGAGGCCGTCGCGCGGCCCCGGGCCGAACCCCGCGCCCACGTAGAGACCGGTCGCCACGGCCAGCAGGGCGAGGCCGCCGCCGAAGATGAGGATGCGCGCCCACAGCTCCTCGGGAACCTCGAACGCCCACAGCCCCACCTCGAGGGCCGGCCCCACGAGCAGCACGTTGAGCACCGTGCCGATACCGGGCTTCTGCCGCAGCGGAATCCACAGCAGCAGCACGAGGGCGCCAATCAGCACCGTGACCAGTCCAATTCCCCACCCCGTCTGCAGGTCGGCGCCCTGGGCGAAGACCGTCCACGGGTCGAGCCCGACGGCCGCCTCGATCATGAGAGCCAGGGCGATTCCATAGAGGAAGAGCCCGATGAAGAGCTGCGTCCAGCGGCGCACGAGGAGACGAGGAGCAGGGTGCTGGAGCGACGACATGACCACAGTCCACCGCGTGAGTGGACCGTTGCGCAAGATGCCAATCCGGGTACTGTGGACCCGTGCCCTCCCTCACCCCCCGCCGATTGGCAGCCCAACTGGGCGACTGGCGGCCCAGCAACGGAGACCCGCTGTACGCGGCGCTCGCCGACCGCATCCGCCTGCTCATCCTCGACGGGCGCATCACCCTCGGCGCACGACTGCCCGCCGAGCGGCAGCTCGCCCAGCACGAAGACCTCAGCCGCACGACCGTCGCCGGCGCGTACGCCCGCCTGCGCGAGCTCGGGTTCCTCCAGAGCGTGCGCGGGTCAGGCAGCGTCGCCCGCCTGCCCGACGGGCCGGGCATTCCCGAACCGACCGCGACGACCGCGGGCCTCCTCGAATTCTCCAAGGCGACCCTCACGGCGATCCCCCTCGTCGCCGACGCCGCCCGCGACGCCGCCGCGATGCTGCCGCAGCACCTCGGTCTCGCCGGCTTCGACCTCTACGGCCTCACCGAGCTGCGGCAGGAGATCGCCGACCGCTACACGCGGCGCGGCCTGCCCACGACCGTCGACGAGGTCATGGTCACCCTCGGCGCCCAGCACGCCATCGCCCTCGTCGCGCGCGCCCTCGTCGCGCGCGGCGACCGCGTGCTCGTCGAATCGCCCAGCTACCCGCACGCACTCGAAGCCTTCCAGCAGGTCGGCGCCCGACTCGTGACCGTGCCCGTCACGACAGAGAGCGGCTGGGACGACGAGGCCCTCGAGCAGGTCTTCCCCCGCACAGCCCCCGCGCTCGCGTACCTCATGCCCGACTTCCACAACCCCACGACGCGCACGATGCCCGCGGCCCAGCGCGCGCGGGTCGTCGCCCTCGCCGAGCGCCATGGCACGACGATCGTCGCCGACGAGACCATGAGCGACCTCGGCTTCGACACCGATGCGCCCCCGCCGCTCGGCGTGCACGGCACCGTCATCACGATCGGCTCCGTCGGCAAGAGCGTGTGGGGCGGCATCCGCCTCGGCTGGATCCGCGCCGAGCGCTCCACCATCACGCGTCTCGCCCTCGCCCGCACGTCGAACGACCTCGGCAACCCCACCCTTGAGCAGCTCATGCTCCTGCGGCTCCTGCAGCAGTACGACCGGGTGCTCGACTCCCGCCGCGAGCAGCTGCGCGCCGGCCACGCACTGCTCACCGGCCTGCTGCGCGAGCGGTTCCCGACCTGGCGCGTGCCCGAGGTGGCCGGCGGCCTCACCCTGTGGGTCAACATCGGCACCCCGCTCGCCTCGCAGCTCGCCCTCGCCGCACGCACGCACGGCGTGCTCATCGGGGCGGGCCCGCGCTTCGGCCTCGACGGCGCCTTCGAGCGATACCTGCGCCTGCCGTTCTGCTACCCCGAACCCGATACGCGCGCCGCCATCGACGGGCTCGAGCGGGCGTGGCACGACATCGCCGCGCACGAGCCTTCCCGACCCGTCGACGATCTGCTCGATACCGTCGTGTAGCGCGGGCCGAGCATCCCGCGCTCTGATACGGCTGGAGCATACCTGCCGCATGGGGAATGCCCAGTAATGTCTGGGATGCTCACCCTTGCCCGCGCGTCCCCGCACGTGCGCCACCCCTGCCCCCACGCCGCATGACGGCACACACTGCATCGGAGACCCACGTGCACCTGCTCTCGGTGTTCAGCCTGCGCAACCGCGCGCTCATCGCCCTCGTCACGATCGTCGTCGGTGTGTTCGGCGGCATCGCGCTCACGAGCCTCAAGCAAGAGCTCATCCCCTCGGTGAGCTTCCCGCAGGTCATCGTCATCACGCAGTACCCCGGGGCGGCGCCCGAAGTCGTCGAGGAAGACGTCTCGACGCCCATCGAGACCGCCATCCAAGGCGTGCCCGGGCTCGAGAGCTCCAACGCCTCCTCGAGCACCGGGTTCTCGCTCGTCAGCGCGAGCTTCGAGTTCGGCACCGACATCACGCGCGCCGAGCAGCGGGTTCAGCTCGCCGTCAACCGGATGCAGCTGCCCGCCGACGTCGACCCGCGCGTGCTCACCGGATCCATCGACGACCTGCCCGTCATCCAGATCGCCGTCACGAGCGATCTCGAGCCCGGCGAGCTCGCGGAAGCGCTCGAGACGCAGGCCGTGCCCGACCTCACCCAGCTCGAGGGGGTGCGCGAAGTCTCCGTGACCGGCGCCATCGGCGACCGCGTCACCATCACCGCCGACGACGCGGCACTCGCCGCCGCCGGGCTCCTCCGCAGCGACATCGTCGACGCTCTCGACGAGTACGGCGTGCTGCTGCCCGCCGGCACGATTACCGAGGACGGCCAGACCCTCGCCGTGCTTACCGGCGACCGCGTCGAATCGCTCGACGAGCTCGCCTCGCTGCCGCTCCTCGACGCGACGACCGACGACGTCACGACGATCGACGACGTCGCCGACCTCGCCGTCGTCGGCGACCCCATCCAGGGCTACTCGCGCGTCAACGGCGAGCCCTCCCTCACGCTCGCCGTCACGAAGACGCCCGACGGCAACACCGTCGAGGTCTCGCAGCTCGTGCAAGACGCTCTGCCTGCCCTCGCGACCGCGATCGGCTCAGGCACCGCCTTCACGGTCGTCTTCGACCAGGCGCCGTTCATCGAGAGCTCGATCGAAGCGCTCGCGATCGAGGGCTCGCTCGGCCTCGTCTTCGCCGTCGTCATCATCCTGCTCTTCCTGCTGTCGGTGCGCTCGACTCTCGTCATCGCGATCTCGATCCCCACGTCGATCCTGCTCACCTTCATCGGCATGCAGGCCTCCGGTTACAGCCTCAACATCCTCACCCTCGGCGCCATCACAATCTCCATCGGGCGCGTCGTCGACGACTCGATCGTCGTCGTCGAGAACATCAAGCGGCACCTCGCCCTCGGCGAGGAGAAGATGCAGGCGATCCTGCTCGGCGTCAAGGAGGTCGCGACGGCAGTCACGGCCGCGACCGTGACGACGATCGCCGTGTTCCTGCCGCTCGCGCTCGTCGGCGACATCACGGGCGAGCTGTTTAGGCCGTTCGCGCTCACGACCGCGATCGCCCTCGGCGCCTCGCTCTTCGTCTCGCTCACGATCGTGCCCGTGCTCTGCTACTGGTTCCTGCGCCCGCCGCAGGTCGGCTCGCACGCCGCGGCGATGTCGTTTGAGGAGGAGTCGGCGAGCCCGACGCGCCTGCAGAAGAGCTACCTACCGATCCTGCGCTGGACCCTGCGTCGCCCCGTCGCGACGATCCTGCTGTCGCTCCTCATCCTCGGCGGCACGGCGGGGCTCGCGACGAACCTCAAGACCAACTTCATCGGCGAGTCCGGCCAGAACACCCTCACGGTCACCCAGACGCTCGAGAACGGCACGAGCCTTGAGCAGCTCGACCAGGCCGCGATGGTCGTCGAGGACGAACTCATCGACGTCGAGGGCATCGAGACCGTGCAGGTCGCGATCGGCTCGGGCGACGGTTCGGTGCTCTCCCTCTTCGGCGGCGGCGGCGACATCACCTACTCGATCACGACGGACGAGGACGCCGATCAGACGGCGATCCAGGAGCGGGTGCGCGACGCGATCGCCGACCTCGACGGCGTCGGCGAGATCGCCCTCCAAGCGGCGGGCGCAGGCTTCGCCTCCTCGACGATCGACGTCGACATCAGCGCCGCGAGCGAGAGCGACCTGCAGGAGGCCGCGACCGCGATCCTCGACGCCGTCACCGAGCTCGACGTCACGGCAGAGGCGAGCAGCAACCTCGCCGCCACGCAGCCGTACCTCGCGATCGAGGTCGACCGGGAGCGCGCAGCCGAGCTCGGGCTCAGCGAGGTCGCCGTGGGCGGCATCGTCGCGCAGGCGATGTTCCCCGCCTCCGTCGGCTCCGTCATCATCGACGAGAAGACGCTCTCGATCTACCTCCCCAACGAGAACGCCCCGACCACGGTCGAGGAGCTGCGCGACTTCGAGCTGCCCACCGCGCTCGGGCCGCAGCCGCTCAGCGAGCTCGCCTCCGTCGAGGAGTCGTTCGGCCCTGCGACGATCACGACCATCCGCGGCATCCGCAGCGCGACCGTGAGCATCACGCCCGCGATCGACGACATCGGCTCCGCTTCGATCGCGATCCAGGAGGCCGTCGACGGCACGACACTGCCCGACAGTGCCCGCGCCACGCTCGGCGGCGTGACCGCGCAGCAGGCCGACGCCTTCAGCCAGCTCGGCCTCGCCCTCCTCGCCGCGATCCTCATCGTCTACGTCGTCATGGTCGCCACGTTCAAGAGCCTGCGCCAGCCGCTGCTGCTGCTCGTGTCGATCCCCTTCGCCGCGACCGGCGCGATCGCCCTCCAGCTCATCGCCGACATCCCGCTCGGTGTGCCTTCGCTCATCGGCGTGCTCATGCTCATCGGCATCGTCGTGACGAACGCGATCGTGCTCATCGACCTCGTGAACCAGTTCCGCGAGCGTGGCATGAAGGTCGGCGAGGCCGTCATCGAGGGCTCGTCGCGACGCCTGCGCCCGATTCTCATGACGGCGGCGGCGACGATCTTCGCGCTCGTGCCGCTCGGCCTCGGCCTCACCGGCAGCGGCGGGTTCATCTCGCAGCCGCTCGCGATCGTCGTCATCGGCGGTCTCGTCTCCTCGACGATCCTCACCCTCGTCGTGCTGCCGGCGCTGTACTACCTCGTCGAAGGAGCCAAGGAGCGCCGCGAGGCGCGCGCGGCCGAGCTCGAGGGCCGCACCGCCTAGCGTCGAGGCTTCTCGACGAGGCGCGCAGGGCGTTCGGCAGCTCGACTGCAGGGGTGCGACCGCCTCCACCGGGTAGCGTGCCGGTACCCGACCCCACTGCGAGCACCCGAGGCCACCGCATGAACGCGTCCCGACTCAACCCTGCACGGTTCCTGCGCGGGCAGCCCGTCGAGCTCGCCCCGTACCGCATCGGCTGGCTCGCCCGCCTCATGTACGGCACCATCTTCGAGATCCTCGTGATCACGGTCATCATCGCCAACGCCGTGGCGCTCGCGATTCTGACCTTCGATGGCGCTCCGGAAGGCGTGCGGGAGGTCGCGCGCAGCTTCGACGGCATCGCCGTCGTCTTCTACGCCGTGGAAGTGCTCCTGCGCATCATCTCCTACGGCTCGAAGCCGTGGATGTTCTTCCGCTCCGGCTGGAACGTCTTCGACTTCCTCATCGTCGTCTCCGTGCCGCTCGTCGACGGCAATGCCGTCATCTTCCGCCTCATCCGGCTGTTCCGCCTCATCCGGCTGTTCCGCTTCCTGCCCGAAGTGCGCATCCTGAGCGTCTCGATCCTCAAGAGCGTCGCACCGCTCGTGAGCATCTCCGTCCTCATCGGGTTCCTACTCTTCCTCTACGCGATGGCGGGTGTCTACCTCTTCGGCGATGACGACCCGCAGCAGTGGGGCGACCTCGGCGCCGCGATGGTGACGCTCGTGGTGCTGCTCACGCTCGAGAACTTCCCCGACGCGTTCATGGGCGGCATCGGGGTGACACCATTCGCGCTCGTGTACTTCCTCACGTACATGTTCTTCATCGTGTTCACGGTGCTCAACGTCCTCATCGGCATCGTGCTCAACGCCATGGATCAAGCCCGCGAAGAGGAGGTCGCGCACCAGCGCGACGAAGCGCGCGCGCACGCGCGAGACAATCCGGACCCCGAGCTCGACCCGTTGCAGACCGAACTGGAGGAGCTCGAGTCCGTGCACGAGGCGCGCGCCGAGCGCATCGCCCGGCTCCGGGCGGAGCTCAGCGCCCTCCGACGCGAGCAGTAGTGCTGGCGCGTCACCCCAGGTCGCGCGCCATGCACACGCTCGTCGCGCTGCCCACGTACGGCCCGAACGCGGGAATGCGCTCGTACCCGCGCCGGGCATAGAACCGCAGGGCGGCATCGCTTAGGGTGCCGGTCTCCAGACGCAGGGTGCGGATGCTGCACTCGCGCGCGGCCTGCTCGAGGGCATCCAGTAGCAGGTCGGCGACGCCCCGACCGCGTGCCGCATCGTCCACGAACAGGCGCTTGAGCTCGCCCATGCCGGCTTCCTGCTCGACGAGCGCGACCATGCCGAGCGCGGCCCCGGAGTCGTCACGGGCGACGAGCACGGTCGTGCCCGGTGCCGCGAGATGCTCGACCGGCAGCAGGAAGCACTCCTCGGCGCTGTAGAGACCGCGCGCGAACGCCTCACCAGCGCGCAGCATCGCCTCGACCTCCGGCTGGCGGGGGTCCTCCGGGCGCACGGTCGTGGCGAGGGGCGCCGTGGTCATGGCGGGTTCAGGATCATGGTGCGCTCAGAATACCGACGCGCCGGTCTGCGGGGGTGTTCAGGGTCGTCCGGTACTGTGAGGGGTCGGCTTGAGACGGGCGAAGACCTTCGCCACAGAACGTGTGCGTCTCCAGGGCCGGTACATCCCCGCCGATCGGCGGTGCGATGACACCTCGAGTTGTGACGGCCCCAGTCGAAGACTGCCTGGGATAGCGGCGCGTGAGCGCGCCGACGATGCTTCTTGCACTATCCGAAAGACGAACAGCCATGCCTCAGAACAAGAAGGCGCGCCCCGGGCGCGCCAGCACCTCCGCCCGCGGCGCCTCGGGAGCCGGACGTTCCGGCGGCCGCGCCGCCGCCGCGAGCGGTTCGCGCAGCCCCGGTCACCGCGGCTACCGCCCCGAGGAGGCCGACGCGCCCGCGAAGAAGGCGCGCTGGAGCCGTGAGGAGCGCGTCGACCGCGGCCACGCGCCGGAGCGCTCGCGCGGCGACCGCGAGGTGCGCGGCGAGCGTGCGGCGCGCGGCGGCCGCGACGACGCCGGTCGTCCTGCTCGCGACGATCGCGGGCGCCCGGCTCGCGCATCGCGCGACGACGCTGGTCGGCCCGCTCGCGACGACCGCGGCCACCCCGGCCGCCCCGCACGCGATGACCGCGTCGGACGCCCGTCCCGCGGCCAGGACGTGTCGGTGCAGCGCACGGGCACGGGCCGCACGGCGCACCGCCCCGAGTGGCGCCCGCAGAAGGATGCTGCCAACGAGCGGCCCGCGCGCCGGTTCGGTCGCGACACGCGTCCGCAGGACCGACAGTTGGACGACCGCGGCGGCGAGTCGCGCGGCACGCGCCGCGACGGCGGCCGAGGTGTCGGCGCAGCGGACACCCGTCGTCGGGATGACCGCCCCGCCCGCGCACCCCGCACCGAGAACCGCGCGCCCCGCTCCGAGAACCGCGATGCGGGCTTCTACCCGAGCAAGCCCGCCGCCGGACCGGTCGACGACGTCGTGCTCGAGCGTCTCGCGGCCGACGCCGTGCAGGCTCGCGACGTCGAGGGCGTGACCTTCACCGATCTCGGCCTCGGCGGCAACATCACGCGCACGCTCGAGGACCTCGGGGCCGTGACGCCGTTCCCCATCCAGGCGGCGACGATTCCCGACGTGCTCGCGGGCAAGGATGTGCTCGGCCGCGGTCGCACCGGCAGCGGCAAGACGATCGCCTTCGGGGCGCCCCTCGTCGAGCGGCTCATGGAGAACGGCGGCGGCAAGAACCGCAAGGAGGGCCGCGCCCCGCGCGCCCTCATCCTCGCGCCGACGCGCGAGCTCGCCCTGCAAATCGACCGCACCGTGCAGCCCATCGCCCGCAGCGTGGGCCTCTTCACGACGCAGATCTACGGCGGCGTGCCCCAGGCTCGCCAGGTCGGCGCGCTGCGCCGAGGTGTCGACATCATCATCGGCACGCCCGGCCGCATCGAAGACCTCGTCGAGCAGGGGCGGCTCGACCTGAGCCGCATCGAGATCGTCGTCCTCGACGAGGCCGACCACATGTGCGAGCTGGGCTTCCTCGAACCCGTGCAGCGCATCATCCGCCGCACGCGCACCGGCAACCAGAAGCTCCTGTTCTCGGCGACCCTCGACTCGGGCGTCGCGAGCCTCGTCACGGAGTTCCTGTCGAGCCCGAGCGTCTACGAGGTCGCGGGGGAGGACCAGGAGTCGTCGACGATCGACCACCGCGTGCTGCTCGTCGAGCAGCGCGAGAAGCGCGCCGTCATCGAGCAGCTCTCCGCCGGCCCGGGCAAGACGCTCGTCTTCGCGCGCACCCGAGCCTTCGCCGAGGAGCTCGCCGATCAGCTCGACGACGCGGGGATCCCCGCCGTGAGCCTGCACGGTGATCTCAACCAGGCGAGGCGCAGCCGCAACCTCGAGAAGCTCACGAGCGGCCGGGTGAGCGTGCTCGTGGCCACGGATGTCGCGGCCCGGGGCATCCACGTCGATGACATCTCGCTCGTCATCCAGGCCGACGCGCCCGACGAGTACAAGGCGTACCTGCACCGCTCGGGCCGCACGGGCCGCGCGGGCAAGGTCGGCACGGTCGTGACGCTCGTCACGCGCCAGCGCCGTCGTCGGCTCGACGAGCTGCTGGGACGCGCCGAGATCGACGCCGTCGTGCACGAGGTGCGCGCCGGCGACGCCCTGCTCGACGAGCTCGCCGCGCTGTAGCCGCGCTCACACCGCGCTCGGCACGGTGCCCGGGTCACGGTCGGTGGGGTGCAGCGTCAACGAGTGTGCTCGGTAATGGCAACTGTGCGCGTGCGCCCGAGCACAGTTGCCACTCAACGGCACAGTCGCGCTGGGGCGCGGGGGCACAGTTGCGGGGGCACAGCCGCGCGGGCGCGGGACGCGGTGCGGGATGCTCGGCTCAGGAGAGTGAGAGCATCGCGCTCGCCGCGAGCGCCAGCACGAGCCCGACCCACTGCAGCCGCGCGATGCGCTCACGCAGCACGACCGCGGCGAGCAGGATCGTACCGGCCGGGTAGAGCGCGGTGAGCACCGAGACGACGGTGAGATCGCCGAGCCGCAGCCCGATGAGCACGATCGCATTGGCGGCGGCGTCGAGCACTCCGCACCCGACGGCGAGCCAGAACCCGGCGCGCCACCCGCCGCGCAGGGCCGCCGCACTCGCGCGCAGCAGAGTGGTGGCGGGTGGCGTGGTGCCGGGCGACGGTGCCGGTCGAGCCTCAGCGGGCCCGGCACCGACCGGCTCGCCGAGGGCGTGCGGGGCGCCGTGGGTTCCTTCGAGGATCGCGAGCGGAGCATCCCGAGCGGAGACGTGGCGCCGCCCCGCGATGACGGCCAGCACAACGATGACCGTGATCATGAGGGTCGCGTTGACGACGCGGTTGGCGACGAGCGGCACGAGCCCCGAGTCGTCGGGGGTCTGGTCGATGAGGATGTAGAAGGCGCCGATGAGGGCCCCCGACCCGGTCGCCATGAGCAGGCCGCGCAGGCTCGGCCGCACCGCGCCCTTCTCCGGGACGAAGCCGACGAGCACGACGGCGATGAGGGCGAGGCCGAGTGCGGGATAGGCGATCGCGCCGAGCCGTTCGCCGGTGACGAGGCCCCACGTCATGGGCACGATCGCCGAGATCACGGCGGTGAGGGGCGAGAGAATGCTCATGGGCCCGATCGCGAGGCACGCGTACAGCAGGGCGATCGCCCCTGCACCGGTCACGCCCGAGAGTGCGCCCCAGAACAGAGCCTCGCGGCTCCACTCCCCACCGACGACGACCGCGGCGACGGCGAGCAGCACGACGCCGGAGAGCGCCGCGAGGGCGGTGACGCGCAGTGCCGAGATGCGCCGGGAGGCGAGACCGCCGAGGAAGTCGGCGGCGCCGTAGACGAGCGCCCCGGCGAGACCGAGTACCACTGTGAGCACGCGTGCACCTCCCGCAGTCGTCCGGCCCGTCGACGATTCTCGCACCCCGGGGGGAATGCCTCGGTGCACGCGCCTGTTGAGGCGTGAGGGGCGAACGTCATATTCGCGCGCGAGACGTGCGACTCTCGTAGCCTTGAGCTGCGCGGGTATGCGGCCTGTGCAGCGCGCAGCCTCCGCCCCCTACAGACTTCCACCGCCGACCCACCGAGGAGAGACCATCATGGCTCGCATCTACCAGGACATCACCGAGGCGTTCGGCAACACGCCCCTCGTCGCCCTCAACGCCGTCACCGACGGTGCGGAGGCGACCGTGCTCGCCAAGCTCGAGTTCTACAACCCCTCGGCGAGCGTCAAAGACCGCCTGGGCGTCGCGATCGTCGAGGCCGCCGAGAAGAGCGGAGAGCTCACGAAGGGCGGCACGATCGTCGAGGGCACGAGCGGCAACACGGGCATCGCCCTCGCGATGATCGGCGCGGCGCGCGGCTACCACGTCATCCTCACGATGCCCGAGACGATGAGCGAGGAGCGCAAGATGCTGCTCAAGGCGTACGGCGCCGAACTCGTCCTCACCCCCGGCTCGGAGGGCATGAAGGGTGCCGTATCGAAGGCGGCCGAGATCGTCGCCAACACCCCAGGGGCCGTGCTCGCGAAGCAGTTCGAGAACGAGGCGAACGCCGAGGTGCACCGCCGCACCACCGGCCCCGAGGTGTGGAACGACACCGACGGCGCGGTCGACATCTTCGTCTCCGGCATCGGCACGGGCGGCACGCTCACGGGCACCGGCCAGTTCCTCAAGGAGAACAAGCCCGCCGTGAAGATCGTCGGCGTCGAGCCGGAGGAGAGCCCCATCCTCAATGGCGGCGACCCCGGCCCGCACAAGATCGCCGGCATCGGCGCCAACTTCATCCCCGCGGTTCTCGACCGCGAGATCTACGACGAGATCATCGACGTCAACATCGGCCAGTCGGTGAGCATGGCGCGTCGCCTCGCCGCGGAGGAGGGCATTCTCGGCGGCATCTCGTCCGGTGCGACCGCGCACGCCGCGATCGAGCTCGCGAAGCGGCCCGAGAACGCCGGCAAGACGATCGTGGTGATTCTCGCGAGCTACGGCGAGCGGTACCTCTCGAGCGTCCTCTACGAGGACCTGCGCTCCTAGATGCCACTACGGGAAGACATCGCGACCGCACGCCTGCGCGATCCGGCCGCGCGGTCCGGGCTCGAGGTGTTCCTCACCTCGGCGGGACTGCACGCCATCTGGTGGCACCGCCTCGCCCACCGGCTGTGGCGCTGGCGTCTGCGGCTGCTCGCGCGCATGATCGCGCAGTCCGCGCGAGCCTGGACGGGCGTGGAGATCCACCCGGGCGCGCGGATCGGGCGCCGCTTCTTCATCGACCACGGCATGGGGGTCGTCATCGGGGAGACGGCCGAGATCGGCGACGACGTCATGCTGTACCACGGCGTGACGCTCGGCGGCCGGACGCTCGCGAAGGTCAAGCGGCACCCCACGGTCGAAGACGGCGTTCTCATCGGGGCGAACGCGACGGTGCTCGGCCCGGTGACGATCGGCGCGCGCTCGCAGGTCGGCGCACTCGCGCTCGTGACGAAGGACGTGCCGCCCGACTCGGTCGCGACGGGCATTCCCGCGACCTCGCGACCGCTCGACCGTGGCGCGGGCTCGGGCACGCAGTCCGACGGCTTCTACATCGACCCCGCCATCCACATCTAGGCGAGCGGGGCGCGGAGCCGTCGGCGGCCGCGACTACCCTGGGGCGGGTGAGCATCGCGACCCGAACCCCCCAGCAGGTGCTCGAGACGGTGTTCGGCTACCCGGCCTTCCGCGGCGACCAGCAGGCCATCATCGACCACGTCGTGGGCGGCGGCGATGCGCTCGTGCTCATGCCCACGGGCGGCGGCAAGAGCCTCTGCTACCAGATTCCGGCTCTCGTGCGCGAGGGCGTCGGCGTCGTCATCTCGCCGCTCATCGCGCTGATGAAGGACCAGGTGGATGCTCTCGCCGCCGTCGGCGCCCGCGCCGAGTTCCTCAACTCGACGCAATCCCCTGACGAGCGGCGCCGCGTCGAGCAGGCCCTGCTCGCGGGCGAGGTGGATCTGCTCTACCTCGCGCCCGAGCGCATCACCGTGCCGGCGACCGGGCAGCTGCTCGACCGCCTGAACGTCGCCCTCTTCGCGATCGACGAGGCGCACTGCGTGTCGCAGTGGGGGCACGACTTCCGGCCCGACTACCTTGCACTGTCGATGCTGCACGAACGCTGGCCGAGCATCCCGCGCATCGCCCTCACCGCGACAGCGACGCAAGCGACGGCCGACGAGATCGTCGCCCGGCTGGATCTCGGCGCGGCGCGACGGTTCACGGCGAGCTTCGACCGGCCGAACATCCAATACCGCATCGAGGGCAAGAACCAGCCCGTGCAGCAGCTGCTGCAGCTGATCCGCTCGGAGCACCCGGGCGACGCGGGCATCGTGTACTGCCTGTCGCGCGCGAGTGTGGAGAAGACGGCGACGGCGCTCGCTGAGCAGGGCATCCCGGCGCTGCCGTACCACGCGGGCCTCGACGCGCGCGTGCGGGCCGACCACCAGTCGCGGTTTCTGCGCGAGGAGGGCATCGTCATGGTCGCGACGATCGCCTTCGGCATGGGCATCGACAAGCCCGACGTGCGGTTCGTCGCCCACCTCGACCTGCCGAAGAGCGTCGAGGGGTACTACCAGGAGACGGGGCGTGCCGGGCGCGATGGTCTGCCGTCGACGGCGTGGCTCGCCTACGGCCTGCAGGATGTCGTGCAGCAGCGCCAGATGATCGACCGCAACGAGGGTGACGCCGCGCACAAGCGCCGCCAATCGCAACTGCTCGACGCGATGCTTGCGCTGTGCGAAACGGTGGAGTGCCGGCGGGTGCAGCTGCTCGCCTACTTCGGGCAGTCACTGGGGGGCTCGTCAGGTGCGGTGGAGCGCTGCGGCAATTGCGACACGTGCCTCGCGCCTCCGGAGAGCTGGGATGGCACCGTTCCGGCGCAGAAGCTGCTCTCGACGGTGGTGCGGCTCGATCGCGAGCGTCGGCAGCGCTACGGCGCGGGGCAGCTCATCGACATCCTCACCGGCAAGCGCACGCCGCGCGTCGAGCAGCTCGGGCACGACTCGCTCGCGACGTTCGGCATCGGCGACGACCTGAGCGACCAGGAGTGGCGCGGCGTCGTGCGGCAATTGCTGGCCCAGGGGTTGCTCGCGGTGCACGGCGACGGCTACGGCACGCTCGTCATCACCGAGGCGAGCGCCGCCGTACTGAAGGGCGAACGGGAGGTGCGGCTGCGCCGCGAGCCGAAGCGCGCGCCCCGCTCGTCGCGCCGTTCGGCGCCCGCCGATCTGCCGAGCGAAGCGACGCCGCTGTTCGAGCGACTGCGTGCGTGGCGCGCGGCGACGGCGCGCGAGTTGGGCGCGCCCGCGTACATCGTGTTCGGCGATGCGACCCTGCGCGGCATCGCGCTCACCGAGCCGAGCTCGCTCGGCGAGCTGGGCGAGATCAGCGGTGTCGGGTCGAAGAAGCTCGCGCAGTACGGCGAGGCGGTGCTCGCGATCGTCCGCGGCGAGGAGCCGCCACCCGCCGCCGCGGCTCCAGCCGGTGACGCCGCGGGCGCATCGCGCGGGCCCGTCAGTACGGCAGAGCCTGAGCCGGGCATCCCGTTCTTCGATGAGCCCCCGCCCGACGACGAGCCTCCGCCCCCGGAGTTCGACTAGAGGCGGGCCCTACGACTCCGCGGCGCCCTGCTGCGCCTGCTGCTCGGCGAGCTGCTTGCGCACGTCGTCCATGTCGAGGTCTTTCACCGCGGTGATGACCTGCTCGAGCGCCGGCGCGGGCAGCGCCCCGGGCTGCGCGAAGACGAGCACGCCGTCGCGGAAGGCCATGAGGGTCGGGATCGACCGGATGTTCGCGGCCGACGCGATCGCCTGCTCGGCCTCCGTGTCAACCTTGCCGAACGTCACATCGGGGTGCGTTTCGCTCGCCTTCTCATAGACGGGCGCGAACTGGCGGCAGGGCCCGCACCACTCGGCCCAGAAGTCGACGAGGGTGATGCCCTCGGCGGTGACGGTCTTCTCGAAGTCGGCAGTGGTCAGGTCTACGGTAGGCATCACCCCATTCTGCCAGAGGAGCGCCATACCCCCTAGGGTATTCGCGCAGAGCGAAGCGGCGCCGATTCGAGAGGTTCCGCACAGGGCGAACGCTCAGCAATGTGCGGAAGTCCACAACGAAGGGCGGGATGCTCCGGGCCGGGTTCGTCGCCTGCTCACCATGAACTGCCGCCCGCGCGTCGGCCGCTTTACCGTCGAATCATGGCCACTCGTGAATCTTCTGTTCGTGAACCGCGCACCGGCGACGCTCCCGTCGCCGAGCACACCGAACCCGCTCAGCCCGCCCCCGCCGCTCCCGTTGCCGAGCAACGAGTCGAGGCGCAGAAGGCGGAGGAGTCAGCACTGCAGCTCGACGTCGCTGCCCTCGGCGAGCAGCTCATGGGCCGGTGGGCGGAGAGCCGCCGCGCGTCGCGCGAGCTCATGCGCCGCGAGGAGTTCCACCGCATCCCGACCGACGACATGGACGCACAGCGTGAGCGCGTGCTCGGCCAGCTCGGCCTGCTCGTCGAGCACGGCTCGGTGCACCGCGCGTTCCCGAAGGAGTTCGGCGGCGAGGACGACCACGGCGGGTTCATCGCGAGCTTCGAAGAGCTGCTGCTCGGTGACCCGAGCATGCAGATCAAGTCGGGCGTGCAGTGGGGCCTCTACGCTTCCGCCATCCTGCACCTCGGCACCCATCCGCACCACGCGGCCTGGCTGCCCGACGCCCTCGACCTCACCACCCCCGGCGCGTTCGCCATGACGGAGACCGGGCACGGCAGCGACGTCTCGGCTGTCGGCACGACGGCGACCTACGACGAGGCGAGCGATGAGTGGGTCATCCACACCCCGTTCCGCGCTGCGTGGAAGGACTACCTCGGCAACGCGGCTCTGCACGGCCGCGCCGCCGTCGTCTTCGCGCAGCTCATCACGCGCGGCGTCAACCACGGCGTGCACGCTTTCTACGTGCCGCTGCGCGACGAGAACGGTGACTTCTTGGCCGGCATCGGCGGCGAGGACGACGGCCTCAAGGGCGGCCTCAACGGCATCGACAACGGGCGCCTGCACTTCACGCAGGTGCGCGTGCCCCGCACGAACTTGCTCAACCGCTATGGCTCCGTCGACGAGAACGGCGTGTACACCTCGCCGATCACGAGCCCGGGGCGCCGCTTCTTCACGATGCTCGGCACGCTCGTGCAGGGGCGCGTGTCGCTCGACGGCGCGTGCGTCGTTGCGAGCAAGCTCGCCACGACGATCGCGGTGCGCTACGGCTCGGAGCGTCGCCAGTTCGACGACGGCGATGACAACGAGGTCGTGCTGCTCGACTACCAGCGGCACCAGCGCCGCCTGCTGCCGCGCCTCGCGCAGACGTACGCGATGTCGTTCGCGCACGAGGTGTTCCTCGAGAAGTTCGACGGCGTGTTCTCGGGTCGCACCGACACCGACAGCGACCGGGAGGACCTCGAGACGCTCGCGGCGGCGCTCAAGCCGCTGAGCACGTGGGCGGCGCTCGACATCATCCAGGAGGCGCGTGAGGCCTGCGGCGGCCAGGGGTTTCTCGCCGCCAACCGCCTCACGCAGCTGCGCGCCGACCTCGACATCTACGCGACCTTCGAGGGCGACAACAATGTGCTGCTGCAGCTCGTGGCCAAGCGCCTGCTGACCGACTACTCGCGCACCTTCGCGAAGGCCGACGCCGGCGTCATGGCGCACTACGTCGCCGACCAGGTCAACGAGGCCGTCGTGCACCGCTCGGGGCTGCGTCGCCTCGTGCAGTCGGTGGCCGACTTCGGCTCGACGGCTCGATCGGTGGGCTACGTGCGCGACACGGCGTCGCAGCGGCAGCTGCTGACCGACCGGGTCGAGACGATGGTGGCTGAGCTCGCGGGCAAGCTGCGCAGTGCATCCAAGCTGCCGAAGAAGGACGCCGCGGCGCTCTTCAACCGCCACCAGAACGCGCTCATCGAGACGGCGAAGGCGCACGGTGAGCTGCTGCAGTGGGAGGCGTTCACGGAGGCGCTCGCCCGCGTCGAGCACGAGGGCAACCGCCAAGTGCTCACGTGGCTGCGCGACCTCTTCGGCCTGGGGCTCATCGAGAAGAACCTCGCCTGGTACGTCATCCACGGCCGGTTGAGCGACCACCGCGCGCAAGCGATCACCGACTACATCGACGACCGGCTGCTGCCGCGCCTGCGCCCGCACGCTCTCGAGCTGACGGATGCGTTCGAGCTGCGCGACGAGCACATTCGCGCCGACATCGCGACGGGCGAGGAGCGGGCGCGGCAGGAGGAGGCGCGCGAGTACTATGCCTCACTGCGGGCGCGCGGTCTCGCGCCGATCGACGAGAAAGATCTGCTCGCTGCGCAGAAGAAGCGCGCCGGCTAGTGTCGCGGCACTAGTGCCGTGCAGCCGTAGCGGCTCGCGACTCTAGCGCTTCGCGGCCTTCGAGACGGCGTCAGAGCTCTCCATGCGGTTGCTCGCGGCCTTCTTGTCGGCCTTGGTGACGCGCTTCTCCTTGAGCGTCTTCGATGCTGCGGTCTTGGCGGTGTTCTTGCGTGCGGACTTCTCGCCCATGTGCTCGCTCGTCTCGTGTCGGGAGCCTCGATGACTCCGTCGTGCTGAGCGTACGCCCTCGCGCGATGCACGAGTGGCGGAGTAGCCTGCGCGCATGACTCCCGCTGCGCGATCGACCGCCGCCTGGACACTCGTGGCGATCCAGTTCGCCCTGCTCGCGGTGCTCGTGGTCGTGCCGCCCGGGTCGCTGTGGGTGCGGGACGGCGTGACGTTCCTCGTGGGCGGGGCGCTCGTCGTCGTCGGCCTCGTGATCGCGGTCATCGCCGGCGTCGGCCTGGGCGGCGCGCTCACCCCGAGCCCGGTGCCGCGCGCCGAGGCCGAGCTCGTCACAACGGGCATCTTCGCGCTCACCCGGCACCCCATCTACTCGGGGCTGCTCGTGCTCGGCGCGGGTCTCGCCGTCATCGGGGCGTCACCGTGGCACCTCGGCGCGTGGGCCGCGCTGCTCGTCACGCTCATGGTGAAGTCGCGGTTCGAGGAGCGCCTGCTGCTCGAGCGCTACGAGGCGTACGCGCAGTACGCCGCGCGCGTGGGGCGTTTGGTGCCGGGCGTGGGGCGCATCCGGTAGAAGGGATGCGCGCCGCACGCCCGAGCGACGAGGCTGCGGCGGTCTAGAGGGCGCCCAGGGCGGCGAGCTTGTCGCGCACGGCGGCGTCGCTCGGCTCCACCTGGTGGCTGCCGTCGGGGAAGACCACGACCGGGATGTTCATGCGGCCGCTGATCGCCTGCGCTTGCGCGGCAGCCTCGGCGGAGGCTTCGACGTCGACCTTCGTCCACTCGACTCCGAGGTCGTTGAGCAGGGTCTCGGTGCGGCGGCAGTCGCGGCACCAGTCGGCGCCGTACATGGTCACGCGGTCGGGAGCAGTCGTGTCAGTCATGTGCGGGTCAACAGCGTCGCGCTCCGTTCTGTTCCCGCCACGCGTGCGCGCCTTCGCGCCAACCCCGGTCGCGCGGGCCCTGCCGGCTCTAGCCTGGCGGCATGAGCATGAGTGCAGACCTCGCCGCGGGCATCCCGGGTTCTTCCCTGCTGGGGCCGTACGCCGAGCCGTCGGCGACCGCCGCGCACTTCGCGGCGCGCCTCGCCTTCGAGACTGACCCGAGCGACGTCGCGGCGGCGATCGAGGCGGGTGAGCGGGTGCAGCTCGTGGATGTTCGGGGCCACGCCGCGTGGAACCAGGGTCATGCCGCGAGCGCCGTGCACATTCCCCGCGCCGAGCTGCTCGACAGGCTCGACGAGCTCGACCCGGCCCTGCCGACCGTCGTCATGTGCTGGGGGCCGGCCTGCAATGGCGGCGCGAAAGCCGCCCACGCACTCGCGAGTGCGGGCTGGCCGGTCAAGGAGCTGCTGGGCGGCTTCGAGTACTGGGCGCGCGAAGGACTGCCCGTCGAGTCGGCGGAGGGTCACGTGCACCGCGAGGTCGACCCGCTCACCGCGCCGACGCCGGCCACTGGGGCGGCGGTGGAGGGGATCCGCTGCGACTGCTGAACCGCCTCTGCTGAGCGCGTGGCCGCGCGGGCTACAGTGCCGTCATGAGCCTCACCGACGTCGCGATCCCGCAGCCGGGCGACCCGCGCGCGGGTGAGCTGCGCGGGGTGCTCGGTGTTCCCGACGGCGAGGGCCCGTTCGTGCCGCTCGTCGTGCTGCACGAGGCCTTCGGCGTCGACGACGCGATGCGCGACCACCTCGAGCGGCTCACGCGCCTCGGCTACATGGTGCTCATGCCCGACCTGTACAGCCGCGGCGGTGCCCGGCGGTGCCTGGTCGCCACGTTTCGAGCGCTGAGACGCGGCACGGGCGCAGCGTTCGACGACATCGAGTCGGCCCGGGCGATGCTGCGGGCGCGCGCCGACACGACCGAGCACGTGGGGGTGGTGGGGTTCTGCATGGGCGGAGGCTTCGCCCTGCTGCTCGCGGGTCGCGGGGGCTTCGGCGCAGCATCCGTGAATTATGGGATGCTCCCCGCCGACCTCGACGACGCGCTCGACGGTGCGTGCCCCATCGTCGGCAGCTACGGCGCGCGCGATCGCAGTCTGCGCGGCGCGGCCCCGAGACTGGATGCCGCCCTCGCCGCCCGCGGCATCGAGCACGACGTGGTCGAGTACCCGGATGCCGGGCACGCGTTCCTCAACGAGCGCCCGTCGGGCCCGGCGCTCCTGCGCGTCATGATGCGACCCGTTATGGGGCCCGGCCGCCGCCCGGTCGAGGCGGAGGACGCGTGGCAGCGCATCGACGCGTTCTTCCGGCGCACGCTCGCGTGATTGGCCATACCCACTACGCCCGGCTCAGACGGTGCAAGGGCGTTGAGCTATCGCCGCGCTCTACTCGCCCCAGGCTGCGCTGATCGCCTCAGTGAACGGCATGTCGTCGGTCTGGGTCGCGGCTGACGCGACGACCGCTGATTGACGGCGGGCTTCCGCAGCGAAGCTCTCCGAACGCACGTCGGGCACCCAGACCCGCAAGGGTCGAAGGCCGTGGGCGCGCGGACGACCGCTCTCGGCGGAGTCGCTTGCTCGAGACGTCATGCCGAGATGCTACGACGAACGCTCGCGACTGACGTGGGCTCTTCGCAGGTGGGTTCAGCCAATGGCGCGTTGCACGAGTTCGGTGATCGCCTTCTGCTCGGCCGGGCCGAGCGACGTGACCGCGAACGATGCCGGCCACATGGCGCCGTCGTCGAACTGGGCCGTGTCGTTGAAGCCGAGCGTCGTGTAGCGGGTGTCGAACTTGCTCGCCGGCTGCACGAACACGAGCACCTTGCCGTCGAGCGCGTAGGCGGGCATGCCGTACCAGGTCTTCGGGGCGAGCTGCGGGGCCGCCTCGGTGATGACGACGTGCAGGCGCTCGGCGAGGGCGCGGTCGGCGTCGTCGGGCAGCTTCGCGATCGCGTCGAGCACGTCCTGCAGCTCGGCGGCTGCCTTCGCGGCGCCCTTCGTGCGGCCCTTCTGCGCACGCAGCTCTTCGGCGCGCTCCTTCATGGCGGCGCGCTCCTCGACGGTGAAGCCGTCGGTCTCGCCTGCGCGGTTCTTCTTTTCGGTCATGCGCACAGCGTGCCAGTGAAGCTCTGCTTCTGTCGAGATGTGACGTCGCACGTAATCCTACGAAGGGAGTGATGCAGTGGTGGCTGCGACGGGCGTTGATCCCGTGACCTCACGATCTTCATTCGTGGCGCGCCGCCCGCAGGGCGCAGTCCGTTCCGGCCGCCCGATTCCCGACCTCCGCCGGACCGGTCCGGACGGCGCAACGCTGTTCCGCTGTTCCGCTGTTCCGCGGTCCACTGCCTCGCTTGCGTCGGCCAGGGCGGTCTGGCATGCTCTCGCGGCGGGCGGCGCCGAGCTAGCCGACAATCGCGGTCAAGGTCGCGCGACACGTCGACGCCGCTCGGATCTGTTTCCCTGCTGGCACTACGCTGGTGCGGAAAGGCCCAATCGGGTGCCTGCGTAGCTGAAGGAGCGCCCGATGGTCCTGCCCCGTATCGTGAGTCTCTTCTCGGGTGCCGGCGGACTTGATCTTGGTTTCCATCAAGAGGGCTACGAGATCGCCTTCGCGGTCGATCGGATGGCGGCTGCGATCCAGACGCACAAGCGCAACTTCCCGACGACGATGTCAGTCGCGGCGGACATCACGGCCCGGAGCGAGCAGTCCGGAAGGCTTGTCGTCCTGGATGAAATCGCGAAAGCCTTGAAAGACGGCGAGGCAATCGGCATCATCGGCGGCCCGCCCTGCCAGGGGTTCTCCCGCGCGAACCCCAACTCTCGCGCTGACGACCCTCGCAACCAGATGCCGACTTTCTACCTCGAAATTGTGGAGGCTTTGCAAGCGCGCTACGACGTGCAGTTCGTCCTCTTCGAGAACGTTATGGGCATCCGCGACGCGAAGCACTCGGTGACCTTCAGCGGTATTCTCGCGCGGTTCAAGGAGCTGAAACTCACGGCAGGTGTCGCCCACCACTCGGCTCTCGACTACGGCGTGCCCCAGACGCGGAACCGAGTGATCATCTCGGGGTTCAAGTGCGAGGCAGCGGCCAGAGCCTTCAAGCCGAAGACCATCCCTCGCGAGGAAGTCGACTTGACCGTGCGCGGCGCGATCGGTTTTCTCCCGCAGCCAGCTTTCTTCTCGCGGAATCTCTCAGTCGACGAGATCCGACCTCATCCGAACCACTGGACGATGACTCCCCGATCCAAGCGATTCAAGGGCGAGACCGATGGCCCCGCGCCCACCAGGAGCTTCCGACGCCTCTCGTGGGACAAGCCGAGCCCGACCGTGGCCTATGGCCACCGTGAGATTCACGTGCATCCAGACGGAACTCGCCGACTGAGCATTTACGAGGCGATGCTCCTTCAGGGCTTCCCGGAGACCTTCGTCCTCCTGGGCACTCTCTCGCAGCAGGTAGAGCAGGTCTCGAACGCGGTCCCGCCGCCAGTGGCGAGTTCCCTTGCTGCGGCTACTTGCGTTGCGCTGACCGCGGCGTCGACCATCGGCCAGGAGGCCGCCGCGTAGTTGGCGTGGTTGTCGTCGCCGCTGAATATCAGTCATCATCATTACAGTTGAGTGACGACGAGCGGGAGAAGGCGATGAGCGAGGCGGGGAATCGCCCTGGGCCGAATGTGCTCCTAAGCCTTGCTGTAAATCCTGAGTCCGCGCCGGTGCGGTCAGCCTGGATCGGTCCGATCCTCGCGCTTGGGACACGACTTGCACGCAAGTCGGACACCTTTGCTGACCGTCAGCTAATCGTCGCGGTGTCGGTTCCAAGCCGCGAGTACGCCGCGGTGCTGATCGGGGCCGGATGGACTCTCGGAAGGCCGCCCGCTCAGGTAGCGACTGATCCACTGTCGGTGCTTCGAGGAGCTCTGCCGCGAGGCAACTATCGTGCGTTGAACGCTACACACGTGATCTCGGGGCCCTTTCAGGGACTCGATGAGAGTCGCGCGTCGGCGCGGGTCGCTTTGGCGGGCCACTGGGCCGTTGATCGGCTGGAAGCCGTTGCGGCCGTGGCAGAGACTGACCCGGCCGCGAAAATGCCTCGTCCGCAAATCGGAAGTATCGGTCGCATGACCGGAGTCGATCGAGATTGGGCGCGGCGTCTCGTTGCACCCGCGGCCGATCTTGCAATCGTGGGTACGAAGAGCTGGATCAATGACGACCTCGAAGCCGTCCTGGCTCGGGGGGGCGATCCCGATGGAGACTCCCTGGCAACGTTGCTTCTCCCAAGGACCCAGAAGTCGGCGACCTGGTTCTCGCGCATCTACTCGTCTTCGGGGTTTGCTGACCAGCTCCCGCTTCCAGCCGACGTATCCCTCACGATTCTGGACGGCCAGGGCGCGATCAAGTACCTCAAGGATGTTCTGAGTCCGGTTGTCGTGTGTGTTTTCGATCGATCGGTTGCTGACGAGAGTGCAGCAGAACAAGCGATGCAGCTCAGGAACTCACGCGGGGAGCCAATTGCGCTTTCGTCTCAGCTGGGCTGGACTCCGCCTGCCGGAATCGAGGCACTCGCATTCACGGTGGCACTATGACGTCCCGGATCATCGGACTCGATCAGCGATACGCGGCCTCGGCTTCGTTGGCCCGACATGGAGTCGAGATCATCGCTGTTCGGGACAAACTCGGCGCGAGATTCGATTCGGCCACCCGCGGCCTGTTCCGACTGATCCAGCGGGATGGGCCCGGCGTCTGGGACGACGTCGCCGGTGCCGCGAAAGTACTGCGCTGGCGCCTCATCACCGACCCGATGCCGATAGAGTGCAATGCTCAGCTCACGGCCGCCGCGGACGAGGTGGGTCGTCAGGCTCGGCGGCTGGTCGGCGCCGTCGACGAAGATGCGCTGCTGCGAGAGATCGCTGACGCGGCGGCTGCCCTCTGCACCCGCGACCCACTCGTGGGCGCCGTGTTGGTTGAGTCGCTGACTGAGGTCGGAGCGGACTCGGCAGTTGTCGTGGCTGCGAGCAGTCGATCGCGAGAAGCCCTGGGCGAATGGCTCGGCTCACTTGGGGCACGAGTTCTCACGCTCGGCGAGCTTGAGCGCGTCGAAGTTTCCGAGGACATCGCCTACTTCGTGGGTCCGCCGCGATTCTTCAGGTCGGCGGCGGTCACCGCGCCCCGAACACTTGAGGTGACGTTCATACTCCCAGCGTGGTTCGGCGATCGAACCGTCCCAAGGTCGGTAATCGCGCAGTACGCCGAGGGCGGTATCCAAGTCGCCGCGCGCATCGTCGAGGTTGGCGATGCATCGCCTCCTTCGCCGGAGCCTGCTGTATCGGACACCGAGCCGATCCCGGAGGAAGATCTCCTTCCGCAGCCGGTCTGGGGGAACAGGGTGAGTGAGGACCGTGCGCCGAGCGCGGACGAGGTGGAGGCGCGCAAGGTTCTCCTTTCAGGGAATCGCGCGATCTGGCTTGACGACGATGGTGAGCGCATTCGTGCGCTTGATCCGACACAGCCGCCTGGCGAGCGCGTTGGCTATTCCGAGGTGTCCGCAGTCGCTCCGGGCACCTACTTGCTCCTGCGTGAAGGTGAGGCCGAGCGCGAGTCCCTCCGTGCGCGAGCATTTGCGCGAATCGGCCCTCGCGCGTCGGCAATCCAGGCGTCGCAGGCGTCCTGGAAGTCTGCATTGATTGAGCGACTCAGGGCGAGGGGTATCCGAGACTCTGAACGGGCCTTGCGTGCACACGGGGTTCGCGCGGCTGGCCAGGTCCGCGCATGGGCATCGCCTCATGTGATACGTCCGCAGAGTGATGGTGACTTCGAGAGGCTCCTTGAGTGGCTGGGGCTACCGGTACTTCCGCACTTCGGGCACGCCTCTTTGCTGAGACATGAGGTGCATCGAGTCACTCGGGAGCTGCGCGACAGGCTGGAAGCAGCGGCGGATGTCGCGGACCTTCACGAGCTCGAGCGTGCTGGACATATGACGCTCGACCTTGCCGAGTCGGGCTTTCGGGGCATGTTCGTTACCCGCGTCCTTGCGATCGCGCCATTTACGGAACTGGTAGCCCGCCACGACGCCCGCGTGCCCTTTGCTGACGAGGGGGCTCAATGGCTCGAATGATTCCAGCCTATTGCGCCGAGTCCGCGCCTCCGGGGGAGAAAGCCGTCTTCGCGGTGCTGCGAGATGTAGCTGGGACTGAGCACTGGACCGTGCTGCACTCACTGGGGATCGCGCAGCATGAGCGACAAGTCGAAGGCGAGGCGGACTTCGTCATCGTCGCGCCCAACGCTGGGCTGCTGGTGATCGAGGTGAAGTCGCATCTGTCCGTCGCGCGTAGCTCCGATGGCACCTGGCGCCTCGGTCAGGATCCTCCGACAGCGCGAGGACCCTTTCAGCAGGCAAAGGAGGCGATGCACAGCATCCGGGGCTATCTGCTGAGCAAACGGGTCGAGCTGCGGGATGTCCCGATCTTGCACGCCGTGTGGTTCACGGGAGTGCGTGCGCGAGCGACGCTGCCCGACTCACCGGAGTGGCACTCGTGGCAGGTGCTCGATTCGAGCGATCTTCCGAGCCCAGCTCAAGCGGTTGAACGAGTCATTAGAGAGGGAGCGCAGCACCTCGCCTCCACGATCAAGCACTTCGGTTTTGGGGGATTCGGCCCGGGTCAGGCCACCGCTGAACGGATCGTTGCCACGCTTCGACCGCGGTTCGAGGTTGTGATGACTGCCGGGGACCGCCGACAAGCGCGAGAGGGTCAGCTCGCACAGTTCATCGAGGAGCAATACCGCGCACTGGACTCAGCCGCCGACAACAGAGCCGTCTTGTTTACGGGTCCTGCCGGAACGGGCAAGACTTTCCTCGCCGCCGAGTCGGCTCAGCGGGAGGTCGCCCAGGGACGAACGGGGCGGCTTCTATGCTTCAACCGAATGCTTGGGCACGGTCTCCGTGAGAAACTCTCGGACGCCGCGGGGCTCCGCGTGGGCACATTGCACCAAGAGATGCTGCGACTCGCCGGGATGAGCGGCCCGCCGACAGACGCCGATAGCGACTTTTGGGAGCGCGTACTGCCTGAGCTGGCTCTTGAGGGTCTTGCGGAGTCCAGTGCGGACGAGGTCGGAGATTTCCTCATCGTCGATGAGATTCAGGACATCTCGACCGACACATACCTCGACTTCCTCGATCTGCTTGTCAAGGGCGGGCTACGCGACGGTCGTGTGCTCATGTTCGGTGACTTTGAACGACAGGCGATCTATGGCAGAGAGGGCGCACGCGAGGTGCTTCGTTCGCGAGCGCCGCATCTGGCGTCGTTCCGACTGTCAGAGAACTGCCGGAACCTCCCCCGCATCGGGTATCAGGTGAATCTCTTCGGTCATCTCGCTCCCGGGTTCAAGGACTTTCGCCGATCCGACGACGGCATCGATCCGACGATTATCAAGTACGCCCGAGGCGACGTCCAGGCCGCCTTGCTGCGGAAGGCAGTTAGCGACCTGCGCGACGACGGCTTCGATTTGACCGAGATCGTCGTGCTCAGCCCGCTCGGCAGCGACTCTGTCGCCGCGAGCACGTCCGAGCCTTGGCTTCGCCAAGTGTTGATTCCGGCTGACGGATCGAAACCGACCAAGGGGCGGCTGCGGTA
Source organism: Chryseoglobus sp. 28M-23 (assembly GCF_014789785.1). Taxonomy (NCBI): domain Bacteria; kingdom Bacillati; phylum Actinomycetota; class Actinomycetes; order Micrococcales; family Microbacteriaceae; genus Microcella; species Chryseoglobus sp. 28M-23. Next base: position 2,386,808 of record NZ_CP061846.1, on the reverse strand, counting down.
CTGCACCATTCACTCGTTCAAGGGAGTGGATGCGCCGGCCGTCATCGTTACCGACCTCGACGACTCAGGTGGGCCGAACTTTGATGCGCTCATCTACGTCGGGCTGACTCGTGGGACGGATCGTCTGATCGCCCTGGTAGAAACGAAGACACTGCGACGCATGATGGGAGGTGACGTGTGAGTGGTCTAGAGGCTCGTGACACGGTCGAGGCAGCGCTGCGGCGCGAACTCTTCGGCCCGGTAGATGGTGACCCGCTGCGTGGACAGCCGCTGACGATCAATTCAGGGGTCGTGCACTTCGAGACGACGGAAGCCTCTCGCGGCCAGTTCCACGATGCAGAAACCGGCGAAGAGATTCTTACGAGCGGCACCCCACTCAAGCGCTACGGCGTCGGAGTCTTGTTCGCGGGCGCCACTGTCGGTGGGTCGCCGGTCGAGCGCGCCGAAGACGGCAGCGCTGAAGACCTTGATGGGGTCACCGGTATTGCAGTATCCGAGGATGACTTGATCGGGCCGCCCGTCGAGATTCAGGGCTACGTCCGTCACGATGTCGCCGACTCGGACGACTTTGATCTCACCGATGCCAATACGTTCAAGCCGTCAGCGATGGCTGTCTCGCTTGAGGCCCGCATGGCGGAGACGGGTTCCCTCATAGTTGAGGTAGTCGGCGCGAGATACGAGAAGTTGACGGTGCACATCCCGGGTGTCGCTAAGCCGGTTGAGTGGTGGGCAAGGCGTCCCTTCCGGGCTGTCGGCAACGTTTCGGGTCGAACCGTTCTCCAGGAGACGAGTCGGCTCAAGATTATTGACGTCGTGCCTCCGACCGGCGAAGGTTCGATCCCGCTGGCGGTGCGAGTGTTTAGTCGACCGGTCCCTGGCACTGACGACCCCGCCCTCAGGATTATCACCGTTGCAGTCGTCAATGATGCTCCCGGCTCGGGCCCTTCAGCGGCCGTCTTCCAGGTCGGCTTCAAGGTGTCAACGGCAGCTGGAGCTGAGATCGTCCCGTACCCGGAGGTTGAGCTCCCCGACCGAGACGAGGAGGGGCAATCCCTCGACCTCCTCTATCGGAACCAGCGCACCTTTGCGATCGGACATGGCTGTGCGGCTGAGTGGGGAGCGGTCGGCGCCGATGGGGGCGTGCCATTCGTACAGGCCACAGCGCTGCCGGCATATGAAGTGGTCAGTCTGTCCCCGAACGTGTACCTGACTGATGACCGCGGGACTCCGATCGTCGATGCCGAGGGTCGGCGACAGCCGGTTGCCGTCAGCATGGATGCTTTGGCGCGCGGCGGCGACGACGGCGCCGCTCAGGTTGAGCTTGTCCTCAGTCAGTACGAGAAGTGGATCGATCGGCGCGAGGCCGAGATCCCCGAGTTGCTATTGCGGTACCAGGAAGCTGCGAGGGAGCATATGCGTCGGGCTCGATCGGCGCTGGCGAGAATGCGAACTGGCTGGAGCCTAGTCGCAACGAGCGACTTGGCTGCACGAGCATTTCGCTGGGCAAACGAGGCGATGCTGCTCCAGCAGGTTCGATCGAGTTTTGACCTGCGCGAGGTCAAGCAAAGCCGTGATGGACGTTGGCGAGTTGAGGGGGCGCACCCCACGTCCGATGTCCCGGCTGGCCGCGGATATTGGCGCCCATTCCAAATTGCTTTCCTACTTGCAGTCCTGCCAGAGCTGGTTGAACCAGCACGTCAGACTCGTGGCGACGTCGATCTAATCTTCTTCCCCACCGGCGGCGGCAAGACCGAGGCATATCTCGGTGCTGCTGCGGTCAGCCTGCTCGCCCGGCGGCTTCGTGACCCCGGCGACGCCGGGACAGACACGCTCATGCGATACACCCTGCGTCTCCTCACCGCGCAGCAGTTCCTCCGCGCGGCCTCGCTGGTCTGCGTCCTCGAAGACATCAGGGAACAGAACTCAGATGCCTTGGGTGCTGCTCCCTTTGGGATCGGGATTTGGCTCGGGGGCAGCTCGACGCCAAATACCTGGGACGCGGCGCTCAAGAACCTTCGGGCACTGCGCCGACGGCCGCACGAGCAGAACCTCTTCCTCCTGCTACGGTGCCCCTGGTGCGGTGCACAGATGGGCCCTCAGCCGAAGAAGGGCGGTGGACAGGAGCCGATCGGCTATGAGGAAGCAGCGGGTAAGGTCGTGCTCCGTTGCCTCGACGACCAGTGCAAGTACTCTCGTCGTGCCGGCCTGCCGGTCCATGTCGTCGACGACGACATCTACGAAGTGCGACCGTCGATCGTCATCGGGACCGTCGACAAGTTCGCGATGATGGCGTGGCGACCGCGGGCGCGGAATCTCTTTGGTCTGGATGCAAGCGGCGCGCGGGAAGTGTCTCCACCCAGCCTGATCATTCAGGACGAGCTGCACCTCATCTCCGGCCCGCTTGGCTCGATGGTCGGTCTCTACGAGCCAGTGATCGACGAACTCTGCACTGATCGTCGCGGCGCAAGCCCTGTGCTACCCAAGATCATCGCCTCCACCGCGACGGTCAGGCGTTACGAGGACCAGATCAAAGGACTGTTCGGCAGGGAGACCGTCGCGCTCTTCCCACCGCACGGCCTTGAGGAAGGCCGCTCCTTCTTTGCCGAGCCAGCGACTTCCGTTGATGGCACCCCGGAGCCAGGGCGCCGCTATATCGGGGTGATGAGCGCATCGCTTGGCTCCACCCAGACCGTTCAGGTCCGTGTCGCTGCCGCAACCCTCCAGGCCGCAGTCGACATCCCGGAGGAGGACCGGGACGGCTACTGGACGAACGTCAACTTCCTCAACTCGCTTCGAGAGCTCGGAAACACAGTCTCGCTCGTTCAGTCCGACATCCCGGACTATCTCACCGGACTCCGGCGGCGAGACGGGATTGAGCCCCGCTGGCCGCATCGGACGATGGAGCTCACATCGCGGCGTCGTTCAGACGAGATTCCAAAGGCGATCGAGCAGCTTCAGGTGAAGTACGCCGTTGGCAAGGAGCGCCAGGAGGCGTTCGACATCTGCCTGGCGTCGAACATCATCGAGGTAGGTGTGGACATCGATCGACTCGCCCTGATGACGATCGTCGGCCAGCCGAAGACCACGGCCCAGTACATCCAGGTGAGCGGTCGAGTCGGCCGGAAACCGGAAGTCAGCCCTGGACTGGTTGTCACCATCTACGGGGCTGCAAAGCCGCGCGATCGCAGCCACTACGAGCGTTTCCGCACCTACCATCAGCAGCTTTACGCGCAGGTGGAGCCGACTTCCGTCACCCCATTCGCCATGCCCGTTCTTCGCCGGGCTCTCCACGCGGCGGCGGTCGCCTATGTTCGGCAGACCTCGCCGGAGACGCTTCGACCTGACCCGTTCCCTTCGTCTGCCTTCGACGAGGCCATTCGGTTGCTGCGGGAGCGAGCAGAGATCGCGGAGCCGGACGAGGTTCCGGTCCTCGATCGCTTGGCGCGCGATCGCGCCCGGCAGTGGGGAGGGTGGGAGCGAACCGAGTGGGATGCGAACCCTGCTCCCTTCGGTGACCCGTTGCAAGGACTCATGCGGTTCGCAGGAACACTCCCTGATCTTGACCGCCGCGCGACGATCTGGGACGTGCCGACAAGTATGCGGAACGTCGATGCCGAATGCCGTCTTGAGATCAGTCAGGCGTACCTGTTCGAGGACACGGCAGCGGAGGAACCCGCATGAGTACCGGGGCGATGCGCCGAGCGCAACTGGTGACACCGTTCGGTGTTGGTGCCATGAGCGTGCTCGTAAACGGCACCTCCGTCATTACCGCGGGCCTTGACCACTGGTATGAAGTCGCCGATCAGAGCGCTTTAGCGATGGAGGAATACCAGGAGCACGATTGGCGGCTTGAGTCCCGGCTCAAGGTGTCCGAATTTCGGCTCCCCCCGGACTACAGGCCCTCGGCCCAGGGCAGTGACCTCCGGAACGTTCGGCTCACGGTTCCTGTGCTTCGCTTCCCGCGATGGTCGTTCTGTATCTACTGCAAGCGTCTGGACCTCAGCAAACTCACGATGAAGTCGCTCGTGGAGTGCCAGGACAAGGAGCATGCTGACAAGAAGTACAAGCCGAAGATGTCGCAGGTTCCGTTCGTGGCAATCTGCACCCGTGGGCACCTGGATGACTTTCCCTTCGACAAGTGGGTGCATCGGTCGGCCAACCCGTCATGCACAGGCACCCTGCGCCTCGTATCTCGCGGAGGCGGTGGACTCGAGGGACAGGTTGTCACCTGCGACATCTGCAAGAAGGAGCGCTCACTTCGTGGGGTCACGGAGGCGCGGCTAAAGAAGAACGGTGAAGAGCACACGAACTTGAGCGACCAACTCGTGTCGCCGGACGAGCCCTATTTGTGCGGTGGCGCTCGACCCTGGCTCGCGCAGCTCGATGGCGTGTGTGATCAGCCGATTCGTGGTGCCTTGCGCGCGGCAGGGAATGTCTACTTTCCTAAGGTGGAGTCCTCGATCTATCTCCCTCGGCGCGAAGGCGCTGTGAGTGAGGAGGTCCATCAGTTGCTTCGGCATCCTGCTGTGAGCACCACTTTCAACAACGTGTTCCAGTTGGGGCTTGATGAGGTGTCCGGCGGGCAGCTGCGGAGACTGCTGGAGCGGAACGTCCCACCCGAGCTCTTTGCTCCCATCTCTGACGAAGAGCTACTGGCGGCGTATCAGGATCAGTTCGGTATAGGCGAAAACAGCGGGGAGGAGCCAGCAGAGACTCCAGTCGACGCGGAGAGTCTTACGAGCGACGACATCTGGCGTCACCCCGAGTATGGGAAGATCCGCGAGACGCCGAAGGACGATTTCCTCGCGGCATCCGACCCGGGACTTCACGCCGATCTGGCAAGTTACCTCTCGCGGGTGAGGTCTGTGGACGTCCTTCGAGAGACGCGCGCGCTGCGCGGGTTCACTCGAGTGCGTGACGGAGAGCTGAAACTGACCGAGGGTAAGGCGATGCTAAGGCGAACCAGCCTGCCGCCTGCACAGGACTGGCTCCCGGCGTACGTCGTGAAGGGAGAAGGAATCTATATCGAGCTCGACGGCGCGAGGCTGGCGGCCTGGGAGGGGCGCGCGGAGGTTCAAGCCCGCGCCCAGCGAATCACCGACCACTACGGATCGGTCGCGAGCCAGCGCGGGCTACTGGGGCGCACAATCAGCCCGCGGTTCGTGCTGTTGCACACGGTGTCTCATCTGCTCATCAACGAGCTCATCTTTGCGTGTGGCTACAGCTCCGCATCGCTCCGAGAGCGCCTCTACGTATCCGAGTCGATCGACCGGCACATGTTCGGGGCGTTGATTTACACCGCTGCAGGTGACTCGGAAGGGACGATGGGCGGGCTCGTTCGTATGGCCCGCCCGGACAACCTGCGCCAAGTCTTTGCGTCTGCCCTGGCGGACGCCCACTGGTGCTCGACGGACCCGGTGTGCATGGACGCAGGAAAAAACGGTCAGGGGCCGGACTCGTGCAATCTCGCCGCGTGTCACGCCTGCGGCTTGCTCCCGGAGACGAGCTGCGAGGAGTTCAATCGGTTCTTGGACAGAGGGCTTGTGGTCGGCACACTCGACGACCCGAACCTCGGCTATTTCTCTGACGCGTTCACCGGCTGATACCGCTTCCGAAGGGTGCAACCGTGGCACCAGAATGGAACCGAACGCGGACGACGTGACCCTCCGAGAGACCCAGAAATACCGGCCAAAACGCATTTCGTGGGACCTGTGCGCGCGAGAGGCTGATCAAGTTCAAGTCCCTCCTCGTTGGCTACCCGGCCCGCCCGCGCCGTCCCGGTGGCAGTAGCCCGCGGTCGCGGACTTTGGTGACCCGCCTTGTGCCGTGGATAGCGCGACGCCGTTGATCTGCGCCATCGTCGCGCTCGGGTTGCGGTCGCCCTCCCTGGTGAGGCGGCCGTGCTGGAGGGCCACTAGCTCGAAGAAGTCGGGCGTCTTCTTCGGGTCGTCGAGCGGCTTGAGAAGGTCGCGCTCGCCGACTTTGTGGCCAGAGGGAAGGAAGATCTTGCCGCCGACGATTGTCTCTGTGCGCTTCATGGCGAACAGGCGCTAGTTGATCGCGGCCTCGATGCGGGCGGTCGGCAGCTCGCGCAGGAGCTGGCTCGTGATGGGGTTGCCGGGTCGCCACGGCAGGTAGATGACGCCGGTGATGCGCACCTCGTCGGGGATGGCGAACATCTGCCGCTGGAGCCGGATCATGACTCGGGTGTGCGTCTCGGTGTGCTCGATGTAGCGCCAGCGGCCGTCGACAGTCTCGTTCTCGTCGGACGCTGCCTGCGACTGGCGCTGCTCATCGGTGACGAGCGTGTCGTCGTAGCCGAGGAGCCCGCTCGTGGCAAGAAGCCGGACGATGTCCTCCTGTCGGGGCCGGACGGTGGGCGGCTCACCAATCACAACGCGCGCCGCGCCGCCTACTGGGATGTGCTGCGGCCCGCGATCGGCCGGCCCGACCTGCGAATGCACGACCTCCGGCGCACCTTCGCCACGATCCTGTTCGACGCTGGGGCAAGCGCCCCGGACGTGCGGGCGACCCTCGGGCACTCCAGCCTCCAGGCCATCGAGCGCTACTCCCGAGCTAGAGAAGGTGTCGCGCTTCGCCCAGGTGCCGTGCTCGACCAGGCCCCGGTGGCGTCGGCAAAGGCGTCGGGCCGGGGCGCAAGGGGGAGCCCGGCCGTGGAAATGGTCCAATAATGGCCCGACTTCAGCGGAACTGGCGGAGGGGCGAGGCTTCAGGCCGCAAAGGGCCTGATCCGTCAAGCCTTTAGGTGGTGGCTCCGACGGGCGCCGATCCCGTGACCTCACGAGTTTCAGGCGAGGGCGTAATGCCGCGTTTCGCGCATGGCGACGCCGGAGGACACCCCTACTCAAGCCGATTCCACGCCTTCGGGCTGCATCCGTCCGTACCTGACGAAGTCGGGTCTGACGGTGCGTTGTCAGTCTCGCGTGCGGAGTCAGTGCGCCTCGTGCGCGGAGCTGTATCGCGGTGACTGGGCCGCGATTGCTCGCTCCGGTGTCTTCGATGGCCCGGTGCAGAACTATCGGTTCTACCTGTTGACGCTCACGGCTCCCTCGTTCGGTCGGGTGCATCGTGTGACGAAGGCTGAGGGAGCCAAAGTGCCTCGCTGCGGGTGCGGAGCGCGCCACTCGGTCACGGATGCGGACCTTCGGGGCGTACCGCTCGATGAATCCTCCTACGACTACGCGGGCCTCGTCGCGTGGAACCGGGACTCGGGGCTGCTCTGGGATCGCACACGGCGGCGGCTGCGGGACTACTGGCCTTCGGTCGAGTTCTTCGTCGTGCGGGAGTGGCAGGATCGTGGCGCGCTGCACCTTCACACGCTCGTTCGGATCGCACGCAGTGAGGCGCCGCGTCCTGGCCTGCTGGGTGAGTCTGCTCGCACGGCTACGGCATTCTCGAAGGTCGATGGGGCTTTCGTGGCGTGGGGCGAGCAGGGCGACTGTCAGGCGTTTCGAGCTGACGGCGACGGGGCAAAGACGATCTGGTATCTCTCGAAGGCGCTGAACTATGTGCTGAAGGATGCCGTCCGTGCGTCCGGTGGCGGCTCCCGGTCGTGGGGCCACCTTGCGCGGCTGTCGACTGCGGCGCGCGTGATGCGGTGCTCGCGGAGCTGTGTGCCTCGCGACTGTCCGAGCCATACGCACACACGGTACGGAGCGCGAGGGCATGTTGTGAGTGCGTCACGGCGCACGAAGAATCGAACGGGGTCAAGTCCCTGGAAGTGGTGTAACGGCTGATCCTTCGCTTTATGCGCTGAGAGCGATGAAGGTGTCGGCGACCACCTCGTCTCCGTTGTTGGGCAGCACCCGCATGCGGGAGCGTGCCAGGACCTCCAGGCCCAAGTAGCGGCGCCCCTCTGCCCACTCATCGGTCTGCTCGGCCAGAACGCCGCCGACCAGGCGGATGACGCTGTCGCGGTTGGGGAAGATGCCCACGGAGTCGGTGCGGCGGCGGATCTCGCGGTTGAGGCGCTCGTTGGGATTGTTCGACCAGATCTGCGACCAGACATCTTTGGGGAACTCGGTGAAGGCGAGAATGTCGGCCCGAGCGGTATCGAGGTGCTCGGCGACCGCGGGGAGCTTCTCGGCGACGTAATCCAGGGTCCGATCGAACTGGGCGTGGACGTCGGAGGCGGTGGGCTGGTCATAGACGGAGTGCAGCATCGCCTTCACCGCCGGCCACATGCTCTTCGGGGTCACGCTCATCAGGTTCGCCGCGTAGTGGGTGCGGCAGCGTTGCCAGGTGGCGCCGGGCAGGTTCGCTGCGATCGCGTCCTTTAAGCCGGCGTGCGCGTCACTGGTGACGAGCTGCACGCCGGTGAGGCCGCGGGCGACGAGGTCGGCGAAGAACGCATTCCACGCCGACCCGGTCTCGCTCGTGGCCGTCTGCAGGCCGAGGACTTCCCGGCGGCCGTCGCCGTTGACCCCGGTGGCGATCAGCACGACCGTGTTCACCACCCGGCCGCCCTCGCGAACCTTCATCGTGAGAGCGTCGGCAGCCACGAACGTGAACGGGCCCGCCTCAGCCAACGACCGATGTCGGAACTGGTTCACGTGCTCGTCGAGCTCGGCCGCCATCCGCGAGACCTGCGACTTCGATAGAGCGTGAATGCCGAGAGTCTTCACCAGCTTGTCCATCCGCCGGGTGCTCACCCCGGCGAGGTAGCAGTCGGCAATCACGGTGATCAGAGCCGCCTCGGAGCGCTTGCGACGCTCCAGCAGCCACTCCGGAAAGTAGGTGCCCGATCGTAGTTTCGGGATCGCGACATCGATCGTGCCGATGCGAGTGTCGAGGTCACGGTGCCGGTAGCCGTTGCGGTGCGTCACCCGATCAGGGCTGGGCTTGCCCCATTCGGCGCCGACCACAGCGTCGGCGTCAGCGGACAGCAGGGCGTTGATCATGGTCTGCAGCAGATGCCTCATCAAATCCGGCGAAGCCTCCGAGAGGGCTTCACCCAGAACGGTCGCAGGGTCGACAATGTGTGGAGCGGTCATCGTGTTGATGCCTTTCGAGTGGAGGTAAGAGACTTCTCGAAGCATCACACGGTGACCGCGTCCACGTCAGCAACGACGTGCGCGACCACCGTGCGTTACACCACTATGCGGGACTCCACTTCGAACGGGCTGGTCGTTCACGGGAATGACGCGCAAGCGCCAACGAGAGCTGCGGTCAGAGTGGGTAGCGGCTAGAGCTGCGCGGTCGGAGTCGGCGCCTGCAGAGTGGGCGGTCGCCGTCCTCGAGGCCGGTGCTGTGAGAACTGTTCGAGAGCTACGTTCTCGGGTCGATGTGATCCCGTAGCGTGCTCGGCACCTGGACGGGGTGGCTTCGTCGGGCGTGCGTCTTGCGCTGGCTCATGGAGTGGCTCGCGGATGCCTCCGACCGGAGGAGCCCCGCCAGGGGCCCGACGGCGGAGGCGCCGCGAGCTGGCTGAACGGCGTGAGTGGGTCACGGCGGGGTTCAGCGGTTAGTGGCGGTGGCTCCTGGGGCGGGTGCATCCGGCACGGGTGCGCTCGCGGCGCTGGGAGAGCCGGAGGCTCGGCGCGCGAGCGCTATCGAAGGTGCTCGAGTTGATCGGCCAAAAGTTCTAGACGATTGAACGTTGTTGGCTGCTGACCCAGAGCAACTTCAAGCTGCGCCAGCTCTGTCCCAGTCTGTTTTTCCGCGACAACATAATCTGCGTACGCTGCAGCCGCCGAAAGAAACATGAGGTCTGTCAGGTCGTTCGGCTTCCACCTGGTTGTCGCGCTGATGTGTCTTTGCGCCATCAACCGCGAGAAGCGGTTGACCATTGGTGTGGAACCGAGGATCTCCCGAATGGCCCCAATCGAGATGCCCGCGAGTCGTTCCGGCGTTTCGTCAAGTGCTTGAAGCGCCTCATTGATCGGTTGCAGATTGTCGATCCAAGTGAATACGAGCGCGTTTTGCTTCTTGACCTGATTGTTCTTTGGGCTCTGTGCCAGCGCGCTGGACAGGTCGCGTTGCCTTGCGACCCAGCCTTCGGGCTCGATTCGGTCCATTGCTTTTGGCTCGAGTAGCAGTTCGAGAGTGGCACTTGGCGAGGTCATTGCGAGGAGGAATAATCTCGGATCGTCTATGTCCATCGCGTGCGCATTCGTGTTGTCATCCAGTAGGGCGTTTGGCTCAAGCGTGACAACAGGGAGACTTGTTTCGATTGGGGCCTGTATGCCCAAGTACTTGGCAATTGATTGAGCCAACTCGTTGCGCCATATCTCGAGAGGGTGCCGAAACTGCCAGCCGCCCGCCAGCGAAGCCATGGCGACGCCTAGTTCATAGCGACGTTCGCCAGACAATGCACCCGTTTCGCGAAGATGGGCTGCCGATAGAGGCGTGATGATCTTTCCATCGTGAGCGAGTCGAGCGATTAATCGGGCGGCGGCGCGGAGTGATTCTGAGCGGATTCGCTCTGGGGCGGCGAACGCAGTAGCAATCGTGCTCCAGTGGTTCTGGTCGAGGTAAACAATAGGTCGCCCTCGGATCGGGTCTTCGGTGATTGGACTGTAGGCCTCGGCCACCAGTACGTGGCCGCGAACGGTGGTGTTGATGATCCACCACCTATCCCAGTCGAATACCGACGTGGCGATCTGGCTCGAAAGTGCGGCAAACTCCTCGCCGAGCGGGAGCTCACTTGAACTTCCGTCTTGAAGAACGACCCTGACAATCCCCGAGCTGCGATCGACGATGAAGTATCGAATCCACTCGCTTGATAGTGAAGGCCTGGTCATCCCAACCTCACAATCCTGGGGCAGGTAATGCCCACGAGTAGTGGAGTCCCGCATAGTGGTGTAACGCACGGTGGTCGCGCACGTCGTTGCTGACGTGGACGCGGTCACCGTGTGATGCTTCGAGAAGTCTCTTACCTCCACTCGAAAGGCATCAACACGATGACCGCTCCACACATTGTCGACCCTGCGACCGTTCTGGGTGAAGCCCTCTCGGAGGCTTCGCCGGATTTGATGAGGCATCTGCTGCAGACCATGATCAACGCCCTGCTGTCCGCTGACGCCGACGCTGTGGTCGGCGCCGAATGGGGCAAGCCCAGCCCTGATCGGGTGACGCACCGCAACGGCTACCGGCACCGTGACCTCGACACTCGCATCGGCACGATCGATGTCGCGATCCCGAAACTACGATCGGGCACCTACTTTCCGGAGTGGCTGCTGGAGCGTCGCAAGCGCTCCGAGGCGGCTCTGATCACCGTGATTGCCGACTGCTACCTCGCCGGGGTGAGCACCCGGCGGATGGACAAGCTGGTGAAGACTCTCGGCATTCACGCTCTATCGAAGTCGCAGGTCTCGCGGATGGCGGCCGAGCTCGACGAGCACGTGAACCAGTTCCGACATCGGTCGTTGGCTGAGGCGGGCCCGTTCACGTTCGTGGCTGCCGACGCTCTCACGATGAAGGTTCGCGAGGGCGGCCGGGTGGTGAACACGGTCGTGCTGATCGCCACCGGGGTCAACGGCGACGGCCGCCGGGAAGTCCTCGGCCTGCAGACGGCCACGAGCGAGACCGGGTCGGCGTGGAATGCGTTCTTCGCCGACCTCGTCGCCCGCGGCCTCACCGGCGTGCAGCTCGTCACCAGTGACGCGCACGCCGGCTTAAAGGACGCGATCGCAGCGAACCTGCCCGGCGCCACCTGGCAACGCTGCCGCACCCACTACGCGGCGAACCTGATGAGCGTGACCCCGAAGAGCATGTGGCCGGCGGTGAAGGCGATGCTGCACTCCGTCTATGACCAGCCCACCGCCTCCGACGTCCACGCCCAGTTCGATCGGACCCTGGATTACGTCGCCGAGAAGCTCCCCGCGGTCGCCGAGCACCTCGATACCGCTCGGGCCGACATTCTCGCCTTCACCGAGTTCCCCAAAGATGTCTGGTCGCAGATCTGGTCGAACAATCCCAACGAGCGCCTCAACCGCGAGATCCGCCGCCGCACCGACTCCGTGGGCATCTTCCCCAACCGCGACAGCGTCATCCGCCTGGTCGGCGGCGTTCTGGCCGAGCAGACCGATGAGTGGGCAGAGGGGCGCCGCTACTTGGGCCTGGAGGTCCTGGCACGCTCCCGCATGCGGGTGCTGCCCAACAACGGAGACGAGGTGGTCGCCGACACCTTCATCGCTCTCAGCGCATAAAGCGAAGGATCAGCCGTTACACCACTTCCAGGGACTTGACCCCACGAGTTTAGGCGAGTCGTGAAGCAAGCTCGTACACTGACCCCGTGAAGCCTGACGGAGTAGACCGATTCGCCCGGAACGCGCGCTGGGGAGCCTGGACCGTCCTTGGACTCGCAATCCTCCTGCTGGGGTTGGTCGTGGCATTCTGGGTGCTCGAAGAGTCTCGTTTCCAACAAGCGCAGTCAGATGCGGAAACGCTGACTGAGCTAGCGACTGCGGCAGACGAGGATGTCGAATTCGCGCAGGGTGAAGTGGACGCGCGAACGAACGCGCTTGCGAGCGCACGCAGCACGAGTACGGAGCTTGACGCAGTCATTCGGCTACAGGAAAACCTCGCTGAAGCTGAGACCGAGCTAGCTCAAGCGGAGGCGGTTCTCGCCACACTTTCTGCTTCCAGGCTGAGCGCGGAAGCCGAGGCCAACGGAATCCGATCTTCCGCGCCATTTAGGCTAGTCGCCAGCGTCAGCGCACTGCTCGCAGCTGGAATCATCTCCTTGGGATTCTGGTTGGTTGCATGGTTCGCGACTGCGATGAGAGAGCTTCCACGGCGCAGCGAATAGCGCCGAGCTGCCGTCTTGATCTTGTGGGGGAAATTTCGGGAGCTAGTAGCCGATGAGCAAAACGCCCTCAAAAGGCAAGTGCAATCGGTCTGAGGCGTATATCGCGGTCAACAGATCACGAGTCCGTGCGTAGGCATCTGTCTGGGTCTGGGCGTAGCGATAGGTGATCGGCAGCATGAGCACCATGAACCGCGCGTCCAGTAGAAGCGATGTGCGCACTATGTCGCGGTATTCCGCGTTTCCCATCGCGCCTCGACCCGCTTCGACCTCCACCGCGATTCCCAAATCGTCGTGGAACGCGTCGATCTCGTAATTCACGGAGGCCACGCCGTTCTCGCCGAAGAGAACCGGACGCCGAATCTTCTGGTCGGCCTTCTTCCCGCCCTCGACCGTGTAGCCAATCGCTTCAAGTGGTTCCCGAATGTATGCGAGAACCGTGTCACTCGTAAGTCGCTCAGCGTCCTCTGCTCTGACGGGCGCGGTTTCAATGCTCGGGCGAGCTGATGCCACCACTTCGACGAACTGATTGGCCCACTCGGGAGGGCGAGTGTTCCTAGGGAAGTAGCTCCAGCTCGGGAAGTTCATTCGGCGTTCCTGTAGTCCTCGATTTTCAGCGGGTGCTGTGCCCATCGGTTGATGGTGCTGGCGGCAACGCCGAGCTCTTGAGCCGCTTCTCGTTGTGAGTAGCCCATGCGTGTGAGTGCGAACTCGGCGGTCAGACGCTCCCAGCGGTCGTACTCGCGACGGAAGGTTCGCAACGCTCGCAGCACACTTCGGAATTGGCTACGCGTCTGAGCGTTGCTGTCCGAGATCTCGGAGGGTGTCATTTCCTCGTGCTCGTTCTTCATGTATTCGCCGGAAGGGTCGAGCAGGAATCGGGTGCTGATCCGAGCACCAGCCGCGTTAAGCCGGTCGGAGAGTTCGATCAGGCTCTCGCCGATCGCACGCAGGTCAACTTCATCGATCTGATTGACGGGGAGTCCCGACACTTCTTCTTCGCTGCTGCTCGACATAGGGCGAGGGTACCGATTCGCAGTGACGTTCGCGAACGCGAACACGAGTGCTAGCGTTCGCGTTCGCTAACACTGTGGTATCGTGATGGCGGTAGCGAACGCTAACGACCTCACCTAGGGAGTCTTGTTGCCATCCGTCGGGACGCTGTGGGATCGCTACCGCGTCGTGGTCTTCTCGAAGATTGCGCCGGGCACTCAGCGCGCTTACGCATACGCCTGGCGAATCCGCGTTGCCCCCTGGTTCGCGGATCGTGCGATCGACTCGATAACGACGCTCGACGTCGAAGAGGCCTTTGCCTCCTGGTCGGGTTCTGAGTCCACCCGCGCGGACGCGCTCGGCGCGTTGTCGGCGCTCTGCCGGGTAGCAGTGAAGGGCGGGCTGATTGCATCGAACCCTTGCATCGGGATCGACCCACGTCGCGGTCAGGCTCCCGACGTTGCGGCGCGCGCGCTGACACTGTTCGAGTATGAACGGCTGCTCGATGTGCTCCCGGCCTCGGGCCCATATCGCCGGTTCGTGCTCGCGATGGTCTACACGGGCTGTCGGCTCGGCGAGGTCGCGGGCCTCCGGGTCGGTGACATCGATTGGTCTGAGCGCACGATCAAGGTCAGCCGCACGGCCTCGCCGGGGTTCCAGGGTGAACTCGTGGTCGGCCCGACAAAGGGGCGCCGTACTCGGAGCGTTCCAGTCGTGGATCAGCTCGTGCCGATTCTTCGCGAGGCGGCGGAGAACAAGACCGAGCACGACTACCTGTTCACGGGGCCGCGCGGCGGCTTCATCAGCTCGAAGAATCTGAGTCGCGCGCTCGGCTGGCAGGCGATCCGCGATGAGGTCAAGACGTTCGGGCCGGGTGAGCCTGCGCTGCATTGGCATGATCTGCGGCATACGGCGGCAGTGTTCTTCTTCGAGGCGGGGCTACCGGCTCCCGATGTGCAGGCGATCCTCGGACACTCGTCGCTGCTGGTGACGCAGCTGTACGCGGATACGCGGCGGCTCGCCGCGAGACGGGCGGTGCCGGCGCTCTCGCAGTTCCTCGGCTCCCAGTCGAGAGGTCAACTTGGGGGAGGTGAGTCAGCGGCGAAAAGCGCCTCTGACCTGGAGATTTAGTGGTGGCTCCGACGGGCGTCGATCCCGTGACCTCACGATTTTCAGTCGTGCGCTCTACCAACTGAGCTACAGAGCCGTGCGGGTACATGACCCTAGCGAAAAAGCCCCACCTCGTACCGAGTGACTCGGTACTTCAGCGAGGCTCTCACCGCGACCCTGACCGGACTTGAACCGGCGACCTCCGCCGTGACAGGGCGGCGCGCTAACCAACTGCGCTACAGGGCCTTGCGTATTCAATTGTGTTCGGCTGCCGAGTGACCCCAACGGGATTCGAACCCGTGCTGCCGCCGTGAAAGGGCGGTGTCCTAGGCCGCTAAACGATGGGGCCGTGACCGGAAGGAACTCTGCAGCAACCGAGGCACAAGCATACGGGTCGACGGGCGCAAATGCCAAACGCCGACGTGCCTCACGAAGAATGCCCGCGAGTGGGTTCCCGTGCCTCAGATAAGAATGCCCGCGAATGGCGGGCATTATCCGAGGTATGGGAAGCAGGTTGTCGATGGCTGCGCGAGCAGAGATCACGGTGAAGTACGCCCGGGCGTATGCGAAGGCGTCGAAGAAGGACAAGGGCCGGCTGCTGGACGAGGTGGTCGCGGTCACCGGCTGGTCGCGGGATAACGCCCGTCGCAGGCTCGCGAAAGCCGCTCGACCCCGCCCTCGCACGGTGAGCAAGGCGCGGAAGCCTCGGGCTCGGAAGTACTCCTATGACGCGACGAAGACGCTGCAAAGGGTGTGGGCGTTCGCGGGATTCGAGTGCGGGAAGTACCTGGCCGCGGCGATGCCGGTCCTGCTGGACGCGTTGGAACGCCACGGCGAGCTCAGAGCCGGCCAGGCCCGCTACTCGCCCGAGGTGCGGGCCGAGCTGGAGGCGATGAGCCCGGCGACGATCGACCGCTACCTCGCCCCCGCGAGAGCGAAAGACCCACTCCGGGGCATCTCGACGACGAAGCCGTCGCCGCTGCTGCGCTCCTCGATCCAGGTCCGCAAAGCCGGCGACGAGGTCGAACAGTCCCCGGGGTTCTTCGAGGGCGACACCGTCGCGCACTGCGGTCCGACGCTGAAGGGCGAGTTCTGCCGGACGGTGAACCTCACCGACATGCGCACCGGGTGGGTGACGACCCGTTCCACCCGCAACAACGCGCACCTGAACGTGCTGGCCGCCCTCCAGCACGCCACCTCACAGGTTCCGTTCGAAGTCACCGGGCTCGACTTCGACAACGGCGGCGAGTTCATCAACCACGACGTCATCGGCTGGGCCGCCGAGCGGAAGATCTTCTTCACCCGCTCCCGCCCGTACAACAAGAACGACCAGGCCACCATCGAGTCCAAGAACAACCACCTCGTGCGCCGTTACGCGTTCTACTGGCGCTACGACACCCCGGAAGAACTGACCCTCCTGAACCAGCTCTGGCCGCTCGTGAACGACCGGCTGAACTTCTTCACCCCGACCAAGAAACCCACCGACTGGTCGACCGACGCCGCCGGACGCCGCAAGCGTCTCTACGACGCCCCGAAGACCCCGTTCGACCGTCTCCTGGCCGCCGGAGTCCTCTCCCCAGACCAAGCAGCCCAACTGCGCGACCGGCGCGACCGGATCAACCCCGCCGAACTCGCCCGCCGCATCCAATCCCTCCAAGACCGACTCACCGGCCTTGCCCGCGACCGCACCCTCGCACTCCAAGCCGAAGCCGCCACGCCTCTGCCCGACACCACCCGCGGCATCAAACTACGCCCCGCGAGCTGACCCCCGGCTTCGCGGGCATACTTAACTGGGGCACGGGAACCATTTCGCGGGCATTCCTACATGAGGCACCTCGAACGCGCGCGCGAGGCGTATTCGCCGCCGATCCGACCGGCCTCCCCGCCGCGCGGGGCAGCCCCGGTTAGCGTCGCACCAGGAACGCAGGGCGCGCCGGCGACGGAGCGCTCACCGCGCACGCCATCGCACCTCTAGTCGTGCGCGCAAACCGTTGGTAGTGTTGTCAATGGTGTTCGTGTGAAAGTTGTGACATAACGCACGAAGGCCGGAATGGGTTCGGGAACATGCGCGGTACACCACGGCACGGGGATGGCCACGGGAGTGCACGAAGCGAAGCAGCACGGGGCTCGGGGGGAGCAGGCATGACGACGTCGCACAGCACGACGCTGCCCGGCGCCCCGCAACCCAGCGCCGTGCGGCCCGCGACACCGCGGGGCAGTGCAACGCTGCCCGCAGCGCGCCCGCGCCGAGCATCCCTGCGTCGTCGCGTTCTCTCCACCGTCGGCGGTCTCGCCACCATCGTCATGCTCACCAGCGGCGTCGTCGCCGCGACCGAGCGCCCCGCCTACGCCGTCGACTACCCCTCGTGGGACGACGTGCTCGACGCGCGCCGCAGCGTCGCCGCCGCGCAGACGCAGGTCAAGCAGATTCGTGCCGCGATCGCCGCCATCACCGCCGAGGTCGAGCGCACGCAGGTCATCGCCGAAGAGGCCGGCGCCGCTTACTTCGAGGCTCAGACCGCATTCGACGAGGCCGCCTACACCGCCGACCAGCTGCAGGCCCAGGCCGACGAGGCCCAGGCGAGCGCCGAGGAGTCGCGCCTGCGCGCCGGGCAGTTCGTCGCCGAGCTCTCGCGCAGCGGCGGCGGCGACCTCTCCGCCTCCCTCCTCACCAATCCGGGGCAGGCGGATGCTCTGCTCTCGCGTCTCGGATTCGCCAGCAAGATCACGCAGCAGGCCGAAGGCATCTACGCCGCAGCCCTGCAGGACAAGAACGCCGCCCAGGCCCTCACCGACCAGGCGAACGTCGCCAAGGAGATTCGCGACGAACTGCGCCTCGAAGCCCAGGCCGCCTTCGAGACCGCGCAGGCCGCCGCGCAGGAGGCGCAGGACGCTCTCTTCGCGCAGCAGGAGAACCAGGCGCGCCTGGAAGCGCAGCTCGCCGTGCTCATCGAGAACCGCGAAGCCACCGAGGAGGACTACCAGGCCGGCATCGAGGCGCAGTACGGCGCGGGCGGCAGCCTCGACGCCGGTCAGATCGTCAACGGCTGGGCCAACCCTGTCAACGGGTGGATCACCTCCCACTACGGCTACCGCGTCCACCCCATCTACGGATACGTGCGCCTCCACACCGGCACCGACATCGCCGCAGGCTGCGGCACCAACATGTACGCGGCCTCGAGCGGCACCGTCACTTACGCGGGCCCCAACGGAACGTTCGGCAACTTCGTGCGCATCGACCACGGAGGCGGCCTCACGACCGCCTACGCGCACATTCAGAACGGCGGCATCCTCGTGCAGATGGGGCAGACCATCGTCGTCGGCCAGAACATCGCCAAGGTCGGCTCGACCGGCGCATCCACGGGGTGCCACACCCACATCGAAGTGCGCCGTAATGGAGTAACGGAGAACCCCGTGACGTTCTTCAGCAACATCGGGATTCAGCTTGGGTAGCGGCTGACGATGCGACGCCCCGGGCGCCGCGGTATCGCAGCCGTCACCCTCGTGACGGCTCTCACCGTTGCCCTCGGGGTGACCGCAGCCACCGCGGCGCCCGCCCCGCCCAGCTGGGACGACGTCGAGCAGGCGCGCGGCGACGTCCAGGCCACCCAGCTCGCCATCGCGCGCATCGAAGACGCCGCCCGAGCCGCCGAGCAGACGTACCTCGAGGCGGCGCGCAGCGCCGTGCTACTCGGCGAGGAGTACCACCTCGCCGAGCTCGCCCTCGAGCAGGCCGAAGCCGCCGCCGGCCGGCTCGAGCAGCGGCGCGACGCCGCCCTCGACCGAGCCGCCGAGTCGGGAGCGCGCGCTGCTCAGCTCGCGGCTCAGCTCGCACGATCCGGCAGTGGCGACCTCACCACGGCGCTGCTCACGGGCGACGCCGACGACGCCGACGACCTGCTCTACCGGCTCGGCGCGATGAGCTCCGTCGGCGCGCGCAGCCAGGCCGTCATGGCGCGAGCGATGCAGGACAAGAACACCGCAGAAGCGCTCACCGCCCAGGCCGAGCTCGCCCTCGCCGAGCGGGAGCGCCTCGCTGCGGAGGCGGCCGACTCACTCGCCGAGGCGATCACCGCCGCCGACCGCGCCGAGCAACGCCTCACCGCGCAGCAGACCATGATGGGCGAGCTCGCCGCGCAGCTCGCGAGCCTCACCGGCCGCAGCGAGCAGCTCGAGCGGGACTACCTCGCCGGCCTCGGCGGCGACGAGCCCGCGCCGGGCATCCCAGCGCCGGGCAGCCCTGCGCCCGGCGGCCCCGCCCCGAGCCCGAGCGCTCCGCCGAGCGGCCCCGCGCCGAGCCCGAGCAGCCCGCCGCCCGCGCCGGGGCCGAGCCCGAGCATCCCGCCCCCGTCACCCAGCCCGTCGCCGAGCACGCCGCCCGCACCGAACCCGCCCTCGGTGCCTTCCCCGAACGCGGGCGCCGTCGCGACCGCGATCTCGTTCGCGCGCGCGCAGGTCGGCGAGCCCTACCAATTCGGCGGCCGCGGCCCGAACGTGTGGGACTGCTCGGGCCTCACCATGCAGGCTTACGCGGCCGCGGGCGTCGCCATCGGCGGGCACTCCGCGACCCGGCAGTACTCCACGGCGGCGCAGCGCGACCGGCTCGTGCCCTACGCGCAGGCGCAGCCCGGCGACCTGATCTTCTACTCCACCGGCGGAGCGACATCAGGCTCGAAGTACCACGTGACCCTCTACATCGGCGGCGGCCAGATGATCGAGGCGCCGTACCCGGGCAAGACGGTGCGCATCGTCGCCGTGCGCAGCTACGACCGCGTGCCGTACGTCGCGCGGCCGACCCCGTAGGGCCGGCGTGCGGGGCGCCCGAGTGCCAGGTGCGGGCACAGGGCCGTGAGTGTGCCCGCTAGTGGCAACTGTGCTCGCCCGAGCGCGCGCACTTGCGACTGAAGGGCACAGTTGCGGCGCCGGGCGCCAGCGCGCGGCCTAGTGGTCGGCGGGCGGGACGTACGCCGCGATGCCGGCCTGGATGACGGCCTCGGCGTCGGCGGCAGAGCCCCAGCCCTCCGTCTTGACCCACTTGCCGGGCTCGAGCGCCTTGTAGTTCTCGAAGAAGAACTCGATCTCCTTGCGCGTGTGCTCGGGAACATCCTCGAGGTCCTGGATGTGCGCCCAACGAGGGTCCTTCGCGGGCACGCACACGACCTTCGCGTCGCTGCCGCCGTCATCGGTCATGTTGAAGACGCCCACGGGGCGCACGTCGAGGCCCACCCCCGGGTAGAGCGGGAACTCGAGCAGAACGAGAGCGTCCACCGGGTCGCCGTCGAGCCCGAGCGTGTGCTCGAAGAAGCCGTAGTCGGTCGGGTACACGAAGGGCGTGAAGAGCACGCGGTCGAGAAAGACGCGGCCCGTCTCGTGGTCGATCTCGTACTTGTTCCGGCTGCCGCGGGGAACTTCGATGACGACGGGGTAGGCGCCCATGGGTGCTCCTTGAAAGATGCGAAGAGAGTCGAGAAATCTGCTGGCGGTCGTGCTCCAGGCCGGCCTTAACCTTAGTGGATGCCCACCACACCGCCCGGGGCGCCCGAGCGTCGACCGCGCCTCACCCCGGCGGTCGCCGACGCGCGCCGTGCGGTGCGCGAGAGCCTCGCCGACGTGCCCGAGGGCTCGCTCGTGCTCGTGGCCCTCAGCGGGGGCCCCGACTCGCTCGCGCTCGCCGCGGCCGCAGCCTTCGAGGCGCCCCGCGCGGGGCTGCGCGCGGGTGCCGCGATCATCGACCACGGCCTGCAGGGCGACTCGGCCGCCGTCGCCGAACGGGCCGCCGACGCGGCGCGCGCCCTCGGCCTCGAGCCCGTCGTCGTGCGGCGGGTCGACGTCGGCGCGGCGGGCGGCCCTGAAGCCGCGGCGCGCACGGCGCGCTACGCCGCGCTCGACGCGATCGCCGACGAGCTGCAGGCCGCTGCCGTGCTGCTCGGCCACTCGCGCGACGACCAGGCCGAGACCGTGCTGCTCGGGCTCGCGCGCGGCAGCGGCACGGCGAGCCTCGCCGGCATGGCGGCCGTCGTCGGCCGCTACCGCCGACCCCTGCTCGGGCTGCGCCGCGCGACGCTCGCCGCAGCCTGCACCGACCAGGGCCTCGAGCCGTGGCACGACCCCCACAACAGCGACGTGGCGTTCGCGCGCGTGCGGGTGCGGTCGAGCATCCTGCCCCTGATGGAATCGCAGCTCGATGCGGGCGTCGTCGACGCGCTCGCCCGCACCGCCGAGATTGCGCGCGAAGACTCCGACGCGCTCGAGCACATGGTCGGCGAGATCGCCGAAGAGCTCGTCGACCTCGCTGAGGGGGGATGCTCGTTGCCCGTCGCCGCGCTGCTCGCCAACCCGCCCGCGCTGCGCCACCGACTCATCCGGCTCGTCGCCGACGCTGAGTTCGGGCTCGCCCTCAGCCGCGCGCAGACCCTCGAGATCGCGCGCCTCGCGACCGACTGGCACGGGCAGGGCGCCGTGCACCTGAGCGGCATTAGGGTGGAGCGCGAAGGTGGTCGCATCGTGTTGCGCGCCGTGCCCGCCGACGGCGCAGACTCGCCCGCAGACTGACCAGCACTGGCCCACCAGGACCGAGGAGAACTCTTGGACGTCGAAGACATTCGCTCCGACCTCACCGAGGTGCTCATCACCGAGGAAGAGATTCACGCCAAGCTCGCCGAGCTCGCGCGCCGGGTCGAAGCCGACTACCCCGATGAGCCGCCGCTGCTCGTCGGCGTGCTCAAGGGCGCCGTCATGGTCATGGCCGACTTCGCGCGCGAACTGCGCATCCACGTCGAGATGGACTGGATGGCGGTGAGCTCGTACGGCGCCAGCACGCAGTCGAGCGGCGTCGTGCGCATTCTCAAAGACCTCGACACCGAGATCGCCGGGCGCGACGTGCTCATCGTCGAAGACATCATCGACTCGGGCCTCACGCTCTCGTGGCTGCGGGGCAACCTCGAATCGCGCGGGGCGAAAACCGTCAAGATTCTCACCCTGCTGCGCAAGCCGGAGGCCGCCAAGGTGGAGGTCGAGGTCGAGTACGTGGGCTTCGAGATTCCGCCCGCCTTCGTCGTCGGCTACGGCCTCGACTACGCCGAGAAGTACCGCAACCTGCGCGCCATCGGAGTGCTCGCGCCGCACGTCTACCAGGGCGAGTAACGACCCCGCCGCCTCCCGGCGGGCGGTGCGCCCGAGGCGAACATCGGGGGGCTGCAAAGGTGCCGCGGGGTAGCCTGTGGGAACGTCTCACCGGCAGAAAGGCGCGGGCGCACGCCCACACCATGAACGTTAAGAAACTCCTCCGCGGGCCCTTCCTCTACATCATCGCCGGAGCGATCGTGCTCTGGATCGGCTTCACCCTGCTCGCGGGCCTCGGCGGCTTCCGCCCCATCAGCACGCAGGAGGGTCTCGAACTGCTCGAGAGCGGCCCCGTCGTGTCGGCGAAGATCGTCGACGGCGAGCAGCGCGTCGACCTCGTGCTCGAGGCCGAGACCGAGCAGGCCGAGGAGTTCGGCACGCAGGTGCAGTTCTATTACGTGACGCCGCGCGGCGACGAGGTCATCGCGGCGCTCAACGCCGCCGACCTCGAGTCGTTCGACGACGAGGTGCCCCAGACGAACTTCTTCGTGAGCATCCTCGGGCTCATCATTCCGTTCCTCATCATCGGCGTCATCTTCTACTTCATCCTCACGCGCCTGCAGGGCGGCGGCGGCCGGGTCATGCAGTTCGGCAAGTCGAAGGCGAAGCTCGTCAACAAGGAGGCCCCGCAGGTCACCTTCGACGACGTCGCCGGCGCCGAGGAGGCCATCGAAGAACTGCACGAGATCAAAGACTTCCTGCAAGACCCGACGAAGTTCCAGGCGGTCGGCGCGCGCATTCCCAAGGGCGTGCTGCTGTACGGCCCTCCCGGCACCGGCAAGACCCTCCTCGCGCGCTCCGTCGCCGGCGAGGCGGGCGTGCCGTTCTACTCCATCTCGGGCTCTGACTTCGTGGAGATGTTCGTCGGCGTCGGCGCAAGCCGCGTGCGCGACCTCTTCACGCAGGCCAAGGAGAACTCGCCGGCCATCATCTTCGTCGACGAGATCGACGCCGTCGGCCGCCACCGCGGCGCCGGTATGGGCGGCGGCCACGACGAGCGCGAGCAGACGCTCAACCAGATGCTCGTCGAGATGGACGGCTTCGACCCCAACACGAACGTCATCATGATCGCGGCGACCAACCGCCCCGACATTCTCGACCCCGCGCTGCTGCGCCCCGGCCGCTTCGACCGCCAGATTCAGGTGGATGCGCCCGACATGAAGGGTCGCGCGAAGATTCTCGAGGTGCACGCCAAGGGCAAGCCCATGGCCGAGGGGGTCGACTTCGAGGTGCTCGCGCGCAAGACGCCGGGCTTCACGGGCGCGGACCTCGCCAATGTGCTCAACGAGGCCGCGCTGCTCACCGCGCGTCAGGGCGGTGAGGAGCTCACCGATGTGACACTCGACGAGGCCGTCGACCGGGTCATGGCGGGCCCACAACGCCGGTCACGGGTCATGCGCGACCACGAGAAGCTCATCACGGCCTACCACGAGGGCGGTCACGCGCTCGCGGCCGCGGCCATGCGCAACACCGACCCCGTGACGAAGGTCACGATCCTGCCGCGCGGGCGCGCCCTCGGCTACACGATGGTGCTGCCCCTCGACGATCGGTACTCCGTCACACGCAACGAGCTGCTCGACCAGCTCACCTACGCGATGGGCGGTCGCGTGGCCGAAGAGATCGTCTTCCACGACCCCACGACGGGTGCCTCCAACGACATCGAGAAGGCCACGAGCATCGCCCGCCGCATGGTGACCGAGTACGGCATGAGCGCAACCGTCGGTGCCATCAAGCTCGGCCAGTCGAGCGGCGAGGTCTTCCTCGGCCGTGACATGGGCCACCAGCGCGACTACTCCGAGCGGCTCGCCGAGAAGGTCGACCAGGAGGTGCGCGCGCTCATCGAGCAGGCCCACGACGAGGCCTGGCGCGTGCTCAACGACAACCGCGACATCCTCGACCGACTGGCGACCGAGCTGCTCGAGAAGGAGACCCTCGACCACGTAGCACTCGCCGAGATCTTCGCCGACGTGGAGAAGCTGCCCGAGCGCCCGCAGTGGCTCTCGAGCGAGGATCGCCCGCTGCCCGACCTGCCGCCCGTGCCGATGCCCGCCAAGCCCGCGATCGAAGACCTCGACACAGGAGCCGGCGAGCCCGTCGGCGCCGGCGCCGGGTCGGCCCGCTCGCAGGCTCACGAGACCACAGCGCACGCCACGACAGCGCACGACACCACAGCGCGGCGGGGCGAGGGCTCCGCGTCGAGCGACCCCGAGCAGTCCCCGCGGCGCGAGTAGGCTCCCGCCGTGCCGCCCATCGACTCCCGCCGCATCGAGGCCGCGGTCGCCGAACTGCTCGTCGCGATCGGGGAGGACCCCGCGCGGCCGGGCCTCGCGACCACCCCGCAGCGCGTCGCCGAGTCGTACAGCGAGTTCTTCGCGGGCGTCGGCGTCGACCCTGCACCGCACCTGCACGACGACGTCGAGCTGCAGTCAGACCCCGGTGAGCGCGGCGAGATCGTGCTGCTGCGCGACATCGCCCTGCGCTCCATGTGCGAGCACCACCTACTGCCCTTCACGGGAGTCGCGCACGTCGCCTACCTGCCCGCCGAGCGGCTGACCGGCCTCGGCAGCATCGCGCGCGTCGTCGAGACGGTGGCCTCGCGGCCGCAGTTGCAGGAGCGTCTCGGCGAGGACGTTGCCGAGACACTCGACAGCGCCCTCGCGCCGCACGGCGTGCTCGTCGTCGTCGACGCGCAGCACGGCTGCGTGACCGCTCGAGGCACACGGCAGAGCGGCAGCACGACCGTCACCGTCGCCTCCCGTGGCGCCCTCGCCGACCCCGCGCGACGGGCCGAGGTGATGGCGCTCATCGGGCGGGGCACGACATGAGCGCGGCGACGGCGCACGACACGAGCGGTGTGCAGTCGGCGCCCGCGGCACCGGCGGTGTGGGGCATCCTCAACGTCACCCCCGACTCCTTCAGCGACGGCGGCGCCTACCTCGACCCGCAGCGCGCCCTCGACCGCGCCCGCATTCTCGCCGCCGACGGCGCCCACGTGATCGACGTCGGGGGCGAATCCACGCGCCCCGGGTCGCAGCCCGTGACGCCCGCCGTCGAGCAGTCACGCGTGCTGCCCGTCATCGCCGCGCTCGCCGCCGAGGGGCTGCGCGTCTCGATCGACACCATTCACGCCTCCACGGCGGCCGCGAGCGTCGAGGCCGGCGCCGCGATCGTCAACGACGTGAGCGGAGGCCTGACCGACCCAGCCATGCTCGAGACCGTCGCGGGGCTCGACGTCGACTACGTGGCCATGCACTGGCGCGGCCCCGCCGCCGTCTGGGATGCCGTGAGCGACTACCGCGACGTCGTCACCGAGGTGCGCGATGAGCTGCGATCGCGACTCGAGGCCGCCCTCGCGGCAGGCATCCCGGCCGAGCGGCTCTGGGTGGATCCGGGCCTCGGCTTCGCCAAGCGGCACGATGACTCGTGGGCGCTCCTGCGCTCCCTGCCCGCACTCGCAGACCTCGGGTGCCGCGTGCTCGTGGGCGCCTCGCGCAAGAGGTTCCTCGGCGAGCTGCTGCCGCCCGACCACGATGTCGAGGATCGTGACCTGCCGACCGCCGTCGTGAGCGTGCTCGCCGCCGAGGGCGGCGCCGCGGCCGTGCGCGTGCACGACGCCCACTCGACTGTGCTCGCGCTCGCGACGCGCTCCGCGTGGCGGGGTACGGGCGCGGCGGCGACGTCGGAGCGGGCGCGTCGCGAGGTGCCCGCATGACCGGCGGCTCGCGCGACACCATCACGCTCACGGGCCTGCGCGCTCGCGGACACCACGGCGTGCTCGCCGAGGAGCGCCGTGACGGGCAGGAGTTCGTCGTCGACGTGACGCTCGCCCTCGACCTCGCACCGGCTGCCGCGAGCGACGACGTCGCCGACACCGTGCACTACGGCGAGCTCGCCGAGGCCATCGTCGCCACGATCGAGCGCGACCCCGTCGACCTCATCGAGACGCTCGCCGAGCGCATCGCGGCGCTCGTGCTCGAGCACGCGGCGGTGCACGAAGTCGTCGTGACCGTCCACAAGCCGCAGGCGCCCATCCCCGTGCCATTTGGGGGCGTGGCGGTCACGATCACGCGGGGCCGGTCGTGACGGGCGACGAGGCCGGGCAGGTCGAGGCCGTTGTCGCGCTCGGCGCGAACCTCGGCAACCGCGCGGGCACACTCGACGCCGCCGTCGCCGAGCTCGACCAGTTGCCCGACACCGCGCTCGTCGTCGCGTCGCGCTGGCACGACTCGGTGGCCCTCACGCCCGAGGGCCTCGACCCCGACAAGCCTCCCTACCTCAACGGCGTCGCCGTGCTGCGCACGCGCCTGCAGGCGCACGCCCTGCTGAACGAGCTGCGCCGCATCGAGCTCGCGCACGGCCGCGACCGCTCGGCAGCAGCGCCGCGCTGGGGTGACCGCACGCTCGACCTCGACCTCATCGTGCACGGCGACGCCCGCTTCGAGACCCCCGAGCTCACCCTGCCCCACCCGCGCGCGCACGAGCGCGACTTCGTGCTGCGCCCGTGGCTCGAGGTGCGCCCCGACGCCGTTGTGCCGGGCCAGGGAGCGGTCGCCGAGCTCCTCGCGCGCGTGACCGCTGACCGCGGAGCAACGGGAGAGCCCGCGGCGGCGCCCGAAGTCGGGGGTCGCTCGTGACCCGCACGCGGCCTCGGCCGCTGATCCTGCTCGCCGCCCTCGGGCTCGTGCTCGGCTTCCTCCTCAACACCGTGCTCGCTACGCAGGGCTATGCCGTCCTCGTGCCGCCGCTCTCGCTGGCGCTGGCACTCGTGCTGATCGCCGCGGTGCTCCTCCTGCTCGCGTGGCCCGTGCGGGCCGCCGCCCGAGGCGAGAAGCGCATCGACCCCTTCTACGCCACCCGCGTGGTCGTGCTCGCGAAGGCGAGTGCGCTCTCCGCAGCACTGCTTGCGGGAGCCGCCGCGGGCATCCTCGCCTACCTGCTCAGCCGCGCGGTCGTGCCGTTAGGCTCGACGCTGGCCGCGGGGGCTACGCTCGTGGCGGCGGGGATCCTCGTGGTCGTCGCACTCGTGGCCGAGCATCTCTGCTCGCTGCCGCCGCAAGACGATGAGCTCGACGACGCCGCCGCGTCTACCACCTGAGCGCACCGTGGATCGAGAGGAGGCACGCGTGAGTGCTGAAGACCAGATCGACCGCACCGAGCCCGAGGTTCGGCGCCTCGAGCGCGCTGAGACCGAGTGGCAGCGGGTCTCACCCAAGTACATCGTCGTCGACGTCGTCGGCTACGTCATCTTCGGCGCCCTCATGACCGCGGCCGCGTTCGTGCCCCTCTGGGTGGGCTGGGAGTACGGCTGGATTCTCGGAGTCGGCATGGCCGTGCTCTTCCTGCTCGTCATCGCCTTCACGCCGCGTCGCGTTCGCTCCATCGGGTACCTCCTGCGCGAGGACGACCTGCTCTTCCGCCGCGGCATCATGTTCCAGCGCTTCGTCGCCGTTCCGTACGGCCGCATGCAGCTCGTCGACATCACCCGCGGCCCCGTCGCCCGCGCCCTCGGCCTCGCCGAGCTCAAGTTCGTGACCGCCGCCGCGTCGAGCGGCGTGCTCATCCCCGGCCTGCCGCTCGAGACGGCTGAGCACCTGCGCGACCACCTCGTCGCGGTCGCCGAGACCCGCCGAGCGGGCCTGTGAGCGAGCAGCGCGACGAGCCTCAGGGCCACGAGCCTCAGGCGCAGGAGCCTCAGCGCCAAGAGCCCGAGGGGCCCGAGCCCGAGCCCGCCTCTGAGTCGACTTCTCAGCCGGCCACCCAGCTCGGCGTCTCGACGAGCACCGACCTCGCCGACGGCGAGTGGCACCGGTTGCACCCCGCGACGCCGCTGTTCCGCGGCGGCATCGCCTTCATCGTCGTGCTCGGCATCGTCATCTCCAACTTCCGTGACCGAGCGATCGACTTCTTCTTCGGCGGCGACGGCGACTTCGACGGCGAGGGCGACCCGATCGACTTCATCGTCGAGCAAGAGCTCGTGCTCGTCGCCCTGCTCGCGCTCATCGGGGTGCTGCTGCTGTTCATCGCGGGCTTCTGGCTGTCGTGGCGCCTGCACACCTTCCGCATCACCGACGAGGTCGTGGAGGTGCGGTCGGGCATCCTGTTCCGCACCAATCGCAAGGGCCGCCTCGATCGCATCCAGGGCGTCAACGTGGGGCGCCCTTTCATCCCGCGGCTGTTCGGCGCGGCGAAGCTCGAAGTGTCGGTCGCCGGCAACGACGCCAACGTGCAGCTGTCGTACCTGCACTCGCGCACGGCGGACGCGCTGCGCGCCGACATCCTGCGCCTGGCCTCCGGCGCGCGCCGCGAAGCATCGGGCGGTGCGGGTACCGCTGCCGGTGCGGGCGCGGCGGGCGCGCACGATCTGGGCGGGATGCTCGACGAGCGCGTCTCGGAATTCCTCGCCCCCGAGCTCGACCCGGCACTCGCCGAACCGGAGGCCGTGCTGCGCATGAACCCTGGTCGGCTCATCGGCTCGACGGTGCTGAGCGAGACCACGATCGTCTTCGTGCTGCTCATCATCGGCCTCACGGTCGGCATCATCGTCAGCGGCGAGCTGTTCCTGCTCGTCGGCTTCCTGCCAGCGCTCCTCGGTCTCGGCGGCTACCTCGTCTCCCGCATCACGCGCTCGCTGCGCTACTCGATCGCCTCGACGCCCGACGGCGTGCGCGTCGGATTCGGTCTGCTCTCGACGACGAACGAGACCCTGCCTCCCGGGCGCATCCACTCGGTGCGCGTCAGCCAGCCCCTGCTGTGGCGGCCCTCCGGCTGGTGGCAGATCGCCGTCAACCGCGCCTCCCGCTCCTCGCAGAGCGGCGCGGCCGGCCAGCAGCAGACCACGATCCTGCCCGTCGGCAACCTCGACGACGTGCGCACCGTGCTGCGCCTTCTGCTGCCCGACGTCGCGACCGACGACGTGATGCCCGTGCTCGAGCGCGGCCTCACCTCGAGCGGCCGCACCGAACCGGGTGCAGTGCCCGATGGATACGTGAACTCGCCGCCGCGCGCGCGCATCCTGCGCTGGTTCTCGCAGCCCCGCAACGGGTTCGCGGTGAGCGACGGCGCCGTCATGCTGCGTCGCGGCGCGATCTGGCGCGACCTCACCATCGTGCCCTTCCCGCGCATGCAGTCGGTCTCGGTGCGCCAGGGCCCGCTCCTGCGCTCGCTGCGCCTCGCCGCGATCCAGGTGCACACGGTCGCCGGGCCCATCACCCCGAGCCTCGGAGCGCTCGACGTCACGCAGGCCATGGAGCTCTTCGACACCGTCGCGGGCGGCGCGATCAGCAGCGCGCAGACCGACCGCACGCACCGCTGGCGCTCAGGCTCGGGCGAGGCCTCAGGTTCGGGCGGGGCCGGGGAGTGACGCAGAAGGACGGCCGCCTCGGCATCGGCGTCATCGGGGCGGGTCGCGTCGGCCCCGTCCTCGCCGCCGCCCTCGCCGGTGCCGGTCACGCGATCGTGGGCATCTCCGCACACTCCGAGGATGCCCGCGACCGGGTCGATTCGATGCTGCCGGGCGTGCCCGTGCTCGAGGTGCCGCAGGTCGTCGAACGTAGCGAGCTCGTCATCATCGCCGTGCCCGACGACCAGCTGCCCGACCTCGTGAGCGGCCTCGCGGCCGTCGACGCGTGGCTGCCCGGCCAGCTCGTGCTGCACACCTCGGCGCGCTACGGCGTGCGCGTGCTCGACCCCGCGCGGCCCGCTGGCATCATTCCGCTCGCCGTGCATCCCGCTCTCACCTTCACGGGCACCTCACTCGACCTCGCCCGCCTGCGGGAGGCGTGGTGCGCCGTCACCGCTCCCGGGCCTGTGCTACCCATCGCGCAAGCGCTCGTCGTCGAGATGGGCGCCGAGCCCGTCGTCGTCGCCGAAGAGCACCGCGAGGCGTACGCCGACGCGATCGGCGCCGCGAGCGAGTTCTCCACCGCGATCGTCGGGCAGTCGATCGAGGCCCTGCGCGACATCGGCATCGACGAGCCGGGGCGCGTGCTGAGTGCCGTCGTGCGCTCCGCCGTCGACAACGCGCTGCGCGGTGCGGGCGCCGATAGCATCGACCTCGCAGGGCTCGACGACA
The DNA here is from genome assembly GCF_014789785.1 of Chryseoglobus sp. 28M-23. Classification (NCBI taxonomy): domain Bacteria; kingdom Bacillati; phylum Actinomycetota; class Actinomycetes; order Micrococcales; family Microbacteriaceae; genus Microcella; species Chryseoglobus sp. 28M-23. The sequence continues at coordinate 2,356,743 of NZ_CP061846.1, read as the reverse complement.
CGACGTCGGCCCCGCGCAAGGAGAACGGTGACTGACACGACGACCGTGCCCGACCTCGTCACGAGCATCGCGGGGCTGCGTGCGCGACTCGACGCCGCGCGCGCCGACGGCCGGGGCGTCGCCCTCGTGCCGACCATGGGCTCGCTGCACGACGGGCACCTCGCGCTCGTCGACCGGGCGAGGGAGCTCGCCGACGTCGTCGTGGTGTCGATCTTCGTCAACCCGCTGCAGTTCGGGCCGAGTGAAGACTTCGAGCAGTACCCGCGCACACTCGACGACGACCGCGCGGCGCTCGCCGGGCACGGTGTCGACGTCGTGTTCGCCCCCGCCGTCGACGAGATGTACCCGAGCGGAGCATCCGCGACGACCGTCACGGCGGGCGCGGTCGGCGGGCTCTTCGAAGGACGGTCGCGGCCCGGGCACTTCGACGGCGTGCTCACCGTCGTCGCCAAGCTGCTCGGCATCGCCCAGCCCCACCACGTGCTCTTCGGGCAGAAGGACGCCCAGCAGGTCTTCCTCGTGCAGCGGATGGTGCGCGACCTCGACATCCGCACGCGCGTCGAGGTCGTCGAGACCGTGCGCGACGACGACGGGCTGGCACTCTCGAGCCGCAACGTCTTCCTCGACGAGCGCAATCGTGAGGCTGCGCGTGCCCTGCCTCGTGCGCTCGAAGCCGCCCAGTCGGCCGCCGACCTCGGCATCGACGCGGTCGTCGCCGCCGCGCAGAGCGTGCTCTCGGGAGCCACCGGCGTCGAGCTCGACTACTTCGCGGTCGTCGACCCGAGCACCTTCGAGCCCGTGCCCGACGAGCACCACGGGCCAGCCCGCGCGCTCATCGCCGCGCGCCTGGGCGACACCCGGCTCATCGACACCGAGCTGCTCACCCTCGGGTAGCGCGCGCCGAGCATCCCGCCCGTGGTCTGCACCAGCAGACGAGCACCACCTGCGTTCGCTCATTCGGACGCACCGCCGTTTCACACGGCGCGTCGACCGGCGACACGCCGTTCCAGGGTCATGCGCCCGAATGAGCGAACAGGGCTCGCGCGGGGCGTGCTCGGGCCGCCGTTAGGCTTGAGCGGCCACACACGAGGAGACCAGCAGATGAGCGAGACCCCCGCTTCCGACAGCGCCGAGAGCGCCGAGCCGACGATCGAGGAGATCGCCGAGCAGAAGCAGGTGCGCCTCGACAAGCGGGCGAGGATGCTCGCGGCCGGCCTGGACCCGTACGCGATCGGTCTCGAGATCACCGATTCGATCCCGGCGGTGCGCGCGCGCCATGGCGAGCTCGACCCCGACATCGCCACGGGCGAGCATGTGGCCCTCGCGGGCCGCGTCGTGCTCTCCCGCAACACGGGGAAGCTGTGCTTCGCCACCCTGCAGTCTGGTGACGGGGAGCGGCTGCAGGTCATGCTGAGCCTCGCCGTCGTCGGCGAGGAGAGCCTCGACCGGTGGAAGGAGTTCGTCGACCTCGGTGACCACGTGCACGTCACGGGCGAGGTCATCACGAGTCGCCGCGGTGAGCTGAGCATCATGGTGTCGAGTTGGGCGATCGCCGCGAAGGCGATCCTTCCCCTGCCGACCCTGCACAAGGACCTCAACGAGGAGACGCGCGTGCGCCAGCGCTACCTCGACCTCATCGTGCGCGAGCAGGCGCGGCGCACGGTGCGCGCCCGCGCCGCCGCCGTCGCGAGCCTACGGGCGACCTTCGCTGAGCACGGCTACCTCGAGGTCGAGACACCCATGCTGCAGACGATGCATGGCGGAGCATCCGCTCGCCCGTTCATCACCCACTCGAACGCCTTCGACATGGAGCTGTTCCTGCGCATCGCGCCCGAGCTGTTCCTCAAGCGCGCCGTCGTCGGCGGCATCGAGCGCGTGTTCGAGATCAATAGGAACTTTCGCAACGAGGGCGCCGACTCGACCCACAGCCCCGAGTTCGCGATGCTCGAGGCGTACCAGGCGTACGGCGACTACCACCAGATGGCCGACCTCACGCAGGAGATGATCCAGAACGCGGCCGTCGCCGTCTCGGGGTCGCACGTCGTGACGTGGGCCGACGGCACCGAGTACGACCTCGGCGGCACGTGGGACCGCCTGAGCATGTACGACTCGCTCAGCGCCGCTATCGGCGTCGAGATCACGCCGCAGACACCCATGGCCGAGCTGAAGAAGCTCGCCGACGCCGTCGACATCGAGATCACGCACCCCCTGCCCGGCAAGTACGTCGAGGAGCTGTGGGAGCACCACGTCAAGGGCGACCTCGTGCGGCCGACCTTCGTCATGGACTTCCCGGTCGACACGAGCCCGCTCGTGCGCGAGCACCGCAGCCGGCCCGGCATGGTCGAGAAGTGGGACCTGTACGTGCGCGGCTTCGAGTTGGCCACCGCGTACTCCGAGCTCGTGGACCCTGTTGTGCAGCGCGAGCGCTTCGTCGAGCAGGCGAAGCTCGCCGCGGGCGGCGACCTCGAGGCGATGCGGCTCGACGAGGCGTTCCTCACGGCGCTCGAGCACGGCATGCCGCCGTCGGGCGGCATGGGCATGGGCATTGACCGCCTGCTCATGGCGCTCACCGGCCTCGGCATTCGCGAGACGATCCTCTTCCCGCTCGTGAAGTAGTGGGCACAGCGTGATGGGGCGCTCAGCCGGCTCCCGTAGTCTGAGCGCATGAAGAAGGACGACGAGGACCTCTCGCTGCCGGGCGACAAGAAGCCCGCGTACACGATGAACCGCCTCGCGCTGTGGATCGTCGTGGGCGCGTTCGGCGCGTACCTGCTGCTCTCCGGCATCTTCGGGATGCTCGCCCGGGCCTGAGCCGCCCTTCCCGTCACCCGGCACCACGGAGGGGATAGACGCCCCTTTCTATCCCCCCACACTGGGGACTGACGTGCCCTCACTCTCAGGCGTACTGTCGACAACAGTTCGAGGAGTCTGCGACCGGCCCACCCTGCCGGAAACCCGCGCCGACTGCGAGAACCGCTCCCGAACACGCACGTCACCCGATACCCGTACGACGTCGATCGAGCCCCGGCCCGGTCGCGCTTCGCCCAACCCGAATGGCGAACCCCCATGCTCAGCACCCGCCTGCGCCGCCTCCTCCCGGCCGTGCCCGTCGTCGCCCTGACGATCGCGCTCGCCGCCGCGGCGCCGAGCTTCGCCGCCGACTCGATGCGCATCCTCTCGCCGCTGTCGGGCGAGGTCGTGAGCGGCGAGCTGCTCATCGAAGGCTCGATCACGACGAGCGCGCCCACCGACCTCACCGTCGGCCTGGCCGAGCAGCGCCTGGGCGAGTGCGGCCCGCTCGTGATCGAGCGCAGCACGACGGTCGCCGCGTCGACGGCGTTCTCGTTCACGGTGCCGACCCAGCGCTTCTCCGACGGCGTCTACTGCGTCATCGCGCTCGCCGCCGACGGCGCCCTCTCGCACGTCGTGGGCGACGTGACCCTCGTCAACGGCATCGACGACTTTGGCGATCTGCAGCTGCCGACCCTGGGGGGCGACTCCGAGGAGACCCCCGCCGAAGAGGACGTCGTCGAGGCAGGTGGGCCCTTCGAGGGCATCAGCACACTCGCTCCGGTCGTATTCGCCGCGACGGTGGCACTCGGGATGCTCGTGCTCGTGTTCCTCTACGTCGCACGCCGCCGGCTCATCGAGTAGCAACCGTCTCATCGAGCAGCTCGACGGAGCGCACGAGCGCTCGCGGCGGCCTCGAAGGGTGAGGCGACGTATCATGGAGCCATGCCGGAAGAATTCTGGAGCAACGCGCTCTTCTCGGTCACGCCGACGATCGTGCTCGGCCTGATCTTCTGGCTCGTCATGCGCGCGATCATCCGCGCCGATCGCGCCGAGCGCAGCGCCTACTCGAAGGTCGAGGCCGAGGAGCGCGCCAGGCTCGAGAAGCTCACCGCCGACCCGCACGAGTAGCGCGGGGACGAGCATCCCGCCCCCGTCTCGTGGGGTCGCGAGGGTGACCTACTCGCGGGGCTTGAGCCGCACGCCCGGCAGGTCGGGCGCGGGCAGCGGCGCCCCGTCGTAGCCCTCGACGCGGCCGAACCGGCCGGTGGCCGTGCCGCCGTCGATGACGTCGCCCTGCCACTGCGCGCGGAATGCCTCGATCTCGTCGTGGCTGCGGCCGATGAAGTTCCACCACATGACGATCGGCTCGCCGAGGGGCACGCCGCCGAGCAGCAGCGCGCGCACGGGGTGCTCACCCGCCTCGACGCGCAGGGTCGTGCGGCCGGGGCCGCGGTAGCCGAGGTGCGCGAAGGGCACGTCATGGCCGTCGAGCGTGGCGGGGCCGGCGTCGACGAGCAGGCCGTGCTCGAACTCGGGGTCGACCGGCAGCTCGACGACGCCGCCGGCGGGCAGGTCGAACTGCGCGCCGAGCAGGGGGCTGAACAGGCGCAGGGGGCTCGCGGCGTCTTTGCCGAGCGCTCCCATGAACACCCGAACGGTCGCGTCGCCGATCGTGCGCGGCACGGCGGGCGCGTGCTCGAAGAACGGCGTCGTGTGGCGGTCGCTGTCGGGCAGGGCGACCCACAGCTGCGCGCCGTGCAGGCGGCGGGTCGTGGCCGTCGAGACCTCCGAATGCTGGATTCCCGAGCCCGCGGTCATGAGGTTCACCTCGCCCGGCCGCACCAAGGCGTGGGCGCCGCTCGAATCGCGGTGCTCCACCTCGCCCTCGAACAGCCAGCTGACGGTCTGCAGGCCCGTGTGCGGGTGCGGCGGCACGACCATGCCCGCCTCGCGGTCGGTCACGTCGTCGGGGCCGTAGTGGTCGACGAAGCACCACGCGCCGATGAGGCTGCGGGCCCGCTGCGGCAGGGTGCGACGTACGGTCATCGCGCGCGGGCCGCCGAGCGGCACCTCGCGGGGCTCGAGCAGCTCGAAGACGCCCGCGTCGTCGTCCTCGCGCGGGTCGGAGGGTCGTTCGTCGCACACGAGCTCGTCGGGCTCGGTCTCGAGGTTGCTCACGGTGACACCCTACGACGGTCGGGTCAGTCGGCGGGCGGGGCGACGACGAGGAGGTCGCCGACCTCGCAGTCGAGCGCCTCGCAGACCGCGCGCAGGGTCGAGAACCTGATCGCCCGCGCCCGGTCGTTCTTGAGCACCGAGAGGTTGACGAGGCTCACGCCGACGATCTCGCTCAACCGGGTGAGGGTCATGCCCCGTTCGGCCAGCAGCTCGTCGAGCCTGCAGTGGATGCCCGACTCCTCCTCGTCGGAGGCCGCCGGCGGCATCAGACCAGCCCCGCGGTGTCGCGCTGCAGGCGCTCGCCGCCTCGGATGAGCCCTGCCACCACGACGAGCACGAGCCCCACACCGATCGGCCAAACCTCGAAGGTCCAGGTGGGGGGCACGTACACGGCGCCGTCGACCGCACCGGGCCGGAGTGCGAACAACTGCTCATGGGCGCGCGTAGCCGCCGCCATCGCTGCGACCTGCGCAGCGGTCATCCCGATCGCGAGGGTTGCGCCGCCCACGACGAGCACGCGACTGAGGCGCGGCGAGAACGGTTCCGGCGACATCGACTGCTGCGCCAGCCGCGCGATCATGAGGAGCACGGTGACGACCACCGCCGTCGTGATGACCTGCTCCACCGCGACGAGCACACGTGTCGTCGCGTCGAGACCCGTCGCTGTGAGCACGGTCTCGGCCTGCTGCGTCGCTCCGCCCACGACTCGAGCGGCACTGTCGCGCAGTGCGGCGGGCGTCAGCTCGACGTTCGTGATGACGGGGATCACGAGGGTCAAGCGCTCACCGGAAAAGGTCGCGACCAGGGCAACGATTCCGCCGACGATCGTGAGGAGCGATCCCACGATGGCCGAGCCCGCGACGATGCGCGGCAGGAGCGGGCGTCTCGGCCCGTTCGGGGCGTGCTGACTGCCGATGCCGGCGATGAGGAGCACGACGAAGCCGAGCATGACGAGCAGGACGAGGGTGAAGGGATCCATCAGACGAGCCCTTCCGTGTCGCGCTGCAGGCGCTGCCCGAGCTCGAACGCCCCGGCGACGACGATGAGGGCCATGCCCCACGCGAAGGGCGCGAGGTCGAGGTTGAGGCCGAAGCCCACGAAGCCCTCGTAGCTCGGGTCGTCGGCGGTTCCGCCTGCCGTGATGTCGCGGCTGCCGAGGAAGTCCACCACTTCAGCGCGCGCGATCGCCGCCGCGGCCTGCTCGAGCAGTCCGCTGGCGGTGACGAGGATCGCCGAGCTGCCGAGCGCGATCGTCGCCGACCGCGCGAACGGGCGACCCGCGGCGAGACGCGTCGCGACCCAGGCGACGACGAGGCCGAGGCCGACGGTCAGCAAGGCGGCGGAGAGGTGCTCGGTCACGAGCCACGCGCGGGCCTCGCCGCCGAGTCCCGTGACCTCGATGCCCACGCTCTCGTACCGCGCCTCGACGATCGCGTCGCTCTTCTCGGTGAACTCCGGCGTCTCGGCGTTGCCGATGAGCATACCGGGCACGGCGACGCGCTCGTCGGTCGCGAGCGACACGGTGCCGAAGACGGCCCCGACGAGGGCGAGCGCGGCGACGAGCAGCGCGCCGCCCGCGATGATGCGCAGCACGACGCGCTCGGTGCGGGTGGGAGGGGTGGGTGACGAGGGCACGAGCATCCTTATCGTTGATCGTTATTATCGAACATCGTTAACATACGGATGCGCGCCGCCGAGCGCAACCCCGGTTGCGGCAGCGGCCCGCTGCAGAACTCAGGTCACGCCTAGGGCGAACAGGGGCAGTTAACCCAGGTGCCGCTGGTTACCCTCGTTGTACTGGTAGCGATTCGACCCGCTGTCGTGAGGAGAGTGCGAGATGTTCGAACGGTTCACCGACCGTGCCCGTCGTGTGGTGGTGCTGGCCCAGGAAGAGGCCAAGATGCTCAACCACAACTACATCGGCACAGAGCACATCCTGCTCGGCCTCATCCACGAGGGCGAAGGGGTCGCCGCGAAGGCGCTCGAGTCGCTCAACATCTCGCTCGACGCCGTGCGCGAGCAGGTGCAGGACATCATCGGCCAGGGGCAGCAGCAGCCGACCGGGCACATCCCGTTCACGCCGCGCGCCAAGAAGGTGCTCGAGCTCTCGCTGCGCGAGGCGCTCCAGCTCGGCCACAACTACATCGGTACAGAGCACATCCTGCTCGGCCTCATCCGCGAGGGCGAAGGGGTCGCCGCGCAGGTGCTCGTCAAGCTCGGCGCCGACCTCAACCGCGTGCGCCAGCAGGTCATCCAGCTGCTGAGCGGCTACCAGGGCAAGGAGGCCGTCGCCGTCGGCGGCGACAGCCCCAACCCCGACAAGGGCTCGCAGGTGCTGGACCAGTTCGGCCGCAACCTCACCGCCGCCGCGCGCGAGGGCAAGCTCGACCCCGTCATCGGGCGCGAGAAGGAGGCGGAGCGGGTCATGCAGATTCTCTCCCGCCGCTCCAAGAACAACCCCGTCCTCATCGGCGAGCCCGGCGTCGGCAAGACCGCCGTCGTCGAGGGCCTCGCACAGGCGATCGTCAAGGGCGAGGTGCCCGAGACGCTCAAGGACAAGCAGCTGTACTCGCTCGACCTCGGCTCGCTCATCGCCGGCAGCCGCTACCGCGGCGACTTCGAAGAGCGCCTCAAGAAGGTCACGAAAGAGATTCGCACTCGCGGCGACATCATCGTCTTCATCGACGAGATCCACACGCTCGTGGGGGCGGGAGCTGCCGAGGGCGCCATAGATGCCGCGAGCATCCTCAAGCCGCTGCTCGCTCGCGGCGAGCTGCAGACGATCGGTGCCACGACGCTCGACGAGTACCGCAAGCACTTCGAGAAGGATGCCGCGCTCGAGCGCCGTTTCCAGCCCGTCATGGTCAACGAGCCCTCGCTGCCGCACTCCATCAACATCCTGAAGGGGCTGCGCGACAAGTACGAGGCCTTCCACAAGGTGTCGATCACCGACGGTGCGATCGTCTCGGCCGTCAATCTCGCCGACCGCTACGTGCAGGACCGCTTCCTGCCCGACAAGGCGATCGACCTGATCGACGAGGCCGGCGCCCGCCTGCGCCTCTCGATCCTCTCGGCACCGCCCGAGTTGCGCGAGTTCGACGAGAAGATCGCCTCCGTGCGCGCCGACAAGGAGCTCGCGATCGAGAACCAGGACTTCGAGAAGGCCGCCTCTCTTCGAGATGACGAGAAGAAGCTGCTCGGGGAGCGTCTGCGCCTCGAGAAGCAGTGGCGCGCCGGCGAGGTCGCCGCGGGCGGCACCGTCGACGAGGGCGTCATCGCCGAAGTGCTCGCGCAGGCGACCGGCATCCCCGTCTTCAAGCTCACAGAAGAAGAATCCAGCCGACTCATTTTCATGGAGAAGGCCTTGCACGAGCGCGTCATCGGCCAGGAGGAGGCCATCAGCGTCCTCGCGAAGACGATCCGCCGCACGCGCGCCGGCCTCAAGGACCCGAAGCGGCCCTCCGGCTCGTTCATCTTCGCCGGACCGACCGGTGTGGGAAAGACCGAGCTCGCCAAGGCGCTCGCCGAATTCCTCTTCGACGACGAGGGTGCGCTCATCTCCCTCGACATGTCGGAGTACGGCGAGAAGCACACGGTCTCGCGCCTGTTCGGAGCCCCTCCCGGCTTCGTCGGCTTCGAGGAGGGCGGCCAGCTCACCGAGAAGGTGCGCCGCAAGCCGTTCAGCGTCGTGCTGTTCGACGAGATCGAGAAGGCCCACCCCGACATCTTCAACTCGCTCCTGCAGGTGCTCGAAGAGGGTCGCCTGACCGATGGTCAGGGTCGCGTGGTCGACTTCAAGAACACGGTCATCATCATGACGACCAACCTCGGCACGAAGGACATCACGGGCGGCCCGGTCGGCTTCACGATCGAAGGCGACTCCGCCGCGTCCTACACGGCCATGCGCTCGAAGGTCGTGGAAGAGCTCAAGAAGCACTTCAAGCCCGAGTTCCTCAACCGCGTGGACGAGACCATCGTCTTCCCGCAGCTGAGCCAGGAAGAGCTCATGCAGGTCGTGGCGCTCTTCATCAAGCGCCTGCGCGAGCGCCTGATGGATCAGGACATGACGCTCGAGGTGAGCGAGGCCGCGAAGGCGCAGCTCATCAAGATCGGCTGGGACCCGACGCTCGGCGCCAGGCCGCTGCGTCGCGCCGTGCAGCACGAGATCGAGGATGCGCTGAGCGAGCGCATCCTGCACGGAGAGCTCAACGGCGGCGACCACGTCGCGGTCGACTTCGTCGATGGCGAGTTCACCTTCACGACCACGCAGAAGGAGCTCGCCGCGGTCGACGCGGGCCCGGCACCGTCGGCCGGTGAGCTGCCCGCCGGCGAGTAGCAGCGCTCGAGCATCCCGCTCACGGCCGGGTCTGCCCTTCGGGGCGGGCCCGGCCTTTGTGCGTCTGGGCACCCTCTGCTGTTCCCGCCGTCACGACAAACTATTGACACTAGTCAAAAACTAGATAGTCTAGTTTTATGACCGAGACCCAGTATCTCCAGCGCCCCGAGGGACGCATCGCCTACGACGTGCGCGGCAGCGGGCCGCTCGTGATCGCCGCCCCTGGATGGGCGACACTCGCACCGTGTACACCGCCTTCGCCGACGACCTCGCCGCCGCAGGATTCACGGTCGCGCTCACCGACCTGCGCGGGCACGGCGAGAGCGACGCGACCTTCGCCGAGTACGGCTCGACCGCGACCGCCGACGACCTCGCCGCCCTCGCCGAGCACCTCGGCGCGACCGCAGACGCCCCCGTCGTGCTCGTGGGCAACTCGATGAGCGCGGGCTCCGCAGTGCTCGTCGCCGCTGAACGCCCTGGACTCGTGTCGGCGCTCGTGCTCGTCGGGCCGTTCGTGCGCGATGGCGAGGTTCCCGTGCTGCAGCGCTGGGCGTTCCGCCTGCTCATGCTGCCCCCGTGGTCGAGCGCGGCGTGGCTCGCCTACGTGCCGACGCTGTACGCCGGAGAGCGCCCTCCTGGCCTGAGCAAGCACCTCGCCGAGGTGCGCGAGTCGCTGCGGCGCCCGGGAGCGGCACGCGCGTTCCGTGCGACGACGCGCACGACCCACTCGCGCGCCGAGGCCGCACTGCCATCGGTGACCTCTGCGGCACTCGTCGTCATGGGTGATAGCGACCCCGACTTCTCCGACCCCGCGCGCGAGGCCGCGTGGATCGCCGAGAACCTCGGCCGTGATGCCGTCGCGCGTCCCGCGACCGAGGTCGCGATGATCGAGAAGGCCGGTCACTACCCACAAGCGCAGCACCCGGCGGCCGTGGCGAGCTTCGTGAGCGCTTTCCTGGCGCGGACCGCGACCGATGCCTAGGGCCGGTCTGACCCCGGCGCGCGTGGTGGACGCGGCCGAGTCGCTCGTCGACACCGAAGGGCTCGACGCTCTGAGCCTCGCGCGCCTCGCCGCGCAGCTCGGCGTGCGCCAGCCGAGCCTCTACAACCACCTCGCGAGCCTCGAATCGTTGCGGCGCGACATCGCCGTGCGAGCCAAGCGCGAGCTCGCGGCAGTTCTGCTGGACGCCGATTCCAGCGACGCGGATGCCCGCACTCGAGTCGTCGCGATCGCGCGAGCCCTGCGGCGCTGGGCACGCGAGCACCCCGGCCGCTACCTGCTGACGGTGCGAGCCCCATCGCCCGAGGACGCCGACGACGTCGCTGCGAGTGCTGAGCTACTCGCGCTCTTCGAGTCAGTGCTCGCCCCCGCACTCGACGAGACCGAGCGCGTGCACCTCATCCGCGCCCTGCGCGCGCAGCTGCACGGCATGCTCGACCTCGAGCGCCGGGGCGGCTTCGGCTTGCCCGTCGACACCGAGGTCAGCGCAGACCGTGCCGTGGAGGCCCTGCTGCACACCTGGCTGCCGGCGCGCGCCGTCACCGACTGAGGCTGTGCGGCGGGTCGGCCGCGAGCGACCACGGCACGAGCATCCCGCATGGACGAAGCGGCTCTAGGCTGACGCTCGTGACGAAACCGGGTTTCAGCGTGCGGCAGGCGCGCACCGCCGACGTGCGCGGCATTCACGCACTCGTCGAGCCGCTCGTGCAGGAGCGCATCCTGCTCGGCAAGGAGCTCGTCGTGTTCTTCGAGTCGGTGCAGGAATTCTCCGTCGCCGTCGACGACGACAGCGGCGACGTCATCGGCTGCGGCGCTCTGCACGTGCTGTGGGAGGACCTCGGTGAAGTGCGCACCCTCGCCGTGCAGGAGCGGTGGCGCGGCACCGGTGTCGGCCACGCGATCTACGAGCGGCTCGAGCAGCAGGCGCGGAAGCTCGGCCTGCGGCGACTGTTCTGCCTCACCTTCGAGACCGACTTCTTCGGCCGCCACGGCTTCGTCTCCATCGGGGAGGAGCTGCTCGTCGACCCCGAGGTGTACAGCGAGCTCGTGCGCTCACCCGACGAGGGTGTCGCCGAGTTTCTCGACCTCTCGCGCGTCAAGCCGAACACGCTCGGCAACAGCCGGCTGCTCAAAGAGCTGTAGGCGGCGCGCAGCCCCTCGACCGGCGCGGCCGGGCTGGGAGTTCTGCGCACACGCCGGGTGGCGACGCGCCCGGTGCCCACGACGGCCCTACTCTGAGCGCATGTCGACGCTGCGTCACCCCGTGGGCCCGCAGCCGCCGCAGGTGTACTGGCGGCGGCGCCTCGTCGTGGGTCTCGGCCTGCTCGCCGTCATCGTCATCATCATCCTCATCGTCGTGCGACCCGGCACGGGCGACCCGGCGACCGACCCCGGTGCGAGCGCCGACCCCGAGGTGAGCGAGACCGACGAGGCTGAGACCGATCCCGAGGCTGAGGGCACCGGTGGGGCCCCCGCCCCGTGCACGCCCGACCAGGTCGTCGTCACGCCCGTCACCGACTCGAACAGCTACGGGCCCGAGCAGGAGCCGCTGCTCTCCCTCACGCTCCTCAACACGGGGGCGGCGCCGTGCACGATGGAGGCGGGCAGCGACGTGCAGGAGTACGTCATCGTCTCCGGGCCCGACCGCATCTGGGCGTCGACCGACTGCCAAGACCCGGGCGTCGCGGCCCCGACCGTGCTCGAGCCCGGCGAAGAGAAGTCGACGACGCCGTTCCCGTGGAGTCGCACCCGGTCGAGCCCCGGCGACTGCGACGCCGACCGTGAGCCGGTGACCGCCGGCGGCGCCACGTACCGCTTGAGCGTGACCGTCGGCGAGTTCGCGAGCGAGGGCGACGTGCCGTTCCTGCTCAACTAGAGCGGAGCATCCGGATCGCAGCGCCAGCATCGCCTGCGTAGGCTGGGAGCGATGTCGAAGAAGAAGCGCCCCGCTCAGCCCGCCCTGCCGCCCTCGAGCCTGCCGCCCGAGCAGCAGCTCGCCGCCGCCCTCGAGAAGCAGGATGCCGCGGCCGTGGCCTTCGCGCTGCGCAACGACCACGTCATCGTGCCGCTGCTGCCCGTCGACGGGCCGCCGCAGGTGCGCGTCTTTCGGCGCGGGGAGAGCGACAAGTACATGCTGCTGCTGTTCTCGAGCCCCGAGACCTACGTGGCGATGGTGCCGCAGGAGAGCGACCACCGGGTGCTGCCCTACGACGCGGCGACGCTGCGGGAGTTCCTGGAGCAGAACCTCGGCGTGCTCGAGGCCGTGTGGTTCGATGTTGCTGGCCCGCACGCGATGCAGGCCGAGCCGCAGGATGTGCTCGACGCGCTGCGCGTCTGAGTTTGTCGACTGCTGAAAGCGGACTGAGCCGCGCGACTCAGAACTCGGGGATGCCCGCGGGCTCGTCGGCCGCGCTCGCGAACGCGAGCCGCACGGCCTCACGCAGGTGCACGGCACCGGCGTCGACGATGCTCGTGTAGCCGAGCCGCGCGCCTTCGGCTGCGCGCTGCGGTGCCCCGGCGACGGCGCGGATCTCGCCCGCGAGGCTGATCTCGCCGATCGCGGCGAGGTGCGGGTCGAGCGCCTTCTCGCGGCGGGCGCTCGCGATCGCGAGGGCGATCGCGAGGTCGGCACCGGGCTCGGTGAGGCGGATGCCGCCGACCGTGGAGACGTACACGTCGAAGCCGCTGAGCGGCATGCCGCAGCGACGCTCGAGCACGGCGAGCAGCATGGCCACGCGCGACGAGTCGACGCCGTTGACGACGCGGCGCGGCTGCGGGGCATTCGACGCCACGATGAGCGCCTGCACTTCCACCGGCAGGGCGCGGCGACCCTCCATCGCGATGGCGACGCACGTGCCGCTCACGGGAGTCGTCGAGCCGGAGCGGAACAGAATCGACGGGTCGGCGACCTCCGCGATGCCGTCGCCGGTCATCTCGAAGCAGCCCACCTCGTCCGTGGGGCCGTAGCGGTTCTTGAGCGCGCGCACGAAACGCAGCGCCGTCTGACGGTCGCCCTCGAACTGGCACACGACGTCGACGAGGTGCTCGAGCAACCTCGGGCCCGCGATCGTGCCGTCCTTCGTCACGTGGCCGACGAGCACGACGGGCAGGTCGCGATCCTTCGCGACCCTGATGAGTGTTGCCGCGACCTCCCGCACCTGCGAGACGCCGCCGGCGAGACCGTCGACGAGGGAGGAGGCCACCGTCTGCACCGAGTCGACGATGAGCAGCTCGGGCCGTACCTCGTCGAGCTGGCCGAGGATCGTGGCCAGGTCGGTCTCCGCCGCCAGGAACAGTTCAGCGTTGAGGGCGCCCGTGCGGCCCGCCCGCAAGCGCACCTGGGCCACCGACTCTTCCGCGCTCACGTAGAGCACCCGCTGGCCGCGCTTCGCCGCGCGCGCGGCGACCTCGAGCAGCAGCGTCGACTTGCCGACGCCGGGCTCACCGGAGAGCAGGATGGCGGCGCCCGGCACGATGCCGCCGCCGAGCACCCGGTCGAATTCGACGATGCCGGTCGGCGTGTGGCTCTCATCTCGAGGAGCGATGTCGGTGATGGGGCGGGCAGCCCGGCCCTCGGCGACCCGGGCCGGCGCGGTGTGCCGCGTCGGCGCATCCTTCTCGATCACGGTGCCCCACTGCTGGCACTCGCCGCAGCGCCCCGCCCACTTGAGGGTCGTCCAGCCGCACTCCGTGCACACGAAGTTCGCGGTCGGTCGGGCCATGGCACCAGAGTACGGCCGAGCGCCGACGTCGGCAGCTCAGACGAGGCTGAGCACGGTGAGTGACAGTGCACCAAACGCGACGATGAGCACGATGTCGGGCACGCGCGCGAGCTTGTGCACGAGGGGCACGACGAGGGCGAGCGCCACGCTGCCGAGGATCGCCGCGATCGCGGGAACACCGGCGCCCTCGGCGATGCCCGCCGAGGCCTGCAGCAGTGAGAGCGCTGTGGCGGCCAGCAGCCCGCAGATCACCGGCAGAATGTAGGCCGAGGTGTTGCGCACGAAGAGCGAGTTGCGCGCGCGGTCGTAGCCGGCGAGCACGAGGAGGGCGATCGCCGAGCAGCTGCCGACCGTGATGAAGAAGGCCGCGATCGCGAACACGACGCCCGTGAGCACCGACCCGGTGGCGGCTCCCACCCCGTAGGCCACTCCCGCCGCGATCTTGACGAGGATCGGCCCCGGCAGGGCATTGGCGACGGGAACGATCTGACCGTAGAACAGTGTCGAATCGACGAGCCCGGTGGCGACGAAGAACCCGTCAGCGACCCCCACGTATGCTTCGCCACCGCCGAACGACGACACGGTCGAGACGAGGATGAGACCCAAGAAGGAGAGCGTCGACGGTGCGGGCACGACGACGAAGGCGGCCACGAATCCCACGGCGGTGAGGATGCTCATGGCCAGGGCCGCCCGCAGAGTGCGACGAGTGCCGACGGGCACCGGTTCGCCTTCTTGCACGTCGGCGACGACGGCTCGACCTCCCCGCAGCAGTTGCCAGACCGAGACGATCGCGATGCCGGCGAGGGAGACGAGAACGAGGCCGAGCGCCGAGAGTTCAGGCAGGCTCACGGGCTGCTCGCCGCCGGCCGCATCCGCGATGAGCGTGACGGCCCGCCCCGCGCCCGAGAGCAGGAAGGCGATGACGGCGATCACCACGCCCGTCCACTGCACGCGACCCGCGGGGGCGAGCACCTTGAGGGTGTAGTGCCCGAGGAGGTACAGGATGAACGCCGAGATGCCGAGGGAGGCGAACTCGACGACGCTGATCGCCCCAGGGCCGAGGGCCGAGAACAGTGCGAGAAGTGCCACGGTCGCCAGCGCGCCGGGCAGAGCGACCGCGATGGCGCCGCCCGTCGCCGCCGCTGTGCCGCTCAACTGTGTTCCCGAGACAGTCGCGATCTTCACGGGGAGAGCCCCAGGGGTGACGTTGGCGATCACCGTGCTTTGCGTGAATTCGCGGGTCGTCAGCTTCTTCGGGTGGACGAGCTCGCGCTCCATGACGGGAATCAGAGCGCTGCCCCCGCCGAACCCAATGACGCCAACCTTCGCCATCGACAGCATGTGCGCCAACGGTGTGCGGCGGCGGGGGTTGGGTTCGGGTTCGGGGGTATCGTCGCCGTTCATCAAGTTCATCCTCTCGCATCGCGAGAGGGGTCGATGGCGGGCAGGTGGGCGGCCCGGCGGGTGACAGGCCCCGCGAACGCCGACTCCCACACGCGGTAGCCCCGCGCACTCGGGTGGAACTGGTCCCACGAGAAGTCGGGAACGCTGCCCCACCCCCGCCGGAACTCGGTGACCCGGTGCAGCGGCGCGAGCGCCAGTCGGTGGGCGCGCACCCGGTCGGCGATCATGCGGGAGGCGATGACGGCATCCAGTTCTCGGGGCCCGAAGTGGAAGCACGGCAGATCGGCGACGATCGCGTGCGGCGGCAGTGCGCCCAGCAGCAGCTCGAGGTCGACGCTGAACTCGCCGCGATCGAAGCGGCGCATGTCGTTCGCCCCCGCGGTGACGGTCAGCAGGTCGGGGGAGAGGTCGGCGAGCTGAGGCAGCTGCTCGTCGATGACGTCTTCCACGCGCGCACCGTAGCGGCTCAGGTTGACGACCCGCACGCTACGCCCGGTCTGGCGCTGCAGCCGCGCCTCGAGCAGGCCCACGTAGCTCGCGTCGAGGTCGCTCGTGCCCACGCCCTGCGCGGCCGAATCGCCGAGCCCCACGTACAGCAGCTCGCCGGGCTGCTGCGCGCGGCGCCGCCAGTCGGCACGGCGCGCTTCCAGCCACGGCGTGCGCAGAGAGGCGGTCACGACACGAATCGTATCCATCACCGGATGCTCGCCCGCACCCCGCGCTCAGTTCGACCCGCGCAGGCCCCTGTACTACACTCTCCCGCGGTGACGTGTCCGAGCGGCCGAAGGTGCAACTCTCGAAAAGTTGTGTAGGGTAACCCCCTACCGTGGGTTCAAATCCCACCGTCACCGCTCTTGAGAGCCCCGAGATTCCGCGGAATTCCGGGGCTCTTTCCCCTTTCTAGACCTGTTTCCCCCACAAATCCCCCACAACTGTCCGAGCGCGCAGCTCGTCGAGGGCATCCGAAACGGCGTCGAGGTCAGCGTCGAACAGGTCGGCGTAGGTGTCGAGAGTCATCGCGGCGGAGGCGTGCCCGAGCATCCTCTGCACCGCCTTGACGTGCGCGCCAGCGCTCACTGCGAGGCTCGCGGCCGTGTGACGGAGATCGTGCAAAGTGACCTTCGGGAAGTCCGCGTCGATCGCCTGGGCGCGACGCACGGAGGCGACGAACCACCCGTCACGCGAGTTCGGCGGATGCAGGTGGATGCGCCCGTCACCGAACACGAGCTGATCGCGGCCCTTGCCCTCACATGCGCGCGCCAGGTGCTCGAGCAGAAACCCCGGCACCGGCACCGACCGGCTCGCGTGAGACTTCGGCGTGCCCACCACGAGATCCCGGCCGACGCGCACAGCATTCTCGGTGACCTGCACGCGACGGCGCAGCAGGTCGGTCGACTCGACGCGCAGCGCGATCGCTTCCCCCCATCGGAGGCCGGTGTAGGAGAGGAACAGCACGAGCGGGCCGTAGGTGCCGCTCTCCCGCGCCAGCAGCTCGACCTGAGCCGCGGAGAGGTACGCGCGACGCTTTGGGCTCTTGCGGGGGAGGTTCACCCCGCGGGCGGGATTCGTCGACAGACGTCGGTCGCGCACGGCGTCGTCGAGGATGCCCGCGAGTATGCCGTGGGCGCGGAGGACGCTCGTAGCGGACAGTCCCGACGCTGTGAGAGCGGCTACCCACGCCTCGACGTCGGTGTGCTGCACGCGGCCTATTGCGTGATTGCCCCACGTCGGCTCGACGTGCTTCCGCCATGCGATCTCGACCGGGCGGAGGGAGGACGGTTTCAGGTGATTCTGTCGACCGAGCCATGCGGCACCGAGCTCGCCCACGGTCGTGCGCGCGGCCTTCGGGTCGACGTACTCGCCGCGGAGGATCTGCACGGTAACGCTCGCGAGGTGTTCCTCGGCGTCGACCTTCCGTGTGAAGCCGGCGACCTCGCGAGACTTCCGAGCATCGTCGCGATAGCGCACCCGATACCGGCGACCCTTAGCGGTCTCGTACGCCTCGACGCTACCCATGATCCGACTCAGCTATATAAGCACGAAGCTCCTCGATGAGCACGCGGGTGACAGCTCCGCGCTGCTGAGGGGAACTACCTGAGCCGGCACGAGCTCTCGCTTCTTCATCGAGCGTCCGAGACCAAATGGACCGACACCACGCCGCCAGGGCAAATGCACTGACGTCCAATTTTTCGGCCGCGCGACGCTCAGCCAAGGTGGGCTCCAAGTATGCGGCGGCCTCAAAATCGAGGTCAGACGGCAGATCGTCGTGAGGGCTGGACATCGATTGAGCTGTTCGCGCAATCTGCTCGCGAACGAAGTCCTTGCCGCCAACAAAGTCACTCGGCCTCGTGTCAATCGGCGCTCCCGATAGCACTCTCGCGTACCACTCCTTCGAAACGGGTAGTCGCGTTCCTTCGATGGGGAACTGGGGTTCTTCAAGTGCATCGACTCGACCCAACATGTCCGACAAGGTGATTGAGGCTCCGGAGAGCTTGTTGAGGGCTAGCCCGAGGTAGATCAAGGTCGAAATGCTGAGCGCTGATCGCCCCTCCTGAATATTGCGCACACTCGCGGGCCCCCACTTCGCACCGAATCGGCGAGCTTCGCGCGCGATCGCATCAAGGGTCAAACCGTGCTCCCCTCTGAAGTCGGAGAGGAACTCGCCGACTGCTTCAGAGAGAGAAACGCTGTGCACTCGATCACGTTACCAAAATCGACCACTTCCTGTTACAGTCATATCAAGTAATCAGTTCCGACAACTTGTGATTGTCGGGGAGAGGAACGCATGGACCGCAACATGACACCGCAGCAGGTCTGCGATGAGCTGCTCCCCGGCTTGACGCCGGCCGGGCTCGCTCAGATGCGCTTCCGCGGCGATGGGCCTCCGTTCAGGAAGCCGACGCCGCGGAAGGTGCTCTACGTCGAATCCGAGGTGCGCGAGTGGCTCGACACAAAGAAGCGCACTTCAACCGCAGACAAGGCGCTCGCAAGTTGAGCGCATCAACCCCACCGAAAGAGAAAGCCCCCAGCGTTGCAGCGCTGAGGGCCAGTGATTCCCAACCGAAAGGAACCGAAATGAACAACACCAGTATCGCATACGCCGCACCCGAGACCGCGGAGAAATCCGTCATGGACGAACTACTCACCGCCTTCGACAACCTCGAGCCGGGCCACTTCCTCACACTCGAGGAGAATCACCCGCTGTACGTCGCCCCGGTCGATTCGATCTGGCGCCCCGCGTCCGAACTGCGCATCTCCGGCAACACTGACAGCGTGACCGGCAGGCCCGCCTCATTCATCGACCTGTACACGCTCGACGGTCACCTCGTGCCCGTCGACGAGCGACCCGAAGAGTGGTTCGAGAGCGAGAAGGCGAACGAGCTGACTCGCAGTGAGGCGTCGGTGATGAACGCAGTCCACCGGCTCGGCGACCGCTACATCGTCATCGGCCGTGGATTCTGGACGGGCGGCCGGTCGAAGATCGACGGTGAGTTGTACTTCGAGTTCATCTCGGACGCGGAGGCGATGCGTCGCGACCGGGCCGAGCTCGCCGCGCACATGCCCCTCGTGCTCAAGAACAAGCCCGAGTGGGCTGAGGAGCCCAAGATCATGCACCTCGACATCGACCGCGCCAACACCGAGAGCGGCGTCGTGGAAATCGAGGCTCACTACTGGTCGCCAAACTTCCTCCCCGAGTCGTGCGAGTGGGATGCCGACCTGCAGATCAGCAGCTACGTCGTGATGGACGTTGACGGGAACGTCCTCAGGAGCGAGCCGCCGAAGCCGTACATCTACATCGCCGAGCAGCGCGAGATCGACAGCCCTCCGATGACCGCGGCCGACATCTACCGGATCGCGGAAGGCATGGCCGACCTGGCGACCAAGTTCCGCGAGGTGCAGGAGCCCACGGTCGGAAGTGAAGTCAAGTGACCGCGAAGTTCGATCCCAGCACAGTCATCGAACCATTCCCCGAGTTCGCGGACGCTACACCGCCGGCATGGGCGACGACCGCGGACGAAGCGGGAACCTCGCGCGACGGTCACCCGATGCGCAACTGGTGTCGCGAACTCAGTGACGACGAGGGAGTGGCCGGCGACATCAGCCGCGCGGACACCGCCCGCGACGGCGAGATCGTCGAGGGAGAAACGAAGCTTCATGTCTGGATTCCCGATGCGGCGGACTCACTGAAGTTCACGTCGTCGGAGCAGCTGCGGCGCGCGGGTAGGAGATTCCTCGCGATCGCCGACGAGTTCGACGCCGCTGTCGGTGGTGATGCTCAGTGACCGCGCAGCTGATCGAGTTCTACACCGCCGGCGGCGAGTTGATCACTGACGAGGACACCCTCAGCGAGATCGACCTGCTCGAGGCTCGGGTGAGTTTCGAGGGCGGCGAGCCGGTACCGGCGCATCTCATGCGCATCAGTGAGCTGCGCACCGTGTCGGCCTACTTCGCGTTCCTCGGTGCGAACAACGAGCGCCGAGCCGAGGCCGCGAATGCGGTCTTGAAGGAGCTGAAGGGCTATCCGAAGGGCACCACGTTGAGCGACGTGACAAACGGAACCGCGACAAAACTCACTGCTGTCGGCGGTGACGACTAAGTGACCGTCACAGCACGGGGTCTTAGGGGGTCGCGCTACGGCGTGGCCCCCTGGGGCGTGCCACCGCCGATGCCTGGGGGTGAGGAATGGGCGCCCAGCTAGTGAAGAAGGCATTCGGCGCGATCGCGAGGGATCGCAAGCCCCTGACGCCGAATGCCCGTCTGGTGCTCCTGTGGATGGCGCTGACCGCGCTCGACAACGACGCCAAGCCGGTGTACTTCGCCGTGCGTGAGTCGACCGCGATCGCGCTCGGCAGGATGCTCCACGACCCGGTCGATATCGACGACCCCCGCCATGCCGAGATCTCGAGAGAGCGTGACTCGGTGTTCCGAATGGTGCAGCGTGCGCTCTCCGAGCTCGTCGATCGGGGGTACATCAAGAGGCGCAAGCGGGGTCAGAAGTGGCAGCACGCCGAGTACGAATTGACGCTCCCGAGCGTGGTCGTGGACGAACAATCTGTTCACCCTGAAAACGAACAAGCAGTTCACCCTGAGGCGAACGAATCGTTCGCCCGAGCCGTACTAACAGTTCACCCCAAGGAACCAAGAGGAACCACAGAGGAACCACGAGGAGGAGAAACCGCACCTAGCGAGGCATCTCACGTGTCCCCTGTGGAAAACGCGAAGCACACCGAGGAGGCCGCATGACTACCCGAACGATCGAAGCCCGCTGCGCCGATCACATCGGTGAGCCCTTCGTGCGCCGCTGCTCCGACTGTGACGAAGCGCAACGTGACCTCGAGGAACAGCAGCGGACGGAGCGCGGAGTGCGACGCGTTGCAGATGCAACACCTGACGTGACGCCTGACGAGATGCGAGCCATGCGTGCCAGCGACGTACTTCGCGCTCTCCGCAATGAGAGCCGCGATCGGTTCATGCCCGAGTTCACAGCGGCCGACTGGGAGGCCGCAGCCCGGCATCTGATGGCCGAGCTCAACCAGCGACCCCAGCATCCCGCGCGGGACGAGACGAGAGTCGTGTGAGCCGCCTCCTGCCGGCGGGTGGGCTCGTGCTGTCTCAGTCAGACGCGCGCGTGCTGTACCAGGTCGCGAGTATCGGCAAGTTGCGCACGCACTACCGAATGGGCGACACGAGCGTGTACGCGCTCCTGACCGAGATCACCAGGTGCGCCTACACGGCCGCCGATGCCGACGGCGGCAATCCCCCGCGGCAATCGGCGGCATCGGAGGAACGTGATTTGTGGACAGTTCGACAGCTCGCAACCGCGACAGGACGGTCCCCCCGCACGGTCCGCCTGGATTGCGAGCGGGGTGCACTCCCGGCAACAAAGAGCGGCCCGCAGTGGGTCATCCAACGGGAGGAGGCAGAGACCTACGTGACCGCATACCGCTGAGGAGCCCCGAATGTCATACGCAACCCTGACGAGCAAGATCGACCGCTTGCGTGAGCGAGCCGAGGCGGCGCGGGCACGCTACGCCGGCATCGTGAATCAGCTCAACGCCGACCAGAACCTCTCCCTGCAGGGCCGCCGCGAGCAGGCCGACCCCGCGATGCAACAGGCCAAGGAGGAGATGACCGCTCTGCAGCGTGAGGAGGATCAGCTCATCGCGGCGGAGATCAAGGCTCTCACGCAGCAGCTCGCCGGGTCCGCCCGGGGCGATTCGTCGGACGTGATCAACTTCCGCGACGCGCAAGATCGAGCCGCGCGACTGGAAACCGAGCGCGAGGCGACCGACGCGATGGAGCGAGCCCTCGCCCTCGACGACCTAGTGCTCGCCCGCGCGATCCTGGATCACAGCTTCCGCTCCACGTTCCGCGAGCCGGTGGTCAACCTGTACCTCGCGCAGTTTCCCGACAAGCAGCAGGTGATCGAGGATCTCGCGCGGGTGCATCAGCTCACGTCGAACCTCAGCCAAGGCTTCCACCGCCACATGGCCTACGTCGTCCCCGAGGCGCGCATCGTCGCCCCGGCCGAGGGTCAGTACGGCAACGGGGCCATGAACCGCAGCAACCGCTGGGGCCGGTAATGGCCAAGGCGAAGCTCACCGACAGTCCGGTGGGCCTGAACATCGCCCTCGACCTCCTCGAGCCCAAAGCAACCCTGGCCGACTTCCAACGCACCGAGCGCCTCGTCGACGGGCTCACCGTCGAGCAGCAGGTCGAAGCCCTCGCGGAGGCAGCTGGGATTCTCGCCGCCGTCATCGCAAACACAGCCGCATCGTCGTCATTCGCCGCCGAGGTGATCGAGACCGAACGGCGCAACCTGTACCAGCAGCGCCGCGACGCGGTCGCTGAGATCGAAAGCCTGATGAAGTGAGCGCCACAGAAATCGCCGACGCCTACGTTGCCCTGTACGTGCGCATGCCGGGCGTTCAGAAAGACATCGAGCGTTCCCTCGGCGGGTCCGAGGTCGGACGGGCGACAGAGAAGTCCGGGCGCGGCATCGGCGCGAAGCTCACGAGCGCGATCGGCGGGGTCGTCAAGGGTGGCCTGATCACAGTCGGCGCAGTCGCGGCGGCGGGCATGGGCGCCGCGCTCGTGAAGGGCCTCGGCAGGCTCGGCGCACTCGACGAAGCCACAGCCAAGCTCACAGGCCTCGGGCACAACGCCGTCGCGGTCGACCAGATTATGACCAACGCCCTCGCCGCGGTGAAGGGCACTGCGTTTGGGATGGGTGAAGCGGCAACAACGGCCGCGGGTGCGGTCGCGGCGGGCATCAAGCCCGGGCAGGAACTTGAGGGCGTCCTCACGTCGGTGGCGAACTCCGCCGCCGCGGCGGGTGTCGGCATGGATGAGATGGGGTCGATCTATAACAAGGTCGCATCGCTCGGGAAGGCCGGCAACGATGTTCTGCAGCAGGTCGCAGATCGTGGCATTCCGATCTACCAGACCCTCGCAGATCAGCTCGGCGTGACGACCGAGGAAGTGTTCAAGATGGCCTCGGCGGGCCAAATCGGGTTCGAAGAGTTCGAGGAGGCCATGTCTTCCGCATCAGGCACCGTGGCGGAAGAGATGGGCACGACTCTGCCCGGCGCATCGTCGAACTTCCTCGCCTCTCTCGGTCGTATCGGTGCAGGGTTCCTCGGCGGCATCTACCCCCTCATCGCCCCGCTCATCACAGCCATCACCGGAGCCCTCGGCCCGGTGGAAGCGATCGCGGCGAGTGTGGGTGAGAAGTTCGGGGACTTCCTCGCCCCGATCATCGAGTCGATCATCGACATGCTCGAGGGCGGCTTCGACCTGTCCGGGTTCCTCGAAATGGCGGCAGCCCTCTCACCCCTAGGGCTCGCGTTCAAAGCCCTACAGCCCGTCATCCCCGTCGTCATGGACGCGTTCGCACAACTCGCACCCGTACTCGGCGGCGCACTCATGGGCGTACTCGACGCCATACTCCCCCTCATCAGCAAGCTCTCCGTGATCCTGGGCGAAACCCTCGCAGCGGTCTTGCCCTCCCTGATGCCTCTGTTCACCACCCTCGGCACGGTCATCGAGGGCCTCGTGCCAGTGTTCACCGTCCTCGCGGAGTACTGGGGCGACCTCGCAGAGATGCTCATGCCCCTACTCGCTGAGGTGATCGCCGCCCTCGTGCCGATCATCCTCACCCTCCTCGAGGCACTCATACCCCTCATCGACCCGATCCTCGCGATGATGATGCCCCTCATCGACCTGGTGAAGCTCATCCTGCCGCCCCTGATTGACCTCTTCGTGTGGCTCATCGAGTACGCGCTCCTGCCCCTACAGCTCGCCCTCGACGCTGTAATCCCGATCATCGTCGGCGTCGTCGAAGCACTGTCCTCCTACCTCGTGCCCATCATCGAAACCGTCACCGCCGTCATGGGAGGCCTCATCACCTTCCTCACCGGAGTATTCAGCGGCAACTGGGAGCAGGCATGGCAGGGCATCCAAGACGTGTTCTCGGGCATCTGGCAAGGCATCCAAGACATCGCCAAGGGTGCGGTGAACTTCATCATCGACCTGATCAATGGCGTCATCGGCGCGATCAACGGACTCGCCGGCGGGCTCTCTGATGCGACGGGCGGGGCGATCAACCTCTCCATCCCCACCATCCCTTGCCTGGCGGAGGGCGGCATCCTGAACGCTCGCCCAGGCGGTCACGTCGTGCGCATGGCGGAGGCAGGTCACGCCGAGGCCGCGCTGCCGCTCGGCGGGCCGAAATACGTGCAGTTCACCGACGACATCGCCGCCAAGCTCAACAGTCGCACCCCGGCGCATGACGACGGGCCCATCGAGCTCGGCGACAAGACGATCGAGAAGATCGCCCATGCAGGCGTCAAGTACCAGCGCATGCACGGATGGAGCGGAGGGGACGCCTAATGGTCACCAAAGGAGCACCCAGCAGTGACCCTCTGACCACTGTCCCCAGAGGCCTCCACGAAGCCCCTGCCCATACCCACGTCCGAGGTGCACCCCATGGTCACATCACGCACGGGACTGGCCACCCACATCAACTGGCGCAAGAGAGTCCTACACCGAGACCGCACAGCCGGGGTAACCCACTGCCCCTGCACGGAGCCATGCCGGCACCATCCCCTAGAACCATGCGGGGTGAAGCTCGACTACGACGTAAGCCGCCAACCACACAGCGCAGAACCAGACCACATCAAGCCCTTCGCCTACGGAGGCGAGAACACCCTCGAGAACGGGCGAACAATCTGCCGACGTTGCAACGCGGCACGAGGCAAAGGAACAAAGCCACCAACACCACGACCACCGATCACAGCCTCACCCATCTGGTGACCCCGGGCACCCACCCCTCCTCCCACCCCAGCGCTCGCACCTCTCGCATAGCGAAATCCCTCCCCGGCGCGGAAAAAAATAGGCCCTTGTCAGGGTCGGAAAGGCTGAATCATGGCCCGTAGAGCCCCCTCAGGCCTGTCTGGGGCGGGCAGGAAACTGTGGGATTCGGTGCTGTCTGAGTTCGATCTTGCTGAGCATGAGGCGGCGCAGCTTGAGGAAGCGTGCCGCGTTCGCGACACCATCAATGTGCTGCGCGCTCAGGTCGAGTCGGATGGCACGATGATCGGCTCAAGTCAGGGCGCGCGTTTGCACCCCGCGATCGCTGAGATTCGGGCGCAACAGTTGGCGATGGCGCGTCTGTTGGCGACGTTGCAGGTTCCCGCGCTCGAGGAGGACTCTCTGCCGCCAGCTCGAGGCGTGCGCGGCGTGTACCCGATCAGGAGGCCAGCGTGAGACGTCGGAAAGCACAGCAGATCTCGTCGGCCCCTCTGCCTCTGCAGCGGTACAAGCCTGCGCAGTGGGATTCGCCCGCTCAGTGGCAGCGTGCCCGCAATGCTTGGTACGCGGAGCACCCCGAGGCGTGGCCTCATGGATTGGCCGTGTTCGCAGGGTTCGCGAACGTTATGGCTCGCATCGCTGGGCGTCCCCCGGTGTTGCCCGGGTACGACGAGGGGGGACGGTCGTGAGGCGGCGGGCGCCGGATGGTGCGGAGCTGACGGCGCGAGGGCTTTCTGTTGACGCGTTGCGAGCGAAGCCTGTCGACGACCTCAGCCGCACTGTTGCCGAACGCGTACGAGTGTTCGATGCGTGGATGGTGGAGCGTGCCGCGTGGGTGTCTGCACGGCGTGAGCATGCCGAACTACACGGGTGGCCCGGGGGTGACCACGCTCGACAGGTGGAGGAGGATGAGGCGCACCCGATCGGTGACGCCCCGTTCGACCCCGACAGCATCTAGGGCACACCAGTCAGTCAGAAACGCGGCCGCCCGGGGCACTGGTGCGCGCGTGTGAAAACGTCTGTGGCCACAGAAAATTGCTCCGTGTGTGAAAAGGCACAATGCTGGAGGTGTGCCGTAGATGGGGGGCCCGGGGAGGGGTAGCCGGGGCGTATCACTCGGCTTTGCGCCCCCGATCCCGCACAGCGAACCACCGGTACGCGAGATCCTTGTACGCCTTTACTTCGTCGTCAGGCATGCCCCGCTCTTCGGCGCGTTTCCAGATGCGGTACCAGCCACGGCCGTGCGCGTCTGCGAGTTCAGGCTTTGCGTCTCCATCAGCTGGAGGAATCCGTGGGTGGTCGCCTGGCGGCTTCGTTGCGACTCGACCCTTGACTGGTAGCCCGGCGGCTTTGCGGGCCATTCTGAACCAGCTCAGCAGTTCGTCGTCCGCCTTCTTGGCTGCTGCGTTCATCTCGGCTTGTGTCACGATGCGCTCGACCGGTTTGAGCCCGCGTATGTCTTTCGTCTGCTCGACGTTCACGACGACGACGGGGGCGAGCTCCCAGTCGCCACCGCGCACGAGTAGCCGGTAGCCGACGCTGGGTCGCTGCTTGAGTGTCCACAGGTAGCGGTAGGTGCCGCGTGTGCCGTCGGGCGTGGGCGCGGTGAGAGCTCGAAAGGCGACGTCGACGACGGTGTGCTTCTTTCCGAATAGGCCCATCGTCAGACGCTAGCAAAGCTCACGCTCTAGGGACAGGCTCAGCCGACGATCGCCGCGATAGCCTCAGCCCGTGGAAATCGCCTCGATCTCACTGTCGTTGCTCGCGCTGATAGTGGCGGGCGCATCGTTCTACGTTGCGTGGCGCTCAAGTAAGCGGCAGGCGGAGGCTCACGACGTGCAGTGGCGGGTGAGCTTGGTCGGGCCGAACATCGTTCGATTGACGAATCTCGGCCTGCACACGGCCCACCATGTAGAGGCGCGTGTGCAGGCGTTCGGGAGCAACTATCTGGTCAAGGGGCCGTCAGTGGCGGGCGGGTCAACTCGTGACCATGAGGACGACCGGCTCACGTTGCACATGTTCGCCACATTGCCGAAGGGCGGCATAAGGGTGGCTCAACTGCCTGATCTGCAGTGGACCGTCGTTTGGAAGTCGAGCACCGGCATGGGGCACAAGCTGACGGGTAGTAGCCCGATCTTGTGACTCATCGACGCGGCGCTTGGTTGGGGTAGCCGGCGAAATCGCCCGGCCCGTGCTGTGCGAGGTAGCGGCGGTGTGAGGCTGCGCATGCTGCGCGGAGTGTCTGCCAGTATCCGACGAGTTGCCGATCCTCTGACCGTTCCGCCCAGGTCACGACTCGGTAGCCGCGTTCCCCGCCGAGCTCGAGCGCGCGCACGACGGCGTAGGGTTTCGCGCTGGGGTCGACCATGATCCACTCACCGGGCGCGTATTCGTGCGCGGCGAGGATGGGGTGCCAGGTGCCCATGGTGCTCCAGAGATCGGAGCGCACCGGCCCGCGCTGTCTCGACCCTAGTCGGGGGTGCCGACCCCTGACAGGATGAAACCATGACAACACCTCAGCCCCCCGTCATGTACGTTCAGCGCGCCCCGAGCAACGGTCTGGCAGTGGCGGGCCTCGTGCTCGGCATCGTCGGCCTCATCACTGCGCTCATTCCCTTCATCGGGTGGTTCCTCGCGTTTCTCCCCGCCCTGCTGGCGGTGATCTTCGGTCACATTGGATTCGGGACGGCGAAACGGACAGGGCTACGCAAGGGTGAGTCTGTCGCGTCATTCGTGCTCGGCTATCTGGCACTCGTGGGCACGCCGATTTTCACGGGCATCCTGTTGTTGTTCGGCACTGCCGTTTCGTCCACTACCGAGCAGGTCGAGTCGCAGCCCGAGGCATCCGAGTCGGTCGAGGTCGCCCCGCCAACGTATGAGTGCCTCGAGG
The DNA here is from genome assembly GCF_014789785.1 of Chryseoglobus sp. 28M-23. Lineage (NCBI taxonomy): Bacteria > Bacillati > Actinomycetota > Actinomycetes > Micrococcales > Microbacteriaceae > Microcella > Chryseoglobus sp. 28M-23. The sequence continues at coordinate 2,329,108 of NZ_CP061846.1, read as the reverse complement.
TCACGGAAGCGACCGTGGCGGGCGTGCAGTGGGGAGTCGACGACCGACAAGACGGTCTCACGGTCGAGCGGGCGATCGCGATCGTGAACCCTGCCGAGGGCACTGACTCTTGGTTCGTCGCTGGCCTCATCACCGGGCCCGGTTTCGGTGAGGGTCAGGTAGGCGTGTGGAACACCCTGCAAGACCCAACCACGGCAGAGGGCGACTCAATCGCGTTCGTGTCGGTCGACGGTTTGGCCGCTGAGTTCAGTTCGTACGCGCAGCCCAACGGTTTCTCTGCCGCGATTGACGGTGTCACGGAAGTGCGCGACTGCCTCGACCAGTAGGCGCGCTCAACCTCAGAGGATCACGGCGACCTTGCAGTGATTGCACCTCCATGCGACTCCGTGTGGCTGACATCTTGTGCCGCAGCTCGGGCAGTCGGGGTCAGTCTCGAGGTCGTCTAGGTCGCCCATGCGCCCATCGTGCCGAGAATCACGACGGTGCGCCCGCCCGGGAGTTCCTGCCGCTGTTGCGGCTGTTCATCGAGACGATGAAAGACCCCGTCGCCCACCGAGACGAAGAGCAGTGAGGGCTCACCCCACCTACGTAGTGCGATGGGTAACCAGGAAATTCCCCCGTCTAGTGTCCGCTCACAGAACCCGATCTGGGGGTAGACCGCTCAGAATTGGCGTGTAGTCTCAAGGCCATGAGTGCTTTGGATGAGTTCCAGGCCCTGACGCAGTCGATCGGCGAGTATGCCGCTGATCTGATTGGGCGAGAGTCCCTCGCTGGACTTCGGGTTACCTTCGATCGCCGCAATCGCAGCGGACAAATCTCGATCGCCCTGAACGCGCCTAGTGGGGACGAACAGCTTCGGGTGATCTCATGCATGTTCGAGGTCGAGCAGGTCTTCAAGGACGAGGCGATTCTGTCCTACTCGTTCGTCGACGGCATCGGCGACGAGGTCGAGGCTCGGGAGACGATCCGGCAGTACAGCCTGGCATGACGCACAGCGGCCTTCGGACTGCGCAGCTGTGCCTCGAGCGCGCTGTAGCGATGAGGGAATCAGCCGAGCGGATCGAAGGTCACGACGATGAACTTGCCGCGGTCGCCTACTTCTACTCGGCCTATCACATGGTCAAGGCTGCCTTCATAGAGGATCCGATCTTCGACGAGCTCTCGCGACTTCAGGGCCTCAACCCCCACCTGATCCCCGACGATCGTTTCGTCACACACCATCGTGGGCGACTCGGTGGGAACGGCCCGCGCAAGCTCGGGGTGAACGACATCGTGCAGATTCTCTATCCCGCCGTCGCTCCCCGGTACATTCGCCTCCACATGGCGAGCATCGCAGTGCGCTATGAGTCCGGGTTGACGGCCTACAGCTTCGTCGACGTCAAGAGCGACTACGCAGAGATGTCGAGGGCGTATGTCTCCGGCGAACTCAAGGCACACTGAGCACCTCGCGCCGAGCAGCCAGCACTAGCCCCCACAAAAACCCCACAAGTTTCCACAATCAGGCACGCGCTGGGTAATCGAAACCGGCCCCAGAACCCCGGAAATCCGGGGGAGCGGAGCGCGAAGACAGCACCTAGGAGGGCAGGTATGGGGTTCAAATCCCACCGTCACCGCTCTTGCCCTCAGGGCAGTGGAGACCTTCGAACCTCGTAGGTTCGGGGGTTTTCTGCGTTCTCGCCCCGAGCGAGTGGCGCCGCGCACCCTAGCGCGCCCTGAGTGCTCTCGCCAGACCCTGGCGTTATGGGTGCGCGCATGTCTGACTGGATGGTGTGGGGCGCGCGAGCCACGGCAAGACTGTGCGCGCGCAGTGGGCGTGCTCCGATGAACACCGACACGACCCCGACAGGAATCGGAGCCGAGACTCATGCACGAGCATCCCGACAGCCGCGATATCGCGCCCGAACCCGATGACGAGCGCAAGCCGTCCTCGCCAGCCGATTTGCGACCGCGTACCGCCGCCTACGTCGTGAAGCGGGCCGGGCGTGAGTTCATCGTCCACCAGAGCTTCGACATCGCCGCGACGCTGACCTTCTTCTCGGTGCTCGCGCTGTTCCCCGCGCTCATCGCGGTGTTCTCGATTCTCGGGCTCGTCGGGCAGGGCACCCGGTCGGCCGACGCCGTGCTCGACATCGCGGGGGCTGTGGCCCCCGAGCAGATCATCGAGGTGCTGCGCGGGCCCATCGAGCAGTTCGCCACCTCGCCCGGTGCGGGCCTCGCCCTCGCGGTCGGGCTGCTGCTCGCGCTCTGGTCGGCCTCCGGGTACGTCTCCGCGTTCAGTCGGGCCATGAACCGCATCTACGGCATCGAGGAGGGGCGACCGATCTGGAAGCTCAAGCCGCTGCAGCTGCTCATCACGCTTCTCGGTCTCGCGATCCTCGTCGTCATGGTGGTCGGCCTCCTCGTCTCCGGGCCGCTCGCGCAGGCGATCGGCGATGCGCTGGGCATCGGCGCGACCGCGCAGACGGCGTGGAGCATCGCGCGCTGGCCCGTGCTCGCCGTGCTGCTCGTGCTCATGGTCGCGGTGCTCTACTACGCGACCCCCAACGCGCGGCAGCCGAAGTTTCGCTGGCTGAGCCCCGGGGCGGCGATCGCGATCGTGGCGCTCGTCATCGTGTCGCTCGGGTTTGGGTTCTACGTCTCCACCTTCGCCAACTACTCCGCGACGTACGGCGCTCTGGGGGGCGTCGTCGTGTTCTTGCTCTGGCTGTGGCTCGCGAACATGGCGCTGCTGTTCGGCGCCGAGGTCGATGCTGAGCTCGAGCGGGCGCGCGAGCTTCAGGCGGGTCTGCCGGCCGAGGAGGTCATCCAGCTGCCCCCGCGCGACGACACCATGATCGAGAAGCGCGCCGACGCCGAGCGTGAGGCCATCGAGGAAGGGCGCCGCATCCGCCAGCGCGCAGAGCACCAGACGCAAGACTGACGCGCGCACACGACTCGGCGCACGCAGGGTCGCCAGGGGCGACTCTCAGCGCGCTCATACCCCCGGGGGTATTATGGGAACTCTCCGGGAAGGAGCTCACCATGAGGTTCGAACGCACTGCACGCCCTGTCCGCTTCGCCGTCGGGACGGGTGCCGTCGGGCTCGGCCTGGTGGTCGCCCTCACCGTCGCCGGCTGCGCACCCGCTCCCGAGGCTGTGCCTGCCCGCGATGCGACGCTCACGCCGGCAGACTCGAGCACGAGTGCCCCCGAAGTCGACCCGGGCATCGCTGTACCCACGGCGCCCGCCGCGACGGCCCTGCCCGCCGACGTCGACCCCGACAGTGATGCTGCCCTCGCGTGGGACGCCCTGATGTCGCCCGTCGGGGAGTACGCCGCCGCAGCGTCGTACCTCGCCGTGCTCGACCGGTTCGGCGAGGTCGAGCCGTACGCGACGATCCTCGAGGGCGAGCTGCGGCACATCGACGCGCTGACCCGCCAGCTGGACCGCGCCGGCATCGAGGTTCACGAGAACCCCTACATCGGGCAGGTCGTCGCACCGACCGACCTGCAGGTGGCGGCCGAAGCGTGGGCGGAGGGCGAGATCAGCAACGTCGCACTCTACGACGGGCTGCTCGCCCAGGCCGATGATGCGCGACTCGTGACGGTGCTGGGAAACCTGCGCCGGGCATCCCTCGAATCGCACCTGCCGCTGTTCGAGGCGGCGGCAGCCGCCGGGGGAACGCTCGACGAGATGCCGGCGCACACTCCGTAGCCGCAGAGCGGGTGCACCGTGTGCGCTCAGCAAACGCTCCTATCGTCGGGGCATGACCTCCCTCACGGATGCTCCGCTCACGATGCTCGACGGCCGCGAGACGACCTTCGCCGAGTTCGCCGACCACGTCGTGCTCGTCGTCAACGTGGCCTCACGCTGCGGGCTCGCGCCGCAGTACGAGCAGCTCGAAGACCTGCAGAAGCGTTACGCCGACCGCGGCTTCACGGTGCTCGGTGTGCCCTCGAACCAGTTTCTGCAGGAGCTCTCGAGCGAGGAGAAGATCGCCGAGTACTGCAGCACCACGTGGGGCGTCACCTTCCCCATGACCGAGAAGGCGAAGGTCAACGGCTCGAAGCGGCACCCGCTCTACACGCAGCTGGTCGAGACGCCCGATGGCGGCGGCAGGGCCGGGCCGATCATGTGGAACTTCGAGAAGTTCCTCGTGCTGCCGAGCGGCGAGGTGCACCGCTTCCGGCCGACCGTGAAGCCCGACGCGCCGGAGATCGTGCAGCTCATCGAGGCGAATCTGCCTCGCTGACAGGAGCGCTGCCGCGATCTGCGTCCGATCGCGGTCGGGAAATGCGGGATCTTTGGCGCTGCCCAGGGGGGGCGTACTGCGCCACGATCGTCGTGCGCAGCGCCGTCACCAAACTGGATGCTCTCGCCATCGTCGCCCTCGCCGTCGACGCGCCCGTGCGGCAGCAGCGCACCACGCGGCCCTCCGTCGAGCTCGCCCCCACGATCGACGGCCGCGGCGCGTGGGTCGAGATCGAGATTCCCAAGTTCGGCGAACCGCCGCCCCTCGCGATCGACGTCTACTCGACCGTGAGCGACGACCACGCGCGACTGCAGGCGCTCACGCTCATGGCGACGCTCGAGGGCTACACCGGGTGGAGCATCCGCCCCGACTTCGAGGTTTGAACGGCACCGAGGTCTGAACCGCGCCGAGGTCTGAACCGCGCCGAGAACTAAGCCGCCCTACGGCAGCAGGCGCGTCGGCCCGCGGAACAGGTACGTCGTCTCGCGGATCGACCCGAGGCCGAGCATGAGCATGAGCACGCGCGCGAGGCCCATGCCGAAGCCGCCGTGCGGGGGCACGCCGTAGCGGAAGAAGTCGAGGTAGAACTCGAGCTCCTCAGGCTCGATGCCCTTCTCCTTCGCCTGCTCGATGAGCACGTCCACGCGGTGCTCGCGCTGCGCTCCCGTGGAGATCTCGGTGCCGTTGTAGAGCAGGTCGTAGCTGTTCGTGATCGACCTGTCGCCCTCGCGGCGCATGTGGTAGAACGGCCGGATGCCGGTCGCGTAGTCGGTCACGAAGACGAAGTCGTGGCCGTGGTTCGCCTTCACCCACGCGCTCAGGCGGCGCTCGCCCTCGGGGTCGAGGTCGCCGTCCGTGCGGGGAATCTCGTAGCCGCCGTCGGCGACGATCTGCCGCGCCTCGGCGAGCGGGATGCGGGGGAACGGCAGCGAGGGAACGCTCAGCGACACCTCGAACGCGGCCTCGATCGCGGCACCGTGCTTCTCGACGACGGCAGTGAACGCCGACACCAAGGCCTGCTCATGCATCTGCATGACGTCCTCGTGCGAGTCGATCCAGCTGATCTCGGCGTCGATCGACGTGAACTCGGTCGCGTGGCGCGACGTGAAGGAGGGGTCGGCGCGGAACGCCGGCGCGATCTCGAAGACTGCACCGAAGCCGGCGGGCTGCGCCATCTGCTTGAAGAACTGCGGGCTCTGGGCGAGGTACGCCTTCGTCTCGAAGTACTCCATCTCGAACAGCTCCGCGCGCGACTCCGAGGCGCTCGCCATGAGCTTGGGCGTGTGCACCTCGATGTAGTCGCGCTCGACCCACCACGAGCGCAGCGCGTGCTCGAAGGTCGTCTGCACGCGGAAGAGCAGGTTCGCCTCGGGGCGGCGCAGGTCGAGGAACCGCCAGTCGAGGCGCTTGTCGAGGCTCGAATCCTCGGCGATGGGGGTCTCCGCGATCGCCTCGCTCACGACCTCGAGCGTGCCGACCTTGACCTCGAGCCCGCCGAGCTTGACGCGCTCGTCGTGCTTGAGCTCGCCCGTCACGCGCACCATCGTGCCGTGCGCGAGCGCGCCGATCGTCTCGGTGAGCGCGGCGGCAGCCTGCTGCTCGGCCGTCGCGCCATCCTCCAGGTCGCGAGTCGCAGGGTTCACCAGCTGCACCGCACCCGTCTCATCGCGCAGGATGACGAACTGCACCTTCTTCTGGTCGCGGACCGTCTCGACCCAGCCGGCCACCGTCACGGGGCCGTCGGGGAGCGGGCTGAGCTGGGATACCACGGTGCGAGTCACGAGGCACGAGTCTACCGGCGGGCCTGAAATACACTGGACGGATGCCTGCCGACGTCCTCCACCTCGTGCGGCACGGCGAGGTCCACAACCCCACCCGCGTGCTCTACGGGCGGCTGCCGGGGTTCCGGCTCAGCGAGCTCGGCCAGCGCATGGCCGAATCGGCCGTGGGGGCCCTGGCCGGGCATCCCGTCACCGCGCTGTACGCGTCGCCGTTGCAGCGCGTGCAGGAGTCGGCGGCGCCGTGGGCGGAGGCGTTCGGCCTCCAGGTGCACACCGAGGAGCGCCTCATCGAGCCGACCAACCGCTTCGAGGGCAAGCGCATGAACCGCCGCACGCTCGCCGACCCGCGGCACTGGCACCTGCTGCGCAACCCCCGCACGCCCAGTTGGGGCGAGCCCTTCTCCTCGATAGCGACGCGGATGCTCGCCGCCATGACCGATGCCCACGAGAGAACCGACTCGGGCGAGGCCGTCATGGTGAGCCACCAGCTACCGATCTGGATGGTGCATCGCGCCGCCGCCGGCGAGCCGCTCGCGCACGACCCGCGCAAGCGGCGCTGCGCGCTCTCGAGCATCACCTCCTTCGCCTGGCAGGGCGGCGCCTTCACTGAGATCGGCTATCAGGAACCGGGCGCAGAATTGCTGGAGAATGCCACCGATCTAGGAGCCGTGTGAGTACCCCAACACCCGCAGTTCGCCGCCCTGCGGCGCCGACCCGTCTCGCGCGCTGGCGCCGTGTCAGCGCGGCGATGCTTGCCGCCGTAGCGCTCGCCGTCACGGCATGCTCGGCCGCCGACCCGCTCGCGGAACAGTACCGCTCAGGAAGCGGGCAGGGATACATCTCGGGCGACGGCTCATACACCGTGATCGCGCCCGACGAGCGCGGTCAACCGATCACGTTCTCAGGCCTCACGGAGACGGGCGAAACTGTCTCGAGCAATGACTACCGTGGCGACGTTCTCGTCGTCAACTTCTGGTACGCGGCTTGTCCACCGTGCCGTGCTGAAGCGGCTGACCTCGAGGCGATCTGGCAGCAGTTCCAGCCTGACGGCGTCGACTTCCTCGGCGTCAACATTTACGACCAGGCCCCCACGGCGCTCGCCTTCGCCGATGAGTTCGGGGTCACTTACCCCTCGATCCTCGATGCCAACGATGGCTCGACACGCCTCGCCTTCGCCAGCCAGGTCGCGCCCAATGCCGTGCCGACGACGCTCGTGCTCGACCGCGAGGGCCGTGTGGCCGCGCGCATCACGGGCCTGCTGAGCGAACCCTCGACTCTGCGCGCGATGATCGCCGACACCCTCGCAGAGTCGGAGTGAGCGTATGAGCGTCGGCGAACTGGTGTTCAGCGGCTCGCTCTTGGTTGCCCTGCCCATCGCGCTACTCGCGGGTGTCATCGCATTCGTGTCGCCGTGCGTGTTGCCGCTCGTGCCCGGCTATCTTGCGTACGTGACCGGCTTCTCCCGGGCCGACCAACTGTCGAGCGACCGGGGTCGCGTGGTGCTCGGTGCTTCGTTCTTCGTGCTCGGGTTCACGGTCGTATTCGTGGGGTTCTCTCTGCTTTTCGCGACCGCTGGGCTCGTGCTGCAGACGCAACTCGACCTCATTACCCGGCTTGCGGGCGCGCTCGTGATCGTCATGGGCTTCGTCTTCATCGGCCAGGTGACTTTCCTACAGCGCACGGTGCGGCCGCGCTGGCAGATCGCGACAGGGCTGGGCGGGGCGCCGTTGCTCGGCATCGTCTTCGGGCTCGGCTGGGCGCCGTGCATGGGCCCGACGCTTGCGGCCGTCTATTCTCTCGCACTCACCGAGGGCGGGCTTGGCCGAGCGGCGCTCATCGGATTCGTGTACTGCTTGGGCCTCGGCATTCCGTTCTTGCTCGTCGCTATGGGCTTCGGCTGGATGACGCGTGCCACAGCGTGGCTCAAGCGTCACATTCGTGTCATCAACGTCATCGGCGGCGGAATTCTCATCGTCATCGGTCTCGCCATGGTGACGGGCCTGTGGCAGGTATTCGTCTCGAACCTGGGGGTGGTGATCAATGGAACCGTCACGCCCCTCTGACCATTACGACAGTAGACCACCGAGCACGAGTGTCGCGCAGCCCGCGCTCGGGGTGCGCGGCTGGATGCGCTTCGCCTGGCGACAACTCACGAGCATGCGAACTGCGCTCCTCCTCCTGCTCATGCTCTCCGTCGCTGCGATCCCCGGATCGCTCGTTCCGCAGCGCTCTGCAGACCCGAACGGTGTCGTGCAATTCGAGAGATCCAACCCGGAAGCATTCGCGATTCTGGACGCGTTGCAAGTCTTTGACACCTATACCTCGGTGTGGTTCTCGGCGATCTATCTGCTGCTGTTCATCTCGTTGATCGGCTGCATCATCCCGCGGGCACGCCACCATTGGCGTGCCTTGCGTTCTCGACCGCCAGGGACGCCAGGACGGTTGAGCCGTATGGTTGGCTTCACCGAACGGGTGGCCCCGCGGTCCACGGTCGAGACCGAGCTCGAGTCAGCGCACGCTCTCCTGCGACGTCAGCGCTACAGAGTCGAGCGGTACGGGGACTCTCTCTCCGCCGAGCGTGGCTACTGGCGCGAGACCGGCAATCTCGTCTTCCATGCGGCGCTCGTCGGCGTTCTGGCGACGGTGGGGTTCGCGGGCGGATTCGGCTACAACGGTCAGAGGGTCATCGTCGAAGGCCAGGCGTTCACCAATCAGCTGACGAGCTTTGACTCGTTCTCGCCCGGACGCTTTTTTGACGAATCGAGCTTGGACCCCTACTCAATCCGCCTAGAGGAGTTCGTGCCCGAGTATCAGCCTGATCCCACGACAGGGTTTCCTCAGGCGCTGGACTTCACTGCCTATGTGACGGTCGTCGAGGATGGGGAGACGGACTCCCGGCAGATCAAGGTGAACGAGCCGATCGATATCGATGGGGCGACTGCATACTTGTTGGGCAACGGGTTCGCGCCGTGGATCACCGTCTACGCCCCGGACGGTTCTCCCGTCTTCAGTCAGCCGGTGCCGTTTCTTCCCCAAGACTCGAATCTCACGAGCCTGGGAATTGTCAAGGTGCCGGACGGACTCGACCAGCAGCTCGGTATGCGCGGATTCTTCTACCCGTCGGCAGTCCAGCTCGAGAGCGGCGCCTTGAGTTCCGTGTACCCGGAACCGGATCGACCAGTTCTCACCTTCAACGCCTACGTCGGCGATCTTGGTTTGAACGAAGGCGTTCCTCGAAATGTCTACGCGCTCAACACCGACGGCCTCACGCAGATCACGGGTGGGGACACCGATGCGCCTCCCATCGTACTGGGTCTGGGGCAGACTGCCGAGTTGCCGGACGAGCTCGGCAGCGTCGAATTCACGAGCCTGCCGCGATTCGCCAGCATTGAAGTCCACCACGACCCCACCCAAGTCGGAGTGCTCGTCTCCACCATTCTCGTTGTCCTCGGTTTGCTCGTGAGCTTGTTCGTCCCCCGCCGACGCTTGTGGGTGGTCGCGACGGCTGACGGCGACGCAGTGCGTCTTCAGTATGCGGGCCTCGCTCGGGGGGAGGACCCGCAGCTGGAGCGCGCCGTCGCCGAGTTCGCTCATGCGCATGGGGGTGAATCGGGAGTCGCGCGACGCGACCGACGAGGCGGTGGTGCGGGCCGCTCCTGACCGCAACCGGTCTTGCACGGTAGACGGCAGACCCGTGGTGACGAGGTGCTTCAGGGCGTAGAATTTCGGTATGCCGAAAACCTGGACACTGGTTCATGACGCCTCCGGCATTGCTCCGATGTCGCGACACACGGGTGAGCCGTGAGGAGCGCACGACGTCGCGGCAACCGGCCCCACAACCCGGTGCGCAGGCGGCCCGCGCAGAGGTTGGTATTTCTGATGGGGCCGGCGTTCGTGGCCGGAGTCGCCTACCTCGATCCTGGGAATGTCGCGAGCAACATGACGGCTGGTGCGCAGTACGGCTACCTGCTCGTGTGGGTGGTCGTGCTCGGGAACCTCATGGCCTGGCTCATCCAGTACCTCTCTGCGAAGCTCGGGATCGTGACGGGTCGAAGCCTTCCCGATGTACTGGGAAGGCGCATTCGCAATCGGTGGTCGCGCCGGGCGTACTGGGTGCAGGCCGAACTCGTTGCGATGGCGACCGATATCGCCGAAGTGATCGGGGGCGCGGTCGCGCTCAATCTGCTCTTCGGAATTCCGCTCCTCTGGGGAGGTCTCATCACCGGTGCAGTCTCGATCGTGCTCCTCATCCTGCAGTCTCGATGCGGCCCGCGCCCGTTCGAGTTCGTGATCGTGGGCTTGCTGGTGATCATTGCTGTGGGGTTCACTGCAGGAGTCGTGGTGGCGCCTCCGGACATCACCTCGGCTATCTCCGGTCTCGAGCCGCGTTTCGCGGACTCCAACTCCGTTCTGCTCGCCACATCGATACTGGGTGCGACGATCATGCCGCATGCCATCTATGCCCACTCCTCGCTGAGCCGGGATCGTTTTGTCTCGCAGCGGCGGGACCAGGACGGTGGGTTCTCGACCTGGACCGCGCGTGGTGCCGCAGGCAGTCGGCGTGAGATCGACGACACGGAACCGCTACCGGGTACGTCGACCTCGATTCCGGCGAATGTGCTCCTCAGGGCCACGAGATGGGATGTCTCCGCAGCGATGGTCATCGCCGGGGCGGTCAACCTGTGCATCATGCTTCTCGCCGCGGCCACGCTGCCCGGTGTTGCGGGCACAGACAGCCTCGAGGGCGCGCATGCCGCGCTCGGTGTCGCGCTCGGGCCGATCATCGCGACGCTCTTCGCTGTGGGACTGCTCGCATCAGGGCTAGCGTCGACTGCAGTGGGCGCCTATGCCGGTGCGGAGATCATGAGTGGACTGCTACACATACGCGTACCGCTCGTTCTCAGAAGAATCGTCACGCTGGCGCCGGCCATCGCCATATTGTGGCTGGGCTTCGACCCCACTCAGTCGCTCGTCCTGAGCCAGGTGGTGCTCTCGTTCGGCATTCCCTTTGCGCTCATCCCGCTTGTCGCCCTCACCGCCAATTCCGCTCTTCTCGGCCCCTGGCGGAACCACTGGCTCACGACTGCTGCGGGCATCGTGGCATCCGTGCTCCTCATCGCTCTGAACGGTGTGCTGCTATGGCTCGTGTTCACCGGGGTATGAGGTCGCAGATGCACGCGTACTCAGGTAATTTTCGGTTGAGGCGACGACGGCGTCGCTGACTGGACATTTCCCTACATCGCTCGACGCTGTCGGTGGAAAAGGGCCGGAACCTTCGGCACACTTTGGTGCATGAACGACTTCCTGCTGGTTCTCGGTCTCGCGGCGCTTCCTGCCGTGGGGAACATTGTGGGGGGCCTTGCCGCAGAGGTCGTCGGAGTCTCCGGCCGACGCTTGAGTCTCGCCTTGCACTTCGCCACGGGGATCGTGCTCGCGGTGGTGGGCCTGGAACTCATGCGGGAAGCGTTACGCGCGTCGGCTCCGTGGATTCCGATTGCCGCCTTCGCCCTGGGCGGCCTCGGCTTCCTGGCAATCGAGAGGAGCCTCGCTTACGTCAAGCGGCGGTTTGGCTCAGGCGACGGGGACACGGGTCCTTCTGCGATCTTCGCAGGAGTCTCGATCGATCTCTTTAGCGACGGAGTCATGATCGGCACCGGCACGGTCATCAACCCCGCCCTCGGTCTGCTTCTCGCTCTGGGTCAGGTTCCCGCCGACATCCCGGAAGGGTTCGCGGCTGTCGCCACGCTGCGACGCGCCGGAGTCAGGCGCCGCACCCGACTGACTCTCTCCTTCAGCTTCGCCATCCCCGTGCTCATCGGCGCCGCTATCGGATACCTCGCGCTGAGGAGCGCCCCCGAGATCGTCACACTGTCGGTGCTCGCATTAACGGGCGGCGTGCTCACAAGCATGGCGGTGGAGGAGATGACCACGCAGGCCCACGAAGAGAGATCCAGTCGGCTCGAACCCCTCTTTCTCACGGCGGGTTTCGCCCTCTTCGCATTCATCTCAGCCTACGTTGGCTGAGGCGAGCTGGCTCTCGTGTTATTCGCTGATGCTCACGAAGTTGCGCAGGCGCATGCTGTTCGCGACGACGAGCACTGACGAGAGCGCCATGGCGGCTGCGGCGATGAGTGGATTGAGAAGTCCAGTAGCGGCGAGGGGAATCGCCGCCATGTTGTAGCCGAAAGCCCAGAAGAGATTTGTCCGAATAGTACCCAGAGTACGACGGGCAAGCCGAACAGCATCGGCGACCACTCGGAGGTCCTCTCGAATGAGGACAATGTCGGCAGAACGAATCGCGATGTCGCTGCCGTCGGCGACTGCCAGACCGAGATGGGCTGTCGCGAGTGCTGGTGCGTCATTAATCCCGTCGCCCACCATGGCGACGTGACGACCTGCCCTCTTCAGAGCGTTGATCACCTCTGCTTTCGACTCGGGCATCACTCCGGCTCGCACGTCGTCGATGCCGACCGCGGCCGCAACCCGTCGAACCGTCGTCTCGTGGTCGCCGCTCAGGAGGATGGTTCTCAGTCCGAGATCGCGCAGGCTTGCGATGGCGGCAACGGCGGAGTCCTTGAGTTCGTCGCCCAGCGCGAGGAATGCGACTATCCGGTCGGCACGGCCGAGGACAATTGCCGTGTCCCCGCGTTCGCGGATCACTGCGATCGTGCGCCGGTCGTCCTCCGTGAAGGCGACGCCGAACTCCTCGGCAAGACGGGGGCTGCCGATCACCGTGGTTGCACCTTCGATGTGCCCGGCCACGCCGAGGCCCGGCCGGATCTGCTCGTCGTCCACGCGGGGCAATTGCGAGACTCTCGAGAGGACAAATTCGCATATCGCGCGGGCAGCGGGGTGTTCGGAGCGGGACTCCAGGGCGCCGGCCCAGCGGAGCACATCTTCGCGATCCACCGCTCGCTTGGTCTGAAACTCAGTCACCTGCATGCGACCGGTGGTCACCGTGCCCGTCTTGTCGAGAACGACGGTATCCACACGACCGGACGCCTCGAGTGCGCTGATGCCTTTGATCAGGATGCCCATGTGGGCACCACGGCCCACACCCATGAGGAGCGCCGTCGGTGTGGCGAGTCCAAGCGCACAGGGGCAGGCGATGATGAGCACAGCAATGCCGATTCCGACTGCCTGCGTCACTGTGGCCCCCGCGACGATCCAGACCAAAGTGACGAGTACGGCAAGGCCGATCGTCGATGGCACGAACCAGGTGACGACTCGGTCGACCAGCGGTTGAATTCGAGCTTTGCTCTCTTGCGCTCGCTCCGCGAGTGCTGACATTTGCGCAAGTCGGGTGTGCTCGCCCACAGCCTTCGCCTCAATGAGAAGGTATCCGTCGGCACTGACGGCCCCGCCCATGACGGTGTCGCCCACGACCGCTTCCCGCGGTAGCGGCTCACCAGTCAGGACGCTCTCGTCGACGGCCGCGCGCCCTTCCCTAATGACGCCGTCCGCGGCGATCGACTCGCCTGGATGCACGGCGAATGTGTCACCAACGCGCAAATCGGCGGCGGAGACGAGCTCTTCGTCGGTTCCGCGGATCCGTCGCACTGTCATGGGAACCAGGGCACCGAGCGCATCGACGACTTCCCCGGCTTTGCGGCGCGAGCGTGTTTCGAAGTATCGACCGGCAAGCTGGAAGGTCGTGAGGCCCGCCGCGACATCGAGATAGATCGAGTCGGCTCCCGGCGGAGTTGGACCGAACCCCACCCAGTAGCCGCCGCCGTCCGGGCCGAACATGATGGTCGCAACCGCCCAGCCGAACGAGACCACTATCCCGAGGGTGACGAGGGTGTCCATGCTCGTCGATCCATGACGGAGATTCCGCACCGTAGCTCGGTGGAATGGCCACGCCGCCCACGTCACGATCGGAACGGCGAGCAGGATGCACACCAGTTCCCAGAAAGGGAACCGCAGGTTCGGGACGAGTGCAAGCGTAATGCTCAGGTCCATGAGCGGCACGGTGAGCAACGCCGATACCGCAAGGCGGCGGCGCAACGACGTGAGACGCGCCAGTGTGCTTCGCCTGGTCCAGTCGTCGTCGGCTTCTGTGCGAAGGTGGGCCCGATACCCTGCCTTCGCCACCGCCTCTGTTGCGTCGGCGATCCGTGCCCGCTCGATCCCCGTGACGGTTGCTCGCTCAGTCGCATAGTTCACCGTGGCGACGGCTCCGTCGAGTCGCGAGAGCGCCCTCTCCACCCGACCTGCGCAGGCAGCACATGTCATCCCCTCGATGTTGAGGTGCACGATCGAGGTCTCCTGGTTGATCGGCGTCGTCATGTGTCCTCCCGGGAGTCGGCGGATGCACGTCGGTTCGCGAGGCGCCGGAGCATTGCGTTGTACTCCTCAAAGTCGTCGTCGAGGCCGGAATCGAAGTGCCGGTCTTTACGCACGGCCTCGCGCTGATCTTGACGTGCCCACTGGATACCGAGGGCGATGATGACGATCAGGAGAGGCAGTTCGCCGCCGGCCCAGGCCACACCGCCGCCGACATATTGCGAGGCACTGAGGTCGGCCCAGGGTGCCCCGACCTGCCGGTAGAAGTCTTCGGCGATGAGTGTGGTGCTGGTCATGAGAATGACGCCGAAGAAGGCGTGGAACGGCATCGCAGCGAGAACGAATCCCAACCGGCCGAGGTGAGGCAAGGGGCGCGGAGGCCGGTCGACGCCGATGATGAGGGAGTAATAGAGATATCCGACGATGAGGAAGTGCAGATTCATCGCTTGGTGGCCCCAGTGGAACCGCATCGTTTCCTCGAACAGACCGGTGAAATACAGCCCGTAGTACGACCCGATGAACAGAACGAAGATGAGCAGAGGGTTGTAGAGCACTCGCAAGACCCGCCACTTGAGAACCGCGGCAAGCCACTCGTGCGGGCCTGCGGCTCCATGAGTCCCGGCTGGCGTGGTTGCACGCAGGAAGAGGGTGACGACGCCGCCCATGACCAGCAAGAGCGGCGCCAGCATGTTGAGGGCCATGTGCACCGTCATGTGCACGCCGAAGTCGATGCCCGAATACTTGCCCAGGCCCGAACTGGTGGCGACGACGACGACCACCCACCCCAGCACCCAGGAGACGGTGCGACCAAGCGGCCAGGCATGCCCGCGAGACCGAACTCGCTTCAAGGCCGCGAGGTACAAGATGACGGCCGAGACGGCGATGACTGCGAACAGGATGTTGGGCCGCCAGCTCGTCGCGAGCACGGACAAGGTTGGGGCCTCATCAATTGTGAAGCCGAAGAAAACCTCCGCGATCGTCGTGGGCACGAAGTACTGGGGCGGCGGGATACGTGTCATCACGACACCTACCAGTAGATAGGTCAGCGAGAGCGTCGTCCCGACGCACGAGAGGAGCGTCAGTTGGTGCCGCGATATGCGCCCGCGGCGCTCACCGATGACGGTGAACACGAAGAGGCACGCGAGACCCACGAGCAGACCCAAGCGTGTGAGGATCAAGGTCGCGGTAGCTGTTTGCCACGGGTCGGGGCCGACAAGTTTGAACGCCGCGAGCACGATTTCCGATCCAAGGACGAGTGGCCAGGCGAACCATGCCATGCGCACGAATCTGTCAAGGGTGCTCGGTCGGATCGCGCGCCCGGTGCACAGCCGCAGAGTAAGGACAGTGCTTGCCCCGAAGAGCGCCGCGCTGACGGGAACTCCGATGATCGCCGCATCCGACCCGAAGTCATGCGCGGGCCCGACCAGAACCTGGCCGACCACGACGGGTGCGAGCACAGCCAACATCGAGGCGAGCAGGGCTGGCAGCAAGGTCGTCCATCGTGAACCCAAGGCGAGGAGGAAGTAGCTGGCGGAGGCCAGAATGAAGGCGACGATCCACGCTCCAGGCAGGTACGAGCCTTGCACCAGGTACGGCAAAGCTCCGGGCAAGAGCAGCGTTTCGATCGTCTGTCCATTGGCATCCGCCGCATCGACCGGGATCAGCAGGAGCGCTGAACCGGCCCACACCAGAGCGGATGCTCGACCGACACGAACCTCGAAGTCATGGTCGAGGAGGCGACGCGACTGTCCTGGCACGGCACGCAGGAAGAGAGCGCAGACGAGGGCCCCGACCGTGAGCCACGAGGCTCCTTCGGTAACGACGCGCAGGATCGCCGATAGCAAGGACGTGAAGATTCCGGGGTAGCTTCGCGCGAGTGCGTCATATCCCGAGCTGCCCATGAGGACGACGGCCAGCGCGGGAACGCCGAGAGCCTGCACCGAGACTGCGGCGACGAAACCGGCGAGTACGCCGCGGTGCGGGCGTGCCGGGTTGAGCGAAGGGTGGTTCACGGTGCCCGCGTTCTTATCTGATTCGGCCTGGGTTTCGTGCCTATCCGGTTTCCTGTCCGGCGGTCGCCGGCAGGGGTGATTCTTGGTCAGCGTAGTAGGCCTGAATCCCCCCGGCGTGTTCGGAGAGCGTATTGCTGGTGTCAGCCCGCTTGTTCGAGGGGCTCGGTCAGAGCATATTCGAGCTGCTCCAGTTCGATCGGGGTGAGGTCATCGATCGAACTGTGGATGCGTTCGGTGTTAAACCACTGCACCCAGTCCGCGGTCGCGGCCTCGACCTGATCGACGTTTCGCCAGGGCCCTTCGTGATGGATCAACTCGGTCTTATAGAGTCCGATCTGGGACTCCGCGAGGGAGTTGTCGTAGGCGTCGCCGACGGATCCAACCGAGGGGTCGATGCCTTCCTCGATCAGGCGGTCGGTGAAGGCAATGGACGTATAGACGCTGCCGGCATCGGTGTGATGCGTCAGTCCGGCGAAGTCGGCGACGCCCTCGCGGCGCCTGGTCCAGAACGCCATCTCCAGGCAGTCGAGCACCAGCGGCGTCGTCATTCTCGTCGCCGCCCGCCAGCCCAGGATGCGGCGGGAGTGAACATCGAACACGAACGCGACGTAAACCCATCCGGACCACGACCACACGTAGGTGAAGTCAGCGACCCAGAGTTGGTTCGTGCGGAACCTGGCGAAATGCCGATCGACAAGGTCGGCAGGTCTGGTCTCGCGCGGGTCAGCATCGACCGGATTGGTGCGTTTCCCACGTCGCACGCCAGCGATGCCGAGCTCGCGCATGAGGCGCTCCACCGTGCAACGGGCAATGTCGTGGCCCTCGCGGCGCAGACGCAACCAGAGCTTCCGAGCGCCCAGCACGCGCCGTTGCCGCTGCCAGCAGCCCAGCACGATCGGCTTCCACCGCTCATCGGACACCTGCCGCGCTGAGGGTCGACGCTTGCGGGCGTCATAGTAGGTCGATGGGGCGATCTTCACCTCATGCTGGGTGAGCACGGCGCAGATCGACTCGACACCCCATCGCAGGCCACCATCATTGCGGTCCTTGTGGTCGGTGATGAACGCGACTATCGCTTCGCTGGCCGGTCGAGTTCGGCCGCGAAGAAAGCCGAAGCCGCCTTCAATATCTCGTTCGCCCGCCGCAACTCGGCGTTCTCTCGTTTGAGCTTCTTGATCTCCGCCTGCGCCTCGGTGGTCACCCCCGGCCGTTGGCCGACATCGACCTGCTGCCGCCGAATCCAGGTTCGGACCGTTTCGGGCGAGCCGATGCCGAGCATGCCGGCGACCGCGGTGATCGCGGCGTGCTCGCTGGGATAGTCAGGCCGCACCTCGGCGACCATGCGGACTGCGCGCTCACGAAGCTCGCGCGGATACTTGTTGGGTCGTGCCATGAGACTGATCCTTCCAAGGAATCGAGTCTCCGAACACGCCGGGGGGATTCAGATCACGAAAACGCTCTGTGCAAAGAGCCACGTGACAAATATCCACGCCCCGAGAACACCGGCTGTGAATACTTGCCAGTACCAGGCGCTGAAGCGCGCTCCCGCGAGCAGGCCCGCGGCGACGACGATTGGCGCAACGAAGCCCGCGACACCCAGAATCGGGTTCGGGAAGCCCAGCAGAGATGCCTGCCAGCGGTCGAAAAGAGCGCCGCACGTTACGAACGGACTGACGTCGCAACTGAGCGATACGGTCGGGTTCTGCAGGCTACGGATCCGCTCCACCAGCAGGGCAGCAGAGGCAAACCATCCGATCAGCCCCGAGGCAAGCAGGACGATCGCGAGCGTGACCGGCGACCGGCTGGCTGCAGTATCCGCTCGTTCATGGGTCATGCTCGCCTTTCATGACATGCGAGTCTGCGGCTCGCAATGGGGGGGGTCTGGAGCCACGCTACCTGAGCGGACGGCGTACTCATGATGGTCGCGAACGCGACCCGAATCAACCTACCCTGAGCGATCCACCGGCGTCGGAGGGGGTTGTTTTGCTCGAGCTGACCCGTGGTCACGGCCCGCAGTCCCTCCTGAGTTGTCCAGGAGCGACGACGGAGGGAGCCCTTCTGCAGTAGCAAGTGGCATGCCGCGATGGCCGCGACGTCTCGGTGGCACCGACTCGGACGATCGGCCTGGCCGCTCGCTCGCGCCCTTGAGTGCGTGGGGCCTTCCCGTGTCGACACGGCAAACACCCGTGACTGCGACGCAAGCTCCTGGTGACGTAGCGTCCGCAACCGACACCGCGCCACGCGACAAGGCCGAGACTGGCTCGCGGAACGGCCAGCGCCCAGCTACACCCTCGCGCCAGCGCTCGCCTGAACTGCGCTACGGTCGCCACCCATCCAGGCGTGCGGGCTTGTCTGTCACAAGAATGTCTGACATCATGTTCATATGATCAAAAAAACCGGTAGTTCGGCCGCCTAGTGGGGTCCGGGCACTCTCACGCACCTCTGACGGCCGGCGGTAGACACCGTCGACCTCTGATTATCGCTTTCTCGTTGACGGCGAGCTACATGGTGGTCGAGTTCGTGGTCGGAATCGCCGTGAATTCACTCGCATTGATCTCTGATGCTGCGCACATGGCGACGGATGTGATCGGGCTCGGGATGGCTCTCGCGGCCATCACCCTGGCGAATCGCCCGGCCACCCTCCAGCGCACGTTTGGGCTCTACCGGCTGGAGGTGCTCGCGGCGCTCGCCAACGGTGTTCTGCTCTTCGGCGTAGCTGGATACGTCATCGTCGAAGCGATCCAACGTTTCAGCGAGCCGCCTGACGTGCCTGGAGTGCCGCTCTTGGTCGTGTCGACCATCGGGCTGCTCATCAATATCGTGAGTTTCCGTCTCCTGATGGCTGGGTCTCGGGAAAGCCTCAACATCCGGGGAGCATACCTCGAGATCTTGGCGGATCTGCTCGGATCGGTCGGGGTCATCGCCGCGGCCGTCGTGTTGCTCACCACCGGATGGGCCTATGCGGATCCGATTATCGGTGTCTCTATCGGGCTCTTCATCCTGCCGCGCACATGGAGGCTGAGCAGGCAAGCGCTCAGGATCCTTCTGGAAGTGGCGCCGCCACATATCGACCTTCGCGACTTGCGCGCGGCGATACTCTCCATAGACGGGGTGGTCGATGTCCACGATCTCCATGTCTGGACAGTGACATCAGGATTGGAAGCTGCGAGCGGACACATCGTTGTGTCCCCGGAGCACGACTACCACGGCGTCCTCGACGAGGTGCTGATTGTCTTGCGGGACGAGTACAGCATCGACCACCCGACTATTCAGTGCGAACCGATGGCGTTCGAGGAGCCCCCTCGGGCCGTGTGAGCGAAGGAGTGCGGGGTATCATCAGAACCATGGAGGACATCGGTTCGAGGCGGCACCGCGAGGTGCCGCCCGGATCCGATCATTCCGATCACGCTGAGCAGGTGCGGGCAAAGATGCCACACACGCCGCATGTTTCCGACTTGGCCGACATATTCCGCCTTCTCGGTGATCCCGGGCGGGTACGCATACTGATCGCCCTGTTGCCGGGCCCCATGGCCGTGCACGATATCGCTCGCGTCGTAGACGCGAGCGAATCCTCGGTGTCGCATGCCCTCCGCCTGCTCCGCGCCCACCGCGTGGTCGGAGTCAAGCGAGAGGGTCGCCACGCGTACTACGCCCTGGCCGATTCGCACGTACGCGTGCTCCTCGAGTTGGGGCTGGAGCACGTGGGACACCTAGTGCTCCTGCACCCCGAGGATGAGCACGACGACCAGCTCGGTGCGCGATCCGACGGCGCGCGTCGGACGATCGAGAGTGGTGACCTCTAGCATGACGCAGGTCTCGTGGCGCCGAGATTGCGGAGTCGACGCTGCGCCTCGGCATCACGCCACAACCGCGAAAGTAGGAATGGCGATCGTCACACTCCTCCTCATCGCCGCGGCGATCCTTGTCGCCCATCACTCGCAAGCGACTCATGGCCCTGTCGAGCGATCCTTGTCATCCGACAGTGGTCAGGCGCTGCTCTTGACCGAGCTCGGGGCGCATGTCGACACGGCCGACGCGTCTGACGAAAACGAAGCCGCGTATCTCGTGGCAGGTGGCATGACCGTGATTGTCGGTTGCCTGGCGGGCCTGTTCATCCTGGGCGTTCGCGCGTGGTTCGGACGAGTCGAACTGTGCTTATCATCGACCGGTGACAGGGCCCTTGGGCCCACCGCATCGTCCGCGCCTCGGAGGATCATCGGCTGGCTCCGACCCGAACTCGCGGCTCTGTGCGTGAATCGCACGTAGGATCCGGCCCCGTCTGAGCTTCAGCGGTCGCTGAGCCCGCGCCATCGCACTCTCATCTCATTGCCGCGACGGCAAATGCCGTGTGCGCCCGCACACGTGCTCCACCATCTTTAGAGGAGAACAAATATGAACTCAAACGTCAGAGTCGCCATCATCTCGGGGGGCGTGATCGTGATCGCGGTGGTCGCGTTCATTCTCGTGGCCATAGCGCAGAACCAGCAGCCAGGCCCTGTTGCGGCGCCGACCCCCGCCCCTGCGCTGTCTGAGGACAGCCACATCTTGCAAGACGCGGGAGAAGACGCGGTGACGGTAGTCGAGTTCCTCGACTTCGAGTGCGAGGCCTGTGGTGCCTTCTACCCGGTCGTGGAGGGCCTCCGCGCCGCATATGCCGGAGAGGTGACCTTCGGGATTCGGTATTTTCCGCTTCCCAGCCACTACAACTCGAGGAACGCTGCAGTCGCCGTGGAAGCCGCCGCACAACAGGGGCAGCTGGAGGCGATGTACAGCCGTCTGTTCCAGACTCAGTCGGAGTGGGGTGAGGCGCAGGAGTCACGTGCCCCGCTCTTCCGACAGTTTGCCGAGGAGATAGGACTCGATATGGCCGACTATGACGCGGCGATCGCCGACCCTGCCACCCTTCAACGAGTCAAGTCAGACTACGACGAGGGAGTTTCGCTGGGAGTCTCCTCGACCCCTACCTTTTTCGTCAATGACCAGATGGTTCAAATGGACTCCTTTGACGACCTCCAGAATGCCATCGAAGCGGAACTCAACGGATGAGAGCGTCTCTGACGAAACGTCGACCGCGCTACTGGAAACCCGAGGAAAACAAGCCGCGACGCTAGCCGCCGAACGCACGAGGAACATCAGACGTGACTGAAAACTGGGTGAACTTGCCCGATGCTCCGCCGAGCCTCGAGCAATTTCTGGCGTTCGATCCGCAGCCGCTACCGATTCTGCCGCTCGTCGGGCTGTCGCTCGCCGCACTCTACGTCGTCGGTGCTGCACGACTGTGGGCGACGGGGCGCCACTGGTCGGTGGGCAGGACTGTCGTCTTCTTGCTGGGGTGCCTGTCGATCGTCCTCGTCACCGGATTGGGAGTCGAAGGCTACGGCTATGTGATGTTCTCCGTGTTCATGTTCCAGCAGCTGACCCTCATGATGCTGATCCCGCCCCTGCTGGTGCTCGGCTCCCCGGGGACGCTCTTGCTTCGGGCGACGCCGCATCGTGGCTGGGGGCGCGGCGTCCTGCGCCTCGCATTGAGCGGTCTCCGAAGCCGACTCGGCAGATGGCTCCTGCACCCCGTCGTGACTGTGCCCCTCTTCCTCTTCTCCTTCTATGGGCTTTACCTCGCGGATTTCGCCGACCCGATTCTCTCGACTCCCGGGGGGCACGTCAGTCTCGAGCTCGGCTTCCTCGCCGCAGGCGTACTGTTTACGATTCCAATCCTGAGCAGCGACCCACTTCCCATTCGAATGTCCTACCCGGCCAGAGCTCTCGATCTAGCGGCCGAGGTGGCCCTGCATGCGTTCTTCGGAGTGTTCATCATGATGAGCCCATCGCTCATCGTTGACTACTTCTCCACCCCGCCACCCGCACTCGGCATCGATCCCTTGGCGGACCAGGGCGTCGCGGGTGGCCTGGCGTGGTCATACGGCGAGGCGCCCACCGTTCTCATCCTGCTCTACATCCTGCACCGTTGGCATCGCTATGACACCTCGCGAGCCGCCGCCGCCGACCTCAAGGCAGACCGGTACGGTGCGCCTGAACTCGAGGCCTACAACGCGTACCTCGATCGATTGCGACAGCGCGACGACCAGGCCCCGACGGCGAGGCAACGATCATCGAACAATGAGGAGAGCCCCACATGACCAGGCCGCGCACGCGAACCGATCATCCCGGTCCACGGGAGTTCCGGCGTCCGGCTCTCGCTCCTGGGGTTCTCGCCGCCGCCGTCGCGCTGGCAGGCCTGCCGCTCGTCGGCACCGAGACGTTCATGCCCATTCGGTACGTGCTGGCGGTCTTGGCGCTCATCATCGCGTGGTTCGCCGTCGAGGTTCGACACTGGTGGTGGTTGCCGATCCCGCTGGTCATCGCCGTGCTGTGGAACCCCGTCTTCCCATTCGCTTTCGACGGTCTCTGGGGGTTCGCCGCTCAGTATCTCGCGGCCCTCGGCTTTCTCATCGTCGCTGTTCTGCTCAAAGTCACCCCTCGGGCGGCGTCAGGGGAGGGTACCCGCGGCGCACCATGATGGGTGTCCATGACCGCGGCGAAGCGATTCCCTTGTGGCTCGCTCTTCCGCTTGCTGCAGGAGCTGGGCTCCTTCTGGATGCGGGCTTCCCGGATCGTGGTGTGTGGCCCCTACCATTCTTCGGGGTCGGGCTGCTGCTTGTTGCCCTCACCGGACGGAGCGCGGCTAGCGCGCTGCTCGTGGGCTTCGTGGCGGGCGCGTCCTTCTACCTCGCGTTGATTCAATGGGCATCGCTCTTCCTCGGCCCATTACCGATGGGGGCTCTCGTCGCCCTGCAGGCGGCACTGTTCGCGCTCGGGTGTCTACTGATCTCTCTCGCGTATAGATGGCTTCCGGCGTCTGGTGCGAACCGTCATGCGCGGTACCTGGTGCCTCCCACAATCGCCGGTTTGTGGGTTCTTCGCGAAATGGTCGCCAGCACGTGGCCGTATGGCGGTTTTTCTTGGGGACGGCTAGCCATGTCGCAGTCGGAGAGCCCGTTCAGCGATTTGCTCTCGTGGGTCGGGCTGTCGGGAGTGAGCTTCCTCATGGTGGCGCTCGTGGCGCTCGTCGTCGAGATGTTGAGCCCGTTCTCGCCTGCCCGCTGGGGTGACGCCGTGGTACCAGCGCTCCTGACTGCGGTGCTCGTCGCCATACCGACATGGCCGATGTCGTCCACCGGCAGCATGCGCGTCGCGGCGATTCAGGGGAACGGACCGGCGGGATACTTTGACGACCGCAACGACGGCGCGCTCTTGGCCGCGCAGTACGAGGCGACGCTTCCCGTGCTGGATCGCGATCTGGACGTGATCGTCTGGCCGGAAGGCTCGACGGACCGCAGCCCGCTTGACGATGCGCGAACCGCCGCCGTTTTCGACCGGGTATCGCGGCAAGCGGGCGCACCGCTGATCGGTTGGGCCGTCACCGAGCGCGGGGGACTCACCTACAACACGCAGATTCTGTGGCAGCAAGGCTCGGGAGCAGTCGACTTCTACGACAAGCGCCACCCCGTTCCATTCGGTGAGTACGTGCCGGATCGTGAATTCTGGCGACCGTTGGCCCCCGATCTTATCGACCTGGTAGCGCGGGACTACACGCCGGGGTCGGCCGATGCCATCTTCACTGTCGATGGAGTGCCCACGGGCATCAATATCTGTTTCGACATCGCCGACGACACCGTGCTCCGAGACTCGGTGCTGGAGGGTGCGCAGGTCATCTTCTCGGCCTCCAACAATGCCGACTTCGGTCGCACCGACCAGAGTGCGCAACAGTTGGCCATTGCTCGGGCTCGCGCTATCGAGCTGGGTCGCACGGTGGTCAATGTTTCGACCGTCGGCCTCACGGCCATCATTGGCCCTGACGGGCGCACACTGGCTCAACTTCCCTGGCACGAACCAGGGAGCATCGTCGCGGAGGTCGAGCTCTTCGAGGGCCTGACGCCTGCTGCTGCCGCCGGCGGATGGTTCGAGCTCGCCGCGGCCGGTCTCGGCGTCGGCGTCCTCCTCCTGGCATGGTCGAGGAACGGTGTTGTGCAGCGACGAGCCCGGACCGATGGCGATGCGCGAAGCGGCGTGAGCGATGTGTCAGGCGCGTCGCGATGACGCTTTTCGACCCGTTGCGCTCTACTGGAGCGCGGATTCGACAGCAGCACGCAGGTCGTCAAAAGAGTTGAGCTGAACGAGTTCGCCGTCGAGGAAAAAGCTTGGGGTGCCTGTTGCCCCGAGCGCGAAGGCGTCTGCCTGGTCGAGTGCAATTCGCTCTCGCGTCGCGGGGTCGTCGGCGACGCGGTCGTACTCGTCCATGTCAAGGCCGAGCTGTTCGGCCAGGTCACGGAACGTGTCGGACTGATCGCCGCGAGCCGAACTCCACTCCTGATGCGTCGCAAACAACTCCTTGTACATTGCCGCGAATTCCCCTTGTGCGGCAGCGGCCTCGGCGGCAACCGCAGCTTCCACAGCGTGCGGGTGAATACTCGTGAGCGGTAGATTGCGCACGACGACGGCGAGGCGGTCGCCGTACTCGTCGGCCACCTGCTGAACGATGGGGCTCGCCGTAGCGCAGGCGGGGCATTGGAAGTCGACGAACTCGACGAGCACAGCATCCGCGTCCTGCGGCGCCACGTCCGAGAGCAGGTGCGGGTTCTCCCGCAACAGTTCGCCTGCGTCGCTCGGCGCAACTGTCGGCAATGCTTGCGGCTCCGCCCGGTTGAGACTCGAAACGACGATCGCGACGATGATCGCGATGAAGGCGAGCGCCACGCCGACCGCGATGAGTTGTGCGGCGCGCGGCGACACGGGCGACTTCTTGCGGCGGGCGGACTTCACGGGCCGAGTTTTTCGGGGCATGCCCTCAGCATAGAGAGGGCAGCTAGGAGATGTATGGGCCGGAGGCCCCTGATCGAGGAGCAGCGGCGAGGCGGCGCCTCACAGCTGCACATCGTACGATGAGGTTGTGATGGACAATCTCGTTGCCTACTCCCTCGTCGCCGTGTATTCGGCCATGGGCGTCTACACGGTCGCCTTCATCCTCTTCACGCTCGATCTGGCCAAGAGGTCTGCCCAGCGCGCCGAGCCGGTAGCCGCGCGGGCGCAGCAGGCGGCTGTGAACTCCTCGAGCATGACCAGCGTCCTCGAACGTCCGGTTGCTCCGCTCCAGTCGGGCGGAGCAACCAGGTACGAGCGAGCGGGCCTCGCCCTCTCGATCCTCGGGTTCGTGCTGCACGCTGCCGCCGTCCTCACGCGCGGCTTCGCTGCGGAGCGCGTGCCGTGGACGAACATGTTCGAGTTTGGTCTCACCGCCACCGTCGTCATGATGGGTACTTTCGTCGCCGTGCAACTGTGGAAAGACCTCCGCTATCTTGGCGCCTACATCACGGGGTTCGTCGTGCTCTCGCTGGGGATCGTCACCGTCAACTTTTACGTGGATGTTGTCCCCACTCCGCCCGCACTGCAGTCGGCGTGGCTCGTCATCCATGTTCTCGTCGCTGCCCTGGCTACCGCATTCTTCGCGATCGGTGCCGGGCTCTCCATCATGCAGCTGATGCAGGCGCGGCGTGAGGCCCGCGAGAGTGCGGGCCTGCGTTTCCTCGACACGTTGCCCGGCGCATCCGTTCTCGAATCGCTCGCCTACCGGGTGACGGTCGTCGGCTTCGTGTTCTGGACATTCACGCTCATCGCCGGCGCCATCTGGGCCGAGCGCGCCTGGGGTCGGTACTGGGGCTGGGACACCAAGGAGGTCTGGACCTTCATCATCTGGACGCTCTTCGCCGGCTACATCCATGCGCGCGCGACGCGGGGCTGGCGGGGCAACCGCTCGGCGTGGCTCGCGATCGTCGGCTTCGGCGCCGTGCTCTTCAACTACTCGATCGTCAACCTGTACTTCAACGGGCTGCACTCGTACTCGGGGCTGTAGGCGCGCTATCTAGGGGCGCGCGGTCGGGTGGTCCGCCGCGCCGGCTCCACCCCGGTAAAAGTAGTGTCGGCGCGGCGGAGTCTGTGCCCCGCGGTAGTCCGGGCCCGTGCGGCCTGTAGTCGCCCCTCAGACTCGCGGGGTCGGGCTCAGCTCGCGGGCGTCAGCTCGCCGGTGTGAGCGCGACGGGCGTGCGGCCCGAGCCGGTCTCGAACTGCAGCACGGGCGTGCCGCTCGAGCAGTCGAACCGCGCATCGTTGATCGGGTCGGAGAGCAGCAGGCCGCCCGCCAGGTCAGAGCCGTCGATGGTCTGGCCCATCACCGTCACGATGACGGAGAGGTCGTTGTCGACGAGCGTCGTCGTGATGACGCCGTCCTCCGCCGTGTAGGTGCCGCCGAGGCCGCCCGTCGCGACGCCTTCACCCTCGCCGGCGCCGTCGATCGTGAGATCGAGCACGAAGTCGGAGGTGTAGCGGTACTCGTCTGCCGTGAACGAGAGCCCGACGCTCCCGTCGATGGCGAAGGAGACGCCGTCGAGGTCGGCGGCGAGCGCGTCGTAGAACGACTGCATCTGGTCTTCGGCGATACGCCAGTCGCCCACGAGGCACGCGGGATCTGTCGGGTCCATCGACTCCTCCTCCGGGGTGGCCGGCTCCTCGACCGCGGCGTCGTCCGCAGGGTCTGGCCCGGCATCGCCGGAGGGGGCGCCGCAACCCGCGACCGCGATCACTCCGGCGACGGCGACGGCGACTGCTGCTCGACGCATGGCGAACCTCCAGGGGTGTGAACCGATGTCGTGACACGAGAGTAGCGAGTGTTCCGCGTTCTCGGGGCCGGAATACTCGCCCTACCGCGGCGCGGTAGCGAGCACGGCGTGGCACCGCGTGAGGCGCTCGCGCCACCAGGCGGTGCGGTCGGCGGGCGCGGCAAGGCGAGTCAGAGCATCCTCGTCGAGGGATGCCCGGCCCACGCCGATCGCGCCGTCCACGGGCACGATGCGGGGGTCGGCGACGTCGTCGGCGAGCAGCGCCCCGGTGCCGAGGCCGCAGTCGAAGTCGAGACTCGGCAGTCGCGCAGCCAGGGCCGCACCCATCGCGAGGCCGACGCTCGTGTCGAGCGCGCTCGAGACGACGGCGGGCAGCCCGGCCTCCGCGACGATGCGCAGCGCGCGGTCGACGCCGCCGAGCGGGGCCGCCTTGATCACGAGCAGGTCTGCGGCGTCGGCTCGCGCCACGGCGAGCGGGTCGGCGGCCTTGCGCACGCTCTCGTCGGCGGCCACGAGAACGTCGATGCGGTGGATGCGCCGCCGCAGCTCGGCCAACTCGGGCACGCTCGCGCACGGCTGCTCGACGTACTCGAGGTCGAACTGCTCGAGCTCGCGCACGGCGTGCTCGGCCTCGTCGAGGTTCCACGCGCCGTTCGCGTCGAGGCGGATGTGCCCGGCCGCGCCGATGAGCCGCCGCGTCTCGCGCACGCGGGCGACGTCGTCGGCGAGGCTCTCGCCCGGTTCGGCGACCTTGATCTTCACGGTGCGGCAGTCGCCGAAGCTGCTCAGGACGCCCGCGATCTGATCGAGCGGCACGGCGGGCAGCGTCGCATTGATCGGGATGCTCTGCCGCAGCGCCGGCACGATCGACTCTCGCCAGCCGAAGTCGAGGGCCGCGGCGAGCCACGTGCTGGCTTCGGCATCCGTGTACTCGAGGAAGGGGCTGAACTCGCTCCAGCCGGCCGGGCCGTTGAGCAGCACGGCCTCACGGTGCTGCACGCCGCGGAACCGCGTCGTGAGCGGCACGCTCACCACGTGGGCGCGGCCCAGCACTTCGTCGAGCTCGGGCAGAGCATCCATCGCCCCAGTCTGGCACCGTGCGCGCGGGTATGCTCGCGGCATGGCCGAGCCGCACGTCTCTGAACTGTTCGACGCCGCACGATGGGTGGTCGCGCCGGGGTTCGACGACCTCACCGACGTTACCTACCACCACGACACGTCGGGGCGCGTAGCGCGCGTCGCCCTCGACCGGCCGGAGGTGCGCAACGCGTTCCGCCCGCACACGGTCGACGAGCTGTACCGGGCCCTCGACGACGCGCGGCAGAACCCTCGTGTCGGCGTCGTGCTGCTGACCGGCAACGGGCCGAGCGCGAAAGACGGTGGCTGGGCGTTCTGCTCAGGCGGCGACCAGCGCATTCGCGGGCGAGGCGGGTATCAGTATGCCGAGGGCGAGACTGCCGACACGGTCGACGGCGCGCGGGCGTCGAGGCTGCACATCTTGGAGGTGCAGCGCCTCATCCGCTTCATGCCGAAGGTCGTCATCGCCGTCGTGCCCGGGTGGGCCGCGGGTGGCGGGCACTCCCTGCACGTCGTGTGCGACCTGACCCTCGCGAGTGCCGAGCACGCGCGCTTCAAGCAGACCGACGCCGACGTCGGCTCGTTCGACGCCGGCTACGGCAGCGCGTACCTCGCGAAGCAGGTCGGCCAGAAGGTCGCGCGCGAGATCTTCTTCCTCGCGCGCGAGTACGATGCGCAGCGCGCCTACGAGATGGGAACGGTCAACGCCGTCGTGCCGCACGCCTCCCTCGAGGCGGAGGCGCTCGACTGGGCCGAGACGATCCTCACGAAGAGCCCGACAGCGATCCGCATGCTCAAGTACGCCATGAACCTCACCGACGACGGAATGGTCGGCCAGCAGCTCTTCGCGGGCGAGGCCACGCGGCTCGCCTACGGCACCGACGAGGCCGTCGAGGGCCGCGACGCCTTCCTCGAGAAGCGCGCTCCCGACTGGAGCCCCTACCCCTGGCAGTACTAGCCGCTCCGCTCTCCTGTGCCAGATCTGGCGCAGATGGGCGCTTGGCCACGTGGCGAGCGCCCTTTCGCGCCAGATCTGGCACACGTCGCGCGCGTGGCACACGCGGCGCACGGGCCGCGAGCGCCGCGTGCGCGGGGTAGCGTGGGCGCGTGACTCGTCCGCTCGCCGTCGTCGATACGGCTGACCCGCTGCAGTGCCGGGCCGCCCTGCGCGAGGCGCTGAGCGGCGACGGGCCTGCGGTGCTGTTCCGCGGCGGGGGCGTGAACCCCGTGCACACGGCTCCGCTCGAGGTCGAGCAGCGCATCGCCGTCGTCGTGGAGACGAGCGGCACGACGGGCCGGCCGAAGCGCGTCGCGCTGAGTGCCGACGCCGTGCTCGCGAGTGCGGCGGCAAGCCAGAGCGCACTCGGTGGCCCCGGCCAGTGGCTGCTCGCCCTGCCCGTGCAGTACATCGCGGGCATCAACGTGCTCGCTCGTTCCCTCGCTGCCGACATCGAGCCTGTGCCGGTGCCGCCGGGGCGCATGAGCGGCGCGCGCGTGCTGGCCGCAATCGAGCAGATGTCGCAGCCGACGCGCTTCACCGCGCTCGTGCCGGCCCAGCTCGCGAGGCTCGTCGACGACGCCGAGATGGATGCGCCCCTCCGCGAGGCGCTCGCCGGTTTCTCGCGCATCCTCGTCGGAGGCCAGGCGACGCCCGCGCCGCTCGTCGAGCGGGCGACGGCGCTCGGCTGGCGCATCACGCGCACCTATGGCTCGAGCGAGACGAGCGGCGGCTGCGTGTACGACGGCCGGCCCATCGGCCAGACCCACATGCGCGTCGTCGACGGCCGCGTCGAGCTCGGGGGCCCCACGATCGCCGAGTACTACCTGGGCGACCCGGCGCGCACGGAGAGCTGCTTCATCGAGGACGACGGGGAGCGCTGGTACCGCACCGACGACGCCGGTGAGCTGGCCGACGACGGCACCTTGCGGGTGCTGGGCCGCCTCGACGACACGATCGTGTCGGGCGGTCTGAAGGTGCGCCTGAGCGAGGTGGAGCGCGTCGTGCGCGAGCAGTCGGGTCTCGCCGACGCGGTCGTCGTGCCCGGCCACGACCCGGAGTGGGGCGAGGTGCCGGTCGTCGTCACGACGCAGTCGGCCGATCTCGCGGCGGTGCGGCGCGCGGTCGGTGCCGCCCTGGGCCCCGAGGCGCGCCCCGACCGCATCCGGGTGCTGGATGCTCTGCCGACGCTCCCGAGCGCCAAGCCCGACCGGCTCACGATCGCGCGCCTCGTCGACTGAGCCGCGACCGCGGCGAGGCGCCGCTCGGCGCGCGCCCGCGGCTACACTCGCATCCGTGGCCTCCCCGACGAAGAAGACGAAGAAGAAGTCCGCGAAGCGCGCCCCCTCGAAGCGCACGAGCCCCGCGCGCACGAATCCTGCGAAGGCGAGTGCGGCGTCCGGCAACCCGGCGAAGGTGCGTCCCGCGACGGCGCGCGACTGGATCGCCGGCGCCCGGCTGCGCACCCTGAGCCTCGCCGTCGCGCCCGTCGCCCTCGGCACGGCCGTCGCCTACAACACTCTCGGCTACAACCTCGCGATCGCGCTGCTGTGCCTCGCCGTCGCGGTCTTCCTGCAGGTCGGGGTGAACTTCGCCAACGACTACTCAGACGGTGTGCGCGGCACCGACCGCTACCGGGTCGGCCCGAGCCGGCTGACCGGATCGGGGGCTGCGAAGCCCCGCACGGTGCTCACCGTCGCGCTCGTATTCTTCAGCCTCGGTGCGGCAGCGGGCCTCGCCATCGTCGTCCTGACCGGCATCTGGTGGCTGCTCGCGGTCGGGGCGGTCGCACTCGTCGCCGCCTGGTTCTACACGGGCGGCAAGCGTCCGTACGGCTACGCGGGGCTCGGCGAGCTCGTCGCCTTCGTGTTCTTCGGCATCGTTGCCACGGCCGGCACGACGTACGTTCAGATCGAGACGGTGCCGTTCGAGACGTGGCTCGCCGGCACCATCGCGGGGCTCTTCGCCGCGGCGATCCTGCTCGTCAACAACATCCGCGATCGCGAGCAGGATGCCCTGGTCGCCAAGCGCACGCTCGCCGTGCGGCTGGGCGACCTGCCGGCCCGCATCCTCTTCTCGGTGCTGCTCGCGAGCGCCTACGGCGTGCTCGTGCCGTTCGCGCTGCTCTTCGAGTGGGCTCCGGCCGTGTACGGCACGCTCCTCATCAGTGCCCCCGTCATCCTCATCGTGCTGCTCGCGCGCACGGCTGGGGAGCTCGTGCTCGCGCTCAAGCTCACCTCGCTCGCCGCGCTGCTCACGGGGCTCGGGCTGGCCGCGGCGATCGCCTTCTGAGGTCGGCGCGGTTCAGGCGGTTCAGCGCTGAGCGCGCTGGGCCGCGCGTGGCTCAGGGGT
The DNA here is from genome assembly GCF_014789785.1 of Chryseoglobus sp. 28M-23. NCBI lineage: Bacteria > Bacillati > Actinomycetota > Actinomycetes > Micrococcales > Microbacteriaceae > Microcella > Chryseoglobus sp. 28M-23. Next base: position 2,297,702 of record NZ_CP061846.1, on the reverse strand, counting down.
GCGGCAGCAGCAGCGTGAACTCGGCGCCGGCGGTGCCGTCAGCGCCGCCCGTGGCATCTCGTTCTGCAGGCGCGGCGCTCGCACTGCCGCCGTGCGCTTCGAGGATCGCGCGGGTGATGGCGAGGCCGAGTCCGGCTCCGCCGGCGAGGCCCAGGCGGGGGGAGGTGCGCGCCGCGTCGGCGCGCCATCCGGCGTCGAAGACGTGGGGGAGGTCGTCCTCGGCGATACCGGGGCCCCGGTCGCGCACGCGCATGCGCCCGGCTCCCTCGTGCTCGTCGACGGCGACCGTCACGACGCCGCCGACCGGGGAGTGCTCGATCGCGTTGACGACCACGTTGATGAGAGCGCGACTGAGGGCCTGCGCGTCCACGACGGCCGTGACCGCGTCGGTCGCCGCGAGCTCGAGTGTCACGTCGTGCTGAGCCGCGAGGGGAGCGAAGTCGGCGACGACGTCGGAGGCGAGGTCGGTGAGAGACACCGTCTCCGGAGAGAGCGCGAGCGTTCCAGCGTCGATGCGCGAGAGCTCGAAGAGATCGCCGATGAGGGCGTGCAGGCGCGTCACGTGCGACCCGAGCTGGTGAGCGTGCCGCTCCGGCTCGGTCGAGAGGCCGTCCTCAAGGGTCTCGGCGATCGCGCGGATGCTCGCGAGAGGCGCGAGCAGGTCGTGCGCGATGCGGGCGACGAGGTCGCGCCGGGCCGCCTCCGCCCGCTCGGACGCGGTACGCGCCGCCGCGAGCCGATCGCTCGACTCCGCGAGCTCACCCTGCACGGCGTCGAGCTCCGCCGTCACACGGCGTGCCGGCTCGACGGTGTCGCCCGCCCCGAGCCGGCGGGCATCGCGGCCGAGGCCCCGGGCATCCCGCGAGAGCGCCAGGGTGAGGAGGAGCGCCATCGCGAGGGAGACGACGCCGCTCGCCGCCGTCACCGAGAGGGCGACCATCGTGTCGGAGTCGTTGATGTACATGCCGCCCGCGGTAAGGGCGATGCCGCCGGCGACGGCGCCGACGGCGGCAGCGACGATGACGATGACGTGCACGACGAGGGGCGCCCGGCGCGCGAGCCGCAACACGACGGCCGCGAGAAGCCCCGCGACGAGGGCGCTGCCCGCCGCGAAGCCCACAACCTGCACGTAGTCGGCGATCGTCATGGCGACTCAGCCCCCTCGGCGTCGGTCGGGGCAGGGTCGTGGCCCGCGGACTCGAGGTTGGCAGGATCGAGGTCGGCAGGATCGGGGCCAGCCGGATCGAGGCCAGCCGGGTCGAGCAGGTAGCCGACCCCCCACACGGTCGTGATGATGCGCGGGTGCGAAGGGTCCTGCTCGACCTTCTCGCGCAATCGCCGCACGTGCACAGTGATCGTTGACACGTCGCCGATCGTCCAGCCCCAGACCTCTTCGAGCAGCTCGTCGCGACGCAGTGTGCGGCCGGGGCGGCGCACGAGGTGCGCGAGCAGGTCGTGCTCGCGGGCGGTGAGGGCCAGCGGAGCGCCGTCGAGACTGATCGTGCGAGCAGCGGCGTCGAGGTGCAGGCGCCCCAGGGTCACGTCGCCGTCCACCTCCCGGTTCGCGGTCGAGCGGCGCAGGAGCGCCTCGGCGCGCAGCACCAGTTCGCGCGGCGAGAACGGCTTCGCGAGATAGTCGTCGACCCCGGCCTCGAGGCCCTCGATGCGGTGCTCGGCCTCGCCGAGAGCCGTGAGCATGATGATCGGCACGGTCGAGCGCTCCCGCAGTCGTCGCGCCACTTCGAGCCCGTCAACCCCCGGGATCATGCGGTCGAGCACGACGAGGTCGGGTTCCGACTCCTCCGCAGAGCGCAACGCGCGCACCGAATCGGGCGCCGTCGCCACCGTCGCGCCCGCCGCGCTCAAGTAGGTCGCGGCGATCTCGAGCAACGTCGGGTCGTCGTCGACCACGAGCACGCGTCGACCATCGAGCGGGCGGCTGAGCGCCGATGAGGCGGGGTCGCGACCCGACGACGCGACCCCGCCTGCGGAGCCCCCCGGCTCCGCCATCCCCCCTGCCTCAGGCGCCACGGTCACTCACCCCGCAGCACCCCTTCGAACTCGGCGATGGGGTTGTACCAGCCGAGGTCGAGGATGAGGGTCTGCAGAGCCTTGTCGGCCCCGACGATGACGACGACACCCACGATGATGAACAGCACCCCCATCGTGCGGCGGAACCAGCCGCGTGGGTCCGCGAGCCACCCCAGCCGGCGTGCGGCCCCCCGGCCGGCGAGCGAGATAAGCAGCAGCGGAATCGCGAGCCCGACCGCGTACAGGCTGACGTAGAGCACCCCCTCGGCGAACGAGACGGGCAGCACGGTCGCGACGATGAGCGCGTAGGTGGGGCTGCAGCTCGAGAACACGGGGCCGAGTGCGGCGCCCGTGAGGATGTCGCCGCCGACGCTCTGCCGCTGCACCGAGCCGTCGAGTGCGCGGTTGCTGCGATCACCGAGACCGAGGCGCGTCGACAGTCGCTCCCACAGGCTCGGCGCGAGCAGGTTGATGCCGAGCAGGATGACGATGATGCCCGAGATGATCTGCCACACCTGGGTGGGAATGCCGAGCAGCGCCGTCGTCGCCTTGAGCAGCAGGGTGAAGGCGATGACGCTCACCGCGAGCGAGCCCGCGATGACGTAGGGGCGCACTCGTGCACGGGTCGAGCCCGCGTCGTCGGTGACGATCGAGCCGCCGATGATGATCGGCAGCAGCGGCAGCACGCACGGCGCCGCGACGGTGAGGACGCCAGCGGCGAGGCTGACGAGAGCGAGCCCTTCCACGCCGCGAGCCTAGGGCGCCGCCGCCACGAGGGCGTCGAGCGTCGTGTCGGAGTAGAGCACCTCGGAGGCGAGAGCGGCACCGTCGTCGTCGACGAACACGATCGTCGTCTGGATCGTCACGCCGTACTGCTGGCGCAGGCTCGTCGCGGTGTCGAAGTCGACCTTGATGATGGTCAGGTCGTCAGGAATCTCCCCAGAGAGGATGCTCTCCTCGAGCGCACGGCACTGCGGGCACCACGGCGCGTGGAAGAACAGCGCCTTCGTGCCAGCGGTCTCCGCGATGATGTCGTCGCGGTACTCGACGTACGCGCCCGCCTGCGCGGCGTCCCCGCTCGAGCCGGCCCCAGCATCCGTCGCGTCGTCGTCCATCTCGTCGTCCATCGACTCGCTCGAGCCGGGCGCGGTCGAGACTTCGGCCGAGGGCTCGACCGCGGGGTCGCCCACCGGGGTGCAACCGGCGACCACGAGGGCCAGGACGGTCGCGAGGGTAGCCAGTCGCAGCAGGGGCACGGGAGAGGTCATGAGGAGAATCTAGGCGGCGCCCGGCCGCGCCGACAGCGTGCGAGCTTACGAAACCCTTACCGCGTGAGGCGCTGACCCTGCCGCACCCGTACCGCGCGCCGCGGTCAGCGATTCCCGAGCGCCGCGTCCTCGGCGTCGGCGTCGGGGTCCTCCGGCGTCTCGCGCGTGCGACGGGCGGCGAGGTCGGCGGCGACCGCGTGGCGCAGGCCGGGGAAGAAGATGTACGAGACCGTGAACGCGATGATCGTGGCGAGGATCGCCGCCCACCACCACTCGAGTTGTGCGAGCAGAAGGAGCGCCAGGACGCCGCCGAACAGTCCGAACCGCAGGAGGCTGTAGGCGATCCAGGGGCTCATGCTCCCAGTCTACGAGCGCGACCAGGGTGCAGGCTGCGCACGGGCCGCTCTCGGGCGCCGCCCAGTGCGGATGATTACAGTAGGGGCATGCCCAGAGTCATCGTCGTGCTCGTGGTGGTCGCCGTCGCCTTCACGGTCTACACGCTCGTTGACGTCCTGCTCACCGACCGTGGGCGCGTCCGAGCGATGCCGAAGGCGGCGTGGGCCGTGCTCGTGGTCGTCCTCCCCGTGCTCGGCGGCATCCTGTGGCTCATCGTCGGCAAGGCGCGGCGTGGCCCCGGCCGCACGAGCCGCACGGTCGCTCCCGACGACGACCCGGCGTTCCTCGGTACCCTCGGCCGCGACGAGGTGGCACGCCGTGCCGAGCAGGACGAGCGCCTGCGCCGTCTCGAGCAGGAGCTCGCCGATCTCGACGATGACAACCCTCCCCCCGCTGAGCGCTGACTCGCCGGCCTCGGCGTCCGCGGCGGCCCTGCTCGAGGGCCTCGTGGCGCACGGGGTCGCCGATGTGGTGCTGAGCCCCGGCTCGCGGTCGCAGGCCCTCGCCCTCGCCGCCGCCGCGTTCGCGCGCGCAGGGCACCTGCGCGTCACAGTGCGCATCGACGAGCGCGTCGCCGGATTCACCGCCCTCGGCCTCGCCGTGCAGACCGGCCGGCCGGTCGCGATCGTGTGCACGTCGGGCACCGCGGTCGCCAACCTGCATCCTGCCGTCCTCGAAGCCCACCACTCGGGCGTTCCGCTCATCGTGCTGACCGCCGACCGTCCCGCCGAGCTACGCGGCATCGGCAGCAATCAGACGACCGTCCAGCCGGGTATCTTCGGCGATCTGGTGCGCGCCGACTGGGATGCTCCCGCCCCGACGGGCGCGCCCGGTGAGCGCGAGGATGCTCGCACCCTTGCCGCCCTCGCGGTCAGGGCGAGCGCCGAGGGCCCTGTGCACCTCAACCTCGCGTACCGCGAACCGTTGAGCGGGAGCATCCTCGTGCCCGACCGCATCGATGCCCCAGCCGCTGCGGAGGACGCGCCGCCGACCGAGCCGGGGCTGACGCTCGACCTCGTGCCCGACGACGCGACCGTCGTCATCGCAGGCCACGGCGCCGGACCCGCCGCCGAGCAGCTCGCCGTCGATCTGGGTGCTCCGCTCATCGCGGAAGTATCGAGCGGCGCACGCTTCGGCCGCCACCTCGTCGTCGCCTACCGCGACGTGCTGCGCGGGCCGCACGGCGAGGCCGTCGGCCGGGCGATCGTTCTCGGCCACCCGACCCTCAGTCGCGAGGTGCCCGCCCTGCTGGAACGCGGCGACGTCGAGACGATCGTCGTGCGCACCCCCGGCGTCGAGGCGTACAACCCCGGCCATCGCGCGCGCATCGTGGACGGGGTGCGCGTGCAGGGCGCCCCCGATCGCGCGGTCGTGCGGCGCTGGGTCGGTGGCTGGGTGAGCATGTCGCGCGCCGTGCTCGAGTCGCAGGAGCCCGGCGACCCGGCTCCCGACCTCTCGCTCGCCGTCTCGAGCGACCGAGGCGTGCGCGCCGCCTTCGCCTCCGCCGAGCTGGCGGTGCTGCGCGCACCCGTCGACCGTCGGATGCTCGTGCGCGCCGTGTGGGCGGCCACCTGGCCGCACGATCGACTCGTGCTGGCGGCATCCCGGCTCATCCGCGTCGCCGACGCGATCGTGCCCGGCAAGGCGATTCCGGTGCACGCCAACCGCGGGCTCGCGGGCATCGACGGCACGGTGTCGACGGCGACGGGCATGGCGCTCGGCGCCGCCGACGTCGAGACGACGGCGACGCCCGGCACGACGCGCGTGCTCCTCGGCGACCTCGCCCTCCTCCACGACGCTGGCGCACTGCTCGCCCCCCTGCCCGACGATCTGCGGCTGCACGTCATCGTCGGCAACGACGGCGGCGGCACGATCTTCGACGAGCTCGAAGTGGCCGCGACCGCGCCCGCCGACGACTTCGAGCGGGTCATGCGCACGCCCCACGCCGTCGACCTCGCGGCGCTCGCCGCGGCCGGCGGGTGGGCCTACCGGAAGGTGACGACGCGCGCCGAGCTCGACGACGCCCTCACTGCGCCCGAGCCCCGCCTCCTCGTCGACGTGCCGCTGAGCGACTGACCGCCGAATGACGGGCGGGTAGCCTCGGGCCATGGACGAACTGCTGCGGGCCCCCGCCGACGTGCGACTGCGCGACATCGACACGCGCTCCACTCCCGGCTTCGACGGTGACAAGGCCGACGGTGAGAAGGCGCTCGCCGATGGTGTCGACGAGCTGAGCACCCTGCAGGAGCGGCTCCATGCCGCGAGCACCGCCGGTGAGACGCGCCGCGTGCTGCTCGTCATCCAGGCCATGGACACGGCGGGCAAGGGCGGCATCGTGCGCCACGTCATCGGCTCCGTCGACCCGCAGGGTGTTCAGCTGGCAGCGTTCAAGCGCCCCACTGAGGAGGAGCTCAGCCACCACTTCCTGTGGCGCGTCGAGAAGCAGCTGCCCGCCGTCGGCAAGATCGGCGTCTTCGACCGCTCCCACTACGAGGACGTGCTCATCGGGCGCGTGCGCGAGCTCGCTCCCGCCGACGAGATCGAGCAGCGCTACGACGACATCACTGAGTTCGAGCGCCGCGTCGCCGACAGCGGCACGAGCATCGTCAAGGTCATGCTGCACATCTCGAAGGATGAGCAGCAGGAGCGCCTCGCCGAGCGGCTGGACCGCCCCGACAAGCACTGGAAGTACAACCCGGGCGACATCGATGAGCGGATGCTCTGGGCCGAGTACGAGCGCGCCTACGAGCTCGCCATCCAGCGCACGGATGCCGACCACGCGCCCTGGTTCATCGTGCCCGCCGACCGCAAGTGGTATGCCCGGCTCGCGGTGCAGACCCTGCTGCTGTCCGCTCTGCGCGACCTCGACCCGCAGTGGCCGACGGCCGACTTCGACGTCGAGCTCGAGAAGCAGCGTCTCGCCGACTCGTAAGCCCTACCGCAGACTGTCGGCAATCGGCCGGAACTTCATGCGCGTCTCGGCGAGCTCGGCCTCGGGGTCGGAGTCGGCGACGATGCCGGCACCGGCATGCGCGGTGAGCAGCCCTTCGGCGTCGACGGTGGCGCAGCGCAGTGCGATGACCCACTCGCCGTCGCCGTCCTGGTCGATCCAACCGACGGGTGCCGCGTAGCGACCGCGGTCGAAGGGTTCGAGCGCGGCGATGAGGGCGAGGGCGTCGGCGGTCGGTGATCCCGCGACGGCCGCGGTGGGGTGCAGCGCGGCGACGAGGTCGAGCGCGCTGGACTGCTCGCCGAGCTCGATCGCGACGTCGGTGGCGAGGTGCCAGAGGTTGGGCAGCTTGAGGGTGAAGGGCAGTTCGCTCGCCGTGACGGCGCGCGCATGGGGGCGCAGCGACTGCAGCACGCTCTGCACGGCGAAGGCGTGCTCGTCGAGGTCTTTCGTGCTCGTCGCGAGCGTCGCGGCGGCGGCGGCGTCGTCGGCGGCGTTGGCTCCTCGCGCGGTGCTGCCCGCGAGCACGCGCGCGCTCGCTTCGCGGGCGTGCACGTTGACGAGGGTCTCGGGGCTCGCGCCGAAGAGGCCGTCGACGGCGAAGGTGAGGCAGTCGGGGTAGGCCTGGGCGAGCTCGTCGACGAGCGCGCGACGGTCACTGTCGGCAGGAATGCGGGCGGTCGCATCCCGGGCGATGACGACCTTCTCGAGCTCTCCGCCGCGGATGCGCGTGAGGGCGTCGGAGACGACGCCCATGAAGGCGTCGCGGCTGAGGCTCGAGGCGGCGAGCGTGGCGCGCGGGCGCTCGCCGATCGGCTGCGCCTGGGGAGTGGAGACGGGTTCGAGGCCGTCCTGCTCGACGCTCAGGCGCGTGACCCAGGAGACTCCCTCATGGCGGCCGACGATGAGCTCGGGCACGATGAGCGCGCTCGTGGCGCCCGAGTCGTCGGCGAAGGCGAAGGTGCCGAACGCGACGAGTCCCGTGCCGGGACGGCGCACCGGGTCGTCGACGTGAGCGAGGCCGCTCACTGCGCGCCACTGGGCGGCGGCGTCGGCAATCCTGTCGGGGCCCCGGTAGTCGAGCCGCAGCGCTTCTCCCACGCCGACGATGCCGTCGCCGCGACGCAGAGCGAGCAGAGGGCTGCCCGGTTCCGCGTAGGGCAGGAGCGGCCCGGGGTCGGGCACGATCTCGGTGACGACTCGCAGCACGGTGGCGGCAGGATGCGCCGCGGGCGCAGCGGGGGAGGGCACGGATCGAGCGTACTCTGCGCTTCCTGCGCTGCTGTTGCGCACTCGACGCCTGCCCAGGCGGCTCACGGTCAACCCCGGGCGACCGCTCACTAGACTCGGTGTGTGACGAGGGCAGACCTGACGAAGACGCCGCGCGAGGTCGCGGCGATGTTCGACGGCGTGGCGCGCCGATACGACCGCACGAATGCCGTGCTGTCGGTCGGCAACGCGGGCCTGTGGCGCGCGGCGACGGGCCGGGCGGTCGCCCCCCAGCCGGGGGAGCGCATCCTCGACATCGCGGCGGGCACGGGCACGAGCGCTGCGGCTCTCTCCAAGTCGGGTGCGAAGGTCATCGCCCTCGACTTCTCGCAGGGCATGGTCGAGGAGGGCCGACGACGTCACCCGGGCCTCGAGTTCGTGCAGGGCGATGCCGAGAAGCTGCCGTTCGGTGATGACGAGTTCGATGCGGTGACGATCAGCTTCGGCCTGCGCAACGTGCAGCGCCCGCAGGTGGCGCTCGCCGAGATGTACCGCGTGCTCAAGCCGGGCGGGCGTCTCGTGATCTGCGAGTTCTCGCGGCCCCCCGTCGGGGTCGTGCGCGCCGGGTACTTCGCCTACCTGCGCTACGTCATGCCTCTCGTGGCGGGTGCGGCAAGCTCGAACCCCGAGGCGTACCGCTATCTTTTCGACTCGATCAAGGACTGGCCAGACCAGACCCGGTTGAGCCAGTGGTTGCGCGGTGCGGGATTCACGCGAGTCGCGTACCGTAACCTCACGACGGGCGTCGTCGCCCTGCATCGTGGCCGCAAGCCGGCCAATGCGGCGATCCGCGCGTCCGTCGCTCAGCGCCGAGCGCGCTCGACCGAGTCGAGCACCTCGACCGATGCGGCCGCGTCCTCGTCCTTCACGGCGCTGTAGCCTCCTTCCTCTCGACAGATCGGCAGATCCGGTGACCCACGGCACTCCCCTCGCCCGCCGCAGCAAGACGCTCAGCGCGTCGCTCGGCCTCGGCGAGAAGCTCTTCGCCTCAAGCGAGGAGCGGCGCTTCGCCGACGCGATCGAGGAGGGCCTCGCGGAGGTCGAGGCGGGCCTGCTGCGCGAGGTGAGCTTCGCCGATGACATGGCGGATGTCGCCTCCCGCTACCTGCTCGAGGCGGGCGGCAAGCGCATCCGCCCCGTGCTGACGCTCCTCACCGCCCAGCTGGGCGAGGGCAACAACGCTGCGGTCATCACGGCGGCGCAGGCGATCGAGATCACCCACCTGGCGTCGCTCTACCACGACGACGTCATGGACGAGGCGGAGATGCGCCGCGGGGTTCCGAGCGCGCAGAGCGTGTGGGGCAACTCGGTGGCGATCCTCACGGGCGACCTGCTGTTCGCACGTGCGAGCAAGCTCGTTGCGAGCCTCGGCGAGGGCGCGATCAAGCTGCAGGCCGACACCTTCGAGCGCCTGTGCCTCGGCCAGCTTCACGAGACGGTGGGCCCGCGTCTCGAGGACGACCCGATCGATCACTACCTGCAGGTGCTCGCCGACAAGACCGGGTCGCTCATCTCCGCGGCGGCGCAGATGGGCGTCATCTTCTCGGGAGCACCGGAGGAGTACGCCGAGCCCGTCGTGGTCTTCGGCGAGAAGATCGGTGTCGCCTTCCAGCTCATCGACGACGTCATCGACCTGGCCGAGCCGGAGTCGGAGACGGGCAAGGCGCAGGGCACTGACCTGCGCAGCGGCGTCGCGACCTTGCCTCTGCTCTACTTGCGCCGTGCTGCGCAGAGCGATGCGAGTGCCGCCGACCTGCTGGACCGCATCGAGCGGCACGTCGTCGCTGGTGGCACCGAGGAGGAGCTCGCCGCGGCGATCGCCGAGCTGCGCGCCCACCCCGTGACGGAGGAGACGCTCGACGAGGCGCGCCGCTGGGCGGATGACGCCGTCGCCGCGCTCGAGCCCTTGCCGCCGAGCCCGGTCACGAAGGCCCTCACCAAGTTCGCGGAAGCCGTCGTCGACCGCAGCAAGTAGTCTCGATCATCGTGGCTCCGCCGCCTCCGCCGATCCAGAAAGCGCTCTACTTCACATGACCAAGCTCAGGCTCGCCATCGTGGGCGCCGGCCCCGCCGGCATCTACGCCGCCGACATCCTCCTCAAGCACGAGCGGGCGTTCGAGGTCTCGATCGACCTGTTCGAGCAGCTGCCCGCACCGTACGGGCTCGTGCGCTACGGGGTCGCCCCTGATCACCCGCGCATCAAGGGCATCGTCAATGCGCTGCGCGAGGTGCTGGATTCGGGTGACATCCGCGTCTTCGGCAACGTGCGGTACGGCGCCGACATCACGCTGGACGATCTGAAGAGGCACTACAACGCGGTCATCTTCTCGACGGGCGCGGTGCGGGATGCTCCGCTCGAGCTGCCCGGCATCGACGCGCACGGCAGCTACGGTGCCGCTGACTTCGTCAGCTGGTACGACGGGCATCCTGATGTTCCGCGCGAGTGGCCCCTCGAGGCGCAGTCGGTGGCCGTCATCGGCAACGGCAATGTGGCGCTCGACGTGGCGCGCATGCTCGCGAAGCACCCGGAGGACCTGCTGCCGACGGAGGTGCCCGACAACGTGTACGCGGGCCTGCAGGCATCTCCCGTGACGGATGTGCACGTGTTCGGGCGCCGCGGTCCGATGCAGGTGAAGTTCACGCCCCTGGAGCTGCGCGAGCTCGGCGAGCTGCGCGACGTGGACATGATCGTGCACGACGAGGACTTCGACTACGACCCGGCGTCGCGCGACGCGATCACGTCGAACAAGCAGCTCACGGTCATCGACCGCATCTTCACGCAGTGGCGCAGCCGGGAGACGGGCAGCGCGTCTCGACGCCTGCACCTGCACTTCTACGCGCGCCCGGTCGAGGTGCTGACGACGGATGGTGCGGTGAGCGGCTTCCGGTACGAGCGCACGGAGCCGGACGGCCAGGGTGGCGTGCGAGGCACAGGAGAGTTCCGCGAGGTCGAGGTGCAGGCGCTGTATCGCGCGGTGGGCTACTTCGGGTCGCCGCTCGACGGCATCCCGTTCGACGAGCGTCACGGCGTGATCCCGAACCACGAGGGTCAGGTGCTCGGCGACGACAACAACCAGTTGCCGGGCGTGTACGCGACGGGCTGGATCAAGCGCGGTCCGGTCGGGCTCATCGGTCACACGAAGAGCGACGCGATGGAGACGATCCAGCACCTCGTGAAGGATCAGAGCTCGTGGTGGACTCCCGCCGAGCCTGCTGAGCAGGCGGTGACCGATCTTCTCGACGGTCGCGGTGTGCTGTACACGAACCTCGATGGTTGGCACCGTCTCGATGCCCACGAGGTGGCGCTCGGCGAGAAGCAGGGCCGCGAGCGCATCAAGGTCGTGCCGCGCGACGAGATGATCCGCATCTCCCGAGACTGAGCATCCGCATCAGACGGCGGAGTCGGCGGTCGTCGTCCAGCCCAGGGCGACCAGCTCGCGCAGCACGTCCAGGTCGATGGCCGACAGTCGGGTGACGTAGACGCACGCGACGGAGGCGGTGTGCGGCCCGAGACGGTCGAGCAGCGCGGGCGAGTCGGGGTGCTCGGTGAGCCCGTAGAGGGAGAGCTTGGCCTTGCGGGGAGAGAAGCCCGTGCGCAGCCAGACGCCATCGTGCCCGCTCGCATAGCGATAGGTGTACTCACCGAATCCCACGATCGACGGGCCCCACATGACGGGCTCCGCGCCCGTGGCGGCGCGGTACACCTCCACGAGCTCAGCGCCCTCCGCGCTGCGTCGAGCGTCCAGGGTCGCGAAGAACTCCTCGACGGGCACATCGGTCGGCAGGGTCTTCTGCGTCATGGGGGCACCCTACGCGCCGGTCGGGCGCGTCGCTACTGCACGGTCGCCGTCACACGCGCGAGGTCGTCGAAGATGCGCATGTGGCGAGGCCGGCGCATCCAGTCGTCCAGCGTGAGCTCGCGAGAGTTGTCGCGATAGGACTGCTCGATCGCCCGCAGCTCGCTGATGATGCTCGCCCCGCGCACCATGACCGACACCTCGAGGTTGAGGCTGAACGAGCGCATGTCCATGTTGCTCGAGCCGATGACGGCCACCTGGTCGTCGATCGTGAAGTGCTTCGCGTGCAGCACCGTCGGCGCACGGTAGAGCCAGATGCGCACCCCCGCCCGCAGCAGCTCCTCGTAGTAGGAGCGCTGGGCGTGGAACACGAGCGGCTGATCGCCGATCTCGGAGACGAAGAGCTGCACGTCGAGCCCGCTCTGCGCGGCGGTCGTGATCGCGTACAGCATCGACTCGTCCGGCACGAAGTACGGCGAGCAGATCTGAATCTGCTCCTGCGCCGCGTACAGCAGCGAGTTGAACAGCCGCAGGTTGTTCTCACCCTCGAACGCCGGTCCGCTCGGCACCACCTGAGCGTCCAGAATTCGGGTCGGGTCGGCCTCCACGACCGCCGGCGTCTCGCGCAGCAGCAGCTCATCCGTCTCGCTGTACCAGTCCGTCGCGAAGAGCGCGTCGACACCGGCGACGATCGGCCCCTCGAACCGCACCATGAGCTCCTTCCACTCCAGGCGGCCCGACCAGTGGGGGCCGCGGTGGTAGGTGCGCTCGATGAGGTTTTGCGACCCCGTGAAGGCCACGCGCCCGTCGACGATGAGGAACTTGCGGTGGTTGCGCAGGTCGGGTCGCTGGTACTGGCCCCGCCACGGGCGCACGGGGAGCATCCGGTGCCACAGGGCGCCGATCGCGTCGAGGCGACGCAGCATGCTGCGGTACCCGCGCACGCGCAACGAGGCCACATGGTCGAACAGCACGCGCACCGTGACGCCGCGATCGACAGCGCGCCCGAGGGCGGCGAAGAACGGCTCGGTCTCCTCATCGACCGACATGATGTAGAACTCCACGTGCACCGACCGGGTTGCCGCGTCGATCTCCTCCGTCATCGACCGCAGCGACTCCGTGTAGTCGGCGATGAGCTCGGCAGAGTTGCCGCCCACGAGAGGCATCGAACCCAGGTTGCGGTTGAGCTGCGCGATCGGCATGAGCCACGGCGGCCAGGGCTCGTTCGTCGACACCTGGTCCATACCGACCGTCGTGTCGAGAATGTACTGGTTGATCTCCACCTGCTTCTCTCGGCGGCGCTTGGGCAGCCGCCGAGACCCGAGCGTGAGGAAGAGCAGGAAGCCGACGATCGGCAGGATGTAGATGAGCAGCAGCCAGGCGAGCGCGCTCTGCGGTCGACGATTGCGGGGCACGATCACGAGCGAGACGAGCGCGATCGTCACGATCGTGAGCAGCAGCAGCCCGGCGACGATCGCGACGATCACGGCTCCGGCGCCGCTCCCCGTGCCCTCGTCCACCATGCGCGCAGTCTACTGAGCGGCATCGGTCGCGGCCGGGGACTCCCGTGCGGCGATCGCCGCCGCGAGAGTGGCCGAGCCCGCGAGCGCCACGACGAGCGCCACCACCGCGGGCCAGTCGCCGACCACGAACAGCACGCCGCCGAGCCAGCCGGCGGCGCTCGACCCGGCGTAATAGCTGAGCGTGTAGATGCTCGCGGCCTGGGCCCGCCCCACCCTCGCGCGCGCTCCGATCCACCCGGAGGCCACGGCGTGGCCGGCGAAGAACCCGGCGGTGAGGGCGACGAGACCCACGATGACGACCGCGAGCACGGGCGCCAGGGTGAGCAGTGCGCCCACGAGCACGAGCGCGCCGGAGGCGAGAAGCACGCCTCGTCGGCCGACCCGGTCCACGAGGGCGCCCGCCATGCGCGAGGAGAGCGTGCCGGCGAGGTAGGCGGTGAAGAGCAGTGACGCGACCGCGGGCGGCAGCCCGAACGGCGCCTCCTCGAGGTGGAAGCCCAGGTAGTTGTACATCGTGACGAGCGCTCCCATGAGGAGCGCGCCCTGCAGCCACAGCGCCACGACGACGCGATCTCGTGAGAGCGTGCGCACGACCGAGACAATGTGACGCGCGCCCCGCACCGTGCCCGGCTGAAAGCCGCGAGCCCGCGGGGCGAGAAGAAGGAACACGACCGCCGCGACCGCGGCGACGGCTGCCGCGGCGGCGAGCCCTCCGCGCCAGTCGCTCAGCTCGGCGACCGGCGCCGCCACGAGCCGCCCCGTGAGGCCGCCGACGCTCGTTCCCGCCACGTAGGTCGCGGCGGCGACCGCCGCATGCCGCCGGTCGACCTCCTCGCTCAGGTAGGTGAGCGCGACAGCGGGGAGACCGCCGAGGGCGACACCCTCGACCATGCGCACTCCGACGAGCAGCTCGATGCTCGGCGCGAGCGGGGCGAGCAGCCCGAGGGCGCTCGCGCTGACGAGCGCGATGCGCATCGCGGCGAGGCGACCGATGCGATCGGCGACCCACGACCACGGCAGCACGGCGAGGGCGAGCCCCGCCGTCGTGCCCGACACGGTGAGTGCGGCGGTCGCGGGGCCGACCTCGAGGTCGCGCGCGATCTGCGGCAGCACGCCCTGCGCCGACCACAGTTGCGTGAAGGTCGCGATGCCCGCGATGAAGAGCGCGGCGAGCAGTCGCCCGTACTCCCGGCTGCCACGCGGGTGACCGCCGAAGTCACTCGTCACGACATGTCAGCGCATGTTGACGAACTGCAGCGCCACGTCGAGGTCTTTGCCCTTGAGCAGCGCGATGACCGACTGCAGGTCATCGCGGCTCTTCGACTGCACGCGCAGCTCGTCGCCCTGAATCTGGCTCTTGACGCTCTTGGGCCCCTCGTCGCGGATGATCTTGGCGATCTTCTTCGCGTCCTCGCTCGAGATGCCGTTCTTGAGCCCCACCTCGATGCGGAACTCCTTGCCGCTCGCGTAGGGCTCACCCTCGTCGAGGCTGCGGATACCGATACCGCGCCTGATCATCTTCGCCTCGAGCACTTCGAGCACGGCCTTTACGCGCTCCTCGGCACTCGCCTTGAGCCGCAGCTTCTCGCCGCTCCACTCGATCGACGCGCCCACGCCCTTGAAGTCGTAGCGCTGCGCGATCTCCTTCTGCGCCTGGTTGACGGCGTTCTCCGCCTCCATCTTGTCGACCTTGCTCACGATGTCGAATGAGGAATCAGCCATGCGCCCATGCTAGCCGCCACCCCGCGCCGCCGGTCGGCCTCGCGTCAGGTGCGCATGGTGGAATGGCGCATGCCCTCGCGCCGCGCCCTCGCCACCCTGATCGGCGGGCTGCTCGCGGGCGGTGTCGTGCTCGCGCTTCTCATCGCCCTCGTGCTCGCTCCGCGTGACGGCGGCGGGGATGCGGCCCCACCCGCCCCCACCGAGGCCGCGCCCGCACCGCGCTGGGCAGCGCCGGCCGAGGTGCCGCCCGGGGCCTCCGAGCCCACGCGCCCCGGGGTCGCGGGCCTCCCCGACCCCGAGTGGCTCGCCGCCGTCGCCACCGAGACGGGCATCCCCCCGCGGGCGCTCGCCGCCTACGCCGGCGCCGCGATCGCGAAGCGCGGCGATCGACCCGACTGCGACCTCGGCTGGAACACGCTCGCCGGCATCGGCTGGGTCGAGTCGCGGCACG
The DNA here is from genome assembly GCF_014789785.1 of Chryseoglobus sp. 28M-23. Taxonomy (NCBI): domain Bacteria; kingdom Bacillati; phylum Actinomycetota; class Actinomycetes; order Micrococcales; family Microbacteriaceae; genus Microcella; species Chryseoglobus sp. 28M-23. Next base: position 2,282,295 of record NZ_CP061846.1, on the reverse strand, counting down.
GCAGCTATGGCGGAGCATCCATCGCCGATGACGGCACCGTGAGCCCGCCCATCATCGGCATCGCGCTCGACGGGTCGACGACCGCGCTCATCCCCGACACCGACGACGGCGCCATCGACGGCGACGCGGAGTTCGACCGCGCCGTCGGCCCGATGCAGTTCATCCCGGGCAGCTGGGCCAACTGGTACGTCGACGCGAGCGGCGACGGCGTCGCCGACCCGCACAACATCGACGACGCGTCGCTCGCCGCCGCCAACTACCTGTGCCGCGCGACGCCGACCCTCGGCGACGAGGAGTCGTGGCGCGCGGGCATCGCCGCCTACAACTCGGCGAGCAGCTACCTCGACGCCGTCGCGACGCGCTCGGCCTTCTACGCGCAGGCCGCCGCGGATGCGGTGCCGTGAGACCGCACCGCGATGGTCACGCGAGGCTCGTACCTCTTGTATCCTTGACTCGCGCTTCCGCTCGGTGACCACATCGGTCGGGCGCGCACCCGGCGAGTTACCCTAGCGGCCAAAGGGATCTGACTGTAAATCAGACGGCTCAGCCTTCGGGGGTTCGAATCCCTCACTCGCCACCCATGACTGATACCTCGCTCCTCGCCATCGCCCGCGGCATCGCCGTGGAGGCTGCCGAGCGGGTCGCCGAGGCGCGCCGCGGCATCGTCGAGGTCGCCGACGTGAAGTCCTCCTCGGTGGATGTCGTGACGCAGGTCGACCGCGACACCGAGTCGTTCATCCGCAGCCGACTTCTCGAGCTGCGGCCCGACGACGCGTTCCTCGGCGAGGAGTCGGGGGGCGGAGGCGGCACGAGCGGCCTCACCTGGGTCGTCGACCCGATCGACGGCACCGTCAACTTCCTCTACGGCATCCCGCACTACGCGGTGAGCATCGCCGTCGTCGAGGGCGAGCCCGACCCGCAGACCTGGACGGCCCTCGCTGGTGCGGTCATCAACCCGGCGACGGGCGAGCTGTTCACCGGTTCCGCCGGTGGGGGAGCGTTCCTCGGCGAGCAGCCGCTGCGCGTCGCCCAGCCCGACTCCCTCGAGCGCACTCTGCTCGCGACGGGCTTCGCCTACGACGCAGCTGTTCGCGCCGAGCAGGGCGCGGTCGTCGCCCGCCTGCTCTCGCGCGTGCGCGATATCCGCCGCATGGGCACCGCCTCGCTCGACCTGTGCGCCGTCGCGGCGGGTCGCGTCGACGGCTACTTCGAGCGCACCCTCAACCCGTGGGATCACGCGGCGGGCGCGCTCATCGCCGAGGAGGCTGGCGCGCGCGTCAGTGGCCTCGGGGTGCCGCGTCCCAGCACGGCGTTCCTGCTCGCGGCCCACCCTGAGTTGGCGGCCCTGCTCGAGCCGCTTCTCGTGGAGGTCGCGGCGGGCGGAGGGGCGCCGTCGTGAGGCCCGCCCGCGGCGCCTGCGAAGTTGATTCACGGACTGGTCGAATCGGCGTCGACCGGTTAGTCTTTACCAATCCGTGATAATCGCGGAGGTTGACCCTGTCTCTTTCCCGAGAAGGTCCACTACCCACGTTCGAGTTCCAGAACCCGACTAGAGATGTGATCAAGGCCTACCGATACCCGTGACAGACGAGCTGCAGCCGCGGAACAGCGCCCCCGAGACGGACGCCACCGCCCTCCCCGGAACCCTGCAATCCCTCGGCTTCACATTTGGTGAGGAATCCCCGGCAACTCAGCCCGTCGAGGTTCCGCTCGAGGCCGTCTCCACGACGCCCGCGCCCCTCAGCCGTCGTGCCTTGCGCGAGGCGGAGAAGTCGAGTTCGCGCCGCCGCGGTCGTGCCGGTGGGCGCAAGGACCGTCGCGCGAAGGCCGATGCACGCGCGACTCCTGCGGTTGCCTCGCCCGCCGCGCCTCCCGCTCCGATCGACCCCGCCGATGTGGCGACCGCACCGCTCGACGCGGTCGACGACACGGCGGCCGAGGCTTCCGCGCTGCAGGCCAGCCCGGCCTCGAGCGCGGCGGCCTCGGTCGCGACGGCACCGACCGCGTCAGCACCGAGCGCACCCGAGCCGTCCGCCGTGGTCGGCCCCGTGCATCCCGCCTCATCGCGCGGTCGCCGCAGCGTGGCGACGCGCACCCCGGCCAGCCGCCCGCCCGCCACCGCGTCAGCGCCCGCCCGCACCCGCCTCGGCAAGCGGGTCGCCCAGAAGACCTTCCCGCCCGTCGTCATGGCGGCGGCCGCTGCGCTTCTCATCGGCACCTCCGTGCACCCCAGCGCCCTCTTCGATCCGGATGCTCAGCCGGCGTCGGCCGCCTACGCCGCCATCCCGACCAACGAGCTCGAGTCGACCGAGGCCGCCGCCGCCGAGCCGGCGCCGGAGATGGTCGAGGACCAGGTGCTCGAGATCGCCCCGACCGAGAGCGTTGCCGCCCCGGTCGCGAGTCGCGACGACTGGTCGGTGACCTCGTACGCCGAGATGCTGCGGCTCAAGTACGGTACTCGCAACTTCTCGTATTCGACCAACGGCACGGGTGCTGTGCGGTGGCCGTTCCCGAATCCGGTGCCCATCAGCTCGGGCTTCGGCGACCGCGTTGCCCCTTGCTTCGGCTGCTCGTCCTACCACCGCGGCCTCGACATGCTTGGCGGAGGGGGCAATCCCATCTACGCGATCGCCGACGGCGTCGTCACCGGCGTCGGCGAGTACACGTCGTACGGCTACCGAGTCGAGATCTCGCACACGATCAACGGGCAGAGGGTCACAAGCCTGTATGCCCACATGGAGTGGGACAGCTCGCCACTCAAGGTCGGGCAGGAGATCCCGGTGGGGACTCTCGTCGGCACGGTTGGCAATTCGGGGCTCTCCACGGGGCCGCACCTGCACCTCGAGATCGCCATCGACGGCATCGAGATCGACCCCTTCGCCTGGCTCACGACGAACGCGAGCTAGGACGAACGCCCGGTAGTCGGGCGTAGCCTCAGGCGGCCACCCACACGGTCGTGTCACTCGGTACGGCGCCGGCCTCGAGCGGGTCGCTCGCGAGGATGACCTCGCCGGCCGGCAGCTCGACGGGAGCATCGCCGAGGTTCGCGATGACCGTGACGCCGCCGTTGCGGAAGGCGAGCACGTCGTCGGCGTACCCCTCGAGCCAGGTCAGCGTGCCGAGGCCGAAGCCGTGCTCGGCGCGCAGCGCGAGCGCGAGACGGTAGAGCTCGAGCGTCGAGCCCTCGACGCCGGCCTGCGCGGCGTGCGCGAACCGCGCGAACGTCTCCGGCTGCGGCAGCCAGCTCTCGCCGGTCGTGTTGAAGCCGAAGGCGGGAGCGTCGGGCTCCCACGGGATCGGCACGCGGCAGCCGTCGCGCCCGTACACTTCCCCGCCGGTGCGGTGGAACGACGGGTCCTGACGGTACTCGTCGTCGAGCTCGATGACCTCCGGCAGGCCGAGCTCTTCGCCCTGGTAGAGGTAGGCGCTGCCCGGCAGTGCGAGCATGAGCGCCGTGGCTGCGCGGGCGCGGTGCAGCCCGAGAGCGGCATCCGGCTTGTCAGAGGATGCCGGGCCGATGCCGGCGCCGGGGCCCGCCGCATGCGGGGCCAGGCCGAGGCGGCTCGCGTGGCGCACGACGTCGTGGTTGGAGAGCACCCACGTGCTCGGCGCGCCCACGCCCGTGAAGGCCTCGAGCGACTCGGTGATGACGTCGCGCAGGCGCGGCGCGAGCCACGGGGTCGCGAGGTAGGAGAAGTTGAAGGCCTGGTGCATCTCGTCGGGGCGCACCCACAGGGCGGCCTTCGCGAGCGGCTCGACCCAGGCCTCGGCGCACAGCACGCGGTCGCCCTCGTACTCGGCGAGCACGGCGTGCCAGTCGCGGTAGACGGCGTGCACGGTGTCCTGCCCCCAGTAGGGAACCTCGAGGGAGCCCATAAGGCCCTCGGCGAGCTCGCTGTCTTCCTCGGCGGCCTCCTCGATGTCGGGCAGGCCTTCGGCCTTCATGAGACCGTGGGCGACGTCGACGCGGAAGCCGTCTGCGCCACGGTCGAGCCAGAAGCGCAGGATCTGCCGAAACTGCTCCCACACCCACGGGTTCGTCCAGTCGAAGTCTGGCTGCGTGCTGTCGAACAGGTGCAGGTACCAGTCGCCGGGGGTGCCGTCAGCGTTGGTCGTGCGCGTCCACGCGGGGCCGCCGAACATCGAGTGCCAGTTGTTGGGGGGCAGCTCGCCGTTCTCACCCGTGCCGGGGCGGAAGATGAAGCGATCGCGCTCGGGTGAGCCGGGGCCGGCCGCCATGGCCTCCTGGAACCACTCGTGCTCGCTCGAGCAGTGGTTGGGCACGAGGTCGACGATGACGCGCAGGCCCAGCTCGTGCGCGCGGTCGCGCAGTGCGTCGAAGTCGTCGAGGGTGCCGAAGATGGGGTCGACGTCGCAGTAGTCGGAGACGTCGTAGCCGGCGTCCTTCTGCGGCGAGCGGAAGAAGGGGGAGAGCCAGACGGCGTCGACGCCGAGGTTCGCGAGCGACTCGAGCCGCTGCGTGATGCCGGCGAGGTCGCCGATGCCGTCGCCCGACGCGTCGGCGAACGACCGCGGGTAGATCTGGTAGATGACGGCGGAGCGCCACCACTCGGAGCCCGGGGCAGAAGCCAGCTCGCGGGGGTGCCCGGAGGGCAGGGTGGCAGTCGCGGTGTTCTCGTGAGGCATGACGACCACGATACGGCCACCGCGCCCCATGTGGAAACGGTTCCATCCTCGCTTCTCGCGCCACACGCGTGCGATCGGGCCGGGAGCGTAGTGCTAATCTGTTGCGGTGCCGTTTCGCCCTCCGGGCTCTACGGTCGCGCCCCGATAGCTCAGTGGTAGAGCACTTCCATGGTAAGGAAGGGGTCGTCAGTTCAATCCTGACTCGGGGCCCTGGCCCTCTCGCACACAATGCGGGAGGCCTACCCGGCGGGGTAGCTCAGGTGGTTAGAGCACACGGCTCATAATCGTGGTGTCGCGGGTTCGAGTCCCGCCCTCGCTACCAATGCGAAGAGCCCCGCCTCGGCGGGGCTCTTCGCATTGGTATCCAGGGTGTCGCCGAGAACCTTCCTGGGCCCCCACCGCGCAGTCCGCGGCGCCGCGCAGCGGCGTCGAGGCGGCACGGTAGGGATCGAGTCCCGCCCTCGCTACTCAGTACCCTGCGCCTCGCAGTAACCTGCGCCCGTCAGTACCCCTCGGGCAGATCTTTGAGCTGCTGCAGGGCGAGCTGCTCGCGCAGGTCCTCCTTGACGGCGTCCATGCTCGCGCGCCGCTCCTCCTCGGTCTGCTCGGCGCCGACGGGGATGAGCCGCGCCTGGGTGAGCTCGGCGAGGGTCTCCTCGCGCGCGACCGCGAGCAGGGCGTGCGTCTGGGCGGGGTCCTCCTCGATCTCGCGCAGGCGGTCGACCACGCCGCGCAGGATGCGGGCGCGCGTGCGCTGATGCTCGGCGTCCTGCCGCGCATTGGCGGCGGCGCGGCGGGAGAGCCCGAAAGCGCGGCGCGGCGCGGCGCTGGCCGCTTCGAGCCGCTCTGCGGTCTGCGTCAGCTCGGCCATGAGCGTCTCGATCTCCCGCCGCGCGAGCTCGATCATGACCTCGTCCCGCCACGGCTCCTCGTCGCGCAGCGTCAGCATGATGATGCGGTTCTTGATGGCCAGGCGCAATGCCGAGCGGGCCACGAGCACGCCCTCCTCGACGGGGCTCGCCGGCAGGTGCGGTCGCCCCGCACCCCGAGGGGACGGGCGGGAGGCATCGGGCGACGGCATGGTGTCCTTGCGTGAGGAGAGCGGTGCTCTCAGAGTACGGCGCTGGGCTGTCTGCGGCGCTGTGCGCGCATCTTGTCGCGACACGCCGAGACCACAACATCTAGGGGAATGACAACCGTGTCATTCCCTGTATATAGTGAGAGCCCTAGCCGCCGGGGGCGGAGAATTCATACCAAGAGGAGGTCCGCAATGGACAACGACAACGACACCGTGGGCGGCTACGACGTTCCCGTCGACCCCATGGACATGCTGCAGTGCGACAGCTGCCAGTAGGCATCGCACCCACGAGCTGATACACGGTTCTGCCGAGGCCCCGGTCCACCACGAGGTGACCGGGGTTTCGTGCTATCAGGAGACCGCGCGTAGCGCACCGTCGAGTACAGGAGGCCGGTCGTGAGCATCACCGTCGATGCCCTGACGCCCGAACTGGGGCGCTCCTCGACGCGCCTCGCCTCCGACGCCGAAGTGCTCGATCGCGTGCATCGCACCCTCGGCCCCGTCGACGTCGTCGCCGAGCACGACGGCGCTCACAAGGTCTCGCGCGTTCTGCAGGTCGTCACGCGCGGCGAGGAGCGCGCGGTCGTCAAATGGCATCGGGATGCTCTGCCGCACCGCCGCGAAGACACCGCCCTGCACCACCACACTCCCGCGCTGAGCGGCGACGCGCCGCGCCTCGTGCTGAGCGACCCGGCCCTGCGCCTCGTGGTCGTCTCGCACGTGCTCGGCGAGCAGGCCGCAGGCACGGAGCTCGAGCACGACGAGGCCGTGCACGCTCGCGCCGGCGAGCTGCTGCGCCGCCTGCACGACTCCGCCCCACCCGTGCGCCACGACCGCTTCGGCCCGATCATCGCCGCCGACTTCGAACGCTGGAGCACCCTCGCCGACGACCTGTGGGGCGAGCGGGGCGCCGAGGAGCGTCACGCCGCCCGGCAGCACGTCGCCGCGGCCCTCGACCTGGGCGCGCTCGACCACGTGCCCGCGCACCGTCAGCTGCATCCCCGCCACTGGGTCGTCGACCCGGGCGGCCGCGTGCGCTTCGTCGACTTCGCCGCCTTCGAGTTCGAACCGTGGTCGGCCGACCTGCTGTGGCTCGAGTACGGAGCGTGGCGCGACGCGCCCGCCCTGCGCGCGGCCTTCCTGCACGGTTACGGGCGCGTGCCGAGCGAACGGGACGAGCTCGTGCTCGGCGCCGTCGCGGCCGTGCGCGGGCTCGAGCTGCTCGTGCGCGGTGAGCGGCGCGGCCACGCGGCCGAGAGGATGCTCGGGCGGAGCATCCTCGACCGGCTCCTCGGCACCGCCCTCTTCTGAACCCGCTCGCCGGTCTGAGCCCGCCGCCTAGACTGGGCGGGTGCCCGTGAACCCTGATCTGACCGAGCGCGAGTTCGCTGCGACGCCTCCCTACCTTGTGGGGCGCGAGAAGGTGCGCGAGTTCGCGCGCGCCACTCTCGCGACCTCGCCCCTGCATCACGACCCGGCCGCAGCGCAGGCCGCCGGCTACGCGGACGTCGTCGCCCCGCCGACCTTTCCCATCGTCATCGCCGAGGCGACCCTGCAGCAGCTGCTCGCCGAGCCGGATGCCGGCATCGACTTCAGCCGCGTCGTGCACGGCGACCAGCGCTTCACCTACTCGCGCCCCATCGTCGCCGGCGACGAGCTCACCGCGACCCTGCGCGTGACGAGCATCAAGACGCTCGGCGGCAACAGCATGGTCGCGAGCGAGAGCACCATGGTCGACGCCGAGGGCGCGCACGTCGTCACGAGCGTGTCGACGCTCGTCGTGAGAGGAGACGACTCGTGAGCCTCGCCGACACGCTGAACCTCGAGGTCGGCCAGGTCGTCGCCGAGCAGACCTTCGCCCTCAGCCGCGACACCCTCGTGCGCTACGCGGGGGCGAGCGGCGACTTCAACCCCATCCACTACCGCGACGACGTCGCCGCGCAGGTGGGCCTGCCGGGCGTGCTCGCGCACGGCATGCTCACGATGGGCGTCGCCGTGCAGCCCGTCGTCGACTGGCTCGACGGCCGCGGCTGGGTGAGCGACTACCAGGTGCGCTTCACGCGCCCCGTCGTCGTCGACCCGGCCACCGGCGCCGAGGTGACGATCACGGCGACCGTCAGCGTGATCGACGACGCCGGCGCGCGCATCGATCTCACCGCCGTCTACGAGGGGCAGACCGTGCTCGGCAAGGCGCAGGTGCGCATCAGCGCGCACTAGCTCCTCGACCCTCATGAAGCTCAGCGACCTGACGACCCTGCGCATCGGCGGCGAGGCCGAGCGCTTCGTCGACGCGACCGAGACCGACGAGCTCGTCGAGACAGTGGTCGAGGCCGATCGCGTGGGCGAGCCGTGGCTCGTGCTCGGCGGCGGCTCGAACGTGCTCATCGGCGATGACGGCGTCGAGGGCGTCGTCGTGCGGGTCGCGACGCGCGGCATCGAGCGAATGCCGGATGCGCCCGGCTCGGCGCGCCCCATCCGATTGCGCGTGCAGGCCGGGGAGCCGTGGGAGGCGCTCGTCGAGCACACCGTGCGCCAGGGCTGGTCAGGCGTGGAGGCCCTGTCGGGCATCCCAGGCTCCTGCGGAGCCGCCCCCATCCAGAACATCGGCGCCTACGGGCAGGAGCTCGCCGAGAGCCTCGTCGCCGTCGAGGTGCTCGACCTCGACTCGGGGGAGCGCACGACGTGGCCCGCGCCCCTGCTCGAGCTCGGCTACCGCACGAGCAGCATCAAGCGGGGGCGTCGCGCGGTCGTGCTGAGCATCGACCTCGCCCTCGGCGCCGACGAGGATGCTCGCAGCCGACCCGTGCGCTACGCCCAGCTCGCCGACGCCCTCGGCGTCGAGATCGGCGAGACCGCGCCGCTGGTCGGTGTGCGCGCCGCGGTGCTCGCGCTGCGGGCCGCGAAGGGCATGGTGCTCGACCCCGACGACCCCGACTCGGTGAGCGCCGGATCGTTCTTCACCAACCCCATCGTGAGCGAGGCTTTCGCGCGCACTCTGCCGGGAGAGGCACCGCGCTGGGCGCAGCAGCCGGAGGCGCCGACGCGCGCGGTGCCCCTCGGCGCCGAGCCCGCGCCGCCGCCGCCCGTCGTCGAGGGCACCGTCAAGCTCAGCGCCGCCTGGCTCATCGAGCACTCCGGCATCGGCCGCGGCTTCGCGCTGCCCGGCTCCGGCGCCGCGGTGTCGAAGAAGCACACGCTCGCGCTCACGAACGCGAGTGGCACGGCGACCGCGCGCGAGGTCGCTCAGCTCGCCGGGTACATCCAGACGCGCGTCATGAGCGAGTTCGGGGTCGTGTTGCACCCCGAGCCGGTCTTCCTCGGCGTCGAGCTCTAGTCCCGGCCTACCCCACCCACTCGAGGCTGTCACCTCCACAATTCAGGAGTGAGGGCCGCCGCATGGCCCGCACGGGGGCGCCGTCGGCGTGTCACCAGGCACCCGCTGCAGAAACTCCTGAATTGTGGAGACGCCGCGCGGCGATCACGCCGTGGCCGCTGCGCTTTCGGCTAGAGGAGCCCGCGCTCCATCGCGAGGGTGACCGCGCGCGTGCGGTCGTTCACCCCGAGCTTCTCGAAGGTGCGCAGCAGGTGCGTCTTCACGGTCGCCTCGCCGAGGAAGAGGCGCTCGCCGATCTGGCGGTTGCTGAGCCCCTCGGCGACGAGCCGCAGCACCTCGGTCTCGCGCGGCGTGAGCGCTGCGGGCGCCGGCTCGCGCATGCGCGTCACGAGTTGCGCGGCGATCGACGGCGAGAGCGCGACCTCGCCCGCGGCGACCGACCGCACGCCCGCGACGAGCTCTTCCGCGGGGGCGGCCTTGAGCAGGTATCCGCTCGCTCCGGCCTCGATCGCGGCGAGGATGCTCGCATCCGACTCGTAGGTCGTGAGCACGAGCACGCGTACCTCGGGGGCCTGCTCGCGGATGCGCGCCGTCGCCTGGTCGCCCGTGAGCCCGGGCATCCGTACGTCCATGACGACGAGATCGGGGCGCAGCGCGAGGGCGCGACCCACGGCGTCCTCACCGTCGACCGCCTCGCCGACCACCTCGATGCCGTCCTCGCCCTCGAGGAGCGAGACGATGCCGGCGCGAACGACGGCGTGGTCGTCGGCCACGAGCACGCGGATCACAGCGCGAGCTCCTGCACGCGCACCTCGGCGGTGAGCCGCGTGCCCTCACCGGGGGCGCTCGTGACGGTGAGCGAGCCGCCCACGATGGCGAGGCGATCGCGCATGCCGGGCAGCCCGAACCCGTCTGGTGCGTCGGCCGGGTCGAAGCCGATGCCGTCGTCGGTCACGGTGACGCGCACGGCGCCGTCACCGGCGACGAGGCCCACCTCGATGCGGGATGCTCGAGCATGCTTGCGCGCATTCGCGAGCGCCTCCTGCGCACAGCGCAGCACGACCACCTCGAGGTCGCGCGGCAGCACGAGCCTCTCCGGCCCCTGCACGGTGACGGTGATGCCCGTCTCGCGCTGGAATCGCTCGGCGATGCGGCGCAGCGCACTGAGCACGTCGACCCGGGTCTCGCCCGTTTCGACGCTCGCCCCGGCGGCGACCAGTGCGCGCGTCTCGGCGAGCACGCCCCGCGCGTTCTCCTCGATGAGCGCGAGCGTCTCCACCGCGCCCGCGCCCTCCCGCCGGGCGCGCTGGGCGAGCATGACGAGCCCCGTGAGGTCTTGCGCGATCGTGTCGTGCAGCTCGCGGGCGAGGTGCTCGCGCTCGGCTGCGGCTCCGGCGTCGCGGTGCAGGGCGGCGATCTGCTCCTGCGCGCCCTGCAGCTCGGCGAGCAGCCGGCCCCGCTCCTCGCCGAGGGTCATGATGCGGGCGATCCAGAAGCCCATGGCCATGCTGAACGCGAGGGATAGGACCACCGTGATCGCAATCTGCCGCAGATCGTCTGGCGCGGTGCCGAGACTGACGAGGTAGCCCAGGGCGACGGCGAGAGCAAGCAGAAGGTTCGCAACGACACCACGACGGAACGTCGGCATGAACATCCAGGCGATCGGGTAAGCGAGAACCTGCATGAAGGCGAGAGTGGGGGTCACGGCGACACCCAGGCCGACCGTGACAATGGTCACGGCGACGAGCGGAAGGGATCCGCGAGGGTCGTCGGCCCGCCGAAGACCGAACACGAACCACCCGGTGACGAGGAGCCCGACCACCGCGAGCGCCAGCGCGAATCGCCACGGCGGCAACTCGCCGAGCACGAGCAGTATCGCGAGGAGCACGGCCGTCGCGATGACGGCCGTGCTCCATCCCCGTGCTGCGGTCATCTAGCTATCCTTGCGGATCCAGCGGAACGACAGGCGGGCCAGTACGATGCCGACGACGAGCCAGAGCCCGAGGACGAGCGCGACACCGGGAAGATCCCACGACTTGTTCTGCTCGAGCACGACGAGCTCGTCGGGCAGGAAGACGCTCCGCATGCCCTGCGCCATCCACTTGAGCGGGAACACGCTCGCGACGTTCTGCAGCCACTCCGGCAGGTTGCTGAACGCGAGGTACACGCCCGAGATGAACTGCAGAACCAGCGCGATGGGGATCACGACCGCTGCGGCACTCTTGCCGCTGCGGGGCACGGCGCTCAAGGCGATGCCGAGAATGGCCGAGGTCATCACGCCGAGCACGAACACCCACGCGAAGATGCCCCACTTCTCGGGCTCGTCGGGCAGCGGCACGCCGAAGACCGTGAAGCCGAGCGCCAGGAGCACGCCCGCTTGCAGGAGGCCCGTCACGAAGGACTGCCCGAGCTTGCCGATGAAGTAGCTCACGACGGGCAGAGGAGAGCCGGCGAGGCGCTTGAGCGTGCCGTCGCTCTTCTCGATGGCGATGTCGATCGCGAGGTTCTGCACGCCGCTCAGCAGCAGACCGGCCGCGAGCATCGCGGGCAGGTAGAACCATGCTGACGTGACCTCGGTGCCGTCGGCGGTCTGCCCGAAGCTCGCCTCGCTGAACGAGACCGCGAAGATCGTGAGGAGAACGACGGGGAAGAGGAACGTGAAGAAGACCGAGTCTCCCTGGCGGAAGTAGGCGCGGGTCTCGTAGGCGATGCGTCGCCCACCCAAACGGATCGTGCGGATCATGAGGCCACCTCCTGGCGCTCGGCGGCCTCGTGGCCGATGAGGTCGAGATAGACGTCTTCGAGGCTCGGGCGGATCACCTCGAGCGCCTCGGGTTCCGGCCCGAGCCGGTCGAGCAGGGCGGCGACGAGTGCGCCCGGTGCGTCGGTGCGCTGCTCACGCTGCTCACCAGACTCGCGCCAGCGCACGATCGGAATGCGAGCATCCGCACCGCCCAGCTCGCCGATCGGGGCGAGGTCGACCATGCGACCACCCGCGATGACTCCTGCGCGGTCGCCCAGCTGGGCGGCCTCGTCGAGGTAGTGGGTCGTGAGGAGGATCGTCGTGCCCTCGCTCTGCAGGGTGCGGATGAGGCCCCAGAAGCTGCGGCGCGCCTCGGGGTCGAAACCCGTCGTCGGCTCGTCCAAGAACAGCAGCTCGGGGCGGCCGATGATGCCGACCGCCACGTCGACGCGGCGACGCTGGCCCCCCGAGAGCTTGCGGATGAGCGTGCTGCGCTTCTCCTCCAGCCCGACGGCGGCGATCACCTCGTCGACATCCCGCGGGTTCGGGTAGAACGAGGCGAAGTGCCGCAGCTGCTCGACGACCGTGACGTTGCCGCTCTCGCCGGAGGACTGCAGCACGATGCCGAGCCGCGCCTTCCAGTCGAGGCCGCCGCGACCGGGGTCGACGCCGAGCACGCGGGCCTCGCCCGAGGTGCGGGCGCGGTAGCCCTCGAGGATCTCGATCGTCGTCGACTTTCCTGCGCCGTTCGGGCCGAGCAGGGCGAATGTCTCGCCCCGGTGAATATCGAAGTCAATACCGTCGACGGCGGCGAAATGGCCGTAATTCTTGCGCAATTCGCGCACCTCGACGACGTTCTCGTGTGTGGTCATGCGACTACTCTGCGCCTCGCAGCCCGGTCGCGACAACGGCCGTCAGGCCTAATCTGCCGTCCACCGACTGGTGGACCTTGGAACGGAAATGCGCACGAGTGGGATAATCCGTACACTGCGGTGCGCATACTCAGCGCACCAGCGCCATTGTTTATCGAGGGGGAATTCCATGAAGCGCATTACCACCGAACTCGTCGACGATATCGACGGCACGGTGATCGAGCCCGGCACGGGCGGCACGGTCTCGTTCGCACTCGACGGCACGAACTACGAGATCGACCTCGGTGACGACAACCAGGCGGCGCTGCGGGATGCTCTCGCGCCGTTCATCGCGAACGCGCGCTCGACGGGCCGCCGCGGAGGTGCCGCCCCGCGCAAGCGTTCGAGCGGCTCGAGCGACACGGCCGCCGTGCGCGAGTGGGCGCAGCGCAACGGTTTCACGGTGGGCGACCGCGGGCGCATCCCCGCCGAGATCCGCGAGGCGTACGCCGCCGCGCAGCGCTGACGCCGCGCCTGTCGACTACGCCGCGAAGAAGCGCTGCAGGCGCTGGATGCCTTCGAGCAGGTCAGCGTCGCCGAGCGCGTAGCTGAACCGCAGGTACCCGCTCGGGCCGAATGCCTCGCCGGGCACCGCCGCGACCTCGGCCTTCTCGAGGATCAGCTCGGCGAGCTCGAGCGAGGTCGTCGGCGTCACCCCGTGCCACTCGCGGCCGAGCAGCCCCGTGACGTCGGGGTAGACGTAGAAGGCTCCCGTGGGGGTGGGGGTGAGCATCCCGTCGATCGCATTGAGCTCGGCGACGGCGAGGCGCCGGCGGCGGTCGAAGGCCTCGCGCATCGTGGCGACGGCGTCCTGCGGGCCGGTGAGGGCGGCGAGGGCCGCGCGCTGCGAGACGTTCGCGACGTTGCTCGACAGGTGCGACTGCAGGTTCGAGGCCGCCGCGATGACGTCCTTCGGGCCGATCATCCACCCCACGCGCCAGCCGGTCATCGCGTAGGTCTTGGCGACGCCGTTGACGAGGATGCACTGCTCGGCCAGCTCGGGAACAGCCTCGACGATCGACATCGCGCGCGCGCCGTCGTAGGTGAGGGACTGGTAGATCTCGTCGGTGATCACCCAGATGCCGTGCTGCAGGGCCCACTCGCCGATGGCCCGCGTCTGCTCGGGGCTGTAGACCGATCCGGTCGGGTTGGAGGGGCTCACGAAGAGCAGCACCTTCGTGCGCGGCGTGCGCGCTGCCTCAAGCTGCTCGACCGTGACGAGGTAGTCCTGGTCGCTGCCGGCGAAGACCTCCACGGGGGTGCCGCCGGCGAGGGCGACGACCTCCGGGTAGGTGGTCCAGTAGGGGGCGGGCAGCAGCACCTCGTCGCCGTCGTCGACGATCGTCTGGAAGGCCTGGTAGACGGCCTGCTTGCCGCCGTTGGTGACGATGACCTGGCTCGCCGGCACCTCGAGGCCCGAGTCGCGCAGCGTCTTGACGGCGATCGCCTCCCGCAGCTCGGGCAGCCCGGCCGCCGGCGTATATCGGTGGTTCTTCGGGTCGCGCGCCGCCTCGACGGCCGCCTCGACGATGTGGTCGGGCGTCGCGAAGTCGGGCTCGCCCGCGGCGAAGCTGATGACGGGGCGGCCAGCGGCCTTGAGGGCCTTGGCCTCCGCGTCCACCTTGAGGGTGGCCGATTCGCTGATGGCGGCGATGCGGTGGGCGATGCGTCGAGAGTCGCTGGTCACGCCCGCAGTCTACCGACGTCGCGCAGACCGGCTTCGGGATGCTCGGCTCGCGCGCAGCGCATCCCGTCAGGTTGGCGGCCTCGCCCGCGTCGCCTACACTGGGGCACGGTGGTTGATCTCTGCCATGCTTTGGCATGCCCGCGGGTCAGCGCCGCACCGCAGAGGGCGGTGGCTCAATTGGTAGAGCAGCGGTCTCCAAAACCGCAGGTTGCAGGTTCGAGTCCTGTCCGCCCTGCACAGTCGCCGAGCTCGGCGCATCCGTTCGCGACGTGGGACGAGATGCGCCGAGTGTGGCGGTGAGCACCACCCCCAGTTCAGTACCCGAGCGACGAAGGTAGAGCATCACGTGAGCAATGTGATCGACGAGCCCGGCGGCGAGGATGTCGTCGCCAAGGCGAAGCGGGAGCGCGCCGAGAAGCGCGGACCGTTCGGTCGTTTCGCGCTGTTCATCCGTCAGGTGCTCAACGAGCTCAGCAAGGTCGTCACGCCGACGCGCCGCGAGCTCATCACCTACACGCTCGTCGTGCTCGTCTTCGTGATCATCATGATGGCGATCGTGTCGGGCCTCGACATCGTGTTCGGGTCTCTCGTGAACTTCCTGTTCGGTACGGGAAACCTGGGCGCCGGCGGCTGAGTCCGCCTCCACGAGCACGTCCGACAGCCGTGCACGTTCGACAGCACAAGGAAAGAAGAAGCAGTGTCTGAGAAATTGCCGCGCGACATCGATCTCGCGACCGCCGCCGAGCAGTCCTCTGAGGAGGACGAGGCGCAGGAGGGCAACGTGCTCGACTCTCAGCAGCACTCCTCCGACCCGGCTGAGCACAACGCGATGCACGTCGTCGACGACGAGAACCGCGAGCCCGACCTCGACGGCCTGCTCGACGCCCTCGACATGGCGGCCGACCCGGAGGCGGACGCCGTCGTCGAGGACGCCCTCGACATCGACTCCGCCCAGGAGGCGGACGCCGCGGCCGAGGCGACCCACGACGAGTCCGACGAGGACGAGGACGCCGCTGCTGCCGCCGACGAGGCCGACGCCGAGGCTGAGGAGGCCGAGGTCGACCCCTACGAGGAGTTCAAGCTCGAGCTGCGCATGAAGCCGGGCAAGTGGTATGTCGTGCACTCGTACGCCGGCTTCGAGAAGCGGGTCAAGCAGAACATCGAGAACCGCAAGATCTCGATGAACATGGAGGAGAGCATCTACGAGGTGCAGGTCCCCATGGAGGACGTCGTCGAGATCAAGAACGGGCAGCGCAAGCTCGTCAACCGCGTGCGCATCCCCAGCTACGTGCTCGTGCGCATGGACCTCAACGAGGACAGCTGGTCGGTCGTGCGTCACACGCCCGGCGTGACCGGGTTCGTCGGCAACGCCCACAACCCCACCCCGTTGCGCTTCGACGAGGCGTTCCAGATGCTCAAGTCGACCGTGCAGGTCGTCGAGGCGCCCGCCAAGACCGGCGGCGCGAAGGGCGGCGGCGTCGCGGCACGCGTCATCCCCGCCGAGATCGACTTCGAGGTCGGCGAGACCATCACGATCAAGGAGGGCTCGTTCGCGGGCCTTCCCGGCACGATCAACGAGATCAAGCCCGAGAGCGGCAAGCTCACGGTGCTCGTCTCGCTCTTCGAGCGCGAGACCCCGGTCGAGCTGTCGTTCGACCAGGTCACCAAGCTCTGACCCTGTACCCCGAGTCGAGCGGCACGCTCTAGACTCATCAGTTGACCGCGGCGCGCACAGGGCGCGCAGGCGGGAGCGCGGCACTCTCACCGGGTGCCGCACGACACGAAGGAAGAAAATATGGCACCGAAGAAGAAGGTCTCGGGTCTGATCAAGCTGCAGATCCAGGCCGGCGCCGCCAACCCCGCCCCGCCCATCGGGCCGGCGCTGGGTCAGCACGGCGTCAACATCATGGAGTTCTGCAAGGCCTACAACGCGGCCACCGAGTCGCAGCGCGGCAACGTCATCCCGGTGGAGATCACCGTGTACGAGGACCGTTCGTTCACGTTCATCCTCAAGACCCCGCCGGCCGCAGAGCTCATCAAGAAGGCCGCCGGCGTGCAGAAGGGTTCAGGAACCCCGCACACGGTCAAGGTCGCCTCGATCACGCGCGAGCAGGTTCGCGCGATCGCCGAGCAGAAGCAGTCCGACCTCAACGCCAACGACCTCGACGCGGCGGAGAAGATCATCGCCGGCACCGCGCGCAGCATGGGCATCACGGTCGACAAGTAAGCGACCTCACACACCTTCATTCAGCGGGAGAGCCTGCCAGGCTCGTCAACCGCGTTCTTCCCCACTAGGAGACACAACATGGCACAGAAGTCCAAGGCCTACCGGGCCGCGGCCGAGAAGATCGAGCCGGGCAAGTTCTACACCCCTGACGAGGCCGTCGCGGTCGCCCGCGAGACGGGCTCCAAGAAGATGGACTCGACCGTCGAGGTCGCGCTCAAGCTCGGCGTCGACCCGCGCAAGGCCGACCAGATGGTGCGCGGCACCGTCAACCTGCCGCACGGCACGGGCAAGACCGCCCGCGTCATCGTGTTCGCGACCGGCCCCGCGGCCGAGGCCGCGATCGCGGCGGGAGCCGACGAGGTCGGCGGCGCTGAGCTCATCGAGAAGGTCGCCGGCGGCTACACCTCGTTCGACTCCGCGGTCTCGACCCCGGAGCTCATGGGCCAGGTCGGTCGACTCGGCAAGGTGCTGGGCCCGCGCGGCCTCATGCCCAACCCGAAGACCGGCACCGTGACGCCCGACCCCGCGAAGGCCGTGACCGACATCAAGGGCGGCAAGATCGAGTTCCGCGTCGACAAGCACGCGAACGTGCACTTCATCGTCGGCAAGACCGGCTTCACGCAGGAGCAGCTCTCGGAGAACATCCACGCCGCGCTCGACGAGGTCGTGCGGCTCAAGCCGTCGAGCTCGAAGGGCCGCTACGTGCAGAAGGCCACCGTCTCGACGACCTTCGGCCCGGGCATCCCGCTCGACGTCAACGTCTTCTAGGCGCGTCGTCTTCTCGGCGCACCGCGCACCGCATCACCACGATGGCCCCGCTTCGGCGGGGCCATCGTGGTCTGCGCACGGGGCCAGCACGGGATGCTCGTGGCCGGGCGGCAGAATAGGGGCATGACTGCGCGCATCCGGCCCGCGAGCGCGACGGAGGCCTCGGCTCTGCACGAGCTCGCCGCCCTCACGTTCCCGCTCGCCTGCCCGCCCTCGACGACCGAGGCCTCGAAGGCGGCGTTCATCGCCGAGCACTTGAGCGCGGCGGCGTTCGACCGCTACCTGGCCGATCCCGCACGCGAGGTGGTCGTCGCCGACGATGCCGGGCAGCTTGTCGGCTATGCGATGCTCGTGCACGGCGAACCGGCCGACCCTGATGTCGCGCAGGCGGTGCGCTCGCGGCCGACGGCCGAGCTCAGCAAGCTCTACGTGCACCCCCTGCACCACGGGGGTGGGGTCGCGTCGGCGCTCGTCGCCGCGGTCGTCGATGCCGCGTCGCGGCACCATGCCGCGAGCGTGTGGCTCGGGGTCAACCAGCACAACGCCCGCGCGAACCGCTTCTACGCCAAGAGCGGGTTCGAGACGGTGGGCAGCAAGAGGTTCCTCGTCGGCGACACCTATGAGGACGACTGGGTGCGCGAGCGGGCGCTCTGACCGGCGCCTCCCGCGCAGCGCTCACTGCGCAGTCGCCTACTGCGCAGCGCTCACTGATCAGCCGAGACTTCGAGCACGATCTTGCCGCGAGTGTGACCCTCCTCCAGCAGCCGGTGGGCCTCCGCGGCCTCGCTCAGCGGCAGCACGTGATCGAGGTTCACCCGAAGGTCGCCCGACTCGAACAGCCGTGAGAGCACCGCGAGGGTCGCCCCGCTCGGCGAGACCTTGTAGCCGGTCGCCCGCACGCCGGCCTCGAGCGCGTCCTCGCGCATGGTCGGCCAGCTGCCGCTGGGCGCGTTGACGAGGAGCCCGCCTGGTCGCAGGACGCTGAGCGAGCGCGTGCCCGTGTCGTCGTGCACATTGCCGATGAGGTCGATGACGACGTCCGCGTCGTGGACATGGTCCTCGAAGCGCGCCGAGGTGTAGTCGATCACTTGCGAGGCGCCGAGCTCGCGCAGCCAGCCCTGGTTGCGGGCAGAGCCCGTGGTGGTGACATGGGCCCCGAAGTACGCGGCGAGCTGCACGGCGAAGTGCCCGACGCCTCCGGCGCCGGCGTGGATGAGCATCCGCTGCCCCTCGTGAGCGCGCGCCACATCGACGACCATGCCCCATGCGGTGAGCGCTGCGAGCGGCACGCCGGCAGCCTCGGTGAAGCTCAGCGAGGCGGGCTTGGGGCACACGGAGGCCTCCGGCAGTACCGCGTACTCGGCGTAGGTGCCGTCGAAGCGCGGCACCATCGACATGCCGTAGACCTCGCGGCCCACGGCGAGCGGGTGCGCCTCGTACGGCGACTCGACGACGACGCCTGCGACGTCGTAGCCGAGGATCACGGGGAAGGATCGCACGGCGCCTGCGACCCCGCGGCCTGCGCGGGTCTTCGCGTCGATCGGGTTCACGCCCGCCGCCATGACCTTCACGAGCACCTCGGCGTTCGCCCGCACGGGCGTCGCCACCTCGGCGGGGGAGAGCACCTCGGGGCCGCCCCATTCCGTGGCCACCATGGCCGTCATCGTCGTCATCGTCGGTCCCCTCCCGCAACGAGCATCAGTCAACCGCGCTTTCGGGTCGCGGATGTTTCCAGAGTGTCACGCGAGGGCAAACTCTCCCGGAATCGCGGGCCAGGAGGGCGAACAGGGTACAGAAAGTGAGCACCGGAGTCCCCCTTTCTGGGGACCGAATCACCCCCGGAGGGGGGCCTGTGCTCGATGTTCGTTTAGCGCACACTCGTAGAGAAGGGGGACACCCCCGGTCCCCCACAGGGAGGACACGAGCACCCGAAGCTCACCTCCCTGCGACACCCACCCGACTCGACCCGAGAGGAACATCATGATCACCCTCCCCCTCCTCATGATCTCCGCACTCGTGGGCTTCTTCGCCCTCATGGCCGGCATCGCCGGTACGGGCCGCAAGTCCCGTGGCGCGCACCGCGCCTGACGCACCGGCTCCCCGAGAGCTCCGCGTCTCCGCGCAGTACGACGAGCCCCGGCAGTCCCTTCCCCCAAGGACGGCCGGGGTTCTCGTCGTTGTCGGCGACAGCCCGCGAGCAGCACTGCGGGAGGAGCGGAGCGGCACCGCGCCGCGCACGCTTCAGGGCTGGCTCAGAGGAGGCTCATAGGTTCATGGGCAGTACTGGGAGCATGTCCTACGACGATCAGACCGAGTCGCCTCGTCTCACGCATCCCGACGGCTCACCCGTCCGGGCGCTCGTCGTCGACGACGAGCCCTCCCTCGCCGACCTCGTCTCGATGGCGCTGCGGTACGAAGGGTGGGAGGTGCGCACCGCCCTCACCGGGCAGGAGGCGCTCGCGCACGGCCGCGAGTTCCGCCCCGACATCGTCGTGCTCGACATCATGCTGCCCGACCTCGACGGCCTCGAGGTGCTGCGCCGGCTGCGGGCGGACGGCAGCAACGTTCCGGTGCTCTTCCTCACCGCGAAGGACGCCGTCGATGACCGCGTCGTCGGCCTCACCGCGGGCGGCGACGACTACGTCACGAAGCCGTTCAGCCTCGAGGAGCTCGTCGCGCGACTGCGCGGGCTCATCCGTCGCAGCGCGCTCGTGGTGAGCGAGCGGGCGGACCCCGAGATTCGCGTCGGCGACCTCGTGCTCAACGAGGAGAGCTACGAGGTGCGCCGGGGCGATACCGAGATCGAGCTCACCGCCACAGAATTCGAGCTGCTGCGCTACCTCATGCGCAATCCCCGCCGCGTGCTCAGCAAGGCGCAGATCCTCGACCGGGTCTGGAGCTACGACTTCGGCGGTCGCTCGAGCATCGTCGAGATCTACATCTCCTACCTGCGCAAGAAGATCGACACTCTCGGCCCGGCGATGATCCACACCGTGCGCGGCGTGGGCTACCTCATCAAGCCGGTCGCGTGAGGGCCGGTCGTGTGAGGGCGGGGCTCTGAGGATGCGCGGCTGGTCCCTGCAGCAGCGGCTCGTCGCGGGCATCCTGGCTCTGCTCGCGGTCGCCACCCTCGGCATCGGCGTCGTGAGCACCTTCGCTCTGCGCACGTCCCTCATCGGCCAGCTCGACGACGAGCTGCGCACGACGACGCAGCGCGTCGCCGTCACCCTCGACGCGGGACCGGGGGATCCGAGTCGCAGCCTGCTCGGCCCCGGGCTTCCGCTCGGCTCGCTCATCGCCGTCGTGTCGCCGCAGGGCCGTGTGACGGCCGCCTACCTCGATCTCGACGCCGAGGTGCGCGAGCTCTCTGCACTCCAGCAGCGCGTCCTCGCGGGGGCCTCGATCGAGCAGCCGCGCACGATCCGGTTCCCCGGCGGGCTCGGCGAGTACCGCGTGCTCGGTGCTCCCGTCGGTCAGGGCTCGGCCGTCGTGGTCGGGCTGTCCACTCGTGAGGCGACCGTGACGACCGCGCGCCTCGGCGCGACGATCACGGCCATCCTCATCGGCACCCTCATCATCGCGGCGGCGCTCGGGCGCAGCGTCGCCCGCGTCGCGCTGCGTCCCCTCACCCGCATTCGCGAGACGGCGACGCGCGTGACCGAGCTGCCGCTCGACCGCGGCGCCGTCGCCCTCTCTGACCGGCTCGAGACGATCGACACCGATACGCGCACCGAGGTCGGGCAGCTGGGCGCCGCCTTCACGCGCATGCTCGACCACGTGCAGTCGGCGCTGCTCGCCCGGGAGGCGAGCGAGGGCAAGGTGCGGCAGTTCGTGGCCGATGCGAGCCACGAGCTGCGCACGCCGCTCGCCGCCATCCGCGGCTACAGCGAGCTCACGCGGCGGGGCGGGCACGAGGTTCCGCCCGACGTTCGCCACGCGCTCGACCGCATCGAGTCGGAGTCGGTGCGCATGACCGAGCTCGTCGACGACCTCCTGCTGCTCGCGCGACTGGACGAGGGCCGCGCGCTGCGTGCCGACCCCGTCGACCTCGGTCGCGTGATCGCGGATGCTCTCGCCGATGCCCGTGCCACGAGCGACGACCACCGCTGGAGCGTGGAGGTGCCCGACGAGCCCGTCATCGTCACCGGTGACCAGGGGCGGCTGCACCAGGTCGTCGCGAACCTTCTCGCCAACGCCCGCGTGCACACGCCCGAGGGCACGTCGGTCGCGGCGTCGGTCGCCGCCGTCGAGGGCGAGGCGATCGTGCGCGTGGCCGACGACGGGCCGGGGATACCGGAGGAGGTGCAGCCGGTTCTCTTCGAGCGCTTCGCACGCGCCGACACCTCGCGCTCGCGGGCGACCGGCAGCACGGGGCTCGGGCTCGCGATCGTCGCGGCTGTCGTGGGCGCGCACGAGGGCAGCGTGTCGGTCGAGTCGCGCCCAGGCCGCACGGTCTTCACCGTGCGGCTGCCGCTCGCGCGCGACGAGTAGCCTCGAGGAGGGTCGTGACCGTCGGCCCGCAGAGGAGGTCGACCGTGATCATCGCCGTGACAGGATCCAGTGGCAAGCTCGGCGTCGGGGTCGTCGAGCACCTGCGCGAGCGCGGGCACACCGTCATCGGCATGGATGCCGTGGGCGCCCGCGGCGCGGACTTCGTGCAGGTCGACCTCGCCGACCACGGCCAGGTGGCGGATGCTCTCGCCGGGGTCGAGGGGCGCCACGACGGCGTGGACGCGCTCGTGCACCTCGCGGCGACACCCGCGCCGGGCATCCGGCCCGATACGGCACTGCTGCAGCAGAACATCACGATGACGATCGGCGTCGTGCAGGCGGCGCGACGCGTCGGGATCCGGCACATCGTGCACGCCTCGAGCGAGACCCTGCTCGGCCTGCCGCTCGAGGAGCCGCCGCCCGCCGCCCCGATCGACGAGTCCCAGACGGTGCGGCCGAACTACATGTACGCGGTCGGCAAGCACCTCGAGGAGGAGTTCGGGCGCGCGATCTGCCGGCTGGAGCCTGAGCTCGCCATGACCGGCCTGCGCTTCAGCAACGTCATGGCGCCCGAGGACTACGCCGAGTTCGAGACCTGGCAGGACGACCCGGCCGTGCGGCGCTGGAACCTGTGGGGCTACATCGACCGTCGCGACGGCGGTCACGCGGTCGAGCGCGCACTCCTCGCGCAGCAGCCCGGCTACAGCGCCTACATCATCGCCGCAGCAGACACCGTCATGCGGCGGGACAGCGCAGAGCTCATGGCGGCCGAGTTCCCCGACGTACCGGTGCACTCCGCCGTGAGCGGGCGCCAGACGCTCCTGTCGATCGACGCCGCCCGGCGCGACCTCGGCTACGCGCCGCAGCACAGCTGGCTCGACGGGGCCTAGGCGCCCCGTTCGTGCGAGGGCCCGGTCTGCGCCGTTTTGCGCGCGGGCCGTTCCGTGCCGTAGTCTGAGCCCTTGCCAGAGACCGCCGGTTGTCGACGGGCCCGTTCGCGGGCGAGTCGGCCGAAGGCTCGCAGTTCTTCCTCGTGAAGAGCGGCGGGGGCCCGCGCAGGTGTGAGGAAACTTTTGCCGTGCATCTCGTACCGGGATCGCGAAGAAGCCCCGAGCGCCCGCGCTACGGGGCTTTCGTCATGTGTGCCGGGTGTTCTCTGGAGTCCGAACGTCAATGACTAGAGGAGCACCATGGCGAACAAGGAAGCAACGGTCGCCGAGCTGACGGAACTGTTCCGCAGCTCGAACGCCGTCCTGCTGACCGAGTACCGCGGTCTCACGGTGGCCCAGCTCAAGCAGCTGCGTGCCGCACTCCGTGAGGACGCGACCTATGCCGTGGTGAAGAACACGCTGACCAAGATTGCGGCCAACAACGCCGGCATCGACTCGTTCGATGACCTGCTCGAGGGTCCTTCTGCCATCGCCTTCGTCCACGGTGACACCGTGAACGTGGCGAAGGCCATGCGCGACTTCGCCAAGGCGAACCCCCTCCTCGTGGTGAAGGGCGGGTACTTCGACGGTAACCCGCTCAGCGCCGCCGAGGTGACCAAGCTCGCCGATCTCGAGAGCCGTGAGGTGGTGCTGGCCAAGCTGGCCGGCGCCGTCAAGGCCTCGCTGTTCGGTGCCGCGTACATGTTCAACGCTCCGCTGGCCCAGGCCGCGCGGGCAGTGGACGCGCTGCGGCAGAAGCAGGAGTCCGCGAGCTGAATCCAGCTTCGCGGTAGATCAGACCAGTAGCAGCACGTAAGAAGGAGAAATCATGGCAAAGATGTCGACTGACGACCTCATCGAGGCGTTCAAGGAGCTGTCGCTCATCGAGCTCAGCGAGTTCGTGAAGAAGTTCGAAGAGGTCTTCGAGGTCACCGCCGCGGCGCCCGTCGCCGTGGCCGCGGCCGGCCCCGCCGGTGGCGGAGCCGCTGCCGAGGAGGTCGAGGAGAAGGACTCGTTCGACGTCGTTCTCGAGGCCGCCGGTGACAAGAAGATCCAGGTCATCAAGGAGGTGCGCGCCCTCACGAGCCTCGGTCTCGGCGAGGCGAAGGCGCTCGTCGACGGTGCTCCCGGTGTCGTGCTCGAGGGCGCGAACAAGGAGGCCGCCGAGAAGGCCAAGGCCCAGCTCGAAGAGGCCGGCGCCACCGTCACCCTGAAGTAGTCGCACTACCCGCAGCCTCGTGCTGCTCGCGAAGGCCCCGCCCGTCCGTCGACGGCGCGGGGCCTTCGTGCGTGGGGAGAGACTGTCGCGCTGCGGTGCTCGTGCGCTACGCCGGGCGCGCGGGGCCCGTGCTCGACCGCACCGTGAGGCCAGTGGGCAGCAGCAGGTGCTCATCGGGCGCGGGGGCGTCGTGGTGGTCGATCTGCTCGAGCAGAAGCTCGACCGCGCGGCCGCCCTGCGCGCCGGGGCGCTGGGCAAGCGTCGTGATGCCGAGAGTCTCGGCGAGGGGGTGGTCGTCGATGCCGATGATCGAGAGGTCGTGCGGCACGCCGATGCCGAGCTGGCGGGCGGCCATCATGATGCCGACCGCGATCTCGTCGCACCCGGCGAAGATGGCGGTGGGTCGCGTGCGCGGATCGCCGAGCACGGCGAGCCCCGCGGCGTAGCCGCCGGAGATGGAGAACTCCGCTTCGCGGAAGTCGTCCTCGTCGCCCAGCCCGGCCTCCTCCATCGCGCGTCGGAAGCCCGAGTAGCGCTGACTGTGCACGCGGAAGTCCATCTGCTCGTCCTGGTCGCCGCCGACGTGGATGATGCGCTCGTGGCCCAGGCTGATGAGGTGCTCCGTCGCGAGGCGCGAGGTCTCCACGTCGTCGATCGACAGCGACGGGATGCCCGCCACGCGCCCTCCGATGGCGACGAGCGGCTTGCCGAGCGCCTGCAGCATCTCGACCTCGTGCGGGCTCAGCGCGATCGTGACGGCGATCACGGCGTCGACGCGCTTGCGCACGAGGAAGTAGTCGAACACGCGGCGCCGCAGATCGCGGTCGGTGCTCAGACGATAGAGGGTGAGGTCGTACCCGGCACGGATGAGCGCGGACTCGATGCCCTCGAGCACCTCCGCGAAATACCAGCGGTTGATGTACGGGATGACGACCCCGACGTTGCGCGTGCGGCCGGTCACGAGGCTCGCCGCCGTGCTCGAGACGACGTAGCCGAGCTCGGAGGCCGCTGCCTCGACCTTCCGGCGCGTGTCGATCGAGACGTATCCGCGACCGCTCAGAGCGCGCGACGCGGTGGACTTGGAGACGCCCGCGATGCGGGCAACATCGGCCAGGATGCTCATGCCTCGTCGTCCTCCGTTGGACCGGTGCGGTGGTGACCGCGAAGTAAGGGGCGGCCTGCTGGGGTAGCCCGCTGAGGGGCCAGTGTAGCCCGATTCCCGGACTCTATGGAACCGGTGCCAGGAATCACCGCATGTTCGCTCGCTCGCGGCCGGATCTCGCACCTGGGAGCGGGCCTACAGTCGCGCAACGGATCGGTAACGAGCCGGAATCTCGCGCTTGCAGTGCGCGCGAACCTGACGTACCGTAGCGTCTGGAACCGGTTCCCGACGGAGTGCCTTCCGCGCCCCGATGACGGGTATCGAGTTTCGCTCTTGCACCACCAACACCACACCCGGCGCCTCGGGTCTCGATGCGCCGACCGACCTCAATGAGGAGGAAACACATGAGTTCCACTCTCCGGCGCAGGGTTCTTGCGCCAGCCGCAGCAGTCGGCGCCCTCAGCCTCGTTCTCGCAGGCTGCGCCGCCGACACCGACGAGCCCGGAGCGGGCGGCGACGTCGACTGCTCCGCGTACGAGCAGTACGGCACCTTCGACGGCGAGAGCGTCGAGGTCTACGCGACGATCGTCGAGGTCGAAGCCGATGACCTGGTGACCAGCTGGTCCGACTTCGAGGACTGCACGGGCATCACCATCGACTACGTGGGCACGCAGGAGGCGGAGACGCAGATCAACGTGCGCGCCGCCGCCGGTGACGCTCCCGACCTCATGATCATCCCGCAGCCCGGTCTGCTCCAGCGCCTCATCGCCGACGGCTACGTCGTCGCCGCTCCCTCGAGCGTCGAGGACAACGTCGACGAGTTCTGGAGCGAGTCCTGGAAGGGCTACGGCACGATCGACGGCACCTTCTACGCCGCGCCGCTCATGGCGAGCGTCAAGGGCTACATCTGGTACTCGCCGGCCGACTTCGAGGAGAACGGCTACGAGATTCCCACCACGTGGGACGAGATGATGGCGCTCACCGACCAGATGACCGAGCGCAACGAGGGCCCCTACCGCCCCTGGTGCGTCGGCTTCGGCTCCGGTGACGCGACCGGCTGGCCCGGCACCGACTGGGTCGAGGACGCCGTGCTGCGCTCGGCTGGCCCCGAGGCGTACGACGCCTGGGTCGCGGGAGAGCTCGAGTTCAGCTCGCCCGAGATCACCGAGGCCATCGAGATGGTCGGCGACATCCTCCTCAACCCGGAGTACGTCAACGGCGGCTTCGGCGGCGTCGAGTCGATCGTCTCGACGACCTTCAACGACGGCGGCCTGCCCATCCTCGATGGCAACTGCTCGATGCACCACCAGGCTTCGTTCTACGAGGCGCAGTGGGGCGACGGCGTGACGGTGGCTCCGGATGGCGACATCTGGGCCTTCATCACCCCGCCGATGAGCGCCGATGACGGCCCCGCCGTCACCGGTGGTGGCGAGTTCGTCGCCGCGTTCAACGACCGCGAGGCGACGGGTGCTGTGCAGACCTACCTCGCGAGCGACACGTGGGCGAACAACCGCATCGCGCTCGGCGGTGTCATCTCGGCCAACCAGGGCCTCGACGCGAGCCTCGCCGGCTCGCAGCTCGGCGTCCAGTCGATCGAGATCCTGCAGAACCCGGACACGGTGTTCCGCTTCGACGCCTCTGACCTCATGCCCGCCGAAGTCGGTACCAGCTCCTTCTGGACCGGCATGGTGGACTGGGTGAGCGGCACGGTCTCGACCGACGAGCTGACGTCGTTCATCGACAGCACCTTCCCCTGAGCAGTTCTCTCTCATGACTGAACTGCACTGAATGACAGCGGGCCCGCCGAGCACTCCTGTTCGGCGGGCCCGACTGTCGGGTAGCGTGGGTCGAGTCAGATAAACCAATGGAGGTTTCATCGCATGGCGGATTTCCTGTCCGACTTCGCTGAGAAGTTCGGACTCATGTTCCTCGGCCTCGCCGCGTTCGCCGCGGTGGTCGGCATCCTTCTCTTCTTGGCAGATCGGGCCCCCAAGCGGGGTCGAGACGTTCTGCAGCTCCTCATCTTCCTTCTCCCCGCGGGCATCCTGCTCACCGTGGGCCTCATCTACCCCGCGGTCAACACGACAGTGCTGTCGTTCTTCAACCGCAACTCGCAGGAATTCGTCGGCTTCGACAACTTCGTCTGGATGTTCACCCAGCCGTCGATTCAGATCACCCTCATCAACACCCTCATCTGGGTGGCGCTGGTGCCGACGCTCTCGACGATCTTCGGCCTCGCCTACGCGGTCTTCATCGACAAGTCGAAGGGTGAGAAGGTCCTCAAGTCGCTCGTCTTCATGCCCATGGCGATCTCGTTCGTCGGCGCCGGCATCATCTGGCGCTTCATGTACGAGTACCGCGCGGAAGGGTTCAGCGAGCAGATCGGTGTGCTCAACCAGATCATCGTCTGGGTCGGCGGCGAACCGCAGCAGTTCCTGCAGAACTCGCCATGGAACACCTTCTTCCTCATCATCGTCATGGTGTGGATCCAGACCGGTTTCGCCATGGTGCTGCTCTCGGCGGCGATCAAGGGAGTCCCGGTCGAGATCATCGAGGCATCCCGGCTCGACGGCGCCAACCCGTGGCAGACGTTCTGGAACGTCACGGTTCCCGGCATCCGCAGCACGCTCGTCGTCGTCGTCACCACCATCTCCATCGCCACGCTGAAGGTCTTCGACATCGTGCGAGCGATGACGGGCGGCAACTTCGACACCTCCGTCGTCGCCAACGAGATGTACACGCAGGCCTTCAACCGTGGTGAGTTCGGGCAGGGTTCGGCTCTCGCCCTCGTGCTCTTCGTGATGGTTCTGCCCATCGTCGTCTACAACGTGCGCATCATGCGCAAGCAGAAGGAGATCCGATGAGCACGAGCAGCGGAACCAACGCGGGCACGAGCACGGACAAGGTGCAGAAGGCCGAGACCAAGCTCGACAAGCCGCTCGGCCAGAGGAACAAGGCGACGGGGGGCGGCAAGGCGAAGCGGGTGAAGCAGCGCCTCACCTCGCGCTGGGCGACCTTCGCGGCCATCGTCATCGCCGTCGTGTGGACGATCCCGACCTTCGGGCTCCTCGTCTCCTCGATCCGAACGCCGGAGGAGATCCGCTCGACCGGCTGGTGGAACATCTTCGTGAGCCCGAGCTTCACGCTCGAGAACTACGCGGAAGTGCTCACCGTCTCCGGCGCATCCTCGGCGAACCTCGGGCAGTACTTCGTGAACTCGCTCGTCATCGCGATTCCCGCGGCGCTCTTCCCCATCGCCCTCGCGACGATGGCCGCGTACGCCTTCGCGTGGATCAAGTTCAAGGGTTCCGGAGCGCTGTTCGTGCTCGTGTTCGCCCTCCAGATCGTGCCGTTGCAGATGGCCCTCGTGCCGCTGCTGCAGATCTTCAGCGGTGTGCTCGGCATCAGCGGCACCTTCCCCGCGGTGTGGATCGCGCACACGATCTTCGGGCTCCCGTTGTGCATCTTCCTGCTGCACAACTTCATCTCCGAGATTCCCGGGGAGGTCGTCGAGGCGGCCCGCGTCGACGGTGCGAACCACACGCAGATCTTCTTCCGCGTGATCATCCCGCTGTCGCTCCCGGCTCTCGCGTCGATCGGCATCTTCCAGTTCCTGTGGGTCTGGAACGATCTGCTCGTCGCCCTCGTGTTCTCGGGCGGCACAGCAGACGTCGCGCCCCTGACGCAACGGCTGGCCGAGCTCGTCGGAAACTTCGGGCGCAACACCGAGCGTCTGCCGGCGGCGGCGTTCATCTCGTTGATCATTCCGCTCATCGTGTTCTTCAGCCTGCAGCGCTACTTCGTGCGCGGCCTGCTGGCGGGCTCGACGAAGGGCTGATCGGCCCACGCAGGATCCGAGGCCCCCGGTGCGCACGCCCGGGGGCCTCGTGCCGTGCGCAGCCTGCGCCGGCGCGCGCTCATGGCGAACACGGGGGTCGCTGGTCGAGGCGCGAGCCTAGGCTCATGAGGTGAGCATGGGAATGAGCGGGCGAGGCGCCCGAGGGGCCGGGCGAGTGTCGAGCTCTGATGTCGAGGCGCAGAGATCCGAGAACGCTGCGGCCCCGCGCATCCCGAACCTGCTGCCGCGCATCGCGCAGCTGTTCCGCCCGCATCGCGCGCGCCTGACGCTCACGATCGCTCTCGTCCTCGTGTCGGCGGGCCTCAGCGTGCTGCCGCCCCTCCTCACGCAGCAGGCCTTCGACCGCGGGCTCTTCCCGCCCGAGGGCGGCCCGAACATCCCGGTGCTGATTCAGCTCGTGAGCCTCATGCTGCTTCTCTGGATGCTCAGCGCGGGCCTCGGCATCGCGCAGACCTTCCTCACCGCCACCGTCGGCAACGCCGTCATGGCGCAGTTGCGCGTGCGGCTCTTCGCGCACCTGCAGAGCATGGAGCTCGGTTTCTTCACCCGCACCAAGACCGGCGCGATCCAGTCGCGCCTGCAGAACGACGTCGGGGGCGTCGCGGGCGTGCTCAACAACACCGTCTCGAGCGTCATCGGCAACACCGTCACGGTCATCGCGGCCTTCATCGCCATGCTCATCCTCAGCTGGCAGCTCACGGTCGTCGCGGTGATCCTGCTGCCCCTCCTCGTGATCGCCCAGCGACGCGTCGGCCAGGTGCGCGCGCGCATCGCCGGCAAGACCCAGGAGTCGTTGAGCGACATGTCGGCGATCACGCAGGAGTCGCTGAGCGTCTCGGGCATCATGCTCGCGAAGAGCTTCTTCGGCCAGGCGGGGGAGATCGAGCGCTACCGCAGTGAGAACGAGGTGCAGCGCCGTCTGCAGGTGCAGCTGCAGATGAGCGGCCAGTGGTTCTTCGCGATCGTCAACGTCTTCCTCTCCGTCATCCCCGCCGTCATCTACCTCGTCGCGGCGTACCTCATCGAGGCGGACGTCGCCGTGACGGCGGGCACGATCGTCGCCTTCACGACCGTGCAGGCCCGTCTGACCTTCCCCCTGCTCGGCCTCATGCGCGTCGCCCTCGACCTGCAGACCTCGGCCGCGCTGTTCGCCCGCATCTTCGAGTACCTCGACTTGAGGCCTGCCATCACCGAGGCGCCCGAGGGGCGGGACGTCGACACAGCGCGCGTGGGCTCGGTCGCCTTCCGCGACGTCGTCTTCCGCTATCCGGATGCCGGCGACGAGACGTCGCCGACGCTCGACGGCGTCTCGTTCTCGGTCGCGCCCGGGCAGTTCGTGGCCTTCGTCGGGCCGTCCGGCGCCGGCAAGACGACGATCTCCTACCTCGTGCCCCGGCTGCACGAGGCCTCGAGCGGTGTCGTCGAGTTCGCGGGCACCGACGTGCGGGAGCTGCGGCAGGAGTCGCTCATCGGCTCGGTCGGCATCGTGAGCCAGGAGACGTACCTCTTTCACGCGACGATCGCGGAGAACCTGCGGTACGCGAAACCGGAGGCGACGGCGGAGGAGCTCGAGGCAGCCTGCCGCGCGGCCAGCATCCACGAGACCATCGAGTCGTTCCCCGACGGCTACGCGACCGTCGTCGGCGAGCGCGGGTACCGCCTCTCCGGCGGGGAGAAGCAGCGCATCGCGATCGCACGCGTGCTGCTCAAGGACCCCCCGGTGCTCATCCTCGACGAGGCGACGAGCGCCCTCGACTCGGTCTCGGAGCGCGTCGTGCAGCGGGCGCTCGATTCGGCGACCCGCGGGCGCACAACGATCGCGATCGCGCACCGGTTGTCGACGGTGAGCACCGCCGACACGATCCACGTGGTCGACCACGGACGCATCGTCGAGAGCGGCACGCACGGCGAGCTCGTCGCGCGCGGGGGCGTCTACGCGCGGCTCGTCGCCGAGCAGTCGACCGAGTTCGTCGCCGACCAGGAGTGACGAGCCGAGCGAGGCGCTACTGGCGGGCCTCGAGCAGCTCGCGCATGTAGTCGATCTCCTTGTCCTGGATGGCGACCATGCCGGAGGCGAGGTTCGTCACGATGGGCATCTCCGTGCGGGCGAGCACAGCCTCCGCCATCTCGACGCCCCCGAGGTGGTGCACCATCATGAGCTCGAGGAACAGACGCTCGGCCTCGACGCCCTCGGCGTCCGCGAGTGCGGCCATCTGCTCGCTCGACGCGAGCCCGGGCATCCGCTCGCCGGGAACGTGGTCGTCGCTGTGCTCATCGTGGCCGCCGTCGAGAGCGGGCCGTGCCATCCACGCCATCGGCTCCTCGGTCGAGGTCTGCGGCACCCCCCAGCTCACGAGCCACGCGTACATCTGGCCCATCTGCTGGCTCTGCGCGGTGAGGATGTCGAGCGCGAGCAGGCGCACCTCAGGGTCGTCGGTCGCCTCGCGTACGAGGATCGCCATGTCGACGGCTTGAGAGTGGTGGGCCTGCATGTCGCGGGCGAAGCCGGCCTCGGCGCTCGTCGCGTTCGGAGACGTCTGCCCTCCGCCCGGGGCGGTCGCTCGGCCGAGAAGCACACCGGCGACCAGCGCGACGAGCACGAGGAGTGCGCCGACGAGGGCGAGCCGAGCGCGCCCGCCGGAGGTCGACACCGCGATGGACACGGGCTAGGAGATCTTTCCGGGACCGTCGACGGCCTGCGAGCACAGAGCGCCCGGCTCCGGCACCTCCGGAGACTGGCGGTACTTGACGATGAAGTCGTTCAGCCGCGGGTCGTCCACACCGTCGAGAGCGACCTGGAAGCCCCACGAGCTCGCATAGACGGGAGCATCGAGGCCCTCGTACGGGGAGAGGATCATGTAGGTGCTCGGCATGGCATTCCGCAACTGACTGACCTCGTCGTCGCTCAGCTGCGCGGGATCGTACGTGACCCACACGGCCCCGTGCTCGAGCGAGTGCACGGCGTTCTCATTGGGGACGGGCTCCTCGTAGATACCGCAGTTGAGCCAGGCCGGATTGTGCGGGCCACCGGCGGGAGGGGTCTGGTCGTACTCGACGACGGTCTCCACGTGGATGGGCTCGAGCCCCTCGATCTCCTGCACGCCCTCAACCTCGATCGTCGAGGGATCGACGGGCGGCGTGGCCGAGGTGATGACCACGGCGATGATGAGGCTCAGCACGCCCGCACCGGCGGCGATCGAGCCGAGAACGGTGATGCGGTTGCGGAGCTTCTCGGTCTGCTGCTTCTTCTTGAGCGCCGCGACCTTCTCGGCACGGCGCTTCTCGCGCTGCTGCTTGATCGTGAGGTTGTCGTCCTCGGAGGTGCCATCAGCCACGTCGGGGCTCCTGTCGTTCAGGGTAGGGGGCTCGAGATTGGCTTCCCGCGCAGGGCAGGCCTGTCTCAGCATGGCAGAGAACCCCTGGTGGTGCCTGACAGTGGGCCCCGCGCACGTGCGTGATCACCTCTCGCATTCGGGCGGTTCGGCGGGCTATTCTTCGAGCACGCAGTTCGCGCGAACCACTCTCTCGGACCCTGTCGTCCCTGGCGCTCCCCGAGGTAGCCATGTCACCGAGCGATGCCGCAGCGGGCGCCGACGGCGCACCCCTGGTTCCCCGGCGTGCCTCTCGGCGGGTCGGGCTGAGCATCCAGTCGACCGTGCTCATCATGCTGCTCGTCGTGAGCCTCACCTCGAACGTTCTCGTCGGCCTCATCGGCTACAACAACGCCGCAGACTCGCTGCGCGATGCCGCCTTCGATCGGCTCGTGGAAGTACGCGACTCGCGGGAGCGCGAGATCGAGCGGCTCTTCTCGACGCTCGAGAGCACGATCGTCGTGCACGCGAGCGGCCAGAGCGTCGTGGAGGCGACCCAGGCGTTCACGTCGGCGTTCGCCGAGCTCGACGGCGTCGCCCTCACGCCGCAGCAGCTCGAGCAGCTTGAGGGCTACTACGACCGTGTCGTGGGGCCCCGGCTCGCGACCTCGGGTGCCGAGGTCGACGCCTCGACCCTCCTGCCGCCGAGTGCGGCGGGGCGGTACCTGCAGGTGCAGTACACGGTGCCCGCCGACAGCTTCGACGAGGCACTCGCGGTCGACGACGCCGAGGACGGCTCCGCATGGTCCGCAGCGCACGCCGCGTACCACGATCACTTCCGCACCATGGCGACGCGCCTCGAGTACGAGGACGTTCTGCTGCTCGACCGCGACGGCACGATCGTGTACTCGGCCTACAAGGGCATCGATCTGGGCAGCAACGTCGTGGACGGGCCGCTGCGGTTCACGAACCTGGCCGCCGCGTACGCCTCGGCGATGACCACGAGCCTTCGTGGCGAAGTGGCTCTCACCGACTTCGGGGATTACCCGCCCTCGCTCGACCGGCAGGCGGGGTGGGCCGTCACCCCGGTGAGCGCCGACGGAGCCATCATCGGCGCGCTCGCCGTGGAGCTGCCGATCGAGCGCGTCAGTCGCGTCATGACCGCGGACGGCGACTGGACGCAGGGCGGGCTCGGGCGCACGGGCGAGGTCTACCTCGTCGGCGCCGACTCTCTCATGCGCTCGCCCTCCCGCGTGCTGCTCGAGGACCCGGAGAGCTTCGCCGCGGCGGTCACCGCGACAGGCATGGCGGAGCCCCTGGCCTCGGCGATCGTGGAGAACCGCACCACCGTGGGGCTGCAGCCGATCCGCACCCCGGCGGCGAGTGACGCGCTCAGCGGTCGCTCCGGCACGATCATCGCGCCCAACTACCTCGGCCGCGAGACTCTCGCCGCCTACGGGCCGGTCGACGTCGGCGACCTGGGATGGGTCGTCGTCGCAGAACTCGACACGAGCGAAGCCTTCGCGCCCGTCACCGACTTCACGCGCAACCTCGTGATCTCGTCGGCCGTGCTCGCCCTCATCGTCTCGGTACTCTCCCTGCTGCTCGCGCGCATCTTCGTACGGCCGCTGCGCGCTCTCGCGCGGGGAGCCCAGCGCATCGCGGCGGGCGAGACCGGCGTCGTGGTCGACGCCGGCGGCAGCGACGAGATGATGAGCGTCGCCACCGCGTTCAACGACATGAGTCGCAGCCTGCAGGTGAAGGCAGAGCTGCTCGACGAGCAGAGCGCCGAGAGCGAGAGGCTTCTGCGTGCGCTCATGCCCGAGCCGGTCATCCGGCGCTATCGCGATGGTGACCAGACGATCGCCGAAGACCATCACGATGTCACCGTGCTGTACGCCGACATCGTCGGCTTCGACGACCACAGCAGAGCACTCGACTCTGCCGCCCGACTCGACCTGCTCAACGAGCTCGTCAAGCAGTTCGACGAGGCCGCGGCGACGCTCGGCGTGGAGCACGTGCGCACGACCACCAAGGGCTACCTCGCCAGTTGCGGCATGACGGTGCCGCGGGTCGACAACGCTCGCCGCATCGTCGACTTCGCGCTCGAGATGCAGAGAATTCTCGAACGGTTCGGCGGGCAGTGGGGAGCCGAGCTGCATCTGCGCGCGGGCATCGACCTCGGGGAGGCGAGCAGCGGGCTCGTCGGCCGTGCGCACGTCGTCTACGACCTGTGGGGCGAGGCCGTGAACCTCGCCTTCCGCATTCAGAGCGAGCACCCGGAGACCGGCATCTTCGTCACCGAGCGCGTGTCGGCGCGACTGCCCTCGACCGTGGCGTTGAGCGATGCCGGCGTCGTCGTCGATGGTCGCGACGAGGTGCGCATCTGGCGTGTGGACGCGGCGGGCAGCGGGGTGCGCGATGCTTGATCCGGTGCGACCTGTAGGCGGGGCCCCGCGATGACCGAGGTGTGGAGCCAGAGCTGGTTCTGGCCCGCCGTGAGCGTCATCATCGGCCTGCCGATCGTGCTGCTCGTGCTCAGCGAGCTCTACGAGCACCTGAGGCGGATCGACCACCCCGCGGCACGCATCGTGCGCCTCCTGCGCACCGTCGTCGCCCCCGTCGCCGCCCTGCTCATCCTGCTCAGCCAGACGAGCGACGTCGACGTCGACGCGAACTGGACCCGCATCGTCGCGACCATTCTCGGCTTCCTGCTCATCGTCGTGCTCATCAACGGTCTCAACGTCGCCCTGTTCGTCTCGGCCCGCAAGGGCAGCTGGCGCGACCGCCTTCCCTCGATCTTCCTCGACGTCACGAGGTTCCTCCTCATCGTCGTCTCCCTCGCGCTGCTGTTCTCGTGGGTGTGGGGCGCCGATGTCGGAGGACTGTTCACGGCGCTCGGCATCGGATCGATCGTCATCGGCCTCGCCCTGCAGAACGCCGTGGGCTCGGTGCTCTCCGGTCTGCTGCTGCTGTTCGAGCAGCCGTTCCAGCTCGGCGACTGGCTCGACCACGGCGGCGTGCGCGGGCAGGTGGAGGAGGTCAACTGGCGCTCGGTGCACATCCGCACCATCCGAGGTGTGCAGGTGGTACCGAACGCCGAGCTCGCCGGCTCGTCCTTCACCAACCTCTCGCGCAAAGGGCGGCCGTACTCGGCCTGCGAGACCGTGACCTTCGCGACGGAGGACCCGCCGCACCGTGTGATCGCGGTCATGGAGACCGTCGCCGCCGACCTCCCCCACCTCTCCCCTGGCGCTGCGCCGAGCGCGACCGCTCTCGGGGCCGCCCAGTACGAGATCACCCTGCCGCTGTCCTCTCCAGGGCTGCACTACGACGCGGCCGTCGAGTTCCACCGCGTGCTCTGGTACGCGGCCAGGCGCGCGGGTCTGCATCTCGACCGCGACTACTTCGACGACTACAACACCGCTGCGCGCCGGCGCGAGCACCTGCTGCGCGCGTGCTCGGTGCTGCACTGCTCGGTCGAGCAGGTCGACGCCCTCGTCGACCGCGTGAGCGCCGAGCGCTACACGCAGGGGGAGAAGCTGCAGCATGTCGGGGAGGTGCCGGAGGGCATCCGGATCATCATGGCGGGGCTCGCGCGCATGATCGTCGAGACCGGTGACGGCGCCCGCCTGCCGGTCACCGACCTGCAGCGCGACGAGCTCGTGGGCCTCACCTCCCTGACCCGCCAGGGCATCAACGCCTCGGTGCAGGCCGTCACCGAGGTGGAGGCCCTGCTCGTGCCCGTCGCGGTGCTCGACGAGCTCGTCGCCGCGCGCCCCGAGCTCGCTCGCGACATCGGGCGCGAGATCGACAACAGGCGGCGCCTCGTCGTCGACGCCTTCACGGCCGCCGGTCTCGTGCTGCCGCTCAGCTCGCGCGCCATCGCCTACTGAGCTGCCTGCGCGCGCACCGGCGCTGATAGCGTGATCGCACCATGAAGTACGCGCAGACCGTGACCGATCTCATCGGCGACACGCCCCTCGTCAAGCTCAATCGGGTGACGGAGGGCATCAGTGCGACCGTGCTCGCCAAGGTCGAGTACCTCAACCCCGGCGGCTCGTCGAAAGACCGCATCGCCACGCGCATCATCGATGCAGCCGAGCGCGAGGGCCACCTGAAGCTCGGCGGCACGATCGTCGAGCCGACGAGCGGCAACACGGGCGTCGGCCTGGCCCTCGTGGCGCAGCAGCGCGGCTATCGGTGCGTGTTCGTGCTGCCCGACAAGGTCGGCGAGGACAAGCGCAATGTGCTCACCGCCTACGGCGCCGAGATCGTCGTGACGCCGACGGCCGTCGCTCCCGACGACCCCGAGTCGTACTACTCGGTGAGCGATCGGCTCGCCGCCGAGATTCCGGGTGCTTTCAAGCCCAACCAGTACGCGAACCCCAACGGCCCGCTCTCGCACTACGAGACGACGGGCCCCGAGATCTGGCGCGACACCGAGGGGCGCGTGACCCACTTCGTGGCGGGCGTGGGTACGGGCGGCACGATCACGGGCGCGGGTCGCTACCTGCGCGAGATCAGCGACGAGACTCCCCGGGGCCGCGTGCAGATCGTCGGCGCCGACCCGGTCGGCAGCGTCTACTCGGGCGGCGACGGTCGCCCCTACCTCGTGGAAGGTGTGGGCGAAGACTTCTGGCCGGGCGCCTACGACCCGAGCGTCGTCGACCGTGTCGTGGCCGTGAGCGACCAGGAGTCCTTCGACATGACGCTGCGTCTTGCGCGCGAGGAGGGCCTGCTCGTCGGCGGCTCGTGCGGCATGGCCGTCGTCGCGGCCCTCGAGGTGGCCCGCGAGCTCGGCCCCGACGACGTCGTCGTCGTCCTCCTCCCCGATGGCGGCCGCGGCTACCTGGGCAAGATCTTCAACGAGGGCTGGATGCGCCGCCACGGCTTCGCTCCGGCCACGGGCTCGCCGACCGTCGCCGACCTGCTCGGCGAGCAGCGCCGCCCGCTCGCGCACGTGCGTCGCGAGCACACCGTGGGCGAGGCGATCGCCGCGCTGGATTCGTCGGCGGGCGGGCTGCCCGTCGTCGCGGCGGAGCCGCCGCTCGTGCTCGGCGAGGTGCTCGGTGCGGTCTCCGCCTCCGGTCTGCTGAAGGCGCTCGCCTCGGGCGAGGTCACGGCGTCCGACCCGGTGACGGCCGCGATGGGGCCCGGCCTGCCCTTCGTAGGCGCGCACGAGTCCCTCGAGGCGGCGGCCGAGCGCTTTGCCGCGCGCGGCGCAGGCGGCCGCGTGCCCGACACCCTTCTCGTGCTCGAGGGCGGCAACCCCGTGGGGCTGCTCTCGCGCCACGACCTGCTCGCCGCGCTCGCCGGCTGAGCCGCGAGCATCCTCGCCCCTCTTCGCGCCCCACCGTCTGGAGAACCATGACCGACCACACCGACCACGGCTTCGCCACGCGCGCCATCCACGCGGGGCAGGACTTCGACCCGACGACGGGCGCGATCATTCCGCCCGTGTACTTCACGTCGACGTTCGTGCAGGAGGGCATCGGCCGACTGCGCGGCGGCTACGAGTACGCGCGCGGTGGCAACCCCACGCGGGATGCCCTGCAGGAGCAGCTCGCCGCGCTCGAGGGCGCCGCCCACGCCGTGAGCTTCGCCTCGGGCCTCGCCGCCGAGGACGCCCTGCTGCGCGCCGTGCTGCGCCCCGGTGATCACGTGCTCATGGGCAACGACGTGTACGGCGGCACGCACCGCCTCGTGCGGCGCATCTTCGGCGACTGGGGCATCGGCCTCACGACGATGGCGCTGTCGGACCCCGACGCGGTGCGGGCGGCGCTAGCCGACCTGAGCCCGCGGGTGCTCTGGCTCGAGACGCCGAGCAACCCCATGATGACGGTGACCGACATCGCCCAGCTCGCTGAGATCGGCCATGCTGCTGGAGCCCTCGTGGTCGTCGACAACACGTTCGCGACGCCGTACCTGCAGCAGCCTCTCGCGCTCGGAGCCGATGTCGTCGTGCACTCGACGACGAAGTACCTGGGCGGCCACTCGGACGTGCTCGGCGGCGCGATCGTGACCTCCGACCCCGAGCTCGCGCAGAAGGTGCAGTTCCAGCAGTTCGCGGCGGGCGCCGTCTCCGGCCCCATGGACGCGTGGCTCACCTCGCGCGGCATCAAGACCCTCGCGGTACGCATGGAGCGCCACAGCGCGAACGCGCAGGCCATCGCCGAGGCGATCGAGGGTCAAGCGGCGGTCGCGCGCGTGCACTACCCGGGCCTGCCCTCGCACCCCGACCACGCTCTCGCCGCGCGGCAGATGCGCCTGTTCGGCGGGATGCTCTCGCTCGAGCTCGCCGGTGGAGGAGCGGCCGCGCGCGCCTTCGCCGAAGGCACCCGGCTGTTCCAGTTGGCGGAGTCGCTCGGCGGCGTCGAGTCGCTCATGAACTACCCGAGCGAGATGACGCATGCGTCGGTGCGCGGTACCGAGCTCGAGGTGCCCGACTCGATCGTGCGCCTCTCGGTGGGCATCGAGGAGGCCGACGACCTCGTGGCCGACGTGCTGCAGGCCCTCGCGCGGCTGTAGCGGAGCATCCGGCGCCTCGTCCTGTCGGGTGGGCACGCGACGACCGGCATAATGGGGCCGAACGCGTGTGACCGTACACATCCCCCGCTCGAACGGACGCTGATGACCACCGAGACTGATCGGCCCGCGGAGCCGGAGCGCGTGCGCGCTCCGAACATCCGCGATGTGGCGCGGGTGGCGGGCGTCTCGTACCAGACCGTCTCCCGGGTGCTCAACGACAGCCCGAGCATCCGGCCCGAGACCCTGCAGCGCGTGCGCGCCGCGATCGCCGAGCTCGGGTACCGGCCCAATCAGGCTGCGCGCGCTCTCGTGACGAGCCGCTCGCGCACGATCGGGGTGCTGGGAGCCCAGACGGTGCACTACGGTCCGGCCACGAGCCTCCACGCGATCGAGACGGCGGCGCGCGAAGCCGGGTACCGTCTGTCGATCACCAACATCTCGTCGAGCGACTCCACGTCGATCAAGTCGGCGCTCGACTACCTCATGAGCCAATCGGTCGAGGCGCTCATCGTCATCGCCCCGCAGGTGCGCGTGTTCGAGGCGATCAACGATCTGCATGTGGACGTGCCGTACGTCACCCTCGAGGCGACCGGGCTCGGCACCTCGCACTCGCTCTGGGTCGACCAGATCACGGGCGCGCGTCGCGCGACCCGGCACCTCATCGATCTCGGCCACACCGAGATCATGCACATCTCCGGGCCGCAGGACTGGATCGAGGCGGAGGCGCGCATGCAGGGATTCCTGCGCGAGCTCTCCGATGCCGATCTGCGCACGCGCGCTCCGATCCTGGGGGACTGGACGGCGTCGTTCGGCTACTACGCGGGGCTCGAGCTGCTGAGGTTCCGCGACTTCTCCGCGGTCTTCGCGGGCAACGACCAGATGGCGCTCGGCCTCATGCACGCGTGCCGCGAGCTGGGGCTCGACGTGCCCGGCGACATCTCGGTCGTCGGCTTCGACGACATTCCGGAGGCGGCGCACTTCTCGCCGCCGCTCACGACCGTGCGGCAGAACTTCGCCGAGATCGGGCGGCGGGTGATCGAGCTGCTGCTCGGAGAGCTGCGCGGCGAGACCGGCCTGAGTCACGAGCCCGTGCAGCCCGAGCTCGTCATCCGGGAGTCCACGGCGCCGCACCCCTGACGCCCCCGCGCGACACGACGTGGGCCAGATCTGGC
The DNA here is from genome assembly GCF_014789785.1 of Chryseoglobus sp. 28M-23. NCBI lineage: Bacteria > Bacillati > Actinomycetota > Actinomycetes > Micrococcales > Microbacteriaceae > Microcella > Chryseoglobus sp. 28M-23. Next base: position 2,242,286 of record NZ_CP061846.1, on the reverse strand, counting down.
GCGATGTGGCGCTCACCGATGCGGGAACACACGTTTCGCGCCAGATCTGGCACAAGTGCGGGGGGCGGGGCGCTCCGCGGGGCCGCGGGGCCGCGTGCTGCGCGGGCTGCCGTTATGAAGTTGTGACCGTTTCGTCTGGTTCGCGCTTGACAGATGTGACCGTTTCGTCGCTAGAGTGCAGAGGCATCATGTGAACGGTCACACGCTGTTCGTCACCGAGCAGGTTCTTCCCGCACCCTGTCACCCGTTCCACCCCGGCGTCGGGCATCCGTCGCCGCAGCGACGATGGAGTCCCATGAGTACCGACGCCCTGAGCCCCGAGGTGCAGGTCGCCATCGCGCGCGTGCGCGATGACGTCGCGGCGCTCCACGCCGAGCTCGTGCGGTACAACCTCGTCGTGTGGACGGGCGGCAACGTGAGCGGGCGCGTTCCCGGTGCCGATCTCTTCGTCATCAAGCCGAGCGGCGTCTCCTACGACGACCTCGACCCCGCGAACATGATCCTGTGCACCCTCGACGGCGAGGTCGTGCCCGACACCCCCGGCAGCGACCGCAGCCCCTCGAGCGACACCGCCGCTCACGCCTGCGTCTACCGCTCCATGCCCGAGGTCGGCGGCGTCGTGCACACCCACTCGACCTACGCGACCGCGTGGGCCGCGCGCGGGGAAGCCATCCCCTGCGTCATCACGGCCATGGCCGACGAGTTCGGCGGCGAGATTCCCGTCGGCCCGTTCGCGATCATCGGCGACGACTCGATCGGGCGAGGCATCGTGGAGACCCTGCAGGGGCACCGCTCGCGCGGCGTGCTCATGCGCAACCACGGGCCGTTCACGATCGGCAAGGACGCTCGCGACGCCGTCAAGGCGGCCGTGATGCTCGAGGATGTTGCGCGCACGGTGCACATTGCTCGCCAGCTCGGCGACCCCCTGCCGATCGAGCCCGCCGCGGTCGACGCGCTCTTCGATCGCTACCAGAACGTCTACGGGCAGACCGGTGAGCCGAGAGGCACGAGCCGATGACCGCCGCCTCCGCGATCGCCGAGGGGCGCGCCGTGCTCGGCATCGAGCTCGGCTCGACCCGCATCAAGGCCTGCCTCGTCGGCGACGACCCGAATGCCGTGATCGCGACCGGATCGCACGAGTGGGAGAACCAGCTCGTCGACGGCGTGTGGACCTACTCGCTCGAGTCCGTCGAGTCCGGCCTGCAGAGCGCCTACGCCGCGCTCGTCGCCGATGCGCAGTCGCGTCACGGGGTCGCCCCGACCGCGTTCGCCGCCCTCGGCGTCTCGGCGATGATGCACGGCTACCTCGCCTTCGACGAGGCCGGCGAGCTGCTCGTCCCCTTCCGCACGTGGCGCAACACGAGCACAGGCGCCGCCGCCGCCGAGCTCACCGAGCTCTTCGGGGTGGCCATTCCGCAGCGCTGGTCGATCGCGCACCTCCACCAGGCGGTGCTGGATGGCGAGGCGCACGTCGGGCGCGTCCACCACCTCACGACGCTGGCCGGCTACGTACACGAGCGCCTCACGGGCGAGCGCGTGCTCGGCGTCGGTGACGCCTCTGGCATGTTCCCTCTCGACGCCGAGGGAGCCGGCTACGACCCCGAGCTCGTCGCGCGCTACGACGCGGCCGTGGCAGGGTCCGCTCTCGCGGGTTCGATCAGCGGGATGCTCCCGGCCGTGCTGCCCGCTGGCCACGAGGCCGGCCGCCTCACCGCGCAGGGGGCAGCCCTGCTCGACCCGACCGGCGCCCTGCAGCCGGGCGTCGCGCTGTGCCCGCCCGAGGGAGATGCCGGTACCGGCATGGTCGCGACGAACGCGGTCGCACCGCGCACGGGCAACGTGAGCGCCGGCACGAGCATCTTCGCGATGGTCGTCCTCGACCGACCCCTCGCCCGTGTGCACCCTGAGCTCGACATCGTGGCGACGCCCGCCGGTGCGCCGGTCGCGATGGTGCACTGCAACAACGGCGCGAGCGAGCTCGCCGCGTGGGTCGGCACCTACCGCCGCTTCGCCGAGATCGCCGGGGCCCCGATCAGCGCCGACGAGGCCTACAGCCTCCTATTCGCGGAGGCGCTCGACGGCGAGACCGACGCCGGCGGCATCCTCGCCTACAACCAGGTCGCGGGCGAGCCGGTCGCGCACCTGAGCGAGGGCCGCCCGCTCATCGTGCGCACCCCCGACAGCCGTGTGACGCTCGCGAACGTCATGCGCGCGCACCTCTACGGCGTCTTCGCGACGCTGAGCCTCGGCATGCGCGTGCTGCGCGACGAGGGCGTCGAGATCGACCGCATGTACGCCCACGGCGGCATGTTCCGCACGGCCGGCGTTGCCCAGCGCTTCCTCGCCGCCGCGCTCGACGCACCCGTCGGCGTCGCCGAGAGCGCCTCCGAGGGCGGCGCTTGGGGCGTCGCCGTGCTCGCCGCCTTCACCGCGCGCGGCGGTGGCGACCTCGCCGCGTTCCTCGACGACGAGGTCTTCGCCGCAGCCGACTCCCAGCCCGTCGCCGCCGACCAGGACGACGTCGCGGGCTTCGCCGCCTACCTGACGCACTACGAGGCCGGCCTCGACGTTCACCGGCGCGCCATCGAGGTGCTCTGACCCATGACAAGGACAACCGTGACTCGCAGCATCGTTCCCGACCTCAGCACGTACGAGGTCTGGTTCCTCACCGGCAGCCAGAACCTGTACGGCGACGAGACCCTGCGCCAGGTCGCCGAGCAGTCCCAGGCGGTCGTCGCCGGTCTGCAGTCGGCCACGAGCATCCCGGTGACCGTCGTCTGGAAGCCGACCCTCGTGGACTCCGCGAGCATCAAGAGCGTCATGCTCGAGGCGAACGCGGCCGACAACGTCATCGGCGTCATCGCCTGGATGCACACCTTCAGCCCGGCCAAGATGTGGATCGCCGGGCTCGACGCCCTGCGCAAGCCCCTCCTGCACCTGCACACTCAGGCCGACGCCGCGCTGCCCTACGCGACGATCGACATGGACTTCATGAACCTGAACCAGGCGGCGCACGGCGACCGCGAGTTCGGCTACATCCAGTCGCGTCTCGGTGTCGCGCGCACGACCGTCGTCGGCCACGTGTCGAACCCGGCCGTCACCGACCGCATCGGTGTGTGGGCGCGCGCGGCGGCAGGCTGGCACGCCACGCACGAGCTCAAGCTCGCTCGCTTCGGCGACAACATGCGATTCGTCGCCGTGACGGAGGGCGACAAGACCGAAGCCGAGCTGCGCTTCGGCGTGCAGGTCAACACGTGGGGCGTGACCGAGCTCGCCGATGCAGTGCACGCCGCGAGCGACGCCGACATCGACGCGCTCGTCGCCGAGTACCTCGACCTCTACGACGTGGCGCCCGACCTGCGCCCCGGAGGCAACCGGCACGACTCGCTGCGCTACGGCGCGGCGATCGAGGTCGGTCTGCGCGGGTTCCTCGAAGACGGAGGCTTCAGCGCCTTCACCACCTCCTTCGAGGACCTCGCCGACCTGCGCCAGCTGCCCGGCCTCGCCGTGCAGCGACTCATGGCCGACGGCTACGGCTTCGGCGCCGAGGGCGACTGGAAGACCGCCGTGCTCGTGCGGGCCGCCGCCGTGATGGGGGCGGGCCTCCCCGGCGGTGCGAGCCTCATGGAGGACTACACCTACGACCTCACTCCCGGCAATGAGCTCATCCTCGGCGCCCACATGCTCGAGGTGAGCCCCTCGCTCACCACCGAGCGCGCGCGACTCGAGGTACACCCGCTCGGCATCGGAGGCAAGGAGGACCCGGTTCGCCTCGTCTTCACGGCCGACGCCGGGCCCGCGGTCGTCGTGGCGCTCAGCGACATGCGCGATCGGTTCCGGCTCGTCGCGAACGTCGTCGAGAACGTCGCACTCCCGCAGCCGATGCCCCACCTGCCCGTCGGGCATGCCGTCTGGAAGCCGGCGCCCGACTTCGCCACCTCGGCAGCCTCCTGGCTGACGGCGGGGGCTGCCCACCACACGGTCATGACCACCCAGGTCGGCGTCGAGGTCTTCCGGGACTTCGCGCAGATGGCCGGCGTCGAGCTGCTCGTCATCGACGAGAGCACCACGCTCGAGGGGTTCCAGCGCGACGTGCGCTGGAACGCCGCCTACTACCGACTCGCGCAGGGACTCTGAGCCCCGTGCCCGTCACCCCTGAACATCCCGGGATCCGTTCCGGGAGACGATCCGGCCCTCGTCGCTGAGGCGCAGGATCACAGCACCACCACATCCCCTTATGAAAGGACACACAGTGAAGAAGAAAGCTCTTCTCTCCTTCGTGGCTGCAGGCGCCATGGTCGTCGGCCTCGCGGCATGCTCGGCTGACGCCGGCGACAGCGGAAACGGCGGCGACGGCGAAGGCGGCCTCATCGGCGTCGCGATGCCCACGCGCTCCTCGGAGCGCTGGATCGCGGACGGCGCGGCCGTGCAGGCCGAGCTCGAGGCGGCCGGCTTCGAGGTCGACCTCCAGTTCGCGGAGGACGACATCCCCACCCAGGTCTCGCAGATCGAGAACATGATCACGCGTGGCGCCGAGGCGCTCATCATCGCGTCGATCGACGGCACCACGCTCACCTCGGTTCTGCAGTCGGCCGCTGACAATGACATCCCCGTCATCGCCTACGACCGCCTCATCCGCGACTCGGAGAACGTCAACTACTACGCGACCTTCGACAACTTCCTCGTCGGTCAGCAGCAGGCGTGGACGGTGCTCAACGGTCTCGGCCTCACCGACCTCGAGGGCAACGCTCTCGACGACGCACCCGAGGGTCCGTTCAACATCGAGCTGTTCGCGGGCTCGCTCGACGACAACAACGCGTTCTTCTTCTTCAACGGCGCCATGGATGTTCTCCAGCCGCTGATCGATGACGGCACGCTCGTCGTCAAGTCGGGTCAGACCGACATCGAGCAGGCCGCCACGCTGCGCTGGGACGGCGAAGTCGCCCAGAGCCGCATGGAGGACCTCCTGACGGCGAACTACTCCGACGGCACGAAGGTCGACGCTGTCCTGTCTCCCTACGACGGTCTGAGCCGTGGCATCATCTCGGCCCTCACCGATGCCGGCTACGCCGTGGGTGTCGACTTCCCGGTCATCTCGGGTCAGGACGCTGAGATCGACTCCGTGCGTGCGATCCTCTCCGGCGAGCAGTACGCGACGATCTTCAAGGACACGCGTGAGCTCGCCAAGGTTGCGGCCGGCATGGCGCAGGCGCTCCTCGAGGGCGGCGAGCCGCAGATCAACGACACGGAGACCTACGACAACGGCGTCTTCGTCGTGCCGTCGTTCCTCCTGGGCCCCGTGCCCGTCGTGGCGGACAACGTCGAGTCGGCTCTCGTCGACACCGGCTACTGGACCGCTGAGGAGATCGGCCTCTAAGTCAGGCTGACACTCCAGCGACACAGCATCACCTCTGGTCGGTGGTGGGGAGCTCAACTAGGCTCCCCACCACCGGCCTCATCCACCAACGACGCAAGGAGGGGCACCGACGTGACCCAGAACATCCTCGAGATGCGCTCCATCACGAAGACATTCCCGGGCGTGAAGGCGCTCTCCGACGTGACCCTCGAGGTCGCCCCGGGTGAGGTCCACGCCATCTGCGGCGAGAACGGCGCCGGCAAGTCGACGCTCATGAAAGTGCTCTCGGGCGTGTACCCGCACGGCAGCTACGACGGTGAGATCGTGTTCGAGGGCCGCACGATGAAGTTCGGCGACATTCGCGAGAGTGAAGCCGAGGGCATCGTCATCATCCACCAGGAGCTCGCGCTCAGCCGCTACCTGTCGATCGCCGAGAACATCTTCCTCAACAACGAGATCAAGGGTCGTTTCGGTCTCATCGACTGGGACAAGACCACCGACGAAGCGAAGAAGCTTCTCGCCAGAGTGGGGCTCAATGACGACCCCGCCCAGAAGATCATGAACATCGGGGTGGGCAAGCAGCAACTCGTCGAAATCGCCAAGGCCCTTTCCAAAAGGGTCAAGCTGCTCATCCTCGACGAGCCCACCGCGGCGCTCAACGACGCCGACAGCGATCACCTTCTCGACCTCATCCTGCACCTCAAGGGGCAGGGCATCACGTCGATCATCATCAGCCACAAGCTCAACGAGATCAAGAAGATCGCCGACTCGGTGACCGTGATTCGCGACGGCAAGACGATCGAGACGATCCGCCGCGACGAGGTTTCCGAAGACCGCATTATCAAGGGCATGGTCGGGCGCGATCTGGAGCACCGCTACCCGGATCACACTCCGCACATCGGCGAGGAGATCCTGAGGGTCGAGGACTGGACGGCGCACCATCCCCAGGATCCGAGTCGCGTCATCGTCGACAAGGTGAGCATTACCGCTCGCGCGGGCGAGATCGTGGGCATCGCAGGCCTTATGGGGGCGGGGCGAACCGAGTTCGCCATGAGCCTCTTCGGTCACAGCTACGGCAGCCGCATCAGCGGAAAGGTCTTCAAGCGCGGGGCGGAGATCAAGACCCGCACGGTCTCGGAGGCGATCAAGAACGGCATCGCTTATGCGACAGAGGATCGCAAGACCTTCGGCCTCAACCTCATCGAAGACATCAAGCGCAACATCTCCATGGCGTCTCTCGACAAGCTCGTGTCTCTCGGGCTCGTGAACGACAACGAGGAGTACAAGGTCGCGAACGAGTACAAGGACTCGATGAACATCAAGGCGCCGAGCGTGCTGAACGCGACGGGCCAGCTCTCGGGCGGCAACCAGCAGAAGGTCGTGCTGTCGAAGTGGATCTACTCTGACCCCGAGGTGCTCATTCTCGATGAACCGACGCGCGGCATCGACGTCGGCGCCAAGTACGAGATCTACACGATCATCAATCGCCTCGCTGCCGAAGGCAAAGCGATCGTGGTGATCTCTTCCGAGCTGCCCGAGCTGCTCGGCATTTGCGATCGCATCTATGCACTGTCCGAAGGTCGGATCACGGGTGAGATGCCCGTGGCCGACGCCACCCCCGAAGCTCTGCTCAAGCTCATGACCCTGGAGAAGCAGCGATAATGACTGACACCGCCACCCAGAAGCCCACGACCCCTGAGGGCAGGGGCTCCAGCCGCCTCAGCAGCAATGCCAAGCACATCATCGCCGACCTCGGTAAGAACGGAATCTTTCTCGCTCTTATTGCGGTGGTCGTGCTGTTCTCCATCACGACCGACGGCATTCTGCTGCGTCCGCAGAACATCTCCAACCTCATCGTGCAGAACGGGTACATCCTGATCCTCGCGATCGGCATGGTGCTCGTCATCGTCGCCGGCCACATCGACCTCTCGGTGGGCTCCATTGCTGCCTTCATCGGCGCGATCTCGGGGGTGTTTGTCAGCGCCGATTTCCTCGGTCTGCCGTGGTGGCTCGCGATCATCCTCTCCCTCATGGTGGGAGCGCTCGTCGGCGCGTGGCAGGGTTTCTGGATCGCCTTCGTCGGCATACCTGCGTTCATCGTGACTCTCGCGGGCATGCTCATCTTCCGGGGGCTCGCGCTCATCACGCTCGGCAACTCGAACATCGGATCCTTCCCGGAGGAATACCGCGCGCTCGGCAACGGGTTCATCAACTTCCCGGTCGAGATCCTTGGCGAGACCGTTGATCCGTTGACGCTGGCAATCGGCCTCATCGCCATCATCGCGCTCATCGTGCAGCAGTTCCGCACGCGCAGCGGCCGCATCAAGTACGGGCAGACTGTCGAGCCGCTGCCGTGGTTCATCGGCAAGATCGCTCTCTTCTCGATCGGCATCGGCGCTTTCGCCTACGCGCTGAGCGTGTTCAAGGGCATCCCGATCACGCTCATCGTGCTGGCCCTGCTCGTCCTCACGTACGGTGTCATCGCTAACCGCACGACCTTTGGCCGCCACATCTACGCGATCGGCGGCAACCGCCGTGCGGCCGAGCTCTCGGGCATCAAGACGCGCTCGGTCGACTTCTGGCTGTTCGTCAACATGGGCCTGCTCGCCGCACTCGCTGGCCTCGTCTTCACGGCGCGCCTCAACCTCGCCGGGCCGAAGGCCGGCGACGGCTTCGAGCTCGAGGCCATCTCGGCGGCGTTCATCGGCGGTGCGGCCGTGCAGGGCGGTATCGGCACGGTCGGCGGCGCGATCATCGGTGGCTTCATCATCGGCGTGCTCAACAACGGCATGTCGATCATGGGCATCGGCATCGAGTGGCAGCAGGCCGTCAAGGGCCTCGTGCTGCTGCTCGCGGTCGCCTTTGACGTCTACAACAAGCGCCGCGCGGGAACCGCCGCCTCTCGCTGATTCGCGGCAAGCACCGCGACACCGCCTCTCGATTCGCTGCTGGTCGAGGGGCGGTGTCGCGTATGGGCTCAGCAAGCGAGAGCGCTCTCGTGCGCCGGTAGGCTGGCACGATGATTGACGGCTCCCCCGACTACCGCGACTTCGGCCTCGAGTTCCCCTCCGACTTCGTCTTCGGCTCGGCGACGGCGAGCTATCAGATCGAGGGCGCGGCGCACGAGGACGGCCGGGGGCCGTCGATTTGGGACACGTTCAGCCACACGGCCGGCAAGATCGTCAACGGCGACACGGGCGACTCTGCCTGCGACCACTATCACCGCGTCGAGAGCGATCTCGACCTCATGGCAGAGCTCGGCCTCGAGTCGTACCGCTTCTCCATCGCGTGGCCGCGCATCCAGGCCGAGGGCACGGGTGCGCCGAATGAGAAGGGGCTCGCGTTCTACGGCCGTCTCGTCGACGGGCTGCTCGAGCGGGGCATCCGGCCGATCGCGACGCTCTACCACTGGGACCTGCCTCAGGCGCTCGAAGATCGGGGTGGCTGGACGAACCGCGACACGGCCTACCGCTTCGCCGACTACGCCCATCACGTGGGGGAGGCGCTCGGCGACCGCGTCTCGATGTGGACGACGCTCAATGAGCCCTGGTGCAGCGCCTACCTCGGCTACGGCTCGGGTGCGCACGCGCCCGGGCGCATGAACGGCGCCGACGCCCTGACGGCCGTGCACCATCTCAACCTCGCGCACGGCCTCGGTCTCGTCGCGCTGCGCGACGTCGCGCGTAACGACCCTCAGTACTCGGCGACCCTCAACCTCCATGTCGTCCGCGGCGAGGAGGAGCCTCGCTCGGAGGAGTCGCGTGCGGAGGCGATCCGGCGCATCGACGCGCTCGCGAACCGCGCCTTCACGGGCCCCATGCTGCGGGGGGAGTACCCCGCCGACCTCATCGAGGACACCGCGGGCGTGACCGACTGGGCCTTCGTCCAGCCGGGAGACACGGCGCTCATCCAGCAGCCCATCGACGTGCTCGGCGTCAACTACTACTCGACCGTCACGGTGCGCATGTGGGACGGCGTGTCGCCGCGCGTGAATGCGGACGGCCACAAGGACATGGGCGGGTCGCCGTGGCCCGGAAGCGAGCACGTCGAGTTCCTGCCGCAGGCCGGCCCGTACACCGACATGGGCTGGAACATCGCTCCCGACGGTCTCGAAGATCTCCTCGTCGACCTCCACGAGCAGTTCCCGGGGCTCCCGCTCATGGTGACCGAGAACGGTGCTGCGTTCCCCGACGAGGTCGTCGACGGCCGCGTGCGCGACGTCGAGCGCATCGACTACCTGCGCCGCCACTTCACGGCCGCTCATCGCGCGATGCAGCGCGGCGTCGACCTGCGCGGCTACCAGGTCTGGTCGTTGCTCGACAACTTCGAGTGGGGCTACGGCTACACCAAGCGGTTCGGAATCGTGCACGTCGACTACGAGACTCAGCAGCGCACCCTCAAGGACAGCGCGCACTGGTACCGCGAGCTCATCAGCTCGCGCCGTATCCCGCAGTGACGACGGTCGTCCACCCGGGCGACTCGCTCAGCGGGCGCCAGCGGGCCGTGTACGTCCTCATCCTCGGCGCTCTGACCGCGCTCGGGCCGTTCACGATCGACCTGTACCTGCCGGCCTTCCCGCAGATCGAGGGCGACCTCGACGTGTCGACGGCTGCTGTGCAGCTGACCCTCACCGCGACGACGCTCGGCTTCGCGCTCGGCCAGCTGCTCGTGGGCCCGTGGAGCGACAAAGTGGGGCGGCGACTGCCGCTCATCCTCGCGACCTCCGTGCACGTGCTCGCGAGCATCGGCGTCGCCTTCTCGCCCGACATCTCCTGGCTGCTCGCGTTCCGCGTGCTGCAGGGCTTCGGGGCTGCCGCCGGCGGCGTCGTCGCGATGGCCACCGTGCGCGACCTCTTCGGGGGCTACCCTCTCGTGCGGATGCTCTCGCGTCTTGCTCTCGTCACGGGCATCGCGCCGATCGCTGCACCGGTGATCGGCTCGCAGCTGCTGCTCGTCATGCCCTGGCGCGGCATGTTCGGGGTGCTCGCCGCCTACGGCGTCATCATCATGGTGCTCGCCGCGCTCTTCATCGTCGAGACCCTGCCGCCCGCCCGGCGCGTGGAGAAGGGCCACTCCACTCTCGGAGAGCGCTACCGCTCGCTCTTCACCGACCGCATCTTCGTGGGTGTCGCGATCATCGGCGGCATGACCTTCGCCGGCCTCTTCGCCTACCTCTCGGCGTCGTCCTTCCTCTTCCAGGATGTCTACGGGCTCGACCCGCAGGGCTACGGCCTGCTCTTCGCCGCCAACTCCATCGGCGTTGTCATCGGAGTGCAGGTGAGCTCGCGCCTCGCGAAGTGTTTCGGTCCCGCGTGGATTCTCGCCGGGTCGACCGCGGTGCTGCTGGGCAGCGCCATCGCGATCGTCGTGCTCGAGCTCGCGGGGGCGGGTCTGCTCGGCACGGTCATCCCCCTCTGGCTCTTCATCACCGCCTGCGGATTCGGTTTCCCGTGCGTGCAGGTGCTGGCGCTCACCAACCACGGAAAGGAGGCGGGCACGGCGGCCTCGGTGCTCGGCGCCATGAACTTCGGGCTCGCCGGCATCATCTCGCCCATCGTCGGGCTCTTCGGCATCGCCGACGCCGTGCCGATGGGCACCGTCATGGCGATCACGGCCGCCGTCGCCATGGCAAGCCTGTGGTTCATCGTGCGACCGCGCACCGTGCCGGCACTCAGCCGCTGACGAACCTCTGAGTCGCGGACCCTTCTCTGAGGCGAGGTCAGCGCGACTCGGTAGCCTGCCCCCTATGTCTCTCGAGAACCGGCGCACGATCGCCGGCCACTGGCCGCTCATCAGCGGCGGTGTCGCGGTCGGCATCGCCGGGCTTCTGGGCATTCTCGTCGCTCTGCGCGAGAGCCCGATCGAACTCGATGCCGAGTGGATGGAGGAGCTGCTCGAGGGTCGCAGGCCGTGGTGGGATGTTCCCGCGCTCTTCATGGACTGGCTCGGCGGCGGCTTCGTCGCCGTGATCGTCGTTCCTCTCCTCATCGCGGGGGCGCTCGTGCTTGCGCGCAGGCCGCTCGGCGCCGCGGTCTTCCTGCTCGCCTCCGTGCTCAGCGCGGGGCTCGTGCAGGTGCTCAAGGCGGCGTTCGGTCGGGCGAGGCCCGAGCTCATGCTCGTGGTGAGCGACGAGGGCTCTTTTCCGTCCGGCCATGTCGCGAACGCGGCGACGATCGCGATCGCGCTCGGTCTCATCCTCGCGCTCGATCGCGGTCGTCGATGGGTCTGGATGCTCGGGGCCCTGTACATCGTCGCGATGGCACTGAGCCGCACCTACCTGGGGGTGCACTGGCTCACCGACACGATTGGCGGCGCGCTGCTCGGCGCGGGGGTCGCCGTCGTCGTGTGGGTGCCGTTCGCTCGCGCTCTCGCGCGGGAGCCGCGACCGCGCCGCGTCCGCTCGGGATGAGCAGGGCATCCGTCTAGCGCTGAATTGTCCACATGGATAACATGAGGTCATGAGAATCCTGCTTGTCGGCGCCGGAGGCGTCGGAGACGCGATCGCGAAGATCGCAGCCCGCCGCTCGTTCTTCGAGACCATGATCGTGAGCGACTACGACGTGACGCGCGCCGAGCGCACGATCGCCTGGATCGAGGCGAAGCACGGCCCGCAGGGCGACCGATTCGTCGCCGCGCAGATCGACGCATCCGACCCGGCCGTCGTCGAGAAGGTCGCGCGCGAGCAGGGTGCGACCCACGTCATGAACGCCGTCGAGCCGAAGTTCGTCATGCCGATCTTCGAGGGCGCGAAGGCCGCGGGCGCGGACTACATGGACATGGCGATGAGCCTGTCGCAGCCCCACCCCGAGGAGCCCTACGCGAAGACGGGCGTCAAGCTCGGTGACGAGCAGTTCGCGGTCGCCGAGGAGTGGGAGAGCGCCGGCCGTCTCGCCCTCGTCGGCATGGGCGTCGAGCCCGGGCTGAGCGACGTGTTCGCGCGCTACGCCGTCGACCACCTCTTCAGCGAGGTCGACGAGCTCGGCACGCGCGACGGTGCCAACCTCGTCGTGCGCGACGACGAGGGCAACGAGATCTTCGCCCCGTCGTTCTCCATCTGGACGACGATCGAGGAGTGCCTCAACCCGCCCGTCGTGTGGGAGAAGGAGCGCGGCTGGTACACGACGCCGCCCTTCAGCGAGCCCGAGGTCTTCAACTTCCCCGAGGGCATCGGCCCCGTCGAGTGCGTCAACGTCGAGCACGAAGAGGTGCTGCTCATGCCGCGCTGGCTCGACGCCCAGCGCGTGACCTTCAAGTACGCGCTCGGTGACGAGTTCATCGGCATCCTGAAGACCCTCAACCAGCTGGGGCTCGACAGGACCGCGCCGGTTCGCGTGCGCAGTGCATCCGGCCCGGTCGAGGTGAGCCCGCGCGACGTCGTCGCCGCCGGCCTGCCCGACCCCGCGACTCTCGGGCCGCGCATGACCGGCAAGACCTGCGCCGGCATGTGGGTCACGGGCACCGGCAAGGACGGCCAGCCGCGCGAGGTGTACCTCTACCACGTGAGCGACAACGATTGGACGATGGCCGAGTACGAGGCGCAGTGCGTCGTCTGGCAGACGGCCCTCAACCCCGTCGTCGCGCTCGAGCTGCTCGCCAGCGGGGCGTGGAGCGGCGCGGGCGTGCTCGGCCCCGAGGCCTTCGACGCGCAGCCCTTCCTCGACCTCATGGCCGCGCCCGAGAGCGAGGGCGGATACGGCCAGCCCTGGGGCCTCGAGGAGCGTCAGCCCGCGTAGGGTCGAGGGGTGAGCGCCCCTTCTGCCGCCGGTCGCAACTGGGCCGGCAACGTGATCTTCCGCGCGCCGCGATTCGCCGCACCGACGACGCTTGACGCGCTCATCGAGCTGGTGGGTGCGGCTCGCGCCGTGCGTGCCGTCGGCTCGCGCCACACGTTCTCGGCGCTCGCCGACAGCGACGACCTCCTGGTCTCCGTCGAGGCGATTCCCGGGGCCGTGACCGTGCACGCGGAGCGAGGCACGGCATCTGTTCCCGCGGGCTTGCGGTACGCCGAAGCCGCGCGCCAGCTAGACGCGGCCGGCTGGGCTCTCGGGGCCATGGCGTCGCTGCCGCACATCACCGTGGCCGGCGCGATCGCGACGGGAACGCACGGCTCGGGTGACGCCGCGGGGTCGCTCTCCGACGCCGTCGTGGCTCTCGACATCCTGCGTGCCGACGGCGAGCTCGTCACCGTGCACTGCGGGGACGACGACCTCGCTGGCGCGGTCGTCGCTCTCGGTGCGCTCGGGGTCGTCACGCGGGTGGAGCTCTCCGTCGAGCCGAGCTACCGCACGACCCAGGTCGTCGACCGGGGACTGGCCTGGGATGCTGCGCTCGACGACCTCGAGGCGGTCATGGGCTCCGCCGACAGCGTGAGCCTGTTCACCCGGTGGGCCGACCCCGAGCGCATCGACCAGGTGTGGCGCAAGACGCGGGGGGAGACCGCCCCGGCCCCGTTGTCCGGAGCGCACCGGGCGGGCGAGGCCGGGCATCCCCTCCCCGATGGTCCCGCCGAGAACTGCACAGACCAGACCGGCGCGGCCGGCCCGTGGTTCGAGCGCCTGCCGCACTTCCGCGCCGAGTTCACGCCCTCGCACGGCGAGGAGCTGCAGTCGGAGTTCTTCGTGCCGCGCGACCGCGCGGTGGAGGCGATCCAGGCGGTGCGCGCGCTCGTGCGGGTGATCGAGGCCGCGCTCGCACCGTTCGACGCCCGACCGCACTGGGGCAAAGTGTTCACCGCCGACCCGGCGGCGCTCGCCGGGCTGTACCCGCGCTGGGCCGACGTCGCCGAGCTACGCGAGCGCTGGGACCCGCGCGGGGTGTTCCGCAACGCGCAGCTCGCTGCCTGGGGTCTGTAGTGCGCGTCGTCGTCGCCCCCGACTCTTTCAAGGGCTCTGCCTCCGCGGCGGCCGTGGCGGCGGCGCTCGCCGAGGGCTGGAGCAGTGTGCGGCCCACCGACGACCTGGTTCTCGCACCCATGGCCGACGGCGGTGAGGGGACGCTCGACGCGGTCTCCGAGGCGACCCCGCGCTCGACGCGCATGCCGGTCACCGTCACGGGCCCGCACGGCCGGCGGGTGCCGGCCGAGTGGCTGCTGCTCGAGGCGCCCGACGGCACGAGCACGGGCCTTGTCGAGCTCGCGCTCTGCTCGGGAATCGAGTTGCTCGACGAGCTCGCGCCCGACACCGCGCACACTCTCGGCTTCGGGCAGGCGATCCGCGCCGCGCTCGACCACGGCGTCGACCGTCTGCTGCTCGCGCTCGGCGGCAGCTCCTCGAGCGACGGCGGCGCGGGGGCGCTCACGGCGCTCGGTGCTCGCCTGCTCGATGAACACGGGGCCGCCGTACCGCTCGGGAATGCGGGGCTCGCGCGCATCGCGGCAGTGGACTGGGCTTCCGTCGCTCCTCTGCCCGCCGGAGGGGCCCTCCTGCTGAGCGATGTCGACAATCCGCTCCTCGGCGATCGCGGCGCCGTCGCCGTCTTCGGCGCGCAGAAGGGGGTGACGGCCGACCGGGCCCGTGCGGCGGAGTCCGCACTGGCGCGCTTCGCGGACGCGCTCGCGGAGAATCCCGGTGGCGCCCGTGCCGACGCCCCTGGTGCGGGCGCCGCTGGCGGAACCGGCTTCGGGATGCTCGCCTGGGGCGCCACGATGAGCTCCGGCTCGCGGGCGATCGCGGAGACGATCGGCCTGCCCGCGTCGATCGCGAGCGCCGACCTCGTCATCACGGGCGAGGGTCGCTTCGACGGCCAGTCGGCGGGAGGCAAGGCTCCCGTCGAGGTGCTGCGGCTCGCACGGTCGAGCGGGGTGCGCCGCGCGCTCGTCGCCGGTCTCATCGACGTGCCTCCGGTCGGCTTCGACACCGCCGTCTCGCTCTCCGAGCTCGCCGGGTCGTCGGCCGCCTCCCTCGCCGATCCCCTGCGCTGGGCCCGTGAGGCGGGCAGGCGGCTCGCACTGGGGTGACGACCGGCAGCCGGTTTAGGCTGACCCCATGACGGATGCGCACGAGGCGGTCGCGGCCGCGAAGAAGGCTCTCGCCGAGGCCGAAGCGGCGCTCGCCGCCGCCACAGCCCAGGCCGAAGAGGCCGCCGAGGCGCAGACTGAAGCGACACCGGCGACACCTCCGGCAGCCGGCCCGCTCGACGAGAGCGAGGTCGACGTGATTCGCGCTGGGTACGTCGCCGAGGGAGCGGTGCTCGAGATGGGCGCACTCGTCAACGGCGAGGCGCGCGCGGACGTGCCCGTGCGCATCCCGATCGCGATGACGAACCGGCACGGTCTCGTCGCCGGCGCGACGGGCACCGGCAAGACGAAGACGCTGCAGGTGCTCGCCGAGCAGCTGAGCGCTGCGGGGGTGCCGGTCTTCGCGGCCGACATCAAGGGTGACCTGAGCGGCATCGCCGCGGCCGGCGAGCCGAGCGAGAAGCTGCTCGCGCGCACCGAGGGCATCGGGCAGGACTGGCGGCCGACGGGCCACCCGACCGAGTTCTACTGCCTCGGCGGCATCGGTCGCGGCGTGCCGATTCGTGCGACAGTCTCGAGCTTCGGGCCGCTCATGCTCGCCAAGGTGCTGGGCCTCAACGAGACGCAGGAGTCGAGCCTCGCCCTCGTCTTCCACTACGCGGACCAGGAGGGTCTGCCCCTCGTCGACCTCGCCGACCTTCGCGCCGTCATCCAGCACCTCACGAGCGACGAGGGCAAGGCCGAGCTCGCCGAGCTGGGTGGGCTCAACAAGGCGACCGCTGGGGTGATCCTGCGCGAGCTCATCACCTTCGCCGCCGACGGCGCCGACGTGTTCTTCGGCGAGCCCGAGTTCGACACCGCGCACTTCCTGCGCACGACCGCCGCGGGGCAGGGCATCATCAGCCTGCTCGAGGTGCCGGGCGTGCACGACAAGCCCGCGCTGTTCTCGACGTTCCTCATGTGGCTGCTCGCCGACCTGTTCAACGACCTGCCCGAGGTGGGCGACCTCGACAAGCCGAAGCTCGTGTTCTTCTTCGACGAGGCGCACTTGCTCTTCAAGGACGCCTCGAAAGACTTCCTCGCGGCCATCACGCAGACCGTGCGGCTCATCCGCTCGAAGGGCGTCGGCATCTTCTTCGTCACGCAGACCCCCAAAGACGTGCCGAGCGATGTGCTCGCGCAGCTCGGCTCTCGCGTGCAGCACCAGTTGCGCGCCCACACGCCCGATGCCGCCAAGGCCCTCAAGGCCACGATCTCGACCTATCCGACCTCGGGATACGACCTCGGCGAGGTGCTCACGACCCTCGGCATCGGTGAGGCCATCGTGACGGTCATGAACGAGAAGGGCGCCCCCTCGCCCGTGGCGTGGACGCGACTGCGAGCGCCGCAGGGCTCCATGGATCCCGCGCCGGATGCCCTCATCGAGTCGACGATCGCCGCATCGCCCCTGCTCGCGCAGTACGGCACGGCGGTCGACACCGAGTCGGCGCGCGAGATGCTCGCCGCGCGCATGAACGCCGCCGCCGACGCGGAGGCGGCTCGCGAGGCGGAGCGGCAGCGGCTCGAGCAGCAGGCCGAGGCCGCGAAGGCCCAGGATCGCGCGCAGGAGGAGTACGAGCGCGCCCTGCGCGACCTGCAGAAGAAGGGCCGCACGACGACGCGCACGACCACGCGCCGCTCGAGCTCTCGGCGCAGCGGAGGGAGCGCGGGCGGCATCGGCGACATTCTCGGCTCCCGCGCGGGTCAGACGATCGTGCGCGAGGTCGTGCGCGGCATCTTCGGAACCCTCGGGCGCCGCTGAGTCGAGCGCGCCCGCGCCGGCACCCTCACGCCAGATCGCGCAGCCGCGCGAGCGGCGTACCCCCTCCGCTGCCGCGTCGCTCCGAGCCGACAGCGATGACGAGCAGCACGAGGCCCACGACGGCGAGGGTGATCCACCACGGCATCGCCTCGATGCCGCGCCCGATCTGCACCGAGAAGGCGAGCACGTTCTCGAGGGGCAGCACGAGCATGCCGAGCACGAACGGCGCCGCGAGCCGCCACCGCACCCCCACGAGGATCATGACGAGTGCGATCGCCATGACGAGCACCGCCCGCCAGGTCTGCGGGTCGGTCGCCGTCGCGAGAATCGACGCGAGCACGAGCACGACGAGGCCCGGTGCGAGCAGCGGCCAGGAGCCCGCGCGCCCCAACGGCCAGTGGTGCACGGGGGCGGGACCGGCCCCGGAGGCGCGCCGCAGCGCGATCGCCCCGGCGGCGAGCAGCATGAGGCCGAGCGGCACGGAGAACGCCTCAACGCGCAGGAGCTCTCGCGGGCTCCACGCGACGATCGAGGTCGCGAGAGCGAGCGCGAAGAGCACCCCGGCGTGCGGCAGCACCGTCGTGCCGCGGGTGCTGCGCTCGACGGCGACGACCATGACGAGGAGAAGCGCCACCATGAGCGACCACTGGACGGCGACCGTCAGGGCGAACCACGGCGCCGAGACGTCGTACTCGACCGCCGTGCCCAGGGCGGTGGTGACGACCGTGAGGGCTGGCACGAGCGACCAGCGCCGCACCGCGGCCGGGCGACGCTGGGTGAGCAGGACGCCCGCGACGCCCATCGTGAGTGCGCCGGCGAGGGCCACGATCGCGACGACCGCGATGAGCGGCAGGGCAGTATCCACACCGTCGACGCGCAGCCCGAGCCGTGCCGCCTGGACGCCGCCGGCCGAGCTGGCGACGATCGCAGCGAGGAGCGTGGGGGCGGAGAGCGCGCGCAGGCGGCCGATCCCGGGCGCGCCGGTGCGGATGCTCACCGCGAGCCCGGTCAGCACGACGGAGGCGGCGAGGAGCCCGACGGCCCGCGCGGGCTGCGCCTCCGGGGAGGCGCCGAGGGCGACGAGCAGGGGAACAATCGCGGCGAGCAGCGCGCCCGCCAGCAGGGCGGGCCTCGGCATGCCGCGGGCGGTGAGCACGACGGCGACCGTGGCCGCGACGAGGGCGGGGGGCAGTACGTGCGCCTCGAGCGACGTGACTCCGAGCGCGAGCCAGAGCGACCACAGCGATGCCGTGGCGGCCGCGCCGAACATCCACCAGTAGGCGGGGAGGCGACGCACCGAGGCCGCGCCTGCAGCGCCCACCGCGATGATGGCCAGGACGATCGCGCCCGTGGGTGCGCCGGCCGCCTCGCGGGCGAAGCACAGCAGCACCGCGATTGTCGCCGTGAGCAGTGTCGTCGCCTCGATGGCCAGGCCGACGGCGCGCCCGTGCGCGTCTGGCAGACCTCGGTGCCGCAGCACCGCTGTGATGCGGGGCATCAGCGGCAGCGTGACGGCGACGACGACGGCGATCGCCGGCAGGACGACCGGAGAGCCGCTCATGACCAGGAGCGCCGCACCTGCATTGACGAGCACGACCGCGATCGAGGGCACGATGAGGGCGGCGGCGAGAACCCTGATCACGATGCCGAGGCCGGGTCGGCGCGTGAGGAGCAGACTCACCGCGAGCACGAGCATGGTCGTCGTGGAGAGGGCGACCCATCCGTTGCGCTCGACGACCACGAGCCCCACCGCGATCGCGAAGGGAACGGAGGCGACGAGGAGCACCGTGATCCAGCGCGCGGCATCGACGCGGCGAAGGAACGTCGCGGCGATGGCGCCGAGCAGCCCGACCGTGGCGGTGAGACTGAGTCGAGCAGGCCCCTCGACCGTCGCAAGCGACAGGGCTGACGAGACGAGCACGAGCCCGTAGCCGTAGCCGATGGCGAGGTGCGCCGAGCGCGCGCCGATCGGCACCGTGCGCGCGAGGGTGGCAAGGCTGATGAGCACTGCGGCGCCGAGGCCGACGGCGAGGGCGGTCGACTGCCACGACAGCGATGCCGCCAGGAGCACCGCGAGGTGCGCGGCGATCACGATGGGCAGTCGCTGAGCGATGGGGGCGCGGCGCGACCGCTCGGGGCCCGTCAGCACGACGGCGCTGAGCGTGGCGAGCACGAGAGCCCAGGCCGCGCGAGCACCCGGGTCGACGATCGTGAGCCCGAGCGCGCCGAGGCCGCCGAGCGAGAGTGCCCACCAGGCGAGGGCGCGCAGCACCTCCATGGCCCGCGGTGCGCGGCGCGCCCGACGGCGCAGAATCTCGGCCTGGGTCGCGAGGCCTGCGCTCAGGATGACGAGCGCCACGACGGCCGCGACGCTCCCGTGGGCGGAGACGGCATCGTCGCTCATGCGATCCGCCGCGAGGAGGGCGGAGAGCGTCCCACTCGCCGCGAGCAGAGCTGCGGGGGCGATCGAGGCAGCGACGACGCTCGTCGCGCCCGTCAGAGCCGCGGGGCGGTGCGCGCGGCCCCGAGCCGAGAGGGTCAGGGTCAGGGCCAGCAGCCCGATCACGGCGGCGAGAGGGAGGAGCGCGAGGCGCGCCGGGTCGCCGCCGAACGCGGTCAGGTCGAGGGCGAAGGATGCGAGGGCGAGACCGACGGGCACACTCGCGCCCCCGGCGAAGCTCCACAGACGGCGGAGGGTGTACGGGGCACTGCGGCCCGCGACCGCGCCAGCACCGAGGACGGCCGCGGCGGCGGCGAGCCATGCCGGCGTCGGGTCGACGATCGCGACGAGCGCGGCCGCGGCGAGCGCCACGAAGCCGAGCGTCTGCACGCCCACGAGCGCGACGCGCTCGACCAGCAGCACGGTCGAGCGCCGACGCTCGAGAGCCGCTCCGGCCTCCAGGAGGGCGAGCGCCGCCGCACTCGTGCCGAGCGGCCCCCAGAGGGTGGCGAGCGTGCCGCCGATCGCCGCGCTCGCGAGCAGGGGAACGAGGGTGAGCGCCGTGCTGCCGGCGAGCATCCAGACCCTCATGCGCGTGCGGACGCCGAGGGCGAGGGCGAGGGAGCCGCCGGCGAGGGCAGCGGCCGTCAGCACCGCCCAGGTGTCTGCACGGGCGGCCACGACCGGCAGCAGGACGGAGGCCGCGAGGCCCGCGAAGACCAGGGCGAGAGCGGCCACGGACTCGGCCGAGACCCGGAGGGCGCGCCGCATGAGCAGCGGTGCGCCGCCCCAGAACAGCAGGCTCGCGACGAGGAGGATGATGCCCCGGGCCACAGAGTCGGTGAGGTCGGGATTCAGCAGAGTGAAGATCACCGCGGCGAGCCCCACGAGCGCGGCACCCGCGATCGCGAGCACCGATTGCACCGTCGTGCTCGCACGAGCCGGCTGCTGCGGAGCGAGGGAAGGGGCGGGGGATGCGCCCACCCTGTCGACGGCTGCGGCTCGTCGCGCGGGCGGGCTCGCCTCGGGCGTCGGGCGGCGCGGCACGCGCGCGACCGAGTCCTGGAGCGTCGTGAGGGCCTCGGCCGCGGCTGACGCGCGCTGCCAGACCTCGACGCCGTCGTCGCCGCGAAGGTCGGCACCGCACGACGTGCAGACCCCCGCGGCGAGTCGACGCGTGCACACGGGGCACAGGGCCGTGTCGCGCAGTCGAGAGACCGTGCTCGAGGTCCAGTGAACGGGGCGGGCCCGCTGCGCGGTCACGTCGCTCACGAGGGGTCCTCCTCGCCGTCCGGAGTCCAGACGAGGATGTCGCCCGGCTGGCACTCGAGCACGCGGCAGATGGCGTCGAGGGTCGAGAAGCGCACGGCCTTCGCTCGACCGTTCTTGAGCACGGCCACGTTCGCCGGGGTGATGTCGATCGCGGCGGCGAAGTCGCCG
Source organism: Chryseoglobus sp. 28M-23 (assembly GCF_014789785.1). NCBI lineage: Bacteria > Bacillati > Actinomycetota > Actinomycetes > Micrococcales > Microbacteriaceae > Microcella > Chryseoglobus sp. 28M-23. Next base: position 2,221,294 of record NZ_CP061846.1, on the reverse strand, counting down.
ACCGACATCTTCTTCTTCGCGAGCTGCACGTCGAGGTTGATGATGATCGGCATCAGACCACCTCGGCCAGGTCGCTCTCGAGCTGCGATGCCTGGCGCAGAAGGCCGCGCAGCACGACCACGAGGAGGGCGAGCATGCTGCCGACGATGATGCCGAGCACGCAGAGCAGCGCGATCGAGGGCGAGCCGGCCTGCGCGTTCGTGATGGTGATGAGCGAGCCGAGCACGATGATCGTCGCGAGGATGATCGACCCGAGGATCACGTCGACGTAGCGGAACGCGCGCGGATTGAAGATGATGCCCTCGCGCACGAGCGAGAGCATGCGCCACACGTACACGAGCGTCACCTGCAGGCACAGGACGAAGACGGCGGCGGCGATGACGCCCGGCCATTGCAGGTAGGCGAGCGGGGGCAGCATCGCGGCCATGTTCGCGGCGATCGTCGGCACGACCACGGTCTGGCAGATGAGCAGGAGCGCGAGCAGCACCGCGATGAGCGACTTGAGGGAAACGATCGTGAGACGGTGCATCGTGGTCCTATCGATAGTCAGTGGATAGCTATCGAAAAACGATACATCATGCGTCCCCTGCGTCACACACGGGCAGTCCTGGCTACCCGGCCGGCGACTCGCGGGGAGCGCCGATCGACGATCCCGCGATGAGCGGCCGGGGCGGGCAACGCCTCACTGACGGTCGCGAGGGGAGACGCGAGATATGGCGGAGGATAGGGGATTCGAACCCCTGAGAGCTTGCACTCAACACGCTTTCCAAGCGTGCGCCATAGGCCACTAGGCGAATCCTCCAGGCGCATTCCGCCGAGACGGAACAACGACAGCGATCCTACCGGTAAACTCGACGACGGCTCCCCGCGTGGCGCCATCCAGGCCAACTCCCCCAGGGCGGAAACGCAGCAAGGGTAACCGGGCTCTGGCGGGTGCGCGGGGGGTCCTTCGCGTTAACGCGATCCCCGTCGGCACCCCACCCCGCGCCTCAGCGCCGCGCCAGCGGACGCGTCGCCGGGCCCTCGAGCACCTCGCCCTCCGCCGAGAAGCGCGAGCCGTGCGCCGGGCAGTCCCACGACCGCTCGTGGTCGTTCCACGTGAGCGCAGCGCCGAGGTGCGTGCAGATGCCCGAGACGCGGCACTCGGCACCGTCGATGCGCGACGCGGCGCTGACGCGCCATCCGTCCCGACCGATCTCGCCCTCGCCCGCCGTCGGAGCATCGTCGTCCAGGCGGTGCACGAGCGCCCGCGCGTAGCCCTTGGCGTACCACCAGCCGACGGCCGCGTTGGCGCCGAGCCCCGCCGCGAGGGCCTGCGGCGTCGTGATGCGGCGGCCGAGCGTGCGGGCCCACGACGGCACCTCGTCGCCGGTGAGCGTCGCGGCGATCGTGAGGGCGCACTGCACGGCGTTCGTCATGCCCCACTTGTCGTAGCCCGTCGCGAGATACACGCGCCCAGCTCCCCGCGGCATCCAGCCGGAGAAGGGCACCCGGTGCGGCGTCTCGTAGTCCTGCGCGCTCCACGCGTGCGTGCGCTCGGCGCCCGGCCAGTGCTGCAGCGTCCACGCCGTGAGGTCGTCCACGCACGAGGCGGGCGAGTCATGCCGCCCCACTCCGTGGCCGTTGCCGCCGACGAGCAGCAGCTCCTCCTCGCCCGACCCGGCGGTGCGCAGCGAGCGCGTCGGTGCGTCCACGCTGAGGTACATGCCCTTCGGCGCGGCGCCGGGCACGCGGAACGACAGCACGTACGAGCGCTGCGGCTTCAGCTTCGCCCAGTACAGCCCGCGGTCGAGCACGGGCGACCCCGTGGCGATGACGACGCGATCGGCGAGAACTTCGCCGCGCGTCGTCGCGACCCGCACGGGCGCCGGTCGAGCCGCGAGACCGAGCACGCGCGACCCCTCCACGACGACGCCGCCGAGCGAGCGCAGCTCCGCCGCGAGAGCCGCGAGCACGACGAGCGGGTCGAGCTGCGCCTGATCGGGCAGCATCACCGCGCCGTAGGAGGGGTAGGGCAGCTCCTCGGGCGACACGAGTCGAGCATCCAGGCCGGCCTCGATCGCGGCCTCGTGCTCGGCGCGCACCGTAAGAATGCCGTCTGCGGTTCCCGCGTAGCTGTAGGCATTGCGCCGCTCCACGGCGCCCTCGAGCGGCGAGGCGTAGTCGAGCAGCCAGTCGAAGCCCGCGCGGTTCGCCTCGACGTACGCCCTCATCACGCGGCGACCGCTCGTGCTCCGGATGCGCTGCAGCTGCTGCCCCTGCAGCACGCTGAGCTTCCCGGTCGTGCGGCCCGTCGCGACCGCCCCCACCTCGCGCGCTTCCAGCACGGCGACGCGCTTGCCGGCCCGCGCGAGCAGCATCGCCGTCGTGAGCCCCGTCAGCCCGGCGCCCGCGATGACGACGTCGTAGTGGGCGCGCGGTTCGAACTCGTCGGTCGGAATGCCGGGTGCGGTCTCCTGCCAAAGCGATGTCACAGTGCGGTTCCTCCTCGTGGCTCGCCTCTCGCGCTCACGAGCGGCACGGCCCACGGTAGGCGGGCCGCTCGGCTCGGGGCCAGGGCTTGCGCGCGGGCACACCGGCGCGTTATGGCACTGGCAAAGGGCCCAAAGACCCGGGTCCCGCGCGGCCGGCGCGCCTAGGCTGGGGGCAATGTCGCGCAGCATCTACGTCACCTCCGCCGAGGGCAACTCGGGCAAGTCCACCGTCGCCCTCGGCCTCGTCGACACGCTCAGCCACCAGGTGCAGCGCGTCGGCGTGTTCCGCCCCGTGGCCCGCTCGCAGGACGAGCGCGACTACGTGCTCGAAGTGCTGCTCGGCCACAGCGGCGTCGACCTCGACTACGAGGACTGCATCGGCGTCGGCTACGACGAGGTGCACGCCGACCAGGAGGCGGCGCTCGCCGTCATCGTCGAGCGGTTCAAGGCCATCGAGCGGCGCAGCGACGCCGTCGTCATCGTCGGCAGCGACTACACGGATGTCGCGAGCCCCACCGAGCTGTCGTTCAACGCGCGCGTCGCCGCGAACCTGGGTGCGCCCGTCGTGCTCGTCCTCGGCGGCCGGCTCTCCGGCGCGTCCGGCGGGCGGGGTCTCGCCGAGAGCGGCCCGCGGTCGGCCGACGACGTGCGTCGCCTCGCCGAGGTCGCTGTCGCCGAGCTCGAGCACGAGCACGCGCAGCTGCTCTCGGTCATCATCAATCGGGCGGATGCTGCGCTCGCCGACCCGATCACCGCGGCCGTCCAGGCGGTCGCCTCCGACGCGCTCGTGAGCGTGATCCCCGAAGATCCGTACCTCATCGCCCCGACGGTCGCGAGTGTCATCGCGGCCTGCGACGGCGAATTCCTCCGCGGTGACGAGGCGCTCCTCGGCCGGGAGGTGCTCGGCGTCGTCGTCGCCGGCATGTCGATGGAGAACGTGCTGCCGCGCCTCACCGAGGGGGCCGTCGTGCTCGTACCAGGCGACCGGTCGGAGGTGCTGCTCGCCGTGCTCATGGCGCACGAGAGCGAGACCTTCCCGAGCGTCGCGGCGGTCATCCTGTACGGCGGTTTCGAGACACCCGCCTCCGTGCAGTCGCTCGTCGACGGGCTCGACCCTGCCCTGCCGATCATCCGCAGCGGGGCGGGCACCTACGACCTCGTGCTGCGCGTCATGGAGGCCCGAGGCCGCCTCGCCGCCGACTCGCAGCGCAAGTACGACACGGCCCTCGCCCTGTGGGAGGCGCACGTCGACCACGACGCGCTGCTCGCGCGGCTCGACGTCACGCGCTCGGAGGTCGTCACGCCGCTCATGTTCGAATTCGACCTGCTCGAGCGGGCGCGGGGCGACCGCAAGCACATCGTGCTGCCGGAGGGCGACGACGACCGCGTGCTGCGGGCCGCGAGCACGCTCCTGCGCCGGAGTGTCGTCGATCTCACGATCCTCGGCGAGGAGGCCGAGGTGCGGGCCCGCGCCGCCGAGCTGGGGCTCGACCTCTCGAGTGCGACGGTCACGAGCACGCGCGACGAGCAGCTGCGGCACCGCTTCGCCGAGGAGTACGTGCGGCTGCGCGCCCACAAGGGCGTCAGCTACGAGACCGCGCGCGACGTCGTGACCGATGTGAGCTACTTCGGCACGATGATGGTGCACCTGGGGCTCGCCGACGGCATGGTGAGCGGCGCCGCCCACACGACGGCGCACACGATCCGCCCGAGCTTCGAGATCATCAAGACCGACCCAGGGGTGAGCGTCGTCTCGAGCGTCTTCCTCATGTGCCTCGCCGACCGCGTGCTCGTCTACGGCGACTGCGCGGTCATCCCCGATCCGACGAGCGAGCAGCTCGCCGACATCGCCATCTCCTCCGCCGCGACGGCGCAGCAGTTCGCGATCGAGCCCCGCATCGCGATGCTCTCGTACTCGACGGGGGAGTCGGGCTCGGGAGACGACGTGGAGAAGGTGCGCGCGGCGACGAAGCTCGTGCGCGAGCGCCGCCCCGACCTGCTCGTCGAGGGGCCGATCCAGTACGACGCGGCGGCCGAGCCGAGCGTCGCGGCGACGAAGATGCCCGACTCGGAGGTCGCCGGCCGGGCGACGGTCTTCGTCTTCCCCGACCTCAACACGGGCAACAACACCTACAAGGCCGTGCAGCGATCGGCGGGCGCCGTCGCGATCGGGCCCGTGCTGCAGGGCCTGCGCAAGCCGGTCAACGATCTCAGCCGCGGCGCTCTCGTGAGCGACATCGTCAACACCGTGGCGATCACCGCGATCCAGGCGCAGCGCACGCCCCCGCCGCCGACGACGCCGATCTCGACGCTCGGCGGTACGGGCGATGTCACCACCGCCGACCGGGACGGCGCCGCCTGATGCGCGTGTTCGTCGTCAACTCCGGCTCGAGCTCGATCAAGTACCAGCTCATCGACGTCGACTCGGCCGAGGTCGTGCTCTCGGGCCTGCTGCAGCGCCTCGGCGAGGAGGGCGGCGACGCGGCCGATCATGTCCACGGGATGCGCGTCGTCCTCGACCGCCTGGGCGACGAGGCGGCGTCGATCGGCGCGGTGGGCCACCGCGTCGTGCACGGCGGCAGCGCCTTCACCGAGTCCGCCCTCCTGACCGAGGAGGTCGTCGCGGGCATCGAGGCGGTGAGCGGGCTCGCTCCTCTCCACAATCCCGCGAACCTCGCGGGTATTCGTGCCGCGCTCGCCGTGCTGCACGCGGTGCCGCACGTCGCCGTCTTCGACACGGCCTTCCACCAGTCGATGCCGGCGGAGGCCTTCACCTACGCGATCGACCGCGCGGTGGCCGAGCGGCACGGCGTGCGCAAGTACGGCTTCCACGGCACGAGCCACGAGTTCGTCGCGCGCGGGGCCGCCGAGCTGCTCGGGCGCCCGATCGACGAGCTGAAGCTCGTCGTGCTGCACCTCGGCAACGGAGCCTCGGCCGCCGCGATCGACGGCGGCCGCTCGGTCGACACCTCGATGGGGCTCACTCCGCTGCAGGGCCTCGTCATGGGCACGCGCTCGGGCGACCTCGACCCGGCGGTGCTCGTGCACCTGCACCGCGTGGCCGGCTTCAGCGTCGACGAGCTCGACACGCTGCTCAACAAGCGCTCGGGCATCCTCGGCCTCACCGGTCACGGCGACATGCGCGACGTGACCGACGCAGCGGCTGGCGGGGACGCTCTCGCCGAGGCCGGTCTCGCCGTCTGGGCTCACCGCATCCGGCACTACATCGGCGCCTACCTCGCCCAGCTGGGCGGCCTCGACGCGGTCGTGTTCACGGCGGGCGTCGGAGAGAACAGCCCCGCCCTGCGCGCACGCGTGATCGAGCGGCTCGGGCACCTCGGCCTGCACGTCGACGGTTTCCTCAACGAGCGCGTCGCGAAGGGCCCGCGCATCATCTCGCCCGCGGGCGAGGGGCCGGCCGTCCTCGTCGTGCCCACGAACGAGGAGCTCGCGATCGCGCGGGCGACGGCCGCCCTCGTCGCCTGACCAGCGCTGCCCTGAACCCCCGCACCTCGGCCACGCCGAAAGTGACACCTCACGCGAAACGTTCTGCGTGACTTGTCACTTTCGGCGTGTGGGGGTGCCGCGGAACGCTACAGGGGCAGCTCGGCGATGGGCGTCGGCCCGGAGACGACCTCGAACTGCTGGTGCACTCCGCGACCGCTGATGAGCAGGTCGGCGACGAGGTGGGCGACATCCGCACGCGGGATACTCCCCTCCACGTTCTCGCCGATCTCGACCTGGCCGGTGCCAGCGTCGTCGGTGAGACCGCCGGGCCGCACGATCGTCCAGTCGAGGTCGTCGTGGGCGCGCACGGCGGCGTCGGCCTCGGCCTTCGCCTTGAGGTAGATCTGGAAGATGTCGTCGGAGTCCGGGTCGAAGGAGTCGGCGCGGCGCGACGAGATGACGACCATGCGCGTCACGCCCGCCTGGACGGCGGCATCGGCGAGCAGGATGGCGCCGTCGCGGTCGACGGTGAGCTTGCGCTCAGGCGTGCTGCCCGGGCCGGAGCCCGCGGCGAACACGACCGCGTCGCAGCCCGTGAGCACTTCGGCGAGGCCGGCATCGTCGGTCTTCTCGAGGTCGATCACGACGGGTGTCGCGCCGTCGGCCTCGATGTCGGCGGCCTGCTCGGGCTTCCGGATGAGGGCGTGCGGCTCGTGGCCGGCCTCCACCAGTCGGCGGGCGAGCAGTCGGGCGATCTGGCCGTGTCCTCCGGCAATAGCAACACGCATGAGCTCCACTCGATCAGGTCTGGCTCCGTGCGGCCTGAGTGCGAGCATCCGCGACGGGGGTCGCGACTACGCTGGGTGCGTGGTCACCGCCCTCTACCGTCGCTATCGCCCCGAGACGTTCGCCGAGCTCATCGGGCAGTCGCACGTGACGGATCCGCTGCGGTCGGCGCTGCGCCACGATCGCGTCAACCACGCCTACCTGTTCAGCGGCCCGCGCGGCTGCGGCAAGACGACGTCGGCGCGCATCCTCGCGCGCTGCCTCAACTGCGCCGAGGGCCCCACCGATACTCCGTGCGGCACGTGCCCGAGCTGCGTCGAGCTGTCGCGTGAGGGCGGCGGCTCGCTCGACGTCGTCGAGATCGACGCCGCGAGCCACAACGGCGTCGACGACGCCCGAGACCTGCGAGAGCGCGCCGTGTTCGCCCCCGCGCGCGACCGCTACAAAATCTTCATCCTCGACGAGGCGCACATGGTGACGCCGCAGGGCTTCAACGCGCTCCTCAAGATCGTGGAGGAGCCGCCCGAGCACGTGAAGTTCATCTTCGCGACGACGGAGCCCGATAAGGTCATCGGCACGATCCGCTCGCGCACGCACCACTACCCGTTCCGGCTCGTGCCGCCCGCCCAGCTGCTCGACTATGTGGATGAGCTCGCGCGCAGTGAGAAGGTCGAGATCGAGCCGGGCGTGCTGCCCCTCGTCGTGCGTGCGGGCGGCGGCTCGGTGCGCGACACGCTCTCCCTGCTCGACCAGCTCATCGCGGGCGCCGACGAGAGCACGGTCACCTACGAGCGCGCGGTCGCGCTCCTCGGCTACACGCACGGCGCGCTCCTCGACGAGGTCGTCGATGCTTTGGCGAGCAAGGATGCCGCCGCCGCCTTCGGCGCCGTCGACCGGGTCATCCAGACCGGCCAAGACCCTCGCCGCTTCGTCGACGACCTGCTCGAGCGGCTGCGCGACCTCATCGTCGTGCAGGCCACGCCCGACCACGGCGCGGCCGTTCTGCGCGGCATCCCTCAGGACGACCTCGAGCGCATGGGCGCTCAGGCCCGGCACTTCGGCCCCGCCGAGCTGTCCCGCGCTGCCGACGTCGTCAACCGTGCCCTCACCGAGATGACGGGCGCGACGTCGCCGCGCCTGCACCTCGAGCTCATGACGGCGCGCCTGCTCGTGCCCGCCGCCGACGAGTCGACGCGAGGCGCCCTCGCGCGGGTCGAGCAGCTCGAGCGGCAGATCGCCGGCGGGGTTGCCGGGCCCGCTGCGCGCTCCGCGACCGAACGGCCTGCGACGTCGGCGGCCGTAGCGCCAGCACCTGATGTCGCGCGCCCGACACCTGAGCCGGTCGCGCCCGAGCCTGCAGCGCCCGAGCCTGCGGCCGCTGCGCCCGTCGACGCCGGGCCGATCACGCTCGAGCGAGTCGTCGCCGCGTGGCCGGGCATCCTGGGCCAGGTCGAGAAGATTCGCCGCAGCTCCTGGACCGTCGTCTACACGGCCACGCCCGTCGCCCTCGAGGGCGACGTGCTGACGCTCGCGTTCACGGCGGAGAGCGATGTCGCGAGCTTCAAGGAGCGCACCTCCCCGGCAGACAGCGTGAACGAGCACCTGCGCTCCGCGATTCAGCGCGAGCTCGGCATGCGGGTGAAGTTCCTGGTGCGGATGGACGCGCCCGCCCGCGCCTCCCGGCCCGAGCCTGCCGCACCGACCGACGCCCCGGCAGAGCCCTCTGCCGACCCCGATCCAGCGCCCGAGCCCCAGCCCGAGCCGAAGCCCGAGCCAGCGCCGGCGCCACCAGCGAGCTCGGCGCCGGTGACCGGCTGGTCGGTCGCACCGATCCCCGGCGCGAGCGAGAAGCCTGCGACCCCTGAGCCGGCGATCGAGAGCGAACCCGAGCCTGCGCGCGTTGAAGAGCAGCCCATCGCGCCCACTCCGCGGCCCGCGCCGGTCTCCGAGATCGGCGGCAAGCAGCGCTACGGCGAGTCGGTCGTGCGTGAGGTGCTTGGCGCGACGTTCCTCTCCGAAGAGGCGCTCGAGCCGGCAGTGTCGCTCGTCGGTGCTCCCGAGACAGGTGGTGCTCCTGACGCAGGCGGCGCTTCCGACGCAGGCGGGGTATCCGACTCGGCCGCGCCCTCCGCAGCACCGGCCGCGCCGTACGACCCCGACGCGCCCTCCGATGAGGATGCACCGCCCGAGTACTATCCCGACGACCCGGGCCCCGACGAACCCTGAGACGAGCAACCGTGTACGACGGCATCATCCAAGACTTGATCGACGAGTTCGGGCGCCTGCCCGGCATCGGCCCGAAGTCGGCGCAGCGCATCGCGTTCCACATCCTGCAGACCGAGTCGTTCGACGTCGCGAAGCTCGCGCAGCTGCTCGTCGACGTGCGCGAGAAGGTGCGGTTCTGCGAGATCTGCGGCAACGTCGCGGAGGAGGCGCAGTGCTCCATCTGCCGCGACGTGCGGCGCAACCCCGCCTCGATCTGCGTCGTCGAGGAGGCCAAGGACGTCGTCGCGATCGAGCGCACCCGCGAGTTCCGCGGCCTCTACCACGTGCTCGGCGGCGCGATCAGCCCCATCGACGGCATCGGCCCCGACGACCTGCGCATCGGCTCGCTGCTCACCCGGTTGCAGGACGGCACGGTCACGGAGGTCATCATCGCGACCGACCCGAACCTCGAGGGCGAGGCGACCGCGACCTACCTCACGCGCCTCCTCGTGCAGCCCGGCCTGCGCGTCTCGCGCCTCGCGAGCGGCCTGCCGGTCGGCGGCGACCTCGAGTACGCCGACGAAGTGACCCTGGGCCGAGCCTTCGAGGGGCGTCGCACGGTCGAGCGCTGAATTCGCGCCGAGTTCGAGCAGCACTGAGCGACCCTCGCGCATTCCGTCGCGCGCATGGGGCGGCGCTAGACTCGACACCCGGGTTCGTGTTGCGCCGCACGCTCTCCGATGCGCCCGAGCCGCGCATCCTCTCGCCCGCCGCCACCGCCTTCCAGGAGTTCGATTCGTGAGTCTCATCGTGCAGAAGTTCGGCGGCTCCTCGGTCGCGGACGCCGAGAGCATCAAGCGGGTCGCGAAGCGCATCGTCGAGACGCGCAAGGCGGGCAACGAGGTCGTCGTCGCGGTGAGCGCGATGGGCGACACGACCGACGAGCTCATCGACCTCGCGCACGAGGTCGCGCCGATTCCCGACCCGCGTGAGATGGACATGCTGCTCACGACCGGCGAGCGCATCTCGATGGCACTCCTCGCGATGGCGATCAAGAGCATGGGCTACGAGGCGCGCTCGTACACGGGCAGCCAGGCGGGCATGATCACGGATGCTCAGCACGGGCAGGCTCGCATCGTCGACGTCACCCCGGTGCGCGTGCGCGAGGCGCTCGACGACGGGGCGATCGCGATCGTCGCCGGGTTCCAGGGCTTCAACCGCGACAGCCGCGACATCACGACGCTCGGCCGCGGCGGCAGCGACACGACCGCCGTCGCGCTCGCTGCAGCACTCGACGCCGACGTGTGCGAGATCTACACCGACGTGGACGGCGTGTTCACTGCCGACCCGCGCATCGTGGCGCTCGCCCGCAAGGTCGACCGCGTCACGAGCGAAGAGATGCTCGAGCTCGCGGCCGCCGGCGCGAAGGTGCTGCACATCCGCGCCGTCGAGTACGCGCGGCGCCACGGCGTCATGCTGCACGTGCGATCGTCGTTCACGCCCGCCGAGGGCACGTACGTCATCACCCCGAAAAAGGGAGAGAAAGTGGAAGAGCCCATCATCACGGGAGTGGCCGGAGACCTCACCGAGGCGAAGATCACGGTCGTCGGGGTTCCCGACACCCCGGGCATGGCCGCCGACATCTTCACGACCGTCGCGAAGACGGGCGCCAACATCGACATGATCGTGCAGAACGTCTCGGCCGCCGCGACCGGGCGCACCGACATCAGCTTCACCCTGCCGAAGACGGACGGTGAGAAGGTACTCACGGCGCTGCGTGCCGAGCAGGAGGACTACGGCTTCGAGTCGCTGCAGTACGACGACCAGATCGGCAAGCTCTCCGTCGTCGGCGGCGGCATGCGCACGAGCGCGGGCGTCTCGGCCCAGCTGTTCACGGCGCTCAAGGATGCGGGCATCAACATGGAGATGATCAGCACCTCCGAGATCCGCATCTCCGTCGTCACGCGCGCCGACATCCTGCACCACGCCGTGCGCATCGTGCACACCGCCTTCGGCCTCGACGGCGACGCCGAGGCGATCGTGTACGCGGGCACCGGGCGCTGAGCAACGCAGTACGGCCATCCGCCCGCGCGAAGCCGCCACGCGGCCGAGCGACCCCCGCGCCCCGGCTACGCTTAACGCCATGAGCCCCACCCCCGTGAACCTCGGCGTCGTCGGCGCCACCGGACAGGTCGGCGCCGTCGTGCGCCAGCTTCTCGTCGACCGTGCTTTCCCGCTCGCGAGCATCCGCTTCTTCGCGAGCGCCCGCAGCGCCGGCACGACCATCGACTTCGACGGCACCCCGATCACGGTCGAAGATGCCGCGACGGCCGACCCGAGCGGGCTCGACATCGCGATCTTCAGCGCGGGTGCGACGACGAGCAAGTCGCAGGCTCCGCGTTTCGCGGCGGCCGGCGTCACCGTCATCGACAACTCGTCCGGCTGGCGCATGGACCCCGAGGTGCCCCTCGTCGTGAGCGAGGTCAACCCGCACGCCATCGATCAGGCGGTCAAGGGCATCATCGCGAACCCGAACTGCACGACGATGGCCGCGATGCCCGTGCTCAAGGTTCTCGACGCCGAGGCCGGGCTGCAGCGCCTCATCGTCAGCACCTACCAGGCCGTGTCCGGAGCGGGGCTGGCCGGCGGCGAGGAGCTGCTCGAGCAGGCGACCGCCGCGGTGGCCCAGGACGCGATCGAGCTCGTGCACGACGGGCGCGCCGTCGACTTCCCGGCCGGTCAGAAGTTCCCCACGACGATCGCCTTCAACGTCATCCCGCAGGCCGGCAGCTTCGTCGACGACGGTCTGGATGAGACGGACGAGGAGAAGAAGCTGCGCAACGAGAGCCGCAAGATCCTCGAGCTGCCCGAGCTTCTGGTCAGCGGCATCTGCGTGCGCGTGCCCGTGTTCACCGGCCACTCGCTCGCGATCAATGCCGAGTTCGCCCGTTCGCTGAGCCCTGAGCGCGCCCGGGAGCTGCTCGCGGAGGCGCCCGGTGTCCAGCTCGCCGACGTGCCGACCCCGCTCGACGCGGCGGGAGTCGACCCGAGCCTCGTGGGGCGCATCCGCGCCGATGAGGGGGCGCCCGGGGGGAGGGGCCTGGCCCTCTTCGTGAGCGGCGACAACCTGCGCAAGGGCGCCGCGCTCAACGCCGTGCAGATCGCCGAACTGGTCGCGGCGAAGCGCTAGTCGCTGTGCCATCGAGCGCGCCGCGCCGCGCGGAGGAATCGCCCATCGCGAGCTACGCGGCTATCGGCGACAGCTTCACGGAGGGCATGGGCGACGAGCGCCCCGACGGCACGCCTCGTGGCTGGGCCGACCTCGTCGCGGCGGCACTCGCGCATACTGCGGGCGATCCGATCGGCTACGCCAACCTCGCGATCCGCGGGCGACTGCTCGCCCCCATCCTCCACGACCAGCTGCCCGGCGCGATGGCTCTGCGCCCGCAGCTGCTGAGCATCAACGGCGGCGGCAACGACATCCTGCGCCCGCGCGTCTCGATCGCGGGCGTCGCCGACCGCATCGTCGAGGCGGCGGTTCGCTCACGGGACGCGGGGATCCGCACCGTCGTCGTGAGTGGCGGCAATCCCACGCGGCATCTGCCGCTCGGGGCGACGTTCGAGAAGCGGGGGGATGCCCTCACCGAGGCGGTGCGGGATAGCCTCGAGGGGACCGGCATCGCGTTCGTCGACAACTGGTTCGACGCGCGCCTGCCCGAGCTTCAGTACTGGTCGATCGACCGGTTGCACCTGAACGCGCGCGGCCACGCGATCGCGGCGAGCAACGTGCTCGCCGCCCTCGAGGTGCCGATCGCCGGGGCGGAGGCCGCGGGCGACCCTCCCGACGCGGGCGACGACCTCGAGCGCCCCCGCACGGCCGAGTACTGGCGGCGCTACGTGCTGCCGTGGATCGGGCGGCGCCTGACCGGGCGATCCTCAGGCGACTCGCGCGAACCGAAGCGCCCGCGGCTCGACCCGGTGGCCGCTGCAGACCTGTGAGGGCGTCGGAGCAGGCGAGCCGTGTCGCTCGCCCCCCCGGCGAACCTCCAGCGCGACCGCGTCGAATAGTCACCATGACCCCTCGTTCTCGAGCGCGCCCCGCCCTGCTCACCGCCGTCGCCGCCCTCGCTGCGACGGGTCTCGTCGCCTGCGCATCCCCGTCGCCCGCCCCGCACGCGAGCGGCGACGGCCCGGTCGTCGCGTTCTACGGCGACTCCTACACTCTCGGCACGGGGGCGAGCGACCTCAGCCTGCGCTGGTCGACGCGCATCAGTGAGAGCCGCGGCTGGACGGAGGTGAACCCGAGCGTCAACGGCCTCGGCTTCATCAACAACCGCCAGGTCTTCGGCGACGGCGATCTGCCGAGCATGATCATCGACGCCGACCCCGACATCGTGTTCGTCACCATGGGCCTCAACGACAACTTCAGCTACCCGTTCGCGGCCGACGCGATCGAGTCGCAGATCGACGCCGACCTGCGCCGCCTGACCGAAGCGCTGCCGGACGCGCGCTTCATCGTCGTCGAGCCCTTCTGGTACACGAGCGAGCGCCCGCCGTCGGTGCAGATCATCATCGACTGGGTGCGGGATGCGGCCGAGCGCTACGGCGCCGACTACATCCCCGGCGCCTCCACCTGGATCCAGGGTCGGGAGGGCGAGATGGCCGCCGACGGGCTGCACCCCAACAACGAGGGCTACGCGAGGATGACGCGGCTCATGGACGAGGCGCTTCTCGAGCTCGGACTCTAGCCCGTCGGCGCGTCGCCGGCGTCGTCATCGGGCTCGGGTGACTCGCCTCGCTCGCGCCTACCCGCGCGGATCGCGCGCACCGCGAGCTGCGCCGCGACGAGCACGAGCAGCGTGCCGAAGAGGATGCCCGAGAGCGCGGGCGGCACGATGAAGGCCAGCGCGACCCCGCCTTGGGACGCGAGCACGGCGGCGATACCCACGATGAGGGCGTGCCGCACGTTGACGAGTCGCGCGCGCACGTTTGGGGTCGTGCCCGAGATCGCGGCGGGGATCATCGCCGCGAGCGACGTGCCCTTCGCCGCGAGGTCGCCCATGCCGAAGACCGCGATGAGCAGGGGCACGGCGATGACGCCGCCGCCGATGCCGAACATGCCGGCGGCGACGCCCATGACGATGCCGAGCAGCAGCAGGCCGAGCGAGATGAGCACGCTCAGGTCGATGTCGCTGCCGCGCTCGGGCTCGACGAGGATCAGCCGGGATGCGGCGATGAGCATCCCGACGATGAAGGCCCAGCGCAGCCACGCGAGCGGCAGCGCCCGCAGCAGGTAGGCGCCGAGCGGCGCGCCCGCGAAGGCGCCGGCGCCGACGAGGGCAGCGGCGACGAGGTCGATCTCGCCCGCGATGCCGTACGTCGTCGCTCCCGCGACGGCGGTCGGCACGATCGCGACGAGCGACGTCGCGGCGGCCTGGCGCTGATCCATGCGCGCCCACAGCATGAGCAGCGGCACCATGATGATGCCGCCGCCGACCCCGAACATGCCGGCAAGAACCCCGCCCATTGCTCCGGTCGCAAGAAGGGGCAGAATCACGCCAGCCAGCCTAGCGGCGCGGTGGAGGGCGGCCCGACGGGCGCGAGTAAACTGGCGAGTGTGACTGACCACATCGACGTTGCCCTGATCGGCGGCGGCATCATGAGCGCCACTCTCGGCACCATGCTGCAGCAGCTCGAGCCTGACTGGGACATCCGTATCTACGAGCGCCTCGGCGATGTCGCGCGCGAGAGCTCGAACCCGTGGAACAACGCGGGCACCGGCCACGCCGCACTGTGCGAACTCAACTACACGCCGCAGCTGCCCGACGGCTCGATCGACATCTCGAAGGCCGTCGCCGTCAACGAGCAGTTCCAGGTCTCCCGCCAGTTCTGGTCGTACCTCGTCGCCGAGGGCCGCTTGCCCGACCCGAGCGCGTTTCTCGCGTCGACGCCCCACATGAGCATGGTGTGGGGCCGCGACAACGTCGACTACTTGCGCAAGCGCTTCGAGGCGCTCAAGGACCACCCGCTCTTTGCGGGGCTCGAGTACAGCGAAGACCCCGCGGTCATCCGCCGCTGGGCGCCGCTCACGATCCCCGGCCGGTCGAAGACCCAGCCGATCGCGGCGACGTGGATCGCGGCCGGCACCGACGTGGACTTCGGCGCCTTGACGCGGATGCTCATCGACGGTCTCGTCGACGGCGGCGCGCAGCTCAACCTCGAGCACCGCGTCACGTCGATCTCGCGTGCCGGCGAGCGGGGCTGGCGCCTCGGCCTGCGGCACGAGGTCGGGGGCACCCCCGTCGAGGTGACGGCCAAGTTCGTCTTCGTCGGCGCAGGCGGCCACGCGCTGCCGCTCCTGCAGAAGAGCGGCATCAAGGAGATCCGCGGGTTCGGCGGGTTCCCCGTGAGCGGTCAGTGGTTGCGCACCGACAAACCCGAGATCGTGGCCCAGCACCGCGCGAAGGTCTACGGCAAGGCCTCGGTCGGCGCGCCCCCCATGTCGGTGCCGCACCTCGACACGCGTGTCGTCGACGGTGAGACGAGCCTCCTGTTCGGGCCCTACGCGGGCTTCACCCCGAAGTTCCTCAAGACGGGCTCGTGGTTCGACCTCTTCGGCTCGATCCGCTGGCACAACCTCGTGCCCATGCTGCAGGTCGCGCTGCGCAACCTCGACCTGCTCAAGTACCTCATCGGCGAACTGCTCGCGAGCCGCTCCGACAAGGAGAAGGCGCTGCGCGACTTCTACCCGAACGCGCGCGGCGAGGACTGGTACGAGCTCACGGCCGGCCAGCGCGTGCAGATCATCAAGCAGGATCCCGTCAAGGGCGGCGTGCTGCAGTTCGGCACGGAGGTCGTCGCCTCGGCTGACGGCACGATCGCGGGCCTGCTCGGAGCCTCGCCGGGAGCGTCGACGGCCGCGCCCATCATGCTCGACGTGCTCGAGCGCTGCTTCCCGGATCGCATCGACGAGTGGCGTCCGCAGCTGCAGCGCATGGTGCCGTCCTACGGCACGACCGTCTCCTCCGACCCGGAGCTCGCGAAGCGCCTGCTCACGGAGACCGCCGCGTCGCTCGCGATCGCCCGCTAGTTGCGGGTCGCGCCGTCGGAGGCCGTGACGAGGAACGTGTCGGGCTGCTCGTAGCCGTGCTCTCCGAACGCGTTGTCGACGGCGACCTGCACGCGCGAGAGATCGTCGAGGCGCACGAGCGCGATCGCCGAGCCGCCGAATCCGCCGCCCGTCATGCGGGCACCGAGAGCCCCCGCGCCAACCGCGGTCTCGACCGCGAGGTCGAGCTCCGGTACGGAGATCTCGAAGTCGTCGCGCATGCTGCGGTGCGAAGCATCCAACAGGTCGCCGATGCCCGCCGCGCCCGCATCGCGCAGCACCGCGACCGTGTCGAGCACTCGCTGATTCTCGGTCACGACGTGCCGCACGCGGCGGTAGGTGACGTCGTCGAGCAGCTGCTGCGCGCGCGGCAGGTCGTCGACGGTGACGTCCCGCAGAGAGGATGCGCCCAACGCCGTCGCCCCGCGCTCGCACGCGGACCGGCGCTCGCCGTACCCGCCCGTGGCGTGCGCGTGCTTCACGCCAGTATCGATGACGAGAATCGCGAGCCCCGCCTCGGCGAGCCCGAGCGGCACGAGTTCGCTCAGGAGGCTGCGGCAGTCGAGGAACACCGCGTGATCGGCGGCGCCGAGCAGCGACGCCGACTGGTCCATGATGCCCGTCGGCGCGCCGACGGCAACGTTCTCGGCGCGCTGCCCGACGCGCGCGAGCTGCGCCCGATCACGGCCCAGCCGCCACACGTCGTTGAGGGCCAGGGCGACCGCGCACTCGATCGCCGCCGACGACGAGAGCCCCGCGCCCACCGGCACGTCGGAGTCGATGAAGAGGTCGAGCCCGGGCACAGCCGAGAGGTCGGCGCCCGACTCGCCGAGCGCCCACGCGACACCGAGCGGGTAGGCCGACCAGCCGCCGAGAGCACCCGGCGCCGGTGCCGCGCCATCCGCGCCCGCGAGCAGCTCGTCGAGCGGGATCTCGACTGCCTCGTCGGCGAACGTGCTCGCGACGCGCAGCATGCGGTCCTCCCGCACTCCGAGGGCGACGAGGGTGCGGCGGTCGATCGCGAAGGGCAGCACGAACCCCTCGTTGTAGTCGGTGTGCTCGCCGATGAGGTTGACGCGGCCGGGCGCCGACCACAGACCGTCGGGGGCGCGGCCGAAGACGGCCTCGAAGCCCTCGCGGGCCTCGTCGCGGATGTCAGTCATGCACCTTCTCGATTCCGGAGCGGAGGAACTCGGCCTGAGCCTCGGGCGCGACGTCGCCGATGAAGGCGCCCATCGCCGCCTCAGAGCCGGCCAGGTACTTCAGTTTGTCAGCGGAGCGGCGGGGGCTCGTCACCTGCAGCATGAGCCGCACGGTGTCGCGCCCGACGTGAACGGGCGCCTGGTGCCACGCCGCGATGTACGGGGTCGGGGTCGGGTAGAGCTCGTCGAGGCCGCGCAGCAGCCGACGGTAGAACGGCGCGAGCTCGTCCTTCTCGTCGGTCGTGAGAGCGGCGAAGTCGGGCACGTGCCGGTGAGGGAGCACGTGGATCTCGATGGGCCAGCGCGCCGCGAAGGGCACGAATGCCGTGAAGTGCTCGCCCTGCAGCAGCACGCGCGGCCCGCGCTGCTCTCTCTTGAGCAGTCGCGCGAAGAGGTCGTCGCCCTGGGCGTCGATCGCACGCAGCAGTGCGCTCGTGCGCGGGGTCACGAAGGGGTAGGCGTAGATCTGGCCGTGCGGGTGGGGGAGAGTCACCCCGATCTCCTGCCCGCGGTTCTCGAAGGGGAAGACTTGCTGCACTCCGGGCATCCCGCTCAGAGCCTCGGTGCGCTGCGCCCACGCTTCGATGACCGTGCGGGCGCGACTGACGCTGAGCGACCCGAAGGATCCCTCGTGCTCGGGTGAGAAGCACACGACCTCGCAGCGGCCCACGCTCGTGCGCGAGCGTTCGAGACCGATCTCGGCGAGGTCGGCGAGGTCGCGCGGCGCATCGGCGTCCTCGAGTGCCGGCCCGAAGCTCGGCGAGCGGTTCTCGAACACCGCGACGTCGTAACGCGCCGGCACCTCGCTCGGGTTCGCGGCGGTCTGGGGCGCGAGTGGGTCCTGATCGGCGGGCGGCAGGAACACTCGGTTCTGGCGGTTGCTCGCGATCGAGATCCACTCGCCCGTGAGAGGGTCCTGCCGCATGCTCGCGGTCGCCGGGCGCGGGTCGAGCATGCGCGCGTCGACCGAGCGCTCGGGCCCGAGCGTCGTGTCGGCGTCGTCGACGTAGATGAGTTCGCGGCCGTCGGCGAGAAGAGTGGAGCGGAAGGTGATGGGCACCCGCCGATGCTACGGCGTATGGCTTACGATTGCGCAAGATGGGCGCCTTCGATATCGGAGACTTCCGAAGGCGCCCACCCAGCTCTGACTCCGCCGCTGATGCAAACCCGACGACCGAACGCTGACAAGAGGATGCCCGTGGCCGACTCCGCCCCCGCCCGACGCGAGCGCATCGCCGCCGAGGTGTCGCGCCGCGGCTTCGCCCGCGTGACCGATCTGGCGCGGCGGACGCGTGTGAGCGAGGTGACCGTGCGCACCGACCTCGCGGCGCTCGAGGCCGAGGGCCGCATCACGCGGGTGCACGGCGGCGCCATGCCGCGCGGCCTCGTGACCGCGCGCGAGTCGAGCCTCGAGCAGTCGAGCGCTCGCGCGAGCCGACGCAAGCGGGCAATCGCCGTCGAGGCGGCCTCGCGCATCACCTCGGGGGAGAGCGTGCTGCTCGACGTCGGGTCGACGACGCTCGCCGTGGCGCACGCGCTCGTCGATCGACGTGATCTCGCCGAGCTCGTCGTCATCACGAACGGGCTCGCGATCGCCCTCGCGCTCGAGCCGGCCATCCCTCGCTTCACGGTCGTCGTGACGGGAGGTACCCTGCGCTCCCTGCAGCACTCGCTCGTGAACCCTCTCGCGACGACGCTGCTCGACGATGTGCGGGCCGACACCGCGATCCTCGGCGCGACGGGCGTGCACGCCCAGCACGGCGTCACGAACGTGAATCTGCCCGAGGCGGAGGTCAAGCGGCGCATGGTCGCGGCCTCCGCGCGGCGCATCCTCGTCGCCGACTCCTCGAAGATCGGCCAGGTGCACGTCGGGCGCGTCGCCACCACGGACGAGCTCGACGAGCTCATCACCGACGACGCCCTCGAGCCCGCGCGCCTCGCGGAGTTGCGCGAGGCCGGGTTCGCCGTCACCCCGACGGCGACGTCGTGAGTGGCGATCGGCCGCGCGCTCGTCGCTAGTCTGAACGGGTGACCACCCACGTACCCGCGCCTCCCACCGGCGAGCAGTTCACCCTCCACCTCGATGGCGCCCACGGCCCGGTCGACGCCGCGATCGTGCAGGTCGCGGCGGGGCTGCGGCACCTCACGGTCGACGGCCAGGACCTCGTGCAGGGCTACGGCGCAGACACGGTGCCGCCGTTCGCGACCGGCATCGTGCTCGTCCCTTGGCCGAACCGCGTGCGCGACGGAGTGTGGAGCCTCCACGGCAAGCAGCTGCAGCTCGACATCACCGAGCCGGACAAGAACAACGCCATCCACGGGCTGCTGCGCAATACGCCCTACCGCGTGGTGGAGCGCAGCGCTGAGGCCGTGACGCTCGCCGCGAGCGTCTTGCCGCAGCACGGCTACCCCTTCCACCTCGAGACGACGGTCACCTACCGGCTGACGGATGACGGCATCCGCGTCGAGCACGGCGTCACGAACGTCGGGGCCGAGGCTGCGCCCTACGCCGTCGGCACCCACCCCTTCCTCCGCGTGGGTGCCCACCCCGTCGACGAGCTGACGATCACGGCGCGCACGGTCGAGCACGTGGCCGTGGATGCTCGGCTCAACCCGACCGGCCTCGAACCTGCCGCGGGCGGCCCCTTCGACCTCTCGACGGGCCGGCTCGTGGCCGACCTCGAGCTCGACGACGCCTGGCGCGTGGAGCCTGACACGGACGGTGTCACGCGCACGCGCCTGAGCGCCACCGACGGCGCAGCGACCGTGCTGTGGCAGGAGGGCGAGTGGGAGTGGTTGCAGGTCTTCATAACCCGGACCTACCCCACGAACGCCGGCCCCGTGACGGCGATCGCCGTGGAGCCTATGACGGCTCCCGCCGATGCCCTCGTCTCCGGGCAGGGCCTCCGGTGGCTGGCACCGGGCGAGTCCTGGAGCGGCGCATGGGGTATCGCGCGCTCTGCGTGATGAGCTAGCGACCAACCCGCTGTCACGTGTCGAGTTTGGTAGAGAGTGATTTATCTGGTTTCGGTGAGTTGTAGCTGGAGCTGGGTGTAATGAATCTGGTTCTCAGGCTGTCACCGGCGGGACCGGCGCATGGTGCAAGACCTCCTGGACGCACGCGAGGAACGCGTTAAGCGCGGGCGTCTGCTTGGTCGCCAGGTAGGCGAGCCACAGATTAAAGCGCACGTCTTCATCCAAAACCGGGACCATCCGCACGCCCCGACGGTCGATCGAGGTGTTCATGTCGGATTGCAGCGAGATCACCCCGCCCGCGGCGACGAGGGTCAGGTGCGCCTCGAGCGTGTCGCCATACGCCTGAATGTTCGGTTCGAATCCGTGGGCGCGGCACACCTTGAGCACCGAGTCGTGGAACGAAGTCATCCGCTGGCGCTGCCAGAACACGAAATGCTCGTCCTTCAATTCCTCGAGCCAGACACCCGGCCGGTCGGCAAGCGGGTGCCCCTCCGGCAGGAAGGCCACGAGCTTCTCCTCGGTGAGTGGGATGGTCGCGATGACGCTGTGGTCCAGGAGCCCTCGGACGACGACGGCGTCGAGCTCCCAGGCGACCAGCGATCGCTCCTGCGACCTGCTGTCGCTGCCGTGCACCTCGATGATGCTTGTGGGCATCCTGACGCGGTACCGCTCCAGGATCGGCGCAAGTATCCCGTTCATACCGGCACTGAGGGAACCCAGCCGCAGTCGACCCGCCCTGCCCGCCTTGATGTCGGCGACTGAGTCGTAGGCGCGATTGGCGGCCGCCAGCGCTCCGAGCGCCGGTTCGAGGAACTCCGTGCCCGCCTCGGTCAGCGCGACCTCGCGGCTGGTGCGGACGAGCAACTGCACCTCCAGGACGGCCTCGAGCTTCTGCAGCTGCTGACTCAGGGCAGACTGCGTCAGGCCGAGGCGGTGGGCGGCGCGCCCGAAGTGCAGTTCTTCCGCAAGGACTACAAACGAACGAAGATGCTTGAGGTCCATTAGCGAACCTTATCAAAGCATCGGAGCGCTGCCGTTGCAGTTGAAGCGGGCCTGGCGTTCGATTGACGCGTGTCATCTCACTGTCGAAACGTCGTGTTCATCCTCGCCGACGACATGGGCTTCGGTGATTTCGGCGTCTTCAACGGCGGACAATCCAGTACTCCACAGTTGGACGACCTGAGTGGCATCTCGCGGCTCTACTCGCAGCACACCTCGGCGTCGCCCGTATGTGCCCCGGCCAGAGCGGCGCTGCTGACCGGGCGGTACCCGCAGCGCACCGGAGTGATCGACACGCTCGAGGCGCGAGGTACGGATCGACTGGCCCTCGACGAATTCACGATCGCCGACGCCTTCTCCCGGGCCGGAGCGGTGACCGGCCTGGTCGGCAAGTGGCACTGCGGGGCGATCGGTGAGCCGTACCATCCCCTCAAGCGTGGGTTCGACGAATTCATCGGGTTCCGCGGCGGCTGGCAGGACTACTGGGACTGGACGCTCGAGCGTAACCGCACCCCCGTGCAGGCGGATGGGCGATACCTGACCGACGTGCTCGGTGATGAGGCAGTGGGCTTCATCCGTCGTCACAAGCACGAGCGATTCTTTCTTCATGTCAGCTTCAACGCTCCGCACTTTCCCTACCAGGCCCCAGAAGAACTGATTGGCCAACATCGTCGGACAGGAAGAACCGAGCGGGTGGCGGTCATCTACGCGATGATCGCAGTGATGGATCGGGCGATCGGCCGGATCAGGCAGGCGATTTCCGACGCCGGGCTCGACGACGATACGCTCATCGTGGTCACCAGCGACAACGGTCCGGAATTGGGCGGGGACGGCGAGGAGTCCGCCGACCGTTGGAATGTCGGCCTGCGCGGCGCGAA
This sequence comes from Chryseoglobus sp. 28M-23, assembly GCF_014789785.1. Lineage (NCBI taxonomy): Bacteria > Bacillati > Actinomycetota > Actinomycetes > Micrococcales > Microbacteriaceae > Microcella > Chryseoglobus sp. 28M-23. Next base: position 2,199,219 of record NZ_CP061846.1, on the reverse strand, counting down.
ACAGCACGTGTTCGAGGGCGGCATCCGGCTTCCACTCGTCCTCAGCCAGCCTGGGGTTGTAGCGGCCGGGGAGGACGACACGTTCATCCATCTGACCGACTGGTACCCGTCCCTGCTGACACATGCCGGCGTCACGCCAGTGGGGAGCAAGGTGCTCGATGGCCGCGATATCAGCGGCAGCTTCACCGGCGGCACGGTCGACGATGTGCCGCGCTGCTGGCAGTGGAGTCGGTACCACCCGATGCCCACCTCGAATGCGGCGATTCGCGATGGGCGGTGGAAGCTCGTGCATCCCGCTGCGGCGGGCACGCTCGGTCTCACCGACCGGGACGAGTGGATCGACCACGACATCAAGCGGCATCCCGAAAACTACGCCCAACCGATCGACGAAGAGTCACCGGGCTGGCCCGCCGTCGGAACCGAGCCCATGCTCTTCGACCTCGCCGCCGATCCTGAAGAGGCGCACGACCTCGCCGCAGTGCACCCGGACGTGCGAGCCCGCCTCGCGACCGCACTGCACGCATGGTACGAGGACGTCGAGTTGGACCGGGCCCGGCTGGTGTCGACATGAGCACCGGGCGACCGAACGTCGTCGTCGTGCTGGCGGACGATCTCGGCTGGGGTGACCTCGGTTGTTACGGTGCCACGGTCATCCCGACGCCGCACATCGACGATCTCGCGGGGGAGGGCGTACGAATCATGGATGCCCACGCGGCATCCTCCGTCTGCACCCCCAGCCGGTACTCGCTATTGACGGGGCGGTACCCGTGGCGCAGTCCACTGAAGCAGGGTGTGCTGATGGGTCACGCACCGGGGATCATCGAGCCTGATCGTCCGACGCTCGCTTCGGTCTTCAAGGATGCCGGGTACGAGACGGCCGCGATTGGCAAGTGGCACCTGGGACTCGGCTGGAGGCACACCGACGGGACGGTCTGGAGCGCCCAGCGGCCCGGCGACCCGCTCGAGTACCAACTCGGGGACCCCCTCGCCCGGCACGATTCACGCGACCTGGATGCCGGCGAGGACATCGATTACACCAGCCCCTTCGAGGGTGGGCCGCTCGAGCTCGGATTCGACCGCTTCTTCGGGATAGCTGGGTCGCTCAACATGCCCCCCTACACCTTCCTCGAAGGCGAACGTACCGTGGGGACGCCGCGCGAGTGGAAGACCCGATTCCTGCCCGGCCAGCGCCCCGGGCGCGAGTCGCCCGGCTGGGACGAGCACGAGGTCGACCTCACCTTCGTCGACCGCGCGACCTCGTTCATCACAGAGCGGGAGCACGACCGACCTTTCCTGCTCTACTTCGCCCCCTCCGCTCCGCACCGTCCGCAGGTCTCGCCCAAGTTTGTGCGGGGTGCCAGCGGCGGCGGAAGCCGCGGCGATTCGGTGGTTTTCGTTGACTGGATGGTCGGCCAGCTCGTCGGCGCGCTCGAAGAGACTGGCCAACTGGAGGACACGATCGTCGTAATTACCAGCGACAACGGCTCGCCGACGATTTTCGCGGACGAACTCAGTCCTGATCATCGCCCCAACGGGCCCTGGCGTGGGCAGAAGGGCGATGTCTGGGAGGGCGGACACCGTGAGCCGCTGATCGTGCGATGGCCGCAGCGGATCCCTCCCCGTGGCGAGCTGGACGAGTCGCTCGACCTGATCGACCTGTTCCGCACTCTCGCGACTCTGGTCGGGGTGCAGGTTCCCCCGCACGCCGCGCCCGACAGCACCGACCGCTCGGAGGTGCTGCTCGGGGTGGGCAGGCCTGGGCGCGAGCCGGGCATCCGGGTGCTTTCTAGCATGGGTGGTGCGCTCTGCGCGCTGCACGGACCGTGGAAAGCGATCTTCGCGAAAGGGTCAGGTGGCGGCCTGACGACCTACGACGGGGGTGCGGAAGAAGGGTCGGGCCAGTTGTACAACCTCGACGAGGATCCGGGTGAGTCACTCAATCGTTGGAGCACCGAGCCCGGCATAGTTGCGGAAATTCGTGCCCTGCTTGCCGCGATCGTGGGTTCGGATCTTTCTCCGCGCACTTCGGAGACGGACTTGATTAGCAATTCTGATTGCACTATCAGTTCTGAACCATAGAGCGCTGGACGTCTGCAGGCTTAGATCGACTGAAGGAAGCGGCACCGCTCACCTCACACAGCCAGACCGGTCTCGACCGGCGATTCGGTCCGAAGGAGAATCGAATGAGAAAGTCCATGCGTTTCGCTGCGGGAGTCTCTGCAGTAGTCCTCACAATCGGCGTGGCCGGCTGTACAGCTGGCGAGCCCGAGGACGGCGACGCGTCGAGCGTCACCGAACTCAACCTTCCCGCGGTGGAGGCACCCTGGCTCGGGGGATACCAGGCAATGGTCGACCTGTACGAGGAGGAGACGGGAATCACCGTCAACCTCACCGCCTTTCCATTTGATGGCTTGCGGACGCAGGAAGCCAACGCAGCCCAGAGCGGCTCCAACGCTTTTGACCTGCTCCTGATCAACGAGCAGTGGGTCGGACAGTTCTACGACAACGGCTGGGTCCAGCCCGTCGCCGACGTCAAGCCCGACTTCGAGTGGGACGAAGGCCTGATCCAGTTCGACGGCATCGGTCGTTGGGATCCGGATGCCCGCGCTACGACTCCCGACGGCGAGGTCTACTCGCTGCCGATCAATGGCAACATCCACGAGTTCATGTACCGCACTGACCTCTATGACCAGCTCGGCCTCGACGTGCCCGCCGACTGGGAGGGCGTCATCGACAACGCCGAGGCTGCCCGTTCCGCCGGTGCGGCGAGCAACGGCTATGTTGTCCGCGGCAAGACCCCTTCGTATGACTTCAGCGCCGTGTTGTACTCCTACGACGGAGCCTGGTTCGCCGACGAGAGCGGCGGCGACTACACCCCCACCATCGACACCGACGAGTTCCGTGAGGCGCTCGAGATGTTCAAGGCGCTCGCCGACGTCGGCCCTGCGGCACCGCAGACCATCGCGCAAGCCGAGGCCATCTCCCTCATGCAGGGCGGCGACACCCTTCAGGCCACGCTGGTGACCGCGAGCTCCGTTCCCCTCGAGGACCCGGCGGCCTCTCTCATTGCCGGCAAGGTGGGATACGCCGCTCTCCCCGGTGGCACGCCGGTGAGTGGTGTGTGGACGATGGGCGTACCGGTCGGGCTTCCGGCCGACCGCGCAGCTGCCGCGATGGACTTCCTTCAGTGGCTCACCTCACAGGAGACCATGCAGGCGTGGGCAGATGCTGGCGGCGTGACTACTCGCACCGATGTTTCGAGCGACCGGCCCGAACTTCAGGTGCTGATCGAGTCCGCGGACGCCATCCGAGGCGGACTGCGCTATCCGTTCACTCCCGCGATGCTGGAGGTGACTGACCCGGCACTCGGTCTGTACCTCTCCGGCGACGTCGACCTTGAGGCGACCATCACCGCAATACAGTCCGGACTCGACCGGGTGGTTGAGGAAGCGGGTTTCTCCCAGTGACTTCGGTGAGAACCGATCGCGGCGGCCGGTCTCGTACCGGCCGCCGTCGGCCGGCACCTCTCTTCAAGTACCTTTCCATCGCGCCGCTCATCGTCATCACGCTTGCGCTCGTCGCGGTGCCGGTGGGTCAGTTGGTCTGGATGAGCTTCGGTGACGTCAGGTTGGTGGCGGGCGACTTCCAGTGGCGACCGGTCGGCTTCGAAAACTTCATCCGGATGTTCGGAGACGAGACGTTCGCGATTTCGCTGCGGAACTCCTCGGTATTCATCTTCTGGACCGTCGCACTTACGATGGTGCTCGGCACGGTGCTCGCGCTGGCAACGGATCGCCTGGTCCGCTCCCAGCAGACCGTGCAGAATGTCCTGATCTGGCCAGCGATCGTCGCGCCAGTGGTTGTGAGCGTCGTGTGGTTGCTCATCCTGAGCCCGCAGATCGGCCTGCTCAACCGCATCCTCATCACGTTCGGGATCGAACCCCAGGCGTGGCTGGGCGAGAGCTTCGGTGCAATGGCGAGCATAATCGTGCTCGACGTCTGGCACTGGACGCCGATCGTCTTCCTCTTCGTCTACACCGCTGTGCGCGGCCTCGACCAGTCCGTCTTGGAAGCGGCCCGGGTCGACGGGGCCACCTACCTTCGGCAGGTGCGGGACATCATTCTCCCGTTGATCGCCCCCGCACTGGTCGGCGCCGCCGCGATTCGATTGATCATGGGCGTGAAGGCCTTCGACGAGATGTACCTACTTACTTTCGGCGGACCGGGAACGGCGACCACCGTTATCACGATCTACCTGAGGGCCGTCTTCTTCGACTCCTTCGACTACGGGTACGGCAGCGCCCTGAGCGTGACCGTGGTCCTCCTGGTCGCGTTTGTCCTCGTGCTCGCACTCGTCTACCGCTCCGTGCGGAGGAGGTTCTCCAATGACTAGCCTGACTTCGCACAGAAGGCGTCGCCGTCACCCCACCGCGGTACTTCCCGGACTGATTGTAGTCGGCGCGATCGTGACTATCGTTGTTCCGCTCCTCTGGATGGTGCTCATCGCCTTCCAGCAGCCGCGGGCGATCATCGCCCCCGGGTGGCGGTTTGAGTTTTCGCTTCACAACTTCGCCGAGGTCTTCAATCCGAACACCGTCTTCGGTTCGCAGGTTCTCAACAGCCTGATCATCGTGGTCGCTGCCACGGGTCTCACTCTCGTGATCGCCACGTTTGCCAGCTACAGCCTCAGCCAGCTTCAGTGGTCGCGACGGGTCGTGCTCGGTGTACTCAGCGGCGCGGCGCTGCTGCAGGTCATTCCGCCCATGACCCTCGTGCCCGGCCTGTACGCCACGCTCACCAACATCGGGCTGGTCAACACCCTCGGTGGGCTCATTCTGGTGAACACCGTGTTCAACCTGCCCTTTGCTCTGATCATGACGAAGTTCTCGTTCGACGCGTTGCCGGTCGAGCTCAAGGAGTCGGCATCCGTCGACGGCACCAGCGAGTTCGGCGTCTTCCGCCGGATCATGCTGCCGCTCGCGATGCCCGGCATCTCGGCGGTGGGCATCTTCACGGCCATCCAGGTCTGGAACGAGTTCCTCTTCGGCCTCGTCTTCACCTCGGGTGGACGCACGGCACCGATTACCGTCGGCATCGCCGCCCTGATCCAACCCCAGGAGATCAGGTTCGGCGGCATGGCCGCCATTGGGGTCGTGACGGCGATCCCGATCATCATCCTGGCCATCGCCGCGAACCGCCAGATCGTCTCCGGACTCGTCGGAGGGGCGGTTAAGGGATGACGGACAAGCCGGACCTCTATCTCATCCACTGCCACGACCTGGGTGACTGGCTGACCACCTACGGCTACCCCCAGATACCGAGCCCGAACCTCGACGCTTTCGCAGCCACCTCAGTGGTCTTTGACCGTGCCTTCGCCACGGCCCCGCTGTGCACGCCAGCAAGGTCGTCGATCTTCACCGGTCGACTGCCCCACGAGAATGGGCTCATGGGCCTCACCCACACGGGCTGGACGTACAGGCCCGACGTTCCGACGCTGCCGGAGGTGGTTCGCTCCGCGGGCTATCACAGTGCGCTCATCGGGCTGCAGCACGAGGATCTGGACGCGAGGGTGCTGGGGTTTGACGAGGTGCACGGGCTTGGGTTCATCCCCAGGGCTCTCGAAGTCGCGACCCTGACCGAGCGGTGGCTGGCTGAAAATCCCGACGGCGCGCCGTTCCTTCTCTCCATCGGTATGTGGGAGGTTCATCGTCCGTGGCCCGAGGAGGACTATGAGCCGGTCGACCCCGCGAGCGTGAGGGTGCCTGACTACTTGCCCGACAACGAGCACACTCGCCGGGACATCAGCCAGTTCTACGGCGCGATCCGCCAAATGGACGAGGCCTTCGGACGGATCGTCGCCGCGATCGACGCGCACCCACGGGGGCGCGACGCGGTCATCGTGTTCACCACCGACCATGGTGTTGCCTTCCCACGCGCAAAAAGCACTCTGTATGACTCGGGCGTGAAGGTCGCGCTCATGATGCGAGCGCCCGGAACGTGGGGCGTCGTCGCTGGCCGCAGCGACGGCATGGTTAGCCACCTAGATCTGCTGCCGACCCTCGCAGATTTCGCCGGGGCGAAGGCCCCTGACGGACTTAGCGGGTTGGTCCTGCTCGATAAGTCCGGCGTTGTCGACCCGGGGGATCGGCGGCTGTTCCTGGAAAAGACCTATCACGACAGGTACGACCCAATCCGGGCCGTGCGGACGTCGACGGCGAAGTACATCCGCAACTTTGTAGATGCGCCCGCCTTGCCGCTGCCCACCGACTTGGAACTCAGCCAGACCAGAGTTGGCATGGATGACGCACATTTGCGCCCACGCCCGCCTGAGGAGCTCTACCTGCTCACCGACGACCCCTCCGAGCTGAACAACAGGGTCGATGATCCCTCGCTATCGGCGCTGCGCGAGGGCCTCTCGCGTGAGCTCGATCGTCACTTGCGCTCGACACAGGATCCGGTGCTCGCGGGTGCGGTCGCCCCTCCGCCTGCACCGGTTCGGGGTCGACGGCAGTGAGCAGCTCGCGACGTGCAATTGTGGTGATGTTTGACAGCCTCAATCGGCTGTATCTGCCACGCTACGGCCAGCTCGACGACCTCGAGGCTCCGAACTTCGCGCGGCTCGCCGATCGTGCGGTTCGGTTCGACCGCAGCTACGCCGGCAGCCTGCCGTGCATGCCCGCACGCCGTGAATTACACACTGGCCGCTACAATTTTCTCCATCGCAGCTGGGGGCCTCTGGAGCCTTTCGATGACTCCGTGCCCGCGATGCTTGGCGCCGCAGGAGTCGCCACGCACCTGGCGACCGACCACATGCACTACTGGGAGGACGGGGGCGCGACCTATCACACCCGTTACGGCTCGTCGTCGTTGATCCGCGGACAGCAGGGTGACCCGTGGAAGGGCCAGGTCGACGATCCCGACGTCGGCGACAGCCTGCGCATCCAGCGCAACAGCACCTGGCGCCAGGATCGCATCAACCGCCAGTTCGTGCAGCGGCTTGAGGACTACCCCCAGACGCTGACATTCGACGCGGGAATCGACTTCATCGAGCGCAACGCACACACCGGACCGTGGATGGTGCAGATCGAAACATTCGATCCGCACGAACCGTTCGACAGCGCCGAGCAATTCCGTCAGAAGCATGGTGTCGACGATGTCCCAGACAACGACTGGCCCGATTATCAGCCAGTTCTCGAGCCGGAGAAGATCGCCGACAGTGTTCGCGGGCATTACCGCGCGCTGGTCGACCAGTGCGACCAGTCGCTTGGCCGAGTGCTCGACCTCATGGACGAGCACGACCTCTGGTCAACCACGATGCTGATCGTGTGCACCGACCACGGGCTCTTACTCGGGGAACAGGGATGGTGGGGCAAGTCGGTTCCGCCCTGGTACGAGCCCACAGTGCACACACCGCTGTTCATCTGGGACCCTGAGCAGCCACAAGCCGCTGGGAGTGCATCCTCGACGCTCGTGCAGACCATCGACCTCGGTCCGACGCTGCTCGACTTCTTCGGCATCGCCACAACGCCGCAGATGCAGGGGACCAGCCTTCGGCAAACCATCAGAGACAAGTCGCCGGTGCGCGAGTACGCGCTGTTTGGTGCGTTCGGCGGGCACGTCGGAATCACCGACGGTGCTAGCGTTTATCTCCGCGCCAGTGCCACACCGGCCAACCGACCATTGCACGAGCACACTCTAATGCCCACGCACATGCGGGGCTTCTTCACCGCCGAGGAACTCGCCACGGCAGAGCTTGTTGAAGGCTTCAGCTTCACGCGGGGCTCGCGAGTGCTGCGGATGGATGGATCAGTATTTGGCAATCCGTATCAGGCCGGGACGATGTTGTTCGACCTCACCGCAGACCCCGATCAGTTGGAGCCCACCGTCGATGACGAACTCGAATTGCGGATGGCGACAGCCCTGCGCGACCTGATGATCGCCACCGACGCACCCGCCGGACAGTACGAGCGCCTCGGTCTGCCGAGAGAGGGAGCGGTTGCAAGGAAGCATCTGCTCGTGGAACAGCAGCGCGAATTCGCTCAGGCTACTCGGGTGCTCCCGCCCCCGCCCGACCGCTTCCCTGTCGCCGAGTTCGGCGTGCAGTCGACACTCAGCGAACTGCTCGCGGATCCTTGCGCCGCAGCGGTCCTCCGACGCTCCGCGCGGCGCGTGGAGATCGCAGCCTTTGGCCAAGTCTCGGGCGGAACGACCCTATACCGCGCGGCCTACGTACTGTTCGGACCCTCACCTTGGTCCACGATGGATGACGTCACCAAGGAGCTGGCTCGACTTCGTCCTGTTGATGACGAGCCGAGTTGAGGCCGAAATTCAGCCAGGAGTAGGCGCAGACCCGGGACCGCGCCCGTTCGAACCAGGAGAGTGTGGATGCCGGTACACGATGGGCCGGTGGATCTGAACGGCCGCGGACGCCGACATCGCCAGTTGCCGTCGATGCTCAAGGTGGGCTGCATCGGTTTCGGTGGCGGCAGCGCGTTAATTCCGATCATGGAGCGAGAACTGGTCTCCCCTGACGGTGGCCTCACCGAGAAGGCTTTCGTGCAGGATGTCGTTATCGCAAATGTTACGCCGGGTGCCCTGCCGGTGAAGCTCGCGGCGCTCTCGGGCATCCAACTCGGCGGCGCTGCGCTGTCTGCCTTCTCGGCGCTCTTCGTGGCGCTACCAGGCACCATTGCGACAGTGGGACTGCTCGCACTCTTCTCAGCGCTCGGCCCCGTCGCAATCCGCAACCTGGAGTACGTCTCACTCGGCATTACCGCCTTCATCCTGTTCCTACTGGCGCATTATGTCGCGACGGTGATTGTCGATGGGGGACGCCGGCGCCGGGTCTACATGCTCATCGCTGGTACAACGTTCCTGCTCACAGGCGCTGAGAAGTCTCGCGCGCTTATTGCCCATGTGGCCGGTCTCGAAAACAGCTGGGTTCTGCCAGAACTCTCCGCGTTGGGCGTCGTCCTGGTCGCCATCGGCAGCATCGGTGCCTTCTCGGTCTACCAATGGTTCCGGTACCGCCCGCAGTTTGGCACGGCGCGACGGCGCGCTCAGGGTCTGCTGCGCCCCGTGCTGGTCGCGATCATCACGTTCGCTGTGGTCACGCTAGGCGGCATCGGGACGGCTCTGCTCATCGATCCGGTCGGCGGCGGCGCCCTCCTCGGACTCGTGTCGCTCTCCTCCCTCTCCTCGTTCGGGGGCGGGGAGGCCTACGTCGGCGTGGCGGACGGTTTTTTCGTCGCGTCGGGGATGGTCGATTCCGCGAGCTTCTATGGTCAGATCGTGCCGATTGCCAATGCGCTGCCCGGACCGATCCTGGTGAAGATCGCGACGGGCATCGCCTACTCCATTGGATTCGGGGGTGGCGGATTCGTGTTAGGAATCATCTTCGCGACTCTCGCCTTTCTGGTCAGCATCGGGGCGTGCTGCGTCGTCGCTCTCGGCGTGCTTGCCGCATACGATAAGGCGCAGCACTCACTCTTCGTGCAGAACGTCGCTGGCTTCATCCTGCCGGTGATCTGCGGCCTGCTCGCATCCACGTCGGTGTCGATGCTGCACTCGAACGCGCGGATCAGTGAACAGGCAGGTCTATCCGGCTGGATCGCGGTGCTGGGCTCCATCGCCCTCGCTGGCGGCGTCGCGCTGGTTCATCGGACGGCGAAGGTGCCGGACATCGTGCTCGTCCTCCTCTGCGGCGGTGCATCCTTCGCGCTGCTCATCACCCTGTGAGAGAAATACCATGGAACCCATGAAGCCATCGAACGGTCTGACCCGACATGTTCCGCCGGACCCGGCGAGCTCAGAAGCGTCGTGTTGCGCCCCTTCGCCAGACCGCGAGAGCCCCTCCCATTCGTTGCCGAGCCTGGGCAGCGGCGCCGGCATCGGCGTAGGCGTCGGCGAGCACAGTATCGAGCAGCGCGAGGTGCCCCCCGGCAACTTCCGCATGGGCGATTCGTATGGCGACGGAAATCCTCAAGATGGGGAGCGTCCGGTGCATGAGGTGTCGCTGACGGCGTTCCGCATCGACGCAACCAGCGTCACGAACGCCGACTTTGCGAAATTCGTCGACGCGACCGGGTACGCGACTGAGGCGGAGACGTTCGGATACTCCGCCGTATTCCACCTGGCGCTGAGCGCCAATCCAGCAGACGTGATCGCGCCCGCGGCGGGGACACCCTGGTGGTTAGGCGTGAGGGGGGCTGACTGGCGGCACCCGGGCGGATCGCTATCCGGTATCGACGGGCTTGAAGATCATCCGGTCGTTCACGTTAGTTGGAACGACGCAGTGGCATATTGCGACTGGTCTGGCCGCCGCCTGCCGACCGAGGCTGAGTGGGAATACGCCTCACGGGGAGGCCTTGACGGTGCTCGGTACCCGTGGGGCGACGACCTTCTCGATGATGGAGCTTGGCGAGCGAACATCTGGCAGGGTGACTTCCCTCGCATTAACACAGTCGAGGACGGCTTCCTGACGACGGCGCCTGTCCGTACGTTTGAGCCCAACGGTTATGGCCTGTGGCAGACCGTCGGCAACATTTGGGAGTGGTGCGCCGACTGGTCAGACCCTTCGTACTACCTCACGTCTCCAGTATCAGGCCCAAAAGGCCCCCCGGAGGGCATGTACAAGGTCCTCCGCGGAGGCTCCTACCTCTGCCACGACTCCTACTGCAATAGATACCGATGCGCCGCACGATCCTCGAACACTCCAGACTCCTCTATGGGTAACGCCGGGTTCCGTACCGTCGAAATCGACGGCACAATTTAACGGTTCCGGATTTCCTAGCAGGCCGGCTGGCTTAGCCGCAGATGCTCCCATCAGTAACCACGTTCAGAATCGGCTGCCGGCGTCGCGACCGCCCGCAAGGTGGGTGAGGTGTGGGAGGTGTCGACGGCGATTATTACCCGCGAGGCGCGAGCCGCGTCCGGGGAGGTGCAACATGATCGGATGCCGGCGCTCCTCACGCCGGAGGTAGACGACGAATGGCTGCAGCAGGGCAAAGCTCGACCACCGCCAGCTGCGCCAGCTCAAGGCACCGACCCCGCATCTGAGGATCGAGGTATTCGCCAAGCACGGACGCCAAGCCGAGGCGGTCGCGCTCATCGAAGAGGCTCTCGAGGATCCGAAGATTCTGATGCCAGCGAGCAATCGTGAGATCTCGGAGTTTCGGTTTGTCAGCATCTAGCAGCCTCAGCACACATAGGCCGCCTATCGCGCGTCGTCCTCGCCACCCTCGGCAGGCGACGGCTTTCCCTCCGCCGGGATGACGGTGTGATCGTCGTTCTCTGCCGGGTCGTCGCCCTCGGCTTGCGACGGGTTGTTGTCGCCCGTGAAGTCGTCGAGCTCGCCGTGATCGTCCGCTCGTGCCATGGTCGTTCCTTCCGTGCGATCGATGGATCGCTCACGGTAGGCGCGATGTCTGAGTGGGTATGGAGGAAGGCGGAAATCGAGTCGTAGGGTGGGCCCCGCAGGCGCGAGCGCAGGTTATGCGGTTGCGAACGAAGGACCTGTCAGGTGGGCCCCGTGGTGTGTGGTTTCAGTACATCGTGGACGCCTGTCTCGCGTCATCGTGGACAGCAGTGCCGGTGAGGCCGTGATGTCTCACGTCATCGTGGACACCTTGGCCGCGGCAGTGTCAGCGGGTGAGCAAAGCCGAAGTGTTGATCCTCGCCGTCACCGTTCAGGGTCTCTCCGTGCGGGAAGCGGCCCGCATTCATGGGGTCTCGAAGTCGCTGGTCCATAAGCTTCACCAGCGGTGGCTCACCGAGGGCGAGGCGGCCTTCGCACCGCGCTCGAGAGCGCCAGGATCCAGTCCTCGTCGAACCCCGGACGCCGTTCGGGCCCGGGTGCTGCAGTTGCGCGCCCAGCTCACCGCCGATGGGCTCGATGCTGGCGCCGACACGATCGCCTCCGCCCTGACCGCCGAGGGCACGCCGTTGTCACGATCGACGATCTGGCGGATCCTGCGCGGCGCGGCGGTGATCACCCCGCAACCCCAGAAGAGGCCCCGCTCTTCCTGGCAGCGGTTCACCGCTGAGCGACCCAACGAGCTCTGGCAGTCCGACACCACCCACTGGCAGCTGACAGGCGGAGGTGAGGTGGAGATCATCGCCTGGCTCGATGACCACTCCCGATACCTGACCCACCTCAGCGCCCACACCCGCGCCAACGGCCGCACCGTCACCGACACCTTCCAGCAAGCCGCCTCAGAGCACGGCTATCCGGCGGCGACGTTGACGGACAACGGGAACATCTTCACCACCCGCTTCGCCGGCGGCACCTTCGCCCGCACCGGCGGCAACGCCTTCGAGACGCTGCTGGCCCTGCACGGCATCACCCAGAAGAACGGCCGCCCCTACAAGCCCACCACCCAAGGCAAGATCGAGAGGTTCTGGCAGACGCTCAAGAAGCGCCTCACCGTCCGCCCCGCAGCGACCCTGGATGAGCTGCAGCACGAGCTGGATGAGTTCCGCACCCACTACAACCAGCACCGGCCGCACCGCTCGTTGAATCGGCGCACCCCCGCTTTCGCCTACACCCTGATCCCCAAAGCGGCGCCGACCCAGCCTGACGACCCGAACATTTGGCGGGTCCGCTACGACACCATCGACGCCGGCGGGAAAGTGTCCCTACGGTTCGCGAACCGCATGATGCACCTGGGCTACGGCCGAGCCCACGCCCGCACCGCGGTGATCGTCCTCATCCACGGACTCCACGCCACCACCATCACCCCCGACGGCGAAGTCATCGCTGAGCACATCATCAACCCCAACAAGGGCTACCAAGCTAGGGAATGAAAAACGGGCGAACCCCGGAAATGGGGGTTCGCCCGTCCACGATGTCGTGAGACATCACAAGGTGGGCCCCGTGGGGCTCGAACCCACGACCCGCGGATTAAAAGTCCGCTGCTCTGCCAACTGAGCTAGAGGCCCGCTACCCCTCCAATCTATCGCGCAACACGGCCCAGCGGGGCCGGGTAGCGTGGCCGCCATGAGCGAGAACGCGAGCAACAGGCCTGCCCGGCCGCACCGGCCGGTGCGGGTTCCGGCGACCGCGTTCGAGGGCATCGAGGGCGGCCTCGACCCGGCGGTCGAGCTGCGCATCGCCCACGACAGCGCGCGCGCTCTCGTGCACCGCGTGCGCGAGAGCGACGACCCCGACCTCGTGGAGCGCATGGTCGCGTACACCGACGAGCACGGGCTCGACACGCTCGCCGAGCTGTGGGCGCGCGCGAGCGCCCGATCCCTGCCGGGGGCGCTGTGGCGGCTGTCGCTCCTGCGCGCGCTCATCTGCCAAGACCCTCAGGGCACCTCGCTGCTGTTCCAGCGCGGGAGCGAGGTGCTCGCCACGGCCGACGTCGTCGTCGCGGGCGCCGAGTCGCCCACGGGGCCCGAGGAGATCCGCGTGCTCGCCGACCAGGTGCTGCGCGGCGCGTACGTGGGCGACTTCGCGATCGCCCTCGAGCGGGCGGCGTCGTTCTGCCGCACCGCGTCGGCGGGCGCGGCCGACCTCGCGGACGACGCCGACGCCGCGGTGGATGACGCTCGGGCGGCAGAGCTCACGAGCCGAGCATCCCGTCTCGCGACGAGCGCGGAGGATTTCACGGCCTGCGCGCGCCTCGAGCGCCGCGGCGCCCTCGACTAGCGACGGGCGACGGGCGACGGGCGACTGACGACCGGCGGCACCTGAGTACGAGCGGAATGCGCCGCGCAGACCCCTCGTTACACTGGACAAGCCGGGCCGCAGTAACCCCGGGCTCCACTATTCGCCGCTTCGAGCGGCCACGCGCCGAGAGGCGTTCTGCGGCCCGGTTTTTGTCTGCCCGCACGCAGCCCGTACGCAGCCCGCGCTCGGCCCGCGCGGGGCCGTCACGCTGCGAGGTCACGCGCCGAACCTGACAGTGACCTGAGCACTTCCCGCCCCGGCAAACCCCGCGGCCCCGGGTGCCGAACACCAGGCATGTCAACCACAGCACTGGAATCCCGCTCTCGCCTCACCGGCTTCGCCGCGGCGCTGGCGCTCCCGACCCTGCTGATCGCTCTGACCGGATGCGCGGGCTCCATGCCCCCCGCCGGCGACGAGCCCAGCGAGCCGAGCGCGTCCGCACCGATGGAGGAGCCGATGGAGCAGGGCCCCGACGAGGTCATCACGATCGGCCTGGCCTTCATGCCGGAGACGATCACGGTGCCCGTGGGCACGACGGTGACCTGGCGCAACGGCGAAACCATCGGGCACACCGTGACTTCGGGTGCCTGGGGTGACGTGAACGAGAGCACCGGGTTGCGGGGATCCCAGACGGCTGACGGCCTGTTCGATCACGCACTAGCGCCGATGGGACAGGAGGGGGACACCTTCTCGTTCACCTTCGACGAGGCCGGCGAGTATCCGTACTTCTGCCAGCCGCACCTGACCATGAACGCCATGGTCATCGTCGAGGAATAGCCGACCCCTGCACCGCATCACACCTGCACGATCAACTCACTGAAGGAGACACATCATGCGCAAGACCACCGCATTCGCCGGGCTCGGCCTCGCCGCCGCCCTCGTCCTCACCGGATGCTCTGCCACGGCCGAGGAGCCGATGGACGAGCCCACGGCCGAAGAGCCCGCCGCCGTCGACACCGTCAACAGCGATGGCGCCGCTCTGCGCGCTCAGCTGACGGCGCTGCTCGCCGACCACGTGTACCTCGCCGGTGCCGCGATCGATCAGGCGCTCGCCGATGGAGGCGACCTCGAGACTGCCGACGTGCAGGCCGCTGTCGCGACCGTCGACGAGAACTCGGTCGAGATCGCCGCGCTCGTCGGCTCGGTCTACCCCGACGCCGAGCAGCCGTTCCTCGACTCATGGCGCTCGCACATCCCGTTCTTCGTGAACTACACGCTGGGCGAGGCGACGGGCGATGCTGAGATGTCGGCGCAGGCTGTCGAAGACCTCAACGGCTACGCCGTGTCCTTCGGCCAGCTGATCAACTCGGTCGTCCCCGAGCTGCCCGCCGAGGCCGTTCAGGGCGAGCTCGAGATGCACGCCGTCTCGCTGCTCGCGGCGATCGACGCCAACATCGCCGGTGACCCCGAGTACTTCAGCCTCCTCAAGGAGGCCGCGGGCCACATGCCGATGACCGCCACGGCTCTCGCCGGTGGCATCGCGGCGAACGCCGGCATCGAGTAGCAACCGGGTTCCTCCGGGCCGGGGGTGAGGGGCACTGCGCCTCTCGCCCCCGGCCTTTCTCGTTTCGTCTCCGTCGACGCACCCCCCACCGAAAGGAGCAGAGCCATGCGAGTTCTGCGCATCGCCCTCTACGCCCTCACGGGCGCCGGTCTCATCGTCAACGCCGTCATCCACCTGCAGCTCGCGGCGACCTTCGACGCGGTCGCGGGCCCTCTGCTGAGCCAGGGCGACCTGTTCCGCATTCAGGCCGCGGCGGGCATCCTCGTCACCGTCGCCCTCGTGATCGCGCGCCGCCCCTGGACGGCCGCCATCGCCGTCATCATCGCGGTCGGCGGGCTCGGGATGCTCGTGCTCAGCACCCTCGTGCCCCTCGACCTCACCGCCCTCGGTCTGCCCGTGATCTTCGAGCCTGTGTGGTACTCCGACAAGGTGATCGCGGCTCTCGCGCAGGGGCTCGCGGCACTCGCCGCTGCGGCGCTCATCGTCGTCGAGCGTCGCCGTCGCGCTGCCGTGCCGCGCACTCCCTAGCCGCGGGCCGCACGCGCCCTCGCCGAGTGTCCTGACGGGACATTCAGTGCGCGGGGTGAAATGCTGGGGGAGTGTCCCCCGAAACCGAAGTCTCCGTGAGTGCGCCCAGCGCGCTCGACGCGGCGAACGACCTCTTGCAGCGCGTCGCCCAGGGCGACCAGCGCGCGTTCAGCGAGCTCTACGACCTCATCACGCCGCGCATGCTCGGCCTCGTGCGGCACGTGCTCAAGGATCACGCCCAGTCGGAGGAGGTGGTGCAGGAGGTGCTTCTGGAGATCTGGCAAACCGCACCGCGCTTCGATCCGAATAAGGGGAAAGCGGTGACCTGGATGCTGACCATGGCCCACCGGCGGGCGATCGACCGCGTGCGCAGCGCGCAGTCCTCGCGAGACCGGGACACCAAGATCGGCATTCGTGACCTGGGACGGGAGTACGACTCCGTCTCGGAGAACGTGGAGATCCGCATCGAACACGAGCGAGTGGAGAAGGCGCTGACGAAGCTCACCGAGCTGCAGAGACAGGCTGTGGAGCTCGCCTACTACGGCGGGTACACCCACAGCGAGGTCTCGATCATGCTCAGTGTGCCGATCGGCACCGTCAAGACTCGATTGCGCGACGGCATGATCCGTCTGCGCGAAGAATTGGGGGTGGCGTCATGAACCGTGATGCCGATGACGTGATGACCGATGAAGAGTTCGCCGACACGCGAGCCGCCCTCGGTCTCGCTGTGCCGCCGGTGACCCCGTCGGCGACCATGAAGGATGCCGTGATGGCCCGCATCGCCGAAACGCCGCAGGCGTCTCCCGAGGTCACGGCGCCGCAGGCGTCCCCTCGGCCCACAGTCGTGCCCGGTGGCGAGTCTGCCGCCACGCCTGCGGTTGCGAGCCTCGCCGAGCGTCGCGCGCAGACGCGGTGGTTCCACCGCCCTGGCTCGGTCGTGCTGGCCGCCGCCGCGGCGGTCGCCCTCTTCTTCGGGGGAGTGCTCGCCGCCGACCTCGTGAACCCTGCGGCCGGTGACGCCAAACAGCTTGTCGCTCTCGTCGCCGCGCCCGACGTGCAGACTGTCGCGTCCCCCGTCGAGGGCGGGGCGAGTGCCACGCTGGTCTCCTCCGAGAGTCTCGGCCTCTCCGCGATGGTGTTCGAGGGGCTGCCTCAGCTCACCGACGAGCAGGCCTACGCCCTCTGGTACATCACCGACGGCGAGCCGACCCCCGCTGGCCTGTTCTCGGTCGGCGAGGACGGCGCGGTCGTGCAGGTGCTCGAGGGCACCTTCGAGGCCGGCACGGTCGTCGGGGTGTCGGTCGAGCCGAGCTCGGGTAGCCCCGCGCCGACGACGACGCCCATCGTCGCGATCGCGACCGCGTAGGTTCGCGGGCGCTCAGGCGCTCACGCGGTAGCCGACGCCGCGCACCGTCTGGATGACGGCGTCGCCGTCGGCGGCGGTGCGCGCGAGCTTCGCGCGAATGCTGCCGATCGTCACGCGAACGGCGCGTGCCGCGGCGTCGGGGTCGGCGGTGGAGGAGAACTGCCGAGCGATGTCGCCGGCCGGCACGAGCCGCGGCGAACGGGTGGCGAGGAAGTGCAGTATCGAGAACTCGCGGTGCGTGAGGCCGATCTCGAGCTCGTCGAGCAGGGCTCGATGCGCGACGGCGTCGACCCGTAGCCGGCCCACCTGCACGGCCTGGGCACTCGCGTGCGCGGCGAAGCCGAGGCCGACGAGGGCGCGGCGCAGCTCCTCGGCGGTGACGGGCAGCGTCACGAGGGAGTTCGCGCCCGCATCGAGCGCGCGCTCGGCGTCGCCTCGCCCCTCGTCTCCCGCATGGATCCCGACCAGTACCGGGATGCTCGCCCAGCGGTGCACGACATCGATGACCTCGGCGAGAGCGCCGGAAGAGGCTTCCGCGGGCACGAGCACCGCGTCGGGGGCATCCTCGTGCAGGGCCACGAGCATCTCCGCGCAACTGGCGCGAGAGACGAGGTCGATGCCGTTGCGCACGAGGTCGCGGTCGGGGCTCGCGCAGACGTCGGCGAGAGCGCCGCACACGACCACGCGACGGAAGACCGCCGGATGCTGCGCTGCGGTCTCCTCGTGCGTCGAGCTCGTCATGGCCATCCCTCGGGGCCGCGCGGGCGCAGCGGCTCTGACTGCATGACATACGCCGCAGGGAAACGGCACATGAACGGCTCAGTGCGCGGGGGCGATTTCTGTCAGAAGTGCTTCCACCCGCCGCTTGATGTCGTCGCGGATGCCTCGCACGGTCTCGATGTCCTGGCCGGCCGGATCCTCGAGAACCCAGTCCTCGTAGCGCTTGCCGGGGTAGATCGGGCACGCGTCGCCGCACCCCATCGTCACGACCACGTCCGAGTCGACCACTGACTGCGTGGTGAGGATCTTCGGCACGTTGTTCGCAATGTCGATCCCCTCCTCGGCCATGGCCTCCACGGCGATGGGGTTGACCTTGTTCTTCGGTTCCGACCCTGCAGAGAGTACGGTGACGCGGTCGCCCGCGAGGTGCTGCAGGTAGCCGGCGGCCATCTGGGAGCGCCCGGCGTTGTGCACGCACACGAAGAGCACGGTGGGAAGGCCGGCCGTGTCGGCCTCCTTCTTCTTCTTGGATAGCGAGAATCTCATGATTGAAGTATAGACAAAAATCTATACGACGGGGAAGTCCCGACGAGCGAGCGTCAGGCAGTGAGCACGTCGAGCTCGGTCAAGAGTCCCCGAACGCGCGCGTCGATGTCGTCTCGGATGGCGCGAACGGCGTCCATCGGTCGATCTGCAGGATCGTCGACGGGCCAATCCAGGTAGCGCCGACCCGGGAACACCGGGCATGCATCGCCGCAGCCCATGGTCACGACGACATCTGCGGCGCGCACGACATCGTCGGTGAGGGGCTTCGGGAACTCGGCGCCCAAGGGCACCCCCAACTCCTCCAAGGCTGCGATGACGGAGGGGCGGACGGCGCCGGCGGGGGCGGAACCGGCCGTGCGAACTCGCACTCGATCACCACCGAGATGGCGCGCGATAGCCGCGGCGAGTTGCGATCGCCCCGCGTTCTGAACACACACGAAGAGCAATTCGACAGGAGACGCATCGATTCGCTCTCGTTCGCTCTCATGCGACGCTTCCAGTGCGGCGAGACGCTCAGCGCTGAACTGCGCGACTGCCGATGGGTAGGCATGGCCGCCTGAGCGCGCGGCGAGCAGACGCTCACTCTCGGTGATCACGTGCCGCACCGTTTCCGCCGAGACCGTGCCCGCAAACCGGGTCTCGAGGTCAGCGACCATGCGATCGAGAAGCGTCGTATCGATGGACTCCCGCGCAGCCTGTGGACGCCACTCATCGAGGCGAGACGCCACGTCGGCGGGCACGGAGTACCAGACCTCGCGACCACGGGGCTCGCGTGCGACGACGCCCGCGCCCAGGAGCACTTTGAGGTGGTGCGAGACGGTCGGTTGACGCAGGGCCAGGTGCTCAGTGAGCCGGCCCACTGTCGCGCTGCCGCCAGGCGAGTCGAGCAGGTATCGCACGATGTCTCCCCGCGTCGGGTCGCCCAGCGCGGCGATTCCCGGGGCGAGTGGAGCACGAGCATCCATAGATTAGAGTCTATGTCGTCCGCCCCGACTGCTTCGCCGGCGCAACCCCTCAGGCTGGCGACAAGCATTAACGTCTGTGTCGCTCGCGAGACACCCGGTGGTGTCAGACTGTCGTGATGCACGACGAGGGCACGAGCACGAGCGACTATCAGGTCGACGGTGGTGTGGGCGGAGACTTCTCCGACGACTACGACGAGACCACGAGCGTCGACGACGGCACGCTGCCCACCGACCGCTATCTCGACCGCGAACTGAGCTGGCTGCACTTCAACCAGCGCGTTCTCGAGCTCGCCGAGGATCCGACCGTTCCCCTGCTCGAGCGGGTGAACTTCCTCGCGATCTTCGCCTCGAATCTCGACGAGTTCTTCATGGTGCGCGTCGCCGGTCTCAAGCGGCGCATCGTGACCGGCCTCGCCGTGCCGACCAACACGGGGCGCGTGCCCGCAGACGTGCTCGCGAGCATCAACAGCTTCGCGCTCGAGCTGCAGCATCGGCACGCGCGCGCCTTCCACGACCTCGTCAAGCCGGCCCTCGACGAGGCGAGCATCCACGTGGAGACGTGGGCAGATCTCGACGACGCCGATCGCGCGCGCGTCGACGAGATCTTCACCGAGCAGATCTTCCCCGTGCTCATGCCGCTGGCCGTCGACCCTGCTCACCCCTTCCCCTACATCTCGGGCCTCTCGCTCAACCTGTCGGTGCGGGTGCGCAACCCGAAGACGGCGAAGATCGAGTTCGCCCGCCTCAAGGTGCCCACGGTGCTGCCGCGCTTCGTGCAGCTGGCCGACAGCTCCTCGGGCAATCTGCGCTTCCTCACCCTCGAAGACCTCATCTCGAACCATCTGCACGAGCTCTTCCCGGGCATGGAGATCCTCGAGCACCACGAGTTCCGCGTGACGCGCAACGAGGATGTCGAGATCGAGGAGGACGAGACCGAGAACCTTATCCAGGCCCTCGAGCGCGAGCTGCTGCGGCGCCGCTTCGGGCCTCCCATCCGTCTCGAGATCACTGACGACATGGACCCGGTGACGCTCGGGCTGCTCGTGCGCGAGCTGGGCATCACCGAGCAGGAGGTCTACCGCCTGCCGGCGCCGCTCGACCTCGGCGGGCTCTTCGAGCTCGCGAAGATCGACCGCCCCTCTCTCAAGTACCCGAAGCACGTGCCGGTCACGCCCGTGCAGCTGCAGCCGGGCGAGCCCAACACGGCGCCCGATGTCTTCGCGTCCATTCGTGAGGGCGACATCCTCGTGCACCACCCTTACGAGTCCTTCGCGACGAGCGTGCAGGCCTTCCTCGAGCAGGCGGCGAAAGACCCGAACGTGCTCGCGATCAAGCAGACGCTGTATCGCACGAGCGGCGACAGCCCCATCGTCGAAGCACTCATCGACGCCGCCGAGGCGGGCAAGGCCGTGCTCGCGCTCGTCGAGATCAAGGCCCGCTTCGACGAGCAGAACAACATCGACTGGGCGCGCAAGCTCGAGAAGGCCGGCGTGCACGTGGTCTACGGCCTCGTGGGGCTCAAGACCCACTGCAAGCTCGCGCTCGTCGTGCGCCAGGAGCCCGACGGCTCGCTGCGCTCGTACAGCCACGTGGGCACGGGCAACTACAACCCCAAGACGAGTCGCATCTACGAAGACCTCGGCCTGTTCACGGCCGACGAGCAGGTCGGCCGCGACCTCACGCGACTGTTCAACGAGCTCTCGGGCTACGCGATCGAGAAGAAGTACAAGAGGCTCCTCGTTGCTCCCCGGTATCTGCGCAAGGGCCTGCTCAAGCTCATCGCCACCGAGACGAAGTTTGCACGCGACGGCAAGCCCTCCGGCATCCGCCTGAAGCTCAACTCGATCGTCGACGAGGCCATCATCGACGCGCTCTACCAGGCCAGCATGGCGGGTGTGCCCATCGATCTCGTGGTGCGCGGCATCTGCGCCCTCGTACCCGGGCGCGAGGGGCTCAGCGAGACCATTCGCGTGCGCAGCGTGCTCGGGCGCTACCTCGAGCACTCGCGCATCTTCGCCTTCCACAACGACGGCGACCCGCAGGTGTACATCGGCAGCGCCGACATGATGCACCGCAATCTGGATCGTCGCATCGAGGCACTCATCCGGCTCAGCGACCCGGCGCACATCGCCCAGGTCGACGAGCTCTTCGAGCGCCATCTGCACGACGAGGCTGCCTCGTGGCACCTGCACTCGGACGGCACGTGGCAGCGACACCACCTCGATGGCGCCTCGGGCGATCTCGATGACGTGCAGAATGGCCTCATGAAGTCGATCGCCGACCGACGCCGCAGCCCGAAGAAGCGATGACCCCCGCGAGCAGCACCGCGACCGCCTCTGCGACCGTGCTCGCCGCGGGCGCCGTCGTCTGGAAGCTCGTGGACGGCAAAGCGCGCATCCTGCTCGTGCACCGCACTCAGCACAAGGATGTCTCGCTGCCGAAGGGCAAGGTCGACCCCGGCGAGACCCTGCCGCACACCGCCGTGCGCGAGATCGCCGAGGAGACGGGGTTCGACGTGGTGCTCGGCGCCCCGCTCGGCACCGTCGAGTACACGCTGCCCAACGGCAAGGACAAGGTCGTGCACTACTGGGCCGCCGAGGTCGACCCCGGCGCCGCCGAGCGGCACAGCTACGAGGCCAACGGAGAGATTCGCGCTCTCGAGTGGGTCGTCGCCTCGAAGGCCGCCAAGCGCCTCAGCTACGAGCACGACGCCGAGGTCGTCGACCGGTTCGCCGCTCTCTTCGAGGCGGGGCTCGCCCGCACGTTCGCGCTCATCGTGCTGCGTCACGGCAAGGCGATGCCCCACGACCAGTGGGACGGCCCGGACGCGACGCGACCGCTGCTGCACCGCGGGCTCGAGCAATCGTCCTCCGTCGCGGGAGGCGTCGCCGCTTTCGGTCCGACGACCCTTGTCTCGAGCACCGCCGCGCGCTGCCTGTCGACGATCGATCCGACGGCGACCCTGCTCGAGCTACCCGTCAAGACGTCGAAGTCGCTCAGCCAAGACGCGTACGCCGGTGACGGCGAGAAAGTGGCGAAGGTCGTCGGCAAGCGCCTCGCGCGCCGGGAGTCGAGCGTGCTGTGCAGCCACGGCCCGGTCATCCCGCAGATCATCGCCGCCGCTGCGGCGACAGGGGGCGCCACGATCGACGGGGCACTGCGCCAGAGTGCCGCGCTCTCCACCGGCGAGTACTCCGTTCTGCACTTCTCCGCCGAGACGGAGACGCCCCGCCTCGTCGCGGTCGAGACTCATTCTCCGGCCGCGGGCTGAACCCCTTCCACCGGCGGCGAGTTCCGCCCTCGTTCACCTCCCGTTCACCGAGAGCGCCGACTCTCGTCAACAAGGCTCCTTAGCGTCTGTGACGTGCCGGGTGATCCGCTCGGCCCACCACCCTGTCACCAATCCCCGAAGGGAACACAGTGAACATCACGCGTGCGGGCAGCTTCGCTGCCATCATCGCCGCCGGTGCCCTCGTGCTCAGCGCTTGCGCGAGCGGCGAGACCACCGACAACGGCTCCGAGGGCGAGACCTCGGCCCTCTCCGGCACCCTTGTGGGCGCCGGCGCTTCGTCGCAGCAGTCGGCCCAGGAGGCTTGGGTCGTCGGCTTCCAGGAGGCCAACCCCGAGACCACCGTCGAGTACGACCCGATCGGCTCCGGCGGAGGCCGCGAGACCTTCATCGGCGGCGGCTCGCAGTTCGCCGGTTCTGACCGTGCGTTCAACGACGAGGAGATCGCGGCGGACAACTTCGCCTCGTGCGTCCCCGGCACGGGCATCATCGAGATCCCTGCCTACATCTCCCCGATCGCCGTCATCTTCAACCTCGAGGGCATCGACTCGCTCAACATGGATGCGGCGACCATCGCCGGCATCTTCGCGGGCGAGATCACGAACTGGAGCGACCCGGCGATCGCCGCCACGAACGAGGGCGTCGAGCTTCCCGACCTGCCGATCACGGCCGTGCACCGCGCTGACGACTCGGGCACGACGGCGAACTTCACCGACTACCTCGCGGTTAACGCCCCCGATGTCTGGACCGTGGGCCAGATCGAGACGTGGCCGACCGAGTACGGCGGAGAGGCTGCACCGCAGACCTCCGGCGTCGTCGACGCTGTCACGAACGGCACCGGCACCATCGGCTACGCCGACGCGTCGCGCGCCGGTGACCTCGGCACCGTCGCGGTCGCCGTGGGTGGCGACTTCGTGCCCTTCTCTCCGGAGGCTGCTGCAGCCATCGTCGACGCGTCCCCTCGCGTTGAGGGCCGCGGCCCGGGTGACCTCGCGATCAACCTCGACCGTGCTTCGGAAGAGGTCGGCGTCTACCCGATCGTGCTCGTCTCGTACCTCATCGCGTGCAACGAGTACACCGAGGGCGCCCCGGTCGACCTGGTCAAGGCGTACCTCAGCTACGTGATCAGCGAAGAGGGCCAGGCCCTCGCCGCTGAGGCGGCTGGTTCGGCCCCGATCTCGGCCGACCTGCGTGCCGAGGCCCAGGGCTTCATCGACGCCATCCAGTAGCACCGAGCAGTTCGCGGTCCCGACGATCGATTCCTCGATCGTCGGGACCGCGACTCTCATCCCCCGATAGCATCGCCAGAAGACACCGAGCCCGACACCCACGACGACCGCGAATCCGCGCCGGAGCCGAGGAGACAGCCCCCATGACATCGCCTGAGATCATTCGCCCCAAGGCGAAGCAGCGGCCTGGCGACCGGGTCTTCTCCGCGAGCGCCCTCATCTCGGGCAGTCTCATCCTCGCGATCCTCGCCGCCGTAGCAGGCTTCCTCATGCTGCAGGGCATCCCGGGCATGTTCGCCGACCCGGAGTCGGTATCGATCTATACAGAGGGCGAGAACTTCGTCGAGTTCGTCGTTCCCCTCATCTTCGGAACCCTGTGGGCGGCGGCGCTCGCGCTCGTCATGGCTCTGCCGCTTGCCATCGGCATCGCACTGTTCATCTCGCACTACGCGCCTCGCCGCCTGGCCCAGAGCCTCGGCTACATCATCGATCTTCTGGCCGCCGTCCCCTCTGTGGTCTTCGGTCTCTGGGGCGCGAACGTGCTGGCAGGCGCGATTCAGCCGAGCTTCGTCTGGCTGGAGGAGAACCTCGGGTGGATCCCGCTGTTCGCCGGTCCCGTATCGGGGACCGGTCGCACGATGCTCACCGCGGCCATCGTGCTCGCCGTCATGATCCTGCCGATCATCACCGCGATCTCGCGGGAGGTGTTCCTGCAGACCCCTCCGCTCTACGAGGAGGCGGCCCTCGCGCTCGGTGCGACCCGTTGGGAGATGATCCGCACCGTTGTTCTTCCCTTCGGACGGCCCGGTGTCATCGCCGGTGCGATGCTCGGCCTCGGGCGAGCGCTCGGTGAGACGATGGCGGTGGCGATGGTGCTCTCGGGCAGCGGGGTCATCGTGTTCGACCTCATCGGGTCCGTCAACCCCCTGACGATCGCCGCGAACGTCGCTCTCAGATTCCCGGAGGCGTACGGCATCAACGTCAATGTGCTCATCGCCACCGGGCTCATCCTCTTCGCGATCACCCTCGTGGTGAACTCCATCGCGCGCTACATCGTCAACCGCCGCAAAGACTTCTCGGGAGCCAACTGATCATGGTCAGCACAGTCAGCCCGCCTCAGGCTGCGGTCAACCCCCTGACCGCTGGTCGGTTGCCCGCCGCCGCTCCCTGGGGCATCCTCGCGGGGAGCCTTCTCGCCTCTACTGCCGTGTTCGCCCTGCTCCAGGTCGGCTCAGGCGAAGAAGACTTCAACATCGTGGGTGCGGTGTTCTTCGGGGTCGTCGGCTACGTGCTTCTCGTCTATATCGTGTCGCGACTCATCGAAGGCTCGCGTCGCGCCAAGGATCGGTTCGTCACGGCCCTCGTCGGTCTGGCCTTCGTCGTGGCGATGCTGCCTCTCATCTCCCTCGTGTTCACGGTGGTCGCTCAAGGCAGCGGGCGCATTGACCTCGACTTCTTCACGCTGTCGTTGCGCAACGTGCTCGGCGAGGGCGGAGGAGCCGCGCACGCGATCATCGGCACGCTGCTCATGACCGGCGTGGCGACCCTGATCTCGGTGCCGATCGGTCTGCTCACCTCGATCTATCTCGTGGAGTACGGGCGCGGCCGCCTCGCCCAGGCAATCACGTTCCTCGTTGACGTCATGACGGGAATCCCCTCCATCGTCGCCGGCCTGTTCGCCTTCGCGCTCTTCGAGCTCATCCTGGGCCCTGGCACGCGAGTCGGGCTATCAGGCGCTGCCGCCCTGACGGTCCTCATGCTTCCCGTCGTCGTGCGGTCCAGTGAGGACATCCTGCGGCTCGTCCCCAACGAATTGCGTGAGGCGTCCTATGCGCTCGGCGTGCCGAAATGGCTCACGATCCTGAAGGTCGTCATCCCGACGGCGATCGCGGGCATCGCCACCGGGGTCATGCTCTCGATTGCCCGGGTCATCGGCGAGACTGCGCCCTTGCTCATCGCGGCCGGCTTCTCCAACAACTTCAACTTTGATCTCACCGAAGGGCGCATGCAGAGCCTTCCGGTGTACGTCTACTACTCGTACATCAGCCAGGGCACCGACTTCCAGCCCTACATCGACCGCGCGTGGGCGGGCGCCCTCACGCTCATCGCGATCGTCATGATCCTCAACCTGGCAGCGCGACTCGTCGCCCGCATCTTCGCCCCCAAGCTCGGCCGATAATCGTAAGGAACGCACCCACCGTGTCAAAGCGCATTGAAGTCAATGATCTCGACGTCTACTACAGCAAGTTCAAGGCCGTCGAAGGTGTCAACCTCGTCATCGAGCCGCGCAGCGTCACGGCGCTCATCGGCCCGTCGGGCTGCGGCAAGTCGACGTTCATCCGCACACTGAATCGCATGCACGAGGTCATCCCCGGCGCGTGGGTGGACGGAGAAGTGCTCGTCGACGGCAACAATCTCTACGGCCCCGGGGTCGACCCCGTGCGTGTGCGCCGTCAGGTCGGCATGGTCTTCCAGCGCCCGAACCCGTTCCCGACCATGTCGATCCGAGACAACGTTCTCGCGGGCGTGAAGCTCAACAACCAGCGCATCTCGAAGTCCGACGCCGACGAGCTCGTCGAGAAGTCGCTCAAGGGGGCCAACCTCTGGAACGAGGTCAAGGACCGCCTGGAGCGGCCCGGCAACGGCCTCTCGGGTGGCCAGCAGCAGCGTCTGTGCATCGCGCGGGCGATCGCCGTGGAGCCCGAGGTCATCCTCATGGACGAGCCCTGTTCGGCGCTCGACCCGATTTCGACCCTGGCGATCGAGGACCTCATCGAAGAGCTCAAGCAGGACTACACGATCGTCATCGTGACGCACAACATGCAGCAGGCCAGCCGCGTGAGCGACCGCACGGCATTCTTCAACATCGCCGGTACCGGCAAGCCGGGCAAGCTCATCGAGGTCGACGACACCGCGACGATCTTCTCGAACCCCAGCATCAAGGACACCGAGGACTACGTCTCCGGCAAGTTCGGATAGTCGCACTCCGTGCAAGCGTGTGGGCACGCTTGCACGAACGTCACCACGGTGACGATCAGGTGGATACCGTCTGCTGCTCGGTGTCGTCCTCGTGAACGGTGAAGCGGTAGCCGACGTTGCGCACCGTGCCGATGAGCGACTCCATGTCGCCGAGCTTGGCGCGCAAGCGCCGCACGTGCACGTCGACCGTGCGCGTGCCGCCGAAGTAGTCGTAGCCCCACACCTCGCTCAGCAGCTGCTCGCGCGTGAAGACGCGGCTCGGGTGGGTGGCGAAGAAGCGCAGCAGCTCGAACTCCTTGAACGTGAGGTCGAGCGTGCGGCCGTGCACCTTCGCCGAGTAGCTCGCCTCGTCGATTACGACGCCCGAGGCGCGGATCATGGACGTCTCGGGGCCGATCGCCTGGCGGCCAATGACGAGCCGGAGCCGGGCATCCACCTCGGCGGGCCCCGCCGTGTCGAGGATGACGTCGTCGACGCCCCACTCCGCATTGATCGCCGTGAGGCCACCCTCGGTGAGGACGACGATGAGGGGGGAGCCGGCACCCGTCGTCGTGAGGATCTTGCACAGCGACTTCGCCGCCGCCAGATCGGTGCGCGCGTCGACGATGACGGCGTCGGCGGCGGGCGCTCCGACGAGAGCGGCCGGCTCAGCGGGGATCTGGCGAACCCGGTGGCTGAGCAGACCGAGCGCGGGGAGAACGTCGGCGTTCACCTGCGAGGTCAGGATGAGCAGCTGCGCCATGTGTCCTCCACGGTGTCCCCGTCAGTCTACAAGCGGCCTACCATGGGGTCATGACCCGCACTCTGGCGACGGCGATCCCGGTGTGGATCGCGGTCGTCGTGGCGGTCGTGCTCGCCGCGACCCTGCTGCCGGACGACCGCTGGGGGGATGCCCTGCCCGCGATCGCCGGCGGCGCGCTGCTGGTCACCTTCGCGGTGCAGGTGAGCCTGCAGCTCAAGGAGGGCTTCGTCACCCGGCTGCTCGTCACGACGAGCGGTATCGTGCTGATCCTCGCCGCCGCCACGGGGCTTCTGCTCATCATCGCGGGCGTAGACTAGGGCCATGCTGCTCGCCCTCGAAATCTTCTTCCTCGGCCTCCTCGGGCTGGCGACCCTCGCGATCGGGTTCGTCTCTGTCGTCGTGCTCGTCAACCTGTACCGCGGCCAGCGCTGAGCGGCGCTGCGCGCCCTCCTCGACTGCGCCCACTCGACTGCATTCTCGTGACACCGTGATCTCACTCGACTCCGACCTTCCCGCCGAGCTCGCTCCCCTCGCCTGGCTCCTGGGCCTGTGGGAGGGCACGGGCGTCGTGCACTACGTCGACGGCGACCAGGTGCGCGAGCACGAGTTCGGGCAGCGCGTGAGCTTCAGCCACGACGGCCTGGGCTACCTCAACTACTCCTCGCAGACCTGGCTGCTCGATGAGGCGAACACGCCCCTCAACGCCGAGGCCGGCTACTGGCGGTTGCACCGGCCCGCGCAACCGGGCGACCCGGGGCCTGGCATGCTGCCTGGTGACGGCGCGCGGCCCTTCGCCACCGCGGACGAGGTCGAGGGTTTGCGCACGCCGGACGGCTTCTTCGACGTCGAGGTCGCGATCATCCACCCGGGCGGCGTGAGCGAGCTGTACCTGGGGCGCGCGCAGCCTGCCCGCATCGACCTGCAGACCGACGCCGTCATGCGCTCGGCCAGCGCGAAGGACTACAGCGCGGCGACGCGCCTCTACGGCCTCGTCGAGGGCCGCCTGCTGTGGGCGTGGGATATCGCCGCGCTCGGCAATGACCTGCGCACGCACGCCTCCGGCACGCTCAACCGTCAGGAATGACATGTCTTCCCCCCTCCTCACCCTTCCCGGCGCCGTCGCCGACGCGTCAGGGAGCGTCGCGGCCCACTACGGCGAGCCCGTCGCTGAGCAGCGGATGCTCGCCGCGGGCCGCGCGATCGTCGACCTCTCCGACCGCGGTGTCGTGACCGTCACGGGGGAGGACCGGCTGCGCTGGCTCGACTCCCTCACCTCGCAGTCGATCGCGCACCTCGCACCGGGGTCGAGCGCCGAGACCCTGCTGCTCGACCCGCAGGGCCGGCTCGAGCACAGCATGCGTCTCGTCGACGACGGCACCACGACGTGGCTGCTCGTCGACGGCGAGCAGGCCGCGCCCCTCGCCGCGTGGCTCGACCGCATGCGCTTCATGATGCAGGTCGAGGTCGCCGACGTCTCCGCCGAGTGGGCGACTCTCGGGCAGCTGAGCGGCGCTGACGTCGACGGTGCGGGCGGTGCTCTGCTCGTGAGCGCCGCCGCCCCGCACGACGTGCCCCTCGTGTGGCGCGACCCGTGGACGGCCGTGCAGGAGGGCGGGTGGCAGTACGCGGCGTCGGTGGAGCATCCGGGAGGAGCGTTCCCCGCCGCGGAGATTCTCGTCGCGCGCGACGCGCTCTCGGCGCTCGCCGACCGGGCTCGCGCCGGCGAGCTCGCTGTCGCCGGCGCCCTCGCGCTCGAGGCCCTGCGCATCGCCGCGTGGCGGCCGCGCCAGGCGACCGAAGCCGACGAGCGCACGATCCCGCACGAGCTCGACTGGATGCGCTCGGCCGTGCACCTCGCCAAGGGCTGCTACCGCGGGCAGGAGACCGTCGCGAAGGTGCACAACCTCGGGCATCCGCCGCGGCGCCTCGTGCTCCTGCACCTCGACGGGTCGGCCGGCGTGCTGCCGGGCGCAGGCTCGGTCGTGCTGCACGACGACAAGGAGGTGGGCACCGTGACCTCGAGTGCACGGCACCACGAGCTCGGGCCGATCGGCCTCGCCGTCGTCAAGCGCACGCTCGACACGCAGGCGCCGCTCGCCGTGCGCGTCGACGAGGAGGGCGAGTCGCCCGCCGAGCTCATCGCCGCCGCGCAGGAGGTCATCGTGCCCGTCGAGGCCGGTGCGACAGCGGGCGTGCCGCGCCTGCCGCGCCTCGGCGCCGTGCAGCGCTAGCAGCGACGCCGCCGACGATGGCCCGCATGCCCGACCCGCTGCGCCGGCTCGAGCGGCGCATCCGCCGCAGGCTGGTTCTCCGCGCTGCGGGGCAACGGGTCGTGCGGTCCCTGCCGGGCATCGCGCAGATCGTCGTCGCCGCGACGACCGCATACCTCATCGCGCGTTTCGGTCTCGGGCACGACGTGCCCGTCGTCGCCGTGACCGTCACGATCATCGCGCTTGGCCTCGCGCGCGACGCCCGGCCGCGTCGCGTCGTCGAAACGGTCATCGGCATCAACATCGGCATCATCGTCGCCGCCCTCATCGTCGCGGGAATCGGTCGGGGCATCGGGCAGCTCGCGCTCATCCTCGCCGCCACGCTCATCGTCGCGCGGGCGGTCTCGCCCTCCGCCCCGTTCGCGATCGCCGCCGCCGTGCAGTCGATGCTCGTCGCCCTGCTGCCCGACCCCGAGACGGGAGTGTTCGCCCGCAGTCTCGACGGGATCATCGGCGGGGCCATGGCGCTCGCCGCGACGGCGCTCATTCCCCGGCTCGACGTCGTGCGAGTTCGCGACGAGGCGCGGGCGCTGTTCTCCGTGCTCGACCAGTCCCTCGAGGGGCTCGTCGTCGCCCTGCGACACGGCGACGAGCCCGCTGCCGACCTCGCCCTCGCGAGATCCCGCCGCACCCAGCGGCTCATCGACGAGTGGGAGCGCAGCCTCGAGAGCGCCCGCGCGGTCGCCGACGTGAGCCCGTGGTTGCGCCGACACCGCGCGCGACTGCGCGACGAGGCGCAGCTGCTCGAGACCGCCGACCTCGTCACGCGGCATGTGCGGGCCCTCGCCCGGCGCATCGACGTGCTCGTGCGCGACCACGGGGAGCGTCGTGCGCTCGCCGACGTCCTCGAGCGCGCGGCCGAGGTCGTGCGCCTGCTCGGGCGCAGTCACCACGAGCCAGCCGCGCGCTACGCCCTGCGCGCGGTCGCCGCCGAGCTGGCGGGGCACCTCGCCCCCGACCGCATCGACGGCGCGAGCGTGGCCGACCAGGTGGTCATCGTGCTCCTGCGGCCCCTCGCCTTCGATGTGCTCCTCGCCGCAGGAATGCCCGCCGAGGAGGCGCGCGCGACCCTGCCGCCCCTCTGACCAGCCGCCTCGCGGCCCTACGGCAGAGGGGCGACGGCGGCCCAGTCGACGGTGAGCTCACCGAGGCGCCACCGCACCTCGGTGTCGCGCACGGGCCAGCCCGCCGCGCGGAGGCCTCGCACCGTCGCCACCCAGCGCTGGCGCGCCGAGAAGGCTCCCAGGGCGGCGTGGTGCGCCCAGTGCGCGTCGAGATCCCGCAGCAGGGCGTGCACGCTCTCGCCGGGCACGTTGCGGTGGATGAGCGCCTTCGGCAGTCGCTGCGCCACGATCGAGGGGCGCTCGAGGCTCGGGAGGTGCAGCGAGATCGTGAAGGTGCGCGGCCCCTCCGGGTCGAGGCCCACCCAGCTGGCGACGCGGCCGACCTCGTTGCTCGTGCCCTCCAGCAGCAGCCCGCCGGGCTGCAGGCGCTCGCGCATGAGCCGCCAGGCCCCCTCGACCTCGTGCTCGTCGTACTGACGCAGCACATTCGCCGCGCGGATGACGGCGGGCCGCCGCGCGCCGTCGAGCGGCACGTCGAACCCGCCGACGGCGAAGTCGAGCCCCTCGCGCACGTGCGGCGCAGCCAGCCGCACGCGTACCGGATCGATCTCGAGACCCGTCACCCGAGCATCCGGTCGCACCTCGCGCAGCCGCGAGAACAGCTCTATCGTCGTCCAGGCGGAGGCGCCGAAGCCGAGGTCGACGACGAGCGGGTCGGTCGTGCGGCGCAGCGCCGGATGCGCGGCGATCCAGCGATCCATGCGACGAAGTCGATTCGTGCCCGTCGTCCCGCGCGTCACGCGCCCCTGCACCATGCCCCCATTCAACCCGGTCTCGGTAGGCTGGAGGCATGACTCACACGCTCATCCTGCTGCGCCACGGCCACTCCGTCTGGAACGAGAAGAACATCTTCACCGGCTGGGTCGACGTCGAACTGACCGAGCAGGGCAGGCAGGAGGCACGGCGGGCGGGAGAGCTCATCAGGGAGTCGGGGCTCGCGCCGCGCATCCTCTACACGTCCCTGCTCAAGCGCGCCATCCACACCGCCAACATCGCCCTCGAGACCGCCGACCTCGACTGGCTGCCCGTCAAGCGCAGCTGGCGCCTCAACGAGCGCCACTACGGTGCGCTGCAGGGCCTCAACAAGGCCGAGACCCTCGAGAAGCACGGCGAGGAGCTCTTCATGACCTGGCGCCGCAGCTTCGACACCCCGCCGCCCGTGCTCGACGACGACGCCGAGTACAGCCAGGTGCACGACCCGCGCTACGTCGGCATCGACGGCGAGGTGCCGCGCACGGAGAGCCTCAAGCTCGTGATCGACCGCATGCTTCCCTACTGGCAGAGCGACATCACGCAGGATCTCGCCGCCGGTCGCACGGTGCTCGTCACGGCGCACGGCAACTCGCTGCGCGCGCTCGTGAAGCACCTCGATGGCATCAGCGATGACGAGATCGCGGGCCTCAACATTCCGACCGGTATTCCGCTCGTGTACGAGCTCGGCGACGACTTCATGCCGGTCAAGCCCGCGGAGTACCTCGACCCCGAAGCCGCCGCGGCCGGCGCCGCCGCCGTCGCGAGCCAGGGCAAGAAGTAGGCGTCGGGGAGACCGCGCCCATGTTGCGCTTCGCGGTCGTCGCCTTCCTCGACGAGGTCGCGCTCGAGGCCGAGTTCGCTTCTGACGCCCTGCCCCTGCACGTGAGCCTCTTCGGGGCGGCGAGCAGCGAGGCCGACCCCGAGCAGATCGTCGCCGCCGTCGAAGCCGCCTACGCCAGCTACGGGCCTTTCGAGGTGACCGGGGGCGACGACGAGGTCATCGGCGCCGAGCAGAACGAGGTCACGCTGCTCGACGACGCCGACGAGCTCCTGGAGGCGCATCTCACGCTCGTGCTCCTGCTGCGCGAGCTCGGAGTGCGCGTCGACGACCCGTCGACGGTGGCCGGTGCATATCAGCCGCATGTGCCCGTCACTGACGAGGAGCGCATCGACCGGGGCGAGCGACTCGAGTTGCGCGCGATCGCGGTGATCGATCTCGCGCCCGACGGCGATGACAGCCGTGTGAGTGTGCTCGACCAGTTCCCACTCATCTGATCGAGCGGGAACGCTAGTCCTCGGTTGGGATCCAGTCGCCGGTCGCGAGGTACTGCACCTTCTTGGCGATCGAGACGGCGTGGTCGGCGAAACGCTCGTGGTACCGGCTCGCGAGGGTCGCATCGACCGTGTCGACGGCCTCGCCCTTCCACTTCTCGCCGAGCACCTTGTCGAAGACGCTCAGGTGCAGGGCGTCGACCTTGTCGTCTTCGTTGCGGATCGCCTCAGCGATCGTGACATCCTCGGTCTGGAGCAGCTCCACGAGCTTCCGCGCCATGACGACGTCGAGTGCGCCCATGTCCTTGAAGGTGCCGCGCAGGCTCTTGGGCACGACCTTGTCGGGGAACCGGTACCGGGCGAGCTGGGCGATGTGCTCGGACATGTCACCCATGCGCTCAAGCGAGGCACTGATGCGGAGCGCGCTCACGACGATGCGCAGGTCGCGGGCGACGGGCTGCTGCCGGGCGAGGATGTTGATGGCGAGCTCGTCGAGCTCGGCGCAGGCCGCATCGATCTTGGCGTCGTCGGCGATGACCGTCTCGGCAAGGGAGACGTCCGATTCGTTGAAGGCGCGCGTCGCGTTGTCGATCGACTCCGCGACCAGGCCGGAGATCTCGACGAGGCGCTCCTGCACCTCTCGCAACTCCTGCTGGAACACTTCGCGCATGGGGCACACATCCTTACTTCTTCGAGTCGTACGGCCCAAGGGGCGGACCGACCTACAGTGTCGCCGTCGGATGAACGACCGGTGACGTCGGTGTGAACACTGCGGCGCCTGGCCTCACCGGGCCGCCCGATCGTGATCTCTGTACGATGACTGTCACTAATCTAGTCCTCATGGACTCGGCACCGCTCGTGCCCCTCGCCCTCGCCATCGGTGCGATCGTCGGGGGCGGGGCTGTCGCGATCGTCGTGAGCGCTGCCCGGCGCGGTCGCGTCGCGGCGGAGGTCACGTCCTCGTCGGTTCCGGATGGCGTCGATCAGGTGATCGACGCACTCGAATCGGCCGCCGTCGTCCTCGACCCGAGCAACAACGTCGTCACGGCCTCACCGGGGGCGTACGCCCTCGGTCTCGTGTGGCACCGCAGCCTCGCACAGCCGACGCTCGTGACCATCGTCGACGACGTGCGCCGCACGGGCGAGCCGGTCACCCAGGAGCTCGAGATCAGCAGAGGCCCTCTCGGCGACGTCTCGCTGCACCTCGTCGTGCGCGTCGCCCGGCTCGGCTCGCGCTTCATCCTGCTCATCGCCGACGACCGCACCGAGTCGTATCGTCTCGACGCCGTACGCCGCGACTTCGTGGCGAACATCTCCCACGAGCTCAAGACGCCCATCGGCGCCGTGGGTCTTCTCGCCGAGGCGCTCGAGCAGGCCTCCGACGACCCCGATCAGGTGCGAGCCTTCGCACAGCGCCTGACCACCGAGGCCAACCGTCTCGCGTCGATGACGCAGGAGATCATCGAGCTCTCGCGGCTGCAGGCGATCGACGTGCTCGACACGGCCGAGGAAGTGAAGGTCGATGATGTGGTGCAGGCCGCGATCGACAAGAACCGCGTCGCCGCTGACAGCCTCGGCATCACCCTCGTCGGCGGCGGTGAGAAGCGCTTGCGCGTCTGGGGAGATGAGGCGATGCTCGTGACCGCCGTCCACAACCTCATCGCCAACGCCATCCAGTACTCCGTGCCACCCTCCCGGGTCGGCATCGGGGTCAGCGGCACGGACGACACGATTGAGATCGCTGTGACCGATCAGGGCATCGGCATACCCGATGACGAGCTCGATCGCGTCTTCGAACGCTTCTTCCGCGTCGACCAGGCGCGATCGCGCTCCACCGGCGGCACGGGCCTGGGCCTCAGCATCGTCAAGCACGTCGTGCAGAATCACGGCGGCGAGATTCGCGTCTGGTCCCAGCCGGGCCGCGGCTCGACCTTCACCATCAGGCTGCCTCGCGTTCTCGAGGCGGCATCAACTCGATCGAAAGCGCGCACATGACCCGCATCCTCATCGTTGAAGACGAGCCCTCGCTGAGCGAGCCGCTCGCCTACCTCCTCGGCCGGGAGGGCTACGAGCCGACGGTCGTCGAGGACGGCCTCGCGGCGATCACCGAGTTCGATCGCGCGGGTGCCGACCTCGTACTGCTCGATCTCATGCTGCCCGGGCTCTCGGGCACCGAGGTGTGCCGCGAGCTGCGTCAGCGCTCGAGCGTGCCCATCATCATGCTCACCGCGAAGGACAGCGAGGTCGACATCGTCGTGGGTCTCGAGCTCGGCGCAGACGACTACGTGACCAAGCCGTACTCGACTCGGGAACTGCTGGCGCGCATCCGGGCCGTCCTGCGCCGCCAAGTCGACGACGACGGCCTCGCCGACAGTGCGCTCGAGGCCAACGGCGTGCGCATGGATGTCGATCGGCACCAGGTGACCGTCGACGGCCGCGAGATCGCGATGCCGCTCAAGGAGTTCGAGCTGCTCGAGCTGCTGCTGCGCAACGCGGGCCGCGTGCTCACGCGCGGGCAGCTCATCGACCGCGTCTGGGGCGCCGACTACTTCGGCGACACCAAGACGCTCGACGTGCACGTCAAGCGGATCCGCTCGAAGATCGAGAAGGACCCGTCCAACCCGCGGCTTCTCGTGACGGTGCGCGGCCTCGGGTACCGCTTCGAGGGCTAGCCGCAGCGCCCCGGAGGTGGCTACTCCTCGTCGGGCACGACGACGAACTCGGGAGCGTACTCGTCGTACTCCTCGAGGTCACCACGAAGGGTCGGCACGAGCAGCTCGCTCACCGACCCCGTGTTCGTACTGAAGTACAGCGGTACGAGCCCGCCGATGACGGTGTCGAGACCGGTGACGATGAGGGCGGGCTGGTCGGGCCCCCCGACCGAGGTGAGGCCTGAAGCCTCGGCGAAGACCGACTCCGTCATGCGCTCGCCGTCGACGAACCACTGCACCTCGACCCGCCGCACGCTGTCGGTCGGGTTGAACACCGTCATGACGAGGTTGAGCGCCTCCGGATCCTCGCCGATGAGCATCGCGTTGTACACGGAGAGCTCGCCGAACTCGGTGCTCACGCCGTCACTCGGGTCGTAGTCCTTCTGCGTGGCGATCTCGGCCGAGAACGTGCACCCGGTCGTGCCGAGGATCAATGCGGCGGCGAGTGCGGTAGCTGCTGCCCAGCGGTTCTTCACGTGCGTAGCCTCCCGTGGCCGTCGTCTCGGCGGTCGCTGCGCGGGCGGGAGTCGCCCGCGAGAGCGCGACCGACTTCCAGTCTAGCGAGGCCGGGAGCACCGCGGTGCCGCACGCGGGGAGAGCGTGAGCACGGCCGACCGGCCCGGGAATCTGAGAAATGCCTGTGGTAGAATCGATGTTCTGCGGAAGGACCACCACCCATGATTTTTCAGGTCGGCGAGACGGTCGTGTACCCCCACCACGGGGCGGCGACGATCATCGAAGTAAAGAACCGAACCATCAGGGGTGAAGAGAAGCTCTACCTCAAGCTCAACGTCACACAGGGTGACCTGACCATCGAGGTGCCGGCGGAGAACGTCGATCTCGTGGGCGTGCGCGACGTCATCGGTCAAGACGGCCTCGACAAGGTCTTCGAGGTGCTGCGGGCTCCCTTCACCGAGGAGCCGACCAACTGGTCGCGCCGCTACAAGGCCAATCTCGAGAAGCTCGCCTCGGGCGACGTCATCAAGGTTTCGGAAGTCGTACGCGACCTGTGGCGTCGCGACCAGGATCGCGGGCTGAGCGCCGGCGAGAAGCGCATGCTCGCGAAGGCGCGGCAGATCCTCATCTCCGAGCTCGCGCTCGCCGAGAAGACCGACGAGGAGAAGGCCTCCAGCACCCTCGACGAGGTCCTCGCCTCCTGATCAGCCGTTGCCGACGGTCGCCCCTGACTCGGCGGCGTTAGCATCGGTGTCGGATACGCTCGGTCGCATGAGCGCGCCCACCCTCGCCATCGTCGTCGTCGCCGCCGGCAGCGGCACCCGGCTCGGGCACGCCGAACCGAAGGCGTTCGTGCCGCTCGCCGGCCGCAACCTCCTCGAGCATGCCCTCGAGCGCATCTTCACGCTCGCCGAGCCCGCGCACGTCGTCGTCGTCGTCCCCCGCAGCCACCGTGACGAGGCCGATCGCATCGCCCGGCGCGTCGCCGGGCACGCGTCGGAGCACGTCACAATCGTCGTCGGCGGTGCCACTCGTCAGGAGTCCGTGGCCGCCGGCGTCGCAGCCGTGCCCGACGGCGTCGATGTCGTCCTCATCCACGACGCGGCCCGCGCGCTCACGCCGACCGACGTCTTCGAGCGCGTCGTCGACCGCGTGCGCGCCGACGGCGTCGGTGTGATCCCGGCGCTGCCCGTCATCGACACGATCGCGCGCACCACCCCCGACGGTCGCGTGCGCGACCAGGTCGACCGCTCCGAGCTCGCCACCATCCAGACGCCGCAGGGCTTCCCCCTCGAGGCCTACCGCGCCGCGGCGGCGGTCGCGAGCCCCGGGCACACCGACGACGCCTCCGTGTTCGCCGCGGCCGGGCATCCCGTCGTCACCGTCGCGGGAGACGACGCCGCCTTCAAAGTGACCACGCCGTGGGACCTGCGTCGGGCCGAGCTGCTGCTCGCGCGGGCCCGCCCCGCCATCCGCACCGGCATCGGCATCGACGTGCACGCCTACGACGACGCGCAGCCGCTGTGGCTCGGCGGCCTCTACTGGCCAGACGAGGCCGGCCTCGCCGGGCACAGCGACGGCGACGCGATCGCGCACGCCGTGTGCGACGCGCTGCTGTCCGCGGCCGGACTGGGCGACATCGGGTCGCGCTTCGGCGTCGACGA
This sequence comes from Chryseoglobus sp. 28M-23, assembly GCF_014789785.1. NCBI lineage: Bacteria > Bacillati > Actinomycetota > Actinomycetes > Micrococcales > Microbacteriaceae > Microcella > Chryseoglobus sp. 28M-23. The sequence continues at coordinate 2,161,429 of NZ_CP061846.1, read as the reverse complement.
CCCCCGGTTCGCGGATGCTCGCGGCGAGGTCTTCCTGACCGCCACCCTCGACCTCGTGCGCGACGCCGGGTTCGACATCGTCAACGTCGCCGTGCAGGTCATCGCCGCACGGCCCCGGTTCGCCGCGCGACGGCACGAGGTCGAAGCACTCCTCTCCCGCCTGCTCGGCGCCCCCGTGAGTGTTGCCGCGACCACCTCGGACGGGCTCGGCTTCACCGGCCGCCGCGAGGGCCTCACCGCCGTCGCCACCGCGCTGCTGCATTCCTGATCGCGCCGCCGCTCCTGCGGCGCGATGGGCTCCGCCCGCCGAGCGTGGTCGCCGGGCTGCGCGCTGCTCCTGACGCGCCGCCGCTCCTGCGGCGCGATGGGCTCCGCCCGCCGAGCGTGGTCGCCGGGCTGCGCCCTGCCTCGCCTCTGCGCCGAGCCTTGTGACGCGCCGTTAGGCTGGTGCGCGTGAGTATCCGCCTGTACGACAGCCTTCAGCAGGCCGTCGTCGACTTCGTGCCCCGGGTGCCCGGGCACGTCGGCATCTACGTGTGCGGGCCGACCGTCCAGTCGTCGCCGCACATCGGCCATGTGCGCAGCGCTCTCGTCTACGACCTCTGGCGGCGCTGGTTCACCTATCGCGGACTGCGGGTCACGTTCATCAGGAACGTCACCGATATCGACGACAAGATCCTCGACGCCTCGGATGGCGAGGAGTGGTACGCACTGGCCTACCGCGTCGAGCTCGAGTTCACGGCGGCCTATCAGGCCCTGGGGCTCCTCGCGCCGACCTACGAGCCGCGAGCCACGGCGAGCATCTCGCACATGCACGCCCTCATCGAGCGACTCATCGCTGCCGGCCACGCCTACCCGGCCGAGGATGGAAGCGGCGACGTGTACTTCGACGTGCGCAGCTGGCCGCGCTACGGCGAGCTCACCCGGCAGAAGCCCGACGACATGGAGCACGCCGAGGATGCGCCCGCACGCGCCAAGCGCGACCCCCGCGACTTCGCACTGTGGAAGGGCGCCAAGACCCACGAGCCCGCGAGCGCCCACTGGGAGTCGCCGTGGGGCGCCGGGCGCCCCGGGTGGCACATCGAGTGCTCGGCGATGGCCGCTCGCTACCTGGGCGAGGCGTTCGACATTCACGGCGGCGGGCTCGACCTGCGATTCCCCCATCACGAGAACGAGCTCGCGCAGTCCTCGGCGGCGGGGCACGAGTTCGCGCGCCACTGGGTGCACAACGGGCTCGTGACCATCGGTGGGCAGAAGATGTCCAAGTCGCTCGGCAACTCGGTGTTCGCGCGCGACCTGCTCGACACAGCGCGCCCCGCGGTGGTGCGCTACTGGCTCGGCTCGGCCCACTACCGCTCGACCATCGACTACCACGACGGCGCGCTCGTCGAGGCGGAGGCGGCTCTCGACCGCATCGAGTCCTTCCTCGCGCGCGCGGAGCGCCGGGTGGCGGGAACCCGATTCGCGGATGCTCCGCTCACGGTGCCGCACGACTTCGCCGCGGCGCTCGACGACGACCTCGCCATGCCGCAGGCGCTCGCCGTGCTGCACGAGACCGTGCGCACCGGCAACGCCGCGCTCGACGCGGACGACGTCGCGGCGGTCGCGACGGCGGCGGGAGCCGCGCGGGCGATGGTCGCCGTGCTCGGGCTCGATGCCCCCGGCGACCGCGTCGCCGACGATGCGGACCCTGCGCGACGTGCCCTGAGCATCCTCGTCGATCGCCTCATCGTGGAGCGGCGCTCGGCGCGCGAATCGCGCGACTGGGCGACCGCCGACCGTATTCGAGACGACCTCGCCGCGGCGGGGATCGTGCTCGAGGATTCACCGACGGCAACAGACTGGAGTATCGATGGCTAAGCCGCAGCGCCCCGGCGCACGCAAAGGCAAGAAGGGCGCGACCGTCGGGTCGGGCGGCCAAGGCCGTCAGGCCCTCGAAGGCCGTGGCCCGACCCCGAAGGCGGAGGACCGCTCGTGGCACCCGGCTGGCAAGCGGAAGGCCGCGCAGGAGCGCCTGGCCGCCGCGAAGTCGCGCACGGGCGGCGGCGGAGACGGGGGAGGGCAGCGGCAGAAGCGGCGCCCCGCCAAGGGAAGCGATGCGGCCGAGGTCGTGAGCGGTCGCAACTCGGTGCTCGAGGCCCTGCGCGCGAAGGTGCCCGCGACGGCCCTGTACATCGCCGCACGCGTCGAGATGGATGACCGCGTGAAGGAGTCGCTCTCGCTCGCGACCAAGCGCGGCATCGCCGTGCTCGAGATCATGCGCCCCGAGCTCGACCGCATGACGGGCGACAACTCCGTGAACCAGGGCATCGCGATCTCGGTGCCGGCGTACGAGTACGCGCACCCGCTCGATCTCGTCTCGCGCGCGACCGACCGCGGCGAGGTGCCGCTCATCGTCGCGCTCGACGGCGTGACCGACCCGCGCAACCTCGGTGCGATCATCCGCTCGACGGCAGCGTTCGGCGGCCACGGCGTCGTCGTTCCTCAGCGTCGCTCCGCGGGCGTGACGGCGGCGGTGTGGAAGACGTCGGCCGGTGCCGCCGCGCGCACGCCCGTCGCGATGGCGCCGAACCTCACCCAGACCCTCAAGTCGCTCAAGGCCGAGGGGCTCTTCATCCTCGGCCTCGACGGCGGAGGCGACATGTCGTTGCCGCAGCTCGCGCTTGCCGATCAGCCGATCGTGATCGTCGTCGGCAGCGAGGGCAAGGGGCTCTCGCGCATCGTGAGCGAGACGTGCGACGCGATCGTGTCGATTCCGATCTCCGCGGCGACCGAGTCGCTCAACGCGGGCATCGCCGCGAGCGTCACGCTGTACGAGGTGGCGCGGAGGCGCTCCGCCGGGTGACCCGCGATTCTCGACGGGCGGCTGTCACTCCCGTACTCTCGACAGTGTTCTGCGTCAAAGAACGCCGAGGAAGTACGCGATGGAGCTGGCACACCTGAAGATCGCCGTCGTGGGCACCGGGGCGGTGGGCGGTTCTGTCGCCGCTGATCTGGTGCGCGCCGGGCTCGACGTCACTCTCATCGACCCATGGCCCGCCCACGTTGAGGCCATGAACGGCGAGGGTCTCACGGTGCACCTGCCCACCGAGACCCAGGTGACTCCTGTGCGAGCCCTGCACCTGTGTCATGTCGCGGAGCTGCGGCAGCCCTTTGACATCGTGCTCACCGGCGTCAAGACCTACGACACCCGCTGGGTGGCTGAGCTCATGAGGCCCTTGATGGGGTAGGACTCGGTCTTCGTCGGCCTGCAGAACGGCATGACGATCGATGACTGCACCGACATCGTGGGGCCGAGCGCACGATCGGGTGCGTTCTCGGCATCGCGGCGAACATGCGCCAGCAGGCTGTCATCACGCGCCAGGTCGCCCCGGCCGACACGTGGTTCTCTGTCGGAACGATCGACGGCCAGCGCACCGAGCGCCTCGACCAGGTCGCTGCCGTGCTCGCGCACGCGGCGGTCACGGAGGTGACCGACGACATCCGCTCGGCCAAGTGGATGAAGCTCATCACCAACATTCCGGAGATGCTGCCCTCGGGCCTGCTGGGCGTGCCCCTTCTCGAGGCGGCGCACATGCCCGGCATCCGGCCGGTCATGGATGCGATGTCGCGGGAGGCCTACGCTCTCGCGATCGACCTCGGCATCACGATGCTGCCGAGCCTCGGCATCGCCGCGGAGGATGTTCCCGACTCGGACCAGTACTCCCTCGACCTGCTCGACCGGGTGCTCTCGCACTTCTCGAAGCCCGATACGCGCGTGGCGGTGCTGCAGGACTGGGAGAAGGGTCGCCGGGCAGAGCTCGACGCCTTCAGCGGGTACGTCGTCGCGACGAGCGCGGCCCGCGGTAAGCGAGCGCCGGTCAACGAGGCTATCCTGCGGCTCGCCGAGCGGGTGGAGCAGGGCGAGCTCGTGCCGTCGCCGGAGAACGCCCCGCAGCTCGTCGCCGCACTGTACGCGTAGCTCGCAGGCGCCGATCGTCGCAGCCCGGGCGCGTGCGGTCATCGAGCGCGGCGACCGCGCGTGATCTCGGCGACCGCAGACCAGTCGAGAGCGGCAAGGTCAGGATCTGCCATCGTGGCTTCGAACACTTCCCGCAGCACTGAGCTCATGGGCAGTTTCACGCCCTGTTCGGCCGCGGTCTGCTCTGCCAGCGTCAAATCCTTGAGCCCCAGGGCCATCGAGAAGCCGACTGGCTGGTAGCGCGACTCTGCGATCATCGGGCCGTAGCCCCGGTGCGCCGAGCCGCTGAACGCCGTGTCGGTCAAGATCTCCACGAAGGAGCTGGCACCGACGCCCGCTGACTCGACGAGCGAGACGGACTCGGCGATGGACTGCAGAGTATGAACGATCGAGTAGTTAACTCCGATCTTGACTACGGCGGGGTGCCGGGGGTCGGAACCCAGACTCCACACCTGTCGGCCCAGGAGAGTCAGGGACGGCATGGCGCTGGCGAGCGCCTCGGGTTCACCCGAGGCGACGACGAGCAGGTCGCCGCGAGCGATCACAGTCGACCGTCCCAAGACAGGAGCGGTGACGTATCCCACTCCGTGTCGTTGATGATGCTCCGCCAGTTCCGTCGCAGTGTCGGCGCTGACTGTCGCGTGTTGGATATGGGTGCGACCCGCGGGCACCCCCGAGAGCATCTCTTCGTCGAAGACTTCGAGGACGACCGAATCGTCGCTCAGCATGGGGTGCACAACCTGCTCCGCCATGAAGGCGGCCGCCACGGTCGGCACCACCGGGACTCCGTCTCGTTGTCCCAGTCGCGCAGCGGGACCGTGGCTTCGGTTCCATGCGGTGACGGTGAGGCCCCCATCGAGAAGTCGTCCCGCCATGGCACTGCCCATTTCGCCGAGACCCAGGAACCCCACTGATGGTTGCTTCACGTCGACCATGGCCGTCTCCCTCCTCTGCATCTTCTGCGCCGTTGAAAGCAACGTCACCGTCCACCAGGAGAGAACGTTCCTTACCTCGATCTTACGATCCGGGGCGTAGCTGATCGGGGCCAGCGCGCAGCGGATGTTCTCCTAAGGCGCACAGGGGCGCTCATCCGAATACACTGGGTATGCACATGCAGTGAGAGGACGGCATGAGTCAGGGCGACAACGACACCGAGTGGGCTGTCGTCGGCGAGCGCATCCGACTGGCTCGCGAAGGCAGCGGGATGAGCGTTCGCGAGCTTTCCCGCCGCGTGCAGGTGTCGGCGAGCCACGTCTCGCAGGTCGAGCGCGGCCTCGCCTCGTTCAGCGTGCGCGCCCTCTACAACGTCGTGAGCGAGCTCGGCATCTCGATGGACAGCCTCTTCGAGGAGACCCCGGCTCCCGGCGAGGATCCGCCTGAGCTGCCCGCGGACGACGTCGTCGCCACCTCGCCCGACACCTCACTCGAGGAGGCCGGAATCGTTCTGCGATCCTCCGACCGCCCCACCATCAGCATGAGCTCGGGCCCCCGCTGGGAACGCCTCACGGCGAAGCCCGAGACCAAGGCCGAGTTCATCGAGGTCATCTACGCCCCGGCGCCCGGCGCGGAGCCGCCCGCCGACTTCATCCGCCACGACGGACGCGAGTACGGCATCATCGTGCGCGGTCGACTCAACGTTCAGGTCGGCTTCGGGCGCTCGGTGCTCGAAGTGGGAGATTCGATCGCGTTCGACTCGAGCATCCCGCATCGATTCTGGAACAGCGAGGCGGCGGAGGTGCAGGGGGTCTGGTTCGTGCTCGACCGGCTCGACGACGGCACGCAGGAGGACTTCCCCTCCGCCGCCGGCACCGCGACGCACCTGCACGGCTTCTAGCCCCGGCAGGCGCACCGCGCGCCGTCCCTCCGTCAGGCCTTCCAGACCGTTTTGAGGTTGCAGAACTCGCGAATACCCGCCGCCGCGAGCTCGCGCCCGAAGCCCGAGTCCTTGATACCCCCGAAGGGCAGCTCGGGGTACGAGACGGTCATGCCATTGAGGAACACCGCGCCGGCGTCGAGCTCGGTCTGGAAGAACTCCTGCTCGTCCGGGTCGTTAGTCCACGCAGCCGAGCTGAGGCCGAACGTCGTCTGGTTGGCAATGGCCACCGCCTCCTTGGCGCTGGCCGCGCGGTACAGCGTCGCGACCGGGCCGAACGCCTCCTCCATGACGAGGCGCGCGTCAGACGGCAGATCGGCGAGCACCGTCGGCGGGTAGAACCAGCCCTCGCCCTCCGGCGCTGCGCCACCCGTGAGCACGGTGGCTCCGTGCGCGATCGCGTCCGCCACGAGCTCGGCGATCTCGTCGCGGCCCGAGCGCGTGGCGAGCGGGCCGACCTGCACCGACTCGTCCATCGGGTCGCCGACCGTGAGAGCCGCCATCGCCGCGGAGAAGCGCTCGGCGAAGGCGTCGTAGACGTCGGTGTGGATGATGAAGCGCTTGCCGGCGATGCAGGACTGCCCGTTGTTGTTGATGCGGGCCGTGACGGCCGTCGAGACGGCCTTGTCGAGATCGGCCGAGGGCATGACGATGAAGGGGTCGGAGCCGCCCAGCTCGAGCACGGCCTTCTTGACCTGGCCGCCGGCGCGGGCACCCACCGACCGGCCCGCGGGCTCGGAGCCCGTGAGCGTCACGGCGGTGATGCGGGGGTCGTCGATGACGGCATCCACGGCGGACGCCCCGATGAGGAGAGTCGTGAACGACCCTACGGGGAATCCGCCGCGCGTGAAGAGAGTGTCGAGGTACAGCGCCGACTCTGGCACGTTCGAGGCGTGCTTGAGCACACCGGAGTTGCCAGCCATGAGGGCGGGAGCAGCAAAGCGGATGACCTGCCAGAGCGGGTAGTTCCACGGCATCACGGCGAGCACGGCGCCGAGCGGCTCGTATCGAGCCCAGGCAGCGCTCGCCCCGACGCTCGACGGGTCGTCGAGAGGCTCGTCGGCGAGGAAGGCTTGAGCATTGTCGGCGTAGAAGCGCATGCTCTTCACGCACTTGTGCGCCTCGGCGCGTGACTGGGCGATGGGTTTGCCCATCTCGCGCGTGATCATGACCGCGACGTCCTCAGCCTCTGACTCGAGCACGTCGGCTGCAGCTCGCATCCACGCGGCGCGCTGCGCATAGGTCTCGCCGCGCAGGGCCTGTGCGGCGGCGTGGGCGGCTGCGACGCGCCGCTCGATCTCGTCGGCGTCGTGCGGCTCGAGGGTGCGCTCCGTCGCGCCGGTGGTCGGGTTGATCACTGCGATGGCCATGATGGCCCCTTCTGTCGAGGTGTGGTCGGTCGGTGTGTCGTGGTGTCGGCGAAGAGCTGCGGGTGCGCGGCGAGGCGACGGCGCGTGCGTCGGATGTGCCCCTCGAGGATCCTCTCGGCGCTGTCGATGTCAGCCTCACGCAGCGCAGTGACGAGCATGTGGTGCTCGTCGTGCACGATGCGCTGGCTGTGGGCGTCGATCATGAGCGTGTACGCGCGCCGGTACGGCTGGGTCGAGTTCCACAGCCGCTCGACGAGGTCGCTCAGCACGAGGGTGCGCGCGCCAGCGTACATCGTCAGGTGGAAGGCGCGGTCGAGCCGCAGGAACTCCTCGACGTCGTCGGTCGCCACCATCGCCTCGGCGAGCGAGTCCAGCTCGTCGAGCGTCTCGTCGGTGATGCTGGCGGCAGCGAGACGGAGGAGGAGCGGCTCGACGCGCTCGCGGGTCTGGTAGACCTCCTCGCACTCGGCGAGGGTGAGCTGCGAGACCCACGCACCGGCGTTGGCGACGAGCGTGATGAGGCCGTCCGCCTCGAGCACCTTGAGGGCCTCGCGCACGGGAACGCGGCTCGCCCCGAACCGCTCGGCGATCTCCTCCTGCCGCAGGCGGGAGCCGGGCGGGTATTCTCCGGCGACGATCGCCTCGCGCAGCCCGCGGGCGACGCGCAGGCTGGCGTTGCCATCGCGGGTCTGCGGGGCCGGGATGCTCGTGGCCGGCACGAAGGGCGCGACGGTGGATTCGCTCACGCTGCCGGGTCCTTCGGGTTCCACAGCAGCACGGGCGCATCCCGCTCGTACGCCTTGCCGTTCGGGTAGCTCACGAGCTCGAGCTGCATGCCCCACCGGCTGAGGAAGTACACCCAGCGCTGCCCTTCGCTCGCGTTGCTGCTGTCGGTCGGTTCGCCGAGGATGCGCACGCCGTGGTCGCGCAGATGCTGCAAACCCGCCTCGAAGTCGTCGACGTAGAAGGCGAGGTGGTGGCCACCGATGTCGCTGTTGCGGGGCTGGGGCGCCTGGCCGTCGGCGGCGTCGTACTGGAAGATCTCGAAGTTGGAGCCGTGGCCGCAGCGGTAGAAGCGCAGCTCCGGGATGGTCGTGCGGGGGTGGACGTTCAGGTTCGTCGCCATCCAGTCGTCGTCGCGCACGTAGGGGCCGAGCGAGTAGACGCGCTCGCACCCGATGACGTTGACGAAGAAGTCGTCGGCCTCCTCGAGGTCGGGAACGGTGAAGCCGATGTGCTCCATGCCCCGCAGTCCCGGTAGTCCCCGCATCGTCGTCCCTTCCTCGCGCACGCTCGTCGTGGATGCAATATACCCGCACAAGTGGCTTCCTGACCAGGATAGAGCCGGAGGAATCTTGTGATTGGATGCAATCCCGTCTACAGTGACGGCACCGACCGCCGTAGTTCGGCGGGTTCACGCTTCGACGAAGGAACGGCCATGGCGAGACAACGACGTTTGGAATCGACCGCACCGTGGGTCGAGCTGTCGACGACAGCGGCCGACTGGAAGAACGCCGACCCCGCCCTGCTCGCGACCATGCTCGGGCAGCTGCACCTCATCCGCGCCTTCGAGGAGCGCGTGCTCGAGCTCGCCGGCGAGGGCCTCGTGCACGGCCCCGCCCACTCGAGCATCGGGCAGGAGGGCGGCGCCGTCGGCTCGATCGTGGGTCTGCGCACGACCGACGCGGTCAACGGCTCGCACCGCGGCCACCACCAGTTCCTCGCCAAGGCGATCACGCACGTGAGCCAGGGGAAGCTCGATCTCACGAGCCTCGTCGACGACACCCTCCAGGGCGTCCTGCAGCGCACGCTCGCCGAGATCCTCGGCCTTGCGCAGGGATTCTGCGCGGGTCGCGGCGGCTCGATGCACCTGCAGTGGTTCGAGGCCAGCGCACTCGGCACCAACGCGATCGTCGGCGTCGGCGCCCCCATGGCGACCGGCAACGCCTACGCCCAGAAGCACTCGGGCACGACCGACCTCACGATCAACTACTTCGGTGACGGCGCCGCGCAGATCGGCTCGGTGCTCGAATCGATGAACCTCGCTGCGGCGTGGAAGCTGCCGGTGTGCTTCTTCGTCGAGAACAACTTCTACGCCGTCGCCACCCGCATCGAGGAGAGCACGGCCGACACGCGGCTGTCGGTGCGCGGCATGGGCTTCGGCATCCCCTCCTGGCGCGTCGACGGCATGGACCCTCTCGCCGTCCACCTCGCCATGGAGCAGGCCGCCGAGGTCATGCGCAGCGGTGGAGGACCGGCGGTCGTCGAGGCCGAGGTCTACCGCTTCTTCCACCACAACGGCCCGTACCCCGGCAGCGCCTTCGGCTACCGCACGAAGGAGGAGGAGGCCGAGTGGAAGAAGCGCGACCCGCTCGAGCGCGTCGCCCGCGAGATGATCAAGCTCGGCCACATCGATGAGGCAGGCGTGCAGGCCGTGCGCGATCAGGCCCTCGCAGCGATGGATGCGGCCACCGAGCCCCTGCTCGAGGCCGACCCCGAGAAGCAGGGCAAGCGGCGCATCCGCCCCGAGCTCTGGCCCGACCCGGACTTCGTCGACGTGGGTGTGCGCGGGGACGCGAGCGAGCTCGCGGAGCTCCGCGCGGTCGAGCCGCTCACCGACACTCGCGAGCGCGAGCAGGTGAAGTTCGTCGACGCCGTGGCGAGCGTCATGGAGCACCGCATGGGCTAGGACGAGCGCATCCTCGTTCTCGGCGAGGACGTGCATCGCCTCAAGGGCGGCACGAACGGCGCCACGAAGGGCCTCGCCACCGCCTTCCCCGAGCGCACCCTCGGCACGCCGATCAGCGAGAACGCTTTCGCGGGTCTCGGTGGCGGGCTCGCCCTCGACGGCCGCTTCGTGCCCGTCATCGAGTTCATGTACCCGGACTTCCTGTGGGTCGCCGCCGACCAGGTCTTCAATCAGATCGGCAAGGCCCGGCACATGTTCGGCGGTCAAGACCCCGTTCCTCTCGTGCTGCGCACGAAGGTCGCGATGGGCTCGGGCTACGGCTCGCAGCACCTCATGGACCCGGCTGGCATCTTCGCGACGAGTGCCGGCTGGCGCATCGTCGCCCCCTCGACGGCCGCCGACTACGTCGGCCTCATGAACGCGGCCCTCGCGCTCGGCGACCCGGTGCTCGTGATCGAGCACGTCGACCTCTACGGCGAGAAGGACGAGATCATCGCGGGCGACCTCGACTACATCATCCCTCCCGGGAACGCCGCGGTGCGCCGGGAGGGCAAGGACGTCACGGTCATCAGCTACCTTTCCATGGTCAAGCACAGCCTCGAGGCGATCGAGCAGACCGGCGTGGACGCCGAGCTCATCGACCTGCGCTGGCTCGACCGGGCCTCTCTCGACTGGGAGACGATCGAGGAGAGCGTCAAGAAGACCAACGCCGTGCTCATCGTCGAACAGGGAGCGGTCGGCACGTCCTACGGCGGCTGGCTCGCCGACGAGATTCAGAGGCGCCTGTTCGACTGGCTCGACCAGCCCGTGCAGCGCGTGACGGGTGCTGAGTCGTCTCCGTCGATCTCGCGAGTGCTCGAGCGTGCGGCGATCGCGCGCACGGAAGAGGTCGTCGCCGGTCTCGAGACCGTGCGCCGCCACGCGGGAGGGGCAGCCTGATGTCGACGACCATCCGCATGCCGGAGGTGCTCGCGAACGTCACCGAGGCGGCAGTGCAGAAGTGGCTCGTCGCCGCGGGTGACGAGATCGCCGTCGGTCAGCCCTTCGCCGAGATCGAGACCGAGAAGGCCGTCGTCGAGTACACCGCCGAGACGGCGGGCACGGTGCTCGAGCTGCTCGTCGCCGAGGGCGACTCGATCGATGTCGGTGCGCCGATCGCCGTCGTCGGGCAGGCCGGCGAGTCGGCAGAGAGCGCGCCAGCGGCACCCGCCGCGGAGCCTCAGCCCCAGACCGTCGCCGCATCGCCCTCCGCTACCGACCCCGAGTCGGCGGCGCCGGTCGCCGAGGCCGAGGTGGAGTCAGCGTCGGCTCCGACGCGGGCATCAGCCTCGATCACGGCGGATGCGCCCAGCGCCAGCAGCGCCCCTGCTCCGCGCGCGACCGACGAGTCCCCCTCGGGCCGACGGTTCATCAGCCCACTCGTGCGCCGTCTCGCGCGCGAGCACGGCCTCTCCCTCGACGACGTGCGGGGTTCCGGCCCCGACGGTCGCATCGTGCGCCGCGACATCGAGGCGCTGCTCGCCGAGTCCGGCAAGGCCTCGGCTCCTGCCTCGCCGGCCAGCGCACCGACCTCTAGCGCACCAGCGCAGACGGCGCCCGCTGCCGCGACGGCGGCGGGTGCCGAGCCGGAGCTCGTGCCGCACAGCCGCATGCGCAAGACCATTGCGCGTCGACTCACCGAGAGCAAGAACCAGGTGCCGCACTTCTATCTCACGGCCGACTGCCGCGTGGACGCGCTGCTCGCGATGCGCGCCGAGATCAACGCAGCGGGCACCGTGAAGGTGAGTGTCAACGACCTCGTCGTCAAGGCGGTCGCTGGAGCTTTCCGCGATGTGCCGGAGGCGAACCGCACCTGGAGCGATGACGGCATGCTCCAGCACGGCTCCGTCGACATCGGCATCGCGGTCTCGCTCGATGACGGGCTCGTCGTGCCCATTGTCCGCGGCGTCGAGGGGCTCAGCGTCTCGGCTCTCGGCGCGCAGATCGCCGACCTCGCCGAGCGCGGTCGCGGCGGCAAGCTGCGCCCCGATGAGATGGAGGGCGGAAGCTTCGCCGTCTCGAACCTCGGGATGTTCGGCACGCAGTCGTTCAGCGCGATCATCAACCCGCCGCAGGCGGGCATCCTCGCGGTCGGCGCGGCTCGGCAGATGCCGGTGGTCGTCGACGGCTCCCTCGAGGTCGGCTCGGTCATGTCGGTCACGCTGTCGGCCGATCACCGGGCGTGGGATGGCGCGCGCGCCGCGCGCTGGCTCGCCGCCTTCGTCGCGCGCATCGAGCACCCGCTCACGATCCTGGCGTGATCGCTGTCCGCCGCCGAGGGGGGCTGCGAGGCAGGCTTCCCTCGGCTGCGGCTCACACCTTGTCGCGCCAGGATCCGTCGACCACGTCGTCGTCGCTGAGCGGTATCGCAGCGGTGTCGAGCGCGGGCATCGAGATCGTCTCCGTCACGGGCGCGATCACCGTCGCTTCGTCGCGACGGTGGCGCAGCACCGTGTCGATGTATGAGCTGAGCGCCTCGGCGAGCGGAATGGCGCGCGAATCGTTCTGCGAGAGGTACCAGCGGTGCTCGAGCAGCTGGTGGAAGACTTCGGGCGCTTCGAGCTTGCCGCGGAGGTCTCTCGGAATAGCGCGCACGACGGGCTCGAAGACGCGCGCGAGCCACTCGTGCGCGACGACCTCGTCGTCCACCTTCCTGCCCGGATAGGTGGAGGCGGTGTACGCGTCGAGGTCGTTGAGAAGTCGCCTCGCCTGGTTCTCTCCCGCGTCGATACCGGTCAGCCGCAGCAGGCGCCTCGTGTGGTGACCAGCATCCACGACCTTGGGCTGGATGCGCACCTGCGTGCTCGCGCCGTCCGTCGTGATCGCGAGCTCCTCGATGTCGAAGCCGAGGTCGTTGAGCCGTTCGACCCGCTGGTTGATGCGCCAGCGCTCGGTCTTGTCGAACGACTCCCAGCCGGTCAACTCTTTCCACAGCGTGCGATACGACTCGATGATGCCGTTGCTGGTCTCGATCGCGTCGATGCTCTCGTCGAGTCGCCCACCGGCCTCCAGGTCGAGCAGCTCGCCGGCGATATTGACGCGAGCGATCTCGAGATCGTTCTCGCGCTGGCCGTTGGAGAGGCCTCCCGAGTAGAGCTGACCCGTCTCGGCGTCGACCAGGTAGGCGGCGAAGGAGCCGGCGTCGCGCCGGAAGAGCGTGTTGGAGAGGGAGACGTCTCCCCAGAAGAATCCGGCGATGTGGAGGCGCACGAGAAGCACGGCGAGAGCATCCACGAGGCGCGTCGCGGTATCGGTGCGCAGCGTCTGCGAGTACAGGGCGCGATAGGGGAGGGAGAACCGCAGGTGCCGGGTGACGAGCACGGGCATGAGCGGCTCACCCTTCTCGTCCAGGCGCCCCGTGATGACGGCCACGGGCTCGACGCAGGGGATGTCCATGCGCTGCAGCGTGCGCAGCACGTCGTACTCGCGCCGTGCCATCTCCTCCGTCGTCTCCTTGATCGCGACCACGTAGTCGCTCAAGTGCACGAAGCGCACGAGGTGGCGGGAGATGCCCTTGGGCAGAGTCGCGATCGCATCGTCGGGCCACACGTCCAGCGGCTCGTGCCACGGCAAGTCGAGCAGGCCAGGGTCGGTGACCGCGGAGGTGATGGTGAGGGATGCGCTCACAGGGGTCTCTCTCGTGGTGTCGTCGACGGGTCTGGGCGACGGGGGTGAAGGGCTGGGCGGAGCGAGAAAAGAGCGGAGGGCGGGGGTGTCGTGAGACACCGCCCGCCCTCGGACTCTGCGCGAGCCGTGCCGCCTAGTTGGCGCTGATCGGCTCCTTGTTCAGGCGCTTGCCCGACGCGGTGTCGAATACGTGCACGTGCTTCGGCTCCGGCGTGAGGTACACGGTCTCGCCGCTGTGCGGGTGCGAGCGGCCGTCGACGCGGGCGACGATGTCGACGCGCTGTCCTTCGACGTCGATGTGGCCGTAGAGGTAGCCGTCAGCGCCGAGCTCCTCGACGAGGTCGATCTCGACCGAGAGGCCCTCGCCCTTGGTGTTGATGATGAGGTCCTCGGGGCGGACGCCCACGGTGACCGTCTTCTCGCTCGTGGAGGAGAGCACATCGCGCGAGACGGGGGCGATTGCCGAGCCGAACTGAACACCGCCGTCGGCGACGGCAGCCGGGAAGAGGTTCATCGCGGGGGAGCCGATGAAGCCGGCGACGAAGACGTTGGTCGGCGTCTCGTAGAGGTCGCTGGGGCTTCCCACCTGCTGCAGCACGCCGTCCTTGAGCACGCAGATGCGGTCGCCCATCGTGAGCGCCTCGGTCTGGTCGTGCGTGACGTAGACGGTCGTGACGCCGAGGCGGCGCTGCAGTGACGCGATCTGGGTGCGGGTCTGCACGCGCAGCTTCGCGTCGAGGTTCGACAGCGGCTCGTCCATGAGGAACACCTGGGGCTGGCGCACGATGGCGCGACCCATGGCGACGCGCTGACGCTGACCGCCCGAGAGAGCCTTCGGCTTGCGGTCGAGGTAGGGCTCGAGGTCGAGCAGCTTCGCTGCCTCCAGCACACGGTTGGCGCGCTCATCCTTGTTGATGCCCGCGATCTTGAGGGCGAAGCCCATGTTCTCGGCCACCGTCATGTGCGGGTAGAGAGCGTAGTTCTGGAAGACCATCGCGATGTCTCGATCCTTCGGCGGGAGGTCGGTGACGTTGCGCTCCCCGATGAAGATGTTGCCGTCGTTGACCTCTTCGAGGCCGGCGAGCATGCGCAGCGATGTGGACTTTCCGCAGCCGGAAGGGCCGACGAGAACGAGGAACTCGCCGTCGGCGATGTCGAGGTCGAGCGAGTCGACTGCGGGAGTCTCCGAGCCCGGGTAGAGCCGTGTTGCCTTGTCATAGGTGACGGTTGCCATTGTGAACTTTCTCCTTCACCGGCAGGTACGTGCCGGACGATCCGTAGTGAATGGATGATGCCCGCGAGCGGTGGAACGCCCTCGGTCACCAAGGATCAGTATGGCACGACCCTCGCGTGGGGGGTGGGGGCCATCGGCGACGGGTACCATCGTGGGGGCGCCCGACGGCGCCGCCCAACGACGGACGGCGAAGCACGTCCCATCCCTGTGAGTGAGGTTGCATGAACGAGGCCCTCCCTCCCGCGCACACCCCGACCCGGGGCGAGCGGCGCGCCGAGGCCCGTGAGAAGGCGCGAGCGCTGCGCGAATCGCAGCGCAAGAAGGAGAGGCGCACTCTCTGGATCGTGCAGGGCAGCATCGCCGTGGTCGTGGTCGCGATCATCGCGGTCGTTGCGCTCGTGCTCACCAACTCGGTGCGGCCGGAGGGCGACGGGCCCCTCAACATGGCGAGCGACGGCATCAAGATCGGGCAGGGCTTCGAGGCCGTCGCGACGCCCGCCCGGCCCGCCGGGGCACGGCCGATCCCCTCCGAGCCGAATCCGGCCGGTGTCGTCGAGATTCAGATCTTCATCGACTACCTCTGCCCTCGCTGTGCGGAGTTCGACGACGAGAACGGCGAGCTCATCCGCACCCTCATCGAGTCGGGCGCGGCGACCGTCGAGTACCACCCCCTCTCGACCCTCACCAACCTCTCGGCGGGCACCCGCTACTCCCTGCGCTCAGCCAATGCCGCCGCCTGCGTGGCCAACTACGCCCCGAACCGGTTCCTCGACTTCCACGAGGCGCTCTTCGCCAACCAGCCGGAGGAGGGCACACCAGGGCTCACCGACGATGAACTCGTGGAGCTGGCGGCCAGGGCCGGTGTGGACGCGAGCACCGTGACCCTCAATGCTGTCGAGAAGTGCGTGCGGGATCTTCGCTTCCGTGACTGGGTGCAAGCGGCCACCGACCGTGCTCTCGAGGGGCCGCTGCCCATCGCCGACACGACTGAGGAGAGCATCGCGGGTACCCCCGCGGTGTTCGTCAACGGTGACCTCTTCGAGTTCCGGTACCCCTTCGAGCAATCCGAGTTCTCGCAGTTCGTTCTCGAAGCGGCCGGGGCCGAGTTCGCCACCAACCCCACGCCGACACCGACGCCGACACCCAGCCCGTAGCAGTACGGCGGTAGTCTTCACACGGCGTCGCTCCCCGTGAGCGCGCTCGCCGGCTTGGCGCAACTGGTAGCGCACCCGACTTGTAATCGGAAGGTTGCGGGTTCAAGTCCCGCAGCCGGCACCACTGTTTTCTGCCCTCGCGCTCGGCGCCGCGCAGGAGTCGCTCTCAGCGTGGAGCGGTGCTCCACGCCCGCAGCCGGCACCACTGTTTTCTGCCCTCGCGCTCGGCGCCGCGCAGGAGTCGCTCTCAGCGTGGAGCGGTGCTCCACGCCCGCAGCCGGCACCACGGACTTCCCCCCGCGTCAGCCGTCACCCTGTGCCTCATTCGGGGGGCGCCGGGGGTCTCTGACGCCCCCACTTCGCGGGTGATCTGTTCGTTTTTCGACCAGACGCACTTGTCGAGGAGCGACAGCGCACCATACCGTGGCACCAGCGGCCGGGGGGCCGTCTGTCCACAGGTTCGAGCCATCCGGCTCGGGGGGAGCCTCACATGTTTCGATCCGTGATCGCGGGAAGCGCTCTCACGACGGTCCTTCTCGTCATCGTGCCGATTTTCGGGGGTACGAGCGGCGAGGCAGCGAGCGTCGCGGGAGGCAGCGCCGGAGCCGCGAGCAGCTCGCCCGTGATCTCCGGGATCGGGGCCCGCGGGTCGCAGGACGAGTCGAGCATCCGGATCATCGAGATGGTCGAACGCTCCGGGAACGAGGCCGCCGACGACGATTCTCGCGACAGCGACACCGAGCACTCCGCGCAGAAGCCCGTCGCCGTCGGCACCTCCTCCGGATCGAACCGGTCGGGCAGCGATTCCTCCGGCAGCTCCGCAGGGGGCAGCGCATCCGGCGAGGGCTCGTCGTCGAGCGGCTCGTCGAGCGGCGGCTCAACGTCCGGTGGGTCATCAGGCGGTTCGGGCTCGAGCGAGCCCGCCCCCGCCCCGAAGCCTCCGCCCGCGCCGGAGCCCCCGGCCTGCCCGGCGGCGATCGGCGGCTCCACCGGCGGCGCGCCCGGCACGACATCTGCCGGCGGCGTCGCGGGCACGACCTCCTCCGATCTGGCGTCGTTCGCGACGCGGTACAACCAGATCCGGATGGCGAACTGTCTGCCGCCGGTGCCGTTCGGCAACATTCGGTACGACTCGTGCATGGAGCAGCGTCTGTTCTGGATGGCGGAGGATCCCAGTACGGATCCGATGAGTGCGTGGGGTCACATCGGGTCGCAGCGCAGTGATGGTGTGCCCAGTGTGGGGTGCGATGGGAACCTTGCTGGCGGGTCGGGCAACACGGGTGCGACGGTGGCGGATAAGTGGTGGGCTTCCAGTGGTCACCGGGCGTCGCTGTACAAGCCGGGCAACACCGGCAGCATGGCGGGTACGTGCATTCTGTTCGCGATGACGCACGGTGGTGTGCCGAACGAGCCGTACAGCTTCACGCGGGCCGCTGCGCGCTGGGTGAGCTGCTAACCGCACCTCAGTAGGCTTGCTACTCGCGGCCGGTGCCGATGCCGACCGCGAGAGAAGAGGTCTGCTTTGGCTCCGGGGCTGCGCTGGGGAATCCTTGCGACGGGTGGCATCGCCCGCGCCTTCACATCTGATCTGACGGCGAGCGGCTTCACGGTCACCGCCGCTGGCTCACGGTCGCAGTCATCGGCCGACGACTTCGCGGCGCGATTCGGCATTCCGCACGCGCACGGCAGCTATGAGGCGCTCGTCGCCGACGACACCGTCGACGCGGTGTACGTCGCGACGCCGCACCCGATGCACCACGAGTGCGCGCTGCTCGCCATCGAGGCGGGAAAGCACGTGCTCGTCGAGAAGTCTTTCACGGTCAACGCCGGGCAGGCCCGCGAGATCGCTGACCGCGCCGCAGAGCGCGGTGTCGTCGTCATGGAGGCGATGTGGACCCGCTTCCTGCCGCACATGGTGCGCATCCACGAGATTCTGGCCGCGGGAGCTCTCGGCGACGTGCGCACCGTGCTCGCCGATCACTCGCAGTCGATCTCGACCGATCCGAAGCACCGTCTGCAGAACCCTGATCTGGGGGGCGGCGCCCTGCTCGACCTCGGCATCTACCCGGTGTCGCTCGCGATCGACATCCTGGGCTTGCCGACGTCGATCACGGCCGCTGCGACGATGACGCCGACGGGTGTCGATCGTCAGACCGCGATGCAGTTCGTGCACGAGGACGGCCGGCAGGCGGTGCTGCACTCGGTGCTCGACACCAAGGGCCCCAACCGAGCGTCGATCCTCGGAACGCAGGGGTGGATCGACATCGATCCGGTCTGGTACACGGCGACCTCCTTCACTCACTACGGTGCCGACGGCTCTGTCGTGGAGCGCTTCGAGCACCCCCTGAGCACGCGCGGCATGGAGTTCCAGGCCTGGGAGCTCGAGCGGCGCGCGGCCGGGGAGGCTCCCGCCTCGCTGCCCCTCGAGGAGACCGTCGCCATCATGGGAGTGCTCGATGAGATCCGCGCGCAGATCGGGCTGCGGTATCCGGGAGAGTGACGTGACGCCTCGGGCGCCGCGGCCCGAGGGGTACCATGACCGCATGACGGAGCCGGATGCGACACCGGGCCGCCGACGCCCCCGCGCTCTCCTGACAACTGCCCTCACGGTCGCCTTCGTGCTCCTCGCCACGGGCTCTCTGTTCACGGGCGTCGCGGTGGGCTCGGACGAGCCGGTGGCTGCACCGACGCCGACTCCGACTCCGACGGCCACACCCGAGCCCGACCCTCGATCGGTGCCCGACGCGATCGTGGCGGCGCAGGGCATTCGCACGTGCTCGATCGACGCCCTCGCTCGGGATGGTCGCCTGCGTGACTTCTCCGGGTCGGTCATCAACGCGGATACGGGCGAGATCCTCTTCGAGCGCGCCGCTGACCGTCCCGTGCGCACCGCGAGCGTGCTCAAGGTGCTCACGGCCGCCGCTGCACTCGCGGTCCTCGGCCCCGACCACCGCCTGTCCACCCGAGTCGTCGACGGCGCGGAGCCGGGCACGGTCGTGCTCGTCGGCGGCGGCGATGCGACGCTCAGCAGGCTCCCCCCGGGGCAGGAGAGCTTCTACCGGGGGGCCCCGAAGCTCGCCGACCTCGCGGCGCAGACGGTCGCCGCCTACGCCGCCGCCCACCCCGACGCCCCCGCGATTCGCGAGGTCGTGCTCGACGCCACCTACTGGGACCCCGCCGACAAGTGGGACCCCTCGTGGGCGCGCAGCGAGCAGACGATCGGATACCAGTCCGAGGTGACCGCGCTCCAGGTCGACGCGGATCGTGCGAACCCCGTCGCGGGCACGAGCCCCCGCTCGACGGATCCGGTCGCCCGCGCTGGGCAGGCCTTCGCGCAAGCACTGGCCGCCGCGGGCAACCCCGGCGGCACGCCGATCACGAGCCTCGGCTCGGCGCCCGACACCGAGACGCTCGGGGTGGTGCGCTCGCAGCCGGTGAGCACGCTCATCCCTCAGATGCTCCTCACGAGCGACAACGCCCTCGGCGAGATGCTCGCGCGCGTCGTCTCGAAGAATCTGGGACTCGACGGCTCGGCGGCATCCCTCACCTCGGCCTTCCGCATCGCGCTCGACGAGTACGGAGTGCCCGTTACGGGCCTCACGATCCGCGACGGCTCCGGCCTCAGCCACCTCAACGCCGTGCCCCCCTCGTACGTGACCCGGCTCATGGTGCGCATCGCGAACGGCGAGGGCTCTCTGAACCACATCGCGCAAGGGTTGCCGGTCGCCGGCCAGTTCGGGTCTCTCTCGAGCCGTTTCACGGGTGCGAATGCGATCGCGCGCGGCGCCGTCGCCGCGAAGACCGGGTGGATCGACACGTCGTACTCCCTCGCGGGTATCGTGACCGCTCAGGACGGCACGCGCCTGACCTTCGGGTTCTTCGCGGTAGGCGAGGGCATTCAGGGCAACGCCCGGGCCGCCCTCGACACGTTGACCACGGGCGTGTACACCTGCGGCAACGCCCTCTCCACCACCTGACCGACCGATTCGACTTGGAGGCGACATGGCTCGCGCCCTGTTCATCATCGACGTGCAGAACGACTTCACCGAGGGTGGTGCTCTCGGCGTCGACGGCGGGGCGGCCGTCGCGGCGGCGATCACCGAGCACGTGCGGCGGCACCCCGACCTCTACGACGTCGTCATCGCCTCGCGTGACTGGCATGACGGCGATAACGACAACGGCGGGCACTTCGCGACGGATGCTGAACCCGACTTCGTGCTCACCTGGCCGGTGCACTGCGTGGCCGGCACCGACGGCGCCGAGTACCACGAGAGCATCGATACGGGCCTCATCGACATCCACGTGCGCAAGGGCCAGGGGGTTCCCGCCTACTCGATCTTCGAGGGGACGACCGACGACGGGCGCTCCGTTCCGCAGGCACTCGATGAGCTCGACGTGACCGAGATCGACGTCGTGGGGCTCGCGACCGACTACTGCGTGCGCGCCTCGGCCCTCGACGCCCTGCAGCACGGGCGAACCGTGCGGGTCCTGCGCAACCTGGTCGCCGGGGTCGCCGCCGAGTCGAGCGAGGAGGCGCTCTCCGAGATCGCCAAGGCCGGTGGCCATGTGGAGGTCAGCACCTCCTGAGCCACGGTGCGTGCCGGTCTACGTGAGCAGCTGGTGCTGCGCGAGCTCGCGATAGAGCGGCACGTCGCGCACGAGGTCCGCGTGCACGCCGGTGCCGATCACGCGCCCGTGCTCGAGCACGACGATCTGATCGCTGTCGACGACCGTCGAGAGCCGGTGCGCGATGACGATGAGCGTGCGATCGGCGGAGACGGCGTCGATCGCCTCGCGCATGAGCCGCTCGTTGACTCCGTCGAGCGACGACGTCGACTCGTCGAGCAGCAGGATCGGGGGAGCGGCGAGGAGTGCCCGAGCGATGGCGAGTCGCTGGCGCTCGCCGCCGGAGAGCATGACTCCGCTCTCGCCCACCTGCGCGTCGAGCCCCTCGTCGCTGCGCTGCAGCACCTCGAGCAGGTTGACGCGCTCGAGCACCGCGACGCAATCGTCGTCGCTCGCCGTCGGTGAGCCGAGCAGGAGGTTGTCGCGCAGGGTGCCGGCGAGGACCGGGGCGTCCTGCTCCACGTAGCCGATGCGGTTGCGCAGCTCGAGGCGATCGAGTGCGCGGATGTCGACCCCCTCCATGCGGATGACACCGCCGGTCGGGTCGTAGAAGCGCTCGATGAGCGACAGGATCGTCGACTTGCCCGCTCCGCTCGGCCCGACGAGCGCCGTGCGCGAGCCCTGGGGCACCGCGAACGTCACCCCGCGCAGAACAGTGGTGTCATTCCGGGTCTCCTCGCCGACCACTTCCGCGATGACCTTCTCCTGCTCGGTCTTGCGCGCGGCCTCCGGGTACCGGAAGTGCACGTCGTCGAACGCGATCGCGGCACGGTCGCCGGTCGCCGCGGCGGGCGCCACGTCAGCGTCGCCTTCCGCCTCGCTCGGCAGGGCGATGATCTCTTGGATGCGCCCGAGGGCTCCGAGCGCGCTGTTGACGCTCGTGATCGCCCCGAAGGCCTGCCCGAGCGGGCCGATGAGGAGGAAGAGGAACAGGATGAAGGCGACGAGCTCGGCGATCTCGATATCGCCGGCCGCGACGCGGTAGCCGCCCACGCCGAGCACCACGAGGAACGAGATCTGCAGCGCGATCGACGAGATCGGCACGACGAGCGCGGAGATCTTGGCGACCTTGATCCCTTGGAGCCACGCGCCTCGAGCATCCTCGTGGATGGTCGCGATCTCGCGCTCCGTCGCGTTCGCGGCGCGCACCGTGCGTACGGAGGAGATCGCCCGCTCGACCGCTGCGGCGAGGTCTCCCACCTTCTCCTGCGCCTTGCGGCTGGCGACGCGGATGCGCGCCGAGAGCAGCACGACGGTGACGACCGACACGGCGATCACGAGCACCGTGAGCAGCAGCAGCACGGGGTCGATGATGATCATCGCGACGAGGGCGCCGAGGAAGGTGAGGCTGCCACCGATCGCCTCGACGAGTCCCTGCGTGAGCACGGCGCGCAACAGGGTCGTGTCACTGCCCACGCGGCTCACGAGGTCGCCCGTGCGGCGCTGATCGAACTCGCTGATCGGCAGGTGCAGG
The DNA here is from genome assembly GCF_014789785.1 of Chryseoglobus sp. 28M-23. Classification (NCBI taxonomy): domain Bacteria; kingdom Bacillati; phylum Actinomycetota; class Actinomycetes; order Micrococcales; family Microbacteriaceae; genus Microcella; species Chryseoglobus sp. 28M-23. The sequence continues at coordinate 2,139,382 of NZ_CP061846.1, read as the reverse complement.
AGTCGGCGCACGAGCGTGCGGCGGCTCGAGAGCACGACCCCCTCGCCCGTGCGCTGCAGCAGGTAGTGGCCGAAGCCGCTCAGGAGGCCCGCGAGCACGACGAGCCCGACGAGCAGCGCCACGAGAGCGCCGAGCTCGCCGCCCTCCTCGACCGTCGAGATCACCTGGGCGACGAGGAGAGGCTGCGCGAGGGAGGCGCCCGCGCCGAGCACGCTGATGACGATGACCCAGGAGAGCACCCCGCGGTGCTCGAGCAGGTAGGGCATGAGCTGGCTGAAGCTCGCGCGCGGGCCGTCGTCGACCGGCCTGCCGAGGAGGCTGCGTCGGGGGGTGGCGGGGGCCGGGTGTGCGCGCGAGCTCATGCCATGATCCTGCCCGACTCCGGCCATGAGCGAGCCGTGCGGCACTGTCAGCCGCCCGGGTCTAGGCTCTGATCTCGTGCCAGAGTCCGTCATCTCCGCGACCGCCCTCACCAAGACCTATGGTGGTGTCGCCGCCGTCGACAGCATCGATTTCGAGGTCGCGCCGGGGGAGGCGTTCGGGCTGCTCGGGCCGAACGGCGCCGGCAAGTCGACGACGATGCGCATGGTGGGTGCGGTGTCGACGCGTACGAGCGGCGACCTAACGATCCTGGGACTCGACCCCGAGCATCACGGGCCCGACATCCGCTCGCAGCTCGGCGTCGTGCCGCAGCAGGACAACCTCGACATGGATCTGCGCGTGCGCGACAACCTGCTCGTCTACGGTCGGTACTTCGGGCTGCCGCGGGCACTCGTCGCCGAGCGCGCCGACGCTCTGCTCGAGTTCGCCCAGCTCGCCGACCGGGCCAAGGCGAAGGTCGACGACCTCTCGGGCGGCATGAAGCGCCGCCTCACGATCGCGCGCGCGCTCATCAACGAGCCGCGCATCCTGCTGCTCGACGAGCCCACGACGGGCCTCGACCCGCAGGCACGGCACATCCTGTGGGACCGCCTCTTCCGTCTCAAGGAGCAGGGCACGACGCTCGTGCTCACGACGCACTACATGGACGAGGCCGAGCAGCTGTGCGACCGGCTCGTGGTCGTCGACAAGGGCCGCATCATGGCCGAGGGTTCGCCCGCTCAGCTGATTCGCGACCACTCGAGCCGCGAGGTGCTCGAGGTGCGCTTCGGCAGCGACCGCAACGCGCAGGTCGCCGAGCAGATCGTCGGCCTCGGGGAGCGCATCGAGGTGCTGCCCGACCGCCTGCTCATCTACAGCGCGAACGGCGAGGCTGACCTCGTCGCGCTCACCGAGCGGGGCCTGCATCCCATCACCTCGCTCGTGCGCCGCTCGAGCCTCGAAGACGTCTTCCTGCGCCTCACCGGCCGGAGTCTCATCGAATGACCACTGCAGACACGGCGAGCGTCGCCGATCGAGCGGATGCCCGGCGCGCGCTCGCCGCGGGCGTCGCGCCGCGCCGCTGGGGCAGCTGGTACGTCGCCGAGCACCGGCTTCTCGCCATGAAGGGCTACGTCGGCGAGGCGGTCTTCCAGAGCTTCGGCAACCCGCTCATCTACCTGTTCGCCCTCGGGGTGGGGCTCGCGAGCCTCGTGCCGCAGGGCGTCGCGGGGGTGAGCTACCTCGAGTTCGTCGCCCCCGCGCTCATGGCGACGGCGGCCATGACGATCGCGGCCAACGAGACGACGTACCCCGTGCTCATGGGGTTCAAGTGGAACCCCACCTTCTTCGGCATGAACGCTGCCCCGATCACTGGTGGGCAGATCGTCAACGGCATCATGCTCGCGATCCTGGCGCGCATGATCGTGACCGTCACGATCTACTTCGGCGTCATCCTCGCCTTCGGCGCCGTACCGTCCGCCTGGGGTGTGCTCGCGATCGGCTCTGCCGTGCTCACGGGCATGGCGATCGGGCTGGTGCTCTCGAGCTACACCTCGACCATCAAGGATGATCGCGGGCAGATGGCGATGATCCAGCGGTTCGGCATCATGCCGCTCTTCCTCTTCTCCGGCACGTTCTTCCCGCTCGAGCAGCTGCCGGTCTACCTGCAGCCGATCGGGTGGATCTCGCCGCTGTGGCACGGTGCCGAGCTCGGTCGGGTCGCCACCTATGGGCTCGAGGAGCCGCTGTGGCTCACCGTGACGCACGTGGGCTACCTGAGCGGCATCATCGTCGTGGGCCTGTGGGCGACGCGGCGGCATTTCGAGCGGCGGTTGAACCGATGACGGCCGTGCGCGCGCAGCGCGGCGCGCTGTACGCGGGCAACACGCGGGCGGTCATCCATCGTGGTCTTCTCGCGACCCGCAGCACCAACTACCTCGTCGTCTTCAGCGGGTTCTTCGAGCCGGTCTTCTACCTGCTCTCGCTCGGCATCGGCTTCGGCGCGCTCGTCGGCACCGTGCAGACGTCGGCGGGTGCTGAGGTGTCGTACGCCGCCTACATCGCTCCAGCCCTGCTCGCCGTGTCGGCGATGAACGGCGCCGTCTACGACTCGACGTGGAACGTCTTCTTCAAGCTCAACTACGCGAAGCTCTACCAGGGCATGCTCACCACCTCGCTGGGGCCGCTCGACGTCGCGCTCGGCGAGATCCTGCTCGCCCTGCTGCGGGGGGCCATGTACGCGGTCGGCTTCATGGTCGTCATGCAGATGCTGGGCCTGAACCTCGCGTGGACGGCGCTTCTGGCTCTGCCTGCCGTGCTCGTCATCGCCTTCGGCTTCGCGAGCGTCGGCATGGCCATCACGAGCTACTTCACGACCTTCCAGCAGGTCGAGTGGGTCACCTTCATCATGCTGCCGATGTTCCTCTTCTCGGCGACGTTCTACCCGATCTCGGTGTACCCGGAGGCGATCCAGTGGGTGATCCAGGCGCTGCCGCTGTGGCACGGCGTGGAGCTCATCCGCGGTGTCACGACGGGCGCACTCTCGCCCATGCTGTGGGTGCATCTCGGCTACTTCGGCGTCATGATCGCGGTCGGCATCGTCGTGGCGACGCGGCGGCTGCGCGCTCTCTTCCTGCGCTGACGCTCGCGGTCTCGCGGTCGCCCTCGGTGAGGCAATCCGACCCGACGGGCTCTCCGAACAGTCAGTACCCCCGACCGGGGGTCGCCAGTCCTCGGCCGTTACCCCAGTTCGCGGGTGATCCGGTCGTTTTTCGACTGCCCGCACTTGGTGCGCGGGCGGCCGCGGGCATAGCGTGGCATCAGCAGCCGGGGGGCTGCCGGCAGGACCAAGCTTCGGGGGGAGCACAGCGTGTTGCGTTCACTATTTTCGGGGGCCGCCATCGCGGCGGTCATCATCGTCGCGATTCCCGCGATCCCGGCGGCTGTCACGGCCGTGCCGTCGATGGAGCCCGGTGGCGCGCCAAGCGCGAGCCTCATCGAGGCCGTGGAACCCGCCTCCGTGCCGACCCCCACTCCGTCGCCGACCGTGATGGATGCTGATGCCACGGATGAGCCGGCTGCTGCACCGTCGACGGAGGATGTCGCGAAGGACGAGCCTCACGAGGACGCGACCGATGGCGCGGGCGCTGCGCCTGCGCCCGAGCCGGAGCGCACGTCCTCCGGCGGGGCGACGTCCGCCGCGAGCGCGCCGGCCCCGGCGAACCGCACGGTCACCGAGGAATCCGATGTGGTCTACCGCGCGCTTCCCGCGCCCCTGCCGACCGAGCTCGCCACCCCCGCGTGCCCCGCTCCGATCTCCGGCAGCACCGCGGGTGCGCCGAGTGCGACCTCGGAGCGGGGTGTCGCCGGCACCACGAGCGAGGATCTGGCGTCGTTCGCGACGCGGTACAACCAGATCCGGGTGGCGAACTGTCTGCCGCCGGTGCCGTTCGGCAACATTCGGTACGACTCGTGCATGGAGCAGCGTCTGTTCTGGATGGCGGAGGATCCCAGTACGGATCCGATGAGTGCGTGGGGTCACATCGGGTCGCAGCGCAGTGATGGTGTGCCCAGTGTGGGCTGCGATGGGAACCTTGCTGGTGGGTCGGGCAACACGGGTGCGACGGTCGCGGATAAGTGGTGGGCTTCCAGTGGTCACCGGGCGTCGCTGTACAAGCCGGGCAACACCGGCAGCATGGCGGGTACGTGCATTCTGTTCGCGATGACGCACGGTGGTGTGCCGAACGAGCCGTACAGCTTCACGCGGGCCGCTGCGCGCTGGGTGAGCTGCTAACCGCCCGAGCCCTCGCCTTTCAGCGCTAGGCGCCGAGGCGACGCGCGGCGCGCAGCGCGTGCACGGCCGCGATGGCGGCGTCGGCGGCTTCGGCGCCCTTGTCCTCCTTCGAGCCGGGCAGACCGGCGCGGTCGAGGCCCTGCTGCTCGTCGTCGAGGGTGAGCACGCCGAAGCCGACGGGCTTGCCGGTGTCGAGCGCGACGTGGGTCAGGCCGTCGGTCGCGGCGGCGCTCACGTACTCGAAGTGCGGCGTGCCGCCGCGGATGATGACGCCGAGGGCGACCACCGCATCCGCACCCGCCTCGAGCACGGCCTTGCTCACCACGGGAAGCTCGAACGAGCCGGGGACGGCGTACTCGACGACGGTGGCGCCCGCGGCCTCGAGGGCACGGCGGGCTCCAGCGCGCAGGCCGTCGGAGATCTCGGCGTGCCATTGCCCGGCGATGATCGCGATCGTGAGGCCGGTGCCGTCGGTGGTGAGGGTGGGGGCTCCTGCGCCGCTCATGGGGTGGTTCCTTCCAGGGTGGAGAGCATGGGTGCGCTCGTGATGGTCTCAGGCAGTCGGTGCCCCATGCGGTCGCGCTTCGCGCCGAGGTAGCCCTCGTTGTCGACCCCCACACCGACGAGGAGCGGCACGAGCTCGCTCACCTCGATGCCGTACTGCACGAGTTGGCGCTGCTTCTCGGGGTTGTTGGAGAGCAGGCGCACGCGGTGCACGCCGAGGTCGTGGAGGATGTCGCCGGCGGCTTCGTAGTCGCGGGAGTCGGCGGGCAGGCCGAGGGCGAGGTTGGCGTCGAGGGTGTCGTAGCCCTCCTCCTGGAGGCGGTAGGCGCGGAGCTTGTTGATGAGGCCGATGCCGCGGCCCTCGTGGCCGCGCAGGTAGAGCACCGCGCCGCCCTCGCGCTGAATGGTGTCGAGGGCGGCGTCGAGCTGGGGGCCGCACTCGCACTTGAGAGAGCCGAAGGCCTCCCCGGTGAGGCACTCGGAGTGGACGCGCACGATCATGTCGTCGCGGGGCATCCCGCTGATGATGGCGACGTGGTCTGCACCGGTCTTGCGGTCCCGGTAGGCGCGCATGGAGAACGGCCCGTGGCTGGTGGGAACGGTCGTCTCGACCTCGAAGGAGACGCTGCTGGGGCGCGTGCTGCGCGGCTCGGCCGAGGCCGGCACATAGGTCTCGCCGGAGTTCAGGAACGCGATGAGGTCGACGATCGTGATGACCACGAGCCCCTCCTCCTCGCCGAAGCGGATCAGCTCGGGCAGGCGCATCATGTCGCCGGTGTCGGCGATGACCTCCCCGATCGCGGCGACCGGGCGCAGGCCGGCGAGCACCATGAGGTCCACGGCGGCCTCGGTGTGCCCGGCGCGCTCGCGCACCCCGCCGGGTCGGGCCCGCAGGGGCACGATGTGGCCGGGGCGGTGCAGGCTCGCGGGGGTGGAGGCGGCGTCGGCGAGCACGCGCAGGGTGCGGGCGCGGTCGTTGGCGCTGATGCCCGTGGTGAGGCCCTCGGCGGCGTCGACGGTGACGGTGTAGGCGGTGTGGCGCGGGTCCTCGCTCTCCCTGTCCGGCACCATGAGGGGCAGGGCGAGGGAGTCGGCGATCTCGGCCGTCATCGGCGCGCACAGGAATCCGCTCGTGTGGCGGATGGACCACGCCACCCACTCGGCGGTCGCGAGCTCGGCGGAGATGATGACGTCGCCCTCGTTCTCGCGGTTCTCGTCATCCGCGACGAGCACGGGCCGGCCCTGCCGCAGTGCGTCCAGCGCCTCAGGAATGGTGCCGATGCTCATGAGATGCCTTCTCTGTCGTGCGCGCCGGCCCAGAAGTGGGCGAGGCGAGCGATGTGCCGGGCGAGGATGTCCGTCTCGAGGTTCGCCGCGTCGCCGACCACGAGGCTGCCAAGGGTGGTGGCGCTCAGCGTCTCCGGGATGAGCGATACCTCGAACCAGTCGTCGCCGACGGCGCTGACCGTGAGGCTCACGCCGTCGACGGCGATCGAGCCCTTGTCGACGACGAGCGGCGCGTGCGCGGCGTCGAGGGAGAAGCGCACGACGCGCCACTGGCCTGCCTCGCGCACCTCGAGCACGGTCGTCGTACCGTCGATGTGCCCTTGCACGATGTGACCGCCGAGGCGGTCGCCGACAGCGGCGGCGCGCTCGAGGTTCACGGCGGCCCCCGCCGTCCAGGAGCCGATCGTCGACATCGCGAGGGTCTGGCCCATGACGTCGGCCGTGAACCAGTCGGCGCCCTGCTCGACGACGGTGAGGCACACTCCCATCACGCTGATGGAGTCGCCATGGGTCGCGTCGCTCGTCGCGAGGGGTCCGCGCACGGTCAGGCGTGCGGCGTCGCCGTGGGGCGCGAGGGCGACGATCTCGCCGAGTTCTTCGATCAGTCCGGTGAACATGGTGCTACCTCTCCTCGAGGGTCGAGCGGTCGGCGGCGTGAGAGCCGGGCGCAGACTGGGGGCGGGCGGTCACGAGCAGGTCGGTGCCCAGGGACTCGACGGAGCGGATGTTCAGCCGCAGTCCCTCCGCGATGGTGCCGATGCCCAGGTCGTCGAGGGCGAGCCGCGGCCCGCCGAGCAGCAGGGGCGCCAGGTACACGAGCACCTCGTCGACGAGTCCAGCGCGCAGGAACGCGCTCGCGAGGGTCGGCCCACCCTCCACGTAGAGCCGGCGCACGCCGCGCTCGGTGAGAGCGCTCAGCGCAGACTCCAGGTCACGATGGCCCACCTCGATGAGGCCCGCCGGGTGTTCGCGCAGTCGCGCGGTGGCGGGTACGGGTGTCTCTCCGAAGACGACGGGGAGGGGCTGGTGAGGCAGCAGCTCGCCGCCGTCACCGCGAGCCGTGAGGGAGGGGTCGTCGGAGAGGACGGTGCCTGTGCCGACGGCGATCGCGTCGTGGGCGGCGCGCTGATCATGCACGCGCTGGCGCGACGCGGTGCCGGTGATCCACTGGCTCGAGCCGTCGGCCGCGGCAGTGCGACCGTCGAGGGTCGACGCCCACTTGACGGTGACCCACGGGCGGCCCAGCCGCACGCTCGTGAGCCACGGGGTGAGCAGGTCGGTCGCCTCCTCCGCGAGCACGCCGCCGATGACCGGGATGCCCGCTGCACGGAGGCGCTCTGCGCCGCCGCCCGCTCGCGCGTCGGGGTCGTCGATCGCGTACACGACCCGCGCAATGCCCGCGTCGATGAGGGCCTGGGCGCACGGGCCCGTGCGGCCGGTGTGGTTGCAGGGCTCGAGCGTCACGACGGCGGTGAGGCCCGCGGCGCGAGGGTCGGACGAGGCCAGCCCCTGGGCGGTCAGATCGCGAGCGTCGTCGAGCTGGGCGAGAGCATCCACTTCGGCGTGGGCGGTACCGGCGCCGCGATGCCAACCCTCCGCGACGATCTCGCCGTGCGCATCCAGTAGCACGCAGCCGACTTGGGGGTTCCCGCCCGTGATCGGGCCGTGCTGTGCGAGATTCAGCGCGTGACGCATGGCGGCCTCGACGCGCGCGTCGAATGCCGCGTCGTCGTGCGGTGCGTCTGTGCTGGTCATCCGCTGGTCTTCCCGGTTCCTCTGTGTCTGCGGAGTTTCCGCGTTCAGGAGTTTCCGGGGTCGCGTCGGCAGGCTGCCGCTCGCGTGTTCCTCCCCTCCGGACTCTCACCGTCGGTACCGGAATTCCACCGGTTCAACCGTTCGCGACTGCTCGTCGCTCGCGGGTCGCGGACTCTCACCGCCGGCTCGGACTTTCACCGACCCCGGAACACGTTCTTGTCTTCAGGGTAGTCAACATCGCTCGTGCTGGAGTATTCCCGCACGTGGGCTGGGAAGCGCCGGCACGGCGATGGCCCCCGCGCAGTGCTGCGCGGGGGCCATCGGGTGTGCTGGCGCTAGTAGGTGATGACCAGCGTGTTCGACACCGAGATGAGCACCACGACCGTGGCGTTCAAGAACCCGGCGATGTACGGGTTGGAGGTCGCGCGGTACAGCTTGCGCGACACGATCGCCGTCACCGCGAGGATCAGGATCACCGGGAACAGCCAGATGCTGAAGATGCCCCCGAAGCCCGGGATCAGGTTGCCCGTGATCGCGAACGTCGTGTACTGCGCGACGACGAGGATGATCGGGCCGAGCGAGTTCGCCAGGGCGAGGATCGCCGTGTTGACCCACTCACGTCCCGCGATCGTCACGCGGTTGAACGCGTTGATCGCGATCGAGTTCGCCACGAAGTAGATCAGGAACAGCGGCAGGACCACCAGGGCGTAGCCGAGCTTGTCGGGGGTGAACCACTTCACGCCGATCACCCAGAGTCGGAAGTCGGTCTTGAAGAGGTAGTCGACCAGGAACACGACCGCGTACATGAGGAACACGGTGGTGAGGGCCAGACCGATGCCGTGGAAGAAGTTCTTCCAGCCGGGCAGCACTCCCGAGCCGCGCAGGCTCATGCCCGACTTCCGCCCGAAGGCGAAGTAGGCGCCGATCATGATGATCGCGGCCGCGAGCCCGTTGATCGCCGCCCATGCCCCGATGAAGAACACGGAGCCCGTGGGGATGAACGACGGCACGGCGTTGAAGGTGATGCCGAGAATCTCGGGCGTCTGGCTCACGAGGACGTAGCTCCATGCGGAGATCACGACCGAGACGACGAGTCCCGCCCAGAACCAGATCTTCGGGATGCGCCCGGCGAGCGGCGCGATCTCGGTCGGCGCGACGGCGAGTCGACGGAAGGCCGACGTCGTCAGCAGCGCACGCGGGATCGCGACGAGCATGATGCCGAAGCCGACGAGCCCGAGTGCCGTGAAGAACTCCTTGAGCTGCCAGAGCTGGTTGCCCGCGTCGAGGGGCGCCGGCGCCGGGAGGGTCTCCTCGAAGTACTCGACGAGGTGCCCGACGGCGGTGCTCGAGGTGGTGCTCCACGGGTGGGTCTGCGCCAGGGAGTAGATCACGCGCACCGCTTCGGTGCCGTCGATGTTCTCGGTGTAGAACGTGCTGCCTTCGCGCTCCTCGGTGAGGTCGGCGGGGTCTGCGCCGAAGTTGAGGAACGACTGCGCGTTGGGCGTGCCGAGGTAGTCCCGCGGCGCGGTCAGCTGGTTGCCGTCGGCGTCGTAGCTGCGGAAGAAGAACTCGTCGTACTGCGCCTGGATCAGGCCGACGTCGCGCGAGCCGTAGACATTCGTGTAGAGGCCGTCGCCGTCCACGTACAGCGGGTCGTTGTCGACCAGCAGGATCGAGGAGATCAGCGGGTCGCCTGAGGCGTCGTCGATCGGCACCGAGAAGTTCGCGGCGCGGGCGCCGTTGGAGTGACCACTCACGCCGATGGCGTCACGGTCGACGTAGGGCAGGTCGGCCATGAGCAGCACCGCGTCGTACATGCCGGTGCCGCCGACGGCGAGCTCGTCCGCGGGGAGCGGGTCGGAGTTGCCGTGGCCGTACATGTCGATCGACATGACGACGTAGCCGCGGCGCGCGAGCTCGACGTAGTTGGGCGTCTGCATCTCGCGGTTGTTCCACCACCCGTGGCTGACGACGATGCCGGGCGCCGGGTTCTCAGCGGTGGCGTTCGCCGGCGTGAACAGAAGGGCGTTGAGGGTGCGGCCGGAGGCGGTCTCCCACTTCAGGTCGTCGACCTTGACGTTGCCGCCCGAGGTCTGGACGAGTGAGGCGCCGATGCCGGAGATCAGGGCGAAGATGAGCGCGAGGACGAGCCAGAAGCCGTTGCGCTTGAAGAGTGCTTGTCTCATGTCGAGTTCAAACTCCTTTGTTGTGAACTGTCACGCGCCTTACGGGGCAATGCGCTGCGGGAGCGCCGTGACCGGGGTGGACAGACGCTGAGGAAGCACGTCTGCACAGGAACACTAAGTCGGCGCCGCCGCGTGAGACGCACTGTGGAACGAATCTGCACAAACGTGCGATGGGCTGGGACGGGCGATGGCCCCTGACGTAGAGTGACCACCTGCATGTTCGACCATCGCACGTGCACGTTCGTTCAGGAGGTTCGGTCGCGATGCCCCACACTGGTCCGGAGGCGCTCAAGGCGGCGACTGCGCTCAAGGCGGCGAAGATGTACTACTTGCAGGACCTCACCATGGGGGCCATCGCCACGGAGCTGCGCACCTCGCGCTCGTCGGTGTCGAGACTGCTGAGCTTCGCGCGGGAGACCGGGCTCGTCGACATTCGCATCACCTCGCCGTTCGATCGAGGCTCTGCCTTGGAGGAGGCGATCCATGAGCGGTTCGGTGTGACCGCCCACGTCGTCCCCATGCCCGAGTCGATCAGCGACGTTGATCGTCTGGAGCGCGTCGCCATGACGGCGGGCAGGATTCTGGGGGGATTCGTCGACTCGAACATGGTCATCGGCGTCGCGTGGGGGTCGACGGTCGGGGCGATCAGCAGGCATCTCGTCGCCAAGCCGGTGCACAACACTGTCGTGGTGCAGCTCAACGGTGCCGGCAACACCCAGACGACGGGTATCGACTACGCGAGCGAGATCCTGCAACGCTTCAGCTTCGCGTACTCCGCGCAGATTCAGCAGTTCCCCGTCCCCGCATTCTTCGATGATCCGCGCACGAAGGAGGGGCTGTGGCGCGAGCGCAGCACCAAGCGCCTCCTCGACATCCAGGCTCGACTCGATCTCGCGCTGTTCGGCCTCGGCTCTCCGTTCGCCGAGATTCCGAGCCAGGTCTACATCGGCGGCTATCTCGATGCCGAGGACTACCGCAGTCTCAGCGAGGATGGTGCTGTGGGTGACGTGGCCACGGTCTTCTACCGCCCCGACGGCACGTCGAGCGACATCGCTCTGAACAGTCGTGCATCGGGCCCCAGTCTTGATCGCTTGCGCAAGGTCGCCCGTCGTGTCTGTGTCGTCTCTGGCGTGCAGAAGCTCGCGAGCCTGCGCGGTGCGCTCGCGGCGGGGCTCATCACCGATCTCGTGCTCGACGAGAGTCTGGCGAGTCGAGTGGTCGAGCGGGAGGGGCGTGCGTCGGAGTCGGTTCGGCGGGAGCTCACGGTCGACTGACTTTCTGCACGTCTGTGCAGTCGCTTTGGGTAGATGTGTCGAACTGACCAAGATGGGTTCGACCCCCGACCTCCTCGACCGATGGGCCTGCCGATCCGATGACCGCATCACCCGCGACACCCGCGCGTTCCGAACTGCTCGCCGACATCCGCGAGAAGGCCTCCGCGGTCGACGTCCTCGTAATCGGTGCTGGCATCAACGGCATCGCGACCTTCCGCGATCTCGCGCTCAACGGCGTGAGCGTGCTCCTGGTCGACCGCGGCGACTTCTGCTCGGGAGCATCCGCGGCCTCGTCGCACATGATCCACGGCGGTATCCGGTACCTCGAGAACGGTGAGTTCCGGCTGGTCAAGGAGTCCGTGCACGAGCGCAACGCGCTCCTGCGCCTCGCGCCCCACTACGTGCGCCCGCTGCCCACCACCATCCCGATCTTCTCGACGTTCTCGTCGATCATCCAGGCGCCCCTCAAGTTCCTCGGGCTGCGCCCGAAGAAGCGCCGGGAACGTGGCGCGCTCATCATCAAGGCCGGGCTCACGATCTACGACCTGTTCTCGCGCGACGGCGGCCGGGTGCCCCGCCACCAGTTCCGCGGCGCGCGAGCGTCGAAGCGGCTCCTGCCCGAGCTGCGCGATGACGTGCGGTGGACCGCGACCTACTACGACGCCTCCATGCACGACCCCGAGCGGCTCGCACTCGACGTGCTCACCGATGGGCTCGACGCGGGTGGGCACGCGCGAGCGCTCAACTACGTCGAGGCCGTCGGGATGGACGTCGACGGCATCGTGAGCCTGCACGACGTCATCGGCGGGGAGACCTGGGAGGTGCATCCCTCGGTCGTCGTCAACGCCTCGGGGCCGTGGACGGACCTCACCAACGCGGCCCTCGGCGACGCCTCTGACTACATGGGTGGCACGAAGGGCTCGCACATCGTGCTGGACCACCCCGAACTGCTCGCCGCGTGCGCGGGTCGGGAGATCTTCTTCGAGTTCACCGACGGCCGCATAGTGCTCATCTACCCCCTCAAGGGGCGCGTGCTCGTCGGCACCACCGACCTCCCGCACGACATGGCCGACCCCGTCGTGTGCACCGAGGAGGAGGTCGACTACTTCTTCGGGCTCATCCGCCACGTCTTCCCCGCGATCGAGGTCGATCGTCGGCAGATCGTGTTCCGCTTCTCGGGCGTGCGCCCGCTGCCCCGGCAGGACGCCGACTCGACCGGGCAGATCTCGCGCGACTACCGCGTCGAAACGCGCCGCGTCGCCACGACCACCGTGCTGAGCCTCATCGGCGGCAAATGGACGACCTTCCGCGCGCTCGGCGAGCAGCTGAGCGACCGCGTCCTCGCGCTGCTCGGCCGCGATCGTGCCGTGAGCACGGACGGCCGGCTCATCGGCGGGGCCGTCGGCTACCCCACGACGACGGATGCTCGGCTCGCGTGGAGCGAGCGGGTCGCCCCGGGCATCCCCCGAGACCGCGTCGAGACCCTCCTGGACCGCTACGGCACGAGTGCTGAGCAGATTCTGCGGCGCATCCAGACCGACGGTGATGCTCCCCTCGCCACCGCGCCCGGCTACTCCCGCACCGAGATCCTCCACCTGATCGAGTCGGAGCGAGTCGTGCGGTTGAGCGACATCGTGCTGCGGCGCACCTCGATGGCGTTCATCGGCGAGGTCGGGCACCCCGAGCTCGCCGAGCTCGCCGAGCTCGCCGCCGCGCCTCTCGGATGGGATGCTGGACGCATCGCGGAGGAGATCGCCGAGACAGCAGAGCTGCTGCGTGATAAGCACGGCGTCACCGGGATCGAGGCACCGTCGCCCGCCCCAGGAAGGAACCGAACGTGAGCCAGCACATCGTCGCCATCGACCAGGGCACCACGAGCACCCGCGCGATCATCATCGACCACGATGGAGCGATCGTCTCCGTCGGCCAGCTCGAGCACGAGCAGATCTTCCCGCACGCGGGCTGGGTCGAGCACGACGCGACCGAGATCTGGAACAACACGCGCGAGGCGATCGGCCAGGCCCTCTCCAAGGCCAACCTGACACGCCACGACGTCGCCGCGATCGGCATCACCAACCAGCGCGAGACCGCCGTCGTGTGGGACCGCGCGACCGGCACGCCCATCTACAACGCCATCGTGTGGCAGGACACGCGCACGCAGCACCTGGTCGACCGCATCGCCGATGGGGACGTGCGGCGCTTCGCCGAGACGACGGGCCTGCCGCTCGCCACCTACTTCAGCGCGAGCAAGATCGCGTGGATCCTCGAGAACGTCGAGGGGGCCCGCGAGCGCGCCGAGGCCGGCGAGCTGCTGTTCGGCACGACCGACACATGGGTGCTCTGGAACCTCACGGGCGGCACCGAGGGCGGCGTGCACGCGACCGACGTGACCAACGCGAGCCGCACACTGCTCATGGATCTGCGCACGCTCGACTGGGACGACACGCTGCTCGAGGCGTTCGGCGTGCCGCGCTCGATGCTGCCCGAGATCCGCTCATCGGCCGAGGTGTACGGCCATGCCTCGACGCACTCCCTACTGCGCGAGGTGCCCGTGGCGGGCATCCTCGGCGATCAGCAGGCGGCCACTTTCGGTCAGGTGGCCTTCGACGCGGGTGAGTCGAAGAACACCTACGGCACGGGCAACTTCCTCATCGTGAACACGGGGGAGGAGATCGTGCGCAGCGAGCACGGGCTCATCACAACCGTCGCGTACCGTCTCGGCGACGAGGCTCCGCGCTACGCGCTCGAAGGCTCGATCGCCGTGACCGGCTCGCTCGTGCAGTGGCTGCGTGACAACCTCGGGCTCATCTCCTCGGCGCCCGAGGTGGAGAGGCTCGCGCTCTCGGTCGACGACAACGGGGGCGCGTACATCGTGCCCGCGTTCTCCGGGCTCTTCGCGCCCTACTGGCGGCCCGATGCCCGCGGCGCGATCGTGGGCCTCACCCGCTACGTCACGAAGGCGCACCTCGCCCGGGCCGCACTCGAGTCGACGGCCTTCCAGTCGCGCGAGGTACTCGACGCAGCCGACGCCGGCACGGATGTTCCGATCGCCGAGCTCAAGGTCGATGGTGGGATGACTGCCAACGAGCTGCTCATGCAGTTCCAGGCCGACATCCTCGGCATCCCCGTCGTTCGGCCCGCTGTGGCCGAGACGACCGCACTGGGCGCCGCCTACGCTGCCGGGCTCGCCGTGGGCTTCTGGGAGTCGCGCGACGAGCTACGAGCGCTCTGGCGCGAGGACGCGCGCTGGGAGCCGCGCATGAGCGAGGAGGAGCGCGAGCGCCGCCTGCGCCTGTGGAAGAAGGCGGTCACCCGCACCTTCGACTGGGTCGACGACGACAGCGAGGCGTAGCCGGCACGTCGGCAGGCGAGCGCCGCGCTCGCCGCGCTCCGCTCCGCTCTGGCGCCGCGCGTGCTCGCAACTCAGGCCAGAGCAGCTTGGCCCCCGCTGAATGGGTGAGCCGCGCATCCCTGGCCTGATTTACGAACCGGATGCCCCGCCCCAGTTCGACCTGACCTTGCGTTCTCCACAGTTGTCGTGCGGCCGCGTAATGTGCGGCCGGCTGCCGCTTCACTGCAACGATGGATGCGCTCACCCCGTTCTCGAGACACGCGACAATCTGCCTCACGAGGCGCCAGCTCCTTGCGCACGGGCTCACGCCTCGACATCTCGCGGCGGCCGTTGCCCGGGGCACTCTCGTGCGCCCGCGCAGGGGACTGTACGTACCCGCGCACACCGCGCGCGGAGTCGTGGCGGCTCTGCATGTTGGTGGTCCGGCCGCGTGCGTTACGGCAGTGGAGACGTACGGCATCTGGACTCCCGACCGGCGGCTCGTGCACGTGTGGTTGAAGCCCAACGCCGCCCGCCTGAGGGCGCTCCGGTTGAGCGGGCGCACAGCCGTCGGTGAGGCGCATCACGAGTTGCGACGCCATTGGCGCCCGCTCCTCGAGTCAGACCAATGTGAGAGCTGGCGCGTGGGTGTGCTGGATGCCCTGATCCAGGTCGTTCGCTGCCAACCGAGGGCTATCGCGATCGCTGTGCTCGACAGCGCACTGCACCAGGGAGTGATCGAGCGGCAGAACCTCGAGCAGCTTGCTGTTCAGGTGACATCGCGACAGCGACGAGTCTTCGACCGTATCGATGCTCGTGCCGAGTCCGGGACGGAGTCGCTCGTGCATCTCGCCCTCGTCGACGCTGGACTGAGAGTTGTTCCGCAGGTGTTGTTCCCGGGGGTGGGGCGCGTCGATCTCCTCGTCGAGGGTCGCATTGTCGTCGAGGTCGATAGTGCGGCGTGGCACTCGACCGTCGACGCGGTAACTCGGGACTACGGCCGTGACCTGCAGCTCGTGCGCCGCCGTCGCTGGGTTGTCCGTGTGTCGTACGAGCAGGCGATGCACTCTCGGCGACAGGTGGTCGAGGCGGTGCGCGCGGCGCTGCGCGCGTCCCGCGCGACGTGACAGATGGAGCCACGCGTATGCGCTTCGGAGAGCGCGTGTTCGCAATTCAGGCCAGGGCTGCCTGCCTCGACCGCCTGCCGGGGGCTGAGCTGCTCTGGACTGAATTGCGAACACGCGGCGCAGGCGGTGCGCGGGGAGTTGGGACGGTGGGGTGGCAGATGAGGCGCGGTCAGGGGGCGAGCAGGGCGGGCAGCTCGCGCAGGCTCCGGATGCGCGGCACGCCCGCCGGCCGGTCGACGTGCGACTCAGAGGTTGTCTCGTTGCGATCGCGGCCGCGGTCGAGCCAGATGCCGAGCATCCCGGCCTCGTGCGCCCCGATCGCATCGGTGCGCACTCGATCGCCCAGGTAGGCGCACGCCGCGGCCGGTGCGTCGAAGGCGGCGGCCGCGGCCGCGAAGATGGCAGGGTCGGGCTTGGTGACGCCGAGGGCTCCGCTGGCGATCAGTTGGCCGTGGCCGGAGTGCAGCCCGAGCCGCTGCCACAGCGCGATGCGCTCCAGCTTGTCGGTCTGGAAGGCGAGGTCGCCGTTGGTGATGATGCCGAACCGCACCCCGTCGATGGCCGTCTCGAGCGCGTCGAGTGCTGGCAGCACGTCGTCGAAGAGAGTCCAGTTGTCGCGATAGCCGTGCAGGTACTCAGCGAACCACTGCAGCGCGGCCTCGTCGTCGAGGTGGATGCCGTACGGGGCATGCAGATCGCGCGCGCGGTGCACGCGCTGCCCCAGATAGTCGAGCTCGCCACTCAGGTAGCGCGCGTAGTGGTGCTCTTCGAGCTCGCGCCAGCGTGCCTGCACGACCGCGGGATCATCGGCACCGAAGTTGCCGCCGGCCACTAGCTGCGCCCGCGCGATCGCGAGGTCGACAGCGCGCGTGTGCGCCATGAGCGTGTCATCCAGGTCGAACAGCACGACCCGGGTGCCCGTAGTCGTGCTCACGTGAGCACCGGCCAGTCGGCCGCCGGCTGCACCGAGCCGAGATGCTCGTGCCGCAGAGTGGCATGCCATCCCCACGGGTGCTGCCCTTCCCAGTCGGTGACGACGCAGGGTCGCTCACCCGACCAGCGAAACCCGGCCCGCTGCGCCACGATGGCCGACCGGACGTTGCCCGCGTGGGCCTCCCACCGCACGATGTCGACCCCGTCCTGGCTCAGGATCCACTCACTGAGACTGCGTAGCGCCTCCGTCATGATCCCGGTGCCCCGATGACGAGAGTCGAGCCAGTAACCGACGAAGCCCCGTTCGCGTTGCCACGAGATGACCCCAATGAGCGGGGATGTGTCATCTGGCCGGATGCCGAACACGTACTCGGTGCCGTCGCGCCAGGCCTGGGGCGCGTACTTGGTCGCGAACTTTCGCGCCTCGTCGACCGTGTACGGCAGCGGAACCGTCGTGTACTGCTGCAGCTCGGGGTCCTGGCACGCGGCGTGGATCGCGTCGACGTCGGAGTCACGTGGGGCACTCAGCACGAACCGCGAGGTCTGCAGTGTGAGCGTGGTCGGCACCATCACGCGCGCGGTAGGAAGCCGACCGCGTCGTACACGCGGCGCAGGGTCGCGTCGGCGACGCTCTCGGCGCGCGCGGCATTGACGGCGAGCAGGCGGTCAAGCTCGGCAGGGTCGTCGAGCAGCTCGAGCGTGCGTTCGCGGATCGGTGCGAACGCGGCGACCACGGCGTCGGCGACGGCACCCTTCAGCGCGCCGTACTGCAGCCCGTCGAAGTCACCCTCGACGGACGCGACCGAACGCCCCGAGACGATCGCGAGGATCGATAGCAGGTTTGACACCCCCGGTTTGGACGCCGGGTCGAACCGCACGATCCCTTCCGAGTCGGTGACGGCCGACTTGATCTTCTTGGTGAGGGCTTTGTCGTCGTCGAGAAGCCACAGGATTCCGGCCGGGCTCTCACCCGACTTCGACATCTTTGCCCCCGGGTTCTGCAGGTCGTAGATCTTCGCGGTCTCCTTCAGAATGCGCACCTGGGGCACCCGCAGCGTCTCGCCGAACCGTGCATTGAAGCGCCCAGCCAGATCGCGCGTGAGCTCGATGTGCTGCCGCTGGTCTTCGCCCACAGGCACGACGTCGGTGTCGTAGAGCAGCACGTCGGCCGCCTGCAAAATCGGATAGGTGAACAGGCCGACCGACGAGGCATCGGCGCCGCCCTTCGCCGACTTGTCTTTGAATTGCGTCATGCGCGAGGCCTCGCCGTACCCCGTGATGGTGTTGAGCACCCAGGCCAGCTCGGCGTGTGCGCGCACGTGCGACTGCACGAACAGGGTCGAGTGCTCGGGGTCGATGCCCGCGGCAATGTACTGGGCGGCCGTGCGGCGCGTGCGCTCGCGCAGCTCGGCGGGGTCTTGCGGCACGGTGATGGCGTGCAGGTCGACGACGCAGAAGATCGCATCGTGGGTCGCCTGCAGGTCGCGCCACTGCAGCAGGGCTCCCGCGTAGTTGCCGAGGTGCAGGCTAGCGGCGGAGGGCTGCATGCCCGAGAACAGGCGGGGGAGGCTCATGCCCTCATTCTTCCAGGGATGCTCGAGCAGTACTTCACGGAAGCGCGTAGTCCACCACCACGGGCGCGTGGTCGCTCCACCGCGTGTCCCACGAGGCGGCACGGTCGACGGCGTACGACTGCACGGTCTCCGCGAGCGCCGGTGTCGCGACGTGGTAGTCGATCCGCCACCCGGTGTCGTTGTCGAAGGCCTGGCCGCGCTGCGACCACCAGGTGTACGGCCCGTCGACCTCGCCCGCCCAGCGGCGGCCGACGTCGACCCAGCCGAGCCCGGGGCCGGTCGAGCCGTCGACGCCTTCCACGGTCGAGCCTTCCGGCCCGAAGAAGCGGTCGAAGTAGGCGCGCTCGCGCGGCAGGAAGCCCGCATTCTTGCGGTTGCCGCGCCAGTTCCTGATGTCGAACTCGCGGTGGCCGACGTTGAGGTCGCCGACGACGAGTGCGTACCGGCTGTGCGCGGCGAGCTCGGGCAGTCGAGCCTCCATGGCGTCGAGGAAGCGGTACTTCTCGATCTGCTTGGGGGTGTCGACCTCGCCCGAGTGCACGTAGGTCGACACGACCGTGAGGGTCGTGCCGCCCACGTCGAGGTCGGCCTCGAGCCAGCGCCCGGCACTGTCGAAGTCGTCGTCGCCGAGCGCTACGCGGTGGGCGCCGAACTCGCGGCGGGCGGCGAGCGCGACGCCCGCGCGGCCCTTCGCCGTGGCGGCGTCGTGCAGCACGAACCAGTCGTCGCCCAGGAGGCCGGTGACGTCGTCGGTCGAGGCACGAACCTCTTGGAGAGCGAGGATGTCGACGCCCCGGGCATCCAGCCAGTCGCCCATGCCCTTGCGGTACGCGGCGCGCACTCCGTTGACGTTGACGCTCGCGATGCGCACCGGTGAAGTCATGCCTCCAGTCTACGAAGCACACCAGACGTGCGAGACCGGCCGACGGGCCCTCACGAGCGCGAGAAGCGGCCCTTCACGCGCTGCCAGAAGCCCGGCGGGTCCTCCGGCTGCGGGTCGTAGTACTCGAGCAGCTCGCGCGCCTGGTTCAGGCGGGTCTGCAGGTAGTCCTCGTCGAGCACGATGCGGTCGTCCTTGATGCCGACCGCGACCCACGCGGCCGCCGCGAGCACGACCTGGCACACCAGGTTGAACCAGATGAGAAGACCGATGAAGACCGCGAAGCTCGCGATGAGCGGGTTGTTGCTCGCGCCGCCCAGCAGGCTGTTACCCAGCACCTTGAGGCCGCCCAGGGCGACGGCGCCGATCAGGGCACCCTGCCGCAGCCTGCGCAGCGGGATACGCACGCCCGCGAGCACCCGGTACAGCGCGGCGAGCACGACCGCGTCGAGCAGGAACATGACGCCGAGGGTGATGATGCGGCCGACGACGGTGCTCGTCGTCGAGTCGCGGATGCCGATCCACTCGAGCACCGCATCGAGAGCCAGCGTGCTCACGACGGAGAGCACCGCCGAGAGCACCAGCAGGGCGCCGAAGGCGACCGCGAGACCCAGGTCCTTCACCTTGAGCAGCAGCACATTCTGGTCCAGGAGCGGCAGATCGAAGATCGAGCGCACGGCCTCTCGCGCCGAGGCGAGCCAGTTGAGTGCCGCGAGGAGCAGGACCACGGCCGCGATCGCGCCCTGCCAGCTGAAGGCGTCCACGCTCGCTGCGAGCAGATCCGCGGGGTCGACGATGCCGTCCTCGCCGTCGGTCGTGATGAGTCCCGGCACCGTCTGGGCGAGCACATCGATGAGCGAGTCGCGCAGGCCGATGTTCGTCGCGATCACGAGACCCGCGACGGCGAAGCCGATCCACAGTGCCGCGAAGACGGCGAAGATCGCCTGGAAGGCGAGCCCGGAGCCGAGGATGGGGCCGCGCTTCGCGGTGTAGTGCTGAACGACGCGCACCGGCCGGGACTGCAGGACGGTCGTCACGAGACCCATCGCGCGATCCTTCACCGACGGGGGATCCTCGTTCTCACGTTCGGGAGGTGTGGGGTTCCGCGGCATCGGCGAACTCTACGGGGTGCCCTTGAGGATCGCCTGCTTGACCTCGGCGATGGCCTTCGTGACCTCGATGCCGCGCGGGCAGGCCTCGGTGCAGTTGAAGGTCGTGCGGCAGCGCCAGACGCCCTCCTTGTCGTTGAGGATGTCGAGGCGCACCTGCGCGGCCTCGTCGCGGCTGTCGAAGATGAAGCGGTGGGCGTTCACGATCGCGGCGGGCCCGAAGTACTGCCCGTCGGTCCAGAACACCGGGCACGACGAGGTGCACGCCGCGCACAGGATGCACTTGGTCGTGTCGTCGAAGCGCGCGCGCTCCTCGATCGACTGCAGGCGCTCCTTCTCGGGCTTGGAGCCCGCGACGAGGAACGGCTGCACCTGGCGGTACGACTCGAAGAAAGGCTCCATGTCGACGATGAGGTCCTTCTCGAGCGGAAGGCCCTTGATCGCCTCGACGTAGATCGGCTTCGTGATGTCGAGATCTTTGATGAGGGTCTTGCACGCGAGACGGTTGCGGCCGTTGATGCGCATGGCGTCGGAGCCGCAGATGCCGTGGGCGCACGAGCGCCGGAAGGCGAGCGTGCCGTCCTGATCCCACTTGATCTTGTGGAGGGCGTCGAGCACGCGGTCGGTCGAATACATCTCGACGTCGAAGTCCTGCCAGTACGGCTCGGTGTCCTGCTCCGGGTTGAACCGGCGCACGATGAGCGTGACGGTGAAGGCCTGCACGGCGGCAGAGTCCGCTGCGGGAGCTTCGGGGGCGGCGGTCGCCATCAGTACTTCCTCTCCATGGGCTGGTAGTGCGTGATCGTGACGGGCTTCCAATCCAGTCTGATGTGGTCCTCAGCGACGCCCGAGCGGGGATCGCCCGTGAGGTACGCCATGGTGTGCTTCATGTACTCGACATCGTCCCGGTCGGGGAAGTCCTCGCGCATGTGGCCGCCGCGGCTCTCTTTGCGGTTGCGCGCCGAGTAGACCACGACCTCGGCGAGGTCGAGCAGGAACCCGAGTTCGATCGCCTCGAGCAAGTCGGTGTTGAACCGCTTGCCCCGGTCGTGGATGCCGATGTTCTGGTACTTGTCGCGCAGCTGCGCGATCGTCCGGGTTACCTCGCTCAGCGATTCGTCGGTGCGGAACACCTGGGCGTTGCGGTCCATTTCCTCTTGCAGCTCGCGGCGCAACGTTGCGATGCGCTCCGGGCCGTCGGCGTTGCGGATGCGCTCCACGAGCTCGCGCACCTCCTTCGCTGGGTCCTCGGGGAGGGGCGCGAAGTCGGCCTGGCCCGCGTACTCGACCGCGTTGGTGCCGGCGCGCTTGCCGAACACGTTGATGTCGAGCAGCGAGTTCGTACCGAGGCGGTTGGAGCCATGCACCGACACGCACGCGCACTCACCGGCGGCGTAGAGGCCGGGGACGACGGTGTTGTTGTCGGCGAGCACCTCAGCCCTGATGTTCGTCGGGATCCCGCCCATCGCGTAGTGCGCGGTCGGCATGACCGGCACGGGCTCGTGCACGGGGTCGACGCCGAGGTACGTGCGGGCGAACTCGGTGATATCGGGCAACTTCGTCTCGAGCACGTCGGCGCCGAGGTGCGTGCAGTCGAGCAGCACGTAGTCGTTGTTGGGCCCCGCGCCTCGACCCTCGGCGACCTCCTGCACCATGCACCGCGCGATGATGTCGCGCGGTGCGAGGTCTTTGATGGTGGGGGCGTAGCGCTCCATGAACCGCTCGCCGGAAGCGTTGCGCAGGATCGCGCCCTCGCCGCGGGCGCCCTCGGTGAGGAGGATGCCCAGGCCGGCGAGCCCGGTCGGATGGAACTGGAAGAACTCCATGTCCTCGAGCGGGATGCCCTTGCGCCAGATGATGCCCACGCCGTCGCCCGTGAGCGTGTGCGCGTTGGAGGTCGTCTTGTAGATCTTGCCGAAGCCGCCGGTGGCGAACACGACGCTCTTGGCATGGAAGACGTGCAGATCACCGGTCGCGAGCTCATAGGCGACCACGCCTGCCGCCCGGCCCTCGCTCATGATGAGGTCGAGCACGTAGAATTCGTTGTAGAACTCGATGCCGAGCTTGACGCAGTTCTGGAACAGCGTCTGCAGGATCATGTGGCCAGTACGGTCGGCCGCGTAGCACGCGCGGCGCACGGGCGCTTTGCCGTGATCGCGCGTGTGCCCGCCGAAGCGACGCTGGTCGATCTTGCCCTCCGGCGTGCGGTTGAACGGCAGACCCATGTTCTCGAGCTCGAAGACCGCGTCGATGGCCTCTTTCGCGAGGATCTCCGCCGCGTCCTGGTCGACGAGGTAGTCGCCGCCCTTGACCGTGTCGAAGGTGTGCCACTCCCAGCTGTCCTCCTCGACGTTCGCGAGAGCCGCGGCCATGCCGCCCTGCGCGGCCCCGGTGTGGGACCGCGTCGGGTACAGCTTTGAGATCACCGCGGTCTTGGCGTTCGGTCCGGCCTCGATGGCGGCGCGCATGCCCGCGCCTCCGGCGCCGACGATGACAACATCGAACTGGTGCTGGTGGACGGTGGTCGAGGCGGCGGGGGCGACGAACTCAGGGCTCACGAAAGGTCTCCACAGAAGGATGCGACGAGGGCGGGATCGGCACCTGCTGGGCAGGGGTCGAAGGTGTAGATGACGAGCGTGCCGAGGATGAGCAGCACGGCCGTGGAGGCTCCCAGTGCCCCGATGAGGATGCCGCGCACGCGCGGTGTCGAGACGTAATCGTTGATGATCGTGCGTATGCCGTTGGCGCCGTGCAGCAGCGCGAGCCACAGCAGGAGCGTGTCCCAGACGATCCAGAACGGGTCGCTGAGCTTGCCGGCGACGAAAGCGAAGTCGATCTGACTGACGCCTGTTCCGAGAACGAGGTTCACGAAGAGGTGGCCGAAGATGAGCACGACAAGCATGACGCCCGAGACGCGCATGTAGATCCAGCCCCACTTCTCAAGGTTGATGCCGCGCTTCGTCCGCGCGTAGGGGCTGCGGGGGGCGTCGATGGTGCTCGCGCCAGTGTTCGCCAGGTCAGGGGTCGTCATGATCAGCCTCCGAACACGTTGATGAGCTGGCGGGGGGTGAACGCGATCATGACCACGAGCCACAGGCCGAGGACGATGTAGAACATCGCCTTCTGGTGCCGCGTGCCGACCCCCCAGAAGTCGACCAGGATGATGCGCAGCCCGTTGAAGGCGTGGAACACGATCGCACCGACCAGCGCGAGCTCGCCGACGCCCATGATCGGCGTCTTGTAGGCGCCGATGACGGCGTTGTAGGCTTCGGGGCTCACGCGCACGAGCGCGGTGTCGAGGATGTGGACGAGCAGGAAGAAGTAGATGGCGACACCCGTGATGCGGTGCAGCACCCACGACCACATGCCCTCGTTGCCGCGGTAGAGCGTACCGCCGGGGATCACCGACGGTCGCGGTGCGGGAACGGTCATGGTCGCCGATGAGCTGCCTGCTGCGCCAGCCCCTTCTGTTGCGGGCATTGCCTTCGCTGGCACGAGAAACCCTCCTTGGGGAACGATGACGACGAGCGCGCTCCGCGTCAGAACGTGCTCGCGGGGTCCTTCGGACTCCGTTTTCTCGACTGGTGGCCGCCGATAAGGGTCAGTCTACGTCGACTTTTCTGAGTGCCCGTGTCAGCACCGGGCGTCGCGCGCCGACGCTCTCGTAGTGCGACAGCAGCTGGTCGCCGAGCGACTCCCACGTGCGCCCGAGCACCGATCGGCGCCCCGCCTCGCCGAGACGCGCGCGGCGGCCGGGGTCGGCGGTCAGGGCGGTCACCGCGCGGGCGAGGGTCCGGGGGTCGTCCGGGTCGGTGAGCAGGCCGCTCACGCCGTGCTCGATGAGGTCGATAGGCCCTCCGGAGCGAGGCGCGATCACGGGGGTGCCGCTCGCCTGCGCCTCTTGAATGGTCTGGCCGAACGTCTCCTCGGTGCCTGTGTGCGCGAAGACGTCGAAGGCGGCGTAGGCGCGCGCGAGCTCACTACCATGCAGCGGCCCGGTGAAGGTGACGGGCATGCGGGAGAGCGCCCGGCGCACGCTCGACTCCGAGGGGCCGCCGCCGACGATGACGATCCGGATGCCCGGCACCCCGCGCAGTGCCGAGAACGCTTCGACCTGCTTCTCGGGTGCGAGTCGCCCGACGTAGCCGACGATGGTCTCGCCGCCGGGCGCCCACGAGCGCCGCAGCTGCGCGACCTCGGGCTCGAGCCGCGTGCGCGGGTGATAGCCGTCGAGGTCGACGCCGCGACCCCACCGCGCGAGGCGCTGCACGCCGGCTGCCGCGAGGTCGCTCATGGCCGCGCTCGAGGGGGCGAGGGTGAGGTCGGCCTTGTCGTGCACGAGGTTGACGACGCGCCAGGCGAAGCCCTCGGCGGCGCCGAGCCGGTTGCGGCGCGCGTAGCCGGCGACGTCGGTCTGGAAGACGGCGACGCTCGGGATGCCCAGGCGCGAGGCCTCCCCGATGGCGTGGGCGCCGAGGAGGAAGGGGGAGGCGGCGTGCACGACGTCGGGGGCGAAGTCGGCGAGGGTGCGGTGCACGAGCGGGGTGGGGATGCCGACGGGGAAGCGGCGGTACAGCACGGCGGGCACCTCGTGCACGGGTGCGCCGGCGTACTCGCTGGGGGACCCGGCGGCGGGGGCGATGACGAGGGCCTCGTGGCCACGGCGCTGCAGGTGCTCGAGCACGCGGGCGACGGAGGTCGTGACCCCGTTCACGGTCGGCAGGAAGCTCTCGCTCACTACGGCTACACGCATGTCGGGCATCCCTTCACCGGCCTTCGCTGAGGCCATGCTCCGCGCGTCAGGTGGCCCTCTCGTGAACGGGGGTTGCCGATAGGGTGACGGGCATGCGAGCGACTACCACTGCGCTTCCGGACTTCCACGCCGTGATACCGGCCGGCGGCGTCGGCTCCCGTCTGTGGCCGCTCTCCCGCGCGGAGGCCCCCAAGTTTCTGCACGACCTGACAGGCAGCGGCCACACACTGCTGCGCGATACCTGGAATCGCGTGCTGCCGCTCACCGGCAGCGACGGCATCATGGTCGTCACGGGTCGGGCGCACCGCGCGGCCGTGGAGGCGCAGCTGCCGGAGCTGACGGACGCGAACATCGTGCTCGAGAGCGAGCCGAAGGACTCCTCGGCTGCGATCGGCCTCGCCGCGGCGATCCTCGTGCGGCGCAACCCCGAGGTCGTGATCGGCTCCTTCGCGGCCGATCACGTGATCGGCGATGCCGTCGCCTTCCGTCACGCGGTGAGCGAGGCGGTGGCCGTCGCGCGGGAGGGGTACGTCACGACGATCGGGATGACCCCCACGGAGCCCTCCGTCGGCTTCGGCTACATCTGCTGCGGCGAACCGCTCGCCATCGAGGGGGCCCCGCACGCGCAGCTCGTGACGCGCTTCGTCGAGAAGCCCGACCTCGCGACGGCGACCGAGTACGTCGCCTCGGGGGAGTACCTGTGGAACGGCGGCATGTTCATCGCGCGCGCCGACCGGCTGCTCGAGGAGCTCGCGCAGTCGCAGCCCGAGCTGCACACGGGCCTCGTGCGCATCGCGGCGGCGTGGGACACCCCCGAGCGCTCGCAGGTCGTCGACGCGGTCTGGCCGGGTCTGCTGAAGATCGCGATCGACTACTCCGTGGCCGAGCCCGCGGCGGCGGGAGGTCGGCTCGCGGTCGTGCGCGGCACCTTCCCGTGGGACGACGTCGGCGACTTTTCCTCGCTCGCCAAGCTGCTCTCGAACGGCCGCGTGGGCGATCTGGCGATCCTCGGTGAGGGCGCGCGCGTCCTCGCCGACTCCTCGAGCGGCGTCGTCGTCTCGCGCACCTCCCGCCTCATCTCGCTCATCGGCGTGCAGGACATCGTCGTGGTCGATACGTCGGATGCCCTGCTCGTGACCACGCGCGAGAACGCTCAGCGCGTCAAGTCGGTCGTCGACGCGATCAAGCAGTCCGGTCGCGACGACCTGCTCTAGCACGCGCTCCTCTAGCACGCGCGGTGCTGTCGCGGTCGGCGGGCGAGGCGTCGACGACCGTCGCGGCCTTGCTCATTCGAGCACGCGCGCACGCACGAGCGCACCGGGACCCCTGGAATCCCGCGGATTTCCGGCACATGACGGTCTCGTCGCGGATTCGTAACGCTTCGGTCACCTGGGCCCTTCGGCCCTGCTGAGCGGGCCTCCCGTTCGCTAACGTGGCCCCATGAGTCCCGCCATCGGTAGCGGGGCGGCAATTTTGGAGGACACAGTGATCAACACCACCCGTAAGCGCGCGTTCAGCGGGCTCGCCCTGCTCGGTGCGAGCGCGCTCGTGCTCGCCGGCTGCGCGGCAGCTCCGGAGGAGGAGGCTCCCGAGGAGACCGAGGCGCTCGACTTCTATCCCTGCATGGTGTCGGACGCCGGAGGCTTCGACGACCGCTCGTTCAACGAGGCGGCATTCAACGGTCTCGAGGAGGCCGCCGCCGAGCTCGGCGTGGAGTTCAACGCCGTCGAGTCGGCTGACGAGAACGCCTACGAGCCCAACGTCGAGGGCCTCGTCGCCGAGGGCTGCGACATCATCATCACGGTCGGCTTCCTGCTCGCCGAGGCCACGGCCAACGCGTCGGCCGCGAACCCCGACATCAACTTCGCCATCATCGACGAGTTCGTCGAGGGCGACAACGTCAAGCCCATCCAGTTCGACACCGTCCAGGCGGCGTTCCTCGCCGGCTACGCGGCGGCCAGCTACTCGGAGACCGGCGTCGTCGGCACCTTCGGCGGCATCCAGATCCCGCCGGTGACGATCTTCATGGACGGCTTCGTCCAGGGCGTCGAGTACCACAACGAGGTCAACGGCACCGACGTCCAGGCGCTCGGCTGGGACTTCGAGGCTCAGACCGGTGCCTTCACCGGTGGCTTCGCCCCCGGCACCGAGGCGCTCACGACGGCTCAGGGTCTCATCGACCAGAACGTCGACGTGCTCCTGCCCGTCGGTGGCCCGATCTACCAGAGCGCCGCTGAGGCGATCCGCGACTCCGGCCGCGACATCGCCCTGATCGGTGTCGACTCCGACGTCTACGTCTCCGACCCCTCGGTCGCCGACCTGCTGCTCACCTCGGTGCTCAAGAACATCGCTGTGGGTGTCTACGACGTCGTGATCGCTGCGGCGAACGGCGACTTCGAGAACAGCCCGTACGTGGGGACGCTCGAGAACGAGGGCGTCGGTCTCGCGTCGTTCCACGACTTCGAGTCGCTCGTCGACGCCGAGCTCTCGGGTCAGATCGATGAGGTCATCGCCGGCATCATCGACGGCTCGATCGAGGTCACCTCGCCCGCCACGCCGGGCCAGTAGTCGGCGAGGGGCTACGGCCCCTCAGTCGCGTCACATCGAGGGAGGTCAGCGCTGCTGGCCTCCCTCGATGCGTTGCCGGGCATCCCGGGATCACCGGAGCGCGAAGCGCTCACATGAGCACTGAATCGCTCAGATT
Source organism: Chryseoglobus sp. 28M-23 (assembly GCF_014789785.1). NCBI lineage: Bacteria > Bacillati > Actinomycetota > Actinomycetes > Micrococcales > Microbacteriaceae > Microcella > Chryseoglobus sp. 28M-23. Next base: position 2,111,812 of record NZ_CP061846.1, on the reverse strand, counting down.
CGTGTCGCCCTGCTCCCTTACAGTGGAATCTGACAGGCACACCGACGTCGCCCTGCGCGACGCCCGCGAGCCTCACCGGTTGCACAGCAGCGCCGCATCTCGACGGCGCAGGAAGGCCGAGAGATGAAACTCGAGCTGCGAGGCATCACCAAGCGCTTCGGCGCGCTCGTCGCCAACGACCACATCGACCTCACCGTCGAGCCCGGCGAGATCCACGCCCTGCTCGGGGAGAACGGCGCGGGCAAGTCGACCCTCATGAACGTGCTCTACGGCCTCTACCAGGCCGAGGAGGGGCAGATCCTCCTCGACGACGAGGTGCAGCACTTCTCGGGGCCGGGAGACGCCATGGCGGCCGGCATCGGCATGGTGCACCAGCACTTCATGCTCATCCCCGTCTTCACCGTCGCCGAGAACGTCATGCTCGGTCACGAGTCCACGCAGTTCGGCGGTCGGCTCGACCTCGAGGCGGCCCGCGCGACCGTGCGCGAGGTCTCGCAGCGCTTCGGCTTCGACATCGATCCGGATGCCCGCATCGAAGACCTCCCCGTGGGCGTGCAGCAGCGCGTCGAGATCATCAAGGCCCTCTCCCGCAACGCGAACGTGCTCGTCTTCGACGAGCCCACGGCCGTGCTCACGCCGCAGGAGACGGACGAGCTCATGGAGATCATGCGCCAGCTCAAGGACGAGGGCACCTCGATCGTCTTCATCACCCACAAGCTGCGCGAGGTGCGCGAGGTCGCCGACCGCATCACCGTCATCCGGCTGGGGAAGGTCGTCGGCGAGGCCGAGCCGACCGCGACCAACGCCGAGCTCGCCTCCCTCATGGTGGGCCGCGCCGTCGATCTCACCGTCGACAAGGCACCCGCGAAAGCCGGCGACGACGCTCTCATCGTGTCGGGCCTCACGGTCACCGACTCGATCGGCCAGATCCTCGTCAACGACGTCTCGTTCAAGATCCGGAAGGGCGAGATCCTCGCCATCGCCGGCGTGCAGGGCAATGGGCAGACCGAGCTCACCGAGGCGATCATGGGTCTGCAGTCGCACGTAAGCGGCTCGGTGACGCTCGATGGCACCGAGCTGCTGGAGCGCGGCACGCGGGGCGTGCTCGACGCCGGTGTCGGGTTCGTGCCGGAGGATCGCACCGAGGACGGCCTCGTGGGCACGTTCACGATCGCCGAGAACCTCATGCTCGATCGCTCGACCGGGGCGCCCTTCGTGAAGCGCGGCACGCTACAGCTCGCGCACCTCGCCCAGTTCGCGACCGAGCGCGTGGAAGAGTTCGACGTGCGCACGCAGGGCATCACCTCGCCCGCCGGCAGCCTCTCGGGCGGCAATCAGCAGAAGGTGGTGCTGGCGCGCGAGCTCAGCCGCGAGCTCAGCCTGCTCATCGCGGCCCAGCCCACGCGCGGGCTCGACGTCGGCTCGATCGAGTTCGTGCACAAGCGCATCGTCGCGACGCGCGATGAGGGCGTGCCCGTCATCGTCGTGTCGACCGAGCTCGACGAAGTGACGGCCCTCGCCGATCGCATCGCGGTCATGTACCGCGGTCGCATCATCGGCATCGTTCCCGGCGACACCCCGCGCGACGTGCTCGGGCTCATGATGGCCGGAGAGACCCCCGCGGAGGTGGCGGCGTGAGCAACACCAACGACCCGAAGGACGCGGCGCTCGGCGGCGCGGCGGCCTCCCCCTCGGCGAAGGGGCACCCGGCCGACACGGCCGGTGCCGAGCCCCTCACGCCGGAAACGACGGATGCCGCCGGCGCGCAGCACGGTGCGAGCGACGTGCCGCCGCCTCCGCGCAGCACGCAGATCCTCAAGGAGATCTTCGGCGGCAGCGCCGCGATCTCCGTCCTCGCCGTCCTGCTCGCGCTCATCTTTGGCGGCCTCCTCATCGTCATGACCGACGAGGGTGTGCAGGAGGCTGCCGGCTACTTCTTCTCCCGCCCCGCCGACACGTTGCGCGCCATCGCCGACGCGGTCGGTGGAGCCTACGCAGCGCTCTTCCGCGGCTCGATCTTCAACTACCTGCGCCCCGACGACCTCGTCGCGGCCTTCCGCCCCATCACCGAGACGCTCGCCAACGCCACGCCGCTCATCGCGGCCGGCCTCGGCGTCGCCCTCGCCTTCCGGGTCGGCCTGTTCAACATCGGTGGCCGTGGCCAGATGCTCATCGCGGCGGCTGCGGCGGGCTACGTCGGCGCGTACATCCCGATGCCGCCCGTGATCCACCTCATCGTGGCGCTCGTGGTCGGCATCATCGGCGGCGCTCTGTGGGGCGGGCTCGTCGGTCTGCTCAAGGCGCGCACGGGAGCGCATGAGGTGATCGTCACGATCATGCTCAACTACGTGGCGTTCTATCTCGTCTCCTACCTTCTGCGTACCGAGGGGGCGCTCCAGGCTCCCGGCCAGAACAACCCCAAGAGCGGCCCCATGCTCGAGACCGCGGTGTTCCCCGACCTCCTCGGGCCGCAGTACAACCTCAACCTGGGCTTCATCCTCGTCGTGCTCGCCACGATCTACGTCTGGTACCTGCTCAACCGCTCGGCGATGGGCTTCCAGTTTCGCGCCGTCGGCGAGAACCCCCACGCGGCGCGCGTCGCCGGCATCAACGTGGGCAGCGTCTACGTCAAGGTCATGCTCATCGCGGGAGCCCTCGTCGGCCTCGCGGGCGTCTACCAGGTGCTCGGCAACTTCACCGGCGGCTTCGCCGCCGGCCTCGACGCAGGCATCGGGTTCGACGCCATCACCGTCGCCCTGCTGGGCCGCTCGAAGCCCTGGGGAGTGTTCTTCGCGGGCATCCTCTTCGGTGCTCTGAAGGCCGGCAGCTACACGATGCAGGCGGCCGAGGGCATTCCCGTCGACATCGTCCTCGTCGTGCAGTCGTTCATCGTGCTCTTCATCGCCGCACCGCCCCTCGTGCGTGCGATCTTCCGATTGCCGACCCCGGATTCCTCGTTCCGCTGGCGAGTCCCGTCGATCTCCCGCACGAAGGAGGCGGCCCGATGAGCGCCGTGACCACGACCCCCGCCCCGTCGACCGCTGAGAGCACGTCCGTGACCGTGCGCAGCTGGAAGGCGCCCATCGCGTTCGCGATCTTCACCGTCATCGGGGCGGCGCTCTTCCTCGGCCTCGGCCGCGGCGGCGACACCACCTACCGCCTCAGCGATGGCCGCGACGCCATCCAGTTGCCCGCGCTCATCCTGCCCTCCTATGCGACCGGCATCGTCGCGGTGATCCTCATGGCGGCTGCGGCCGTCGGCGCGTTCCTGCTCGTGCGCGCGGCCCGCAAGGTACCGCTGTGGCTCACGACCGTGTTCGCGCTCGTCTTCCTGCTCGGGTTCCTCACGTGGGCCGCAGCAGGGGCGACCGTCCCCCTCGTCGGGCTCCTCGCTGGTGCGCTCACCGTGAGCACGCCGCTCATCTTCGGAGCGCTCGGCGGCGTGATCTCCGAGCGCGTCGGCGTCGTCAATATCGCGATCGAGGCGCAGCTGCTCGCGGGCGCGTTCGTCGCCGCGATGATCGGCACGCTCACGGGGCAGCCCATGCTCGGTCTGCTGGGAGCGATGATCGCCGGGGCGCTCGTGTCGGTCATCCTCGCCTCGTTCGCCATCAAGTACCTCGTCGACCAGGTGATCGTCGGCGTCGTGCTCAACGTTCTCGTCATCGGTCTGACGAGCTTCTTCTACTCGACGTACATGGTCGACAACCCGGAGCTCTTCAACTCACCAGACAAGTTCGAGAGGGTCGCGATCCCGCTGCTGAGCGACATCCCGGTGCTCGGGCCGATCCTGTTCAACCAGACGCTCATCGTCTACATCATGTTCGTGCTCGTGCCCACCGTGTGGTTCGCGCTGTTCAAGACCCGCTGGGGTCTGCGCCTGCGCTCCGTGGGCGAGCACCCGAAGGCCGCCGACACCGTCGGCATCAACGTCAAGGCCACGCGGTTCTGGAACGTCCTCCTCGCGGGTGCCATCGCCGGTGGTGGAGGTGCGTTCTTCACCCTCGCGGCCGTCGGCTCCTTCGCCAAGGAGATGACCAACGGTGCGGGCTTCATCGCCCTCGCGGCGGTCATCTTCGGTCGATGGGATCCGATTCGGGCGACGCTCGCGGCGCTGCTGTTCGGCTTCGCGACGAACCTGCAGTCGACGCTCTCGATCGTCGGGTCGCCGGTGCCGAGCGAGTTCATGCTCATGCTGCCGTACATCGTCACGATCTTCGCGGTCGCCGGGCTCGTGGGCATGTCCCGCCCGCCAGCGGCCTCCGGCAAGCCGTACATCAAATAGGGGGAGGCCACCATGGCTGACATCGACTGGGATGGCCTTCGCGAGGTCGCCCTCGACGCGATGACGAAGGCCTATGTGCCGTACTCGGAGTTCCCCGTCGGCGTGGCCGCGATCGTCGACGACGGCCGCGTGATCGCAGGGTGCAACGTCGAGAACGCCTCGTACGGCCTCACGCTGTGCGCCGAGTGCGCTCTCGTCTCCACCCTGCACATGACCGGCGGCGGTCGTCTCGTCGCCTTCACGTGCGTCGACGGTGACGGCGGTGCGCTCATGCCCTGCGGGCGCTGCCGCCAGCTGCTGTACGAGCACTCCGCCGAAGGCATGCTGCTGGAGACCGTCTCCGGCATCAAGACCATCGACGAGGTGCTGCCCGACGCCTTCGGCCCCCGCACCCTCGAGACCTATCGCTCAACCCACGACTAACAGGAGCACCACCCATGGCCCTTGAGCCGTTCGACGTCGTCGACCTCATCCGCACCAAGCGCGACCGCGGCACCCTGACGACGGCCCAGATCGACTGGATGGTCGACGCCTATACCCGTGGCTACATCGCCGACGAGCAGATGTCGGCCATGACGATGGCGATCTTCCTCAACGGCATGGAGCGCGAGGAGGTCAGCGCGCTCACCCTGGCGATGGTCGCCTCCGGCACGCGCCTCGACTTCTCGGGCCTCGACAAGAAGACCACAGACAAGCACTCGACCGGCGGGGTCGGCGACAAGATCACGCTGCCCCTCGCGCCGCTGGTCGCCTCGTTCGGCGTCGCCGTGCCGCAGCTCTCCGGCCGCGGGCTGGGCCACACCGGGGGCACGCTCGACAAGCTCGAGAGCATCCCGGGCTGGCGTGCCAGCATCACGGTCAATGAGATGATGCGGCAGCTCGACGATGTGGGCGCCGTCGTGTGCGCGGCCGGTTCGGGCCTCGCTCCCGCCGACGGCAAGCTCTACTCGTTGCGCGACATCACCGGCACTGTCGAGTGCATTCCGCTCATCGCCTCGTCGATCATGTCGAAGAAGATCGCCGAGGGCACCGCCGCGCTCGTGCTCGACGTGAAGTTCGGGTCTGGCGCGTTCCTGAAAGACATCGAGAAGTCGCGCGAGCTCGCCCAGGTCATGGTGCGGCTCGGCGAGGACGCCGGGGTGGCGACGCGCGCCGTGCTCACCAACATGAACGTGCCGCTCGGTCTCGCGATCGGCAACGCCAACGAGGTGCGTGAATCGGTCGAGGTGCTCGCGGGCGGCGGGCCTGCCGACGTGGTCGAGCTCACGGTCGAGCTCGCGCGGCACATGCTCGAGCTCGCGGGCGTCACCGATGCCGACGTCGAAGCGGCGTTGCAGGACGGCCGCGCGATGGATGCCTGGCGCGGCATGATCGCGGCGCAGGGCGGCGACCCGGATGCTCCGCTCCCCGTCGCCCCGGAGTCCCACACCGTGCACGCCGAGACCTCAGGGGTGCTCGTCGAGCAGGAGGCCCTGCCCTTCGGCATCGCCGCGTGGCGCCTCGGCGCCGGGCGTGCGCGCAAGGAGGACCCGGTCGACCACAGCGCAGGCATCGACCTGCACGCCAAGCCGGGCGACACGGTCGAGGCGGGGCAGCCGCTCTTCACGATGCTCACGAGCGACGAGGGCCGGTTCGCCCGCGCGCTCGAGGCGCTCGAGGGCGCCTACCGCATCGGCTCGGCCGACGACGAGGTGCGCACGGGCGGCCCGCTCATCGCGGGCGTCGTCGAGTAGCCCGAGCGGGGCATCCCGCCTCGCCTCGAAGAGAGCGGCGACTGTGCTGGCTAGTCGCAACTGTGCTCGTACGGCCGGCCACACCTGCCACCGGCGGGCACAATTGCCCGCCCTGGTGGGGGTGGAGTTAGAGAGCCGGGTCGCCGATGCGCTCGAGGGCGTCGATGACGAGGTTCCAGAAGCGGTCGGCGTCGAGGTCCATCGCGACCTGGGTGGGGCAGCTCTCCGGCGCCGGTGCCCGCAGGTCGGCCACCGTCATGCCGAGGGTGAGCGTGCCGGTGAGCTCGACGTCGAGCGGGGCCCGCACCGTGCGCACGATGCTCGGGTCGATGACGTAGGCCACGGCGCAGGGGTCGTGCACGGGAGGGTGGTCGAAGCCCTGGGCGTCCTGGTACGAGTGCGCGAAGAACTCCAGCAGCTCGCCCGTGAAGCGGGCCGGGCCGGTGCCGATCGCGGCGATGCGGGCCGCGACCTCGTCGGTCGCGAGTGCCTGGTGCGTGACGTCGAGCCCGACCATCGTCAGCGGCCAGCCCGCCGTGAACACGATGTGCGCGGCCTCCGGGTCGATGACGATGTTGAACTCGCTCGTGGCGCTCCAGTTGCCGATGTGCACGCCGCCGCCCATGAGCACGACCTGCTTGACCCGCTCGACGATGCGCGGCTCGCGCCGCACGGCGAGCGCGATGTTGGTGAGGGCGCCGGTCGGCACGAGCGTGACGGTGCCGGGCTCGTGCGCCATGACGGTGTCGATGATCAGGTCGACGGCGTGGCGGCCGTCGAGCTCGATGGCCGGTTCGGGCAGCACGGGCCCGTCGAGCCCCGACTCCCCGTGGATGTCGGGAGCCGTCTCGACCTCGCGCACGAGCGGACGCTCCGACCCGCGGGCGAACGGCACCGAGTCGAGGCCGATGACGCGGGCGACGGCGAGCGCGTTGCGCGTCACCTTCTCGATCGTCTGGTTGCCCATGACGGTCGTGACGGCGAGCAGCTCGATGTCGGGCGAGCCGTGGGCGAGCATGAGGGCGACCGCGTCGTCGTGGCCGGGGTCGCAGTCCAGGATGATCTTCTCAGGCATGGGCCCAGCCTAGCGACATTCTGCATATATGAAAGCGTCTTGCACCTGTGTAGAGTGCGCTCATGAGCACGGACAGCAGCACGAGCAGACCCGCCCGCATCAACCACGGCGCAGCGGAGGCGCCGGACTCGGCGGCGCTCGCCGCCCGCGGCGCTGCCCGCATCGACTGGATCCGCTCGCGCATGCCCCTGCTCGCCGAGGCGCGCGACGCCCTCGCGGCGAGCCGACCCTTCGACGGCCACCTCATCGGCATGAGCCTGCACCTCGAGCCCAAGACGGCGGTGCTGCTCGAGACCCTCCAGACCGGCGGCGCCGAGATCGTCGCGACCGGCAACCACGGCTCGACGCAGGACGACGTGGTCGCCTACCTGCGCACCCTCGGCATGACCGTGCACGGGCGGCGCGCCGACACCCTCGACGACCACCACGCGAACGTCGCCGCCGTCGATGCGGCGCGGCCGAGCATCCTGCTCGACAACGGGGCAGACCTCGCCGCGCTCGCCGCCGCTCGCGTCGACCCCGCGGCCGTCTCCGGGGGAGACCCGACGGGCGGCACCGGCATCATCGGCGGAACGGAGGAGACGACGAGCGGAGGGCTGCGGCTGCGCGCCGAGCTTGCGCAGAGCATCCCGTTCCCCATGCTCGTCATCAACGACTCGCGCCTCAAGGCGATCGGCGAGAACAAGCACTCCGTCGGCCAGTCCGTCGTCGAGAGCCTCATGCGCATCACCAACCTGCGCCTCGCCGGCCGACGCTTCCTCGTCGCCGGCTACGGCTGGTGCGGTCGCGGCATCGCGCAGTACCTGCGGGCGATGGGCGGCAAGGTCGCCGTCGCCGAGATCGACGAGCTCGTCGCCTTCGAGGCCGCGTGGGACGGCTACCGGGTCGGCCCGATCGAGGAGCTCGCCGAGTGGGCGGAGGTCGTCGTCACCGCGACCGGGCATCCCGACGTCGTCACACCCGCCGTGCTCGACCGGCTCGCCGACGGCACCGTGCTCGCCAACGCCGGTCACGTGCCCTGGGAGATCGACGTGGCCGCCCTGTACGCGCGGTCCACCGCGCGCACGGTGCTCGACGAGGCGATCGAGCGCGTGGACCTGCCAGGTGGGCGCCACGTGATCCTGCTCGCCGAGGGTCGCATGGTCAACCTCGCCGGGCGCGAGCCCAAGGGCAACTCGCTCGAGGCGATGGACCTCGGCTTCCTGCTGCAGGCGCTCTCCCTGGAGCGTGTCGCGACGAGCGCGGCATCGCTCGCTCCCGGCGCCCAGCCGGTGCCCGACGACATCGATCGCGATATCGCCAGACGGATGCTCGCCGTCATGGGCGCGGACCGGTGACGCAGCCCGGCTACGCGGTACCGGCGCTCGACAAGGCGCTCGACATTCTCGAGCTGCTCGCCGACGAGCCAGCGGGGCTCGCGCAGTCGGAGATCGCCGAGGCCACGGGGCGCAGTGTCGGTCAGATATTCCGCGTGCTCGTCTCCCTCGAGAGGCGCGGCTACCTCGTGCGCGAGCGTGGCGGTCGGTACCTGCTCGGCACGCGGCTGTTCGACCTCGCTCACCGGCATGCGCCCCTGCGGGGCCTGGAGGCCGTGGCGCTGCCGATCATGCGCGAGCTCGCCGACAGCGTGCGGCAGTCGTGCAACCTCGCCGTGCTCGAAGGCGACCGCGTACGGGTCGTCGCGCAGGTGGAGTCGCCCGCTGACTTCGGCTACCGGGTGCGGGTCGGCGCGCTGTTCGACGTCGCGGGCACCGCGACGGGGGAGGTGCTCGCGGGCGACCGCGACGAGCTCGTGCGGGCCGACGCTCTGCAGCCCGGCATCACCGACGTCGTGGCCGCCGTGCGCGGTGCTACCGGCGCGACGATCGCCGCGCTCACCGTGCCGTACGTGAGCACGAGCTTCAGCACCGTCGCGCACACCCAGGTCGTGCAACAGGCTCGCAGTGCCGCCCGAGACATCTCGCAGGCACTCGGGTGGATACCGGGGGTCACAGGGAGGTAACGACCGGTAGGTTGGGAGCATGACAACGGCGACGCAGAACCTCCTTCCCGGCACCGACCTCGCCCTGGAGGCGCTGCCGAAGGTGTCGCTGCACGACCACCTCGACGGCGGCCTGCGCCCCGCGACGATCGTCGAGCTCGCGGCCGAGATCGGCTACGAGCTTCCCGCGGGCGCCACCGACGCCGAGTCGCTCGGCGAGTGGTTCGCCACGCAGGCCAACTCGGGGTCGCTCGTGCAGTACCTCACGACGTTCGACGTCACGATCGCCGTCATGCAGACCCGCGACGCCCTCGTGCGCGTCGCCCGCGAGTTCGTCGAAGACCTGGCGGCGGATGGCGTCGTGTGGGGCGAGATCCGCTGGGCCCCCGAGCAGCACCTGCAGCAGGGCCTGAGCCTCGACGAGGCAGTCGAGGCCGTGCAGCAGGGCCTGGACGAGGGCGTCGAGGCGGCGCGCGGCGCCGGCACGAGCATCCGCGTCGGCCAGCTGGTCAGCGCCATGCGCCACGCCGATCGCGGCCTCGAGATCGCCCAGCTCGCGCTGCGTCACCGCGACACGGGCACGGTCGGCTTCGACATCGCGGGCGCCGAAGCAGGGTTCCCGCCCTCTCGTATGCGCGACGCGTTCGAGCTGCTCGCCGACGAGTTCTTCCCCGTCACGATCCACGCCGGCGAGGCGGACGGCATCGAGAGCATCCGCGGGGCGCTGCGCGACGGCCACGCCCTGCGCCTCGGCCACGGCGTGCGCCTGCTCGAAGACATCACGCTCGTCGACGAGGGCGAGATGACGCGCGCGAGCCTCGGCCGCATCGCCGAGTGGGTGAAAGACCGCGGCATCGCGCTCGAGACGAGCCCCAGCTCGAACCTGCAGACCGGCGCGATCGCCGCGTGGGGCGACGCGATGGAGGACCACCCGCTCGACCTGTTCACCCAGCTCGGGTTCCGCGTCACCGTCAACACCGACAACCGCCTCATGAGCGCCACGACCCTCAGCCGCGAGCTGCGCCTCGTCGCCGAGACCTTCGACTACGACCTCGACGACATCCTCGCCCTGCAGCTGAACGCCGCCCAGGCGGCCTTCCTCCCCGTCGAGGACCGCGAGGCGCTCATGGACACGATCATCGCCGGCTTCGAGGAGCACGCATGAGTCTGCCCTCCCTCGCCGACCGCGCCATCGTGCTGCAGGCGCACGCCGCCGACTGGCGCGCCGCCGTGCGCCTGGCCGGCGACGCACTCGTCGACAGCGGCTGCACGACCGCCGAGTACACGGAGGCGATGCTGCGCCTCGTGGAGACCCACGGCCCGTACATCGTCATCGCGCCCGGCCTCGCTCTGGCGCACGCGCGCCCCGGCCCCGAGGTGCGCCAGGACGGACTTTCGGTCGTCACGCTCGCCGAGCCGGTCGAGTTCGGTCACGCGCACAACGACCCGGTCTCCGTCGTCATCGGCCTCGCCGGGGTCGCCGCCGACGCCCACCTGAGCGCCGTCGCCGACCTCGCGAACGCTTTCAACGACTCGGCGGCCATCCAGGCCCTCGCCCGTGCGACGAATCGTGAGGATGCTCGCGCCATCCTCGAGGGGCGCCGGGTGTCATGACGCCGCGGGCGAGGGAGGTTCCGGCGTGAAGATCGTCGCGATCTGCGGTGCCGGTATCGGCTCGAGCGGCATCCTCAAGGTCAACACCGAGCGCGTGCTGCAGCGTCTCGGCGTCTCGGCGACCGTCGTCGCCGCCGACATCGACTCGGTCGCGCGCGTCGCCGCCGATGCTCAGGTGATCCTCACGAGCGAGGAGTTCGTCGAGGCGATCGGGCGCACGCACGCCGACGTCGTCGTCGTGCACAACTATTTCGACACCGATGAGCTCACGCAGAAGCTGACCGACGCGGTCGGGTAGCGGCCCCGCCCGGTTCGCACCGTCGCGCCCCTTCCACAACGTCGGAGTGGGGCGAACCCGGCTCATGTCACTCCGAAGTTGGGGAAGTCTGCCCGTCCTCGTCCTTCTTGCCGCGCTGCTCCCAGGGGTCCGGCGGCAGCGGCGGCTTGCGCAGTGACAGGGCGACCGCGAGGCCGAGAGCCGTCAAGGGCGCGACGTAGGGGGCGAACGCGAAGAGCGTGATGGCCACGAGGAGCCCGGCGCCCACGCCGATGACGAGGGAGCGCAGCGGGCTGCCCACCGGCTCGCCTTGAGCGTCGAGACTCGGTTGCAGGGCCACCGCGGCGAGCCCCGCGGCGACGCCCGTCGTGCCGAGCAGGGCGTAGAAGAACGCGAGGCCGCCGAAGACCGCGATCGGAGCGTTGACGATCTCGATCACGAGCACGACCGGTCGGATGAGCAGCACGAGGTAGGCGGCCAGGAGCAGCCAGCCGGGCCGTCCGGTCCGCGTCGTCGCGGCGTGCGCCGCGTGCAGGAGCGGCAGGAAGCCGAGCAGCGCGATCGCGTTGAGACCCAGGAAGATCTGCACGGCGGCGACCGGGTCGGTGCTCTCGTCGAGGAGCACGAGCTCGAGCGCGGGCACCAGGAGGAGCGCGACGGCCACGACGGCGGCGACGATGCCGGCCCGGCGGCCGGGCGCGCGCGAGAGCCGCTCGAGCAAGGTCGAGGGCTCGGGGGTCGCGGAGGAGGTGGTCATGGTCGTGCCTTTCTGCGCAGGGAGACGAGCACCGTCACGACGGCGACGAACGCCAGCAGGATTCCGCCCGTGCTCGCGATCCCGATCCACCACGCGATCGCCGCGGTCGTCGCGACCATCGCCGCCCCGGCCGGGCCGGAACCGCGCACGGCGTGGTGCAGCCACCCCACGGCGAGGGCGACCGCGACGGACTGCAGCGCGAGCGCGGAGAAGTACACGGCGTCGGCGGGGGAGACGAGGATGGCGATCGAAGCGACGCCGAGCATCCCGAGGGAGGCCCCCGTGACGAGGCGCGCCTGAGGCCAGCGGCGCAGCAGCAGCACCGACTGCGCGAGCAGGGCCGCGGCGCCCAGCGAGGCGACGGCGAAGCCCTGACCCTGGCGCAGCACCCCCTCCTCGGCGAGCAGGATGCCGACCGTCCACGCCACGACGACGAGGGTGAGCGCCGTGATGCCGAGGGTGATCGTCGCCCGGCGCTCGCGGCGCGACCACGGCCGCGTGTCGGCTGGGGCGGTCACGAACAGCGGCAGGCCGGGCAGGCCCGAGACGCCGATGTTGCGCCCCTGCGCCTGCCCGCGCTCGATCATCTCTCGCTCGATCTGCGCGCGGATCGCCAGCTCGCGGGCGACGCGCGCGTAGTGCGCGCGGTCGGCGATGCCGAGCCCCACCGCCGCCGCCATGACGAACGCGGGCGAGACCCCCGCGACCATGAGCGGCACACCCAGTCCCACCCCGCCGATGCCCGCCCAGATGTGCGCGGCGAACGCGTCGACGTAGGGGCGGATGAGCACCGAGGTGGATGCGGCGGCCGCGGCCGCCGTCACGGTCACCGTCGCCGCCGAGACCACGTCGAGTGCGCCGATGGGTCGATCGGGGCCGACGACGATGAGGGCGAGGAGCCCCATCGTGGCGAGCGCGCTCGCCGTCGAGATCACGATCGTCGCGAGCGCCGCCGTGCGATCCAGCCGGTCGGCGCCGCGGCGGTTGTAGAGGGTCGCGAGCCCGACCGCGCCGAGCGCTACCGCGACCGAGGTGAGGCTCGAGCCGCCGGGCAGCGAGAGTGCCGAGACTCCGAGGCCCGCCGACCACAGCAGCAGAGCCGCGAACCAGATTCCGGCAACGGCGGGCGGCAGCAGCGGGGCGCGGGTCACCCCTCCACCCTAGGCGGCGCGGGCCTCGCTCGCGCAGACTGACAACGGTGCCGGCTTGTGGCAGGTGTGCCCGCTCGTGTCGGCACACGTGCCGCTCGCGAGCACACTCGTGGGCTCGAGACCCTCACGCGACGAGGGCGCGCATGCCGGCTTCGAGCGCGGCGACCTCGGCCTGCGCGGCCGCCCGGCGCTCGCTCACCGAGCCCTGCTCGCTCGACGCGTCGATGTAGACCTTCACCTTGGGCTCGGTGCCGCTCGGCCGCACGATGACGCGGGCGCCGCCGTGCATCCAGAACCGCAGGATGTCGCCGGGCGGGTAGTCGCCGAAGCCGCCGATGAAGTCGTCGACGTCCCTCACTCGCACGCCGCCGATCTCGGCGGGCGCCTGCTCGCGCAGAGCCGACATGATCTCGCCGATGCGGCTCAGGTCGGTCACCCGCAGCGACACCTGGGCGCTCGCGAAGGCCCCGAACAGGGCGTCGAAGTCGTTCTGGCGGTCGGCGAGGGTGCGGCCGGCAGCGGCGAGCTCGCCCACCATGGTGAGGAACTCGACCGACGCCGAGATGCCGTCCTTGTCGCGCACCGTGCCCGGGTTCACAAGATAGCCGAGGGCCTCCTCGTAGCCGAAGCGCAGGCGGGGAGTGCGCGAGATCCACTTGAAGCCCGTGAGCGTGTCGCGGTAGTCGAGGCCGTAGTGGCGGGCGATCACTCCCAGTGCGGGGGAGGAGACGAGGGATGCTGCGAGCGCGCCGTCCTGCCCCTCGCGCTGCAGGCGCTCCGCGGCCCGCCACCCCAGCAGGGCGCCGACCTCGTTGCCGCTGAGACGACGCCATCCGGCGCTGTCCGCCGTCGCCGACTCGGGGCGCGGCACGGCGACCGCGAGACGGTCGGCGTCCGGGTCGTGCGCGATGATGAGCTCCGCGCCCGCGCGGTTCGCCGTCGCGATCGCGAGGTCGAGCGCGCCCGGCTCCTCCGGGTTGGGGAAGGACACGGTCGGGAAGCCGCCGTCGGGCTCCACCTGCTCGGCGACGACGGTCGGCTCGCCCAGGCCTGCAGCGGCGAAGACGCGCTGAGAGACCTCCCACCCGACGCCGTGCATCGGGGTGTACACGAAGGGCACGGCCGCGAAGGGAACAGGTGCTGTGCCGCCGCTGCCACCGCCCGCGATGGCCGCCGTGCGCTCGACGTATGCGTCGATCACGTCCTCGCCCGCCACCTCGAACGCGCTCGACCGCGGCAGGTCGCCCACGGCGACGCTGCGGGCCACCTCGAGGATCGCCTCGTGGATGAGCCCGTCGTTCGGCGGCACGATCTGGGCTCCGTCGTCGTCGTCGCCGAGATACACCTTGTAGCCGTTGTCACGAGGCGGGTTGTGGCTCGCCGTGACCATGACTCCGGCGCTCACATCGAGGTGGCGCACGGCGAAAGCCAGCACCGGGGTCGGCAGCATGCGCGGCAGCAGGGTGACTCGCACGCCCGCGCCCGCCATGATCTCGGCGCTGTCGCGCGCGAAAACGTCGCTGTTGGTGCGGCCGTCGAAGCCGATGACCACGCTCGGTGCACTGCCCTCGGGGCGCTCCGCCCGGTCGAGCAGGAACCGCGCGAGCCCCGCCGCCGCCTGCGCGACGAGCACGCGGTTCATGCGGTTCGGCCCAGCGCCGAGCTCGCCCCGCAGCCCGGCCGTGCCGAACGCGAGCCGTGAGCCGAAGCGGTCGCGCAGCGCCGCGATGGCGGTCGCCTCGCCGAGCTCGGCGCCGTCGATCAGGGCAGCGAGCTCCTCGCGCGTGACCGGGTCGGGGTCTTGCGCCAGCCAGTTCTTCGCGTCGTCGAGGTGCGTCATGTCGCCAGGCCCTACAGCTCGGCCACGATGCGCGCGAGGAGGGCGCTGATCACCGGTTCAGCATCCCGACCGGCCTCGATGACCTCCTCGTGACTGAGGGGGTTCGGCGAGATGCCCGCCGCGAGGTTGGTGATGAGCGAGAGACCCAGCACCTCCATGCCGGCCTGCCGCGCGGCGATCGCCTCGAGCGCCGTCGACATGCCCACGATGTGGCCGCCGAGCGTCTTCGCCATCTGCACCTCGGCGGGAGTCTCGTAGTGCGGCCCGCGGTTCTGCACGTACACTCCCTCGTCGAGGTCGGGGTCGACCGTGCGCGCGACCGCCCGCAGCCGCTGGGAGTACAGGTCGGTCAGGTCGATGAAGGTGGCGCCCTCGAGCGGCGAGTCGCCCGTGAGGTTGAGGTGGTCGCTGATGAGCACGGGCGTGCCGGGGGTCCAGTGCGGCTTGATGCCGCCCGCTCCGTTGGTGAGGATCATCGTGGATGCTCCCGCCGCGGCCGCGGTGCGCACCGAGTGCACCACGCGCCGCACGCCGTGGCCCTCGTAGTAGTGGGTGCGGGCGCCGATGACGAGGGCGCGCTTGCCGCTCGGCAGCAGGATCGAGCGCAGGGTGCCGACATGGCCCTCGAGGGCGGGCTTCGAGAAGCCCGCGATGTCGGGGGCGGCGATCGTGTGCGTCGTCTCGCCGATGAGATCGGCGGCCTTCGCCCAGCCGGAGCCGAGGGTGAGGGCGATGTCGTGACGCTCGACGCCGGTCGCGTCGGCGAGCTGCGCAGCAGCCTGGGCGGCGACCTCGAACGGGTCGGCGGCGGGGTCGTCGAGAGGGTTGCGGGGTGCGTGGTGGGACATGCCCTCATGGTAGTGATGCGCGGGTGAGCGGGGTTGTGCTCAGTCGCGCGCGTTCGCGCAGGCGGTGCCGAATGAGGGGCGCCGGATGCTCGGTGCAACAATGGAGCAATGGCTACTTCCTTCGACCGCACGCAGCGCATCGTCGTCCTGGGCGGAGGTCCCGGCGGCTATGAGGCGGCCCTCACGGGCGCGCAGCTCGGCGCCGACGTCACCCTCATCGAGCGCGTCGGCGTCGGAGGCGCCGCCGTGCTCACCGACGTCGTGCCCTCCAAGACCCTCATCGCCACGGCCGATGCCGCGACCGCGATCTCCGACGCGACCGACCTCGGTGTGCAGTTCTTCGCCCGCGGCGAGTCGGGTCGGGTGACCAAGCCCGAGGTGGCCGTCAACCTCACGCAGGTCAACCAGCGACTGCTGCGCCTCGCGCGCGACCAGTCCGACGACATGCGCGAGCAGCTGGAGGCCGCCGGGGTGCGCATCATCATCGGCGACGGCCGCCTCGAGGGCCCGCAGCGCGTCGTCGTCTCGGCCGGGAGTGGTACCAAGCGCAAAGACTTCGACCAGTGCGACGCCGACACGGTCGTCGTGGCCGTCGGGGCGTCGCCCCGCGAGCTGCCGACCGCGCAGCCGGATGGCGAGCGCATCCTCACCTGGACTCAGCTCTACGGGCTGCCCGACGTGCCCGAGCACCTCATCGTCGTCGGTTCGGGCGTGACGGGCGCCGAGTTCGCCTCGGCGTACACGGCGCTCGGCGCGAAGGTCACGCTCGTCTCGAGCCGCGACCAAGTCCTGCCGGGGGAGGACGCCGATGCGGCCGCCCTCATCGAGGCGGTGTTCCGCCGCAACGGCATGACGCTGCTCGCCAACTCGCGCGCCCAGTCGGTCGTCAACACGGGCGAGGGCGTCACCGTGACGCTCACCGACGGCGAGACGCTCGAGGCCTCGCACGTGCTCATGGCCGTCGGCTCGGTGCCCAACACGGCTGGCATCGGCCTGAAGGAGGCGGGCGTGCAACTCACCGACTCGGGGCACGTGAAGGTCAACCGGGTGGCGCGCACCTCCATGCCGAGCGTGTACGCGGTCGGCGACTGCTCCGACTCGCTGCCGCTCGCCTCGGTCGCGTCGATGCAGGGCCGCACGGCGGTGTACCACGCGATGGGTGACGCGGTCACGCCGATCAAGCTGCGGAACGTGACATCCAACATCTTCACGTCGCCCGAGATCGCGACCGTGGGGTTCTCGCAGAAGCAGATCGAGGACGGCGAGACGCGCGGCATCGTGCACAAGCTCATGCTCGAGACGAACCCGCGCGCGAAGATGCAGGGCGTCACCGACGGCTTCATCAAGCTGATCGCCGCGAAGACCTCGGGCACCGTCATCGGCGGGGTCGTGGTGGGCCCGCGGGCCTCCGAGCTCATCCTGCCGATCGCCCTCGCGGTCGAGCACCGGCTCACGGTGGACCAGCTCGCGCGCGCCTACAGCGTGTACCCCTCCCTCTCGGGCGGCATCACGGATGCTGCGCGCGCGATGCACGTCGCCCGCGAGTAGCGCGCCCCACGTCGGGCGCTGCCGCACCGCGCCGCGCCGCGCCCTCCCGCGCCGCGCCGTAGCCGCGCACGCCCACGACTGTGCTCGCTAGTGGCAACAGTGCTGGCGCGGAGGGTCACACACGCCACTGAGGGGCACAGTTTGTCGCGCATGGGGCTCTCGAACCATCGTGGAACTGTCGCGCAGCGCGAGCCCGGCACGTGCACACTCCTCCCCGGTGCCCGACTGCAGGCCGCGCGTACCCCGTTCGCGGAGTCGATGACGCTGGTTCCGCAGAGCACGCGATCATGCCGGGATGCTCGACCCACCTTCTCGGGAACACCTCGCGGCCGCGGCGCAATCGCTCGTCGTCGTCGCCGATCTCGCCGACGTCGGGGAGCGGAGCCGCGTGTTCCGCAGTCGGGCGCGCAACGAGCTGCAGACCCTGCGCCGGGGTCTTCACCTACCGTCCGATGTGTGGGCCGAGCTGTCTCGAGAGGACCGGCACCGGCTGCTGTGCCTCACCTCGGCAGAGGTGCTCGCGCAGGGGGAGGCGATCTCCCACCGTTCGGCCGCGCTGCTGCGTGGTCTGCCGCTTGTCGGTGGATGGCCGACCCGCGTCGAGACGACGGTGCGCGCAGCCAGCGGGCTGACGTCGACCACCGCGTTGCGGCGGCACCGACGAGCGGGGCATCCGATAGTCGAGCAGCTCCTCGGTCTCCCGGTCACGAGCGAGGCGCAGACCGTGGTCGATGTCGCAGCAACGTGCCCCTTCGCGAGTGCGGTCGTCGTGGCAGATGCCGCACTCTGGCGGGCAGAGCGCACGGGCGGTGAGGATGGGGTGGGCCTGCTGCGGGCCGACATCGCGGCGCTCACTCAGCACCTGGGTGCGGCTCGTGGGTCTGCTCGAGCCCGCAGGGTCATCGAGGTTGCCGACCACCGCGCCGATCGGCCGGGCGAGTCCCTCAGTCGCGTCGCGATGATCGAGCTCGGCGCCGAGCTGCCCGAGCTGCAGGTCGAGGTCGTCGGGCTCAGCGGTCGCCACTACTGGGTCGACTTCGGCTGGCCGGAGCTGGGCGTCGTAGCCGAGTTCGACGGCAAGGCGAAGTACACCGACCCTGAGTTCCTCCGCGGGCGCACAGCACAGCAGGCCGTCTATGACGAGAAGCTCCGGGAGGACGACATTCGCCCCATGGTGAACGGCTTCGGCCGGTGGGACTGGGAGACCGCGCGCTCTCTCGACCTCATGGCCGGTCGGCTGCACGCACTCGGGGTGCCGATGCGCTCTCGACGCGCGACTGTGCTCCGAAGTGGCATCTGAGCCGCACTGGGCGGGCACACTTGCCACCTTCGGGCACAGTTGCACCTCCGGGCGAGAGCGGGAGCGCGGGCTCGGGCGGGGGCCGGAGCGCGAGCCCGCGGCACGCGTGGCGTGGCGTGGGGTGGCTCGGCGCGGCGGCCTACGCGTCGGCGATGGTGAGCAGCACGTGCCCGCCCGCGACGGTCTCGCCGACCGAGACGCCGATCGAGCTGACCGTGCCGTCCTTGTGCGCGGTCATCGGCTGCTCCATCTTCATAGCCTCGAGCACGACCACGAGGTCGCCCGCCACCACGTGGTCCCCTTCCGTCACGGCGAGCTTCACGACGGTCGCCTGCATGGGGCTCGCGACGGCGTCGCCGCCGGCGGCCGCCGCCACGCCGACGCCCGTGCGGCGCTTGGGCGGTGCCGCGAGGGCGGTCGCGGTGCGGGATGCTCCGCTCGGCATGAGCGTCTCCGGCAGTGACACTTCCAGCCGCTTGCCGCCGACCTCGACGACCACGGTGTGCCGCGGTGCGGGCTCGGCGGTCGGCTCGGCGAGCGAGCCGCTCCAGGGCTCGAGCTGGTTGTCGAACTCCGTCTCGATCCAGCGCGTGAAGACGGTGAACGGGGCGCCGTCGGCGGGCGCGAAGGCCGGGTCGTCGACGATCGCGCGGTGGAAGGGCAGCACGGTGGGCAGGCCGGCCACCTCGAACTCGGCGAGGGCCCTGCGGGAGCGCTCGAGGGCATCCTCACGCGTCTTGCCGGTGACGATGAGCTTGGCGAGCAGCGAGTCGAACGCGCCCGAGATGACGTCGCCGGTCGTGACACCCGAGTCGACGCGCACTCCGGGGCCGCCGGGGAAGCGCAGGGCGTGCACGGGGCCCGGCATGGGCATGAAGTTCAGCCCGGGGTCCTCCCCGTTGATGCGGAACTCGATTGAGTGCCCGCGGGCGACGGGGTCGTCGTAGCCGATCTCCTCACCTTCGGCGAGGCGGAACTGCTCGCGCACGAGGTCGATGCCCGTGACCTCCTCCGAGACGGGGTGCTCCACCTGGAGGCGCGTGTTGACCTCGAGGAACGAGACGGTACCGTCGGAGCCGATGAGGAACTCGCACGTGCCGGCACCGAGGTAGCCGACCTCGCGCAGGATCGCCTTCGACGACGAGTACAGCAACGACGTCTGCTCCTCGGTGAGGAACGGCGCGGGCGCCTCCTCGACGAGCTTCTGGTGGCGGCGCTGCAGGGAGCAGTCGCGCGTGGAGATGACGACGACGTTCCCGTGCGCGTCGGCGAGGCACTGGGTCTCGACGTGGCGCGGCTTGTCGAGGTACTTCTCGACGAAGCACTCCCCGCGGCCGAAGGCTGCGACGGCCTCGCGGGTGGCCGAGTCGAACTGCTCGGCGACCTCCTCGCGCGTGCGGGCGACCTTGAGGCCGCGGCCGCCGCCTCCGAACGCGGCCTTGATGGCGACGGGCAGGCCGTGCTCGTCGACGAACGCGAGCACCTCATCGGCGCCGCTCACGGGGTTGAGCGTGCCGGGCGCCAGGGGCGCACCGACTTTCTCGGCGATGTGCCGCGCGCTCACCTTGTCGCCGAGCTTCTCGATCGCCTCGGGGCTGGGCCCGATCCAGATGAGCCCGGCGTCGATGACGGCGCGCGCGAAGTCGGCGTTCTCGGCGAGGAAGCCGTAGCCGGGGTGCACGGCGTCGGCGCCCGAGCGGCGGGCGACGCTGAGGATCTTGTCGACGACGAGGTACGTCTCGGCGCTCGTCGACCCGCCGAGGGCGTACGCCTCGTCGGCGAGGCGCACGTGCCGGGCATCCCGATCCTGGTCGGCGTAGACGGCGACCGTGCCGAGACCGGCGTCGCGGGCGGCGCGGATGACGCGGACGGCGATTTCGCCACGATTGGCGATGAGAACCTTGCTGATGCGGGCCATGATCCCTCAGCCTATTGCCGGGCGGGGCGCCGCGGTTTGGGCATGGTCCACAAAAGGATGCGCGAGCACTTGGCGACAACGCTGCGCGAGTCGACGGCTCAGCGGTTCCAGAGCTCCGTCCAGCGCCCGCCGAGCTCGTGCACGAGTCGGCGCAGCAGGGGGATCGACAGCCCGACCACCGTGTGCGGGTCGCCCTCGATGCGGTCGATGAATCCGGCCCCGCGCGCGTCGATCGTGAACGCTCCGGCGACTTTCAGCGGCTCGCCGGTAGCGATGTAGGCGTCGATCTCGTACGTCTCGATGTCGTCGGCGAAGTGCACGACGGCACGGGATGCTCGGCCCACCGCCGCACGCACCGCACCGCCGCGGTGGTCGATGAGCCAGTGGCCCGAGTGCAGCACCCCGCTGCGCCCGCGCTGCTGCAGCCACCGCTCGCGGGCGATGTGCGGCTCGTGGGGCTTGCCGTAGATGGTGCCGTCGAGCTCGAATGCCGAGTCGCCGCCGAAGAGGAAGCCGTCGAGGTCCGCCGGTTCGAGGCCGGCGGCCGCGAGCACCTCGGGGTCGAGGACGGCCTCGCACTTGAGCCGGGCGAGCAGCTGCACGAGCTCGGCGGGCTCGAGGGCGCGGCCCATGCGCGCCTCCGCCTCGGCCACGGCGGCCTCCTCGTCGACGCCCGGTGCGATCGCGACGGGCTCGATACCCGCACCGCGGAGGGTCGCGAGGCGGGCCGGGGAGGTGGAGGCGAGGTACAGGCGCACCCTGCCGATGCTACGCACCTGGGCGAACCCTCACACTCGAACGCCCCCGAGTTGCGCTGGCCTCGTAGGCTGGTGGGATTGGCTGAACAGCGTGGATCGAGAAGCGCAGCGTGGGTGAGGAGCACTGTGGGTGAGAATGCAGGCCGTGACGTCGAGCTGACGCTCGAGCGCATGGCGCACGGCGGTGTCGCCGTCGGGCGCCTCGATGGCCGCGTCGTGTTCGTGAGCGACGCGATCCCGGGCGAGACGGTTCGAGCGCGCATCAGCGACGACCGCAAGAAGAGCTTCTGGCGCGCCGACACGGTGGAGGTGCTCGAGCCGAGCGAGCATCGTCGACCCCACGTGTGGAGCGCGGCCGGCATCGAGAACCCGCCGGGTCGCCGTGCGGGCGGCGCCGAGTTCGGCCACATCGCACTCGCTCATCAGCGCGAGCTCAAGCGCGGCATCCTCGTCGAGGCCCTGCAGCGCATGGCCGGCCTCGAGGTCGATGTCGAGGTGGAGGCTCTGCCCGGGGACGACGATCGTGGCGGTCTCGGCTGGCGCACGCGCATCCGCCTGCACGTGGACGAGGAGGGCCGGTTGGGGCCCATGGCGGCGCGCTCGCACACGGTGATCCCGGTGACGGATGCTCCGCTCGCGACCGACGCGGTGCAGGCCGCGACGCCGTTCGAGGAGCGCTTCTCGGGGTTCGACACCGTCGATGTGCTCGTGCCGAACGGCTCGGACGCGCGGCTCGTCATCGGCGAGCAGAAGCCGACGGTCATCCACGAGCGCGTCGGTGACCGTTCCTTCGCGCTCGACGACACCGGGTTCTGGCAGGTGCACCGCGAGGCTCCGGCGACGCTCACGCGCGCCGTGCAGGACGCCGTGGACGTCGAGCTGTTCGACCCTCGGGCGGGGAACCTCGACCTGTACGGCGGGGTGGGTCTGCTCGCTGCGGCGGTCGCCGACCGTTTCGGCCCCTCGACGCGCATCACGAGCGTCGAGGCCGACCCGCGCGCGACCGATCACGCCTCGGAGAACCTCGCCGAGTGGCTGGGTGCCGGCGCCGAGTCGGGCCGCGTCGACCGCTGGCTGCGGGCGCTGCAGGAGCGCACCGCGGGAGACCGTTCGCCGCTCGACGGCGCGACCGTCGTGCTCGACCCGCCGCGGTCGGGTGCGGGTGTCGACGTCATGGCCGCTCTCGGTCGGCTGGCTCCCGCGCAACTCGTGTACGTGGCGTGCGATCCGGTGGCGCTCGCACGGGATGTCGCTCTCGCCGAGGCGCACGGCTACCGGCTGGCGCGCATCCGGGCCTTCGATCTGTTCCCGCACACGCACCACGTCGAGGCTGTCGCGACGCTCATTCGAGACTGATTCGGTTTCATCATTCTTGCGCGGTGTTCGCCCTTCGGGCGCGCCGTGCCCCGAGGGAGGCGGCCCCCTGCCGCTACGATGAAGGCAGCAGAGCACCCGATCGTCCCCCACCGGAGTGCGCTGAGCACTGATCCCGACAGAAGATGGGCAGATACGTGGTTGCCGAGACCGAGAGCGCAGTGCGCGTCGCCGTCGTCGACGACCACGAATCGGTGCGCCTCGGGCTGCAGGCGGCGTTCACGAATGCAGGCTTCGACTTCGTGCTCTCGGCGGCGACCGTTCCCGAGTTCGTCGAGAACCTCGACGGTCGCGAGGTCGACGTGGTCGTCCTCGACCTCTCCCTCGGCGACGGCTCGAGCGTGACCGACAATGTCAAGTCGGTGCAGGCCACCGGCTCGGCCGTGCTCGTGCACTCCATCGCCGATCGCGTCGCGAGCGTGCGCGAGGCGCTCGCCGCGGGTGCGGCCGGCGTGATCCCCAAGTCGTCGGCGACTCGCGCGGTCATCGCCGCTGCGGAGACGGTCGCGCGCGGCGAAGTGCTCAACAACCTCGAGTGGGCGAGCGCGATCGATGCCGACCGCGACTTCGCGAAGGCGCAGCTCGGGCGGCGCGAGCGCGAGATTCTGCACCTCTACGCCTCCGGGCTGCCG
Source organism: Chryseoglobus sp. 28M-23 (assembly GCF_014789785.1). NCBI lineage: Bacteria > Bacillati > Actinomycetota > Actinomycetes > Micrococcales > Microbacteriaceae > Microcella > Chryseoglobus sp. 28M-23. The sequence continues at coordinate 2,088,721 of NZ_CP061846.1, read as the reverse complement.
CTCAAGCTCGCCGCCCAGCAGCTCGGTATCGGCTACTCGACGGCTCGCGAGTACCTCGACCGCATCCGGGCGAAGTACGTCGAGGTCGGCCGTCCGGCGCCGACGAAGGTCGACCTGCTGCGCCGCGCGGTGGAGGACGGCATTCTGCCGGGCCTCGACCCGGACGGTGATGAGTCGGCCTGAGGTCGCTGCCCCGACCGCGCTGAGCGTGTCGAAGCAGCCGCGCAACCCGATCAGTCGCAAGCGCGTCGACACCGTCATCTCGCGATCGGTGGCCTGGTTCGGCATCGTGTTCGGCCTGCAGGCCGTGCCGACCCTGCTCGGCCAGTACTCGCTGGGCCAGCCCCTCTGGTCGGCGATCACGGTCTCCTTGCTGTTCGGCTCCCTCGTCTTCTCGCTCCTGTGCACGACCCTGAAGCGGTTCGTGGTCGGAGCGAACCGCATCGTCGCGGGCGTGTACGTCGTCGCCCTGCTCACCTGGCCCTTCTTCCTCGCCGACCCGGACGTCGCGCAGCGCGGCGATCACTGGCTGTATCAGTTGACAACGGTGGCAACCGCGGCGGCGGCGATCGGGTTCACGGTCCGCGGCGCCACGATCTACCTGTTCATCGTGCCGACGATCTACGGTGTGATCCGCGCGCTGCCGGAGGGCGGCGGCGGGCCGTGGCAGCTCGGGCTCTTCAACGCGGTCTACGCGATCATCCTCGGTGGGGCCGTGCTCGTGATCGTGACGATGCTGCGCGCGGCGGCGAGCTCGGTCGACGACGCGCAGGGCATGGCCCTCGACCGCTACTCGCGGGCCGTGCGCCAGAACGCGACGGAGGTGGAGCGCGTGCAGGTCGACTCGATCGTCCACGACAGCGTGCTCACGACCCTGCTCTCGGCGGCTCGGGCCGAGGGGCCGCAGGAGAAGAGGCTCGCGAGCGCCATGGCCTCCAACGCGATGCGCCACCTGCGCGAGGCCGCGCTCGTGACGCCCGACGACGGCAGCACGGTGCGATTCCGGTCGCTGTGCGATCGCATCGTCGAGGCTGCGCGCGGCATGCAGTCTCCGTTCTCGATCCGGATGCGCTCCATCGACACGCGCATCATCCCCGCTGCGCAGGCGGAGGCCCTGTACTCGGCTGCCGTGCAGGCGATGGTCAACAGCGTGCAGCACGCCGGCGGGCCGGAGGTGAAGCGCTGGGTGCGCATCAGCGGCGCAGAGGGCGGCATGATCGAGATCGAGATCGGCGACTCGGGTGCCGGGTTCGACCCCTCGGCGGTCGCGGAGGGTCGTCTGGGCGTGCAGCGCTCGATCCTGGCCCGCACGATCAACGCCGGCGGTCACGCGCAGTTGGAGTCCGCACCGGGCAAGGGCACCACGATCCTGCTGACCTGGCCGGTGCTCGTGCCGACCGAGGACGCGACGGCAGATCTCGAGGGCGATCTGCGCGAGGAGGTCGATCGATGAGAATCGGCGTGCCCCGGGCCCTCGTCGTCACGATGGCAGCGCTCTTCTCGGGCTACATCATCGTGCTGGGCCTCTACGCGATCGACATCCCCGCGAATCCGCTGCCGGTCATGATCGCGATGATCCTGTACGCGCTCATGTCGACGGTGAGCCTCCTGCCCTCGGGTCCCTCGCGCATGCCGCACTGGATGGCCGCGAGCAACGTCCTCGTCTGCATCCTCATGACGCTGCTCGTCACGCCGCAGCTCGACCCGGCTCGCGAGGGCGGGCTCGGCTACTCGACCTGGTACGTGGCGGCGATCGGCACGCTCATGACGATCACGTCGACGCGCCGCCGTCACAGCTACGCCTGGGCGGGCATCGTGGCGCTCGTCGTGCAGACGGTGATCTGGGGCGGCGGAATGGGGGGCGTCGTGCTCCTGCTCGGCACGGGCGCCATCGGCAGCGTGTCGTGGGTCGCCGTGTCGCACATCCTCTCGGTCGCGATGCTCAAGGCGTCGCGCGATGCTGCTCGGTTCGCACAGGCCGAGCGCGAGGCGACCGATTGGCAGGCGGCGCAGGAGGCCCACCTGTACGAGCGGCAGTTCCGGCTGGGCCAGACGGGCACGATGGCCGCGCCCATGCTGCGCATCATCGAGTCGACGGGTGGCGAGCTGACCGACGAGCAGCGACAGGAGTGCCTCAACCTCGAGGGCGCCATCCGTGACGAGATCCGCGGTCGCAGCCTGCTCAACGATGCGATGCGCCACGAGGTCATGGCGGCGCGGCGGCGCGGTGTGGCGGTCACGCTCTTCGATGAGGGCGGACTCGACGACCTCGACGAGCGGGCTCGGGATGCTGTGCTCAACACTCTCGCCGAAGCACTGCGCACGACCAGCGCTCAGCGGGTCATCGCGCGCACCGCTCCTGCCGAGTCCGACATCGCGGTGACGGTCGTCGGGTTGAGCCCGGTGCCCGAGCTCGCGGCGTCGGCCACGGCAGCGGCCGAGCGCCACGGCAGTCACGGCTACGACGACGCGGGCTCGGGGTACGACGACGATGAGGACGACGAGGAGGTCGCGCTGTGGCTCGAGATCCCGCGGGCGACCGTCTCGGCGCCGGCCTCAGCGCAGTAGCGCCCTGTCGCAGCTCGCGGGCCGGTTAACGATCGAAGGGCCGGAGTACCCAACTCCGGCCCTTCGCTACGTATCGAGTTAGACCGACAACCCGAATGTCAACCTAACTCGCCCCCCAATCTCCAGCCGCTTACCCGAGCGGCCTGTGATGGGCGGTGTGCTCAATGAGCGACACCTAGCAATAAGTACTCTGCCACTCCTGCTGTCGGAGGACAGTCGTCACTTTGGGGGACACCCAGGGGGACATTTTCACGAGAACGGGGGACAAGAACCGCGGAAAATGGGGGTAGTACGAGGGGTATGGTGAGGAGAACGGGGGACAAACCCCTCGTTCGGGGGGTCAGAGTCCGGGCGGTGGAGAAGACCGTCAGAGCGGTGGAGAAGGCGGTCAGAGGGGGTGCGAGGGCGCCCGTCAGCCGCGCATGCCGCGCGAGGCCGCCCACGCGCCGGGCCCGGGGGCGAGGGGCTGGCGCATCTGGCGCGCGCGCGAGGACCAGTGGTCGACGAGCGGGTCGACCCGCTCCACGCCGCGCTCGTGCTGCTCGGCGAGCACCGCGGCGATGACGGCGTGCGCGGCGGCGAGCTCGACCTCGGTCGGGCTGCCCGCGACCACGGTCACGCGGGGCGCCGTCTCGCTCTCGGCCGAGGCCGCTGTCGCGTCGCCGGTCACAGCGGGATGTTCCCGTGCTTCTTCGCTGGCAGGCTCGCGCGCTTCGTCTTGAGGGCGCGCAGCGCCTTGATGATCGACACGCGCGTGGCGGCGGGCTCGATGATGCCGTCCAACTCGCCGCGTTCGGCGGCGAGGAACGGGCTCGCCACGTCGTACGTGTACTCGTTCGCGAGCCGTGCGCGCACGGCCGCGACATCCTCACCCGCCGCTTCGGCCGCCTTGATCTCGTTGCGGTACAGGATGTTCACCGCACCCTGCCCGCCCATGACGGCGATCTCCGCGGTCGGCCAGGCGAGGTTCATGTCGGCACCGAGCTGCTTGGAGCCCATGACGATGTACGCGCCCCCGTAGGCCTTGCGCGTGATGACGGTGATGAGGGGCACGGTCGCCTCGGCGTAGGCGTAGAGGAGCTTCGCGCCGCGACGGATGACGCCCTGCCACTCCTGGTCGGTGCCGGGCAGGTAGCCGGGCACGTCGACGAGGGTCAGCACGGGAATCGAGAAGGCGTCGCAGAAGCGCACGAACCGGCTGGCCTTCTCACCAGCGTCGATGTTGAGGGTGCCGGCCATCGCGTTCGGCTGGTTGGCGATGACGCCGACGCTGCGGCCCTCCACGCGGGCGAAGCCGACGACGATGTTGGGGGCGAAGAGCGGCTGCACCTCGAGGAAGGAACCGTCGTCGACCACGTGGTCGATGATGTCGACGACGTCGTACGGCTGGTTGGGGCTGTCGGGCACCATCGTGTTGAGCCGACGGTCGGCGTCGGTGATCTCGAGCTCGGCCGAGGATTCGTACTGCGGCAGCTCGGCGAGGTTGTTGTCGGGCAGGTAGCTCAGCAGGGCCCGCGCGTAGTCGAAGGCATCGTGCTCGTCGCTCGCGAGGTAGTGCGAGACGCCGGAAGTGCGGTTGTGGGTGAGCGCGCCGCCGAGCTCCTCCATGCCGACGTCCTCACCCGTGACGGTCTTGATGACGTCGGGGCCGGTGACGAACATCTGGCTCGTCTTGTCGACCATGATGACGAAGTCGGTGAGGGCGGGGGAGTACACGGCACCGCCCGCAGCGGGACCGCAGATGATGGAGATCTGCGGGATCACGCCGCTCGCGGCCGTGTTGCGGCGGAAGATCTCGCCGTACTTGCCGAGCGCGACGACGCCCTCCTGAATGCGCGCGCCGCCCGAGTCGAGAATGCCGATGATGGGCACGCCCGTCTTGAGGGCGAGCTCCATGACCTTGATGATCTTCTCGCCGGCCACCTCGCCGAGCGAGCCGCCGAAGATCGTGAAGTCCTGGCTGTAGACGGCCACCTGGCGGCCGTGGATCGTGCCGGTGCCCGTGACGACCGCATCGCCGTACGGCCGCTTGGCGTCCATGCCGAAGGCGTGCGTGCGGTGCCGCACGAACTCGTCGAGCTCGACGAAGCTGCCGTGGTCGAGGAGCGTGTCGATGCGTTCGCGCGCCGTCATCTTGCCTTTGGCGTGCTGCTTCTCGATCGCGGCCTCGCCGCTCGCGGTCACGGCCTCGTGGTAGCGCACCTTCAGGTCGGCGATCTTGCCGGCCGTCGTCGACAGGTCGGGGGCGGGGGAGCTCGAAGTGTCGGTCACGTAGTCAGCCTATCGACCACGGACTGCGGGCAGGCGTTGGCGATTCTCCACAATTTCGGGCGGCGGGCTGTGTGCGCCGCTAGGCGGATGCCGCGATCGTCGAGACGCCGAGGAACACCATGACGACGCCGGCGATCTGGATGCGCAGCAGACGCTCCCCGAGCAGCCGCCAGCCGAGCAGCACCGTGACGACGGGGTACAGCGACGCGAGCACCGCGACGACGCTCAGCGCTCCGTCGAGGCTCGCGAGTGCGAAGGAGAGCTGGGCCGCGTAGCCGAGCACGCCGATCGCCGCCATGCCGACCCAGTCGCGCGCGCGGATCGGCACCGGCAGCAGGGCGGGGCTCGCCGTCTTCCCGGCGTGCAGGCGGGCCGCCGCACCGCGCAGGCGGATGTGCACCCAGATGGAGAACCCGACGAGGTAGAGGCCGAGCACGACGAGCATGTTGACGACGAGCGTCGTGCTGACACCCTGCACGCTGCCGTAGGCGACCGACACGTTGGCGAGGCCGAAGCCGAACGCCGAGAGCACGGCGAACACGACCGAGAGCAGGCGGTTGCGGCGGCCCTCCAGTGCTCCGGCCCGTATTTCCGGCCCCGAGGCGAGCACCGTGCCGACGACGGCGACGGCGAGGCCGATGCCGAGCAGCCACGACACCGGGTCCCCGCCGGCGAGACCCACGATGACCGGAACGGCCACGCTGAGCGACGTGATGGGCGCGACCACGCCCATCGTGCCGATCGCGAGGCCGCGGAACAGGCACGAGACGCCGACGGCGGTCGCGGCGCCGCCGATGACGCCCCACAGAATCGCGTCGGAGGCGCTCGGATCGAACGGCTCGACGATCAGGCGCGTGCTCAGTGCGATCGCGGCGACGACCTGCGAGACGAGCAGAACGACCATGAGCGGGATGCGCCGCGACAGCACGCCGCCGAGAAAGTCGCTCACGCCGAGGAAGCCGCTCGCGAGCAGGGCGAGCAAGGTGAGCCCGCTCATGCGCCCGACCCGGAGCCGCGCTGCTGAGCCAGCTGGTCGACGAAGGCGCGAGCATCCCGCGGCGTCCCGCTCCAGCCGAGCGCCCGCGCCACCCGCAGCAGCTGCGGGGGTTCGACGGCCGCGGCCTCGAGAGCCGCGACGTCGGCGAAGACCTCCTCGGCCGGGCCGTCGGCCCGCACCTCGCCCTGCGCCATGACGACGACGCGGTCGAAGTTCTCGATGCAGAAGTCCATGTCGTGCGTGATCGCGACGACCGTGCGGCCCTGCGCGATGAGGGAGTCGACGATGCCCGCGATGAGCTGCACGCCCGCGTCGTCCTGGCCGGTGGTCGGCTCGTCGAGCACGACGATGGGGGTCTGCATGGCGAGCACCGCGGCGATCGCGATGCGCTTGCGCTCGCTCAGCGACAGGTGGTGGGGGTGCACGTCGGCCTCGTGCGCGAGGCCCACGGCCTCGAGCGCGTCGGAGACAGCCTGCTGCGCGCGCACCTCGTCGAACCCGAGGTTCTTGGGCCCGAAGCCCACGTCGGTGGCGACCGTGCGGGCGAAGATCTGCTCGTCGGGGTTCTGGAAGACGTAGCCGACGCGGTGCGCGAGCTCGGCGATGGACTTCTCCGTCGTCGACCAGTCGCCGATGCGCACCTCGCCCTCCGTCGGCCGCACCATGCCGTTGAGGTGGCGTACGAGGGTCGTCTTGCCTGCGCCGTTCTGGCCGACGATCGCGACGCGCTCGCCGGGGGCGACATCGAGGTCGACTCCGTGCAGCGCCGTGACGCCGGAGGGGTACGTGTGCACGAGCCCGCGCACGCTGATCGCCGACTCGCTCACGACGCTGCTCCCTTCTGCGTCGAGAACGCTTCGACGGCATCGTGCACCCCGATCGGGAGGGCGCGCTCGACGGGCAGCAGCCCGCGCTCGCGCGCGAGTCGCGCCGCCGCGGTGACACGCGTCTCGCCCACTCCCCAGCTCGTGAGCCGGTCGTCGGCGAGCACCGCGCCGGGAGTGCTGTGGTGCACGATGAGCCCGCCGGCAAGCACGGCGATCGAGTCGCAGTGCTCGTGCAGCAGCTCGGTCTTGTGCTCGATGATGACGACGGTCGTGCCGCCGTCGCTGAGGGTGCTCAGCACGTCGTAGACGAGGCGCGTGCCGGCCGGGTCGAGCTGCGAGGTCGGCTCGTCCATGACGAGCACGGGCGGCTGCATGATGACCATCGAGGCGATCGCGACGAGCTGCATCTGCCCGCCGGAGAGAGCGTAGGGGGAGCGGTCGAGCAGCGGCGCCAGACGCAGGCGCGCAGCCACCTCGTCGACGCGGCGCTCCATCTCGTCGCGCGGCACCGAGCGGTTCTCGAGTCCGAACGCGAGCTCCTCGCGCACGGTGAAGCGCGCGCCCGAGATCTGGTTGAACGGGTTCTGCGTCACGAGCCCGACGGCCGCCGCCGCCTCGGAGAGCGTGCCGTCGGCGAGCACCCGGCCAGCGACGCTCGCGGTGCCGCGGTACGTGCCGCCCTCGTTGAGGGGGATGAACCCGGCGACCGTCTTCGCCAGTGTCGTCTTTCCCGCCCCCGAGGCGCCGACGATGCCCGTCACGGTTCCGGCATCGATGCGCAGGTCGAGGTTCGCGAGCGTGAAGCGCTCGGCATCCTCGTAGGCGAAGCCGACGCCCTCCAACGCGATCATGGGCGCGTTCGCGTTCGCCATCGTCGTCTCCTTCACGCGGTCGCGCTCGATCTCACGGTCGCTCTCCATCTCACGGTCGGGCTCGGTCACGCGATCACCCCCACGACGACGAGCACGACCACCGCGATCGCGCTGAGGAACATCAGCCAGCGCGCCACGCGCTCGCCGACCGGGTCAGGAACAACGATGAGGCTCGTCGGCTTGGGCGTCGCGCCGAACGCGCGCGCCTCCATCGCCGTCGACCGCTCGTCGACGTCGGTGATCATTCCGAGGATGAGGGGGCCCAGCAGGGGCAGCAGGGCGCGGGCGCGCTTGAGGGGGCTGCCGACGATCGCCAGGCCCCTGGCCTGCTGGGCGAGCAGGATGCTCTGCGCACGCGCCTGGAACGCCGGAATGATCTGCAGGCTCGCGCTGATGACGTAGGCGATCTTGGGGCTCATGCCCACCTGCGTCAGCGCGCTCATGAGTCGGGCCGGGTCGGTCGTGAGCACGAAGACGAGCGAGCCGAGCACGAGGGCGGTCAGGCGCGAGCCGATCGTGAGCGCGAACAGCAGCCCCTCGGTGGTGAGCTGGGCGAGGCCCCACTCCCACAGCACGGTCGAGCCGTCGGGGTAGAACAGGCCCTGGATGATGAACAGCACCACCAGGAGCGGCAGGAGAAGGATGAGGAACAGGCGCAGCAGCCTGCCGCCGACTCGACCGAGTACGGCGGCAGGCACGATGACGACGGCGACGATCCCCAGCGGGATCCACCAGTGCGGTACCGCGAAGACCGCGAGGATGATCGAGAGCAGTGCCACGAGCTTCGTCACAGGGTTCAGGCGGTGCAGCGCCGAGGTGCGCTCCAGGTAGAGGGTCGTCGTCGTCATCGTTTCGTGCTGTCCTGTCTGGGTTGCCCGAGTGGGGTCGAGTCCGCCGGTCGGCGGCTCAGGCCTTCGGTGCGGCCGGCTCGGCGGGGGCGACCGGAGTCACCTTGCCGAACACGTTGTACTGCCGCACGAACGGGAACCTGCTGCGGAGCCTGCCCGGCAGGGCGAACAGGATCAGCACGACGACCGTGAAGGTGATCGTCTTGTCGAGCGGGTCGCTCAGCAGGCCCTGCAGCGTCGTCGAGGCGAGCAGCGAGTTGCCGAACGCCTGGAACGCCGCCACGAGAGCGCCCGTGCCGCCGCTCGTCGCACCGCCGAAGATGAACGCCGCGATGGGGGCGGAGACGAGCGCCGCGACGATGCCCGTCACGAAGCCCGCGACCGGCGCGAGGTAGAACCGGCGGAACATGCCCAGCCGGGCTGCGTAGCCCGCGAGCACACCGATGACGACCGCGGTCACCGCGAAGGGCAGCGCGATCGGTCCGATCGTGAGACCCCAGATGACGTTCGTCAGCGCACCCGTGACCGCACCGGCGGCGGGGCCGGCGAGCACGCCCACGAGCACCGTGCCGATCGAGTCGAGGTACACCGGCAGGCCGAGCGTCGCCGCGAGCTGGCCGACCGCGATGTTGATGACGATCGCGATGGGGATCAGGCTCAGGGTCGCCGTCGGCAGCCGGTGGATCGCACCGACCGCGATGAGTGCGGCTCCGATGAGGTACCCGGCCAGCGCGATGAGCGCTGAGGTGCCGAGACCGCCCTCGGCCAGCTCGGTCGGCTGGGCGAGGATGAGGTAGAGGTACGTCGCCACGATGACGGCCGTACCCAACCCGACGAAAATACGGTTGCGCGTGCGGTTGGGGTCAACCGTCGCTGGGGTGGTGCTGCTCATGAATGCCTCCTTGCACTCGATGACGTGCGGCGATGTGCCGCTGGGGTGGAAAGGGTGGCGGGCGTCGGCCTCACGGCTGCCGCTCACCACCCTCCTCCGCCTCGCCGACGCGCGTCGCCAGGGCGGAGACGCGCTCGATGAGGTGGTCGAAGAACGCCGCGGGGTCGGTGTCGACCACGATCGCGGCATTGGGGTCGCGGCCCCACAGGCCCGCGAAGTCGGCGATGGTCTGGCCCCGCGCGAGCGTTCCGCCGAGCTCGACGTCGACGGTCGCTGCGCGCAGGGTCGCGAGCTCGGGGTGCAGCGCGACGGCCGCGGCGAACGGGTCGTGCATGTGGGCGAGCCAGCCCTGGTCATGGGTCACGTGGAATTCGAAGTAGAACCGCACCGCGTCGGTGAGGTGCCGCAGCACGGGGTTGAGGGCGCGAGATCGGGAACCGAAGGCGCTGTCGGGCGTGAGCGCGGCATCCTCATCACCGATCTGGTCGGCGATGCGACGCAGGTGCTCCGGCTTCATCTCGATGCGCTCGGTCACGTCGAGCGCGCACACGATGGGGCGGCGGTCGGCGGGCAGGCCGCTGAACGCGTCGAACACCATCTTGGCGCTCTCCGGGTCCACCGCGATGTTCCACTCGCTCACGGGCGTCGTGTTGCCGGAGTGGTGGAAGGCGCCGCCCATGATCACGAGGCGCTTGAGCAGGCGCGGCAGCTCCGGTTCGAGGCGCAGGGCGAGCGCGAGGTTCGTGAGCGGGCCGGTCACGAGGCCGACCACCTCACCGGGATGCGCCCTCGCCGACTCGATCCACACCTCGGTGGCGTGGCGCTCGCTGATCGTGCGCGTCGGCGCTGGAAGCTCGGCGTAGCCGATGCCCTGCGGGCCGTGGGTTTCCTCCGTCGTCATGAGCGGGGCGAGCACGGGCACTTCGCTGCCGAGAGCCACCTCGATGTCGTCGGCGCCGCACAGATCGAGCCACGCGAGGTTGTTGATCGCCACCTGCCGGGCGGGCACGTTGCCGGCGGTGCAGGTGATGCCGAGAATGTCGGCTTCGGGGCTCGCGAGCAGGTAGAGCAGGGCGAGCGAGTCGTCGATGCCCGTGTCGACGTCGACGAGCAGCGGCACGGTAGCGCTGGTCGGGAGGGAGGTGCTGGTCGGCACAGCGGGGGTGGTGCTCGGCACGGTGCGGGGAGGCACGGTGTGCGGTCCTTTCATCGTCGGTGACCGTCCCTGAGGGTCGCCGACGATGCTCGACGCGACCTGACGGTTCACCGTGCTGGCAAGCGGGCCGTGCCGGAGCCGTGAGGCTCGGGTGATGCGCCCGCTGAGGCGGTGAGGGGAGGGTCTCGGCGGCGCGCACCGGTGGTGTGTGTCGCGCGGCGTTGACCTATCCAGTCAAGGAAGCGGCTCCTGTTCGTCGATGAACTCGCGAGGCTCGCATGCGGTCGTCGGTGACGCGCGGGGCCCTCGTGCCGGTAACCATAGCGCCGCCCCGGGGTCGTGTCCAGCGTTCGCTCAGGGTGCGGCGCGCCTAGGCTCGCAGCATGCATCTTCCGATCAGTGCACGCGTGTGCGATGAGATCGGGGCCACGCTCATCTGGCGGGGGGCGAGCGCGTCCACGAACAGCGAGCTGGTCTCGCAGGCCGCGCACGCCGACCTCACCGTCATCGCGACAGACACCCAGACCGCGGGCCGTGGTCGTCTCGACCGCGCGTGGTCGACCCCGCCGGGCACGGCGCTCGCCGTGTCGGTCTTCCTCGCCCACGAGCCGGGCGGCGGTGACTCGGCCCCTAGGCCCGACCCGCGCCGTCTCGGCTGGGTGCCCCTGCTGGCGGGGGTCGCGATGGTGCGCGCGGTGCGCAGCCTGGGTGTGACCGGGGCCGGGCTGAAGTGGCCCAACGACGTGCTCGTCGACGGGCGCAAGCTGTGCGGCATCCTCACCGAGCTCACCCCGACCGGCGTCGTCGTCGGGGCGGGACTCAACGTGTCGATGACGGCGCAGCAGGTGCCGGTACCCTCGGCGACGTCTCTGGTCATCGAGGGTGTGCCCGAGCACGGCGAGCCGGTGGATGGCGAGGGTGCGTCCCTGCTCGACCGTGCCCTCGCGGCCTACCTGCGCGAGCTCATGCAGCTCGTGGCGCGCTGGCGCGAGGCTGAGCATCCCGCTGATCTGCGCCCGCTCGTCGAGCAGCACCTGCAGACCCTCGGGCTGGCCGTGCGCGTCGACCTGCCCGGTCAGCCGCCGCTGCGCGGAATGGCGGTCGGGCTCGACGAGGACGGGCGTCTGACGGTGAGCGGTGTCCCCGACCGGAGCGCGACCTCGGGCGTCGTCGCCGTGGCGGCCGGCGACGTGACGCACCTGCGATATGAATAGAGCATGACCGACCCGGGGCGTGAGCAGGGGCGCGAGCCCGAGCGCGTCGTGGCACGGTTTCGCCCGCACGCGCGGGTGCTCGTCCTGCCGTCGATCGTGCTCATCGGCTCGGTCGGTGCGGCCACCTACGGCGCTCTCGCGCTCGACGAGCTCTGGCAGCGGCTCGCGATCGCGGGGGCGGGTCTGCTCGCGATCGTGCTGCTGTGGATGCTGCCGCTCGTGCGCTGGCTGGGCACCCACTACGTCGTCACGACGCGCCGCATCGCCCTGCGCGGCGGGCTCGCGGTGCGCCTGCGGCAGGAGCTGCTGCACTCGCGGGGCTATGACGTCTCGGTGCGGCAGTCGGGACTGCAGCGCATGTTCCGCTCGGGGGATGTGCTCATCAACACGGGCCTCGAGCGCCCGGTGATCATGCGGGACGTCCCGCGCGCAGACCTGGTGCAGGATGCTCTGAGCGAGCTCATGGAGGCGAGCACTTCCTCGATCGCGACGGTGCGGCGCACGACGACGGCGCAGCCGGTGCTGCGGCGCTCCCGCGAGGGCCGCTGACGCGCCACGGCCTCCGGCTCCGCCACGGCCTCCGCCTCCGCCCCGCTTTCCCCTTCCGTCCGCCCCGCCCTTCCCTTCCCCTCCGCCGCCGCACGGTCGCCCGCGTGTCGCCCGGTGTTCGCCCGCGCGTCGGCAGCGACAGTAGAGTCGTCTGGTGCGAATTTCAGTCATCGGATGCGGATACTTGGGTGCGGTTCACGCCGCCTGCATGGCCGAGCTCGGTCACGACGTCGTCGGTATCGACGTCGATGCGAGCAAGATCGAGAACCTGTCGGCGGGGCGTGCGCCGTTCTTCGAGCCGGGGCTCGGCGACCTGCTGTCGCCCGACAACGCTCGCCTGCGGTTCACGACCGACATCGCGGCCGCTGAGCACGCGCGCGTGCACTTCATCGCCGTCGGCACGCCCCAGGTGGCCGGCGGCGTCGCAGCAGACCTGACCTACGTGAACGCGGCCGTCGAGGCACTGCTGCCGCACATCGGCCCCGGCCACCTCGTCGTCGGCAAGTCGACCGTGCCGGTCGGCACCGCTGCTCGGCTCGCGGAGCTCGTCGCGCCGACGGGGGCGAGCCTCGCCTGGAACCCCGAGTTCCTGCGGGAGGGCTTCGCGGTCTCCGACACGCTCTCGCCCGATCGTCTCGTCTACGGTGTCGACCACCGTGACGACCGCGCGGCCGAAGTGCTGGATGAGATCTACAAGCGCCCGCTCGAGGCGGGCACGCCGCGCATCGTCACCGACTACGCGACCGCCGAGCTCGTGAAGGTCTCAGCGAACGCGTTCCTCGCCACGAAGATCTCGTTCATCAACGCGATGGCGGAGATCGCCGAGGTCACGGGTGCGGATGTCACGACGCTCGCCGACGCGATCGGCTACGACGCCCGCATCGGTCGCCGCTTCCTCAACGCCGGCGTCGGTTTCGGCGGCGGGTGTCTGCCGAAGGACATCCGTGCGTTCCAGGCGCGCGCCGAGGAGCTCGGCGTCGGCCACTCGCTCGCCTTCCTCGCCGACGTCGATGACGTGAACCTGCGCCGCCGTCAGCGAGTCGTCGACCTCGTCACCGAGAACCTGGGCGGAGACCTCACGGGCAAGGCCGTCACCGTGCTGGGCTTGGCGTTCAAGCCCGAGTCGGACGACGTGCGCGACTCTCCCGCACTGGATGTCGCGCAGCGCCTGGCGGACGCGGGCGCGGTCGTGCGGGCCACGGATCCGGAGGCGATTGAGACGTCGCGCCGCATTCGCCCAGATCTCGATTATGTCGCGAGCATCCAGGAGGCGATCTCGGGCGCGGACGCGATCGTGGTCGTGACCGAGTGGTACCAGTTCCGTGAGCTCGACCCGGTCGAGGTGGCGAGCTGGGCTCGCGGGCGTGTCGTCGTGGACGGTCGCAACTGCCTCGACGCGTCCAAGTGGCGCTCGGCAGGCTGGACCTACGCCGGTCTCGGTCGCCCTTAGCCCGGTCGCCCTCAGCCCGGTCGCGCTTGGTCCGGCAGCCCCTAGCCCGGCCGCACCTGGCTCGGCACCGCGCGCCGCGGGTCGAACACCCACGTGCGGTAGAGCACGAAGCGGAAGGCGCTGCCGAGCGCGAGCCCGATGACGTTCGAGGCGATGTTATCGGCCAGCAGGCTCGTGTAGCCGAGCACGTAGCGCGAGACGACGAGACAGCCGACGGCGATGAGCAGCCCTCCGACGCTCACGAGGGCGAACTCGAGGCTCTCGCGCATCGCGGGTCGGCGCCGCTCGAGACGGAAGCTCCAGTACCGGCTGCCGATCCAGTTGACGGCGATCGCCACAGAGGTGGAGATGACTTTCGCGATGACGGGGCCTTCGGCGATGGCCTCGGGGCTGAGCACGGTGACGCGCAGCAGGTTGAACAGGGCGATGTCGACGATGAGCCCGACGATGCCGACCGCCCCGAATCGGGCGAGCTGGCCCACCAGTATCGGCATCCGGTCTCGTTTCGTCGTCGCCCTCGCTCGCGATCGGACAGAATGGGGGCGAGCGAATTCGCAGTCTAGAGGAGTCCCATGCCGGTCGTCGGTGTCATCGGTGGTGGTCAGCTCGCGCGCATGATGATCCCGCCCGCGGTCGCGCTCGGCGTCGAGGTGCGCGTGCTGGCGGAGGCGGCCGACTCGTCGGCCACGCTTGCCGCGACGGTCGTCGGTGATTACCGCGACCCCGAGACGGTGCTCGACTTCGCTCGAGGGTGCGACGCGATTACGTTCGACCATGAGCATGTTCCGCAGGAGGTGCTGCGCGCCCTCGTCGATGCTGGCGCGGCGGTGCGCCCGGGCCCGGATGCTCTGCTCTACGCGCAGGACAAGCTCGCCATGCGCGCTCGCCTCGCCGAGTTGGGCGTGCCGATGCCCGACTGGGCGCGGGTGTCGTCGGCGGCGGAGCTGGGGGCGTTTCTCGACGATCACGGCGGCCGCGCGGTCGTGAAGACGCCCCGCGGCGGCTACGACGGCAAGGGAGTGCGGGTCGTCGACGAGCCGGGTGCGGCGGACGACTGGCTCGCGTCGGGGCCGGTGCTCGTGGAGGAGCTCGTGCCGTTCCGACGCGAGCTCGCTCAGCTGGTCGCGCGTCGCCCGAGCGGCGAGGTGCGCCCCTGGCCGGTGGTGGAGACGGTGCAGCAGAACGGTGTGTGCGCGGAGGTCTTCGCTCCAGCGCCGCACACGACGGAGGCGGTCGAGCGCGCGGCGGCCGAGATCGCGACGACGGTCGCCCATGGGCTCGACGTGACGGGTGTGCTCGCGGTCGAGCTGTTCGAGACGACGAACGGGCGCGTGCTCGTCAACGAGCTGGCGATGCGCCCCCACAACAGCGGGCACTTCTCCATCGAAGGGTCGGTGACGAGTCAGTTCGAGCAGCATGTTCGCGCGGTGCTCGACTGGCCGCTCGGTGAGACCGAGATGCGCGCTCCGGCGACGGTCATGATCAACGTGTTCGGGGCCCTGCCCGAGCACCAGATCGTGGCCTCGCTCGCGCACCAGCCGAGCGTGAAGGTGCACGCCTACGGCAAGGGGCCGCGGGCAGGTCGCAAGGCGGGCCATGTGACGGCGCTCGGGGACGACCTCGACGAGACGGTGTACCGGGCGAGGGCGGCGGCCGCTCACTTCGAGTTCCGAGAGGCCTAGCCGCGAGTTCTCAGCCCGAGGCCCGAGCCCTCAGCCCTGAGCCCGTAGCTCTGAGCCCTGAGCCCTGAGCCCTGAGCCCGTAGCTCTGAGCCCTGAGCCCTGAGCTCTGAGCCCTGAGCCCTGAGCCCTGAGCCCTGAGCCCTGAGCCCTGAGCCCTGAGCCCTGAGCCCTGAGCTCTCAGCTCTCAGCCGTGAGCCCTCATCCCTCAGTTCCAGCCCCGAGTGCGCTGCACCACCGTCACCTGCGCGCCCCTTCCAGCGTGCTTGCGTCACGCGGCGCGTGCGGGCTTCGGGTGGAGTGCTCGGCGAAGCGGCTCGCTGCGGCTGGGCATGTCGAGCGGGGTCTGCTGAACTCCGTGGGAGGGCGGTGGTATCGCTTCGTACTGGTCGCCCGGTGGTTCATCGGGCCGCGCGGCACGACGTCGAATGCGCCACCCATTGTTGTGCACGAGCAGGTGATGGTGGCGACAGAGCAGGATTCCGTCGGCGACGTCGGTGCGACCGCCGTGCGTCGCCCACGGGTCGATGTGGTGCGCCTCCGTCCACGACGGCGGCCGCTCGCAGCCGACCCATCGACAGCCGCCGTCTCGCGCGGCGAGGGCCTTGCGCTGTCGGATCGTGAAGTGGCGTCGAGTGCGGCCGACGTCGAGCGGCTGGCCGGTGCCGGAGATCAGGATTGGAGTGTGCGTGCCCGTGCAGAGCATGCGCTCCACGGTGGGGAGCGAGAGCGGTGCCGTCTGCCCCTCGACGGTCGCGGTGCCCGAACCGTTGCGGAGGTCGTTGGCGGTGACGAGCACGCGCACGGACGGGGCGCCCGTGCCGAGCAGCTGCGAGGAGTCGGCGTCGGCGCCGGCGACGAGGAGGGCGAGGACCGCGTCGGAGGCGTACTGCTCGGGCGTGCGCTCGTCGTCGAGCATGCGTTGGGCGACGGCGGCGTCGCGCTCGCCCACGAAGGTGGGGCCGCCCCGGCGGGGCGAGGTGGCGCGGTCGAAGAGGTCTGCGACGACGGCTGCCGACTCCGGGTCGAGCAACCACGTGGCGCGGCTCATGCCATCGGGCAGCCGGTGCAGACGCAGCGAGCGCGCCGAGCGCCGTTCGGCCTCGCGCTCGGCGACGCCCTCGGCGTCGAGCTCGTCACGCAAGCCGCGCGCACGACGGTAGAGACGATCGGTGTCGAGGTCGGGAGCTTCGGCCAAGAGCGCTTCCACTGCGCCGCGCAGCACCTGGGTCGTGACGGTCGCGGTCGGCTCGCCGAGGCCTGACCGGATCGCCTGGAGAGCCCCGATCGACAGTGCGCCGCGCCGCACAGGCTCGACGAGCCTCTGCGCCCACTCGGGGACGGCGGGTAGCCCGGCGGGTAGCTCGAGCGCACCCGGGCTTTCCGCCGCCGACGCGCCACCTGCACCCGCCTCCGCGGCTTCCGCCCCGACGAGCATGACCCCGGCTTGCACGACGTCGCGTGCTTCGCGTCGACTACTGCCGGTCGCGACCCGCACGAGCTCGTCGGCGGTGCGGTGCCCGCGCCGCTGCGCGAGCCCGGAGTGTGCAAGCGACGGCGCCGAGCGCCTCGCGGCCTCGCCTGCGAGGAGGGAGAGTCGGGCATCCAGCAGGCGGCGCACGCCGGACGCCTCCGAGAGTGTCGTGAGGAGTTCCTCATCGGAGAGCGAGGTGAGTGGCGCGACCGAATCCGGCGTCGACTCCAGCGACGCACGGGCCGCGGCGAACGCGGCGGCGAGGGATGCGGTCATGGGGCTACTCTCCCACATTCGAACGTGTATTCGACAGGGGGTCGCGTCGATCTTGGGACAACTTCTCGGCCGCTGCGCCTGGGGAGGAGCGGTGCGATCGATCGCGCCTCGGCATGAGGCCCAACCCACGGCACAGCCCGTTACCCGACCGGCCGCGCCCGACCAGACCCGCCTCGCCGCGCACGCCACGCCGCCGCGCGCCACGCCTACCCGTGCCCGCCCCGCACCTACGATTGACCCGTGACCACGCCAGACCCCGCCACGCCCACCGCACGAGAGACCCCGCGCGTCGCCGTCGTCATGGGCTCCGACTCCGACTGGCCGGTCATGGAGCCCGCGGTGGAGGCCCTCGAGCAGTTCGGCATCGGCTTCGAGGTGCACGTGCTGAGCGCGCACCGCACCCCCGACGCGATGATCGCGTACGGGCGCGCGGCCGCCGGGAAGGGCATCCGGGTCATCATCGCGGGCGCGGGCGGCGCCGCCCACCTGCCGGGCATGATCGCGAGCGTGACGACGCTGCCGGTGATCGGCGTGCCCGTTCCTCTGAAGACCCTCGATGGCCTCGACAGCCTGCTGAGCATCGTGCAGATGCCGGCGGGCATCCCGGTGGCGACGGTGTCGATCGGCGGCGGCCGCAATGCGGGCATTCTGGCGGCCCGCATCATCGGATCCCACGACCCGCGCGTGGCGGAGGCGATCGCCGCGTTCGCCCGCGACCTCGAGAGCACGGTCGGCGCGAAGAACGAGGCGCTGAAGAGCACGGTAGCCAACCGCGCGCCCAGCACCCCCGCACCCAGCACCCTGGCCCCCTAGGCGCGCCCGCCCCGTGACGCTCACCTCCCCGCTCCGGCATCCAGACACCCGGGATGCTGCGCTCATGACCCGCCGCGCCTGGTGGCTGCTCGGCCTGAACCTGCTGATCCCGGGCACGGCCCAGCTGCTCGCGGGCAGCCGCCGCTGGGGTCGATTCGCGGTGGGGTCGACGTTCACGCTGTGGGCGGTGGCGCTCGCCGCGGGCATCCTGTTCGTCGCCGCCCGGCCGGTGGCGCTCACGATCGCGACGAACGTGATCGTGCTCTGGCTCGCGCAGGCGGCGCTCGTCTTCTACGCGCTGCTGTGGCTGGTGACGACTCTGAACGCGTTCACGCTGCTGCGTCTGGTACGCACGGCTCCGGCGGCGCGCGGCTGGCTGGCGGCGCTGACGGCGGTGACGATCGTGGTGGCGACGGGCGGGGCGGCCTACGCCGCGTATCTGACGGGCGTGGGTCGGGATGCTCTGGGCGCCGTCTTCGCGGGCGGCGGCATCGTCGAGCCGATCGACGGGCGGTACACGGTGCTGCTGCTCGGCGGCGATGCGGGCCCGGACCGTCTGGGCCTGCGGCCCGACAGCATCACGCTGGCGAGCATCGACGCGTCGAGCGGCGCTGTGTCGCTCATCGGTATTCCGCGCAACCTGTACAACGCGCCGGTTCCCCCGGAGTCGCCGCTGTACGAGGCGTGGCCGAACGGCTTCGACTGCGGCGACGACTGCTTGATCAGCTACCTGTACCCGTGGGCGGAGGAGCGCCCCGAGCTCTATCCGACGGCGGCGGCGACCGGGTCGAGCCCGGGTATCGAGGCGATGCGCGACGCCGTGGAGGGCGTCACGGGGCTGACCGTGCAGTTCACGGTGCTCATCGACATGGCGGGGTTCGAGGATCTCATCGATGCGCTCGGCGGCGTCGTCATCGACGTGGAGGAGCCGATCACGCTCGGCATCAACGGCGGCCCCGTGGTGGGGGAGATCGCGGCGGGCGAGCAGCGTATGGATGGCGAGACGGCGCTCTGGTACGCGCGCAGCCGTTACAACCTCACCGACTTCGACCGCATGGAGCATCAGCGCGACGTGCAGGAGGCGATGCTGCGCCAGCTGGACCCGGCGACGGTGCTCACGCGGTTCGAGTCGATCGCCGGTGCGAGCAGCGACCTGGTGCGCACCGATGTTCCGCAGTCGATGATCGGCGTGTTCACCGACCTCGCGGTGCGGGGGCGCGAGCTGCCGCTGCGTCGGCTCGAGCTCGTGCCGCCGACGATCGACAACGTGCAGCCCGACTACGCGCTCGCGCGCACCCTCGTGGCCGAGGCCGTGGCACCGCTGCCGACGCCGACCCCGACCCCGGATTCATGACTCTCGGGGACGCCCGCTGATTGGGGACCTCATCGAGACGGTACCGGCTCCGGTACGGCGAAGAGCGCGTCTGCCAGAATTCCGGTTCCCTCGACGAGGTGGTATTGGAGCATGCGGTACTCCTCGAGCACGGCCTGGGCCGCTATCGAGAGCTGTGAGGACTCAAGAACTCTGCCGTCGGGGTCCAGCAGGAATTCGGGGCTCGCAGCAGGGATGTGCTGTCGAAGTTCCAGAAGCATCGCGTCCATGGCGGTGAGCGGTGCACGCAGGGTCTCGCGCACTTGCGTCATGAGATGGTTCGGGCCCAGGACGGTCTTGTCGCCGACATCGATGCGGTCAACGTTTGACCACACCAGGTAGGGCGTCAAGTATCGGGCATACTCGACACCGCCGATGGTGAGATCGGGGGGAAGGATGCTCGGCAGGTGGTCCCCGAAGAGCAGCAGGACGGTCGGCTCGCCGGTGCTCTCGATGTCGGTGACAAGGTCCTCGAGGGCCTCATCACTGTAGGCGAGACCGCGCAGGTACTGCTCGACCTGCTCGACGCCCTCGAACCGCTCCCGGATGTCGATGGGGTCGGAGTACCTGTCCCAGTAGGGGGCATGGTTCTGCATGGTGAGGACTCCCACCACGACGGGTTCGTCGGTGCTCCGAAGCTCCCTGATCGCCCACTCGAACGCCTCGGTATCGGAGACGTACGAGTTGTTGTCGACGTACGTAGCACGGTCGGCGTCGATGAAGTCGTCGATGAAGAACGACTCGTCGAATCCCAGGATCGGGTAGACCCGAGACCGCTGATAGAACGCGGACTCATAGGGGTGGACCCCGATCATCGTGGCGTCCGGCCCCTCGTCGGCGTGACCTTCGGCGAAGGACGCGATGAGGGACGGGAACGTCGCACGGTGCGGCAGCACCGATTGGTAGGGCGTCCTCGCCTGGGATTCGAACTCGCGCACGCTCAGCCCAGTGAAGACCTCGAACTCGACGTTTGCCGTCCCGCCCCCGTACCCCGAGCTCAGCATGGTGCCCGATGTGTGCTCGTTCATGAGCTCACGCGTGAAGGGAATCGGATCCTCCGCCGGCGTGACGCCCTCCCACAGCGTAGGGTCAGCGAAGCTCTCGCTCAGGACGACGACGATGTTGGTGCCCGCGAGAGCTGCACCGTCGCGATCGAGGTTTGCGTCGGCGGCGAGAGCTTCGTAGCGAGCGACCACCTCTGCTACGCGCTGTTCGGAGTATCCCGGCGGCGGGGACATCGCCGGCCCCGGAAGATTGTTGAGCCAGCCGGCGACGAAGCCGTTCCGCTCGTAGTTGGTGTTCTGACTCCAAGAAACCCAGTGCGAACCCGCTGATTCGTAGGCGAGACGGATCGTCGGGTCCCCCGCCGAGTTGAACTGGGCGACCACCGTCAGATAGCCGACGCCGATGATCGCGCACGCGAGGCGCGACCTCCAGCCCGACGTCGACCAGAAGGAGCTGTTCCACCCGACGCTCGTCGGCAGGGCGCGCCTCATCAGCCGCCAAGCGACGGCCGCTCCCGCGAGCGCGAGCATGGCTGCGAGAACGAACACGGTGGACGACGGCCCGATGGATTCGATCAGGAAGTCCACCGACAGGAGGTACGACGTGTCGGCGGGGTAGAGCGGCTCGCCTCGCAATCGCATCTTCTCGGAGTTGGAGAAGGCGGCGAGGGATGCGATCGTGCCGACTCCGATGGAGGCGGCCACGAAGCTGTTGAAGAGGGCGTACAGCACGAGAGCGATGCACAGGAACAGCAGGACGTTGAGTGCGAGCACCCCGATGGGAAGCTCGGAGACGAATCCGCGCGCGCTTGGGAGCCCGGCCGAGCGCGCGTATACGAGCTCCACACCGAAGCTCGCGATCGAGGAGAAAAGCAGTAGCAGCACGAAACCGAGTGCGTGCGGCAACTTCCGTCTTGCAGCGCTGTCATCATGCGACGCAGTGCCACGCCGTGATGGGTCAGCATCTTCGCGCGCCCTCTCGCGGCGGTCGTTCAGTCGAGCATGATTCATCTATGTACACTACAGGTCCGCGTGCAGCTGCCAGGTCTTCTCGGCGGAGTCGCGCCAGTTGTAGGCACGGGCCCGGTCGCGCCCACGCACGCTGAGCTGGGTGGCGAGGGCGTCGTCGTCGAGCACGCTCTGGATGGCGTCGGCAAGCCGACGCGGGTACCCGGCGGCGTCGAGCCGCGGCACGATGAGCCCGGCGTCTGCGCACACTTCGAGCAGTGCGGGAGCGTCGGAGTGCACGACGGGCGCCCCGAGCCCCATGGCTTCGAGGGCGGGAAGCCCGAAGCCTTCTGAGATGCTCGGCACGACGACGACGGAGGCCCGCGCGTAGGCGACGGCGAGGTCGGCGTCGGGGAGCGTGCCGAGGGCGATGACGCGGCCGGCGTCGAGGTGCGCCTGGTGCTCGAGCTGCTCGATGTCGACGTCGCCGACCCCGACGAGCACGAGGGGCACGTCGGGCGCGTGCACGTCGCCCATCGCCCATAGCAGGTCGGGGATGCCTTTGCGCTTCTCGAGCGGCCCGACGGCGAGGACGTAGCGCTCCGGCAGTCCGAGAGCCTGAGCTCGAGCATCCACGTCGTGGGGAACCGTCAGTTCGCTGCTGACGGCTCCGGCGATGACCCGGATGCGCTCGCCGAAGTCGACCGCCTCCGCGAGCTCCTCGGCGACGGCGTGGGTGGGCACGACGACCGCGTCGGCGTAGCGCTGAGCGCGGCGAGCCATGGCCTTGTGCCAGGCGACGGCGCGCGGCGCGAGAGTCTCGGGATGGGTCCACGGTGTGGCTTCGTGCACGGTGACGACGAACTGCTCGCCGGGGTTGTTGAGCCGGTCGTGGTTGTAGAGGGGGGCGAGCAGGCTGGGGGCGTGCACCATGCCGTTGCCGGGCAGGCGCGTGAAGCCGTGCTGCCAGGCGGCGGCGAGCTGGCGGCGGTCGAGCGAGCTCTTGTGCAGGGAGGCGAGGCCGGGCAGCTCCTGCGCGATGCGCCGGTACTCCTCATCGGGGGAGGAGGCGACGATGCCGCTCACGCCGACGCCGCGCGGAGCGGTCTCGATGAGGGCGCGCGTGAGTTCGAGCGCGTAGCGGCCGATGCCGGAGGGCTGGGCTGACCCGACCTGGTCGAGCACGACCCGAAGCGTCGACATGCGGCGGGGCCCTCTCTTCTGCTGGCGGAACGGCGGTGATGTCACACCGGTGGCGGAACAACCGCGCCAGTCTACTGGTGCCCGCAGGTCAGGCGGCCGAGGTATCTCGTAGGGAGTCGCTCGCCATGGCCTCGTCAAGAGCGGAGCGCCACGGCCGCATCGGGGTAAGTCCGAACGGCCTCCACCCCTCATGCCTGAGCACCGAGTTGGCGGGCCGCGGGGCAGGGCGGGGGTACTCCGCGCTCGACACGGGCGCCACGTGGGCGGGGTCGCCGCCGAGGTTCTCGACGATGGCCTGAGCGAAGCCGTGCCACGTGGTCGCTCCGCTGCTCGTGCCGTGGAGCGTGGCGCTGCGCACTCCTGCGTCGAGCATGCGCACGGTCTGCTCGGCGAGATCCCGCGTCCAGGTCGGCTGCCCGTGCTGGTCGTCGACGACGGTGAGACGCCCGTGCTCGCGGTAGAGGCGCATCATGGTGCGCACGAAGCTGGGCCCGTGCTCGCCGTACAGCCAGGCCGTGCGCAGGATGATCGTGCCGTCGGGGTGCGCGGCCCGGGCGAGGCGCTCGCCGTCGGCCTTGGTGCGGCCGTAGGCGCTCACGGGTGCGAGCGGGGCATCCTCGGCATACGGCTCCGCCTGTGCGCCGTCGAAGACGTAGTCCGTGGAGTACTGCACGAGCACGGCGCCGGCATCTCGGGATGCTGCGGCCAGGTTCTCGGCGCCGATCGCGTTGACGAGGTGGGCAGCCTGCTCGTCCGTCTCCGCGGCATCGACGGCGGTGTACGCGGCGGCGTTGAGCACGACATCGTGCCCCTCGACGGCCGCCGTGCACGCAGCCGAGTCGGTGATGTCGAGCTCGGTGCGACCGAGGGCGGTGACGTCGCGCTCGCCGGGCGCGGCCGCGAGGGCGGCCTGCAGGTCGCGCCCGAGCATGCCGTGCGCCCCGGTGATGAGGTAGCGGGTCACGCGCTACTGCCCTTTGGCGCGGTACTGGGCCTCGGTCGCGTCCTTCTGCGGAGCCCACCAGGCTTCGTTTTCGCGATACCACTCGATCGTCGCGCGGAGGCCCCGTAGAAGTCGGAGCACGCGGGCTCTTGGCTGAGTTCGTCACGGAACTTGCTCAAGACAATCTCATACCGCGGGCGTTGAGCGGAGGCACTAGTGAGCTGTTCAAGTACGTCACAAGGAGTCTCCTGGCGAACAGGCATCCAGCAAATACTCGTCATGTGACCTGACCTTCTGCTTCACTTACTTGCACAAATCAGAGCCTAACGTTCAGCTGTATTGCGGAAACCAATGCTGTGCACTGGCTTGTAGCCGACAATTCGCTGTCGACAGCGCCGCTGTGACGGCCAGTTTGAGGGCGGGCTCAGCCCGTGGACAAACGGCGCGAGTGATGCGCCTCTACGCGTTCCGAAAAGCAGGTCCTCGTGACGCGGCCCCTGCTGAGGTCCATTGAAAGGCGACGGCCTAAAGTGGGGGTCGTGCGACTGACTCGTTTCAGAAACCGACCGACAACGCTGCGATCGCCGATGGGTGCACGAGAGAGGACCACGGAGAATGACTGTCTTGGTGACCGGCGGTTCAGGAATGCTGGCGCGCAATCTGCGAGACGTCTTGAATGCCCGCGGTCCTACAGAAGAGTACTTTTTCGCCAATCGCGATGACGCTGACTTGACCGACGCTCAGCAAACAAGATCTCTGATTAGCTATGTCAGGCCGAGACTCATTATTCACGCAGCTGCGCGTGTTGCAGGTTTCGCGGAGCGGCAAGCTCGGCCACTCGACTTTCTGCTGGACAACGTCGCGCTCGATGGAGCCGTGGTCCGAGCGGCCCTTGAGGGTGGAGTCGAGCAGTTTCTCTATGTCGGGAGCGCGCTCGCGTACCCGCCGACTTCAGCGGGCATCAGATCGACAGAGCGGGACTTTCTGCGCTCCGGTTTCAAATCTCTGTCGTCCAACTACGGCCTCGCCAAGGCCGTGGGTATGAGGCTTGTGGAGTCGGCGGCGGCGCAGCATCACGTGGCCTATCGGGTCGTCATCCCCAGCAATCTGTACGGGCCCCACGATCATTTTTCAGCGGATGGTGGGCACGTTGTTCCCGCCGCTCTAGTGAAAGCGCACCTGGCGTGCGGATCTGGTTCATCCGTTCGTATGTTGGGGGACGGGCGCGATGAAAGGCAGTTCACTTTCGCCCCGGATCTTGCCCAGTGGATGATTGAGGTGGCCAATGACGTTTCCCGATTGCCGGCCCTGCTCAATGTGGGCGGGGACGCGATCACGCCCATTGGCGAGGTCTACCGCGAGGCCGTCAAGCTTGCAGGATGCGGATCACCTATCGAACAGGACCTAAGCTTCTCTTCAGTAGCGACTTCGCAACTCATCGAATCCACTCTTGCGCACGACTACGGGTGGGCTCAAGCTACTTCGCTGTCGGCCGGGATGGCCCAGACCCACGGATGGTATCTCTCTAATGTCGCCTGAAAGCAACTCTCGAGTCGAACTCCCTCTTGCCACGTCTACGTGGGACGAAGCGGAGTACGCAGCTATCCAGGCAGTCATTGCAGGTGACCGTTTCACGATGGGTCCTGAAGTCGCGGCATATGAGCGAGAGTTCGCTCAGCACTTCGGTGCGAGGTTCGGTGTGATGGTCAACTCGGGGAGCAGTGCCAACCTGCTTGCCGTGGCGGCCTTGGTTGTTGATCCACGGTTTGCCCTGCAACGCGGAGACGAGGTGATTGTGCCAGCAGTCTCTTGGGCGACAACCTACTTCCCGCTCGCGCAGTACGGGCTCAAGCTTGTTTTCGTCGACGTCGATATCTCGACCCTCAATATCGATGTCGCGCAAGTGCGCGAGGCGATTACACCGCGTACAAGGGCCATCTTCGCGGTCAACTTGTTGGGTAACCCAGCGGAACTCACGGTACTCCGTTCGATCGCTGTGGAGCACGATCTCGTACTTCTTGAGGACAACTGCGAGTCCCTAGGAGCGATGCTTGACGGTAAGGCGGCGGGGACGTTCGGGCTCATGGGAACCTTTAGCTCGTTCTTCTCGCATCATATTTCCACTATGGAAGGGGGAATGATCCTGACAGACGATGAACAACTATCCCAGGAGCTCACATCCCTTCGAGCCCACGGTTGGACCCGCGAGCTACCCGACGACAACTTGGTGCACTCGAAGTCCGGGGATCCACTCGAGGATCTGTTCCGGTTCGTGCTCCCCGGGTACAACGTGCGGCCCCTCGAGATGTCTGGCGCCATAGGTCGGGAGCAAGTGCGCAAGGTTCCAAGCATCGTGCGAGGCCGTCGCCAGAATGCAGAGAGCTTCAAGGACGCCTTCGCGGACTGCGAGCACGTGCTGATTCAGGAGGAGAGAGGCGAGAGCAGCTGGTTCGGGTTCTCCATGGTCCTAAATGGGGCACTTGCAGGACGGCGCGCGGAGGTCGCAAACGCATTCCGTGAGGCGGGTGTCGATGTTCGCCCAATCGTCGGGGGCAACTTCACCAAGAATCCCGTCATGTCGTACCTCGATGCGATCGTTCCTAATGATCTTCCTGTCGCCGACCGGGTACATGAAGATGGCCTATTCATCGGAAACCACCACTTCCCCATCAACGAGCAGATTCGTGCTGTCCGGAAGATCGTTGATCGCGTGGCTGATGGCAACTGAAGATGGAGCGCGTGCCGCACAAGCAGACGTGCTCTACGCTGGAAAGAGGAATAGACAGCCATCAATCCTCCCCCAAATCGTCCGTGAGGAACAATGAAGCGAGCACTGGTCACCGGCGCAACTGGGCAAGACGGCATCTATTTGACACGGTTGTTGCTCGACAAGGGCTATGAGGTCTACGGTTTCGTGCGCGGACAGAGCAATCCGCGCATTCCAGCACTTCTCGACAATGCCCCGGGCGTCAAGATTCTCAAAGGGGACCTGACCGACCAGCCCAGCATCATTCGCGCCATCGAAGCATCACAGCCAGATGAGGTTTACAACCTTGGCGCAATCTCATATGTGGCGTACTCGTGGGAGACAGCACACCTCACGTCGGACGTGACGGGCAAAGGCGTGCTGAACGTGCTCGAGGCGATTCGCCTCGCCGAGGGCAAGGACTCGGGGCGGATCCGTTTCTACCAGGCTTCCAGTTCTGAAATGTTCGGCAAGGTTCAGCAGATTCCACAGACAGAGTCGACGCTGCTTTGGCCACGATCGCCCTACGGCGTCGCCAAAGCGTTCGGGCACCACATGACGATCAACTACCGCGAGTCGTATGGCATGCATGCTTCGTCCGGGATCCTGTTCAATCATGAGTCCCCTTTTCGGGGCCAAGAGTTCGTGACTCGCAAGATCACAAGCGCAGTCGCACGTATATCACTCGGTCTTCAGCACGAACTCCGTCTGGGCAACTTTGATGCGCAACGTGATTGGGGTTTCGCTGGCGACTACGTCCAGGCGATGTGGCTCATGCTCCAGCAGGATGAGCCGGACGACTACGTTGTGGCAACTGGTGAGATGCACTCTGTTCGGGATCTTCTCGACATCTCGTTTGCACGTGTGGGGATCGATAACTGGGACCGCTACGTCGTTCAGGACTCCTCCTTCCTGCGTCCGGCGGAAGTGGACCAACTCTTGGGCGACGCCTCCAAAGCCCAGTCGGTGCTCGGTTGGAAGCGCGAGACTGGGTTTCAGGAGCTTGTAGAGATGATGGTCGACTCCGACCTTCAGTTCTACTCTGTAAAGGGCTAGCCAGTGCCACGCGGGAAAGTCCGCCTTCTGGTCGGTTGGTCGTTCGGTATCGCAGTTGTGGCATTCGGATCGGCTTTCGTGGCCTCTCGCTGGGCCGAGCTGTCAGTGATTCTGCGTGGTATCGACTTCCCGCTGGTTATTGTCTCGGTGGCGCTCGCGATTCTCGCGAATGCTTGCGCTGTGTTTGCCTGGGGCCAGATTTGGCCAGGTTTCGGAATCCACTTCTCGCTCCGCGCGTCCATAAAGTACTTCTTTGTGAGCCAGGCAGGAAAGTACCTGCCAGGCTCCGTGTGGAGCATCGCGGCGCAGGCCCAATTGACGACGAGGTGGCGGATTCCCGTTCTCACCTCCGTGATAGTCGGGCTGTTAGCGCTCGCGGTATCCATGATGGTGGCATTGGTGATTGGTTCCGCAAGCGTTCTCTTTCTCGGCGATGCGATTCTGGGCGCTTATTGGTGGGTATCTTCGCTCGCATTGGCGGCGATTGTGGCTCTCTCGCCCCCGGTCATGACCAGGTTGATTCGGCTCGTCCTTCGTGTCTTGCGAAGGCCGGCATCCCTCGACGGACTCTCGTGGGCCAGAACAGCCCGCGTGACAGCCCTCAACGTGGGGTTTTGGGTCATTGTCGGGACACACTTCTGGGTCATTCTGGTGGCACTCGGCGCCGACCCGCTCGAATCACTCTTGCCGGCAATCGCAGGATTTGCCATCGCATTCGCGCTCGGGGTGCTCTTCGTTCCAGCTCCTGCTGGTGCGGGCGTGCGCGAAGCTGCACTCGTGTTTTTCCTTGCGGAGTCCGTCGGGCCGACTGATGCACTCGCGGCTGCGCTCGTGAGCCGCGTTGTCCTTGCCGCGGTTGACATAGGGCTAGCGGGTATTGGAGCCAGCCTCTCGGTCGAGGAAGGCGCAGTACAAGTGAACCTTCGCGCCCCGGATAAAGGGGAAGGTCCTCAGTTCCGATGAGTCGCAGGGATGAGCTCTTCGAGCGTATCTAGGTATGTGGACCAGTCGTCGTCGCTCGTGCCGAACGGCACAGCGGCGCGAATCGCTCGATAGTGATCTGGAGCGTCCAAACGTCGGAGTGCATCCGCGAAGGCCTCAGGGTCTTCCCGGGGTACAACGTAGCCGTCAACACCGGAGCGTATGTCGCGCGCGAATGTGCCTACATCTGTGGCTACGACGGGGATGCCAAACCGGTGAGCGAGCGCGACGTTGAAGGATGCGGACCCTCCGCGATACGGCAACGCAAGTACATCTGCGGATCCGAATAAGTCTGCCAAGTCATTGATAGACACGTAGCCATTTCGGATCGATACCCGTTCTTCGATGCCCAAGCGCCTAATTGTCTCGACGGTCTCCTCTTGTGACTCCCAGAACTCTCCCGCAATAATCAGCGTGACTCTTTCTACTCGGGCGACGGCGTCGAGCAGAACGTCGAGGCCCTTGTACTTGCGGACCATCCCAAAAAATAGAACGCGAAGCGGTCCGCCCCGACGCTCGCGCAATCGCATTGGGTCCGTTGGGCTGGTGGGTGCCCCTTCCAAATCCGGGAGTGGAAGAACGACGGACGCTACTTGAGCCGATGGGCGCGCTGACTTCTTGGCGATGGCCTGCTGCTGGGAACTGTGCGTGATCACTCCTCCAAGTCGACGGAAGAAGAGAGTATTCAAATATCGGTGCAGTCGGGTTCCGCCATCTTGGGGAAGAACGTTGTGTGCCACCACGGCTTGCGCGACGTTCTTACTCGCCCCCCACGACATCACGACAAAGGGAACCGCATGCAAGGGAGAGATTGACGAGTAAATGATAAGTGTGTGCTGGCGGAGCGCGCGTCCGGTAAAGAACCAGCCGAACGGGTTGTACCACGTCAATGGATAGCTCACCTTGCGCGCCGGTTCTACCTCTGGTGTGGACTCGTCCACCCGGATGTCTCCGTCGCGCAAGAACCTGGGATATTGTGCCTTCCACGACACGATCTCTGCATCGTGACCGCGCGACACGAGGCGGTTCACCATTGTCGTCGTGTGATGTGAGACTCCACCACTGAAGGGGTGCGTCGGTCCGACGATCGCTATGCGTGCGCTCTTCATGTGCCGGGTGTTTCTGAGCGGATGCCGTTTCCAAAGTGGTCGGCCTGCTCCCCGCACCGCGCCGTGTCCGTGAAGTCCAGCCAGGTGCGCCCGAGGGCGGCGACTATTCGGGTGCCGGGTGCGGCGGCCTTCGCGGCACGCACGTCGCGCCCACACATGCCGTTCGCACCGACGACAGAATATCGAATCATGGCGCTACTGTCCCTTGGTGCGGTACTGGGCTTCGGTGGCGTCCTTCTGCGGAGCCCACCAAGCCTCGTTCTCTCGGTACCACTCGATCGTCGCGGCGAGGCCGGCCTCGAAGTCCCCGAACTGCGGCTGCCAGCCGAGCTCAGTACGCAGCTTGCTCGAGTCGATCGCGTAGCGCAGGTCGTGCCCGGCCCGGTCGGTCACATGGTCGTAGGCCTCGGCAGGCTGGCCGAGGAGCGTCAGGATCAGCTCGACGACCTCCTTGTTGTTCTTCTCGCCATCGGCACCGATCAGGTACGTCTCGCCGATGCGGCCCTTCTCGAGGATGCTGAGCACGGCGGCGGAGTGGTCGTCGGCGTGGATCCAGTCGCGCACATTGAGACCCGCGCCGTACAGCTTGGGCCGCTCGCCTCGCAGCACATTGGTGATCTGCCGCGGTATGAACTTCTCGACGTGCTGGTAGGGCCCGTAGTTGTTCGAGCAGTTCGAGATCGTCGCCTGCACGCCGAAGGAGCGCACCCAGGCCCGCACGAGCAGGTCGCTGCCGGCCTTCGTCGACGAGTACGGGCTCGACGGGTTGTACGGGGTGGCCTCAGTGAAGCGCACGGGGTCATCGAGTTCGAGGTCTCCGTAGACCTCGTCGGTGGAGATGTGGTGGAATCTTGTGCCGTGGTGGCGGGCCGCTTCGAGCAACGTGTAGGTGCCTATGAGGTTGGTGTCGACGAAGGGCCGCGGGTCGTCGAGCGAGTTGTCGTTGTGGCTCTCGGCCGCGTAGTGCACGACCGCTTCTGCCTCGGAGGTGAGCCGGTCGACCAGAGCAGCATCGGTGATGTCGCCGTGTTCGAAGGAGAGGCGGCCGGGGGGCAGGCCCTCGAGGGAGGCGCGGTTGCCTGCGTAGGTGAGCTTGTCGAGCACGGTGACGTGGTGCTGGGTGTGCTCGATGACGTGGTGCACGAAATTGGAGCCGATGAATCCGGCGCCGCCGGTAACGAGAAGTCTCACGACGGTCGAGTCTACCGGCGCTCGCCTACAGGCGGAGAGCCGCGTCGTCGCGCGTGACTCCTCGCGTGTCGAAGAAGAGAGTGCTCGCTTCAGTCAGGGCGGCGATGTCGTATTCGTCGTGTGCCTGAAGCAGAACGCAAATGTCAGCCTCGCGCGCAGCGGAGATGGCCTCGGGCGCAGATTCCAGGGGCTCGCCCATGGTGTGATTCCAGACCCGCACGTAGGGGTCGTGGTAGGTCACGATTGCGCCCTTTGCTCGAAGGAGCGCGGCGATGCGAGTCGCAGGCGACTCGCGCTGGTCAGAGATATTCGCCTTGTAGGTCACCCCCAGGAGGAGCACCTGCGAGCCGCGCAGGGCTCGCTCGTTGTCGTTGAGAGCGTCCTGCACGCGCGTCACGACGTACGCGGGCATCGAGTTGTTGATCTCCTCGGCGAGCTCGACAAAGCGGAACGGGTGCCCGAGCTTGCGCTGCACCTCGTAGCTCAGGTAGTTGGGGTCGATCGGGATGCAGTGACCGCCCACACCGGGTCCCGGATAGAACGCCTGGAACCCGAACGGCTTAGTCGAGGCAGCCCGGATGACGTCCCAGATGTCAATGTCGAGCTCGTGGCAGAACCGGGCCATCTCGTTGACGAGGGCGATGTTGATATGACGGTAGGTGTTCTCGAGCAACTTCGCCGTCTCGGCCTCGCGCGTGCCCTTGGCGGTGACCACTGTGTCGACGAATCGCGAGTAGAAGGCTCGGGCGGCCTCCGTCGAGGCGGCATCGATGCCGCCAACGACCTTCGGCGTGTTGCGGATCCCGTAGACCGTGTTGCCGGGGTCGATGCGTTCGGGCGAGAACGCGAGGTGGAAGTCCGCGCTCGCGACCATGCCCCGCGACTCGAGGATGGGCAGCACGACGTCGTCGGTCGTTCCGGGGTACGTGGTCGACTCGAGGACGACGAGTGTGCCCGCTCGCATGTGCTCGCCGATCGCTTCGCTAGCCCCCCGCACCGCCCGCAGGTCGGGCTCTCCGGATTCGCCCAAAGGTGTCGGGACGCAAATGATCACGACGTCGGCCTCGGCGATCACCGCGGGGTCGCTCGAAGCTCGGTAGCCGCCGGCGATCATCGTCGCAACGTCTTCGGCGGCGATGTCGTCGATGTGGGAGTCGCCCGCGTTCAGGCGGCGCACGATCTCCTCGTTCATGTCGAGACCAATGACCGAGAGGCCTGCGTCGACCGCCGCTTGAGCGAGTGGCAGGCCGACATAGCCCTGGCCCACAATGACGGCGGTGACGGAGGGACTCATCATGCGCGTATACCTCCTGCGAGAGACTGTGAGATGCGGACGGTGTTGGGCCGCGCCGCACTGTAACTCTAGAGGGCTTGGACGACGTGGCGTTCGCGGTCGTCGAGACCGCCTCCCCCGATCGTCCGCCGTCCGACGCCGGTGGCGTCGGCTCATCATCTAACCTCTAAAGGGGTCAGTGAGAGTACAAATCCGAGCGCCCCTCACCGAGAGCGAGCATCATGAAGGTCTTCGTACAGATTCCGTGCCTCAACGAGGAGGAGACGCTTCATCTCGTCCTGTCGACCATTCCCCGGGAGATCGACGGCGTTGACGAGCTGCACATCCTCGTCGTGGATGACGGATCAACCGACCGCACGGTTGAGGTCGCGAAGGCCCATGGCGTCACGCACTTCGTCCACCACATCGGCAACCGCGGTCTCGCTCGCTCGTTCGCCGACGGCGCGAGCTACGCGTTGGCGCACGGCGCCGACATCCTCGTCAACACCGATGGCGATAATCAGTATCCGCAGGAGCGCATCCCCGACCTGATCGGACCGGTGTTGCGCGGCGAGGCGGACATCGTCGTGGGAGATCGTCAGACTGCGACGATCGAGCACTTTTCACCGCTCAAGAAGATGCTGCAACATGTGGGCAGCAGGGTCGTCAACATCGCTGCGGGGACGAATATCCCAGACGCCGCCAGCGGGTTCCGTGCGTACTCCCGCAACGCGTTGCTCAAGCTCAACATCGTCACCGATTTCAGCTACTGCATGGAGACGATCATCCAGGCTGGTCACAAGCGCCTGGCGATCACGAGCATCCCGATCACTACGAACCGCAAGACGAGGGAGTCGCGCCTATTCAGCTCGATGTGGCAGCACATCACCGAGTCGGGCCGCGCGATCGTCCGCAGCTATCTGATGTTCCGCCCGCTCGCCTTCTTCCTGCCACTCGGGGCCCTCCTCACACTTTTTTCGCTTGTCCCCTTCGTGCGCTACCTCGTGCTGTGGCTCGGCAACACGGCGGGCGACCACATCCAATCGCTCATCCTCGGCGCCGCGCTTCTCGTCGGCGGTCTGCTCAGCTTTGCTCTCGGGTTGCTCGCGGATCTCCTGCGCATCAACCGAGTCTTGTTGGAGGACTCGCTCGAACGAAGCAAGCGGCTGCAGTACGACCGCGAGGGCGCTTCTGCGGCCTGAGTCGGTCTCAGAATGGGTGCGATTTGTGCTTGCGATCGGCGATGTCGTCGGGCGAGGAGAGCGACAGCTTCATGGCTGACGTCGAGTATGTCGCCAATGATGGCGCTTCACACTGCGATGGCCGCCTCTGCGAGCAGCGCGAGCAGGGCAAGCACCTGCAGACGACAATTCGGCGACCCCGAAAGCTGGGCCATCGAGCCCTAAGAGGTCCAGCATCACTAGGTTCCTGAGGCCCCCACCCATCACAAGCCGTAGGCGCGGCCATCGAGTGGCTAGAAATCTTCGCGTGCAAGCGGCGAGTGACGGATCGCCTGGTCAGGCACGTGAAAAGCGATGCTTCTGGAGGGAGAGCGCTTCGTCAACGAACATAGGGCCCACGAGGTCCGGGAACGCAAATACGAACTCTCGCCACAGAGGTCGGTCACTGTCGTGCGTCTTCTCCGTGCTAACTCTTGTGCTGTGAGGTGGGAGTACTGGGCGATGTTTGGGGCTGCTAGCCAGCACACATTGACGTCGTTTTCGCCGCCGAGGCTCTCGGCTGCGGTTCCTTTCGGCGTATGCGGCTCGCGAAGCCGCCTGCGATGATGGATCGAGTGGTATCAAGCGTCAAGCCATGTAGAGCTTTCGTCGTAGTGATCGTCAATGGCACGGTTTGGGTACAGAGCAACGCCGATTTCACCGCCTCTCGATTCGGTCAAGCGTTTGGCGAGTGTCGCATTAGAATTCGTCTGTGAGACGACCGGACGGCCCAGACCCAAGAAATCTCTCCACGAGAAGGCCTTCGCGGCAGCGGCTCGTCCTCGTTGCGGCGGTGTTGCTCGTCCTCGCGGCGATCAACTCGGTGCAGTTCCTCCCGATCGAAAGCAGCAGGGATCCGGAGATGGACGCACTCAACCTCATGCCGGATCCGGACGGGGAACTGATCGACGTCGCCCTCGACCAGAGTTCCAACGTGCGACGGTGGTTCTCTTCGCACACGACGATCGGTGATAGAGCGCCTGGGGCGCAGATCGACTTGCCCGCGGGCGCACCGTTCTCGATCGCGAGAATAACGTCGAGCATGTACGCCTACGGCGAGGCGCGCGAGGTCCGGATCGTCGATCCTAAGCCCGTCATTTCGGACATCGAAGGGTTTCTCACTGCCGAGGGTGTCCGCATTCTCCGGTATCGTCCTGCCGGGCTCTACGCAACCGGCGCGGGCAGGACCGGATTCGAGGAGTGGGTCTTCATTAGCGCCGACACCGTCGCTGGGCCGGAGAAGCTCGTCGCCTACGAGTGGCTCGTTGATGGCGTCGTGACCATGCTGCTCGTGGACGAGCGACTGCTCAGTGAGCGCGAGCGGAGTCGAAGTGATTGAGTATGTGCTCGCGCTGGTCCTGCTCCTTCCAGGGTTCGCCGTGGCGCGCGCCGTCGGGGTCCGAGGTGTGCTTCTGGCCATTCTCTCCGTACCCGTCGGCGTGGGGGTCTTCGTGGCGCTCTCGCTCGTGCAGGTCGCTCTTCCCTTCGTGCCCGACTGGCCTCTACTCACGGTGGGTGCTGCAGCCGCGAGCGGTGCGATCGTGCTCATCGTCGACGCGCGTCGCAGCCCCGTCCTGCGCGACGGTCGATGGTTGCTGCTCGCCCTCGTCGCGATGCTCGTGGTTGCCATCGCCTATCGGCTTGTGCCGCTCACCAACTGGTCTACCGACAGTCTCTACTACCTGGAATTCGCCAGGCTGCTGAGCGACGATCAGCTCGGCGACGGCTTTCTCGGCGAATTAGAGAAGCGGCAGTTGGCCGTGCCCGCTGTGCACGCGCTCGCGATCCAGGCAGGGCAAGGAGATGTTTTCCGCATACTCGGGCCCCTGCTCGCGGTCAGCCTGGTCGCCCTGGTCTGGTGGTTCGTGAGCGTCCGACTGAGGGATGCGCTGGGAGTCCGCGCGCACGTCGTCGGTCTCGCGGCGGGGTTCGCGGTCATCACCTTCAACCGTGTCGTCTTTCACATCTTCTACGTCAACAGCCACCTCATGTTCGCGACTCTGCTTCTCGCGGTCGTCTGCTTGCTATGGGCGCGGACTGCAGGGTTCGATGCGGGCGCGAGTCCTCGTGCCACAATCGCGGTACCCGCGATCCTGGCGCCGACTCTGATCGTCGCGCGGCCAGAAGGGGCGCTCGTCGCCCTCATCGTGGCGGTGGCGCTGGTCTCCGTCGATCGGAGGCGGTGCTCCTCGTTCTTCCCGCTCGCCGTGGCGGTCTCGATCATTGTCTGGAACTCCCGGCTCGCTTGGGGTGCGCTGGACGACGGCATCACCCCGTCGTCTTCATCCGTGCTCATGCTCGCGCTCGGTGTCACTGTAGGAGCGATCGTCGGCTTCCTGCACCTGCTACCTCGGAGACTCGTCGCCATGGCTCCCTGGCTCTTGGAGGCGATCCTGTGGGTAGCGCTCTTGGTGCTCGCGGTGCGCGAGCCGGAAGTGCTGCTGCGGAGCGTTGCGGCGACCGGGGCAAACCTCGTCGCAGGAGAAGGCGGCTGGGGGTTATCCGGGCCATTCATGCTCGCCATTGTCGCGGGCGCTCTGCTAGTTTTCCGTCGCTCCGACGATCTCGTGTTGCGCATCACAATTACCTCGTTCGTGCCGCTGTCACTACTCCTCGCATACTTCCGCGATTCCGCCTACCGCGTGGGCGATGGGGATTCGCTGAACCGAATGTGGATGCACGTATTGGCGCTCTGCATCGTGCTCGTCGTAGAACGGGTTGCCCTCGGTGAGCTGCGTTGGACGGCCCGTCGATCAGAGAGCGCGTCTACGTCGGCTGCGAACGGAGCGCGCTAGCGTCGAACTCTGGCGATCATTCCGCCCAGTGCGCGCATCGGTCGGGTGATTCGCCAGCTCGTGCTAGCGAGCAGTGCGTCGCGCTCTTCCGTGAGGCTTGCGATCGCCCGGGCATCAGTCTGGGCCCGAGCTTCAATGCGGTCCAGTGCGCGACGCACCTTGGCATTTGCCTCCGCTCGGGCGCCGATCCGCCCGCCGACAGTCGAGTACCAGTCGCGAATCTCTGCGGGGTTCTGCGCGGCAGCTCGAAAGAAGCCCTCGAGCTCGGGACGCTGATGGTGGCCGACGGGCACGACCCCGAGTCCGAACCCGTGCTCGAAGCCGAACGCGGACGGGTACTCGCGGAGGATCTCCTCCCAGTACTGCCACACGCCGAACCCCGGTCGCCGGGCGGCGATGTCGTGCATGATGATCACGCCGCTGTCGCTGAGCTTCGGCAACCAGGTCGAGAAGTCGTGTCGCACGTCTTCGAACCCGTGACGTCCGTCGATGTGGAGCAGGTCGATTGAACCGTCCTCGAACTCATCGAGCGCGTCATCGAAGGTGCATCGAAGGAGCGAGCCGACGGTCGAGTAGTCCGTCTTGTTGATTTTCGCGACGGCGTTGTAGACCTCATCGCTGTAGAAGCCCGCATGGTCATCCCCCTGCCACGTGTCGATGCCGAAGACGCGTGTGTCGAGACCCAGTCGGCGTGCCGCCTCCGAGAACACGAAGTACGAGAACCCGTAGTGCGTGCCGAGCTCGGCGACGACCGCGGGACGGAGGGCGTTCATCAGCCAATACGCGAAGGGCGTGTGCTCGATCCACGCGGACGGGACGATGTGCGGTGGCTCCCAATACGAGGTGCAGTCGCGCCAATCGTTCGTCGTCGCGTCGTGCTGCATCGCACTCTCCCCTGTCGCCGCCGGTGATCGTGGAGCGCATATTGAAGGGCATCGCGCGCTCGCCACCGCCAGAGTAGACCAGGCGAGTGGCTCGGCGTTACGGTCGACCGCGACGGCGAGGGGTAGACCGGGCGGTAACATCAATCAGGTCGGGCCTCTGCGAAACGCGCCTACCCCGCACTCTGCACGTCCATGAAGACCGAACGGATTCTCACTCGATGCGACCTACACCGGACGGTGAGGGCGGCACGACCGCCGGCACCTCGCCCGAGCTGACGCGTGATGAGCTCGTCGAACTCGTCGAGCAGTACCGCAGTGCCGCCGAGTACCGTTCGCAGAGGCTCAGCGACCTCGAGCGCGCGGAGCGCCACGCGCGGCTGCGCGGCTGGGCGAGGGCAGTCCGCAGGCGAGGGCGCAACGTGCGGAAGAGAGTTCTGTCTCGCGTACGAGGGCTTCCCAGTGGTGCACGGAGGCGATTCACCGCGATGCGGGCGAGACTGGACCCGTCGGGTCGATCGATCGTCGTGAGGCTCGCGGCTCGCGTGATTCGCGCTCGACCGGGGCCCCCCGAGTCTGCACCGGTCCATGCCCGCTCGGGTAAGTTGCGCAGGCCTAAGGCGCTCAATCGAGATCACGCGTGGGCGCCGGTGAAGTCGACGCGGCAACGGCCTCGATTCGACGACGCGCCGGACTACGCGGGCATGCTGCACCTCCTGAAGGATCGCCGCAGTACCACAGTCGTCGTCCCGGTCTACAATGGCGGCTCGGTCGTGGCGGACTGCATTGATGCCCTCCTGCGGCACACTCCCCACGATGCTCGGCTGCTCGTACTCGACGACGCATCGACCGATGCGGAGACGATCGCCATGCTCGCCGGGCTCGATGAGCGTGTCGAGGTGATCAGAAACGAGTCGAATCTCGGCTACACCCGCAACGTCAACATGGGCATCCGCGAGGCCGGTGCCGACGATGTCGTGCTCCTCAACAGCGATACGGTCGTCGGGCCCCTGTGGCTGCAGCGCCTGCGCTGGGTCGCGTACTCGCGGTCGATGGTGGGCGCAGTCTCGGCGGTCTCAGACAACGCCGGGGCCTTCGCAATACCGACTGCCGGCGCTGCCAACAACTGGGAGAGCGTGTACGGCTGGTCCAACGTCGCGCGAACCTTGGGCAACGTCGTACGCAACTTCTCCATCACCGCCGCGACGGCGCACGGCTTCTGTGTGTTCCTCCGTCGCGAGGCACTCGACGACGTCGGTGTCTTTGACGAGGAGTCCTTCCCCCGCGGCTACGGGGAGGAGAACGATTGGTCGATGCGGGCCCGAGCTCGTCAGTGGACGTGCGTAGTCGCGCCGCACGTGATGGTCAAGCATCACAAAGGGGCAAGCTTTGGTGAGGAGCGCGTGGCCCTTATGGCGGACGCGGGCGCCGTCGTCGACGAGCTGCATCCGACCTATCGCAGCGACGTCAGGGCCTGGATGGCTGGCCGACCCATGCTGCAGCTGCGGGCGGACTCCGAGCGGTGGAGGGAAGTCGCCCGCGGCGTTCTCGCGCTGCCGCGGCGGCTGTATGTGCTGCACACGGCGGGAGGGGGCACCCCCGCGACCAATCGTGAGCTCATGGAAGCCTTAAAGGACGTGCAGTCCGCCCTCCTGATCTCTGTGAGCCCTACCAAGGTCGAGCTTTTCGAGCACTCCGCAAGCGGCCTCCACCTGGTCGAATACTGGGAGCCGAGCCCGCGCTTCCACCTCGCGGACGACTGGCGCGTGGACTTCGCGAGCTACGTCGCGCGCATCATTATCGAGTCCTCGATCGAGACGGTGCACGTGCGGCACCTCATCAACCAGCCGCTGGGAACGCTCACCGAGGTTGCCGTCCGCCTCGGCGTGCCACTCGTGCTCTCCACTCACGACTTCTACTACGTATGCCCTACCGTGAACCTCCTCGACGGCGAGAATCGCTACTGCGCGGGAGTCTGCACGCCGTCGACCACCCGTTGCGCGCTGCCGTCGACGTTCGTCGCGGAGGCGGTCAACCTCAAGCACGATGGCGTGCACCGGTGGCGCGAGAGAGCCGCGGAGTCGCTCTCGAAGGCCTCCGCGATTATCGCCACATCCGAGTCGGCGCGCGAGGTATATGCCGCCCACTTCCCGCAGCTCGTCGACCGGCTGGTCGTCATCGAGCACGGGCGGACCGACGCCGCGCAGGCGCAGCCCGTCGCGCGCCGCGACCAGCCGCGTCGACCCGGACCGCTGCGAATCTTCGCTCCCGCAAACTGGTCGGTCCAGAAGGGTGAAGGCCTCGTGCGCGACCTCATCGAGAGGACGAGCCCCCTGGTCGAGTGGCATCTCGCCGGAAGGAACTCGGAGAGGATCCATGATCGCGCGGTCTCGCACGGGGTCTACGCGCGGGATCGGCTCGAGAGCCTCATCGGCGAGATTGACCCCGACCTCGTCGGACTGTTCTCGATCGCACCCGAGACGTACTCGCACACCCTCTCGGAGGCGTGGTCCCTCGGCCTCCCCGTGCTCGCGACCGACCTGGGCGCCATCGGCGAGCGCGTACGGCGGCACGGTGGCGGACTCCTGCTCGACGTCGACGACCTCGACGACATCTCGACCGTACTCATGGCGAAGGGCCGCGCCGCGATCGAAGGGCGCGAGCTCGACCTCCCGCCGGTCTCACCCGATTCGGTGCGTCCGCTCGCCGCGATGGCGCAGGACTACCGCAAGCTCTATGACGAGGTGACGTCGGGGTCGCAGTCGATCGGGGCCATCGGCTACGTGCCCTCCAGAGGAGCCGGAAGCTCCTACATCCGCACGCGCAGCAGAGTCGATCGCCTGCAGGGTGACTCGCCCGGAGTGTTCAGCCCTGTGGACCTCGCCGCGTACGTCTCGGGCGACGATGGACGTCGCTTTGACGCGCTCCTGCTGCAGCGCGATGCTTTGGCGGGCGCGGACGCCGACGCTGTCGTGCAGCGGGCGCGACAGTCAGGTACGAGGATCGTCGCGGAGTTCGACGACGACCTCATCTCGCAGGACGCGGAGGGGCGGGTACCGCCCGCCATGATCGAGGCGTCTCGAGCGCTCATCGCGAACGCTGACGCTGTCGTCGTGAGCACTGAGCGCTTGCGCACGGTCCTCTCCGCGCACTCCGCGGCACCGATCCTCGTCTCGCCCAACCTCGTGGACGAAGCTGTGTGGGGGGATGTCGGCGACGACGCAAGCGACGGTCACGTCGACGGCGCGGAACCCGTCCGCTGGGTGTACTGGGGCACGAACACGCACACCTCGGATCTGCAGCTCGTGCGAGAAGCGTTCCCCGGTCGCACGCGCGACGGCCGCCGCATCGAGCTGGACGTCGTAGGGGTCACCGACCTGACGGAGCCGTGGTTTACGCGGCTTGACGTACCTAGGAATCACCAGGAGTACCGCGCCTTCGCCTCGTGGTTGACGTCGACCGCCCAGGCTCGACAGTGGGTCGGAGGGATCGCGCCTCTCGCCGATGAGCCCTTCAACGAGTCCAAGAGCGATCTCAAGGCCCTCGAGTACTCCGCCCTCGGCCTGCGTACGCTCGCGAGCGACGCGACCGCCTATCGCGGTCTCGCGCCGTTCGGGCTGGAACTCGTGAGTCACGAGCCCGGGGCGTGGGCCGCGGCGGTCAGCGCTGCGAGCAGCGAGCCCGCGACGAGTCCCAAGGGCAGGCTTCACGATCATGTGAGGGCCACGCGCACGCTTGCCAATCGCAGCGCGCTCACGGAGTGGGTGCAGTTCATCGTCCGGCCGCACTAGCGCCACCGATACACTCGAGGGGTGCAGGTAAGCGAACTAGGGATACCCGGATCATTCGTCGTCACACCCCGAACTTTCGAGGATGACCGCGGCGCGTTCTGGGAGTGGTACCGGTTCGATGAACTCGCGGAAGCCGTCGGTCATCCGCTCGAGTTGCGTCAGGCGAACGCGAGCGTGTCGCGGCGCGGAGTCGTGCGGGGCATCCACTACGCGGATGTCCCACCCGGCCAGGCCAAGTACGTCACCGTCATGACCGGAGCGGTCCTGGACTTCGTAGTCGACATCCGCGTCGGCTCCCCGACCTTCGGCACGTGGGACGCGGTCGAGCTGAACGCCGATTCCCGCAAGGCTGTCTACGTAGGCGAGGGCGTCGGCCATGCCTTCGTAGCGCTCGAGGACGACACGACCGTGTGCTACCTCGTGAGCGAGACCTTCGCGCCGCAGCGAGAGCGCGCCGTCTCCCCGCTGGACCCCGCTCTCGGCCTCGAGTTCGGCCTGCGTGATGATGAGCTCGTGCTCTCGGACAAGGACCGCGCAGCGCACAGTCTGGCCGAGGCGATGAGCGCCGGCCTGCTGCCCACCCTCGCGACGACCGACGACCACGTCGGCGCGCTCAACGCAGCCTGGAGCCCGCGATGAAGGGGATCATACTCGCGGGCGGTAGCGGCACCCGGCTATGGCCGATCACGAGGGGCGTCTCGAAGCAGCTCATGCCGATCTACGACAAGCCGATGATCTACTACCCGTTGTCGACGCTCATGATGGCGAATGTTCGGGACATTTTGATCATCACGACGCCCGAGTACCAAGCGCAGTTCGAGTCGCTCCTGGGGGACGGTACCTCGCTCGGCATCAGCATCACCTACGCCGTGCAGCCCGCTCCCGAGGGTCTCGCGCAGGCATTCCTCATCGGCGAGGATTTCATCGGGGACGACTCGGTCGCGCTCGTGCTGGGCGACAACATCTTCCACGGCTCGGGTCTCGGTTCCGCCCTGCGGGAGTTCCATGACCTCGAGGGAAGCGTGATCTTCGCATACCAGGTCGCCAATCCCGAGGCTTACGGCGTCGTCGAGTTCGACGACGACATGGTCGCGGTCTCGATCGAAGAGAAACCGACGACTCCGCGCAGCTCCTTCGCCGTGCCGGGCCTGTACTTCTACGACAACTCGGT
Source organism: Chryseoglobus sp. 28M-23 (assembly GCF_014789785.1). Lineage (NCBI taxonomy): Bacteria > Bacillati > Actinomycetota > Actinomycetes > Micrococcales > Microbacteriaceae > Microcella > Chryseoglobus sp. 28M-23. Next base: position 2,047,151 of record NZ_CP061846.1, on the reverse strand, counting down.
GATCGAGGTCGCAAAAGGCATTACCCCGAGCGCGCGAGGCGAGCTAGAGATCTCGAGCGTCAACGAGCACTACCTCGATCGAGGGTCGCTGCAGGTCCGAGTGCTCGACAGAGGGACCGCGTGGCTGGATACGGGCACGTTCGAGTCGATGATGCAGGCCTCCGAGTACGTGCGCGTCATCGAGGATCGCCAAGGATTCAAGATCGGCTGTATCGAGGAGGTGGCCTGGCGCGCGGGCTGGATCTCCGATGACCAGCTCGCCCGACTCGCTGAGCCCCTGCGCAAGAGCGGCTACGGTACGTATCTGCTGCGCATACTCGCTTCCCGCTAGCGGGCCCGGTCAGTTGCGGCGGAGGGCGCGCTCGATCCGACGCCAGGCCCTGCGCGGATCTCGGATTGCCCTGACGCCGAGCGTCAACGCGCGGGTTGCACGTGAGCGCAGAGCCCACATGGCCGTGCGCCTTCGTGGGACGACGGGGGAGGCGAGCGCGCTCTCGATCCACGACTGCCAGTGCAGCGGCACGGATTGAGGATCGGCACCGACGGCCTCCTCCAAGAGTCGGATGGCGTGCGCGAGACCGAACTCCTCCGACGACAGGTAGGCGGCTCTTTCTCGAGCGGCGGCTTCCTGTCGCGACGCGCGCGCCGGATCCTCCACGTAACGCCGAATGGCGTTGACGAGCTCGTCGATGCGCGCGGCGCCGAACAGTTCGCCTGTCACGCCCGGTACGACGAGCTCCGCACCGGCTCCCTCCCGCGTCGTGATGACGGGCTTGCCGAGGGCGAGCGACTCGAGTGTGACGCGGCCGAACGCCTCGATGTCGGTGGGTACGATGCTGACATCCGCTGCGCGCAGGTAGGGGAACGGATTCGCCTGCTCGCCGGTGAAGACGACGGAGCCCCGCACCCCCAGCGAGCGTGCGCGCCGCAGGAGAGTCGTGTCGGCGCGCGGTTCAACGATCGTGCCCACGAAGCAGACATTGACGTCGACCTCACTCGATGCGAGCTCGCCGAGAGCCTCGATCACGCGCCATTGCCCCTTGCTCCGGGTTATGCGACCGACGACGGCGATCGACAGGCGTCCCGGTGTGAACCCCGTGCTCACGGCGGGCGCCGCGAAGCTCAGATTCTCGACCATGTCGATGTCGACGGGCGGGTAGACGACGGAAAGCTTGTCCTCATCGACAAAGCGCGCGAGCTCCTGCCGCAGCACGAATGAATTGGCGATGACGCGATGGGAGAGTCGGCCGGCGTCGGCAAAGGCCGCCTCTCGCCCTTTGGGAAACAATAGGCCCTGCTCGGCGAACGCGAACTCCCGCACGAACCACACGTGAGCTGTGCCCGTCACGGCGGCGGCGAGAGCCGCCCACGGGGCCACGATCGTGTTTGTCACGACGAGCTCCACCCGCTCGCGCCGGATGATGTCGATGAGCGCCTGCGTGGCGTTGGCGGCGGCGAGATCGCGAAGGTGTCGCTCGGGCGCTCCGCCGTCGATGCTCGCGACCGCCCAGCCCTCAAAAGGGATCAGCATGGTCGACCAGCCGCGCTCGCGGCATGCGGCGCTCATCGCGCCCTCCGGTTCGGGCGAGACGACGATCGGCTCGAGCGAGGAACGCCGCTGCGACCACTCCTCGATGATGCGGAGCATCGAGAGCTCCGCGCCCCCCAGGTGGTCGGTCGACTGGTGGCTGAGGAACAGTGCCTTCACGCTCCGCCTTCCCCGTGGCCGGTGCCCGCTTTGACGTTGGATTGCGGCAACCGCAAGTAGACTTGAAAGGTTAGTCCAACGAGAAAGGCTCCCCTTGACGTACGCGAAGGAGTTGCTGGCGACGAGGGAGTTGCTCAGCAACCTGGTAATGCGGGAGGTCAAGGGGCAGTATCGACGGACGGTTCTGGGCCAACTGTGGTCCCTGGTCAATCCGATCGCAACAATGCTCGTCTACACGGTCGTGTTTTCGTTCATCTTCCGCGCTCAACCTGACCAAGGAGACCCGAGCGGGCTCGACATCTATCCCTTATGGCTCATGTGCGGCCTGCTGCCGTGGATGTACTTCTCTCGCGTCGTCAATGGCGGGCTCAACTCGATGGTGAGCAACGCGAATCTCATCAAGAAGGTGTACTTCCCGCGTATGCATTTGCCGTTCTCTGTGATGTCATCGGTCGGCATCACCTGGGGCATCGAGATGAGCGTTCTCACCCTCGCGATCTGGATCTTTGGTGGCTTTCCAATCCCTTGGCTTCCGCTCGTGGTGCTCACCATGGGCTTGCTGGCGTTGTTCGCCGTCGGCGTCGCGATGATGCTCGCGATCCTCAATGTCCACTTTCGCGACACTCAGCACTTCACGACGATCGTGCTGCAGATGTGGATGTACTTGACGCCAATCATCTACCCCATCAGTCTCGTCGAGGAGGGCGCGCGCGAGATCGGCGACTGGGTATTGTTCGTCTACCGTCTGAACCCCATGGAGCACTTCGTCAACGTCTTCCGCAACCTTCTGTACGACAACCGATTGCCCGCGCTCGACGACACGCTGTGGATGTTCGGCTCTGCTGGGATCGTCTTCGCGCTGGGCTACCTGATCTTCTCGCGCAATGAGAAGCGATTGGCTGAGCTGCTGTGAGCCCATCCACCGCGAACACGCCCGCCGTCATCGTCGACAACGTGTCGAAGAAGTTCCGTCTCTACAAGGAGCGCAACCAGACCTTGAAGTCCGCGGTCATGCGCGGGCGCAAGACTGTCGCCGAGGACTTCTGGGCGGTGCGCGATGTCTCCTTCGAAGTGCCGCAGGGCCACACCTTCGGGCTCATCGGGCGCAACGGCTCCGGCAAGTCGACGCTGCTCAAGACGCTCGCGCGCATCTACTACCCCGACCAGGGCACCATTAAGCTCAACGGCACCGCCGCGTCGATGCTCGAAGTCGGCAGCGGGTTCCACCCCGAGCTGACGGGGCGCGAGAACATCTACCTCAACGGTTCGATCCTCGGCCTCAGCCGCAAGCAGGTGCGGGCGAAGTTCGACGAGATCGTCGAGTTCTCGGGCGTCGAGAAGTTCCTCGAGCAGCCCGTCAAGAACTACTCATCGGGAATGTACGTGCGTCTCGGCTTCTCGGTCGCGGTGCACACTGAGCCCGACATCCTGGTCGTCGACGAGGTGCTCGCCGTGGGCGACGGCGCATTCCGCGAGAAGTCGCGCCAGAAGTTCCTCGAGTTCACCGGCCAGGGCCGCACCGTCATCTTCGTCTCCCACGCGCTCAGCCAGGTCAAGGAGATGTGCGATCAGGTGGCATGGCTCGAGAAGGGCCGACTGCGCGAGGTGGGAGACGCCACAGAGGTCACCGAACGCTATGAGCAGGCGCTCAAGGACGAGAAGGAATAGCAGCTCAGCGCGTGCGGCGCACCACCCACGCCGCGCGCACCCGCAGTGCCGTGCTGAGCCCCGCCCGCACCGGCCACAGCCACCATCCGCGGTACTTGCTCAGCAGGAACCGCCGTGCGCTCTCGTGGTGCACGCGCACCATGCGCGCCGACTCGGTCGTCGTCGCGTGCGCTCCCGTGTGGATGACCGCCGCGCTCGGCGCGAACACGTTGCGGTACCCGGCGAGACCCGCGCGGTAGCCCAGATCGACGTCTTCGAAGTACATGAAGTAGCCGTCGTCGAACCCGCCGAGCTCGTCGAAGACGCTCCTCCGCACGAGAACGCACGCCCCCGAGAGCCAGCCGGCATCCCGCTGCTCGCCGCTCGGGGCGCGCTCGTCGCGGTACCGCGTCGTCCACGGGTTCGACTGCCACACCGTCATGAAGAGCGCGTGGCCGATGCCCGTGCGCAGCGACGGCACCGAGCGGGCGGAGGGGTAGAGAGTCTCGTCGGCGTTGCGGATTGCCGGGCCGACGATCGCGATGCGCTCATCGGCCGTCGCGACCGCGAGGAGCGCGTCGACGCTGCCCGGCAGGAGCACGACGTCGGGGTTGCACAGCAGCACCCACTCGACCGAGGTCGGCAGCGCGGCGACGCCCGCGTTCATACCGCCGCCGTAGCCGGGATTGTCGGGCAGGGGCACGTAGCGGCCGCCGTGCTGCTGCGCCAGTTCGCCCGCGAGCGAGCCCTCGCCCGGCAGGTTGTCGACGACGACGAGCTCGAGAGGCTGCTCGCTCGCCCGCTCGAGCGAGTCGAGCAGATCGGGCAGCACCGCGTTGGAGCGAAAGGCCACCGTGACGACACCCACCCGGGCGGTCTCGGAATCGTCGCGGCGGGTCATGGTGGTTCGAATCCTACCGGCGGGCCTCGGCGTGGTCGGCGGTCGTAGGCTGACGGGATGACCTCGCCCGCGCAGCCCGACCGGCTCACCGTCTCGGTCGCCCTGTGCACGCGCAACGGAGCGCAGTTCGTGGGCGAGCAGGTGCGCAGCATTCTCGCCCAGCGCCCCGCACCGCTCGAGCTCGTCGTCGGCGACGACGACTCGAGCGACGACACCGTCGCGATCGTCGAGGCCACCCTCGCCGAGGCGCGCGCCGCCGACCCTGCCGTGCAGACCGAGCTCGTCGTGCGACGCCACCGCCCGCCGCTCGGCGTCGTGGGCAACTTCGCCGATGCGATGGCGCAATGCCGGGGCGACCTCATCGCCCTGAGCGACCAGGACGACGTGTGGCGCCCTGACAAGCTCGACAGCCTCGTGCCCCTCTTCAGCGCGGATGCCCGGCTGCAGCTCGCGCACTCCGACGCGCGCCTCGTCGACGGCGAGGGCGAGCCCCTCGGCCTCACGCTTCTCGACGCGCTCGAGGCCACCGCCGCCGAGCGCAGCGGCCTCTCCGAGGGCGACGCCTTCGCGGTGCTCCTGCGCCGCAACCTCGTCACCGGCGCGACCGTCGTGCTGCGCCGCACCCTGCTCGAGCGCGCCGCTCCGCTGCCCGCCGAGTGGGTGCACGACGAGTGGCTCGCCGCGGTCGCGGCGGCGCACGGCCCGCACGCCCTGCGCCTCGTGCCAGAGCCGCTCATCGACTACCGGCAGCACGGCGCCAACGAGATCGGCGCGCGCAAGCCCACCATGGCCGATCGCTGGGCGAAGCTGCGCGAGCCCCGCGACGGCCGCGCGCCGCTGCTCGCCGAGCGCACGCGCCTGCTCGCCGAGCACCTCGCCACGCTCGGCGTCGCGCCCGACCGCGTCGCGCAGGCGCGCGCGAAGCACGCGCACGAAGCCCGCCGGCGCGACCTGCCGCGCTGGCAGCCCGCGCGCATCCCGGCCATCGTCGCCGGTGCCGTGAGCGGACGCTACGGCCGCTACAGCCGCGGCGCGATCGACGTGCTGCGCGACCTCGTGCAGCCCGCCGGCGGGCGCTCATAGGATGGAGCGGCCGCACAACCGGGAGGGACGACCATGACGCGCGTCGTGATCCTCACCGGCGACCCTGTCGGGGCCGCGATGGCGGGCCCCGCGATTCGCGCGTGGAACATGGCGCTCGAGCTGCAGCGCCACGGCCACGACGTGCGCATCGTCTCGACGAGCGACTCCACGGAGCCGTCCGCGCGCGACGGCGTCACCGTGGAGCGCGTGCGCGCGGGCGACGACCGCGCCTTCCGCGCTCACGAGCGCTGGGCCGAGGTCATCGTCTTCCAGGGCTACGGCCTCGGGCAGTTCGACAGCCTGCGCCGCACCGACCGGTTCCTCGTCGCCGACGTCTACGCCCCCATGCACCTGGAGGCGCTCGAGCAGGGGCGCGACTTGCCCGCCGCGACGTGGAGCCTGCGCGTCGCGACGGCACGCGACAGCCTCACCGACCAGCTGCGCCGCGCCGACCTCATGCTGTGCGCGAGCGAGCGGCAGCGCCAGCTCTACCTCGGCCACCTCGCGGCGATCGGTCGGGTGACTCCCGCGACGTACGCGGGCGACCCCGAGCTGCGCGGCCTGCTGGCCCTCGCGCCGTTCGGCCTGCCCACCGAGCCGCCCGCGCCCGGTCGTGCCCTGCGCGGCGTGCACCCCGCGATCGACGCCGACTCGCGCGTGCTGCTGTGGGGCGGCGGCGTCTACGACTGGTTCGACCCGCTCACCCTGATTCGGGCCGTCGCGCGGGTGAAGGAGTCGGTGCCGGGCATCCGTCTCGTGTTCCTCGGCACCCGCCACCCGAAGGTCGACGAGATGGGCATCGTGCGCCGCGCCGTCGACCTCGCCACCGAGCTGGGCGTGGAGGGCCGCGAGGTCGTCTTCAACGACACCTGGGTGCCGTATGCCGAGCGGGGCGCGTACCTGCTCGAGGCTGACGCGGGCGTGAGCACGCACCACGTGCACGTGGAGACCACGTTCGCCTTCCGCACGCGCATTCTCGACTACCTGTGGGCGGGCCTGCCGATGGTCGTCACCGAGGGCGACGGCTTCGCCGACCTCGTGCGCGAGGAAGGGCTCGGCGTGGTGGTGCCGGCGAACGATGAGGATGCCCTCGCCGACGCCCTGACCGCCGTGCTCACCGACACCGCCGCGGCCCAGCAGTACCGGGCGCACGTGGCCCGCGTGCGCGAGCAGTACACCTGGCCGGTCGTGCTCGAGCCGCTCGTGCGCTTCGTCGGCGCACCCCGCCACGCCGCCGACTACGTGCCGGGTCGGGCCGGCATGGGCGCAGGCTCCGGCCGTGCACGCCGCACCGCGGGCGTCGGCCACACCGCGCGCATGGCCTGGCACCACCTGCGGCACTCCGGGGTTCGCGGGCTCGCCGCGCGGGTGCGCTCACGGCTGGGAGGCCGCTCGTGAACGAGCGCGGCGCCGTGCAGGCGGCGTCGCAGTTCGTCGACCGGCGTCGGCCGCTGCTTCTGCTCGTGCTCGCCGCCCTCACCCTCATGGCGTGGGCCTTCGCCTCGCCGATCGGTTCGTCACCCGATGACGACTACCACCTGACGAGCTCGTGGTGCGCGGGGCCCGCCGCCGGCGAGCTGTGCGCGCCGGGGGAGGCCGCCGACGAGCGCGTCGTGCCGGAGGCGCTCGCCGGCATCGCCTGCTACGCCTACGACCCGCAAGAGAGCGCCGCCTGCCAGGGGGAGGAGTTCGACTGGGCGACGAGCGAGACCGTCGAGACCGGTCGGGGGAACTTCAGCGGCGAGTACCCGCCCGTCTACTACGCCGTCACCGGTCTCCTCGCCGGGGGAGACATCCAGGTGTCTGCACTGCTCATGCGCCTGCTGAGCGTGGCGCTCTTCCTCGGCCTCAGCGCCGCACTGTGGAGCCTGCTGCCCGAGCGCCGCACGACCCTCGTGTGGGCGTGGCTCGCGACGATGGTGCCCCTCGGCACGTTCCTTCTCGCCTCGAACAACCCCAGCGCGTGGGCGATCATCGGCGTCGGCAGCAGTTGGGTCGCCCTGCTCGGCTACGTCGAGTCGACGGGGCGTCGGCGCATCGGCCTGGGCGCGGTCTTCGTCGTCGCGACCCTCGCCGCGGCCGGCTCGCGCGGCGACGCCGCGCTCTACGCGGGGCTCGCGATCGCCGTCGTGTTCGTGCTCACCGTCACCCCGACGTGGCGCTATGCGAAGCTCGCCGTGCTGCCCGCGGTCATGGCCGTCGTCGCCCTCGCGCTCTTCCTCACCTCGCGCCAGGTCGGCAGCGGCCTGCAGGGGTTCGGGGCGGGCGGCTCGGGCTCCGGCACCGGTGGTGCAGACGACGGCGGTCTCGAGGCCGTCATCACGGGCCCCGCGCTGCTCGCCTACAACGTGCTCAACCTGCCGTCGCTGTGGGCGGGCCTGCTCACCGAGGGCGGCCTCGGCTGGCTCGACGTGCAGATGCCCTCCCTCGTGTCCTTCGCCGTCGTCGGCGTCTTCGTCGTGCTCGCCTTCGTCGGCTTCGCCCGCGTCGAGCGGCGCCGGGCGATCGCCCTGCTGCTCGTCGGCGCCGTGCTCGTGGCCCTGCCGCTCTACGTGCTGCAGGCCGGCGGTGACCGCGTGGGCCAGCAGGTGCAGCCGCGCTACCTCCTGCCGCTCATCGTGCTCTTCGCGGGCCTCCTGCTGCTGAGCCGCACGGGCGCACCGCTGCGCATCTCGCGACTGCAGGGCTGGCTCATCGGCGCAGCTCTTGCGGGGGCGCATTTCGTGGCCCTGCACCTCACGATGCGGCGCTACATCACGGGCATCGACGGCGCCGGGTTCGACCTCGGCGCGGGTGCCGAGTGGTGGTGGGCCGGGCCGGTCGGGCCCAACGCCGTGTGGCTGCTCGGCGCGCTCGCGTTCGCGCTGCTCGTCAGTCTCGCGGTGCCGCTGCTGACGCGGCCTGCGGCGACCGCTCTACGCGGTCAAGTGCCCGAGGGCGATGACGGCGACGCCGTCACGGCGACGCAGGCTCGTCGTACCAGCAGTGATCACCGCTAGACCCGCGAGCCTCTTGGCTCGTTCGACGCTGACCTGCGACGCCAGGCGCTGAAGGTTCGTCGCAGCCCGTTCGATTGCCGTGTCTCCGCCAAGCTTGATCTCGATCGCTGCCCATCGACCGTTCGGCAGTTCGATGATCGCGTCTACCTCGAGCCCGCGCTCGTCGCGATATCGACCCACTGTGCCGCCCATCGTCTCGGCGTAGACGCGAAGATCACGAATCGCCAGCGACTCGAACAAGAACCCGAGGGTTCTGGGGTCATCGAGCAGAGTGGTCGCCGATGCGTCGAGACCCACCGCGGCGAGCGACGGGTCGACGAAGTGCCAGGTCGGCCTCACCCGCAATCGAACTGCCGATCGCAAGTGCGGGCGCCAAGCGGGAAGCTCTTCCAGAACCCCGACTCGATCGAGCGCGTCCAGATACTTGCGCACGCTCTGGGCCGAGACCGAGCCGCCGTCGATCTCCGCCTCGGCGGCGAGCCTCGCGGCTGGAGCCTCGGTGGCGACGTTGCGAGCGATCGCACGCAAGAGCGCGCGCATCCGCAGCGGATCGACTCCCTCGCCGGAGAGCGGAATGTCCACCCGGGTGATGTCATCGAGGTAGGCGTCGAGATACTCGGTCGCAGATCGTTCGGTCTGCTCGACCAGGGCGGGCCACCCGCCACGAACGATCAACTGGGCGTAGTCGTCGACACTCGGGCCGCCGATTCCGGAAATCTCGCCATCGTCGAAGAGGGACCCGAGCGCGACGCACGCGAGAGACTCCCCGCTCTCGCTCAAGGTCATAGGGCGCAGCCGCAACCGGCGAAACCGTCCAGCACCACTGTGGCGTGTGACATCGTCAGCGGGTGTCTGGGAGCCGGTCAGGATGAACTGCCCAGACCGACCCCGAGCGTCGACGGCATGGCGAACGGCGTTCCACACTGCGGGCGCGAGCTGCCACTCGTCGATGAGTCGGGGGGTGTCGCCTCGGAGCACCGTCTCTGGGGCCGCTTCAGCCAGTTCGAGGAGATCCGGCGAAGAGTCGAGCCTCACAGAGCTGGCCGAGTGTCGCAGGGCGGTCGTCGTCTTGCCTACCGCGCGTGCGCCCTCGAGAATCACGGCGCCGAATGTGTGTAGTGCTCGCTCGACAGCAGCATCGATGATGCGAGTGCGATAGTCCACCATCAGCACAAGATATCACTTTTGCGTAGATTGAGATATCACTTTTGCGCGGATTGAGATATCACTTTTGCGTGTACTCAGACATCACTTTTGCGTTTTCGCCCGCATCACCCTCGAGACGCCGGTGCGGTCGATGTGCCGTCGGGATTCGGTCGCGTAGCGGCCCGACGCAGACGCAGACGCAGCGGCAGCAGAGCCGACGCCGCCGCGAGCCTCAGGGGAGCATCCCGACGCAGGGCGTCGCCCAGGCGACGCGTCAGGAGAGTCGACGGCCGCGTGAAGTGGCGGCGCTGCGCGAGCAGGTCGCGCACCCGCGGCAGGTCTGGCTGCGCGGCGAGCACCTGCTCGACCAGGCGCTCGTCGGTGCGCGAGAGGGAGCGCTCGAGACCGGGCGCGGCGTCGCGCGCGAGGTGCAGGAACGCGGCCGCGTGCGCGCACTCGTGCGCGGCCTTATCGTCCGTCACGTCGAGCGTGCGCAGAGCGAGGCCCGGCAGCAGGTGGATGCGCACCATCTTCGTCGCCACGAGCTGCCGATCGCGCAGCGCGAGAGAGCGGAACCACGGGCCGCGCAGCAGCTGCGCCGAGGCGGCGACTTCGGCGTCGAGCGGCTGCGGTGTGCGGGTCACCCGGCTCGGGGCGTCGTCGCCGAGCACGTAGGCGGGAGCACGGCTCGCGAAGCGCAGCGGGCGGCCCGAGAACCACAGGCCCAGGCTCACCGGCTGGTCGGAGCCGTTGGTGACACCTGTGCTGAAGCGCAGCCCCTCGTCGAGTATCGCCGCGCGCTCGAGCAGACCGCGCAGGGCGGTGCGGTACGGCAGGCGGTCGCGCCGGGGGTGCAGGGCGCCGGCGTGCAGCGGTCGCACGGGCGGATTGAGCACGGCTCGGCCCGAGGCGTGGCGCTCCGGCGCGATCACGGCGGCGAGGCCGTGGCGCTCGGCGAGCCGCAGCCAGTGGGCGAGAGCGCCCGGCTCGAACCAGTCATCCGAGTCGAGGAACGACACGTAGCGCGCGCGCGACCGCTCGAGCGCGAGAGTGCGCGGGCCCGCCGGGCTCGGCAGGCCGTCGTCGCACGGGAGCACCGTCACGACGGCCTCGGCGGGCAGATCCTCGAGCATGCCGTCCACGGCATCGACCGGCAGATTGTGGGCGACGACAGTCACGATGACCTGCTCCCCCCAGCTCAGACCAGACTCGGCGACCGACGCGACGGCGCGGGCGAGGGGCCGCGCGCGGTCGTGCACGGGCACGATCACCTCCACGGCGGGCCCACTATGGGGCACGGCTGCGGGCGCGTCCCTCACGCGACGACCTCCCGGTAGTGGGCGTCGAGCTGCGCGGCACTCGCCGCGAGGCTGCGCTCCGCGACGACCCACTCGCGGGCGCGCACGCCCATCGCGCGGTGCTCTGTCGACGGCAGGGTCAGCAGGGAGTGCAGGGCGTCGCCGAGCGCAGCCGTGTCCCGCTCGGGCACGACGAGCCCCGTCTCGCCCTCGCGCACCATCTCGGGCGCCCCGCCGCTCGCGTAGGTGATCGCGGGCACGCCGCAAGCCTGCGCTTCGAGCAGCACGAGCCCCGCGGCCTCCCGCCACCCGCGGTCGAGCTGGGTGGGCAGCACGAGCGCCCGCGCACCGCGCAGCGCTTGCCGCACCCCGGCGCGCGGCAGCGAGCCGAGCACCTCGATGTGGGGGTGCGCGGCGGCTGCGGAACGCACCGCACTCTCGAGCGGTCCGGCGCCCACGACGCGCAGCCGGTGCGGCGTGCGCCCCTGCAGTGCCACCGAAGCGTCGAGCAGCTCGTGCAGACCCTTGGCGCGCGACCAGCGGCCGACGAAGACGAGGGCGGGAGCATCCCGATCGTCGGTCGGCCCCTCACCGGGCGTGAACCAGTCGGTGTCGATGCCCTGGTAGTGCACCTGCACGCGCTCGCTCGGGAACCCTGCTGCGATCGCCCGGTCGGCCAGGTAGCGGCTCACCGGCAGCACGCGGTCGCTGCGCTCGATCGTGCGGCGGATGCTGCGTCGGTGGAACGCCGCGAGGGGCGTGCGCGCGCGGCTCTCCGCCGCGACGACGTCGTAGCCGTGCAGCGTCGTCACGAGCGGCGCGGCAGCGCTCACCGCGCCGTGCGACCAGGTCGCGAAATGCTGGTGCACGAGGTCGGGCCCCCACGACCGGATGCGCCTCGCGTGCTCCCGCCCCGCGAGAACCGCGAGCCGCATGCGCCACGGCCACGAGCCGGCACTCTCGGGAACGACCGAGTCGATCGCGATCCCCACGTCGGGGTCGCCCACGCGCGCCGCCCGCGCGAACACCGCGAAGTCGTGCACGGCCGCGAGCTCGAGCGCGTGCTGCACGACGAAGTACGTCGGCGGCACGGGCAGCAGCCCGGTCGTGACGGCGATCCTCATGCGGCGCCTACTCGGTGGCGCTGCGGCTGGCGTCGCGTCGACCGGAGTCGAGCCGCGCTTCGAGCTCGCTGATGCGGTCGTTCAGACGCGCTTCGGTGAGGGTGATCTCGCGCGCGAGGCGCGTGTTGAGGCGCGCGAGCCGCACCGACCGCTTGTACTCGTTGACCGTGTACAGCAGGCCGATGATGATCGCGACGTAGAAGAGAAGGTCGGCGCCGCGGCCGATGCCGACGAGCTGCGCGAGCACGGTGAGCAGGTCGGGCCAGATGATGACGACGATGCCGGCGAGGATGCCGACGAGCATGACGAGGCGGCGGATCGCCAGGTGGCGGGGGCTCGGCGTGGAGCGCAGCAGGTAGACGGCGATGCCGAGCAGGGCGAGAACGAGGATGATCTGGAACCACATGATGGCGGGCCCCTCTCAGTTGATGACGAGGTCGACGAGGATGTTGACCGAGTTGAGCAGCGACTGACCCTTCGCCTTCGAGTAGTCGGTGTAGACGACATGAACGGGATGCTCCGCCCACGGCAGGCGCGTGCGACCCAGTTGCACGACGATCTCGGTGGCGTGCGCCATGCGGTCCTGGTTCAGCTCGATGCCCTCCGCCGCGTCGCGGCGCAGCACGCGCAGGCCGTTGTGCGCGTCGGTGAGGGTGAGCCCCGTGCTCACGTTGGTGACGGCGACGGCCGTCTTGAGCACGATCGTCTTGAGGAACCCGGGGCGCGTGCGGTCGTCGAGGAAGCGCGAGCCGAACACGATCGCCAGATCCTCCTCGCGGGCGCGCTGCAGCATCGCGAGCGCGTCGACGAGGCGGTGCTGGCCGTCGGCGTCGAACGTCACGATGTACTCGGCGCTCGGGTGGGTGAGCGCGTAGCTGATGCCCGTCTGCAGGGCCGCGCCCTGACCGAGGTTGTGCGGGTGGCGGATGACGCGTGCCCCCGCCGCCTCGGCGACGGCCACCGAGTCGTCGCTCGAGCCGTCGTCGACGCACACGACGTGCGCGAATCGGGTGCGCAGCTCGTCGACCACGCCGCCGATCATCGTCGCCTCGTTGTAGAGCGGGATGACGACCCAGCAGGTCGAGTCGACGGCGTCGGGCATGAGTGTCATTGTGTCAGAGGCCGATAGCCTGAACGGGCCATGCGCATCCTCATCGCGTCACGCCTGTTCTTGCCGGAGCCCGCCGTGGCGGCGACCCGGCTGGGGGCGCTCGCGCGCGAACTGGCGGCGCGGGGCCACGAGGTCGAGGTGCTCACGAGCCGCCCGCCGCGCGGCTCGATCGTCGAGGACGAGCCGGGCGTGCGCGTGCGGCGCTGGCCCGCGCTGCGCAACCGTCAGGGCGCCGTGCGCGGCTACGTGCAGTACCTGAGCTTCGACGTGCCCCTCCTGGCGCGTCTGCTGCTGGCCCGCCGGGCCGACGTCGTCATCGTCGAGCCGCCGCCGACGACCGGCACGGTCGTGCGGTGGGCGAGCCGGCTGCGCCGCACCCCTTACGTGTACTACGCCGCCGACATCCTCTCTGACGCCGCCGCGCATGCCGGCACGTCGCGCACGGTCGTCGGCGTCGTGCGGCGGCTCGAGCGGGCGGCCGTTCGCGGTGCCGCGCGCGTGCTCTCCGTCTCGACCGACTTCACCGAGCGGCTGCTCGCGCTCGGCGCGCAGACCGACACCATCGCGGAGGTGGGCAACGGCGCCGACACGCGCATCTACACGCCGGACGGGCCCGCTGTGGACGCGGCCCCGTACGCGCTCTACGCGGGCACGGCCAGCGAGGTGCACGGCGCCGCCGTCTTCGTCGACGCCCTCGAGCACGTCGACGGGCTGCGGCTCGTCTACCTCGGCTCCGGCACAGATCATGCGGCACTGCAGGAGGCCGGCGAGCGTCGGGCGCCCGGCCGCGTCGACGTGCTGCCGACGGTCGCCCCCGCCGAGGCGGCCCGGTGGCTGCGCGGGGCGACGGTGGCGCTCGCGAGCGCGCGCCCAGCATCCGGTGATGCCGCCGCGTACCGCTTCTTCCCTGCCAAGCTGCACGCCGCTGCCGCGTGCGGCACGCCGGTTCTGTACGCGGGCGACGGCTCCGGCGCGGTCTTCGCCGAGGATGCCCCGCTCGGCACCGCCGTGCCCTACGACCCGCGCGCGGTCGGTGCCGCCCTGCAGCGCGCGCTCGACCACCCCGCCACGGGCGAGCAGCGTGCCGCCTTCGCCGCGTGGGCGCACGAGCGCGTGTCGCTCGCCGCCGTCGCGCGCCGCGCCGCCGACGCCGTTGAGGCGCTTCCCGCCGCGCTACCCTGGGGTCGTGCGCATCCACGAGTCCGCTGACGTCGACGCCTCGGCGTCGATCGCAGACGGGGCCACCATCTGGCATCTCGCGCAGGTGCGCGACGGCGCGACCATCGGAGCCGAGTGCGTGGTCGGGCGCGGCGCGTACATCGGCTCGGGCGTCAGCATCGGAGCGCGCTCCAAGGTGCAGAACTACGCGCTCGTCTACGAGCCGGCGGTCGTCGAGGAAGGCGTGTTCATCGGCCCCGGCGCGGTGCTCACGAACGACACGTACCCCCGCGCGATCTCGCCGCAGGGCGAGCTTCTCGGCGCGGACGACTGGCACGCGGTCGGCGTAGTCCTCCGCCGCGGCGCCTCCATCGGAGCCCGCGCTGTCTGCGTGGCGCCGGTCGAGGTCGGGGAGTGGGCCCTCGTGGCCGCCGGCAGCGTCGTCACGACCGACGTTCCGGCGCACGCTCTCGTCGCGGGATCGCCCGCCCGCATCGTCGGCTGGGTGGGCAAGGACGCCCGTCGACTGCACGAGGAGGGCGACGAGCTGGTGAGCGCCACGACGGGGGAGCGCTATCGTCTGCGCGGCGGAGCGCTCACGCCAGTGGACGGCGAGCAGTGAGCACCCGGCGACCGATCCCCATGGCCCAGCCGCTCATCCGGCGGGCTGAGCGCCGCGCGGTCGATCGCGTCCTGCGCTCCGGCATGCTCGCCCAGGGCCCCGAGGTGGCCGCTTTCGAGGAGGAGTTCTCGAGCGCGCTCGGACTTCCCGCGCAGAGCGTGGCGGTCAACAGCGGAACCTCCGCCCTTCATCTGGGCCTGCTCGCCGTGGGAATCGGCCCCGGCGACGAAGTGATCGTGCCGTCCTTCACCTTCGCGGCGACCGCCAACGCCGTCGCTCTCGCCGGTGCGGTGCCGGTCTTCGCCGACATCGATCTGCAGACCTACACGCTCGACCCCGCCTCGGTCGCGGAGGCGATCGGCCCGCGCACGCGCGCGATCATGCCCGTGCACCTGTACGGGCACCCGGCGCGGATGCCCGAGCTCGAGTCGCTCGCGGCCGAGCACGATCTGCTCCTCTTCGAGGATGCGGCGCAGGCTCACGGGGCGACGGTCGGCGGCCGACCGGTGGGAGCGTGGGGCGCGGGCGCGGCGTTCAGCTTCTACCCCACGAAGAACATGACGGCAGGGGAGGGGGGCATGATCACCCTCACCGACGACGCGACGGTCCGCGTCGCTCGACTTTTGCGCAACCAGGGCATGCTGCAGCAGTACCGCAACGAGATCGTCGGCTTCAACAACCGCATGACCGACATCCACGCGGCGATCGGCCGCGTGCAGCTGCGCTCGCTGGAACGCTGGACAGCGCGCCGCCGACAGATCGCAGCCGTGTACGACCGAGAGCTGCACGGGGTGGTCGTGCCGCAGGTGCGCGACGACGCAACGCACGTCTACCACCAGTACACGATCCGACTCGAGGGTGATCGTGACCGCGCGGTGACGGCGCTGCTCGACGAGCACGGTGTGCGCGCAGGCGTCTACTACCCCGTGCCCGTGCACCGGCTGCAGCCCTTCAGCTCTGCCGAGCCCCGCACGGCACTCGACAGCACGGAGGCCGCAGCGAGCAGCGTCGTCTCGATCCCCGTGCACCCGGCGCTCTCGTCGCGGCAGGTCGCGCGCGTCGTCGACGCGGTCAACGCGGTCGCCAGGGCGGGAGCCTCGTGAGCGGGCTGCGGGCGGGCCTGCTGGGCCTGGGGGCGATGGGGCGACACCACGCGCGGGTTCTGCGCGAGCTCGACGGCGTCGACCTCGTCGCCGTGGCGGACCCGGGGGGCGACCCGCACGGCGTCGCCCGCGAGCTGCCGGTTCTGCGCGGGGTCGACGAGCTGGTTCGCGCCGGCGTCGACCTCGCGGTGGTCGCGATTCCGATCAGCCTGCACGTGGAGACCGCCGAGATTCTCGCGCGAGCGGGCATCCACGTGCTCGTCGAGAAGCCTGTGAGCGCCGATTCCGCGTCGGCTCGTCGTCTCGCGGAGGTCGTCGATGCGTCGGGTGTGGTGGGTGCCGTCGGCCACATCGAGCGGTTCAACCCGGCGGTTCAGCAGCTGCGGCTGAAGCTCACCGAGGGAGCGCTCGGCGAGGTGCACCAGATCGCGACGCGACGGCAGGGGCCGTTCCCTGCCCGCATCGCCGACGTGGGTGTGGTCGCCGATCTCGCCTCTCACGACATCGACATCGTCTCGTGGATCACGGGGTCGAGCTACGAGCAGGTCGCGGCTCTCACCGCGCACCGCAGCGGCCGCGAGCACGAGGATCTCGTTGCGGTGACGGCTCGACTGCGGTCGAGCGTCGTCGTCAACCACCTCGTCAACTGGCTCAGCCCCATGAAGGAGCGCCTGGTGACCGTCACGGGGGAGAAGGGGGCGCTCGTCGCCGACACCCTGACCGGCGACCTGACGCTGTACAGCAACGGCAGCATCCCCCTCGAGTGGGATGCCGTCAGTGCATTCCGGGGGGTGAGCGAGGGCGACGTCACGCGCTTCGCCTTCCCCAAGCGCGAGCCCTTGCGCTCCGAGCTCGAGGCCTTCCGCGACGCTGTGCTGGGCAAGCCCTCGAGCGTCGTGACCGTGCGCGAGGGCGCGCAGATCGTCTCCGTCGTGGAGGCGATTCTCGAGTCGGCCGCGCGCGACGAGACCGTCAGGCTGTGAGGGGCGGGAGCGTTCGCCGCGCCGCGCCTCGCGCGAGCACGGGCGCCTGATCGTGGCGGTGCTGAAGCGCGTCCTCGGCTTCGTCCTCGCGCTCCTTCCGGATGCCGTCGTCGGCAGGGTGCTGCCCGGGACGTACCGCTTCCGGCCCCAGGAGGTCCCGGCGCCGCCCGCGCTTCCCCCTGAGGGCGGCGCCCTCGTGATCGCGCCGACGAACTACGCGGGCCAGGGCTTCCTCTGGGCGCGGGCCCTGCGCGAGCGCACGGGGGCTTCCGCCGTGTCGATCGCCGTCGCCATGCCGGGAGACTTCGCGCATGAGGTGGATAGTCGGGTGCCGCAGGGCGTCTACGCGGCGTCGACGGCGTGGAGCCGATCGTTGCGCGCGGCGCTCGCGGCCCGTGCGAGCCATGTGCTCGTCGAGGCGGGGCGTCGACCGTTCGGCTCGGTGCTCACCGAATCGCTCGACGACCAGGTGCGCTGGATGCTTGAGCGCGGGCTGACGGTCGGGTACCTCGCGCACGGGAGCGACCTGCGTCTGCCCAGCCGGCACGCTGCGCGCTTCGCCGATTCGCCGTTCCTGCACGGTCTCGCGGCGGAGCGCGAGCGATGGGAGCGCATCGTCAGCGACAATCTGGCCCTCATCGAGCGGCACGCGCTGCCCACGCTCGTGTCCACGCCCGATCTGCTCCTGGATGCGCCTGACGCTGCATGGCTCCCTGTCGTGGTCGACCCCGGAGCGTGGTCGACGGAGGAGCGGGTGCTCGAGCGTCGGGTGCCGGTCGTCGTGCACGCGCCGTCGCGCGGTGTGGTGAAGGGCTCCGAGCTCGTCGACGAGGCACTCGCGCCCATCATCGAGGAGGGGCTCATCGACTACCGGCGCATCAGCGGGGTGCCGCATCGGCAGATGCCGTCTCTGTACCGCGAGGCCGACATCGTGCTCGACCAGTTCCGCATCGGCGACTACGGGGTGGCAGCCTGCGAGGCTCTCGCGGGAGGGCGCCTCGTCATCAGTTCCGTCTCGCGCGAGTCGCGCGCGGCCGTCCGGGCGGCAACGGGCTCCGATCTGCCGATCGTGGAAGCACCGGCGGGCGAGCTCGAGAGGGTTCTGCGCGAGGTTCTGGCCGAGCGCGAGCGCTTCCGCTCGGTGGCGCAGGCCGGGCCGGCGTTCGTCGAGGCCCTGCACGACGGTCGTCGTTCCGTCGCCGTGCTGGAGCGGTTCCTGCAGACCTGAGAGTCGAACCCGGCGCGACCTCTGCCCTCGATCAGGAGAGCGTGCCTTTGTCGAGTCCGGCGAGGCGCACCTGCTCACCGAACTCGGGAACGCTCGCCGCGAGCTCGTCGAAGGTTCCGCTGCCGACGATGGCGCCACCGCTGAGGAAGAAGATCTGGTCGGCGTTCTGCACGGTCGACAGGCGGTGCGCGACCGACACGACGGTGGTCGATCCGCGCAGTTCGGCGATGGCCGCGGCGACTGCCGCCTCCGTCGTCGTGTCCAGGGCGCTCGTCGCCTCGTCGAGCACGAGCACGAGCGGCTCGGCGTAGAGCGCGCGGGCGATGCCGAGGCGCTGCCGCTGGCCCCCCGAGAGAGCCAGCCCCCGCTCGCCGATCGACGCGTCGAGACCGCCGGCGCGCTCGATGATCACGTCGAGCAGCTGGGCGCGCTCGAGAGCATCCCGCACGCGCTCGTGGTCGATCTCGTCCGTGTTCCACGTCAGTGCCACGTTCTGCGCGACCGTCGAGTCGAAGAGCGAGACCTCCTGCGGTACGTACGCCACGCGACTGCGCCACCAGCGCGTGACCTCGCTGAGGGCGATGCCATCCACTCGCACCTCGCCCTCGGTGGGCTCGAGGAGGCCGAGCATGAGGTCGACGAGGGTCGACTTGCCGGCACCGGATGCGCCCACGAGAGCCGCGACGGAGCCGAACGGCAGCGAGAGGGAGGCGTCGTGCAGTGCCGGCTCGGCGTCGGCGGAGTAGCGGAAGCTCACGCGCTCGAAGTCGAGCGAGCGAGGCGGATCCGGCGGGGTCGCCGTATCGACGGCGGTGATCGCGCGAGCGGCGGAGCGCTCGCTGCGGGCGATCTCCTCGATGACCCGCTCGGCGTGCGGCACGGCCATCTGCACCTGGTTGACGACGCCCTGGAACCTCACGATCGAGGGCGCGATGCGGAATCCTGCGATGCCGAACAGGGCGACCGCCGTGATGGCCCCGGTGATGCCGTCGGTGAGGAAGCCGGTCGCGCCGACGAGCAGGAACCCGCCGATGATGCTCGCTTCGAGGACGAAGCGGGGAACCTCCTTGAGGAACACGGCGTTGCCGCGCGCGCGGGCGATGTGGCGCCGGTTGTCGCGCACGACATCCCCGATCGCACCGAGGCGGTCTCGAAGGGTGATCTCCTTCAGGGCGCCCACCATCTCGGTGATCAGGCGCGACGTGCGCAGGGAGTACCGCAGCGCGACGGCGCCTGCCTCGCGAGAACGTCGAGTCACCCAGAGGTAGAGCAGCGCGCCGACGGCGCCCAGGTAGATCGTAGAGATGAGCGCCACGAGCGGTTGGGCGATCGCGAGAACTCCGAGCACGGCGATGAAGCTCAGAGCCTCGCCGAGCAGCGTGGCTCCCGGGAGGAGCATGCCGGCGATGATGATCGTCACACTGCCGTCGGTGAGCCGCACGAGGTCGGCGGAGTTGCGCTTGAGCCGCTCCGTCCACGAGGAGGCGACGTACGTCTCGAAGAGCCGCCCCCCGAGGGCGAGCTCGTAGCGCGCGAACCGGCGTGTGGCGAACCACAGCAGCACGACGGCGATGACCGACTTGGTGATGATGAGTCCGCACACGACCCCGAGGAGCAGCACGAGGCCCTCCTCCTCGACCACCCCGATCACGGGCAGATCGACGGGCCCTCCCGACAGGATCGGGCCGATGACGACGGCGAGGAGGGCGACGGCGGCTGCGTCGAGGACGGCCAGCAGTCCCAGCGTGATGGAGTAGATGAGCAGGAACGGCTTCGCGCCGCCCGGCAGGAGGTCGAGGATGCGCAGGGCCGTGCGCCACGCCGCGATCATGCTCGCGCCGCCTGCGTGTCGACGGCGTGCACGAAGCTGCGCTTCTCGATCTCCGAGTGCAGCTGGGGCGCTGCGGCGTGCGCCGCGGCCTTGAGCCTCTCGATCTCCTCGACGGTGAGCGAGTTCAGCAGCTCGGCGGTGGCCTGCGCCCCCCACGGCTCGACCACGACGCCGAATCCGTAGGGCGCGTGCTCGGCGATCATGACCTCGTTGCGGCCGGTGACGACCCCGAGGCGACCCTGCACGGCTTCGAAGAGCTTGTTGGGCAGCATGTAGCGCACGTTGGGCGAGACGGGGCGGTAGACCATCATCGCGAGGTCGTACTCGTTGAGCGCTGTGGAGACCTGCTTGAGCGGCACCGGCGGGCGCAGCACGATGCGGTCGCCGTGCGGGGCGGCGATGCGCCGCACCTCGTCGATCATGGCGTCGTCGCCGGTGAGCATGAGCGTGAGCTCGAAGCGGTCGTCGACGAGCGCCATCGTGTCGATGAGGTCGCGCAGACCCCGCTCCCAGTGGGCGAGGCCGTGGTAGATGAGGCGGATGCGCTGCGGGTCGACGGGGCGGGGCTCCTGCTCGACGTACTCGGGAATATTGCGCACGACTGCGGGCCGGGGCATCCCGCGATCATGCTCGTAGTAGTCGGCGAGGCGCTGCGAGACGGTCGAGCGCGTCGTGAACTGCGGGTCTGCGAGTCGGCGCGTGAGCCACCGCTGCCAGCTCCACGCGAGCAGCCCGAAGGGCGTGCGCTCGCGCATGCGCTGCGTGAAGTACTCGTGCATGTCGAGGTGGATGTGGGTGGCGGTGAGCCCGCCGAAGACGTCGCGGTCGCGGCTCCACGGTGCCAGCTCGCGATCGTTGAAGACGATGAGGTCGTAGGTGCCGGCGCGCACGGCATCGGCGGCCTCGCTCGGGATGCGCTGCTGGATGATGCGGCGAAACTTGGCGCTGTTCGTCATGAGGCCGTGCAGCACGAGCTGCCGCCACGGGCTCGACTCCCACACGGTCGGTGGCAGCAGCTCGAAGTGGGTGCGCACTAGAGGGCTGGGGTGCGGCCCGAAGCCGAGGGTGTCGACCACCCAGCCGGCATCGGTGAGCCAGTCGATCTCGCGGCGCACGCGCGGGTCGTTGAGAATCTCGCTGGGAACAGCCAGCAGGGCGACGCGCTCGGTCGGCATGGGCGGTGAGGTCTCCTGCGGTTCTCGGGTGCCCGAGCCGGTACGGCGGGCGCGTGCCAGCCTACCGTTCGCACCCCGAGCACTCGCGGGTGGGGTGGTGCCCGCTGGTAGCGTGAGCGGGTGCCGCGCCCCCCTCGACGCCCCGTGGAGCGGGGCAAGGATGCTCTGCGCAGCGTGCTGCGGGCGGCGCTCGCCGTGACACCCGGCGCGCTGGTGTCGCGCATGGTCGACCCGGCGCAGCGCTTCGACCCCGGGCATCCCTCACCGGCCATCGATCTGCCGCGCGATGCGCCCGTGCGTCTGCTGGTCGCGCCGACCAACTCGGCGGGTCAGGGCTGGGCGTGGGCCCGCGCCGCCGAGAGGCTCGACGGCGTCGTCGCCCGCGCCATGCAGATCGACATGAACAGGTTCGCGAGGTTCCCGGCCGACCAGAGCGTCACGCGCGGGGAGTACCGCTGGTCGCGGCGCTGGCAGCGGGCGCAGCGTCGCGCCGTGCTCGCGGGGGCGACGCACGTGCTGCTCGAATCGGCCTCGCCGCTCTTCGGCGACCCGCATCGGCGCGACGTGCGCGGCGAGCTGCGGCGGCTGCGGCGCGCGGGCGTCGAGGTGGCGCTGCTGTTCCACGGCAGCGATATCCGCTCGCCCTCGCGCCATCGGGCGCGCGCCGAGTGGTCGCCGTTCGGGCCGGAGGGCTGGGATCAGACCGCGGCGCTCGAGCGCGTCACCGCCGAGAACGCCGCCCTGGTGGAGGAGGTGGATCTGCCGGTGTTCGTCTCCACCCCCGACCTGCTCGTCGACCTGCCTGAAGCGCAATGGCTGCCCGTTGTCGTGGACCCCGACCGCTGGGCGACGACCCGCGCGCCGTTCGTCGACCGCGAGCGCCCCCTCATCGTGCACATTCCGAGCCGCACGATCGTGAAGGGCACCGACCTCATCGACCCCGTTCTGCACGGCCTCGCCGCAGAGGGCCTTATCGACTACCGCTCGATCACGGGCCTCAGCAATGACGAGATGGTGGCCGCCTACGGCGAGGCCGACATCGTCGTCGATCAGCTGCGCCTCGGCATCTACGGGGTCGCGGCGTGCGAGGCGATGGCGGCGGGCCGGGTCGTCGTCAGTCACGTCGACGAGCAGGTGCGGGGCGTCGTCGAGCGCGAGTGCGGGGAGGCGCTGCCGGTCATCGAGGCCACCGCGACGACGCTGGAGTCGGTCGTGCGCGACATCGTCGCCGACCCCGCTCGCGCTACCGAGCGGGCCTCCGCCGGGCCGGAGTTCGTGCGCGCCCACCACGACGGCGCTCGAAGCGCGGATGCCCTGCGATCGTTCCTCGGGTTCGTCTAACGAACGCCCCCGAGTGAGGGCCTCCCATTTCTGCCGGTATCGAGTTACTGTTGTGACTGCTGTGACTCGCGGCAGGGGGCTGCGAGTGGGGGGTTTCATCATGTCGCGGTCTAATACTGCTCTCGAGGCCAGCGCGCCGCAGGCGCGAAGGCGCTCGTTGCCTGCTGTCGCGGCGATCGGCGCTGCGGCCCTGCTCGGCAGCCTCGTCGTCGTCTCGACACCCGCCTACGCTCAGCCGATCGAGGAGCCCGTCGTCGTCGACGAGACGCCTGTTGACCGCGCAGTCGTGTCGAGCGGTACCTTCGAGTCGGCCGCGAGTCGTTCCGACTTCGACCCTGGCTACATCATCAGCGACGTGCAGTTCTACGACCGCGATGCGATGACCCAGTCGCAGATCCAGTCGTTCCTCGATCGCATGATCGGCAGCTGCCAGAACTCCAACTGCCTCAACGTCTACTCCCAGAGCACGACCTCGCGTGCGGCGACCGAGCGTTGCCGCTCGTACAGCGGTGCGAGCAACGAGTCCGCCGCGCGAATCATCTACAAGGTGCAGCAGGCGTGCGGCATCAGCGCCAAGGTGATCCTTGTCACCCTGCAGAAGGAGCAGAGCCTCGTCACGCGCACCGCTCCATCGTCTTCGACGCTGGAGCGCGCCATGGGCTACTACTGCCCGGACGACCCGTCGCGCCCCGGCTGGTGCCACCCCGACTTCGCGGGCTTCTACAACCAGGTGTACAACGCGTCCGCGCAATTCCAGCGCTACCGACTCAACCCCACCGGCTACAACTACCGCATCGGGTCGAACAGCATCCTCCACCACCCGAACACTTCCTGCGGCCGCAAGTCGGTCACGATCCGCAACGCGGCCACCGCAGGCCTCTACATCTACACCCCGTACACGCCCAACTCGGCCGCGATGAGCAACCTCTACGGCCTGGGCGACAGCTGCTCGAGCTACGGCAACCGCAACTTTTGGCGCCTCTACACCGACTGGTTCGGCAACCCCACCGGGCAGCTGTCGAGCACGGTCGCGAAGTCGCGTCTGGCAGGAGCCGACCGCTACTCCACTTCGGTGGCTCTCGCGGCGTCGGCCTACCCCGACCCCAGCTCGGTCTCGACCGTATACATCGCCGTCGGCACGGGCTTCGCCGATGGTCTTGCGGCAGCGCCGGCGGCCGCGGTGGCCGGTGGGCCGCTGCTGCTCACCGACCGCTCGACGTTGCCGGCCTCGGTTCGAGCCGAGATCGTGCGGCTCAGCCCCGAGAACATCGTCGTCGTCGGCGGCTCGAGCGTCATCCGAGGGTCCGTGGTCGATGCGCTGAAGTCGCTGGCTCCGACCGTCACCCGGGTTTCCGGCGACGACCGCTACGCGACGGCGCGCGCACTCGCGCTGCTGGCGTTCCCTGAGGGTGCCGACGAAGTGTTCGTCGCGAGCGGCGGAAACTTCCCCGACGCTCTTGCGGCGAGCGCTGCCGCGGGCTCTCGCGGGGTTCCCGTTCTGCTCGTGCCGCCGGGGTCGAACTCGGCTGACTCTGCTACGCGGAGCGTCATCGCCCAGCTGGGGGCAACCACGGTCGTCGCGGCCGGTGGCACGGCGGTCATCTCGTCGAACTACCTGAACTCGCTGAAGTCTGGCACCGACGTGACGTCCCTCGTGCGTCGTGGTGGCGCCGACCGCTACAAGACGGCGGCGAGCATCAACGACTACGCCTTCCCGGCGGCGATCATGGGGTACCTCGCGAGCGGGGTCAACTTCCCTGACGCGCTGGCGGCGGCTGCCGTCGCGGGTGCGCAGAATGCGCCGCTGCACCTCTCACCCGGTAGCTGCCTGCCCGCAGCGGCCGTCGGCCACTTGACGCTCTCGGGCGTCGAGAGCCTCACGTTCGTCGGGGGTACCTCGGTGCTCACCTCGAACGCGTACAACTACCGGCCGTGCTCCTAGCAGAAGGCAGATCGTCGATGCGTAGCCCCCGCACCGCCACCACCGGCGCGCTCCTCGCGCTCCTCGCGTTGCTGGCGTCCCCGGTCACGGCAGCGTCCGCAGCAGAGCCGGCGGCGGTGCCGGTTCGAGCGTTCGAGCGGCCGGTCACCCCGATCGGTGACGAGCCGGCGCGCATGGTCGACGTCGAACCGGGCGACTTCGCCGCGGAGGGCGCAGCACTGCCCGCCGATCTGCAGCAGGCGCTCGCGCGCGACGTGGGCCTCAGCGGGGCCGAGTGGCTCGCGCAGAGCGAGGCCGGCAACGCGGCGGCCGATGTGGTGGCCGACCTCACCAAGGTCATCGACGTGGTCGACGCTCGCCTGGAGGGCTACGACCTCGTCGTCACCGTCGAGAATGCGGCGGATGCCCGGCTCGCCCAGAGCGTCGGCGCCCGCGTCGAGTTCGGCTCAACGGCGGGCGTGCGCGGCACCGAGGTCATCGAGGGTCTCGAGCCGGCCGAGGATCTGCTCGGCGGTCTGCCCTACATATTCAACAATGCTGCCCGATGCTCGGTCGGCTTCGCCGGCATCAACACCACGTCAAACCAGTTGCAGATGCTTTCGGCCGGCCATTGCGAAGACGTGGTGGGGGACCAGAGGCGTTTGGCATCGATTGACCGGCCGACGATCTCGGGCGGTTCTCTCAGCACGCCTCTCACGACGATCGGCAACGGCGGTCTCCACGTGACCGATGAATACCCGAATCCTGGCTACGGCAACGACACCTTCTACGACCTGGGTCTGACCCCCGTCACAGGCAGCGGGTGGGTCGGGAAGCCGGAGGTCGTCACCTGGGAAAACTCAACGAGCGGTGCCCCACTGGCGTCGCCCCCTCTGGTGCTCCGTGATGCCGGGCCCGCAATGGCAGGCACCACGTTGTGCAAGTCGGGAGCGACGACGGGGTGGACGTGCGGGTTGATCACGGACGTCGACGAGCTTGTCTATGTCGGCAACGGGACCCCATCGTGTCCTGCCATCACCGCTGGCGACTACTGCGTTGGAGCTATCGAAGCCGCAATCTGCGTTCGTGGTGGAGACAGCGGTGGCCCTGCTGTCGTCGGGTCGCGAGCGGTCGGCATCTCTTCGGCCGCGACGAACTCGACTGCAGACTCCTGTGCGATCGCGGGAAACATTGGAGTGTTCGCCACTCTGTTCTCCGCATTTCCCGAGTTCGAGCAGGTCACCAAGGTGTATCCGAACTGGGAGCCGCTCATCGACGTGAGCACGCCTGCCGTGACGCGCACCGGGACAGACTTCTCGGGCACCCTCGCGGACGGCACTGTTCGTCACTCGGTCGACATCGAGTTCAGCAACGGTCGCACCGTGAGCGCTCCCGTCGGCAGTGACGGCACGTGGTCGATCGACGCGTCGAACGCCTACATCGCCACCGCCGACTACGAGGTCACCGCGCGGTGGGGCGAAGGCTCTCGCTCTGACGCCGTCGTCGGATCGATCAGTATTCCCACCGGCGCAGTCGGCGGTCGAGTGACGACGAACGATAGTTCGGGGGCGGCGATCTCGGGCGCAAACGTTCGATTCCACGACACCGAGGGCGTCTTCATCAGCCAGACGACGACCGACGCGAACGGTGACTTCCTGGCTCCCAGCCTGGCGGCGGGAGACTACCTGGTTCGCGTGGTCGATCCGAGCGGTAACTACACCTCCCGGTGGTTCCCGAACGCGACGTCGTCGGCGAGCGCGACTCCCGTGACCGTCACGTCGGAACAGACAACGAGCGGTATCGACGTCAGATTGACCGACGTGCCCGTATGGCCGCCCGCGGTGAGCCGCATTGCGGGATCGGACCGTTATGCCACGGCCGCCAAGATTGCGCAGCAGTACGTTCCCTTCGCCCCGGGCGAGGGCGTGGTGTACGTCGCGACGGGAACCGGGTTCGCCGACGCGCTCAGTGCCGCGGCTGCCGCGGCCTACCTGGATGCTCCCCTCCTCCTGACCGCGCCGACGAGCCTGCCCTCGGCGATTCGGACAGAGATCGTGAGGCTCAAACCCCACAAGATCGTCATCGTCGGCGGCACGAGCGTCGTGTCCGCGAGCGTCGAGCGCACGTTGCGCGGTCTCGCACCGACCGTCGTGCGGCAAGCAGGTTCAGATCGGTACTCCACCTCACGAGTTGTGACGAGCGGAGCTTTCGGGGCGGGCGGCGCCAGCACCGCCTTCGTTGCCACAGGGAGCGGCTTCGCTGATGCCCTCGCAGCCGCAGCCGCGGCGGGCAAGGTGGGAGCACCCGTGATCCTCGTCGACGGGTCTCGTTCCGGCGTGCCGTCGGCGACCCGCACGCTTCTCGCCAACCTGGGGGTCACCGACGTCTACGTCGTCGGGGGCACGGCTGTCGTCTCGAACGGCATCCTCTCCACGATCCGCGGCTACGGCTTCATCGACTCCGCCACGCGTCTCGCCGGCTCCGACCGCTACACCACGTCGATGGCGATCACGCAGAAGATCTTCCCGGGCTCGAACCCGGGCGGCTACTTCGCGGTGGGAACGGGGTACGCCGATGCGCTGGCAGGCGCCGCCCTGGCCGGAGGCAAGGGCGAGCCGCTCTACATCGTGCCGCCGAACTGCGTCCCGCGCACCGTGCTCACCCACATGGAGGCGACCGGTGTCGAACAGGTGCGTCTGCTGGGCGGCACGGCCGTGCTGAACTCGAGGGTCTTCGCCCTGAGCCACTGCTGACGCGCCCCGCCTAGACTGACCTGGTGCGCGTACTCGTCACCGGGGGCTCCGGCTACATCGGCTCGCACATCTGCCGTGTGCTAGCCGAACGCGGCGACACCCCCGTCATCGTCGACGACTTCGCGCACGGCCTGCGCCACCGCATCGACGGGATGCCCGCCCACGAGCTCGACCTCGCCGCGCCCGGCGCGGCCGACGTGCTCGCGCGGCTCGTCGCCGACGAGGGAGTCGAGGCGGTCATCCATCTGGCGGCCCGCAAGCAGGTCGGCGAATCGGTCACCAGACCGCTCTGGTACCACCGGCAGAACGTCGGCGCCCTCACCGCCGTGCTGCAGGCCATGGTCGCCACGGGCGTGCGCGACCTCGTCTTCTCCAGCTCCGCCGCCGTCTACGGCGACGCCGACGGGGTCGTGACCGAAGACGCGCCGACCGTGCCCGTCAACCCCTACGGCGAGACGAAGCTCGCGGGGGAGTGGCTCGCCGCCGCCGTCGCCCGCGCCGAAAGCCTGCGCGTCACGAGCCTGCGCTACTTCAACGTGGCCGGCGCCGGCTGGCCCGACCTGGCCGACACGGCCGTGCTCAACCTCGTGCCCATGGTGCTCGAGGCGATCGACGCCGGGCGCTCGCCGCAGATCTTCGGCGACGACTACCCGACCGCCGACGGCACGTGCGTGCGCGACTTCGTGCACGTGCGCGACCTCGCCGACGCGCACCTCGCCGTACTGGACGCCCTGCCCGGGCAGCCCGAGCCGCACCGCGCCTACAACGTGGGA
Source organism: Chryseoglobus sp. 28M-23 (assembly GCF_014789785.1). Taxonomy (NCBI): domain Bacteria; kingdom Bacillati; phylum Actinomycetota; class Actinomycetes; order Micrococcales; family Microbacteriaceae; genus Microcella; species Chryseoglobus sp. 28M-23. Next base: position 2,019,246 of record NZ_CP061846.1, on the reverse strand, counting down.
ACGGGAGTCGGGTCGAGCGTGCGCGACGTCGTGGAGGGCATCCGGCACCGCATCCCGGATGCTCCCGCCACCGTCACCCGCGACCGCCGGCCCGGCGACCCCGCCGCCGTCGTCGCCGACGTCAGCCGCATCGCCGACGCGCTCGGCTGGCGTGCACGGCACGACCTTGACGACATTCTCGACTCGGTGCTCGCCGCGCGCACTGCGTAGGCCCCTACGGAAGCGTCGGCGCTGAACCGGATCAGCTTCCGAATCCCCCGACGCGGTGCCGGACCTTCTCGACGATCGTCGCGAGCTCGGTCGGCACGGACGTCGCTTCGATGGAATCGAGCACACGCTGCGCCACGCCCTCGACGACGGTGTCGGCCTCCGCAGGCTTCATGCCCCATGAGACGGCCTCGTCGATGAGATGCTGCCGGGTGATGTAGCGCAGGTCGACCTGCCCCGCGACGGCGTGACCAGCGTGGGTGAACCGCCCCAAGAACATCACCGGTGCCGTGTCGTACAGCGGCGCCATGTCGACCAGCGCTGCAGAGTCGATGGTGAGCGAGTAGTTCTTCGAGTGGGCGTCTCCGTTGCCGATCATCGTGTTGAAGGCCACCGCCTCCAGCAGCCCGGCAGCGAACCGACTCGGGTAGTGGGACTGCGGTGCTGCCAGCTGCGCGATCGACTTCAGTCTCGCCGTACCTGACAACGTCGACTCGTACTTCGAGACAGAGGGCACGGAGAGCGCCTGCGTGAAATCCTCCTGGTGGGTCCGCTCCCCGCCCGCACGGTCGTAGCGCTCGACGACGATCGCCTGTCGACCATCGAAATCGACGAGCTCGGTGCGTGCTACGGGCAGGTCCGCGGCTGCGGCGACCCGCATCGCCCAGTCCTCCGCGGTGATCAGAAGAGGGGGGCTGGTCAGGTCGTTCGGTTGCGGCTTGATGATGTGGGTCGACATCGCTCCATCTGTCGGCCAGGCCCAGCCGCTCGCGGTGCGGGCCAGAAGCAGCTTCGCCTGGACGCCGCCCAGGGATGCACCGAGCGGCAGGTCGTCCGGGGGAGTAAGGGTCGGCAGATCCCTGACCAGAGACGCGGTCTCGTCCTCGCTGAGCGGGCGCAGACGTCCGGCGCCGGGCACCGTGTCATCGACAGTGAACTGCACCGCTCCAGCGCACTCCCGGCCGATGTGGCGCAGCAGGTCGACGGGGGTGCGTGCACCGTACCGACGATCGAGCTGCGCGCGCAGTGCGCCCTCGGGCAGGAGCCCGTCCAGGAACGTATCCAACCTGGAGCCCTCGACGCGCTGGGAAGTGAGCGGAAGCGACAAGCTCAGGGGTCGGCTGCCCCCTCCCCAACGGCGGAGGGCGTCGCCGGAGAACCGCAGTCGCGCACGACCGGAGCGCAGCTGCTCGACCTCGCCGAGATGCTCGCCGCGCAGCCAGAGCTGCAGTCTCGTCATCGCGTGCTCACGCTCACGTGCGCACCTCGGGGAACGATGATCGCTTCCAAGCCCAGTTCGGCCAGGGCCGACAACAGGGCATCGACGGAGACGTCGTCACCGCGCTCCAGTCGCTGCACGGTTGACCGCGATACTCCGGCGCGCTCAGCGAAATCGACCTGGTTCCTGCCGTCGAGCTTGCGAGCCTCGCGCACCGCAGAGCCGATGTCGTGACGGCTGCGTGCCCGGTACCACGGTGCCTGGTTCCTGTCCATGGAGCGCTCCGCTTCTGATCTGATGCATCTCGCTCTCGACGCGATATGCGTCAGATAAGAAGCATAACACGGTGACCAGGAGAATGCTTCACATATGAAGCGTCGCACGGCTGGGGGCGGGTGACGTTCTTCCTAGTCGAGCCGCCCGCGCCAGGAGCGGTTGCGCGCGGCCGCGAACGCCGATGTCACGAACAGCAGCAGCCCGCCCTCGTAGAGCAGGTAGCTCTCGGTCATGCTTGTCGTGGCGAGCAGCACGAGCGTGAGGGCGGGCCACACGTAGACGGTGCTGCGGCGCTCGGAGGCCACGAGCCAGGCCCGCACGAACGCGAGGCTCAGCGCCACGATGAGCATGAGCAGCCCGGCGAGGCCCAGCTGCAGCCACACGTCCATGTAGGCGTTGAGCGCGGAAGGCGGCTGCCGGCCGGTGCTATCGGCGACGACCGCGAAGGGGAAGACGTCGCTCGGCCACTTGCCCGCCCAGCCCCAGCCCTGCACGGGGTACTGGTCGATGAAGCCCGTGACCCGCGCCCACACGCTCGTGCGCACCTCCACATCGGTCGCGGCGTCGACGGCGTCGACGAGCGCGGTGCGGAAGAGCCACGCGAGCATGCCGAATACGGCGAGTGAGACGAGCAGCACGCTCTGTGTCGCGCGCCGCGCCACCGTCTTCTGGCGCCGCACGAGCACGAGGGCGAGCCCGGCGACGAGCACGGCTGCGAGCACGAGCAGCGACACTGGCGACCGGGCGAAGATGATCGTCGCCGCGGCGAGAGCCAGGGAGTAGACGCTCACGGCACGCGACACGGAACGCGTGCGCACCTCGATCCAGAAGCTCAGGATCGCGAGGGCGCCGAGGAAGGCGAAGGCATTGCGGGTACCGGCGAGCCCCTCGATGGGGCCGCCCTCGGCGAGCGAGCCCGAGATGCCGAGGAAGGTTAGGGGGGTGTCGATGAGGAGCCCGCTGAGGATCTCGAGCACGAACGACGTGGTGAGGATCACCCGCAGGGCGTTGCCGACCGCGCGCACGAGCTGGATGAGGTCGCGCACGAGCGCGATGTACAGGCCGAGCAGACCGAATCCGAGCGCGTAAGCGATGCCGCCGACCGTCACCCAGGTGTACTGGCTCCACACGACGCTCACCGTGAGCAGCCCGAAGAGCGCCAATATCGAGATCGGCAGAACGCCGCGCCACTCGATGCGATCCGGCTGCGCCCACAGGGAGGCCACCGCGAGCACGACGAGCCCGGCGAGCACGCCGAGAGCGCCGGGCCAACCCATGATCGCGCGCACGGCTCCCGTGATGAGGGCGAAGCCCACGATCGCCTCGGTGAGCGCCTGGCTGAAGCGCGCCGAGCCCACGAAGGCGCGGATTGCGGGCGTCATGGTGTCGCCTCCGCTCGCCGCCACCGCACCTCGTGCTGGCGCGAGGCGACGGCGATCCACACGAGCAGCAGCAGACCGGCTTCGATGAGCAGGCGCGACTCGGCGAGGCTGTGCACGAGCAGCATGGCCAGGAGCAGCACGGGCGCGAGGCGCAGGGCAGCGGGGTTGAGGGAATCGCCGCGCGGAGCATCCACGGCCCAAGCGAGCGTGCGTGCGACCGTCGACAGCACGAGGACGGAGAAGAGGACGAGACCCAGGATGCCCAGCTGCAGCCACACGTCGAGCCACGCGTTGTGCGCCTGCAGGTAGGTGACGCCGCGAATCACGACCAGATCGTCGAAGGGCTCCACCCACGGCGCCCAGTAGCTGACCCAGCCCCAGCCGAACCACGGCCGCTCCTGCGCGAGGCCGATGACCGCCGACCAGATGTCGAGCCTGCCGGTGAGGTCATCGCTCCGGCCCAGCAGATCCAGCAGTGTGTCGCGCAGCAGCACCGCCACGGTCGCGACAGCCGCCATGATGGCGACCGCGGCCCCGTAGATCGCGAGGCGGGCTCGACCAGTTCGGCGGCGGGCGAGCAGCACCACGCCGAGCACGACGACGACGCCGACGCCGGCGATGAGCACCGTGGCGGAGCGCGTGAGCACGAGGACGCCGACCGCGATCGCGATCCAGCCGAGCGCCGCCGGTCGGCGCAGGGACGCCTCGTGGTCGGGGTCGGTCTGCCGCAGCCTCCACTGCACGGCGAGCACGATCACGGCCACGAGGGCCACGAAGGCGAGCAGGTTGGCATTGCCGGTGATGCCCTGGATGCGCCCGCCCTCCAGCAGCGCATTGCGGGACCAGGTGAACGCTGCCGGGTACGGCTCCTCGTAGGAGGTCCAGAACGGCAGCACCGGTTGACGCACGAGCGTGGCCACGACGAGCTCGAAGAGCAGTGAGAGGCCGAGAATCCACCGCGTTGCCGCGCTCAGGGCGCGCACCAGGTCGCCGAGGGTCAGCACCTGCGTCATGACGACCGCGACGGCGCCCGTGATGAGGGTCACGAGCACGCCGATGGCGGAAGCGCCGGGATACGCCGACCAGGCGATCGAGAGGGTCAGATAGGCGGCAACCGCAGCGAGCGCCACGGGGACGCGGCGCAGGTCGACGCGCGCGCGCACCGCGACGACGAGCCACGCGATACCCAGCAGAGCCGTAAGCGCGCCCCAGCCGTACCAGCTGATGCTGTACCGCCAGGCGTCGCCCGCGAGGAGCGTGAAGAGGGTCAGGCCGGCAAGAGCCACTCGGCGCTCGCGGAGCCACGACATAGCCCTCAGCCTAGTGCGGCCGCGTCGGGCAGGGCATCAGACGAAGGCGCCCATGCCGGTAATCGCCCGACCGACGATGAGGCTGTTCATCTCGCGCGTGCCCTCGTAGCTGTAGAGCGCTTCGGCGTCGGCGTGGAAGCGCGCGACGTCGTAGTCGAGCACGATGCCGTTGCCACCGAGCGCCTCGCGGCACAGGCCGACCGTCTCGCGCATGGCCGTCGTCGCGAACGCCTTCGCGAGGGAGGCGTGCTCGTCGCGCTGCACGCCGTCGTCGAGCATCTGCGAGACCCGCGTGCACAGCGCGATGCTCGCGGTGATGTTCGCGAGGCTGCGGCTCAGCAGGTCTTGCACGAGCTGGTGGCGGGCGATGGGCTTGCCGAACTGCTCGCGCGTCGTCGCGTACTCGACCGCCGCCTCGTACGCACCGATCGCGGTGCCGACCGCCGCCCACGCGACCTCGGCGCGGGTCAGGCGCAGAACCGAGGCGGTGTCGCGGAACGAGTTCGCGTTCTGCAGGCGGTGCGACTCGGGTACGCGCACATCCGTCAGCTCGATGTCGGCGTTCTGCACGATGCGCAGCGACTGCTTGCGCTCGATCTTCGTCGCCGAGTAGCCGGGCGTGCTCGTGGGTACGATGAAGCCCTTCACCTGGCCGTCTTCCGTGCTCTTCGCCCAGATGATCGTGATGTCGCTCCACGTGGCGTTGCCGATCCACCGCTTCGAGCCGTTGAGCACCCACTCGTCTCCGTTCCGGGTGGCCGTCGTGCGGAGGCCTTGGGCCGAGTCGCTGCCGGAGAGCGGCTCGGTGAGCCCGAACGCGCCGACGACCTCGCCGGTCTTGAGCTTCGGCAGCCACTCGGTGCGCTGCTCGGGTGAGCCGGCGACGCCGATCGAGCCCATCGCAAGACCGTTCTGCACGCCGACGTAGGTGGCGACGCTCGCGTCGACGCGCGCCATCTCGAGCGCCGTCCAGCCGCCGTACACGGCGCTGTAGTCGCCCGCTTTGGTCTCCTCCCACAGGTTGCCGAACACTTGCTGCTCGTGGAGGCCGGGAAGGATCTGCCGGGGGAACTCGGCGCGCTCCCAGTAGTCGTTGACGACGGGCTTCACCTCCGCCTCGAGAAAGGTGCGCAGACGCACGAGGGCGTCGCGCTCGTGGTCGGCGAGCAGAGCTTCGAAGCCGTAGAAGTCGCTGGCGAGGGTGGGGAACGTCATGGGCCGAGGCTACGCCCTGCATCCTGGCCGGTGCCCGGCCGTTGTCGAGGCGCCCTACGGCCGGCGCGCGCCCGCCCGTGCCGCTTGTCGAGAGTGCACGAACCGGCGTGCACGAGTGGATGCCGCTGGCTTCGCTAGCGTGGAGTCGACGACCGGGAGGACCCACCGTGCTGCTGCGCATCGAGAACACTCCGCGCCCCTACGCGTGGGGGGCGACCACCGCGATCGCCGACCTGCTCGGCACCACCCCGAGCGGCGGGCCGGAAGCCGAGCTGTGGCTGGGCGACCACCCCGGCTCGCCCGCGCGCATCGTGGAGGGCGCGCCGGAGCCCGACCTCGCAGCCCACCTACGGGCCCGCGGCCAGAAGCTCTCCTTCCTGCTCAAGGTGCTCGCCGCCGCCGAACCCCTCTCGCTGCAGGCCCACCCGACGATCGAGCAGGCGCGCGATGGCTTCGCGCGCGAGAACGCGGCGGGCATCGCCCTCGACGACCCGAAGCGCAACTACAAGGACGAGCTGCACAAGCCCGAGCTCATCTACGCGCTCAGCGACCCCTTCATCGCGCTCGCCGGCTTCCGACCCGTCGACGACTCGGTTGCCGATCTGCGGTCGGCCGCGTCTGCCCAGCTGGAGCCGCTCGTCGCGAGACTCACGGGTGACGCGGCGCTCGCCGACGTCGTGCCGTGGCTGATCGCCGGCGGCGCTGAGATCGCGGTGATCGTGGATGCCCTCATCGACGCCGCGCGTCGACTCGAGCACGGCGCGCTCGACAGCGACAGTTGGGCGAGTGTGCGACGTCTGGCGAGCCACTATCCGGGTGATCCCGGTGTCGCGCTCTCGATGCTCATGCACACCGTCGTGCTGCGGCCCGGCGAGGCGCTCTACCTGCCCACCGGCAACATCCACTCCTACCAGCAGGGCCTCGCGATCGAGGTCATGGCGGCGAGCGACAACGTGCTGCGGGGCGGCCTCACCCCCAAGCACGTCGACGTGCCCGAGCTCATGGCCGTGCTCGACGCTCGGCCCGTGCCCGAACCCCGCATCGACCCTGTCGAGGTCGCCCCCGGCGTGCGGCGCTTCACCCCCGACGTCGTCGATTTCGCCCTCACCGTTGTCGAGGCGGGTGCCGCCGCCGACGGCGTGACACTGGATGCCCGGGGCCCGGCCATCGCGCTGTGCCTGGAAGGCAGCGCCACCCTGCAGGGGTCGCTCGTGCTCGAGCGCGGGCAGGCTGCGTACTGCGACGACGATGCGCTGAGCATCCGGGGCACGGGTCGCGTCGTCGTCGCGACCGGTCGCCATCCTGAGCACTGAGCCGCGCGGCACGCCGCATCAGCGCGCGTCAGTTACCCTGAAGGCGACGCACCGGGGGGTGAGCGGTCATGGGGGCTGTGAGAATTGCGGGAGTAGCGCTGCTTGTCGGTGTGCTCACCAGCGGTGCGCTCACGGGCGGATCGCTCGGCACGGCAGCGGTCGCGGTGACCGAACCCGAACCGACGCCGGTCGTGACGCAGGAGCCCGCGCCCACGTCGCCGCCGACCCCGGAACCTCCCTCGACACCTGAACCTCCGTCGACGCCCGCGCCCACGGCAGAGCCGGCGCCCGCACCGCTCGACGACGACGCCGTGCCCGATGGTTCCCCTCCGCTCGAGTCGACGGCGGCCAGCAGCGCCGACCGACTCGCCGGGGCTGACCGCTACGCCACCGCCGTCGCCGTCTCGAAGGTGACCTTCGAGCCCGGAGTGCCGATCGTGTTCCTCGCGAGCGGCGTCGACTATCCGGACGCTCTCTCGGCAGCGCCCCTCGCCGTCGCGCTCGGCGGGCCGCTGCTGCTCACCGGCTCGCGCTCGCTGCCGAACGTCGTCGCCGCAGAGCTGAGGCGCCTCGCGCCCGCCGAAGTCGTCATCGTCGGAGGCACGGCCGTCGTGACCTCTTCCGTCGTGACGCAGGTGAAGCGCCTCGGGCTCGACGTGCGCCGAGTGTCGGGTGCCGACCGGTACGCGACCTCCCGCGCTCTCGTCTCGACGTTCGCGCCACCCAGCGACACCGTGTACCTCGCGACCGGCCGCAACTATCCGGACGCGCTCGCTGCCGCCTCCGCCGCGGGAGCCGTCGGCGCGCCCGTGCTGCTCGTCAACGGCGCGTCATCCACGCTCGACTCGGCCACGAGGCAGCTCATCGCCTCGCGCAACGTGCAGAACGCCTACATCGCGGGAGGCGCGTCGGTCGTCTCGAGCGGCATCGAGCTCAGCCTTGCCGTCGACACGGTGCAGCGTCTCGCGGGGCCCGACCGCTACGCCACCGCGGTCGCGATCAACGGGCACGCCTTCACGACCGCCGAGCGCGCGTTCGTCGCCACCGGCGCTGGCTATGCCGACGCGCTCTCGGGCGCGGTGCTCGCCGGCATCGAGAACGCCCCGCTCTACCTCTCCGGGCCCACCTGCCTGCCCCGCGCGGCGCGCGAGGCGATGCTCACACGGCTCGATGTCGGCCGCGTCACGCTCTTCGGTGGCACCGCCGTGCTGTCATCGCGCGTGGCCTCGCTCGTGGCGTGCACCACCGTGTCCGATGATCGGGCGACGAGCAACGCCGAGTTGAAGGCTGCCCTCGAGCAGCGGCTGCGCACCCTGCCGGGCTCCTACTCGGTGAGCGTGCGCGAGATCGGCGGGCTCGAGACCGCGGTGAGCATCCGCGGTTCTCTCAGGCAAGAGCCTGTGAGCGTCATCAAGCTCTTCGTCGCCTACGCCGTACTCGACCGCGTGGACAACGGGCTGCTCTCTCTGAGCACCCCCACGCGGTCGGGCGTGAGCGTGCAGAATTGCCTGCGCGTGATGATCCACGTCTCCGACAACTACTGCCACTGGGATCTCGTCGACCTCGTCGGCAAGCAGAGCCTCAACAACCAGTTCTGGGCAGACGGCTACCGCCGCACCGTCTACGACGGCTACAGCGGCAGCGGCGTCTACTACCCCGCGAAGGTCTCCACGGCAGACGACCTCGCTCTTCTGCTGAGCCGCCTCGACCGGGGGGAGCTGCTGAGCCCCGAGAGCACCGACTTGTTCGTCGAGCTGCTCGAGACCCAGCTGTGGCGCTCGAAGCTGCCCGCGGGCGTCCAGGCGGGCACCCCCGTGGCCAACAAGACCGGCTCGGCGTGGTCGTCTGCCGGCTGGTTCCAGTCTGACGCGGGCATCGTCACCTCCCCGACGGGCTCCTATGCGATCGCCGTGCTCGGCAGCCAGGGCGCCACCGTCGAGGGGGTGCGCGAACTCGGCCGCATCACCTACGAGCACTTCACCGGCCCGATCAGCACCCGAGCCTCCTACGGCGACCTCAACGCGGTCACGACGGGCTCCACTCCCTACTACCGCTACGCGAGCACGAGCGACCAGCTCGGCACCCTCCCCTCCGGCCGGCGCATCGAGGTGGACGCGAGCGCCCGCACCTGGTACCAGGTGGTGCACAACGGCAGCTACGTGTGGGTGCGCTCCTCGTCGCTGCGCAACTACTACGACTACCCCCGGCGGTAGTCGAGACCTCCGCGACCGCTAGCGTGGACGCCATGACCTGGCTTGTCACCGGCGGCGCCGGCTACATCGGTGCGCACGTCGTGCGCGCCCTCCGCGACGCGGGTCTCGCGCCCGTCGTGCTCGACGATCTCTCCAGCGGGCACGCCGCCTTCGTGCCCGAGGGGGTGCCCTTCGTGCGCGCATCCCTTCTCGATGCTGCGGCGGTGGATGCTGCGCTCACCGACCACGACGTCACGGGCGTCATCCACGTGGCCGGGTTCAAGTACGCCGGCGTGAGCGTGCAACGGCCCTTGCACACCTACGAGCAGAACGTGACCGGCATGATCACGCTGCTCGAGGCGATGCAGCGCGCCGGGGTGCAGCAGTGCGTGTTCTCCTCCTCGGCAGCCGTCTACGGGGCCGTCGACGTCGACCTCGTGACCGAAGGCACCCCGAAGAACCCGACGTCGCCCTATGGCGAGTCGAAGCTCATCGGCGAGTGGCTGCTGCGCGACCAGGAGGTCGCCGCAGGGCTGCGGCACACGAGCCTGCGCTACTTCAACGTCGTCGGCTCGGGCGACCCGGCCGTGCGCGACACCAGCCCGCACAACCTCTTCCCCCTCGTGTTCGACGCGCTCGCCGAGGGGCGCCAGCCGCGCATCAACGGCACCGACTACCCGACGCCGGACGGCACGTGCGTGCGCGACTACATCCACGTCGCCGACCTCGCGCTCGCCCACGTCGCCGCGGCGCGCCGCCTCGAGGCGGGCGAGCCGCTCGAGCCCGCGTACAACCTCGGCTCCGGCGACGGCGTCTCGGTGCGCCAGATCATGGATGCCGTCGCGAGGGTCACCGGCATCGCCGTCGACCCCGAGCTCGCCGAGCGGCGCCCCGGCGACCCGCCGCGCATCGTGGCGAGCGGCGAGCTCGCCGCGCGCGACCTCGGCTGGGCGATGCGCCACACGCTCGCCGAGATGGTGGCGTCGGCGTGGGAGGCGCGGCGGGCATCCGCCTAGGGCGCTCCTGGCGCGGCGACCCCTGCAGGCGGTGGTGATCGCAGCTCGGGTGTCCCCAGAACGTGGGACACCCGAGCAAGACTCACGGCCACTAGAGTCGGAGAAATGCTCGAGAGCGCGCGTCGCTCCTCACTCCGAATGGACCGCCGTGCCCTCGTCACTCCTCGCCCGCGTGCTCGCTCCCGTCGCCGTGGCGGCCCTCCTCGTGCCCCTCGGCGCCCTGCCCGCCCAGGCGCGCGCAATCGAGCCGGCCCCGCCCGCCGGGTTCACCCCTGCGGCCGACCCGGGGGCGGGTAGCCGCGTGCCCTCGCCGACGCCGGGCCTCACCGCCGCCGCTGCCGGCGAGGTGACCGGGCGCATCCTCATCAGCGCGGCGGGCGGTGGGTCGACGCAGCCCGCGACGACCGGCAACACGCTCGTGCGGTTCTGGCGCGAAGACTCGGGTCAGTACTTCCTCGAAGACACCGTGAGCAGCTTCGACGGCGACGGGGACTTCAGCGTGCTCGGCCTGCCTGCGGGTGGATACCGGCTCGAAGTGCTCACGCTCGACACCGACGGGCCGGGCAAGGAGTACTGGAACGATCAGGAGTTCTGGTTCGAGGCGGACACGTTCGTACTGAACGAAGATGTCGCCAGCGAAGTCCCGACCATCACGGTCGCCCCCATCGAGCTGGCCGGCGGCCGCATCTCCGGCGACGACCGGTACGCGACCTCGGTCGCGATCTCCCAGGCCCTCACCGGCACCGGCGGCGCCGAGGTCGTCTACCTCGTGAACGGCCTCGGCTACGCCGATGCGCTCTCCGCTGGTCCGGCAGCGGCCGCGAACGGCGGCGTGCTGCTGCTGACGCGTCCCGATACCGTGCCGAGCATCGTGCGCTCCGAGCTGCGCCGCCTCGACCCGGGCCGCGTCGTCATCGTCGGCGGCACCGCCGCCATCCGCTCCAGCGTCGTGAGCACGGTGCGCGGCCTGCTGCCCGATGCCGAGGTCGACCGCATCGCCGGCGTCGACCGCTACGACACGTCTCGAGCGATCGTCGCCGACGCCTGGCCGGGCACGATCGAGAGCGTCGCCGTCGCGACGGGGCGCAACTTCCCCGACGCACTCTCGGCGGGTGCGGCGATCAGCTCCGTCGGCGGCGCGGTCGTGCTCGTCGATGGTCAGCGCTCCTCGCTCGACGTCGCGACCCGCACCTTCCTCGGCGGCATCGCGCCGCAGTACGTGGCCATCGCGGGCGGCACGAGCAGCGTCTCCAGCGGCATCGCATCGTCGCTGAACGCTCTGCCCAGCACGCCGGACGTCGACCGCTTCGGCGGCGCCGACCGCTACGAGACGGCGCTCATCATGAATCAGGCGTTCTTCCGCGAGAGCGCGCCAGACTACGCCTTCCTCGCCACGGGCGCTGGCTTCGCCGACGCCCTCGCCGGCGGCCCCCTCGCCGCCGCGCTCGGCGCGCCGATCTACCTCAGCACGCAGCGCTGCCTGAGCCTCGACAACTACATCGAGATCTCCGGCATGTACGTGCGAGAGATCTACGCGCTCGGTGGCACGGCCGTGCTGAGCGACCGCGTGCTCTACGGCAACCTCTGCTGAGCATCCCTCGCCGCTGTTGCACTTTTCCCGGCGCGTCGCAACCCTGAATACTCGGTCGAACCTTTTACTATCCCGCGACTTGACGCGAGCGAATGACACGAGTGTAATTAGGGCACACGCGGCACAGTCCGCCACGTGACGGGGGAGGGCAGCATCACATGAGCGAATACCGCAATACGGTACCCGGCGACTGGTTCGTCGACCCGGTTCGACTGGGAGTGCCCGGGGTGCGGCGCCAGCGCGACACCGACGACGACGACAGCGCCCTCGCCTGGCAGGCCGACGCCCTGTGCGCGCAGACCGACCCGGAGGCGTTCTTCCCCGAGAAGGGCGGCTCGACGCGCGACGCGAAGAAGATCTGCACGACGTGCGAGGTGCGCTCCGAGTGCCTTGAGTACGCCCTGCAGAACGACGAGCGGTTCGGCATCTGGGGCGGGCTCTCCGAGCGGGAGCGCCGCAAGCTTCGACGCCGCGCCTAAGGAATGCACCCGCGCGTCACCGCCGTTCTCATCGCCCGCCGAGGCGGCGAACCGCTGCAGCAGACACTGGATGCTCTCACCGAGCAGTCCCGCCACCCCGACCACCTCGTGGTCGTCGACGCCGCCGGCGACGACGACGTCACCGCCGCCCTCGCGTCGATCGCCCCGACCCAGTTCGTCACCGCGGGTGCGGCACTCGGATTCGGCGAGCTCGTCGACCGCGCCGTCGCCGCCCTCCCCGCCCCCGAGCAGACCTCCTCGCCGTACGGCGGCGTCGAGGAGTGGCTGTGGTTGCTGCGCCACGACACGACGCCAGACAGCCGCACGCTCGAGCGCCTGCTCGCCGCCGTCGAGATCGCCCCATCCGTCGCCGCCGCCGGCCCCAAGCAGATGGACGCCGCCCACCCGACGATGATCGCCGAGTTCGGCGAGACGATGACCGCGTACGGTGCGGGCATCGCGCTCGCCGAGCGCGAGCTCGACCAGGCGCAGCACGACCGCACGAGCGACGTGCTCGCGGTCGGCGAGGCCGGCATGCTCGTGCGGCGCTCCACGTGGCACGACGTGGAAGGCTTCGACCCGGCCCTGCCGCACGTCGATGCCTCGCTCGACCTCGGCGTGCGCATCCGTCTCGCCGGCCACCGCATCGTCGTCGTGCCGCACGCGCGCATCTTCGTGCACGAGAGCACGCCGCTGTTCGCCCGCAACGGCACCCCGCCCACTCTGCCGCCGCGCGTCGAGGCGCGCTGGCGCCGCCGTGCGCAGCTGCACCGCCGCCTCGTCTACGCGCCTCTGCCCGCGGTGCCGCTGCATTGGCTGAGCCTCCTGCCGCTGGCCCTGCTGCGCTCGATCCTGCACCTGCTGCGCAAACGGCCGACCCTCGTTCTCGGCGAGTTCGTCGCGGCCGTCGCCGTCGCGTTCTCGGGCACCGCGGTGTCGAGCGCGCGCTCGCGACTGGCGAGGAGCAGGAAGGTCGGCTGGGCGGCGATCGAGCCGCTGCGCATGCCGCGCGACGAGGTGCGCCGCCGCCGTGCCATCGCCCAGGACGCCCTGCTGAGCGCGCGGGAGGACGACCGGCCGCCGCGCCCCGACTTCCTGCCCGGTGGCGGCCTCATCGTGGCCGTGCTCGCCCTCATCGGCGCGATCGCGGCGTCGCCCCTGTTCGGTGCGCCCGCCCTCCTGGGCGGTGCGCTCGCACCCCTGGCGCCGGATCTCGCGACCCTGTGGGGCGGCCTCACCGCCACCGAGGATGCCGCTGCCGACCCCTTCGCGTTCGTGCTCGCCCTGCTCGGCACCCTCACCCCGTGGCAGCCCTCCCTCTCGCTCGTCGTGCTGTGGATCGCCGCCGTGCCCCTCGCCGGGCTCTCCGCGTGGTGGGCGGCCGCGAGCCTCGTGCGCCGCGCCGGCCCCGCCGCGGTCGCCGCATGGCTGTGGGCGCTCTCGCCGACGCTGCTCGTGAGCCTCGCCGAGGGTCGCGTCGCCGCCGTCGTGGCCCATCTCGCTCTGCCGTGGCTCGTCGCGAGCGCCGCCCGCGCCCCGCGCTCGTGGAGCGCCGCCGCCGTCGCGGGCCTCACCGCGGCGATCGTGACGGCCGCCGCGCCCACCCTCGTGCCCGCGCTGCTGCTCGCGTGGGTCGCGTGGATGGTGCTGCACCCGCGTCGCATCGGCCGCCTGCTGACGCTCATCGTGCCGGCTGCCGCGCTCTGGGCTCCCCTCCTCCTCGACCAGGTGCTGCGCGGCACCCCGCTCGGTCTCCTCGCCGACCCCGGCCTGCCGTCGACGACGGGCGAGCAGAGCCGCGTCGGGCTGCTGCTCGGCTGGCCCGACCTGCGTGTCGTGCTCGAGCCGGTCACGGCGCTCCTGCCCGTGGGCACGCCGCCGATCATCGCGCTCCTCATCGTCGCCGCGCTCGTGGCCGTGCTGCCCGTGCTCGCGCTGCTCGCCCTCGCCCTGCCCCGCGGACGGCGCGCACTCCTTCCCCTCGGCCTCGCCGCCGCGGGCCTGCTGACCGCGCTCACGGTGAGCGGCATGGCTCTCGTGACCGAGGGCGGCACCGCCGTCGGGCTCGACGTGGCCCCCGCGCTCGGCCTCTACTGGCTGGGGCTCACCCTCGCCGCGGTCGTCGGTCTCGATCGGCTGCGCCGCGGCGCCGCCTACCCGGGTCTCCTCGCCGTGCTCGGCGGCACCGCCGTCGTGCTGCCCGTGCTCGGGGCGCTGCTGCTCGGCACGGCCGCCGTCGCCCCGAGTCCCGACCGCACGCTGCCCGCGCTCGTCGCCGCCGAAGCCGCCGGCGATCCCGCGCAGGGCACCCTCGTGCTCACGCCCGTGAGCGGGACCGGTGACGCGGGGCAGACGGGCCTCGCCGCGCGCATCGACCGCGGCACCGGCGTCACTCTCATCGAGCAGCGCACGATGCTCACCACGAGGTCGCTGCTCGGCTCGGGCCTGCCCGGAACGAGCGGCGAGGGAGACCTCGGGGTCGTCGCCGGCTCGGGCGGCGCCGCGGAGGCGACGCTCGCGGCGATCGCCGAGCGCGAGCAGCTCGCCGAGCTCGTCGCCAACCTCGCCGCGCCCAGCGGGCGCGACGTGAGCGAGACCCTCGAAGCCCTCGCCGTGCGCTTCGTGCTGCTCGCGCCGCCCTCCGCGGCCTCCGATGACGCCGCCGGAGATCTCGCCGCCTCCTCGAGCGCCGCCCTCGACGCGACCGCGCAGCTCGAACCCGTCGGTGACACCTCGGTCGGGCGGCTGTGGCGGGTCGCCGCCGACGGCAGTGCTGCCGACGACAGTGCCGTCGATGACTCCCGTGGCGTGATCGCACCGGAGCGCCCGGGGGCCGGGGCGATCCTCAGCACCCAGCTCGGCATCCTCACCCTCACCCTGCTGCTGGCGATCCCGACGAGTCTGCGCCCGCGACGCCCGCGCTCCGACTCCGCCCTCGACGAGCCCGCCCCCACGTTCGACGCCGACGACGAGTTCGAGGGCGAGTTCGGCGCCGACTCCTCGAGCGCTCCGACGGGAGGGCGGTCATGACCGCGACCCAGCGCATCCTCGCCGCGACCGGGCGCGCGGGCCTCGCGCTCGCCGGCGCGGCGGCCGCGGTCGCCCTCGGCGCGGTGGTGCTGCTCGCTCCCGTGCCGGAGCTTGCTCCCGACACCTCGGGCCGTGAGGTCACCCCCGACCGGTCGGCGCAGACCGTCGTCTGCACGGGGGGAGTGCTCGGCCTCACGCGAGGCGACGACCCGCAGCTCACCGTCGTCCAGCAGCCGCAGCGCCGCAGCGTCGGCACCGGCCTCGTCGAGGCGACCGTGCCGGGCAGCGACGCGCTCGAGGGCGCGCCCGTCACCGTCACCCTGCCGGTCGACGCCCCCGACACGTCCGTCGCCGCCGCCGAGGCGACACGCGTCGCCACCGCCGACCTGCGCGGCCTCGCCGCCGCCGAGTGCGGGCGAGCCGACCGCACCGCGTGGCTCGTCGGCGGGTCGACCCAGGTCGGCCGCACCACGTGGATCGTGCTCACCAACCCCGGCGAGGTCGACGCGACCGTCGACCTGCGGGTGTGGGGCGAGCGCGGCCTGCTCGAGGCGCCCGGCACGAGCGGCATCATCGTCGCCGCGGGAACCCAGCGCATCCTGCCCCTCGCGGGTATCGCCGTCGACGAGGCCTCGCCCGTCATCGCCGTGGAGAGCAGCGGCGGGTCCATCGCCGCCCACCTGCAGCAGTCCGTCGTGCGCGGGCTCGACCCCTCCGGCATCGCCATCGTCGCCCCCCTCGAACGGCCTGCGACGCGCCACGTCATCCCCGCGCTGCCCGTCGTCGGCAGTCAGCTCGCGCTCGAGCAGGCCACGGGCGACGGCATCGGCGACGCCCTCACGACCCTCCGGATGCTCGTCCCCGGCGACACGGACTCCGACGTCACCGTCACCCTCCGCCCGGCCGACGGCGGCACAGGGCAGGTCATCACGACGACCGTCGGCGCGGGCGCCGTGCTCGACCTGCCCCTCACCGACCTGCCCGACGGCGACTGGGCCGTCGTCGTCGACGCCAGCGAGCCGCTCGTCGTGGCCGGCCGCACGACCATCGGCGGCGCGAGCGGACTCGACATCGCCTGGTGGGCTCCCACCGGCGCCCTCCAGGCGGGCCAGGAGGTGCTCACGAGCATCGCCCCCGTCCCGAGCGGTGTGCGCGCGCGCCTGCACCTCTCCGCACCGGAGGGGGACGTCACGGCAACCGTCGACGGGCGCGAGGTGCTCGTGCCCGCCGGGCAGAGCGTCGTGCTCGACACCGCCGCCAACGTGGGCGTGCGGCTCGCGGCCGACGGCGTTCTGCACGCGAGCGTGAGCTACCGCGGCGACGCGCTCATCGCGGGCACGCGCATCCTGCCCCCGCCGCTCGCGGCGCAGACGGTAACCGTCTACCCGTAGCCGGCCGCTCAGCCGACTGCGGGCCCCGGCCCGCCGCTACCAGTGCCGGAAGCGGTCGGGTGCGAGCTCCCACGGGTCCTTGCCGATGAGCTCGCCCACCGCGCGGAAGACGCAGCTCTCGACCATGAGGCGCCGGTGCCAGTCGTCGTCGCGGTGCAGGCGGCTCATGCGCTCGATGGGAATGCGGTAGAGCACCACGAGAGAGCGAGACGGCACCACCCGCCAGCGGGCCACGCCCTCCACCTGCGCGGGCTGATCGGGCATCGGCAGCACCTCGATCGTGAGCGTCGCGAGCTCGTGCGGCCACAGGTCGACCAGGTAGTCGGCGCTCGCGCGCACCGTCGACTCGAACAGGTCGCGGCGCGTGTTCACGAGCGGCAGATGCGGGCCCGTGAGGGCCGAACGGCCGGCGCGCCCGTGCCGAGTCCGAGCGCGCGCACTCGGGTACTGCCTGCTCGCTCGTGCCACGCGGTCAGCCTACCGCCGCGACGTCGCAGGCCCGGCCTATGCTGGCCTCATCATGAACGGTCGCCCGTGCAGCAAGGTCGCGTGCAGCGAGCCCGCCACGGGCACCCTCACGTACGTCTACGCCGACTCGATGGCCGTCCTCGGCCCGCTCAGCGCGCGAGCCGAGCCGCACAGCTACGACCTGTGCGAACGGCACTCGCAGCGCCTCTCGGCCCCCAACGGCTGGCAGATCGTTCGATACAGCGTCCTCGGCGAGACGGGTTAGGAAGACAGCACGCGCGAGGCGGCTCTCGACGGATACTCTGGTCGCGTGACCACCACCCCCGACCTCAGCGCGTTCATCAAGGCCTACGACGTGCGCGGGCTCGTCGGCACCCAGCTGACCGACGAGGTCGTCGAAGCGCTCGGCGCCGGCTTCGTCGACGAACTCGGCGTCGCCGGCCAGGAGGTCGTCGTCGGCCACGACATGCGCGACTCCTCCCCGGGCTTCGTCGCCGCCTTCGCCCGCGGGGCGACCGCCCGCGGAGCCTCCGTCGTGCACCTCGGGCTGTGCTCGACCGACGAGAGCTACTTCGCCTCCGGCCGCTACGGCGCAGCGGGGGCCATGTTCACGGCGAGCCACAACCCCGCCACCTACAACGGCATCAAGTTCTGCCGTGCCGGCGCGCAGGGCGTGAGCTTCGCCACCGGCCTGCGCGGCATCCGCGATCGCGCCCAGGCCTACCTCGAGGCGGGCGCCGTGCCCCCGGTCGAGTCGCCCGGCACCGAGTCGCACCGCGACGTGCTGCCCGACTACGCCGCCTACCTGCGCGAGCTCGTTGACCTCAGCGGCGTGCGCCCCCTGCGTGTCGTCGTCGATGCAGGCAACGGCATGGGCGGCATGACGGTGCCCGCCGTGCTCGGAACCGCCGCCGGCCTCCCGGCCCTTCCCCTCGAGATCATCCCGTTGTACTTCGAGCTCGACGGTACCTTCCCGAACCACGAGGCGAACCCGCTCGAGCCCGAGAACCTGCGCGACCTGCAGGCCGCCGTGCTCGAGCACGGCGCCGACCTCGGCCTCGCCTTCGACGGCGACGCCGACCGGTGCTTCGTCATCGACGAGCTCGGGCAGCCGGTGACGCCGAGCGCCGTCGCTGCGATCGTCGCGCTGCGCGAGATCCGGCGCGAGCAGGCGCGGCTCGAGGCGGCGGGGCAGTCGGGTGCGAGCATCCACGTCATCCACAACCTCATCACCTCGCGATCGGTGCCCGAGACGATCACCGCCGCCGGCGCGACCCCCGTGCGCACGCAGGTCGGGCACTCGCTCATCAAGGACCGCATGGCCGAGACGGGAGCGATCTTCGGCGGGGAGCACTCGGCGCACTACTACTTCCGCGACTTCTGGGGTGCCGACAACGGCATGCTCGCCGCGATGCACCTCATCGCGCAATACGGGCAGTACGACGGGCCCCTCTCGCAGCTCGCCGCCGAGTTCACGCCGTACACGGCGAGCGGCGAGATCAACTCCGTCGTCGACGACGTGCCGGCCGCGTACACGCGCATCGTCGACGCCTTCCACGCTCGTGCCGAAGTCGACGAGCTCGACGGCCTGACCTTCAGCGGGCACACCGAGGCCGGCTGGTACTGGTTCACCGTGCGTCCCTCCAACACCGAGCCGCTGCTGCGCCTCAACGCCGAAGCCGAGACGCCCGAGCTCATGGCCGCGATCCGCGACGAGGTTCTCGCCCTCATCCGCGCCTAGCCAGGCCGCGACGCGTCCCCACCCCGCCGCAACTGTGCTCGCCCGCGGCAACTGAGCCCGCTCCGCCGCGCACACATGCCACATGCGGGCACACTTGCGGGTTCGTGAGGCGATATTCGTACCGGATGCTCGGCTTCAGCCTGACAGAATGGCAGGTATGAGCATCCAGACCCCCGCGCGCCCCGAACTGACCGTCGAGAGCCGCGGGGGTGTTCCGCACCGCGTGCGCGACCTCGCGCTCGCCGAGTCGGGCCGCCACCAGATCCGCCTCGCCGAGCACGAGATGCCGGGCCTCATGAGCCTGCGCGACGAGTTCGGGCCGCACCAGCCCCTCGCCGGCGCCCGCATCGCCGGCAGCCTCCACATGACCGTGCAGACCGCCGTGCTCATCGAGACCCTCGTCGCGCTCGGCGCCGACGTGCGCTGGGCGAGCTGCAACATCTTCTCCACGCAGGATGAGGCCGCCGCCGCGACGGTGGTCGGCCCGACCGGCACACCCGAGCGCCCCGAGGGCACGCCGGTCTTCGCCTGGAAGGGCGAGACGCTCGAGGAGTACTGGTGGGCCACCCAGCAGATCTTCGACTTCGGCACCGATGACGCCGGCCAGCCGATCGGCCCGACCCTCATCCTCGACGACGGCGGCGATGCGACCCTCCTCGTCCACAAGGGCGTGCAGTTCGAGGCGGCCGGCGCCGTGCCCGACACCTCGCCGGGTGACAGCCACGAGTACGGCGTGATCCTCAGCGTGCTGCGCGACTCGATGCAGGCCGACCCGCAGCGCTGGACGCGCATCGCGACGGGCATCCAGGGCGTCACCGAGGAGACCACGACGGGCGTGCACCGCCTCTACGAGCTGCACCGCGAGGGCCAGCTGCTGTTCCCGGCGATCAACGTCAACGACTCGGTCACGAAGAGCAAGTTCGACAACAAGTACGGCATCCGCCACTCGCTGCCCGACGGCCTCAACCGCGCCACCGACGTGCTCATGGGCGGCAAGACCGTCTTCGTGTGCGGGTACGGCGACGTCGGCAAGGGCAGCGCGGATGCTCTGCGCGGGCAGGGCGCCCGCGTCATCGTGAGCGAGATCGACCCGATCAACGCCCTGCAGGCGGCCATGGACGGCTACCAGGTCGCGCGGCTCGACGACCACCTCGGCGACATCGACATCCTCGTCACCGCGACCGGCAACGAGAACGTCGTCACCGTCGAGCAGCTGCAGCGCCTCAAGCACCTCGCCATCGTCGCCAACGTGGGGCACTTCGACAACGAGATCGACATGGCCGGGCTCGAGAGCCTGCCGGGCGCCGAGCGCATCGAGATCAAGCCGCAAGTGCACGAGTGGCGCCTGCCGACCGGCACGAGCATCCTCGTCCTCAGCGAGGGCCGCCTCATGAACCTCGGCAACGCGACCGGCCACCCCAGCTTCGTCATGAGCGCCTCGTTCACCAACCAGGTGCTCGCCCAGCTCGAGCTGCACACGCGCCTCGACCAGTACCCGACGGGCGTGTACGTGCTGCCCAAGCTGCTCGACGAGAAGGTCGCGCGTCTGCACCTCGACGCTCTCGGGGCGCGCCTCACGACGCTCACACCGCGACAGGCCCAGTACATCGGAGTGCCATCCGAGGGTCCGTACAAGGTCGATCACTACCGCTACTGACGTCGACGACGCCAGCCGGATACCGAGGGAACGATGGTCATCGACATGCAGCGTGAGACGCGCGGGGCCTCGTCCCGGCTCAGGTTCGGCCACGACGTCATGCTCGCGGCGAGCCGCATCAAGTGGGCCGAGCCCGAGCTGCGCGGGCTCGCCGCGCTCGTCAAGGAGGGCGACCGCGTCATCGACGTGGGTGCTGCGCACGGCATGTACACGATCCCGCTCGCGCACATCGTGGGTTCGGCGGGCCGCGTCGACTCCTTCGACCCGCATCCGCGGCAGCAGAGCACCCTGCGTCGCTGGCGGCGCATCCTCGGCGCACCGCACGTGAGCGTGAACCCCTCGGCCGTCGGGCGCGAGGAGGGCCAGCTCACCATGCGGCTGCCGCTGTTCTTCGGCCTGCCGATCTACGGACGCGCGCACCTCACCGAGGGGGCGGCGCCGCTCGGCGCTCGCGAGATGGTGCGCCACTGGCTCACGCCGATCGCGGCGCTCGACGACTGGGTGGAGGCTCAGCGCATCGGGCCGATCTCGTTCATCAAGGTCGATGTGGAGGGCTTCGAGCCGCAGGTCATCGAGGGTGCGGCGAAGATGATCAGCCGCGACCTGCCGAGCCTGCTGCTCGAGATCGAGGATCGCCACCTCGCGCGGTACGGCCGCGACGCCGCCGGCTTCGTCGGCTCGATTCACGAGCGCTGGCCCGAGTACGGGCTCTACACGTGGCGCCGCGGTCGCTGGGAGGCGATCGAGGCCGTCGAGCTCGGTACGCGCAACTACCTCTTCGCGACGGACGAGGCACTCGCCCGCGCCTGACCCGGCGCGCGGGCGCAGTGCACGGGCGCCGCTTTCCGGACCGGATGCGGGATGCTCTAGCCGCGGTCGGGGAAACCGTGCGGCAGCGCGGCCAGCGTGGGCTGCAGCTCGGCGAGGCGCGCCTGCTCGAGACGCAGTCCTGTCGCCTCGCGCTCGCGACGCAGCGCTGCGACGGCCGCGAGGAACAGCTCGGGGCTGAGCTGCTCCGGGCTGGAATGCGTGACGTCGACGTTCGGCATCGGCGAGACGTACAGCGCGGCCTCGGCCGCGAGGCTCGACGCCAGTCGCTCGCGGGTCGGCCCGGTGTGCCCGGACGCCTGCCGCAGGAACTGGGCGATGCGGCGGGACAGTGCGTCGGGCATCCTGGCCACGTCCGCTGTTGCCGCCCAGTCGGTGAGCTGCACGGGCACGCCGTACACGACCGTGCTCTCGGCGGCGACGCGCTCGTACTGGCTGTAGGTGCCGGCGAGCAGATCGCCGAGCCGCTTCGCGCGCGGGTTGAGCAGCGCCACGACGACGGCCGCCCCGCCGAAGGTCAGCACGATCTCGAAGAACCCGACGAAGGCGCGGATGAAGGCGTGCCGGAACGCGATCGCCCCGCCGTCGTCGCGCACGATGCGGTCGCCGAGCGCGAGGCGGCCGAGCGACTTGCCCTGCGTCGCCGCCTCGACGACGGCGGGTGCCAGCACGACGCCGAGGAACACGCACGCGATGCTCACGGTGGCGAACAGCGCCTCCGGCAGTCCGATCGCCCCCGCGGCGGAGAGCATGAGCCACAGCAGCAGGCCCGTCGCGATGATGTAGGTGAGGTAGTCGATGATGCCGCCGGCCATGCGGGCGATGACGCTCGCCGGGCGCAGCTCGAGGGCGACGGCCTCGCCGGTGAGAAGCTCGCTCTCCGAGTCGTACGCCCCCCGGGTGGCCTGCGCGCTCGCGAGGTGCTGCGCACTCGCGGTGCTCTGTGCAGACGGCATGGCATCATCTAAACAGATGGATCTCGACGCCTACTCCGCCGCGCACGACGCCGAATGGCGCCGCCTGCGCGAGCTGTCGCGCCAGCGGCGCTTCGCCGGGCGGGATGCTGACGAGCTCATCGAGCACTACCAGGCGGGCACGACGCAGCTCTCCGCCATCACGACGAGCGCCGGGCAGGTCTCGCAGGCCGCGCGGCTGAGCGTTCAGCTGTCGCGGGCGCGCCTGCGCTTCACAGGCGCTGGGGCCGAGCCGTGGTCGCAGCTGGCCCGCGTCGCGACGCGCGAGGTGCCGGCGGCGCTGTACCGCATCCGGTACCTGACGATCGCGATCGCGGTCGCCTTCACGGCTGTCGCCTCCTTGTACGCCGTGTGGGTCGCGACGAACCCCGACGTGGTCGCGGCGCTCGGGCCGTACGAAGAGCTGCGGCGCTACGCCGAGGAGGACTTCGTCGGCTACTACTCGGAGTCGAGCGAGGCCGTCTTCGGCCTGCAGGTGTTCAGCAACAACGCGTGGATCGCCGCGCAGTGCGTCGCCTTCGGCATCGTCGGGTTCTGGGTGCCGGTCGTGCTGTTCCAGAATGCGCAGGGCATCGGCTCGAGCGCGGGCATCATGGCCGAGTTCGACCGCCTCGACGTCTTCTTCCTCAGCATCGCCCCGCACGGTCAGCTCGAGATCTACGCCATCTTCGTCGCGGGTGCCGCGGGCCTCATGATCTTCTGGTCGTGGGTGGCGCCCGGCTCGCGCACGCGCACGCAGGCGCTCGCCGAAGACGGTCGGGCGTTCTTCGCCGCGATCGGCGGGCTGGTGGCGGCCCTGCTCGTGAGCGGCATCATCGAGGGCTACGTGACGCGGCAGGAGTGGCCGGAGGTCGTGCGCATCGGCATCGGCACGG
The DNA here is from genome assembly GCF_014789785.1 of Chryseoglobus sp. 28M-23. Taxonomy (NCBI): domain Bacteria; kingdom Bacillati; phylum Actinomycetota; class Actinomycetes; order Micrococcales; family Microbacteriaceae; genus Microcella; species Chryseoglobus sp. 28M-23. The sequence continues at coordinate 1,996,082 of NZ_CP061846.1, read as the reverse complement.
TCGCGCTCGCGGCCTTCCTCGCCTACCAGTGGATGCTCGGCCGACGCGCCTTCCGCGACGGCGAGACGGGCGACCTCGACCCGTTGAGCCGCGGCGCGCGCGTCGTCGTCGCCGACTGAGCCGCGCCTGGCCGACGTGCTCCCTGCATCTGTGTCCGTTGGTGGCACCTGTGCCCGCTCGTGTCGGCACGGTTGCCACTGACGAGCACAGTCGTGCTCGCGTGGCGCGCCCCCCGCGCCATTTGTCTTGAGTCGTTCACGATAAGGGGCTAGGGTGGGGGCGATGCCCCACGACTCGAGCGACCTGCTGCGCAGCGCAGGACTCCGCGTCACCGGTGGGCGCCTCGCAGTGCTGGACGCCCTCGAGCGCATGCCGCACTCCGACGCCGAGACCGTGCGCCAGGCACTCACCGACTCGCCGGCGCGGCTCAGCCTGCAGGCCGTCCACAACGTCCTCGGCGATCTCGCGGAGGCCGGGGTTCTGCGGCGCATCCAGCCGGCCCGCTCGGCCGCACGCTACGAGCTGCGCGTCGGCGACAACCACCATCACGCCGTGTGCTCGAGCTGCGGCGCCGTGACCGACGTCGACTGCGTCGTCGGCCACGCTCCGTGCCTGACCCCCTCGGCGACCGGCGGGTTCGCGATCGCGGCCGCCGAGGTCACCTTCTGGGGTGTGTGCGCAGACTGCACCGCGGGATCCGACTCGTCGACCTCAGCGCGGGCAGCCGACACCCCCACGACCGACCTGACCGACCAGGCGGGGCCCTTCGGGCCCGCCGCATCCACCCCCACTGAAGGAGCACCACGATGACCGAGCCCACGAAACCCACCACGACGACGAGCGGAGCCCCCGTCGCGAGCGACCAGCACTCGCAGAGCGTCGGCAACGACGGCTCGATCGTGCTCACCGACCACTACCTGGTCGAGAAGCTCGCGCAGTTCAACCGGGAGCGCGTGCCGGAGCGCGTCGTGCACGCCAAGGGCGGCGGGGCGTTCGGCGTGTTCGAGGCGACCGAGGATGTCAGCCAGTACACGCGCGCTGCCGTGTTCCAGAAGGGCACGACGACCGAGACGCTGCTGCGCTTCAGCTCCGTCGCGGGCGAGCAGGGCAGCCCCGACACGTGGCGCGACCCTCGTGGCTTCGCGCTCAAGTTCTACACGTCGGAGGGCAACTACGACCTCGTCGGCAACAACACGCCCGTGTTCTTCATCAAGGACGGCATCAAGTTCCCCGACTTCATCCGCTCGCAGAAGCGCCTGCCCGGCTCGGGCCTGCGCGACCACAACATGCAGTGGGATTTCTGGACCCTCCAGCCCGAGAGCGCCCACCAGGTGACGTGGCTCATGGGCGACCGCGGCGTGCCCTCCTCGTGGCGCCACATGGACGGCTTCGGCTCGCACACCTACCAGTGGATCAACGCCGCGGGCGAGCGCTTCTGGGTCAAGTACCACTTCCGCACCAACCAGGGCCACGAGACGCTCACGCAGGCGCAGGCCGACCAGATCGCCGGTGAGGACGCCGACTTCCACCGCCGCGACCTGTTCGACGCGATCGAGAAGGGCGACCACCCCAGCTGGGACCTCTCGGTGCAGATCATGCCCTACGACGACGCGAAGGACTACCGCTTCAACCCCTTCGACCTCACGAAGGTGTGGCCGAAGGGCGACTACCCGCTCATCCCCGTCGGGCGTCTGACGCTCAACCGCAACCCGGAGAACTTCTTCGCGCAGATCGAGCAGGCCGCCTTCGCGCCCTCGAACTTCGTGCCCGGCATCGCGGCGAGCCCGGACAAGATGCTGCAGGCGCGCATCTTCAGCTACGCGGACGCCCACCGCTACCGCGTCGGCACCAACCACAACCAGCTGCCGGTCAACGCGCCCAAGAGCGAGGCGCACCACTACTCGAAGGAGGGCGCGATGACCTACAGCTTCCCGCCCGCCTCGCAGCCGGTGTACGCGCCCAACTCGTTCGGCGGCCCGCACGCCGACCCGGCGGCGCACGGCGACGACCGCGGCTGGGAGAGCGACGGCGAGCTCGTGCGCGCCGCCGCGACCCTGCACGCGGACGACGACGACTTCGTGCAGCCCCGCACGCTCGTCAACGAGGTCATGGATGACGCGGCGCGCGAGCGGCTCGTGAGCAACATCGTCGGCCACGTGTCGGCGGTCACGATCCCCGAGCTGCGCGAGCGGGTCATCCAGTACTGGACGAACGTCGACGCGACGCTCGGCCAGCGCGTCGCCGACGGCCTCGAGCCCATCGAGTCGCCGACCGACACGCTCGTGCCGGAGCCGACCGCGGCCAAGTAGCACGAGTCGCACGTGAGGGGTCGGGCCTGCGGGCCCGGCCCCTTCTGCGTGCGCGGACAACCCCGGGCCGCCTCCACAACTCAGGAGATTCTGCGTCGCCTGCTGGGCGACACGCCGTCGAGAGGCCCTTCCGCGGCCGAGAGGCTCCCCGACTCCTGAATTGTGGAGACGGCGCGCCGGAGACGGGCGGCCGGGGTCGGCGGGGCGGATGCGGCTACAGGCGGCCGGCGGCCTTGTACGCGAGGTAGCGGTCGGCGAGGGCCGGCGGCAGGTCGAGCGGCGCGGCCGCGACGACGTCGCCGCCGAGTCGGCGCACGGCGGCTCCCACGCGCTCCGCGTCGAGCAGCGCCCGCTCGGCCGCCGCGGCGCGGTACACGGATGCTCGATCCGAACGATCCGCGGCCGCCTCGAGCAGCGCGGGGTCGGTGACGGAGGCCACGACGACGAGGTGCTTCGCGGTCAGCTGGGGCAGCATCGCGAGCAGCGAGCGGGTAGCCCCGGGCGACTCGAGGGGCGTGGCGAGCACGACGAGAGCGCGCTGCGAGGTCATCGAGCGCACGAGCGAGGGCACCGCCGACCAGTCGGTCTCGAGCAGCTCGGGGTCGATGGGCGCCATGGTCTCGACGAGCCGCGTGAGCAGCTCGGCTCCACGGGCGCCCTGCACGCGCCCGCGCACGCGCCGGTCGAAGACGGCGACGTCGACGCGGTCGCCCGCCCGGTCGGCGAGGGCCGAGAGCAGCAGGGTTGATTCGAAGGCCGTGTCGATGCGCGTCTCGTCGGCGATGCGCGCGGCGGAGGTGCGGCCGCTGTCGACGATGACGACGACGTGTCGGTCGCGCTCGGGTCGCCAGGTGCGCACCATGAGGGTCTGCGCGGGCCCGCCGCTGGGCCCCGGCCCGCCGGAGCGCCGTGCGGTGGCGCGCCAGTCGATCGAGCGCACGTCGTCGCCGCGCACGTACTCGCGCAGCGAGTCGAACTCGGTGCCCTGGCCGCGCACCATGACGGCGGTGCGCCCGTCGAGCTCGCGCAGCTTCGCGAGCCGCGAGGGCAGGTGCTTGCGCGAGGCGAATTCGGGCAGCACCGTGATCGCGCCGGGCACGCGGATGCTCGCCTGGCGCCCGGCGAGGCGCATCGGCCCGAGCGCACGGATCGTCGCGATCGCGGCACGGCGCTCCCCGCGGCGCCAGGGCGTGAGGGTCGTGACGACAGCACGTCGCTCGCGCGGGGGCACGTGCAGCCGCTGCCGTCGGGGGCTCGCACCGGCAGAGGGCTCCCACGCGTCACGGATGATGCCGCGCAGCGTGCGGCGACCGGGGTTGGTCACGAGCAGGGTCGCGCGGGCGCTCTCGGTGAGGCGCACGCTGCCGGGGGTGTCGCGCTCGAGCCGCACGGCCCGAGGCGAGGCGGCGAGCGCGAGGTCGAGCGCGGCGAGCAGCACGCACACGAGCAGCCACAGCGCGACCGCGCCGACGGCTCCGAGGGGGGTGTCGACGAGCAGCACGACGGGCACGACGCCGAGGGCGACGAGCAGGACGAACCACCCGGTGACGGCCACGGCTACGGGCGGCCCGCCGGCGGCAGGGTGACGGCGGCGAGCATCACAGGGGCACCTGCACCTGCTGCACGATGGAGCGCAGGATCGTGTCGGCCGAGACTCCTTCGAGCTCCGCTTCGGGGCGCAGGGCGATACGGTGCCGCCAGACGGGCAGCAGCATCGACTGCACGTGGTCGGGCGTGATCGCTTCGGCCTCCTGCAGCCAGGCCCAGGCCTTGGCGGCGGCGAGGAGCGCGGTCGTGCCGCGCGGGCTCACACCGAGTTTGACGGAGGGGCTCTGCCGGGTGGCGCGGGCGAGGTCGACGATGTAGCCCAGCAGCTCGGGCGAGGCGCGCACCTCGGCGACGGCGGCGCGCGCGGCCGTGATCGCATCGCCGTCGACGACGCTGGTCACCCCGGCGGCGGCGAGGTCGCGCGGGTTGAAGCCGTCGGCGTGCCGCTGCATGACCTCGACCTCGGCGTCTCGGGCGGGCAGGTCGAGCACGAGCTTGAGCAGGAAGCGGTCGAGCTGCGCTTCGGGCAGCGTGTAGGTGCCCTCGTACTCGACGGGGTTCTGCGTCGCGGCGACGAGGAAGGGGTGGGGCAGCTGGTGCGTCTCGCCGTCGACCGTGACCTGCCGCTCTTCCATAGCCTCGAGGAGGGCGGACTGCGTCTTGGGCGGCGTGCGGTTGATCTCGTCGGCGAGCAGGATGTTCGTGAATACCGGCCCGGGGCGGAACTCGAAGTCTCCGGCCTTCGCGTCGTACACGACCGACCCGGTGACGTCGCCGGGCATGAGGTCGGGCGTGAACTGCACGCGCGTCGTGCGCAGGTCGAGGGCGGCGCTGAGCGACCGCACGAGCAGGGTCTTGGCGACGCCGGGAACGCCTTCGAGAAGCACGTGGCCTCCGGTGAGGAGGGCGACGATGAGGCCGCTCACGGCGCCGTCCTGCCCGACGACGGCCTTGCCGACTTCGGTGCGCACCTGGGCGAACTGGCTGCGAAGGTCTGCGGTCATGGGTCCATTCTTCCGGTCGGCGGCTGTGGTCGGGGCGGATCGCTGGGCGCGGCGGCCGCGCCGGCCGCGTTTGCCGTGTCGTCGAGGGCGACGCGCCGCAGCACTTCCCGCTCGAGCTCGAGCAGCCGGTCGCTGAGGGCGACGAGCTCGCGGTCGGTGGCGGGCTCGCGGTCGACGAGGAGGCGGCGCAGGGCATCCGTCGACCGGCCGGTGATGGCCGCGACGGCGCGCACGATGTCGTCGACGCCGGAAGCGCGCCCGAGGGCGAGCCCGTCGGCGAGGCGGCGCAGGGTGCCGACGCGGAGGGCGTCGAGGGCGCGCAGCCGCGCCCCGTCGCGGGCGTAGAGCCGGGCGCGGCCCTCCATCGTCTCGGTGGTCTTGACGGTGACGGGCAGCTGCTCGACGACGACGGGCCCGAGGCGGCGGCCGCGCCAGACCGCGGCAGCGAGCCCGGTGGCCAGCAGCAGCCACGCGACCGGGTTGACCCAGCCGGGCGTGAGCTCGTCGAGGGTGGGGGCGGTGAGGTCGGCGGGCGTGGGCAGGTACCAGACGAGTCGCGGATGCTCGCCCAGCAGCCCGAGCGCGAGCGCGGCGTTGCCGGCCTGCGTGATCTGGTCGTTCTGCACGGCGCCGCCCGCCCCGAGCACGCTCACGGCGTCCGCGCCGGTGTCGTAGCGCACGAGGGCGGCGCCGGCGTCACCCGTGAAGCACTCCAGCCCGTCGTCGCTCGTGTAGGCGACCCCGTCGGCGTCGACGGCGCCGGTGCGGTCCGCGAGCGGCAGGTCGCAGTCCGCGTCGAGTCGCTCCTCCAGCGGGTCGCCGGGTATCGCGTCGAGGCCGAGCGCGTCGAGGCCGTAGAGCGGGGGTTCGAGCAGCACGAGGTGGGCGGCGAGCCCGTCGAGCTCGCCCCAGCGCTCGGCGTCGAGCAGCAGGCGCGGGTCGCCGACGGCGAGCGTCGCGGGGCTGTCGCCGGCGAGCGCGCCGCGGGCATCCTCGAGCGTGCCGACGGCGATGACGTCGATGCCTTCGGCGCGCAGCACCTCCAGCACGGCGCGGGAGCCGACGGGCGCGGCTTCGTCGGCGCCCCAGCGGGCGAGCTCACGACCGGAGCCGTTGAGGAGCACCATGAGCACGCCGAAGCCGAGCAGTCCGGCGACGGCGACGCCCCAGTAGAGGGAGCGTCGCACGACGCGTCGCACGGTCGGCGTGGTGACGACGGTGGCGAGCGACTCGGCGGCCGGTGGTGCCGGGGCCGGCGCGACCTGGCTCATCGGGGCACCGCCGCGGTGTCGACCGTGCTGCCGCCCTCGTTGCCGGCTCCGGTGAGCCCGTGCGGTGCGGGGCTGCGCTCGAGTCGTTCGTCGAGGTCGCGCACGTGCGCGTAGCCCGCGGCGTCGCCTTCCTGCCCGAGGTAGCGCACGTCGTCGAAGCGGTCGGCGGCGGTCTCGAGCAGGGTGCGCAGCTCGGGGTAGCGGGCGGCGGCGGCGCGGGCGAAGCCGTGCCCGGTGGTGCCGGGCAGCACGCTCACGATGGTGCGCTCGTCGAGGCCGCGCGCGGTGGCGCGGTAGCGTTCGGCGATCGCGGTGGCCCAGTCTCCCGCGCTCGCGGCTTTCTCGGCGTCGCGCCGAAGCTCGCGGGCGCTGCGCCGGTCGGCCTCGCCGAAGAGCTCGTCGGTGACGGTGCTGCGTCGGCGCCAGCGGGGCAGGCCGTAGAGGAGGATTGCGATGAGGATGCCCGCCGCGAGCAGCACGGCGATGACGACGAGGGCGACCGCGGGCGGGCCGTCACCGCCGAGCAGCTGCCACGAGCCGAACCAGTCGAGCACGGCCTGCGAGAGCAGGTCGAACCACGTGGGCTGCGTCTCGGCGTACACGGGATCGCTGAGCTCGTCGAGCAGCAGGTCTCGAGCATCCGGAGCGTCGGGTTCGAGGGGCGCGCGCGCCCACGGCGCGAGCGCGTGCACGGCGCTGCCGAGAGCCGAGCCGGGCACCGGTGTCACGCGCCGCCCGAGGTGCCGTACGGGGCGTCGGGGCGGGCCGCGGCCTCGTAGGGGTCCTGCGGGTCGAGCCCCGCGGCACGCTCCTCGACGACGCGCTGCAGGTCGAGGTCGAGGCCCTCCTTGCGCATGCGGATGTCGATGTAGAGCAGCGCGGTGGCGCTCGACAGCAGCACGGCGCCGATCGCGCCGATGACGACGGTGATGGCGATGAGCAGCACGTTGGAGCCGATGATGAGCGCGATGCTCCCGGTCGGGTCGCCGGCGGGGTTGACGAGCACGCCGCCGAAGCCAACGGCGAGCTGGAAGGGGAAGGAGATGACGCCGGAGGCGATCTGCACCATGACGGTGACGAGCAGCAGAATGCCGAAGGTGCGCCAGAAGTGCCCGATGACGAGGGTCCAGCCGCGGCGGATCGCTGCCCCGAGGGGGAGCCGCTCGAGCATGATCGCGGTGGGCACGAGCGCGAGCTTGATCCACAGCCACGCGGCGACCACGGCGAAGCCGAGCCCTCCGAGGATTCCCAGGCCCACCGCGAGGAAGGGCCCGGCGGGGCCGGCGGCGACGGCCATGCCCGCGATGAGCAGCACGAGCACGGTGAGGGCGACGATGAGGACGAGCGACAGCAGGGCCGTCCAGCCGATGAGGGCCCACCAGCGCCCGCGACCGCGGGCGAGCAGCGCGCGCAGGGTGAGCTTCTCGCCGAGCGTCGCGCGCGAGACTTCGAGCACGATGACGCCCTGCAGCACGGCCTGGGCGACGAGGGAGACTGCGACGGCGATGATGCCGCTGAGGATGATGAGCCCGACCGTGCCGGCGCTGATCGCGTCGAGGTCGTCGGCGGAGGCGCGCAGCTCGCGGTCGACCGCCCAGAAGCTCACCGCGAAGGTGAGGCCGAACGTGACGATGACGACGAGCGCGTTGATGAGCAGTGCGGCGCCGAAGGTGGGTCGCGGATTGCGACGCAGAACCTGGAAGGTGCCACCGAGGATGGTGCCGAAGTCGAGGGGCCGCAGGGGGATGAGCCCTGGCTTGGGCGGCGGCGTCCAGCCGGCGGCGGGCTGGCCGGGAGTGGGCGCGTAGCCCCCGGGAGAGGCACCGGGTGCAGTGCCGGGAGTGCCGCCCTCGCTATCGCCCGAGGGCTGCCAGCCGGGGGACTGCCAGGGGGAGTCGTTGGTCACCGTGTCGTCCTTCTCGCCGCGCTCGGTCTGCGTATCGAACGTATGCTGTCACACTCGTCTAGGCTGGAGCGACTAAAGGTCGAATCTTGCCGGTGACGGTGCCGACAGAGCGGAGGCTTGATGACCGCGCGCATCCTCGTCGTCGACGATGACACGGCCCTGGCCGAGATGATCGGCATCGTTCTGGGGGCTGAGGGCTTCGAGACGCACTTCTCCTATGACGGGGAGGCGGCTCTCGACGCCTTCGCCGAGCTCAAGCCCGATCTGGTGCTGCTCGACCTCATGTTGCCGGGTCTCGACGGCATCGCCGTGTGCGCGCGCATCCGCGAGACGAGCGGCACGCCCATCATCATGCTGACGGCGAAGAGCGACGCCTCCGACGTCGTCGACGGGCTCGAGAGCGGTGCTGACGACTACGTCGTCAAGCCGTTCAACCCGAAGGAGCTCGTGGCCCGCATCCGCACGCGCCTGCGGCCGACGCCGGACAGCTCGGTGGAGACGCTGCGCATCGGCGACCTGCTCATCAACGTCACGGGGCACGAGGTCACGCGCGGCGGCCAGCAGATCTCGCTCACGCCTCTCGAGTTCGACTTGCTGCTCGCTCTCGCCCTCAAGCCGAACCAGGTGTTCACGCGCGAGATGCTGCTCGAGCAGGTGTGGGGCTACCACTACAAGGCCGATACGCGCCTCGTGAACGTGCACGTGCAGCGGCTGCGCGCGAAGGTCGAGCTCGACCCCGACAATCCGGCGATCGTCATGACCGTGCGCGGCGTGGGCTACCGAGCCGGGGCGTCGACCTCGCCGTGACCCGAGTGATGCCCGCGCCGGTGCCGTACGGCTGGCGCAGCATGGTCGGCAGACTCCGGCACGTGTGGCGCACGTCGCTGCAGCTGCGCACCGTCGCGATCACCGTGTTCTTCACGACCGTCGGGGTCACGCTCATCAGCGGGTACATGTCGATCAGCATCGCGACGAACCTGTACGACGCGCGCAAGCAGCAGGTGCTCGCGGAGGCGCGGCAGGCGACCGCGAGCGCGCAGCAGCTCTTCGACAGCTCGGTCACGCAGACGGGCACGATCGACGTGGAGGCGGCCAACCAGGCGGCGCAGCTCGCGATCAGCAACGTCACGGCGAGCCCGGGAGGCAGTCAGCTTGCGATACTCCGCACGCCCGGCCAGGTGACGCCGCAGACGATGACCCCGCGCCGCAGCACGGGTCTTGACCTGAGTGTCATCTCGCAGGAGCTGCGCGATCAGGTGGCCGACGACAACGGAATGCTGTACTCGCAGGCCGTGTCGATCCCGGAGGACGAGCGTGTGGACCCGGGCATCGTGGTCGGTAGCGCGCTCGAGGTGCCCACCGCGGGCCAGTACGAGCTCTACCTCGTCTACAACGTGCGCGACGTGCAGGAGACCCTCGACTTCGTGCAGCAGACCCTCGTGATCGGCTCGCTGCTGCTCATCGGCACGATCGGGCTCGTGACCTACTTCGTGGTGCGGCTCGCGATCGGCCCGGTCAGGCTCGCGGCCGAGACCGCCGAGCGTCTCGCCGACGGGCAGCTCGATCAGCGCATCCCCGAGCGGGGGGAGGACGTCATCGCGACCCTCGCGCGCTCCTTCAACCGCATGGCCGACAGCCTGCAGCGGCAGATCACGCAGCTCGCCGACCTCTCGCGCGTGCAGCAGCGCTTCGTGAGCGACGTGAGCCACGAGCTGCGCACGCCGCTCACCACGATCCGCCTCGCGGGCGACGTGCTCTACGACCAGCGCGACCAGTTCTCGCCGACGACGGCGCGCACGGCCGAGCTGCTGCACACGCAGGTGGAGCGCTTCGAGATCATGCTCGCCGACCTGCTCGAGATGAGCCGCTACGACGCGGGCGCGGTGGAGCTCGACGTCGAGCCGACCAATCTCGTGCGCCTCGTCGAGGAGTCGCTCGAGGGCATCCGCCCGCTCGCCGACGAACGCAGCAGCGAGCTGCGGCTCGTCGCCCCCGGCGGCTACTTCGAAGCCGATGTGGATGCCCGGCGCGTGCGCCGCGTGCTGCAGAACCTGCTCGGCAATGCCGTGGACCACGGCGAGGGGCGGCCCATCGTCGTGCATGTGGACTCGGACGCCGACGCGATCGCGATCGCCGTGCGCGACTACGGCCTGGGCATGGACGAGGCGCAGCTCGAGCGCGTCTTCGACCGCTTCTGGCGCGCCGACCCCTCGCGGCAGCGCACGACGGGCGGCACGGGCCTCGGGCTCGCGATCGCGACGGAGGATGCCCACGTGCACGGGGGGCAGCTCGACGTGTGGTCGCAGCTGGGCGAGGGCACGTGCTTTCGGCTCACCCTGCCCCGGCGCCGCGGCGAGGCCATCGGGCGCTCGCCGATCGACCTGCCGCCGGCCGAGCCGCTCGACGAGGCCCTGCGGCCGGACGACGCGCAGGGCGACCGCGCGGCGCGAGAGGGGGAGCGATGAGCCCGACGCGCACACCGTGGCGGAGCATCCGCGGCCGCTGCCTCGCCCTGCTCGCCCTGCCGGCCCTCCTTCTCGCTGGCTGCGTCTCCGTGCCGTTCCAGAGCGGTGTCGAGGCGGGTGGGCCGATCGACACGGGCGTCGACACCAACTTCGACTTCCTGCCGTCGGGCCCCAGCGACGGTGCGACGCAGGAGGAGATCCTCTCCGGGTTCCTCACGGCGACGACGGCCTCGCAAGACAACTACCGCATCGCGCGCTCCTACCTCGCGGAGGACACCGCGGAGACCTGGAACCCCTACGCCGGCACCCTCGTGCGGGCCCGGGAGGGGCTGGTCGATCGCGTCGACGACACGACCCTCACCTACACGGTGCCCGTGACCGCGTCGGTCGACTCGGTCGGGCGCTACACCTCGAGCGAGTCGGCGACCGCGCAGACGCTGCCGCCGTTCGACTTCGTGCAGGTGGAGGGGGAGTGGCGCATCGCCGCGCTCGGTGACGGCATCCTCATCTCGCAACAGGCTTTCCCCAACGCGTTCAGCCAGCACACCCTGTACTACTACGATCTGGCCTTCCGCAATCTCGTGCCAGACCTGCGCTGGTTCCCCGCGCGGGCCGAGGTGCCGACCCGGATCGTGCGGGCGCTGCTCGAGCCTCCGACCGGCTGGCTGCAGGACGCGACCGTGTCGGCGGTGCCCGAGGGCACGCGGCTCGCGGCGACGCCGGTCGAGGTCGCCGACGGGGTCGCGCGTGTCGACCTCACGAGTGAGGTGCTCAGCCTGAGCGACGAGGCCCGCCAGCTGCTGCGGCTGCAGCTCGCGGCGAGCCTCCGCGCGGTGAGCGGCGTCGCCGGCGTGCAGGTGACCGTCGACCAGAACGTGCTCGCGATACCCGACTTCACGGCGGGCGCCCCCGAGATCGTGCCGCAGGTGGACGCCCGAACGCTGGCGCTCACGGAGGACGGCTTCGGCTTTGTGACGGGGGCGGGTGAGATCGAGGCGCTGGGCGCGCTCGCCGCCTCGGTCGACGCTCGGGGGGCCACGCGCCTCGTCCTGGGCCCCTCGCGCACGATCGCGGCGCTGCTCGGGCCGGAGGGTGTGTGGCTCGCGCGCACGAGCAGCGCCCCCGACCTCCTGCTGGATGCGCGCCCGGGGCTCATCGCGCCGAGCGTCGACGGCTATCAGTTCGTGTGGTCGGTGCCGGCGGATGGCGACGGAGGCATCATCGCCTTCGAGCTCGACGGCACGCCGCGCGAGGTCGAGGCGGCGCTGCCCGACGATCAGCGCATCGTGGCCATGCAGGTCTCGCGGGACGACACGCGCGTGCTGCTGCTGCTCGACGGCGCGACCGGGCCGCGGCTCGTCGTCGCCTCGGTCGTGCGCGATGAGGCGACGGGGGTTCCCGTGCGGCTGGGCGAGCTGCGGGAGCTGCCGATCTCGGGGGAGAGCGCCGTCGATGCGACCTGGGTCGACGAGGTGCGCGTGGCGAGCGTGGCGACGACGGAGGACGGCACGCTCGTGGAGCTGCATGAGATCGGTGGTCGCACGCGCTCGCTCGGCCTGCCCCCGGGGGCCGCGCAGATCGTGGGCGGCAACAGCGGTGTGGAGGGCATCCGCGTGCTCGGGGAGAGCGGGTCGATCTTCGAGCCGCGCGGCAGCGGCTGGCAGAGCACGGGCGTGCGCGCCTCCTTCCTCGCGACGCAGCAGTAGCGTCTCTCCACCGTTCTCGCGGGGTCCCGGTGGCTCCGGGGCGCGGTGGGCACGATCGTCGCATGGTGGCGGACTCGAGGGCGGTCATGGCGGCGGCGGGCTCTCTGGTCGGCGCGGCGTGGGCGCTCATCGCCCCGGTCGAGTGTGCGGGATGCTCGGCCCCCGACGTCGCGCTGTGCCGGGCGTGCGCTGCCGAGCTGAGACCGCGCCTGCGGCTCGCGGTGCTCGATGCGGCGGTGCCGGATGCGGCGGTGCCCGATGCGGCGGCCGCTCCCGGGGTCGGCCCCGGCTCCGCTGCCAGCGCTGCGGCCGCCGTGCCGCTCGTCGCGCCGCTCCCCTACGAGGGCGTGGCTCGGCGGGTGGTCCTCGCCCTCAAGGAGCGCGATCGCACCGAGCTCGCACGCGTGCTGCGCCCGGCGGTGCTCGCCGCTGTCGAGGGTGCCTACGTGCGTGCGGGTCCCGGCTCGACGCCGCTGCTCGTGCCCGTGCCGGGTGGTTCGTCGGGGGCGGCCCGGCGCGGGTATCACCCGGCCGAGCTTCTCGCGCGTCGCGCCGGGCTGCGGGTGACGCGCGCCCTGCGGCCCGCACGTGGTCGAGCGCGGGCGCAGAAGCGGCTCACGCTGGCGCAGCGGCACGAGGTCGACGCGGCGCGCTGGCGGGTGAGCCCGCGGGTGCAGGGTGCGCGGGTCGTCCTGCTCGACGACGTCGTCACGAGCGGCTCCACGCTGCGCGCCGCGGCGCGCGCCCTGCGAGCCGCGGGAGCGGAGGTCGTGGCGTGCGCCGCGGTCGCCGCGACGCCGCGTCGGGTCGGTGAGTCGAGCATCCTCTGGCGATTCTCTGATGACCCTCTCGGCCGAATCGATGACAAGCACGTCAGGGGAGGACTAACGTGAGGTCATGGAAGGCGCGACAACCGCCTGACCTCGGGCGGCGCGCACCGACTCGAGGGAGGTCGACGTGGATATCACCATTACCGGACGCAATATGGGAATCACGGACCGGTTCCGCGACTACGCCACCGAGAAGGCCGAGAAGGTCGAGCACCTCGCCGATCGTGCGCAGATTCTCGAGATCAAGGTCTCGCGGCATCACGAGAAGCTCGGTCGCACCGGTCACTCCGGTGATGACCGCGTGGAGATGACGGTCATCGGCCCGGGCCCCGTGGTGCGTGCGGAGGCGTCGGGCAGCGACAAGTACGTCGCGTTCGACATCGTCATCGACAAGCTGCTCGAGCGTCTGCGTCGGGCCAAGGACAAGAAGAAGGTGCACCGCGGCAAGCACCGCCCGGTGTCGTTGCGCGAGGCGACGGCCGACGGCTTCAGCGTCGTCGACATCACGCCGGCCGACCCGGAGACGATCGAGAAGGTCGCGACCGGCGCGATCTCGACCGTGAGCGACGAGCCGGCCGAGGGGGACGAGGAGTACAGCCCCGTCGTCATCCGCACGAAGGTCTTCCCGTCGACGATGATGACGGTCGACGAGGCAGTGGACCACATGGAGCTCGTCGGGCACGACTTCTTCCTCTTCATCGACGCCGAGACCGACCGGCCGAGCGTCGTGTACCGCCGCACGGGCTGGAACTACGGCGTCATCGGCCTGGAGACGGAGCCTGCCGCAGAGACGCCCGCGAGGGCGCGCCGGCGAGGCTGAGCGGGATGCGCCCGGTGCGGTGCGCGCACTCGCACCGGGCGGCGACCAACGCTTGCTAGCATGGGCGCGCCGCGCTCGCGCGGGCCTGCGGCGTGTTCGCGGTGCCCCCACCCAGGCGCATGCGCGGCCCGACGACGGGGAGTGACCAAGTGGCGAATGTTCTCGAGCGTGTTCTGAGGGTCGGCGAAGGCCGTCTCCTGCGCCGACTGAAGTCGTACGCCGACGCGATCAACCAGCTCGAGGACGACTTCAGCGACCTCACCGACGACGAGCTCATGAACGAGACCGCCGAGCTGCGCGAGCGCTACAGCAACGGCGAGTCGCTCGACGACCTGCTGCCCGAGGCCTTCGCGGCGGTGCGCGAGGCGTCGAAGCGCACGCTGGGCCTGCGGCACTTCGACGTGCAGCTCATGGGCGGCGCGGCGCTGCACCTCGGCAACATCGCCGAAATGAAGACGGGAGAGGGCAAGACCCTCGTGGCGACGCTCGCGGCGTACCTCAATGCGATCGCGTCGCGCGGCGTGCACGTCATCACCGTCAACGACTACCTCGCGAGCTACCAGAGCGAGCTCATGGGCCGCATCTTCCGCGCCCTCGGCATGACGACCGGCTGCATCCTCTCGGGCCAGACCCCGCCGGTGCGCCGCGAGCAGTACGCGTGCGACATTACGTACGGCACGAACAACGAGTTCGGCTTCGACTACCTGCGCGACAACATGGCCGGCCAGGTGGCCGACATGGTGCAGCGCGGCCACTACTTCGCGATCGTCGACGAGGTCGACTCGATCCTCATCGACGAGGCGCGCACGCCGCTCATCATCTCGGGGCCCGCGAGCGGGGAGGCGAACCGCTGGTACGCGGAGTTCGCGCGCATCTCGCAGCGCCTCATCGCGGGCACCGACTTCGAGGTGGACGAGAAGAAGCGCACGGTCGGCGTGCTCGAGCCGGGCATCGAGAAGGTCGAGGACTACCTCGGCATCGACAACCTGTACGAGTCGGCGAACACGCCCCTCATCTCGTTCCTCAACAACGCCATCAAGGCGCAGGCGCTGTTCAAGCGCGACAAGGACTACGTGGTCATGAACGGCGAGGTGCTCATCGTCGACGAGCACACGGGCCGCATCCTCGCCGGTCGCCGCTACAACGAGGGCATCCACCAGGCGATCGAGGCGAAGGAGGGGGTCACGATCAAGGCGGAGAACCAGACGCTCGCGACGGTGACCCTGCAGAACTACTTCCGCCTCTACTCGAAGCTCTCGGGCATGACGGGTACGGCCGAGACGGAGGCCGCCGAGTTCATGAGCACTTACAAGCTCGGCGTCGTCGCCATCCCGACGAACAAGCCCATGAAGCGCATCGACCAGCCCGACCTGGTCTACAAGAACGAGCAGTCGAAGTTCGAGCAGGTCGCGGCCGACATTCAGGATCGCCACGAGAAGGGTCAGCCCGTGCTCGTGGGCACGACGAGCGTGGAGAAGAGCGAGCTGCTGTCGCGCCTGCTCGCCAAGCGCGGCGTCAAGCACGAGGTGCTCAACGCGAAGAACCACTCGCGCGAGGCGGCGATCATCGCGCAGGCGGGCCGCGTGGGCGCGGTCACGGTCGCGACGAACATGGCCGGCCGCGGCACCGACATCATGCTCGGCGGCAACGCCGAGTTCCTCGCGGTGAGCGAGATGAACAACCGCGGCCTCTCGCCGGTCGACACCCCCGAGGAGTACGAGGCGGAGTGGGACGCGGTGTTCGAGCGCGTGCAGGAGCAGGTGCAGGAGGAGGCCGACAGGGTCGTCGCCGTCGGCGGGCTCTACGTGCTCGGCACGGAGCGCCACGAGTCGCGCCGCATCGACAACCAGCTGCGCGGTCGCTCGGGCCGTCAGGGCGACCCCGGCGAGAGCCGCTTCTACCTGTCGCTGCAGGACGACCTCATGCGCCTGTTCAACGCGGGTGCCGCCGAGGCGCTCATGGGCCGCTCGAACGTGCCAGACGATCTGGCGATCGAGTCGAAGGTCGTGAGCCGGGCGATCCGCTCGGCGCAGTCGCAGGTCGAGTCGCGCAACGCCGAGATTCGCAAGAACGTGCTCAAGTACGACGACGTGCTCAACCGTCAACGCGAGGCGATCTACACCGACCGCCGCCACATCCTCGAGGGCGACGACCTGCAGGATCGCGTGCAGGTGTTCCTCGAGCAAACGATCACCGAGATCGTCGAGACCCACACCTCTGTCGGCCACTCCGACGACTGGGATTTCGACCAGCTGTGGACGGAGCTCAAGACGCTCTACCCGATCAGCATCACGATCGACGAGGTCATCAGCGAGGCGGGCGCGAAGCTCACGAGCGCCTTCCTGATCCGGGAGATCGTGTCGGATGCCCGGCTCGCCTACGAGCGCCGCGAAGAGTCGCTCGGCCACTCGGCGACGCGCGAGCTCGAGCGCCGCGTCGTGCTCAGCGTCATCGACCGCCGCTGGCGCGACCACCTCTACGAGATGGACTACCTCAAGGACGGCATCGGGCTGCGGGCGATGGCGCAGCGCGACCCGCTCGTGGAGTACCAGCGCGAAGGCTTCGCGCTCTTCCAGAGCATGATGAGCCAGATCCGTGAGGACGCCATCGGGTTCCTCTTCAACCTCGAGGTCGAGGTGACGGGCAGCTCGGGCACGGCGCAGGTCACGGCGAAGGGCCTCAACGCCCCGCAGACGCCGCAGAACCTCAGCTACACGGCGCCCTCGGCCGACGGTGAAGTGGAAGTGCGCAACCAGCGCGGGCAGATTCAGAACGCGCCAGCAGAGGTCGCGCGCGGCCAGCAGGTGAGCCCCACTTTCGCGGGCGCGCAGGCGGGCGCCGCGGCGCCCGCGCGGGCCGGCTCGGCGGGCGGCCAGGCGCGCCGCCCGGCAGCGCAGGGTCAGGGTGCGCAGGGCCAGCAGAGCGGCCAGGGCCAGCAGGTCGGCGCCACGGGCGCCTTCGGTCAGCAGCGCAAGCCCGCTGCGGGAGGTGCTGCGCCGGTCAACCGGGCTCAGCGCCGCGCGCAGGAGAAGAAGGGCAAGAAGCGCTAGAGCAGTGGGCTGGAGCTGTCGCGCGAGAGCGCGGGATGGCCCTGTCGCGCTAGAGCACGTGGATGGCGCTCGCCCGCCAGCGGCGGTCGAGCCCCTCGAGACGGATGGCCACGGCGCGACAGCGTGCGCGGTTGACGACCACGACCACGGCTTCCACGACACCGTCCCGCGGCTCGCAGATGCGCACGCCGCCGAGGCTGAAGCTCGGTCGGCGTGTGGGCGCCCGTCGCGCAGCGCGAGCGCGAGCGCTGATCACGGAGCGACTCAAGAGGGTGCGATAGACGTCGTCGGTCACCCAGCGGGCGATCTGCTCGAGCTCTCGAGCGCCGGCGAGAATCTCGATGACGCAGCGCGTGAGGTTCTCGAGCAGGGGCCGGGGGTCGGGCAGCTCGCTCGACGCCGTCGGCTGGTAGTCGAAGAACTCCTCCTGCGCGATGCGGGCGGCCGCCGAGCGACCTCGGGGGGCGTGCGTGTGCAGCGGAAGGGCGGTGGACACCGTCGGCTCCTCTCCCGGTGAGGGGTCGGGTCGGCACGCGAGGGAGCGCTCGTGAGCAGACCGGTCTATGCACCCCTGGTCGGGGTAGCCCTACCCAACCAGAATTTATTCTCAGTTGTCCAGACCCGAGGGGCAACTGTGGAAAACCCGCGACCGAGCGTCGGGGCCGATCGCTACGGTCACGGCATGCGATGGGACCATCTCTTCGACGACCTCGCGGGGCAGCTCGAGCACGAGCTGCACGCGGAGGAGCTCGACCTGCAGCAGGAGGAGGAGCGCCTGCGACTGGGTCGACTCGAGCTGCGCAGTCGGCTCGCCGTCGTCCTGCGCGAGCGCGAGCCCGAGCGGCGCATCCTCACCCTGCGCACCCACGACGGAGCGCTCTCCCGGGTGCGCCTGCGGTCGCTCGGCCGCGACTGGCTCGCAGGAGACCTCGTCGACCTCGGCGTGGCCCAGGTCGTCGTGCCCCTGCGGGCGGTGGAATCTCTCGTGCTCGACGTCGAGCAAGCGGAGCGAACCCTCGAGCCCGCGCCCGCGCGCGACGATCTGTCTGCGCGGCTCGGTCTCAGTTTCCTCCTGCGCGATCTGTGTCGGCGCCGCATGCCGCTCACCGTGTGCACGACGGTCGGTGACCTGCACGGCACCCTCGATCGGGTTGGCCGCGACCACCTCGACCTCGCCGTTCACGATCGCGGCACGCCGCGTCGAGCCTCCGCGGTGCAGCAGGTGAGGCTCGTACCGTTCGATCAGGTGCTGCTGGTGCGCCTCTGACCGCTGCGCCCCTGGTCGGGGAAGAGCTCGGCGACATCTGCGAACTCCGCCTCGTTCCAGAGTGCGAGGCGCTTCGCCTCGTCGTACTTGTCGGCGATGAACGATTCGAGCACGCTCGACTCGACCCGCCACTGGCCGATCGACCCGAGGCGGATCGCGGGCAGCTCGCCCGAGCGCACGAGCGCCAGCACCTCGGCGGCGGAGAGACTGAGAATCTCGGCCACGTCGGCGAGCGTCACGAACCGACCGATCGGGTTCAGTGGGTCATCGGGCATGAGTCGATTATCGTCGCCGACCCGCGCGAGCGGGAGGGTGTGTGGATAACTGCGAGCCGGTGTCGTGCGCTCTCGTCAGTATCGAAGCCGACCACCGACGAACGCCACCCTGGATGAGGAGACCCCCGCATGGCAGCACGCGCGGCGAGAGACGACACCGCCCCACGCCCCCGGCGCTATCGGGATCCGCGGCTGCTCATCGGCCTCCTCCTCGTCGCCGGCTCCGTGCTGGGCGTGGTCGGCGTCGTCGCCGCCGTCGACGACGGTGTCGAGGTGTACGCAGCGCCGCGACTCCTCACCGTGGGCGAGCACGTCGATGCGAGCGACCTCGAGCTGAGGCGCGTCTCGCTCGGCCCCGACAGCACGACCTACCTGCGGGGCGGGCAGCTGCCCGAGGGCGGCGTCATCGTGAGCCGGAGCATCGGTTCGGGCGAGCTCGTGCCGCTCTCCGCTGTCGGCGACGTGCGCGGAGCATCCTCGACCACGATCGTCGTCTCTCTCGCGACCGACCTCGGCGGCACCGTGCGCGCCGGCGACCTGCTCGACCTGTGGTCGGCGCCCGCCCTCGAGGCGGGCCGATACGGAGCGCCGACCGTGCTCGCCTCCGGCGCTCAACTCGTGCGCTCCGTCGCGCAGGAAGGGATCGTCTCCGGAGCCGAGGCCGCGCGAGTCGAACTGCTCGTGCCGCGGCGCGAGGTCGCCCGCATCCTGCACGCCGTCGCGAACGGCGACGCGCTCTCCGTGATCCCCGTCTCGCTCGCGGTGGGGCCCTGACGTGCGCGTCGCACTCGCCGTCCCCGGCCTCGACGTCGACGCCCTCGAGCTCGCGCTCCTGCGCGCCGGGCACCGAGTGGTGTGGCGGGCGCTCGATGCCGACGAGGTCGTCGGCCACCTCGCGGAGGCCACTCCCGACGTCCTCCTGCTCGCGGATCACCCCGACGTCGCCACCTCCACCGTCGTCGGGGCGTCCGACCTCCTGGGCGTGCGCAGCATGCTGGTCACCGCCGGGTCACCGCTGAGCGCGGCAGCCCGCCGACTGGGGGTGC
Organism: Chryseoglobus sp. 28M-23; assembly: GCF_014789785.1. Lineage (NCBI taxonomy): Bacteria > Bacillati > Actinomycetota > Actinomycetes > Micrococcales > Microbacteriaceae > Microcella > Chryseoglobus sp. 28M-23. The sequence continues at coordinate 1,976,585 of NZ_CP061846.1, read as the reverse complement.
ACGAGCAGCTGGTCGCCCGACCCGGTGCCCCGATCGACGTCGCCGCCCTGGAGGCGGGGCCGCTCGGCGACGCGGGTTCGGCCGCCGCGCTCGATGACACCGAGCCGATCGGCGACCCGCCAGCGGGCGCAGACCTGCCCCGCAGCGGTGACCTGCGCGACGACGCTCGCCTGCACCGAGCGCGATCACTGTCATCACGGGCGGTGACGTCGCGCCCGCAGCGTGCTCGATCCACGCGGAGCGCGCCGCGCGGTGAGGCGCCCGCGGCCCTCCACGCCGAACCCTCATCGCTCGCGCCCCGCATCATCGCGGTGTGGGGCCCCGCCGGGGCTCCGGGGCGCACGACGGTCGCGATCGGACTCGCGGCCGAGCTCGCCGGGCGCGGACTGCCGGTCTGCCTCGTCGACGCCGACACCTACGGCGGCGCGATCGCGCCCTCCCTCGGGCTGCTCGACGAGTCGCCCGGCTTCGCCGCGGCCTGCCGGCTCGCCGGGTCCGGCAGCCTGACGGCGGACGAGCTCGACCGGGTCGCGCAGCGAGCCCCCCTCGGGTCGACGCTGCGCGGCACGCACGCCGAGTTGCGAGTGCTCACCGGCATCGGGCGCCCGCACCGGTGGCCGGAGCTCTCCGCCGAGCGCGTCACGAGCGTCCTGGAGCAGTGTCGCGCATGGCGGCCCATCACCGTCGTCGACACCGGCTTCAACCTCGAGACGGATGAAGAGCTCAGCAGTGACCTGCTCGCCCCTCGACGCAACGCCGCGACGATCGCCGCCCTGCGCGCGGCCGACGACGTCGTGGCTGTGGGCGCCGCGGACCCGCTCGGGCTCGCGCGCCTGCTGCGCACCTACCCCGACCTGCTCGACGTCGTGCTCACGACGCGCGTGCGCGTCGTCGTCAACCGTGTTCGGTCGAGCGTGCTCGGGCTCGACCCCGCGGGGCAGGTGCGCCAGACGCTCGACCGCTTCGGCGGTGTGAGCGACGCCGTGCTCATCGACGACGACCCGCAGGCGGCCGACGCGGCCCTGCTCACCGCCCGCAGTGTCGTCGACGCCGCACCCCGATCGGCGCTGCGCGCCGGCATCGCGCGGCTGGCCGACGCGCTCGAGGTCACCGAGCGGCCCGCCCCGGTGCGCTCCCGATTCGCCGGGGGGCTCGCGGCGCTCCTGCCGGGTCGCAGCGGCTAGCCTGAGGGGGTGTCGACCCTCTCCGATCTCGTGCACGAGCATGCCTCCTCGAGCGAGGCCGATATCGAGTGGCTGCACCTGCTCATCGCCGACGGCCAGCTCATCGCCGACCTCGCCTTCGCCGACATCGTGCTGTGGGTGCCGACCGCGGACGGCGGCTTCGTCGCCGTCGCCCACCAGCGGCCGTCGAGCTCGGCGACCCTGTTCTACCGCGACTTCGTGGGGCAGGAGATCAGGGCCGAGTGGCGCGACCAGGTCAGCGAGGCCTACAGCACGCGCAGCATCGTCGACTCGAGCACGCCAGACTGGTACGAGGAGACCCCCACGCGGCTGCGCGCCATACCCGTGCTGAGTCGCGATACGGGCGGAAAAGGGGTGAGCGAGCATCCCATCGCCGTCATGACGCGCCACACCAACCTGAGCGAAGCGCGCATGCCCAGCCGCCAGGAGCTCACCTTCAACGAGTGCGCCAACGACATCTTCGCGATGATCGCCGACGGCGACTTCCCCGACATGACCGCCCCCAGCGGGCCCCGCCGCGGTGCACCCCGCGCCTCCGACGGGCTCGTGCGACTCGACGTCGACGGCACCGTCACCTTCGCGAGCCCCAACGGTCTGAGCGCCTTCAACCGCATGGGCTTCGTCGGCGAGCTCGAAGGCGAGTCGCTCGCGCACGTCACCACCCGGCTGCTGAGCGGCAAGCTGCAGGTCGACGAATCCCTGCCCCTCGTCGTCACCGGGCGCGCCCCGTGGCGCACCGACATCGAATCGCGCGGCGTGACCGTATCGCTGCGTGCCATCCCGCTGCGGCAGCAGGGGCAGCGCATCGGCGCAATCGTGCTCGTGCGCGACGTCACCGAAGTGCGGCACCAGGAGCGCGAGCTCATCACGAAGGACGCGACGATCCGCGAGATCCACCACCGCGTCAAGAACAACCTGCAGACCGTCGCCTCGCTCCTGCGCATCCAGGCCCGCCGCACCCACAGCGACGTCGCGCGCGAGTCGCTCACGCAGGCCATGCGCCGCGTCGCCGCGATCGCCGTCGTGCACGACACCCTCTCGGAGGGGCTCAGCCAGAACGTCGACTTCGACGAGGTCTTCGCGCGCGTGCTCATGCTCATCGCGGAAGTCGCCTCCAGCCACTCCACGACCGTGCGCCCGACATCCACGGGCAGTTTCGGCACCCTGCCGAGCGAGTACGCGACGCCGCTCGCGCTCGCGCTCACCGAGCTCGTCACCAACGCCGTCGAGCACGGCCTCGCCGGGCGGCCCGACGGCGAGGTCGAGATCGTCGCAGGCCGCAGCGACGACACCCTCTCAGTCAAAGTGCGCGACAACGGCGTCGGACTCGGCGAGGGCAAGGTCGGCTCGGGGCTCGGCACGCAGATCGTGCGCACCCTCATCCAAGGCGAGCTCGGTGGCGTCATCGACTGGCACACCCTGCAGGGCGAAGGCACCGAGGTGACCATCGAGGTGCCGCTGCTCTACCTCAAGCGCCGCGCCTGAGCCCCCGTCCCGCGCCCGACCCGCCATATGTGCCAGATCTGGCGCGAATGGGCGCTTGAGTTGAGGCGGTGCGCCCTCTCGCGTCAGATCTGAGCCGAAAGGGCGCTAGTGGGCGCGCACGACGGAGAGCCAGTGCAGCGCGGTGTCGCCGTAGCTCGTACGCCGGTCGAGCTCGAGCCGCGGTGGGAGGCCGGGCAGCGCGGAACGCGCGCTGCGCTCGAGGACGACCACGGCATCCTCGCTCAGGAGCGGGGCGAGCAGGTCGAGCGCCCGGGCGAGCTCGGCGTCGCCGAGCTCGTACGGCGGGTCGAGGAAGACGAGATGCCACGGGCCGGCCGCCGACGCGAGGAACGTCGCGACCGCCTTTGCGACGACGTGGATGCTCGGGGCCGAGCCGCCCGGCGCGCGACCCTGCACGAGTCGAGCGTTGGCGCTGCACACGCGAGCGGCCGAGCCCGCCCGCTCCACGAGAGTGACCTCGGCGGCCCCGCGGCTCGCCGCCTCGAGCCCGAGGGCGCCGCTGCCCGCGTAGAGGTCGAGCACGCGGGCTCCCGCTACGAGGTCGCGCGCCTCGAGCGACGAGAAGATCGCCTCGCGCACGCGGTCGCTCGTGGGGCGCGTGCCCGACTTCGGCACGTGCAGGGTGAGGGAGCCCGCGAAGCCGGCGATGATGCGCGTCACACCAGCCACGCTACCCTCGCTGTGCCTCGCCGCACACACGCCCATTCGCGTCAGATCTGGCGTACAACGGCGCAACCCCGCAACCTACGCGCCCGTTCGCGTCAGATCTGGCGTACAACGCGGGCGTGGGTGGGGCGCACAACGCGGGCGTGCGTGGGGCGCACAACGGGGGCACGGGGTGCGGCGGCGCGCGACGGTAGCGTGGGGGCCGTGACCAACCCCCTGGATGCGCGGCTCGACGGCGTACTGGGCGACCGCACGGCGAAGGCGCTGACGAAGGCGTTCGGGATGCGCACCGTGGCCGATCTGCTCGCCCACTACCCGCGTCGCTACGCCCGGCGCGGCGAGCTCACGGCGCTGAGCGAGCTCACGGTCGGCGAGTCGGTCACGATCGTCGCAGAAGTGCTCAGCGTGAGCGAGCGCTCCATGAAGCAGCGCAAGGGCTCGATCCTCGAGGTCGCTATCGGCGACGGCAAGGGCATCCTGACCCTCACGTTCTTCAACCAGACGTGGCGCAAAGCGGAGCTCACGCCCGGCAGGCGCGGCATCTTCGCGGGCAAGGTCGGCGAGTACCGGGGCGCTCGGCAGCTCGCCCATCCCGACTACGAGCTGTTCGAGGCTGGTGACGAGCGCGACCCCGGTACGGGCGGCAAGGACGCCCAGAAGTGGGCGATGCAGCCGATCCCGATCTATCCGGCGACGTCGACGGTGGCCAGCTGGCAGATCGCGAAGACCCTCGCGATCGTGCTCGACACCCTGCCGCAGCTCGACGACCCGGTGCCCGGGCCGGTCAAGACCGAGCGCGGCCTTCTCGACCTCACGCAGGCCCTTCAGTGGATCCACCGGCCGGAGGAAGACAGCCACTGGCGCCGCGCCCGCGACACTCTCCGCTTCCACGAGGCGTTCCTGCTGCAGGCAGCACTCCTGCAGCAGCGGGCGGCCCTCCGCGAGCAGCCGGCCGCACCGCGCGTCGCAGGCGATGAGCTCGCGGGCTTCGACGCCGCGCTGCCGTGGACGCTCACCGACGATCAACGGCTCGTCGGCGACGAGATCGCGCACGACCTCGCCGCCGAGGTGCCGATGAACCGTCTCGTGCAGGGCGAGGTGGGCTCCGGCAAGACCCTCGTGGCGGTGCGCGCGATGCTCACGGTCGCGCAGAGCGGCGGCCAGTCGGCCCTGCTCGCTCCGACCGAGGTGCTCGCCCACCAGCACTACCGCAGCATCGTCGACACTCTCGGCCCCGATCGCGCGGCCCGGATGCGTCCCGTGCTGCTCACCGGCCAGTTGAGCGCGGCCGAGCGCAAGCGCGCCCTGCTGAGCATCGCGAGCGGGGCATCCCGCATCGTGATCGGCACCCACGCGCTCCTCGGCGAGAAGGTGCAGTTCGTCGACCTCGGCCTGGTGGTGGTCGACGAGCAGCACCGCTTCGGCGTCGAGCAGCGCGAGAGCCTGCGCCGCAAGGGCGCCGTGCCGCCGCACGTGCTCGTGCTCACGGCGACGCCGATTCCCCGCACGGTGGCGATGACCGTCTTCGGCGACCTCGATATCTCCACGATCGCGACCCTGCCCGCGGGGCGCGTGCCCATCGTGAGCCACGTGGTGCCGCTCGCCGAGCGGCCCGAGCTGTGGCACCGCGCGTGGCAGCGCCTCGCCGAAGAGCTCGAGCAGGGCCGCCAGGGCTTCGTCGTCGTGCCTGCGATCGACCCGACGACGGTGGAGGACGACCCTGATGCGCTCGCTCCCGAGGGCGACGGCAGCGAGGCGGCACCGGATGCTCTGCCACCCCTGCCCGCGACGGTCGCCGAGCTGACGCCGCTCCTGAGGGCGCATCCCGCGCTCGAGGGTCGTCGCATCGAGCCGCTGCACGGCCGCATGTCGACCGAGGAGAAGGACGCCACGATGCAGGCCTTCGCACGCGGTGAGATCGACGTGCTCGTCGCCACGACCGTCATCGAGGTCGGCGTGGACGTGCCGAACGCCTCCACGATGGTCGTCGTCGAGGCCGACCGCTTCGGCGTGAGCCAGCTGCACCAGCTGCGCGGCCGCGTGGGGCGCGGCGGGGTGCCCGGCCTGTGCCTGTTCGTGACCGCCGCGCTGCCCGAGACGCTCGCGCGCGAGCGAGTCGAGGCGGTCGCGGCGACGCTCGACGGCTTCGAGCTCGCGCAGGTCGACCTCGAGCTGCGGCGCGAGGGCGACGTGCTCGGGGCGACCCAGAGCGGCGGGCGCTCGAGCCTCAAGCTGCTGAGGGTCGCCGCCGACGGCGACCTCATCGGCGACGCTCGCATCGCGGCGGCCGAGGTGCTCGAGGCGGATGCGGCTCTGGCGGAGCATCCGGCTCTCCAGGATGCCCTCGCGCGCCGCCTCGATGACGACGCCCGCGAGTTCCTCGCGAAGAACTGAGCAGAGAACTGAGGGACTGCCGCGAGGCTGCTGAGCGCGCCCGAGCCCGTCGTAGGGTTAAGCCGATGAGAGTGATCAGCTACAACCTGCGCAAGCACGCGGCGGTCGGCGAACTTGCCGCGCTCATCGCCGACCACCGGCCCAACCTGCTGTGCCTGCAGGAGATCGACACCGAGCGTCTGCCGGCCGACCTCGGGCCCATGCACCTCGCCGACGCGACCAAGCTCAACCGGCTGGGGCTGGCGATCTACTACGACCACGAGCGCTTCGAGGCGCTCGAGACGAAAGCGTTCGCGCTCAAGAAGTCGCTGCACGACATCATCGCGAAGCCCGCGCTCGAGCGGCTGCTCGGCAGCCACCTGCACGACCGCACGAAGCAGCGCGAACTCGTGCTCGGGTCGTTCCACGCGGCGCCGCTCACGGCCCTCAACTCGCTGCGGCGCACGCAGATCAAGGCTGCGCACGACGCCCTCGACACGTTCGGGGAGACGCTGCCGACCCTCATGGTGGGGGACTTCAACTACCCGGTCTTCCAAGACTTCCTGAACCGGCGCCTGCAGCAGACCGGGCACGAGGTGACCTTGAGCGATGCGCGCACGTACACGCGCTACAAGTTCTTCCGCGGCCACTTCGACTTCGCGACGTCGATCGGGCTGACCATCCGCAGCGTCACGACTCTCGAGCAGGGGGCCAGCGACCACCTGCCGATCTTCGTCAAGGCCGACTACGCCGACGCGCCAGCGCCGACGGCGGAGGGCGCGACCGCGGGCAGCGCCGACGACTCCGTCACGTCGTCGTAACACGCGCGCCGATAGGGTGGGGTCATGAGCAGGATCGCCGTTGTTCCTGGGTCGTTCGACCCCGTCACGCTGGGCCACCTCGACGTCATCGAGCGGGCCGCAGCGATCTTCGACGAGGTGCACGTCGTCGTGGTGCACAACCCCGGCAAGACGGCGATGCTGCCGATCGCGCAGCGTGTGACCCTCATCGAGCACGCCATCGCTGACCGGGCGCTGCCGCAGAGCATCCTCGTCACCGGCTGGAGCGTGGGCCTGCTCGTCGACTACTGCACCGATGTGGGCGCGAGCGTTCTCGTGAAGGGCGTGCGCAGCCAGGTGGATGTCGCGTACGAGACGCCCATGGCGATCGTGAACCGCGACCTCGCCGACGTCGAGACGGTGTTCATGCTGCCCGACCCGGCGCACGCGCACGTGTCGAGCTCGCTCGTGCGCCAGGTGGCCGCACTCGGCGGGGACGTTGCGCCGTACGTGCCGCGGGCCGTCGCAGAGTTCCTGCAGGCAGACGAGGCAGAGTAGCGGCATGGCGCATCCCCTCACTCTCGGGTACAAGGCTTCGGCTGAGCAGTTCGATCCGCGCGAGCTGGTCGAGATCGCCGTCGCCGCGGAGGCGCACGGCATGGAGAGCGTCGCCGTGAGCGACCACTTCCAGCCGTGGCGGCACGAGGGCGGGCACGCCCCGTTCTCCCTCGCGTGGATGGCCGCGGTGGGCGAGCGCACCTCGTCGATCCGCATCGGCACCTCCGTCATGACGCCGACATTCCGATACAACCCGGCGGTCATCGCGCAGGCATTCGCCACGATGGGGATGCTCTACCCGGGTCGTGTCTTCCTCGGCGTCGGCACGGGCGAGGCTCTCAACGAGATCGCCACCGGGTTCCGCGGCGCCGGCGAGCAGGAGTGGCCGGCGTTCAAGGAGCGCCTCGGGCGCCTGCGCGAGTCGATCGAGCTCATGCGCCAACTGTGGACCGAGGAGCGCGTGAGCTACCGCGGCGAGTTCTACTCCACGCAGGATGCGAGCATCTACGACCGCCCGGAGACCCCCGTGCCGGTGTACGTCGCCGCGGGTGGTCCGACGGTCGCGCGCTTCGCGGGGCGCGTCGGCGACGGGTTCATCTGCACGTCCGGCAAGGGCGCCGAGCTGTACACGGACGAGCTCATCCCCGCGGTCGGTGAGGGCGCCGAGAAGGCCGGTCGTCGCTTCGAGGATCTCGACCGGATGATCGAGATCAAGATCTCCTACGACACCGACCCAGACGTCGCGCTCGAGAACACGCGCTTCTGGTCGCCGCTGTCGCTCAGCAAGGAGCAGAAGCACGACATCACCGACCCGGTCGAGATGGAGAAGGCCGCCGACGCGCTGCCGATCGAGCAGATCGCGAAGCGCTGGATCGTCGGCAGCGACCCGGATGAGGTCGTCGCCGAGGTGGCGAAGTACGTCGACTACGGGATGAACCACCTCGTGTTCCACGCGCCCGGTCACGATCAGCGGCGCTTCTTGGAGCTCTTCGAGCGCGACCTCGCGCCTCGCCTGCGCGCCCTCGGCTGAGTCGACGCTCGGCGGGCTCCCAGCCGCGGACGTGAGCTCCCGGCCGACGCGGCTACACTCTCCCGTTGTGACTGGGGGCCGACACTCTTCTGCGCGCGTACGGAGGCGCGCACTCTCGGTGACCCGTCGATCGCCCCGCATGACGAGCACGCGCGGGGTGTTCGCGGGGCTCATGGTCGTCTGCGTAGGCCTGCTCGCGGCGGGCGCGACTCCGCCCACGGCAGAGGAGGAGCTCGAGCAGTTCGTCACCGCGAACGCGCAGTCGTTCGTCGTCCCGGCGGCGGTGGAGGCTCCCGAGCTCGTCCGTGACGACTTCGGTGCGACCCCCGGCTACGAGACCTTCATCGCCGGGGGCACCAACCACGACTGGGCGAAGCTCGTGCTGCTCATGGGCGAGTTTCCCCTCACCGACAGCAACGTCACGGTCGTGACCCGCTGGATGCGCCAGGAGAACTACGTGGATGCGTGGTGGACGCGCAACAACCCGCTCAACAACGGCTGGGGGTCCGGTGGCGGGGGTGGCACGGGCAGCTACGTGCACCTCGTCGACGCGGCGGAGAACGCCGCCGAGGCCTTGCACTCCCTGCCGCGCTACCGCGAGATCGTCGCGACGCTCCAGGCGTCGGCGCCGACCGAGGAGGTCGAGCGCGCCATCTGGTTCTCTGGATGGGCGTCGGGCATGTACAACAACGGCGCGCACTGGGCCTACAACGAGGTGCCCGTCGTGCTGGCGCCGCCGAGCGCCTGGGGTCGCTGACCTCGTTCGACGGTCGTGACCCGCGGCGCTCGACGGCGCTGCGCGAGCGTGCTCATCGCGGCGGGACGAGCAGGAGCAGGGTTCGCACCTGCGCGCGCTCACGGCGCTCGGCCGCGAGCAGCTGCTCGACGCGCGTGGCCCGGCGCTCGTGCCGCACCGCGACCGTGGAGCGGCGGCTCCACCGCACGAGGGCGAGGCCCACGTGCAGAGCGAGCCGGTCGAGAGGGCTCACGCGTTCGGGCCGCGGGGGGCGGGCCTGAGGCGCGAGCGTATTCGGAGGGTGGCCGGTCAGCGGGCGCTGCCGGGCCGAGGAGAGCGTGTTCATGAGGGGTGTTCCTTCACTGCTGCGGTGACCGTGGGGGAGGCGACGGGCAGCCGGGGAGAAGCATCCGGCTGCCCGCCGCGAGCGCTCGGCGAGAATGCCGAGCGGTACGGGGCGTCGGCCCGCGGCGCGCGACGGAGAGCCCTGCACAGGAAGCGGGCTGCCGACGGCGCGCGCACGTGCGGGCCGTGGGCTTCGAGCGCGTCGCCACCGTCAGGAACGGCGGCGGAATCCGTCAGCCGTTCAGGCGGTGAAGACGCCGACGAAGCCGGCGGTGGTGGGAATCATTCCCTGAGTGTGAATAACCATGGCCGACCTCCTTTCGTCATATGGCGCGGGGAGAATCTAGCGGGATGCCCGGGGCTGGCGCAAGCCTCTCTGAGCGGGTGGCTCGCCCTGTTGTCGATTCGTGACCTCGCGCGCACCCTGGTCGCCCCGTCGGAGGTGTCGCCTACTCTGAGCCCGTGGTGGCCAACGACCAGAAACCCGTGATGCTGTTCGAGCGCGTCGAGGACTGGGCGGAATGGCTCGAGGCGCATCCCGATCATCCCGGCGTGCGCCTGAATATGCGCAAGAAGGCCTCGACGGCGCCCGGCATCACCTATGGCGAGGCGCTCGAGTCAGCGCTGTGCTTCGGGTGGATCGACGGCCAGATCAACCGGTTCGACGAGGACTACTCGCTGCAGGTCTTCACGCCTCGCCGGCCGCGGCGCAGACATTCGCCGGGCTCAGCGCGCAAGCGCGCTTCGGGGTCATCTTCCGGCTCGGCGGCGTCAAGCGCGCGGAGACGCGCCAACGCAAGATCGACGGCTGCATCGAGACTCTCGCGCGAGGCGACTCACCTCTCTGACGTCGAGGCGCGCGAGCCGATAGTGCGGACACAATACCCCCGGGGGTATACTGGTGCGATCCCTACGGAAAGGATGCGCACCCATGTGCTCTGCCATCACCTGCCGCCAGTGCGGCAAGACCACCTGGACCGGATGCGGTCAGCACGTCGACCAGGTCATGCGTCGCGTGCCCCAGAGTCAGCGCTGCCCGGGGCATGAGCGCGAGCCTGGCCTGTTCTCTCGCTTGCTCGGCCGTTCGCAAGCCTGACGCGCGGCAGAATGGCGGCATGACCCCGCCGCGCCTCACCCTCTTCGCGCTCGACGGGCTGCCCGAGTTCGCGCCGGGCGACGACCTCCCGGCCATCATCGCCGCAGCGTCGGCGCAGCAGGGCGTCGAGCCCGGCGACATCCTCGCCGTCACGAGCAAGATCGTGAGCAAGGCGGAGGGTCGCATCGTCTCCGCGGCCGATCGCGAGCAATCGATCACCGACGAGACCGTGCGGGTGGTCGCCACGAGAGAGCACCCGGGTGGTGTGACGCGCATCGTCGAGAACCGTCTGGGGCTCGTCATGGCCGCGGCGGGGGTCGATGCGAGCAACACCGCCGAGGGCACGGTGCTGCTGCTGCCGCTCGACCCCGATGCGAGCGCCGCCGCGATCCGTGCGGCAGTCGGTGTCGCCGTCGGAGGCGACGTCGGCGTCATCATCACCGACACTGCCGGGCGGGCCTGGCGAGAGGGCCAGACCGACATCGCGATCGGCGGCAGCGGCGTTCGCCTGCTGGATGACCTGCGCGGGCACGCCGACGCGCAGGGTCGCCGGCTCGACGTGACCGCGCCGGCGGTCGGCGACGAGCTTGCGGCAGCCGGCGACCTCGTCAAGCGGAAGGCGCTGGGCCTTCCCGTCGCGGTGATCCGCGGAATGCCGCACCTGCTCGACCCCGACGCGCCCGGTGCCCGTTCTCTGAACCGCGCGGCCGCCGACGATCTCTTCTCGCTCGGCACGGCGGAGGCGCGCGAGGAGGGCAGGCTCCTGGAGCGTGCGGCGCGCGACCGGCGCACCGACCTGCGCAACGGCTGACAGCCCGGTTCGCCAGCCACGGCGGCCTTGGCTACGCTTGCTGTGCACCACGGGATTCTGGGGAATCCTCGACGCAGAGGAGGGGATGCGGTTATGAGCGGAGTCGCCCGCCACGCGCGCCGCGCCCTCGTGCTCACCGCACTCGCCCCCATGCTCCTGCTCGGCGGGTGCGCGGAGCCGGAACCGGAGGGCCCCGCGCCCGTGCATCCCTCGGAGGCGCAGGGCATCGAGCCACCGCCCGGAGTCGAGCTCACCGGGAGCGAGTGCCTCGTGGGCGGCTGGCGCGTCGAGGACGAGCCGCTGCACGACTACTTGCTCGCCTTCGGGCCCGGAACCGACATCGATGTCGGCGGCTATCTCACTCTCGGCTTCACGGTCGACCGCTACTACGTCGAACCTCGGGTGGGCATCACCTGGCAGAACCGCGGGGAGGACACCCTCGCCTCGTTCGTCGGCGAGAGCGAGGGCTCGTACCGACTCGTCGACGGGCTGCTCGAGGCCACCGAGGAGCGGGACGATCTCGCCCTCGTCGACGTCGAGCAGGGCCAGCGCAGCAGCGTCGACGAGCTCTTCCTGCGCCCGGTCACCGTCAACCCGCTCGCGGGAGCCTCCGTGGCGTGCTCAGGAGACGCCCTCAGCCTCACGACCACGATCGGGGAGTCCGACGTGCGACTGGACTTCGCGCGGCTGCGCTGAGCGGCGGGTCGAGAACTCTCGGCGGATTCGTCACCTTCGCGTGGCAGACTTCACCGGGTGACGACGTCGACGAGCACCGCAGCCGCGCCGACCGGTTCGGCGAGCGACCCCGCCACCGATGCGCCGATGAGCCCTGAGCCGATGAACCCTGAGGAGTTCGGGGAGCTCGCGTCGAGCATCCGGCTCGCCATGAACGGCGTCATGGATGGCAAGCCGGACGCCGTGGATACCGCTCTGGCCGTCCTGCTGGCCGAAGGGCACCTGCTCATCGAAGACGTGCCAGGGGTCGGCAAGACCATGCTCGCCCGCGCGCTCGCCCGGTGCATCGACGGCAGCGTCAACCGCATCCAGTTCACCCCCGACCTACTGCCCGCCGACATCACCGGGGTGAGCGTCTACCGCCAGCAGCTCGGCACCTTCGAGTTCACTCCAGGCCCGATCTTCGCCCACATCGTCATCGGCGACGAGATCAACCGGGCGAGCCCCAAGACCCAGTCCGCCCTCCTGGAGTGCATGGAGGAGGGGCAGGTCACGGTCGACGGTCACACGCACGCCCTCGTCGCTCCCTTCCTGGTCGTCGCCACGCAGAACCCCATCGAGATGGAGGGCACCTACGCCCTCCCGGAGGCGCAACGCGACCGCTTCATGGCGCGCATCTCGATCGGGTACCCCGACGCCGAGAGCGAGGCGCTCATGGTGCGCGATCGCGAGCACGGCAGCCCCCTCGAGCGCCTCGCGCCCGTCATCGACGTCGCGGGGCTGCGGCGCATGATCGCGACCGTGCGCGAGGTCTACGTGAGCCCGGCCGTCGAGCGCTACGCGGTGGCGATCGTGCAGGCGACGCGCGACGAGCCCGCGCTGCGGCTGGGGGCGAGCCCGCGGGCGACGCTGCAGCTCGTTAGGGCGGCGCGGGCCCGTGCCGCGATGGACGGGCGCGACTTCGTGCTGCCCGACGACATCGATGCGCTCGCCACGACGGTGCTCTCGCACCGCATGCTGCTCGTACCGCGAGCGCAGGACCCCGACGGGCGCCCGGCCCGCAGCGTCGACGAGGTCGTCGAGCGCATCGTCGCCGCGACCACCGTGCCGGTGCCGAGCGCCGGGGGCTGACCGGCGTGCCGCGGCTGACCGCGCGCGGCGGGATCTTTCTCGTCGTCGGTGTCGGCCTGCTCGCGCTCGCCTACGCGGTCGAGCGGCCCGAGCTGCTGCCGGTCGGAGCGATCGCCGTGGCCGCCCCCCTCCTCGGCGTGCTCGTGGTGGCGAGCACGCGGCCGAGCGTGCAGGTCTCCCGCCGCTTCGACCCGGCCGTCGCCGTGCACGACGAGGTCGTGCGCGTGACGACCACCGTCGCCGGCCGCGCACGTGCGGCCGAGTGGATCGAGCGCGTACCCATGGCGCCGGGCTTCGCCGGGCCCGGGCGTCTCACCGATGTGCGCCTCACGCGCCCCGCCGAGTTCGGCTACCGCTACTGGCCCGAACGGCGCGGACTCGTGGAGGTCGGGCCGCTCCTCATCGAGGATCACGATCCCTTTGCGCTCGCCGTGCGCGTGACCGACACGAGAACGGTCACGACGCAGCTCGTACTGCCCTCCGTCGTGCGCCTGCCGACGGGGCCCGTGCCGGCTCCCGCGAGCGACACGGGGGCTCGTAGCGCGCGGTCCCGCGAGCGCAGCGACGACGATGTGGTCACGCGCGAGTACCGGCAGGGCGATGCCCTCAGGCGCGTCCACTGGCGGGTGACCGCGCGCCAGGGTGAGCTCATGGTGCGGCAGGACGAGCCGCAGGCTGGGCCGCGCAGTCTCCTGCTGGTCGACACCCAGCGCGGCGGCTACCCCGACGCGACGGGTCGACGCGAGGCCACGAGTGATCTGTTCGAGTGGGCGGTGCGCTTCGCCGCCTCCGTGGCGGTGCACCTCGACGAGCGCGGCTACGCGGTCGACCTGGTCGCCCCCACGGCGCTCCCCGACGACGCTCCTCACGCCGACGGCCCTGCGGGGGTCGCTCTCGGCGAGCTCGCTCTGCTCGAGCTCGGCCGCGACGACCCGCACCGGCAGGCGCCAGCAGGAGCGGGCGCGTTGCCGGTTGTCGCGATCGCGTCGCGCCCCGACGCGGAGACGGTGCGCTGGATGCTCGCCCATCGCACCCCGTCGGCCACAGCACCCGCCCTCGCAGTGCTCGTCGACGACGACCCGAGCCTTCTGCTTCCGACCGCCGTGACGGTCACGCCGGCGGGCGCCGGGCAGGAGGGTGTGCGGGAGGTCGAGACGGCGGAGGAGTCGTTCGCCCGCGCAGGCTGGGTCGTCGCGCGCGTGCCGGCCTCTGCCACGCCCGTCGAGGCGTGGGCGGCTCTCGCCGGGGAGCGCGTCGAGCAGGAGGGTGGAGTGCGCCGTGCGTGAGACCACTCGGATGCGCACCTCTCGCGATGCGCGCGCTCGCACGGGTGCGGGGCTCGCCCTCTCGGCAGCCGTCCTCCTCGCGGTCGGCGCTGCGCTCACCTCGTTCTCGGTCGTGCTCGTGGAGGGCGCGTGGCTGCTCTCGGCGCTCGTGACGGTGGCCGCCGTGATCGCCGCGGGAGCGCTCGTGCGGTACCGCGTGCGCGTCTGGCGACCGCTGTGGTCCGTGCTCGGGGCGGCGACCGCGGGCGTCGTGAGCCTGCAGCTGCAGTTCGCCGCAGACACGACCCTGCTCGGCATCGTGCCGCTCGCGGGCACTCTCGAGCGAGCGCAAGAGCTCATCAGGGCCGGCGAGGTGTCGATCGCCGAGCAGGCGATCCCGGCCGACGCGGATGCAGGGCTGCGCTTCCTCATCGCCGCCGGCGCGGGAGTCGTGGCCCTGCTGTGCGATGCGGTCGTCAGCCTGAGCCGTCGTCCCGCTCTCGTCGCGCTGCCCCTGCTGGGCATTCTCGCGATCCCGGTCGTGCTGGCTCCGGGTGCTCTGCCCGTGCTCTCCCTGCTCGCGACCGCGGCGGCCTTCCTGCTCGTGCTCGCCCTGCACCGACCGGCGGTGAACGGCGGGTCTGCGGGTGTGCGCCGGGCGCTCCTGGTCGGCGCGAGCGTGCTCGTCGCGGCCGTCGTCGTGCCCCCCGCGCTGCCGCCCGTCGTCGCCGGCGCGGTCGTGCCGGGCGGGGGGATCGCCGGGCTCTCCACCGGCATCAACCCGGTGCTCGAGCTCGGCGACGATCTGCGCCGCCCGACCGCTGTGACGGTGCTGCGCTACTCGACCGACCAGAGCGCCGGGCTCTACCTGACGCTCGCGCACCTCGACGACTTCGACGGCCAGACCGTGCAGCCCGTAGAGGCTGGAGAGGCTCGCTCGCTCGACGAGATCGGCCCTCCGGCGTGGCTCGGGGCGGGAGTGGACCGCACCGAGGTCGCCACGCGCATCCAGCTCGAGAGCGTGCGCACGCGGTGGGTGCCGCTGCCCAGTGCGCCCGTCTCGCTCGTCGGTCTCGCGGGGGAGTGGCTCGTGGCACCGGACGGCGTCACCGTGCAGTCGCGCGAGGGCGTCCTGCGCGAGGGCGCCTACACGGTGCAGAGCCTCGACGCCCAGCCGACGGTCGCGCAGCTCCAGGGTGCGCGCGTCGACGGTGCAGGACTCGAGTCCTATCGTGCCGTGCCCGAGGTGGACCCGACGATCGTGCAGACCGCCCGCGACGTGGTCGACGCCGCCGACGCGACGACTCCTTACTCCCAGGCGCTCGCGCTGCAGCGCTACTTCACGGGCGGCGACTTCGTGTACTCAGAGGACGCGCCCGTGGAGGGCGGCTACGACGGCTCCGGCGCCGACATCGTCGCGACGTTCCTAGAGGTGCGCGCGGGCTACTGCGTGCATTTCGCGAGCGCCATGACGCTCATGGCCCGCACGCTCGACATCCCTGCCCGCATCGCGGTCGGCTTCCAGCCAGGCGACGAGAACCCGAACGTGCCGGGTGAGTACGTCGTGAGCTCGGACGACCTGCATGCCTGGCCCGAACTGCACTTCGACGGAATCGGCTGGGTGCGTTTCGAGCCGACGCCGTCGCGCGGCGAGAATCCCGGCTACGCGGACCCGGCGGCCGACCTGGAGGGCGACGAGGCAGGCGAGCCCGACGACGCGCCGACCGAGCCGGAGGAGCCTGCGACGAGCGACGAGGAGACGGACGCCGCCGAGGGCACCGACGACGATCCCGCCGGCATTCCCGACCTCATCGACGGAGGCAACGACGGGCAGGCCACCGGTGAGACGGCGTCGCGATTCGCTCTGGATGCTCGGGCTCTCGCCCTCGCCGCGCTCGGCCTGCTCGCGCTCGTGCTCGTCGCTCCCGGCGTCTGGCGCGTCGTGCGGCGCGCGCGTCGGCGACGCTCGCGCAATCCCGTCGACCGCTGGCGCGAGGTACGTGACACCGCGCGCGATCTGGGGCTCCCGGCCGAGCCGACCCGCACGCCGCGGGCGCTCGCCGCACTGTGGGGCGGGGTCGCCGCACTCGACGCCGATCTTCCGCCGGTGCTCGACGCGGTCGAGCGGCAGGCGTTCGCCGGGCGGCGCCCTCTGCACGAGGCCGAGCCGCCCGAGATCGGTGAGGTGCTGCGCCGGCTGCGTGGCGCGGTGCCCTGGTGGCGGCGCGCGGTCGCGGTCGTGGCACCGCTCTCGCTCCTGGATCGCGCGAACACCGCCGAGCCCGACTCTCTCGTCTCCGCCTCGGGCGTGCGACTCTAGGCTGGAGGCCGTGCTCCCTCTCGTCTCGCTCGTCATCCCGGTGAAGGGCGGGCCGGGTGCCAAGAGTCGGCTCGTCGGTGACGCCGCGGAGCGCGCAGCGATCGCGAGTGCGATCGCCCTGGACACCGTGGAGGCAGCACGTGCGAGCGACGCGGTCGGTGAGCTCGTCGTGGTCGGTGGCCTTCCCGTGCCGATGGCGGGAGTGCGGCTCGTCGACGATCCGAGCGCGGGGCTGACGGCGGCCGTCGAGGCGGGGCTCGCCGTGCTTGACCCCGGCCTGCCGACTGCTGTGCTGCTCGGCGACCTGCCGGCGCTGCAGCCCGACGAGCTCTCGCGAGCGCTCGCGGCCGCGCATGAGCACGATCGCGCGTTCGTGCCGGATGCCGAGGGCATCGGCACGACGCTCATCGTCGCGCGCGCCGGGGTGCCGCACGCGGCGCGGTTCGGTGCGGCCTCCGCCGCCCGGCACCGTGCGGAGGGCTATGTCGAGCTCGAGCTGCCGCCGCTCAGCGGGCTGCGCCGTGACATCGACACGCGCGAGCAGCTCGAGGCCGCGGCATCCCTTGTTCTGGGAGCTCGCACTCGGGCACTGGTCAGCCGGAGCGCATGAGGTCGTCGGGCGTGAGCACGATCGTGCCGCGCGGGTTCCAGTCGGTCGCGTACTCGCACTCCCAGGCGAGCCCGCTGCGCCAGATCGAGGTGACCGTGTGGGTTCCGCCGTCGCCGACGAGGGCGGCGCACGTGGCCTCGGCGCGCTCGGTGAGCAGGTTCCAGATGAGAACGGTCGAGGCGTAGAGCGCGACCGCGATGCCCACGGCGAGCAGGACGCCGATGAGGCTGTTCATCCACGGCGACAGGGCCACAGCGTCTCCCCTCGGGTGCGTCGTCGGGCGTCGGTCGGTCTCTCACGGTAGACAGTGCAGTCCATAGTGAAACACGGGCAAGGCTCATTCCTCGCATTGAGACGGAGTGTGAAGGGTCTTCACCCGCGAAGAGGGGGTGCTCAGGCGCCGCTGCGCACCTCGGCGATGCTGAGGGCGAGGCGGCGACCGGTCGCCGCGTATCCCGTCTCGCGGTGGGCTCTCGCAGTGTCGACGCGCTCGGCGGTGGGCTCGCCGTAGGTGGTCGTGCGCTGCCACGCCGTGCGGCCGATGCCGGCGACGAGGTCCTCGAGCTCGGCGACCGTCTTCTCAGAGCCGTTGTCGGCGCCCGCCATACGGCTGATGGTCTCCTCCATGAGAGTGCCGCCGACGTCGTCGGCGCCGCCGCGCAGCATGAGCTGGGTGCCCTCGGTGCCGAGCTTGACCCAGGAGGTCTGGATGTGGTCGATGCGCCCGTGCAGCATGAGGCGCGCGACGGCGTGCACGGCGCGGTTCTCCTGCGCCGTGGGGCCGGGTCGTGCGACGCCGGCGAGGTACACCGGCGAGTTGGCGTGCACGAAGGGCAGGAGCACGAACTCGGTGAATCCGCCCGTGTCGTCCTGCACGCGGGCGAGAGTGCGCAGGTGGCCGACCCAGTGGCTCGGGTTGTCGACGTGCCCGTACATCATGGTGCTGCTCGAGCGGATACCGAGCCGGTGCGCGGTGGAGACGATCTCGATCCACTCGGCGGTGGGGAGCTTGCCCTTCGTGAGCACCCACCGCACCTCGTCGTCGAGGATCTCCGCGGCGGTGCCGGGAATCGTGTCGAGCCCTGCCTCCTTCGCGGCGGTGAGGAATTCGGCGAACGAGAGCCCGGTGCGGGCGGCGCCGTTCACGATCTCCATCGGGCTGAACGCGTGCAGGTGCATCTCGGGCTGGCGCGCCTTGACCTCGCGGGCGAGGTCGAAGTAGGCGGTGCCGGGCAGGTCGGGGTGAATGCCGCCCTGCATGCAGATCTCCGTCGCGCCGAGGTTCCAGGCCTCGTCGACCCGGTCGCCGACCTGGCGCATCGAGAGGGTGAAGGCGTCGGCGTCGGTGCGGCGCTGCGCGAAGGCGCAGAAGCGGCAGCCGGTGTAGCAGACGTTGGTGAAGTTGATATTGCGGTTGACGACGTAGCCGACCCGGTCGCCGACGGTGTCGGCGCGCACGCGATCGGCGAGGTCCGCGAGCGCGTCGAGGTCGGGCCCGTCGGCCTCGAGCAGGGCCAGGTAGTCGGCATCGGTGAGCCCGGCTGGGGCGTTCTCGGCGCGGCGCAGGATCGCGCGCACGCCGTCGCTGATGCCGGGGGCATGCGCGGATGCTGCGGTCGCCCTCGTCGTATCGCCGACGGTCTCGCGCAGCTCGGCCCAGTCGCCGTAGACGTCGTCGAAGTCGCTGCGCGCCGTCGTGCGACGGCCTTCGGTGTCGATCGCGGTGTGCAGATCGGTGCGGCCGGTGCCGGCGGTGCTCGCCCAGTCGGGGTCCGGTTCCTGCCACGGGATGCCCTGCGGCAGTCTCCCCTCGACGGCGAGCCCGTCGTCCCCCGCGAGTGCGCGCACGTGCGGCACGATGCGCGGGTCGAGCCACGGTTCTTCGGCGCGCACGTAGTGGGGGTGGGTGGTGAGGCGCTCGCGCAGCGTGTAGCCGCCCTCGGCGGTGAGGCGGGCGAGGTCGTCGAGTTGCGGCCAGGGTCGTTCGGGGTTGACGTGGTCGGGGGTGAGCGGGCTCACGCCGCCCCAGTCGTCGATGCCGGCGCGGATGAGCAGGTGCAGCTCTTCGGCGTCGGTGAGGTTGGGCGGCACCTGGAGGCGTGCACCGGGGCCGAGCACGAGGCGGCTGACGGCGACGGCGGCGATGTACTCCTGCAGCTCGAGGTCGTCGGCGGCGCGCATGGCGGTGCGCGGCTTGGCGCGGAAGTTCTGGATGATGACCTCTTGCACGTGCCCGTGCCGGCGGGCGCTCGCGCGGATCGCGAAGAGCCCGTCGACGCGCTCGGCGTAGTTCTCGCCGATGCCGAGCAGGAGCCCGGTGGTGAAGGGGATGGCGCTGCGGCCCGCGTCCTCGAGCACGCGCAGGCGCAGCTCGGGGTCTTTGTCGGGGGAGCCGAAGTGGGCGAGCCCGCGCGTCTCGTAGAGGCGGCGGCTCGTGGTCTCGAGCATCATGCCCATGCTGGGTGCGACGGGCTTGAGGCGTTGCAGCTCCTGCCAGCTCATGACGCCGGGGTTGAGGTGGGGGAGGAGCCCGGTCTCTTCGAGCACGCGGATGGCGACGGAGCGCAGGTAGTCGATCGTCGAGTCGTAGCCGTGAGCGTCGAGCCACTCCCGCGCGGCGGGCCAGCGGTCCTCCGGTCGGTCGCCGAGGGTGAAGAGGGCTTCCTTGCAGCCGAGCGCGGCACCCTGCCGAGCGATCTCGAGCACCTCGTCGGGGGAGAGGAACGGCGCCTTCCCCTGAGCCTGCAGCTGGTTCGGGGTCTGCACGAAGACGCAGTAGTGGCAGCGGTCGCGGCACAGGTGGGTGAGGGGGATGAAGACTTTGCGCGAGTAGGTGATGACGCCGGGGCGGCCCGCCCGTTCGAGACCGGCATCCCGCACCCGGCTTGCGACGGTCAGGAGCCGGTCGAGGTCGTCGCCGCGCGCGTGCAGGAGCGTCTCGGCCTCCGTGGCATCCAGACTCACGCCAGAGTCGGCGCGCTTGAGCGCGCGGGACAGCGCCGAGGCCGTGGGGGTGAAGTCGAACGCAGTCACAGTCCGCACAGCCTACGCCCGCAGACCTGCTCCCTCTCGCGCCAAAGTGGCTCAGGGGCGCAAGGCCAGAGCGAGGTCGAGCGCCTCGGCGGCGAGAGCCGCCGAGGTGTCGAGGTCGCGCATCCACAGCGGCACGGCGCGTGCCGCGAACCCCTCAGACTCGAGCGCGTCGACCGCCGTGGCGTCCTCGAGCCCCACGAGCCAGCCGTCGAGCAGACCGCCGTCCCGGCGCAGACCGTAGTGGCGGGCGACAGCGGCCGCATCCGTCTGCACCCCGATCGCCGAGAGGCACGCCTCCGCCATGCCGCGCACGGATGACCCGCCGATGATCGGGGAGACCCCCACGATCGGCGCGGCCTCCGCCGTGAGGGCCTCCACCATGCCGGGCACGGCGAGCACGGTGCCGATCGACACCACGGGGTTGGACGGGGCGATGAGGATCGCGTCGCAGTCGAGCAGAGCATCCAGAACGTCGGGGGACGGCACCGCGCGCTCGATGCCGTGCTGCACGAAGCGCGCGGCGGGCAGGGCGGCGCGGTAGCGCGTCCACCACTCCTGGAAGTGCAGCTCGCGCACCTCACCAGCCGAGTCGCCCGCGAGCTGCACGTGCGTGTCGACCTCCTCGTCGGTCGCCGGGTGCAGCGTCACGCCGAGCGGCCACCGCTCCTGCAGGCGCCGCGCGACATCGGAGGGCGTGGCACCTGCCCGCAGCCAGGCCGAGCGCGCGATGTGCGTGCCCAGGTCGAGGTCACCGAGCGTGAACCACTCGGGCGCCACGCCGTACGCGTGCAGTTCGGCCGAGACGCGCTCGCTCTCCCCGACCCGCCCCCAGCCGCGCTCCTCGTCGTTCTGCCCGCTCAGCGTGTACAGCATCGAATCGAAGTCGGGCGCGATGCGCAGGCCGGCCAGCCACCAGTCGTCGCCCGTGTTGACGATGACGTCGACCGTCGACCCCGGCCGGTGGCGCTGCACCTCCTCGCGCACGCCGCGCACGAAACGCGCACCCCCGACACCACCGGCGACCACGACGATCCTCATCCCCCCACGCTAGCCGCGCACGACCCTGCTCATCTGCGCGCGTCCGCCTCCAGACGCGTCCTGCGGCCTACCGTGTAACGCATCCGTCATTGGGCGAAACGAGCCGGAAATGCTCGAGGCGCACACTGGCCCCAGTTCGACGAAGAAAAGGGGAAGCACCCATGACCACCATTCGGGCAGCCATCACTCAGACCACCTGGACGGGTGACAAGGAGTCGATGCTCGACAAGCACGAGCAGTTCGCACGCGACGCGGCCGCCGACGGAGCGCAGATCATCTGCTTCCAGGAGCTGTTCTACGGCCCCTACTTCGGCATCACGCAGGATGCGAAGTACTACCGCTACGCCGAGCCCGCCGACGGCCCCATCGTGCAGCGCTTCGCCGCGCTCGCGAAAGAGCTGAACATGGTCATGATCCTCCCCATCTACGAGGAGGACGGCACCGGCATCTACTACAACACCGCCGTCGTCGTCGACGCCGACGGCACCATCCTCGGCTCGTACCGCAAGCACCACATCCCGCACCTCGACAAGTTCTGGGAGAAGTTCTACTTCCGCCCCGGCAACCTCGGCTACCCCGTCTTCGACACCGCCGTCGGCCGTGTCGGCGTCTACATCTGCTACGACCGGCACTTCCCCGAAGGGTGGCGCGAGCTCGGCCTGAACGGCGCCGAGATGGTCTTCAACCCCAACGCGACCAAGCCAGGGCTCTCCAACCGCCTGTGGGAGATCGAGCAGCCCGCCGCCGCCGTCGCCAACCAGTACTACGTGCTCGCCCCCAACCGCGTCGGCCTCGAAGACAACGAGTACGGCGACGACGCCGTGTTCTTCTACGGCACGAGCCAGGTCGTCGACCCGCAGGGCAACTACGTGGGCGCACTCGGCTCCTCCGAGCACGAAGAGGTGCTCATCCGCGACCTCGACCTCGACCTCATCCAGACGGTGCGCGACAACTGGCAGTTCTACCGCGATCGTCGGCCCGACTCCTACACGGCGGTGGTGAAGCCATGACGACGACACTCATCACCGGTGGCACCGTCGTGAGCGCGACGGGCCGCGGCCAGGCCGACGTCCTCGTCGACGGCGAGACGATCGTCGCCGTCCTCAGCCCCGGCTCGACCCTGCTCGGCCACGACCTTTCCGGCTCCGTCGACACGGTCATCGATGCGACGGGCAAGTACGTCATCCCCGGCGGCATCGACGCCCACACGCACATGGAGCTGCCGTTCGGCGGCACGGCGGCGATCGACACGTTCGAGACCGGCACGCGCGCCGCCGCCTGGGGCGGCACGACGAGCATCATCGACTTCGCCGTGCAGACGGCCGGCCAGAAGGTCTTCGACGGGCTCGCGGCCTGGCACGAGAAGGCTGCAGGCAACTGCGCGATCGACTACGGGTTCCACCAGATCGTGGGCGGCGTGGACGCCGACGCTCTGGATGCCCTGCCGAAGCTCATCGACGAGGGCATCACGAGCTACAAGATGTTCATGGCGTATCCCGGCGTCTTCTACGCCGACGACGCGCAGATCCTCCGCGCCATGCAGGTCGCCGCCGACACCGGGCTCATGACGATGATGCACGCCGAGAACGGGCCGGCCATCGACGTGCTCGTCGAGCAGCTGCTCGCGCAGGGCAAGACCGACCCGTACTTCCACGGGGTCGCCCGCGCCTGGCAGATGGAGGAGGAGGCGACGCACCGCGCGATCATGCTCGCGAACCTCACGGGAGCGCCCCTCTACGTCGTGCACGTGAGCGCCAAGCAGGCCGTCGAGCAGCTCGCCGCCGCCCGCGACCACGGGCAGAACGTCTTCGGCGAGACGTGCCCGCAGTACCTCTACCTCTCGCTCGAGGAGCAGCTCGGAGCCGTGAGCGAGAAGTACGGCGCCTTCGAGGGCGCCAAGTGGGTGTGCTCGACGCCGCTGCGCTCGAAGGCGGAGGGGCACCAGGACCACATGTGGCAGTCGTTGCGCACCAACGACATCCAGATGGTGTCGACCGACCACTGCCCCTTCTGCATGAAGGACCAGAAGGAGCTCGGGCTCGGCAACTTCTCGAAGATCCCCAACGGCATCGGCTCGGTCGAGCACCGCATGGACCTCATGTACCAGGGGGTCGTCACCGGCCAGATCACGCTCGAGCGCTGGGTCGAGATCACCTCGACCACGCCGGCGCGCATGTTCGGCCTCTACGGCAAGAAGGGTGTCATCGCTCCCGGCGCCGACGCCGACATCGTCGTCTACGACCCGAACGGCCACACGTCGATCGGCATGGACGTCGACGACGACGGCAACCCCACGGGCAAGAAGCACCACATGAACATGGACCACGCCGCGTGGGAGGGCTTCGAGATCGACGGGAAGGTCGACACGGTCATCTCCCGCGGCTCGGTCGTCATCCAGGACGACGCCTACCACGGGCGGGCCGGCCATGGCCAGTACCTGCGCCGCGGCCTGAGCCAGTACCTCGTCTGAGTTCCGGAATACCGAGAGGAAGAGCATCCATGGATTTCGGTGCAGTGCTGCAGACCAACCCGCCCGCCAGTCGCACGGTGCACCTCGCCAAGCTCGCCGAGCAGTACGGCTTCAGCCACGTGTGGACCTTCGACAGCCACATCCTCTGGCAGGAGCCGTACGTGATCTACTCGGCGATCCTCGCGGAGACGAACCGCATCACGGTCGGCCCGTTCGTCACGAACCCGGCGACGCGCGACTGGACGGTCACGGCGAGCGTCTTCGCGACGCTCAACGAGATGTACGGCAACCGCACGGTGTGCGGAATCGGCCGAGGCGACTCCGCCGTGCGCGTGACGAACGGCAAGCCCACCACGCTGGCCGAGCTGCGTGAGTCGATCCACGTCATCCGCGAGCTCGCCAACTCGCGGCCCGTGGAGTACAACGGCTCGACGCTGCAGCTGCCGTGGAGCCACGGCAGCGAGCTCGAGGTCTGGGTGGCGGCGTACGGGCCGTTGGCGCTGAAGCTCACGGGCGAGGTCGGCGACGGCTTCATCCTTCAGCTCGCCGACCTCGACATCGCGAAGTGGATGATCGAGTCGGTGCGCACCGCGGCCGACAACGCCGGCCGCGACCCCTACTCGGTGACATTCTGCGCAGCCGCTCCCATGTACATCGGAGACGACTGGGATCACATGCGCAACCAGGTGCGCTGGTTCGGGGGCATGGTCGGCAACCACGTCGCCGACATCGTGGCGAAGCACGGCGCCGGGTCCACTGTGCCCACCGCACTCACCGACTACATCGCAGGGCGGGAGAGCTACGACTACAACTCGCACGGCAAGGCGGGCAACGACCACGTCGACTTCGTGCCCGACGAGATCGTGGACCGCTTCTGCGTGCTCGGCACCGCGAAGGAGCACATCGAGAAGCTCGAGGCGCTGCGCGAGCTCGGAGTCGACCAGTTCGCGGGCTACCTCCAGCACGACAACAAGGAGGAGACCCTGCGCGTCTACGGCGAGCACGTGATCCCGGCGGTGAACGGCTCCAAACAGGCCAAGGTATGACGCAGGCCGCCACCGTCGCACGTGCGCCCTCGCGACGCACGCGCACGGCGCCCCCGGCCTCACGGGCGCGTGCTCGCGCGTGGGGCTTCGGGGCGCTCGGGCTTGCCGCGCTCGCTGCGCTGTGGGAGCTCTACAAGCTCCTCGGCCCGGCGGACGGCCTCGTGATCGGCGAGGTGCGCGTTCTGCCGCGCACGAGCGACCTCGCCATGCCGCACATCTGGGAGACCGCCGGCCGTCTGCTCGAGCCGGTGACACGGGCCGAGGGCGCCCGTCCGCTGTGGCTCGAGGTCGCCATCGCGGCGAGCCTCACGCTCGGCATCGCGGCGGCAGGGTGGATCGTCGGCGTCACGGTCGGACTGCTGCTCGCCCTCGTCATGCAGCGCTGGCGCCTCGCCGAGTCCGCCGCTCTGCCCTGGATCATCCTCAGCCAGACGGTGCCGCTCATCGCGTTCGCCCCGGTCGTCAAGAGCTGGGGATCGCGCATCGAGATCGGCGCCTTCGAGTGGCAGGACTGGATGTCGGTGGCCGTCATCGCGAGCTACCTCGCGTTCTTCCCGGTGGCTGTCGGCGCCCTCAAGGGGTTCCAGTCGCCCGACCGACTGCACCTCGAGCTCATGCGCAGCTACTCGGTCGGCTGGTGGCAGACGATGCGCTACCTGCGCATACCGGCCGCCGTGCCGTACCTCCTGCCGGCACTGCGTCTCGCCGCAGCGAACGCCGTCGTCGGCGCCGTCGTGGCCGAGGTCTCGACGGGACTGCAGGGCGGCATCGGGCGCCTCGTCATCCAGTACGCCGGCCAGGCGAGCGGCGACCCCGCCAAGGCCTGGGCTCCGATCCTCGGCGCGATTGCGCTCGGGCTCATCGCAGCGGGATCGGTCGCGCTCATGGGCGCTCTCGCCCGCAACTATCGACGCACAGAGGACGCATCATGACCGAGTCAGTGATCACCACCGACGCCGTGACCGTGACGGCCGTCGACAAGGTCTTCGAGGCGGCGGCTGGGCAGGTCGTCGCGCTCTCCGGCATCGACCTCAGCGTCGAGCCGGGCGAGTTCGTCTCGCTCATCGGCCCCTCCGGCTGCGGCAAGAGCACCCTGCTGCGGCTCATCGCCGACCTCGACACGCCCTCGAGCGGCTCAGTGGAGGTGTTCGGTACGAGCGCCCATCAGGCACGCGTCGACCAGAAGTACGGCATCGCGTTCCAGCAGGCGGGGCTGCTGCCCTGGCGCTCGGTCGCCGCGAACATCGCCCTGCCCTTGGAGCTGCACGGCTCGAGCAGCGTCGAGACTCGCGAGCGGGTCGCTGAGCTCATCGCGCTCGTCGGCCTCGACGACTTCGGCGACCGCTACCCTGACGAGCTCTCCGGAGGCATGCAGCAGCGCGTCGCGATCGCCCGCGCCCTCGCCAAGAAGCCCGAGCTGCTGCTCATGGACGAGCCCTTCGGAGCCCTCGACGAGATGACGCGCGAGTACATGCAGACGGAGCTGCTGCGCATCAGCGCCGAGACCGGTGCCGCCGTCGTCTTCGTCACGCACTCGATCCCCGAGGCGGTCTACCTGAGCGACCGCGTCGTCGTCATGTCGCCTCGACCAGGCCGCATCGCGGCAGTCGTGCCCATGGCGCTGGGCAGCACCGCGAGCCGCGCAGACGACCTGCGCGAGGACGGCGCGTTCTTCGAGATGATCACGGCGGTGCGCGAGGCGCTGCACGGGGGAGCGCCCACGTCGAGCGCCCGAGGCGTGGAGAACCGATGACTGCGGCGACCACGATCGCACCGCCTCGCGCGCGGCCCCGAGGCGATGCGTGGGGCTCCGGCGGGACGGCGCGGGCGGTCGCCCCGATCCTGCTCGGGGTGACGGTCGTCGCGGTGTGGCAGCTCATCGCGGGCAGCGGACTCGTCGAGGCGTACCTGCTGCCGAGCCCGGCCGCGATCGGTGCCGAGATCGCCGAGTTCTGGCCGTCGATGGTGAGCGCGGGTGCGATCACGGGCCTCAACGCCCTCGTCGGTCTCGTCGCGGGATCCGTCATCGGTATCGTCGCGGCACTGCTCGCCTCCACGCGCCGATCCCTCGACGGGATGCTCGCTCCCATCGTCGCCGCGCTCGCCGTCATCCCGATCGTCGCGCTCGCCCCCGTCCTCAACACGATGTTCGGCGCGGATTCCCAGACCGGCCGGCAGCTGATCGCCGCCCTCGCCGCCTTCGTCCCCGTGTTCCTCAACACCGCGCGGGGGCTCCGGCAGACGCAGCCCGTGCACCGCGACCTCATGCGCAGCTACGCCGCGAGCAACGCGCAGATCATGCGCACGATCACTCTGCGCACGGCGGCGCCCTTCACCTTCACGGGCATCCGCCTCGCGTCCTCCCTCGCCGTGATCTCCGCCCTCGTCGCCGAGTACTTCGGTGGCCCGCGCGGCGGTCTCGGCGGCCTCATCTCGACCTCGGCCGCGTCGAGCGCGTATCCGCGCGCCTGGGCGTACGTGGTCGCCGCGATCGTCCTCGGGCTGGCGTTCTCGCTCGTCGCCTCGGGGCTCGAACGACTGGTCTCTCGTCGACGGTGACGTGACCCAACGAGGTCCCCGACGCAGTCGGGGCCGACCCTGCACCACTCCAGCACCGTCGAGAACACGAAAGGACACAGCACATGATGAACAATCGCCACCGTCGCCTCGCGACGGCCAGCGCGCTCGGCCTCAGCGCCGCGCTCGTGCTCACCGCCTGCGCCACGACCGGGGAGGCCCCGGAGGCCGAGTCGGGCGACGAGCTCACTCCGGTCACGCTGCAGCTGCAGTGGTTGCCTCAGGGCCAGTTCGCGGGCTACTTCGCCGCGCAGGAGCAGGGCTACTTCGAAGAGGCCGGGCTCGATGTCGAGATCATCCCATCGGGTGGCGACATCGTGCCGCAGGACGCTCTCGCCAATGGCGACGTCGACTACGCGATCGCCTGGGTGCCCAAGGTCCTCGGATCGATCGAGGCCGGCGCGAACGTCACCAACATCGCGCAGATCTTCCAGCGCTCCGGCACCCTCCAGGTCGCCTGGGCCGACGGCGACATCTCCTCGGTCGCGGACTTCGAGGGTAAGAAGATCGGTTCGTGGGGCTTCGGCAACGAGTGGGAGATCTTCGCGGCCATGGCCGAGGAGGGCCTCGACGCCTCCACGGTCGAGATCATCACGCAGGACTTCAACATGAACGCCTTCCTCGCGGGAGACATCGACGCCGCCCAGGCGATGACCTACAACGAGTACGCGCAGCTGCTCGAGTCGATCGACCCCGAGACCGGTGAGCTCTACACGGCAGACGACTTCACGGTCATCAGCTACGAGGACACCGTGGGCGCCATGCTGCAGGACGCCATCTGGGCCGACACCGAGCGGCTCGAGAGCGATGCCGACTACCAGGAGACGACCGTCGCATTCCTCACGGCCGTCATCAAGGGCTGGATCTTCGCGGCCGAGAGCCCTGAGGAGGCGGCGCAAATCACGATCGACGCGGGCTCGGGCTGGGGCCCGAGCCACGAGCTGTGGATGGTCAACGAGACCAACAAGCTCATCTGGCCGGCCCCGAACGGCATCGGCTACATCGATGAGGCCGCCTTCGACGCGACCGTCGCGGCGGCACTGAGCGCCGTCAACGAGTCAGGCGCGAGCCTCATCACCGAGGAGCCGCCGGCGAGCGCGTGGACCAACGAGTACATCGAGCAGGCGCTCGCCGAGCTCGAGGCCGAAGGGTTCGACATCACCGGCGACAGCTTCGCGCCCATCGCGGTCGAGCTTCTCGAGGGCGGCAACTAGCCGCCTCACGGTCCGAGGCCGGGCTCGCGCGAGTGCGCGGCCCGGCTTCGGGCATCCCGGGAGGATAATGATCTCGCCACCGTCACCGCCGACATCAAGGAATCGATAGCCATGACCGACACGCAGACCCGGTCACACACCGCCGCACCCGCCCTCGACCCCGCCGACGGCGCTCGCGCCCTCGCGCTCGACAAGCAGTACGTCTTCCACTCGTGGAGCGCACAAGCCGCCCTGCAGCCGCTCGTCATCGCCGGCGCCGCAGGCGCTGAGGTCTGGGACTACGACGGGAACAGGTGGCTCGACTTCTCGTGCCAGCTCGTCAACACCAACATCGGGCACTCGCACCCGCGCATCGTCGAGGCGATCCAGCGCCAGGCGGCCGAGCTCGCGACGGTCGCCCCGTCGACCGCGAACCTCGCCCGCGGCGAGGCCGCGAAGCGCATCGTCGAGCGCGCGGGCGACGGCTTCGCGAAG
Source organism: Chryseoglobus sp. 28M-23 (assembly GCF_014789785.1). NCBI lineage: Bacteria > Bacillati > Actinomycetota > Actinomycetes > Micrococcales > Microbacteriaceae > Microcella > Chryseoglobus sp. 28M-23. The sequence goes on along the minus strand of NZ_CP061846.1, from coordinate 1,947,627 downwards.
GTCTTCTTCACGAACGGCGGCGCCGACGCGATCGAGAATGCGATCAGGATGGCCCGTCTCACGACCGGCCGCCACAAAGTGCTCTCCACCTACCGCAGCTACCACGGCAACACGGGTGCGGCGATCGCCGCGACCGGTGACTGGCGACGCATGCCCAACGAGTACGCGTTCGGGCACGTGCACTTCTTCGGCCCGTTCCTCTACCGCAGCGAGTTCCACTCCGAGACTCCCGAGCAGGAGACCGAGCGCGCCCTGCAGCACCTCCGCCGCACCATCCAGGCCGAGGGGCCCGGCACGATCGCCGCGATCCTGCTCGAGAGCGTGCCGGGCACGGCAGGCGTGCTGCTGCCCCCGCCCGGCTACCTCGAGGGCGTGCGCTCCCTCGCCGACGAGTTCGGCATCATGTGGATCGCCGACGAGGTGATGGCGGGATTCGGCCGCACGGGGGACTGGTTCGCCTGGCAGAGCGAGGCACTCAACCCCTCGCGGGCGACACCCGACCTCATCGCGTTCGCGAAGGGCGTCAACTCGGGCTACGTGCCCGCGGGCGGCGTCGTCATGTCGCCGCGGGTCGCCGCGGAGTTCGACGAGCGTGTCTTCCCCGGCGGTCTCACCTATTCAGGCCACCCGCTCGCGATGGCGTCCATCGTGGCCTCGATCGACGCCATGACCGAGGAGGGCATCATCGAGAACGCCGCCATGATCGGCGCCGACCACCTCGGCCCCGGTCTGCGGGCACTCGCCGAGAAGCACCCCATGATCGGAGAGGTGCGCGGGCTCGGCGTGTTCTGGGCGCTCGACCTCGTGACCGATGCGGGCACGCGCGAGCCCGTCGGACCGGCGGTGATCGGCGCTCTCAAGAAGGAGCTGCTCGCGCGCGGCGTCATTCCGTTCGCCGCAGACAACCGCATTCACGTCGTGCCCCCGTGCATCGTCACCCCCGAGCAGGTCGCCACCGCGCTCGAAGCGTACGACGCGGCCTTCACGGCGGTCGCGACCGCGTAGACTCGGGCGCCATGCCTGCAGAGCAGTCCCCCTACCGCGTCAACGTCCGCGACCTCGTGCACCGCCCCGGCGAGATGCGCGAGAAGACGCTGTCGTTCGCCGTGCCCGAGCAGCTGGGCGCGGCCGCGATGGTGGTCAAGCAGGGCGCGCCGCTCGAGCTCGACCTGCGACTCGAAGGGCTCCACGACGGCATTCTCGTGTCGGCCGACGTGCGCACGGTCGCCTCGGGGGAGTGCGTGCGCTGCCTCGACCCGGTCACCGAGCCGCTCGAACTCGAATTCCAGGAGCTTTTCGCGTATTCTCCTGAGGACGCTGTCGACTACACGGTTCACGATGATCACGTGGATTGTGAACCTGTGGTTCGGGATGCGGTGGTGCTCGCACTGCCGTTCCAACCGGTCTGTCGTGCTGACTGCCCTGGTCTCGACCCCGAGACCGGCGAGAAGCTGGCCGATCAACCCGAGCGAGAGCCCCGCGACGAGATCGATCCCCGCTGGGCGGCGCTCGAGGGCCTGCTCACCGACGACGACACCCCGCACTGACCTCGTAGCGCGTGCACGCGCTGCGACACGAGAGAGAGAAGACACACCATGGCTGTTCCCAAGCGGAAGAAGTCCCGCTCCAACACCCACTCGCGCCGGTCGCAGTGGAAGGCGCAGGTTCCCACGCTCGTCAAGACGATCGAGAACGGCAAGGTCGTCTACAGCCTCCCGCACCGTGCCAAGGTCGTCGAAGACTCCGCCGGCACGCCCCTGTACATGGAGTACAAGGGCCGCAAGGTCGCCGACGTCTGATCCGTCGGCTGCTGAGCCGATGAGAGCGCGGAGCCGATGAGCGCGGAGCCTACGGGTGCCGCGCGGGCCGGCACCGACACCGGTCGCGAGGCGATCGGCGTCTCGGGAGGAGCGGATCGCTCCTCCCTCTCCCGCGCGCTCGGCGTCGTCATCGAGCCCGAGCTCCTCGACCTGGCGCTCACCCACCGGTCGTGGGCCTACGAGAACGGCGGTGGGCCGACCAACGAGCGGCTCGAATTCCTCGGCGACTCGATTCTCGGGCAGGCGGTCACGGTCATGCTCTACACGACCTACCCCGATCTGAGCGAGGGCGACCTCGCCAAGCGGCGGGCCTCCCTGGTCTCCGCGGTCGCGCTCGCTGAGGTCGCCGCCACGATCGACCTCGGGAAACACGTGAAGCTCGGCAAGGGCGAAGAGCTCACGGGCGGCCGCGACAAGTCGTCGATTCTCGCCGACACGGTCGAAGCGCTCATCGGCGCCGCCTACCTCGACCGCGGCGCCGATGAGGCGACGGCGCTCGTGCTGCGCCTCATCGAGCCGCTCCTCGCCGACCCCGACCGCTTCGGCGCGGCCATGGACCCCAAGACGTCGTTGCAGGAGCTCGCAGCTCGCCTCGGCATGGGCCTGCCCACCTACGAGATCAGCGACGTCGGCCCCGACCACTCCAAGGTCTTCACCGCGACCGTCGTGCTCGACGGCGCGCCCATCGCGACAGGTGAGGGCACGAGCAAGAAGCACGCCGAGATGGGCGCTGCCCTCGAGGCGTGGACCGTGCTGCAGCAGGGCCGCCGGCACTAGCGGTGCCCGAGCTGCCTGAAGTCGAGGTCGTGCGTCACGGTCTCGACCCCGCCGTGACCGGCGCCGCCATCGAGGCGATCGAGGTCTACGACGAGCGGTCGCTGCGCCGTCACCCCGGCCCGGCCGAGGACTTCATCGATCGGCTCACGGGCGCTCGCCTCGACTCTGCCGTGCGCCGCGGCAAGTTTCTGTGGCTGCCCCTCCGCGACGAGGAGGGCGACCCCGCCGAGGCTCTCGTGGTGCACCTCGGCATGAGTGGCCAGGTGCTGCTGCGGCAGCGCGACGCCGACGACGGGCCACTCACGCGCATCCGGCTCGACATCGTGCACCCCGAGCACGGGCCGTTGCGCCTCAACTTCGTCGACCAGCGCATCTTCGGCTCGATGGCGATCGACGCACTGCTGCCCACGCCGGATGGCGCGGCGGGAGGGTGCGGCAGCGCTCAGCCGAGCATCCCGAGCCAGGTGGCGCACATCGCGCGCGACCCGCTCGATGACGCCTTCGACGACCGCCTCTTCCTGCGGCGCCTCGCCGCGCGGCGCACGACCATCAAGCGGGCCCTGCTCGACCAGACCCTCGTGAGCGGCATCGGCAACATCTACGCCGACGAAGCGCTGTGGGCGGCGCGCGTGCACTACGACCAGCCGACCGAGCATCTCGGGCCTCGCCGCGCGCGCACCCTCCTCGCCGAAGTGCGCACCGTGCTGCGACGCGCGCTCGAGGAGGGCGGCACCTCCTTCGACGCGCAGTACGTCAACGTCAACGGCGCGAGCGGGTACTTCAGCCACTCCCTGCGCGCCTACGGCCAGCAGGGGCGGCCGTGCGGGCGGTGCGGCGGGCTCATCGTGCGCGAGCAGTTCATGAACCGCGGCTCGCACTTCTGCCCGCGTTGCCAGCGCATCCGGCGCATCCGCTCCACGACATCGCTACGATGACGTGCTCACCACTGCTCGTTATGAGGAACCACCATGCTCGTTGTCGTCTCCGGGTCTCATGGCAGCGGCAAGAGCACGTTGATCAGCGACTTCGCTCTTTCGCACCCCGACTGGGAGGTCCTGCCCGATCCGTACGAGTTCATTGACCTCGACGCTGGTGAGCCCAGCGTCCCGCTGTTCATCGAGCAGCTGCGCATCGCCGCAGCTCGGATGCGTGAGCCGAGCACTGGTCACCTGCTTGCAGAGCGGGGGCCACTCGATTTTCTTGCCTACCTCCACGCCATGGAGACGCTAGGCCGTTCGACGCTTCCTCGGGAGCTCACGGAGTGGGGATACGACCTCACGCGTCTGGTCATGACGACGGTCGACCTGCTAGTGCTGCTGCCCCTGAACCGGGTTGATGCGGTATCGATCGGTGACGATGAGGATCGCGAGCTTCGCGATGCCATGAACATGTCTCTGCTTGAGCTCGCCGACGACCGTCACCTCACGGGGTGCGCGCACGTAGCGGAGATTGTGGGGGACCGTGATCAGAGGCTGGCGTTGCTTCGGTCGGCGATTCAGAGGCTTCCACGAGAGTCAGGAGACCAGTGAACGGGGCGGCATCCAGCCTGACTACGCGAGGTCCTTGCGCCAGGCGCCCTCGTACACGAAGGGCTCGAACCCGAGGGCCTCGTTGACCGCGAGCATGTGCCGGTTCTCCTCGGCGTTGTAGGTCACGATCGAGGGATGCCCGGGCCGCAGCCGCTCGAGCTGCGCGAGGTTCGCGGCCTTGAGGAGCATGCCCAGGCGGTGCCCGCGGTGCTCGATGAGCACGATCGTGTCCTCCTGGTCGACGGGTCGCCCGCGCTCGGCGGGCGCGACGAGCTCGGTGAAGCCGACGAGTCGCCCCGAGGGCACGTGCTCGACGGCCGCGACGAACGGGGTGCGGGGACTGTCCGCCTCCTCGCGCTCGTCGGCGAGCAGACGCTCGACCGTCCACTCGTCCTCGGGCTCTTCGAGGCCGGCGGTCGGTGCGTCGGTGCTCATGCGGGTGAGCAGTCGGCAGATGTCCTCCCGCCACTCGGGGGGTGTGTGCCGGCCCCAGAGGTGCACGCGGTAGTCGGGGCCCGCCACGGCGCTCGCCTGCTCGAGCAGAGCATCCAGTCGGGCGGGGTCGACAGGCAGCGGCAGTCGGCTGCCCCGCTCGACCTGCTCGAGCCGGTAGCCGAGAGCGAGCAGCAGCCGCGTCTCCCGGGTGTCGGCGGGCACGTCTCCGAACCCGGTCGGAGCCGCCAGGCGCTCGCCGCCGGCCCGCCACGACGGTGCGTATACGATGGCTTTCGTGCGACCCTCGGCGAGCGCCAGGAGCTCGAGTCGCTCGGCCATCGCGCGGCCGAGCCCGCGGCCGCGCACCTCGGGCAGCACCTCGACGTGCAGCCACGCCGTGTCGGCCGCATCGCCGAGCCGGAACTCGGCGATGCCCCGGCACACGATGCGCCCGTCGAGCCTCGCGACGAGCATCCGCATCGGTTCGAATTCCTGCTTGCGCCACCCCGGCAGCAGCTCCTCGGCCGGCCGCACGTCGTCGCGCGTGCCCGAGTCGTGCTCGTTCACGGCGTTGCGCACCCCGATCGCGTCGATGAAGTCCGCTGCCTCGGGCGCGTCCACCCGCTCAGGAATCCGCACTTCGATGATCTCGACCCCGCCCACGCGAGCCTCCTGCGTCTTCGGCCTGCCCTGTTCGCTCATCCGGGCGCACGGCTCTGAAACCCGGCGAGTCACGGCGCGACACGCCGCTGCAACGCCCGCGCATCCGAATGAGCGAACGTGGCCAGCCCGCCAGACTACGCCCGCGGCACCCGGTACGGTAGCCCTGATCGATTCGTCCGTGCGCGACCGCGCGCCAAGCCGCCGAGGGAGGGCAGCGCGTGCACCTGAAGAGCCTCACCCTCAAGGGCTTCAAGTCGTTCGCGCAGCCGACCACCTTCCAGTTCGAGCCGGGCGTGACGTGCGTCGTCGGCCCCAACGGCTCGGGCAAGTCGAACGTCGTCGACGCCCTCGCCTGGGTCATGGGCGAGCAGGGTGCGAAGACGCTGCGCGGCGGCACCATGTCTGACGTCATCTTCGCGGGCACGGCGACGCGCGGCCCGCTCGGCCGCGCCGAAGTGCTGCTGACGATCGACAACTCCGACGGGATGCTCCCCATCGAGTACGCCGAGGTCACGATCTCGCGCACGCTCTTCCGCAACGGCGGCAGCGAGTACGCGATCAACGGCACGGCCTGCCGCTTGCTCGACGTGCAAGAGCTGCTGAGCGACAGCGGGCTCGGCCGCGAGATGCACGTGATCGTCGGGCAGGGCCAGCTCGACGCCGTGCTGCACGCGAGCCCCGAGGAGCGTCGCGGGTTCATCGAGGAGGCCGCGGGCATCCTCAAGCATCGTCGTCGCAAGGAGAAGACGGTGCGCAAGCTCGAGGGCATGCAGGCGAACCTGACGCGTCTGAACGACCTCGCCGGCGAGATTCGGCGCCAGCTGACGCCACTGGGTCGCCAGGCCGAGATCGCGCGCGAAGCGCAGACGATCGCCGCGATCGTGCGGGATGCCCGGGCCCGACTCCTCGCCGACGAGGTCGTCGCCCTGCGCGAGAGCCTCGCCGACCACCAGCGCACCGAGTCGGAGCGCTCGAGCGAGCGGCTCGTGCTGCAGAGTCAGCTCGACCAGGCTCGCGTGCGCGTGCAGCGTCTCGAAGCGGAGCAGGTCGGAGACGCGGTCGACGGCGCGCGCCGCCTCGCGTTCGAGCTCGAGCAGGTGCAGGAGCGCCTGCGCAGCCTCTACTCGCTGGCCCAGCAGAAGCTCACGCTGCTCAGTCAGCAGTCTGAGCTGCCGGGCCTGTCGTCGACCATCTCGCAGGCGCAGGTGGCGGAAGCCCGGGCCGAGGCCGAGTCCCTCGGCGCCGAGGTCGACGCCGCCGAGCGCACGGTCGGCGAGGCTGCCGCCCGCACGGCCACTGCCCGCGCGGCGCTCGACGCCCTCGACGAGGAGATCGCCGCGCAGAGCGCCCTCGTCTCGCAGCACGACCTGCAGCTCGCCGCCCTCGCTGGTCGCGTCGAGGTCGCGCGCTCCACTCTTGCTGCTGCGCGCGGCGAGCTGCTGCGGCAGGAGTCGGCCCTCGAGGCGGCGCGCGAGCGTCAGTCGAGCACGCGCGCCGAGCTCGACGCCCTGCCCGCCCTCGAGGAGGCCTCCGGGCGCGACGCCGAGCTCGACGCCGCCCTCGAGGCCGCCGACACCGCGGTCGCCGACACCACCGCGCGCATCGACGGCGAACGGGATGCCCTGCACGCCCTCGAGCGCGAGCGCGACGCCCTCGCGGCGCGGGTCAGCGCGCTCTCGCAGGCGGTGGATGCGCCTCACGGGGCATCCGGCCTGGTCGGCACGGCCGGCGTGCGCGGCCTCGTCGCCGACCACCTGCAGGTGAGAGGCGGGTTCGAGGCCGCGATCGCCGCGGCGCTCGGCTCGCTCGCGGAGGCGGCGCTCGCCGACGACCTCGACGCGGCGCTGCGCGCCCTCGAGAGCGCGCGCGGCAGCGATGCCGGCCGGGTAGAGGTCGTGCTCGCCGAACTCTCGAGCGCGGGCTCCGACACGAGCGACCTCGCGGGCGGTACGGGGCTCACCCCCGCGGTCGACGTGGTCACGGCTCCCGCCGGCGTGCTCGACCTGCTCGCGCGCACCCTCATCGCCGACGACCTCGACGCTGCACGCGCCGCGTGGCCCGCCCTCGAGAAGCGCGGCGACGGCGCGGCGAGCGTGAGCATCGTCACGCGGCAGGGCGAGGTGCTCACGCGCTCCGTGCTGCGCGGCGGGTCGGGGGAGGGTCGCAGTCGACTCGAGCTCGCCGCCGAGCGCGACACCGCCCGTGATCGGCTGAGCGACGTCACGACGGGCATCGAGCGCGCGCGGTACGCCCTCGATGCGTCGCGCACCGCGCTCACCGAGGCGAAGGCGGCGGCCACCGCGGCGCTCGCCGCGGTGCGCGATCAGGATGCTCAGCGCGCGGCTCGCAGCGAGCAGGTCTCCCGGGCCCGAGCGCAGGCGGAGGCCGCCGAGGCGGAGGCCGCGCGCCTCACGAGCGCCCTCGAGCGCGCCCAGGAGTCCGTCGGCGACGCGGAGCGCGCGGTCGAGCGGTCTGAGGCCGAGCACGCCGACTTCGCCGGCCGCCCGCGCCCCATGCTCGATGCCTCCGCCCGCGACCAGCTGCTGAGCGACCTCGAGGCCGCGCGTGCGGCTGAGCTGGAGCGGCGCATCGAGCTGGAGACGGCGCGCGAGCGGGTGCGCGCCGCGCGCGACGGCGCCGAGCAGCTCGAGCGCCGCCGACAGGCCGAGCGTGCCGCCGCCGACGAGGCCGCTCGCCGCGCCGTGCTGCGGCAGCGGCAGGTCGAGCGCGCGACGCGCGTCGCCGCGTCGCTGCCCGCCGTGCTCGCGGCCGTCGATGCGTCGGTCGCCGAGGCGCGCGTCACGCTCGCCCAGGCGGAGGCGCAGCGCACCGCGCAGAACGAGGAGCTTCTCGAGCTGCGCCGCAGCGAGTCCGCTCTGCGCGAGCGGCTCGCGGGCATCACCGAGAACGTGCACGGTCTCGAGCTGCAGATCTACGAGAAGAAGCTGCACCTGGGCCAGCTGCTCGAACGCGCGGGGGAGGAGCTCGGGCTCGTCGAGGAGGTCCTCGTCGACGAGTACGGCCCGCACGTGCCCGTGCCGGACGACGATGCCCTCACCGCGGCCGCCCGAGCGGCGGCCGATGCGATCGCTGCGCAGGCTGCCGCGCGCGTCGACCCCGATCCCGATGCGCCCGAGGTCGACCGCGAGCCCGAGCCCGACCCGACCGCTGACGACGACGCGGCCCGCACCGCCGCACTCGTCGCCGACGCCGCCGCGCGCGCGTTCGCCACTCAGGCAGAAGCGACCGATGTGCCCGGTTCGCACGCACCTGAGCACGCACAGCCTGAGTTGCGAACGGCAGAACCGAGCGGCAAGCCGTTCGACCGCGCCGAGCAGCAGACGCGGCTCGCGCGAGCGGAGCGCAAGCTCGGCCAGCTCGGCCGGGTGAACCCGCTCGCCCTCGAGGAGTTCGCCGCGCTCGAGCAGCGGCACAAGTTCCTCACCGAGCAGCTCACCGACCTCGCGAACACCCGCCGCGACCTGCTGACGATCATCGACGAGCTCGACGAGACGATGCAGCACATCTTCTCGTCCGCGTTCGCCGACACGCAGGCCGCCTTCGACACGGTGTTCCCGATCCTGTTCCCCGGCGGCACCGGCAGCCTGTACCTCACCGACCCGGAGAGCATGCTCACGACGGGCATCGAGGTGACCGTCAAACCCGCAGGCAAGAAGATCGAGCGGCTGAGCCTCCTGAGCGGCGGCGAGCGCTCCCTCGCCGCCGTCGCCCTGCTCATCGCGATCTTCAAGGCCAGGCCGAGCCCGTTCTACATCATGGACGAGGTGGAGGCAGCGCTCGACGACGCCAACCTCGGCCGGCTGCTCACGATCTTCCGCGACTTGAGAGCGGCATCCCAGCTCATCATCATCACGCACCAGAAGCGCACGATGGAGATCGCGGATGCCCTCTACGGGGTCAGCATGAGGCAGGACGGCGTGAGCGCCGTCGTCGGGCAGCGCGTGCAGAATCCGGACGAGCTCGCCAGCTGAGCCCGACGCAGTCCGCGTCGACGACTGTGCTCGCGGCGAACGTTAGGGGTGCGACCGGCCCGATGCCAGGCACGGCCCGCTAGTCTGGGGAAGTTCGCCCGACGACCTCAGGAGCCATTTCAGTGTCGACCACCACCTCGCAGCCGACCAACCGATCGCGCTCAGCCCTCATCATCACGGCCATCGTCGTGGGTGTTCTCGTGGCGCTGTTCTTCGTCTTCGCGAACGTCTACACCGACATCCTCTGGTTCGACCAGCTCGGGTACCTGCCCGTGCTCGCGACGCAGTGGATCGCCACGGGCGTCATGTTCCTCATCGGATTCGTCGGCATGTTCCTGCCCGTGTGGGCGAGCCTGCAGATCGCCTACCGCTCCCGGCCGGTCTACGCCAAGCTCAACTCGCAGCTCGACCGCTACCAGGAGGCCATCGAGCCTCTGCGCCGCGCCGCCATGATCGGCATCCCCGCCGTGCTCGGCCTCTTCGCGGGTGTCACGACCTCGGCGCAGTGGACCCAGGTGCTGCAGTTCTTCAACCGGACGCCCTTCGGCACGACCGACGCTCAGTTCGGCTTCGACATCGGCTTCTTCGTCTACGAGCTGCCCTTCTACCGCGGCATCATCGCCTTCGCCTCCGCCGCCGTGCTGCTCTCGCTGCTCGCGGCCCTCGCGACGAGCTACCTGTACGGCGCACTGCGCGTCAACGGCCGTGAGATCCGCATCTCCCGCACCGCGCGCATCCAGCTCGCGATCACGGGTGCCGTCTACATCGCGCTCCAGGGCGTGAGCATCTGGTTCGACCAGTACGCGGCCGTCATCGCGCCGAGCGAGGGCTTCCTGCCCGCTGGTGCTGGTTTCGCCGAGGTCAACGCGACCATTCCCAGCAGGGCGATCCTCGCCGGCATCGCGGCGCTCGTCGCCGTGCTCTTCATCATCACGGCGATCATCGGGCGCTGGCGCCTGCCGATCGTCGGCACGGCCCTGCTGCTCGTGAGCGGTCTGCTCATCGGCAGCGTCTACCCGTGGATCGTGCAGCGCTTCCAGGTCGACCCGAGCGCGCGCACGATCGAGGCGCCGTTCATCGAGCGCAACATCGACGCCACTCGAGCGGCCTACGGTGTCGACGAGCTCGTCGAGATCTCCTACGACGCGAAGACGGACGCGACCGAGGGCGCTCTGCGCGAGGATGCGGAGACGACCGCGAACATCCGCCTCATCGACCCGGCTCTCGTCACCGAGGCCTTCGCCCAGCTCGAGCAGTTCCGCCAGTACTACCAGTTCCCCGAGTACCTCGACGTCGACCGCTACGTGATCGACGGCCAGACGCAAGACACCGTGCTCTCCCTGCGCGAGCTGAACCCCGACGGGCAGACCTCGCAGAACTGGTACAACAACACCATCGTGTTCACCCACGGCTACGGCGTCGTCGCGGCCTACGGCAACCAGCGCGCCGACGACGGCCAGCCGCTCTTCCTCGAGTCGGGCATCCCTGTCGACGGCGCGCTCACCGAGGCGCTCGGCGAGTACGAGCCGCGCGTCTACTTCGGCGAGTTCTCGCCCCTGTACTCCATCGTCGGCGGTGGCGAGAACCTCGAGCTCGACTTCCCCTCCGACGGGGCGGGCGAGGATGCCGCGGGCAACGCGACGTACACCTTCGAGGGTGAGGGCGGGCCCGCGCTCGACAACGTGTTCAAGCGCCTGCTGTACGCGATCAAGTTCCAGTCTGAGCAGATCTTCCTCTCCGAGGCGGTGACCGATGACTCGCAGATCCTCTACGACCGCAACCCGCTCGACCGGGTGCAGAAGGCCGCCCCGTATCTGCGACTCGACTCTGACCCCTACCCGGCGGTCGTGGACGGCGAGATCGTCTGGATCGTCGACGGCTACACGACGACGTCGAGCTACCCGTACTCGACCTCGGTGCCGCTCTCGGCCGCCGTCGCCGACACGTACACGCCGTCGCCGCAGTTCCCGGTCGACGACATCAACTACATCCGCAACTCGGTCAAGGCCACCGTCAACGCGTACGACGGCGAGGTGACGCTCTACGCCTGGGACGAGGAGGACCCGATTCTGAAGACCTGGCAGAAGGTCTTCCCGACGACTCTGCGCTCGGTCGACGACATGAGCCAGCAGCTGCTCGACCACGTGCGCTACCCCTCCGACCTGTTCAAGGTGCAGCGCAACATCCTCGGCGCCTACCACGTGACCGACCCTGGCTCGTTCTTCTCGACGGATGACGAGTGGGTCACCCCGAACGACCCGATCTCGTCGGCCGCCGCGCCGACGACGCAGCCGCCGTACTACCTCACGATGCAGGTTCCCGGGGAGGACGAGCCCGGCTTCACGCTGTACTCGACCTTCATCCCGCGCACCGCGAGCGACAACGAGCGCAATGTGCTGACCGGCTATCTCGCCGCGAACTCCGACCCCGGTGACGACTACGGCAAGCTCACGCTGCTGACCCTGCCCTCGCAGACGATTCCGGGCCCCGGTCAGGTGCAGAACCAGTTCAACTCCGACACCGAGGTCGCGAACCAGCTCGCGCTCCTGCAGCGCGGCGAGACCGAGGTGCTCCGCGGCAACCTGCTGACCCTCCCGGTCGGCGGCGGATTCCTCTACGTGCAGCCGGTCTACGTGCAGTCGACGGGTGAGACCAGCTACCCGCTGCTGCGCAAGGTGCTCGTGTCGTTCGGTGACTCGATCGCCTTCGAGGACACCCTTGACCAGGCTCTCGACGCGCTCTTCGGCGGCGACTCGGGTGCCGATGCGGGCGACGGCGACGTCGACCCCACGCTGCCCGAGGTGGACCCGGAGGCGCCGACCGACCCCGAGGCGCCCGAGGAGCCGACCGAGCCGAGCACGCCGCCCACGGGCGACCTGCAGGCCGCGCTCGAGGACGCCCGCCAGGCGCTCCAGGACCGCCAGGCGGCCTACGCGGCCAACGATCTCGTGGCGGCGGCTGAAGCCGACGAGCGGCTGCAGGACGCCATCGAGCGGGCCATCGCTCTGAGCGACTAGGCAGCAGCGAACAGTAGACCCATCCGTCTGTCCCCCGAGCAGGGCTCCCGCGCTCGGGGGATGGCGGGGGTAGACGGGGCGCCCTAGGCTCGCTCAGCGAAGGGGGGCTTGGAAGGAAGCCCATCGTGTCGGCACTACTCGCCGCTGCAGTGTTCCTCGTCAGGCCGTTCATGCGACTGTGGGCGTCGTGGCGTCAGCAGGATCTGTCCTGGATGCCGCGCCCCACGGGCGCGCCGCACGCCGTAGCTGACGGACCCTCCGCCGACCGCGTGCTCATCATCGGCTCCGGCCCCGCTGTCGGCTGGGGTGTCGCCTCCCACGATCTCGCCCTCGCCGGCTCTCTCGCGCGTGCTCTGCGCTCGATGACGGGGCGTGGTGTGATCGTCGACGTCATTGCGAACTCCGAGATGACGTCGGCCAACCTCGCGCCGATCATCGGAGGAGCGCGGCTGAGCGACTACGACGCCGTCGTGACGACGGTCGGCATCAATGACGCACTCGCCGGGACGTCGCCTCGAGTGTGGCGGCGCAACATTCGCCTGGCGCTCGAGATCTGGCGCAATCGGGTCGCGCAGGGCAACCTCCTGCTCATGGTCGGGATGACCTCGATCACGACCATCCCGACCTTCGTGGGCGGTGGTGGATGGTTCGCCGACGTGCTCGTGCGTCGTCTCAACGAGATCACCGACCGGTTGGCCGACCCGTTGCCCACCGTTCGCACGCTGCCTCTGCCGGCCGTGCCGAGCCCGGAAGGCGCCTCCGGTCGGCACACCCCGGCCGACTATGCCGCGTGGGCGGCGGTCATCGCGCACGAGCTGGCCTCGCCGCTCGACCTCGCCTACTCAGCACACGACTCGGTCGAGGGTCGGCGCCGCACGCGCGCCGTGGACCGCATGACGTCGGGCATCGCCGATGCTCCCGAGCTCGTGAAGCTGCTGCACGGCGCGCAGGCCTCGCTCGACAAGATCGTCACGATGGCGGCGGCGGCGATGAACGCACCCACGGCGCTGCTGACGGTGCTCGGGCCCGACAAGCAGTGGCACGTGGCGCGCTGCGGCATCGACCTCGAGGGGGTACCGATCGAGCAGTCTTTCTGCGCGATCGCGGTGCGCAACGAGGAGACGCTTGTTGTGCCGGATGCTCCGCATGACCCGCGCTTCGCCGCGAACCCGCTCGTCACGGATGTCGACGGCATTCGCTACTACGCGGGCACGCCGCTGCAGGACCCTCAGGGTCGGTACTTCGGGGCGCTGTGCGTCATCGACTCGCGGCCGCGCAACATCACGACCCCCACCGACCTCTCGGTGCTGCGCAAGCTCGCGACGGCGGCGCAGAGCACGATCTGGGGTGCGATCTTCAGCGACGGGGGCCGCGTCGCGCACCCTGCGGTGACGCAGGATGCGCCGACCTCGCCGGCCGAGCTGCGTCGCGAGCTGCTCGCGACCCCGGCATAGGCCGCCCGGTCGGGGAGGGCACGCGATGATGCCGGGCTCGATTCGACCGCGCCGGGGGCGACTGCTAGACTGGGGGCTTCGCCGCGGGGTGGAGCAGTTCGGTAGCTCGCTGGGCTCATAACCCAGAGGTCGTAGGTTCAAATCCTGCCCCCGCAACGGTCGTCCTCCACGAAGGACGGTGGAAGCCCCCGAATCGTCTGGTTCGGGGGCTTCTTGCTTGTGCGTGGTGCTCTGAACCACCGCGACGAGCCTGACGCGCCCGGCGGCCGGGAGGGTTCACGACATGGGAGTGCTGACCGATGTCCTGGCGGGGGTGCTCGGCGGGTTCGCGTTCGTCGCCGACATCGGGCGACAGGCCGGCTGGGCCCTTCTGCCCGCCACCGTGGTCTTCCTGCTCATTCGTCGACTGCCGAGGGCGGCGGTCGTCCTCGCGCTCGGTGGCCTCGGCGGCGCTCTCCTCGCCGCGGTCGTGCCGCTCCTCGTGGCCGTGTGGCTGTCGACCGGCGAGGGCGGCATGAACCTGGCATTCTTCGACGACGTGCTCGGCCTCACGGTGACCTCGGCCCTCCTTCTCATGGTGTTCCGGCCCGTCCTTCCGGCGAAGAGGTGGTGGGTGCTGGGGACTGCGCTGCTCGTCGTCGGGTTCGGAACCGCCGCGGTCGCGTCGGGGTCGGCGTCACTCGCGGTCGTGCTCTCCGCGGGGGCGATCGGAGTGCTCTGGGCCGGGGCGGTCGGCCTCCTGTGGCGGCGGTGGGTGTCGGATCAGTCGGGAGCGCAGGCAGCTGGCTGGCTCACGATGGCGGTCGGGCACAGCGACCGCCTCCGCCTGGCGCCCGAGCGCAGCAGCCCCTCGCCGTCCCTGGCGCGCGCAGTCGCGGCACTCGGTGCCGTCCTCGTGCTCCTCGCGGGCACGGTGGCCGCGATCGGCAGCTTCGTCATCGTTCCCTCCGCCGCCGTGCAGGAGGTCGATGACCGCATCATCGACTGGTTCGTGAGCATCCGCTCTGACGGCCTCTCCGCGCTCGCGACGGTGCTCGATGCTGCCGGCAACACGCCCGGCATCATCGCGGTGCAGCTTGCCGCAGTGCCGATCGCTCTCGCCCTGACGCGGAGGCGCGCTCCTGCGGTGCTTCTCGTCACCGCCGTCGTGGGGGAGACCGCGGTCTACCTCGTCGCGGGCGCGCTCGTGGGCCGGGCGCGGCCCGAGGTCGACCACCTGTCGATGATGGTGCCGCCGACCTCCAGCTACCCCTCAGGCCACGTGGCCGCGACCGTGGTCACCTACGGCGCGATCGCTCTTCTCGTCCTCGCGTGGTCGCGCAGCCGATGGCGGTACGCGGTGGTCCCCGTCGCCGTGCTGCTCGTCGCCGGCGTCGTGCTGGCCCGCCTGTACTGGGGCTTGCACTTCGCCACGGACACGCTCGCGAGCGTCGTGTTCGCCGTGGTGTGGCTTGCCGCGTGCTGGCGCGTCATCCGCCCGGGACCGGGGCCGGGGCCCGGGAGCGGACGGGAACGGGCGGTCAGCATTCGCAATGCGCACACGCGCGCGTGGCGTGAGCCCCCGGAGATCGCCTGATCCGCCACGATAGAAGGGCCGGGGAACGAGGGCCCGCCTCCGCTGTCGACGCCCCCCTTCAGGATCATGTGTCGCCAGCACCCCGGCCGGCCGATGTTCAGACGGATTCGGGTTCTGGCTGAACATCGGCCACCTCTGTGTCTGCGACCGCTGTCTCTGCGACCGCCCCGCGGCCCTCAGCTCGCGATCGCGGGAATGATCGCGCCGGAGAACACCTGCCACGCAAGAGCCGTCTTGGCCACGAGGCTGAGCGTGATGTACGTGCGCTCGCCCTGCAGGTAGCTCTTCCACTTGCCGACCTGCTTGTACTGCAGCCACTGGTTGACGGCGAAGGTGTTGAAGAACACGAAGAGCGAGATGACGATGCCGACGACGAAGTCGGGGGCGGCGACCTCGCTCTCACTGCCGGGGCGCAGGAAGTAGATGAGCACCAGGATCCACGGCACGATGCCGACCATCGAGCCGAAGATGAAGGGAAGCATGCCGCCGGAGCCGGGCTGCTCGTACTTCTCCTGCAACGCGCCGAACAGGATCATCGCCGCGTTGACGGCGAAGACCGCGAACAGGGCACCGATGTCGGTCACGCCGTTGATGGCGAGAATGAGCCAGATCATGATCGACGAGCTGAGCGAGTACTCCGCCCAGCGGAAGTAGTTACGGTTCGCGAGAAGCCCGCCCTTGTAGCGGCCGAAGAACCACGGGCTCGAGATGAGGAAGTGGAAGAAGGCGCTCAGGGCGAGGAACGCCACGACGCCGATGCCGATGTTCACCTCGAACAGGGTCACGCGCTCCGGCGGCAGAGGCACGCCGGGAGGGCCGGCGAGGTAGTCGGCGGTGACGGCGAACAGCACCTGCGTGCTGAGCATCGTGAGCACGATCGCGAAGCCGATCGCCTGCAGCAGGTGCAGACTGCCGGCGACGAGGTTGTAGACCCGCAGCCGGTCGATCTGCTGGTCGGGGGTGTAGGTCTTCTTCGCCATGGTGCGCTCCTTCGGGCCGGGCGGGTTCGGGGCTGACGCGAGCAGGCGCAGACGCGAGCAGGCGCAGACGCCAGCAGGCGCCGACCCAGCCGTGTCCCGCTACGGTGAGAACGTGACAGACACGACGCGACCCGACCGTCGACTGGTGAGCCGGCCCGCGCTCGTCTCGTCCCTCCTCGCCCCGGTGTTCTTCATCGGCGGCACGATCGTCGCCGAGCTCTCCTGGCCGGGATTCGATCCGGTCGCGATGACCATCAGTGAGCTGGCGGCGGGGGATGCCCCCACGCGGGTCTTCATGACCCTCATGTTCGTGCTGACCGGCGCGTGCCACCTCGTCACCGCGGCGTTCGCGCGAGGCCTCGCGTGGCCCGGCCGCGCCGCCCTGGCGCTCGCGGGCGTCGCGCTCTTCGCGGTCGCGGCGTTCCCGCTGCCCGCGGTCGGCGAGTCGAGCCCCGAGCACCGCTACTCGGCCATGGCCGGGTTCGTGCTGCTGGCCCTGTGGCCCGTGCTGAGCATGCGCCTCTCACCGCGGTACCCGTGGCTCGTGCGCCCGGTCGGGGCGACCCTGAGCACCCTCGCGGTCGGCGCCGCCTGCGTGGCGTTCGCGTGGATCGAGGCGTCGCCCGACCCGGCTCTCATCGGTCTCGCCGAACGGATCGCCGCCTACCTCGAGTCGCTGTGGCCCGCCGTCGTCGTGCTCGCCCTCGCTCTGCGCGACCGCCGCGCGTCAGCGCGAGAGCCTCACCTGCGCGGCGGCTGAGCGCCGAGCCACTGCACGGCCGCGGCGCCCGCCGCGACGCCGCGCTCGACCGCGGCCTCGAGGGACTCGCCCTCGGCGAGCTCCGCGCAGACGGCGCCCACGAAGGCGTCACCGGCCCCCGTCGTGTCGACGACGGTCACGCGCGGTGCGGGCAGATGACCCGCACCGGTGGGGCTCGCGAACACGGCGCCGTCCCCGCCGAGGGTGATGATGACGCTGCGGCAGCGGTCGAGCAGCGCGGTGGCGGCAGCGGTCGCGTCGTCGACGGAGTCGACGGTCAGCCCGCTGAGGTCGTGCGCCTCTGACTCGTTCACGACGAGCGGATCGCACAGGGCGAGCAGAGCATCCGGAATCCGCCTGCTGGGGGAGAGGTTGAGCACCACGCGACCGCCCGCCGCGTCGACCGCCTCGGCCGCGGCGATCACGACGTCGAGGGGAATCTCGAGCTGGGCCAGCAGGACGGTGCGGGGGCCCGCGAGCTCGCGCACGATCGGCGCGATCGCCTCGACGCTCAGCCGGCCGTTGGCGCCGGGCGCCACGACGATGGTGTTCTCGCCGTCGCGCGAGACGGTGATGAGCGCCACACCGGTGGGCGCATCCTCGAGGGTGAGCGTGCGGGAGACGTCGACGCCGCCCGAGCCGAGGGCGTCGAGCATGGCGTGACCGTTCGCATCAGCGCCGACCGCACCGAGGAAGACGGGCAGAGCACCCGATCGTGCGGCGGCGAGAGCCTGGTTGGCGCCCTTGCCGCCCGTCGCCGTGACGAGGTCACCCCCCATGAGGGTCTCGCCGGGCTGCGGGTGGCGCTCCACGAGCACCGTGAAGTCGGTGTTCGCCGAGCCGAGAACGATGAGCGTCGCGGTCATCCCCTCATCGTGCCAGAGGGGTCGCGGCGGCGACCAGCGCGCCACGAGCGGTAGGCAGCCCAGGCTCCCGTCGACCACAGTGCCCACGCCACGAGGAGAGGTTGGAACAGCAGCCGGATGCCCCTGGCCACGTCGTTCGTGAGGCCGAATCCGTCGCGGCCCTCGGTGAACTGCGCGATGTTGCCGGGGAAGATGGCGAGGAAGAACAGGGCGACGAGCCAGCCGACGGGCACGCGCCACCGGCCGAGCACCAGGAGCGCCAGGCCGAGGGCGATCTCGACGATGCCGGACGCGACGACCACGATGTCGCCGTCGAGAGGCAGCCACGGCGGCACCTGCGCGAGGAACTCCTCGCGGCCGACGGTGAGGTGGCCGAGCCCGGCGAGCAGCAGTGCGGCGCCGAGCAGCCAGCGCGCGAGGCGCTGCGGCCAGGACGCACCGGACGGTCGCCGGGTGACCGGGTCGGTCGGAGCGGTGCTGGCGGGGGGAGCGGAGGGGTCGCGCATGGCGCACAGTCTGGCACTGCCTCCCGGCGAAGGGCTGGTCGTAGGCTGGTCGCATGAGCACTCGCACCGCCGTCGCCGTCGCCCAGTGGGGCCCGGGAGCCGACCGGGACGTGAACCTCGCCGAGCTGCGCGAGCTCGCCCAGAAGGCCGTCGATCTGGGCGCGGGGCTCGTCGTGTTCCCCGAGTACTCGGCCTACTTCACGTCCCGGCCAGACGAGGGGTGGGTCGCGAACGCCGAGCCGCTCGACGGTCCCTTCGTCTCGGCGCTCTCAGCGATCGCCGCGGAGCTCGAGGTCATCATCGTGGCGGGGCTCCTGGAGCAGTCGTCGCAGCCCGAGAAGTGCCGCAACACGATCGTCGCCGTCGGCACCGATGGCGCGCTGCTCGCGACCTCGCCCAAGCTGCACCTGTACGACGCGTTCGGGGCCCAGGAGTCGCGGTGGGTCGAGCCCGGCGAGATCGGCGAGCCGCAGCTGTTCGAGTTCGCGGGGCTGCGGGTGGGCATCCAGACCTGCTACGACCTGCGATTCCCGGAGGTGACGCGTCGTCTCGCCGACGCGGGCGCCGATCTCGTGCTCGTGCCCGCGGAGTGGGTTGCCGGCCCGGGCAAGAGGCACGCGTGGGTGACGCTCGCCGCGGCGCGGGCGATCGAGAACACCGTGTACCTCGCCGGCGCTGACCACCCGCCGCCCATCGGGGCGGGGGCGAGCCTCATCGTCGACCCGCTGGGCGCGCAGCTCGCCTACCTCGACGACGAGGTGGATGTCGCGGTCGCCACGCCCGATCGGGCCCACCTCGACGAGGTGCGCCGCATCAACCCCGCCCTGCAGCTGCGCCGGTTCGGGGTCGCACCGCTCTGACGATCGACCGCTACCGGGCGGCGAAGGCGCGCAGCCGCTCGCTCGCGTCGGCGATCGCGGCTTCGGTGCGGCAGAACGCGAAGCGCAGCGAGGAGCGCACGACGGGGTCGTTCGAGCGCGGAGCGAAGGCCTGCAGGGGAATCGAGGCGACGCCAGGGTCGAGCGTGAGCTCGCGCGCGGCGACGGCACCGTCGGTGATGCCGAGCGGGGCAGCGTCGGCGACGACGAAGTAGGAGCCGCTCGACGGGCTCACGCGGAAGCCGGCGGCGCGAAGCCCGTCGCTGAGCAGGTCGCGTCGAGACTGCAGCGAGCGCCGCTGCTCGTCGAAATAGCTGTCGGGCAGGCCGAGGCCGACCGCGACGGCGGGCTGGAAGGGGGCCCCGTTGACGTAGGTCGTGAACTGCTTGACGGCGAGCACGTGGTCGATGAGGTCGGCGGGGCCGGTCATCCAGCCGATCTTCCAGCCGGTGACGCGGAACGTCTTCGCGGCGCTCGAGATGGTCAGGGTGCGCTCGCGCGCTCCCGGGATGAGCGCCGCCGGCGTGAACGGCGCGTCGTCGTACACGAGATGCTCGTACACCTCGTCGCTCACGATGACGGCGTCGTGGGCGGCGGCGCGCGCGACGATGCGCTCGAGCAGGTCGGGGCGGATCACCGAGCCGGTCGGGTTGTGCGGGTTGTTGAGCAGCACGACCCGCGTGCGGGGCCCGATGGCGGCGTCGATCTCGGCAGGCTCCGGCTGGAAGTCGTCGCCGCGCAACGGGATGGTGCGGTGCGTGGCGCCGCTCAGGCCGATCACGGCCGCGTAGGAGTCGTAGTACGGCTCGAGGGTCACGACTTCGTCGCCAGCCCCTGCGAGGGCGAGTAGGGCGACGGCGATGCCCTCTGTGGCCCCCGTCGTCGCGATCACCTCCGTGTCAGGGTCGACCGTGTCGCCCCAGAAGCGCTCGCGGTGCTCGGCGATCGCCTGGCGCAGCACGGGCATGCCCCGGCCCGGCGGGTACTGGTTGACTCCCGCGTTGATCGCCTCGATGGCCGCGTCGAGCACCTCGCGCGGAGCATCCTCGTCGGGGAATCCCTGCCCCAGATTGACGGCGCCGTGCTCGGTGGCGAGGGCGGAGATCTCGGCGAAGATGGTGGAGCGCACCGTGCCGGCCGCGTCGACGAGACCGGCCGCGTCGACGGTGCGCAGCCACGGCGGTGGGGTGCTCATCACTTCACCCTAATCACCGGACGCCAGCCGGCGCGGCGTCAGCTGCTCGACTTGGGCAGCGTGAGGCTCGTCGCCCACTCGTAGAACACGCCCTTGCCGGGGGAGGTGTCGGCGACGTCGGCGTCGACAGAGCGGTGCAGCAGGTCGGCGATGGCGCGGATCGTCGTGTCGAGGTCGTCGTGCGGTGCCGTGATGGCGAGCCCGGCCGAGCAGACCGAGAGCACGCTCGACACCATGCGCGCGTCGATATCCGGCCGCACCATGCCCACGTTCTGCAGATTCTCGATGAGGTCGGCGCGCACGCCCACATTGGGTATGTAGACGAAGCCGTTGGCGTTGCGCATGATCTGGTGCAGGGCATCCCGATCGATGACGAACAGGGTGCGGGCGAGCGGACGCTCGTACACCGACGACAGGATGTAGGTGTACATGCGCGAGAGCAGGCCGCCGCGAGGATCGCGCTCCGCGTGGTCGACGATGCTCGCATACATGAGGCTGAACTCGCGGTTCAGCATGCTCACGAGAACATCGTTGGGGGTCTCGAAGAGGCTCGCGATCTCGTCGCGTGGGGCGCCGGAGCGCTCGGCGAGCGCCGGGAACGTGACCGCGCTGTAGCCGTCGTGCATGATCAGGTCGGCGGCAGCGGAGAGGATCTGGTCGATGTCGGTGACAGGGGGGTGGGTCATCGAGTACTCATCACGGTTCGGGGGTCAGGAGGGTGATTCGGGGTGGAGCACAGTCTGAGTGTACGTGGAGCGACAGACAGGTGCGTACACCCCTATTCGGGTGCGGCATGTGGAGAATTCGGGGCCGGATGCTGCGCTCGCGCCTACCGTGAGCGCCATGCCGAGACGCCCCCACGCCCTGGTCGCGCCCCTGCTCGTGCTCGCGATGGTCGGCTGCACCCCGACCACTGCCCTCCCGCCGGCGAGCCCTCCGAGTGAGGAGGCTCCTCTCTTCGCGAGTGACGAGGAGGCGCTCGCCGCAGCGACCGAGGCGTACGAGGAGTTCCTCGCCGCGCTCGATGCCAAGCTTCAAGACCCGCCTTCTCCGGACGTGTCTCTAGATGACTTCGCTGAGAAGCAAGCGCTCGACGAAGCTATGCAGTCTGTGGAGCAATTTGAGGTCGAAGGCCTCCGGATAACTGCGCCTAGGACCGTGACTACTGTTCGGCTTCAGATGCTGATTCACGCGGAAGATGCGACCGAATTGGTTTTCTATGCATGCGAGAGTGTCGCGGGAGTTGACCTGCTCGACGAGGCGGGGAAGTCTCTCGTGACGCCAGAGAGGCCAGATCTCTCAGCTTGGGAATCGTCCGTGGTGTTTAGGCCCGGTGAGGCACTGGTGAATAGCCGCACACAGTGGACGGGTGGCGATGTGTGTTGACTAGTCGCACGCTTGCATTGGCTCTCGTTTCTTTTCTTGTACTTGTCTCGATCGATAGCGCGCACGAGCATGCCGTTTACGCGCAAGGGGAAGCTTGCCTAGGAGGCTCGCAGTTCGGTACCGGATGCCCGAACATCGGCGGCGAGCTTGGCGACGATGAGGCGCTTCTCGTCGGCGACCTCGACGATCCGGGCGGCGGGGGCGGAGGGACGGATGGCGGGAGCGGAAGTGGTCGTCCCGACGTGAGCGGGGGAGTCCCGCGCCTCGTCACGCCGTGCATCGACGTGTTCGAGGGCTATTGCGCGGGTATCCGTCCCGGCGGCCCGGGGGAGCCGGGCGAGGAGGCCGCCCCGATCTCGCTGAGCGACATCGAGGCCTTCCGCCCCACCCCGCCCGTGCAGTTCATGCAGCCCGACGGCTGGATGGTCGTCGGCCTACCCACGAACTTCTACACGACGACGTCGGCCCACACCGTGGACGGCGAGCTGCTGGGGCTCCCGGCCACCGTGCGCTTCACACCGTTCTCCTACCGCTGGCGCTACGGCGACGGCACGAGTGCCGTGCTCGCCACGCGGGGTGCGCCGTGGAGCTCTCTCGGGCTGCGGGAGTTCGACGCTACGGCGACGAGCCACATCTACCGAGCATCCGGCACCTACGTCATCGACCTCGACGTCGACTACACCGCCGAGTATCGGATTCGTGACGGAGCATGGCAGCGCATCCCCGGCACCTTGCGGCTGCCCGCCAACCGGCTCACCGCGACGGCCGGCGAGGCGGTGACCGTGCTCGTCGACCGCGACTGCGCGACCGCGCCGAGCGGCCGCGGTTGCTGAGACAGCACCCCGCCCCCGCACGGGTCGCCGTGCGCTGTGGGGGCGCAGTGCGAAGCGCCGGGTCGCGCTCAGGCCGCGTAAATACGACGCACAGGTTGGCGGAGCACGCTGGGCGCAGCTGAAAGGATCTAGCTCATGAACTCCACGCCATACGGCGCTGCACCCGGAACCCCCGACGACTCCCGCGCGGCCGAGACCACCGGCGCACCGACCACCGGTACCGCCCCGCAGTCCGCGCCCGCTGCCCCGGAGCACGCCGCACCCCAGCACGCCGCACCCCAGCACGCCGCACCCCAGCAGCCCGCTCCCAAGCGCTCGGGCGCTCCGCTCGTCGCGGCCCTCGCGGTGGGTGCCCTCATCGGTGGTGCCGCGGGCGGCGGCGTCGTCGCGGCAGTCATGTCGAACACTCCGACGGTCGTCTCGGGCGTGACGGGCACGCCCCTCAGCATCAGCGTCAACGACCCCGGCAACGCCACGCTCGTCACGAGCGTCGCCGCAACAGCGCTGCCCTCGATCGTGACCATCCAGGTGGCCGGCGGCGGAGCGAGCGGCAGTGGCTCGGGGGTCATCCTCAGCGACGACGGGTACGTCATCACCAACTCCCACGTGGCCACGCTCGACGGCGCCACCTCCGACCCCGACCTGAGGGTCACCCTGAGCGACGGCCGCATCGTCGACGCGACGCTCGTCGGCGCCGACCCGCTCGCCGACCTCGCCGTCATCCAGGTCAGCGAGACCGACGGCCTCGTGCCGATCGAGTTCGCCGACTCGGACGCGCTCAACGTCGGCGACAACGCGATCGCGATCGGCGCGCCGCTCGGGCTCTCCAACACCGTCACGAACGGCATCATCTCGGCCCTCAACCGCTCCATCACGGTGCAGTCCTCGGCCGTACCGCAGACGCCGAGCGACCCGCTGCCCGAGGGGGAGGATGCTCCCTTCGACTTCTGGAACTTCGACACCCCGCGCGACCCCGACGCTGAAGGTCAGCCGCAGCAGCGTCAGTCGTCCACGATCTCGCTGCCGGTCATCCAGACCGACGCCGCCATCAACCCCGGCAACTCGGGAGGCGCGCTCCTCAACGACGAAGGCCAGCTCATCGGCATCAACGTCGCCATCGCCACGGCAGGAGGCTCGGGGAGCCAGGCCGGCAGCATCGGTGTGGGCTTCTCGATTCCCGCGAACTACGCGCAGCGCATCGCGACGGAGCTCATCGCCACCGGCACCGCGAGCCACGGGCTGCTCGGGGCGACGGTGACGAGCGCGGCGACGTCCTCCGACAGCGACGTCGTCGGAGCACTCATCGACGGTGTTTCGCCGGACGGCGCCGCTGAGCGCGCCGGCCTGCGCGCTGGCGACGTCATCACAGTCTTCAACGGCGTGCCGATCACCGACCAGATCGACCTCACCGCTCAGGTTCGCGTACTCGCCGGCGGAGAGACCACGACGCTCGTCTACGTGCGCGACGGTGTCGCCGACGAGGTGACCGTCACGCTCGGCGAGCTCGGCTGACCCGCTAGCCTCGGGAGCTATGGCGCCCCTCGACACCGCACCCCCCGGCGTGAGCTACGTCATGCCGGTATTCAACGAGGCCGCCTACATCGACGACGCGGTGACGAGCGTGCTCGCCCAGCAGTACGAGGGTGAGCAGGAGCTCGTCATCGCGCTTGGCCCGTCGACGGACGGCACGAGCGAGCGCGTGCGCGCCCTCGCCGAGCAGGATGCCCGCATCCGCATCGTCGAGAACCGCGAGATGGCCATCCCCATCGGTCTCAATCGCGCTATCCGTGCCGCGCGCCACGACATCATCGTGCGCGTCGACGCCCACACCGAGCTCGACCCCCTCTACACGGCCGTGGGAGTGGCGACCCTCGAGCGCACGCGAGCGGCGAGCGTCGGCGGGGTCATGGTCGCGACCGGGCGCGGGCGACTGCAGTCGGCGATCGCGCGCGCCTACAACAGCCGACTCGGTCTGGGCGGCGGCCCCTACCACGGTGGCGCCTCCGAGGGCCCCGCCGAGAGCGCCTACCTCGGTCTCATGCGCCGCGAGCCGCTCGACGCGGTCGGGTTGTACGACGAGGGCCTCAAGCGCGGGGAAGACTGGGAGCTCAACCTGCGCCTGCGCCGAGCAGGCCACCTCGTGTGGCTCGACCCGCAGCTGCAGGTCGTGTACTGGCCTCGCGACACCTGGGGGAAGCTCGCCAGGCAGTTCACTGCCACGGGAATCTGGCGCGGCGAGCTCGTGCGTCGCGCGGGAGGCCGTCACCCGCTGCGGTACTTCGCCCCGCCTGCGCTCCTCGTCGCGAGCGCGCTGAGCCTCGTGCTGCTCGTGCTCGAGCTGACCAGGGTTCTGACGGGGCCGCTCGCCCTCGTCCTCTCCCTCGTGTACCTCGCGCCCGTTCTCTACACGGCCCTGCTGCTGACCCTGCTGCTCCTCCGATCGAGCGGCGAACGGCTGCGCGACCGCGCCACCTTCGCCGCCGTCATCGCCGTCATGCACTACAGCTGGGCCGCGGGCTTCCTGCGCGGTGTGCTCCTCGGGGCGCGCGATGCCGTCGACCGCTCCCGCATCGAGTCGTAGGAGCGCACGTCGACGCGGGGGCCGCCTGCGCGCTCAGTCGAGGAGGCCTTCGGCGAGGATGCGCGCCACGACCCGCTCGCCCGCGCGGCCGTCGTCGAGGGGCGTGAAGCGCTCGTGCCACACGGCGCGCTGCGCCGGCAGCGCGGCAGCGCTGCTCGCGTCGATCGCGTCGAGCAGAGCATCCCGTGACGCCACGACGGGGCCGGGGGCGTCGGTCGTGACGTCGAAGTAGAAGCCGCGCAGCTCGTCGGCGTACCGGTCGAGGTCGGGCGTGAAGAGGATGACCGGGGTGTCGGTGGCCGCGAGGTCGAACATGATCGACGAGTAGTCGGTGACGACGACGTCCGCGGCGAGCAGCAGGTCCGCCACATCGGGGTAGGTCGTCGCGTCGACGATGCCCGGCCCCTCGAGGTCGCGGCCGAAGCGCAGCGTGCGGCTGTGCCCGCGCACGACGAGCACCGCGCTCGGGTCGCGCTCGCGCAGCTCGGCGGCGAAGCTCGGCAGGTCGAGGTAGTCGACGAGCTCGGTGCGGTCGTCGCGCCAGGTCGGCGCGTACAGCACGGCGCGGTCCTGCGCCCGCAGGCCCAGACGGGCGCGCACCGTCGCGCGGTCGCCGACGACGAGCGTGTCGCTGCGCGGGTAGCCCTCCACCCACAGCGGCCCGCGGAACGCGTATGCCCGACGCAGGATGCGCGCCGCATAGTCGTTCTGGGCGAGCAGAATGCTCCACCGGGCGCTCTCGCGCCGCACCGCGATGCGCGTGCGCAGTCCCACACCGTCGCGGTCGAGGGCGAGGCGCTTGAGCATCGTGCCGTGCCACGTCTGCAGCACGGTCTGGTGCGGTCGGGGCATCCACCGCTTGCGCAGCCAGTCGTTGACGACGAGCAGCCGCGCGTCCGCGCGCACCCGCCACCACTCGGCCGAGCCCTCGACGATCGGCACCGCCCCCTCTGGTACGGCGATCGAGCGGTCGACGACCGACCAGTAGCGCGTGACGTCGGGCCGTGCGCGCGCGAGCTCGCGGTCGATCGCGAGCGGATTGCACGCGACCGTCTGGCTGTAGAAGCTCTCGAAGAACAGGGCGTTCTCCGGGCGAGCTGCGCGGCGTCGGTAGTTGCGCTCGAGGCGCTTCTGAGCGGATGCACCGCGCTCGTCATCCCGCAGCGGAGGCTCGACACGCAGCAGCAGGGTGCCGCCCTCGGCGAGCAGCCGAGCGCGCAGCCGCTCATGGTCGAGCGGCGGCGGCAGCTCGGCGTGCACCGCCGCGCGGGCCGTGCGCGGGGAGCCCTCGAGCACGGTCTCGAGCCGGTAGTCGCCCGACCGCGGCGCCAGGCTCGCCGCCCCCCAGCGCTCCCCGAGCAGCGGGAACGTCGCCGTGAACGCGGTGCCCGACTGCTCGACCGTGCCCGCGATCGTGTGGCGGGAGCCCGCGAGCGCGAGGTCGAGCATCCTCGTCGCGGAGCGTCCCCGCACGCGCAGGCACGGTGCACCCTTCGCGTCGTCGCGGAGCGTCGCCTCCTCGACCACGATGCGCCGCTCGGTGACGACAGCGGGGGTCGCCGTGTCGGCGGGCTGCTCGCCGAGCAGGGCGAGCACCGCGTCAAGCACGCGCTCCGTCGCGCGGCCGTCGAGCAGATCGACGTGCTCGTCGCGCAGCCAGGCCGCGTGCGCGAGCGCTGCGGCCCGTCCAGCGCCGAGCGCGGCGGCCAGACGCTCGAGCGCCTCCGCCCACGTCGTCGCCGGGTCGCCCCCGCTGAACTCGCGGTACGGCGTGTACAGCCCGCGCGTCGCCAGGTAGCGGGCGAGGTCCGGCGCGAAGAACACGGTCGGCACGCCGCCGATCGCCGCATCGAATGCGATCGACGAGTAGTCGGTCACGACCACGTCGACGGCGGGCAGCACCGGGGTCACATCGGTGAGCACGTCGCTGCCGAGCAGGCGGATGCGCGGCGAGTGCTGCGCCCCCGCCGCGTACGAGCCCGCCCCGAGCGGGTGGGAGCGGATCAGCAGCACGGCCCCGGCGCGGTCGGCCCAGGCCGCGATGGCCCGCCACTCGTCGCGGGTGGGGATCGCGGCATCCTCCTCGCCGTCCCGCCACGTCGGCGCGTACAGCACGACCGGGCCCTCTTCGGGCAGCGCACCGCAGGCGTCGGCGACCGACGCCCGGGCGCGCAGGCGGCGCTCCTCGGCCGTGCCCTGCAGCAGCGCATCATCGCGCGGATCACCCGAGACGAGGATGCGCGCCGCGTCGAGCCCGAACGCGCTGCGGATGCGGCCCGCCACGAGTGGCGACGCGACCGGGAAGAGCGCGATCTGCGCCCCAGCCCGGCGGTACAGCGCGCGCATGAGGCGGCCGACCCCCGGCAGCGAACCGATGAGGGGCAGGCGCAGAGCGGCCGCCGAATCGAGGTGGAGCATCTTGAGCGGGATGCCGTGCCACAGCTGCACGACGCGCGCGCCGCTCACGCCGAACCGGTTGACGTCTCCGAAGCCGTGCGTCACGACCGCGACACCCGCGCGCAGCGTCGCCCACAGGCCGCGCGGCCCGCGCTTGGGCAGGGCGCGCATGCCGCGCGCCCGCGCCGCATCGAGCTCGGCGCGACTCGACGCCAGCCACGTGAGCCGCCGCGCAGGATCGCGCTCGTGCGCGAGGTCGTGCAGCACGAGCGCCCCCTCGCCGAGACCGGCTCCCGAGCCGAGCACCCACTGCCGAGGGCTGCGCGGAACGAGGACGGCGACGAGCGCCCCGAGCGCGTAGAGCGGGGCGCGGGCGAGCACGCGCGCGTTGCCGGCGCTGAACGTGAAGCGGGCCATCCCGAGAGATTCTGTCACCTCGCGCCGCCGCCGCACACGCTTGCGAACAACTCGGTAACGGTGTGGCCGAATCGTCAAGGGCGCTCCGATGGCGCTGGGAGGATGGACCTATGGAGATCTGGGGGCAGGTGAGAGCGGCGCGGCGCCTCGCGCGCAACCTCCTGCGCTCGCGCCGCAATCGCGCTCTGCTCGCGGAACGGCTCGAGGGCGTGACTCCTCCCGACCCCGGGGCGATCGAGATCGCCGTGTACTTCGCCGACACGTGCGTGAACCTCTACCAGATCAGGCAGTGGTACGCGCCGCTCGCCGAGCTCGCGCGCGAGCATCCGGTCGCGATCATCAGCCGCAGCCCCGGCACGATGATGACGCTCCTCGATGAGTCGCCCGTTCCCGCCGTCTACCTGCGCAGGGTGACCGACCTCGAGCGCTTCGTCGCCGAGCAGCCGCTGCGCCTCGTCTTCTACGTCAACCAGAACACCAAGAACTTCCAGATGTTCCGGTACAGCCGCATGTGGCACGTGTTCGTCAACCACGGCGAGTCGGACAAGATGTACATGACGACGAACCAGTACAAGGCATACGACTACGCGTTCGTCGCCGGTCAGGCCGCCAAGGATCGCCTCGCGCGCAAGCTGTGGAACTACGACCTCGACCGGCGCGTGCTCGAGATCGGGCGGCCGCAGGCCGACCACTTCGCCGGCGAGCTGCCGTTCACCCCCGACGACCGCACAGTCGTCCTCTACGCGCCCACCTGGGAGGGCGACCGCCCTGCCGCCGCGTACGGCTCGATCGCGAGCCACGGGGAGCGACTCGTGGATGCTCTGCTCGCGACCGGCCGCCACCGCGTCATCTACCGGCCGCACCCGCGCAGCGGTGTCGTCGAC
Source organism: Chryseoglobus sp. 28M-23 (assembly GCF_014789785.1). NCBI lineage: Bacteria > Bacillati > Actinomycetota > Actinomycetes > Micrococcales > Microbacteriaceae > Microcella > Chryseoglobus sp. 28M-23. Next base: position 1,918,681 of record NZ_CP061846.1, on the reverse strand, counting down.
CGCGGGTACCGCGCGGCGCACCACCGCATCGTCGCCGCCCTCGCGCAGGCGAACGCCGCCGACCCCGCCGCCCACCACCTCTACGATTCGGGCTCGTCGCTCGGCTGGCAGCTCGTCGCGGCGGACGTCGCCATCACTGACATCTCGGCGATGATCTACGACCGGCTCGCGACCGGCAAGCCGCTCATCGTCGCGCGGCCGGCGTCGGCGGACGCCGAGATCGACGAGTCCGGCTACCTGAGTGCGTGCGAGTGGCTGAGCGCCGAGCAGGCCGATCAGATCGTGCCGCTCGTCGACCACGTGCTCACGAGCACCGAGGCGCACGATGCACTCACGGCCTGGGTCACACGCTACTTCGGCGACACGACGCCGGGTGCGGCGACGGCGCGGTTCCATGCCGCGGTGGAGACCCTCTTCGATGAGTGGGAGCGTGCGGCGGCGGCGCACGCCGCCGACCCGATCACGAGCGAGTCCGACCCCCTCGACGACGAGGAAGACGAAGACGCCGTTCCCGGCGAGGACTGATCGCCTCGAGTTCGGCCATCCAGGTCAGCGGGGCTGGCCCGAACGCCTGACGCGCGGCGGTGACGACGCGACCGCCGATGATGCGATTGCTCGTGCCGCCGATGACCGCGCCGATGCCGAACGGGATGAGGCGGCCGGCCATGCCGGCCCCCTGCGCCACGGCGAAGCGCTTGGCCAGTTGCTCGCGCAACGCCCTGTTGAGGTAGCTCGTGACCGCCTTCGGCATGGTCGCGGTGATCGTCTCTCCCCAGTACTCGACTCGGTCGCCGCTGCGCGTCCCGGCGTGGCGCATGAACTGCTCGAGAAGCTCCTTGCCCGGCCCACCCAGCAGCAGTGCCATGACGAGGGTGTGGGCGCGCTCCTCGTCGTCGACGACGATGCCGTGAATCTCGGCGACCGACTGGGCGAACAGCGCCGTCATCTCGAAGAACAGCACAGTCTCGGCGCCGATGACGGTGAGGGTGATCGCGGTGCCGACCCCGGGAATGACCGAGGCTCCGCCGCTGCCGGCGCCGCTGAGGGTGACGCTCGCGAGGAACCGCTTCTCGAGAATGCGCACGACCTGCTCGGGCGACGCGGTGGGGTGCTGGCGGCGGATGCTGCGGATGTGCGCGAGCACCGCGGGCCGCTGCGCCGACATGGCCGCTCGCAGACCGCGAATCAGCGCGGGGTCGGCGGGAGCCCCGGGCTCGCCCTCGTGCGGTGTCAGGCTCACGTCACGCTCCCGTAGTCGGCGTCGTAGGCGGCGAGAACCTCACCGATCGGGCCGTCGAGCTTGAGCTCGCCCTTGTCGAGGTAGAGCCCGCGCGCGCAGAACCGCTTCAGGTCGCGCTCGTTGTGCGACACGAAGAAGAGGGTGCGGCCGGCGGAGAGCAGCTCGTCGATGCGCCGATAGCACTTGGCGCGGAAGGCCTTGTCGCCCACGGCGAGCACCTCGTCCACGAGCAGGATCGGCTCTTCGAGCCGCGAGATGACCGCGAACGCGAGCCGCACCTTCATGCCGCTCGACAGGTGCTTGTACGGGGTGCCGACGAAGTCGCGCAGCTCGGCGAAGTCGATGATCTCGTCGTAGCGGGCGACGATCTCGGCCCGGGGCATCCCGTGCAGTCCCGCCGTGAGGAAGACGTTCTCGCGCACCGTCAGGTCGTCGACGAAGCCGCCCGTGATCTCGATGAGGGGCGCGACACCGCCGTGCACCTCCACGGTGCCCTCGTCGGGCAGCATGACGCCCGCCACGAGCTTGAGCAGCGTCGACTTGCCCTGGCCGTTGCGGCCGACCACGCCGATGGCCTCTCCCTCGTGCACGGTGACGTCGATGCCGCGCAGCGCCCAGAACTCACCGGGGCGCGCGCGGCGGTCCCGCCCCGCGAACAGGTCCTTGAACGATCGCCGTCCCGTGCGATTGCGCCGGAACCGGATTCCCGCTCCGCTGGCCCGGATGACGGGTGCGCTCCTCGGCTCGGTCGTCGCCATCAGATCTCCTTGAGCACCGAGCGCACCATGCGCCGGAAGACGAGGATGCCCGCACCCAGGAAGAGGAGACTCATCGCGGCCGCGATGAGCACGGCGGTCGCATCGACCTGGTCGGGGAAGAAGCTCGCCCGGTAGAGCGAGATGATGCCCGCGAGCGGATTGAACGAGGCCCAGAGCTCCAGCCCGTCTGGCAGGTCGGAGAGGCCGTAGATGATGGGCGAGCCGTAGAACAGGAAGCGCAGGATGAGCTTGACCGCGCGCTCGAGGTCGCGGAAGAACACGACGAGCGGCGCGATCATCATGGCGAGCCCGACCGTGAGCACCGTCTGCAGCACCACCGCGAGCGGCAGCCACAGCACACCCCACGTGAGCGTGGCACCGAAGATGATGGCGAACACGACGATGACGGGGATGCTCGCGAGGAACTCGATGCCCTTCGCGAGCACGATCCGGTTGATCCAGACGGTGCGAGGGATGCGCGTCGAGCGCACGAGCTTCGCGTCCTTGATGAAGGCGCGCGTCGAGTCGCCGACGGCGCCGTTGAACCACATCCACGGCAGCAGGCCCGCGAGCAGGAACACGATGTAGGGCTCGGCACCGATCGTGCGCTGCACGATCTGCGTGAAGACGAACCAGTAGATGACCGCCATGACGAGCGGCTCGAGCACCGACCAGAAGTAGCCCAGGAATGACGTCGAGTACCGCACGCGCAGGTCGCGGCTCGTCAGCAGCCAGAGCGACTGGCGGTACGCATCGAAGCGCGAACGCGCGCGGCGCGGGGGGAGGGCGGTGGTCACGCGGTCAACGGTAGTCGTACCACCGCGCACTGCGGTGGAGGGCGCCGCCGGCGGCGGGTGGACCGGACGGCGGCCCCGATCGCTCAGACGAAGAGGTTGGCCCGCTCGAGGTCTTCGGCGAAGTCGACCTCGACCGCGTACAGGTCGCTGATGTCGACCGGCTCGATACGCACGCGGTCGTGCTCGATCGCGAGCTCGATGCCGCGCTCGAAGTAGTCCTGATCGGCGCAGCGAGTGAGGTGGTGCACGAGCGCGGCCTTGTCGCGGCTCGAGACGTAGTTGATGCCCACGGCCTCGCCGAGCCCGCCGACGACGGTCTTGGAGAGCTTCTCGATGAAGCCCTCGGCGTCGACCGTGTACTTGACCTCCTCGTCGCTCACCGTGGAGGTGTTGACGCTCACGAAGGAGCGGTCGGCGTGCACGAGCTCAGCCGAGCGGACGAGAGCCTGCGGGTCGAAGACGACATCGCCGTTCATCCACAGCACGCCGTGCTTGCCGGTCGCCTTAAGGGCGCGCAGCAGGCTCTTGGAGGTGTTGGTCTGGTCGTACTGCTCGTTGTAGACGTACTCGACGTCGGGGAACGCATCGATGATGTGCTCGAGCTTGTAGCCGACGACGGTCGTGATGGTCACGTCCGTGCCGAACGCGGCACGAATGTTGTCGTGCTGCTGGCCCATGATGGTGCGGCCGTCGCTGAGCTTGGTGAGCGGCTTGGGAAGCTCGCGGCCGAGGCGGCTGCCCATGCCCGCGGCGAGAATGACGATCTGAGTGGTCATGAAAGATGCTCCTGGTGTAGTCGAAGGGGACACACCGTTGTGCACCCTGCGATTTTAGCTGCGCGACGCTGAATCGTCACGCCCCGTTTACCTTTTGTTTCCCAATCGTGACGGGAGCGATGAACGAGATTCACCTGATGGGTGGGTGTGTGGGGTCGTGCCCCGCGTTGGTAGCGTTGAGCCGTGGAATCCTCGTCGCCGGCCGCTCAGGGCTCGAGCTCGTCCCGCAAGCCCGCGAAGCCCGCGAAGCCGGTGAAGCCCGCATCGCGGCGCACCGAGAAGCCCGAAGTCGCGACGCCCGGCCCGAAGAAGCCGGCCGGGGCGAAGCCGCGTGCGAAGAAGGCCGCCCCGTCGACGACAGCGCCGAGGGCTCAGCGGGCTCCTCGTTCGAAGCCCGAACCGCCACCGGTCGTCGTCGAGGTGACATCCCTGCGCAAGACCTACGGCTCCACGATCGCCGTCGACGACATCGACCTCACGGTGCGTCGCGGCTCGATGTTCGGGGTCGTCGGGCCTAACGGCGCGGGCAAGACCACGACGCTGTCCATGATCACGGGGCTGCTGCGGCCCGACTCCGGCACTGTGCTCGTCGCCGACTCCGACGTCTGGCGCGACCCGATCGCCGCCAAGAGGGTCACCGGGGTCCTGCCCGACCGCATGCGGCTCTTCGACCGACTCACCGGAGCGCAGCTGCTGTACTACTGCGGCATGCTGCACGGTCTCGATCGCTCGACGGCGTCCTCGCGCACGGAGGACCTCGGCATCGCGCTCGGTATCGAGGGCTCCCTCAACCGACCGGTGCGCGACTACTCCATCGGCATGGTCAAGAAGATCTCGCTCGCCGCAGCGATGATCCACTCTCCGCGCGTCCTCGTGCTCGACGAGCCCTTCGAGTCGGTCGACCCCGTGTCGACCTCGCAGGCGATCGATCTGCTGCAGCGGTATACGGCCAGCGGGGGCACGGTGCTGCTGTCGAGCCACAACATGGCGCTCGTCGAGCGCGTGTGCGACAGCGTCGCCGTCATCGTCGACGGCTCCGTGCTCGCCGTCGGCACGCTCGACGAGGTGCGCGGGAAGCAGTCGCTCGAGGAGCGCTTCGTCGAGCTCGCCGGCGGTCGCGTCGCGGTGGAGGGTCTCGAGTGGTTGACCACATTCTCCGACTGAAGCTCGCGCTGCTCGGCTCGGCCTTCCGGGGGGCTGCGAGCGCCATGCGCGCCCTTCTCGTCCTGGTCCTGGCGGGAGGCGTCGGCACGGCCCTCATCCTCCTCGCGCGCGAGGTGCAGGTGGAGCGCGCCGATCATCGCGCGGCGCTCATCATCGTGGCCTCGGCGATCGCACTGGGCATCGTCGTGGCACCGCTGAGTGCGGGGCTGGGCTCCGCTCTGGAGCCGCGACGCTTCGCGGCGTTCCCCGTGCCCCGCGGTCGGCTCGCCCTCGGCCTCATGCTCGCCGGAGTCGTGGGCGTTCCCGGGGCCCTCGCCGTCACGCTCGGCATCGCGTTCGAGATCGCCTGGGCCGACACCGACAAGGCCGGCCTCGCGATTCTCGCGGGGGTCATCGGAGCGATCGTCCTCGTCATGGCCGCCCAGTACCTCGTCGCGGCCACCGCGCAGCTCGCGGTCTCGAGCGCGGCCGTGCGCATGATCACGGCGGCGGCGCGACTCACGATCGCACTGGCCCTCGGTGCCGCAGCGATGGCCGTCGTTCTCGTGCAGAGCGGCGAGGACACCGAGGGGCTCATCGAGGTCGCCAGCGTGGTCGCGGCCACGCCCCTGGGCTTCCTGTGGGCTGCACCCGACGGTGTCGACGCCGAGATCGCGTGGCGACTGTTCGGGGGAGCCGTCGCGGTCGCTGTCATGGTCGCCGCCTGGCCGTGGGTCGTGAGCCGCATCGTGGAGGCGCCGCAGCGCATCCGATCGGCACCCGCCATCCGCGGGCTCGGCTGGTTCGATCTCGTGCCCGCGACGGCGTCGTCCGCGATCGCCGCGCGCAGCCTGCTCTACTGGACGCGCGACGCGCGGTACTGCGCGGTCATCATCGCCCTGCCCGTCGCCCCCGCGCTCATGATGGTCGCGCTCGCCGTCGCGGGGGCCCCCGTGCCGCTGCTGTGGCTCATCCCCGTGCCGGTGTTCGCCCTCTTCCTCGGCTGGTTCGGCCACAACGACGTCGCCTACGACCACTCGGCGATGTGGATGCACGTGGCCGCACCTCTTCGCGGGTTCTCCGACCGCTGGGGGCGCGTGGTGCCGCCGCTCCTCATCGGCACGCCGCTCATCCTGCTCGCCTCGCCGCTCGCGGCGCTGTGGTCGGAGGTGCCCGACGTGTATCCCGCCGTCGTCGGCACTGGTCTCGGCCTGCTGCTCACGGGGCTCGGAGTGTCGAGCGTCTCCTCCGCGCTGACCCCCTACCCGGCCGCGCGTCCCGGCGCGGGCCCGTGGGATCAACCACCGCTCCTCGGCGCCGCCGCGGGATGGGTCCAGTCGTTCACCCTGCTCGCGATCCTCGCGTTCATGGCGCCCTCCCTGACGCTCGCCGTCATTGGCCTGCTCGACGAGGACCCCGAGATGCTCGAACTGGCAGGGTGGGCCGGTGGGGCGACGGGGTTCGGGATGCTCGTGCTGGGCATCCTCATCGGGGGCTTCGTCTTCCGCCGCCGCGCACCGGAGCTCCTCGGCCTCCTCATGCGCACCTGAGCGCAGCCCGCCCCGCCGTCGTAGACTGACCCTCATGGCGACACTCGACGAGCCCGGCCAGGGCGGCGGCACCGACGTTCTCGACCGCGAGCTCGAGAAGCTGCTGGAGGACCGGCAGCTCGACGACGGCGACCACGAGCGCTTCTCGCACTACGTGCCGAAGGACAAGATTCTCGAATCCGCGCTCACCGGCAAGCCCGTGCGGGCGCTGTGCGGCAAGAAGTGGACTCCGGGGCGCGACCCCGAGAAGTTCCCGATCTGCCCCGACTGCAAGAAGATCTACGAGCGCATGCGCGACGAGTAGCTCGCCCGCCCCGCGGTGCGGTGCGGTGCGGTGTGCCAGATCTGGCGCGAAAGGGCGCTCGTCCTCCACAGTCGGCCCCATGTGCGGCGAATTTGACGAGACTGCGCGCAGGTCGTGTGCGAGCATCCCTGTCCTGCACCATCTCGTGCATGACCCGACCCGCGCGGCCCCTGCCCGATCACGTCCGCAACGAGACGATGTCCACGGCGGAAGCCCTTGCCCGCGGTGTGGCCGTCGACCGGCTGCGCCGCGCCGATGTGGTTCACCCCTTTCACGGTGTCGTCATGACGGGAGGTCGACCTCGGTCGATCGTCGACCGCGCGTGGGCGTACACCCAGGTGATGCCCGCGAGCGGGTGGTTCTCCCACTCGACGGCGGCGCTCCTGCTGGGCCTGCCTCTGCCGCGCTCTCGCGAGCAGGGGCCGCTGCACGTCACGGTAGATCGGGGTTCGCGCGCTCCGCGAGGCGCGGGTGTCGTCGGTCACCAGCGCGGGTTGCCCGAGCCCTCATGGTCAACGCGCTTCGTGCCCACGAGCGCTGGCGAGCTCGTACCGCTGCGGGTCGCGTCCCCGGGTGCGGTGGCACTCACGACGGCGTCGCTTCTCGCGCTTCCCGATCTGGTCGCACTCGTCGACGCGCTACGGCTGGTCGACGAGCCCTCGGCCTTGACCGACATCGATCGGATGCTCGCGCACAGTTCTCGACGCGCGGGCGCCGCGGCGCTGCGTCGGGCACGGGCGCTATCTGAGGCCGGCGTGCGTTCGAGAGCCGAGACCCACCTTCGGCTGGTGCTCGCCGCGGCCGGGTTGCCTCGTGCCTGCGTAGCGCCCGCCGTCGTTACGCCGCTCGGTGAGCTGCACCCGGATCTCGCGTGGCCAGAGTTCCGCGTGCTCGTGGAGTACGAGGGTGACCACCACAGGACGGACGCGCGCCAGTTCGCCTTCGATCTCGCACGCTTCGATGCCTTTGCCGACGCCGGCTGGCAGTCGATTCGTGCGACGAAGGACGATGTGTACCTGGATTCTCGTCGGATCGTCTCGACGGCGGCACGTCGGCTGCGCGCTGCGGGCTGGCGGTCGAGAGGGCCAGTGCGTCCGCTCCCCGCCCCGATCGCCATCCCGTAGCTCGCACGACTCCCCGCGACGACGCCAACGCTCCCAGATTCGCCTCAACGTGGGTGCAGCCGCACCCTCAAGCGCCGATACGCGCCAGATCTGGCACCGTGAAGGGTCTGCGGGCAGACCCGGCGCCCCGGTACCCTGGGGGCATGGCGGAGAGTGCGGGTGGTTGGCGGCTCGGGGGAGCGATGCGCGGGCTGTTCACGCGCCCGACCATCGACGAGGGCACGTGGGACGACCTCGAGACGGCGCTCATCGGCGCCGATTTCGGCCCTGACGTGACTGACGAGATCCTGGACCAGCTCCAGGAGCAGGTGAACCGGTTCCGCACGACGGACCCGGCCGACCTGAAGCGGATGCTGCGTGAGGCTCTCGAGGAGCGTCTCGCCGCCTTCGACCCCACCCTCACGCTCAGCGACCGCCCCGCCGTCGTGCTGGTGGTCGGCGTCAACGGGGTCGGCAAGACCACGACGATCGGCAAGTTCGCCCAGTTTCTCACCAGCAGGGGTCGCAGTGTCGTCGTCGGTGCGGCCGACACCTTCCGCGCCGCGGCGGTCGACCAGCTCGCGACATGGGCCGAGCGTGCGGGAGCCGACGTCGTGCGCCCCCAGCAGCAGGGCCAGGATCCGGCGAGCGTCGCCTACCAGACCGTCGACCACGCGACTCGCACCGGCACCGACATCGCGATCATCGACACGGCGGGCAGGCTGCAGACCAAATCGGGCCTCATGGATGAACTGGCCAAAGTTCGCCGCGTCGTCGAGAAGCTCGGCCCCATCGCCGAGGTGCTCCTCGTGCTCGACGGCACGACGGGTCAGAACGGGGTCGCTCAGGCGGAGGCGTTCATCGAGCACGCGGGCGTCACGGGCCTGGTCGTGACGAAGCTCGACGGTTCGGCCAAGGGCGGCTTCGTGCTGCGCGTGCAGCAGCAGACGGGCATCCCGATCAAGCTCATCGGGCAGGGCGAGGGCATCGGCGACCTGACGGGCTTCACCCCCCACGTCTTCGCGGCGAGCCTCGTCCCGTAGCCGTCGCGGGCACCGCCTTCCGCCAGATCTGGCGCGAGAGGGCGCTCGCGTCCAGGCTCAAGCGCCCTTTCGTGCCAGATCTGGCACGAGTGGGCACGGCGGCGTGCGCCGCAGCGCGCCCTGGTGGGGCTACTCGGCGTCGCGGGCGGCGGCGTGCTCGGTGCCGAGCATCCGGTACGTGTCGGCGTTGGCGCGGATCGCCGCCACCTCGTCGTCCGTCAGCTCGCGACGAACCTTGCCGGGCACGCCGGCGACGAGTGAGCGAGGCGGCACCGTCGTGCCCTCGAGCACGACGGTGCCGGCGGCGACGAGCGACTCGCGGCCGATGACGGCGCCGTTGAGCACGGTCGCGCTCATCCCGATGAGACAGTCGTCCTCGATCGTGCACCCGTGCAGCATCGCGGCGTGACCCACGCTCACGCCGCGACCGACGATCGTGGGCTTGCCGGGATCGCCGTGCACCGACACGTTGTCTTGCAGGTTGGAGCCCTCGCCGAGCTCGATGCGGTCGCGGTCGGCGCGCAGCACAGCGCCGTACATGATGACGGCGTGCGCGTGCACGTGCACATCGCCGACGAGGGTCGCGTTGTCGGCGATGAAAGCGGTGGGGGCCACCTCGGGCGTGTAGCCGAAGATCGTGCGGCGCATGGGTACTCCTCGACTGCTCAGCGGCCGATGCCGGGTTCGGCCCGACCGCACCCCAGTCAAGCAGAGTCGCCGCACCTACAATGGGGGCACCATGGCAACTTTCGGCACGCTCTCCGACCGGCTCACCTCGACCTTCAGCGCTTTGCGCACGAAGGGCAAGCTCAGCCCGGCCGACGTCGACGGCACTGTGCGCGAAATCCGTCGAGCTCTGCTCGATGCCGATGTCGCTCTCCCGGTCGTCAAAGACTTCACCGCTGCGGTGCGCGAGCGCGCTCTCGGCGACGAGGTCAACAAGGCGCTCAACCCGGCGCAGCAGGTCGTGCAGATCGTCAATGACGAGCTCGTCGGCATCCTCGGCGGCGAGCAGCGCCGCCTGCAGTTCGCGAAGACCCCGCCGACGGTGATCATGCTCGCGGGCCTCCAGGGGGCGGGCAAGACGACGCTCGCGGGCAAGCTCGCTAAGTGGCTCAAGGCCGACGGTCACACGCCGATCCTCGTCGCGGCCGACCTCCAGCGCCCGAACGCCGTGCAGCAGCTGCAGGTCGTGGGCGAGCAGGCGGGTGTCGCGGTCTACGCCCCCGAGCCCGGCAACGGGGTCGGCGACCCGGTGAAGGTTGCGAAGAACGCGATCAAGCACGCTCGAGACAAGCAGCACGATGTCGTGATCGTCGACACCGCCGGTCGTCTCGGTGTCGACGCCGAGCTCATGAAGCAGGCGGCGAACATCCGCAAGGCCGTCGACCCCGACGAGGTGCTCTTCGTCATCGACGCGATGATCGGTCAAGACGCGGTGAGCACGGCGAAGGCGTTCCAGGAGGGCGTCGACTTCACGGGCGTCGTGCTGTCGAAGCTGGATGGCGACGCGCGCGGCGGCGCCGCGCTGAGCGTCGCGAGCATCACGGGCCGCCCCATCATGTTCGCCTCCACCGGTGAGGGCCTCGACGACTTCGAGCCGTTCCACCCGGATCGCATGGCGAGCCGCATCCTCGACCTCGGTGACATCCTCACGCTCATCGAGCAGGCGCAGAAGTCGTTCGACGAGGAGGACGCGAAGCGCACGGCGGAGAAGTTCGCGACCGACAGCTTCACGCTCGAAGACTTCCTTGCGCAGATGCAGCAGCTCAAGTCGATGGGGTCCCTCAAGGGCATGCTCGGCATGCTGCCCGGTGCGCGGGGTATGAAGGATCAGCTGGAGAACTTCGACGAGGGGGAGCTCACGCGCACGGAAGCGATCATCCAGTCGATGACACCGAAGGAGCGCCAGCTGCCCAAGCTCCTCAACGGCTCGCGCCGCTTGCGCATCGCTCGCGGTTCTGGAACGACGGTGACCGAGGTCAACGCCCTCGTGAACCGCTTCGAGCAGGCCGCGAAGATGATGAAGACGATGGCGAAGGGCGGCATGCCCCAGATGCCGGGCATGGGCCCCATGCCCGGCATGGGCGGCGGCGGGGGAGCGGCGACGGCCCGCAAGGCCGCGGCCAAGAAGAAGGGCAAGGGCAAGTCGCGGTCGGGCAACCCCGCGAAGCGGGCGGCGGAGGAGGCCGCTCGCGCGCAGGGGCTGAGTGCCGGTGGTGGCACGGGCGCATCCGGCAGCAGCTTCGGTCTCGGCGGCGGGGCCGCGACCGGCGAGAAGCAGCCGACGCCGGAGGAGCTCGAGGCCCTGCAGAAGTTCCTCGGCCGCTGAGAGCGGCCCGCGCGACAGTCCTAGGCTGAGGGCATGACGACTCGACCCGTGCGCCTCGGCGTGCAGCTCGCCCCGCAGCACGCGCCCTACGAACTCATCCGCGACACGGCAACCGAGCTCGAGGAGCTCGGCGTCGACATCCTCTTCACCTGGGACCACTTCTTCCCGCTCAGCGGCGAGCCCGACGGCCTGCACTTCGAGTCGTGGACGATGCTCGCAGCCCTCGCCGAGCAGACCAGCCGCGTCGAGCTCGGCGCGCTCGTGAACTGCAACAGCTACCGCAATCCGAGCCTGCAGGCCGACATGGCCCGCACGATCGACCACATCAGCGCGAAGGGCGGCACGGGCCGCTTCCTCTTCGGCACGGGTTCGGGCTGGTTCGAGCGCGACTACGTCGAGTACGGCTTCGAATTCGGCACGGTGGGGGAGCGACTGGATGCTCTCGCGCGAGACCTGCCGATCATCCGGTCGCGCTGGCAGGCCCTGAACCCGCAGCCCACGCGCGAGATCCCCATCCTCATCGGTGGGGGCGGCGAGAAGAAGACTCCCCGCATCGTGGCCGAGCACGCCGACATCTGGCACTCGTTCAGCGACGCGCCCACGCTCGAGCGCAAGCTCGGCGTCCTCGCCGAGCACGGGCGCGCGGTGGGCCGCGACACGAGCGAGATCGAGACATCGGTCGAGGTGCGCAGCCGCACGATGGCGGAGGCGGACGAACTGCGGGCGATGGGCGCGAGCCTCTTCACGCTGGGCATCACGGGGCCCCGCTACGACCTCGCGAAGGTGCGCGAGTGGCTTGCCTGGCGGGACGACCAGCGCTGAGCATCCCGTCGCGGTCACAGACGCCGCGAAAATCTGCCAGAATAGGCGGTCGAGTGCTCGCGCGTCCGACCCTCTAATCAGACGCTGCGAGAAACCATCACGAGCTTCCGCGCCGAGTGTGCCCCACGCAACCGGCTGCGACTCACTTCCTTCACACATTTCGGAGAAACGTGGCTGTCAAGATTCGTCTCAAGCGCATGGGCAAGGTCCGTGCACCGTTCTACCGCATCGTCGTGGCCGACTCGCGCAAGAAGCGCGACGGCCGCGTGATCGAGGAGATCGGCAAGTACCACCCCACCGAGGAGCCCTCGTTCATCGAGGTGCAGTCCGAGCGCGCCCAGTACTGGCTGAGCGTCGGCGCCCAGCCGAGCCCTCAGGTGCTCGCGATCCTCAAGCTCACGGGCGACTGGGGCACCTTCAAGGGCGAGAAGGGCGCGACGAGCACCGTCAAGTCGCCCGAGCCGAAGGCGGCCTTCAGCGTCGACGAGAAGAAGAAGCCTGTGCTCAAGCCCAAGGCCGAGAAGCCTGCGGAGAAGCCCGCCGAGGAGGCGCCTGCTGCTGAGGCGCCCGTCGAGGATGCTCCCGCTGCCGAGGCGCCCGCCGAGGAGGCCAAGGCTGAGGATGCTCCCGCCGAGGCCCCCGCCGCCGACGAGGCCCCCGCGGCCGAGGCCGACAAGGCCTAGTGACTCGTGCTCGCTGACACTCTCGAACACCTCGTCAAGGGGATCGTCGATCACCCGGACGACGTCGAGGTCGTCGCGCAGAGCTCTGCGCGCGGCGAGGTCCTCGAGGTGCGTGTGCACCCCGAGGACCTCGGCCGCGTCATCGGCCGCGGCGGTCGCACCGCCAAGGCCCTGCGCACGGTGATCTCGTCGCTCGCCGACGGCCGCCGAGTGCGCGTCGACGTCGTCGACACCGATCAGTGAACGCGCCCACCTCAGAGCGTCCACAACTCCGGGTCGGTCGGCTCGTCAAGGCCCACGGGCTCAAGGGCGCCCTCAAGCTCGAGCTCTACACCGACGCGCCCGAGCGGCGCTTCACACCGGGCGCGAGCTTCTCGCTGCAGGTGCCCGAGTCGTCCGACTGGCACGGCAAGACCCTCACCCTGACCGAGCTGCGCTGGTACAACGCGCAGCCGGTGGCCTTCTTCGAGGGCGTCGACGACCGCACGGCGGCCGAGTCGCTCGTCAAGGCGATCCTGTGGATCGACCAGGTCGACGACGAGCCGGCGGAGGACGACGCCTGGTACGACTTCCAGCTCGTCGGCCTGCGTGCGATGCGCGACGGGGTCGAGGTGGGCACGATCGTGCGCGTCGACCACCTCCCCGCCCAGGATCTCCTCGCCGTGCGGACGCCGCATGGTGAGGTTCTGGTGCCCTTCGTCGGCGCGATCGTGCCGGTCGTCGACATCGCGGGCGGCACCGTGACCCTCACTCCGCCCCTCGGTCTCTTCGAGGAGCTGCCCGACGCGCCCGACGACGCACCCGCGGAGGACGAGTCGAAGGATGCACCCGCCTAGGCTGGGGCTGTGCGCTTCGACATCGTCACGATCTTTCCCGAATTCTTCGGGGCCCTCGACGTGTCGCTGCTGGGCAGGGCCCGGCAGGCGGGAGTGATCGAGGTCGGCGTGCACGACCTTCGCGACTTCACGCATGATCGTCACCGCACGGTCGACGACACTCCGTACGGCGGCGGCGCTGGCATGGTCATGAAGCCCGAACCGTGGGGCGAGGCGCTCGACAGCGTCGTGCGCGACGACAGCATCATTGTCGTTCCGAGCCCTGCGGGGCATCCCTTCACGCAGCGTGAGGCACGAGAGCTCTCCACCCGCGAGCACCTCGTTTTCGCGTGCGGTCGCTACGAAGGCATCGACCAGCGCGTCATCGACCACTACGCTGACCGCAACGAGGTGCGCGAGATCAGTCTCGGCGACTACGTGCTCAACGGAGGGGAGGTGGCGGCGATGGCGATCATCGAAGCGGTCGGCCGACTCGTCCCCGGCGTCGTGGGCAACCCGGAGAGCCTCACCGAGGAGAGCCATGAGGATGGACTGCTCGAGTACCCCAGCTACACCAAGCCCGCTGTCTGGCGCGATCGGGCAGTGCCGGCCGTGCTGCTGAGCGGCCATCACGGCGCTGTCGCGCAGTGGCGCCACGAGCAGCAGCTCGACCGCACCCGGCGGGTACGCCCCGACCTTCTGGCACCCGACCGTTCGGGGGAGGCGACGTGACCACGGGCGAGCGCTGGTGGCTGTGGTCGCAGCCTCTCGTCGCCGCGATCGCGCTGCTCGCGGGTGTCGCGGCGTGGATCCTGCAGGCAGTCGACCAGTACGCGCTGCTGCCCTCGGTGCAGAGCGTCGTCACCGGCACCTTCGTGCTCCCTGGGCTTGCGGTCTCCCTCGCCCTCAACCACGTCATCGTGCTGCGTCGTGCCGTGCCGATCCTCACGAGCGGAGAGAAGCTGCTGCTCGTCGCCCAGTACGCGCTCGCGATCATCGTCGTCGCGACCTCGCTCGACCCGGCGGCGCTCCTGCTCGGCTACCTGCTGTGGCCCCTGCTCATCGTCGCGGCGGTGTCGGCATGCGTCACCATGGTGCGCACGACGCGCGCCGACCGGCGCGGCGAGCAGTGGACCTCTCCGCTCGGACCCACGACCGACGAGGTGCCGCTCGTCGATTCCTCGGCGCGCTGACGCCCCGAGAGTGCGGCTGCGGTGCTCAGTCGCGCGCCGTGAGCACGAGGGGCCCTTCGGGCGTGATCGCGACGGTGTGCTCGGCGTGCGCGGCGCGGGAGCCCGTGCGCGAGCGCAGGGTCCACCCGTCGGGGTCGGTGTAGATCTCGTCGGTGTCGGGGATGAACCACGGCTCGATAGCCATGACGAGCCCCGCTCGCAGCTTGAGGCCGCGCCCCGCTCGACCGTCATTCGGCAGATGCAGGTCTCCGTGCATCGTGCGGCCCACGCTGTGACCGCCGAAATCGAGGTTGACGGGCATCCCGGCATCGTGCGCGACGTCGCCGATCGCGCTCGAGATGTCTCCCAGACGACCACCGACGCGCGCTCGCTCGATGCCGGCGGCGAGGGCCCTCTCCGCGGTCGCGATGAGCTCGAGGTCGCCGGGGCGCGGTTCACCTACGACGAAGCTGATCGCCGAGTCGCTCACCCAGCCGTTGACGGAGGCGGCGAAATCGAGCGTCAGCAGGTCGCCGTCGCGCAGAGCGTAGTCGTGCGGGAGGCCGTGCAGGGCCGCGTCATTGACCGACGTGCAGATCACTTTCCCGAACGGCGAGGCGCCGAACGAGGGGTGGTAGTCGATGTAGCAGCTCTCCGCGCCCTCGGCGCGAATCATGTCGTGCGCGAGTGCGTCCAGGTCGAGCAGGTTGACCCCGACGTCGGCGGCGGCGCGCGTCGCCGTCAGCACGCTCGCCACGAAGCGACCCGCTGGCCGCATCTCGTCGATCTCGGCCGGGGTGCGTAGCTCGATCATTCAGCTCCTGGGTAGGGGGACGTGGGTGCGCAGGTAGTCGCCGCACAGGGCGCGGGTCGCCTCGATGAAGCGCGCGTCACCATTCTTGTCCAATTGGAACGCTCGAGTGAGGAGCCCGCTCGCCATCTCGACCGCGACTTCGTAGTGGAACACGAGCTGATCGTCTGGCTCGAAGCCGTAGGTGGCCCCGGTCTGCTCGGCGAAGCGGCGCGCGAGGATCGAGTTGTTGCTGAGCTCGGGGTTGATGAAGCGCTGGTCGATGACGTCGCCGAATCGCAGGGCGCGAAAGCCCGGCTCGGTGCGGACGAGCTCCACGAAGACATCGAGCGTCGAGTCGAACGACGACCAGGGCTCCGGCCCCGAGTTCTCGATGCCGACCCACACCTTGGCGAGGTAGCGCTCGAGATTGCGGGCGGCGAGTGCTCGCAGCAGCGTCTGAATGTTCGGGAAGTACCGGTAGACGACGCCGACGGAGGACGATGAGCGCTTGGCGACGGCGCTCGTCGTGACGCCGTCGATGCCGTGGTCGTCGATGAGTGCGGCAGCGGCGTCCAGCAGCAGCTCGATCCTCTCCGAGCTGCGGCGCTGGATGGGCTCGGTGCGCATGACGACCTTGTCGGTCGCGAGCGCGGTGGTGTTCGTAGTCATGAGTGCTCTCCCCCCGAGAAGCGGTGTGGCGCGAGTGTAACGGCCGTGCGGTGATTCCCTGTCGGTATTCTCGCAGAAGGTTGGCTGGACGTACCCCCATATGGCATGATGAGTGATTGTGCCTCGGCACGGTTCTGCCACAGGGGAGCCGTCATCCTGCGAGGCTGCAGCACCGGTACGACTCCCTCTTACTCCCGCATTCGACCTGTGGCGGTTGCAGAAAGCGATGCATCATGCACATTCTCGATCACGTCGACGCAGCGTCTCTTCGCTCCGACATCCCCGACTTCCGCCCCGGTGACACTGTCAAGGTCCACGTCAACATCGTGGAAGGCAGCCGCTCGCGCATCCAGGTGTTCCAGGGCGTCGTCATCGGCCGCTCCAACGAGGGCATCCGCGAGACCTTCACCGTCCGCAAGGTGAGCTTCCAGGTCGGCGTCGAGCGCACCTTCCCCGTGCACTCCCCGGTCATCGACCACATCGAGGTCGTCACCCGCGGCGACGTTCGTCGCGCCAAGCTCTACTACCTGCGCGCTCTGCGCGGCAAGAAGGCCAAGATCAAGGAGAAGCGCGAGAGCTGAGCTTCCGCTCCTCACGTACGAAGGCCCCGCCGATCTTTCGGCGGGGCCTTCGTCGTTCCGCGACCGGGCGATGCCTAGACTGGAGCCCGACCCTGGGGAGCAATGACCGAGCACACAGCGCCGCCGGCAGCGGCATCCGATCCTGCGCCCGAGCGCCCGCGCTCGCGCCAGCGCAGCGCCCTGCTCTTCCTGCGCGATGTCGTCGTGATCGTCGCGGCGGCGCTCATCATCTCGTTCCTCATCAAGACGTTCCTCATCCGCTCCTTCTACATTCCGAGCGAGTCGATGGAGAGCACTCTTCTCGTCAACGACCGCATCATCGTCAACCAGCTCGTGCCCGACCTCGTGGCTGTCGAGCGCGGCGACGTGATCGTGTTCCGCGACCCCGGCAGCTGGCTGACGCCGGTGCCCGAGCAGCCGCGCTCGCCTCTCGAGGAGGGTGTCGACACGATTCTCACCCTGGTCGGCCTGAGCGCCTCCGACAGCGACGAGCACCTCGTCAAGCGCGTCATCGGCCTGCCGGGCGATCGCATCGTGTGCTGCAACGATCTGGGCCAGCTGAGCATCAACGGGGTGCCGCTCGACGAACCCTACGTCGTGCTGCCCGAGGGGCGCGTCGATGTGAGCGGCAATGACTTCCAGCAGGACGTCCCGGCGGGGCAGCTGTGGGTCATGGGCGACAACCGTTACGACTCGAGCGACTCGCGCATCAACGGCCCCGTGCCGATCGACGACGTCGTGGGGCGCGCATTCGTGGTCAGCTGGCCGATCGAGCGCTGGGGCTGGCTCGACAACTACCCGCTCGTCTTCGACGGGGTCGACCCCCGGCAGTGACCGTCGCCGACCCCACTCTCGAGGTCGAGAGAGCGCTCTTCGCCGAGGGCGCCCCCGTCGTGATCGGCTGCGACGAGGTCGGTCGCGGTGCGATCGCGGGCGTCGTGGCCGTGGGCGTGTGCGCGATCGTCCCTGGTGGGGATGCCCCTCCCGCGGGCCTGCGCGACTCCAAGCTGCTCAGCCCCGCCAAGCGCGAGCTGCTCGCACCCCTCGTGCACGAGTGGGCGGCCGCGGTCGCCGTGGGGGAGGCCGAGCCGGGCGAGGTGGACGCGCACGGCATCATCGCGGCCCTGGGCCTCGCCGCCCGCCGCGGCCTCATCGCCCTGCACGAGGCGGGCATCGACGTGGGTGCCTCGACGGTGCTGCTCGACGGCAGCCACGATTGGCTCACGCCGGCGCTCACCTCGCCACCGAGCATCCGGGTCAGGCCGAAGGCGGATCGTGACTGCGCCTCGGTGGCGGGCGCGTCGGTCGTCGCGAAGGTGCATCGGGATTCGCTCATGGTCGCTGATGCGACGCGGTGGCCGCAGTTCGGCTGGGACGGCAACAAGGGCTATGGAAGCCCCGCGCACCTCGCCGCGGTCGCGGAGTTCGGGCCGAGCCCCCGGCATCGGGTCACGTGGCTCAAGCTCCCCGCGACGGCCGACGGCGCGCCCGACGCGACGGTCTAGACTGCACCCGATGGACGACGACGATTTTGACGACTACGACCGCGAGGTCGAGCTCGCCCTGTACCGGGAGTACCGCGACGTGGTGTCGCAGTTCCAGTACGTGGTGGAGACCGAGCGACGGTTCTACCTGGCCAACGAGGTCGAGCAGGTCGTGCGCGAGGTCGCGGGAGACTTCTACTTCGAGCTGACCCTCACCGACGTGTGGGTGTGGGACGTCTACCGCGCCGACCGCTTCGTCAAGAGCGTGCGCGTGCTGACGTTCAAGGACGTCAATGTGGAGGAGCTC
Organism: Chryseoglobus sp. 28M-23; assembly: GCF_014789785.1. Classification (NCBI taxonomy): domain Bacteria; kingdom Bacillati; phylum Actinomycetota; class Actinomycetes; order Micrococcales; family Microbacteriaceae; genus Microcella; species Chryseoglobus sp. 28M-23. The sequence continues at coordinate 1,900,309 of NZ_CP061846.1, read as the reverse complement.
GGCAAGAAGGACCTCAAGCTGCCCCGTGAGCTCGCGATCGACGAGTAGCGGTATCGGGATGCGCCCCGCGCCCCCCAAGAACAGTTAACCCGCGCGAAACAGATCCGGCGTACTGTGATCTAGACGCTGACCCGAACGAGCGTCACCTCCGTCCTCCTACCCGAGGAGCACATCGCTGTGACCACCCGTTCTCGCGGCGCCCGCGCAGGCCTCGCCAGTGTGCTCGTGACCGCCTTCGCGGCGGCGAGCGTCGTTGCGGTGAGCTCCGCGGCGCAGGCCGCTCCTCTCGCCCCCGTCATCTCCGCCGCCGCGACCGACATCACCGGCTCCGTCTCGGTTTCGGTCGACGTTGAGGATGGCATCGAGCAGACGGTGACGGTGTGGGCCGAGTTCGTCGAGACAGGCGTCGTGACCGAGGGATGCGTCTTCACCGACACGGTCGACCGCGACTGCGTCGCGACGCTGCCCGCAGGCCAGTACGGCGACTACGAGCTCTTCGCGACGTCGACTGACGTCGACGGCACGAGCCCGGAGAGCAACAGGGTCACGGTGAGCTACGGGTCACCGGCGAGCGACCTCTCTCTCGCGTCACCGTTCGACCTCGACGCCTTCACGATCCCGACCCTCTCCGCTGAGGTCACGGGCACGGGGCCCGCGCTCGGCACGGTCGAGGTCTTCGCCTACCGAGTCGACGTCGGCATCGGCAGCGAGACGTCTCTCTGCTTCTCCGGTGTGCCGGCGTCTGGCGCCTTCTCGTGCACGGTGCCCTTCGGGGACTACGGTGTGTGGGCCGTGCGGGTCGTGGCCACCGACCTGGAGGGCGGCACGGCAGAACGGCCGGGGGGCGAGCCTGACGCTATCGCCGTGAACGTCGCCCCGCCGCAGAACGGGTTGTCGATCGCCACCGCCCCGGGTTCGCTCACCGCGACCGCGACGGGCTTGACCGAGACCGACGTCTCCGTGAGCTTCATCGTGGACTGGTTCGGCGCTGGTTCCCTCGGCGAGCGGTGCCCGGCCGGGTGGACGGGCGACTACGAGGTGCCTCCGACGGACGGCCCGTCGGTCGTCTGCCTCGTGGAGAGCGTGCCCCCGGGCATCCACCTGTTCTCGTCCGTGCAGTTCATCAACGAGACGTACTCGAGCGACCGGGGCGATGCCGTGTACGTGCCGGCGACGCCCACGATGACCGTCGAGCCGGTGCCCGGCGGCGCGATCTTCAGCGGCTCGATCGACCTGCTCGCCGAGGAGCTCGTGGAGTCGAGCACTCTGCTGGACTACGTCGAGGTCGTCGTCCGAGACTCGGAGTCGACCTTCGCGTGCTCTGCCGTCGCCGATGCCGTCACGGGTCAATGGTCGTGCACCACGCCTCTCGCTCCGGGCGGGGAGGTCTACACCGCCGTGGCCCAGAGCGTCGGGTTCTCCGACGATCCCGGGGTGCTCGGCCAGGTTGTCGACTACTGGGACGGCATCTCGACTGCCTCAGCACCGGTCGCCGCCACCATCTCCCCCGGCGTGGTGCCGCCGCCTCCCACCATGACGTACGAGTTCGGCGCTGCCTCGGTGGGAGTCACGGCCGAGGGTCTCGAGGGCTCGAGGGTCGGGGTCGAGGTCTACGACGTCGAGCCCGACGGCGAGGGCGGCTACTCGTTCGGCTTCCCGGTGGCCTCGTGCGGCGATGCGCCCGAGGGCGAAGGCGGAGGCGGCTTCGAACCCGAGTCCGCGCCCTTGTCGCCCGCGACCGTCGAGGAGTGCGTGTTCGACGACCTCGAGCCGGGCATCTGGAACTTCTACGCCGTCCAGTCGTACTACTTCGAGCAGAGCGAGTACCAGGACGACTTCGTGCTCATTCCCGAGGTTCCGACCTTCTCGGCCGCCCCGGGCTCGAACGGCCGGGTTCTCGCGAGTGGCGAGGGCGAGACCGGATTCCGCGTGCTCGTGCGCGAGCTCGGCGGGCCAGGGGCCTGCAGTGCCATCGTCGACACCGAGGGCGCGTGGAGCTGCTCGTTCTCGGGCGCATCGGGCCGCACTCTCGTGCGCGCCCAGCAGCAGTCTCAGGGCTTCGTCGCCGATCCCGGCTTCTACTACGAAGGCCTCGGCGACTCCTTCGACGGATTCTCGGCATACACCGCCCCTGTCGAGGTCGTCGTGGCCGGCCCCGCCGCGTCGCCCGCGCCCATTCCCACGCCGACGCCGGCCGTCACCCCGGCTCCGTTCTCGTGGACGCTCGAGGGCTTCGACGGGCAGAACCTGAGACCCGGGCAGCAGCTGTCGCTCTCCGCGCGCGGGCTGCCTCCCGGCACATCCGTCACGATCCAGATCTTCTCGACGCCGCGCACCCTCGGCACCTCGGTGGCGGACGCGAGCGGGCTCTTCGCCCTCGACGTGGTCGTGCCGGAGGATCTCGAGCCGGGTGAGCACACGCTCGTCGCGACCGCGACGCCGCCGGGGGGCAGCCCCTCGGAGATCTCGACCCCGGTCATGGTCGAGCCGCCTCTGGATCCTGCGGGGCAGCCGCTCGAGGAGGGTGTCGACGAGGAGGTGGAGGAGAACTCTGGCGTCGGCGAGCGCGCTGGCGGAGCATCCGGATCGATCGCTCGCGACGACCCCGCCGCACCGTCTGAATTGACGAATGCGATTCCCACGGCCGCCGAGATCTTCCGCAGCCCCATCATCACGGTGACCGCGGGAGGTCTCGCGCTCGCGATCCTCCTGCTCGTGGCGTTCCCGACCGAGCTGCTCAACTCGACCCTCTCGGCGAACACGCGCCGGTTCGGGCGGGGCTTCGCCGCCTTCGAGCGCGGCGTCGATCGCGTGACCGACTGGTTCGCCGCGGTCACGCGCACGCGCGCCGCGGCCGCCGCCGTGCTGATCGTGCTTACGAGCGTCATCTTCGGGTTCATGGACCCGTCGTTCGGGTTCGACGCCGTCTCGCTGAGACTGACCCTCGCGCTCGCGATCGGCCTCTTCCTCGTCACCTACGTGTCGTCGTGGATCAGCGGGGCGATCATCTGGCGCGCGTGGCGCATCGAGACGAGCATCGGGCTGCAGCCTGCCGCGCTCGTCTTCGCGCTCATCGGCGTCGTCATCGCGCGCCTCCTCGAGTTCTCGCCCGGCTTCCTCATCGGGCTCGTCATCGGCCTCGAGATCGTCACGCGCGTGGGCGCGCCGCACCGCCTGCGCGCCGTGCTCACCCAGCTCGGCGTGATGGTCGGCATCTCGGTGCTCGCGTGGGTCGGCTACTCGATCCTCACCGAGGCGACGGCCGGCGGCCTCGACTGGGTCACGGCGCTCGTGCTCGACTCCCTCGCGGCGGCAACGGCGGAGGGCCTCACGGCGGCGGCGGTCGCGATCCTGCCCCTCGGTTTCCTCGAGGGTCGCGAGATCTTCCAGCGGTCCAAGGCACTGTGGGTCGGCGCCTTCCTCGTGACGGCGACCCTGTTCGCGCTGCTCGTGCTGCCGACGGAGGACGGCATCGACGAGATCTCGAACGTGGGAACGTGGTTCGTCGTGCTCGTCGCGTTCGCGGTCGTCACGCTCGCGCTGTGGGCGGTGCTGCATTACACGAACCCCGACCGGCACGCGGACGACGACGGTGCCGAGCCGGAGGGTGCCGAGCCCGGGGGCGCGCAGAAGGAGTCCGCCCCGCGCTGAGGTTGCGGCGTCTCCCTCACAGCCCCGTGAGGGGTGGGGGATGCCCCGGGTCGTCTCGAGGACGCCCCCGGCGCCCGCGCGCTCGGCATTCTCGGGGGCATGACACGCACGCAAGCGCTCGGGCGCAGCGGGGAGGACCTCGCGGTCGACCACCTCGAGGCCCAGGGCTTCACGATCCTCGACCGCAACTGGCGGTGCTCGATCGGTGAGGTCGACATCGTCGCCCGAGAGGGCGCGACGACAGTGGTCGTGGAGGTCAAGACGCGGTCGGGGGCCGGGTTCGGGCATCCGCTGGCGGCGATCACGCCCGTCAAGCTCGCGCGGCTGCGTCGGCTGGCGGCGGCGTGGTGCGAGGCGCACGGCCCGGTGGACCGCCTGCGGGTCGACGCCATCTCGGTGGTCGCCGACCGCGACGGCGTCGTCATCGAGCACGTGCGGCAGGTGTGCTGATGCCCGTCGCCCGCACGCTCGCGGTCGCCCTGCACGGGGTCGACGGGGCGCTCGTCGAGATCGAGGCCGATCTCGCGAACGGACTCCCCGCGTTCACGATCATCGGCCTGCCCGACGCCGCGCTCGGCGAGGCGAAGGATCGCGTGCGGTCCGCAGCGAGCAACTCGGGGTGCGACCTGCCGAACCGCAAGGTCACCGTCAACCTCTCACCAGCATCCCTGCCCAAGCACGGCTCGGGCTTCGACCTCGGAATCGCCGTCGCTGCTCTCGCGACGACCGGCGTGGTGACAGCGGAGGCGCTCGAGGGCGTTGTGCACCTCGGCGAGCTGAGCCTCGACGGCAGACTGCGACCCGTCGCCGGGGTGCTCCCTGCGGTGCTGGCCGCCCGGCGCGCAGGGGCCAGAGCAGTCGTCGTGCCGAGCGGCAACGCCGTCGAAGCGGGGCTCGTCGCGGGAATCCGCATCGTCGGTGCGGCGAGCCTGCGGGACGTGCTCATCCATCATGGTGCCGAGCTCGAGGCCGTGCCTGTTGACCCGCTTGTCGGGGCGACCGCGGAGGAACCGGCAGGGGAGGAGGGAGACCTGAGCGACGTCGTCGGGCATCCGGAGGCCGTCGAAGCGCTGCAGGTCGCCGCCGCGGGCGGCCATCACCTCATGATGCTCGGCCCTCCCGGTGCCGGCAAGACGCTGCTCGCGACGCGACTGGCCGGGCTGCTGCCCGACCTCGAGCCCGACGCCGCGGTGGAGGTCTCCTCCGTCCGCTCGCTCGCCGGCCTGCCCGTCGGTTCCGCCCTCGTGACGCGTCCACCGGTCGAGAGTCCCCACCACAGCGCGACGATGGCCTCCCTCATCGGGGGCGGCAGCGGGCTCGTGCGGCCCGGCGCGATCTCGCGCGCTGCCCACGGAGTCCTCTTCCTCGACGAGGCGCCCGAATTCAGCGCCGCCGTGCTGGATGCTCTGCGCCAGCCGCTCGAGACCGGCCAGATCACCATCCACCGTGCGCGAGCCGTGGCTCGCTTCCCCGCGCGGTTCCAACTCGTGCTCGCGGCCAACCCGTGCCCGTGCGGCCAGGCCGAGTCCCTCGACGGGGCGTGCACGTGCACTCCCATGATGCGTCGCCGCTACCTCGGGCGGCTCTCGGGGCCGCTGCTGGACCGCGTGGACCTGCGGCTCACGGTGCGCCGCGTCGGCGCGGCCCAGATGACGGCGGGAGGAGAGGGCGCGGTGACGACGACGGCCGCGCGCGCTCGTGTCTGCTCAGCGCGCGCCCGCGCACGCGAGAGATGGGGGAGCGCCGGGTGGTCACTCAACTCCGCGGTGCCGGGAACGGTGCTGCGGTCGCCGACCTGGAGGCTCGCGCCCCGCGATCGCGCCGCGCTCGACCGCGCCCTCGAGCGGGGCGCTCTCACCATGCGCGGCTACGACCGCGTGCTGCGCATCGCGTGGTCGATCGTCGACCTCGACGGAGCCGACCGCCCGAGCGCCGACCACATCGGCCGCGCTCTCTACCTGCGACAAGGACTGTGAGGACAACCATGGAAGACGGCACGACGGTCGACTGGGGCTTCGACCCCGAGCGCATCGCCGCGCTGCTGGCTCCCCTGCGACGCTGCGCTGCGACAGTGCAGGAGAAGAGCGTGCAGGAGATGAGTGAGCAGGAAAGCTCCGAAGCGGCGCGCCGCACTCAGGACGAGCTCTTCGCGCGCGTGCTCTGGAGCGTCGTCGTCGAACCGGGCGACTCCGTCGCCGGGCTCCTCGTGCAGGCGCTCGGCCCCGTCGAGGCGGCACAGCTCCTGCTCTCGCAGCCCGCACCGGAGGCGCTTGTGCAGGCGCTCGGCTCGGAGGTCGAGCACGCTCTCGAGCTCGATGACGCGCAGCATGCCCTCGGCCGCTGGGCCCCGCGGCTTCGCTCCGGGGACGTCGTGCGCGCCCTGGAGTCGGCGGCGCACTGCGGCGCGCACCTTCTCGTGCCCGGCGACCCGGAATGGCCCCTCGCCGTCGAGGACCTGGGTGCCCACCGCCCGCACCTGCTCTGGGTGCGCGGGACGGTCGCGCTCCTCGCCCGTCCCTCTGTCGCCATCGTCGGCGCCCGCGCGGCGACCGGCTACGGCGAGCACGTCGCGATGGAGTTCGCCGCGGGGCTCGCGGGGCGCGACGTCGCCGTGGTCTCCGGCGGCGCGTACGGCATCGACGGCATGGCGCACCGCGCTGCGCTCGCGAGCGGGGGAGCGACCATCGCGGTGCTCGCGGGAGGAATCGATCGCCTCTACCCGAGTGGCCACGAGGCGCTCCTGACGCGCATCGCCCAGCAGGGCGCGCTCGTCTCCGAAGTGCCGTGCGGCACCTCACCGACGAAGTGGCGCTTCCTGCAGCGCAACCGGCTCATCGCGGCGCTCGCGCGCGCGACGGTCATCGTCGAAGCGGGCTACCGATCCGGCGCGCTCAACACGGCCCGTCACGCCGACACCCTCAGCCGGGAAGTCGGCGTCATCCCCGGTCCGATCACGAGCGCTGCGAGCGCCGGGTGCCACCGTCTGCTGCGCTCCGGCGGAGCGCAGTGCGTGACCTCCGTGCCCGAGGTCATGGAGCTCGCCTTCGGCGGAGACGCCGTCCTCGATCTCGGCGACACGGAGACGCCCGGCACCACGCGGGAACCCGCCGCCCACACGCGAGTCCTCGACGCGCTCCGACCCCGACGAGCCCAGAGCGTCGTCGAGCTCTCCCGCGCCGTCGGAGAGGAGGAGAGCCGCGTTCGCGCCGCCCTCGGCGCGCTCGAGCTCGACGGCCGCGCCGCGCTCACCCCCGCTGGAGGCTGGGTGCGCGCGCGTTCCTGAAACCCGGTCACCGGGGGCCGCTACCATTCCCCCATGACGCAGTTGGGGCAGTACCCGCCAGCAGGGCACGTCGTCGTGCACATCTCCGACACGCACCTCCTCGCCGACGGCCGCAAGCTCTACGGCTCCGTGCCCGTCGAGCAGCGCCTCGCCGACGCACTCCGCCGCCTCGAAGCCGGCCCCATCGACCCCGACGCGCTCGTCTTCACCGGCGACCTCGCCGACCTCGGCGAGCCCGACGCCTACCTGCGCCTGCGCGCCGCCGTCGAACCCGTCGCCGAACGACTCGACGCGCAGCTCATCTGGGTCATGGGCAACCACGACGAGCGCGCCCCCTACGCGAGTCTCCTCTTCGACGAAGAACCCACCGACAAGCCCCAAGACCGCGTCTACGACGTGCGCGGACTGCGCATCATCTCGCTCGACACCACCGTTCCCGGCTACCACCACGGCGGGATCACCGCCGAGCAGCTCGACTGGCTGCGCGGCGTCCTCGCCGAACCGGCACCGCACGGCACCCTCCTCGCCGTCCACCACCCGCCCGTGCCGACCCCCCTCGAAGTCATGGCCGTGCTCGAGCTGCGCGACCAGCCGGCCCTCGCCGAGGTCATCGCGGGCACCGACGTGCGCGGCATCCTCGGCGGCCACCTGCACTACTCCACCCACAGCACCTTCGCCGGCGTCCCCGTCTCCGTCGCCGCCGCCACGTGCTACACCCTCGACCTCGCCGCCGACGCGCAGCGCCTCCTCAGCGGCGTCGACGGCGGGCAGTCCTTCGACTTCGTCCACGTCTACGACGACCGCATCGTCAGCTCCACCGTGCCCGTCGGGTCCTTCCCCGAAGCGACCGGGTTCGCCGCCACCTACCGGCCCATGATCGACGCGATGCCCGCCGCGGAACGGCTCGAGAACCTCTCCAGCAAGAACTCACCGCTCAACCTCAACGAGGCCGCCGCGAACGACGACTGACTACTGCGGTGCGGTCAGCGCGCCGGTCGGCGCATCGCCGGCGTCGGGCGGCCTGACGACCCCACCGGTCGCGGCACCCTCGCGGGGCGCCGCGTGGTCGCGATACTGCTCGACGACGCGCTGCAGGTACCGGGTGATCGCCGCCTGCTCCGCTTCGTCGAAGTCGTCGAGCACCGAGTCCACCCCCGCGATCATCGGCATGATGCGCCCCATCGCGCGCGCCGTCGACGCCTCCGACGCCACCACGCGGATGCCCCTCCGATCGCTCGGGTGAGGCTCGCGCCGCACGTGCCCGAGAGCGGTGAGCCTGTCCACGACCGTCGTCGTCGCCGCTGACGTCACCCCCAGTCGCCGTGAGAGCTCCGACGGCGACAGCGGCCCGCTCATGATGAGGTGCTCCATGGCGTGCAGGTCGGTCGGGTTGACCGTGAGCTCCGAGCCGAGGGCGCGCTCGAACTCCTCCGTGACGTCCAGCAGCGCGCGCAGCAGCACCGTCGGCGGGCGCACGGCGGCCATCGACGGTGCTGCGGGCTCGGACGATTGCATGACCACCAGTTTATGACTACTGTGACTCGAAGTTCATGTAATACGACGATCTAAGTACAATCCCACCGTCGATCCGCACCCTCGGCGCGCACCGACCATTCGACTGCCCGGCACACCTGACCCCCGCGAAGGATCCCCTCACCGATGCGCTCTCTGCTCCGGTTCATCACCGCCGCCCGCACCTCCTGGATCGTGCTCGTCGTCGCCCTCGCCGCCTCCGTCGCGATCTTCGCGGCGGGCTCCGGCAACGAGGAGGAGACGGCACCGCCCGTCGGGCTGCCCGACAGCGCCGAGGCCGCGCAGGTCGAAGCGCTGCAGGAGCAGCTGCCGAGCGCCGACGGCACGTCCGCGCTGCTCGTCTTCACGCGCGAGGCCGGCGAGCTCGACGGTGACGACATCGCCGCCATCACGGAGCGCACCACCGACCTGGCCGAGCTCTCCTCCGAGGACTTCGTGCCGCCGCCCGCGGTGTCGGATGACTCCACGGTCGCCCTCGTCGCCGTTCCCCTCGACATCGTCACCGACGTCGGCGTGCAGGCCGAGCGCGCCGACGAGCTGCGCGCGGTCGCCTCCGAGGGGCTGACCGGCATCGACGTCTACCTGAGCGGAGCGGAAGGCTTCGAGGTCGACATCGCCGCCGTCTTCGAGGGGGCGGACTTCACTCTGCTGCTGACGACCGTCATCGTCGTCGCCGTGCTCCTCCTCGTCACCTACCGCAGCCCCTGGCTCTGGCTCGTGCCCCTCACGGTCGTCGGCATCGCGGACGGCCTCGCCGGCATCATCGCCGCGCGCGTCGCGGCCGCCCTCGGCATCGTGCTCGACGCCTCCGTCACGGGCATCCTCTCCGTGCTCGTCTTCGGTGCCGGGACGAACTACGCCCTCCTCCTCATCGCCCGCTACCGCGATGAGCTGCGCCTGCACGAGGACAGGCGCGAGGCCATGCGTCGTGCCGTGTTCGGCGCCGGGCCCGCGATCCTCGCGAGCGGCGGCACCGTCGCTCTCGCTCTCGCGACGCTCGTGTTCGCCGAGCTCGCGGGGAACCGCGCGCTGGGCATCGCGTGCGCGACGGGCATCATCGTCGCGATGATCTTCGCGCTCCTCGTGCTCCCGGCCGCCCTCGTGCTCTTCGGCCGCGGCCTCTTCTGGCCCTACATTCCGCGCTTCGGCGCCCCCGATGCGATCTCGCGCAGCCCGTGGGGCCGCCTGGGTCGCGGCGTCAGCAAGCGACCCGTCACCGTCGCGATCGCCGGTTTCGTGGCGCTCGGAGCGCTCGCGAGCGGGCTCCTGTTCGTGCAGGTGGGCCTCTCGCAGAACGAGCGCTTCATCGAGAAGCCCGAGGCCGTCGTCGGGCAGGAGATCCTTGCCGATGCCTTCGCCGCCGGCAGCTCGTCGCCGGCCGTGGTCATCGCGCCGGTCTCCGACGGTGACGAGGTCGTCGCGGCGCTCGCCGACGTCGAGGGCGTGGACGAGGCGACGCTCGGCGAGTCGGAGGACGACATCGTGCAGGTCGATGTCGTTCTCGCGGCCGATCCGGAGAGCGCCGAGGCGTTCGCCACGATCGAGCGGATGCGCGCCGAGCTCGACATCGTGGGTGACGGCTCGGCTCTCGTCGGCGGTCTCGACGCCCGAGCCCTCGACGTCGCGAACGCGCAGGAGCGCGACCAGGCCCTGGTCATCCCGCTCATCCTGGTGCTCGTGTTCCTCGTGCTCGCGATTCTGCTGCGGTCGCTCCTCGCGCCGCTCCTGCTACTCATCGCCGTCGTCGCGAGCTTCTTCTCGGCCGTCGGCGCCGCCTGGTTCCTGTTCCAGACCCCACTGTTCGGCTTCCCGGCGATCGACACGAACGTGCTGCTGTTCAGCTTCCTCTTCCTCGTCGCGCTCGGCGTGGACTACTCGATCTTCCTCGTCACGCGCGCGAAGGAGGAGGCTGAGCACCTCGGGGTGCGGGAAGGCATGATCCGCGGCCTCGCCGCGACGGGCGCCGTCATCACGAGCGCGGGCATCCTGCTCGCCGCCGTGTTCGCGGTGCTCGGCGTGCTGCCGCTCATCACACTCACCCAGATCGGCATCATCGTGTGCATCGGCGTGCTCATCGACACGCTGCTGGTACGCACGGTCATCGTGCCCGCGCTCGCCTTCATCTCGGGCGACCGCTTCTGGTGGCCCCGCCGGCCGACGCTCACGATCGCCGAGGCCGAGGCCCGCGGGGCGAACGCGCAGAGCGGCAGCCTCGAGGCAGAGCCTGAGCCGGTCGCCGCGCGATAGCGGGACGTGTCGCGCCCCGGGTCGCCGGCCCGGGGCGGTCATGCTGGAGGCGTGCATGAGCCGACGACAGCACTGCGTGAGGCGATCGAGGCGCACGTGCGCGCCCTCGAGCTCGAGCGCGGCGTCTCGCCGCACACGCTGCGCGCCTACCGCGGCGACCTTCTGACGCTCACCGAGTTCGTCGAGGAATGCGGTGCCGAGCCCGATCCGGCGCTGCTCGACCTCGAGCTGCTGCGCGAGTGGGTGTGGTGGCAGAACGAGCAGGGCCTCGCCGCCTCGACGCTCGCTCGGCGCACGTCGACGATGCGCGGCTTCACCGCCTGGCTCGCGCGCACCGGTCGAGCGCCGCACGACGCGGGAGCCCGCCTCAAGTCGCCGCGCGCCGACCGGCATCTGCCGCGCGTGCTCAGCCGAGCGCAGGTCGACGCGGTGCTCGACGAGCTCGCGGTACGAGCATCCACCGACGACCCCGTCGCGGTGCGCGACCTCGCGATCGTGGAGGTGCTGTACGCGAGCGCCCTGCGGGTGAGCGAGCTCGTCGGACTCGATCTCGACCGGCTCGATGCGCAGCGGCGCACCGTGCGCGTGCTCGGCAAGGGCGCCAAGGAGCGCATCGTGCCCTACGGGCTGCCCGCCCAGCGCGCCCTCTCTGCCTACCTGGAGAATGCCCGGCCGGCTCTCGCGACGCCCGCCTCGGGGGCCGCGCTCTTCCTGAGCCCCCGCGGCGCGCGCGAGTCGGCCCGCGGCGTCTACGCTCTCGTCTCCCGGCTGCTCGCCGACCGTGGGGGAAGCGGACCGGCGGGGCCGCACACCTTCCGCCACACGGCTGCGACGCACCTGCTCGACGGCGGAGCCGACCTGCGGGCCGTGCAGGAGATCCTCGGCCACGCGAGCCTCGGCACGACCCAGATCTACACGCACGTGAGCGCCGAGCGGCTGGCCTCCGTGTACCGCACCGCCCACCCGCGCGCCTGACCGCGCGCGACGGACCGCCCGACGCCGCGGCGGGCGCCGCAGGTTCGAGCGGCAGCAGCACGGCCCGCTGCAGCCCGCCCAGGTAGAGCAGCGGCGAGACGTACTCGCCCGCGAGCCGCACCCCGAGGTGCACGCACGCCCGTGCGCAGTGCCCGGGCAGCACCGTGCCGATCGCCTCGCCGACCACCACACGGTCACCCGCACTCACGATCGGGTCGACGGGCTCGACCGTCACGAGCAGAGCCCCAGACCGGATCGTCACGAGGGGCCTATCGACGACGAACCCGGCGAAGTGCACGACGCCGCTCGTCGCCGCGAGCACGGGCACCCCGCTCGCGGCCGCCGCGAGATCGATCCCTCGGTGGCCGGCACCGTAGGGGGTCGGGGGAGCGAGGAAGGGGCGCACGACGACGCGCGGCCCCTCGGTGGGCCACGTCCACTCGGCAGGAGCGCCCGGCGCGAGCCCGCCCGCCACCACGAGCACGGCGACGACGCGGGCGAGCAGAGAGCGCATGGCGAAAGAGTGGCTCGCGAGCGGGCATCCGGCCCCCCGCATCACGGACCGGTGGATGACCGGCCGCCGGTGCGTGCCCTGGGGGAGCGGTGATATGCTGACCATCGCAACCGGCTCGTTCGGTTGACTTCGCGTGCCCATCCACGGCGCACACCTCCCTCAGTCCCACTCGGGCCCCGCTAGCGCGGGGCGTGAACCGTGCGGGTGGGAGGCAGCGCCGGGCACCAGGGCTCTCGCCAACCGGTCAGAGAGCGACAACTGAGATCAAAGGAGTACGGCCATGGCCGTCGTCACCATTCGCCAGCTGCTCGACAGCGGCGTGCACTTCGGGCACCAGACCCGCCGCTGGAATCCGAAAGTCAAGCGCTTCATCCTCACCGAGCGCAGCGGCATCCACATCATCGACCTGCAGCAGTCGCTCGCCTACATAGACCAGGCCTACGACTTCGCGAAGGAGACGGTCGCCCACGGCGGCACGATCCTCTTCGTCGGCACCAAGAAGCAGGCGCAGGAGTCCATCGCCGAGCAGGCGACGCGCGTGGGCCAGCCCTACGTCAACCAGCGCTGGCTCGGTGGCCTCCTCACCAACTTCCAGACGGTCTCCAAGCGCCTCTCGCGCATGAAGGAGCTCGAGGAGATCGACTTCGACGACACGACGCAGGGCTTCACCAAGAAGGAGCTGCTCATCAAGAGCCGCGAGCTCAAGAAGCTGCACAAGTCGCTCGGCGGTATCCGCAACCTCACGAAGACGCCGAGCGCCATGTGGGTCGTCGACCCCAAGCGCGAGCACCTCGCGATCGACGAGGCCCGCAAACTGGGCATCCCCGTCATCGGCATCCTCGACACGAACGCCGACCCTGACGAGCTCGCCTACCCGATCCCCGGCAACGACGACGCGATCCGCTCCGTCTCGCTGCTGACGCGCATCATCGCGGATGCTGCTGCCGAGGGTCTCATCCAGCGCCACCAGAAGCCCGAGGCCGAGGGCAACGTCTCCGCCGTCGAGCCGCTGGCCGAGTGGGAGCGCGAGCTGCTCGAGCAGGGCACGAGCGACGCGGGGAAGGCCGAGACGCCCGCCGGTCAGACCGAGGGCGTGGGCGCGACGGTCGAGGAGAACGACGCCGATGCGGCGGTCGCCACGACCGAGCCGACGACCGACGCCGAGCCGGAGCACGCTCCCGAGGCGCCCGCCGAGGCCGAGGCGAAGATCGAGGCCGAGGCTGCGCCCGAGGAGAAGGAGCCTGCGGAGAAGAAGCCAGCCGCGAAGAAGGCGCCGGCCACGAAGGCCCCTGCTGCCGCGAAGGACGACGCTCCTGCGAAGGATGACGCCGCCGACAAGGACGACGCTCCCGCGAAGAAGGCTCCCGCCGCGAAGCCCGCTGCCAAGAAGCCCGCCGCCAAGAAGCCGGCGGCTGAGAATACCGATGCCGACGCTGCCGCGTCGGCCGACGAGAAGTAGAGGAGACCCTCCATGGCCACTGTCAGCCTGGAAGACGTCAAGACCCTGCGCGAGCGCCTCGGCACCGGCATGGTCGACACCAAGAACGCCCTCGTCGAAGCCGAAGGCGACATGGAGAAGGCCGTCGAGATCCTGCGCCTGAAGGGCGCGAAGGGCAACGCGAAGCGCGCCGACCGCTCGACGAGCGAGGGCCTCATCGCGGCGCACGAGGCAGACGGCTACGCCGTGCTCATCGAGCTCGCGTGCGAGACCGACTTCGTCGCCAAGGGCGACAAGTTCGGCGCACTGGGCTCGACGGTCCTCGCAGCCGTGAGCGCGGCCGGCGCGGCGAGTGCCGAGGAGGCGCTCGCGGCGAAGGTGGGCGACCAGACGGTCGCCGAGCTCATCGACGCCGAGGCCGCGATCATCGGCGAGAAGATGGAGCTGCGCCGCGTCGCCCGCGTCGACGGCTCCCAGTTCGAGGTCTACCTGCACCGCACCAACAAGGACCTCCCGCCGCAGGTCGGCGTCGTCGTCTCCTACACGGGTGACGACGCGGAGACGGCGCGCGGCATCGCGCAGCACATCTCCTTCGCCGACCCGCAGTACCTCACGCGCGACGACGTTCCGGCCGAGACGGTCGACAACGAGCGCCGCATCGTCGAGGAGATCAGCCGCAACGAGGGCAAGCCCGAAGCCGCTCTGCCCAAGATCGTCGAGGGTCGCGTCGGCGCCTTCTTCAAGCAGGTCGCCCTGCTCGAGCAGGACTACGCGCGCGACAACAAGCTGTCCGTCGCGCAGGTCGCCAAGGACGCCGGTATCGCCGTGACGGGCTTCGCCCGCTTCAAGGTCGGCGCCTAACGTCATCACCGCGAAAGCCCCGGGTCTGCACGAGACCCGGGGCTTTCGTCGGTCTCTGCGGCACCGTCGGTCGTCGGTGCCTGTCGTCATCGCTCGAGCACCTTCCGAGCAGCGTCGACGACGGATGCCCGCTGGAGCCCGAGCTGGGTGAGAACGCGGGCCGCCGTGCCGTGCTCGCGCTCGGCCACCGCGAGCAGCACGTGCGCCGATCGCAGCCCGCGGGGAGATCGGCGAGCGAGTCGGCGCGCCTGCTGGAAGACCTCCTGAGCGCTCACGTCGCTTCGGTAGACGCCCCGGCCCGGGGGCAGGGAGTCGTCGAGTTCGGCGTGCGTCACGCCGATCGCCCCGAGGGACTCGACGTGGACGACCGAGATCGCCGCGCGAACCGCGTCAGCGGAGACTCCCGAGGCCTCACGCGCCGAGGCGTCGTCGACGAGCAGGGAGGCGAGCAGCAGATGCTCCGCGCCCGGGGCGGAGTCGCCGAGGGCTCGGGCTTCGGTCTCGGCCGTCGTCAGCAGTGCGGTGATGAGGGCGATGTCGTGTCGAGCGGTTCGCAGGGGCACAGCATGGGTCCTTTCTAGCGGGATGCGCGTCGTGCCGGGGAGAGCCGCTTGTGGGCGGCCTGCGCGGTCATCCCCAGGGCCTGACCGATGTCTGACCACGTCCAGCGCTCCTCGAGCGCGCGATCGACCGCCTCGCGCTCGAGAGTCGCGGCGAGGCGTCGCAGCGCCACGACGGCGGCGAAGGCTTCGGCGGGGTCCTCGGGGGAGGGGATGTGCATGCTCTCGGCCATGGCGTCAACTTTAGTTGATGTTCGGGCAGAGATCAACCAAAGTTGATGGATCGCGGTATCCCCGACCCCCATCACCCCATACGCTGGAAGTGCCGTACGAGAAGAAGGAGCACACCGTGGTCGAGAAGAAGCGTCGGGTGCTGCTCAAGCTCTCGGGTGAGGCGTTCGGCGCGGGATCCCTCGGTGTCAACCCCGACGTCGTGAGCGGCATCGCGCGCGAGATCGCCGAGGCGGCGAAGGACGTCGAGGTGGCGGTCGTCGTAGGCGGCGGCAACTTCTTCCGCGGCGCCGAGCTCAGTCAGCGCGGAATGGACCGCGGCCGGGCCGACTACATGGGCATGCTCGGCACGGTCATGAACGCTCTCGCCCTGCAAGACTTCCTCGAGCAGGCCGGCGCACCCGTGCGCGTGCAGTCGGCGATCCAGATGACGCAGGTCGCCGAGCCCTACATTCCGCTGCGCGCCGTGCGCCACCTCGAGAAGGGCCGCGTGGTCGTATTCGGCGCCGGGGCGGGCCTGCCGTACTTCTCGACCGACACCGTGGCGGCGCAGCGCGCGCTCGAGATCAAGGCCGACGAGGTGCTCGTCGCCAAGAACGGCGTCGACGGCGTCTACAGCGCTGACCCGCGCCACAACCCGGAGGCCCACAAGCTCGATCGCATCACCTATCAGGACGCGCTCGTGAAGGGACTCAAGGTCGTCGACTCGACCGCCTTCAGCCTGTGCATGGACAACGGCATGCCGATGGTCGTGTTCGGCATGGAGCCCGCCGGCAACGTCGCGAAGGCGATTCGCGGCGATCACATCGGCACGCGCGTCTCGAACTGAACCGGCGGCGTCATGATCGCCGCACTGCTCATCGGGGGTGCAGCCCTCGCCCACGCGACGTGGAACATCGCGATGAAGCGTGCAGGCACGAGCGGCACGCCCTTCATCGCCGCGACCCTGCTGGTCGGAGTGATCGCCCTCGCGCCGTTCGGTGTCGTCTCGCTCGCGACCGAGCCTCCGGCGCAGGACGGCTGGTACGTGGTCGCGCTCGTCGCGGGCAGCGCCACGCTGCAGCTGGCGTACTTCCTGCTGCTGCAGCGCGGGTACCGGCTCGCCGACGTCGGCGTCGTGTACCCCGTAGCGCGGGGCGTCGGGCCCCTGCTCAGCGTCATCGCCGCGTACACGCTGTGGGACGCCGCCGCCGTGACTCTCGCCGGCCTCGCCCCGGTCGGCTACTACTGGGCGAGCATGGTCGTGCAGCTGCTCGTGCTCGGCGCGATCGCGCTGCGCACGCCGGCGACCGCGGCCGCGACGGCTCGGGCGCATCCGATCGCCGCCGTGCTCGTGGGCGTTCTCTCGTCCCTCGCCTACATCGCGGTGCTCTTCGCCGACCAGCTCGCGCCCGTGGCGATCGTGGCGCCGGCGCGCGAGGTGAGCGTCGTGCTCATCGCCCTCGCGGGGTGGATGCTCATCCGCGAGCCGCACCCGATGCGCCGCATCCTCGGCAGCATCGTGGTGATCGGGGGCGTCGCTCTGCTCGCTCTGGGCTGAGCCGTGCCGAGAACGCGCGCGTGCGGCGTCGGCCGTGCATCCCGCCCGTCGGACGCCCCGCGACCACTAGACTGGCCCTCGACCCACCGAAGGAGCCGCCCGTGATCGCCGACGTTCTCGCCGAAGCCGCTGACAAGATGACCAAGGCCGTCGAGGTCGCCAAAGAGGACTTCTCGACCGTCCGCACCGGGCGCGCGAACCCGCAGCTGTTCCAGAAGATCCTCGTCGACTACTACGGCTCGCCGACGCCGCTCGCGCAGCTCGCGAGCCTGCAGAACCCCGAGGCGCGCACGCTCATCATCACGCCGTACGACAAGACGGCGCTCAAGGAGATCGAGCGCGCGATCGTGAACTTCCCGAACCTCGGGGCCAGCCCCAACAACGACGGCGAGATCATCCGCGTGACGATGCCCGAGCTCACGGAGGACCGCCGCAAGGAGTACGTGAAGATCGTCAAGGGCAAGGCGGAGGACTGCAAGGTCGCGATCCGCAACATCCGCCGCAAGGCGAAGGACGACCTCGACGCTCTCAAGAGCGAGGTCGGCGATGACGAGGTGGCGCGCGCCGAGAAGGACCTCGAGGCGCTCACGAAGAAGCACACGGACGCGGCCGACGAGGCCCTCAAGAAGAAGGAAGCCGAGCTCCTCGAGGTCTAGATGCCCCCGGAGCCCGTCGAACCCACCCCCGAGACCCCGGTGGAGCAGTCTGCCGCACCGGTGTCTGCTCACAAGGTGCCTGCCGATCAGACTGGGCCGGCGCGGCGAAGCCGCTTTCCGTTCGCGCGGCGCGGTCGCACGCGCGCCGACGTCGAGGCCGCCCTCCACGACGTGGAGACCGCCCTGCACGACCTGGAGTCGCGAGCGCGCGAGATGGATGCTCGGGTCGAGGCCCGCGTCGGCCGCAACCTGCCCAAAGCCATCCTCTTCGGGTTGATCCTCGGTCTCGCCCTCCTGTTCAGCCTCATCGTCGTCAAAGAGATCTTCATGCTTTTCGGCGCGGCCCTCGTGGCCTTCACCGCGTACGAGCTCGCGAGCGCGCTGCGCTTCGCAGGGCGCGATGTGCCGCGCATCCCGCTCGTGATCGCCGCGGTCGGTGTCATCGTGCCCGCGTTCTACCTCGGGGCCGAGGGCCTATGGTGGGCCATCCTCGCCGGTGTCGCGTTCGTGAGCGTGTGGCGGCTCGCCGAGCAGCTCATCCCTGCTCGGCGCACGGGCGCCGCCTCGCTGGGAACGGATCTCGGTGCCGGAGTGCTCGTGCTCGCCTACGTGGCCCTGCTCGGCGGCTTCGCCGTCGTCATGGCGGGCCAGCTCGGCGGGCAGTGGTGGGTGCTCGCGTACCTCATCGTCGTCATCAGCATCGACACCGGCGCCTACGCGTCCGGGCTCCTGTTCGGCAAGCACCCCATGGCGCCGCGAATCAGCCCCAAGAAGACGTGGGAGGGCTTCGCCGGCTCCGTCGTCGTCGCGATCATCGCCTCGGTGCTCCTCGCACTCTTCATGATCGGCATCGAGTGGTGGGTCGGCGTGCTGCTCGGCCTCGCGCTCGTCGGGGCCGCGACGCTCGGAGATCTCACCGAGTCGCTCATCAAGCGCGATCTCGGCATCAAGGACATCTCCACGTGGCTGCCCGGCCACGGCGGGTTCCTCGACCGGCTCGACTCGATCCTGCCCGCGACCGTCGTCGCGTACGTGTTCTTCGTCATCGTCGCCTGAGGCTCCCCGACTGGGGCAGAATGGTGACGTGACCTCCACGTTTCCCGCTCCGCGCCCGGGCAAGCCGGGCTACGACATCGACGAGGTGGAGCAGTTCCTCGAGGTGGCCCGCACCGCGTACGGCGCGGCGCCCGGTACGGAGGGCTCGCTCACGAGCGACGACATCCGCCACACCGCCTTCCGCGTGCGCCGCCGTGGCGGGTACTCGGCCCGTCACGTGGATGCCGCTCTCGAGCGCCTCGAGGAGGCCTTCGCCGCGCGGGAGCGCGAGCGGGCGATCGCCGAGCTCGGGCAGGAGGCCTACGATGCCGAGTCGCGCACGACAGCGCAGGACATCATCGATCGGCTCGCCCGACCGGAGGGTCGCCGGTTCCGTCGCGTGAGCGCGCTGTCGCGCGGCTATCGCGCGGACGACGTGGACGCCTTCATGGATCGGGTCAGCAGGTACTTCCAGGAGGGTGCCCCGCTCACGGTGGAGAACGTGCGCACGATCGCCTTCCGCCCCGCCTTCCGCGGGTACGACGAGACGCAGGTCGACCTGCTGCTCGACACGACGATCCGCCTCATGCTGGCCGTCCGCTGAGTCGACCCTCGGCTCCTCGGGCTAGAATGACGCCCCGTGGGTAGGCATGCAGCGACGAAGGCGCGCCCCACCGCGTCGAGTCGACCCGGTGAGGGCGCCGTAGACCATGCCAGGGCGACGCCGGGAGTGCCGACGATCGAGCGCCACGTGCGCTCCTCCTGGTCGCTGCCGCTCTTCGCCTCCGTGGCGAGCCTCGCCTTCGTGCTCGCGGCCGTGACCGACCCCACTCCGAGCCTGAGCCTCGCCGCCGAGCAGACGGAGGCTCCCGCCGCCCCCGACGTCCAGACCTTCGTCGCCTCCCCCGATCACGAGATCTCGGCCGATCGCGGGGAGTGGACGACGAGCCGCGTCGTCACCTACGGCGTCGCTCCCGCGGCGGGCACGCCCGACCCCGGCACCGCGCAGGGGATCGCCGCAGACATGGTCGCGGCGCGCGGGTGGAGCAGTGCCGAGTTCGACTGCCTCGTCGCCCTCTGGAACAAGGAGTCCGGCTGGAACGTGTACGCGCACAACGCCAGCTCGGGTGCCTACGGCATCCCTCAGTCGCTCCCCGGCAACAAGATGGCGAGCGTGGGCTCCGACTGGGCGACGAACCCGCGCACGCAGATCACGTGGGGCCTCGGCTACATCGAGGCGCGCTACGGCACGCCGTGCGGCGCGTGGGCGACGAGCCAGCGCATCGGCTGGTACTAGGCTCCCTCGGTATGCCCCGCAGCAACCGTTCGCGTCGCCGTCGCGCCGCGGAGGAGCCGTCGGAGCTCGATCTCGAGCGCATCCGGCTCGGCATGCGGCGCACCGAGATGAAGCGCTCGGGCACGTGGAACGTGCAGCCGGTCGGAGCCGCCGCCGCGCAGAAGGTCTACACGTGCCCGGGGTGCGGGGCTGAGGTGCCCGTGGGCGTCGCGCACGTCGTCGCCTGGCGTGCCGACGGCCTCATGGGGGAGCAGGCCGACCTCGCCGCGCGGCGCCACTGGCACTCCCGCTGCTGGCAGATCGAGCCGTGACCCGCGCGACGGACGAGGTCACGCGCACCACTGACGACGATGATCGAGAGGATCCGACCGTGAGCGAACTGATTCGGGGCGGCACGGTGCTGCCCGCCCGGCGCGAGGAGATCGAGCTGCACACGGCCGACGGGCTCACGCTCGTCGGCGAGCTCGCGCTGCCGGAGGATGCCGAGCCCGTCGCGACCCTCGTGTGCCTGCACCCGCTGCCCACGGCAGGCGGGTTCATGGACTCGCACGTGCTGCGCAAGGCCGCGGCCCGCCTGCCGGCGATGGCGGATCTCGCTGTGCTGCGCTTCAACTTCCGCGGCGTGTCCTCACCGCGCGGAACCTCGGAGGGCGACTTCGGGCACGGCGACGCCGAAGCCGACGACCTCGCAGCCGCCATGGCCTTCGTGCGGGAGCGCGGCCTGCCCGCGCCGTGGCTGCTCGGCTGGTCGTTCGGCACCGAGGTCGCGCTCAAGCACGGCCTCGAGCACGAGATCGAGGGCGCGATCCTGCTGTCGCCTCCGCTGCACCGTGCGAGCGAGGAGGAGGTCGCGGCGTGGGCGCACGCGGGCCCGCGCCTCGTCGTCGTGGTGCCCGAGCTCGACGACTACTTGCGACCGCCCGAGGCCGAGGAGAGGTTCGCCTCCGTCCCCGACAAGGAGTTCGTCGCCGTCGAGGGCGGCAAGCACCTCTGGGTCGGGGAGGCGCAGACCTCGCGCGTGCTGAGCGAGATCGTGGCGCGGCTCAACCCCGGTGTGCTGCCGCTGCCCACGCGGTGGCCCTAGGGCCCACCGCTAGAGCGCTTCCTGCTTGGGCACCACGACCTGGTCGATGACGATGAGGATCGACGCCGCGACCGGAATGGCGATGAGGGCCCCGAGGATCCCCAAGAGCGTGCCTCCCGCGAGCGCGGCGATCACGACGACGACGCCGGGCACCTTCACAGCCCGGTTCATGATGTTCGGGCTCAGCACGTACGCCTCGATCTGCATGTAGGCCAGGTAGTAGATGGCGGCGACGATGACCGTCGAGATCGACTCCGGGTTCACGAGCAGCTGCGTGAGCACGATGAGGATCGACCCCGAGAGGGTTCCCACGAGCGGCACGAGCGAGAACAGGAACGCGACGAAGGCGAACAGCGCGGGGTACTGCGCGCCGATGATCGACAGGAAGATGAAGCTCAGCACGCCGTTGCAGAAGGCGAGTGTGACCTGGCCGACGACGTAGCGCCCGACGGCCGAGGAGACCTGCTCGGCGATGCCGATGAAGCGCTCGCGCTTCGACATCGGAACGAGCTTGTATACGGCGCTCTTGAGGTTGTTGAGGGAGGCGACGAAGTAGAGGGTCAGGATGAGGATGATGAGGGCGCCGAACACGCCGGTCGCAATGCCGATGCCGACCGACAGCACGCCGCCGCCGACCTGCGTGAGGTTGTCGGGGTTCGTGATCCACTCGAGAGCTGACTCGGCGGCCAGGCGCACGTCGACGACCTCGACCGGGATGAACGACTGCACGTTGTCGAAGAAGTCGTCGAGCGAATCGAGCGACCGCACGTAGTCGGAGATGCTCGCCACGAGCCGGCTCGACTGCTCGACGATCACGGGGGCGATGGTGAAGACGAGCCCCGTGAACAGCCCGAGGACTCCCACGAGGACGGTGAGGATCGCCGCCCAGCGGGGCCACTTGCGCTCCTCGAGCCATGAGACGAGCGGATCCAGCCCGAGAGCGATGAAGAGCGCCGCGCCGATGTAGGTGATGATCGTCGCGAGGCTCGTGATCGCGCCGCCGATGACGAGTGCGACGAGAACCCCGAGCCCGCCGAACAGGCCGAAGCGGAATGCGTTCTGAATCTTCACGTGCCGTGGCTCCTGAGGTCGAGCGGCGTCAGCCTAGTCGTCGCGCTGGGACAGCGTTTCTGCCTGCGAGAGTACTCCGCGCAGGCCCTCGAAGTAGCCAGCCACGGCGTCGCGCTCGACGCGGATGCGTGCGAGAGACTCCTCCGCCTCGGCGACGAGCTTCGCGCTGCGCTCCTCCGCCTCCTTCTGCAGCGCCTGTGCGCGCTGCTCGGCGTTCGCGAGCACCTCGCGTGCGGTGGCGTCAGCGTCGGCCCGCCGCTTCTGAGCCTCCTCCCGCGCGCTGCGGTCGAGTGCCTCCGCCTCGGTGCGCACCGCTGCCGCCCTGGCCTGGGCCTCGGTGAGCTGGGCGGTCGCCTCATCGAGGTAGCGCTGGGTCTGAGCTACGGCCTCCTGCTGGCGCGCGAGATACTCCTTCTCGGCCTCGTCCCGTCGCGCCGTGAGCTCGACCTCGAGGTCGGTGCGCGCCTGCTCGGCCTCGCGCTCGAGACGCGCGCGATTCTCCTCCGCATCGTGCACGAGCCGCGCTCGCGCCTTGGCTACCTCGTCGGCGAGGACGCCTCGCTGTCGCGCCGACTCGCGCTCGAGTGCGCTGCGGGTCTCGAGAGCCTGCTGCTCAGCGGCCTCCCGCAGTTCAGCGAGCTCGCGCTCGGTCGTCGCGCGCAGCTCCGTCGTGTCCTGCTCAGCGCGCTCGCGCACGCGCAGAGCGGCCGTCTCGGCGTCCTGGCGCAGCTGCGACGCCTCGCGCTCGGTCGACGCCCGCAGCTCCGCGAGCTCGCGCTCCGTGCTCTCCCGCAGCTCGGTCGTGTCGCGCTCGGCGGCATCACGCAGCTCCGCGGCCTCGCGCTCGGCGTTCTCCCGCAGCTCGGTGGTGTCCCGCTCGGTGGTCTCGCGCAGCTCGGTGGTCTCGCGCTCGGTGGTCTCCCGCAGCAGCGTCGTCTCGCGCTCCGCAGCGAGGCGCATCGCGGCGAGTTCGTCGCTGAGCTCCTTCCGCCGACGGGCCTCCTCGGCCGCCCACGCCTCCCTGCTCTGCGCGACCTCGCGCGCGGCCTCATCGCGAGCCCGCCGCACCTCGTCCTCGAGGTCGGTGCGCGCGTTCGTGATGTCGGCGTCGAGCTGCGCGCGGCGCGTGGCGTCGTCGCTCTCGAACTCCGCGCGGGCCTGCTCGGTCTCGCGAGCGAGCTGCGCCGCGGCATCCCGCGCGTCGGCGACCTCGCGGTCGGCGACGACCCGCAGCTCGGCGAGCTGTCGTTCGGTCTCGGCGCGCTGCGCCGCGATCTCGCGCTTCGCGGTCGCGCGCGCCTCCGCCGCCTCGGTGGACACCGCGCCGCGAACGGCCGCGGCCTCCCGCTGCGCCTCGGTCACGAGCGCGTCCGCGTCGGCGCGCGCACGCGTCACCAGGTCCTCCGCCTCGCGGGTCGCATCGTCGACCAGCTGCCGCGCGCGCTCCGTCGCCTCGGCGACGAGCTGCTCGGTGCGCTCCGCCGTCTCGGCCTGCAGGCGCTCGGCCTCCGCCTGTGCGCTCGTGCGCAGCTTCTCCGCGTCGATGTCGGCCTGGCTGATGAGGCGCGTCGACTGCTCCTCGGCAACGCGCAGGGTCTGCTCGAGCTTCGTGCCGAGGCCCGCGTACGTCGGGCGCCCCACCTCGTCGAGCTCTGACTGCAGGTCGTCGATGACGGCGTGCAGGCGCTTGAGCTCCTTGGCGGTCTCCGCCCGCTCCGTATTCGACTGGATGAGGTCGCGCCGGAGGTCCTGGAGGGCCTTGTCGACGTCCTCGCGCTTGTAGCCGCGCATCTCGGTGCCGAAATCGAACTCTGTGCCTGCCACGTGTGAGTCTCCCGGGTCGGTGGGGCGCGAACTCTGCGAGTCTATCGGCGCACTCGGTCTTTGCCTCGCCTGAGTATTCGGCCAGAGGGGGCCCGCTCGGCCGCCCCGCGGCGACGCGCACCCCGGGCATCCGCTAATCTGGAATGTCTGTAATCTGCTGGCCGCTGACTGCACCGGGCTGATGCTCTCGTCGCCCGATCAGTCCTGAACCGCAGCGACCTCGTCCCTCAGCGACCGCCTCCCGCGGTCGACACGCGCGGGCGGGTGCTGAACGGGGAGTCGTGCGCCGGCACGAGAGGAGTGAATCCGTGCGATTCATCATTGCCATCGTCTTCTTCGTGGTCGCCGTCGTCGGCGTCGGTCTCGGGGTCGCCCAGCGCACCGTGCTCGCCCCGCCGGAGAGCGTCACGTCGACCGTCCAGCTCGACAGCGCTGCGACCGTCACGGTCATCGACGGGTCGGCTCTCAACGCCTACGAGGGGCGCCAGACCCTCGCCATCCGCGGTGGCGTCGTCGCACCGCCCGACACCGCGGCCGAGCCCGATGAGGAAGGGGGCGCCGACGCGGAGGACGGCGAGGAGCAGATCGCGCAGACCGACCGGGTCGTGGCCGCCTACGGGCGCACGGGCGACGTGCTCGCCTGGGTCGGCGACACGCGGTACACGCTCGTGACCTTCGACGAGGAGCTCGGCGAGCTCGTCGCGCAGCCCGTCAGCGGGTCGGAGGAGTCGGTACCCGACCCGTACGGCAGCGACCTCTGGTACGACGACTTCACGGGCGAGGGCGAGCTCGGCATCACCGTCAACGTTCCCCGCGACGTCTCGGTGCTGCTGGTCTCCGACGGCGAGCTGCCCGCTCCGCAGGAGTTCTCGGTGACCTGGCCCCTCGACAGCAGCACCCCGTACTCGACCTGGCTCATCCTCGGGGGAGTCGGGTCGCTCATCCTCGGTCTCATCGCGCTCCTCTGGGCACTCCTGCACATGCGTCGACAGCGGGGTCCGCGCCGCAAGTCGGCCAAGGCGCAGAAGATGCCGAAGGTTCCGCGGCCCTCGCGCTACCGCCCGCTCTCCGGGCGACCGACACTGGGGCGCCCGAAGGGTCGGCGCTCCGCGTCGCGCATCGCTCTCGTACCCGGGCTGCTCATCACGGCCCTCGTGCTCTCCGCGTGCACGCCCGGTGCGTCGATCGTCGCGACGCCGAGCCCGGCGCCGACAGAGGAGCCCGTGACCCCCGCGGTCGCCGCGAGCGAGCGCCAGATCGACCGCATCGTCAGCCGCGTAGGCGAGACGGTGGCGCTCGCCGATGAGGAGACCGACGAGGGCCTCGCCGCCACGCGCCTCGCCGGCCCCGCCCTCCAGTTCCGCGAGGCCGCCTACGCCGTGCGCGAGGAGGACTCCGAACTCGGGTCGCTCGTATCGATCCCGTCTCGCAACGTCGAGCTCGCCCTGCCCCAGCGCCTCCCCGACGAGGGCGCGACGTGGCCGCGCGCGATCTTCGCCGTCGTCGAGGACCCGACGGATGAGACGCGGCCCCCGCAGGCGCTCCTGATGATCCAGGACGACCCGCGAAGCCCGTATCGGGTCCACTACGCCCTCACCCTCGAGCCGCAGGCGGTCGTGCCGCCGCTCGCGCCCGTCGGACTCGGCAGCCCCCTGCTGCCCGCCGACACCCCGCAGCTGGCCGTGACGCCCGCCGAGGTCGCCGCTTCCTACTCGCAGCTGCTGCTCCGCGGCGAGGAGGCCGAGAACTTCGACCTGTTCGAGGCCGAGGGCGACAGCCTGCGCACCCAGATCGGCCTCGAGGCGAAGCGGGAGCGCCGCTCAGCCCTGCCGGACACCGCGTCGATCGAGTTCACCAACCGGGTCGTGGAGGACGCCGACATCCTCTCGTTCGTCACGAACGACGGCGGCGCGATCATGACGGCCTACCTCACCGAGACCGAGACGGTGACGCCCACGCAGTCCGGCGCTGCGGTCAACTCGAGCGGCGCCGTCGAGGCCCTCTCGGGCAGCGCGCAGAGCACGCGCGGCATCATCGCGACGTACGGCCTGCAGATTCTGTTCTTCGTCCCGCCCCTGGACAGCACGGAGCCCGTCCGCGTGCTCGGCTACACCCAGGGGCTCGTCAGTGCCAGGGAGGTACCGTGACCGAAAGCCCGATGAACCCTGACGCCCTGCGGGGCGCCGTCGATCTCTCCTCGCTCGTGCGCGCGGCTCAGCAGCCGCCCGCCCAGCAGGCTCCGGCGGGAGCCGCAGACCCCGCCTCGGCCGCAGGAGCAGGCGGCAGCGCGGTCGTGCGCGACGTGGGCGACGCCGAGTTCGGCGAGGTCGTCGAGCTCTCGCGCACGGTGCCCGTGATCGTCGAGTTCTACGTCGCGGGCATCGCGCCGGCCCTGCCGGGCATCGTGAGCTCCTACGGCGGCCGGCTCGCTCTCGCGACGGTGGACGGCAACAGCAGCCCGCAGGTCGCGCAGGCGTTCCAGGTGCAGCAGGTTCCCGCGGTCGTCGCTCTCGTCGGCGGCCGGCCCGTGAACCTCTTCGTCGGCATGCCCGCCGAGGCCGAGGTGCGCCAGGTGCTCGACCAGGTGCTCGAGCTCGCCGCGCAGAACGGCGTGACCGGAACGCTGTCGGCCGACGCGCCGGAGGAGGGCGAGGAGGAGCCTGCCGAGCAGCCCCTGCCGCCGCTCCACCAGGAGGCCTTCGATGCGATCAGTCGCGGCGACCTCGAGGCGGCGGCCACGGCCTACCGCACGGCGATCGCGCAGAGCCCCGCCGACGGCGACGCGGTGGCCGGTCTCGCGCAGGTCTCCCTGCTGCAGCGCCTCGAAGGGCGCGAGGCGTCGCAGGTGCGCGACGCGGCAGCGGCGGCTCCCGATGATCTGGATGCTCAGCTCGCGGTCGCCGACCTCGACCTCAGCGGCGGCCACGTGGAAGACGCCTTCGCGCGCCTGCTCACCCTCTTTCCTGGTCTCGACGCCGACGGCAAGGCGGTCGTCCGCACCCGCCTTCTCGACTACTTCGAGATCGTCGGGGCCGAGGACGAGCGCACGATCGCCGCGCGCCGCGCCTTCACCAACCTCCTCTACTGAGGCTGCGAGCTCAGGCGGGGCTCAAGTAGAGCCCCGCGAGGGGCGGCAGCGTGAGCTCGACCGAGGCGGGGCGCCCGCCGTAGGCGGAGTCCTCCGCCGTCACCTGGCCGAAGTTGCCCACGCCTGAGCCGCCGAACTCCTCGGCGTCGGTGTTGACAACCTCGCGCCACACGCCCGCGTGCGGCAGCGGCAGGCGGTAGGGGCCGACCGTGTTGCCGCTGAAGTTGAAGACGCCGACGACGGGCGCGCCGTTCGCCGCGCGCCGCTCGAACGCGATGACGTTGTTGCCCGCATCGCCGCCCTCGAGCCACTCGAATCCGGCGGGGGAGTTGTCGAGCTCCCACAGGGCGGCGTTGTCGCGGTACACGCGGTTGAGCTGCGCGACGAGCCGGTGCAGCCCTCGGTGCACGGGCTGATCGAGAATCCACCAGTCGAGGCCGCGCTGCTCGCTCCACTCGCTCGGCTGCCCGAACTCCTGCCCCATGAAGAGCAGCTGCTTGCCGGGGTGCGCCCACATGAAGGCGAGGTAGGCGCGCATGTTCGCGAGCTTCTGCCACTGGTCGCCCGGCATCTTGCCCAGCAGCGAACCCTTGCCGTGCACGACCTCGTCGTGGCTGATGGGCAGCATGAAGTTCTCGCTGAAGGCGTAGAGGAAGCTGAAGGTGATCTCGCCGTGGTGGTGCGAGCGCCACATCGGGTCGCGCTGGAAGTAGCTGAGGGTGTCGTGCATCCACCCCATGTTCCACTTCATGCCGAAGCCGAGCCCGCCCTCGCTCGTGGCGCGCGTCACGCCCGGCCACGAGGTGGACTCCTCCGCGATCATGACGATGCCGGGCACGCGCTTGTACGCCGTCGCGGTGGTCTCCTGCAGGAAGGCGATCGCCTCGAGGTTCTCGCGGCCGCCGTGCACGTTGGGCAGCCACTCGCCGTCGGAGCGCGAGTAGTCTAGGTAGAGCATGCTCGCGACGGCGTCGACGCGCAGGCCGTCGATGTGGAACTCCTCGAGCCAGTACAGGGCGTTGGCGACGAGGAAGTTGCGCACCTGGCTGCGGCCGAGGTCGAAGACGTAGGTGCCCCAGTCCGGCTGCTCACCGCGACGAGGGTCGGGATGCTCGTACAGGGCCTTGCCGTCGAACCGGCCGAGCGCCCACTCGTCCTTGGGGAAGTGCGCGGGCACCCAGTCCATGATGACGCCGATGCCGGCCTGGTGGAGCCGGTCGATGAGGTAGCGCAGGTCATCCGGATGCCCGAATCGTGCGGTGGGGGCGTAGTAGCCGGTCACCTGGTAGCCCCAGCTGGGGCCGTAGGGGTGCTCGGAGAGCGGCATGAACTCGACGTGCGTGAACCCCAGCTCGGTGACGTACTCGATGAGCGGGTCGGCGAGCTCGCGGTAGCCGAGGCCCGGGCGCCACGAGCCGAGGTGCATCTCGTAGACGCTCATCGCCTGACCGTGCGGGTCGTGCGCGGCGCGCCGCGCCATCCAGTCGTCGTCGTTCCACGTGTAGTCGGTGTCGCCGACGATCGACGCCGTCGCCGGCGGCGTCTCGGTGTAGCGCGCCATCGGGTCGGCGCGCGTGAGCCACGTGCCCTCCGCGCTCAGCAGCTCGAACTTGTAGGTGGAGCATGCGCCCAGGCCCGGCACGAAGAGCTCCCAGACGCCGTTGTCGTCGAGGCGGCGCATCGCGTGCCCGACCCCGTTCCAGCTGTTGAAGTCGCCGATCACGCGGGCCGCCTGGGCGTGGGGAGCCCACACGGCGAAGCTCACGCCGTCGACGCCCTCGTGCGGGCGGTGGTGGGCCCCCAGCACGTGCCAGAGCTGCTCGTGCCGCCCCTCGCCCCACAGGTGCAGGTCGACATCGCCCACGGAGGGCACGAAGCGGTAGGCGTCATCGGTGTGCCAGTCGGGCCCGCCGTCGTAGGTGCTCTCGACCGTGTAGGCCTGGCCCTCGCCGGGCAGGAAGCCGTGCCACAACCCGTCGGCGACGTGCTCGAGAGGCACGCGCGTGCCGTCGGCGCGCACGACCGTCACCGTGGCGGCGAGCGGGCGCACGACCCGCACGACCCAGCCGCCGTCGAGGGCGTGCGGCCCGAGCGCGTCGTGGGGCCGCGGGTGGCGCCCCTCGACGAGCGCGCGCCGGTGGTCGTCGTGCAGGGCGGGCAGCGCCGTGTCGGCGGCGGGCTTCGATGCCTGCTTCTCGGTGGGTGTCGTCGCTGCGGGCTTCTGCGCTGGGCGCTTCTCGTCGGCCATCAGACCCCCTTCGGGTAGTCGATGCGGAGGATGTGGACGGGGTGCACGAAGGCGTCGAGCCTGACGTAGTTCTCCGCGCCCCAGGTGTACCGCTCGCCCGAGATCAGATCCTTGACCTCGAAGGTCGAGCCAGGCGGGAGGCCGAGCGCCTCGAGATCGAGCGAGACGGTCGTCTCGCGGGCCGAGTGGGGGTCGACGTTCGCCACGACGATGATGCCGTCGGTGCGGCCGGATCGCACGAAGCGACCAGGGAGAACCTTCGAGTAGCAGAGGATCGCATCGTCGCGCGTGGCGTGGATGCGCAGATTGCGCAGCTGGCGCAGTGCGGGGTGCTGCGCGCGGATCGTATTGAGCTGGGTCAGGTACGGCGCGATCGACCGGCGCTGCGTCTCGGGGCTCGACCAGTCGCGCTGCTTGTACTCGTACTTCTCGTTGTCGATGTTCTCCTCGCTGCCGGGGCGTGCCACGTTCTCGATGAGCTCGTAGCCGGCGTAGACGCCCCACGAGGGGCTCGCGGTCGCGGCGAGAGCGGCCCGGATCTTGTAGGCGGGCACGCCGCCGAACTGCAGGTACTCGGTGAGGATGTCGGGGGTGTTGACGAAGAAGTTGGGGCGGAAGTACGCGCTCGTCTCCTGCGAGACCTCGGTGAGGTACTCCTCGAGCTCGCGCTTCGAGTTGCGCCACGTGAAGTACGTGTACGACTGCTGGAAGCCGACGGCGGCGAGCGACTGCATCATCGCGGGGCGCGTGAACGCCTCCGCGAAGAACACCACGTCGGGGTGCTCGGCGTTGACCTCGTGCAGCAGCCACTCCCAGAACGCGAGCGGCTTCGTGTGCGGGTTGTCGACGCGGAAGATGCGCACGCCCAACTCGATCCAGTAGCGCACGATGCGCAGGATCTCGGTGCTCAACCCCTCCGGGTCGTTGTCGAAGTTGAGCGGGTAGATGTCCTGGTACTTCTTCGGCGGGTTCTCCGCGTAGCGGATGGAGCCGTCCGGCAGCGTCGTGAACCACTCGGGATGCTCGGTCACCCACGGGTGGTCGGGAGCGCACTGGAGGGCCAGATCGAGGGCGACCTCGAGACCGTTCTTCGCGGCGCTCGCGAGGAACGCCTGGAAGTCCTTCGCCGTGCCCAGGTCGGGGTGGATCGCGTCGTGCCCGCCCTCCTTCGCGCCGATCGCCCACGGGCTCCCCGGGTCGTTCGGGCCGGCTTCGAGGGTGTTGTTCGGGCCCTTCCGGTTGAGTCGCCCGATCGGGTGGATCGGCGGCAGGTACAGCACGTCGAAGCCCATCTGCGCCACCGCCGGCAGTCGTCGCGTGGCCGTCGCGAAGGTGCCGGACTGCCAGGAGCCGTCCTTGCGGCGCTTCGCTCCCTCGGAGCGCGGGAAGAACTCGTACCAGCTGCCCACGCCGGCGCGCGTGCGCTCGACGCGCAGGGTGTGCGGGGCCGAGACGGTCTCGAGGCTCGTCAGGCGGTGCTGCTGCAGGGCCGCCACGAGCCGGGCGTCGCTCGCGACGGCGAGGCGCGCCGCGGGAGAGAGGGCGGCGTTCATCATGGCCGCGCGGGCGTCGGAGAAGGTCGTGCCGGCCGGGGTGCCAGCACCCGCGAGCTCGGTCGCGCGCTCCAGCAGCTCGCCGCCGCCCATGAGCATGACCTCGACGTCGACTCCAGCCTCGATCTTGACCGTGGCGGCGTGCAGCCACGTCGCCCAATCGTCGGAGTACGCCTGCACGCGCCAGGTGTAGAGCCCCAGCTGGTCGACGAGCACCTCGGTGTGCCAGCGGTCGGTTCCGGGTGCGCCCATCTCGAGCGGGTGCGCGCTCTGCGTGCCGTCCGGCGCGCGCAGCAGCAGATCGGCGCCGAGCAGATCGTGCCCTTCGCGGAACACCGTCGCTCCGAAGGGGACGACTTCTCCCAGGAAGGCCTTGCTCGGCCAGCGGTCCTCCGGCTGCACAGGGCTCAGGTGCCGGATCGGGATGCGCCCGATGCGCGGGGTGAACGGGGTCGATTCGGTGACAGCCACGAGTCGACCGTACTCCGCCGGGACGGTGAGCGCGCGGGAGGCGTCCAGGCGTCCAGGGGGCTCGGAGGTGCGGGAGGGTCTCGGTGACCGGCGTGTCGGACAAAGTGAGGACAAAATGTACCCCGGGCAGGGTACGCGAATTCCTGTCAGCCTCTTGGGCTCGCGCGGTCGCGTGCGTATGGTCGATGAACGACGTCAGCACTGTCGCGAGACCCGAACGCGATAGCACGGCGTCACCACAAGGGCACGACGGGTTCGCACTGCAGTGTGGGCCCCCGAGCGCGATGATGAGGCCGACCCGAACGGTCTCATGAGACAGGACCGACACTCGCATCCCCCAGCGAGGCCGGTCCTGTTCGTCGTTAAGGAGGTCATCGCCCGTCGCGGTGAGCGGCCTGCCGCCGAGTGTTCTGGAACCGGTTCCCGATGCGGGTCCGACTCGCCTAGAGTGGCGAGTCGGGGCGTGCGCGCTCTCTCGACCACGTCGACGTGATCGACTCGCGCTCCCCGTGCTCGTTCGCACCGCCGCACCCACCCAGGCCCCGAGGAGAAGCTGTGAAGGCGATCCGCCGATTCACCGTCCGCACCGTCCTGCCCGAGGCGCTCGACGCCGTCGCGGCGCTCGCCGCGAACCTGCGCTGGTCGTGGCACGAGCCGACGAGGCGACTGTTCGCGCGCATCGACCCCGTCCTCTGGGACGAGCTCGACCATGACCCGATCGCCCTCCTGGGAGCAGTCGACTCCGCACGGCTCGACGAGCTCGCCGCCGATGGGCAGTTCATCGCCGACGCGCAGGCGCTGCGCGCCGACCTCACGGCCTATCTGGAGCAGCCCCGCTGGTACCAGTCGCTCGAGGACGCCCCGCAGCGCATCGCCTACTTCTCGCCCGAGTTCGGCATCGCCTCCGCGATTCCCCAGTACTCGGGCGGCCTCGGCATCCTCGCCGGGGACCACCTCAAGAGCGCGAGCGACCTCGGGGTCCCGCTGCTCGGCGTCGGCCTGTTCTATCGCGCCGGCTACTTCCGTCAGGCCATCGACCGCGAC
This sequence comes from Chryseoglobus sp. 28M-23, assembly GCF_014789785.1. NCBI lineage: Bacteria > Bacillati > Actinomycetota > Actinomycetes > Micrococcales > Microbacteriaceae > Microcella > Chryseoglobus sp. 28M-23. Next base: position 1,868,105 of record NZ_CP061846.1, on the reverse strand, counting down.
GGCTGGCAGAAGGAGGCCTACCCACTCATCGACCCCGACGGCCTGCCCATGCAGGTGCTGCGCGAGCCCGACGGCAGCGCCGTGCTCGTCACCCTCGCCCTCCCCGGCGGGCGAAAGCTTCACGCGCGCGTCTGGCAGATGCACGTCGGCCGCGTCGTGCTGCTGCTGCTCGACACGGACATCGCCGAGAACTCCGACGACCTGCGCGGCGTCACAGACCGCCTCTACGGCGGAGGCGGCGAGCATCGACTCCTGCAGGAGCTCCTCCTCGGCATCGGAGGCGTGCGCGCCATCAAGGCGCACGTGCGCGTCACCGGCACGGCCGCGCCGGAGGTCTTCCACACCAACGAGGGCCACGCCGGATTCCTCGGGCTCGAGCGCATCAGCGACCTCATCGCGGAGGGGCTCACGTTCTCGGAGGCACTGCAGGTCGTGCGCGCGGGAACGCTCTTCACCACCCACACTCCCGTGTCCGCCGGAATCGACCGGTTCGACGCATCCCTCATCGGTCGCTACCTCGAGACCGACCTGCTGCCCGGCATCGACGGGCATGACGTGCTCGCCCTCGGACGGGAGGACTACCCGGGCGGCGACCCCGGCGTGCACAACATGGCCGTCATGGGTCTTCGGCTCGCGCAGCGCGCCAACGGTGTCTCGCAATTGCACGGCGAGGTCTCGCGCGGCATGTTCGGCGAGCTGTGGCCCGGTTTCGACGCCGCGGACGTGCCCATCACCTCCGTCACGAACGGCGTGCACGCGCCCACATGGACCGATCCGCTCATGGTGACGCTCGCGAAAGACGCCCTCGGCACGTACGACACGACGCGCTGCGACTGGAGCTCGGACGCCGTCTCGGACGCCGACCTGTGGGCCGTGCGCCGCGCCATGCGCGAGCAGCTCGTCACCGACGCGCGCGAGCGCGTCGCGGCCGCCTTCGCGGAGGAGAACCCTGGCGTCGCCGCACCCCAGTGGATGTCGCGCATCCTCGACCCCGACGTGCTCACGATCGGGTTCGCGCGACGCGTGCCCACCTACAAGCGCCTCACGCTCATGCTCCACGACCAGGATCGCCTGCGCTCGCTCCTCACCGACCCCGAGCGCCCCGTGCAGCTCGTCATCGCCGGCAAGTCGCATCCCGCCGACGACAGCGGCAAGGCGCTCATCCAGAAGCTCGTGCAGTTCGCGAGCGAGAACGACGTTCGCGAGCGCATCGTCTTCCTGCCCAACTACGACATCGGCATGGCGCGACTGCTGTACCCCGGCACCGACATCTGGCTCAACAACCCGCTGCGGCCTTTCGAGGCGTGCGGCACCTCCGGCATGAAGGCGGCGCTCAACGGCTCCCTCAACCTGTCGATCCTCGACGGCTGGTGGAACGAGTACTACGACGGCGAGAACGGATGGGCGATCCCGAGCGCCGACGCTGCGGGCGACGGGGCCGAGCGCGACGCGCTCGAAGCCGAGGCCATGTACGACCTCATCGAGCACCAGATCGCGCCGCGCTACTACGACCGCGACGCCGACGGGCTGCCGCGCCGCTGGCTGCAGAACATTCGCCACACGCTCGCGACGCTCTCGCCCGAGCTCTCGGCCGACCGCATGGTGACCGAGTACGTCGAGCGGCTCTACGTGCCTGCCGCTCGTGCGCGTCGCGCGATCACGGTGGGCGAGTACGGCCCCGCGCGCGAGCTCGCCGCGTGGAAAGCGCACGTCGCCGCCGAGTGGCCGACCGTCTCGGTCGCGCACGTCGAGTCGGGCGGCGTCGGCTCACCGCAGGTCGGGGACGAGCTCACGGTGCAGGCCCACGTCAACCTCGGCGGGCTCAGGCCCGACGAGGTGCTCGTCGAGGTCGTGTTCGGGCGCGCACGCGAGGGCGACGAGCTCGCCGACGTGCACCACCTGCCGCTCATGCTCGAGTCGCACGACCTCGGCCAGCCGGCGATGTTCGCGGGCACCGTGCCGCTCGCGCGCTCCGGGTCGTTCGGCTACACCGTGCGGGTCACGCCGTGCCACGAGCTGCTCGCGCATCCGGCGGAGCTCGGGCTCGTCACCGCGGCGACGCACTAGCGCAGCGCGCGCAGGCCGAAGGGTCCCTCACGTCCGGCCGCGGGTGCGACGGCTAGCATGGCGGACCATGGGCGATGAGCAGAGAGACCTGTACGAGCGTGAAGTGCAGGCCATCGGTGCGACCATCCGCCAGGTGCGCAAGCGGCTCGGACTCACCGTCGAAGGGCTCGCGACGCGTGCCGGTGTGAGCTCGGGCATGGTCAGTCAGCTCGAACGCGGGATGGGCAACCCTGCGCTCGAGTCGCTCGCCCGGCTCGCGCAGGCGCTCTCGATCCCGCTCTCGCAGCTCGTTCACTTTTCCGAGGACGACGATCGCCAGGTCGTGCGGCGCACGGATCGTCGCCGCCTCGACCCGCTCGACCCGCAGAGCGCGGACGACGGACTCGTCCGCGAGCTCCTCACGCCGGGCTCGAGCGTCCCCATCCAGGTCATCCGCACCGTCATGCCGCCTGGCTTCAGCAATGAGTCGCGGCCGTTCCGGCACCTCGGGATGGAGTGCGTCGTCGTGCTCGAGGGGCGGCTGCTCGTCCACTACGGCGGCGAGGAAGTCATCCTCGAGCCCGGAGACGCGATGACCTACCACTGCGCCACGGCGCACTGGTGGGCGAACGCCGGCGACGTCGACGTCGTCGTGCTCGGGGCGGTCACGCCCCAGGCCCCTTAGGCGGTCGGCAGATCGCCGATCGAGCGGTGCAGCTGGACCGTGAGCGCGCCGAGCGGCCGCTCGTCGTCGTCGACACGCAGGTCGAGCAGGGTGCCGTCCTCCTCCTCCACCCTGCTCGGGCCGGTCAGAGCGGTGAGCAGGAGGCTCGCGCTCTGCTGACCGCGCCGGTCGCCGCCGACGTCCTGGGCGGCGTGCATGGCGCTCAGCGCGATCGTCGCGAGGCCCCCCGGTCCGCTCTCCGCATCGTGCAGGGCGTCGATCGCCACCGAGTCGAGCAGCGCGTCGATGACCTCGGGTCCGGTCAGGTAGTTGCCGATGGCGAGGACGCCCGCCCTGCTGCGCGCACCGCACCAGGGCGTGACCTCGGTGCCGGTGTGGCTCGCAGCTCGGCCTCGAGCGTCGAGCAGGCCCACTTGGCGCAGTTCCGCTCGTGCGTCGGTCGCGATGGTCCGCTCGAGGGCGGTCGCGGGGTCGAGCCCTTCCGCGAGGAGTGCGAGCGCGGAAGCCCGCAGCGCCGAGTTGGTGTGGGCCTGCGACACGACGCCGCCCGCACCGATGCGCGCGGCGGGGACGGCGGCCCCGACGGCGGGCGTGCAGGTGGCGCTCGCGACGACGATCCAGCGATGCGCGGGATCGGTGAGCAGCAGCGAGAACGTCATGGGCTCCGTAGATCTCTCGGGGTCCGGGACGACGATGCATGTTGCGGTCGTGTAAACATCCCGATGCTGACTAGCGGTTCTCTAGAATCTACAGCAGAATGATGAAATCTTCACCATACTGATGAAGTCCTGATTGGCACGCTGAAGGAGATACAACCGATGCGACCCACCACAGCAGCACCCTCACGAACCCGTCTCGGGCTGGCCGTGGCCGCCGCCTCGGTACTCGTGCTCGCCGGATGTTCCGCGGGCGAGAGTGTCGACGTCGATGGCGGCACCGGCTCCACCGAGTTCATCGCCGCGATCGGCGGCGAGCCCGACCAGTTCGATCCACAGTCGACCTCCTCGTACTTCTCGTTCCAGGTGCTCGAGAACATCTTCGACACGCTTGTCGAGCCTGACGAGAACCTCTCGATGCAGCCAGCGCTCGCCGAATCGTGGACGGTCAGCGACGACCAGCTCACCTGGACGTTCACGCTCCGCGAAGGCGTGACGTTCCACGACGGATCCGAGTTCACGTCCGAGGACGTCCTCTACTCGTACAACCGCATTATCGACGACGAGCTCGCGAACGCCTGGCGCTTCGCGGCGATCACCGACATCACGGCACCGGACGATCTGACGGTCGTCATCGAGGTCGCCTCGCCCACGCCCAACCTGCTCGCCAACCTCGGCGGCTTCAAGGGCATGGCGATCGTCAACGAGGAGAACGTCGAGTCGGGCGACATCCAGTCGGCCCCCGTGGGCACCGGACCCTTCGTCTTCGAGAGCTACGCCGCAGGAGACTCGATCGAGCTCAGTAGCAACCCTGACTACTGGGACGGCGCGCCGGCCATCGACGGCGTGACGTTCCGCTTCCTCTCCGAGGGGACGACCGCTCTCACGGCGCTCGAGGTCGGTGAGATCCAGTGGACCGACTCGATCCCCGCGCAGAACATCGCATCGCTCGGCGACACCGAGGGGATCACGCTCGGCCAGACCGGCTCGAACGACTATTGGTACCTCGCCCTCAACCAGGCCCGCGCGCCCTTCGACGACGTCCGCGTTCGCCAGGCCATCGCCTACGCGATCGATCGCGACGCGATCGCCCAGGCCGCGTGGCAGGGCGCCGCGACGGTCAACCAGCTCGCGATCCCCGAATCGAGCAGCTGGTACGTGGAGTACGACGGCTACTCGACTGACCCCGAGCGGGCACAGGAGCTGCTCGCCGAGGCAGGCGTGAGCGACTTGAGCCTCGAGATCATGGTCGCGAGCGACTACCCGGAGACCGTGACCGCCGCGCAGGTCATGGAATCCCAGCTCGCCGAGGCCGGAATCGGCCTGGAGATCCGCACGCTCGACTTCGGCACGTGGCTCGACGAGCAGAACTCGGGCAACTTCGACATGCTCCTCATGGGCTGGCTCGGCAACCTCGATCCTGACGACTTCTACTACGCGCAGCACTACAGCTCGGGCGGCTTCAACGTGCAGGGCTACAGCAACGCCGAGGTCGACAGCCTGCTCGACGCCGGCCGCGTCGAGACCGACGAGGCGACCCGGTACGACATCTACGCCGAGGCGGCGACGATCATCGCCGACGAAGCGAGCTACATCTACCTCTACAACCCCGACGTCGTGCAGGCCTGGTCCGACACGGTGAGCGGGTACGAGGTGCGTGGCGACGCGGCCATCCGGTTCCGGGATGTCACGCTGAACGAGTAGCTCGCCAGCGCGAGACGACGATCGAGACGAAGGGCAGACGCGGTGCTGTACATCCTCCGCCGACTCGGCCACACGGCCGTGGTGCTGCTCGGCGTCTCGATCGTCGTCTTCGCGCTCATTCAACTCGTGCCCGGCGACCCCGTGCGGCTCGCCCTCGGCACGCGCTTCAGTCAGGAGTCCTACGACGCGCTCCGGGCCGCCTCGGGGCTCGACCAGCCACTCATCGTCCAATTCTTCAGCTATCTCGGCGGCGCCGTGACGGGAGACCTCGGCGTGAGCTTCCGCTCGGGGCGGCCGGTCACGCTCATCCTGCTCGAGCGGCTGCCCGCGACGCTCTCCCTAGCGGGTGCGGGCATGGTCGTGGCCATCCTCATCTCGTTCCCGCTCGGCATCTACGCCGCGCTGCGCTCGGGCAAGGCGAGCGACGCGATCGTGCGCATGATCAGCCAGGCGGGCGTCTCCGTTCCCGACTTCTGGATGGCCCTCCTGCTCATTCTCGGGTTCTCCGCGAGCCTGCGGCTTCTCCCGTCCTCCGGCTACGTCGCCTTCGGAGAAGACCCGATCGAGTGGCTGCGGCACGTCACGATCCCCGCCGTCACCGTGGGGCTCATCGCGGGCTCGATCATGACCCGCTACGTGAGGTCCTCGGTGCTCGAGGTCCTCGGCTCCGACCACGTCCGCACGGCCCGCTCGAAGGGTCTGCGCGAGCGCATCGTCATCGGGCGGCACGTCGTGCGCAACGCCCTCGTGCCCATCATCACCGTCGGTGGCGTCCAGCTCGCGACGATGCTCGGCGGCGTCATCGTCGTGGAGGTCGTCGTCGCCTGGCCCGGCCTCGGTCGACTCGTGTACGACGCGGTCGCGGCGCGCGACTACCCCGTCATCCAGGGGGCCGTCCTGCTCGTCGCCGTCATGTTCCTGCTCATCAACCTCGCGGTCGATCTCCTCTACGCCCGCATCGACCCGCGCATCCGGCTGTCATGACGAACGCCGCCCCGCTCCGGCCCGCCGTCCCCGAGGGAGGCGCCCCTCCACCTGCGCCCGCGAGCGGCTGGCGGCAGAGCCTCGGCGACATCGCGCGACGCCCCGTCGCCCTCGCGAGCGCCGTCGTGCTGCTGCTCGTCGTCCTCGCCGCCGCGGCCGGGCCGTGGATCGTGCCCTACGCAGCGAACGACATCGACCTCGGCCGCGCGCTGCAGGCGCCCTCCTGGGCCCACGTCTTCGGCACCGACGATCTCGGGCGCGACATCTACAGCCGCGTCGTTCTCGCGGCGGGCGTCTCGGTGCAGGTGAGCGTCGTCTCCGTGTCGATCGCCTTCGCGGCGGGCGTGCTCCTCGGTCTCATCGCAGGATACTTCGGCGGCTGGATCGACACGATCGTCATGCGCATCGTCGACGTCATGTTCGCTTTTCCCGTCCTGCTCCTCGCCCTCGCGATCGTCGCGATCCTCGGGCCGGGCCTCACGACGGCCATGATCGCGATCGGAGTCGTCTACGTGCCGATCTTCGCCCGTGTCGCTCGGGCCTCGACGCTTTCGGTGCGCGAGGAGCCGTTCGTGCGCGCGGCCCAGGGCATGGGCGCGGGCTCCCGGTGGATCATCCTCCGCCACATCCTGCCGAACGTCGCCGCACCGCTCATCGTGCAGACGTCTCTCTCGCTCGCGTTCGCGATCCTCTCCGAAGCGGCGCTCTCCTTCCTCGGTCTCGGCGTCCAGCCGCCGAACCCCTCGTGGGGCCGCATGCTGTTCGACGCGCGCGGCTACCTCGACCAGGCGTGGTGGATGGCAGTCTTCCCCGGCCTCGCCGTCTTCGTGACCGTCCTCGCCTTCAACCTGCTCGGGGACACCCTGCGCGATGTGCTCGACCCCTCACGACGGGAGGTGCGCCCGTGACCGGAGTGTTCGGCGTCGACTCGCTCGGCCTGCGGTTCGGGGCGGCCCAGATCCTCGATGATGTGACGTGGTCCGTCGAGCGCGGCGAGACGCTCGGCGTGGTCGGGGAGTCCGGCTCGGGCAAGAGCATGACGGTGCTCGCCGCCACGGGGCTGCTCCCCGCCTCCGCCGCGATGCGGCTCAGCGGACGCTCCTGGCTCGGCGGCGATGCGCCGTTCGACAACCTGCTGGCGCTGTCGGCCGAGCGCCTGCGCCGCCTCCGCGGGCCGCGCATCGGCTACGTCTTCCAGGATCCGGCGACGTCGCTCAACCCCCTGCTGACCGTCGAGCGGCAGATCACGGAGGGCCTCGAAGAGCACCTCGGGATGACCCGCCGCGCGGCGGCGCGGCGCGCCGTCGAACTGCTCGAGCTCGTCGGCGTTCCCGACCCTGGGCGTCGCGTGCGCTCCTACCCCCACCAGCTCTCCGGCGGCATGCGCCAGCGGGTCATGATCGCCATCGCCCTCTCGTGCGAGCCCGAGGTGCTCATCGCCGACGAGCCGACGACGGCCCTCGACGTGACCATCCAGGCCCAGATCATCGACGTCGTCGCCGACATGCAGGAGCGCTCGGGCACGGCCGTCGTCTGGATCAGCCACGACCTCGGCGTCGTCGGCGGCATCGCCGACCGCATCGTCGTGCTCTACGGCGGGCAGGTGGTTGAGACCGGCACGGTGCGCGACATCTTCGCCGATCATCGTCACCCGTACACGGCGGGACTCCTCGCCTCGCGCCCGCGCATTGGCGACCGCGGGGAAGAGCTCGCGATGATTCCCGGGTCGCCGCCCGACCCGCGGCACCTTCCGCCCGGATGCGTGTTCTACGACCGCTGCACGGTACGGGCGGACGTGCGCTGCGCCACCGAGCGGCCGCCGCTCGCCGCTGTCTCCGGCGCAGCCGAGGGGCATCTGGCGCGATCGTTCTGCGCGCAGGCTCCCGCGGGGGCGGTGAGGGCATCATGACGCGCCCGCTCCTCGACGTGGATTCGCTCTCCGTCGTCTTTCGCGTCCCCGTGCCGGCCGTCGCGGGTGAGCGGCGCACCCTGCGAACCCGGCACGCCGAGGTGCGCGCCGTCGATTCGGTGAGCTTCACGATCGCCCCGGGCGAGACGCTCGGGCTCGTCGGCGAATCCGGCAGCGGCAAGTCGACCATCGCGGGCGCCGTCATGCGCCTCGTCGAGTCGTCGAGCGGTAGCATCACGCTCGACGGCGAGAGCCTCTCCGCGGCGCGCGGCGCGGCGCTCACGGCGCTGCGCCGCCGCATCGCCATGGTCCACCAGGACCCGATGGCCTCCCTCAACCCGCGGCGGACCATCGCGGAGAGCGTGCGCGAGCCCCTCGACGTGCACGGTCTGCACCGCGGTCGCCGCCGCGAGCGCGTGCTCGAGCTTCTCGAACTCGTCGGCCTCGATGCACGCTTCGCCGACCGGTACCCGCGGCACCTCTCGGGTGGGCAGCGGCAGCGCGTGTGCATCGCGCGCGCTCTTGCGAGCGATCCCGAGCTCATCATCCTCGACGAGGCGACGGCCTCGCTCGACGTCTCCGTGCAGGCGCAGATCCTCAACCTCCTGCAGCGGCTCCAGCGCGAGCACAACCTCGCCTACCTGTTCATCGCCCACGATCTCGCCGTCGTCGAGCACATGAGTTCGCGCGTCATGGTGCTGTACCTCGGCCGCGTCATGGAGCTCGCCGATCGCGACGCGCTCTTCCCGAAGGACGGCGAGGGCGTCGACGGCGCGGGTGCAGGCCATCCGTACACCCAGGCGCTGCTCTCCGCCATCCCTCCCGCCGATCCTCTCGCGGAGTCGGGGCGCGAGCGGGTGATCCTCTCGGGGGACGTACCCTCGCCGCTCAACCCGCCGAGCGGCTGCGTGTTCCGCACGCGGTGCCCTCTCGCGATCGACCAGTGTGGCGAGGTGGTGCCGCCGCCCCTCCCCGTGGCCCCCGGCCACGAGGTGCACTGCATCCGCGTCGGCGCGGCGACGACCCTCTGAGTCGCGCGCTCAGCGGGCGAGCGGGGCGAGCCGCCCGCCGGTGAGGCGCAGCAGGTCGTCGGGCGCGAGTTCGAGGTCGACGCCTCGACGCCCGCCGGAGACGAAGACCGTCGGCCAACCCGTCGCGGACTCGTCGAGGAAGGTCGGGCTCGCGGTGCGCTGCCCGAGCGGTGAGATTCCGCCGACGACGTATCCGGTTTTGCGCTCGGCGAGAGCCGGCTCGGCCATCAGGGCGCGTTTGGCGCCCGCGGCGGCGGCGAGGGACCCGAGGTGGAGCATCCGCGATACCGGCACGATGCCGACGACGAGGCGACCGTCGGCGACGGCGAGGAGCGTCTTGAACACGCGATCAGGGTCGACCCCGAGCGCCGCTGCCGCCTCGAGCCCGTAGTTCGCTGTCGACGGGTCGTGCGCGTAGCTGTGCGCGGTGTACGGGATGCCCGCCGCCGTGAGCGCGACCGTCGCGGGAGTACCGGGGCCGGCCTGCGATCCCGCCCGCGTCTTCTTCGCCATGCTCGGTGCTCCGGTCGCTCGCGCGGTCAGTCGTGCGCCCGGAACAGCAGCATCGACGTCGGGCCCACCTCGAGCGCGGTGCCTGGGGTGTGCTCGCTGTCGAGCTCGCTGATGTCGTCGTGAGCGCTGTCCCACAGCAGGGAGTAACCGGCGACGCCCTCGTGCTCGGGCAGGGTCACGTGCACGGGGTCTTCGAGGCCGTGCACGACGAGCAGGATGCGGTTGAACTCCTCGCGTTCTGGCGTCGACGCGGCCAGGTACTGCAGGGTGCGCTCAGCGGGGGAGTCCCAGTCCTCCATCGTCATGGAGGCGCCCTCCTTGTTGTACCAGTCCATCTGGGTGGCGCTCGGCACGGTCTCGCCCCAGCGGCCGTAGCGGCTGGGCCGCAGCGCGGGGTTCTCGCGGCGCAGCTGCGTGAGCCGCGCGACGACGCGGCGCAGGTCCTGCTGCCAGCCCTCGTGCGCCCAGTCGAGCCACGTGAGCTCGCTGTCGTGGCAGTAGGCGTTATTGTTGCCGCGCTGGCTGCGGCCGACCTCGTCGCCCGCGGTGATCATGGGCGTGCCGGCGCTGAGCAGCAGGGTGCCGAGCAGGTTGCGCATGGCCTTGCGCCGCGCGGTCGTGATGCCGGTCTCGTCGGTGGGGCCTTCCACTCCGAAGTTGTAGGAGCGGTTGTGGTCGTTCCCGTCGCGGTTCTCCTCCGCGTTGGCGAGGTTGTGCTTGTGGTTGTGGCTCACGAGGTCGGCGAGCGTGAAGCCGTCGTGGGCGGTCACGAAGTTGACGCTCGCGAGCGGCCCGCGCTCGGCGGCGAAGACGTGCGCACTGCCGGTGATGCGGCGGGCGAGCGAGCCGATGCCGTCGGGAGCGTGCCCGTGCTCCCGCGCCGACGCGATGTCGGTCAGCCAGAAGTGCCGCGCGCGGTCGCGGTAGCCGTCGTTCCACTCGCCGTACCCGTCGGGGAAGTTGCCGACCTGCCAGCCGCCCATGCCGACGTCCCAGGGCTCGGCGACCATCGTCGTGTCCTGCAGCGAGGCATCGTCGAGGATCGCCCGCAAGAGAGGATGCTCGGGGTCGAAGCTCGCCCCCGCGTCGCGCCCGAGCGTGGCCATGAGGTCGAAGCGGAACCCGTCGATCTGCACCTCGCGCGCCCAGTAGCGCAGCGAGTCGAGGATGAGCCGCTGCACGACGGGCCGCGAGGCGTCGAGCGTGTTTCCGCAGCCGGTGACGTCGAGGTACTCGCCGCCGCCGTCCCCGCCGACGTGCCGGTAGTAGCTCGCGTTGTCGATGCCGCGGAAGCTCGACGTGGGCCCGTCGAGGCCCTCCTCCGCCGTGTGGTTGTAGACGACGTCGAGCATGACCTCGAGGCCCGCCTCGTGCAGCAGGCGCACCATGCCCTTGACCTCGCGCAGCACCGCCTCGGGCCCGCCCTGCTGGGCGCGGCGGGTCGCGTAGGCGGCGTGCGGTGCGAAGAAGTTCAGCGTGTTGTAGCCCCAGTAGTTGGTGAGCCCGAGAGCCTGCAGCCGCTGCTCGCTCACGAACTGGTGGATCGGCAGCAGCTCGATCGTCGTGACGCCGAGGTCTTTGAGGTACGCGATCGTGCTCGGGTGGGCGAGCCCCGCATAGGTGCCGCGCAGCTCGTCGGGCAGATCGGGTGCGAGCTTCGTGAGGCCCTTGACGTGCGCTTCGTAGATGACCCGCCGGTCGCCCGGGATGCGCGGCTTGCGCACGCCGCCCCAGTCGAACGCGTCCCCGAGCACCCGGGCTCGCCACTCGCCGCGCGGGCTGCGCTCGAGGCCGCGCGCGTACGGGTCGAGCAGGCGGCGCTCGCCGTCGAAGGCGTGCCCGGCCCCCGCCGGCCCGTCGATGCGCAGCGCGTAGAGCGCGCCGGGGGAGAGGTCGCGCGTCGTCACGTGCCAGGTTCCCGTGCGCATGCGGTGCAGGTCGTGCTCGGCGATCACCCGATCGGCGTCGTCGTGGTCGAACACCTCCACGGTCAGGCGCGAGGCGTGCGCGCTCCACACGCGCAGCTCGCCGCCCTGCGGCGTCTGCAGCACGCCGAGGCGCGACAAGGAGGCGGTAGAGGGCATGGGTCTTAGGGTAAAGCCGATGACCATCTACCTGGACCACGCGGCGACCTCGCCCATGCCGCTCGCCGTGCGGGAGCGGTATGTGGAGGCGCTCGCCGTCGTCGGCAACCCGTCGTCGATCCACTCGGCCGGCCAGTCGGCGCGCGCCCTACTCGATTCCTCGCGCGCCCGCATCGCCGCGACGATCGGCGTCGACCCGATCGAGGTCACCCTCACGGGCGGGGGCACCGAGGCGGTCAACCTCGCCATCAAGGGGCTGTACTGGTCGCGGCGAGCCGCGGGTCTCGGCACGCGCATCCTCGCCCCCGCGGCGGAGCACCACGCGACCCTCGATGCGGTGCAGTGGCTCGTCGATCACGAGGGTGCGAGCGTCGAGTGGCTGCCCGTCGACGCGAACGGCCGGCTGCGGCTCGACGCGCTCGAGGAGGCCCTCACCCCTCGCTCCGTCTCCTCTGACGGCGCAGCCCTGCTCACGATGCTGTGGGCCAACAACGAGGTCGGCACGCTGCAGCCCGTCGCCGAGGCGGCGGCGCTCGCGGCGGCCGCCGGCGTGCCCGTGCACGTCGACGCGATCGCCGCCTACGGCCAGGTACCGCTCGACCCCCTGCCCGCGGGTGTGAGCGCCGTCTCGATCTCTGCCCACAAGGTCGGCGGGCCCGTCGGCGTCGGCGCGCTCGTCCTGCGGCGCGGCACAGAGGTCGAGCCGCTCCTCCACGGCGGGGCGCAGCAGCGCGGGCGCTCCGGCACGATGGATGCCGCGGGGGCGGCCGGGTTCGCCGCCGCCGCCGAAGACGCCTGCGCCGCGCTTGCAGACCGCGCCGACCGCAAGCGGGGGCTGCGTGATCGGCTTGCGGCGGGCATCCGTGATCGCGTGCCGGAGGTGCGCCTGTCGACCGATCTCGCCGACTCCCTGCCCGGCACGCTGCACGTGCGCGTGCCCGGCGCCGAGGGCGACTCGCTGCTGTTCCTGCTCGACCAGGCCGGCTTCGCCGTCTCGACCGGGTCGGCGTGCCAGGCCGGAGTGCCCGAGCCCTCGCATGTGCTCCTCGCGATGGGGGTGTCGCCGACCGAGGCGCGCGGCTCGCTGCGCGTGTCGCTCGGGCCTGCGACGACGGCCGACGAGATCGACGCGTTCCTGGATGCTCTCGCTCACGCCGCCCGTCAGGCCGTCGGCGCGGGGCTCGCGGCGCGGCAGCCCCGCCTCGGTCGCTAGCCGCCCGCCCCGCAACCCCCTGCCCTCGCCCCGATTATGTCGGCACTTTGCGGGCGACACGCCGACGGTGAACGCCCGACCGCCTTCATTCGGTGCCACCAATGCGGGCGGGTGGGCCGCAACCCCGCGTACCCTGGTGGGGTGAAGGTTCTCGCGGCGATGAGCGGCGGCGTCGACAGCGCCGTGGCCGCCGCGCGCGCGGTCGACGCAGGCCACGACGTCGTCGGCGTGCACCTCGCGCTGAGCCGCATGCCGGGCACGCTGCGCTCGGGCGCGCGCGGCTGCTGCACGATCGAGGACTCGCTGGATGCGCGTCGCGCGGCCGAGAGGCTGGGCATCCCGTTCTATGTGTGGGATTTCAGCGAGCGGTTCCGCGACGACGTCATCGACGACTTCATTGCCGAGTACGCGGCCGGCCGCACGCCCAACCCGTGCATGCGCTGCAACGAGCGCATCAAGTTCGCGGCCGTGCTCGAGAAGGCGCTCGCGCTCGGCTTCGACGCCGTCGCGACCGGGCACTACGCGCACATCGTGACGGACGACTCCGGCCACCGGGAGCTGCACCGGGCCTCGGACGAGGCGAAGGACCAGTCGTACGTGCTCGGCGTGCTCACGAGCGAGCAGCTCGCGCACGCGATGTTCCCGCTCGGGCGCACGCCGAACAAGGCCGCCGTGCGCGCGGAGGCGGAGGAGCGCGGGCTCACGGTCGCGCAGAAGCCCGACAGTCACGACATCTGCTTCATCCCCGATGGCGACACGCGCGGCTGGCTGGCCGACCGCATCGCGCCGGCCGAGGGCGCGATCGTCGACCGTGACGGTGCGCAGGTCGGCTCGCACGAGGGTGCGACGAGCTTCACCGTCGGCCAGCGCCGCGGCCTCAACCTGGGTGTGCCGGCCCCCGACGGCCGCCCGCGCTTCGTGCTCGAGGTGCGACCGAGCTCGAACGAGGTCGTCGTCGGGCCGCGCGAGGCGCTCGCGGTGCGCGAGCTCGCTGGGGCGCGGTTCACGTGGGCGGGCCTCGACCCGGTCGCATCCGGCATCGCGGTCGCCGATTCCACCGCACCGGATGCCGTGGCCGAGTTCGCGTGCGAGGTGCAGGTGCGCGCGCATGCCGACCCGGTGCCCGCGCGCGCTCGCGTGGTGCCGAGCGCGGAGGGCGTGCTCGAGCTCGCGGTCACCGTCGAGGAGCCGTTGCACGGCGTCGCCCCCGGCCAGACCGCGGTGCTCTACGTCGGCACGCGCGTGCTCGGCCAGTGCACGATCGACCGTACCGTGAGCGCGGTCCCGGCCACCGCATCCTGACGCCAGACTCGCTCTTCGACCAAACGACGGAGAATGCGCCGGGAACACACTCGGTGCTTGAGTGACAGGCGTGGAACGGGCACCATCTCCGTCGTTCGGTCGAGCCGGGGGCGGGGCCGGGGCCGCGGTCGGGGCCGTGCAGGGGCTGAGTGCGGGGTCGGCGGCCGCTCCTAGACTGAGCGCGTGGCTGACAGCGCTTCTGACGACCCCGGCACGACGACCGCCGCGACACCCGTCGGCGAGCTGAGCCGCGACGCGGCCCGCGCCGAGGTCGAGGCGCTCACGAGCCGCATCCTCGAGCTGCGCGACGCCTACTACGGCCGCGACACGGTGCTCGAGGACGACGCCTCGTACGACGAGAAGTTGCAGCGGCTGGCGGAGATCGAGCGCGAGTTCCCCGAGTTGCAGAGTCAGGACAGCCCGACGCAGACGGTCGGCGGCCGTGCCGAGTCCACGCTCTTCGACCCGGTGACGCACGCCGAGCGCATGCTGAGCCTCGACAACGTGTTCACGCCGGAGGAGTTCGCGGCGTGGGCGGCGAAGGTCGAGCGCGACGCGAACCGCGCGGTGCACTGGCTGTGCGAGCTGAAGATCGACGGGCTCGCCCTCAACCTGCGCTACGAGCGCGGGGTGCTCGTCAGCGCGGCGACGCGTGGCGACGGGGTCGTCGGCGAGGACGTGACCGAGAACGTGCGGCTCGTGCCGGGCATCCCGAACCACATCGACGACGACAGCGTGCCCGACCTCGTGGAGGTGCGCGGCGAGGTGTTCATTCCGAAAGCGGCATTCGATGCCCTCAACGGCCTGCAGCGCGAGGCGGGCGAGCGCGAGTTCGCCAACCCGCGCAACGCGGCGAGCGGCTCGCTGCGGCAGAAGGCGGAGGGCAAGAATGCGGCGCAGCTGGCGCGCATGCACGATCGGCTGAGCCGATTGCGGATGCTCGTCCATGGCATCGGCGCGTGGCAGAACCCGCCCGTGGCGGCACAGAGCGAGATCTACGAGCTGCTGTCGCGCTGGGGGCTGCCGACGAGCGACCACGCGAGCGTGCGCGACTCGGCGGAGGGTGCCGCCGAGTTCATCACCCACTTCGGCGAGCACCGCGACAGCGTCGAGCACGAGATCGACGGCGTCGTCGTCAAGGTCGACGAGCTGGCCCTGCACGACGAGCTCGGGGCGACGAGCCGAGCCCCGCGCTGGGCGATCGCCTACAAGTACCCGCCCGAGCAGGTCAACACGAAGCTGCTCGACATCGTCGTGAGCGTCGGCCGCACGGGCCGCGCGACGCCCTTCGCGGTCATGCAGAAGGTGCGCGTCGCCGGCAGCGAGGTGCGGCAGGCGACCTTGCACAATCAGGACGTCGTCAAGCTCAAGGGCGTGCTCATCGGCGACACCGTGGTGCTGCGCAAGGCCGGCGATGTGATTCCCGAAGTGCTCGGGCCGGTCGTCGAGCTGCGCGACGGCACCGAGCGCGAGTTCGTCATGCCCACCCACTGCCCGGAGTGCGGCACCGAGCTGAGGCCCGCGAAGGAGGGCGACGTCGACCTGCGCTGCCCGAACGCGCGCAGCTGCCCGGCGCAGGTGCGCGGCCGTGTCGAGCACATCGGCAGCCGTGGTGCACTCGACATCGAGGGCCTGGGCGAGATCGGCGCCGCGGCGCTCACCCAGCCGGAGGTGCCCGAGACGCCGCCTCTCGTGACCGAGGCCGGGTTGTTCGCGCTGACGCTCGAGCAGCTGCTGCCGATCGAGGTCATCGTCACCGACAGCGAGACGGGGCTGCCGAAGCTCGAGGAGGACGGCGAGGCGAAACGGCGCAGTCCGTTCCGACGGCTGAGGAGAGCCCCGCTGCCCGGCCAGGAGCCGACGAAGTCGAAGCCCGACCCGCCCTACGACCCGGCGGGGCCGTTCGACGGCGACGAGCAGTTCATCGTCTCCTCCGCCGCGACGAATCTGCTCGACGAGCTCGAGAAGGCCAAGAAGAAGCCTCTGTGGCGAAAGCTCGTGTCGCTGTCGATCCGGCACGTGGGCCCCGTCGCCGCGCGGGCGCTCGCCGACCACTTCGGGTCGCTTCAGCACATCAGGGAGGCGACGAAGGAGGAGCTCGCCGCTGTCGACGGCGTGGGCCCGATCATCGCAGAGGCGCTCGTCGACTGGTTCGCCGTCGACTGGCACGTCGAGATCGTCGAGTCGTGGCAGAGGGCGGGTCTCGAGTGGCACACAGAGGGCCACCCCGGCCCCGGAGCGGCGGCCGCCGCCGGGGGAGTGCTCGCGGGCGTCACCGTCGTGGCGACCGGCAGCCTCGAGGGCTTCACGCGCGAGGGTGCTCAGGAGGCGATCATCGCCGCGGGGGGCAAAGCGGCGAGCAGTGTGAGCAAGAAGACCGACTTCGTGGCCGCTGGCCCGGGCGCCGGCTCGAAGCTCGCCAAAGCGGAGCAGCTGGGCCTGCGCATCATCGATGCGGCGCAGTTCGCCGAGCTCGTCACGCAGGGGCCCGAGGCGCTCGACGAACCAGCGGCCGCGGGGGAGTAGCGCGCGGCAGACTCTTGATGTCGTCCGTGTAACGACTCCGTGAATGATGAAGGTCTTTGCGGCGATACCCCCCGTTGGGGTCACTTTTCCCCTACCATGAAACCGCGCTGTCTACCCGTGTCTCGGGGACAAGGGGTCTGGCAGCGCGCGAGGGGATCGCAGTGCTCTTCGATGCGACGGCTGTACTTATTGCCTCGCTGACTGTCGCGACGGTCGGCGGGCCCGTCGTGCTGCCCGAGAACTTGGGCGTCTCCTCGAGCTTCTCCTCCGCTCACGCCGGCTACGCGTTCACGACCCCCGACGCTCACGCCGTCACCTCCCCGGCACCGCACACTCTCGCAAGCCTCACCTCCCCGGCACCGCACACCCTCGCGAGCCTCACCTCCGCACCGCTCGCCCCGATGACCCCCGCCCCTGGGCGGGCCATCGACCTGCCCACCAGTCTGGATCAGCGGTCGGCCCCGACCGTCGTCGCTCCCGCGCTCCCCCTCGCGGCCGAGCAGTTGGCGACGTTCTCGGGCTCTTCGCTTCTGCATGGCCTCTCGGCGCTGCCCCCGGCTGCCGCGGCCGACTTCGTGACCACGCATCCCCATGCGGTTCACGAACTCCTGAGTTCGCCGCCTGCGGCGCACCAGGTGACCAGCTGGTGGGCAGGCCTCGATGCCACCGCGCAGCGTTCGCTCATCGCCGCGACCCCCGAGGTCGTCGGCAATCTGGACGGCGTGCCGTTCGCGGTGCGCAACCAGGCGAACCGGGCGCTGCTGCGCTCCACGATCCGCGAGCTGGAGCTGGAGGCCGATGCCGCGGTGGGGCGCGCGGTCGCCACGCAGAACCTGCACCGACTCGAGATGCTCTACGAGGTCGTGGATGCTCTGGGCCCGGCCATCGCGAACCCGCCGCGCTCGCTGCTGAACCTCGACACGCACGGGCAGGGCAAGGCCGCGGTCGTGCTCGGCGATCTCGAGACGGCCGACTACGTGAGCTACATGATCCCGGGCATGCTCGTCACGGTCGCGGGCGACATCGTGGGCTGGACGGGCTTCGGCGCGCGCTTGTACGACGACCAGACGTCGTGGCTCGCCCTGCTGGCAGAGGCGGGTGCGGCGACGCAGGAGCAGACGGTCGCGACGGTCGCGTGGATCGGCTACCAGACGCCGAGTCTCATGAACGTCGGCAGCATGGAACTGGCCTATGAGGGTCGGGATGCGATCGCTGCCGCGATCGAGGGCCTGCAGACTCTCCGGGCGGATGACCCGCCCTTCGTCTCCCTCCTGACCCACTCGTACGGCTCCACGGCGGCACTGCTGGCGCTCGAGGACGACACGACGGTCGACGCGCTCGCGATGGTCGGCTCGCCCGGCTCGCCCGCGCAGAGCGTCGACGAGCTCAACGTGCGCGGTGACGTGTTCGTGGGCGAGGCGGCGTGGGATCCGATTCCGAACAGCGCCTTCTTCGGCTCCGACCCGGGCGCCCCGTCGTACGGCGCGCGTGTCATGAGCGTGCTCGGGTCGGTCGACGTCATCACGAACGAGGTGCTCGCCGGGTCGGCCGGGCACAACGAGTACTGGGTGCCGGGCACCGAGTCGATGCGCAACCTGGCGCTCATCGCGATCGACCGGGGCGAGCTCGTGACCGACGGTTCGGCGCTCGACGCGGGTCGCACGCTCGCGATGCTGCACTGAGCAGCCTCGCGCTGGCTTCCACCCGACCGCCACCCACGCAGACCTGACAGTCTGCTGTTCCTGCGGCGCATGCCGGTGTTAGGTTGACCGCGGAGGGCCATGATCAGGCGCAGCAGGTTCGGCATCGTCGCCGTGGCGGCGGTCATCGGTGTCGCCGCTCTCAGCGGATGCACGCTGCAGGCTCCGTCGGCGGTGGAGGACGAGGAGGCGCGTGAGCGCTTCGTCGCGCTGCTCGACGACACCCAGGCGGCGGCGGGCGGCTCCTGGTCGGTGCAGGACGATCCGACGCCGCGCGAGTGCACGATTCCGCTGTGGGTGACGGGGGAGCGCTTCCCGGCGCTGCGCCTGGCCGAGGCGCCGGCGTCGCCGTCTCGCGCTGCCGATCGGGTGGAGGAGGCGTGGCGAGCCCATGATCTCGAGGTGACGCTCACCGAGGTGTCTGACGTCATCGAGCTGAAGGGCGAGAGCGCGCAGGGCGAGCTGCTGCTGTTCCGCGCGAGCGACAGCGCGATGACGCTTACGGGCGAGAGCGAGTGCCGCCCCGTCGCGTGAGCGCTGAGCCGTGAGCGCTGTCCCGTGAGCGCTGTCGCGTGGGACCCCTCGCGTGAGCCCGTCGGGGCCGAGCATCCGTCTCAGTAGGATGGGAGCATCCCGCTTGCCTGCAATTTTTCGTTTCGGAGTCCCATGTCTGAGATCACGCCCGAGCGCGTCGCGCACCTGGCGTCGCTTGCCCGCATCGCTTTGACCGACGACGAGATCGAGCAGCTCACGGGCGAGCTCGGCGCGATCGTCGACGCGGTGGCGACCGTGCAGCGCGTCGCGACGCCGGATGTGCCGGCGACGAGCCACCCGATTCCGCTGACGGGCGGCATGCGCCCCGACGAGGTGGGGCAGACGCTCACGACGGAGCAGGCTCTCGCGGGCGCGCCCGACCACGACGGCAGCCGCTTCCGCGTGACCGCCATCCTGGGCGAAGAGCAGTAGGGGCCACGATCATGACCGATCTCACTCGCCTTTCTGCTGCCGACCTGTCGTCTCGTCTGACGTCGGGCGACGTCTCGAGCGTCGAGGTGACGCAGGCGCACCTGGACCGCATCGCGGCCGTCGACGGGGATGTTCACGCGTTCTTGCACGTGAGCGCCGACGCCCTCGACTCGGCCGCGAAGGTCGACGCCGACCGTGCTGCGGGCAAGCCTCTGGGCGAGCTGGCCGGTGTGCCGATCGCCATCAAGGACGTGCTGTGCACGCTGGATATGCCGAGCACCTCGGGTTCGCGCATCCTCGAGGGGTGGGTGCCGCCGTACGACGCGACGGTGGTCGCCCGCCTGCGTGAGGCGCGCCTGATTCCGCTCGGCAAGACGAACATGGACGAGTTCGCGATGGGCTCGTCGACGGAGCACTCGGCGTACGGGCCGACGAAGAACCCGTGGGCACTGGACCGGATTCCCGGCGGTTCGGGCGGCGGTTCGGCGGCGGCGGTGTCGGCGTTCGAGGCGCCGATCGCACTCGGTAGCGACACGGGCGGCTCGATCCGCCAGCCGGCCGCGGTCACCGGGTCGGTGGGCGTGAAGCCGACGTACGGCGGGGTGAGCCGCTACGGCGCGATCGCGCTCGCGAGCAGCCTCGACCAGGTGGGCCCGGTGTCGCGCTCGGTTCTGGATGCGGCTCTCGTGCACGACGTGATCGGCGGGCACGATCCGCGCGATGCGACGTCGATTCCGGATGCGTGGCCCTCGATGGCCGCGGCCGCTCGCGCTGGCCAGTCGGGTGACGCTCTCAAGGGCGTGCGCGTCGGCGTGGTGGAGGAGCTCGAGGGCGAGGGCTTCCAGGCGGGCGTGAAGCAGCGCTACCACGAGACGCTCGACCTGATGGCGGCGGCGGGTGCCGAGATCGTCGAGGTCAGCGCTCCGAACTTCGAGTACGCGATCGCGGCGTACTACCTGATTCTGCCGGCGGAGGCGTCGAGCAACCTGGCGAAGTTCGACTCGGTGCGGTTCGGTCTGCGCCGCGAGGTCGCGGGCGGAACGGTCGAGGATGTCATGGCGGCGACGCGCGAGGCCGGTTTCGGCCCCGAGGTGAAGCGCCGCATCATCCTGGGCACGTACGCGCTGTCGGCCGGATACTACGACGCCTACTACGGGAGTGCGCAGAAGGTGCGCACGCTCATCCAGCGGGACTTCGCGGCGGCGTTCGAGCAGGCGGATGTTCTCGTGTCGCCGTCCGCGCCGACGACGGCGTTCAAGTTCGGCGAGAAGATGTCTGACCCGCTCGCCATGTACTTGAACGACGCGACGACGATTCCGGCGAACCTGGCGGGAGTGCCCGGCATGGGCCTGCCGATGGGTCTCGCGCCGGAGGACGGCCTGCCGGTGGGTCTGCAGATCATGGCGCCCGCACGCGAGGATGCTCGCCTGTACACGGTGGGCGCGGCGGTCGAGCAGCTGCTCGAGGCGCAGTGGGGCGGCCCGCTGTGGACCCAGGCGCCCGAGCTGGCCTAGTCGCGCCAACCCCGCGCTACCCTGCGCGTTCCCGCACAGCCAGCCCCGCCCTAGACAGTCCGGTCCTGCCGTGCCAGCAGGCTCGGCATGTCTGCGTTCCACGCGGCGCCGCTACCCGGCCTGGGCGCCGAGGGCGCGCTCGAGCACGCGACTCTTGCGGGGTGCGGGGACGGGACGTTGTTCGGGGTCGAGAGACCGGGGTGGCACGACCGCGAGCTCGCCGTCGACCCGGGTGATGCCCCAGTCGTTGTTGTGCAACAGCAGGTGGTGATGTCGGCAGAGCAGCACCCCGTTGTCGACGTCGGTCGGCCCGCCCTGCTGCCAGGGGATGATGTGGTGCGCTTCTGACCAGGAGGGCGGCCGGTCACAGCCGGGGAAGCGGCAGCCGCCGTCGCGCGCGGCGAGGACCAGGCGCTGGCGGCCTGTGAACAAGCGGGTGCGACGCCCGAGCGACAGCACTTCGCCGGCATCGGTGACGACGATGGGCGTGACGCCCGCCTCGCACACATGCCTCTCGGCGGTGGTCATGCTGATCGGCTCGGTCTGACCTTCGATGCGGGCGATGCCGCGGCCCTCGCGGAGGTCCCGCTCGGCGACGATGAGCTGAACGGCGGGCGGGCGGGCTCCGAGCAGGTCGGTGGGCGCGACGCCTCCGCCCAGTCGAAGCAACTCAACGAGCGTGTCGGCGGCGATCTGCTCAGTCGTGCGGGTGTCATCGACGAGCCGCTCAGCTCGTTCCACGTCGGCGGTGCTCGCGAAGCGCGGCCCGCCCCGCCGCGGTGAGGTCGCGGCGTCGATCGCGGAGGTGACGAGTGCCGCGGACTCCGGGTCGAGCAGCCCGGAGAGTCGGGTCATGCCGTCGGGCTGCAGTGAGAGGTAGAGGTACCGCCGGTCGCGCAAGGCCTGTTCGCGCTCGGCGACGCGACTCGCGTCTGCCTCGGCATCGAGCTCGGCGCGGGCGTATCGTGCTCGGGCGGCGAGCTGCTCGACCGTGCAGGTCGGAGCTTCGGCCACGAGCCGCTCAGCGGCCTCCGCGAGCTGTTCCGCGGTCACGCCGCCGCTGTCGCCCTTGTCAGGGCTCTCGTCGGCGCGCGACTGCACCGAGCCGTCGCCCGGGGCGTCGCGCGGGGCGTCGGGCGCGCTCGGCTCGCCGAGCCCGGCGCGGATCGCGTCGGCAGCCCCGAGCGACAACCGCGCTGCGGCGACGGCTGCTGAGACCGACGCGAGCCAGGGCCTGCCCAGACGTGCATCACCTGGGTCGGCATTGCTGGTGTCGTCGGGGGAGGGGAGCGGGGAATCCGGATCGGAGGCGGGCGGCGGCGTCGCCATGAGGGTACCGACGCGCACCATGGCGGACGCGTCGCGGGAGGTCGCGCCAGTGAGGCGCTGGACGAGGCGTTCGGGGGTGCGGACTCCGAGGCGTTGGGCGAGGCCCTCGCCGCCCAGGTCGCGGCGGGAGCGGTGGGCGATCTCGGCGGCGACCGTGGCGGCGGCGGTATCGACGCGGCGCCCGATCTCGGCGAGTGTGCGCTGCTGCGCGATGAGGTCGTCATCGGTCAGATCTGACACCTTCGGGGGCGCAAACGCGCGCGACACATCGACGAGCGATGTGTGCAGTGCGTTCGAATCTGACATGGCCCCATTCTCCCGCAGACTCGAACACCAGTCCAGAGGGCGAGCAATACTCGTGGATAAGCTCTCGCAAGCGGCGCCTGTGGAGGAGCGGCGGAGCGGTACGAATCGGAACGGGGCCGAGGCCGAGGAGAGGACACCCGTCTCGCCTCCGCCCACCCCTGCGAGAATCACCCCATGGCCCCGACCTCCGCGCCGACACACACCCGCGCGCGCCTCCTCGCGATCGCCGCGTACACGCTCCTGCCCCTCGCCGGCGTGCTCGCGCTCGGCTGGGACTGGCGCGAGGTGATCATCCTCTACTGGCTGGAGAACCTGACGCTCGGCGCCGCGATGGTGATCCGCCTGCTGCGCACGCGCAGCGACCCCGGACCCGAGCCGATGATCATCAACGACCGCCGCGTCGCCCAGACCCCGAAGACGATCGGCTGGCTCGCGCGCTTCTTCGTCCTCCACTACGGCCTGTTCACCCTCGTCCACGGCGTCTTCGTGTTCCTCATCGCCGCGGGCGTCTTCAGCGGCTTTTCGACGACGACCAGCACCACCAACACGGCAGCCGCCGTGGCCGCCGAGACCGGCCTCGCCGGGGTCGATGGGCCGGGCATCCTCATCATCTGGATCATCGCCGGCATCGCCCAGCTCCTGATCGCCGCCCGCGGCCCCCTGCCCGCCCAGCGCGGCACCGCCCTCATGATGAGCGCCTACCCGCGCATCATCGTGCTGCATCTGGGAGTCATCGGCGGCGCGATTCTCATCGCCGAATCCGGCTGGCCGCCCATCGCGGCCGTCCTCCTGATCGCGCTGCACGGCATGGTCGACGCATTCGGGTGGATGCTCAGCGCACGCCGCGCGAACCGCCCCGGCTCGAGGCCCACCATGTCGGTGCGCCTCGGCTGAGGTTCGCGCGCACCGTCGCGCACCCCGCACCGCACTCCGCACCGCAGCGAACCCTGTCCCGCACCCGACGCCCACCGACCCCGAATAGGATTGACCGCATGGCGCGCGCAGAACTCATGGACTTCGACAAGGCACTCGAGATGTTCGAGCCGGTGCTCGGCTTCGAGGTGCACGTCGAGCTTTCCACCCGCACGAAGATGTTCTCCGACGCCCCCAACCCGGCCCTGAGCGACAACAACATCACCGACCCCAACACGGCGATCACCCCCGTGTGCCTGGGCCTCCCCGGCAGCCTCCCGGTCGTCAATGAGCAGGCCGTGCAGTTCGCGATCTCGCTCGGCCTCGCGCTCGGCTGCCAGATCGCCCCGAGCAGCACGTTCAGCCGCAAGAACTACTTCTACCCGGATCTGGCGAAGAACTACCAGATCAGCCAGTACGACGAGCCGATCGCCTTCGAGGGCGAGGTCGAGGTGGAGCTGGAGGACGGCACGCTGGTCGCCATCCCGATCGAGCGCGCCCACATGGAGGAGGATGCCGGCAAGCTCACGCACGTGGGCGGCTCGACCGGCCGCATCCAGGGTGCAGAGTCTTCGCTCGTCGACTACAACCGCGCCGGCGTGCCGCTCGTGGAGATCGTGACGAAGCCGATCTACGGCGCCGAGCACCGCGCTCCGGAGATCGCGAAGGCGTACGTCAGCACGATCCGCGACATGGTGCGCGCGCTGGGCATCAGCGAGGCGCGCATGGAGCGGGGCAACCTGCGCTGCGATGCGAACGTGTCGCTGCGGCCGCGCGGGCAGGCCGAGCTGGGCATCCGCACGGAGACCAAGAATGTGAACTCGTTCCGCTCTGTGGAGCGGGCGGTGCGCTACGAGATTCAGCGCCAGGCGGCGATTCTGGCGAAGGGCGGCTCGATTCAGCAGGAGACCCGCCACTGGCACGAGGATACGGGCGTGACGTCGGCGGGCCGCGTGAAGAGCGACGCCGACGACTACCGCTACTTCCCTGAGCCGGACCTGCTGCCGGTCGTGCCGACGCAGGCCCTGATCGATTCTTTGCGGGATGCCCTGCCGGAGCCCCCCGCGGCCCGACGCCGCCGCCTGAAGGAGGAGTGGGGTTTCACCGATCTGGAGTTCCGCGACGTCGTGAACAGCGGCCTGCTCGTGGAGGTCACCGACACGGTCGCGGCGGGCGCGTCACCGCAGCAGGCCCGCAAGTGGTGGACGGGCGAGATCGCCCGCATCGCGAACGCTCGGGATGCTGAACCGGCGTCGCTCATCACCGCAGCCCACGTGGCCGAGATCGTGCAGCTCGTCGAGTCGGGTGCGCTCACCGACCGACTGGCGCGGCAGGCGCTGGAGGGTGTCATCGAGGGGGAGGGCACTCCCGCCGAGGTGGTGGAGTCGCGCGGTCTGGAGGTCGTCTCGGACGACGGTGCTCTCATCGCCGCGGTCGATGCGGCGCTCGCGCAGCAGCCCGACGTGCTGGAGAAGATCCGCGACAGCAAGGTGCAGGCCGCCGGAGCCGTCATCGGCGCCGTCATGAAGTCGATGGGCGGCAAGGCTGATGCGGCTCGCGTGCGCGAGTTGGTGCTGGAGCGGGCGCATGCTTCGAGCTAACTCAGCCCATGTTCTTGCAATGGCCGCAGCGAGGGTAGCCACCAGTCCCGGAGAGCCTGTTGCTGGCTGGGATCTGCTGGCCGCTTGGACAGTTGCTGTGGTCGTGGTAAACGTCCGGGTCGGACGGGTGGCTTGAGTGATAGGCCGTGGTCTTCATGGATTCTCCTTCTGTTGGTGATCGAGCGCTCTGCCCGACATTAGGAGCGTGCCTCGGAGCACCGACATTGAGAGAGTGACAAGTCAGGTACTTGCACTGCTCCCTGAGCAGAACTCGATACGGTTACCCACATGGATCTGACTCACTCCTACATGAACGCGTTTTCTGAGCAGCTTCTCGGGAAGTACACCTGGCTCGAAACACGCAATGCGGCGGCGATTATGGGTGCGAGCAACCCAGCCCTGCTTACGGACCTCTCGGATGTGTTGTCAGAGTTCTTCCTCTACGACACGGACATCCTGGTTGCAGGGGGCAATCGTGGGCCGATCGCGATTCGACTCGACACTGCTTTCTTCGAACGAGGCTGGAGTGCAGTTCGCGTCAACACCGAGTTCAGGCTTGTGGGGCAGAAGAAGAAGGCCTTGACCAGCCGGGCCTACGAGGAGAATTTTCTCGCGACCACCGTGAGTAACGACGGCTTCGAGGTAGACAACATGAAGGGCCGGGTGGCCATTGATGTTGAGTGGAACGCTAAAGACGGGAATCTTGACCGTGACCTCGCTGCTTATCGGGCACTCTACGACTTGGGCCTGATTGATCTGGGCGTGATCATCACGAGGGATCACCAAGGAATACGCGATCTGGCTGGTCAGGAGCTCGGCAGTGAGGACGCCTTTAGGCGGCTAGGCACCACAACCACCACCAACATGATCAAGCTTGAGCCGCGAATCACTCGTGGAGACGCTGGTGGGTGCCCAATCTTGGCAATCGGGATCACGAAATCAACCTGGGCGGGACTTGGAGTTGTTGCACCGCCGGTCGATGCCGCGGTCGAACTGGCCGACATGGGCCACGACGTACCCGACTGAGCAGAAGGTTCAACGTGGATCGGCGATGCGGCGATACGCAGTCGGGGGCCTGAACTAGAGTCAAGCATCATGGCCACGCCGCTCCGAGCAGACACACTTTCTGCGCTCCCTGACCCACTGCCCGTCGTCGAAGGCGGCTTTCAGACCGTACTGGCTGACCCGCCTTGGAGGTTCGCCAACCGCACTGGGAAGGTCGCCCCTGAGCACCGGCGGCTAGACCGTTACGACACGATGGACTTGGAAGGGATCAAGCAGATCCCCGTCGATTCCCACGCGGCGACGAATTCACACCTCTACCTTTGGGTTCCCAATGCTCTACTTCCTGAAGGTCTTGCAGTGATGGAATCGTGGGGTTATCGATACGTCTCGAACATCGTCTGGGCAAAGCGGCGCGCTGACGGCGGCCCGGACGGCAGGGGCGTCGGTTTCTACTTCCGTAATGTGACCGAACTGATTCTGTTCGGAGTCAAGGGGCGCATGCGAACACTTCCTCCGGGCCGTTCTCAGGTGAACATGTTGGAGACGCGGAAACGAGAACATTCGCGAAAACCAGACGAACAGTATGACCTCATCGAGGCATGTTCTCCCGGACCGTACTTGGAGTTGTTCGCCCGACACCCTAGGCCCGGGTGGCATGCGTGGGGAGACGAAGCGTCAACCGATGAAGTTCGCGGTCAAGCTCACAAGGGCTACCAGGGTGGACCAATCGCACGAAAAGTGGTCACAGCGTAGGACGATCCTGCGGCCTCATTGGCTGGCGTCGCCGCCTCACGATTGATTGAAGTTTCGCCGAAGTCAGGTTCTGCGTTCCCGAATCTGCGGCGTGACGAGTGCGCGTCGCTCATCAGACTCGCCGCCGTGGCTGCGCTCGCGGGACTCATCGGGTCGGGATCAATCAACGACGGACTCTCCAATTAGAAGTTTGCGGGCGTCAATGCGCGGGAGGGCAGGCCAGCCGAGACGCGAACCTCATCGCTGCTGTCGATGTGGCAGTCGTGCAGAGATCCAACGTGCTGGAGAAGATCTGCCGCGGAAAGGTGCACATCGCCGGCGTCGTGATCCGCCCCGCCATGATGTCAATGGGTGGCGAGGCTGATGCGGCGCGTGCGGGACCTGGTGCTGGAGCGGACGCAGGGTGGGTCGACTCGCGTGCCTGCCTCAGCGGTCTACGTGCCCTCGATGTCGGGCAACGGTTCGAGGTGGTTCGCTAGATGTGTCAGTCTGAGTTTATCGACTGCGTATCGCTGGAGGCTCAGCGGGTAGAACGAATTCGCTGGGTCAAGCAACTCAGTCGGTTTCCCGAGCCTCTCGACTGGCGTCAACGACATGATGGCGTTCAACAAAGACACGCTGTCCCGTAGGCCGCATGCAAACAAGTTCGAAGGGCGCATGAAGAGGAAGTCTTCGGTACGGATCACACCACCGATTTCCACTCGTCGCGCTTCACGAAGCGACTCGGGGTGTCGACTCGGTTCGAAGACAAACTTCGACCAACCCGCGGCGTCGAGAGCGTCGAGCAGCTCGTCGTGAGCGCCTCGCTCGAAGATAAGCAAAACATCATCATTCCCGCCATCATCCCTGGTCGTACCAGCTTGAGCTGGATCGGGCATCTGCTTGTGGATTGTGTTTCGCACTCGACTGATGGCGTCAAGAGATCGATCGCTGATCGTTCCGTCAGCGAACAATTCGGCGAGTTCAGGGGCGAGGCCTGCAATAGAGTTCAAGAAAGGCGGCTTGTTCCAGCCAATGGCCTGTCCCCTGAGCTTCACGCCGGTGACGGCGGCTGTCACTTGAGCGAGAGCGTCGAACGCCCCCATCAAGTGAACGAAGGCGAGCGTAACCAGCTCAAGCAATTCATCGCCCACCTCGGTTTCAGGCGGTCCCAGAGTGGTTTTTCTAGCACGCTCACTGAGCAGGAGCGCGCGAGAAAGTCGACGAAGTGCCGACGACGCGAGGCTCGCCGGGCTACCCGGCTTTTGCCCGTGCGGAACAACATGTGACCAGTAGCGATTCCACTCGGGCAGTAGCCCGAGAGAGGCGGCGTGCACGATTTCGTTCTCCGGTACAAACATCACGCGAGTGCCGTATAGCGGGTTGTGGCGATTTACATCAGCGAACGGGGGCTTGCCAAAGGTTGGATAAACCCCGCCGAGCATGGGCACCGACGCGTCGACGACTCCATAGCGGCGCTTCATGCAACTTCCGATCTGTAAAACGCGGACCGCGTCGATTCACCTGTCACAGACATTGACAAACCAACGCCCTGATTCTAGTTTCCGGCTAGGCGTCGCAACGACTCGGCCTTCAGCCACCCGGCTCGACATCGCGGGACGGGGTTCGGCTGGCGACCTCGATGCGGGGGTCGAGGGAAACGGCACGAGCAGCACCTACTCCACGGAGCACGCGTCCAGTTACTCGCGGGTGTGCCGATCTACGCATACTCATGTGCCCTAGGGTTCTCGTACACCGCACCACAACCCATCGCGGGCCCGGGTCATGCCGACGTACAACTCCCGACGCTCGATCTCGCGGCGTTCGCGGGCCCCGTCGTCGAGCCCCTCGGCCGCGGGCGCGAGCAACTCCCCGGCCACGCGCCCGAGCAGCACGTGCTTGAACTCGAGACCCTTCGCCCGCTTGATCGTGCCGACCTTCACCAGCGACGCAGTCGACCCCGAGTAGGTCTTCAGCTCGACCACGCCGAACCCGGCTGCGCGCAGCGCGATGGCGAGAGCCTGGGCATCCCGATTCGTTGCCGTCAGCACGCCGATGTCGCCAGCATCCACCCCGTCAATCACGAGCGACCGCACCCGCGCGACGAGGGCGCGATCGTGCTCGGCCACCGAGGTGAACGACTCGAGCACGGGGGAGGGGCCGGTGCGGGGGACGGCGAGCGCGGCATCCGCTCGGCCCGGCCCGCCCTCGATGTCGACGAACTCGTCGCCCTCGACGATCGAAGAAGCGAACGACGCGATCTCGCGGGTGTTGCGGTAGTTGGTCGACATGACGACTCCGCGACCGGCGACCGAGATGCCCGCTTCAGAGAGCGAATAGCCGCCCGTGTAGATGGTCTGCTGGCCGTCGCCGATGAGCGTCAGGCCGTCGGGACGGTCGCCGACGAGGGCGTGCAGCATACGCAGCATGACGCACGACAGGTCTTGCGCCTCGTCGATCACGACGGCGCTGATGCCCTCGAGTGGGCGCTCGCGCAGGGACGCCTCGGTGTGCAGGATCACATCCTCGAAGTCGACGACTCCCGCCGCGCGCAGGTTCTGCTCGTACTGCAGGTACAACCGCCACACTTCGCGACGCTGGTCGACGCCCAGCCGTCGGCGCCGGCCGCTGCGCGCCAGGTCGGCGTACTGCTCGAAGCTGGTGAGCCCCCGACCCTTGATGACTTTGAGCAGCTCGTCCTGCCAGTACTTGCTGTTGGCGTCGACCGACCCGAGCGGACCGGTGCGGCCGACGACAGCCCACGCCCGGTTGAACGCCTGCGTCGCCTCGGGCAGCTTGAGCTCGACCCGGTGCCCGCGCTCGCGCAGCACCCGCAGGGCGAACTGGTGGATGCCCGTGAACTCGACCCGGTCGGCGACCTCCGGCGCGAGCCGCTGCAGCAGCGTCGAGAGCACGTCGGGCAGCGTGCGCACATACGTCGTCACGATGACGCGCCCCGTCGTACCGCGCGCCAGGTACGCCGCCCGGTGCAGCCCGACGACGGTCTTGCCCGTGCCGGCGGCCCCGCGAATCCTCGCCGGGCCCGAGAAGCTGCGTCGCACGAGCTTCGCCTGATCGGGGTGCAGAAAGGCCATCCACTCCTCGATCGGGGCGGCGAGCATCCCCGCCAGGAATGTGTCGGCCACCTCGTCGACCGTCAGCAGCGCCGGCTCGTCGATCACCGGGTCGGGCACGCTCAGGTCGAGTGGCGCTGGCTCCTCGCCGAGCGGCGGGAAGTGCGCCATGACCGAGCCCAGCACGGCATGCTGCTGGCGCTCCGTCAGGCGGCGCCCGAACCCGTTGATGAACGCGGATGCTCGCCTCTCGCCGACCACCACCAGGCCGCCCAGGCTCGAGAGCGCTACCGCATCCATCGCGGAACCGGCGAGCACCACGACCACGCGCACCTCACCCGGAGCGAGCCCCAGCTCGGCCAGCACCGCCTCGGTGCCCACCCCCACGTCGGCGAGCCCTGCCAAGTCGTCAGTGACGTCGGCCTGGCCGCGGAAGAGCCGCCCGCCCGCGACGGTCGCGCCCCTCCAGCCCTTCGTGTCGACGACGAAGACGCCGCCCGGCCCGACGAGCACGTGGTCGATCTGGCTGCGGCTGCCGCGCCGGGCGCCGGGCCAGCCGCGGTCGTGCAAGAACGTGAAGCCGCACGCGCTCAACGGCGCGAGCGTGCCCGCCACCTGCCGCTCGGTGCGGTGGGCGATCATCCAGCGTTGGGCGGCCTCGCGGGCCGCAGCCGCGCGCTCGTCATGGGCGTCGGCGAGCGCGACCAGTCGGTGGGCCTCGACGCCCGCCGACCTGCCTGCCTCGCTCATGCTGCCCCCAGTTGCCGGTCGGGACGCCACCGCGCTGAACCCGAGCCTCGCTCTAGTCTGTCGCCTCAAGCTCGGCAGCGGCACCCCCTGAGGTGGGGGCGCCTAGTACTCTCGCGGCACTCCGAGCAATTCCCGCGCCCGCGCGAGCGCGCCCTCGCGCTCCTCACCGCTCATGACGGCGAGCGGGTGCCGCAGGAGGCCGAGCGGTACGCCGACGGGCCCCGACGCGGAGTCGACCGCGAGGTTCAGGGTGGGCACGCGCAGCATGCCGTCGGTGATGGCGCCGAGCGCGGCATCCTCGATCTCGGAGGCGGCGAAGAAGCGCGCCTCGTCCTGGTGCTGCGGGTGGCTGTGCACGTGCACGCCGTGCGGCGTGACCTCGACGAGCTTCCAGCCCCAGAGTCCGCGCGGCGAGGCCTGCGCGCCGTCGACCGCCATGAGCCGTATGCCGGTCGTGCCGAAGCCGAACGTGGGGAAGAGCATCCGGTCAGGGCCCTCCGGCGGCACGGTCGACTCGAGGGCACGCAGGGTGCGCACCGCGTGCGCCGTGAAGGCGAGTACCACGAGCAGAATGACGACCGCCCCGATGCCCGCCATGTACACGAAGGCCGTGACGCCGTCGTTCGACAGCGTGCGGCCCAGCCGGTTCAGCACCGAGAGGACCGCGTAGACGATGCCCGCGGCAGCCAGAAGGCGCAGCCACGGCCACTGCGGCGCGTTGATCTTCGGGTCGGAGAGCGCGGGGTGCACGCTTCAGGATGGCACGCCTCGCGCGCACGGCGAGGCCATAGGGGTGCGCAGTAGCATGACCGCATGATCGAGCAGCTGCAGCGTCTCGCCCTCGCGGGCGGTGGCGCGCTGCTCGTCGCCCTCGCGCTCGGGCACGCCTCGCCGCTCGACACGGCCTCGGCGCTCGCCACGGGCGTGCTGCTCGCCGCGAGCCTCACCCTCCTCGCCCGCGCGGCTGTGCGGCCCGCCGCACACGTCGAGCTCGCCGTGGGCAGCCGCGCGCGGGCCCACCGCGAGTCGCTCGGCGAGCAGGCGCAGCCTGCGCATCCTCTGACGGCGGGGCGGCCCCTCGCGCGCGCTCCCGGCGCGGCCCTCCCGGCCGCCTGAGCGCAGACCCGCACCTGCCCTCACCACGCACCCCCGCTCGAGCTCTCTGAGCGCGAGGGATGCGGCGGCCCCACGCCCCCGCACACCCTCGACCGTTTCGGAGACCCCTCATGGACATCACCACCTGGCCCCTCATCGGGCCCCTCGTGCAGCTCGGCGCCGCCGGCCTGCACGAGCTCGTCGACCTGCTCGAGCCCCTCGCCGGGGCGGGCGCCGCGGCCCTCGCCGTCGTGCTCATCACCCTCGTCGTGCGTGCGCTGCTCATCCCGTTGGATGTGCGCATGGTGCGCGCCGAGGGTGCCCGTCGCCGGCTCGCCCCCGCCCTCGCCGCCCTGCGCACCCGATGGAAGAAGAAGCCGGAGGAGCTGCAGCGCCGCACCATGGAGCTGTACCGCGACGCGGGCGTCTCGCCCGTCGCCGGATTCGGGTCGATGCTCGCGCAAGCGCCGATCGTCTCGCTGCTCTACCTCGTGCTCGCCAGCCCGGCGATCGCGGGGGAGCCCAACCCGCTGCGCGTCGAAGAGCTGCTCGGTGTCGGCTTCGGTGAGGCTCTCGGTCTCGCCGTCGTCACGGGCGGGGCGGGCGCGATCGTTCTCACGGCATCGGCCATCGTGCTGCTGACCCTGTCGGGGCTGCTGCAACGGCGTGCCATGCGGATGCTCCAGCAGGGTCTGCCCACCCCCGAGATTCCCGCCGCCGTCGCGCCGATGCTCGGCATCCTGCCGTTCATCGCCATCATCCCGGCCCTCATCGTGCCGTTCGGCGCCGCGATCTACCTCGCGATCAGCAGCCTGTGGAGCGCGCTCGAGCGGCCCGTGCTGCGCCGCGTGCTGTGGGGCGAGGGGGAGTGGACGCCCGACGCGTGACGGTGCCGGAGGGCAGACTGGTCGCATGGCCATCGCGTACGACTTCACCGCCGAGCTCTGGGAGTGGGAGGGCAAGGCCGCCTGGCACTTCGTGACCGTGCCGGTCGACGTGAGCGACGAGATCGCCGCCCGCATGGAGGGCTTCACGCGCGGCTTCGGCAGCGTGCGCGTGCGCGTGCGGGTCGGCGGCAGTCAGTGGGCGACGAGCGTCTTTCCCGACTCGAGCCTTGAGGCCTACATCCTGCCGATGAAGAAGGCCGTGCGCGAGGCCGAGAACCTCAGCGTGGGATCCGTGGCCCGCGTGCACCTCGAGCTCGTCGACGTGCGCCCATGAAGCCGCCGAGAACCGCCGCCGCGCGCCGCTGACCTCAGCAGAATGGCCTCATGAGCGAACCCGACACCGCTTCACCTGTCCGCCCGCGCGTGCTCCCGACCCGCTGGGTGCCCGACCTCTCCCGCCTCCTGCCCGCCGACCCCGCTACCTTCCACGGCCCGCGCCTCGCCACGTGGCTGCTCGCCGCCTACCTGCTGCTCGTCGCCGTGCGCTCGGTCATCCACCTCTTCGCGCCCGACGGCGGGGCGGGCTCGATCGCCTCCGTCGACCTGAGCGTGGAAGGCGCCGACAACATCGTCGCCATGTTCGGCCAGTGGGGCGCCATCCAGCTGCTGCTCGCCATCGTCATGATCGTGCTCGTCGCGCGCTACCGGGGGCTCGTGCCCTTCATGGCTCTCACGCTCGCCGTCGAGCCGGTGCTGCGCTTCGTCTCCGCGACCCTCAAGCCCCTCGAAACCCTCGGCACCGCGCCGGGCGCCGTGCTCAACGAGTACGCGGGGCTCATCATGCTCGCGGTGCTGTACCTCGCGCTGTGCCCCGCGCGGCGCGCGCACTGATCCGGTCGCGCTGATCTGGTCGCGCTGATCTGGTCGCACTGACGCTGGCAGACTGGGCGGCGTGACCGACGTCTACCTCTTTCGAGCCGTCAACGTCGGCGGTACTGCGAAGCTGCCGATGGCTGATCTGCGCGCTCTCGCGAGCGAGCTGGGTGCCACCGACGTGCGCACCTACATCGCCTCCGGCAACCTGCTGAGCACGCCGCCGGGCGACCCTGGCGCCTTCGCCGACGAGCTGCGCGCCGCCGTGCGGCTCAGGTACGGCTTCGACCGGGAGGTTCTGCACCGTACGCCCGCCCAGCTGCGGGATGCTCTGCTCGAGCATCCCCTCGACGTCGACGACCCCGCCCGCTCGTACGTGACGTTCCTCGACGCGGTGCCCGCCGCCGCGGCCGTCGACGCGGCGCAGGCCGTCGAGTCCGGTGACGACGAGTGGGCGGTCGTCGGCGACCACCTGCACGTGCGGTTCGCGCAGGGTGCAGGCAAGGCCACGCTCAGCACCGACCGGCTGCTGCGCGCCCTCGACGTCGTGGGCACGGCGCGCAACCTGCGCACCGTCGCGCAGCTGGAGACCCGGGCGGGCGAGGCGCCCTAGCTCGGCGCCGCTAGCCCTTCGCGGCCTTGCGGCGGGGCGCGGGCTGCTCGAGCTGCCAGTCGGGCTTGTCCCACGTCTTGACGATCGCCCACGCGGTCGCCGCGATCGGCACCGAGAGGACGGCGCCGACGATGCCGCCGAGAATCGTCCCAGCGCTCAACGCGAGCAGGATCACGAGCGGGTGCAGCTTGAGCGACTGCGCCATGACGACCGGCTGCAGCAGGTTGCCCTCGAGCTGATTGATGGCGATGACGACGATGACGACGACGAGCGCGACGAACGGGCTCACCGCGACGAGGGCGACGAGAGCCGCGAGAGCTCCCGCGACGGTCGCGCCGACGATGGGGATGAACGCGGCGATGAAGACGATGACCGCGAGGGGGAGCGCGAGCGGCACGCCCAGGATCCAGAGGGCCACGCCGATGCCGACCGCGTCGACGAGGGCGACGATCGAGGTGCCGCGGACGTAGCCGCCGAGCGTCGTGACCGCGGTGCGGCCGACGCGCTGACCGCGAGCCTGCTGCTTCGCCTTGAGCGGCTGCAGGAAGAACGCCCAGATCTTGTCGCCGTCCTTGAGGAAGAAGAACAGGATGACGAGGAAGAGCAGGAAGCCGGTGACGAACTCGCCGACCGCGACGGCGCCGGAGAGGGCGCCGGAGCCGAACTGGGCGCTCGTGACGAAGTCGATCGCCTGGTCGCTCAGCTCGTCGAAGTCGATCGTGTCGAGCGGCAGCGGCAGGCCCTGCACGAACTCGATGAGCTGATCGAAGCCCGTCTGCGCCTGCTCCCACAGCTCGGCCCACTGGCTGCGCACGGCGAAGACGATCGCGGTGACGATGCCGCCGAGGCTGAGCAGGGAGCCCAGCAGCGTGATCCACGCTGCGGCGAGGGCGGGCAGCCCGCGGGCGCGCATCCAGCGGATGACGGGGCTGAACGCCGCCGCGATGATGATCGCCAGCAGGAGCGGGATGACGGCGATGCGCAACTGCACCATCGCGTACACGATGAGCGCCGTGAGCGTGATGACGAGGAGGATCTGAAGGCTGCGCGTACTGAGAGCGCCCAGACGGTCGGTCCACATCTCGCGCAGCGACGTGCGGGGAGTCTCCTCTTCGGCGGTGGCGGTCTCGAGCTTGCGGCGGAAGATCATGCGGTGCGGTCCTTCCCTTGGGCGTCTCGCAGAGGCTTCACGCCCCCGGCGAGCGGAGCTGCTCGCCCAGCCTAGGGGGCGGTCGCCGAGGGCGCCTCAGACAGTCGTCAGGCTCGCAGGCGCCTGCATCGCTGTCGTCAGGGCGTCACGCCGTCTGGCCGGCGTGCTCGCCCTCGTCGATCTCCTCGACGAGCTTGGCGCAGAACGCGGGCAGGTCGTCGGGGGTGCGGCTCGAGACGAGCCCAGCGTCGACGACGACCTCCTCGTCGAGCCACTCGGCGCCGGCGTTGAGGAGGTCGGTGCGCAGGCTCGGGTAGCTGGTCAGCTCGCGGCCCTTGACGACGTCGGCCTCGATGAGAATCCACGCGCCGTGGCAGATGACGCCCACGGGCTTGTGCTGCTCGAAGAAGGCGCGCGTGAACGCGACCGCGTCGGCGTCCATGCGCAGGTGGTCGGCGTTGACGACGCCGCCGGGCAGCATGAGCGCGTCGAAGCTGTCGGCGTCGGCCTGGGCGACGGGCCGGTCGACCGACTGGCTGTGGCCCTTCTTGCCCTCGACGGAGGCGCCGGCGGGCGAGACGAGCACGGCGGTGCCTCCGGCCTCGGTGACGGCCTTCCACGGCTCGGTCAGCTCGCTGTCCTCATAGCCGTCGGTGAGCAGGAAGGCGACGGTCTTGCCGGTGATGTCATGAGCGCTGATGTCATGAGCCATGGTGGTTCCCCCTTGTAATCGGTGTCGTCGTGGTGGTGCGGTCGGACGCCTCCACGTTAGGCAGGGCAGCGCGCGCGTGGGGCGTGCGCTCAGCCCGCGTCCAGCCCCACGGTCGGCGGATGCTCAGGAACCGGGCCGCACTAGGCTCACCCCATGCCCTCCGCCCCCGCCCCTGCGCCCGCGACCGCCCGGCCCGCCCTCATCGTCGTCGACGTGCAGGCCGGCTTCGACGACCCGCGCTGGGGCGCGCGCGACAACCCCGACTGCGAGGCGAACATCCTGGCCCTGCTGCGGTCGTGGCGGGACGCGGGCGACCCGGTCGTGCTCGTACGCCACGACTCGGTGAGCGAGGGCTCGCCGCTGCGCCCGGGGCAGCCGGGCAACGTCCTCAAGCCCGGTGTGGAC
Organism: Chryseoglobus sp. 28M-23; assembly: GCF_014789785.1. Taxonomy (NCBI): domain Bacteria; kingdom Bacillati; phylum Actinomycetota; class Actinomycetes; order Micrococcales; family Microbacteriaceae; genus Microcella; species Chryseoglobus sp. 28M-23. Next base: position 1,831,828 of record NZ_CP061846.1, on the reverse strand, counting down.
GGCGCGCACGACCTGCTCGTGAGCAAGAACGTCAACTCGGCCTTCTACGGCGACCCCGACCTGCACGCCTGGCTGCAGGCGCAGGGCATCGGCAGTGTCGTGGTGTGCGGCATCCAGACCAACAAGTGCTGCGAGACGACGGCGCGCATGGCGGGCAACCTCGGCTACGACACGACGTTCGTGCTCGACGCCACCCACACCTTCGACGCGCCCGACCTTGACGGTACGACGATCACCGCCGCCGAGCTCGCGCGCGTCACGGCGGCGAACCTGCACGGCGAGTTCGCGACCGTGCGGATGACCGACGAGGTGCTCGGCGCGCGCTGATCGGCGGATGCCCACCCGCTCGCTAGGGTGACGCGCGTGCCCCAGACTCCGGCCGACTCGAGTTTCGACGCCGTGCTCGCCGCGGCGCGGGCCGGAGCGCCCTGGGCCTGCCGCGAGCTGTGGGAGGGGCACGCGCCCGCCGTCGCCGCGTTCCTCACGGCTCGCGGCTCGCGCGAGCCCGACGACCTCACGAGCGACGTCTTCCTGACCGTATTCGACCGGCTAGGCGCCTTCCGTGGAGACGCGGCCGCGTTCCGCTCCTTCGTCTTCTCCGTCGCCTACCGTCGCCTCGTCGACGAGCTGAGGATGCGGTCTCGCCGAGGCGAGACCGAGCAGTTGAGCGTGTCGAGCGACCCGCGCCGGGCATCCAGTGCGGAGGACGAGGCGACCGCCCGCCTGGGCGACGCCGCCGCGCTGCGCCTCCTCGACGGGCTGCCCGCCGATCAGCGCGACGTCATGGTGCTGCGCATCGTCGCCGACCTCACCGTCGAGCAGGTGGCGGGAGTGCTCGGCAAGCGAACGGGCGCCGTGAAGGCGCTGCAGCGCCGCGCGCTCGCGAGGCTGGCGAAGAATCTCGGCGAGACCCGTACCCCTGCGGCGGGCCCAGACGATAGCGAGCAGTGAGATGACACGACGACGGATCACCCACGACGAGGCGCAGCGAGTGCTGGCCGGGCAGAGCCTTCCGGGCCGGCCCGACCTCGACGCGCTCGCGCGCGCCGTCGATGAGATGCGCGTCGTGGCCCACTCCCGCGCCCCGCAGCCGACCGCTGCGCTGCGGGAGCGACTCGCAGCACCGCAGGCCGTGGGGGTTTCTGCGGAGGACACATCACCAGGGGGAATCAAGAGGATGCTGACAGCACTCGCAGGATGGGGGATCGCGGCGAAGCTCGCGACAGGAACAGGGGCTCTCGCCCTCGGAGTGGTCGGAGTGAGCGCTGCTGGCGCCGCCGGCGCACTGCCCGGGCCGCTTCAGGAGTCGTTCGACTCGGTCGTGTCGACCGTCGAGACCGTGGAGGAGTTCGTCGACGAGGCGCCGCTCGAGGAGGAGGCGCCGCTCGAGGACGAGGCGCCGGAGGACGGCACGACGGAGGAGCCCGCCGAGGATCTGCCGGTCGGCAGCGACGAGTTCGGCTCCTGGGTGTCGGAGAACGCGCAGGACCCCGACAAGGTCGGCGCCGAGTTCGGTCAGAAGGTCTCCGAGCAGGCGCGCGAGCTGCGCGACGAGAACCGCAGCGCTCGTGAGGGCGCTGGTGACGCCGAGGACGGCGATGACGAGTCGTCGGGGGACGACGACGTCCAGCAGTCCTCGGGCCCCGGGGGGCCGGGCAACGGGAAGGGCGGCCGCCCGTAGCGGCGTCGCTCTCCACGAGCGTCCCGTGACCTGGTCCGGGACGTGCGCAACGGGTCCCTCGCTTTCGGGTAGCGAGGGGCCCGTTGTCGTCTCGGTCGCCCCTAGTCGCGCAGGCGCACTCGGCGGTTCTGCGAGCTCTCGTCGAGCTCGGCGACCTCCTCGCGCGACTTGACGAACGCGCTGAACGACGAGAAGCCGAGCACCTTCTCGTTGAAGGCGGGGTCGAGGCGCACCATCTGCTTCTTCACCTCCGTACTTGACAACGCGCCCTCTCGTCATTTATTTTCTCCATGTGAGCAATGAAGCCCCGGCACGAACCGACGAGACGCGCACCCAGCGCGGCGATGTCCTCGCCCTCCTGCGCGACGCCGGGCCGCTCCCTCGCATCGAGATCGCGCGCCGCACCGGTGTGTCGCCGACGACGATCACGCGCACGGTCAACCAGCTCATCGACGAGAACGTGCTCGTCGAGGGCAACCCCGTCTCGCCGAGCAAGCTCGGCCGGCCCGCCACCGAGGTCTCGATCAACGCCGAGTCGTACTACGTCGTCGGCGTCCAGATCGGCATCGGCTCGGTGCAGCTCGGCCTCGTCGATGTGCTCGGCAGCACCCACGACCAGCACGCGTTCGCCTACGACATCGCCACGCCCGTCCACGAGGTCATCACCACCACGGCGGAGGCGGTGAGCACGCTCATCGAGGCCTCGCAGATCGATTCGAGGCTCGTCATCGGCGTGGGCATCGCCGTACCGGGGCCTGTCGACGCCGCCGGCCGGCGCATCCTCCTACCCATCAACCTCGACTGGCGCGACGTGCCCGTCGCCGACATCATGGAGCCGCTCATCGGGCTGCCCGTGCGCGTCGACCACAACGTGCGCTCGATGGCGCTCGCCGAGCACCGTTTCGGGGTGGCTCAGGACTGCGAGAGCGTCGCCTTCGTCTACCTGCGCACCGGCCTCGGAGCCGGCCTCGTCGTGCACGGCCAGCCCTTCTCCGGCGGCGTCCACGGCGCCATCGAGCTCGGCCACCTGCAAGGTGTCGCCGACGGCGCATCGTGCATCTGCGGCAGCACCGGCTGTCTCGAGACGGTGCTCTCGGAGCGCGCGCTCCGCGAGCAGGCGACGGCCCTAGGCCTCGACGAGTCCGACGGCAACCCGCTCACCGCGATGTGGCACGCCGCGGAGACCGACAAGAGTGCCCGCGAGGCCATCGACCGGATCGTCGCGATGCTCTCCCACGGCCTGGCCGCCTTCGTCAACCTGCTCAACCCGGAGCTCATCCTGCTCGGAGGTGCACTCGCTGCCGTGCCCGACGCGTTCTTCGAGCGCGTGACCGCCACGACCAATCGCGCGGTGTTCCCCCTCCTGCGCCCCTCGGTGCGCATCGAGCCCTCAAGCCTCGGCATGGACGCCGGCGTCCTCGGGGGAGCGACCTCGGCACTCGAGCGGTACTTCTATGTCTGACCACCCCCGTCGAAAAGGACACAAACGATGACGACCACAGCACCTCCTGCCGAGTACAAGAAGGAACCGAGCTGATGACCGTGCAGTCGCAAGAGCTCATCGGCTCGGATGACGCGAAGACCGCCAAGTCACGGCCGAGCCGCGAAGGACGCGAGCGCTCCCTGCTCGGGCTCTACCTGCTCACGCTGGTACTCGGCATCGCGCTCTGGTACGCCGGGGCAGCCTGGGGCGGCAACCCGTTGATCCCGACACCGCTCGATGTCGTCATCGAAGGGTGGAGCGCGATCCTCGACGGCTCGCTGTGGGCCAACACCTCGGCGAGTCTCGCGCGCGTGCTGCTCGGCTTCAGCCTGGGCGTCGCCGTCGCGATCCCCGCCGGCTTCCTCATGGGTTGGTACTGGCTCGCCCGGGGACTCGTCGAGCCGTGGGTGCAGTTCTTCCGGACCGTACCGCCGCTCGCCCTCATCCCGCTCGTCATCGTCATCCTCGGAATCGGCGAGGATGCGAAGATCTTCGTCATCTTCCTCGCGGCGTTCCTCGCGTGCGTACTGGCGACATTCCAGGGAGTCCGGAACGTCGACATCACGATGATCAATGCGGCTCGCGTGCTCGGCGCGAAGGATCTCACGATCTTTGCCCGCGTCGTGGTCCCCGCCTCGACGCCCTTCATCTTCGTCGGCATGCGCGTCGCCCTCGGCTCGGCCTGGGCCACCCTCGTCGCCTCCGAGCTCATTGCGGCCCCGACCGGGCTCGGGCGCATGATGCAGAGCGCGGCGCAGTTCCTGCAGACCGACCGCATCGTCGTCGGCATCGTCATGATCGGGCTCCTCGGCTTCGTCATGGACCGAGCGCTCCTGCTCCTCGAACGCCGACTCACCGCCTGGCAGGAGGTCCGCGCATGAGCGCCATGATCGAAGTCGACTCCGTCACGAAGGTCTTCTCGAGCTCGCGAGGGAGGGTCGTCAGCCTCGACAACATCAGCCTCCACGTCGCCGAGGGCGAGTTCATCACCCTCGTCGGGCCGAGCGGCTGCGGCAAGAGCACCATGCTCAACCTCATCGGCGGGCTCCTCGAGCCCACGAGCGGCGATGTCGTCGTGCACGGGGCGCCCGTCAAGGGGCCGAGCCCCGACCGCGGCGTGATCTTCCAGCAGTACGCCCTGTTCCCCTGGCTCACCGCGATCCAGAACGTCGAGTTCGGCCTGCGCCTGCAGGGGCTCGGTCGCAAGGAGCGCCGAGAGAAGGCGCTGCACTACCTCGACCTCGTCGGCATCGCCGACTTCGCCAATGCCCTACCCAAGGAGCTCTCGGGAGGGATGAAGCAACGCTGCGCGATCGCGCGCGCGTACGCCGTGAACCCCTCTGTACTCCTCATGGACGAGCCGTTCGGCGCGCTCGACGCCCTCACGCGCGTGCAGATGCAGGACGAGCTGCTAGCGACGTGGCAGAAGGACCGCCGCACGATCGTCTTCATCACCCACGACGTCGACGAGGCCGTGTACCTCGCCGGTCGTGTCGTCGTGATGAGCCCCAGACCCGGTCGGATCAGCGAGATCGTCGACGTCCCGCTGCCCTACCCCCGAACGGAGGAGCTCCGACTGTCGCCGGAGTTCGCCGACATTCGCGCCCGAGTGTGGCGCGGAGTGCACCACCGCGACTGAACCCATCACCAGATCGAAAGGCAAGGAAGCCATGAGAATCACCACACGACAGACGGCGGCCAGCGCGCTCGCCGTTGCCGCGGCGATCACGCTCGCCGCGTGCTCGGCGCCCGCCGAGGAAGCCCCTAGCACCGACGGTGACGACCGTGAGCGCGTCTCGCTCACGGTCGGCTACATCGACACGAGCATCAACGGCGTAGGCGTCATCGTCACGGCGAACGAGCTCGGACTGTGGGAGGAGGCCGGCATCGACGTCGAGCTCATCCCGTTCACCAACGGCCCCACCCAGATCCAGGCCATGGCGGCCGGGTCCCTCGACATCGGCTACATCGGCGGCGGCGCCATGTGGCTGCCGATGTCCGGCCAGGCGACGGTCATCGTCCCCAACGAGAGCACGTACGGCGACTCGCTCATCGCGTCGCCCGCATCGGGCGCGACGAGTCCCGAGGACCTCGCGGGCCTGCGCGTCGGTGTACCCGACGGCGGCTCCGGAGAGATGATCCTGACGCTCGCGCTCGAGTCGGCGGGCCTCACGATGGACGACATCGAGCGCGTTCCGCTCGACCCGCCGAACGTCGTGTCCGCCTTCGTGGCCGGGCAGATCGACGTCGCTGCGATCTTCTCGCCCCTGAGCGACCAGATCTTCGAGAACGTCCCAGACGCCGAGGTCATCGCCAACAACCGCGACTTCCCCGAGACCGCCTTCGTCGGTGGCTGGGTGGCGTCGAACCAGGCCGTCGACGACAACCCCGAGGCGGTCTCCCGCTTCCTCGAGGTGTGGGCGCAGGTCAACGACTACCGCATCGAGAACACCGAGCAGGTCGTCGAGTGGGCGTCCGCCGAGTCGGGCACTCCCGTCGAGGGTTTGCAGGGTCAGGCGGACAACCTCGAGTGGTGGAGCTCGGAGCAGATCCTCGCCGACAACGAGTCGGGCCTGACGGTGGAGCGCTTCGTCGCTCTGCAGGACCTCTTCCTCGAGCTCGGCCGCCTCGACGCGCCCGGCGACCCCGACCGGTTCGTCAACACGCAGCTCTTCGGCGATGCCATGGAGGCTCTGAACCGATGAGCGCGGCACGGATCCCCTCGCCGGTGCGGATCGGTGTGCTCGGCGCGGGATTCGTGGCCGACTTCTACCTGAGAGCGCTGCGCCACGTGCGCGGTCATGAGGTCAGCGCTCTCGCGGCACGGAACGCGGAGAAGGGGCGGGTCGTCGCGGAGCGCTACGGCATCCCGACGGTCGTCCCTTCTCTGCGGGACCTCCTCGAGGGCGACCTCGTCGACCTCGTCGTCGTGGCGCTCCCGCACGATCTCCATGTGGCGGCCGTGCGGGAGATCGCCGCGGCGGGCAAGGCCCTGGTGGTCACCAAACCGCTCGGGCGAAACTCTCGCGAGGCGGTCGCGTGCCTGGACGCCGTGCGGTCTGCCGGGGTGTGGCACGGATACGCGGAGACCGAGGTCTTCGCCCCGGGGCTCGTGAAGGCCAAGGAACTCGTCGACGCCGGGGCCATCGGCCGCGTGACGAGCGTGCGAGCGCGCGAGGCGCACGGGCACCCGCACGAGCACGCGCGGAATGCCGAGCGCATGGGCGGCGGGCCGCTGCGCGGCCTCGGCTGCCACTGCGTCGCGATCGGGCGCTGGTTCATCGGCTACGACACCCTCCCCGTTGAAGTGATGGCGTGGGCCGATCGACTCACCCGCGACGACGTCACGACAGAGGACCACGGCATCGCGATCGTGCGATTCGCCGACGGTCGCATCGCCCAGGTCGAGGCGGGCTGGAACCACCAGGCCGGCCTCGACGTGCGCAACGAGATCCAGGGCACGCACGGCTGGATCAGCACCGACGAGACCGGCTCGACGGGCGTCCGAGCGTTCGCAGGCAATTCGGCCGGTTACGTTCTCGAGAAGGCCGGTCAGGACACCGGGTGGATGACACCAGTCGCCGAAGAGCCCTTCACCTACGGCTACCACGCCGAGATGGCGCACTTCGTCGAATGCTTCACGGCCGGCGTCGAACCGCGCCAGACTCTCGTTGACGGATACATCGACAACGCGGTCATCGATGCCGCCTACGCATCCGTGGAGTCCCGGCAGTGGGAGCCCATCGATCTCTCCGCACTGCGACCGGATGACGGCCGTTGACCACCGAACAGGAAAGCACCCCGGGAATGCCCAGCAGCGCACCACGACCCAACATCGTCATGATCCTCACCGACGATCACGCCTCGCACGCGATCAGCTCCTACGGCTCGGTCATCAACCGCACGCCCCGCATCGACGAGATCGCCGAGGCGGGCACGCGCTTCGAGCACTGCTTCGCGACCAATGCGCTGTGCACGCCGAGCCGAGCATCCATCCTCACCGGTACGTACTCGCACGTGAACGGCGTCAAGACGCTGCTCACCCACATCGACGCGAGCCAGCCCACCTTCATCTCGCAGCTGCGCGATTCCGGCTACCGCACGGCGATCGTCGGCAAGTGGCACATGGGTGACGGTGACGGCCACAACCCCGAGAACTTCGACTACTGGGATGTGCTCATCGACCAGGGTGAGTACCACGACCCCCAGTTCCTGTCGAAGGACGGCGTGCGCATCGTCGAAGGCTACGCGACCGACATCATCACCGACCTCGCCACCGCGTGGGTCGAGGGACTCGAAGGCGACGACCCCTGGTGCGTGCTCGTCTACCACAAGGCGCCCCACCGGCCGTGGGAACCCGACGAAGCGCACGCGGGCATGTACACCGACCCGGTCCCCGTGCCGACCACGTTCTGGGACGACCTCGAAGGGCGCTCCTCGGCGACGCGTCGCGCGACCATGCGCATCGCCGAGTACCTGTCGACCGAGGACCTCAAGGTGCCCGTACCGGAGGGCCTCAGCTACGAGGAGGAGTGCCTCTGGAAGTACCAGCGCTATCTCGAGGACTACCTCGCGTGCGTCGCATCGATCGACGACAACGTCGGCCGCCTCACCGACTGGCTGCGTGAGCGCGGCGAGTTCGAGGACACGCTCATGATGTACACAAGCGATCAGGGCTTCTTCCTCGGCGAGCACGGCTGGTTCGACAAGCGCTTCATGTACGAGGAGGCGCTGCGCATGCCTCTCGTCCTCAGCTACCCCCGTGTGGTGCCCCCCGGGGGAGTGCACTCCGGCATCGTGACGAACGTCGACTTCGCGCAGACAATCCTCGACGCGGCGGGCGTTGAGCACCACCCGCGCATGCAGGGCAGAAGCTTCTGGGGCGACCTGACGGGCGTCGACGCCCTGCCGCCGGCCGAGGGCATGTACTACCGGTACTGGGAGAACGACGACATCAATCACCGCGCGCCCGCCCACTACGGCTACCGCGACGACCGGTACAAGCTCATCTACTTCTACAACGACGGCCTCGACATCCCCGGCACCGGCAGGTTCAGCTACCCGCCCGAGTGGGAGATGTACGACCTGGAGACGGACCCCGACGAGGTGCGCAACGTCGCCCACGACCCGGCCTACCGCGAGATCCGCGAGCGCCTCGAAGTAGCCATGTGGAACGCCCAGCGTCAACTGGGCGACGAGCCGCACCCGAGCCAGCCCGTACCCGCCCGCCTTGCCTGAGCCGACGCCGAGGCGGTTTCCCCGCCGAGTGTTCTCGGTTGGCGGTGAACCCGATCCGCGTTTTTCGCTCGCGAACGAGCGCACGTTCCTCTCCTGGGTGCGCACCGCGCTGGCACTCATGCTCGCGGGCGTCGCACTCGAAGTACTTGACGCGCCGATCCAAGGCGGGTGGCGACTGGCGGCGGCGCTCATTTTCGTTGCCCTTGGGCTCGTGGGCAGCGTGCACGCCTGGGTATCGTGGGCCTCTACAGAGAAGGCCATACGCGTGTCGCGCCCGTTGCCCGGTATGTCGATCGGGGGAGTCATCGCGATCGGGTCCTCCCTCGCCATCATCGCGATCATCATCGGGAGCGTTCTCACGTGACTGCCGTCGTCGACACGGGCCTTCAGGCGGAGCGCACGTTGCTCGCGTGGCGGCGAACATGTCTCACGCTCGCCGTTGGGCTGGCGCTCGCAATCAGGTACAGCGAGATTCTCGACCCCGCCGTTGCGCTGTGGATCGGGCTGCCCGCACTCGCGCTCACCGTCGCGGCGTATGCCGCCACGTCCGTCCGGTACCGAACGGCCGCGCGTGCGCTCGTTTCCGGCGCTCCTGCCGTGTACGCAAGCGGCCGCGCGGTGGCGGCGGTAAGCCTTGTCACGCTCCTTCTCGGTGTCGCCGCCCTCGGATTCGTCCTCGTCGGCCAGGGAGCCCCGTGGTGAGTGCCGACCTGGTCGCGATAGAGGGGGGATGGTTCCGCATGGGATCGGCATCGTTCTATCCCGAAGAGAGCCCAGTCGTGGAGCGCGAGGTCGCGGGCTTCCGCATCGGTCGAACCCCGGTCACGAATGCCCAGTTCGCAGAGTTCGTCGATGCGAGCGGGTACGTGACGACGGCGGAGAGGACGCTTGATCCCGCAGATTTCCCTGACGCTCCCGGTCTGGACACCTCGCCTGGCTCCCTCGTGTTCACGCCGCCGGCGGGCCCCGTCGACCTCAGGGACTGGCGCCTATGGTGGCGATGGGTTCCTGGAGCGTGCTGGCGGAGTCCCTTCGGGCCGGGCTCTGACGTCGAGGGCAAAGGCAGCCATCCGGTTGTCCAGGTTTCCGCGGACGATGCCGATGCGTACTGCGCATGGTCCAACACTCGACTGCCGACCGAGGAGGAGTGGGAATTTGCTGCTCGCGGGGGTCTCGACGGTGCGACGTTTGCGTGGGGAGAGGAGCCGCAACACGTCGGGTCTCTGAAGGCGAACACGTGGCAGGGAAACTTCCCGTGGCGCAACACCGGCGCGCTCGGGTGGCGGGGAACGTCTCCCGTGGGCACGTTTCCCGCCAACGGGTTCGGGCTCGTCGACATGACCGGCAACGTGTGGGAGTGGACGTCGACCGCGTGGACGGATGCCCACCACGCCTCCACGTGCGAGTGCTCGCCGCAGGTGTCGGTCGACGCTACCGCCCGCTCGCGCGTCGCCAAGGGAGGCTCGCACCTGTGCGCACCGGAGTACTGCCTGCGATACCGCCCCGCCGCCCGCACGCGGCAGAGCCGTGATTCCTCGACAACCCACATGGGCTTTCGAGTCGCGTGCGATGCCTGAGCCCTAGTCGCGCAGGCGCACTCGGCGGTTCTGCGAGCTCTCGTCGAGCTCGGCGACCTCCTCGCGCGACTTGACGAACGCGCTGAACGACGAGAAGCCGAGCACCTTCTCGTTGAAGGCGGGGTCGAGGCGCACCATCTGCTTCTTCACCTCAGAGTTGTGCAGCCAGTCGCTGTCGTCCTTCTCATGGGCGAGGCGCAGCGCGCGCACGAGCAGACCGGTCGCCTCGTCCTGCGTCGTGCGCGCTGAGGTGGTGGCGGGCTTCGTCGCGCGGCGACGGCGGGGCTTGGTGTCGGCAGAATCGTCGGTGCCGGCGGCTTCGGCCGCATCCTTCGCGCCGTCCTCCGCCTCGACCGCGCTGCTGAGGTCGGCGGCGATGCGCGACGCAGGGCGGATGCCCGGCAGACCGTCGTAGTCGGCGAACTCGTTGCACGCCGCCTTGAGGCTCTTGCTCGTGCCGCCCGCCACGCCGATACCGACCACGTAGCGGCCGAGGCGCTTGGAGCGCTGCGCGAGCGCGATGTAGTCGCTGTCGCCCGCGGCGATGACGACGTGCGTGATGTCGGGCAGGCGAAAGAGGTCTTCGACGACGTCGACCGAGAGGCGGATGTCGGCGCCGTTCTTCATCTGCTGCGTCGCGGGGAAGAGCTGCGTGAGGTCGACGGCGCGCTCCATGAGCTGGCCCTGGTAGGCGGCGTTGACGCCGATCGACCAGTCCGCATAGGCGCGCGAGAGCACGATCGTGCCGAAGCTCGACGCGAAGTCGAGAATGGCGCTGATGTCGACCTCGGCGTGCCGCAGCTTGTCCTTGATCTCGTCGGTCGCGCCCGTGAGGCCCGCCGGGAGCCGGTAGACGTTGTCTTTGCGCCATGCGCCGCGACCGTGCACCTGGTCGTAGCGGGAGATCACGATGTTGTCGAAGTCGATGTAGACCGCGACACGACCTTCGAACGGTTCAGCCATGGGGCCAGTCTGTCAGGCCCGCGGCGCGCACGGTCAGACTGCGGGCACCTGCTCCACGAAGCGCACACCGGTGAGGCTCTCCGAGATCGCCCAGAGGCGGGCCTCGGCCGCGCGATCGCGGGCGGCGCGGGGGATGCGCGCTCGTGCCGGCTCGCCGCGCACCTCGAGGAAGCCCTTCGGGCCGTAGTAGCCGCCCGGCTCGGCGTCGGGGCTCGTCGCCGCGTACAGGGACGGCAGCATGCCGACATCGACCGTCTGCATGATGCGGGCGGCCAGGCGCTGGCGGCGCTTGCTCGGCGCGACCCCGCGCCGCGGGCCCGTCGTCTGCAGGTTCGTGAGGGTGCCGCCCGGGTGCGCGGCGGTGCTCACGAGCCCCCACCCGTGGGCGTCGCTGCGGCGCTGCAGCTCCCGGGCGAAGGAGAGGTTCGCGAGCTTCGACAGGCCGTAGGCGCCCCAGGCGCTGTAGCCCTGCTCCGCGTTCAGGTTCTCCCACTGCCAGCGGCCGGCGTTCGCGGCAAGGCTGCTCGTCGAGACCACACGCGGTGCCTCGGCGCGCACGAGGGCGGGCAGCAGATGGCCGGTGAGGGCGAACGGACCCAGGTGGTTGCTGCCGAACTGCAGCTCGAAGCCGTCCTCGGTGCGCTCGAGCTCCGGCACGGCCATGACGCCGGCGTTGTTGATCAGCAGGTCGATCGGGCAGTCCTCCTCCAGGAGGGAGTGCGCCGCGGCGCGCACGCTGTCGAGCGAGGCCAGATCGAGGTCAAGCAGGCGCAGCGTCGCGGCGGGATGCTGCTCGAGCAGCCGCGTACGAGCGTCCTCGCCCTTCTCCCGATTGCGCACCGCCATGACGACCTCGGCGCCCGCCTCGGCGAGCCGGCCGGTGAGGCCGAAGCCGAGGCCGCTGTTGGCCCCCGTGACGACGGCGAGGCGTCCGGTGAGGTCGGGCACGGTCGTGTCGAGGGCGCGGCGCGGCATGGGGCTCCTAGGTGTCAGAACGGTCGAGTGCTGTCATCACACCATTCGGAGCGCGCGGCACGCTGGACGGGAACCCGGTGTCGGCTGGGAACCCGGTGTTGGCTGGGAGCGCAGTATCGGCGGGGAGCGCAGTCAGACGCCGAGCGCGCGATCCTCGGCGGCGTAGTCGAACCAGTGTTCGGCGCCGTACCGCGCGAGCCCGGGGAAGAGCTCGCGCCAGTCGCCCTCCGCGACGCGCGCGAGCATCCAGTCGAGCGCAGAGCCGATCGTCGACCGGTGCGTGCCGAGGGGCTCGTAGCCGAGCTGCTCGCGCGCTGCCTGCATCGACAGCACCATGGGGTTCGGCGCCGCCCACGGGTGCGCGCCGACGCCGTCGACGGGGGGCCCCGCGAGCAGATCGAATTCGGCGGTGTGGCCGACGTGGGCGAAGACGTCCTGCCCGATCTCGAGCGCCGTGGGCACCGGGTCGTCGACGGCGTTGAGAACCCGCTGGCCCGGATGCTCGGCCGCGAGCCGCACGAGCTCGGCGATGTTCACCGTCGCCGATGTCGAGAACCTGCTCTCCCCGCGGTAGGCGAGCGGCACGCGGTCGCGACCATCGAGCGCGCGACCGAGGAAGTACCACTCGCGCAGCGCCGGCGACTCGGGGCCGTGGATGGCGCCGGGGCGCAGGATCGTCACGGGCAGTGCGTCGATCGCGAGCAGGGCGCGCTCGAGCGCGGCCTTGCCGGCCGAGTAGCCGGTGCGCGCGCCGGGGCCCGCCTCGCCGACGGTGGGGTGGTCCTCGGTGATCGGCACGGGGTAAGTGGGAAAGTCGTCGACCCCGGTCGCGTCGTCGGGTGAGGAGCCGTCGATCCCCGCGTAGACGGACGCCGTGGAGATGACAACGAGCGACCCCACATCGCCCGCGAGGGGCGCGTACGTCTCCGCGTGCTCGGCGGTGTAGGCGACGCAGTCGAGAACGAGGTCGGCGCCGGAGGCGGCGGAGCGCGCAGCCGCCGCATCCTCGCGGTCCAGGGTGAGGGTGCGCACGCCCTCGACGGTGCTCGGGCGCTCGCCGCGGTGCGCGACCGTGACGTCCCAGCCGTGCGTGAGGAGGGTGCGGGCGGCGGCTGTGCCGATCTGACCGGATCCGCCGAGAAGAATCGCCCGCTTCTGCATAGGCTGAACTCTAGAGCGCACGGGTTGCGCTTCGACACCCCTCTCCCCACCCTCAGGAGCACTCATGGCGAACTCGCCGATGACCCGCACCCAGTTCTCCAGCAGCCTCATCGCCGGCGCTGTGGCGCACACGATGTTCCAGACCGGCTGGTTCGGCTTCGGCATGTCGCTCGCGGGTCTCGCGGCAGCGGCACTGTTCGGCAACCTCGTCGACGTCATCGGCGACGCGATCGGCAGCGAGGCCGTACCGAGCTTGTTCAACTCGCTCGGCGTGGGCGCCGACATCCTCTTCTGGGTGCTCATCGCGATGCTCATCGGCAGCCTCGTGCTCGTGCTGCTCGCCGTCATCGTGAGCGTCTGGCTGCTGCGCCTGACCGGTCAGCGCAAACCGTGGGCGGTCACGTGGGCCTCGCTCGGCATCACGGCCGTGCTCGACATCGGCCTGTTCTGGCTGTACGTGTGGCTCGCCACGGCCGTGACCGACTCGCCCGTCGCCGGCCCCGTGCTGCTGACACCGGTGTTCGCGCTCGTGGGGGGCATCCTGCTCGGAGCCCTTGTGTGGTGGGCGATCGCGCACGCCTTCCGCGACAAGACCGCCGAGCAGCAGGGCGCAGACGGCGACGGTGGCAGCGGTGAGGGGGAGCGGGGTGACGGGGATGCGGCCACCGCCGCACCCGCGCCGGTCACGCCCGCCGAAGCCTGAAGCCTGAACCGCCTGCGACCTGGCAGAATGGAGCCACCATGAAAATCACCGTCGTGATCGCGTCCCTTGCGCTCTTCTTCGCCTCGTTCCTGCTGTTCGCCTACGCCTTCGCGGTGCCGGACGAGTTCAAGGCGATCATGTTCTTCACGGGCATCATGTCGATCGCGCTCTCGCTCGCGATCCCGTTCCACATTCTCGGCAGCCGCGAATAGCGCGCGCTAGCGCAGAAGCTCGACGAGCAGTGCGGTGAGCTGCTCGCGCATCTGCGCGCTCGTGATCGTGCGCTCGCCGTCGCCCGACTGAGGGCCGTAGTCGCCGAACGCGGCGTGGTTGGCGCCCTCGATGACCTCGAACCGAGCGTCGCCGGGCAGCAGCGTGGCTGACTCGGTGATGGTGTCGAGATCGGTGAGGCCGTCGTTCTCGGCGGCGATGCTCAGCACCGGCAGCCCGCTCGCGCTCAGGTCGTTGGCGCAGTAGCTGCCGAGCAGCACGAGGCCCTCGGTCTCGGACCCCTCCGCCATCAGGCAGGCCCGCACTCCGCCGAGGGAGTGCCCGCCGACGAACCATCGGTCCACGTGCGGCGCCGCTGACGTGAGGTCGTCGAGCTCGCGCGTGTCGACGAAGGCGAGGTTGAGAGTCGGCTCGGTGATGAGCACGGTGACGCCCTGCTCCTCCACGATGCCGCTGAGCTGGTAGAGGTAGGCATAGGCGTCGACGCGGGCGCCGGGGATGAAGACGAGCCCGTCGGGGTTCTCGGGCAGGTCGATCGAGTCGGCGAGTGGAGTCATGAGGATGCCCTCGTCGACGGCGGCGACCTGGATGCCGCCGTTGCGGAACACCTCGAGCGTCGCCTCGCGCTCGGCCTGGTACGGGCTGTTCGCCCAGACGGCGAAGCCGAGCACGACGAGCAGGAGCGCGGCGAGCGACCCGACGCCGATCGCCCGCACGCGGCGTGCGCGGGGGCTGATGACTCGACGTCGGCGGAGAGGCTCTGAGGTCATGCACCCATGGTGGCGCACCGCGCCGAGAGAACCGTCAGGCGGTCTTCAGAAGGTTCGCCGTGAACCGCTGCAGGCGCTCGGTGAGCCCGGCGCTGCGGCGCGCGACGACCTCGCCGCGACTGAGGGTGAGCTCGCTCGTGGCGGGCAGCATCCTGATCATCATCGAGCACGCGAGATCCGCGCACAGGTAGGTGCCGATGGTGTTGCCGTCGCGGCCCGCTGCTCCGCCCTTGGGCGCGCTGAACATGAGCACCTGGGTGGACGGCTGCGGCGTGTGGCAGAACGAGCACATGGCCCCGATGCCGGGGCGCAGGGTCGAGGACGCGGCGCGCACCATGAAGCCGACAGGGCGGTCGTCGACCCAGTGCACGATGTAGCCGCGCGGCGAGCCGTCGGGGTCGCGCCAGCCGAGGTACTGCCGCTCGTCCCACAGCGTCTCGTAGAGACCCGGCAGCGGCATCCTCTCGATCTCGGCCTCGGTCGCGTTCACGATCGAGCCGCGAATCTGCTCGGCAGTCAGTTCTCTCATCATTCGACAGCGTACGACACGCGTCTCAACCCCGGCTCGTCACCGATCGGATGCACCCCGTTCACGATGCACAGCCGATGCGCGGCAGACCTGCGGGCGATGCACGGCGCACGCACGGCTCGGCACGGGGTCTCGGGGCCCAGAGTGAGACCACCGCTCGCACCGCAGCGGCCGGGCGCGCATCGCGAGCCCTCAGAGCATCCCCCAGTAGAGAAGAGCCCCCATGGCCACCATCGTCGAAACCGCCGTCAACGCCGGATCGTTCAGCACTCTCGTCGCCGCCGTCGGTGCTGCCGACCTCGTCGACACGCTCAACGGAGAGGGCCCGTTCACGGTCTTCGCCCCGACCGACGAGGCGTTCGCCGCGCTGCCCGAGGGCACCGTCGAGGGCCTGCTCGCGGACGTTCCCGCGCTCACGTCCATCCTCACGTTCCACGTCGTGCCGGGTGCCGTGCACGCCGCCGACCTCAGCGACGGCATGACCGCTGCGACCGTCAACGGCGCCGAGCTCACGTTCGACACCAAGGACGGCGTGAAGGTCAACGGCGCGACCGTCGTGACGGCTGACATCGTGTGCGACAACGGCGTGATCCACGTCATCGACGCGGTGCTGCTGCCGTAGTCAGCGCTCGTCGAGCACGAGCAGAACGGCAGAACGGGGCGGCCCCACCAGGGGCCGCCCCGTTCTGCGTGGCGAGGGGTCGGGGCGCTCAGCGCCCCGCATCCCGCTCGATCAGGACTGCAGCTGGAACTGCGCGTCGATCGTGATCGTGACCTCGTCGCCGAGGAGGAAGCCGCCCGCCTCGAGAGGCGCGTTCCAGCTCACGCCGAAATCGTGGCGATTGATGACCGCGTGGCCGTTCGCGGCGGCGACGACGTTGCCCCACGGGTCCTTCGCGATGCCGCCGAACTCGCCCGTGAAGGTGATCGGCTTGGTCACGCCGCGCAGGGTGAGCTCGCCGTCGAGCTTCAGCTCGTCGCCCTCGGTGCGGATGCCCGTCGAGCGGAACTCCATGGTCGGGTACTGCTCGGGCGCGAAGAAGTCGTTGCTGCGCAGGTGGGCATCGCGGTCGGCGTTCTTGGTGTTGATCGACGCGATGTCGACGCTCACGACGACGCTCGACTCGAGCGGGTTCTCGGCCGCGGTGACGGTCGCGTCGAACTGCTCGAAGGTGCCGCGCACCTTGCTGATCGCGAGGTGGCGAACGCTGAAGCCGATCTCGGAGTGCGAGGCGTCGATGGTCCAGGTTCCTGCGACGTAGCCGGGGATCGCGTCGGCGGTGAGAGTAGTCATGCGGTGGGGTGCTCCTTCAGTGTCGTGTCGGTGATCGTTCCGGTCGTCCGTCGAGCGTGCGCTGCAGGCCGACCGATCTATGCAATCGCATGGATGCTCGGACTATTCCCGTACGGAGGAGATTCCCGGCGGGTGCCGGGCGGGGCGCTGTTCACGGTTGGATGGTGTCGTGGAATCCGACCTCCTGACCCGCCTGCGCGCCGACCTCCTGACCGCCGTCTACACCGTCGACCGGGTGCAGCAGCTGTGGGGGCCCGACGCCGATGCCGCACTGCACCGCGGTGATCGCGTGCTGGCGCTGCGGAAGGCGCGCGCGGCGGGCCCCGAGCCTGTCGCCCTGCTCGCGCGGTTGTTCCGCCTGCACGACGAGCTCACCGGCCCGGAGCTCGCCGCGGCGTTCCCCGCTCTCGGAGTCGAGGGGGCGAGCGCGCTCGGGCTCGTCGACGAGGCCGGGCGAGCGCGAGTCGACGTCGGCCCGCTCACCGCGCTCGACAGCGCCGGCGCGGCCGAGTGGTGGATCGTCTCCGACCTCGACGAGCACGCGCTCGGCGGTGCCCTGCCGCCCGGCCACGTGCTCGGCGTGGGTGGAGCCTCGCTCACGCTCGCGGGCCTGCAGCCCACGACGCCCGTCCGGTCGGCGCTCGACCTGGGCACGGGCTGCGGCGTGCAGAGCCTCTTCGCGGCGCGCGGAGCCGAGCGGGTCGTCGCCACGGACGTCTCGCCGCGCGCCCTCGAACTGGCGGGCGCGACGTTCGCGCTCTCCGCGGTCGACACGGTCGAGCTGCGGCACGGCGATCTCTACGTGCCGGTGACGGGGGAACGGTTCGACCGCATCGTGAGCAACCCGCCGTTCGTCATCACGCCGCGCCGCGAGGGCGTGCCGCTCTACGAGCACCGCGACGGCGGTCGCGTGGGCGACGGGATCGTCGAGGAGGTCGTGCGCGGCGCGGCCGACCACCTCGTGCCGGGCGGCACAGCGCACATTCTCGGCAACTGGGAGTACCGCGACGACGAGGATGGCCTGTCTCGCGTCGCCCGCTGGCTCGAGCTGGCGGGCCTCGACGGCTGGGTCATCGAGCGCGAGCGCCAGTCGCCCGCCGAGTACGCCGCCACCTGGATCCGCGACGGTGGCACGCGCGCGGGCACGCCCGAGTTCGAGCGCCTGGCGGGGGAGTGGATCGACGACTTCGCGGCGCGCGGCGTCGTGGGCGTCGGTTTCGGGTACCTCGTGCTGCGGCATCCGGCTCCCGGCACGGCGACCCTGCGCCGCACGGAGGTCGTGGCGTCGCCCCGGCCCGACACCTCGGCGGGTCTCGGCGACACCCTGCTCGCGGGCTTCGCGATGCACGATCGTCTCGCGCCTCTCGACGATGCGGCGCTCGCCGAGCTGCGCTGCGCGGTCGCGGGCGATGTGACGGAGGAGCGCCACTACTGGCCGGGCGCCGAGGGCCCGACCGTCATCCGGCTGCGTCAGGGCGGTGGGCTGGCTCGGGAGATCGAGGCGGATGCTGCGCTCGCCGGCTTCGTCGGTGCGAGCGATGGCGGCCTGAGCGTCGGAGAGATCGCGAGCGCCCTCGCCCACCTGCTCGAGGTGGAGGAGGGCGCTCTGCTCGAGCAGCTGCTGCCGCAGGTGCGCGAGCTGCTCGTCACGGGCCTGCTGACGCTCAGCGAGTAGCCGCTCCGAACTAGGTGTTCGTGGGCGTCGCCCTCCTCAGGATGAGGTAGGCGGCGATGGTGCCGAGAGCCGTGATGACGAGGCTCCACGCGAGGGTGCCGAGCACGCCGGCCGTGGCGAAGAAGTCGCCTACCGCACCCCATGACTCGGTCGAGGTGAGGAGGAAGCCCACGGCGACGAGGAGGAGGACGAGTCCTGCCCAGAACACGTACATGCCCGTGGCCTTCCAGCGCACGTAGACCGACGCGGTCGCCGCACCGATGGACGCGAAGAGCAGCAGGATGAGCAGGGTGCCGAGGAAGAGCTCGAACCAGGAGAAGTCGGGCGACGTGTCGAAGAATCGCAGGCCGATGCCCCAGTAGTCGACGGCGCGCTCTGCCATGGCGAGCGTGGCGATGAGCGCGGCGTAGCCGGCGGAGAGCAGGGTGAAGAGCGCACCGGTACCGAGGAGGTAGTCGCGCCGGGTAGCGCCGAAACCGAGGGCCAGCGGGAAGGTCTGGTTGACGCTCTGCACGGCCATGACGAGGGTGTAGACCCAGATGAACCCGACGCCGCCGTTGACGCCGACTGCGGAGGCGCCCTCTGTCGCCGTCGAGATAAGGCTGTAGATGGCGAGGTTGAGCACGTAGATGAAGCCCAGGATCATGAGCGGCCACCCGATGAGGGTCATGGGGTTCGTGAGCTGCAGGAGCATGATCGTCGAGATCCGGCGCCCGAGCGGGCGCGCCGTCGTGGGAAGGCTGTCTGCGGTGAGCGCGGTCATGCCGTCGCCTCCTCGTGCGTGGTGGTGGTGGTAGATGGGGTGGTGAAGCCGCCCGTGCGCCGCACGATGAGCTGCTGCAGCGAGACGGGCCCGACCTCGAGGCCGGCAGTGCGGGCGGCGGCGCGGTCGGCGTCGTCCATGGCCGCGACGGTGGCGCTCAGGAGCCCGCCGAGCTGCTCGCGGTGGGCGACCTCGCGGCCGGCGATGAAGCGCTCGACGGCCTCGGTCGTGCCGCTCACGGTCGCGGCACTCGCGTGCAGCTCCTCGACGGGTGCGTCGATGACGATGCGGCCGGCGTCGATGACGAGGGCGTGCTCGAGAAGCTGGCTGACCTCGTCGATGAGGTGCGTCGACAGGATGACCGTGCGGGGGTTCTCGCTGTAGTCGGCGAGGAGGCGGTCGTAGAAGATCTGCCGAGCCACAGCATCCAGGCCCAGGTACGGCTCGTCGAAGATCGTGAGCGGTGCGCGCGAGGCGAGCCCCACGATGACGCCGATGGCGGAGCGCTGCCCGCGGGAGAGCTTCTTGATGCGCTGCTTCGGCGTAAGGCGGAATTCCTCGACGAGCTCGTCGGCGAAGCCGGCATCCCAGTGGGCGAAGAAGCGCGGGGCGCCCGCGAGCATGTGCTTGATGCGGAACTCGTCTGGGTAGCGCTGGGCCTCCGAGATGAAGCACGTGTGCTGCAGCACGGCCGCGTTCTCCACGGGTGAGGCGCCGAAGAGCCGCACGGTGCCGCTCGTGGGGAACTCCTGGCCGGTGATGAGGCGCATGAGCGTCGTCTTGCCGGCGCCGTTGCGGCCGAGGAGGCCCGTGATGGTGTTCTTGGGCGTAGTGAACGTCGCGTCGTCGACGGCCGCGAGCGAGCCGTAGCGCTTGGTGAGGCCGCGGGCCTGCACTGCGGGGGACTCAGGGGCGGGGGTCATGGGGTGGTGTCCTTTCGAATCATGTCGGCGAGCTCCTCAGCGCTGATGCCGAGTGCTCGGGCCTCCGCGAGGAGGGGGCGCAGGAAGTCGTCGCGAAACGTCGTGCGGCGGTCTGCGATGAGGGTGGAGCGAGCGCCGTCGGCTACGAACATGCCGATGCCGCGGCGCTTGTAGAGCACGCCGGCGTCGACGAGCAGGGTGATGCCCTTGAGAGCGGTGGCGGGATTTATGCGATGGAAGGCGGCGTACTCGTTGATCGACGGCACTTGCGCGCCCTCGACGAGCGAGCCGTCGATGATCTGGTTCTCGATCTGCTCGGCGAGCTGCCGGAAGATCGGGCGACTGTCGTCCATGCGCACCTCTCCTCGGTCGCTGAGCCTCAGCGGCTCGTGTGCTGGTTACTTACTCAAGTAACTAACCAGATAACCGAGCGCGTGTCAAGCCCGGTGCGGCTCGACCACGCCGCGCGCGT
This sequence comes from Chryseoglobus sp. 28M-23, assembly GCF_014789785.1. Lineage (NCBI taxonomy): Bacteria > Bacillati > Actinomycetota > Actinomycetes > Micrococcales > Microbacteriaceae > Microcella > Chryseoglobus sp. 28M-23. Next base: position 1,811,390 of record NZ_CP061846.1, on the reverse strand, counting down.
CTGAGGTGTCGAAAGACACCGTTTGTGACACCTGTGCGCGAACGTTCGGCGTGTTTCGTCACAAACGGCGTGACCCGAGGGCAGCCGTCAGGGGGTGCGGGTGCGCGGACGCCAGGACGGCACGGTGAGCAGGATCGCGGTGGCGCTCAGCGCGAAGCCGAGCATCCCGAACGCGGTCGAGCCGGGGCTCTGCACCCCGAACGCGGGGAACGGCAGATCGTCGGGCAGACTGATGCCGACGCCGATGTAGGGCACGAAGGCCGCCGTGACGATGACGCTGCCGACGATCGCCGCCAGTGCGAGGAAGCGCCGCGGGGCGAGCACGCGCTCGATCGTGGGCCCGTCGAGGCGGCCGAGTACGGCGAGACCGCCCGCGAGCACGAGCCCCAGCAGTACCCAGATCGTCAGGGCGATGAAGAACCCGGTCTGCGACACGGTGCCCCACGCCGCGTAGGTCTGCTCGAGGGTGAGCTGGCCCTGCGCGATCGCGAGCGGCTGTTCGACCGCGAGCGTCCACGCACCGAAGGCGATGAGACCGAGCAGCGCGAGGGCGGCGCCGGCCCCGATGCGGCGACGCACGGCGGGGTCGGGCAGCGGTTCGGGTTCGAAGGGGTACAGGATGCGCTGCCGCGGTTCGAGCGGCGTGCTCGCCGCGCTGTCCGCGCCGCCGAGCTCGCGAGGGCTCAGGCTGCGCAGTCCGCGCGCGACGGCGGCGAGGTTGAGCGCACCGCCGAGCAGGATGAGGGCGAGCGCGAGCCAGCCGAGCGCGGCGCCGAAGGGCAGCACCCACCAGGCGAGGAGCGTGAACGGCACGAGCAGGAGGCACGTGAGCCCCCACCGGAACAGTGCGGCAGCGCGCATCCTCATCATCTCCTCGAGTCGGCGCCCACCCTATCGAGCGCGCGTGACCGATCACCGGCCAGCGGGAGCGCCTACGGTGGACTCACGACCTCTCGCACTCGCACTACGGCAGGAGCCACCATGAAGATGCGCACCTGGCCTGACCCCGTGTTTCGGTCCACGCCGTTTGGGAGTCGTCACGGGTTTCGATGCGTGCAGTCCCGAGCATAGGCCGCCGGGGTCCGGTAGCCGAGCGCGGAGTGGCGACGGCCATGGTTGTAGTCCCTTTTCCAGTCGCCGATCACGACCCGGGCATGGTGCAGGCTGTAGAAACTGTTCAGGTTCAAACACTCGTCGCGAATGCGGGAGTTGAACGATTCCACGTAGCCGTTGCGCCACGGCTGGCCCGGCGGAATGTAGGAGATCCCCACCGAGTCGTTCGCCCAGTCGGCGAGGGTTTGGGAGACGAACTCGGGCCCGTTGTCGCACCGCAACACAGTCGGCAGGCCACGGTGGGCGACGATGCGCTCCAGTTCGTCCACGAGCCGGTCGGCGGTGATCGAGCGCTCCACGAGCCCGCCGACGCATTCGCGGGTGTGCTCATCGATGATCGAGGCGATCTTCAGGTTGCGACCGTTCTCGGTGGCATCGAACTGGAAATCCACCGCCCACACCGTGTTAGGCGCGTCAGCCGGGATAGGTTCAGCGGTGGAGGCGCCGACGCGTTTGCGGCGACGACGCACGATCACCCGCAGGCCTTCCTCACGCCAGAGCCGTTGGATCTTCTTGACGTTCACCACCCAGCCCTCACCGACGGCGTCGGCGTGGGCGTTGCGGTAGCCGCGCCGAGGATGAGTCTTCGCCCACGCTCGCAGCCACGTCCGCAATGCAGCGTCTGGGTCGGCGCAGGTCTCCGAGACCAAGGGTCGGCGCCAGGCCGATCTGCTCAGCCCGACCAGACGACACGCCATCCGCTCACTGATGTCGAACACGCTCAGCAAGTGACGGATCGCGGCGCGGCGTCTGCCCGGGCCTAAAAGTTTCCCTCTGCCAGCTCCTTCAACGCCGCCTTCTCCAGCTCCGCCTCAGCCAGCAGTCGCTTCAAGGTCGCGTTCTGTTTCTCGAGCTCTTTGAGCCGTTTCGCGTCTTCTGCTTTCAGGCCGCCGTATTGGTTGCGCCACCGGTAGTAGGTCTGCTCCGACACGCCGAGCTCCCGGCAGGCAGCTGCAACGTCGCCGCCATCGGCCAGGACACGGTCAGCGATGCCGAGCTTGCGAACGATCTGTTCCGGCGTGTGCCGGCGCCTTCTCGTGGTCATGATGAATCCAGTCTTCCTCCCCGACGAGCGGGGCAACAAGACGACTCTCATAACGAACGGACCGAAAATCTGGGGTCAGGCCACACCCTCGGCAGCACCGGCACGATCGTCAGCAGCGTCGCCCTCGGCACCATGACGTTCGGCGCGGAGTCGGACGAAGCCGAGAGCCACGCGATGCTCGACGCCTTCGCCGCGGCAGGCGGCACGCTCATCGACGCGGCCGACGTCTACAGTGCGGGGCTCAGCGAGCAGATCATCGGGCGCTGGCTCGCGGCCAACCCCGAGACGGCCGAGCGCATGGTCGTCGCGACGAAGGGCCGGTTCCCCATGGGTGCCGACGCGAACGACCTGGGCACCTCGCGCCGCCACTTGCGCCGCGCACTCGACGATTCGCGGCGCCGTCTTGGCCTCGACCACATCGACCTCTACCAGCTGCACGCGTGGGACCCGATCACGCCGCTCGACGAGACGCTGCGCTTTCTCGACGACGCGATCCGCTCGGGGGCGATCTCGTACTGGGGCGTCTCGAACTTCACGGGGTGGCAGCTCACGAAGGCCGTGCACCGCGCCGCCGCGATGGGCATGCCCGCTCCCGTGACGCTGCAGCCGCAGTACAACCTGCTCGCGCGCGAGATCGAGTTCGAGATCGTGCCAGCCGCGCTCGACGCCTCGGTCGGCCTGCTGCCGTGGGGCCCGCTCGGTGGCGGCTGGCTCACGGGCAAGTACCGGCGCGGCGAAGCCCCCACGGGAGCGACGCGCCTGGGCGAGGACCCGTCGCGCGGCATGGAGGCTGTCGACCGCCGCGGCACCGATGAGCGCACGTGGCGGGTGCTGGATGCCCTGCACGAGGTCGCGGCCGCGCACGAGGTGCCGCCGGCTCGGGTCGCGCTCGCGTGGCTGCAGTCGCGCCCCGGCATGACCTCGGTGATCCTCGGCGCACGCACGGTCGCGCAGCTGGAGGACAACCTCGCGGCGGGCGAGATCGAGCTCACGGCGGAGCAGCTCGCCGACCTGGACGCCGCGAGCGCGCCCGTCGTGCCCGACTACCCGTACGGCGAGCTCGGCGTGGATCAGCGCTCCCGCGCGTTGTAGCCCGTAGGGTCGCGGTCGTGGACCGCTACAGCAACGACGTGCTCTCCGGCGACTGGCGCGCAGTGGGGCGCCGGGTCGTGCCCGAGGTGCCCGCCGAGCGCGACCTCGTGGTCGAGCTACCGGACGACGGTCTGGAGGGCAGCGGATTCGTCGGAGCCGTCGTGCTCGTCGACGCCGGCAACGTGCACCTCGAGGATCGCCGGGGGAGGGTGCGGGCGTTTCCCCTGGGCGGCGGCTTCCTCGTCGAGGGCGAGCCGGTCATCCTCGTTCCGCCGGCCGCGCGCACCGCACCGGTCGCCCGACAGCGAACCGCGAGCGGGTCGTTCGCTGTCGCGGATGCGCCCGCTCGCGTGGCGCGCGCGAGCCGCATCTGGGTCGAGGGGCGCCACGACGCCGAGCTTGTCGAGCAGGTGTGGGGCGACGACCTGCGAGTGGAGGGCATCGTCGTCGAGTACCTCGAGGGCGTCGACCACCTCAGTGACCGCCTGCGCGAGTTCGCGCCGGGCGCGGGGCGCCGGGTGGGGGTGCTCGTCGACCACTGGGTGGCCGGGTCGAAGGAGGAGCGGCTCGCGCGCGAGGCGCTCGCGAGCCTCGGCCGCGCGGCGGCGAGCAGCGTGCGCGTCGTCGGGCATCCGTTCATCGACGTGTGGCAGGCGGTGAAGCCCGAGCGGGTGGGCATCGCGGCGTGGCCGGAGGTTTCGCGCGGCGTCGACTGGAAGACGGGCACGTGCCGCGCCCTCGGCTGGCCGCACGACTCGGCGGCGGACCGCGCGGCCGCGTGGCGGCGCATCCGCGGCAGCGTGCGCGGGTTCGCCGACCTGGAGCCGGCGCTGCTCGGCCGCGTCGAGGAGCTCATCGACTTCGTGACCGCCGACTAGGTGGACCTCCGGCTTTTCTCACGGTTTCCGACACCTCGCACGCTTGTGAGCATGCGAGGTGTCGGTTTCGGTGCGACGCGCGCGAGCGGCGTCACCGGGCGAGGAGTTGCGCCGGCAGAGAGCGCCCTGGCGACGAAACGTCGCCGGGAACGACGAAAGCCGCCTCACATCGTCGGGAGGCGGCTGTCGTTCAGTCATCGGCAGGCAAGCCCGCCGAGACGCAAGGGGTCGAACTAGATGGGGCGGATGTTCTCAGCCTGCAGACCCTTGGGGCCCTGCGCGACGTCGAATTCGACCTTCTGGTTCTCGTCGAGCGAGCGGTAGCCGCTCGACTGGATGGCGGAGAAGTGCGCGAACACGTCGGCGCTTCCGTCATCGGGGGTGATGAAGCCGAAACCCTTTTCGGCGTTGAACCACTTAACAGTGCCTGTCGTCATTTACTGACTCCTTGTTACTCACGGAGTTTCGACTGTCGAAACCACCAGTCGAACCACTCATGAATCCTGCTCTATACGAGAGCAACCTGCTGCTGTCACACTGCATGTTTCGGATCGCCGAGGCGTATCAACTTCACCGCTCACAGTAGTGCACAAAGGTGCACGCGAGAACATCCTTCACCGAGTTGTTACCGGGCTGTCACTCAGCCCCTCCCTATCGTCGCGCCGTAGCGTGGGGCTCATCGCACCCTCGGGAGGACCCATGAGTTTCTTCGACCGACTGTTCGGCGCCCCCACGCCGGAACCGCAGGCCCGCGACGACGCCCCGCGCGGCGTTCGCGGCGACGATGAGCGCGCCGTCGAGCGCTATCGCTACCTGCTCGAGACGGCGCCTCCCGAGGCGATCGAGCAGGTGCACGCCGAGGCCTTCGCGAAGCTCACCCCCGAGCAGCGCCGCCTCGTCTTCGCGCAGCTCACCGAGAACGCGCCGGCGGGGGATGCGCCTCGCGCCGACGACCCCCAGTCGCTCGCGCAGTCGGCCACCCGATCTGAGCTGCGGCAGCCTGGCACGATGGAACGCTCGCTCGCCGGCCCAGGGTTCGGCCAGATGCTCGGGGCCTCGCTGCTCGGCACGGTCGCGGGCTATGTCATCGGCTCGGCGATCGTGAGCGCCTTCCTGCCGCCGGTCGACGCAGGGCTCACCGATGCTGGTGCAGATGCGGGTGCCGGCGCCGACGCCGACCCGGGTGCCGATGCGTTCGGTGATGCGGGCGGCGGGTTCGGCGACTTCGGCGATTTCGGGTTCTGACATGCCTCGACCTCAGCGCCAGAAGCCCGGGCCCGGCCAGGAGTCCGTCTGGGACTACCCGCGCCCACCCCGCGTCGAACCCGTGCACGCCCGCGTGACCGTCGAATTCGGCGGCCGCACTATTGCCGAGTCGACGCGAGCGGTGCGCGTGCTCGAGACGAGCCATCCGCCCGCGTTCTACCTGCCGCCGGGGGACTTCGTCGAAGGTTCTCTCGTGCCGGCCGAGGGCACCTCGTTCTGCGAGTTCAAGGGCCGCGCGCAGTACTACGACGTCGTGAGCGGCACGGAGTCTGCGCCGCGCAGCGCCTGGTACTACGCGAGCCCGAGCCCTGGCTTCGAGTCGATCGGGGGCTTCGTCTCGGTGTACCCGGGCCGCATGGACCGCTGCACCGTCGACGGCGAGGTCGTGCAGGCGCAGGAGGGCGACTTCTACGGCGGCTGGATCACGGCGAGCATCGTCGGGCCGTTCAAGGGCGCGCCCGGCACGTGGGGCTGGTAGCCGCCCTCGCGTGATCTACCTCGTGATGGGGCTTTCGGGCCGCCGAACTGCGGAGCGAGGGAGGCCGCTGGCAGGATGACCGGATGACCGACCCTGCGCCGCGCCCCGCCGAGATCCGCCGGTGGCGACGCTATCTGGCCGATGAGCGCGCCGAAGCCGCCGTCTACCGCGACCTCGCGGTACGTCGTGAGGGGGAGGAGCGCGCTATTCTTCTGGCGCTCGCCGACGCCGAGGGTCGCCATGAGGCGCACTGGCTCGAGCTCTTGGGCCCGCATGCCGCGCGCGTGCCCGCAGTCTCGGTGCGCACGCGCATCCTCGCCTTCTTCGCGCGCCGATTCGGCAGCGTCTTCGTGCTCGCCCTCGCTCAGCGTGCCGAGTCGCGGTCGCCCTATGAGCGGGATGCCGATGCCACGCCCGCGATGGCCGCCGACGAGCGCATCCACGGCGAGGTGGTGCGCGGGCTCGCGGCGCGCGGGCGGCAACGGCTGGCCGGTTCCTTCCGGGCAGCGGTGTTCGGCGCGAACGACGGCCTCGTGAGCAACCTGGCACTCGTGCTCGGCATCGGAGCGACGGGCGTGGCGACCGGGACGGTACTGTTCACGGGCCTCGCGGGGCTCCTGGCGGGTGCACTCTCCATGGCGGCGGGCGAGTTCGTGTCGGTGCGCTCGCAGCGCGAACTGCTCGCGGCCTCCACCCCCGACCCTGATGCGCACACGGCGGTCGCCGATCTCGACGTCGACGCGAACGAGCTGGCGCTCGTCTATCGAGCGCGCGGCATGAGCGAAGCGGATGCCGAAGCGCGGGCGGCGGCCGTCATCGGCGCGACGGGCGCAGGCCGGCGTGAGCGGCTCGGCCCCGCGGCGCCTGTCGACGAGCACGAGGCAGTGGGGTCGGCGTGGGGTGCTGCCGGGTCGAGCTTCGCGTTTTTCGCGTCTGGGGCGGTCATCCCCGTCATCCCGTATCTCGTGGGCCTGGAGGGCATCATCGCGGTTCTCACCGCGGCGGTCCTCGTCGGCGCCGCGCTCCTGCTCACCGGTGGGATCGTCGGGGTGCTCTCGGGCGCCTCGCCCGGCAAGCGCGCCTTGCGGCAGCTCGCGATCGGCTACGGCGCGGCGGCCGTGACCTATCTTCTCGGCCTCCTCTTCGGCGCGGCATTCGTCTAGCGAACACTGTCTGGGTGCCCCGATCAGGGGTTTCCCATGTTCGCGTCGTACCGTGGAGGGTCGACCAGATGGGTCGGCGAGGAGCGAGTGCTCCCGGTGTGAATGATCCGCCGGGCCCGTCACGATGACCTCCGGCTCCCTACCGAGGAGCAGTTGCGCAACGACGTGCACCGACCGTGTCCCCGGCCCCGATGGCCGCCACCAAGATTGCCGATACCTCTTATGCTCCACTCGCTCTACGTCTCTGCCGTGCGCACTGCGCACCTCGACCCCTATCGCTTTCGGCACCGGCTGCTGGCCGCCGCCGCCGTGATCGTCGCCACCGCGGCCGTCCTGCCGACCGGCATGACGGCGATCGCCGCGACCTCGAGCGAGGAGAGGGCTGCCGCTGCGCCTCCCGAGCAGACCTTCGAGCCGAGCGAGCTGGCGACGATGCCCCTGCTCGAGCGGGAGGAGATCACGATGGATGTTCGGCCGCCGATCATGTACCCCGTGGGTGACTTTGCTGTGTCGAGTGGGTTCGGCCTCCGTGAGGCAGCCTGCGGGGCGTGCTCGACGAATCACCGCGGAGTGGACTGGGCTCTGTCCTATGGAACGGAGATTCGAGCCATGGCAGACGGCGTGGTGACAGAGGTCGGTACTCCCGCAGGCATCGCCGGTAGCCTGGGGTATTGGATGACGATCGAGCATGTCGTCAATGGGCAGCGCGTCGTGAGCCTCTACGCTCACCTGATCGAGGATTCGAATCCCTATCAAGTCGGCGACGACGTACGGGGCGGAGACGTGATCGGCCTGCTGGGTTCCACGGGTGTGACGACCGCACCGAACTTGCATTTCGAGCTAGAACTCGACGGAGTCAAAATCAGTCCGCTCCCGTGGTTGCGCGCCAATCGGGCGGCTGGATAGCAGGCGTCTCACCAGATCTCGTGCGGTACCAACCTGCGGAAGGGACCGCTCCGAATACCCCGTGCATAGACTGGCGCGAGCGCGTCACAGTCAGGCCACCGCCGACCGATTGCACGAGGAGCCCCCATGTCACTGGTTTCATTCGCCCGTCGCATCGAGCTGGAGACGCGCCCGATCCACCCGGACACTCGGCGGGCCCTCGACAAGCGCTGGGCAGAGCTGCCGGAGCACGCCCGCACGCCGGAGCAACTTCTCGGCAAGTGCGCCGTCGGCTGCGAGGGCACGCACGGCGTCTTCCCCAAGTGCAACCTGACGTGCTCGCCGTGCTACCACTCGGCCGACGCGAACAAGGTGCGCATCGACGGCAATCACACCGTTACCGAGGTCACGAAGCAGATGAACTACCTGCGCGAGATCCGCGGCCCCCGCGCGCACGCCCAGCTCATCGGCGGCGAGGTGAGCCTGCTCGCGCCCGAGGACCACCGTGCGGCGCTGCAGGCCATGCGCGCCGTCGGCCGCGAGCCCATGTCGATGACGCACGGCGACTTCGACTACCAGTACCTGCTCGACGTCGTCCTCGACGAGACCGGAAAGCCCGCCTTCAAGAAGGTGTCGTTCGCCGCGCACTTCGACTCGCTCATGCGCGGACGCACCGGCGCCGTGCGCCCCAAGAACGAGGCCGAGCTGAACCCGTTCCGCGAGAAGTTCGCGCAGATGTTCCTCGACCTCAAGAAGCAGCACAAGGTCGACTCCTACCTCGCGCACAACATGACCGTGACGCCGACCAACCTCGACGAGGTCGAGGAGGTCACGCGCGACGTGCTCCAGATGCCCTACGACATGATGTCGTTCCAGCCGGCGGCCTTCATCGGCGACGACCGCCGCTGGAAGGAGAACTTCGAGGAGGTCACGATCGATGCGGTCTGGACCCGCATCGAGGCCGGTGTCGGGCAGGAGCTGCCGCACAAGGCCGTGCAGTTCGGCGACCCGCGCTGCAACCGCCACACGGTCGGCGTCATGGTCGAGAACCGGTTCGCGAGCGTGCTCGACGCCGATGAGCCCAAGGACATCGCGGCGCGCGATCGCTTCCTGAAGCACTACGGCGGCATGATCTTCGGCGACATCCCCCGCTGGGCGCTCACCGTCAAAGTCATGCGTGCGGTTCTGAGCCACCCGCAAGACCTCCCCCCGCTCGTCGGTCTCATGACGCGCATCCTGCGCCGCGCCGGTGGCCTGCGCGCCGTCCTGCGCGCCGCGCGCAAGGGCAAGGTGAGCTTCAAGACCTTCGTCGTGCACAACTTTATGGACGCCGAGCAGGTCAAGCCGGCGTGGGAGATGATGAAGAAGGGCATTGTGGCGGAGGACCCGAAGCTGCTCGAGACTCAGGAGCGCCTCGGCTCGTGCATGTACGCCATGAGCCACCCCGAGACGGGCGAGCTCGTGCCGGCGTGCACGCAGCACTCGGTTCTCGACCCGATCGAGAACATCGGCCTGCGCAAGCTGCTGCCTCTCGAGCCCAAGGACAAGGCGGCGAAGAACAACGCCGCGACCGGCATCTCGAACGGCCGCGTCGACGAGCTCATGAAGGAGCCGGCCTCGCGCTGGTAGCGCAGCTGCCGGTCTCCCGCTACCCGGGTACCGGCGTTACCACCGTGCATGCTGAGCGCGGAATGTGCGCGGCGACCTCCTGGCCGATGGTGAGAGGCCGACTCGCGGGCACCTCGGCGGCGAGCGTCGCTGAGCCCACCGCGAGCTCGATCGCCGCGCGCGGCCCCCGGGCGTGCCGCGCCGTCACGACAGCCGTGACCCCGGTCATGCCCTGCGGCGCAGGCACCGGGGGCGAGGCGAGGTGCACCGCCTCGTGCCGTACGACGAGCACACTCTCGCCCTCGGGCCACGACTCCCCAGCGGGTGCCTCGATGCTGCCGAGCGGCGAGCGATGCACGCCCTCCCGCACGACACCCGCCACCTCGATACGACCGCCCATGAGGCGCGCGACGTCGAGGGATGCCGGCCGCGTGTAGAGCCGCTCGACGGTGTCGTGCTGCAGGAGCCGCCCCGTGCGCAGGAGCGCGACGCGGTCGGCGACGATCGCAGCTTCGTCCCGATCGTGCGTGACCATGACGACGGTGGGCTTGAGGCGCTCGCGCAGCTGACCCAGCAGCTCGTGCATGTCGGCCCGCAGCTCGGGGTCGAGAGCGCTGAAAGGCTCATCGAGCAGCAGCACGCGGGGCCGTGCGGCGAGGGCTCGTGCGAGCGCGACGCGCTGCTCCTGCCCACCGCTGAGAGCCGTGACGGGTCGGCTTCCGAAGCCCTCGAGCTGCACGAGCGCCAGGAACTGGCGCGCATCCTCTCTCGCCTCGCCCCGCGGAGTGCCCGCGACGGTCGCGGCGAACGCGACATTGTCGAGCACGCTCAAGTGCGGAAAGAGCAGGGGACGCTGGAAGACCATGGCCATGCCGCGGCGCTCCGGCGCGACACCCGCGACATCGGTGCCGTCGACGAGGATGCGCCCGCTCGTCGGCGAGTCGAGACCCGCGATGGCCCGCAGCACGCTGCTCTTGCCCGAGCCGGAGGGGCCGAGAATGGCGAGGCACTCGCCGGGTTCCACCGTCAGGGACACCGCGTCGACGGCGTTGGCGCGGCCGTCGAAGCTCTTGGTCAGCGCATCGAGGCGCAGAGTGGCGCTCACAGGAAGCCCTTCTCTGATCGGGCGAGCGGCGAGGCGCTCGGAGTGCGGGTGCCGCCGGCGTAGCGGCGGCCGAAGCGGCCCAGGGCGAGCAGCAGCAGGAGCGGCGGCACGATTGCGCTGAGAGAGAGCACCGCGACGATCGCGTCGTTGCCGACCCCCGCGGCGAACGACCCCACGAGGAAGGGCAGGGTCACGATCGTGCCGCCGCCGACGAGCACGGTGATGACGTAGTCGCTCCACCCGACGAGGAAGGAGAGGAAGGCGGCGCGCGCGAGGCCGGGCGCGACGAGCGGCAGGTGCACGCGCCACAGCACCTGCAGGCGTGAGGCGCCGAGCGTGCGGGCCTCCTCCTCGAAGGCGAGGTCATGGGCCGCGTAGGTGACGCGCATCGTGTAGACCGTGTAGGGCAGGGCGGCGGCGACGAGCAGCAGCAGTACGCCCACGATGGCGGGCACGCGCAGGCGCAGCAGGACGACGGTCAGGCCCATGACGGCCACGAAGGCGGGCAGGGCGAGGGGGGCGAGAAGGATGCCGCTCACGAGTCGCGGCGCCGGCACCGACCCCACGGCGAGCGCGCGGGCGGCCATGGCACCCAGGGGTGTCGCGATGGCCGCTACCGCGAGGCTCAGCAGCAGCGAGCGCCCGAAGGCCTCGACCCCGCCCTGTGCGAGCGCCGTACCGAGGCCGTCGAAGCCCCATTCGGTCGGCAGGGGAGCGGGGAACGACCAGCGGTTCGCGACCGACCACAGCAGCAGGGGCACGAGGGGCAGCGCGAACCAGAGGGCGAGCATCCCGCTCAGGATGATGCGTGCCGCGCGGCCGACGGGGCGCGGGCGCATGAGACTGCGCGAGGTCGCCTGGCGGTCGGGGGTGACGCGCTGGCCGTAGGGGATCATCATCGTCATCGCTCGGCCCTACTTCCACAGGGGCGTGCGCCGCAGCGCCGCCATGCCGAGCGCCACGACGGCGAGGGAGATGAGCGTCGTCACGACCGCGACGGCGGCCGCCTCGGGGCGCGCGGTGAGCGTGATCGAGGTGAAGAGGCGGAAGGCGAGCACGGGCAGCGGCTCGGGGTACGGGCGGCCGAGCAGCCACGCGACCTCGTAGGAGCCGAGCGTGTAGACGAAGATGATGATCGCGCTCACGATGACGGCGGGGCGTGCGAGCGGGATGACGACGTGGCGCAGGCGGCGAGCACGGGATGCGCCCAGCAGCGCCGCGGTCTCGTCGTACCGCGCGACGCGGCTCGCGAGCACCCCGGCGACGACGAGCGCGACGAACGCCGACTCCTTCCAGGTGTACTCGAGCACGACCGCGATCCACCAGGATCCCCCCACGATGTCGGGCCACTCGGTTCCCGGTATGCCGAGGATGCGGGGGATGATGCCGGCGTCACTCAGCAGGAGGCCGACGGATGCGGCGCCGACGAGGTGAGGAATGGGGATCGTGAAGGCGCTGAGCCCCGCCACGAGCCGGCCAGTGCTGCGGCCCTGCGTGATGACGAGCGCGGCGGTGAGGCCGATGATGCACGACAGCGCGGTCGACGCGGTCGCGATCGCGAGCGAGAGGCCGATGCCGCGCACGAGATCGTCCCCGTTGGCGAGGTAGGCGTCGAGGCTCAGCGATGCCTCGCCGACGAGGGGGAGCAGGCCGAGGCTCTGCACGAGGGAGAAGCCGATGCCGCCGCCCACGACGAACAGCGCGATGAGCACCGCGGGGGCGACGAGCGCGATCGACGACCAGCGGCGGGAGCCTCTCGGGGAGACTCCCGCCGCCTGCCTGTCGAGCGCGGTGATGGTGGTTCCTACCGCGCGAGCACCTGAGCGCGCCACGCCTCGTCGATCGGCGTGACCCACGCGGCGGCGAGCTCGGGGTTCGCGTTCTCGCTCAGCACGTCGTAGCTCGGCACGACGGGCGAGGTGGGCAGAGCCTCGAACAGCGCACGCTCCTCGTCGCTGAGCTGGTCGAGGTCGAGCACGGTGAACTGGCCCCACACATCCGGCTCGGCCTTGGCGACCTGCTGCTCGACCGAGAGCGCCAGGTTCGCGACGACCATCGCACCCGCCTTGCTGCCCGAGGTCGAGGCGAGGCCGAGGAAGCTCGCGTTGCCGACGGTGCCCTCGTCGAGCGTGAGCACCTGGGTTCCGGCGGGGTAGGTGCCGTCGGCGACAAGCTCGGTGAGCGTCGCCGGGCCGTACGTCATCGTGACGTCGACTTCTCCGTTCGCGAAGAGCTCGTTGAGCTCGTTCGAGTTCTGCGGGTAGGTCTCGCCTCCCCTCCACAGGGAGGGGGCGAGGTCGGTGAGCTCGTCGTAGAGCGCCGGCGTGAGCTCCTCGAACGCCTCCTCGCTGTAGGCGAGGGGCACATTCTCGTAGCCGCCGCTCACGCTGTAGAGAACCTCGCGCACGAAGACCGAGCCGGTGAAGTCTGGCGGCGCGGGGTAGGTGAAGCGCCCCGGGTTCGCGCGTGCCCAGTCGAGCAGCTCATCGAGAGTGCTCGGCACGTCGGTGACAGTGTCGCTGTTGTACACGAAGGTGAACTGCGCCTTGTGCCACGGAGCCTCGCAGCCGTCGACGGGCGTGCCGAAGTCGTCGAGCAGCAGCGGATCGGCGGGGTCGGTAAGCGCCATGTTGGGCAGAAGGTCGGTCCAGCCGCACTCCCACGCTCCCGCCTCCTTGCCCGTGCCGAAGTTGTTGCCGTTGACCCACACGAGGTCCACTTCGCCGTCGGTCTCGCCAGCCTGCACCTCGCTGAGTATGCGGTTGAGCGCGTCGGGCGTGTCGGCGATCGGCACCTGCTCGAGCGTCACGCCCTGCTCGGCGGCGGCCAGCACGAGCACATCGTTGACATAGGCGTTGCCCTGCTCGTCGCCGCCGTACATCCATAGCTTCACGGTCTGGCCCTCGGCCGCGGCGACGACCTCGTCCCAGCTCTCGTAGCTCTGCTCGCTCGAGGCGCCGGCCTCGGCCGAGCAGGCCGCGAGCGTGGCGACGAGGCCGAGCGTCAGGCTCGCGGCGAGACCGGCGCGAGCGGGGTGGTGACCGTTCACGATTCTCCTTGGAGGTGGGGGAGGGTGCGGCGGGGTCGATGGAGACGGCACTCTCCTCGCCTGCTCCTACACTGACTGATGATGAGCGGTTTGCCGGTATTGCGCGACTCTGACGACGGTAGTGCTCGTCGAGGTGCCGTCCTGGTGCGCGCGATCACTCTCGGGGTATTCGTCGCCATCGCCATAGCGGTTGGGGTATTCGTCCCCCTGCCGGGGCTCGAGGCCCTGCGCGCGTGGACGGCCGATCTCGGCTTGGCGGGCGGTGTCGGCTTCGCGCTGCTCTACGCGGCGATCACCCTCACTCCGGCACCGAAGAACGTGCTCTCCGTCGCGGCGGGGCTTGCCTTCGGGTTCGGCTGGGCGCTCGCGGCGGTGTACGCGGGCGCGCTCCTCGGCGCGGCGGCGGCGTTCGCCCTCGGTCGCGGTCTGGGCCGCGACGCTGTCGAGCGCTTCACCGGTGCCCGCGTCGCGCGGCTCGATGACCTTCTGCGCCGCCGAGGGCTCCTGGCCGTCATCGGGGTGCGGCTCATCCCCGTTCTGCCCTTCACGGCGATCAACTACGGCGCGGGCCTCACGGCGGTGCGGCGCCGCGACTACGCGCTCGGCACCGCCGTGGGCATCATCCCCGGCACCGTCGCCTACGTCGCGCTCGGCGCCTACGGGCTCGAGTTCGGCTCGCCCGCGTGGACGGCGATCGGCGTGCTCGGCGCGCTGACTCTGGCCGGCGCGGTGTTCGCGGGCGTGCGACGTCGTCGCGGAGTCGAGCAGCCCGCGACCTCGACGCCATCCGGGTCAACATCCGCTGACCCGGAGGAGAGCGACTGATGCTCGATCGACCCCTGCGCGCCGTGCTCGCTCGACCAGTCGACGCGATCGCGCGGGTTCTCGACCGTCGCTGGATCTCACCGACCGGCCTCACCATGACGGGCCTCGCGCTCGGCGTTGCGGCGGCGGTCGCGGCCGGTCTGCAGTGGTGGTGGGCGGCTCTCGCGCTGTGGCTCGTCTCGCGCGTCGTCGACGGTCTCGACGGGGCGCTCGCGCGCCTGCGCAAGGCGGACGGCCGCGCGGGGGAGAGCGAGGCGGGCGGCTTCCTCGACATCACTGCCGACTTCGTGGCCTACGGCGCAACGGTCGTCGGCGTCGCCGTGGGGGTGACGGCGGGGTTCGCGGCGCCGTGGTGGCCGTTCCTGCTCGTCCTGTTCACGTACTACATCAACGGCACGGCGTTCCTCGCGTTCTCGTCGATCGCCGAGCGCACGGGCCGCACGATCGACGACGGCCGCTCGCTCTCGTTCCTCGGGCGGATCGCCGAGGGCACCGAGACGATCGTCGTGCACAGCCTGTGGTTCATCCTGCCGTTCTGGGCGGCCCCGATTGCGGTCGTCTGGGCGGCCCTCGTGGCGGTGAGTGCCGTGCAGCGCATGATCGCGGGCTACCGCGCCCTGCGCTGACACAGGCTGCGCTGAGGCGGGATGCCCGGCTCCGGTCTCGCGACGCTGTGCGACCCGCCAGTCACCTCGTCACTCTGATTGTGACAGGTCACGCCGAACGTTCGGCGTGACCTGTCACAAACGCCGCGTTTCGAGGCATGCGCCGCGCACCGTTTCGCGACCTTCGCCGAGAACGACGGCGTGGGGCCGTCGCGCGGGGCGGGCTGAGTGCACCTGCTCAGCGGGTCACGAGGCGGCGCACGCGCGCGAGCACCCCGATGACGGTTGCGAGTGCGCCCGACTCGAGCCGCGATCGCACGTCGGCGATCGCGGCATTCCACAGGGCGTCGCTGTAGGTCGGGTAGGGGTGGGTGGCGCTCGAGATCGCGCTCGTGCGAAGGCCCGCACTCACGGCGAGGCAGGCTTCGCCGATCGACTCGCCCGCACGGGGGCCGACGATCGTGGCGCCGCGCACACGACCTCGGCGGTCGATGACGAGCCGCGTGAATCCGACCGTCTCGCCTTCGGCGATGGCGCGGTCGGTATGCGCGTGCTGGACCTCGCTCACGGTGCACGTGTGCGCCGCGGCATCGTCGGGCAGCACGCCGACGGCGGCGACCTCGGGGTGGGTGAAGGTCACGCGCGGCACGGCATCTCGGTCGATGCGCCGGCGCAGACCGAGCACGGCGTTGGTCGCGGCGGTGCTGCCGCCGCCGCCGGCGAGGTGGGTGAAGGCGGGCAGCCCGGTCACGTCGCCGGCTGCCCAGATGCGCCGATTGCTCGAACGCAGCGCATCGTTGACCTCGACATAGCCGCGATCGTCGAGGCGCACGCCCGCGGCGGCGACGTCGAGGTCGTCAACGCGGGGGCTGCGCCCGAGGGCGACGAGGATGCGGTCGAACCGCACCGCGTCGCCCGTCGAGAGGGCCGCGGTGCCGCCTCCTCCCGTCGCGGCGGTGATCGACTCGAGCTCGGTGCCGGTGAGCACGTCCACGCCGTCGGCGCGCAGCGCCTCCGCGACGATCGCCGACGCGGCTTCGTCCTCCTTGGGCAGGAGGCGGGCGTTGCGCTGCACGAGGGTCACGTGCGACCCCAGCCGGGCGAAGGCCTGCGCGAGCTCGCAGCCGATCGCCCCGCCGCCGAGCACGAGGAGCCGCGAGGGCAACTCATCGATATCCCACACCGTCTCGCTCGTGAGAGCGTCGACACGGTCGAGACCCTCGATGCCCGGCAAGACGGGCGCGGAGCCGGTCGCGATGATCGCCTGACGGAAGCGGATGCGCTCGCCGTTCACCTCCGCCTCGCGGGGGCCGAGAAAGTGCGCCGAGCCGAGCGTGACGCGGGCGCCCACGGCGTGGAGAGCTTCGGGGGAGTCCTCCGGCTCGATCGTGCTGATGGCGGCGTGCACGTGCCGCATGACCGCGGCGAAGTCGACGGCGACCTCGCTCGCCCGCACACCGAGCTCGGCGCTCGAGCGTGCGCGGGTCGCCGCATCGGCGGCGGCGATGAGCGACTTGGAAGGAACGCAGCCGGTCCACAGGCAGTCCCCGCCCATGCGGTCGCGCTCGACGAGCAGCACGTCGGCGCCGAAGCGCGCCGCAGTCTTGGCCGCGACGATTCCCGCTGTGCCTCCCCCGACCACGAGCAGGTCGACAGCGGAGCCGGAGCGAGTCTCAGTCATGGGGCGAGAGTAGCGCCCCGCCCTGCCCCGCGAGTGTGCTCCAGCGCGCACGACGCGCTCGTCAGCACCCGCGATTGCTACGCTGACCGATCGTGACCACTCTTCGCACCGGCGACGCTTCCACGGAATACCGGGTACGGCCGCTCGTCGCTGCGGACGCCGCCCGGCTGCAGCCCCTCAACGACGCCGCGGCCCCCGCGGTGCCGATCACGTCGGCCCACGAGCTGGCGGCTCTCGTCGCCCTCTCCGCTCTCGCGCTCGGCGTCGAGCGCGACGACGCAGAGGGCGCGTACGCGCTCGTCGGCTTCGTGCTCGCCCTCGCACCGGGTGCCGCCTACGAGAGCGAGAATTACCGCTTCTTCGAGTCTCGCGACGTCGACCACCTCTACGTGGACCGCATCGTCATCGCCGAGGCGGAGCGCGGTCGCGGGCTCGGCGCGATCCTCTACGACGCCGTCTTCGAGGCCGCTCGAGAGCAGGGCCGCGCCGAGGTCACGTGCGAGGTCAACCTCGACCCGCCCAACCCGGGCAGCATGGCCTTCCATCGTCGGCGCGGCTTCCGCGAGCTGGGCAGCCAGCCGACGAAGGGCGGCACCGTGACCGTGGCGCTCCTGAGCGCGCCGCTGTGACGACACCAGAGCCTGCCCCCGGATCGGGCGTGGCGCCGCTCACCGTCTCGATCGTCATCCCCGCCTTCAACGAGGAGCTCACGATCGGGCCGTGCGTGCTCGCCGCGCTCGCGCAGACCGCACCCGCCCACGAGATCATCGTGGTCGACAACCGGTCGACGGATCGCACGGCGGAGATCGTCGCCGAGCTGCAGGCCGAGCATCCGGATGCCCCCCTGCAGTACCTGCGCCAATTCGATGAGCAGGGGCTCGTGCCCACGCGCAACCTCGGCCTCGACGCCGCGACCGGTCAGGTGATCGGCCGCATCGACGCCGACTCGGTGCTCGAGCCGACCTGGGTCGAGGAGGTGCAGAAGGCATTCGCCGACGAGACCGTGGCGGCGGCCACGGGACCGGTCGTCTACTACGACATGCCGCTGCGACGCTTCGGGCTCAAGGCCGACGACACCCTGCGGCGGGCGATGCTCATGCTCGCGCGGGAATACCACTTCGTGTTCGGCAGCAATATGGCACTGCGCGACACGGCGTGGCAGCGCATCCGCGGGGAGGTCTGCCGAGACGAGGAGGACCTCTTCCACGAGGACATCGACATCTCGGTGCACCTGCACGACTGCGGTCTGAAGGCGGTCTACGTGCCGACGATGGTCACCGGCATGTCGGCGCGGCGCATCGACGACAGCCCGCGCTACTACTACTCGTACGTGGGCCGCTTCGACCGCACCTACACCCACCACCACGTGCGCAACCGGGCCCTGCGCGTGCCCGCGTGGGTGTTCCTGGCCGTGTATCCGGCGCTCAAGGGCATCCGCTGGGGACAGAACGAGATCGCCGCGCGCCGTGGGCCCGCGGCGCCTCCCGCGGGCCCGGCGCTCGCCGCGGCTCAGTAGCGCAGGATCGCGACGGGATGCTCGATCCCGGCCTCCTCGTCGACGAGGTGGATGCTGCCGCTCGTGCTCACCGTGTCGGCCACGAGCTCGGCGAGGCCCTCGTCCGGCTCGTCGAGACTCGAGCGCGGCACGATGAGGGTCTCCACGCGGCCGTCGCTCGCCGCAGCGCGCACGGCGCCGGGGCGGCTTGCTGCGCGGTCATCACCGGAGCCGGCGAGGGAGCGGTAGCGGTCGAGGAGCTCGAGGAGGCTCTGCTCCGCCGCGGGCCGCAGCGCCTCCCACGCCCGCGCGTGCAGGGCGTCCTCGTCGAGCACGTCGGGGTTGACCTCCACGTCCGCCGTCAGCAGCCCGGTCGACCGCAGTCGGCCGATGATGTCGGCTCCGGCGAGGAGGACGACGGGGGGCTTCTCCGCGGCGGTCACGCGCTCGAGCTCGCTCGCGATCTTCTGCACGAAGTCGTCGAGACGGGTCTCGCGCCACTCCGGGGGGCCGTCGCCGTAGACCTGGGCGCGGCTGATGTTCGCCGACCCCGTGTTGGGGCGTGCGGGAGGGCTCGCCTGCGCTGGCGCCTCGTAGTCGTTCTCGGCGGCGTCCTCGCTGACGCCGCCGGGCAGGTCCGCATCCAGCTCGGTGAGCGAGTCGCGCGTGGCGCGGTAGAGATGCGCGCCCGAGGCGGTGGCCGTCAGCACGAGCGCGCTCTCGTTCTCGCCGAGGAGGGGCAGGAGGGGGGCGGTGTGGAATCGCTGCCCGACGACGACCCGCTCCTCGAGCGTGTACGGGATGCGGTGCACCAGCGCTCCCTGCTCGCTCGCGAAGACGGCGAGGCCCGCGCTCTGGTGCTGCCAGAAGTCGTGGTCGTCGAGAAGCTCGCGCGCGGCCGCCAGGAGCTCCGCGATCGTGTCTCCCTCGACCCCGGACTGCGCGAGCTCGCTCTCCGCGTCGCGCAGGGCGTTGGTGAATCGGATGGGGTTCTGCGTCGTCTCGGTGCCGGTGACGTGCATCGGCAGGAGGATGGACACTCCCGGGTCGGGTGTCGCGGTGATGAGGTCGGTGACGTCGGCTCGACTGATCATGCTGCGCTCCTCTCGTCGGCGGCGCGCCGGTATCCCGACGCGGGGCGCCCACGATAGTGAGGCAGTCTGGGCGGCTCCCAGGTTTCGCTCGACCAGCCTTCGAGAGTCGATCAGGGGTGCATCAGGCGCGCCCGCCGCTGCGAGCGCGGACTCACCCGCCGGGGCGCTCGCGCGGCAGCCACTCGGTGGCGAGCACGGCGGCCTGCGTGCGGCGCTGCATGCCCAGCTTCGCGAAGATCGCGCTCACATTGTTCTTGACCGTCTTCTCGGCGAGGAAGAGCCGAGCGCCGATCTCGCGGTTTGACAGGCCCTCGGCGATGAGACCCAGCACGTCCTTCTCGCGCGGTGTCAGCGCGTCGAGCGGCGAAGGTCCGTCGACGGGCTGCGTCAGGCGCGCGGTGACGCGCTCGGTCACGCCGGGCTCGAGCAGCGATTCGCCCGCCGCGACGCGTCGGATCGCATCGACGAGAGCCGTCGCCCGCAGCTCCTTGAGCAGATACCCGTTGGCCCCCGCGAGCACCGCGGCGAGGACCGCTTCGTCGTCGTCGTACGAGGTTAGGATGAGGCAGCCGATACCGGGGTCGAGCGACTTCACGTCGCGGCACACGTCGATGCCGCTGCCGTCGGGCAGGCGACCGTCGAGCACGGCGACGCGGGCGCCCGAGGCGAGAATGGCGTCGGCGGCACCGTGCGCGAGGCCCGCCTCGCCGACGACGGTGATGCCGTCCTCGTGCTCGAGCAGGTCGCTGAGCCCACGACGCACGATCTCGTGGTCGTCGAGCAGGAAGACGGTGACGGGCTCGCTCATCGTGCCTCCCACGGTACCGTCCAGCTCAGCACGGTGCCGTGCGGGTCGACACTCGCCACCGAGAACTCTCCCGCCCGCTGCCGCGCACGAGCGGCCAGGTTGTCGAGGCCGCTGCGACGCGAGTGCGGGCCGATGCCGACGCCGTCGTCGGACACGGTCACGGTGACGTGGGCTCCGCGCACGGCGATCGAGACGGCGACGCTCGACGCCCGGGCGTGCCGCACCGCATTGGAGAGGCTCTCGCGCACGACTGCGGCCACCTCGTCGCCGAGCTCGGTGTCGACGAGCGTGTCGACGGGGCCCGAGAACTCGAGCCTCGAATCGAGATCCTCACCCTCGAGGGTCTGCCGCACGAGCGTGTTGATGCGGGCGCGCAGGCTGTAGTCGCTCGCGCCCGCCGGCGATTCCAGCCGATAGATCGCGTGGCGGATCTGCCGGATGGTCGCGTCGATCGCCTCGACCTGAGCGGCGATGCGGCTGCCGACGGGTGTGCGGGGGTCGCCGACGACGCTCTGCAGCGAGAGCCCGACGGCGAAGAGGCTCTGGATCACGTGGTCGTGCAGGTCGCGCGCGATGCGGTCGCGCTCGTCGGCGAGGGCGATGCGCTCCTCGTCGCTGCGCGTGCGGGCGAGGTCGCGCGCGATCGCGACAGAGCGCGCGAACCGCGTGATGGTCTCCCGCTCTTCGGTCGTGAAGGGGTGCCCGCGCTCGCCGCGCGCGATGCCGAGGGCGCCGGACTCCCGATCGGGGCCGCCCTCGAGCGGCACGAGCAGCACGGGCCCGAGCGGGGCACCGTCGGCGCGACGGTCGAGCTCCTGCCGGGCGTGCGCGAGAGCGTCGCCCGCCGAGCCGCCGGCCGAGTCGACGGCGACGACAACGTCGGCACCGGAGAGCTCTGAGGCCACGTCGGCGACGACGGTCAGGTCGTCGGGGTCGAGCTCGCCCGCCAGCAGGCGCTGGTTGAGGCGCTCGGAGGCGGCGAGCCAACGCCGGTCATCCCGTGACTGCTCGTAGCGGCGGGAGTTCGCGATCGCCGTGCCCGCCATGGCGGCGAGGGAGGCGATGACCGCTTCGTCGACCTCGTCGAAGGGGCCGTCGGCGCGCTCGGTGAGGTAGAGGTTGCCGAAGACGGCGTCGCCGACGGGAATCGGCACGCCGAGGAACGATCCCATGGGCGGATGATGGGCGGGGAAGCCCACCGAGCGCGCATCATCGGAAAGCGTGTCGAGGCGGATGCTCTGCCTCTCGGTGATGACCGCGCCGAGAATGCCCCGGCCGCTCGGCGGGGGCCCGAGCGCCTCCACCTGCTCTGGTGTGAAGCCGTCGTGCAGGAACCGTTCGAGCCCGCCGTCGGGGGCGATGACGCCGAGAGCGCCGTAGCGGGCTCCGACGAGCTCGCGCGCTACCTCGACGATGCGCTGCAGAGCGGCAGTGAGGTCGAGCTCCTGCGTGACCGATCCCGCGGCGCTCAGCAGCACGGCGAGCCGACGGTGCCCCTCCTCGGGGCTCGCGGCACGATCGAGCACGCGCGTGATGAGCGTCTCGATGTTCGGGCTCAACGGTGCGCCCGACGAGCGGTCGGCGGGCGGAGTGCGGGAGGAGCTAGAGCTCACGGGGCCCCGTCTGGGTGGTTCATCGAGTCGGAGACGGCCCGGCGCTCCGCGCCGACCGGTACCGGCGTGATGCGCCCCTCGGGGGCGTCCTTGATGATGAAGGGTCGCAGCGTCACGGGCTGCGGCTCGGCCGCGCGCCGCTTCGCCTGGCGCCCGCGGTAGATGAGGTTGAGCACCTCGACGCCGATCGCGAAGGCGATGGGGCCGTAGATGAGCGCCTTGTCGATGTGCACGTCGAAGCCTTCGGCGATGAGGGTGGCGCCGATGAGCACGAGGAAGGCGAGCGCGAGCATCTTGACCGTCGGGTGCTTGCTGACGAAGTCGCTGATGGCCTTCGCGGTGAAGAGCATGAGCACGATCGCGATGACGACTGCGGCGATCATGATCCAGAGCTCGTCGACCATGCCGACGGCCGTGATGACGGAGTCGAGGGAGAAGACGATGTCGATGAGCAGGATCTGCACGATGACGCCGCCGAACGTGGCCGCCTTGCCGCCGCTCGCGTGCTCCTCCTCGCCCTCGAGCTTCTCGTGGATCTCGATGACGGCCTTGTAGACGAGGAAGAGCCCGCCGAGGATGAGGATGAGGTCGCGCCCCGAGAAGCCCATGCCGAAGATCGCAAAGAGGTCCGCGGTGAGCCCGATGATCCAGCTCGCGGCGAACAGCAGCCCGATGCGCAGGAACATCGCGAGCGTGAGCCCCGTGATGCGCGCGCGGTTCTGCTGCTCGGCCGGCAGCTTGGCGGCGAGGATCGAGATGAAGACGACGTTGTCGATGCCGAGCACGATCTCGAGCACGAGCAGCGTGGCGAAGGCGATGAGCAGCTCGGGGCTGAAGGCGAGTTCCATGGTCGCGATCCTACTGAGTGCACGTAGACTGGGCATGTACACGGGAGCCCGGTGAACCGGGCTGAGAGGAAGCGCACCTACGCTTCGACCGTCGAACCTGATCCGGATCATGCCGGCGCAGGGAGGACTTCTCTTCACACCCGTGCCACGATCGGCGGGCGCGAGAGCCGTGCCCGCGCTGAGCGAAAGGCACACCCTCATGGCTGCATCCAGCACCACCAGCACGGCACCCGCGCGACCCTCGTTGCGCTGGCGCGTCGTCGACATCGTCATCGCGAGCGTCCTCGGCGTCGCGGGCGGGCTCGTCTTCGTGCTGTGGAATCTCGCCTACAACCCCGTCACGGCGCCCCTCGAGGCGTTCCTGCCGGGCCTGCAGGCGCTCTTCCACGGCATCTGGCTGTTCCCGGGCGTGCTCGTCGCCCTCATCGTGCGCAAGCCCGGTGCCGCCCTGTACGGCGAGATCGTCGCCGCGAGCGCCTCGGTGCTCATCAGCGGCACCGAGTGGGGACCGCTCACGCTGCTCTCGGGCCTCGTGCAGGGTCTCGGCGCCGAACTCGTCCTCGCGATTCTGCTCTACAAGGCGTGGGGTCTCATCCCCGCGATCCTTGCGGGCGCGGGCGCGGGTGTCGGCATGGTCGTCCTCGACCTCATCCTCTGGTACCCGGGCGCGGCGCTCGAGTTCGCAAGCATCTACGCCGTGAGCGGCGTGGTCTCCGGCGCGATCTTCGCGGGACTCGGCTCGTGGCTCATCATGCGCGGGCTCGCCCGCACGGGTGCGCTCAGCCGCTTCGCGGCCGGTCGCGAGCTCGGGTCGCGTGCCGCATCCTGACCCGATGACGCCGGATGCTGCGCTCGGGTCGAACCCGGGCGCCGCATCGCTCGCCGCGCACGACTGGAGCTGGACTCCTGCGGGCCGCGCCGAACCCGTGCTCGAGGGCATCGAGCTGAGCATCGCGCCCGGCGAGCGCGTGCTGCTGCTGGGTGCCTCCGGCAGCGGCAAGTCGACGCTGCTGCAGGCCTGGGCCGGGGTGCTCGGCGGTGACGACGAGGGGCTGCAGAGCGGCGCGCTCACGGTCGACGGGGCGGCCGTGAGCACGGTGCGCGGGCGCACCGGCCTGCTGCTGCAGGATCCGGATGCTCAGCTCGTGCTCGCGCGTGCGGGAGACGATGTCGCCTTCGGCCCGGAGAACCTCGGCGTGCCGCTCGAGCACATCGCCCAGCGTGTGCCGGAGGCCCTGAACGCCGTCGGTCTCGAGCACCTCAGGGCCGACCACGACACGACGCAGCTCTCGGGCGGCCAGAAGCAGCGGCTCGCGCTCGCGGGCGTGCTCGCGATGCGGCCCGGCGCCCTGCTGCTCGACGAGCCGACGGCGCAGCTCGACCCCGCCGGGGTGCGCGAGGTGGCGGCGGCCGTGGCCGCGCTCACCGAGGAGCGCTCGATGACGCTCGTCGTCGTCGAGCACCGCGTCGACGTGTGGGCTCCGCTCGTCGACCGGGTCATCGTGCTCGAGGAGGGCCGCGTCGTCGCCGACGGCCCGATCGAGGAGGTGCTGCAGGTTCGCGGCGCCGACCTCGCGGCCGGGGGAGTGTGGGTGCCCGGGCAGGAGCCCGAGCATCCCGCCCCCGCTCCCGAGGCGCCGGGGGCGACGCTGCTGTCGGCGCGCGGGCTCGCCCTGCGACGCCCCGGCGGCACGGTCTTCGCCCGGGACATCGATCTGGAGGTGCGCGCGGGCGAGGTGGTCGCGCTGACGGGGCCCAACGGTTCGGGCAAGAGCACGCTGCTGCTCGCCCTCGCCGGGCTGCTGCCCGCGGCAGAAGGGGCATCGCACGTGGCGGATCACGGGGATCCCGCGTTGTGGAGCTCACGCGAGCTCGTCGAGCGACTCGGAGTGGTGTTCCAGAACCCTGAGCACCAGTTCGTCGCCGCCACCGTGCGCGAGGAGCTCGCGGTGGGGCCGCGGGTCACCGGCGAGGATCCCGCGCGCATCGCGGATCGCTCTACTGCGCTCCTCGAGCAGCTGCGGCTCACCGCGCGTGCCGCCGCGAGCCCGTTCACGCTCAGCGGCGGCGAGCAGCGCCGACTCTCGGTCGCGACCGCGCTCGCGACCGCGCCGCCGATCCTGCTGCTCGACGAGCCCAGCTTCGGGCAGGACTCCCGCACGTGGGCCGAGCTCGCCGCCCTGCTCGCCGCGCACCGCGACGCCGGAGGAGCGGTCGTCATGGCGACGCACGACCGCGCACTCGTCGCCGCGCTCGGCGCGCGCGAGGTGCGGCTGCCCGCCGCCGAACCCGCTGAGACCAGCGTCGACGGTGCGGCGCCCGGGCAGCCCGCCTCGACGACGGCAGCCCGCCGACCCCCCGTCGACCGCATCAACCCGGTCGCGGCGCTCGCCGCCTCACTCATCCCCGCCCTGCTGCTCGTCGTCTCGATCGACCCGGTCTCGGCGGCCACGGCACTCGCGCTGCAACTGCTGCTGCTGCCGCTGCTCGGCGTGCCGCTGCGCACGCTCGCGCTGCGCAGCATCCCCATCCTCATCGCGGCGCCCTTCACGGCGCTCACGATCGTGCTCTACGGTCGCCCCTCCGGCGAGGTGCACGTCGAGTTCCTGCTCGTGCGCATCAGCGACGGATCGATCGAGCTCGCCCTCGCGACCCTCCTGCGCGTGCTCGCGATCGGCCTGCCCGCGATCGCGCTGTTCTCGCGACCCGACGCGACGCGGCTCGGCGATGCGCTCGGGCAGACCCTGCGCCTGCCGGCACGCTTCGTGCTCGGCGCGGTCGCGGCGCTGCGCCTCGTGACGCTGCTGCGCGGCGACGCGGCGACGCTCGAGCGGGCGCGGCGGGCGCGCGGTGTGGGCGACCGCGGGCGCATCCGTCGTTTCGCCGGCATCCTGCTCGGCCTCCTCGTGCTGTCGCTGCGGCGCGGTTCGGCCCTCGCGATCGGCCTCGAGGCGCGCGGATTCGGGGCCCCCGTCGCTCGCACGTGGACGCGGCCCGCGCCGTGGACGACGCTCGACACCGTCGTGGTGGTGATCGGGATGCTCGTCTCGAGCATCGCGCTGCTCGCCGCCGTGCTCACGGGAAGCTTCACGGGTGTTCTCCGCTGACCCTTCCCGAGGGCGCCTGACGCTCGTCGACGGGCGCTCGGGCTCGGGCAAGACAACTTTCGCGACCGAGCTCGCGCGGTCGACCGGTGCGCAGCTGCTGAGCCTCGACGATGTCTACCCGGGATGGGACGGCCTCGAGGCGGCGGAGGCGCACGTGCTCCACCACGTGCTGCGGGCGATCGCGGAGGGGCGCCCGCCCCGCTGGAGGTCGTGGAACTGGCCGGATGCCCGACCCGGCACCTGGTACGACCTCGACCCGCGGCGGCCCCTCGTGATCGAGGGGTGCGGTGCCATTAGCCCGGCCGCGCGCGCGCTCGCCGACTACGCCCTCTGGATCGAGCTGCCAGACGATGCCGAGCGGCGACGCCGGGCGATCGCGCGGGACGGCGAGGCTTTCGCCCGCAACTGGCAGCGGTGGGCGCGCCAGGAGGACTGGCACGCGCACCTCCACGACCCGCGCGGCACCGCCGACGAGCACGTGCCGGGCTGAGCGGGCGGCTCAGTCCGTCCAGCGGCCGATGACCGTCGCGGGGTCGGCGAAGCGCCAGGCGACCCCCGGCTGCGCGATTGTGGCACCGGCGACGAGGTTCGACACCTGCTCGCCGTCGGGAGTCGTCACGACGAGCTGCCCGATCGTGGTGCCCTCGAGCACCGTCTGGCGCTCGGGAACGTTCAGGCGCACCTCGAACGTGGCGGCGTCCAGCTGGGTGACCGTGATCGCGTCGCGGGCGAGGATGCTCGCGCTCGGCCCCCACGCCGCCCGCAGCTCGCCGACCGTCGCACCGGCCTCCACGATGGTGGTGGGTGCGACGACGTCGGCGAGGGAGGCGATGAGTGCGCGCACCGCGACCTCGGCCTGCGCGTAGCCCGGCTGGCCGAGCAGTGCGAGGGCGACGGGAGTGGCCGACTCGCCTCCCGCGCCGGCGGCCACGACGGGCACGGCCAGGAGCAGCACGACTCCGGCCGCATCCGTGTAGGTGCGGGCGAGGCCGATCGCGCCGGTATCGACCACGTACGCGGCCTCGTCGCCCCACGAGGCGCCCGCGGTCGCCGTGCGCGGCCGGTCGGTCATGAGCTCGCCGAGCGCCGGGTGGGCGAGAGTGAGCTGAGCGAGTAGCGCGAGGTCGCGCGCGGTCGAGATGTTGCCCGAGTCCAGCCCCGTCGCGTCGACGACCGCGGTGTCGGCGAGCCCGACCGAGTCGAGCCACGTCGAGGCCGCCGCCGTGTAGGCGTCGAGGCCGCCGAAGACCTCGAGCATGAGCAGCTCGGCGATGTTGTTGCCCGAACCGATGACGGTCGCCGCGAGCAGATCGCGGCGCGTCCAGACCTGACCCTGCACCACGGGCACGGTGCGCGCGCGCGCCGTCGTGAGCTCCCGGTAGCGGGATGCGGTCGCCGCATCGATCTGCACCGTCTCGCCCGTGCGCCCCGCCTCGAGAGGCTCCGCGTCGAGGGCGACGTGCGCGAGCACGAGCTTGGCGACGCCCGCCATGGGGCGAGGCTCCTGCGTGCCGGCGAGAATCGGCTCGCCCGAGGGCAGGGAGACGGCCGTCGCGCCGGCCTCCGGCAGCACGAGCTGGTCGAGTGAGGCGCCCACCGCGCTCGTGTCGAGGTCGCGCGGCTGCACCTCGAGCGCCGGTAGCGGGCTGAGCAGCGCGGCCGCCGCGTAGGCAGCGCCGCCGACGATCAGGACGGCGACGACGCCGCTCACGATCGCCCGCGCCCGACGCGCACCTCTGCTCATGCCCAGCCCAGCCGGTGCAGCTCGTCGTCGTCGATCCCGTAGAAGTGGGCGATCTCGTGCACGAGAGTGATGTGGATCTGCTCGTGCAGCTCCTCGAGGTCCCCTTCGGCCGCGGCGAGCAGCGGCTCCCGGTAGAGGATGATGCGGTCGGGCAGCTCACCGAAGCCGTACTGGCCGCGGTCGGTGAGCGCGACCCCCTCGTACAGCCCCAGCAGGTCGAGGGAGCCGTCCTCGGGCCTCGCCTCGGTCACGAAGATGACGTTGTCGAGCCCGTCCACCATCTCGTCGGGCAGCGCGTCGAGCTCCTCCACGACGAGCCGCTCGAACGCGGCCTCGTCGAGGTCGAGCTCGGCAGGCTCACTCGACACCGTCGGCACCGCTCTCGCCCGACTCGAACACGCGCACCAGGTCGTCTTGAATCCACGCGAGCCAGTCGTACAGCTCTCGCAGCCCCGGTTCCGCCGACATGCCATCGTCGCCGTCGACGACGATGCCGATGCGGTCGGCGATCACGAGCCGCAGGTCGCCCACGGCCCGCACTCAGTCGAGGGCGTCGTCGGCGTCGAGCGTGATCGTCGTCGGCTCCGAGGCGACGGCAGGGGCCGCGAGAGCCCGGCTCAGGGTCGCAGCGTGCGCGACCTTGCGCTCGACGAGGCCGCGCCGACTCAAGCGGCGCCACTCCTCGGCGGCCTCGGCATCATCGCGGTAGGCATTGGGCAGCAGGCGACGCACAGCGCCGTCGGCGAGGGCATCCGGTTCGAGGCTGTCGGCGAGCAGCGACTGCAGCTGACGGCTCAGCGAGAGCAGGATGCGCGCCTCCTCCGGCTCGAGGATCGCCTGCCAGCCCGCCTCCGTCGCCTGGAAGCCCCTCATCGCGGAGCCTTCTCGACGGTTGCCCACAGTCCGTACTCGTGCATCGCCTCCACGTGGCGCTCCATCGCCTCACGATTCCCCTCCGCGACCGTCGCGCGACCGTCGTGGTGCACGGCGAGCATCGCCCGCTCGGCGTCCTGTCGCGTCATGCCGAAGTGGCGGCGGAACACCCACGAGACATAGCTCATGAGGTTCACCGGGTCGTTCCAGATGACCGTCGACCACGGCACCTGCGAGGCGTGCAGGGTCTGCTCGTCGAGCCTCTCGGCCACGGACGAGGAGGTGCCGGCGGGGGGAGTCACGCTCCTAGTGTCGCGCAGGCGACTGAACATGCGGGGAGGACGCGGGGGTGGCGCCGCACGAGGGTGCTCCAGAGACGCCGATCGGGCCCGGGAAGAACCCGAACCCGATCGGCCAGTGGGGTGAGTAACGGGGCTTGAACCCGCGGCCTCCTCGACCACAACGAGGCGCTCTACCAGCTGAGCTATACCCACCGCGTCACCGTGCTCGCGCACGCTGCCGCCCCAGTGTATTACAGCCGGGGCTCCCACTTCTGCACGATGTCGGCCGCGACCGCCTGAGCGTCGTCAGAGCTGGGCCCCGGCTCGGCGACGAACCCCGCCCTGCGGTAGTAGTCGAGCTCGCGAATCGACTCGAGAATGTCGGCCATCGCCCGGTGCCCGCCATCCTTCGCGGGCGCGTTGAAGTAGATGCGGGGGAACCACCGGCGCACGAGCTCCTTGATGGAGGAGACGTCGACGCTGCGGTAGTGCAGATGGGCGTCGACCTGCGGCAGAGAGCGCGCGAGGAAGGCGCGGTCGGTGCCGATCGTGTTGCCCGCGAGGGGAGACTGCCCGGCGGTCGGAACGTGCTCGGTGAGGTAGGCCATGATCTGCGCCTGAGCATCCTCGAGCGGCACGCCCTGCGGCAGCTCGTCGAGCAGCCCGCTGGAGGCGTGCATGTCGCGCACGAAGTCGCTCATGTTCGCCATCCCCCGCTCGGTGGGGGCGATGACGATCGAGAAGCCCTCGTGCACGGGCTCGAGGTCGTAGTTCGTGATGACCACGGCGACCTCGATGAGGTCGTCCACGGCGAGGTCGAGCCCCGTCATCTCGCAGTCGATCCAGACGAGACGATCAGTGGCGGCACTCACTCCGGCAGTCTAGCCGCCTGCCGCCGACGCTCGAGGGCGGCCGCCCAGCTCGACGAACGGCAGCCCCAGGACGTGCACGGCCCGCGTGCCCAGCTGGCGGTGGCCCTCCTCGCCGAGATGCACGCGATCACCCGTGCCGAGCGGGCGCAGGCGCGCATCGCGCAACGACCAGGCATCCACGACCGAGGCGTCGTGCGTGCGGGCGATCGACCACAGCTCTGCCGTGAACTCGGCCGTGCGCACGCGCCGCCGTCTGGGCACGATCGCCGTCGGCGGGTTGAGGCACGTCGCGAGCACGACGTCCACGCCTGCCGCGGTGAGCGTGCGCACGCCCGACTCCAGACGACGGGCGAGCGCGGCCGGCCGCGCGGAGCCGTCGAGCAGCTCCGACGTGCCGATGAGGATCGTCACGAGGTCGGCGCCCGCCTCGAGCGCGCGCGGCACCTGGTCGTGCACGAGCTGCTCGACGGTCGCGCCGGGGCTCGCGAGCGAGCATCCCTGCGCAGCCTCCCCGCGCAGCCGGGCGACGCTCTCGACGGCGAGGGCGACCCGATCGGTCCACGACCAGGTCGGGGAATCGAAGGTGAGGTCGCTCGCGTCGCGGCGCATCGTGCTCACCGAGTCGCCGAGCGCGCGATAATTCCCCCACCGTGCCATTGCAGGAGTCTCGCCCGCGACGGTGAACATGCAGCGACGCGCGCGCGACCGTGGGGCAGACGTCACGCAGAATTCACCCGGCGTTGGCCGGAACGCGAAGGTCCGGCCGTTCGCGTTGCCCGCGGCGATCAGGGGGCACGGATGCTCCGCCTCTAGGCTTCACGCATGCGCCTCGAGCTCTACACCTCAGCCTTCTGCGAGCCCTGCCATCGGGCCCGTGAGGTCGTCGCCGAGGCTGCGCGGCTCGTGCCGAGCCTGCAGTGGGACGAGCTCGACGTGGCCCACCACCTCGAGCGCGCCGCAGCGCGCGGTGTCACCCGCACCCCCACCGTCGTCGTCCTGGACGACGGGGGCGCCGTCGTCGTTCAGGCCGAGGGCGTTCCCCCGCTGCCGCGGCTGCTCGCCGCGCTCGCCTCCGCCGCCGACTGAGGTGCGTTCCCGGCCTCCTGGTCGTGCTCGTCGCCACGCGTCACTGCCGCGGTCGCCGGCTCCGAGGTCGCGGGCGCCGCGGTCGCGGGCGCCGCGACGCGCTCGACGAACCACGAGGCGAACGTCGCCGTCACCGAGCCCAGCAGCGCGATGCCCGCCACCATGAGCCCCGCGGCCACCAGTCGCCCCGCCGTGGTCACCGGGTACAGGTCGCCGTAGCCGACCGTCGTGATCGTCACGAACGCCCACCAGATGGCGTCGCCGAACGACGTGATGAGCGCCCCGGGAGCATCCTGCTCCACATCGAGGATCGCGACCGACGCGATGAGGATGAGCATGCTCGACGCGGTCACCAAGTACATCGTCACCTGGCCGCGGAACGCGCTCGCCTTGCTCAGCAGCCCCACGAGGCTCACGAGGCGAATGAGGTACAACGGGCGGAAGAACGGCAGGATCACGATCGCCAGCAGATGCAGGTGACGCACGAACCACTGCAGCCGGTTCGTGGTCAGCACGAGGCGCGCCACGTAATCCACAACGAACATTGCCCAGATGATCACGAGAACAACCTCGATGGTGATCTCCAGCGCGGTAGGAGGCTCGCCGATCACGAGCCAGGCGTAGATGCCGAAGAAGACGAGGGCGGCGGCCGCGAGAGGCCACTCCGAGACGCGGGTCCAGTGAGCGTAGGTCATCCCCCGAGGCTACGTAATCGATGCGCGGCTCGGCCAGTGGCGCTACTCGACCAGTATCCTGGGGGAGCTGGATGCCCCCGTAGCTCAGCGGATAGAGCAGGAGCCTTCTAATCTCTTGGTCGCAGGTTCGACTCCTGCCGGGGGCGCGCGGAGTGGATCTCGCGGTGCCTTCTCATCTCTTGGTCGCAGGTTCGACTCCTGCCGGGGGCGCGCGGAGTGGATCTCGCGGTGCCTTCTCATCTCTTGGTCGCAGGTTCGACTCCTGCCGGGGGCGCTGGACCAATCGTCAGTCGTGGTCGGTCGAGTCGATGCGCTCCCGCACGACCGAGGCGGCCATCGGCCGCGGGGCGTCTTCCGCGTCGTCGACGATCGCGGGGCTCGCTGCCGTGCGGGTGCTCGGCGGGGGCGCCGCAGCGAGCGCTGCCGCGAGGGCGGGGTCGCGCACGGGGCCTGTCGTGGCGGGCGGTTCGGGCAGCTCTGATGCGGCGGCCGAGCTCGTCACGGGCGAGGCTTCCCGCGCTGTCTCGATCGATGCCGGGGTCGCGGGTTCCTCGGCGGGCGGCTCCGCCGTCTCATCGGTCTCGTATCGCCACCGCTCGAGGTCGGCGCCGAAGAGCTTCTTGGCTGTGCGCGGTTTCTGCGACCAGGCGATGAGCGCATCCCGATAGTCGCCGAGGGTCTGCTGGGCCTGGAACCGGAAGCCCGAGGAGTGCCCCTTCATTGACTCGAGCTGGTGGGTCGCCCAGTTCGCGGCGAGAGCCGCGCCGGGTATGGGCAGGAGGCGCAGGCGCGTCTCGGCCTCCGAGATGAGTTCGTCGACGTGTCGGCGCTCGGTGTCGCTGTGGTCGTGCCACTCGGCCGCGGTGCGTCCCGCGAGCACGAACGCTCCGACGGCGCTGGTCAGGGCATCCCGATCATGGTGCTTCAGCAGGCGCTTCGTGGAGCCGCGCGCGATGAGCGCGGCGACCACCCCGGCGACCAGGATCGCGAGCGCGGGGATTACCGCGCCCGTGAGCACGCGCCAGCCCTCGTCAGAGGCCCACCATTGGACGACGTCGTTCCCCCATGTCATGCCCTGCACTGTACCCCCGAACGGGGGTCGTGGCGAGCCCCGAGCTGACGAAAGGTCAGCGAGGGGATACGTCGACGGTCGTGATCGGCCCCGTATTGAGGGCCAGATCGGCGTCGACGACCGTCTTCGTGCTGCGGGCCGTCTGAGCGAGGATGATCCCCGCGAGCACGACCGCGGCGCCGACGATCTGCACGAGCCCGAGGGTCTCGCCGAGCCACACCCATGCGACGGCGAAGGCGAAGACCACTTCTGAGGAGGCGACGACGCCCGCCGCTGTCGCCGTCAGGTACCGCAGCGAGGCGAGGCTCAGCATGAAGGGGGCGAACGACCCGAGCGCGACGTTCCAGGCGAGCGGCAGCCACATCGGTACGAGAAGCTCCGCACCCTGGCCGCCGAGGTCCACGTGAGCCGTGAACACCGTCGGGTCGAGCTGCCACCAGCCGCTCACGAACGCCCAGAAGATCGCGGCGAACGACATCGTCCAGAACGACACGGCGAGCGGCGAGGTGCGCACGACCTGCTTCTCGCCCACGAGGAAGTAGGTGGCGAGGCAGATCGCGGCCGC
Source organism: Chryseoglobus sp. 28M-23 (assembly GCF_014789785.1). NCBI lineage: Bacteria > Bacillati > Actinomycetota > Actinomycetes > Micrococcales > Microbacteriaceae > Microcella > Chryseoglobus sp. 28M-23. Next base: position 1,778,444 of record NZ_CP061846.1, on the reverse strand, counting down.
GAGGCCGAAGAGCACGCCGAGCGCGTTGAGCGTGCTCGCCCACACCTGGGCGACCACGGCAAGCCCCACGAGCACCAGGCCGATCGCGGCCCACAGCCGCGCCTTGACCTTCTCATGGAAGAAGAAGAACGCCACGAGGGCGACGAGGAGCACCGCCAGGTACTCGAGCAGCAGAGCGATGCCGACCGGCAGCAGCTGCACGGCGGCTGCGTAGGTTCCCTGCAGGAAGGCGACCCCGACGACGCCCAGGACGATCATGATCGGCCACTGCCGGCGCGGCATGCGGAAGGCGCGACGGTCGATCGCGAGCAGCACAGCGCCGGCGATGAGCGCGGCGCCCACGAGGCGGAACTGCGTCACCTGCGCGGGGGTGAGACCCGCCTCCATGATGAGCTTCGTGACGCTGCCGTTCGCGCCGAACAGCACTGCCGCGAGCAGCGCGTAGACGTATCCCACCGTCGGGCTACCGGGTACCGGTGCCGTGCACGGCGTGCGGCTCGATCGCCGCGATCTCGTCATCGGTCAGCGCGTCGCCGTGGAGCGCGTCGAGACTGTCGTCCAGCTGGCGCACGCTGCTCGCGCCGATGAGCGCGCTCGTCACCTGGGCATGCCGCAGCACCCACAGCAGGGACATCTGCGCGAGCGACTGCCCACGGGCCTCCGCGATCGCGTTGAGGGCCCGTGCGCGCTCGAGATACGTGTCGTCGATGGTGTCGCTCGAGATCCAGCGACCCTCGGCGGCACGCGAGTCGGCGGGAATGCCGTCGAGGTATCGGTTGGTGAGCAGGCCCTGCGCGAGGGGGGAGAACACGATGCTGCCCAGGTCGAGATCGGCCAGAGCATCCAGGAGCCCGTCCTCCATGCGCCGGTCGAACATGTTGTAGCGGGGCTGATGGATGAGGAGCGGGATGCCGAGCTCGCCGAGAATGCGGTGCGCCTCGCGCGTCTGATCAGCGTCGTAGTTCGAGATGCCGACGTAGAGCGCCTTGCCGCTCGTGACCGCGGTGGCGAGCGCCCCCATGGTCTCCTCGAGCGGGGTGTCAGGGTCGGGGCGGTGCGAGTAGAAGATGTCCACATGGTCGAGGCCGAGGCGGCTGAGGCTCGCGTCGAGGGAGTTCAGCAGGTACTTGCGCGAGCCCCACTCGCCGTAGGGCCCCTCCCACATGAAGTAGCCGGCCTTGGACGAGATGACGAGCTCGTCGCGGTACGGCAGGAAGTCTTCGGCCAAGATGCGGCCGAAGTTGCTCTCCGCGCTGCCGGCGGGCGGGCCGTAGTTGTTGGCGAGGTCGAAGTGCGTCACGCCGCGGTCGAAGGCGCGGCGCAGGATCGCGCGCTGCGTCTCGATCGGCTTGTCGTCGCCGAAGTTGTTCCACAGCCCCAGCGAGACGCGCGGAAGCTTCAGGCCGCTGCGCCCGACGCGGGCGTACTCGAGCTGGTCGTAGCGGTCATCGGCGGCGGCGTACGGCGTGTGTTCGGTGGGCATGCGTCCAGCGTACGACCGGGGAGCGCTCGGCCCGTGCACGGGCGACGGTCGTACACTCGCCCCATGCGCACATTCCACCTCGCCGGAGGCTGCTTCTGGTGCCTCGACGCCGTCTACCGCACGATCGAGGGCGTCTCCGACGTCGTCTCGGGCTACACGGGCGGTCACGTCGAGAACCCCACCTACGAACTCGTCTGCACGGGCTCGACGGGGCACGCCGAGGCTGTTGCCGTGACCTTCGACCCCGATGTCGTGCCCGCCGACGTCATCCTCGACATCTTCTTCACGCTCCACGACCCTCGCCAGTTGAACCGGCAGGGCAACGATGTGGGCACGCAGTACCGCTCGGCGATGTTCTACGCCGATGAGGAGCAGAAGGTGCTGTTCGAGGCGGCCCGCGACCGCGCATCCGAGATCTGGGATGGCGGCATCGTGACGGAGATCTCGCCGCTCGGCCGCTACATCATCGCCGAGGACTACCACCAGGACTTCTTCGCGAAGAACCCCGGCCAGGGGTACTGCCTCGCCGTCGCCCTGCCGAAGGTCAACAAGGTGCGCAAGGCCTACGCGCCGTACGTGAAGGCGCGCTGAGAGACTCCTCGGCGCCCTCGACAGGCGCCCGCCTTCAGGCGTATTTTCGTATCTCGCACCACGAGGCGTCCATCGACCGAAGGGAGCGCACCATGAGCACACCGATCGAGATCGACCAGACGTGGGCCGCGCACGGCCCCGCGGGAGCCGTCGGCTCCGTTCAGCGCAGCGGTGGCGATTTCTACGTGTCACTGCCCGGTGAGGATGCCCGGCGCGGGCCGTACGAATCGCTCGACGTCGCCAAGCGCGCGCTGCACGCCGCGCTGGGGCCGGGTGCTGAGCGACCCGACTTCACGGAGCACTAGGCACGAGGCGTCGAGTTCGCGGGTCGTTACGCGGTGCCGTCGAGCGCGAGTCGCACGGCACCGAGCAGCGTCGGCACGGTGTAGGGCTTGGCGAGGAACGCGGTGATGCCGCTCGTGGCGCTCGGCATGAGCTCGGCTCCCGCGGTGAGCCCGCTCGCCGCCAGCACAGGAATGTCGTGGGGCGACGCGGCGACGTGGGCCGCGAGGGAGGCCCCGTCCATGACGGGCATCATCATGTCGGTCAGGATCAGGTCGATGCTCTCGCCCTCTTCGTGGAGCATGCGCAACGCCTCGTGACCGTCGTCCGTGGTCAGCACGTGGTAGTCGTGGGCGCGCAGCGCCTCCGCTGTGGTGGCGAGGATGAGGGGCTCATCGTCGACGAGCAAGATGGTCTCACCCTCTCCCGGCGGGGTGTCGTCCCCGCGCCCCGGAGGTGCTGGCGCGAGCTGGGCGGCGGGGAGGACGACATCGAATCGAGTACCCGCCCCCGGCTGGCTCCGCACGGAGATGCGGCCGTCATGGCTCTCGATGATCGCGGCGGACGTCGGCAGGCCCAGGCCCGTGCCCTCGCCGAGCGGTTTGGTCGTGAAGAAGGGCTCCCACAGTCGTTCGATGACGTCGGCCCTCATTCCGACCCCGGTGTCGATGATGGAGAGCGCCACGTGGTCCTTCTCGAGCACCGCATGCGGCAGGGGGTCGTGCTCGGGCGGCTCGTGAGGCGAGCCGCTGTGCGTGGCGAGCGTCAAGGTGCCGCCGTCGGGCATGGCGTCGCGGGCGTTGAGGATGAGGTTCTGCACCACCTGCATGAGGTGGGTGGTGCTGCCGAGCGTGCCGTGGCGCGCCTCGTGCCGCACGAGTATGTCGACCGAGTCCGGCAGGGTGTCGCGCGCGAATCGGTGCGCCTCGGCGAGCAGATCGGCGAGGTCGATGGGCGCACGCTCGACATCCACTCCACGGGCGAACGTCAGCATCTGACGGATCATCGTGGCGCCTCGCCGTGCGCTCTTCTCGATGGTGGTCAGCATCTCCCGATCGCGGTCGCTGCGGTCGTCGGCGAGCAGCACCTGGGTAGCGAGGAGGAGCGGTGTGAGCACGTTGTTGAGGTCGTGGGCGATGCCGCCGGCGAGAGTGCCGAGGCTCTCCATGCGTTGCGCGCGCTCGCGCATGTCCTCGATGCGCCGGTAGTCCGTGACGTCCGACGTGACGGCGAAGATGGCGACGGGGCGATTGTCGTCGTCGCGCAGCAGATGCCAGCGGGCATCGCCGATGATGATGCGATTGTCACGCGTGCGCTCTCGTATCTCGTCCGACCAGTAACCGTCGCGCAGCACGGCAGCGCAACTCTGGTCGAATTCGCGCGTGTCGCGATACAGCAGCGACCGCGCCGAGCGGCCGACGGCCTCGTCTGCGGTCCAGCCGTAGAGGTTCTCGGCGCCGCGGTTCCAGTACCGGATGGTGTGATTGAGATCTCGTACGATCATGGCATCGCGCGAGACGTCGAGCAGTGCTGCTCGCTCGCGTACGAGCTTGGTGAGGGAGTGCACGTCCTTCTCGTGCTCGCGCACCTCCGCCTCTCGGGCCGCGCGCTCCGAGACCACGGGAGTGATGTCGGTGTGGATGCAGAGAATCTCGCCGGGCTGCTCGTCGTCGTCGAGGAGCTGCCAGCGGCAGTCGGTGACGATGGCTCGGCCGTCGTGGGAGTGCTGGGCGATCTCACCGCGCCACGTCCCGGCTCTCATGAGCTCGGCAACGGCGCTGGTCTCCTGCTCAGGATCGTCGATCGTCAGGATCGTCTCGATGCGCGCGCCGATGGCCTCTCGGCGACCACGCGCGTATAGCGCTTCAGCGCCGCGATTCCAGTACCTCACCGTTCCGTCGCCGTCGAGCACGATGATCGCATCGTTGATGGCGTCGAGGAGCGCATTCTGGCCCTGCCGGCCACCGATGTTCGAGTGCAGGCGCTGCTGGCTGAGCACCTCGCGCGTCACGTCGCGCAGCTGCACGGCGAGGCCGCTCTCGAGCGGCTGGATCGAGCTCTCCAGCCAGCGCTGGTGCTCCTCGATGTACTCGACGACGACGGCGTGCGTGCGGTCCACCATGGCGCGCTCATGCGGTTCGCGAAACGCTGGGGCGGCGAGGGCAGGGAAGAGATTCCAGACGCTCTCGCGCGAGAGCTCCTCGGGGGTGAGGCCGGCGTGGCGCAGCGCTGCGGCGTTGGCGTAGGTCACGCGCCAATCCGAGGCAAGGACGAAGATCAGGTGGGGCGATGACTCCAAGATGGAACGCAGCAATTCGGGCGTCGGAGACCACGTCGACTCGCGTTCTGCCTCCTGGTCGCCCCCTGTCGATCGAGGCCGATGATAACTCGGCATACTCCCAGCCTAGGGCGTGCGGTTCCCCGGTGGGAACCGTCGGCTCCTCCCCACTGAGGGGGTAGACGCCGCCATCCCCGATGCCTGAGTCTCGTCTCGGCTCTCCGCGATCGGCGAGCACACTCTCCCGTACGAGACGCCGGGCGCTCTTCCGGCACGAACCGTCCGGCGCCTCGCCCATCCACTCACGACCGGAGGACACCATGACCGACACCATCACTCTCACGGGGCTCGTCGCGACGAACCCGCGTCACATCGTCACGAGCGAGGGGCTCACGATCACGAGCTTCCGCCTCGCCTCGAATCAGCGCCGCTTCGACCGCGGCCAGAACGCGTGGATCGACGGGGACACCAACTGGTACACCGTCACCGCCTTCCGTCAGCTCGGCACGCACATCGCGACCTCGCTCGAGAAGGGGCAGCGCGTGCTCGTGACCGGTCGCGTGCGCATCCGCGACTGGGAGACCGACGAGAAGTCGGGCACGTCGATCGAGATCGACGCCGAGGCGATCGGGCACGACCTGACGTGGGGCCGCGCGACCTTCACGCGCAGCGTCATCGCGAAGAGCACGGCCCGTGACGACGCATCGGAGACGAGCGAGGGGACCTCCCAGGGACCCACCGAGGACGACACCGCGCCGGCCGAGGAGACGGCGGACCAGAACCGGGACGAATCGCTTGCCGCGACCCCGTTCTAGCACTTCACTGGTGCTAGGCCCTCGGCTCAGTCGCCCGCCCGTCGCACGCGGATGCCTCCGCGCTGCCACAGGGTGACGGCGGCGACCCGGGGGCTCGCGTTCTCGCCCGTGTCGAGGCCGAGGGCGAGGAAGAGGCGGTTCAGCATCGTCTCGACCGCGCGAACCGTCGTTCCCCGGTGCTCGGCGAGGGCGCGCGTCGACGCACCTTCGGCGAGCATCCGCAGCACCTCCGCCTGCGCGGCGGTCACAGTGGGCACGTCGTCGTCATCGCGAACCACGTCGGCGTCGATCTGGCCGCTGATCGCGCGGTGCACCGCATCGGCGAGCTCGTCGACGCGGCTCAGCTGCGATTTCACGAGGTAGACGACACCCGCCGGGATGAGCTCGGGATCGGGCACCGCCAGCTCGGGCGAGCGGTGGGATGTCAGCACGACGAGACCGATCCAGGGGAAGTCGTCGGCGACGCGATCGAGGAGCGCGGCACCCGTCCGACCCGTCCCGAAGTTGAGGTCGCTCACGAGCGCGTGAGGGTCGACGCGTGCGACCGCGTTGAGTGCTTCCTCAGCGCTCGTCGCTGAGGTCACGTCGAAACCTTGTGCTTCGAGCCCTCCCGTGACGAGGGACAGGGTGAAGGGGTCGTCGTCGGCGACGACCACCCGCAACGCCCGAACACCGGATTCGTTCACGACTCGTCCTCCAGTTCGTGGTCGAAGGGCACTCCGCGCAACGTGTCAGCCACGGTCGTCAAGAGCAGGCTCGTCGTGAAGGGCTTCGGCAGGAATCGGGTGATGCCCATGCCGACCGTACGCGACACGGAGCCGTTCGAATTGAGCCCGCTCATGGCGACGATCGGAATCTGCGGGTGATGCTGCTCGAGGTACGCGCTCGTCGCGGCGCCGTCCATGACGGGCATCATCATGTCGGTGAGCACGAGCTCGATGTCCTGGTCGTTCCTGTCGACGATGTCGAGGGCCTCGCGGCCGTTGCGGGCGGTCAGCACCCGGTATCCATGCGACTCGAGCGTCTGTGCTGTCACCTGCAGAATCATCGGTTCATCGTCGATGACGAGCACGAGCTCACCCGAACCGTGGGGTGTGAGCTCATCAACGCGCGCGGCGCGCTCGACCGCGTCCTGGGCCGTGTCGACGATGGGGAGCGCCACGAGGAACTTGCTGCCCTTGCCCTCCTCGCTGTACGCCTGCATGAAGCCCCCGTGGCTGCGGACGATGGCGAGAGAGTTGGCGAGTCCCAGTCCTGTGCCCCGACCTGCCCCCTTCGTGGTGAAGAACGGCTCGAAGACCTTTTCGACGACTGCGGGAGGCATTCCGTGACCATCGTCCTCGATCTCGATCGTGACGTAGTCGCCAGGTTCGGCGGTGTGGCTGACCGAGGTGTAGCGCTCGTCAACGGCCGCGCGGCGTGCTCCGATGCGCAGACGACCGGTGCCGGTCATCGCGTCCCTGGCGTTCGTGACGAGGTTGATGAGTACCTGCAGAAGCTGCGTCGGGTCCCCCATCGTGTCCGCGTCGATGTCACCGCGCTCGATCGTGACGGAGATGCGGTCGGGAAGCGCGTCACGCGCGTACAGGGCGAGATCGTCGAGTAGGTCGCCCACCGAGACGCGAATGCGACGACCCTCCACTCCCCGCGCGAAGGAGAGCACCTGGCGGATCATGTCGGCACCCCGCTTGACCGAATCCTCGATACCGCCCAGAATCTGCAGCTCGCTCACGTCGCTCGTGCGTTGGGCGAGCAGCTGCACAGACATGAGGATGGGCGTGAGCACGTTGTTGAGATCGTGTGCGATCCCTCCGGCGAGCGTTCCGAGGCTCTCCATGCGCTGCGCCCGCAAGCGCGCCTCCTCCGCCTTCCGCTGCTCGGTGATGTCGCTGTTGACGGCGAAGATCGCAGAGGGCTCACCGCTCTCGTCCAGCACGAGCTGCCAACGACTGTCCACAACGAGCGACCGGCCGTCCCTGGCCCGTTGTTCGAGAGCTCCGCTCCAGAAGCCATCTCGCAGAACCGCAGCGGTGGCATTGTCGAAAGCGGTCGTGTCGTCGAAGATGAGCGCGGTGATCGGCTGCCCGATGGCCTCGCCAGCGTCCCACCCGTACAGCTCGGTCGCGGCGCGATTCCAGTACTGGACCCGGTGATCTAGTCCGCGGACGATCATCGAGTCCCGCGAGGCGTCGAGCAATCTGGCTTGGTCGGAAAGACGGCGCTGGTTCGCGACCATGCGCTGGCGTGTGAGCTCGTCCTCGGTCACATCGCGCACGTACAGTGCGAGCCCCGACGCTGTGGGATACGCGGTGATGTCGAACCACGTGTCACGGTTCTCGTCCAGCGATCTCACCTGTTGGCGAGCACCCGTCTCGAGGGCGCGACGGTATGTCTGCTCCCACTCGGACCCTTCCGATTCGGGGAAGGCCTCCCAGTACGACTTCCCGAGCAGTTCAGCTTCCGACTTCCCGGTGAGCTCGAGTGCTCGAGGGTTGGCGAACGTGAATATCCAGTCGCGGTCGAGGAACATGATGCCGTCACTGATGGTGTTGAGCGCGATCGTCAAGCGCTCCTCCAACTCCACGAGCTTGGCCTTCTCCGCCTCGACCTCGGTCACGTCCCAGATGGCGCCGAGCGCGCGCGCGACCGCCCCCGTGTGGTCGCGTTCTGGTCGGCCGAGGATGCGCGCGACGACCTGCGAGCCGGTGATCGTCACGATGTTCAGCTGCAGATCGAAGCCCCGGCCTTCTTCTAGGCATTCGCGCATGGCTCCCCTCAGCTCGTCACGCGTGCGAGAAGGTTGTGCGTCGAGCAGCGCGCTGAGCACGATCTCCGCGTCGGGCGCGATCGCGAGAATCGTGCGCGCTTCGTCGGAGAGTCGCAGAACCCGGTCATTCGCATCCATCGACCAGCCTCCGAACCCTGCCATGCGGCCGGCGATCTGCAGAAGCTCTTCAGCGGACTCGCGCTCGCGAGCCACGGTGATGGCCTCCGTGACATCGCGGGCGGTACCGAGGACGGCAACTACTTCGTCGCCGTCGCGCACGGGGTGCAGCGTCACGTCCGACACGTACTGAGTCTCCTCGTCGAGCGTTCTCACGACCCGGAACGACGTGACGTGACCCTTGAGCGCGCGGTGCAAGTGCTCGCCGGTGACCTCGCGATCCTCGCCGTGGATGATGTCGAGGAAGTGCTGCCCGACGGCCTGATCGCGGGACAGGCCCGACCGAGCCAGGAGCACCTTGTTGACGGCAATGACGGAGCCGTCGATGTCGACGACGAACGTGATGTCGGCGAGGTCCGCGATGGCGCTGTCGAGTACGGCGGCGAGGGTCGCGTAGTCGCGGAGCGGCGAGGTCATGGGCGGGGGCCGTTGCCCGTGCGGTCGAGGAGGCGCTCCACACGCTCCAGGAAGTCGTCGAGTTCGATGGGCTTGCGCGCGAACTCGTAGTCGGCGTTGTCCAACTCTGCGGGGGGAGACATGTCGCCGCTCAGCACGAGCACCGGCAGGTGCGCGTGCGCGGCGCGCAGCGCTGCGACCGCGTCGAGCACGGAGCCTCCCGGCATGTTGATATCGAGCACCGCCAGGTGCACAGCCTGCGCCTGTGCTGCACGGCGAGTCTCCTCGACGTCGGAGGACTCGACCACGGCGAGCCCCCGCGAGGCGAGCGCCATGCGCAGGACCGATCGCACGAGGGCGTCGTCGTCCGCGACGAGGACGACGATGTCGGTCGGCTCCGGGTCAGCCATGCGCGCAAGTCTAAGCGCCATGATGGCGCTACGGGGCCCGTCTAGGGAGGGAGAACTACCCCTGTTCGGGGGTTGCCGCGCGGTCGTCGAGCGATGCGAGCGCGACGAGATCGGCAGAGACATCGGTGAGGTGCGCCAGTATCGAGTCCAGCATCGCGGGGACGCGGTCTTCGTCGGCCGGGTCGGGCGCGGCAGTCGTGTGGAAGTTGAGCGCCATGACGCACGCAGCGAGCCGCCCCTGGATCGGGCCGTGCATCAGGATGGCGAGGCGTCGGCCTTCCCGCTCTCGAACCTCATCGTTCTCGGCCGTGAGAGCCTCGATCGTGGCGCGGGTCTCGGAGATCAGCTGCCCCGCCTCCTCGTTGATGCGGAAGAGCGCCGAGGCGAGGGCGAACACGACGCTCGCGAGGATGAGCGACACGGCGAGGAGCGGGGTGATGAGGAGTCCGTGCCAGGTGATCGGATCGATCCCGCTCGCGAGCATGATCTGTGTCATGGCACCGAGCGCGAAGACGAGGGAGACGACGGTCACGGCCTGCCCCGGAAAGACCGAGACGCGATGACCCGTGCGCAGCGCGATGGCGGGCCCGACGCCGAGGAAGAGGCCGGCGACCACGGTCGCCATGACGACCTCGATGGCCGCGAGGTGCCCGAACACGCGCCATGCATCGGGGACGATGAGCGTGATGGTGGCGACCGTCACGAGCAGGGCGGTGAGCGCGGGCCTGCCCGGCCGCACGTCGAAGGCGCGCCGCACCGACGCCCGCTCGCCGGAGTCTGTTCTCTCGGCGCTGCCGTTGCCCGCGGCGTCGACCACCGCCGCGACCTCATCGTGCACGCGCCTCAATTGAGCGCTCAACTCTTCCAGCCGACGACGCGACAGCGAGTCGCGCGAGTTCGACAGGCTCCCCTGCAAGTCGTCGAGAACGGGCTGCAGCGTCTGCCGCACCGACTCCCGGAGCCTGCGCTGCACGTCGTCGGCCGACTCGGCGGTCATGTCTCGCGCACTCTCGAGCTCGCGTCGAGCCGCATCGAGCGAACCGAGCAGCAGGCGCCGCCGATCGAACTGCGCGAGCGTGTAGACGAACACCGGTACCCAGAGCGCGCTCGCCACGACCCAGGTGACGATGCGGAACACGTACTCGGGGTCGACGCCGGCGACGCTACCCGCGACCGCGCCTCCGATGACGCCTCGAACGATGGCCGCGACGCCCCAGATGGAACCCGCGACGGCCAGCGGCAGCACAGCGTGCCGGCGACGGCCGAGCGCCGCGCCGAGGGCGATGACGACGCCGACCATGAGGTGCTGCACGGTCGCCGAGAGGAGCGGCCACCACCACTCCGGGAAGGGCGTGACGGTCTCGCGCAGGAGGACGAGCAGAGTCGTCGGCGGGTAGAGGCTCACCCAGACGAGCCAGTGCGACGCCCACGGGCCGCCGAGAGCGTTGCGGATCGTCAGACCGCCCACGCCGCTCACCTCCCTTGTCCGAGAGGGAGTGTAGGCCGACTCGGTTCGACGCCACTGAGCTTGAGGAAGGCGGTGGCCTCTGATCTCACCCGAAGAGATCAGAGGCCACCAGCACTTGTCCCAGCGGTTCGGGCCCGACCCGAACGGGCCGAAGCGCTGCCACGGTTCGCGGTCCCCCGGTGATCCCCCGATCACCAACCGCTTGCGTTGAGATGAGTCTGCTCCAGCCGGCGAGATGCTCGCAACCGTTGCCCGTGGGGCGTGTTCGATTACCGAACGCGGCCTGCGTAGACTCGCCCTCGGGTCGCGACGCGGCCTCGTCGCCGCAGGCAGATCACGGAGGTTCGGGATGCTCTCGCGCCCGTCGCCGCGCAGCCTCCGAGTCGTGACGCTCGCGGCGGGCATCCTCGTCGGCGGCCTCGCCCTTGCCGGCTGTGCCGCCGAACGCGACCCGATTCCCACCCCCTCGAGCGACGCTCCCGTCGATCCGGTCGAGCAGCCTCGTGTCACGCCCGGGGTGGTTCCCGAGTTCGTGGAGGGCGGCACCGCCGCCGAGAACCTCGACTACTTCGCCTTGCGCCTCGACGCCCTGCTCGCCCAGAACGCGTCGCCGTCGAGTCGCGAGCTCGTCGACGAGCTCGTCTCCTCGGGCTTCGACAGGGCCGCCATGGAGGTGACGGCCGACACGACCCCCACGGGCATGCAGGCCGACTCGATCCTCGTCGCGGTGCGCGTGGGCGAGGACTGCCTGCTGGGCCAAGTCGCCGACGGTGCTGCCGTCGCCGACGATGCGGCGGCCCTGAGCACCGGGCGGTGCCTGGTGGGCCGCACGCTCTCCCTAGACTGGTAGGCATGGCCGAATTCATCTACACCATGGTCCGCGCCCGCAAGACGGTCGGGGAGAAGCTCATCCTCGACGACGTCACGATGTCGTTCTTCCCCGGCGCCAAGATCGGCATGGTCGGCCCGAACGGTGCTGGCAAATCGACGATCATCAAGATCATGGCCGGTCTCGACCAGCCGTCGAACGGCGAAGCGCGCCTGAGCCCCGGCTACTCGGTCGGCATCCTCATGCAGGAGCCCGAGCTCGACGAGTCGAAGACGGTGCTCGAGAACGTGCAGGACGGCGTGCGCGAGCTGAGCGACAAGCTCGCCCGCTTCAACGAGATCTCGCTCGCGATGGCCGACCCCGAGGCCGACTTCGACGCCCTCATGGCCGAGATGGGCACGCTGCAGGAGGAGATCGACGCGGCGAACGGCTGGGATCTCGACAGCCAGCTGGAGCAGGCGATGGATGCTCTGCGCTGCCCGCCCGGAGACGAGATGATCACCCACTTGAGCGGTGGTGAGAAGCGCCGCGTCGCGCTCTGCAAGCTCCTGCTCGAGAAGCCCGATCTGCTCCTGCTCGACGAGCCCACCAACCACCTCGACGCCGAGAGCGTGCTCTGGCTCGAGCAGCACCTGCAGAAGTACCCGGGCGCCGTCATCGCCATCACGCACGACCGGTACTTCCTCGACCACGTCGCCGAGTGGATCGCCGAGGTGGACCGCGGCCGCCTGTACCCGTACGAGGGCAACTACTCGACCTACCTCGAGAAGAAGGCCGCGCGCCTGGAGGTGCAGGGCAAGAAGGACGCGAAGCTCGCCAAGCGGCTCGCGGGCGAGCTCGACTGGGTGCGATCGAACGCGAAGGGCCGGCAGGCGAAGTCGAAGGCGCGCCTCGCCCGCTACGAGGAGATGGCCGCGGAGGCGGAGAAGACGCGCAAGCTCGACTTCGAGGAGATCGTGATCCCCGTGGGGCCGCGCCTCGGCTCGCAGGTCATCGAGGCGTCGAACCTGAAGAAGGGCTTCGGCGAGCGCATCCTCATCGATGGACTCTCCTTCACCCTCCCGCGCAACGGCATCGTCGGCATCATTGGGCCCAACGGCGTCGGCAAGACGACGCTGTTCAAGACGATCGTCGGGTTCGAGGAGCTCGATGGCGGCACGCTCAAGATCGGTGACACCGTCGACATCTCGTATGTCGACCAGAGTCGCGGCGGCATCGACCCGAACAAGAACCTGTGGGAGGTCGTGAGCGACGGCCTCGACTACATCCAGGTCGGCAAGACGGAGATTCCCTCGCGAGCATATGTCTCGCAGTTCGGCTTCAAGGGCCCTGACCAGCAGAAGAAGGCGGGCGTGCTGTCGGGCGGTGAGCGCAACCGTCTGAACCTCGCGCTCACGCTCAAGCAGGGTGGCAACCTGCTGCTGCTCGACGAGCCGACGAACGACCTCGACGTCGAGACGCTGGGCAGCCTCGAGAACGCGCTCCTCGAGTTCCCCGGCTGCGCGGTGGTCATCACGCACGACCGGTGGTTCCTCGACCGCATCGCGACGCACATCCTCGCGTACGAAGGCACGGAGGAGAACCCGAGCTACTGGCACTGGTTCGAGGGCAACTTCGAGGCGTACGAGGAGAACAAGATCGAGCGACTCGGCCCCGACGCGGCGAAGCCGCACCGCTCGACCTACCGCAAGCTCACGCGCGACTGACCCGGCGCCGGGTCGGCCGGCAGATCGATCGAAGGGGGAGTCGTGAACCGCATCGCCTACTGGCTCGCGCGCATCCGCGACTCGTTCTGGTTCGTCCCCGCCGTCCTCATCGCGCTCGCCCTCGCGCTCGCCGAGGCGCTCGTGGCGGTCGACCTGTCGGCGGACTGGGAATGGCTGCCGCTGCTCGGAGTCGGCCCGGACGGTGCGCGGGGGCTCCTCGCCGCGATCGCGACCTCGATGCTGTCAGCCGCGGCCACGATGTTCTCGATCACGATCGCCGTGCTCGCGCTCACCTCCTCGGCGTACGGCCCGCGCCTCGTGCAGAACTTCATGGCCGATCGCGGCAACCAGCTCGTGCTCGCCGTGCTCGTGTCGAGCTCGCTGTACTCGCTCATGGTGCTGCGGCGCATCCGCTCCGGCTCTGAGGCGTTCGTACCGGAGCTCGCCGTCACGGTGGGTCTCGCCCTCGCCCTCGTCGGCGTGTGCGTGCTCATCTACTTCATCCATCACATCAGTGCGGGCATCCAGATCGCCAACCTCGCCGGGGGAGTGCGCCGCGAGCTGGCGGGTCGCCTCGCGGACCAGTATCCGGCGACGGCGGATGCGCGTCGTCGGCCCGCGGACTCGTGGCCGAGCGGCAGCGTCGCCCGCGAGGCGCTCGCCGACGCGGACGGATACGTGACGAGCGTCGCGCTCGACGATCTGGTGTCGGCCGCGACTCGCCACGAGGGGCGAGTGGATGTGCTGGTGCACCCCGGGACGTTCGTCTGCAGGGGCGACGTGATCGCCCTCGTGACCGTGGAAGCCGACGCCGAACACGACGATGCTGACCGCGAGCGGGCGACGGCCGAGGAGCGGCTCGAGCAGCTGTGCCGGGCGACCGTGGGCCGGGTGTCGATCGGTGACCAGCGCACGCCGTATCAGGATGTGGAGCACCTGGCACGGCAGCTCATCGATGTCGCGGCCCGATCGCTGAGCCCGGGGGTCAACGATCCGTACACGGCGCTCAACGCCATCGACGCGCTCAGTGCGGCCTTCGCACCGACCGCTGCTCGCCCGGACCCGCACCCGGTGCTCGTCGACGACGACGGCACGGTGCGCACGCGGGCGTCGAGCCGCGCGTGGATCGACCTCGTCGTCGACACGATCGACACGCTGCGGGTCTACGCGTCGACTCAGCCGGTGGTGGGCGAGCGGCTCATCGACTGCGTCGGGCGACTGCTGAGGCGCACGACGGACCCCGAGCGGCGGGTCGCCCTGCTCGCGGCGGCGGATCGTGTGGTCGAGGGGGCGGACGCCTCCGCGATGCTGCCGCACGACCTCGAGCGGTTGAGGGCGGCCCGCACCATCCTGGAAGGGAGAACCTCGTGACGCGACTGCATGTGCCCGTGCCGGTGCGCTGGAGCGACCTCGACGCCTACGAGCACGTCAACAATGCGCGCATGCTCACCCTGCTCGAGGAGGCGCGCATTGCGGCGTTCTGGAGCGACCCGGCGGGCGGCGCGCCCACCGCGGTGCTCGAGACCGGTCCGGGCTCGCCGTCGATCACGCTCGTGGCGGCACAGCGCATCGAGTACCTCGCGCCGATCCCGTTCCACCGCGAGCCGCTCGACGTGGAGCTGTGGATCGGCAGGCTCGGGGGTGCGAGCCTCGAGGTCTGCTACGAGATCTACAGCCCTCCGGTCGCGGAGCCCCGCACCCTCTACACGCGCGCGGCCTCGACGATCGTGCTCGTGGATAGTGCGACGGGCGCTCCCCGCCGACTCGGCGACGAGGTGCGGGAGGCCTGGCAGCCCTGCGTCGAGCCGCCGATCGCTTTCCGCGACTGACTTCGAGGCGAGAGTGAGCGCAGCAACGGCGTGAGCGCGCGCTACTCGCGCGACTCCGGCACGCGCACCATTCCCTCCTGAGCGACGGAGGCCACGAGCAGCCCGTCGTGCGTGAAGATGCGCCCCGTCGACAGGCCGCGCCCGCCGATCGCGTTGGGGGATTCCTGCACGTACAGCAGCCACTCGTCGACACGGGCGAAGCGGTGCCACCACATGGCGTGGTCGAGGCTCGCCATCTTCAGGCCAGGGGTCGACCAGCCGAGGCCGTGCCGGCGCAGGATCGGCTCGAGGATCGAGTAGTCGCTCGCGTAGGCGAGGGCAGCGCGGTGCAGGTTCTCGTCGTCCGGGAGGCGCTCGAGGCACTTGAGCCAGACAGCCTGGTGCGCCACCTGGTCGCCACTCGCGTGCAGGTACACGGGCGTATCGACGTGGCGCATGTCGAAGGGGCGGCCCTTCGCCCAGTACTGTGCGGCCGGGTGATCGATCGCCCCGAGGATGTCGGCGGCGCTCGGCAGGGTCTCAGGGGAGGGCACGTCGATCGGCATGGCCGCCTGGTGCTCGAGGCCGGGGTCGTCGTCCTGGAAGCTCGCGATCATCGACAGGATCGGGCGGCCGTCCTGATAGGCCTGCGTGCGACGCGTCGAGAACGAGCGGCCGTCATGGATGCGGTCGACCGAGAACGTGATCGGCTGGTCGATGTCGCCGGGCCGCAGGAAGTAGCCGTGCATGGAGTGGATGAACCGGTCGGGCTCGACGGTGCGCATGGCCGAGAGCACGGCCTGCGCCATGACCTGTCCGCCGAACACGCGCCGTTGCGGGGTCCAGAGGCTCGGCGCCGTGAAGATGTCCTCGCTCGTGCGCGCCCCCGTGTCGGTGAGCGTGAGGGCGGAGAGGAGGTCGGCGACGGGGTCGCGAGGCGCATCAGTCATCCGTCGTAGTCTAGAGAGCGATGAACGACTCGTTCACCCTCCCCACTGCCGCCGCCGCACAGGATCTCGCCGTGCTGCTCGGGCGTGCCGCGCGCCTCGACGACGCGGCGGCCGTGCGCCTCATCGCCGACTCGGGGGTGCTGGCCATGTACGTCGCGGTCATCACGCCTAAGGGCCTCCTCGATCGCGGCCCGACCGTGCTGGGACTGCGCACGACCGCGCTCCTCGAAGGCTCCTTCGACACGGTCGTGCCGATCGCGTCGCTGCAGGCGCGAGTGGATGCTGCGCTCACGTCTGCCGAGGAGGGTCCCGTCGCCGTGCGCGTGCCGACCGCCGTGCACACCGTCGTCTGGGCGGGCATCTCGCCGCCCCGCGGGGGGTGGCAGCGGATGACGTCGCTCGACCCTGCCCCGCTCGCGGCTGCGGCTCGTGCGGGTATCGAGGAGGTCGCTGCGACGATTCCCGAGAACACGGGGGAGCAGATCGTGCACCGTGTGCGCTCGGAGGTGTGGGGTCGCCCGCTCGAGGGCCACGACCACCTTCCCGCGGGTGTCGCGTTCGCAGCGGAGGCGCTCGGGTTCCTGGGGGATGACCCCGTGCAGCAGTTCGCGGCTGGCCCGTGGATTCGCCTGAGCACGCAGCGCGGCCACGTGCTCGTCAAGCAGGGTGCCTGGTCGCTCGGCGGCTGACGCCACTCTCGACGCGGGGCTAGAGGCGCGCGATCGCGCGGCCCGCGCGCAGGCCCGAGTGCAGGCACCCGCCGAGGAAGGTTCCCTCGAGCGAGCGGTAGCCGTGCACGCCGCCGCCGCCGAATCCGGCGGCCTCACCCACGGCGTACAGACCGGGCAGCACGTCGCCGGAGGGCGTCAGCGCGCGCGAGTCGAGGTCGGTCTGCACCCCGCCGAGGCTCTTGCGCGTGAGCACGTGCAGACGCACGGCGATGAGCGGGCCGTGCTGGGGGTCGGTGAGGCGGTGCAGCGCGGCGACGCGGATGAGCTTGTCGCCCCGGTAGGCACGCGCCCCGCGGATCGCCGTGACTTGGGCGTCCTTGCCGAAGCCGTTGTCGAGCATCCGGTCGCGAGCCTCGATCTCCTGGCAGACGCGCACCGCGTCGAGCGGGGCATCCGGTTCGAGGGCGCGCATGCGCTCCACGAGGTCGGGGAGGGTGTCGGCGACGATGAAGTCGGCGCCAAGCCTCTTGAAGGCCTCGACAGGCTCGGTCGCGCCCTTCCCGAGGCGCTGGCGCAGCAGCTCGCGCACGCTGCGGCCGGTGAGGTCGGGGTTCTGCTCGCTGCCGCTGAGGGCGAACTCCTTCTCGATGATCGTCTGCGTCGTGACGAACCAGCTGTGGTCGTACCCGGTGTGCCGCAGGTGCTCGAGGGTGCCGAGGGTGTCGAAGCCGGGAAAGAGCGGCGCGGGCAGGCGGCGCCCGGTCGCGTCGAGCCACAGGCTCGACGGGCCGGGCAGGATGCGAATGCCGTGGCGCTTCCACACGGGGCTGTGGTTCTGGATGCCCTCCACGTAGTGCCACATGCGGTCGCCGTTGATCAGGCGCGCGCCGGCCGTCTCGGCGATGCCGAGCCCGCGCCCGTCGACGTGGGCGGGCACGCCGCTGATCATCCTCGTCGGGGCCGTACCGAGCCGCTCGGGCCACGCCGCGCGCACGAGGTCGTGGTTGCCGCCGATGCCGCCCGTGGCGATGACGACCGCGTCGGCGGTGAGGGCGAAGTCGCCGACGACGTCGCGGTTGGATGCGGCGCCGCGCTCGGCGTCGTCGGGGGCGAGCACGCTGCCGCTCGTGCCGGTCACGCGACCGTCGGTGACGGTGAGGGCGTCGACGCGGTGCCGGAAGAGCAGGGTCACGAGGCCCTCCTCGACACCGCGGCGCACGGTCGCGATGAACGGCTCAAGGATGCCAGGGCCGGTGCCCCACACGATGTGGAAGCGCGGCACCGAGTTGCCGGCCCCCGTGGCGGTGTCGCCGCCGCGCTCGGCCCAGCCGACGACGGGGAAGAACCGCACGCCCTTCGCGCGCAGCCACGACCTTTTCTCGCCCGCGGCGAAGTCGAGGTACGACTCGGCCCACTGCCGTGCGTGGTCGTCCTCTGGTCGGTCGAATCCGGCCGTGGCGGCCCAGTCCTGCTGGGCGAGCTCGATCGAGTCCCGGATGCCCATCCGTCGCTGCTCGGGGCTGTCGACGAGGAACACCCCGCCGAACGACCACCACGCCTGCCCGCCGAACGTCGCCTCGGGCTCCTGGTCGACGATCGTGACGCGCTTGCCGGCCTCCACGAGCTCGGCGGCGGCGACGAGCCCGGCGAGGCCCGCGCCGATGACGATCGCGTCTGCTCGCTCTGTCACAGTGACTCCTTCGTCGGTGGTGCGCGGCAGCGCCGGCCGTAGCGGTACTACTCCGGATTCTCCTCGAAGGTGTTGACCATGGCGTGCGCGGCGCGCTCCAGATACTCCCACAGGGCGGCCTCGTGCATCGGGGAGAGCTCGAGCTCGTCGACGGCGACCCGCATGTGGGCGAGCCACCGGTCGCGCGCCTCCGGGTTGACGTGGAACGACGCGTGGCGCATCCGCAACCGGGGGTGGCCGCGCTGCTCGCTGTACGTGGTCGGCCCGCCCCAGTACTGCTCGAGGAACGCGGTGAGGCGCCACACGGCGCCCTCCATGTCGTCGTCGGGGTACATGGGTCGCAGCACCTCGTCGTCGCGGATTCCCTCGTAGAAGCGCCGCACGAGCTTCTCGAAGGTGGCGTGGCCGCCCACCTGCTCGAAGAACGGGTCAGGGGGTCCGACGGGAATCGACGAGGGGCTCATGAGCGGGCCTCGTCGTCGGGCAGCGGGATGGGCTTCGTGCGCGGCGAGCCCTTGCGCGCCGTGGGGCGGTCGAGGCCGTCCATGACGACGCGGTTGAGGGCGGGCAGGCTCACGCCCATGTCGTCGAGGGCGAGCTTGAGGCGCAGTCGCAGCTCGCGCGCGATCTCCCACTGATCGGCGGTGCGCACCTTCACGACCAGGCGCACGACGAGCGCCTCCGCCGAGATCGACTCGATGCCCCAGATCTCGGGGGCTTCGAGCACCTTGCGCTTCCACGCGGGGTCCTGCGCGAGTCCGTTGGCGGTGGCGAGCATCGTCTCCTCGACGGCGTGCACGTCGCTCGAGTAGGGGATGGGCAGGTCGATGATGACGCGGGCCCAGCCCTGCGAGAGGTTGCCCACGCGCAGGATCTCGCCGTTGCGCACGAACCACAGGGTGCCGTTGACATCGCGCACCTGGGTGACCCGCACGCCCACGTTCTCGACGACGCCCGTCGCCTCCCCGAGGTCGACGATGTCTCCCACGCCGAGCTGATCCTCGAAGACCATGAAGAGCCCGTTGAGCATGTCCTTCACGACGCTCTGGGCACCGAAGCCGAGCGCCGCGCCGAGCACGCCCGCGGAGGCGATGAGGGCGGTCACCGAGAAGTTGAGCTCGCTGAGCACGAGCACGATCGCGACGGAGACGATCGCCCAGGTCACGAGGTTGCGCGTGACGCTGCCCATCGTGCGGGTGCGCTGCACGACGCGCACTGCGTGCAGCGGCGAGGCCGAGAGCTCCGTGGTGTGCTCGACGTTCTGGGCCTTCTTGACGCCGTACACGACACGGTCGACGACGCGCCCGATCGAGAGGAGGAGAATCCAGCGCAGCAGGACAGCCCCCACGATCACGCCGACGATGCGCAGGGGTGCCTCGTAGGTGACGGCGAAGGTGACGAGGTTCTGCCAGATCGCGGCCCAGTCGATGTCGTTCATGTGCCGCTCAGCCTACTCAGGCCCCTCAGGAAACTCAGCCGCGCGCGTCGCGCTCCTGCGCCGCGATCGCCCGTTCGACTCCCGCGAGGTTCTCGGTCACGAGTCGACGCAGGGCCGGGATGCCCGGGTTCGCGTCGAGCCACGCGCGGGTCGCGTCGACGAGGGTCTGGTTCGCGAGCGCAGCAGGGTAGAGACCGAGCACGAGGTACTCGGCGATCTTGTAGCTGCGGTCGTTCCAGATCGACGTGAGCGAGGCGAAGTACGGATCGACGAGCTCGTCGAACGCGCTCGGGTCGTTGGCGTGCTGCCAGCCGAGGCACGTCATGCGCACGATCGCGTTGGGCACGGTGTCGTCGCCCACGAGGTGGTCGAAGGTCGCGCGCTTGCTCGCGGCATCGGGCAGGGCGGCGCGCGCCCGGGCGGCGGCCTGCTGGCCGTTCGAGGTGTTGTCCTTCGCCAGGGCGGCGTCGATGTCGTCGGCCGTCGCGGCGCCGACGAGCGCGAGGCCCTCGAGCAGCAGCCAGTCGAGGTCGGTGTCGATCTCGAGCCCCGGCAGGGTGATCGAGCCGTTACGCAGACCGGCGAGCACCTCGCCGTGCGCGGGCGTCGCCGCGAGGTTCGCGAAGTACTGCACGAACTGGAACTGGGCGTCGCTGCCGGCCTCGGCACCCTGGGCGAGCTGCCACAGCGCGTCGGCGACCTCCTCGATCGTCGCCGCGCGCGTCGTCGGGTCGACGTAGGTGCGGGCGACGGCGGCGAGCTGCATGAGGGTCGTGCGAATGGTCGTCGACTCGGTCTCGGTCGCGATGTTGTTGAGCACGAGGCGCACGTAGTCGCGCGCAGGCGTCTCGGCGTCGCGCGTGGCATCCCAGGCGGCACCCCACACGAGAGCGCGGGCGAGCGGGCTCTCGATGGCCGCGAGGTGCTCGATCGCGACGGCGAGGGAGGCCTCATCGAGGCGGATCTTCGCGTAGGCCAGGTCGTCGTCGTTGAGGAGGACGAGCGCGGGGCGCGCGCGGCCGACGAGCTCGGGCACCTCGGTGCGCTCGCCATCCACGTCGAGCTCGTGGCGGTGGGTGCGCGTGAGCGCACCATCCTGCAGCTCATAGAAGCCGATCGCCATACGGTGCGGGCGGATCGTCGGGTAGTCGGGGTGCGCGCTCTGCAGCACGGCGAAGCTCGTGATGACGCCCGACTCGTCGACCTCGAGCTCGGGGCGCAGGGTGTTGACGCCCGCGGTCTCGAGCCACTGCTCCGACCACGTGCCGAGCTCGCGCCCGCTCGTCGTCTCGAGCTCGGCGAGGAGGTCCTTCAGCTCGGTGTTGCCCCAGGCGTGCTTCTGGAAGTATGCGGAGACACCGGCGAAGAAGGCCTCGCGGCCGACCCACGCGACGAGCTGCTTGAGGACGCTGCCGCCCTTGGCGTAGGTGATGCCGTCGAAGTTGACCTGCACGTCCTCGAGGTCGTTGATCGTCGCGACGACGGGGTGGGTGCTCGGCAGCTGGTCCTGCTTGTACGCCCAGCTCTTCTCCATGGCCTGGAAGGTCGTCCACGCCTCCGTCCACTCGGTCGCCTCGGCGGTCGCGATCGTGGAGGCCCACTCGGCGAACGACTCGTTGAGCCACAGGTCGTTCCACCACTTCATGGTCACGAGGTCGCCGAACCACATGTGGGCGAGCTCGTGCAGGATCGTGACGACGCGGCGCTCCTTGATGGCGTCGGTGACCTTGCTGCGGAAGACGTAGGTCTCCGTGAACGTCACCGCGCCCGCGTTCTCCATGGCGCCCGCGTTGAACTCGGGCACGAAGAGCTGGTCGTACTTGTCGAAGGGGTAGGCGACGCCGAACTGCTCCTCGTAGTAGACGAAGCCCTTGCGCGTGATGTCGAAGATGTAGTCGGCGTCGAGGTACTCGAAGAGCGAGGCCCGCGCGTAGATGCCGAGCGGGATCGTGCGACCGTCGCTGCTCGTGAGCTCGCTGTGCACGCTCTGGTAGGGGCCCGCGATGACGGCGGTGATGTAGCTCGAGACGGGCTTCGTGGGCTCGAAGACGGTCGTGGCGGCGTCACCCTGCTCGGTGCGGGTCGCGACGGGGTAGTTCGAGACGACGACCCAGTTCTGCGGCGCCGTGACGGTGAAGTGGAAGGTGGCCTTGAGGTCGGGCTGCTCGAAGACCGCGAAGACTCGTCGGCTGTCGGGCACCTCGAACTGCGAGTACAGGTACACCTCGCCGTCGACAGGGTCGACGAAGCGGTGCAGACCCTCACCCGTGTTGGTGTACTCGTGGTCGGCGACGACGGTGAGCACGTTGTGCTCGTCGAGGTTCGGCAGCTGGATGCGCGTGCCGTCGGCCACCGCGTTCGGGTCGAGCTGCTCGCCATTGAGCTCGACGCTGTGCACGGTGCGGGTGATCGCATCGATGAAGGTGCTCGTGCCGGCCGTCGCGGTGAAGGTGACCGTCGACGTCGAGCGGAACACCTCGTCCCCGGTCGTCAGGTCGAGGGCGACCTGGTAGCTCTCGGTCTCGAGAATGCTCTTGCGCTCGTGCGCTTCGGCGCGGGTCAGGTTGTCTCCGGGCACGGGTGTGGCCTCCTTCGGCTGCAGGGCGATGCGCGGTTCGTGGCCGCGACGATTCAGCCTAGCGGCGAGTACCGTCGGGGCCGCTGAGGGGTGCCGTCTCGGCCGGCTCGAGCACGGTGCGCAGCCAGACGAAGCCGTGCGCGGCGATCGTGAGGCCGCGGCTCAGGTCGTGATGCTCGCCCGTGACGAGGTCGAGGGCGCTCGACGGCATTCCCGAGAGCGTGAGCGGGTCGATGCGGGCGGGGTCGTCGCCGACGTTCGCGAAGCACACCACGAGGGTGTCGACGCCCTCGTGCGACCCCGGCCGCTGGTACCCGACGACGCTCGGTACCTTCGCGTCGAAGCCGATGAGCGTGCCGCCGGCGAACTCCGAGGTGCGGCCGCGCAGCTCGATGAGGGCGCGCAGGCGCGAGTAGAGCATCCCGGCTTCGGTGGTCGTATCGAGACGGTCACGGTAGCGATCGGCGGGGTAGTGGGGGCGGTGCGCCCAGCGGCTGTCGTCGGCGTGGCCCGGTTCCTCGGCCCAGTCGGGGTCGTTGAGCTGACCGACCTCGTCGCCGAGGTACAGCAGGGGCACGCCGCCGGTCGAGAGCACGATCGAGTGGGCGAGCAGAATGCGGTCGAGCCCGCCCGCGTCGCCGATCTCGAGGCCCGCGAGGGATGCCGTCGTGCCCGAGATGCGGCAGTCGCCGGTGGCCGGATTGTCTTGGAAGGGGATGCCGCGAGCGAAGCTGCCCGGGAACCGCCCCACGTAGAAGCTGTTGAGGAAGCGCCGGTGCTCGAACCCGTTGATGCCGAGCTCGGCGGCATCCTCGTCGGCGAAGGTCCACCCGATGTCGTCGTGACTGCGCACGTAGTTGACCCACGCAGTGCCCGGCGGCAGAGCGTGGCGGCGGTCAAGCGCCTGCTGCAGCAGGCGGGCGTCGCGCGTGGCGAGCGAGTTCCAGATGAGCGCCATCTGCAGGGGGTTGTAGCTGAGCTGGCACTCCTCGAGCGAGATGTACTCGGCGACCTGGTCGGGGTGCACGATGGCCTCCGACTTGAACAGCAGTGAGGGCGCGGCGATGCGGCACACAGCGTTGAAGGCCTGCAGCAGCAGGTGAGCCTCGGGCAAGGACTCGCAGCTCGTGCCGAGCTGCTTCCAGATGAACGCGACCGCGTCCATGCGCAGAATCTCGACGCCCTGGTTCGCGAGGAAGAGCATCTCACCGGCCATGGCGCGGAACACCGCGGGGTTGGAGTAGTTGAGATCCCACTGGAACGAGTGGAAGGTCGCCCACACCCAGCGGCCGCTGTCGTCGCCGATCGGCACGAAGGAGCCGGGGTGGTCGTCGGGGAAGATCTCGCGCACCGTCTGCTCATACCTGTCGGGCATCGTGCGGTCGGGGAAGACCCAGTAGTAGTCCTCGAACTCCTTCTCGCCGGCGAGAGCGCGCTGCGCCCACTCGTGCTCGTTCGAGGTGTGGTTGAAGATGAAGTCGACGACGAGGGCGATGCCGCTCGCGCGCAGGTCGGCGGCGAGCGACGTGAGCTGGGCCATGTCGCCGAGCGCGGGGCTCACCTCGCGGTAGCTCGACACCGCGTAGCCTCCGTCGCTGTTCTCCTCGGGTGCGAGGAAGAGCGGCATGAGGTGCAGGTAGGTGAGGCCCAGTTCCTGGAAGTACGGGATGCGCGCGCGCACGCCCTCGAGGTCTGTCGCGTACCGGTCCACGTAGCAGACGCCCCCGAGCATGCGATTGCTGAGGAACCAGTCGGGGTCGTCCTCGCGGGCGGCGTCGAGGGCGCGCAGGTCGTCAGGGCGCTCTTGCCATGACTCGGCGAGCTGCACGAGCAAGGCCGTCAGGTGCTGGCTCGTGCGGTCGGAGTCGCCGTAGACGCGCGTGAAGAGGCGCGTCAGGCGGGGCAGCTCACGCTCGACGCGGGCGGTGAAGCCGGCCCACTCCTGCTCGGTCGTCTCGGGGCGGCGCACCTCGTCGAGCGCGCGCGGCCAGCTCGTCAGGGGCGGCACGGGTGCCAGTCTAGGTCGGCTCCGGTGAGCATCCCGCGCAGCACAGTGTTGTCCAGGTGGATAACGCGTGCGACGATGGAGTCATGGCCACGACCGTGTTCGAGCGCGCCCGCCCCGATGCCCGCCTCATCGCCGATGCCCTCGAGGGCTCGCGACTCTCCCCCTTCTGGCTCGACGACCTGCCCGAGCGACCGGCGCTGCCCGCCCTCACCGGGCGGCTGCACGCCGACCTCGCTGTCGTGGGCGGCGGCTACACGGGGCTCTGGACGGCGCTGCTCGCGAAGGAGCGCGACCCGAGCGCGCGCGTCGTGCTCGTCGAGGGCAAGCGCGTCGGGTGGGCCGCGAGCGGCCGCAACGGCGGTTTCGTCGAAGCGAGCCTCACCCACGGCGAGAAGAACGGCGAAGCGCGATTCCCCACCGAGCTCGACACGCTCGATCGCCTCGGCATGGAGAACCTCGATGCGATCGAGCGCACCGTGCACGATCGCGCGTGGGCCTGCGACTTCGAGCGAGTCGGCTCCTTCGCCGTCGCGACCGAGCCATACCAGGTGGCCGAGCTCGCCGCCGCCCACGACGGCGAGACCGAGCGGTTCTACGACGCGGCCGCGATGCGCGAGCAGGTGCACTCGCCCACGTACGAGGGCGGGCTGTGGTCGACGCGTGACACCGCGCTCGTGCACCCCGGCAAGCTCGCCGACTCCCTGCTGCGAGCGTGCCTCGATGCCGGCGTCGAGGTGTTCGAGCACTCGGCCGTCGGTGGCCTGCGTGCGGAGGCGGACGGGGTCGAGCTGAGCATCCTCGCCGGAGGTGCACTGCGCGCCGATCGTGTCGCCCTCGCGACCAACGCCTTCCCCTCCCTGCTCAAGCGTTACCGCCTGCACACCGTGCCGGTGTACGACTACGTGCTCATGACGGAGCCGCTCACCGACGCGCAGCTCGCCTCGATCGGCTGGGAGGGGCGGCAGGGCATCGCCGACAGCGCCAACCAGTTCCACTACTACCGGCTGAGCGCTGACAACCGCATCCTGTGGGGCGGCTACGACGCCATCTACCACTTCGGCGGGCGCATCAAGCCGGAGTACGACGATCGCCGCGAGAGCTTCGAGACCCTCGCGAGCCACTTCTTCACGACGTTCCCGCAGCTCGAGGGCGTGCGGTTCAGCCACCGCTGGGCGGGCGTCATCGACACCTGCAGCCGGTTCTGCGCCTTCCACGCGACCGCCCACCAGGGGCGCGTCGCCTACTCGGCGGGTTTCACGGGGCTCGGGGTGGCGGCGACCCGGTTCGCGGCGAACGTCATGCTCGACCAGCTCGCCGGCGAGCAGACCGAGCGCACCTCGCTGCGCATGGTGAACGAGCTGCCGCTGCCGTTCCCGCCCGAGCCCGCGACCTACCCGGCGGTGCAGTCGGTGCGCTGGGCGCTCGACCGCGCCGACCACCGTGAGGGCCGCCGCAATCTTTTCCTTCGCACGCTCGACGCAGTAGGGCTAGGGTTCGACTCGTGACCCGACTACCGCTCGACGCCGCGACCGTGCTGCAGGCGCTGTCGATCGAGCTCGAGCACGAGCCGGTCGACGACGATCAGGTCGTCTCGGGCAGCCCGACGACAGGCATCGCGGCGCTCGCCGAGCTCGACGACATCGAGATCGGGGTGTGGGAGATCACTCCGGGCATCGTCACCGATGTCGAGGTCGACGAGGTCTTCGTCGTGCTGAGCGGCCACGCGACCCTGCGCCGTGAGGACGGCAGCGAGTCTGAGCTCGTCGCTGGCACGGTCGGCCGGCTCGAGGATGGCGAGGAGACCGAGTGGGAGGTGCACGAGACGCTGCGCAAGATCTACATCGCGTAGCGCCCCGTGCTCTCCCCTAGAACGTCGAATCCCCCCGGATGACGACGTCGCTGCCACCGTCGACGAAGATGACCTGGCCGCAGAGGTGGGTGTTCTCGACACTCACGAGGTAGGCGAGCAGGTTCGCGACGGCCGCCGGATCGGCGATGCCGTTGAGCGGCATGGGCACCATCTCGAGCAGGCCCTTCGTCGCCTCCTCGGTCGCCGTGAGGTCGGCCGTCATGGGCGTGCGGATGACGCCCGGCGCGACGGCGTTGAGCGGAATGCCCGCCCCCGCCCAGTCGCCGGTCGCCGCGTTCTGGCGAATCCAGCGCACGAGCGCGCGCTTGGTCGAGCCGTAGATGAGCCCACCCTGCTCGGCATCGATGAGCTCTTGCGTGCGGTGCAGCGCGGCCTTCTCGTCGTGCGCGAGGCACGCGTCGACGAGCTCATCGTCGACGGGGAAGAGCGAGGCCATGGATGCCGTGGCCACCGCTCGCGGAGCATCCGAGCCCGTCAGCAGCGGGCGCAGCCCCTCGAGTGTCGCGATCGCGCCGAAGTAGTTCACGGCGACGGTCGCGACGGATTCCGTCGCGAGCCCCGCATTGGCGACGACGGCGTCGATCGTGCCGCCGCTGAGCCGCGTGACCTCGGCCACGAGGGCGTCGCGGCCCTCGTGCGTGGTGAGGTCGGCGGTGACGTCGGCGTCGTGCAGGTCGACCCCGATGATGGTGTGGCCCTGGCCGCGCAGAAGCTCGGCGAGAGCGGCGCCGATGCCGCTGGCAGCGCCGGTGATGACGTAGGTGCGAGTCATGAGGTGACTCCTTTCGTCTCGATGTGCCCCACGGTGCCACCGCTGGCGCCACGAGTCCAGGGCCTTTCGTCCCGGCCTAGAATCGAGGCCATGCGCATCCACGTCGCCACCGATCACGCCGGCCTCGAGCTCAGCGCCACGGTGCGCGCCCACCTGGCGGCGCAGGGCCATGAGGTCGTCGACCACGGCCCGGTCGAGTACGACGCCCTCGACGACTACCCGAGCTTCTGCATCAACGCCGCTCGCGCCGTCGCTCGCGATCAGGCGGCCGGGGTGGAGGCGCTCGGCGTCGTCTTCGGCGGGTCGGGCAATGGTGAGCAGATCGCGGCGAACAAGGTGCAGGGAATCCGGGCCGCGCTCGTGTGGAGCGAGGCGACGGCGAGCCTCGCGCGCGAGCACAACGATGCGAACGTCATCGCGGTGGGTGCGCGTCAGCACGCGGTCGACGAGGTGCTGCGTCTCATCGACGTCTTCGTCGCGACGCCGTTCCCCGGTGAGGAGCGTCACGCGCGCCGCATCGCGCAGCTCGCCGAGTACGAGTCGACGGGCGCCATCGCGGGCCACGAGATCCACTGACGCCGCCGTGCCCGAGGGTCACTCCGTTCATCGCATCGCGCTGCAGTTCGCGCGGCACTTCGTGGGCGAGCGCGTGAGCGCGAGCTCGCCGCAGGGCCGCTTCGTCGAGGGCGCGGCGCTCCTCGACGGCCGCACGATGACGGCCTCGCGCGCGGTCGGCAAGCAGCTGTTCCTCGAGTTCGACGAGGCGTTCTACCTGCGCGTGCACCTCGGCATCTACGGCGCATGGGACTTCGCTGGCGCCCTCGAACAGGACCCGGTGATGCGGGCGGCGCGCGGGCGCATGGGCCAAACCGGTCAGCACGGCGTCGTCGATGACGACGAGGATGCTCCGGGCACGGTCGTCGGCGAGCACGAGGATTCCCTCGCCTCCATCGGGGCGCCGCGCCGCGCGCGCCTGCGCATGGGCGAGGAGTCGAGCACGACAGAGGCCCACGAGTCCTTCCCGGCCGAGCCCGTGGGCCAGGTGCGCGTGCGCCTGCTCACCGATCGTGCTGTGGCCGACCTGCGCGGCCCAACAGCGTGCGAGGTGCTCGATGCCGCCGCCGTGCAGGAGGTCGTCGATCGCTTGGGGCCGGACCCTCTCGTGGACGACCCCGACGAGGGGGAGGAGCGCATGCTCGCGCGCGTGCGCCGTCGGCGCGTGCCGATCGGCCTGCTGCTCATGGATCAGTCGGTCGTGAGCGGCATCGGCAACGTGTACCGCGCCGAGCTTCTGTTCCGGGCCAGGCTCGACCCGCACACGCCGGGGGCGAGCCTGCCGGAGGAGGTCATCCGCGACCTGTGGCGCGACTGGCGGTACCTGCTCGGCGTCGGTGTCGAGACGGGGCAGATGCTCACGATGGACGGTCTCGACGAGGAAGGCCAACGTCGCGCTCGGCGCAACCGTGCCGACCGGCACTGGGTCTACAAGCGGGAGGGCCTGCCGTGCCGCATCTGCGGCACGCACGTCGTGCTCGAGCTCGCCGCGGCCCGCAAGCTCTACTACTGCCCGTCGTGCCAGCAGTGACTCTGGAGCGGGCACTCAGCGATGGCGCGGGCGACCCCACGCGTGCGGGTAGTGTCGTCGCGGAACGCCACGTGACGATCTTCCGAGGCCGGCCAGAGAGGACAGTGCATGATCCGCGCGATTCTTAACGCGCGACCGCTGGGCGGTCACGACCCGATCGACGTGACGATCGTCGACGGCCTCATCGCGAGCATCGCACCCGCGGGCACGGTCGACCCTCGAGGCTTCGCCGAGGGCGAGGCGGTCGACGTCGAGGGGCGCTGGCTGCTGCCGGGGCTGTGGGACGAGCACGTGCACTTCACGCAGTGGGCGCAGCACCTCACGCGGCTCGACCTCTCCGGCGCCGAGACGGCGGCCGAGGCGGTCGCGATCGTGCGCTCGGCGATCGTGCACGGCGAGTTCGAGGACGAGTCGGTCATCATCGGCGGAGGCTTCCGCGACGGGCTCTGGCCGGACGAGCCCACGGCAGAGCTGCTCGACACTGTCGTGCCCGACCGGCCGGTCGTTCTCATCAGCGGCGACGTGCACTGCGCGTGGCTCAACACGCTCGCGCTCGAGCGCTACGGCTTCGAGTCTCCCGACGGCATCCTCCGTGAGGAGGAGGCCTTCGCGGTGACGGCGATGATCGACGCCTCGACGAACGAGGAGCTCGACCGCTGGGTCGCGCAGGCCGCTGCCGACGCGGCGGCGCGCGGCGTCGTCGGCATCGTCGATCTGGAGATGCGCTGGAACCACGCGGACTGGCAGCGGCGCGTCGCCGAGGGGTTCGACACTCTGCGCGTCGAGTTCGGCATCTACCCGGACGACCTGGATCGGGCGATCGAGGCCGGGCTGCGCACGGGCGACAGCGTGGGGGGCACGGTGTCGGTCGGCCCGCTCAAGGTCATCACCGACGGCTCGCTCAACACGCGCACGGCCTACTGCTGCGATCCGTACCCCGAGGAGGCTCCGAACCCGTACGGGCGGCTGCTCGTGCCGCCGTGCGACCTGCAGCCGATGCTCGTGAGGGCTCGCGACGCGGGCCTCGCGGCGACCGTGCACGCGATCGGCGATGCGGCCAATCGACTGGCCCTCGACGCCTTCGCCGCGCTCGGCGGCGGCGGGCGCATCGAGCACGCGCAGCTCGTGCACGAGGCCGACGTGCCGCGGTTCGCGGCGCTCGGGGTCACGGCGAGCGTGCAGCCCGAGCACCTTCTCGACGACCGGGATGTCGCGGCGCACTACTGGCGCGGTCGCACGCAGCGAGCGTTCGCGGTGCGCTCCCTCATCGACGCGGGAGCCCACGTCGTGCTCGGGTCGGATGCTCCCGTGGCGCACCTCGACCCGTGGCGCGCGATCGCGGCCGCGACGACGCGCACGCGCGACCATCGCGAGCCCTTCCACCCCGAGCAGTGCATCAGCGTCGCGGAAGCGATCGGATGCTCGACGCGCACGCGCGTCGAGGTCGGCGAGCCCGCCGACCTCATCGCCGTCGAGTTCGACCCGCTCGAGGCGGACGAAGCTCTGCTGCGCACGATGCCGGTCGCGCTCACGCTGCTCGGCGGGCGCGTGACGTTCAGCATCATCGACACGGTGCGCACACCGGTCGAGCTCGTCGAGCTCTGAACCGCCGAGCCCGGCCGCCGCGCTCGCCCGGAGCGCGGGCGGCTACTCGGCGATGTGCGAGTAGAGGAACCAGCGGTCCTGCTCGAGACCGTTGGTGATCTCGATTGCGATGTCCTGGCTGACCGGGTCGATCTCCTCGAGGCCGTCGATCGCGGCGCGCAGGCTCACGAGCGTCGCGTCGATGCCCGCGATGATGTCGGCGATGAGCACGTCGGTCTTCTGAAAACCGGTGGTGACGCCGGGCACGGTGGTCTTCTGCGCGATCGTCGCGGCGCGCGCGTCGAGCGGCAGGCCGAGGGCGGCGACACGCTCCGCGGCGAGGTCGGTCCACTCGCGCGTGTGCTCGACGAGCGTGTCGAGCAGCTCGTGCACGGGCTGGAAGTTGCTGCCCCGCACGTGCCAGTGGGCCTGCTTGCCCTCGAGGGAGAGCGCGCTGAGGTCGATGACGATGGGGGTGAAGTACTGGGCGACTCCGGAGGTGAGGGCGGGGTCCTTGGCGCCCTTGGGGGCGTCGGCGACGGTGGTCATGGAACTCCTCCTTGTGTAGGTGTCGTGCGTTCTCTCACCGTAGAACAGCTCCATGAGTGCATCCATTCCGCGGTCAGTCGGTGTTCAGGTTCGCGCGAGCGGGACGCAGCGCCGCACGGGTCAGCGCAGGTCGGCGATGCGCCGCGCCACCGTGCGCACGTTCTGCACGCGGCGTTCGTAGCGCGCGGCGAGCAGCACGACGACGATGCCCGCGAGCCCCAGCCAGATCCACCACTCGACCGCGCGGCCGACCTGCTCCAGCAGCGGCCACGACTGCACGAGCAGGTGCGTGAGCAGCACGGCGCCGCCGAGCACGAACGGTGCCTGCAGCCGCCGCTGCAGGGCGAGCACGAACACGAGCGCGGCGACGACGCCGAGGGCGATGGCGCGCCACAGCGGTTCTCCGGCGCCGTCGATCGCGAGCAGGGAGGGCACGAGCAGAACGAGGATGCCCGGCCCGAGCCACGGCCAGCTGCGCGCCCGCTCCTCCCGGCCGAGCTGCAGTGTGCCGATGCCGAGCAGCCCGAGAGCGAGCGGTGCGCTCACGAGCTCGACGGGGTGCACGGCGTCGAGCACGCCCGCGAATCCGGCGACGGCGGCCGCGAGTCCGGCAGCGGTCGCGGCCACCGCGTGCCGCGCGGGCGTCGCCGCGGCGAACCAGGCGAGAAGGGCGAGCGCTGCGAGCACCGTGACCAGCAGGACGATGCGCACCTGCTCGAGCGCGGGCAGCGCGGCACCGCCGGCCGAGCCCACGAGCTCGCCCAGGCGCACCACCTGGGCGGCAGTGAGAAGCGCGACGCTGCCGAGCCCGACGACGACCATGCCGCGGGGGAGCCCGCGGAAGGTCGCGTCGAGTCGGGGGCCGATCGCGAGCGGCAGCACCGCGAGCACGGCGCCGAGGACGCCGACGACGATGAGCCGCCACGGTGCGTCGATGCCGCTCACGGCGGCGAGCGGAAGGAGCGCAAGACCGAGGGCGGCGCTCACGACGATCGCGACGCCCGCCGTGGTGCCGCGACCGGCGCGGGCAATGAGCGCGGCGATGAGCAGCAGGGTGCCGGCGACGGGCAGCACGAAGGCCTCGAGCTGGGTGATCTCGGAGTCGAGCAGCAGCGTCCACAGCGCCGCGGTCGCGAGGGCGACCGCGAGCCAGCCGAGGTGGCGCCGCGGGCTCGATGAGCCCACGAGCCCGTCGGCGCTCGTCGCCGTGAGCACGGTCACGACGGCCGCGACGAGCAGGGCGAGAGCCGCCGAGGCGGGGGCCGTCTCGGTGAGATCGAGCAGCGCGAGCGCGAGCACCGTCGCACCCACGGCGCCGGTGGCGACGTCGGTCGCGAGCCGCAGCCGGGCATCCTCGCTCTGCCGTCCGCTCACCGCGAGGGCGATCGCCGCGACGATGACGAGGGTCGAGAGGGCGAGCGGGAGCGTGAGGTCGGCCAGGCCGCGGTCGTCGGCGAGGGCGATGCCGCCCCGCACGACGACGAGGGGGAGGACGATGCGCGCCGCCCACTGCTCGATGCGGTGGCCGCGCGCGCCGAGCACGGTCAGCGCGCCGAGCAGCGCGGCGGTGGCTGCGATGTACGGCACACCGGCATCGGGCTCGACCACGAGCGCGAGCAGAGCGCCCGCGAGGGCGACTCCCCCCGCGGCGAGGCGCTCGACCGGTTCGAGGCGCCCGAGTGCGATGGCCAGCAGCAGCACCGTCGCGAGCAGCAGGGCGACGGTCGGCACGCCCCAGTCGAGACCGACGCGCGTCAGCTCCGACTCGACCGCGTCGGCGACGCCCACGACGAGGGCGGCCGCAATACCGAGGCCGAGCCCGCGCGCCCACCGGTGCGGGCTCGTGGTGCGCGCGAGCAGTATCGCCAGGAGCGCGATCGTGAGCCCGAGCATCCAGCCGCGCTGCACCGCCCAGCCGATGGCGAAGGCGCCGAACGCGGAACCGATGATGAGGGGGGCGAGCGCGGCGACGAGGGCACCGCGGTCGTCTCCCCGCGCCACGGGCAGGCCCACCCTCAGGGCGATGACGCCGCCCACCGACAGCACTGCGAGCAGCAGCATGACGAGCCACCAGGGGCCCGCGAGCGGCACGGCGAGCACGATGATGACGGCGAGAGCGGGGCCGAGCGCTCGAGCGCGCGACCGCAGGCGGCCCACGCTCGTCCAGCTCGCCGCGAGGAGCGCCGCACTGAGGGCGAGCGCACCGAGAGCGGCGAGCACGGCGGGCTCGGGCGTCGCAACGGCTCCCCTGACCGAGCCCGGCAGCACGCGGATGCCCGCAGTCGCCGCCTCCGCGAACGCCGACGCCGCCACGAGGCCCGCGAGGGCCGCCGCGACGACGGCCGCGGCTGTCGCCGCGATCGTGCCGCTCGCGAATCCCGTGCGCCAGACGCCGGGAGCACTCGACCGGCGCCACAGCTGCTCGCCGACGAGGGCGATCACGACGGCGGCGAGCAGGGGCATGCTCACGGTCGCGCGATCCTGGTCGACGCGCAGCGTCGTCACGAGCACGCCGATGAGCGCCGCGAGGGCGCTGCCGCTGCCGAGAGCGACGGCCGTGAGGGTGTCGAGCGCGCTGCGGCGGTCGCCGGCCTCGCGTGCGAGCGAGGCCAGGTGCGCGACGGCGAGGCCGCCGAGTGCGAGGCCGCCGAGCAGGGGCGCGAAGCGTTCCGTGGAGAGCAGGTCGAGGAGGCCGACGAGGGCGACGGTGGCGGCGAGCGCGCCGACGGAGCGGGCGACGATGTGCGCCGCCCGACGCGTCGCGGGGCGGTTGCGAGAGGCGACACCGCCCGAGAGCCCCGAGGTGCCGACGGCGGCGAGAGCGCCCAGGAAGACGGCGAGCGACCCCCCGGCGCTGCTGGAGAGCGGAGCGCTCAGCTGAGCCACGAGCTCGGCGGTCGCGAGACCCGCGCCGACGGGCAGCAGCGCCGCGGCCGCGACGGCGGGGCTCGCCAAGCGCCCCCAGCGCGACCAGCCGGCGGCGACGACCCCCACGATGAGCAGGGCGACACCCCAGTAGCCGCGTTCCGGCAGGGAGCCGAGCCCCGCCGGGTCGTTGAGTCGCAGTGCCCACGCGTCGAGCACGAGCACGATCGTGCCGAGAGCGGCGATGCCCTCCGCGGTCGCGGTGAGTCCCCGCCGCGAGAGCACGGCGGCGGCGGCGAGCGTCGCGAGGGTGCCGGCGCCGATGATGAGCAGGCGCACGGACTCGCCGTACGTCACGAAGGCGTAGACGAGGCCGAAGACGGCGAACACCGCGAGCAGCGAGATGCCCACGACGACGAGGGCGATCTGGATGCTCGAGCGGCGCTTCCCGGTGGGCTCGGGCGTCGTGGCCGCGGGCGGGGGGATGCTCGGTGCCGGTGCCGGTGCCGGTGCCGGTGCCGGTGCTGTCGCAGTGGCGGGAGCCGCGATGGGCCGCGCTGATGCGCGCTCGGCCGTCTCGCGCCGGATGCGCCCGACGAGGTCGGCGCGAGCATCCAGATCATCGGCGATGCGCGTCGAGAGCGCAGCGAGCTCGGCCGTCGCCGGGAGGGTGAGGTCGAGGCCGCACGTGCCGCACGTTGTGCTGCGCAGCAGCGCGAAGCACGCGGGGCACGTCGTCGTCGATCGCAGGTCGGCGGGCGTGCGGGGAAACCGCATCGTGCCGGCCCAGAACCTGTCGGGGCGCGCGCCGCCGACACCGGAGTCGCTCATACGCTCACCGTACTGGCCGCACGTCCCGCATCAGCAGACCCCCTCCACAGAGTGCCGCACGCGTCGAGGCGTCAGCCCATGCCTCCGGGTGTGCCGCAGACGATCGACACGCGAGAAACGTTGGGTCGCGCGCGGCGGCGCGGGGTCGTCAGAATGGCGGCATGACGGTCAGCCGTGCGCAGTTTGCCGCGCTCTACGAGCAGCACTTGCCCGCCGTGAGCGGATACCTGCGGCGTCGTGTCGCGCGTGACGACGTCGACGATCTCGCTGCCGACGTCTTCGCGGTGGCGTGGCGCAAGCGCGATGCGGTCGCACCGGGGGAGGAGCTGCCGTGGCTGTACCGCATCGCCGGCTACCTGGTCGCGAACCACCGCCGCAGGCTCGCCGCACGAGCCTCGGTGCTCGGCTGGTTCGCCGTGCCCGACTCCGCGCCAGCCGCCGATGCCGCCCTCGACGGGGATCCGGCGCTCGCCGCGGCGTGGGCCTCGCTGAGCGCGACGGAGCGCGAGGTCCTCGCCCTCGTCGTGCTCGACGACCTCGCGGTCGCGGAGGCGGCGGTCGCGCTCGGCGTGTCGCCGAACGCCGTGAGCGTGCGGCTGCACCGCGCGAAGAAGTCGCTCGCGGCGGCGCTGGGCGCATCCCGCGATTCTGACGTCGCCTGACTCGGCCTCTGCCCGAATCGGCCGAGTCGCGAAAGATCGGCGGGCCTCGCGACATAAACCGGGTATGAACGATTCTTCTGACAACCTGTCGCAACGGCTGCGTCGCTCCTTCGCGAGCGAGAACAGCACCGACGTGTCGCCTGACCTGTCTCCCGAGGTGGTGCACGGCGCGGCCGACCGCCGCGCCCCCCGCCTCGTCAACCACGGCCGCGTCACGCGCGCCGCAAGCCTCTCCGTCTCTGCCGTCGCCGCCGTCGCGGTCGGCGCCCTCGTCGTCGCGAATCCGTTCGCGCCGCAGCCGCTCTTCACGGCTGCAGGCACGGGCACCGCGAGTGCGCTCTCGGCCGCGTCGGAGTCGGCCGACGCCGATCTGCGCATCGCGCAGTGGATCGACTACGAGTACCTGCCGGGCGACGGGCTCTCCACGAGCGGTGGGCGCGGTTCGGTGTACGCCCTGCAGCGCACGGGCAGCCCCGAGAGCGTGCTCGGCGAGGTTTCGGCGCGCTACGGCGTCGAGGGAACCGCGGAGCGCACCGAGTACTTCGACGAGCAGTACCCGAGCTACGTGGTCGGGCCGGAGGACGGCTCGGCGCCATCGGTGACGATCTCGTGGGTGGGCACCGCCAACTGGTGGTTCAGCAACCCGGACGGCTACCCGCAGGTGATTCGTGACGACGAGACCGAGTTCGTCGAGCCGCGTCTCGAAGACTCGCTCGCACCAGGCGAGCAGGAGGCGCGCTCTCTCGCGCAGGAGGCCTTCGCGGCGACGGGTCTCGAGGTCGCACCCGGCGACATCACCGTCACGGTCGACCCCTACCAGACGATGGCGAGCGCCTACCTGACGGTCGACGGCGTCGCGACCGCCCTCGACTGGGGTGTCGCGTGGTCGGCGCAGACCGGTGAGCTCGTGTGGGCGTACGGTCACGCGATCGAGGTCGTCGAGCGCGGCACGTTCGACACGGTGTCTGCGGTCGCGGCGGTCGACCGCTTGAGCGACTGGCGCTGGTTCGGCGCAGCCGGCCCCGACTACCAGGGCGGGTACAGCATCCTGGCCGCCGAATCGGGCGTGGCGCGCGACGCGATTATCGGCGATCCGGATGCTCCCGTCTCGTCGCCCGAGGGCTCCGAGCCGGGCGAACCAGGAGTGGTCGAGCCGGTGCCGGCCGAGCCGACCGAGCCGGGCGAGGGCGAGCCGATCCCGGTGGAGCCGGACGGCGGTGCGGGCGGCGGCGCAGGTGCTCCCGACGAGGAGCCCGCGCCCGAGCCGAGCGACCCCGGCGAGGGCGAGCCGACCCCGACGGATCCGATCCCGACAGAGCCGGAGCCCCTGCCGGAGCCGCTGCCTGAGCCTGAGACGGTCACCGTGACGGTCGAGAACGCGGAGGCGACACTGCTGCTGCTGTGGGATGCCGAGGGCAACGCCTGGCTCGTACCGGGCTACGCGATGCAGCAGCCGGAGGGCTGGTGGAACGCGGTCGTATCCCTCGTGGAGGGCGTCATCGCCCTGCCCGAGCCGATCGACCCGGGCACGATCGAGCCCGGCGTCGTCGAGCCCGCGCCCGCCGAGGATTAGTCGCCTTCGCCGCGGTGACTCGTGGCGCTCCGTCGCAGCAGGGCCGTGCATCCCGTGTGCGGCCTTGCTAGCGTGTCGGGTTCAGGTGCGCGATGACGATGACTGAGGTGACGTTCGATGACGACGCGACGCATTCGGCGAGGCCGCGCGACCACGGCAGCAGCTCTCCTGAGCGGGGTGCTGATCGCCTCCCTCGCCGGGTGCTTCCCCGTCGGCCCGGGGGTCGGCGGCGACGGCACCGACGGCGAGCCGCTCGTGCCGCCCGGCGATGCAAACGGCGATACCGATGACTCGGAGTCTGGCCCCGACTGGCTCGACGAGTCTGACCCCCAGGCGCGCGCCGAAGGCTGCCTCGTGGGCACGTGGACGCTCGACAACGACGCGTGGGGCGCCGAGGTCATGTCGCTGCCGGAGTTCGCAGGCGGCACGGCGACGTTCTCGGGCGAGATGGTGCTCGACTGGTCCGCCGGCGGCGCCTACGAGATGCGCGCTGACGAGCACACCATGGATGCCCGCGTGGTCGGCAATGGTGCAGACGCCGACGTGCAGGTCGTGTTCGACGGCGTCGAGGGCGGCACGTGGACCGCGTCGGGCGGCACGCTCTTCGCGATGGATCCCTCCCGCGAGGACTTCACGACGACCGTCAGCGCGGAGATCGACGGCCAGGCGGTGCAGGTCGAGGCGCGCGAGATCGCGACGGATGCCTGGAGCGGCAGCCTCGAGGTCGACTGCCAGGTCGACACCCTCGCGACGACGACGACCGAGGAGTCCGACAGCCAGGTGCTGACGGCGGTGTGGACCCGCGGTTGAGACGAGTCTCCAGGGCTGGTAATGGAGGGGATGACGAGAATCGAACTCGCACCATCAGTTTGGAAGACTGAATCCTCACCAAACCGACGCCCCGCAAATGGCCCGAATAAGCCCGCTATTTCTTGAAATCGCTGTGCTGCCGATGCTGAAACCATATCCTGCCTGGGTCACGCCAGGTCACGTTCGTTTGCGAACTGAGTGCCACTCGGTACTAGGTGTTACGAACGTCGGTTACGAGAAGTTCCCGGCGGAAAATCTCGTCAGGTGCAGAGCGTGATGCAGTGTCACGGCGGGTAACAGCCCCTGCCACACTCAAGGAATGGTCTAGCCGCTCGGTGATGTTCACGCGGGGTTTGTCTAGCGCTTAAGTGGCAACCCCTCGCAAACGGCAAACCGATCGTGCTCAACGCTCTCGACGGGATGTCGTTTAATTCCAACTCCTGAGTGGGGCACTTGAGTTCCTTGGCTTTCGTTCACGTAGCGCGATGCGAATTGCTTGATCTGCGTGATCCTGGGATCGGCTCAGAGAGCGGGCTGCTGGTTGGCTCTTGAATCCTCCGCCATTGCGTACCTTGTGCAGGAATGCGATCCGCATCGAGAGGACAGCACGTCGGGAGATTTGCAAACCCGCGGCACCCGTTCCGCGATTGCGGGCGACTGGGGACTATCGGGTTTGATTGATTCCGTGGCAATCATCCGTTCAGTAGGGCCCACTTCGCCGACTGTGCGGACGCGCTAAGTAGAGACAGGATTCCCCTTCGGAACCTTCATCCGAGTCCCGTACCGCCGTAGGCGAATCGCTCCTCGAACTGAGAGACCGTGAGCACGTCAACCCGCTCGCGCTCCCAGGCTTCGAGAGTGGCTTCGAAGATCTCCGTCCTACGACGTGAGTCGTGCAGAGGTGGGTCGATGATCGCAGTTACGACCGAGTTCGAAGGTAGTTCTAGCGCGCGATCCTTTGTTCGGAGGACTGCGCCATCGTCTCGGAGTCGTGTGATTCCGTAGTTCCAGGCCTGAATCCCGCGCTCGAGATCATCGAGTCCGGCGACGTCAAAAGCCCATACATTGCGGATCACAGGCAAGGCCTCGTTGACCTGCACGAAATCGAAGTCGCCGTGCATTTGGCCGAGACGCACCTCGGGTCGTTCGAAGTAGTGCTCGCCTTCCATCAGCGTGTAACTGAGCAACGACCGTACTTCGGACCGGAGTTGACGACGAGTTGTCCTGTGTGTGCGACGCGCGAACTTGTGCTGCACAATCTGCCGGTAGAGAGTCGCGGCCGCGTCGCGCGCGTTATCGCTAACCACAGGTAGAGGCGGGCCCACCTGAACACTGTTCGCCTGGCGTTGACGAATTCCTTCTACCCATCCCCGAGTGAACTCGTGATCAGGCATGAGTGCTTCGCCTTGGCGAACCTGGTCGTTGAACCACTCTGCCCACTCAAGGACGTCGCGAGGGGTCTTCTTGTGAAGGTATTGCCAGTCGAAAGCGGCGGCCCAATCTCCATTGCTCGAGCCACACACCACGCCAACGTTGTGAAACTCACCGCGCGCGACGTCGGGCACGTAGCGGATCACCCAGTAGGTGATTGCATGCATGCTTGACATCACGGGAATCTGCTCCGTTCCGCTACATCGCGGAGACGTTCCGCGACCCCGGGCGCTCGTTCGAGCAGGATACTCGCCACCGCTGTCAACTCGTCTTCACTGGCGCCCCAGGCAGGCGGTACGTCTAACGCAATCGCCTCTAATTGGGAGAACGTGAGCGCCTCAACGGCGGAGGCAGCAGTCCGAAGTGCCTCGCTCGAAGCCATTTCGATGCTTGGTGCGACCCAGGGCCTTAAGCCAACTCGACGCATCGATTCCAGATTCCAGTCGACCTCGCCAGCAAACCAGAAGCCGTGGTCGTAGGACCAAACGGCCGCGTCGGCCTCAAATTCAGCAAGCCACTGTGGATCGTTGCCCAAGCAGAGATCCCACAGTGCGGCAAGAAAAGCAATTCGCTGACGGTTGCCGTCGCGACCAGAAATACCGGCCCAATCGTCAACGACCTTGCTTTGCCCGACATCCAGCGAGCCGTGTGCGTACCCGGGCCGGAGGCGAAATCCCGGGGCGTAGACATGATCAAGGCCGGCTGGTATCTCGATGATTGCGATGGGTCGCACCGGAGCGCCCATTGCGAGACCGATGCGTGTGACGATTCGTTCCGGAACGAGCGACCGGGCTCCCTGCGGGTTGTTCTGAGCCTTTACCCAGTAGCGCTCGCCGTCTGACGCCAAACCAAGGAATGCGGCTGCGGAATTTGTCAAGGTGAATGAGGCCAGCGGGTCTTTAGGCGGCTAGTTTCGGTGCGGGTTCCTCTCCGGCTTCTTGTTCGGTTGGCTTGTTGATCCAGGTCGTGCCGGGCAGGGCGAGGATTTTCGGGTCAAGGTTGCTGCTGAAGCGTTCTGGGTTCTGCGCGCGAGCGAGGGCGAGGGTCGCTGACCGTTCGGCGGCTTTGGCTGCGGCGAGGCCGTAGTGGACGTCGGCGGGGGTGTTCAGCCCGATGCCGATGTGCCGGTGAGTGTGGTTGTAGCCCTCGACGAACTCGGCCATGAAGGCCCGGGCTTGACCGACGGATTCGAAGCGTTCGGGGAACACGGGCGCGAATTTGAGGGTCTTGAACCAGCTCTCGCTGTAAGGGTTGTCGTTACTCACCCGGGGTCTCGAGTGCGACTTCGTGACCTCCAGATCCGACAACAACGCCGCGACGGTCTTCGAGGTCATAGAGGTTCCCCGGTCGGCGTGGACGACCTGTGGGGTGCCGTGGATCTTGAACGTCTCTGTCATCATCTCGACCGCGAGGATCGCCGATTCGGAGGTGTGGACGTAGGCGCCGACGACATAGCGGGAGAAAATGTCGATCATGACGTAGCAGTCGTAATACTTGCCCTTGATCGGGCCCGGCAGTTTCGTGATGTCCCACGAATACACCTGACCGGGCGCGGTCGCGACCAGCTCGGGGACCGCCCGGGCCGGGTGCCTAGCCAACCGGCGGCGCTCCTTCACCTGCGCGTTCTCGGTCAGAACCCGGTAAATCGTGGAGATCGAGCCGAGATAGATGCCCTCATCGAGAAGCTGAGCGAAAATCTGGATCGGTGGCAGGTCCACGAACCTGGGCGAGTTCACCACCGACAGGATTCGGGCACGCTCGAGAACGGAGAGCTTATTCGCCGGCGTGACGCGCACCCGAGGCAGAGCCACAGGCGGTGATTTGCGGGTCGCAGTCGCCCGCGACACCCCGGTCAGCCGTGCTGCGGTCCGGGTCGAGGTGCCCGACCCGGTCAACTCGACGTAGGCGGTCATCAGGAGCTCGTGTGCGGGGGTTCGTCCCGCGAGCTCTTGGACAAATTCTCCAAGAGCTCGTGCGCTTTTCCCATGATGGTCAGAGCAACTTCCGTCGTCGCGAGACGCTGTTCAGCTTGGTCGAGTTGGCGCCGTAACCGGGCGATCTCGGCCTGCTCCGCGGTCAGCCGGCCGATCTTCTCACCGGGCTTCTTCCCGGCCAGGACTCCGGCGTCGCGGAGCTTGCGCCACTCGGTGACCTGCGACGAGTAGATACCCTGCTCACGCAGATACGCCCCTCCCTGGTTGCGGAGGATCGCGTCCTCGTAGGCCGCGAGGTGGTCAAGTTTTTGCGCCGGGGTGAACGAACGCCGCGACGCCGGACCCCCAGCTCGGGGCCCGGGACTTTCGTTGGTCATGAGGCTATCGTCGCGCACGGCGATCAAAGACGGACTGGACATGATGGTTGAATTCCTGGTTCTCCGCCCTACGTCAAACAGCGGACTTGCTCCGAGCGACTGGCCTCACCCAACCCTGACACGTAGGGCTGCTCCGGAGTTTGTGCCGCCGAGGACAGCGATCAACGTCACTGTCTCGCTGACCTCTGTCATGCCCTCACGATACTGGGGACAGGCGCTCAACCGTCAGCAACATGCGACACTTCTTCAACACGGCAGTGCCCTCGAACGCAGGCGCCAGGAGGATCCATGGCCCGAGACCTTGAATTCGAAACTCGGCGGCGCTGCGCAAAAGCGGGACGGAAAAATTGGATTTGACTCCACGCTCGACTTAGGACTCCCGGATACAGCCGATCGCTGCTGTGATCGAAAAGTTGCGGTCTTCACGAGCCGGTGAGAAGCACTCTTCACCCCAGGACCTCAGCAAATGTAGTGTGGGGGCACTTCGTTTTGCAGATCGCGAGGCGAGCCTGAACCGGCACCTGCTAGATGCCAGCCGGAAGGCCCCGCGAACCTATCGGAACCAGATCTGCCGAAAGTGCCCACGCGGCCCCTCCACGACAAAACGAGGGCTGTGTGCGAGGTGCGGTCATGACTCGCGAAATCAATGGATCCGGCCCGGACGGCTCACCAGTCAACTCCGGAGCCGTTCATCATAAAGACGCCACAAGAGTGCCTGATACACCCACGCTTCAGCACCAGCACTGGTCAGTGGGAGCCTATCTTCGGGATCACTCCCTAGTTCGGCGAATCAGAGAATGTGGACGACCATTCAAATGCCGGCAACGACTTTGCTCCCACTGTTCAGGCGTTGAGGCTCAGCCCGATCGCGACGACTGGTTCAATGTGGCGACGCAGCACGAGTCGGTGCTCGTTCTGACTTTCAGCAT
Source organism: Chryseoglobus sp. 28M-23 (assembly GCF_014789785.1). Taxonomy (NCBI): domain Bacteria; kingdom Bacillati; phylum Actinomycetota; class Actinomycetes; order Micrococcales; family Microbacteriaceae; genus Microcella; species Chryseoglobus sp. 28M-23. Next base: position 1,736,327 of record NZ_CP061846.1, on the reverse strand, counting down.
TGAGCATTTCGATCGAATCGAAGACGCGTGGGAAGGCCTGGAGCGCGTCCGGCGCCGGTGGTTACGGATCATGAAACTATCCACGCGATGCGTGGCCTGGCATCGCGAAACGGAACTCACGATCGGCGACCGCTACCACCTTCATGACCACCTCTTGGTCTTTGGCTATGACGGCCTGTTGGCCCGGGACGCTCTGAACGCCTGGATCAGCGCGGCTGCCAGGGAAGGCCTTCGAGCATCTCAACGGGGTCAACACGCAAAGGTGTGGCAGTCCCCGCGGGCGGCAGTCGACTATGTCGTCAAGCCGAAACTTGGCAAGGGCTTCAGCAGTATCAACGCACGGACCCGGAACCTACGGACGTTAGTTTTGGGAGCAGCCCGAGGGGTCGTGGACGACGCAGACCGATTTTCGGAGATTGAAAACTTCTTCGTAGTGAACAAGTACCGACGATGGAGAGCCTCCTACCGCGCCAAAGCGACGCCGACGGTACCGCGGAAGAGGCCCCCAGATCCAGTAATTTTGGATCTGCTCGACTTAGTCGCCTGGGGTTGGTCGAAGTCAGAGCAGGCAAAGTTTTTGAATTGTTCGACGGCGACGATCGCCCGCAGACGTCGTGAGTTGCCTGCCTGGCGAGACCAACGACCAGGCAAGAGAATCGAGTATTCGCGCGAGAACGTCAGGGTCGGCGCACCAGAACGAGAGCCGCAAATTCCTGGCGGTTGGTCGCACGCCGGGTCACTCAGTGATTGGCCTCGAGTAGGGATCTCGTGATCGAGATTGCCAATGGTAGAGACATGCGACGCCGTCACTTCCAACGTTCTCGGGCCCTGCCTCCGAACGAGCGCGAGAAAAGCGACAACAGCCGCTCGGACGCGCGCGCGCTCTTCGCTGTAGTTGCCACTCCACGACTTGCCGCCAAGAAAAAAGCGATCTGATGTCGGCCGCTAAGCCACAGCGCATCAGCGCTACTCTCGCGCTGATGGCCTTGGGTGAGCAGGTCGAGGAGACTCGCGCGGCGAAGGCTCGGTATGAGCACGCCATGACCGCTCGAAACCAGATGATTCGCGAGGCAAGACGAGCACGAGTTCCCTCCCGCTCGCTGGAGAGAGTCACGGGCCTGAGCCGAGATCGGATAGCGCGCATCGCTGCCCAACCTTCTTGACGAGCCGATAGGAGTGCCCGTGACTGGCGGCGCGGAGGTTCGTCGAGTCTGTTTTTCACCTTCCTCGCGTATGGCTTCGTTACAGGTGGCCCGGCTGCGCCGGTGATCCGGCTCTTGAGCAGATGTCGCATGTCGGCGGTAACCTCAAAGAGGAGGCCACGATGGCAGTTCGCTACTTCACTCGCCACGGCAAGTTGTTTCGCATGCCCTACGTGTCAGGGTTGGGTGAGGCCAGTCGCTCGGAGCAAGTCCGCTGTTTGACGTAGGGCGGAGAACCAGGAATTCAACCATCATGTCCAGTCCGTCTTTGATCGCCGTGCGCGACGATAGCCTCATGACCAACGAAAGTCCCGGGCCCCGAGCTGGGGGTCCGGCGTCGCGGCGTTCGTTCACCCCGGCGCAAAAACTTGACCACCTCGCGGCCTACGAGGACGCGATCCTCCGCAACCAGGGAGGGGCGTATCTGCGTGAGCAGGGTATCTACTCGTCGCAGGTCACCGAGTGGCGCAAGCTCCGCGACGCCGGAGTCCTGGCCGGGAAGAAGCCCGGTGAGAAGATCGGCCGGCTGACCGCGGAGCAGGCCGAGATCGCCCGGTTACGGCGCCAACTCGACCAAGCTGAACAGCGTCTCGCGACGACGGAAGTTGCTCTGACCATCATGGGAAAAGCGCACGAGCTCTTGGAGAATTTGTCCAAGAGCTCGCGGGACGAACCCCCGCACACGAGCTCCTGATGACCGCCTACGTCGAGTTGACCGGGTCGGGCACCTCGACCCGGACCGCAGCACGGCTGACCGGGGTGTCGCGGGCGACTGCGACCCGCAAATCACCGCCTGTGGCTCTGCCTCGGGTGCGCGTCACGCCGGCGAATAAGCTCTCCGTTCTCGAGCGTGCCCGAATCCTGTCGGTGGTGAACTCGCCCAGGTTCGTGGACCTGCCACCGATCCAGATTTTCGCTCAGCTTCTCGATGAGGGCATCTATCTCGGCTCGATCTCCACGATTTACCGGGTTCTGACCGAGAACGCGCAGGTGAAGGAGCGCCGCCGGTTGGCTAGGCACCCGGCCCGGGCGGTCCCCGAGCTGGTCGCGACCGCGCCCGGTCAGGTGTATTCGTGGGACATCACGAAACTGCCGGGCCCGATCAAGGGCAAGTATTACGACTGCTACGTCATGATCGACATTTTCTCCCGCTATGTCGTCGGCGCCTACGTCCACACCTCCGAATCGGCGATCCTCGCGGTCGAGATGATGACAGAGACGTTCAAGATCCACGGCACCCCACAGGTCGTCCACGCCGACCGGGGAACCTCTATGACCTCGAAGACCGTCGCGGCGTTGTTGTCGGATCTGGAGGTCACGAAGTCGCACTCGAGACCCCGGGTGAGTAACGACAACCCTTACAGCGAGAGCTGGTTCAAGACCCTCAAATTCGCGCCCGTGTTCCCCGAACGCTTCGAATCCGTCGGTCAAGCCCGGGCCTTCATGGCCGAGTTCGTCGAGGGCTACAACCACACTCACCGGCACATCGGCATCGGGCTGAACACCCCCGCCGACGTCCACTACGGCCTCGCCGCAGCCAAAGCCGCCGAACGGTCAGCGACCCTCGCCCTCGCTCGCGCGCAGAACCCAGAACGCTTCAGCAGCAACCTTGACCCGAAAATCCTCGCCCTGCCCGGCACGACCTGGATCAACAAGCCAACCGAACAAGAAGCCGGAGAGGAACCCGCACCGAAACTAGCCGCCTAAAGACCCGCTGGCCTCATTCACCTTGACAAATTCCGATGGACGGCAACGCCGAGGAGCGCTTCGAGAGCGACTCCCGCACGTGGGTCAACGTTCGTCCCGCGATCAGGGACTGGTTGTTTCATCTCGACACTGAGACCGACGAGGTCGATGAGTCTGTTGCCAGATCAGTGGTCCCTGCGGCCTTCACTCCGGCTGGCACCGGGCATCAAGGGGACTAGGCCCGAAGCGGCTCGAGATTGATCTCCAGGGCTACACCGAGACGAGGTCGACCCCGTCCGGTCGCTGCGATCTCGTACTGAATTCATGAATCCCAACTAGGCGTCGGCGGCAATCAGCCATATCGGCGCACGACCTCGAACCTCTGATCGGAGAGTGACCTGATGATCCCACCGCCGGACCCGGGCAAGCCGTTCATCATTGGCAAGACTGAACTCGACTACTTCCTCGGCATGGCTGCGGAGGAGGGAATGATCCAAACGGACCTCGCAATCAACGACGCCATATACGCGGTTCTCGACCGTGTCGCCGAGAGGCGCAGGCTGACGCCTGACGACCTTGCAGAGGCACATCGGGAGAGGAAGGCGATGCTGGCCAGCGAACGCGCCAGAATCGCGCAGGAGGGCTACTAGGCCCGCTTCTGGGCTTTGAGTCGCCGGCGGCGAGCGCCTCGGCAGCATGCGGGCTCGAACGGAGACGAAGCAAAACACCCCATTTACCCATGCCGTTTGGGGCCGGAAGGGGCGATGCTTGCCCACTAAAGGGGGTTAAACCACCTATATGGGCGCGCGCCGTCGCAAACACATGCTCGTTCAGTACTCGGCCGGTCAAAAAAACGATCTGAGGCTCCGAGTAGGGCGCTCGATTCGGTTGACTAAGCGCTGCGAAAACAAGATTCGATGCTGTAGACGAGATCCGCATCCGCCTTCGTTCCCTGCCCGTGTTGCGACACGTTGTGTTCCGTGCATCTGATTCGTCGACGGCTGCTGACTGTAGGCGATTCTGCACAATTCACGAGGTTCGATACCGACCTAAAATTGCGTCGGGACTAGCGCGCTCTGCACCCGTAGGCCGCGCATACACCGATATAAGGCGTAGAATTGGGGTGTTAGAGCGGAGCGACCAATGCTTGAACTGAGCGAGTGGGGGTGGCTGACGGTCCGCGCGATTCATCGGACAGGGTCCGACGAAGAAGACTTCGAACGGGCGCTCGCCGCGCGGCGCGTCCCCGACTCGCGGCGTGCTGAGTTTCAGGAAGCATGGAGTGAACTCCTCAAGTTCCAAGAGGGGTCTGCTGCACGGATAGGTGACACGGTTTAGTCACGCAGCCAGTGCGGCTGGCGTGTTCATGATGGCCTCGAACTCGACCGGGGTCAATCGGCCCAGAGCGGCTTGCCGGCGTCGCCGGTTGTAGGTGCGTTCGATCCAGGTGACGATCGCGATGCGCAGCTGGTCGCGGGTGCCCCAGGAGCGGCGGTTGAGGACGTTCTTCTGCAACAGCGAGAAGAACGATTCCATCGCGGCGTTGTCTCCCGCAGCGCCGACTCTGCCCATCGATCCGACCATGCGGTGACGGCTGATCGCTCGGAGGAATTTCCGGCTTCGAAATTGGCTGCCTCGGTCGCTGTGGATCACGCAGCCGGCGACGTCGCCGCGCATCTGAGCGGCGTTCTCCAGCGCTCGAACGGCCAGGCTTGACTTCATCCGCGAGTCGATCGAGTAGCCGATGATCTTGTTCCCGAACACGTCTTTGACGGCGCAGAGGTAGAGCTTGCCTTCCCCGGTTCGATGTTCGGTGATGTCGGTCAGCCAGAGCCGGTTCGGGCCATCGGCGGTGAACTCATGCCGGATGCGTCCGGTCTCGTCCACGACCGCGCAGAGGTCGTCGTGGACTGGCGGGCCTGCCTTCTTGCCGTTCCTGCCGCGCTTCTTTCCGAACGCGCTCCACCAGCCGTTGTCGCGGCAGATCCGCCACGCCGTCCGATCAGCCATCGATTCTCCGGCGTCGCGAGCTTCGTCGGCCAGCAGCCGATGCCCGAATTCCGCGTCATCCTGGTGAGCATCGAACAGCGCGTTCGCGCGATACGCCTCCACCCGATCAGCGTTCGTGATCGGCTTTTTCAGCCATCGGTAGTAGGGCTGGCGGGAGAGCTTGAGAACCCGGCACGTCACCGTCACGGGTATCCCGTCAGCGGCGAGCTCTGTCACGAGCGGGTAGAACCTTTTCCCGGCAGATGGGCCTGCCCCAAATACGCCGCCGCGCGGCGGAGCACCTCGACCTCCTGCTCGAGCAGCCGATTACGCTGACGCAGCTCCCGCAACTCGGCATCACGATCGCCCGGGGACAGCGACCCCGACTCGGCAGCCTGCCGGGTAGCGCGGGAGCGGGCGAGCCACTTCGTGAGCGTCATCGGGTGAACCCCGAAATCGTTCGCGATCTGCTCGACCGTCACTCCCGGTTCGCGATTCTCCGCGACGCGCACGACGTCATCGCGGAACTCTTTCGGATAAGGCTTAGGCACGATGGCATCCTTCCAGGCCCACCCCTCGGGCAAGCCATGTCAGATGTCACCTATCCGTGCAGCAGACCCCGGTTGTAGTCCTCCTCGTTGAGCCCAAGAAGTTCTCCCAGTCGCGTGTGGGCGCTGTAGGCGACCAGCAGCGGCACTCGGTAGATGGGTTCGACATGCTCAATAACGGTGAGGAATTGGTCTTCTGTGAAGCCTGGCCGTGGCTTGTGCGCGGCGCCGCCACGAAGGCTCTTCGACAAGGACGGGTCCCTTTCGATGAAGCCGTCTTCTATTGCCATCGCCACGACCTTCCGGAAGAGCCAGAGTGCGTTTCGACGGTTGGTCGGATGGTCGCCTTGATCGGACCACCACATGCGCATGTCAGATGGCGTGATGGTTTGGATCGGTCGGTCGCGAAAATCGGCCAGGGCTGTCCGAAGCAGTGAGTGGTAGTTGGCCTTGGTGCGAGGTCGCAGTTCCGCCTCGTCGATGCAGTGAGTTGCGTACGGGGCGAAGAGCGGTCCGTCGCCGTCTGTGACGGATCGTGCCGCTTCGATCAAGCGGCGCGCTTCCGCCAGTTCGAGTGCCTGTTGCGCGTCCTCCTTCGTTTTGAAAGTTCCTCCGAGGCTGATGCGGCTGCCGTCGGTTTGACGGATTCGCACGCGCCAGTTTCCGGAGGGTATTTGGTCGATCGTCGCGCGCTTCATGAGGGTCTCCATGCCTGTTGTACGCACAGCAGGAGCGACGGCACCGGGTGTCAGAGAGAGTGGTTCTGGGTCACGCCTAGGTCACGCGTCCTGCACGGAGCCGGGGGCGACTTCAGAAGTGGGCCTGATCAGGCATTTTGTGGAGGGGATGACGGGAATCGAACCCGCACCATCAGTTTGGAAGACTGAGGCTCTACCATTGAGCTACATCCCCGCGTTGCGGCAGGAATCCGCCAGAAGCCTAGCGCAGAACCATCACAAGCGTACCCACGGCGGAGGTCACCGGAGACCGGTGTCGACGACTGTGAGTTCGGCGGCGAGATACGGCCCGAGTGTCGTCGCGAATGTTCGGGTGATGTGACCGCCATTGCGGAAAATGATGGCATTGCCCACGACGGGGAGGCACGGGTCGCCAGGGCAGATGACCCGACTCAGGTCGACGAGAGAAACGTTCTCGGCAGATTGCGCAGCGACGGAGATCCCGTCGATCCCCTTGAAGGCATCGGCTCTGGTGATGGAGCACGAGGCATTCATGTCATCGCGGTTGTCCTTCAGGCACTCCACGTGATCGGGGCGGCTCTTGGGAGGTGTCGCGATGACGACGATGTGAGCACCCGTGGCCGACGTTGCTGAGGCCCACGCCTCCCGATAGCCGGTGACCAGCGCGTCGGAGGGTTCGCGCCCAGCGGCGGTCGTCAGAATCAGGTCGTACTGGGGGCCAGTGTCGAGATAGTTGGTCACCAGCTGGTTCCAGGCAAGGCAGTCCTCACTGCGTGCCGCCGTGGTGCCGGCATTGCTCCAGGCGCAACTGCGTCGAGACGCGACGTCGATGCGCCAATTGTTCTCCTCCGCAGCCAGTTCGTATGCGGAGATCAGCGCAGCGTTGAAGGAGTCTCCCAGCGCGATAGCGCGGCGTTCATATCCTTCCATCGGGCCTAGTGAGCAGACGTTGAGCGATGCGGGCGAGTCGCCGCTCCAGCATTCCGCGCGATTCGCATCGTCGCTTCGAATGGTGGAGAGCGGGGGCAAAATGGGGTAGTCGAGTTCGGCACTGCAGTCATAGCCCGGGTCAGCGGCTTGAGCGCCGAAACACGGAAAGTCATTGGACTCCACAGACGCCAAGTAGTCGAGAAGCTCGGCTTGCTCTCGTTGCACGGAGAGCACGCCAGCGAAGGCGGCTCCGGCGACGAGTGACATGGAGAGCAGGGCGGCAGAAGCGACCTTGATCGACGGGCGAAGTGCGGGCTGAAGTCTGCGCGAGAAGCGAACGGGGTCTTCCACCCAAATCTTCGTTGCCGACGCGAGAGCGAGAGCGAGAACGACGATGACGATCTTCGGCGCAAGCCCGATCTGGTCCAACTGGCCAGGCGTGAAGTGGATGAGTGGCCAGTGCCACAGGTACACGCCGTAGGAGATACCCCCCACCCACAGCACAGGCCGCAGTGAGGACAATCGGGCGAACCATGTTGACGAACCTGAGGCGATGATCAACAGTGTCCCGACGACGGGAAGAGCTGCAATCCAGCCGGGAAAGCTGGATTCTCCGGTGATGCCGAAGGCGGAGAAGACGACGAGCGCGGTCCCCGATATGGCGAGCAGACCCCGGAGCGCAGGACCGATCGAGATGACAGCCATCGACAGGAGACCACCGGCGAGAAACTCCCACAGGCGAATGGGAGTGGCGAAGTACGCGACCGACCCAGCAGAGGAGGAGATCATGACGCTCGCGATGAAGCTCACAACGAACAGAACCACGAGCACAACCCGGATCGGACCATATCCGATCCGTCCTCGCCGCCTCATCACGAGCGCGGTCAGGGCAATGACGATCGGCAGAAAGATGTAGAACTGCTCTTCGACGGCGAGTGACCAGAAGTGCTGTACCGGCGAGGGTTCATAATCCGCACGGAGGTAGTCCACTGCATTGGACGCCAGTAGCCAGTTCTCCACAAAGAAGACCGACGCAATGATCTCTTCGAGGTACTGCACCTTGTCTTCGCCCTCGCTGAGGAACCACGTTGCCGCCGCCACGACGCTGAGGACGACGAGCGCGAGGGGAAGTATGCGGCGGGCGCGGCGTTCCCAGAAGCGCGCGAGTCGAATTCGCCCAGTGTCACGAATCTCTCTGACGAGGTGCCCGATGATCAGATACCCCGAAATGACGAAAAACATATCAACGCCGATGAATCCACCGGGCAGGCGCTCCGGCCACAGGTGGTAGGCGAAGACCAGTGCCACCGCGACGGCCCGCAAACCCTGGATCTCTGGTCTGAGGCGCTCCGTTGTCGGGCGGGCATTCGCAGGCGCCCGATCCAGGGAGGTCGACGTCACAGGTGCTTCCTTCAATACTCTTGGGGTGAACCACGTGGAGAGAACTGCCGAACACCGCAGACATCCTCGACTCTCGACTCTAGCCGCCTCGTCGCCAGACTCCGCGCGCCGTTCCGCGTCGGAACACTGCGCAGAACACTGCCCTTCCGGGTGCTCTCGGCGCCGCCCAGCCGTGACTCGGCTAGACTTGCCGAGGCCATTTTTCGTAGCGACCTGCGTCGTGACGCGCTTGGTCACGGTCACGGTCGCGGGGCGTAGCTCAGCTTGGTAGAGCGCCCGCTTTGGGAGCGGGAGGCCGCAGGTTCAAATCCTGTCGCCCCGACCACGCCCGCACGACGCCCACATGACGTCCACACATTCAGGAGATCCTTTTGGTTCAGTCCACGGCCACGAAGCTCAGCCCGACGCGCGTCAAGCTCGCCATTACGGTGACGCCGGAAGAGCTCAAGCCCAGCATCGAGCACGCCTACAAGCACATCGCCGAGTCGGTGACGATTCCGGGCTTCCGCAAGGGCAAGGTTCCGCCGCCCATCATCGACCAGCGCGTCGGCCGCGGTGAGGTGCTCAACCACGCTGTGAGCGAGGGTCTCGACAAGTTCTACCGCGACGCGATCGCCGAGCAGGGCCTGCGCGCCCTCGGCCGCCCGAGCGCCGACGTCAAGGAGTGGCCGAGCGAGAAGGACTTCTCTGGCGACCTGCAGGTCGAGGTCGAGGTCGACGTGCGGCCCGAGTTCGACATCCCTGCCTATGACGGCATGACGATCGAGGTCGAGGCGACCGAGGTCAGCGACGAGGAGGTCGAGGAGGAGCTGCAGAACCTGCGCAGCCGCTTCGGCACCCTCATCACTGTCGACCGTCCCGCTGCGACGGGTGACTTCGTGCAGCTCGACCTCGTCGCGAGCGTCGAGGGCAACACGGTCGACAACGCCAGCTCGATCTCGTACGAGGTGGGCTCAGGCGAGCTCATCGAGGGCATCGACGAGGCCGTCGAGTCGCTCACGGCTGGTGAGACGACGACGTTCGAGTCGAAGCTGCTCGGCGGCGACCACGAGGGCAAGATGGCGCAAATCGAGGTCACCATCCAGTCGGTGAAGGAGCGCGAGCTTCCCGAGGCCGACGACGACTTCGCGCAGATCGCGAGCCAGTTCGACACGATCGGCGAGATGAAGGATGACCTGCGCACGCAGCTCGCCCAGCAGAAGTCGTTCGGCCAGGGTGCTGAGGCTCGCGACAAGCTGCTGGCCGCGATGCTCGAGCAGGTCGAGATTCCCGTGCCGGACTCGCTCATCGAGGGCGAAGTGCACCGCCACCTCGAGAACGAGGACCGCCTCGAGGACGACGCGCACCGCGCCGAGGTCACGGAGTCGACGACGACGACGTTCCGCAACCAGATCTTCCTCGACGCTCTCGCCGAGAAGGAGGAGGTCAAGGTCAGCCAGGACGAGCTCACCCAGTACCTCATCCAGGGTGCTCAGCAGTACAACATGGAGCCCGGCGAGTTCATCAAGATCCTCGACCAGAACGGGCAGATCCCCGGCATGGTCGGCGAGGTCGCCCGCTCGAAGGCGCTCTCCGTCGCCCTCAGCAAGGTCAAGGTCGTCGACTCGAAGGGCCAGCCCGTCGACCTCACCGCGTTCACGGCGGCCGCGACCGCGCCCGTCGCCGAGAGCGACGACGACCACGAGGGTCACGACCACTAGGAACCATGTCCGCGCGCAGCGCGGTCACGAGGGGCTCGGCGCCGCAGGTGCCGGGCCCCTCGTGCATCCCGGACCCGGCGCGGGCGCGCCGCTCTCTGCCCACGGCGAACATGACGGATGCGGCGGGTCGCCTCGCGTAGATTCGAAGCACGAGACGAACAGGAGCTCCCCACATGGCCGAACCGACACTGCCCAACAGTGTTTTTGACCGACTGCTCAAGGACCGCATCATCTGGCTCGGATCAGAGGTGCGCGACGAGAACGCCAACGAGATCGCCGCGAAGCTTCTCTTGCTCGCCGCGGAGGACCCTGACAAGGACATCTACCTCTACATCAACTCGCCCGGCGGCTCCGTCACCGCAGGCATGGCGATCTACGACACGATGCAGTTCGTGCCCAACGACATCGTCACCGTCGGCATCGGCATGGCCGCGTCGATGGGACAGCTGCTGCTGACCTCCGGCACGAAGGGCAAGCGCTACATCACGCCCAACGCGCGCGTGCTGCTGCACCAGCCGCACGGCGGCTTCGGCGGCACCGCGAGCGACATCCAGACGCAGGCGCAGCTCATCAACGACATGAAGAAGCGTCTCGCCGAGATCACCGCCGAGCAGACCGGCAAGACGGTCGAGCAGATCAACAAGGACGGCGACCGTGACCGCTGGTTCAGCGCCGAAGAGGCCCTCGAGTACGGCTTCGTCGACCACATTCGCGCCTCCGCGAGCGACGTCGTCGGCGGCGGCGGCACCGAGCACGGCAAGTAAAGGACGGAAGACGATACCGATGGAAACGCCCCACTTCTCCGCCGGCGCTCCGGCCATGCCGAGCAGCCGCTACATCCTCCCCAGCTTCGAGGAGCGCACCGCCTACGGCTACAAGCGGCAGGACCCGTACGCGAAGCTGTTCGAAGACCGCATCATCTTCCTCGGCGTGCAGGTCGATGACGCGTCGGCCGACGACGTCATGGCGCAGCTGCTCGTGCTCGAGTCTCAGGACCCTGACCGCGACATCGTCATGTACATCAACAGCCCCGGCGGCTCGTTCACGGCCATGACGGCGATCTACGACACGATGCAGTACATCCGCCCGGAGATCCAGACCGTCGTGCTCGGGCAGGCCGCCTCCGCCGCGGCCGTGCTGCTCGCCGCAGGCTCACCCGGCAAGCGTCTCGCGCTGCCCAACGCGCGCGTGCTCATCCACCAGCCCGCGACGGGCGACGCGGGCCGCGGGCAGGCGAGCGACATCGAGATTCAGGCGCGCGAGATCGCCCGACTGCGCGAGTGGCTGGAGGAGACCCTCTCGAAGCACTCCAACAAGTCGGTCGAGGAAGTCAACAGAGACATCGACCGCGACAAGATCCTCATCGCGCAGGAAGCGCTCGAGTACGGTCTCATCGACCAGGTGCTCACGAGCCGCAAGAACCTGCCGGCCCTCGCCTCGTAACGAGGCATCACCAGCGCGAGCCCCGCATCCCTGGATATTTCGGGATGCGGGGCTCGCCTCGTTCTGCGGTTCAGTCAGCTGCGCCGGCGACGCGACAGCCACACGGCGACGCCTGCGCCGACCGCGAGCAGCACGATCACGCCGCCGATGACGGCGACCGTGCCGAGCACGGCGGCCGACTCGTCGGCGGGTGCTGCGGAAGGCTCCTCGCCGCCGGACGCCGTCGCGGGCGTCGAGCCGCACTCGGGCGGCGCGGCCGAGCCGGTGCTCGCCTCCGCGCCTGCCGCCGGCTCGTAGCGGAACGCGAGCGTGTCGGAGAGCGTGTGGCCGTCGGCTGAGACGTACTGGAAGGCCATCGTGTAGTCCCCGGCCTCGCCGAGCGCCGCCGGCGTCGACATCGACGGGCCGCCCACGTCGACGCAGCCGTCGCCGTAGTAGAGCCCGCTCTCGTCGGTCACCTGGATGGCGAAGCCCGCGCCCTCGCCCCCCACGTCGAGCATCGCCTCGTTCGTCGTGACGACGAAGAACTCCGGAACCTCGGTGAGGGTCTCGCCCTCCTCGGGCGTCGACGATACGACGGCGTTGTGGGCCGAGGCGGGCAGGGCGGGCACCACCACGAGGGCGAGGCCCAGCCCGAGAGCGGCCAGGGGAGCGGAAGCGCGGCGCATCGTCTACTGCCCCGCGGTGGTGCGCGCGGTGCGGCGGGTGAGGATCGCCGCGGTGATGCCGCCGGCGCCGACGAGGATGCCGAGGGCGCCGAGCACGCGGGCGAGAACGTCAGGCTGCGCGGCGCTCGCGACGGCCTCCGTCTCCGTACCCGCGGTCTCGGCGGTCATCTCCTCCGCGTCGCTGTGGCTGCCGCCGTGGGCGTCGCCCGTGGAGGCGGCGAGGGTCACGAGCGGAGCATCCTCGCCCTCCCACACGGCCGTGCCCTCGTCGCACGTCTGCGTGACCGGGAACTCGACCGTGTCGCCGGCCTCCCCGTCGGGCAGCCGCAGGGAGAGCTCGAACGCGTCGCGGAAGCCGTCCTCCAGGCCGCCCGTCGTCGAGGTGTAGACGATCTGGCCGATGCGCTCCGTGACCGGCTCGGCGCCCTCGGCCGCCTCGAGCGGCTCGTCGAGCGGCACCATGACCTTCTCGACGCTCCACAGCGGGTTGACGGTCGGTGTGACGATCGGAATCGACTCGGGAATGTCGATCGTCACGACCTGCGTGGGCGATCCCTCGCAGCCGTGCGGCACCGAGAAGGTGACGACGGTGTACGAGCCGGCGGCGTCGCTCGTGGCAGTCGCCGAGACGTGCGCCTGGGCGGCGACCGGTGCGGCGAGGGCGAGCAGGCCGCCCGCGAGGGCGGCGGCGGTGATGCGGGTGCGGTTCTTCATGATGGGTCCTTGTCTGAGAGAAAGTGTCTGAGAGTGAGTGGGCGCGCGCTCGGATGTGCTCGACGGCACAGCAGTGAGCGGGTCAGGCGCCGGAAGGAGTGTCTGCGGAGGGCGCCGTGCTAGACGGCGGCGAGGGCGGGCGGTCCGCGCCGCAGCTCGAGGCGCTGAAGGATGCCGCCGAGGCGGGGCAGCACGAGTGCCGCGGGGGCGAGGCGCGGCGTGCGGGGCAGCGGCACGGCGGCGGGAGCATCCCGCAGCAGGGTGGCGACCCGCAGGGCCAGCGAGCGCACGACGCGGGCGATCGCGTCGAGGCCGAAGCGTACGAGCAGGAAGGCGACCGCGCCGGCCGCGACGTGGGTGAGCGCCATCGGCAGGCTTGCCCCACCGTGCGTGGCGACCGCGGGGCTCGCGAGGGAGAGGGGCGCGGAGTGCGCGGCGTGCGCGCCGGCTGTACCGACAGCGGCTGTGCCGGCGGCAGCGCCGGCGAAGAACGAAAACAGGCTGTGGAAGATCGCCTGATCGATCGCGACCCCGATGAGGATGCGCGGGCTCGACGGTCGCGCACCGATCACGAACATGCCCACCAGGCCGGACACCACGAGTGCCGTGGCGAGAGCGGCGGTCGACGGCGTGCCGCCCCCGCCGAGAGCGTGCGCGGCGCCGGCGATGACCGTCGCGACGACGCCGACGAGCCACGACGCGGCCACGCGACTGCGTCGCGCGGCGAGACGATCGTGGGTGCTCATGACGGCTCCAGACTAGGTGACGAGGCTTGTGGCTCTGCTCAGCATTCGGAGACCGGGGGCGCGGCGACGGGTCGGGCTCGGGGTCGACTTCCGGGTCGGTCTGGCGGGGCGCGACACCCGGGCGGGGAGAGGTGCGCGCACATCGTCGGTGCCGAGGGTTAGGCTCGATGCACGTACGCACGGAAGGGGGGCCCCGTGGCCCGCATCGGAGAAAGCGCCGACCTGCTGAAGTGCTCCTTCTGCGGAAAGAGCCAGAAGCAGGTGCAGCAGCTCATCGCCGGCCCCGGCGTGTACATCTGCGACGAGTGCGTCGAGCTGTGCAACGAGATCATCGAGGAGCGTCTCGCCGAGTCGAACGAGAGCGAGGCGGCCGAGTTCGAGCTGCCGAAGCCCCGTGAGATCTACGACTTCCTCGGCGAGTACGTGATCGGGCAGGAGGCGGCCAAGCGCTCGCTCTCCGTCGCCGTGTACAACCACTACAAGCGCATCCGCGCCGGTCAGTCGCTCACCTCGGCGGACCAGCTCGCCGACGAGGTGGAGATCGCGAAGAGCAACATTCTGCTCATCGGCCCCACCGGGTGCGGCAAGACCTATCTCGCGCAGACGCTCGCGAAGCGCCTCAACGTGCCGTTCGCCGTCGCCGACGCGACGGCGCTCACCGAAGCGGGCTATGTCGGTGAAGACGTCGAGAACATCCTCCTCAAGCTCCTGCAGGCCGCCGACTTCGACGTCAAGCGCGCCGAGACGGGCATCATCTACATCGACGAGGTCGACAAGATCGCCCGCAAGGCCGAGAACCCGTCGATCACGCGCGACGTCTCCGGTGAGGGCGTGCAGCAGGCGCTGCTCAAGATCTTGGAGGGCACGGTCGCGAGCGTTCCCCCGCAGGGCGGGCGCAAGCATCCGCACCAGGAGTTCATTCAGATCGACACGACGAACGTGCTGTTCATCGTCGCCGGTGCTTTCGCGGGGCTGGAAGACATCATCAGTCAGCGCGCGGGCAAGCGCGGCATCGGCTTCGGCGCCCCGCTGCACGACAAGGCGGAGGAGAAGAACCTCTTCAGCGAGGTTCTGCCGGAAGACCTGCACAAGTTCGGCCTCATCCCCGAGTTCATCGGCCGTCTGCCCGTCGTCACGACGGTCACGCCGCTCGACCGCACGGCGCTCATCGAGATTCTCACCGCACCGAAGAACGCTCTCGTGCGGCAGTACCAGCGCATGTTCGAGATCGACGGCGTCGAGCTCGAGTTCGCCCCAGACGCGCTCGACGCGATCGCCGACCTCGCCGTGCTGCGGCAGACCGGCGCGCGCGGGCTTCGGGCGATCCTCGAAGAGGTGCTGGGGCCGATCATGTTCGAGGTGCCCTCGAGCGACGAGGTCGGTCGTGTCGTCGTGACGCGCGAGGCGGTCATGGAGAACGCGGCGCCGACGATCGTGCCGCGCCGGGCGGCGCAGCGCCGCGAGAAGTCGGCGTAGTTCGCAGGTGGCGCGGCTACTCTGACGCCATGAGCGACTCGTTGCGCGACCGGTTGCGGGCCCTGCCCGACTTTCCCGACGACCTGCCGGTCTTCGACCCGACGCGGGCGCCGGCCTCGGCCGAGGACCTGTTCCTCGAGTGGCTCGACGAGGCCCTGCACTTCGGCGTGCACCAGCCGCACGCGTGCACACTCTCCACGGCCGGGCCCACGGGCCACGTCACGGCTCGCACCCTCATCCTCAAAGACCTCAGCGAAGGCCAGTGGGTGTTCGCGGGCGCACGGTCCACACGCAAGGGCATCGACCTGGCCGCCAACCCCTACGCCGCGTTGACCTTCTACTGGCCGCAGCGGGGGCGACAGGTGCGCGTGACCGGCGAGGTCGAAGAGCTGCCCAGCGAGGTCGCTGCCGCCGACTGGGCCGCCCGACCCGCCGTGACCGAGCCCCACAACCACGACTGGGCCGCATGGGCGCTGCAGCCGACCGAGGTCGAGTTCTGGCAGGCCCGCGCCGACCGCCAGCACGTGCGGCACTGGTACCCCGCGCGCTGACCGCGCCCCTGGTCGCGCCGAGCCGCCGTGCCGCGTGCCGCCGTGCCGCGTGCCGCCGTGCCGCGTGCCGCCGTGCTGCGTGCCGCCGTGCCGCGTGCCGCCGTGCCGCGTGCACTGAGCCCGCCCACGGTCGCGCGCGCATGATCCCGGTCTCGAGGGTGGGAATGTCGGTGGTCGATGCTGGACTATCGGCATGACGATGACGGTGGACGAGCGGAACGCGAGCGACTCGCGTCTCGACGCGCTGCTTGACGAACTCATCGAGCTGGAGGTGCGGGAGGCGCGCATCGCGGAGCGCCGAGCCGCCCTTGTTGCAGACGTGAGCGCGGTCATCTCCCATGTCGAGGGCGCTGGTGCCTCATCGACCGGTGCTGCGGGCTGGAGTCCTGAGGTCGTTGCCAGGCGCACCACCGCTGCTGAACTCGCTGCAGCCCTGCGTGTCTCCGAGCGGACCGCGACGACGCTGCTCGAGCAGGCACGCACTCTGCGCGCCGACCTACCTGCGACTCGCCAGGCACTCGCCGACGGTCGCATCACGTATCGTCACGCCTCGATACTCATCGACCAGGCGTGGTCGCTTCCCGCCGAGGTTCGCGCGGAGTTCGAGGCCGTGGCGCTGACCGCGGCCGAGAGTCGCACGCCTGAGCGGTTTCGGCAGCGCGCCCGTGTGATCCGCGAACGGGTTCATCCCGACTCCATCGCGGTGCGCCGCACCGCGGCCGTGGAGTCACGGCATGTAGCGGTGGAGCCCGCGCGCGACGGCATGGCCTGGTTGACCGCCTACCTGCCCGCTGAGCAGGCTCAGAGCATCTACGCACGGCTCACGCACATCGCACGGTCCCTCGAGACGGGCGAGGGCCTCGCCGCCCATGACGCCGAGCCCGCGGCTTCCCGCGGTGTGAGCGACGGTCGCACCCTCGCGCAGCGGCGCGCCGACGCGTTCGCCGACCTTCTCATCGACGGCGTCGTGGCTGAGACAGCGCTGGGTCAGGGTATTCGCGCGCAGATTCTCGTGACTGTGCCGGTACTCACTCTTCTCGACCGCTCAGGCAGCACGCCGTCCGATGCTCCCGCCGAACTCGAGGGCTATGGCCCGATCGACGACGAGACTGCCCGTCGACTCGCCGCGCACGCTCCCTCGTTCACGCGACTGCTGACCCATCCCGAGACGGGGGCGGTGCTCTCCGTCGGTCGCGATCGCTACACGGTGCCGGCAGACCTCAAGCTGTGGCTGAGGGTGCGCGACGGTACCTGCAGGTTCCCCGGCTGCGGTCGAGGCGCATCGACCTCCGACCTCGA
Source organism: Chryseoglobus sp. 28M-23 (assembly GCF_014789785.1). Lineage (NCBI taxonomy): Bacteria > Bacillati > Actinomycetota > Actinomycetes > Micrococcales > Microbacteriaceae > Microcella > Chryseoglobus sp. 28M-23. The sequence continues at coordinate 1,719,276 of NZ_CP061846.1, read as the reverse complement.
CCATACGATCGACTGGCAGCACGGTGGCCGGTCCGATCACGACAACCTCGCACACCTGTGCCCCTCGCATCATCGGCTCAAGCACCACACACGGTGGGCAGTCAGGCACTCGAGCGACGGCGTGCTGCAGTGGCGCGCTCCGAGCGGGCGCGAGTATGCGACGCGACCTGAGCGAGACCTGCGCGTGCCCGCGTAGTGCGACTGCCCGCGCGCCGACTAGCCCCAGCCGTGCCGGGCGCGCAGCACGGCGAGGGCGGCGTGGGGACACTCGGGTCGGTCGCCTGCGAGCGACCCGACGAGGTCGAGCAGGCGGCGCGCGAGTGCGACCTCGTCGAGTCTGAGCGCGTCAGTGAGCGACGTTGCCAGGTCGGGGCGGGTCAGCTCGATGCGGCGTCGAGGGTCGAGGTAGTCGGCGCGGTTGTCGACATGGGAGAGCGCGGCGACCGCCGTGAGCAGGTGCGTGACGGCGTCACCCCGGAGGAGCGCCGACGCGGCAAGCGTTTCACCGCGGCGGGCTTTGCCCGCACCGAGGTGCACCTTCGCGACGACGAGCGCGAGGTCGTGGTCGCTCCACTCGTCGACCCGGTGCCTCTCGGCGGTGGAGCCCATGCCGACGAGCCCGAGGATGCGGTCGTCGCGAGCCAGACGGTCGCGCACTGTCCACAGGTACTGCTCGAAGCGCTCGCGGGTGCCGGCGGTCATAGGGACTCCTTCGTCGGGGGTGGTGCTACCAGGCGCGCCGCCGCCAGGGAGGCGCGTCTTGACATGCTTCGGTACTTCATTCTATGGTTTGTTTAGTCCTGAAGTAAGGGGAATCAATGGCGCTCCGCCCGATGGCTCGCACCGACGTCAATCGCTCCGCGATCCTGGCGCACCTCGGTGCTCACGGCCCCGCGTCGCGCGCCGAGCTCGCGCGGGCGCTCAACCTCTCTCCCGCGCTCATGACGCAGCTCACCAAGGACCTCCTGGCCGACGGCCTTCTGCGCGAGCTCGCCCACCAGCCTTCGCAGGGCGGCCGCCCCGCTCGCATGCTCGGGCTCGTCGCGAGCGCCGGTCGCGCCGTCGGAGTCAAGGTCGCGGCCGACCACGTCGCCTTCGTCGAGGTGGGCATCGACGGCTCCGTGCTGCGCACGGCGAGCGAGCCCTTCGACGCCTCGGCGACCACCATGCTCGCGAAGCTCGTCGAGCTGCTGCGCCGCTTCATCGAGGGTGGTGCAGACACCCCGCTCCTCGGCGTGGGCGTCGGCGTGCCGGGGGATGTCGACCGCCAGGGCGAGGGGGTCGTCGACTCGACCCAGCTCGGCTGGACCCACGCGCCCATCGGCGAGAGCCTGCGCCGTGAACTCGGCCTGCCCGTGCTCGTCGAGAACAACGTCAACGCCCTCGCCATGGCCGAGCGCCTCTACGGTCTCGGTCGTCGCCACGACAGCTTCCTCGTCGTCACGATCGGTACCGGTGTCGGCGCGGCGATCGTCGTCGACGGCGTGATCCTGCGCGGGTCGCGCGGGGGAGCGGGCGAGGTCGGCCACACTCCCGTGCGCGACGACGGGCCCCTGTGCTCGTGCGGCAACCACGGCTGCCTCGAGACGTTCCTCAGCGAGGACGCACTCGTGCGCATCGCCCGCGAACGCGGCATCATCGGCGCATCGGCGGGAATCGAGGCGCTGCGGGATGCCGCGGACTCGGGTGACGACCGCGCGACGGCTGTCTTCAGCGAGGCAGGCCACCTGCTCGGCCGCACCGTTGCCGGGCTCGTGCACGTGCTCGACCCCGAGGTCGTGATCCTGCTCGGCGAGGGCACCGCCGACTGGACCCACTGGTCCTACGGCTTCGAGCCCGCCTTTCGCGCCGCCCTCATCCCCTCCCGGCGCGGGGTGCCGATCGCCGTCGAGCGCTGGCAGGACGACAGCTGGGCTCAGGGCGCCGCGACGCTCGTGCTGGCGACCCCGTTCGACGCCGACGGCTCCATGGGCGAGCAGGGCGACCTCGTGCGCCGTCGCCTCGTGCAGCAGGCAGCTCCACCCGAGGCCGATTCGTGAGCACGTCGACCCTGCAGACGAGCCTGCTCGACCGCAGCCCCGAGCCCACGCGCACACCCGTGGCGGGCATCCGGCGACCGGTTCGCTCGCGCCGCACCCGCGTCACCTACGCGCTCACCGTGCTCGCCTTCCTGCTGCCGAGCGCCATTCCCCTGACCCTCTTCGTGCTCGGACCCATGGTCGCCGCGGCGTGGATCAGCCTGCACGAGTGGAACCTCATCACGCCCATGCAGTGGGTGGGGCTCGACAACTTCGCCCGCCTCGTCAGCGAGGGCCAGACGGGTGAAGTCTTCGCCCACACGCTCTACTACATCGTCGGCTACCTGCCGCTCGTCTACGTCGGCGGCCTCCTGCTCGCTCTCGCCCTCAACCGTGCCCTCAAGGGTCGCGCGTTCTGGCGCGGCATCTACTTCCTCCCCGTCGTCACGAGCTGGATCGTCGTCGCGATCGTGTGGCGCTGGCTGCTCAACCCCGCCAACGGCGTCGTCAACGCCGTGCTCGCCTGGTTCGGCATCGACGGCCCCGGGTGGTGGACCGACCCGGCGTGGGCGATGCCCTCGATCATCCTCGCGAGTGCGTGGAAGGACCTCGGCTTCGTCATGGTCATCTTGCTCGCGGGTCTGCAGGCGATCAACCCCGACCTCTACGACGCGGCGAAGGTCGACGGTGCTGGCCCCTGGCGGCGCCTCGTGAGCGTGACCCTGCCGATGCTGAGCCCCAGCACGTTCTTCGTCGTCGTCATCTCGCTCATCAACGGGTTCCAGGTCTTCGACCAGGTGTACGCGATGACGGGCGGCGGCCCCGCCGGCTCGACCCAGGTCGTCGTGCAGCAGATCTACGACCTGACCTTCCGCTACGGGCAGGCGGGCGAGGCCTCCGCGCTCTCGTGGATACTCTTCGCCGTCATCCTCGCCGTGACGCTCGTGCAGGTCATCGGCCAGAAGAGGTGGGTGCACTATGGCTGAGTCGCGCACGCTGCCACGCCCCGACCGCGGGGCGAGCACCGATCGTACGAGCGCGGATGCCCGGCGCCGGGCATCCCTCGGATCGGTTCTTCTGCACGCCGTCGTGATCCTCGGCGCGGCGCTCATGTTCTTCCCGTTCCTGTGGACGGTCGTCACCTCGGTCTCCGACGGCATCGGCCTCTCGACCGAGCCGAGCCTGTGGCCCGAGAACCCCTCGCTGAACGGGTACGAGACGCTCTTCACCGAGCGGCCGTTCGCGCGCGTCGTCGTCAACAGCTTCGTGCTCGCCACGCTCACGACGATCGCGCAGCTGTTCACGAGCGCGACCGCCGCCTATGCGTTCAGCCGGCTGCCGTTCCGCGGCCGCGGCATCGTCTTCGCGATCTACCTCGCGACCATGATGATTCCACTGCAGGTGCTCGTCGTGCCGCTCTTCGCGCAGATCAAGGCTTTCGGGCTCATCAACACCTACCTCGGCGCGCTGCTGCCGACGTTCGCCGCCGCGTTCGGCATCTTCCTGCTGCGCCAGGCGATCAACCAGGTGCCGCGCGAACTCGACGAGGCCGCGACTCTCGACGGTGCCGGGCACTTCCGCATCTTCTGGCAGATCATCATTCCGAACATTCGCCCGGCGCTCGCGACGCTCACGATCTTCGCCTTCATGGGCAGCTGGAACAGCTTCCTCTGGCCGCTCATCGTGCTGCGCGACGCCGAGCTGCAGACCCTGCCCATCGCGCTCGCCGCGCTCCAGGGGCAGTACACCACGGCCTGGGACGTCGTCATGGCCGGCTCCGTCGTGAGCATCATCCCAATGCTCGCGCTCTACATCTTCGCCCAGAAGTACGTCATTCAGGGCGTCGCCAGCTCGGGGATCAAGTGAGCCCCGAGGCATTCCGTATCCACCCGCACCACTGCAACCCCTATCGAAGGAGATAGCACTCACATGAAGCGCACACTCACCGCTGTCGGGCTCACCGCCGCGGCAGCACTCATCCTCGCGGGATGCTCCACCGAGCCCTCCGCGGAAGGCGACGGAGACGTCGTCGTCACGTACAGCAACTTCATCTCGGCGGGAGGCAACGAGGAGAACCTCGAGCTCATCGTCGAGGCGTTCGAGGCCGAGAACCCCGGCATCACGATCGACGTGACGACGCTGCCGTACGCCGACTACTTCACGACCCTGCAGACCGATCTCGCGGCCGGCACGATCGCCGATGTCGTCGACACGAACTACGACTTCTTCCCGCAGCTTGCGGCGAGCGGAGCGCTGGCGCCGCTCGAGGTGTCGAACGCCGGGGCCTACCGCGAGTCGCTCATCGACGCGTACTCGGTCGACGGCGTGAGCTACGGACTGCCGAGCTCGTTCTCGGCCGTCGTGCTCTACTACAACGCCGACCTCTTCGACCAGGCGGGCCTCGACTACCCGACGGCCGACTGGACGTGGGCTGACGAGCAGGCCGCCGCTGAGGCGATCACCGCGCTCGGCGACGACATCTGGGGCAGCCACCAGCCGGTCTCGTTCTACGAGTACTACAAAGTGCTCGAGCAGAACGGCGAGTCGTTCCTCAACGAGGACGGCACCGCTGTGGCGTTCAACACTCCGGGCGGCATCGAGGCGGCCGAGTGGCTCACCTCGAAGAGCGGCACCGTCATGCCGACCATCGAGCAGGGCCAGGGTTCGCCCGACTTCGACACGAACCTGTTCGTCGAGGGCAAGCTGGGCATGATGCACACGGGCATCTGGGTGTTCGGCGCCGTCGCCGACGTGCCCTTCGCGTGGGACATCGCGGTCGAGCCGGGCAACGGCACGCAGGCGAGCGCCGTCTTCTCCAACGCCGTGGGTGTCTCGGCGAACGCCGAGAACGTCGAGGCGGCCACGCTGTGGGCCGAGTTCCTCACCTCCTCGCAGACGATGGTCGACGTGCGACTCGACTCCGGCTGGGAGCTGCCGCCCATCAGCGATGAGGCGCAGCTCGCGGTCTACCTCGAGAAGGGCGACCCGGCCAACCGCCAGGCCGTGTTCGACTCGCTCGACGGCATCGCCCTCACCCCGCTCGTCGAGACCGGGCAGCAGGAGATGCAGGACATCATCACGGAGGAGCTCATCGAGGCGCAGGCCGGCCGCACGTCGGTCGCTGACGCCCTCGCGAGCGCGGAGGAGCGCATCAACGCCGTCATCGGCGGCTAGCCGCTCTCGTCAGTTCGTACCACCCTCACAGGCGGGGCTCCGAGTTCTCTCGGGCTCGGAGCCCCGCCCCTGCACGCCCCGGAAGGCTCCCGCATGACGCACGTCACCACCGACCCCAGTACGCCCCGCGGCGTCGACCTCGCCGATCTGGTGCAGCGCAGCGTCGCTCTCATCGAGCGGCTGCAGCACGACGGCGGCGCCTACCCGGCGAGCCCCACCTTCTCGGCGTACCGCGGCTACAGCTGGTTCCGCGACGGGGCGTTCATCGCCGACGCCATGTCGGCGGCGGGCTCCGTCGAGTCCGCGTCGCGCTTCTTCGACTGGTGCGACAGGATGCTCGCCGAGCACTCCGGCGAGGTGGCCGAGATCGTCGCCGCCGAGGCCGCCGGCACGCCGTTGCCCGACGATCGCATGCTCCCCACCCGCTTCACCCTCGACGGATCCGAGGGTGACGACGACTGGTGGGACTTCCAGACCGACGGCTACGGCACCTGGGTGTGGGCCGCCGTCTCCCACGCGCGCCGCCACGGTCTGAGCCTCGAGCGCTGGGCGTCGGGCATCCGCCTCAGCGTCGACTACCTGCTCGCGACGGCCCACCGCCCCTGCTACGACTGGTGGGAGGAGCACCGCGACGAGGTGCATGTCTCGACCCTCGGCTGCATCGTCGCGGGTCTCGAGGCCGCCGCCGACGCAGACGTGCTGCCCGCGGCGACCGCAGCGCGCGCTCGCACGACCGCAGAGGAGTGCCGCGCACTCATGATCGAGCGCGGCACCCACGATGGCCACCTCGCGAAGTGGCTCGGTGCGAGCGCGGTGGACGCGTCGCTCGCCGCCGTCATCGCGCCGCTCGGCGTCATCGACGCGACGAGCACGCTCGGGCTCGTGAGCATTCGCGCGATCGACGACGCGCTCAGCGTCGACGGCGGCGTGCACCGCTACCTGGACGACACGTTCTTCGGCGGCGGCCAGTGGCCGCTGCTCAGCTGCATGCTCGGGCTCGCCTACGCGGCCGCGGGCGACCTCGACCGCGCTCGCGCGCAGCTCGAGTGGGCGGCGTGCACTGAGACCGCCGAGGGGTTTCTGCCCGAGCAGGTCGGCGACCACCTTCTCGCCCCCGACCGCGAGCAGGAGTGGATCGAACGCTGGGGGCCCGTCGCGACACCGCTGCTGTGGAGTCACGCGATGGTCGTGCGCCTCGCGGTCGAGCTCGGTGTCGCGGGCACCGTCGACGGCCCCGCCGACGCACGAGAGGGGGCCTCGTGATCCGGCACTCCCCGTTCGGCTCCGGCCACCCGTACTCGGTCGACACCGACCAGCGCGACCCCGTCGACCCCGTGGCCGGCGAGCCGTTGACGCTCGGCGTGCGCACGAGCGCCGAGGTCGACGCTGTCGTGCTGGAGTGGGACGACGGCGTCACGGTGCACGAGCACCCTCTGACCCGCACCGAGCGGACGTCTCGCGGCCAGTCCGTCGACGGCGGGCACCTCGCGAGCGCGCAGGCGCGGCTCGCGCGCGCCGCCCGCGGATTCTCCGCGACCCTCACCGACCTCGAGCCGCACCGCGCCTACCGCTACCGCTTCGTCGGCGGGCCGGGTGACTCATCGACCAGTCAGCACACCCGCTGGTTCGACGTGCGCGTCGCCGCGTGGCGCAGCGCACCCGACGACCTCGTCGCCGTCGACGTCGCCGCGGGCCTCGTGCCCGGCAGCGTCGAGGTGCTCGACGACGGCGAGCGGCTGCTGCGGGCGCGCTTCGCGCTCGCCCTCGTGCCGGGGGAGCGCGTCGCGGGCTTCGGGGAGCGCTTCGACGCCCTCGACCACCGCGGCGCCGAGCTCGACTCGGTCGTCTTCGAGCAGTACAAGTCGCAGGGCGCGGAGCGCAAGACCTACCTGCCCATGCCCTTCGCGCACGTCGTCGGCGGGCGCGGCTGGGGCTTCCACGTGCGCACCTCTCGCCGCGTCTGGTTCGACGTCGGAGCCACCGCCGGTGACCGCCTGCAGATCGAGGCGGAGGTCGACGAGGCGAGCGCAGTATCCCGTGCCCTGGAGCTTGCGGCCTACACGGGCACGCCGCACGCCGTGCTCGACGCGTTCCTCGGCGAGGTCGGCCGCCCCGAGCAGCTGCCCGACTGGGTGCTGCGGCTGTGGGCGAGCGGCAACGAGTGGAATACGCAGGCCGAGGTCATGCGCCAGGCCGACGCACACCGCGAGCACGACATTCCGGTCGGCAGCATCGTCATCGAGGCGTGGAGCGATGAGAGCACGTTCCACATCTGGCGCGACGCGCAGTACACGCCGCGCGAGGATGCTGCACCGATGCGCCTTGCCGACTTCACTTTCCCGGCCGAGGGCGCGTGGCCCGACCCGAAGGGCATGGTCGACGAACTCCACGAGCGCGACGTCAGGCTCGTGCTGTGGCAGATTCCGCTGCTCAAGATGCGGCCCCACCCGCGCGGTCAGCTGCGGCACGACGCCGACGTCGCGAAGGCCGAGGGTGTGCTCATCCGCGAGCCAGGGCCCGACGGACGACTGCGGCCGTACCGCAACCGCGGCTGGTGGTTCCCGCTCGGGCTCATGCCCGACCTCACCGACGAGCGCGCGGCCGAGTGGTGGACGGAGAAGCGCCGGTACCTCGTCGACGAGCTCGGCGTCGACGGGTTCAAGACCGACGGCGGCGAGCATGCGTGGGGCCGTGAGCTGCAGTACCTCGACGGGCGCCGCGGCGACGAGGGCAACAACACCTTCCCCGTCGCCTATGCGAAGGCCTACGGCGATCTGCTGCGGCGCTGCGGCAAGGCGCCCGTGACGTTCTCGCGTGCGGGCTTCACCGGCTCGCAGGCGCACGGCGCGTTCTGGGCGGGCGACGAGAACTCCACGTGGGAGGCGTTCCGCTGGTCGCTCTTCGCGGGGCTGAGCGCGACGGCGAGCGGCGTCCTCTACTGGGGGTGGGATGTCGCGGGGTTCAGCGGCGAGATCCCGACCGCCGAGCTGTACCTGCGCTCGATGGCCGCGGCGGCCTTCGTGCCGATCATGCAGTACCACTCGGAGTTCAACCACCACCGCAGCCCGAGCCGCGACCGCACGCCGTGGAACATCGCCGAGCGCACGCGCGACGATCGTGTGCTGCCGGGCGTTCGCCGGCTCGTGCAGCTGCGCGAGCGCCTCGTGCCGTACCTCTCGGTCGAGGCGGCGTGGGCCATCGGCTCGGGCACGTCGCTCATGCGGCCGTTGTTCTTCGACTGGCCCGACGACGATCGGCTGTGGAGTGCACCGCTGCAGTGGATGCTCGGCCGCGACATCCTCGTCTCGCCGGTCACCGAGGAGGGTGCGACGGCGCACACCGCGACGCTGCCCGCGGGGGAGTGGGTGCACGCGTTCAGCGGCGAGCAGGTCACCGGCGGCGCGACCCACACGACCGAGGTGCCGTGGGACGAGGTGCCCGTCTACGTGCGGGCCGACTCCTGGCCGCGCCTGCGCGCCGTGTTCACGGAGTGAGGGTGCCACGCCCCTAGGCTGAACGCGTGCTGCAGCCGATCATCGCCGGGGTCATCGGCGCGCTCACGGGGTTCGCGAGCTCGTTCGCGCTCGTCGTCGCAGGGTTGCTCGCGGTCGGGGCGAGCCCCGAGGAGGCGGCGAGCGGCCTGCTCGCCCTGTGTATCGCGCAGGCGCTCCTCGCGGGTCTGCTGTCGTGGCGCTCGCGCCTGCCGCTGAGCTTCGCCTGGTCGACGCCCGGCGCCGCACTGCTCGTCGCGGCGGAGGGCTCGACGGGCTCGTACGGCGCCGCGATCGGCGCGTTCATCGTGTGCGGACTGCTCATCCTCGTCAGCGGCCTGTGGGGCTGGCTGGGTCGCGCGATGACGCGCATCCCGATGCCGCTCGCGGGCGCGATGCTCGCGGGCATCCTGTTCCCCATCTGCATCGCGCCCGTGACCGCGGTGCTGCAGGAGCCCCTCCTCGCAGCGCCCGTCATCGTCGTGTGGCTTCTGCTCGTGCGGTGGGCGACGCGGTGGGCGGTGCCGGCGGCGATGCTCGTCGCGATCGTCGGCGTCGTCGTCTCGGCGGGCAGCGACTGGATGCTCGGCGCCACCCTCTCGCCGGGCGTCACCCTCACGATGCCGACGATCGACCCGCTCGTGATCGTCTCGCTCGGAGTGCCCTTGTACATCGTCACGATGGCGGGGCAGAACGTGCCGGGCTTCGCGGTGCTGTCGACGCTCGGCTACCGCGAGGTGCCCGCGCGGCGGGTGCTGGCGTCGAGCGGCCTCGCGACCGCGGTGAGCGCGCCGTTCGGCGGCTTCGCGCTCAACCTGGCGGCTCTGACGGCCGCGCTCATGGCGGGCCCCGACTCGCACCCCGACCCCGCCCGACGCTGGGTGGCGCCGGTGGCGGGCGGCGTGACCTACGTGCTGCTGGGGCTCGGCGCGGGCGTCGCGACGGCGCTCGTCGCGGCCGCGCCGCCGATCCTCATCATCGCCGTCGCGGGGCTCGCCCTCCTCGGTGCGTTCACGACGGGGCTCGTGAGCGCGTTCGAGGCGCCCGAGACGCGGCTGACCGCGGCCGTGACGCTCATCGTCGTGGCCTCGGGCGTCGTCGTGCTCGGCATCGGCAGCGCCTTCTGGGGGCTCGTCGTCGGGGCGATCGTGCTGCTCGTCACGCGGCCGCGACAAGTGCGCGACGGGACTGTGGATGACAAGGCAGTGGATGACGGGACAGTGCACGACGCTGGGCCGCAGGAGTAGGGTCGGGGTCGCCCGCGAGCCGGGCATCCGCTACTGCACGAAGGAGCCACCGTGTCGACCGAGACCGCCAAGCACGCCCGCGACCCGCTCGTGAGCGGTGCCCGCAGGGGAGCCATCTTTGGCATCATCGTCTCGTTCTCGGGTGCGGCAGTTGTCGGCATCATCGCGCTCCTGGGTGGCGACTTCGGCGAGACCCAGGGCAAGATCCTGCTCACGACGGTGCTCTTCGGCGCGTTCTCGATCACGGCGCTGTGCCACCTCGCGATCGCCGACCGGGCGATGCGCATCGTCGGCGTGAGCGGACTGCTCGCGAGCGGTGTCGCCCTCGTGTCGGGCCTCGTGCTCATCTGGCGCGACTGGGCCGACTCCGATCTGGAGGTCTGGTTCAAGGTCTTCGCCGCTGCCGGCATCCTCGCCGTCAGCTTCGCGCACGCGAACCTGTTCCTGCTGCTCGCGGGGCGCCGCCGGGCCGCCATCCGCTGGGGGCTCGCGGCCACGCTCGTGGCGATCGCCGTCGTCGCGGTCATGCTCATCCTGCCGATCCTGACCGACGGCGGTATTCCCGGCGAGGACGCCGCCGACGTGTACTGGCGCGTGTTCGGCGTCATCGCGATCCTCGACGTGCTCGGCACGGTCGTCGTGCCCGTGCTCGCGCTCTTCCTGCGGGACGGCGCGGGGCCGGCGACGCCCGCTGCTCAGGAGACGGAGGGCGTCGCGGCGCCCCTGCGTCGCCACGTGCCGGCCGACCTTGCGGAGGCGGTGCGCTCGCGCGCGGCCCAGCAGGGGAGCGACCCCGAGGCGGTCGCGCTCGATGCCCTGCGTCGGGGCCTCGCAGGCGACGACTCGTGACGGCGCGGCACAGCGCGCTGCCCCTCGACGAGCGGTCGCGCGAGGCGCTCGCCGCTGAGGGTCTGCGCTACGCGCTCGTCGACGGGGAGGACGCGGCGCAGGTCGACGCCTGGCTGCAGGCCGATCAGCGGGGCTTCCACGCCGAGACGCTCACGGAGGAGCAGCTCGCCGAGCATCGGGCGGGCCTCGCCTTCGCGCGCAGCATCGGCGTGTGGGACCCCTCGAGCGCCGACCCGGCGACACCCGTGGCCACGGTGGGCTCCTGGCGGTCGACCGTGAGCCTGGGCGCCGTGAGCGAGGGTGCGAGCATCGAGGGCTGGGCGATCAGCGCCGTGACGGTCGCGCCCACGCATCGCCGCCGTGGCATCGCGCGCGCTCTGCTCGAGGGCGAGCTGCGGGCCGCCGCGAGCGCCGGTCTTCCGCTCGCGATGCTCACCGTCTCCGAGGCGACCATCTACGGCCGCTGGGGCTTCGGGCCGGCCACCTGGGCGGCCGACTACAGCGTCGACACGCGCGCCCTGCAGTGGACGGGCCCGCGCCCGAGCGGCCGCGTCCACCAGGTGGCCCCCGCGAGCCTGCGCGCGCTCGCCCCGCAGCTCGCGCAGCGCGCGCACCGCCGCCATACCGGCGAGGTGCCCGGATGGGAGCACTACTGGCAGCGCATGCTCGGCCTCACGGCGGGCAGCACGCGCGCCAGCAAGCTCCGCGCGGTGCGGTACGACGACGAGCAGGGCACCCCGCAGGGTTTCGCGCTCTACTCCCTCGCGGCCGACCCCGACGACTTCACGGCGCACACTCTCACCCTCGACTACCTGTGTGCCGCGAGCGACGACGCGCACGCGGCCCTGTGGCGCTTCGTGCTCGAGCTCGACCTCGTGGCGACGGTGCGGGCGTCGCTGCGGCCGGTGGACGAGCCCGTGCCGTGGATGGTCTCCAACCCCCGCGCTGTGCGCACGTCGGCGCGCAGCGAGCACCTCTGGCTGCGCATCCTCGACGTGCCGGCGAGCCTGACCGCCCGCCGCTACGCGCACGCCGAAACGGTGCTGCTGCGTGTCGACGACCGACAAGGCTTCGCGCACGGCGACTGGATGCTCACCACGAGCCCCGACGGAACCGCCACGGTGACTCCTGCCGACGCCGACCCTGCACCCGAGGCGGCGGTGGTGCGCCTCGGCGTCGACGTGCTCGGCACCCTCCTGCTGGGCGGCGCGCCCGTCGAGTCGCTACGCGCAGCCGCGCGGCTCGTCGAGGAGCGCCCCGGCTCGGCGGCCCGCCTCGACGCGCTCTTCCGCACGACGCGCTCCCCGCACCTCAGCATCTGGTTCTGAGGGCGCGGCATGTGCTGCGGCGGCGCCCCTACTCGGTGAGCCCGCGCCGCGTCAGCAACGGCTCGATGACCGCGTCGCGCCCGCGGAACTCGCGGTACGCCTCGAGCGGGTCGCGCATGCCGCCGATGCCGAGGATGTGCTGCCGGAACCGATCACCGTTCGCCCGCGTGAGCCCGCCGTTCTCGCGGAACCACTCGACCGTGTCGGCGTCGAGCACCTCGCTCCAGATGTAGCTGTAGTAGCCGGCGTCGTAGCCGCCCGAGAAGGTGTGGGCGAAGTAGGTCGACGAGTATCGCGTGGGCACGGCGGGGTTGTCGAGGCCGACCCGCGCGAGAGCATCCGCTTCGAAGGCGGCGACGTCGGTGACGGACTCCGCCTCCTCGGGGCTCAGCCGGTGCCAGGCCTGGTCGAGCAGGGTCGCCGCCAGGTACTCGGAGGTCGCGAAGCCCTCGCCCCACGTCTCGCTCGCCCTGATGCGGTCCAGGGTCTCGGCGGGGATCGGCTCGCCCGTGATGTGGTGCACGGCGTAATCGTTCACGATCTCAGGCCAGAGCATCCACATCTCGTTGACCTGGCTGGGGAACTCCACGAAGTCGCGGTAGACGCTCGTGCCCGTGAAGTGCGGGTAGGTGACGTGCGCGAAGAGGCCGTGCAGGGCGTGCCCGAACTCGTGGAAGAACGTGCTGACCTCGTCGAAGGTCAGCAGGGTGGGCTCGCCTGCGGCGGGCTGGGGCACGTTGAGGTTGTTGACGACGATCGTCGGGTGGTCGAGCAGCTCGTTCTGCCCGATGAGCTCGTTCATCCACGCGCCGCCGCGCTTCGAGTCGCGCGTGTAGAGGTCGAGCAGGTAGAGGCCGAGCTCGGTGCCGTCCTCGTTGCGCACCTCGAAGATCCGTACGTCGGGGTGGTAGCCGACGAGGTCGTCCCGCTCGGTGAACGTGATGCCGTACACGGCGGTCGCGGCCGCGAAGACCCCGCGCTGCAGCACCCGCTCGGCCTCGAAGTACGGGCGCAGCGCCGCGGTGTCGACGTCGAACTCGGCGGCGCGCACCTTCTCGCTCCAGTAGGGCCAGTCGTGCGCCTCGATTGGGCGGCCCGCGAGGGCCTCGAGCTTGGCCTGCTCGGCGCGCGCGTTGCGGGCCGCGGCGGGAGCCAGCGTGGAGAGCATGGCGGCGATGTTCTCGGGGGTCTTGGCGGTCTGGTCGGCGGCGACGAAGGCGGCGTGGCTGTCGAAGCCGAGCAGGCGCGCCCGCTGCGCGCGGAGTCGCACGATCTCGAGCAGCACCGCGCGGTTGTCGTGGGCGCCGCCACGGGTGCCGCGAGCCCGCGAGGCCTGCATGATCCGGTCGCGCACGTCGCGATTCGTGAGGGACGACAGGTACGGATGCCCGGTCGGCAGCACGAGCGTGATGAGGTAACCAGACTCGAGCCCGCGGTCGCGCGCCGCAGCCGCCGCCGCCGAGATCTCTCCCTCGCTGAGGCCGTCGAGCTCCTCGCGCGTGGCGACGTGCACCGCGAGCGCGTTGGTGTCGGCGAGCAGGTTCTTCTCGAACTGTGTGGTCAGGGTCGAGAGTCGCGCGTTGAGCGTGCCGAGGCGCGCCTTCTGCTCATCGTCGAGGCCGGCCCCGGCGAGCGTCATGCGCGTGTGGTGGCGCTCGATGAGATAGCGCTGCTCGTCGCTCAGCCCCAGGTCGTTCCGCTGCTCGTGCAGCGTCGCGATGCGCGCGTAGAGCGCGGTGTCGAGGGTCAGGGCGTCCTCATGCGCGGAGAGGCGGGGCGCGAACTCCTCCTCGAGCGCGTTGGTCGCGTCGCTCGAGTCGGCGCTCGACTGGTTGTAGAAGACGCGCAGCACGCGCATGAGCAGCTGCCCGCTCGACTCGAGCGGCATCATCGTGTTGTCGAACGTCGGCGCCTCCGGCTGCGCGGTGATCGCCGCGACCTCGCGCAGCTGCTCGGCCATGCCGGCCTCGATCGCCTCGGCGTAGTGCGTCTCCTCGATCTCGGCGAAGGGCGGCAACTGGTAGGGGAGCGTGCTGGGGGCGAAGAACGGGTTGGTCATGCGGCCAGCCTAGAGCCGGGCATCCGGGGCCGCAGGCGCACGATGCGCGACGCAGGGCGACTGCAAAGAAACGCTTGCAAAGAGAGCATTGCAAAGAAGTGCTTGCAAAGAAGTCTTTGCATTGGTACAGTCGTTCTCATGACCCCCAGCGCACCGCACCCCGAGGATCGCATCGCCGACCTCGACGGGCTCAAGGCGCTCGCGCACCCTCTGCGGGTGCAGATCATCGAAGCCCTCTCGACGTACGGCGCGCACACCGCGAGCGGGCTCGCCGAGCGCCTCGGCGAGTCGAGCGGGTCGACGAGCTACCACTTGCGCCAGCTCGAGAAGCACCACTACGTGCGCGAGGTCGCCGACCGCGGCACCGCGCGCGAGCGCTGGTGGGAGCGCGTGCCCGGCGCCATCCAGATGGGCAGCCCCGAGCTCGACGAGAGCGAGGCCGGTCGTCAGGCCAGCCGCGTCATCATGCGCGAGTGGCTGCATCACCGCGAGGCCGGCGTGCGCGACATCGTCGAGCGCGGCATGACCGAGCTGCCCCCGCGCTGGCGCGACGCCACCAACCTCCAGTCGGCCAGCGTTCACGTGACCGCCGAGCAGCTCGGCGAGCTCAATGAGCAGATCGTCGCGCTCATCACCGAGTTCGCCCGCGAGCACCGCGGCCAACGGGTCGTCGGTTCTCGACCCGTCCAACTGCAGTACTTCGCGTTTCCCGTGCTCGATGGGCACGAGATCACCGAATCTGACGACACCGAGGAAGAGACAGCACGATGACCACCATGACCCTCACCGCCGCGGACTGCTGCGCGCCCCGTGCTCGCCGTCTGCCCATGCTGCGCCGGCTCGTGCTCTCCACCGGGCTCGCGCTCGTCGCGTGGAGCCGCAGGCCCGTGCGGCGTCGCAGCCACGAGGAGCAGGCGCGCAGCATCCGCACCGAATCGATGCGCCAGCAGGCGGCGGCACCGTTCCGCTACGGCGCAGCGCAGTAGCGGAACAGACGGAAGCGCGACAGTCGCGGCGGATGCCTCAGCGGGGCGTGACGCCGTCCGTGATCTCGACGACGCCGTCGTGGGACTGGCGGATGACCGTTCCATCGTCGAGCTCGACGACGGGTCGCCCCTCCAACCACGTGAGGGTCCAGCGCCACAGGCTCGTGTCTCGACCGAAGAGTTCGCCCTCCACGGCGCGCACGGCGGCGCGAACGTCAGGGTTCAGGCGTGCGGACGGTTCGGCACCGACCGACCAGCGGGTTCCGAGCTGCATGGCTCAGGCCTCCTAGCAGGTGCTGCCGAGCAGGAGCTCGCCAGCAGGGGTTCGCGTGCGGGTGGGTCGCGGTGGCGCCCCCGATGCTACCCGCTCGTCTCCCGCTCGTAGGTGACCCACGTCGTGCGCGTCGCGAGACGGTCGTAGACCCGCTGCGCGCGCTCGTTGTCGGCGGCGGTAATCCAGCGCAGCGTTCCGCCCCCGTTCGCTGCGGCGTGGTCGGCGACCGCCTCGAGCAGCGCGGTGCCCACGCCCGATCCGCGATGGGCAGGGTCGGCGAAGAGGTCGTCGAGGAACCAGCCGGGCCCGGCGAGGAACGTGTCGGGCTGCATGCGCACGTGCGCGAAGCCGACGATCGCCCCGTCGACCTCGGCGACGAACGCTGTGACCGGATGCTCGGGGTCGAGTATCCACGTCCACACGCCGTCGAGCACGGCGCCGTCGAAGTCGGTCTCGTAGAACACTCCGTACGCCGCGAACAGCTCGCGCCAGCGCTCCGCGTCGCCGGGGCTGGCCTGTCGAATGGTGATGCTGCTCTCGCTCATCCTCGCAGGCTACTCGGCGCGAGCGTGTCGCACGACGAGCCACTGACTGAGGAAGAGCGCGGCGCCGATGACGCTCGCGACGAGCAGGGTGAGAGGGTCGCGCCCGATCGTCACGATCGTGAAGGCGCCGAGGATGAGGCCGTCGAGCACGATCGTCGCCACGAGGGGCCAGGCGTGCGCCCCCGTGTCGCCCCGCAGACGCCGCAGAACCCCCCACTGCACGGCGATGTCCATCGTCAGGTACAGGAACACGCCGAGGGAGGCGATCTGCCCGAGGTCGAAGAGCACCGTCACGACGATCGCGAGGCTCGCGGTGATGAGCAGCGGCTGCTGCTCCTTCCACCGGCTGCCGCGGGGCACCTGGCCCATGTCCTGCAGCATGGCGAAGAGCCGTGAGACCGAGAAGAGGTTGGCGAGCAGCGCCGAGGCGGTCGCGATCACGGCGATGCCGACGGTGAGCGCGACGCCGGCCTGCCCGAACAGCGGGTCGGCCGCGCGCGCGAGCGCGAAGTCGCGCGCCTCGACGATCTCGGGCACGGTGAGGTTCGCGGCGACGGCGACGGTGATGAGCGCGTAGAGGCCCGCGCAGATCGCGATGGCGAGCACGATCGAGCGGGGCAGGTTCTTCTTCGCGTCACGCAGCTCGGCGCCGTGGTTGGTGATGGTCGTGAAGCCCTTGTAGGCGAGCACGCACAGTGCCACGCCCGCGACGATGCCGAGCAGGCCGGGGTCGCCCGACGACCCGCCGTCTCCCTCGCCGCCGCTCGGCTCACCGCCGCTCGCCGCGCCACCGCCCGACGCCACGACGGTGCCGATGATCCCGGCGATCGCGAGGGTCGCGATGCCGACGATCTTGATGACGGCGGTCGCGGTGGCGGAGCGCTCGACGAACCGGTTGCCGACGATGTTGGCGATCGCGGTCGCCGCGATGAGCACCACGCCGAGCAGGGGCACGAGAATCGCCGAGTCCTGCAGGCCGAACGGCTGCAGCAGGTACGTGCCGAAGGTGCGGGCGATGAGGCTCTCCGCCACGACCATCGACACGTACATGAAGAGCGAGAACGCCCCCGCGATGACGCCGTTGCCGTAGGCGGCGCGCAGCAGCATCGCGATGCCGCCGGAGGTCGGGTTCACGGCGGAGTATCGCGCGTAGGCGTGCGAGCTGAGTCCCACGACGACGGCCGCGGCCAGGAACACCCACGGGAAGACCTCGCCCGAGACCTCGGCCACCTGCCCGACCAGGGCGAAGATGCCCGCTCCGATCATGACGCCCGTGCCGAGCGATACCGAGCCGATGAGGGAGATCTTCTGGTCGTCGCGAGTCATGGGGCGCGAGCCTAGCGGAGGCTCGCCGGGGCGCACTCAGGCGCGCTCGGGTGCCTCGCCGAGCTCGATCGCGGTGATCTCGATCGAGTCGCCCTCCATGATGTCCAGCACGTCGATGCGGCCGACGGCCTTGAGGTCGCCCGCCGCCTCGGCAAGCAGCATGGGCGCCGAGAGGGTCGCGTGGCTCACCGGGGTCTTCTGCGACACCTTCGCGTCGGTCTTGGCCCGACGGATGCCGATGAGCGCCTCGGAGACGAGCGGCAGCAGCCCGGTCGGGCTCTCGCTGCTCACCTCGTCGGCAGTCGGCCAGGCGGCGACGTGCACGCTGCCGTCGTGCGTCCAGCTCCAGACCTCCTCCGTCGCGAACGGCAGCACGGGCGCGAAGAGCCGCACGAAGACGTCCATGGCCAGGTGCAGCGCGGCGACGGCGCTCGCCTGGCCCTCGGCACCCTGCGCACCGTAGGCGCGCTCCTTGACGAGCTCGAGGTAGTCATCGGTGAAGGTCCAGAAGAACTGCTCGGCCACGTCGAGCGCTCGAGCGTGGTCGTACTCGTCGAGCGCCTTCGTCGCGACGCGCACGACCTCGGCGAGCGAGGCGAGCAGGTCGCGGTCGAGCGGCTCGGTGATCGCGCTCGCGCCGAGAGCGTCGATGCTGTCCACGCCAGCGGGCGCTTCGAAGGAGTGCACGAACTTGGCGGCGTTCAGCACCTTGATGGCCAGGCGGCGGCCGATCTTCATCTGCTTGGGGTTCTGCGGGTCGAAGGCCGCGTCGGTACCCAGGCGCGAGGAGGCCGCCCAGTAGCGCACGGCGTCGCTGCCGTGGTCGTCGAGCATCGCGGCCGGGGTCACGACGTTGCCCTTCGACTTCGACATCTTCTTGCGGTCGGGGTCGACGATGAAGCCCGAGATGCCCGCGTGCTTCCACGGCACGGTGCCGTGCTCGAGCTCGGCACGCAGCACGGTCGAGAACAGCCAGGTGCGAATGATGTCCTGCCCCTGGCTGCGCAGGTCGTAGGGGAAGACCAGGTCGAACAGCTCGGGGTCGTCCTCCCACTTGCCGGCGATCTGCGGCGTGAGGCTCGAGGTCGCCCAGGTGTCCATGATGTCGACCTCGCCGATGAAGCCGTTCGGCTGGCCGCGCTGCGCCTCGTCGAAGCCGGGTGCGGGCATCGAGGAGGGGTCGACGGGCAGCTGGTCTTCGCTCGGCACGATGGGGTCGCCGGTCTGCTCGCCGTCGGCGTCGAGGCGGTACCAGACGGGAATCGGCACGCCGAAGAAGCGCTGGCGCGAGATGAGCCAGTCGCCCGAGAGCCCGCCGACCCAGTTCTCGTAGCGCACGCGCATGTGGTCGGGGTGGAACGCGACCTCGCGCCCCCGCTCGAGCAGGCGCTCGGCGAGCTGCTCGTCGCGGGCGCCGTTGGCGATGTACCACTGGCGGGTGGTGACGATCTCGAGCGGCTTGTCGCCCTTCTCGAAGAACTTCACCGGGTGAGTGATCGGGCGCGGCTCACCGTGCAGGTCACCGCTCTCGGTGAGCAGCTCGACGATGCGCGCCTTGGCGCTGAAGACGGTCTTGCCCGCGAGCTCGGCGTAGGTCTCGGCCGCCGCCCCCTCGATGCCCTGCGGGGGCTCGGCCAGAATGCGGCCGTCCTTTCCGAGGATGGGCCGCAGCGGCAGGTCGAGCTCGCGCCACCACACGACGTCGGTGACGTCGCCGAACGTGCACACCATGGCGATGCCCGAGCCCTTGTCCTGCTGCGCGAGGCGGTGCGCGACGACGGGCACCTCCACGCCGAAGAGGGGCGTCGTCACGGTCGTACCGAAGTACGGCTGGTAGCGCTCATCATCGGGATGCGCGACCAGGGCCACGCAGGCGGGAATCAGCTCGGGGCGCGTGGTCTCGATCTCGATGGTGCCGCCGTCGCCTGTCTCAGAGTTCGCCGTGTGGAACGACACCCGGTGGTACGCCCCGGGCATGTCCTTGTCCTCCAGCTCGGCCTGCGCGACGGCGGTGCGGAACGTCACATCCCAGAGGGTCGGCGCGTCAGCGCGATACGCCTCGCCGCGCGCCAGGTTCCGCAGGAAGGCGCGCTGGGCCGCGCGCTGCGCGTCATCGCCGATCGTGCGGTACGTCTGGTCCCAGTCGACGCTGAGGCCGAGGGTGCGCCACAGGTCTTCGAACTGCTTCTCGTCCTCGACGGTGAGGCGCTCGCACAGCTCGATGAAGTTGCGGCGGCTGATGGGCACCTGGTCGGCGGCCTTGGAGGCCTTGTTGTCTCCGCCCTCGAACGGCGGCGTGAAGTTGGCGTCGTAGGGGAGCGTGGGGTCGCAGCGCACGCCGTAGTAGTTCTGCACGCGGCGCTCGGTCGGCAGGCCGTTGTCGTCCCAGCCCATCGGGTAGAACAGGTGCTGGCCGCGCATGCGCTGGTAGCGGGCGGCGAGATCCATGTGGGTGTAGCTGAAGACGTGGCCGATGTGCAGCGAGCCCGAGGCGGTCGGCGGCGGGGTGTCGATCGCGTAGACCTGGGCCTTGCCGGCCGCGAGCGCGGCATCCCGATCGAAACGGTAGATGCCCTGCTGCTCCCAGACTTCACCCCACTTCGCTTCGAGACCTTCGAGGGCGGGCTTGTCGGGGAGGGATGCAGGGCTCATCGAAAAGGTCTCGTCTCGCTATAGGCGGCACCGTGTCAGAGGTAAGGGTGCCTGAGTGTGGGTTGTGACTCCATGGTAACGGGATGCGCTGGGGGCTACCGTCGAGGCATGCCCGACTCCCCGCAGCCCTCGGCCGTCCCGTCCCCGCCCGCTGACTACGGCGACCTCCGCGCCGTCTACGTCAACTGCACCCTCAAGCGCAGTCCCGAGCTCAGCCACACGCAGGGCCTCATGGATCGCAGCATCGCGCTCATGCGCAGCCAGGGCGTGAGCGTCGACAGCCTGCGGCTCGTGGATCACACCGTGCCGCCGGGCGTGTACCCCGACATGCGCGAGCACGGCTGGGAGGCGGACGAGTGGGTCGAGCTGTGGCCGCGCGTGCGCGAGGCCGACATCCTCGTCGTGGGCACACCGATCTGGCTCGGCGAGGTGTCGTCGCAGCTGCGCGTGCTCATCGAGCGCCTGTATGCGATGAGCGGCATGACGAACGAGAGCGGCCAGTACGTCTACTACGGCAAGACGGCGGGGATGCTCGTCACGGGCAACGAGGACGGCGTCAAGCACTCCGCCATGTCCACGCTGTACGCCCTGCAGCACATCGGTTGCACGATCCCGCCCGCCGCCGACGCCGGGTGGATCGGCGAGGTCGGGCCCGGCCCGAGCTACCTCGACGAGGGCTCGGGTGGGCCCGCGAACGACTTCACGAACCGCAACATGACGTTCATGACGTGGAACCTGCTCCACACGGCTCGTCGGCTGAAGGACGCCGGCGGCATCCCCGCCTACGGCAACGTGCGCGAGCAGTGGGCAGAGGGCGAGCGCTGGGGCTTCGACGCGAACCCCGAGTACCGCCAGCCGGGCGACTGAGTCCTTGCCTACCCGATTCGGCGGGAGAGCGCGGCCAGGGCGTCGCGGTCGACGACCAGGACGCGGCCGCGAGCCTGGCGGATGATGCGCTGGGCGGCGAGCTCAGCCATGACCTTGCTCGTGGACTCGCGGGTTGCCCCGACGAGACCCGCCAGCTGCTCGTGGGTGATGCGGATGCCGCGCTGACCGGGGAACGACCGTGACGAGCTGCCGTCGGCCAGTGTCGCGATGGTGCGCGCGATGCGCGCGGGCAACGGGCGATGGGCGAGGTCGGTTAGTCGTTCCTCAAGGCGGGCCACCTGTTCGCCGAGGAGCCGGGCGATGCGCACCGCGATCCGGGGGTCACTGAGCAGGAACCGCTCGACATCGCGCACCTCGAGTCGGCAGATCTGCGAATCCTCGATGGCTTCCGCGTAGTTGTCGTGCATGCGCTGCCCGACGAGCACCATTTCGCCGAAGACCGCGCCGGGCTCCAGAATGCCCATCGTCATCGCCTTGCCGTCCTCCGTCACGCGGAACACGCGAATGCGGCCCGACTTGAGGATGAACAGCGATGACGAAGGCTGACTCTGGCTGAAGACGAGCTCGCCGCGCAGGACGCGCTGGGCCGGCGCCATGCGGTCGAGCTCCGCGGCCTCCTGCGTGCTTAGGTCGGCGAACAGGTCCACGTCGCTCAGACAGCTGAAGGTGTGCGTGAGCGCGTCACTGTCGAGGGAGCCCGCGGTATCCGGTCTTCCTCGCGCGCTCGCCCGCTCGCGCGCGACGATCGCGTCGAAGCCTGACTTCCAGCTATCGGGCATTGCCCCTCCTGATGATCGCGGCGGCCACGACGCCGAGGATAGCGCCGTACACGACGTGACCCATGAGACTGAAGACCGCTGCCTGATCGATGGTGAAGATAGGCATGCCGAGCATAAGCGGCATAACCACGAGCGGCCCCATGATCCACCAGAGCAGGCCGTAGGCCAGGCCGGTGACGAGCCCGCGCGGCACGCTCGTGAGGAGGACGGTGCCGAACGGAACTGTGAGCACGAGCCCGATGACGACGGACATCATGAGGTGAACGCCGAGGCCGACGAGAATCGAGTCGGAGCCGAGCATCGCGGCGATCATCGTGAACATGCCCATGATGCCCATGAGCACTCCGAAGACGACGCCGCCAACCATGCCGCCGACGAGGCCGGCAACGGCGCGTCGCGCGACTCCCGCCGTGACCGGAGCGATGTAGGACGTGCGAGTGGTGGTGACCATCGTGGTCTCCCTTCGAGTGTCGCGGCTGTCGCGACCTGCTCACCGTAGGGAGCCTCAGATCGCGCGGTCTGCACGCTGGAGCACACTGGATGCTGGGGCACACAACCGCCTCGCCTGCGACTGGCAGACTGCGCTCATGGAAACACTGATCCTGCACATCGACGAGTGTCCGAACTGGCGCGAGGCCGGTGAGCGGGTGACGGAGGCGCTGACGCTGGTGGGGGCCAGTGGCGGCGAGGTCGACTACCGGCTCGTGACGGAGACCAGCGTGCGTGACCTACCGCAGTTCGCGGGGTCGCCGACGATCCTCGTCGACGGCCACGACCTGTTCCCCTCGGAGGGAGCCACGGCCGACGTCGCGTGCCGTGTCTATGTGAGCGAGGGCCGCCTCGCGGGGCTGCCCAGCGTGGGTGAGATCGCCGCGGCTCTGCGGCAGAGGGAGGTGCACGTTGCCCAGGATTGAGTTCCCCGGATCGACGGGGGAGGCCCTCGCCGCGCGACTCGAGATGCCGCAGGGCGAGCCGCGCGGGTACGCCGTGTTCGCGCACTGCTTCACGTGCTCGAAGGACTCGACGGCGGCATCCCGCATCTCGCGCGCCCTCACCGGTGGCGGCATCGCGGTGCTGCGCTTCGATTTCACGGGTCTCGGCGACTCCGATGGCGACTTCTCGAACACGAACTTCTCCTCCAACGTCGACGACCTCGTGGCGGCGGCCGAGTACCGAGGTGCCTCATGTAGGAATGCCCGCGAAATGGTTCCCGTGCCCCAGTTAAGTATGCCCGCGAAGCCGGGGGTCAGCTCGCGGGGCGTAGTTTGATGCCGCGGGTGGTGTCGGGCAGAGGCGTGGCGGCTTCGGCTTGGAGTGCGAGGGTGCGGTCGCGGGCAAGGCCGGTGAGTCGGTCTTGGAGGGATTGGATGCGGCGGGCGAGTTCGGCGGGGTTGATCCGGTCGCGCCGGTCGCGCAGTTGGGCTGCTTGGTCTGGGGAGAGGACTCCGGCGGCCAGGAGACGGTCGAACGGGGTCTTCGGGGCGTCGTAGAGACGCTTGCGGCGTCCGGCGGCGTCGGTCGACCAGTCGGTGGGTTTCTTGGTCGGGGTGAAGAAGTTCAGCCGGTCGTTCACGAGCGGCCAGAGCTGGTTCAGGAGGGTCAGTTCTTCCGGGGTGTCGTAGCGCCAGTAGAACGCGTAACGGCGCACGAGGTGGTTGTTCTTGGACTCGATGGTGGCCTGGTCGTTCTTGTTGTACGGGCGGGAGCGGGTGAAGAAGATCTTCCGCTCGGCGGCCCAGCCGATGACGTCGTGGTTGATGAACTCGCCGCCGTTGTCGAAGTCGAGCCCGGTGACTTCGAACGGAACCTGTGAGGTGGCGTGCTGGAGGGCGGCCAGCACGTTCAGGTGCGCGTTGTTGCGGGTGGAACGGGTCGTCACCCACCCGGTGCGCATGTCGGTGAGGTTCACCGTCCGGCAGAACTCGCCCTTCAGCGTCGGACCGCAGTGCGCGACGGTGTCGCCCTCGAAGAACCCCGGGGACTGTTCGACCTCGTCGCCGGCTTTGCGGACCTGGATCGAGGAGCGCAGCAGCGGCGACGGCTTCGTCGTCGAGATGCCCCGGAGTGGGTCTTTCGCTCTCGCGGGGGCGAGGTAGCGGTCGATCGTCGCCGGGCTCATCGCCTCCAGCTCGGCCCGCACCTCGGGCGAGTAGCGGGCCTGGCCGGCTCTGAGCTCGCCGTGGCGTTCCAACGCGTCCAGCAGGACCGGCATCGCCGCGGCCAGGTACTTCCCGCACTCGAATCCCGCGAACGCCCACACCCTTTGCAGCGTCTTCGTCGCGTCATAGGAGTACTTCCGAGCCCGAGGCTTCCGCGCCTTGCTCACCGTGCGAGGGCGGGGTCGAGCGGCTTTCGCGAGCCTGCGACGGGCGTTATCCCGCGACCAGCCGGTGACCGCGACCACCTCGTCCAGCAGCCGGCCCTTGTCCTTCTTCGACGCCTTCGCATACGCCCGGGCGTACTTCACCGTGATCTCTGCTCGCGCAGCCATCGACAACCTGCTTCCCATACCTCGGATAATGCCCGCCATTCGCGGGCATTCTTATCTGAGGCACGGGAACCCACTCGCGGGCATTCTTCGTGAGGCACGTCGAGTACTTGCAGCGCGAGCATCGCGCGCCTACCCTGCTCATCGGCCACTCCCTCGGGGGCGCGGCCGTGATCGCTGCCGCCGAGCGCGTGCCGAGCGTGCGCGCGGTCGCGACGATCGGCGCCCCGAGCGACCCCTCCCACGTGACGGCCCTCTTCGATGCGGCGCGGGAGAGGATCACGACCGAGGGCGAGGCCGATGTGCAGCTCGCTGGTCGCACCTTCCGCATCCGCCGTCAGCTGCTCGACGACCTCGCGGCCCAGCCGCAGCACGACCGCATCGCCGGCCTCCACCGCGCCTTGCTCGTGCTGCACTCGCCGATCGACGAGATCGTCGGCGTCGACAACGCCCGCGAGATCTTCGAGGCGGCGCGCCACCCGAAGTCGTTCATGGCGATCGACGGCGCCGACCACCTGCTGACCGCGGCGCGCGATTCGACGTTCGCGGCGTCGATCATCGCGGCCTGGGCCGCGCGATACGCCCTGGATGCTCGACCCCAGTCCGACGACGCGACCGCTGTCGCCCCGCCCGGCTCGGTGAGCGTATCGAGCACCGCGGAGGGCCCGTTCACGCAGACTGTCGTGGCGGGATCGCACCGGTGGACCGCCGACGAGCCCGCACCGATCGGCAATGACCTCGGGCCCTCGCCCTACGACCTCCTCCTCGCCGGTCTCGGCGCGTGCACGTCGATGACGATGCGCATGTACGCCGACCGCAAGGGCATTCCCCTCGAGGGAGTGACGGTGACCCTGCGCCATGAGCGCCTGCACGCGCAGGACTGCTCCGAGTGCGAGACGCGCACGGGCATGCTCGATCACGTGGTGCGCGAGATCACGATGACGGGCGACCTCAGCGCCGAGCAGATCGAGTCGCTGCGCGTCATCGCCGACAAGTGCCCCGTGCATCGCACGCTCACCGGCGCCGTGCACGTGACCACCACCGTCGAGACCTGAGGGATCGCGCACGTTCTGTGTGCCAGCGCGCAGTCCCTCGGGAGCTTTCCTGCCTACCCTGACCAGACATCGGGTGCGAGCGCGGAGGTTCATGACGTGACACGGTTCATCATCGGCATCGTCGCGGTGATCGTAGCGGCGGCGCTGGCCGTCGTCATCCTCCTTCCCGGCGACGAGCCTCGCGTGGCGGCGACCGACTCCGCCGCGGCCTCCGACGGGTTCTCCGAGCGCTACCAGCCCTACAGCGAGGAGGCGCTCGCCGCGGCCGGGCCCGACGACACCGTCGTGCTGTTCTTCAGCGCCGTGTGGTGCTCCACCTGCAAGGTGCTGCGCGACGACATCGCGGCGCAGCCGGAGAGCATCCCCGACGACGTCCTCATCCTCCTCGTCGACTACGACGACTCGACCGACCTCAAGCAGCAGTACGGCGTCACCTATCAGCACACCCTGGTGCAGGTGGATCGCACGGGCGCCGGCATCGCGCGCTGGGAGCTGTCGCGGTCGCTCGAGGAGCTGCTCAGCACGATCGTCGAGGTCTGAGCGCCGCCATGGAACTGCTGCCGCTGTCGCTCCTCGCCGGAGTTCTGACCGTGCTGTCGCCGTGCGTGCTGCCGCTCCTGCCCGTGATCCTCGCGGGGTCGGCGGCCGAATCGGGCCGCCGCAGCGTGTACCTCATCATCGGGAGCCTCGCCGTCTCCGTCGTGGCCTTCACCCTGCTGATCCGGGGGGCGAGCGCACTGCTGGGGGTGCCGAACGATGTCTGGCTCATCGTCTCGGGCGCACTCGTGCTGTTCATCGGCGTGACCCTCGCCTTCCCCGCGGTGTGGGAGCGCATCTCCGTGCGCACCGGACTGCAGCGTGCCAGTGGCGAGCTCGTCGACTCGTCGGCCCAGCGCACGGGGGTGACGCGCCCGCTGCTTCTGGGGTTGTCGCTCGGCCCCATCTTCACGAGCTGCAGCCCCACCTACGGCCTCATCCTCGCCGCCGTGCTGCCCACGAGCTTCGGGGTCGGCGTGGCCAACCTCGTCGCGTACACCGTCGGCCTGAGCGCGGTGATGCTGCTCATCGCGCTCGGCGGGCAGTCGGTGACGCGCAGGATGCGGTGGGCGGTCAACCCGCACGGCGTCTTCCGGAGGGCTCTCGGCGGCCTGCTCATCGTCATCGGAGCTCTCATCGCCACGGGGGTGATCAAGGACGTTGAGGCCTGGCTCGTCGAGCGGGGCATTCTGGGCGCGGTCGTGCTCGAGCAGGGCATCCTCGACCAGGTCGATACCGGGGTGGATGCGCCCCCGCCCATCCGCCTCGACGACAGCGCGCCGGCCGGGCCGCCCACCTTCCTGGCGAGCCAGTTCCCCGGCATCGACTGGCAGTCGGCCGACCCCGTGATCGCGGAGGCCGTAGCGGGAGGGCCGCCCCGCGACGGCATTCCCGCGATCGACGACCCGGCGATGGTGCCGCTCGACGAGGTGTCGTGGGGCGACGGCGTGCAGGCCATCGTGCTCGACGATGGGGCGAACCCGGCGCGCGTGTACCCCTACAACATCCTCGTGTGGCACGAGATCGTCAACGACACGGTCGACGGGGTTCCCGTCGCGGTCACCTTCTGCCCGCTGTGCGGCAGCGCGATCGTGTTCGACCGCACGCTCCCCGACGGTCGTGTCTCGACCTTCGGGGTCAGCGGCGGCCTCATCGACAGCAACATGATCATGTTCGACCGCGAGACGGAGGGTCTGTGGCAGCAGAGCACCGGCCGTTCGCTCGCGGGCGAGTTCGTGGGCGCGGAGCTCGCCCTGCATCCTTTCCAGCTGCTCACCCTGGGGGAGGCGCGCGAGGCGCACCCCGACGCGCTCGTGATGAGTGCGAGCACCGGGTTCGTGCGCGACTACGAGCGCAACCCGTACGGCGACTACGACGAGAGCGAGCGCTTCCTCTTCGCCCCCTCGACCGTCGACGAGCGGTACCCCGCGAAGCTCATCATGGCCGCGTTCGTCATCGGTGAGACTCGCGTCGCGGTGCCCTGGCTCGCTCTGCGGGAGGTCGGTGCCCTCGAAGCCGAGGTGGCGGGCGAGGTCGTGACACTGCGCGTCAGGGACGGGTCCCTCGAGGTGCGCGACGCCGAGGGCCGCCTCGTGCCGTTCTACTTCGAGATGTGGTTCAGCTGGGCCGTGCAGAACGGCGAGGCCGGGGTCGTGCTCGACCCCGACTCGCCGTAGACGGATGCCCCGCCAGCGCTAGTCGCGCACCGCGGCCGCCGGGCTCGCCTCGGCTGCGTTCGCTGCGAGAGGCGTCGCAGGCTCGTCCTCGTCCTTGTCGACGCGGATGCGCACCGCGATGAGCGCGCTCACGAGCGTGATGAGCGACATCGCCGCAAGCACGATGCCCGGGTGCCACCAGGCGTTGCCGGTGACCTCGCCGATCGTGAGCGTGAGGGCGGGCACGAAGCCCGAGATCACGGCCGCGATCGAGTAGGCGAAGCCGAGCGCCGAGTAGCGGTACCGCTCGTCGAACATCTCCGTGTAGATGCCGCCGAGCGCCGCCCAGCTCATGGTCGGCAGGATGCCGCCGATGATCATCATCGCCACGAGCACGCCGAAGTCGGCGAACTGCAGGAAGTAGTACAGCGGGAAGGCGACGAGGAGGGTGCCGAGGGCGCCCCAGGCGACGACCGTGCCGGAGCCGATGCGCGTCGCCCACGCCCCGAACAGCGGAATCGTCACGAGCTGCAGCAGCCCGCCGATCGTCGTGGCGATGAGCAGCTCGTAGTACTCGAAGCCGAGCTGCGCCACTCCGTAGTTGATCGTGTACGTGTTCATGAGCGAGTACGAGCCGATGCCGAGCAACGCGACGCCCACGGCGACGATGATCGAGACCGGCTGCGCGCGCAGGAGGGCTGCAATCGGCACGCGCGGTCGGCGCTCGGTCGCCGCGACCGCCCGGAACACGGGCGTCTCGGTGACGGTGATGCGCAGGTACAGCGAGACGAGCAGCAGCGGGATCGCCGTGAGGAACGGCAGGCGCCAGGCCCACTCGCTTATCTGCTCGTTGGTGAGGGCGAGGGTCAGCCAGATGAAGGCGGTGGCGGAGAGGATCGAGCCGATCGGCGAGCCCAGCTGCGGCATGGCGGCCGCGAAGGCGCGCTTCGTGCGCGACTCGTGCTCGGTCGCGATGAGCACCGCGCCGCCCCACTCGCCGCCGAGCGAGATGCCCTGCAGGAGGCGCAGCAGCACGAGGAGAACTGCGCCGAACCAGCCAGCCTGCTCGAAGGTCGGCAGGACGCCGATGAGGCCCGTGGCCACGCCCATGAGGGTGACGGTGACGATGAGCGTCGTGCGGCGCCCGAGCCGGTCGCCGAGGTGGCCGAAGAGGATCGCGCCGACCGGGCGGATGACGAAGGCCAGCGCGATGGAGAGGAACGCCGCGAGCGTGCCGCCGAACCCGCCGAGCGGGTCGAAGAACAGCGGCCCGACGAAGAACGCGGCGAAGTACGCGTAGATGTAGAAGTCGTACGACTCGAGGGAGGTTCCGACGAGAGAAGCCCAGCGCGCACGACGCGCGACGCGGGGGTCGGAGGGTGCTGCCACGGCTGCCGAGGTGGAGGCCGTGACCGAGGGGGACGTGGTTGGCGCTTTGCCACGAGAGTTGTCAGTCACAAGTAGTCGAGCGTATCGGGTGGCGCGTTCATTCCCGAGTCGGCGGTCACCGCGGCGCGAGCGGTCGCTCCGGGGAGCGCGTCGATGAGTTCGCGGAAGGCGTCGCTCGGGCTCACATCGACGGCATCGGCGAGAGTCGCACTGAACCGTGTGAAGGCACGGAGCGCCTCACCGTGGTTGCCAGCGGCGATGTGGAGGCGCACGAGAGCGACGTGCGCGGTCTCGCGCAGCGGCTCGATGCGGATCGCCGACTGGGCGGCGTGCATGGCCAGGTACGGCCGCGCGTCTCGCGAGAGCGAGGCGACGAGCGACTCGAGGGTCTCGGCCCGCATGAGGCGCCACTCCTCCGCCTCCTCGAGCGCCCAGTCGTCGTAGAAGTCGGGCAGCAGCTGCAGGCAGAGAACGGCGATCGTCGATCGCGTCTCGCCGGCGGTCGCGGTCGTCGGCTCGGCTGCAGTGTCGAGAACGTGGTCGGCGAGCACGCGAGCAGCGCGATAGTCCACGGTGCACCGCGGGTCCAGGCCGACACCGCCCGCGCTCACGAGCAGCACCGTGCGGGTGACGGGGTCGATCCGGGCGAGGGCGGCGCGCAGCCGCACGGCGCCGAGCGAACTCGACGCATCCGGCCAGAGAGCACCCGCGATCGCGGCGCGCGAGATGATGCGCGACCGCAGCGCGAGCAGGGCGACGAGGCGCTGTGTGCCTGCAGTGCTCGCAACCGACGCGCCGTCCGCCGTCCTCACGTCGAACGACCCCAGCAGCTGCAGTGCGATTCCGGTCATGAACGACCTTCCCTGCACCGAACGCTAGCGCTACTCCCTGCGTGCCTGCACAGGCCGGCGCGCACGGAGGAGGCCGACGCCGGCGAGCACGAGTGCGAGAGCGAGGCCGCCGAGGGCTGCGTGCACGGCGGTTGGGCCGGTCTCGGCGAGGACGTCAGCGTCGTCGGCAACGGTGTCGTCGCCGGTGCCCTCGTCGGCGACCTCATCGTCGGTGTCCGCGGGCAGCACGAGAGTCGTGATCTGCGTCGAGCACACCAGGAGGGCGCCGCCGCCGTTCACGCTGTTGTTGCACTGGTTGACCGTCACAGGGAGGGCCGAGCTCGTCGTCGACGTTCCGACCGTGCAGTTCATGCTGACCTGCGTGCCGCCGTTCATGCTGTCGTTGCACTGCGTGATGGTGGCATCGGTCGTCGCTTGCGCGGGATCGCAAGCGGAACCTGCCGGTAGCGGCAGTGAATCGAACGAGTTGTTGCACTGATTCACCGTGGGTGCACTCGTCGTGCCCTCGCCCGTGATGGTGTTGATCATCTCGACGCTGCAGTGCAGCGTGCCGCCGCCGCCCTCGCCGCTGTAGTTGCACTGCTCCACCCGTTCCGTGAGTGTGTCGAAGCTCTGCACGGTCGGCTCGCCGGCGCACGTGGTCACCGTGTTGGCGGCGCCGCTGCAGACGAGCGTCGTGACGGTTGAGCTCTCGGCACCGGTGTCGAGGTTGAGGAAGTTCTCCACCGTCACCTGGCAGTTCGCCCCTTCGCCGCCGACGTTGAAGGCGCTCTCGCACTGATCGAACGGTGCGGCGAGCGCCGGCGAACTGACTCCGCCCACGCTGAACAGGGCGCCCGCCAGCACCGCGATGCCCATCATGCTCATCGCTCTCGCGAACATCGATGGTGTGTGGCGCTGAGTGCTGGTCATTGTTCCCCCGAACGGCAAAGAATGCGCAGTCCCCCCGCGCATCCTTCAGAGTGCGCCCCCGTGCGTGACGGGAGCGTGACGGCAGCGTGACGATGCTCGCCACCCGAGCGAGGGCGTTCGGTTTCCGCACGTCGCCGGTGCCCTACCATGGAGGCATCGACTGCGATCCGGCCATCACCGGGGAGTCCTCGGAAGAATCCTCACCGCAGGTGGGGTACTAGACCCGAGCGGGGCAGGCCCGTCACAGCCGCAGATGAGGGGCCCGAGCATCCGGTACCGCACGTGCGAGACCGAGGTGACGAGGGCAAGCGGGGTGGTACCGCGGCAGACCCATCGGGCTCTGTCGTCCTCGCGGTGAGTGTGCACGCGACACGACCGGAGACACCATGGGCTACCCCCTGCACCGCGACGAGAACAGCGTCGTCGCCTCCCCGAGCTTTCCCGCGCTCGAGCACGAGGTGCTCGAGTACTGGGCCACGCACGACACGTTCCGCCGCTCGATCGCCCAGCGCGACGGCTGCGACGAATGGGTCTTCTACGACGGCCCGCCGTTCGCCAACGGCCTGCCGCACTACGGCCACCTGCTGACGGGGTACGCGAAAGACGTCTTCCCGCGGTTCCAGACGATGCGCGGCAAGCAGGTGCACCGCCGCTTCGGGTGGGACACCCACGGTCTGCCCGCCGAGCTCGAGGCGATGAAGCAGCTCGGCATCACCGAGAAGTCGCAGATCGAAGAGATGGGCATCGAGGCCTTCAACGGCAAGGCCCGCGAGAGCGTGCTGCGCTACACCGACGAGTGGCAGAACTACGTCACGCGGCAGGCGCGCTGGGTCGACTTCGACAACGACTACAAAACGCTCGACATCACGTTCATGGAGAGCGTGCTGTGGGCCTTCAAGACCCTGCACGGCAAGGGGCTCGCCTACGAGGGCTACCGCGTGCTGCCCTACTGCTGGCGCGACGAGACGCCGCTGTCGAACCACGAGCTGCGCATGGACGACGACGTCTACCAGATGCGCCAGGACCAGTCGGTGACGGTGACCTTCCCCCTCGTCGGGGAGAAGGCCGAGGCGCTGGGCCTCACGGGCGTCGAGGCGCTCGCCTGGACGACGACCCCGTGGACCCTGCCGACGAATCTCGCGCTCGCCGTCGGCCCCGAGATCGCATACGCGGTCATCCCGCGCGGCGGCGATGAGCCGGATGCCCGCACCTTCCTCCTCGCCGCCGACACGATCCCCGCCTACGTCAAGGAGCTCGGCTACGCCGACGCGGCGGAGGCGCAGGCCGCCGTCACTCGCACCGTCTCGGGTGCCGAGCTCGGCGGCGTGCAGTACGACCGCCTGTGGGACTACTACGCCGACGCCGAGCAGTGGGGCACGCAGCACGCCTGGCAGATCCTCGTCGCCGACTACGTGGCCACGGGGGAGGGCACGGGCATCGTGCACCAGGCGCCCGCCTACGGCGAGGACGACCAGGCGACGTGCGCGGCAGCGGGCATCCCCATCATCATCTCCGTCGACGACGGCGGCCGGTTCCTGACGAGCGTGCCGGATGTCGCGGGACTGCAGGTCTTCGACGCGAACAAGCCGCTCACGGCACTGCTGCGGGAGGCGGGGCGCCTGTTCCAGCAGCGCAGCTACGAGCACAGCTACCCGCACTGCTGGCGGTGCCGCAACCCGCTCATCTACAAGGCCGTCTCGAGCTGGTTCGTCAAGGTCACCGAGATCCGCGACCGCGCGATCGAGCTCAACGAGCAGATCACGTGGGTGCCCGAGAACGTCAAGCACGGGCAGTTCGGCAAGTGGCTCGAGGGAGCACGCGACTGGTCGATCAGCCGCAACCGCTACTGGGGCAGCCCCATCCCGGTGTGGAAGAGCGACGACCCGAACCACCCGCGCGTCGACGTGTACGGCTCGCTCGCCGAGCTCGAGGCCGACTTCGGCGAGCTGCCGCGCAACGCGGAAGGCCAGGTCGATCTGCACCGCCCCTACATCGACTCGCTGACGCGCCCCAACCCCGACGACCCGAGCGGCGCCTCCACCATGCGGCGCATCGAGGACGTCTTCGACGTGTGGTTCGACTCGGGCTCGATGCCGTTCGCGCAAGTGCACTACCCGTTCACCAACGCGGAGTGGTTCGACAGTCACAACCCTGCCGACTTCATCGTCGAGTACATCGGGCAGACCCGTGGCTGGTTCTACACGATGCACGTGCTCGCGACGGCGCTGTTCGACCGCCCCGCATTCAGCAGCGTCATCAGCCACGGCATCGTGCTCGGCAACGACGGCCAGAAGATGTCGAAGAGCCTGCAGAACTACCCCGACGTGGGTGAGGTCTTCGAGCGCGACGGGGCCGACGCGATGCGCTGGTTCCTCATGTCGAGCTCGGTGATCCGCGGCGGCAACCTCGTCGTCACCGAGGAGGGCATCCGCGAGGGCGTGCGGCAGTTCCTGCTGCCGCTGTGGAGCACCTACTACTTCTTCGGCCTCTACGCGAACGCCGGGGAGATCGAGGATGCCCGCTGGCGCACCGACTCGGCCCACGTGCTCGACCGCTACCTGCTCGCCAAGACGCGCGACCTCGTCACGACCGTCACGCGTGAGCTCGACGCGCTCGACAGCCCGCTCGCCGCAGCCGCCGTGCGCGACTTCGCCGACGTGCTCACCAACTGGTACGTGCGCCGCAGTCGCGAGCGGTTCTGGGCCGGGGACGACCGCGACGCGATCGACACCCTGTACACGGTGCTCGAGACGCTCGCGCGCGTCGCCGCGCCGCTCGCGCCGCTCGTGACCGAAGAAGTGTGGCGCGGCCTCACCGGCGGGGAGAGCGTGCACCTGACCGACTGGCCCGACGCCGACGACTTCCCGGCCGACGAGTCGCTCGTCGCGGCGATGGACCGAGTGCGGGCGATCGCGAGCAGCGGACTCGCGCTGCGCAAGGCCCAGGGCCTGCGCGTGCGCCTGCCCCTGGAGCGCCTCACGGTCGTCACCCCGGCAGCGGCGGCGCTCGCCGACTTCAGCGATATCGTCCGAGACGAGCTCAACGTCAAGAGCGTCGAGCTCGTCGAGTTCGACGACTCGCTCGCCGAGAGCTACGGCATCAGCCGGCGACTCGCGGTCAACGCGCGCGCGGCCGGGCCGCGCATCGGCAAGCAGGTGCAGCAGGTCATCGGCGCCGCGAAGGCCGGCGACTGGGCGGTCGAGGGCGACGGCGTCGTCGTCGGCGGCATCGCGCTCCAGCCGGGCGAGTTCACGCTCGAGCTCGAGCTGGCCGACCCCACCGCGGCCGTCGCGTTCCTGCCGGGCAGCGGCTTCGTGCTGCTCGATACGGCCGTGACGCCCGAGCTCGCCGCCGAGGGGCTCGCGCGCGATGTCGTGCGCGCCGTGCAGCAGGCGCGCAAGGACGCGGGGCTCGACGTGAGCGACCGCATCGCGCTGAGCCTCGGGTCGGAGTCGGCCGAGACGCGCGCTGCGATCGAGACCCACCGCGCGCTCATCAGCGGCGAGGTGCTTGCGACCTCCCTCGAGGTCGGGGAGGCTGTCGAGGGCACCGCGATCGCGGTGGGCGAGGGGGCATCCGTGACGATCTCGGTGGTGCGCGCATGAGCGCCGAGCAGCAGGCGATCGACCGCGCGGACGCCGAGAAGGTCTACGAAGAGCTGCTCTCGCGCATCGGCGAGGCTGCGCCCCGGCCCCGCCTGGAGCCCACCCGGCGCGCGGCCGAGCTGCTCGGCGACCCGCAGCGCAGCTACGCGATCATCCACGTCACGGGCACGAACGGCAAGACCACGACGAGCCGCATCGCGGAGAGCATCCTGCGCGCGTACGGCCTGCGAACCGGCCTGCTGACGAGCCCGCACCTCGTGCGCGTCAACGAGCGCATCATGATCGACGGGCAGCCGATCAGCGACCGGGCTCTCGCCGACAACTGGGCCGACATCGCGCCATACGTGCTCATGGTCGACGCCGAGCTCACCGCCAACGGCGAGGAGCCGCTCACCTACTTCGAGGCGCTCACCCTCCTCGCCTTCGCCTCCTTCGCCGACGCTCCCGTCGACGTCGTCGTGCTCGAGGTCGGCATGGGCGGCGAGTGGGATTCGACGAACGTCGCCGACGGCGACGTGGCCGTCTTCACGCCCATCGCGCTCGACCACCAGGCGCGGCTCGGGCGCACGATCGGCGAGATCGCGCGCACGAAGGCGGGCATCATCAAGCCCGCCGCGGTCGTCGTGACGGCGCTCCAGCAGACGGAGGCGATGGACGAGCTCGTGCGTGCGGCCGAGCACGACGAGGCGGCCGTGCAGTGCGAGGGTGTCGATTTCGCCCTCCTGGATGCCCGGCTCGCGGTCGGCGGGCAGGTCATCGACGTGCGGGGCCGAGCGGGGGAGTACCGCGATCTCGCGCTGCCCCTCTTCGGCGAGCATCAGGCGCAGAACGCCGTCGTGGCGATCGCCGCCGTCGAGTCGTTCCTGGGCGACGGCACGCAGCCCCTCGCCGACGACGTGCTCGCCCAGGGTCTCGCCGCCGTGACGAGCCCCGGCCGACTGCAGGTGCTCGCGACCGAGCCGAGCGTCATCGTCGACGCGGCCCACAACCCGCACGGAGCGCGCGCGCTCGCCACGACCCTCCTCGGGTCGTTCGCCTTCGACTCG
Source organism: Chryseoglobus sp. 28M-23 (assembly GCF_014789785.1). Taxonomy (NCBI): domain Bacteria; kingdom Bacillati; phylum Actinomycetota; class Actinomycetes; order Micrococcales; family Microbacteriaceae; genus Microcella; species Chryseoglobus sp. 28M-23. The sequence continues at coordinate 1,684,122 of NZ_CP061846.1, read as the reverse complement.
ATCACGGCGATCGTCGGGGTGCTCGACGACAAGGACGCCCGCGGCATCATCGAGGCGCTCGACCCCGTCGTCACACGGTTCGTCGTGACGCGCTCCGACTCCGAGCGGGCGCTCGACGTCGAGGTGCTCGCCGAGATCGCCACGGCCGTGGCGGGCCCCGACCGGGTGCGCATCGAGCCCGAGCTCGCCGTGGCGCTCGCCGAGGCGCGCGACGAGGCGGGTCCAGGCGACGCCGTGCTCGTGACCGGCTCGATCTCACTCGTCGGTCAGGCGATGCTCATGAGCGCCCAGGAGGATGGGGAATCGTGACGGAGACCACCACGCCAGCGCCTCGCCCGCGACGCGAGCGCAGCGCGACCGAGTCGCTGCTCGTCATCACGCTCGGCATGGAGATCATCGTCGTCGTCTTCGGCATGCTCGCCATCAACGGGCTGGGCGTCCTCCCAGCCGCGAGCGTCTTCGGCGGCGGCGCCGCGCTCCTCGTGCTGCTCATCGTCGGCGTGCGCGTCGCCCGCTACCGCTGGGGCCTCTGGTTCACGGGCGTGCTGCAGGCGCTCCTGCTCGCCACCGGGTTCATCGAGGTGCTCGCGGCCGTGACGGCGGCGATCTTCGTGGGATTCTGGATCTACGCCGTCGTGCGCGGTGGCCAGCTCGACGCCGCCAAGCGGGCGGCGCAGGCCTGACGCACCGTCCGAGGTCGCCGAGCCTCCGACACCCCGACCAACGATCATCCGACACCGAATTCCTCTGGAGACTGACATGACCACGACCGTGGAAGAGACCCTCGTCCTCATCAAGCCCGACGGCGTCGCGCGCAACCTGACGGGCGAGATCCTCGCCCGCATCGAGGCGAAGGGCTACCAGCTCGTCGACCTCAAGCTCGTGCAGCCCGACCGCGAGCTGCTCTCGCAGCACTACGCCGAGCACGAGGGCAAGCCGTTCTACGCGCCGCTGCTGGAGTTCATGGAGTCCGGCCCGGTCGTCGCTATCCGACTCGCCGGCAACCGCGTGATCGAGGGCTTCCGCTCGCTCGCGGGCACGACCGACCCGACCACGGCCGCTCCCGGCACGATCCGGGGAGACCTCGGCCGTGACTGGGGTCTCGCCGTGCAGCAGAACCTCGTGCACGGCTCCGACTCGGTCGAGACCGCGCAGCGCGAACTGGCCCTCTGGTTCGACTGAGTGGCGGCCTGTCGCCGCTAGCGGGAGCGCCGCGCCTCAGCCCAGCAGGCTGGGGATGAGCGTCGGGAACTGCACGAGGATCGCGAGCGCGATGCCCGCGAGGTTGACGAACACGATCGTCCAGGTGAAGGGCCACACGGCCGCCGCCACGCGCTGCACCGCGCCGCCCTCGCGCGCGAGCACGCCCGTGGAGAGGGTCCAGGTCAGCAACCACCAGAACATCGGGATGACCATGAGCCATACGAGCATGCACCACGGGCACAGCGCGCCGATGTCGTAGACGGCTTCGCCGAAGAGCCACATCACGAACACCCAGGCGAGCGTCACGCCGCCCAGGAACAGCGCCCAGAACCAGCGGGCGAAGCGGGCTCTCGCGAGCAGGGCGACACCGACCGCGATGGGCGCGACGAGCCCGGCCACCCCGAGGAGCGGGTTGGGGAACCCGAAGAGCGAGGCCTCGGGCGACGCCATGACGGTGCCGCACGACACGAGCGGGTTGACGTCGCAGTTGAGCACGTGGCTGGGGTCGATGAGCAGCGCGACGCGCTCCGTGATGAGCTGCATGGCCGCGTACCAGGCGACCGCGCCGGTCACGATGAGGAAGATGCCGAAGCCGATGGGGCGCCGGTCGTGGTCGGTGGTCGTCGCAGTCGGGATGCTCACCGGACGATTATCGCCGACGTCACGAGGCCCGCAACCGGGTCGGAAGTCCCGACAGCGGCCCGCGCATGCGATAATCGGTCACAGTCGCCGCCAGCCGCGCTCGCGGTGACCCACAACAGAGCTTTCCGGGCATGACCGGACCAGTGCCGCGGTACCGATACCGCGGTCGGAAGCGAATAGCCAGTTTCGCGTGAGAGTGCAGTGACAGTGCACGGAGCCAGCGCTCGACCCGACGAGAACGGGGAGCGCCCGCTCACCACAATTTTAGAGAGTTCCGCGCAGGCCCTGACCGGCCGAGTGCGGCGGAGAGAGTACCCGGGCGGGGCGCGGCCCCCTCGGGCGAGGAGTGCACCAGCGATGGTGAGTGACGAGACACCGAAGAAGACCCCCAAGAAGCGCACCGGACTGTTCGGCGGCCGAGCCCCGAAGAAGGCGGCGGAGCACGCGGGCAGCGCGAGCCGCCCCGACGTGCTGCCGACGCCCGAGCCGGAGGCCGTCGCCGAGGCGCCGGCCGAGAAGCCTGCCGAGGCGCCCGCTGAGTCGCCGGTCGCTGAGGCGCCGGCGAAGGCGAAGCCGGCCCGCAAGGCTCCCGCGAAGAAGGCTCCTGCACAGAAGGCCGATGCCACGAAGGACGACGCTGCGAAGGCTGACGCCGCGCAGGATGACGTGCAGGCGGATGCCGCGAAGGCCGAGGGTGCGGGCGGCGCATTCCCCGAGCTCAAGCCCGAGTCGACGACGTCGCTGCTGTTCTTCGCGCCGCCGCCCGAGGCCGTCGCGCCGTTGCGCGGCGGGCGCGGGCGCGACGAGGAGCCCGAGAGCGACGAGCCCTCCGGCTCGAGCCGCCGGCGCTCGCGCTCGCGCCGTGGTCGAGGCGGAGCATCCGGAGACGCCGACGGCCAGCGCGACGACTCGCGCGACGACGCCCGCGAGGACAGCGGCCGTGACGGCGGCCGTGACGGAGGGTCCTCGCGCAGCCGCCAGCGCCGGCAGCCCGAGCCGATCACCGAGCCGCAGCGCATCAAGGGCTCGACGCGCCTCGAGGCCAAGAAGCAGCGCCGCCGCGACGGTCGCGACGCCGGCCGCCGCCGTGCGGTCGTCACCGAGGCCGAGTTTCTCGCGCGCCGCGAGAGCGTCGACCGCGTCATGGTCGTGCGCTCCAAGGACAACCGCATTCAGATCGGCGTGCTCGAGGACGAGGTGCTCGTCGAGCACTACGTCGCCCGCTCGAGCGAGTCGAGCATCATCGGCAACGTCTACCTCGGCAAGGTGCAGAACGTGCTGCCGAGCATGGAGGCCGCCTTCGTCGACATCGGTCGCGGTCGCAACGCGGTGCTGTACTCCGGCGAGGTCGACTGGGATGCCGCTGCCGAGGCCGGCGAGAAGAACCAGCCGCGCCGCATCGAGCTCGCCCTCAAGCCGGGCGACAAGGTGCTCGTGCAGGTCACGAAAGACCCGATCGGCCACAAGGGTGCCCGGCTCACGAGCCAGGTGAGCCTGCCAGGCCGCTACCTCGTCTACGTGCCCAACGGCTCCATGAGCGGCATCAGCCGCAAGCTGCCCGACACCGAGCGCGCACGCCTCAAGAAGATCCTCAAGGAGGTTCTGCCCGAGAACGTCGGCGTCATCGTGCGCACGGCGGCCGAAGGCGCGACCGAGGAGCAGCTCACGCTCGACGTCGAGCGCCTCACGAAGCAGTGGAGCGAGATCAGCAAGCAGGTCGAGAAGGCGCAAGCGCCCGCGATGCTGCACAGCGAGCCCGACCTCCTCGTCAAGATCGTGCGCGACGTCTTCAACGAGGACTTCCGCGCCATGATCATCCACGGTGAGGATGCCCACTCCACGATCACCGGCTACCTCAGCTCCGTCGCCCCCGACCTCCTCGACCGCGTGCAGAAGCACGACGGCGACGTCGACCCGTTCGACGAGCACCGCATCAACGAGCAGATCGAGAAGGCTCTCGAGCGCAAGGTGTGGCTGCCCTCCGGCGGCTCGCTCGTCATCGACCGCACGGAGGCGATGACGGTCGTCGACGTCAACACGGGCAAGTTCGTCGGCTCCGGCGGCAACCTCGAGGAGACCGTCACGAAGAACAACCTCGAGGCGGCCGAGGAGATCGTGCGCCAGCTGCGGCTGCGCGACATCGGCGGCATCATCGTCGTCGACTTCATCGACATGGTGCTGGAGTCGAACCGCGACCTCGTGCTGCGGCGCCTCGTGGAGTGCTTGAGCCGCGACCGCACCAAGCACCAGGTGGCGGAGGTCACGAGCCTCGGCCTCGTGCAGATGACGCGCAAGCGACTCGGCCTCGGCCTGCTGGAGACCTTCAGCGAGAACTGCGACGTGTGCGCCGGCCGTGGCCTCATCCTGCATCACGACCCCGTGGTCAAGCACCGCGGCAACGACGGCGGCGGTGGCGGCGACAGTCGTCGGCGCGGGGGCAGCGGTGGCGGTCGTGGTGGCTCCGGGTCCTCCGGCGGTCGCGGCGGGTCCTCCGGCTCGCAGCAGAAGTCGGGCAACGGCAACGGCACGCACGCGATCACCGACGACGTCAGCAAGGCGCTCGCGGCGATCGCGGCGAAGACGGTGCACCACGACGCGCCCGCAACGGGTGCGGCCGAGAAGACCGGTGTCGTCAAGCCGATCTCGTCCGGCGCCGGTGGGTCGGCTGCGTCCGAGTCCGGCGTCACCGAGTCCGGCGTCGTCGAGCCGAGCCCGGCGGCGGTCGAGGAGGCCGCGGCGATCCTCGACATCCCGCTCACGAAGAAGCCCGAGCGTGCGCGCCCCGCGATCGACCCGGACGCCGCCCAGCAGCTGCTCGGCTCGGTGCTCGAGTCGCTTCCCGAGCCGCCCGCACCCGGCACCCGCAAGCGCGGCTCGCGTCGCGCCACGACGGGCACCATCACGGCGGGCACGAGCGAGGCGGAGCGCTCCGGCGGCGACGGCGCAGCATCCGGCTCGTAGTGGTCGAGGATGCACTGATCGAGCGCGCCTAGGAGACCGCTGAACAATTCGGGGGTTTAAGGCGCGCCTGCGGACTGGTCCGGGCTGCGGGTTAAGACTTGGTTCATGCAGGGTAGTGACGATGGTCAGCGTCAACTGTTGGATGTTCAGTCCTGGGCGGGTCATTTGCTCCCGCGGGGGTCGGTGTTCGCGTTCCTGGCCGCTCACCGGAGGCAACTGTTCCCGGATGACGCGTTCGCGGATCTGTTCCCGTCCGGGCGGGGTCGTCCCTCGATCCCGGCGGATGTGATCGCGTCGGTGTTGGTGTTGCAGACGATTCATAACCTCTCCGATCGGGAGACTGCGGAGGCGGTCACGTTTGATCTGCGCTGGAAAGCGGCCTGTGGGTTCGCGGTGGCCCAGACAGCGTTCCACCCGTCGGTGTTGACGTATTGGCGGCGCCGTCTGGCTGGCAGTGAGCGGCCGCATCGCATCTTCGATGCCGTGGCCGAGGTCATCGCTCAGTCGGGGGCGTTGACCGGTCGACGGCGACGGGCGATCGATTCCACGATCCTCGACGATGCGGTTGCCCGGCAGGACACGGTGACCCAGCTGATCGCGCAGATCCGCCGAGTCGGGCGGGAGGTCCCCGCAACGGCGGAGCTCATCGCGGGCCTGCCCGGGCATGACTACTCCACGCCTGGGAAGCCGGACATTGCCTGGGATGACCCGGCCGCCCGCGATCTGCTCGTCTCAGCGTTGGTGAACGACGCGTTGACGCTGCTGGCGGAGCTCGACGGTGTCGAACTGAGCGAGAAGCAGCAGGAAACGGTGGCGTTGCTGGCACTGGTCGCAGGGCAGGACGTTGAGCCGGCGGAGGATTCCGATGGCACCGATGGGCGGTGGCGGATCGCCCGGAAGGTCGCCCCGGAGCGGATGATCTCAACCGTTGATCCGGACACCCGGCATGCGCACAAGTCGCGGGAGAAGAAGCAGGACGGCTTCAAAGCCCACGTTGTGATCGAGCCGGACACCGGTCTGGTCACCGCTGCCGCCCTCACGAAGGCGTCCGGGGCGGCGAACAGCGACGCGGCCCGCGGGGCGGAGCTGCTCACCGCCGATACCAGCATCGGCGAGGAACCGGTCGACGTGCTGGCCGATTCGGCCTACGGCAGCGGTGAGCTGCTCGACCAGATCGGAACCGCCGGTCACACCGCGATTATCAAGCCGATGCCGCTGGCCCGGGCGGTTCCTGACGGGTTCACCATCGATGACTTCACCGTCGATGACACCGCGGGAACGATGACCTGCCCGGCCGGAGTCACCCGACCGATCGCCGCCAAGGGAACAGTGACCTTCGGCAGCGTCTGCTCCTCCTGTCCGTTGAAGCTTCGATGCACCACGGCGGCGCGAGGACGGAAGATGACCGTGACTGCGCATGACCGGATCAAACGCGAACACCGGGCCCGAGCCGCGGATCCTGGCTTCCAAGCCGATTACCGGCAACACCGGCCAATGGTCGAACGCTCAATCGCGTGGCTCACCCGCGACGCCAGACGCGTGCCGTTCCGTGGCGTCGCGAAGAACAACGCCTGGTGGGTCACCCGCGCCGCCGGAATCAACCTCAAACGACTTCTCAACCTCGGCCTCACCTTCCACAACGGGAACTGGGCGCTCGGATAGAGCCAGCCAGTGCGCCCAATCACGGTCGCAGCTCGGCGGAACCCCCGCCAACAGTGCCGCAACGCCGCCTTCCGGGCAGACAACTATTGGCACGGCAGACCAAGAACCGAGCCACCGACGCCCGCCCAGAGAACCGACACGGCCCAGCCGACCACGGTCAAGACCCCTTGTTCAGCAGTCTCCTAGGAGACCGCTGAACAATTCGGGGGTTTAAGGCGCGCCTGCGGACTGGTCCGGGCTGCGGGTTAAGACTTGGTTCATGCAGGGTAGTGACGATGGTCAGCGTCAACTGTTGGATGTTCAGTCCTGGGCGGGTCATTTGCTCCCGCGGGGGTCGGTGTTCGCGTTCCTGGCCGCTCACCGGAGGCAACTGTTCCCGGATGACGCGTTCGCGGATCTGTTCCCGTCCGGGCGGGGTCGTCCCTCGATCCCGGCGGATGTGATCGCGTCGGTGTTGGTGTTGCAGACGATTCATAACCTCTCCGATCGGGAGACTGCGGAGGCGGTCACGTTTGATCTGCGCTGGAAAGCGGCCTGTGGGTTCGCGGTGGCCCAGACAGCGTTCCACCCGTCGGTGTTGACGTATTGGCGGCGCCGTCTGGCTGGCAGTGAGCGGCCGCATCGCATCTTCGATGCCGTGGCCGAGGTCATCGCTCAGTCGGGGGCGTTGACCGGTCGACGGCGACGGGCGATCGATTCCACGATCCTCGACGATGCGGTTGCCCGGCAGGACACGGTGACCCAGCTGATCGCGCAGATCCGCCGAGTCGGGCGGGAGGTCCCCGCAACGGCGGAGCTCATCGCGGGCCTGCCCGGGCATGACTACTCCACGCCTGGGAAGCCGGACATTGCCTGGGATGACCCGGCCGCCCGCGATCTGCTCGTCTCAGCGTTGGTGAACGACGCGTTGACGCTGCTGGCGGAGCTCGACGGTGTCGAACTGAGCGAGAAGCAGCAGGAAACGGTGGCGTTGCTGGCACTGGTCGCAGGGCAGGACGTTGAGCCGGCGGAGGATTCCGATGGCACCGATGGGCGGTGGCGGATCGCCCGGAAGGTCGCCCCGGAGCGGATGATCTCAACCGTTGATCCGGACACCCGGCATGCGCACAAGTCGCGGGAGAAGAAGCAGGACGGCTTCAAAGCCCACGTTGTGATCGAGCCGGACACCGGTCTGGTCACCGCTGCCGCCCTCACGAAGGCGTCCGGGGCGGCGAACAGCGACGCGGCCCGCGGGGCGGAGCTGCTCACCGCCGATACCAGCATCGGCGAGGAACCGGTCGACGTGCTGGCCGATTCGGCCTACGGCAGCGGTGAGCTGCTCGACCAGATCGGAACCGCCGGTCACACCGCGATTATCAAGCCGATGCCGCTGGCCCGGGCGGTTCCTGACGGGTTCACCATCGATGACTTCACCGTCGATGACACCGCGGGAACGATGACCTGCCCGGCCGGAGTCACCCGACCGATCGCCGCCAAGGGAACAGTGACCTTCGGCAGCGTCTGCTCCTCCTGTCCGTTGAAGCTTCGATGCACCACGGCGGCGCGAGGACGGAAGATGACCGTGACTGCGCATGACCGGATCAAACGCGAACACCGGGCCCGAGCCGCGGATCCTGGCTTCCAAGCCGATTACCGGCAACACCGGCCAATGGTCGAACGCTCAATCGCGTGGCTCACCCGCGACGCCAGACGCGTGCCGTTCCGTGGCGTCGCGAAGAACAACGCCTGGTGGGTCACCCGCGCCGCCGGAATCAACCTCAAACGACTTCTCAACCTCGGCCTCACCTTCCACAACGGGAACTGGGCGCTCGGATAGAGCCAGCCAGTGCGCCCAATCACGGTCGCAGCTCGGCGGAACCCCCGCCAACAGTGCCGCAACGCCGCCTTCCGGGCAGACAACTATTGGCACGGCAGACCAAGAACCGAGCCACCGACGCCCGCCCAGAGAACCGACACGGCCCAGCCGACCACGGTCAAGACCCCTTGTTCAGCAGTCTCCTAGGATGACCGCGTGAGCTCACCCTCCCTCGACTCTGCGCGCGCGCCGGGCCCGCACGACGGCGGCGGGTCCGACCGCGCGGGCCGTGACCACGCGGGCCACGACCACGCCATGGCGGGGCCGCGACGTCGGCCCGCGCACTACCTGTGGCTCGTCGGCGGGGTCGGCGTGCTCGTCACCATGGTCGCGCTGCGCTCCCTCACCGCCGAGGCAGGCCCGTGGGGCCTGCCGAACCCGGTGCAGGATCTGCTGACGCTCTCCACGAGCGTCGTCGTGGAGTCGCTGCCGTTCATCGTGCTCGGCATCGCCCTGTCGATCCTCGTGCAGGTGTGGATTCCGGAAGCCTGGCTGCTGCGCATCCTGCCCCGCAACCCGTGGGGGCGCCGGGCCGTCATCTCGCTCTTCGGCATGTTCCTGCCCGTGTGCGAGTGCGGCAACGTGCCGCTCGCGCGCGGACTCGTGCGGCGCGGTTTCACGATCCCCGAGTCGATGACGTTCCTCGTCGCCGCCCCCATCCTCAACCCGGTGACGATCATCACCACGCACCAGGCGTTCGGCTTCGACGACGGCATCCTCGTCGCGCGCCTCCTCGGCGGCTTCCTCATCGCGAACGTGCTCGGCTGGCTGTTCAGCAAGCACCCCGACCCGCACTCCCTGCTGAGCGGCCGCTTCGCTGAGCAATGCCGGCTCGACGACGGCCACGGCCACACCCATAGTCGGCGTGATCAGACTCTCGACCTGTTCGTGCGCGAGTCGAGCATCCTCATGCCGGCCCTCGTGATCGGCTCCCTCGTCGCTGGCGGCATCCAGGTGCTCGTGCCCCGCGAGGTGCTCGTCTCCCTCGGCAGCGACCCGCTGCTGAGCGTGCTCGCGATGATGGTGCTCGCCTTCGTCATCTCCATCTGCGCCAACGTCGACTCGTTCTTCATCCTGCCGTTCGCCTCCACGTTCCTGCCCGGCTCGATCGTCGCGTTCCTCGTCTTCGGGCCCATCGTCGACATCAAGATGCTCGCCCTCATGCGCACCACGTACTCCACGCGCACGCTCGTGCAGCTGACGACGATCGTGGCGCTCATGAGTGCGGGGCTCGGTCTGGTGGTGAACTATGTGGCGTAGCGTGCAGCGCTGGCGCGGGGTTGCGATCATCGGCACGATGGCCGCGATCACCCTGTGGCTCGCGGTCACCGGCCAGCTGGCTCTCTACATCCACCCGCGGTACAACGTCTTCACGGTGACGATGTCGATCATCGCGGTCGTCCTCGCCGTCGCCTCCGTCGTCGGGCGGCGCGATCACGATGACGAGGATGCTCCGCCACCGCGCCGCTCGCAGCGCGCGCTCGGGCTCACCGCGGCCGCCGTCGCGGGGCTCTTCACGCTCGGCATGGTGCTCGTGCCGCCGGCGTCGCTCAGCACGGCGACGGCCGACCAGCGGGAGATGAACGCGACCGCGGGGGGCGACGAGGAGAGCCTCGCGGCGGCCGCGACCGCCGATGAGGCGTCGATCGCACGATTCACGGTGCGGGAGTGGGCCGCCATTCTGCGGCAGACGAGCGACCTGTCGTTCTTCGCCGACAAGCCCGTCACCGACCTCGTCGGTTTCGTCATCGCCGACGAGGACGACCCCGAGAACGTGTTCTACGTCTCGCGCTTCGTCGTGACCTGCTGTGCGGTGGACGCCCAGCCGCTCGGGGTGCCCGTGCACCTGCCCGACTGGGCTGCGACGTTCGAGCCAGACAGCTGGGTGAGCGTCTCGGGGGAGTTCGCGAGCAATCCGAGCTCGAGCAGCCTGCAGCCGGTGGCCGTGATCCCCGACACCGTCGACCCTGTGGAGCAGCCGCGTGAGCCCTACCTCTTCTGAGCAGGGCGAGCCGCGCCACCCCGACGGGCAAGGCGAACCGCGCCACCCCGGCGCGCAGGGCGAATCGACGCGGCACGGCGGCGTGCACCCGGAGGGCGAGGGTACGCGCCGCGCGGCCGAGGCGGGCCGTCGGCTGCGTGAGCAGCGCGAGCTGCAGCGCTTCCAGCGCACGTTCTGGATCGTCTCCGGTGTGCTCGGAGCGGTTGCCGCGGTGTTTCTCCTGCTGGGTGCGCTGCAGGGCCCGAAGCTCACGACCGCGCAGGTCGACCCGCAGCGGGCGACGGAGCAGTCCGGTCAGCAGCTGCGCATGTTCGCCAATCAGCCGCTGCGCGACGTCGATGCCTCGCAGGTGGCGGTCTCGCCGCAGACCGACGTGACGGTCACGGTGCAGGACGACCTGCTGGTCGTGCAGTTCGACGAGCGCCTGCGCTACGACACCGAGTACACGGTCACGGTGAGCGACGTCGCGGCGCGCAGCCGCGATGCTGTGTCGACGTTCTCGCACGCTTTCGAGACCGCGGGCGCGAGCGTGCTGTACCTGGACCGCGGAGAGACGCAGGACGAGATTCTGCGCGCCGAGGTGAGCGGCACGGGTCGCGGCGAGGTCGTGCACGCTGCGCCGGGCATCCAGGCTTTCGCGCCGGTCGAGGGCGTGCTCGTCGTCGCGCGCGATGCCGGGGCGGGCGGGACCGGTTCGTCCGACGCGGCCTCGGACGCCTCCGCCCCGGGTACAGGCGCGAGCGTTCTCGAGTCGGTGCTGACCGAGTCGGGTGATGCGGAGACCGTGCGCCTGCCCGAGGGGGCCCGAGTCGATCGCATCATCGCCCCGCAGGCGGGCACGCTGGTCGGGCTCGTGCTCACCGAGGTCGTCGAGGAGGGCACGCCGCAGTTCTCGAGTGCGCTCGCCTACGTCGATCTGGCGGGGGATCGGGAGGTGAGGCTGCTGGAGGGTCTCGACGGCGAGCCGGTGCGAGCGCTCGACGCGGCATTCCTGCCCGGCGGATCGAGCCTGCTCGTGCACGCCCTCGATCAGTCGCTCCTGCGCATCGACCTGCTCGCGCCCGAGCTGGTGCTGCCCGTGGACCAGCTGCCGACGGTGTGGAACCTCTCCACGGACGGCACGCGCGTGAGCGGCTCGGACTCGTTCGGCGGCCTCTTCCTCGACCTCGAGTCAGGTGAGGAGACACGCCTGAATCCGTCCCTGTTCGAGGGCGAGGTCGTGTTCGGCGGTGAGACGGTGCTGCTGAGCGATGAGCGCTGGGTGCAGAAGGTGGCCGTGCCCGACGCGTCCGGTGGGTCGTTCGCGATCGTTGTCGTCGTCGACGACGGTTCGGGGGAGTCGCGGCAGCTGGCACGCACGATTGACGACCGTGGCAGCATCGGCGCACTGTCGGTGTCGCCCAACGACCAGTACGTGGCGATCGAGGTGACGCCGTCGGTCGAGGACGCCGAGCCCGACGGTCGCCGGGTCAATCCGCGCTCGACGTCGATCACCCTGCAGATCATCGACATCGAGACGGGTGCGCTCGTGCGCAGCCTCGAGGGCTTCGCGCCCGTCTGGTAGGCGTGAGGCCTCAGAGCCCGCGTTTCTGGCGCTGGCTCACCCGCAGTCCGGAGGCGGTGAGGCGGGCGACGAGCTCTTTGCCGGTGACGGGCACAGCACCTTGGGCGATGAGGGCGTCGCGGCGTTCGTCGGGGTAGTCGTAGTGGTCGTGGTCGAACCCGCGCTTGGGTATGCCGGCGTCGCGCGCGAACGCGTGCAGCTCGTCGAGGGATGTGTCGCTCACGAGGTGCCCCCAGAGCCGCCCGTGGGCGGGCCAGATGGGGTCGTCGATGAGCACAGCCATAGTGCGACCGAGTTTATGCGCGCGCCGGTGCTGAAGCGCTGAGGGCGTCCTGCAGTGCGGGGCTGCGGCTGGGCATGTCGATCGGCTCAGCGGGCCGGTCTCCGCGATGGGTGCCGAGCCGGGCATTCGCCTGGGCACCGTGCCGTGATGGGGGTGGGCCCGGCGGTGGGATCAGGCGATAGCTGGGGCCGGCGCGTTGGATTTCCCACCCGTTGTTGTGGGCGAGGAGGTGGTGGTGGCGGCACAAGAGGATTCCGTCGGCGATGTCGGTGTTGCCGTGGTCGCGGTGCCAGTGGTGGATGTGGTGGGCTTCGCACCAGGAGGGTGGGCGTTCGCAGCCGGGCCAGCGGCAGCCGCCGTCGCGGGCGGCGAGGGCGAGGCGTTGTGCGCGGGTGAACAGGCGGCGTTCGCGGCCGAGGTTGAGGGGTTGGCCGGCGTTGTCGGGGTGTCCGTCGACGGTGAGGGTGATGGTGCCGGCGGTGCAGGCGTGGCGCTCGATGGTGGCGACGGAGATGGCGTCGGGGTGGCCTTCGATCCAGCCTTGGCCGCGGCGCTTCTCGAGGGTGCGGGCGGTGACGATCATGCGCACCCCGACCGGTTCGTCGCCGAGGAGTTGGCTGGTGTCGGCGGCGGCGCCCTGGCGCAGGAGTTCGGCGATGGTGTCGCTGGCGCGCTGCTGGGGGGTGCGGTCGTCGTCGACGGCTGGGTGGTCGCAGTCGTCGAGGACTGCCTCGTGTGCCTCGGCTGCCCGTTCCTCGTCGCTGGTGAAGCGGGGTTCGCGGCGCCGGGGTGAGGTGATGCGGTCGTAGACGTCGCTGACGAGGGCGAAGGTTTCGGGGTCGAGGATCCAGTGGGCGTAGCCCATGCCGTCGGGTCGGCGGCCGAGTCGGAAGGAGCGCTGCTGTCGGCGTGCTTCTTCGCGGTCGGCGATGCCGTCGAGGTCGAGTGCGTCGCGCACGGTGCGTGCCTCGCGTGCGGCGCGGTCGGCGTCGAGCCCGTCCAGTCGGGGGAGGAGTCGTTCGGCGGCCGCGTCGAGATCGGTCTCGCTCATCGTGCTGGTCGGCCGGCCGAGGCCGGTGCGTACGGCGTCGGCGACGGCGACACTGACGCGACCTGACAAGACGGCGTCGCCCAGCGGTGTGGGCGTTTCGGCGCCGACCGTCGTGCCGACGCGGACGGCGGTGCGGGCATCGGCGACGCGGGTGCCGGTCGTGACGCGCACCATCTCCTCGGGCGTGCGGTGCCCAGTGCGCTGCGCGAGACCTGCGTGGCCGAGCTCGGGTGCGGAGCGTCGGGCGATCTCTCCGGCGAGGAGCGAGACGTGCAGTTGCGCCAGGCGCACCTCGTCGGCCGCGAGGCGGGTGAGGTCGAGAAGCTCGGCGTCGTCCAGAGCGCGAAAGACCTGCACCGCGCGGGGGACGGCGGCAAGGGCATCCCGAGCGGCAGTGAGTGCGCCCGCCACCTCGACGACGCCGCTCACCTCACTGACGGTGTCGTCCGTCGCGCCCGGGCTGGGGTGGCGCGGCAACGCGGCGGCGGGCACCGCGGGCATCGGCGGCGCGAGCATCGTCGTGATGGTCATGGTCGCCTCCCTCCGCGGTACTGTGTGCTGGTTCGTGATTCGAACATACATTCGACCACCGACGTTCTCGGCGCGAGTGCGGGAAGAGTGGAGAGTCCTCGCTCGAGTCCCGGTGGGGAGGAGACTGATGCAGGCGGGCACGCAACGACCACGCGCGCGCTCCCCGCAGCGCCACCACACCCGCGTTGCCCGCAGCGTGACCGCCCCGCGCACGCCCGCCAGTTTGACCGCCCATCCTCGCGTCGGCTATTCTTGACCGCTGGTGTGCGCTGGGCTGAGCCCGCGTGGGTCACCGCATTCTTCAGCTTCATCTCTTCGACGAGAATTAAGGGTAAACAGTGGTCTACGCAGTTGTGCGCGCCGGTGGGCGGCAGGAAAAGGTTGAGGTGGGCACGGTCGTCGTGCTCGACCGCGTCAAGGCGGGCGAGGACGGCACGATCCAGCTGACCCCGGTCCTGCACGTCGACGGTGACACGGTCACGACCGACGCGAAGAAGCTCGCGAAGATCACGGTCACGGCCGAGGTCATCAGCGACCTGCGCGGCCCGAAGATCGTCATCCAGAAGTTCAAGAACAAGACCGGGTACAAGAAGCGCCAGGGTTTCCGCGCTGACCTGACCCGCGTCAAGATCACCGGCATCAAGTAAGAAGGGTCGCGAGAAGACATGGCACACAAAAAGGGCGCATCGTCCACCCGTAACGGCCGCGACTCGAACCCCCAGTACCTGGGTGTGAAGCGTTTCGGCGGCCAGGTCGTGAAGGCCGGCGAGATCATCGTCCGCCAGCGCGGCACGCACTTCCACCCCGGCGCCGGCGTCGGTCGTGGCGGTGACGACACCCTGTTCGCCCTCGAGGCAGGCGCCGTCGAGTTCGGCGCCAAGGGCCGCCGCAAGGTCGTCAACATCGTGGCGAGCGCCTGATCTGATTCAGGTTCGACACGCAGCACACAGCTTCGGTGAGGATGGGCGGGCTTCGGCCCGCCCATTCTTCCGTTAGGGGCCGTACCGGCCCCGCAGCACCACTCCGCTCGGCACCCCCGATCACTTGAGACGGGGATCGAGCACCCAACCTCAGGAGGTTCGCGCTCATGGCGACGTTCGTCGACCGCGTCACCCTCCACCTCACCGCCGGTCACGGCGGACACGGCTGCGTGTCGGTGCGCCGCGAGAAGTTCAAGCCGCTTGCCGGCCCCGACGGCGGCAACGGCGGTGACGGCGGCGACATCGTCCTGGTCGCGTCGAGCCAGGAGACCACGCTGCTGCCGTACCACCGGCGCCCGCACCGCTCGAGCGACAACGGCGGCCCCGGCATGGGCGACAACCGCTCGGGCTTCTCGGGTGAGGACCTCGTTCTGCCGGTGCCCGTCGGCACGGTCGTGCGCGACGCTGATGGCACCGAGCTGGTCGACTTGACGGCGGAGGGCATGCGCATCGTCGTCGGCCCCGGCGGCCAGGGCGGCCTCGGCAATGCGGCGCTCGCGACGACGAAGCGGAAGGCCCCAGGCTTCGCCCTGCTCGGCACCCCCGGGTGGACGGGCGACGTGCTGCTCGAGCTCAAGACGGTCGCCGATGTGGCGCTCGTCGGGTATCCCAGCGCGGGCAAGTCGAGCCTCATCGCGTCGATCTCGGCGGCGAAGCCGAAGATTGCCGACTACCCGTTCACGACCCTGCACCCGAACCTCGGCGTCGTCGAGTCGGGGGAGACCCGCTTCACGGTCGCCGACGTGCCCGGTCTCATCGAGGGCGCGAGCGAGGGCAAGGGCCTGGGGCTCGAGTTCCTGCGCCATGTCGAGCGGTGCAGCGCCCTGCTGCACGTGCTGGACTGCGCGACGCTCGAGCCGGGCCGCGACCCGCTGAGCGACCTCGACGTGATCCTCGCCGAGCTCGCCGCCTACCCGGTGCCGGAGGGGCAGACGCCGCTTCTCGAGCGCCCCCAGCTGGTCGCCCTCAACAAGATCGACGTGCCGGAGGCCCGCGAGCTGGCCGACTTCGTGCGCCCCGAGCTGGAGGAGCGCGGCTACCGCGTCTTCGAGATCAGCGCGGTGAGCCGGGAGGGCCTGCGCCCGCTGACGTTCGCGCTCGCCGAGCTCGTCGAGACCGACCGTGCCGCGCGCGCTGCCGACACGACGGTGCGCGAGCGCATCGTGCTGCGCCCGCGCGCGGTCGACGAGGTCGAGGTGACGGTGACCGTCGAGGGCAGTGCTGAGGACCCGGTCTACCGGGTGCGCGGCGCGAAGCCGGAGCGCTGGGTGCACCAGACCGACTTCCGCAACGACGAGGCGGTCGGCTACCTCGCCGACCGGCTGGCGAAGCTCGGCGTGGAGGACAAGCTCTTCCAGGCCGGCGCGATCGCGGGGGCGACGGTCGTCATCGGCGGCGAGAACGGCGTCGTGTTCGACTGGGAGCCGACGCTCACGAGCGCCGCCGAGCTCATGACGGCGCCGCGCGGCAGCGACCCGCGACTGGACGGCAACGCGCGTCTGACGCGCGAGGAGCGCCGCGCGAACTACTTCGAGCGCATGGACGCGAAGGCCGAGGCCCGCGCCGAGCTGGAGCGCGAGCGCGAGGCGGGCCTGTGGCACCAGGACGACGAGCAGCGGTCAGACACGCAGAACGACCAGCAGAACGACGGCCAGCACCAGGAGGACGACGAGCGATGAGCCCAGCCGCGCGCCGCATCGTGACGGAGGCCCGCCGGGTCGTGGTCAAGGTCGGCTCGTCCTCGATCAGCGGTGCGAACACGGCGCAGATCGGCCCGCTCGTCGACGCGCTCGCGGCGGCGCACTCCCGCGGGGTGGAGGTCGTGCTCGTGTCGTCGGGGGCGATTGCGACGGGCATCCCGTATTTGAATCTGGATGCTCGGCCCACCGATCTGGCCACGCAGCAGGCCGCGGCGGCCGTCGGTCAGAACCTGCTCATCTTTCGATACCAGGAGAGCCTCGACCGCTACGGCATCGTCGCCGGGCAGGTGCTGCTCACCGCGGGCGACCTCGAGCACGCGACGCCGCGCAGCAACGCCCAGCGCGCCATGGAGCGCCTGCTGAGCCTGCGGATTCTGCCGATCGTCAACGAGAACGACACGGTGGCGACGCAGGAGATCCGCTTCGGTGACAACGACCGGCTGGCGGCGCTCGTGTGCGAGCTCGTGCACGCCGACCTTCTCGTGCTGCTGAGCGACGTCGACGCGATCTACACGAAGCCGCCGCACGAGCCGGGGGCGCAGCGCATCGCGCACGTGCCGGCGGGCGACGACCTCGCGCACGTGGAGCTCGGCGACATCGGGGCCGCCGGCGTCGGCACGGGGGGAGCGGGCACGAAGATCGGGGCGGCGCGCTTCGCTGCGGCGCAGGGCGTGCCCGCGATCGTGACGTCGACCTCCGCGGTGGATGCTGCCCTGCGCGGCGACGACGTGGGCACGTGGTTCGAGGCGACGTCCGCCGACTGAGCGTGCGGCGCCGCGCCGTAGAATTGCCCGCATGACGTTGACCGACCTCGCGCCCGACACTCGCACCGTCGACCCGGCTCTCGAGGCGCTGCTCGCCGCCTCCGTCGCCGCATCCCGGGCCCTGTCGACGCTCACGACCGAGCGCAAGGATGCAGCGCTCACAGCGATCGCCGACGCTCTCGACGGCGCCGCCGCCCGCGTGCTGCCGGCCAACGAGCGCGACCTTGAGCGCGGCCGCGGGCAGGGCATCTCGACGGGCCTCATGGACCGCCTGCGGCTCGACGCCGACAGGCTGGCGGGTCTCGCTGCGGCGGTGCGCGACGTGCGCGCACTGCCCGACCCGGTCGGCGTCGTCGTGCGCGGCTCCCGCCTGCCGAACGGCCTGCAGTTGAGCCAGGTGCGCGTGCCGTTCGGCGTGGTCGGGGCCATCTACGAGGCGCGCCCGAACGTGACGGTCGACATCGCCGCGCTCGCGCTCAAGAGCGGCAACGCGGTCGTGCTGCGCGGCGGCAGCGCCGCCGAGCACACGAACCGCGAGCTCGTCGCCCTGCTGCAGAGCGCGCTGGAGAGCGTCGGCCTGCCGGCGGAGGCCGTGCAGACGATCGACGAGTTCGGTCGCGCGGGCGCTCAGCAGCTCATGCGCGCGCGCGGCTTCGTCGACGTGCTCATCCCGCGCGGCAGCGCCGACCTGATTCAGACGGTCGTGCGCGAGTCGACGGTGCCGGTCATCGAGACGGGCGCGGGGGTCGTGCACGTCTTCCTCGACGCGAGCGCCGACGCGCAGACCGCGGTGGACATCGTCCACAACGCGAAAGTGCAGCGGCCGAGCGTGTGCAACGCGGTCGAGACGGTGATCGTCCACCGCGATGCCGCGGAGCGCCTGCTGCCGCCGATCATCGAGTCGTTGCGAGCATCCGGGGTCGTTCTCCGCGGCGATGACCGCGCTCGCGCGATCGAGGCGAGCCTCGAGCCGGCCACGGAGGAGGATTTCGCGACCGAGCACATGGCGCTCGAGCTGTCGATCGCGGTCGTCGACGACCTGGATGGCGCGCTCGAGCACATCCGTCGCTTCTCGACGCAGCACACGGAGTCGATCGTCACGGCCGACATGGCGAACGCCGAACGGTTCCTCGCCGAAGTCGATTCGGCGGTCGTCATGGTGAACGCGTCGACGCGGTTCAGCGACGGCGGCGAGTTCGGCTTCGGCGCGGAGGTGGGCATCTCGACGCAGAAGCTGCACGCGCGCGGGCCGATGGGCCTGCCCGAGCTGACGAGCACGAAGTGGATCGTGCGCGGCGCCGGGCAGGTTCGCGGCTAGGACACGGTAGATTGGTGCCTCGAACCTCAACGATTCAGGAGCCGTCATGTTGTCGACACTGGCCAGTGTGATCACCGCCGCAGAAGAGCTCGAGCACGAGCTCGCGCCGCTCATCGCGCCGGCGCCCGTTCTGGGCGGCATCGCTGCTCTCGTGTTCCTCATGCTCGGTCTCGTCACCTTCGCCTACCGCGACGTCGCGAACCGGCACAGCAACAAGACCGGGTCGTCCACGAGCGGGCACGACGCCGGGCACTGAGCCGGCCGACTTCCGAGCCTCTCGACACGCGACGCGACCGCCATCGCCGCCCCCGCCACCGTGACCCCGACCACGAAGCGCCGCGCGCGCATCGGCGTCATGGGCGGCACGTTCGACCCGATCCACCACGGCCACCTCGTCGCCGCGAGCGAGGTCGCCCATCACTTCGAGCTCGACGAGGTCGTGTTCGTGCCGACCGGTCAGCCGTATCAGAAGCCGGATGCGACCTCGAGCGAGCACCGCTACCTCATGACGGTCATCGCGACGGCCGCGAACCCGAGCTTCCGCGTGAGCCGGGTCGACATCGACCGCACGGGCCCGACGTTCACGATCGACACCCTGCGCGACCTGCACGATCAGCACCCCGACGCCGAGCTGTTCTTCATCTCGGGCGCCGACGCGATCGCGCAGATCTTGGATTGGAAGGATGCGCGCGAGCTCTGGGAGCTCGCCCACTTCATCGCCGTGAGTCGGCCGGGTCATCCGCTGAGCGTTCGCGCATTGCCGGAGGGCGACGTAAGCTTGCTCGAAGTGCCGGCCCTCTCGATCTCGTCGACGGATTGCCGTCGTCGCGTCGAGGAGGGATCACCCGTCTGGTATCTGGTCCCTGATGGAGTCGTGCAGTACATCTCCAAGCACCAGTTGTACCGGAGTACTTAGGTCATGAGCAGTCACCACGAGCAGCCGATGAGCCGCCGCGAAGCCCGCGAAGCGGCCGAGCGCGCCGAGCGCGCCGCGCGCGAGTCTGCCGAGCGCGAAGCTGCCGGCCGAGAGCGTGTATCGAGCGCGGTGCCCACGCCGACGCCCGCGTCGCCGGGTTTCGTGTCCTCCGCCCCTGTGGCTCCTCCTGCCGAGCCGGCGCAGCGCATGCGCCGGCGCGATTTCCGCCCGCCGTCGGAGCAGGAGGCCCCGCGCGCCTCCTTCGCCCCGGCCGTTGATGAGGATGCTCCGCTCGAGTACCGCACGGAGCGCCCGGTCGACGCACCCTCCTCGCACCACGTCGCCGAGCCGAGGCCCGGGGCGCGCCAGCCGTCGGCTCCGCACGTCATCAGCGAGCACACGCTCTCTCGTCGCCAGCTCCGCTCGCTGCGCGACGTGAGCGACCCGGTCGTGCCCCCGGTCGTGGAGGCACCCGCACCGTCTCCGCACGAGACAACGGCTCCGCCGACGCACCACACTGCACCGCCCAGCCACACCGCCCCGCCGGTCGACTCTGCGCCTCCGCCGAGCCACACGCTCCCGTCGCCCGCCCCGCTGCCGCCGTCGGCTCCCGTGCCTCCGCCGCTCATCGAGCCGGAGGCGACCCCCGACGAGCTCGTGGAGCCGTCGTCGTCCTCGGCGCCGACGACCGGCAGCCACTGGTCGGTGGGCGTGCACGACGACGAGGATCCGTTCACGAACACGTTCAGCCGCGAAGTCGGGTCGGCGTCGCACTCGACGAACGCGCTCGTGCTGCCGCAGATGCCCGTCTCGAACCTGAGCGGCCCGGTGACGGGTACGGGCGAGATCATCGTGACGGGCATGATCGAGGTTCCGCGCATCGTCACGAGCACGGGCACGGTGCCCTCGGTGCACGACAGCGCTGACGTGGACGACTACGTGGAGCCGGGCGATGTGGAGCTCACGTCGACGGGCGCGGCACCGGTGAGCGCCCTGCGCGCGGTGAGCGGCCACACGGGCACGGGCAACATCGTGCACGGCAAGCCGCAGCGCAACGGCAACACCCTCACCACGGTCCTGGTGGCGGCGACGGTCGTCATGGCGGTCGTGGCGATCGGCCTGTTCGTGCTCGCGGCGGTCAACGGACTATTCTGAGTGCTTCCCTCCGCCCTCGACCTTTCAAGGACCCCGTGACCGCTACTTCCCGCGCCCTCGACCTCGCACAGCTCGCCGCTCGTGCCGCCGACTCCAAGCAGGGTGAGGACATCGTCGCGCTGGACGTCTCGGAGCCTCTGCCGCTCACCGACGTCTTCGTGCTGGTCACGGGTCGCAACGAGCGCAACGTGCAGGCGATCGCCGCGGAGGTGGAGGAGAAGCTCATCGAGGCGGGCGTGAAGCCGCTGCGCCGCGAGGGCCGTGCGGAGGGCCGCTGGATCCTCATCGACTTCGGCGACGTGATCGTGCACATCTTCCACGAGGAGGAGCGGCTGTTCTACTCCCTGGAGCGGCTGTGGAAGGACTGCCCTGCCGTGCCGCTCGAGCTCGAGCATCCCGCCACCGATTCTGCCTAGCGGCGCCGTCGGGACCGAACGCTACACGCGCCCCTTCATGAGCCACGGCCGCAGCGCGCGCGTGACGAACGGCAGCGCCAGGTAGGTCATGATCGGCGAGACGATGAGCACGAGCAGCAGCACTCTCAGCACGAGCGGCCAGCCGTCGGTGAACGGGTCGATGACGGCGTTGGTGCCGAGGCTCAGCGGGTAGAAGACGAGGATGATGGCGATCATCTGCTTCCACCGCGGCGGTGCGGGCGGCGGGGGAGCGATGACGTCGACGCGGCTGGGCTCGTCGAACCAGCCCTCGATGCCGGTGCGCTCTTCGACGCGCTGATTGGCGGCGAACTCCTTGATGGTGCCGACCCACCAGCCGCGCTCGCTCGAGTTCTCCCACGCGCGCAGGCTGGGCTCGTCGGCGAAGCGCAGCAGCATGTGCCATTCGGGTGACTCGGGGTCGGGGCGCACCCAGCCGGAGCCCAGATAGCCGGGGAACTGGCTCATGAGGTTCTCGCCGGCGCGCGCCCAGGCGGCGAACTCGCGGGCGCGTTCCGGCGGCACGGAGCGGGTGATCGACACGGTCACGGGGGTCGCGGTCATGTCCCTATCCAACACCGTGGCAGCGTGCCGGATGCTCGGCCGCCGTGAATTGGTGGGCACCGGGTCGGTGTACTACTCTTGTCGAGTTGTCCCCGGCGAGAGTCGGGTTAGCCACGGGCCTGTGGCGCAGCTGGTAGCGCACCTGCATGGCATGCAGGGGGTCAGGGGTTCGAGTCCCCTCAGGTCCACCATCGAATTCACTGCTCCTCTCACGGGGACCTTCGCCTCTGGAAGGTCGAGAGCAGCGCCCGTAGCCTGACGGCGATGGCCCACACCGGCACTCCCGCTCCGTGGCACGCGCGCGACGCGGCCGCGGTGCTCGACGAGCTCGCGTCGAGCCCGCGCGGGCTGAAGGCGGCTGACGCAGCCGAGCGGCAGCAGCGGTTCGGGCCCAACGCGCTCACCGCACGGCCTCCCGACCCGGCCTGGAAGATCGTGCTGCGGCAGTTCCGCTCGCCGCTCATCGCGATCCTCATCGTCGCTGCCGCGGTGACGCTGCTGCTGCAGGACTACGTCGACGCGATCGCGATCGTCATCGTTCTCGTGCTCAACGCGACGATCGGGTTCTGGCAGGAGCTGCGGGCCGACCGCGAGATGCGTGCGCTCGCCTCGCTCACGGTGCCCGCCGCGCGCGTCGTGCGCGACGGCCACGTGCGCAGCGTGAGCGCCACCGAGCTCGTGCCGGGCGACGTCGTCGCCCTCGAGAGCGGCGAACGCGTGCCGGCCGACCTGCGGCTGCTCGACGCGCACGCCCTGCTCGTCGACGAGTCCATGCTCACCGGCGAGTCGGAGTCGGTGCACAAGACCGCCGACCCGGTCGCCGAGCACACCGAGGTCGCCGACCGCACGAGCATGCTCTTCAGCGGCACCTTCGCCACCTCCGGCCGCGCGCACGGCGTCGTGGTCGCGATCGGCGCCGACACCGAGCTCGGTGTCATCAACGAGCTCGTGCAGGGCGCCCCCGATCCCACGCCCCTGCAGCTCATCATCCGCCGCCTCGAGCGGCGCATCGGCCTGTTCGTCGGCCTCGTGGCCGCCATCGTCTTCGTCGCCGGCGCTCTCCTCGGCGAGGAGCTCGAGGAGATCTTCCTCTCCGCCGTCTCCATGGCCGTCGCGACGATTCCCGAAGCCCTGCCCGTGGTGCTCACGATCGCGCTCGCGATCGGCGTGCGGCGCATGGCCGCCCGCAACGCGATCGTGCGCACCCTGCCGGCGGTCGAGACCCTCGGGTCGACGACGGTGATCGCGAGCGACAAGACGGGCACACTCACTCAGAACCGCCTGACCGCCGAGCGCCTGTGGACGGCGCGCGGCTTCGCCGACATCGTGGATGCGCCGCCCGAGCTCGACGAGACCGCTCGAGCCGCGCTGCGCACGGGAGCGCTCGTCAACGAGTGCCACGCGAACGCGGAGAGCGAGGCGGGCTTCCTCGGTGACACGGTCGACGTGGCCCTCGCGGTCGCCGCGCGCGGCACGGCTGTCGTCGGCCCCGACGACGAGCTGCCCGAGCAGCTCGCCCATCTGCCGTACGAGCCGCAGAACGGCTACGCGCAGTCCCTGCGCGACGAGTCAGACGGCCTCGTGCTGCACGTCAAGGGAGCCCCCGAGCTCGTCCTCGCCATGTGCTCGAGCGTCGCGGGCGCCGAGGAGCCGTTCGCGGCGGCGCGCGAGCGCGTGCTCGAGGCCAACGCCGAGCTCGCCCGCGAGGGGTACCGCGTGCTCGCCCTCGCCCGGCGCCGCTACCCGAGCGGGGAGTCGCCCGAGAGCGCCCCGCACGGCCCCGAGCTGCCGCACCCGAGCGAGCTCG
This sequence comes from Chryseoglobus sp. 28M-23, assembly GCF_014789785.1. NCBI lineage: Bacteria > Bacillati > Actinomycetota > Actinomycetes > Micrococcales > Microbacteriaceae > Microcella > Chryseoglobus sp. 28M-23. The sequence goes on along the minus strand of NZ_CP061846.1, from coordinate 1,660,730 downwards.
AGCTGCTCGGCCTCATCGCCATGACCGACCCGCCCCGGCCCGAGGCGCGTGCATCGATCGAGCAGTGCCGCGCCGCCGGCCTGCGCGTCATCATGATCACCGGCGACCACCCGCTCACGGCCACGACCATCGCCGACCGGCTCGGCATCGCCGTCGACGGCGGCGTCATCACGGGGGTCGAGGTCGGCGACCTCGACGACGACGCCCTGCGCGAGCGCCTGCGCACCGCCACGGTCGCGGCGCGCGTCTCGCCGACCGACAAGCTGCGCATCGTGCGCGCGCTGCAGCAGCTCGGCCACACGGTCGCCGTCACGGGCGACGGCGTCAACGACGCTCCCGCCCTCAAGGCGGCCGCGATCGGCGTCGCGATGGGCCGCGCGGGCACCGATGTCGCCCGCGAGGCCTCTGATGTCGTGCTCACCGACGACCGCTTCGCGACGATCGTCGAAGCCGTGCGGCAGGGCCGCGTGACGTTCGCGGCGATCCGCAAGGCCACCTTCTTCCTCCTCTCCACGGGCTTCGGCATCATGCTCGCCGTCGCCGTGAGCGTCTTCCTCGACCAGCCGCTGCTGTTCCTCCCCATCCAGGTGCTGTGGCTCAACGTCGTCACGAGCGGCCTGCAGGACGTCGCGCTGGCCTTCGAGCCCGAGGAGGGGGACGAGCTGCGGCGGCCTCCGCGGCCGTCGAGCGAGGGCATCCTCTCGAGGGCGCTGTGGGGGCGCACGGTCGTCACCGCCATCTGGATGGCCGCCGTGCTGCTGCTCGCCTTCGCCTGGGCGCTGAGCAGCGGCTACGCGCTCGATCACGCGCGCACGCTCGTGCTCACCCTCTTCGTCATCATGAGCTTCTTCCAGTCGGGCAGCGCGCGCACCGAGCACCGCTCCCTGTTCACGGTGAGCCCGGTCAGCAATCCGTTCCTCATCGCCACGGCGCTCGGCGCGATCGGCCTGCAGGCGCTCGTCATGACGTGGGGCCCCGCGGCGGCCGTGCTCGGGCTCGTGCCGCTCACCCTCGCCGAGTGGGCGGGCTGCGCGATCGCCGCCTCGAGCGTGCTCGTCATCGTCGAACTCGACAAGTTCGCTCGGCGACTTCTCGGCCGGCGCCGCCTACGCTGACCGCATGAGCGAGAGTCCCGCAGAACCCACCGGCCCCGCGAACGATGACCTCGCCGCAGCGCTGCGCACCCACACCGATTACGGGGCCGAGAAGCTCGAGGAGGCCGATGCGGCCGCCGACCCGGTGACGCAGTTCCGCGCCTGGCTCGCCGAGGCCGCCGAGCGCAAGGTGTACGAGCCGAACGCGATGGTCGTCGGCACGATCGACCCGGATGGCGCACCCTCGGTGCGCACCGTCCTGCTGCGCGGCGTCGACGAGCGCGGGTTCGAGTTCTACACCGACTACACCTCGCGCAAGGGCCGGGCGCTGCTCGCCAACCCGGGCATCTCGGCGGTGTTCCCCTGGTACTCGCTGCACCGGCAGGTCATGCTCTACGGCGAGGCGCGGCCGGTCGAGCAGCAGGCGAGCGACGACTACTTCGCGAACCGGCCCCGCGGCGCGCAGGTCGCGGCGTGGGCGAGCGACCAGTCGCAGCCCATCGACGGGCGCGAGGGTCTCGAGCGCAAGGTGCGCGAGGCCGAGGAGCGCTTCGAGGGGGTCGAGACCGTGCCGCGGCCCGAGCGCTGGGGCGGGTTCCGCATCGTGCCGCACCGCGTCGAGTTCTGGCAGGGCCGCACCTCGCGCCTGCACGACCGCCTCGTCTACACGCGGGACGCGAGCGGGGATTGGACGCTGGGGCGCCTGCAGCCGTGACGGGCGTGCGGGAATAGCAGCGCGCATCCTCGCGTTCGTGATGTCAATGCGTGTGAATAGACTGTGCGCACAAGGACGAGAGCGGTCGACCGCTCGGGATGGATGACACGAGCATGAGCAACGACATCATGGACCTCGAATTCGGGCTCGAGACCTTCGGCGACCGCAGCAAGGACGCCGCCGGCGAGTATGTCAGCTACCCGCAGGTGATCCGCGACGTCGTCGAGGAGGGCGTTCTCGCCGACACGGTCGGCGTCGACTTCTTCGGCATCGGCGAGCATCATCGCGACGACTTCGCCGTCTCCGCACCCGACGTCGTGCTCACGGCGATCGCCGCGCAGACCGAGCGCATCAAGCTCGGCACCGCCGTGACCGTGCTGAGCTCCGACGACCCCATCCGCGTGCACCAGCGCTTCGCGACCCTCGACGCGGTCTCGAACGGGCGCGCCGAGATCATCATGGGCCGCGGCTCGTTCACCGAGTCCTTCCCGCTGTTCGGCCTCGAGCTGAAGGACTACGAGGTGCTCTTCGAGGAGAAGCTCAACCTCTTCGCCGAGGTCGTCAAGGAGCAGCCCGTCACGTGGGAGGGCACCATCCGCCCGCCGCTGAACGGCGTGCAGGTGTACCCGACGACGGAGAGCGGCAGCATCCGCACCTGGGTCGGCGTGGGCGGCAGCCCCGAGTCGGTCGTGCGCGCGGCCCGCTACGGCTTCCCCCTCATGCTCGCGATCATCGGCGGTGAACCCGCGCGCTTCGCGCCGTACGTGGACCTCTACCACCGCGCGCTCACGCAGCTCGAGCAGCCGATGCAGCCCATCGGCGTGCACTCGCCCGGCTACGTCGCCGACACCGACGAGCAGGCGGCCGAGGAGCTGTGGCCGCACTACGAGGTCATGTACTCGCGCATCGGGCGCGAGCGCGGCTGGGGCCCGACGACGCGCGCGCAGTTCGATGCCGAGATCGCCCACGGCTCGCTCTACGTCGGCTCGCCCGAGACCGTCGCGCGCAAGATCGCCGCGACCGTCACGGGCCTCGGCGTGCAGCGCTTCGACATGAAGTACAGCACAGGGCCGATGAGCCACGACAAGCTCATGCACGCGATCGAGCTCTACGGCACGCAGGTCATGCCGCGCGTGCGCGAGCTCGTGGCCGAGGCATCCGCGCCCGTCGCCTGATCGTCCACCGCGGACGGCCGCGCGGCGCCCCGCTCAGTCGGTGATGATCGGGATGCCCGTGGCGGCAGCCGCGCTCTCGACGCTGCCGCCGTTGGTGAGGTCGCTGAAGCCGAGCGCCTCCATGCGCGCGATGGCCTGACCCGAGCGGTTGCCGGTGCGGCAGTAGACGACGTACGCGGCGTCGGGGTCGAGCTCGGCGACGCGCGCGTCGAAGTCGGCGGTCTGCACGTCGATGTTGAGGGCGCCCTCGAGGTGGCCGGAGGCGAACTCGCCGGGGGTGCGCACGTCGAGCAGCACGGTGCCCTCCTCGAGGTCGAGCGGCTCGGCGCTCGGAGCGCAGGCCGCGAGGCCGAGAGCGAGAGTGAGGCTGAGGGCGAGGGTGCTGAGGGTGCGGCGCATGGCACGGGCTCCGTTTCGGTGGGGGGTCGCCATCAGCGTACACGACATACCCCCAGGGGTATAGCGGGTCGGCACTTCTACTTGCACTTCGCCTGTGATTGACTCATCCGTGTGAACCCCCTCAACCGCCGCGCGCTCGCCGTCGCGATTCTCGCCGCCTTCGTCGCGTTCCTCGACGGGACCGTCATCAACGTGGCCCTGCCCGCCATCACCGACGAGCTCGGCGGAGGCCTGCCCGTGCAGCAGTGGGTCGTCGACGCGTACCTCATCACCCTCGGGGCGCTCATCCTGCTCGCCGGCTCGCTCAGCGACCTCCTCGGCCGCGTCGCGATCCTGCGCATCGGGCTCATCGGCTTCGGCGTCACCTCGCTCGCCTGCGGCCTCGCGCCGACCGCCGAGCTACTCATCGTTGCGCGTGCCGCGCAAGGCGTCGCCGGAGCGCTTCTCGTGCCCAGCTCGCTCGCGCTCATCATGAGCACGCACCGCGGCGCGACGCAGGCGAAGGCGATCGGCATCTGGACGGCGTGGACCTCCGCCGCCTTCCTCGCCGGCCCCCTCATCGGCGGGGTGCTTACCGACCTCGCGAGCTGGCGATGGGTCTTCGTCATCAACGTCATCCCCATTGCGGCGACGCTCATCCTCATGCTGCCCATGCGCAACGAGCCCGCCGAGACGCGCGTGCCCATCGACTACCTCGGCGCACTGCTCGGCGCGGTCGGGCTCGGCGGGCTCGTCTTCGGCCTCATCGAGCAGGCCAACTACGGCTGGGCCGACCCCATCGTGCTCGTCCCGCTCATCGTCGGCGTGCTGTGCCTCGCGGGCTTTCTCGTCCGCGAGCGCCGTGCCGCGCATCCCATGCTGCCCCTCGGGCTCTTCCGCTCCCGCAACTTCGCCGTCGGCAACCTCGCGACCGTCACCATCTACGCCGCCCTCGCCGTCGGGTCGCTCGTCATCGTGATCTACCTGCAGCAGGGCATCGGCCTCTCAGCCACCCTCGCGGGGCTCGTGCTGCTGCCCGTCACCATCTTCAACATCGCCCTCTCCTCCTGGTTCGGCACGCTCGCCGGGCGGTACGGCTCCCGATGGTTCATGGCCGGCGGGCCCGCACTCGCCTCCGTCGGCTTTCTGCTGATGCTCGCGATCGACGAGCCCTTCGACTTCGTCACGCAGGCACTGCCCGGCGTGCTGCTCTTCGGCTTCGGGCTCACCATGACGATCGCGCCGCTCACCTCGGCGATCCTCGGCGCGATCGACCCGCGGCAGTCGGGCATCGCCTCCGCGACCAACAACGCCGTCTCGCGCGTCGCCGGGCTCATCGCGATCGCCGTGCTCGGGCTCGTCATCGGCACCGAGGTGGACGGCGCGTGGTTCGACCGCGCACTGATCCTGTGCGCGGCACTGCTCGCCGCCGGTGCCATCACCTCGGCGATCGGCATCCGCAACGACCCCGCGCCGGCCGAGGAGACGGCCTCAGCCGAGAATCGCTGACCCGGCGCCCGCGAGCGTCACGACCGCGGTGAGCGCCGAGGCCATGATGACGCGGAACAGCGCGCGCGAGCCGGGCAGGCGGGCCACGACGACGAGCCCCGCCACGAGAAGCGCCGCCGAAGCGGCCAGGCCCGCGATGCCGAGAGGGGTGAGGGTCGGCGGCCCGAGCGCGCCGAGCGCCGCCGCCGCCGCGAGAGCCAGCAGGGCCACGACGCCCGACCCGCGGGCGCCGAGCGCGTGCGGCAGCGAGCGGATGCCGTGCCGGGCGTCATCCGCGAGATCGGGCAGCACGTTCGCCACGTGGGCGGCGAGGCCGAGCATCCCGCCGATGCCGACCGCCCACCACGCCGCCGGTTGCGGCGTCTCGCGCGCGAGCGTCACGATGAGCGGCAGGCTCGCGAAGCCCACCACGTAGCAGGCGGTCGCCCAGAAGGTGCGCTTGAGCCCCGCGTTGTAGGCCCAGCCGGAGGCGAGGAAGACCAGGTGCGCGGCGGCCGCCGCCAGGCCCAGCAGGAGGGAGAGGGCGATCGCGAGGGTCGCGCTCGCCACGGCGCACACCAGCAGGGTGCGGGGTGAGACGTCCCCGCGCACCGTCGGCTTGTCGGCGCGGGCGGCATCACGGTCGCGATCCGCATCGAGGGCGTCGTTCGACCAGCCGATCGACAGCTGGTTGGCCAGGATGACAGCACCGAGCAGCGCCACCCGTTCGATCGGCAGGCCCGAGACGACGCCGAGCGCCACCGAGACCACCGTGACGACGACGCTCGGCCCGAGGTGCGCGGCACCCAGCAGGGCACGGGCGCGAGTCAGCATGCGGCCATCGTATGTCGACCCCCCCGGGCTACCATCGTCAGATGCGACGACGCTCGAGCCGACCGCGCGCGCTCCTCGCCGCAGCGGCCGCCCTCGCCGTGCTCGCCGTCGCAGGCTGCGTCTCCTACGAGGCGGCACCGCGCGCGCCCGAGGCTCGCGCTGCCGGGGCGCCGCCGCTGCTCGACCCCACCGTTCTCTATGTCGACCAACGGCTCGCCGACATGACCCTGCGACAGAAGCTCGCCGCCCAGGTCATGATCCACGTGCCGGGCACGGATGCCTCACGCATCCGCTCGGTCGTGGAGCGGCACGGCTTCGGTGGCGTCATCCTCATGGGCGACAACGTCGGCGGCTCGGCAACGACCGTCTCGAGACTCACTGCCGCGCTGCACGCCGAGCCGGGCCTGCCGATCCTCACCGCCATCGACCAGGAGGGCGGCATCGTGCGGCGGCTCCTCGCCGACGACGCGCCGGCCGGGCGCGCCCTGTGGACGGCGCCACCGTCCGCGACGGAGGCCGCCTTTCGTGAGAGGGCGGGTCTCGTCGACCAGGCGGGGGTGCTCATCAACTTCGGCGTGGTCGCGGACGTCTCGCCAGACGGCTCGAGCTTCATCGGCCCGCGCACCCTCGGCGAATCGCCCACCGCGAGCGCCGAGCGGGTCGCGGCCGCCGTACGCGGTGAGAGCGGCGCCGCGCTCTCCACGCTCAAGCACTTTCCCGGGCACGGGGCGAGCCCTGACGATTCGCACGTGAGCGTGCCCCGCTCGAGCATCAGCCTCGAGGAGTGGCGGCGCACGCACGCCGTGCCCTTCATCGCGGGCATCGAGGCGGGCGCCCCGCTCGTCATGACGGGCCACCTGCAGTTCGACAGCATCAGCGCCGTGCCCGCGACGCTCTCGAGCGAGTGGATCACGATTCTGCGCGACGAGCTCGGGTTCGACGGCATCGTCGTCACCGACGACATGCTCATGCTGCAGCGCTCGGGCCTCGCCGAGTACGCCGACCCCGAACGCAACGCCGTGCGCGCGCTCGCCGCCGGCAACGACCTGCTGCTCTACGTGCTGCCCGGCGATCCCCGATCGGTCGGCATCGACCCCGAATCCCTCCTGGATGCTCTGGTCGCCTCGGTCGAGGATGGCACCGTCTCGCAGGCCTCGGTCGACGACTCCGTGCGGCGCCTCATCAGCACCCGGCGTGCGGCGTCCGGCGAGTCGGGACCGTACCGGGACTGCGGGCCGAAGTGCTGGGGCCAGTCGCCCCGCGGGCAGGAGTAGGCGCGGACAGCCGCGACGCGGCTGCTCCTGTGCGGCTGATCCTGCGTGCCGGCGCGCAGCGCTCTAGAGGGTGGGCAGCTCCAGCGCGTCGACGCGCTCGAGCGAGTTCTCGCCCACACCGCGCGGGGCGATGTCGCTCGCGAAGGCGGGCGCCGTCGTTGAGAACGTGACGAGAATGGCGCCGCCGACGATCGCGAGCGTCGACAGGCCGGTGAGGATCGCGGTGACGGGCGTGAGGCGGCGGTGCCGCTCGAGGGAGACGACGATGGCGGTGACGAGGAGTGCGGGCATGCTGACGGTCCTTCCTTTCGGGTGAAGGAACCCTCTCGGGTGGTGCGGGGGTGTGGTGCGCTCGCGGTGTCCGCCAAAGGGGGGACACGACGGGTACACCCTACGCCGGTGCCGGTCTGCTCTCCAGCAATCGTGGCCCCCCCACATCGGGGGAGGGAGTGAGTCGGTGTCGCTACTGGACCCGATGCCGCCGCGTCAACCCGGTGCGGCGGATTGACGTGCTGACCGAGACATCCGACAGAATGTGAACGATGTCGACGACCGCGCGCCCCCTTCCGCACCACGATGTGCTCACCGCCGTGGCGTCGTCCCTCGGCTCGACGCTCGGCGAGGTGACAGCGCTGCAGGTGGAGCCGACCGGGCAGGGCTTCACCCATGGCTACCGCGTCTCACTCACGGATGCCGCGGGGAAGAGCGCCGACCACACCGTGTTCGTCGAGACCTCGCCTCCCGATGCGACGCGACCCGGCGTGCTCACGCTGACGCAGCCGGGATCGGGCGACCGCGTCGATGTCTGGGTGTACCCCGCCGACCCCGCCCTGCCGGCACTGCGCACGGCGGTCTACGCCGAGGCGGCCGGGGTCGTGCTGGGCCGACTCGGCCTGCCCGTCGACGACCTCAAGGTCTCCCTCGCCGCCTACCGGCCGGGCAAGCGCGCGGTCGTGCGCGTCGACACCTCGGGCACCGCGTACTTCCTGAAGGTCGTGCGCCCCTCGACGGCCGAGCCTCTGCAGCGCAAGCACACCCAGTGGCGCCAGCACGGGGTTCCCGTTCCCTCCGTGCTCGGGTGGAGCGAGGAGGGGCTCGTGGCCCTCGAAGCCCTCGCGGGAGCCGAGCTCATCAGCGTCCTCGACCGGGCGACCGATCCGCGCGCGCTGCTCGATGAGCTCGCGCGCCTTGTCGTGCAGATCGCGTCGGTGCCCTCCGAGGCGCCCGCGCGCTCCTCGCTCGTGCGCCGCCTCGACTGGTACGAGGAGCGGCTGCTCGACCAGCTGCCCGACCACGACTCGCGCATCGAGCGCACGTCGCGGGCGATCGCCGCCCGGTATCGCGCGGGAGGCGAACCGCCCCCCTCGCGCACAGTGCACGGCGATCTGCACCTCGCGCAGTTGCTCGTAGACCCGAGCGAACCGAGCCGCATCACGGGCGTGCTCGATATCGACACCTCCGGGTGGGGCGACCCGGCCGATGATGCCGCAGCGCTCTACGCCCACCTCATCGCGACCGTCATCCACGACGGGGGCAGCGCGGCCACGGTGCGCGCACGCCGCAGCTCGGTGCTCGCGGACGGGTGGCGACGGCGCTGGTTCGGCTCCCGCGAGCCTGGTTTCGCCGACCGTGCGCACGCGATCGCCGGCACGCAGCTTCTCGGTCACGCTCTCGCACGCTCGGCGGCGGGGTCGGAGGATGCTCAGCTGCTGCTCGAGCGGGCGGAGCGCATCGTCACCGCCGATGAGCGGCCGCTCACGACCTCCACCTGGTAGCGGTGCGTGCCGCAAGGCGGGCGCTTCCGTGAGAGAACTCTCACCCACAGGCCCGGCTGCGCCGTCGATACTGGAAGCATGACCTCGTCGCCGACCGGAACTCCCCGAGCGCACGGCGCCGCACGCGGATGGCTCGCTGTCGGAGCCGCCTCGGCGCTCGGGCTGGGTCTCGTCGCCGCGAGTGCCGCGTCGATCGCGGGGGCCATGCCGCTCGTGGACTCGACGACCGAGTCGTCGGTTCCCCCCATCTCGAGCATCGCTCTCGAGGAGGTCAAGGGAGTCAGTGGTGCTGGAGCGAGCGTCGGTGCGACGCCGACGGCCTCCCCGACGGCAACCCCCACCCCGAGTGCCAGCTCGGCACCGGAGGTCGTGCAGGCCCCGGCCCCCGCGCCGCAGCCGGTCGCCCCCGCATCGGCCGCGAGCCCGGCCTCCGTCGACAGCCCTGACTCGGTCGACTCCGCCGACTGAGCGCGGCGGCTCCGTCAGCCGGCAGGCGCGAGGCGGTAGCCCATGCCCCGCACGGTCTCGATGCGATCGGCACCGATCTTGGCGCGCAGGTAGCGCACGTAGACGTCGACGACGTTCGAACCAGGGTCGAAGTCGAACCCCCAGACGCGGCTGAGCAGCTGCTCGCGCGACAGCACCTGATCGGGGTGGCGCAGAAACTGCTCGGCGAGCCCGAACTCGCGCGCCGAGAGATCGAGTGTGGTGCCGTCGACCGTGATGCGCCGTGCCCGCAGGTCGAGAGTGAGCGCGCCGTGCCGCAGCACGGTCTCCGCAGCGCCCTGCTGGCCGGCTTCGCGCAAGCGCACGCGGATGCGCGCGAGCAGCTCGTCGAACTTGAAGGGCTTCGGCAAGTAGTCGTTGGCGCCGCCGTCGAGGCCCGTCACGGTGTCGTCGACACTCGTGCGTGCCGTGAGCATGATCACCGGAGTGGTCGCGCCGCCCGCCCGGAAGCGGCGCAGCACCTCGAAGCCGTCGAGCCCCGGCAGACCGACATCGAGCAGCACGAGATCGAACGACCCCGTCGCGAGGTAGTCGAGCGCGCTGCGCCCGTCGGTCACGACCGTCGTCGTGTAGCCCGCGGCGGTGAGACCCTTCTCCACGAAGGTCGAGATGCGGGCCTCGTCCTCGACGACCAGAATGCTGCTCACGCTTCGCTCCTCGGGATGTCGGTGCCGTCGAAGCCGGCCGCGGGCGGGGGAGGGGCATCCTGCTCTGCCTCCGTGGGCACGACGATGCCGAAGCGGGCGCCGGCCTCCGAGCTGTCGAGCGTCACGTAACCGCCGTGAGCGCGTGCGATCGCGGCGACGATCGGCAGGCCGAGCCCCGAGCCGGCGATGCCGCGCCCGGTATCGGCGCGGCCGAAGCGCTCGAAGATGCGCTCCTCCGCTCCCTCCGGAATCCCGGGGCCCTCGTCGGCGACCCAGAACTCGACCGCTGTGGCATAGGCCGTGCTGCCGAGGCGGATCGTCGAACCCGCCGGTGAGTACTTGGCCGCGTTGTCGGCGAGCTGCAACCAGGCCTGGGTGAGCCGCGAGGGGGAGAGGAGGGCGATCGCCTCCGCTGTCTCCGCGAGCTGCCAGTCATGACCGCTCATCGCTGTGGCCTTGCTGAAGACGAGAGCCGTGAAGTCGGCCACATCGGTCGGCTCGGTCAGCAGCTGCGCCTTCTCGGCGCGGGCGAGCGCGTCGATGTCCTCGACGAGCTCGCTCATGCGGTCGAGCTCGTCGATCGCGATCTGGCGCGCGGAGTCGACATCGGCGGGGCTGCTCGCGTCCATGAGCTCGAGGTGCCCGCGCACGATCGTCAGCGGAGTCTTGAGCTCGTGCCGCACGTCGTCGAGCAGCTGGCGCTGCGCGGTGAGCGAGTCGTCGAGCCGCTCGAGCATCGCGTTGACGGTCTCCGTGAGTGCGGAGACGTCGTCGTTGCCGTGGACGGGAATACGCTCGCTCAGGTCTTCCGCCGTGATGCGCGAGGCCGTCTCGGTGAGATGCCGCAGCGGGGCGAGAAGCCGGCCGGCGACGAACCAGCCGGCGACGCCGATGGCCGCGAGGGAGAGCACGGCCAGGCCCGCGTAGGTCAGGAAGGCGCCGCCGACCTCGTCGACGGCAGCCTGAGCATCCACCGCGGTCACGTACACGCCCACCTGCTCGTCGTCGGTCACCGAGACGGGCGCGGCGATGTAGCGCAGCGTGCCGACCTGCGTCACCGCGGTGCCGAGCGTCACGACCCCGCCGCTCGCCTCCTGCCACGCCCGGTCGATGAAGGCCGGGTCGTCCTCCAGGTGGAAGGCGATGCGCGTGCCCGGTATGAGGCGAGCCTCGCCATCGATGAGCGCGACGCTGCTCTCGTTGCGCCCCGGCACGAGCCTCGACATGATCGCCGCGAGCGCATCCTCGACCGTCGCGAACGCGGCAGGGGCGGTCTCGGGAGTCGCCGTCGCCGCTCCCTCGTTCGCCGTCGACTCGCCCGTGACGATCGATCGGGCCGCCTCGACCGAGGAGATGAGCTCGGTGTCGATGCTCGCCAGCACGCGGTCGCGCTGCACGAGGTAGGCGCTCAGGCCGGCCACCGTCATGCCGAGCGCCGTGACGACGAGGATGACGGCGAGAATGCGCGAGCGCACCGAGACGCGGAGCAGGGGCGAGCGCATCCCCTCATTATCGGCGGTGCGCAGGCGAGCAGACCTCGCATGAGAGGACTCTCATGCGTCAGCGCCGGGCGCCGGCCGCGCGCACGAGGGCCTCGCGCTCGGCCCCGAGGCGGCGCAGATCGTGCGCCGCGCTCACCCGGAGCACCGTCGTGCCGTCGGCGCGCGAGGTCGTGGCACTCACGAGAAGCACGCGTGCGCGCAGGCTCTCCCGCAGAGCGGCGCTCGCCGCCGATGCGAGCACGAGCGGCACGCGCGCGGTGCCGTCGTCGAGAATCGCTGCGGCGTCGTCGACGGTCGCCTCGCGCCGCCCCGCGACGACGACCTCCCGCCCGGAGGGAGCCTCGGCAGCAGCGGCGAGCGCGATCGCCTCGACCTCGTCCAGCAGCGCACGATAGGGGTCGAGCTCGTCTGCCGCATCCGGGTCGGGCAGAACCGGCGCAGGCGGAATGTCGGCCTCGCTCGCGAACAGCACAGGATGCTCGGGGCTCGCCCTGCGCGTCAGGCGCTGCACCATGGCCGCCCTCCTCGCCTCGTCACCCTGCCGCCGTCGAACGTGTGTTCGATAGTAGCGCGTGCCTCACGGTGGGAGGTGCTCAGCGGTAGCGGCGCAGAATCCCGACCTCGGCGAGCTTCTTCGCGAGCCCGGCGCCGTCGGGCGCCCACACCCACGGCGCCGCGCCGTCGGGCGCATCGATGTGTCGGCGCCCGCCGGCGAGCACGGCCTCGGGCGTGGAGAGCTGCCGGATAGCGACGGCGGCGACGTTCTCGGGATGCGATTCGGCGAAGGCTCGGTAGAGCTCCTCGTCGTGCTGCCCGTCATCGCCGATGAGGACCCAGCTCACGGCGGGGAACTCCCGCGCGAGCCGCTCGAGGCTCTCGCGCTTGTGGTCCCGTCCGCTGCGGAAGAGCCGGTCGTGGGTCGGCCCCCAGTCCGTCAGCAGCAGGGTGCCGCGCGGGTAGAGGTGCCGGCCCATGAACCGGTCGAGCGTGGGGGCGACGTTCCACGCTCCCGTGGAGAGGTACACGACGGGGCAGCCCGCGTGCTCCTGCGTGATGCGCTCGAGCAGCACGGCCATGCCCGGCACGGGTCGACGCGCGTGCTCGTCGAGCACGAACGTGTTCCACGCCGCGAGGAAGGGCCGGGGGAGTGCCGTGACCATGACGGTGTCGTCGATGTCGGAGAGCACCCCGAGCCGAGCATCCGGATTCACGACGTAGATGTTCGCGGATACCGGTTCGGATCCCTCGGTCTCGAGCGTGATGCTGCGCAGCCCCGGGGCGAGGCTCACGGGGATCTCCGCGTCGACGACGCCGCCGCGATCGGCGTGCACCGTGATCTCCTGGCCGTCGGCGCGCACGGTCACGGCCGCGTCCGCGACCGGGATGCTCACGAAGCTGCGCCAGCCGCGGATTGACTTCTTCGCCGCCTTCGAGGAGGTCTGCGGCTTCGTGAGGAGCACGCGGCACAGCACGCGGATCCATCCGTCGTTGCCGTAGCCGCTGTACGGGATGACCGTGGGCACGAGCCCGCGCTTGCGGGCGCGCCGCTCGCGGAAGCGGTGGAATCGGTCTTCGAGGCCCGAGGCCCAGGTCGCCCACCGGGAGGGCGCGGAGGGGTCCGGCGTCTCATCCGTCACCGGTCCAGTCTGTCAGAGCCCGTGAGGCCAAACGCGACGCACCCTGGGAGTTATGTGCGTTCTGCTCAGGTGGAGCGCTACTGTGGGCATCGGTCGAGCGAAAGGACCCCATCGTGTCGAACTCAGATACCTACACTCTGCACCCCGGCGCTTCGGCGCTGATCCGCAACGAGCCCGTGCAGGCTCGCAGCACCGCGCGACTCGCCACCCTGCTCGACTCCGCGGCCGCGGTGATCGGCGAGATCGGCTACGAGAAGCTCACGACGGCCATGGTCGCCGAGCGCGCGGGTGCCTCCATCGGCACCGTCTACCGCTACTTCCCCGACCGCATCGCCGTGCTGCAGTCGCTCGCCTCGCGCAACCTCGAGCGGCTCATGGTGCGCGTCTCGGAGGAGCTCTCCCGTGCCGAGCACGCCTCTGCTCAGGATGCCCTGCTCGCCGTCGTCGACATCATGGTCGAGCTGTTCCGCACCGAGCCGGGGTTCCGCTCGCTGCGCGCGGGTGACGTGCTCGATCTGATCCCGCCGACCACGGAGGAGCCTGCCTCGGTCGTCGTGACCACCGCGGTGGGCGACGCCCTCGTCGAGCGGTTCGGCGTGGCGGACACCCTCGAGGTGCGCCTCGCTGTCGGTTCGGCCGTCGAGGTCGCCGATGCTCTCGTCGCTCGCGCCTTCGCGCGGTCGTCGACGGGCGACGAGGCTCTGCTCGCGGAGGCGCGGCGCTCAGTCGCAGCGGTCGTCGCCGGTCGGCTCTGAGTCCAGGGGGCGCTCGCCGCGCCGCAGGGGAACTGCGCGTTGGCTGAACGTTGGCTGGGCGGTACTGCGTAACAGCCGAGAATGGGCGGCCCGGGTTGTGTCGTCGTCGGAGCAACCTGCTTGACTGAACGGGCGCTGAATGGCGTGCGCGCTGCCGTGAGGAGACCCGCATGATCGAGTTCCGCTCCATCTCGAAGACGTTCCCCGACGGCACGACCGCGGTGGAGGACTTCAGCCTCGTGCTCCCCTCCCACCAGACGACCGTGTTCGTCGGCTCGAGCGGCTGCGGCAAGACGACTCTCTTGCGCATGATCAACCGCATGGTCGACGCCTCGAGCGGCGAGCTCGAGATCGACGGCGAGAACATCTCCACGATCGAACCGGTCAAGCTGCGCCGCCGCATCGGCTACGTCATGCAGAACTCGGGGCTGCTGCCGCACCGTCGCGTGATCGACAACATCGCGACCGTGCCGCGCCTCAATGGCGTGCCCAAGAAGGAGGCGCACGCGCGCGCCCTCGAGCTCATGGACACCGTGGGGCTCGACCGCAGCATGGCCGAGCGCTACCCCGCGCAGCTCTCGGGCGGCCAGCAGCAGCGCGTCGGCGTCGCGCGCGGCCTCGCCGTCGACCCCAACATCCTCCTCATGGACGAGCCCTTCGGCGCGGTGGACCCGATCGTGCGCGCCGACCTGCAGCAGGAGCTGCTGCGCCTGCAGCGCGAGCTCGACAAGACTGTCGTCTTCGTCACCCACGACATCGACGAGGCGTTCCTGCTCGGCGACCAGGTCGTCATCCTCGAGAAGGGCGCCCGCATCGCGCAGAAGGGCTCGCCCGAGGAGATTCTCGCCAACCCCGCGAGCGACTTCGTCGCGAGCTTCATCGGCGCCGACCGCGGCAAGCGCTCGTTGAGCATCCGCGAGGTGGACGGTTCGAGCATCCTCGTCGATGGCGACGGCAACGTCGCTGGCGCGCTCACGGAGGAGGGCCCGGCGTGACCTGGGTGTGGGAGAACCTCGACCTCATCGGCCGCCTCTCGCTCGAGCACCTGCGCTTGAGCGCCATCCCGATCCTGCTCGGTTTCGTGCTCGCCCTGCCGCTGGGCTGGGTCGCCTACCGCTATCGCCTGACGCGCGGCATCGTGCTCACCGTCGTGGGGCTTCTGTACACGATCCCCTCGCTCGCGCTCTTCGTCGCACTGCCGCCGCTGCTCGGCATCCGCTACACGAGCGAGCTCAACGTCATCATCGCGCTCACCATCTACGCGGTCGCCATCATGGCGCGATCGATCGCGGATGCCCTGGGCAGCGTCGATCGCGACATCAAGCAGGCCGCGACCGCCGTCGGCTACTCGCCCTGGCGGCGGTTCTGGGCGGTCGAGTTCCCCCTCGCCGGCCCCGTCGTGCTCGCGGGAGTGCGCGTCGTCGCCGTGAGCACGGTGAGCCTGCTCACGATCGGCGTCGTCATCGGCATCGACACGCTCGGCTACCTCTTCACGAACGGCTACCAGAGGGGCATCCTCGCCTCGGTGCTCGCGGGCGTCGTCGTGACCGTGCTCATCGCGCTCCTCATCGACCGCATCCTCGTCGCCCTCGGGCGGGTGCTCATGCCGTGGACGCGCTCGACCGTTCGGGCGCCCTCGGGGCAGCAGGGAGCGGCCTCGTGAACCTCTTCCTCGACGCCTTCGCCTGGATCCTCGACCCCGCCAACTGGGAGGGCCGCGGCTCGATACCGCAGCGCATCGGCGAGCAGCTCTACTTCACGTTCGCGGCGATGGCCGTCGCCTCGGCGATCGCCGTGCCCCTCGGCTGGCTCATCGGCCACACCGGGCGCGGGCGCGACATCGCCGTCGCCATCACCGGCGCCGCGCGCGCACTGCCGTCGTTCGGCCTGCTGTTCCTGTTCGTCATGATCGCGGGCGTGCTCAACCGAGAGCCCTCGACGATCTTCGTTCTCGTGCTCCTCGCGATTCCGCCAATTCTCGCGGGGGCGTACTCCGGTCTCGAGGTCATCGACCGTCGCGTGATCGATGCCGCGCGGGCGATGGGCATGACGGAGTGGCAGATCCTGTGGAAGGTCGAGGTGCCGCTCGGCCTCCCGCTCCTCATCGGCGGGTTGCGCAGTGCGACTCTTCAGGTCGTCGCGACCGTCGTGCTCGTCGCCTTCGTGGGGCTCGGCGGTCTCGGGTACGAGATCGTGCAGGGCATCGCTCTGCGCAGCTACGACCAGATGCTCGGCAGCGCGATCCTCATCATCGTGCTCGCCCTCCTGCTCGATGCGATCTTCGCGATCCTCGAGCGCTTCGCGGTGCCGCGCGGTGTGCGCGCCGGCCGCATCCCAGACGTTCGCACGGCGTCATCCGGACGCCGCGCGACGGCGGAGGCTTCCGCCACCACCTAGGAAAGAGAGTGTGTGATGTTCACAGCAAGGAACAAGGGCCGGTTCGCGCTCGGCGCGACCGTGGTCGGGGTGTCATTGGCCCTGGCAGGGTGTGCAACGGGCGACCCGCTGGAGGAGCCGGACACGGGCTCTGACGGTGACATGTCGAGCGAGACGATCACCGTCGGTTCGCAGGCGTACTACTCGAACGAGATCATCGCCGAGATCTACGCGCAGGCACTGGAGGAGGCCGGCTTCGATGTCGACCGCAACTTCCAGATCGGTCAGCGCGACGCGTACATTCCCGCGATCGAGGCCGGCGAGGTCGACCTCTTCCCCGAGTACACGGGCAACCTGCTGCAGTTCTACAGCCCCGACACGACGGCGACGCAGTCGGATGACGTCTACGCCGAGCTGCAGGATGCCCTTCCCGAGGGCCTGCAGGTGCTCGACCAGTCCTCGGCGAGCGACCAGGACTCCTACAACGTGACCGCCGACTTCGCCGAGGCCAACGGTCTCAGCTCCATCGGCGACCTCGCGGGCGTCGACGGGCTCGTGCTCGGCGGCTTCCCCGAGCTCGAGGAGCGCCCCTACGGCCCGACCGGCCTGCAGGAGGTCTACGGCGTGACCGTCGAGTTCGAGGCGACGGGTGACACGACCGTGCCCGCGCTGCTCGACGGCCTCGTGAACGTGGCCAACGTCTTCAGCGCCGACCCGCGCATCGGCGAGAACGATCTCGTGACGCTCGACGACCCCGAGGGCCTCTTCCTGGCCTCGAACGTCGTGCCGCTCGCCTCGGCCGACCTCCCTGCGGAGGCCGTCGAGGTCATCAACGAGATCAGCGCCGCGCTCACTGCGGAGGGCCTCGTGGCTCTCAACGTGCAGAGCACCGTCGACGAGGACTCCTCGGCCGTCATCGCGACGCAGTGGCTCACCGAGAACGGGTTCCTCGGCTAGACGAGACCCAGCATCCCGCATCGACAGGGGCGGGCGCCTACGGGCGTCCGCCCCTTTCGCGTGTGCGCCGCGGCGTCCGCGCCTGTCGTGTGCGCCGTTGCGCCCGCGGGCCTACCGGCCCCGCCCGCCCACCCCACTCACGCCGTTTGTGACAAGTGGGACGAAACGTTCGGCGTGACGTGTCACGAACGGCGTGACTCGCGTCGCGGCCAGCCCTCGCGCGGCGATCAGTCCTCGCGGGTGGTCGCGTCGCCGTCGCCCGCCCGGTCGGCGAAGCGCGCGACGTAGCGGTCGAGCAGCCGCTTGACCGCGTAGACGAGCAGCCAGAAGCCGAGGATCGCGGCGACGAAGAAGTAGGCGGCCGAGCTCAGCTGGCCCGAGAGGGAGCGGTAACCCTCCGCGGCGGCCGACCCCACCGACACGTAGGCGAACGACCAGATGACGCAGGCGGGTGCGAGCCACAGCATGAAGGTGCGGTAGCGCAGCGCGCTCATGCCGACGACGAGGGGCGTGAGCGAGTGCAGCACGGGCAGGAACCGCGAGATGAAGACGGCGATGCCGCCGCGATGGTCGAGGAAGTTCTCGGCACGGCGCCAGTTCTTCTCGCCGATGCGTGCGCCGAGCCGTGAGGCGCGCAGCCGGGGGCCGAAGAAGCGGCCGATCGCGAACCCGACCGAGGCGCCCCCGAGCGCTCCGACGATCGCGATCGTGACGAGCGAGAAGTAGCCGAGCGGGGAGTCGACGGCGGTGCTCGCGACGAGCACGACCGTGTCACCCGGCACGACGAGGCCGACGAGCACGCTCGTCTCCAGGAAGATGAACAGGCCAGCGAGGAGCGTGCGCAGAACGGGGTCGACGGCCTGGACGTAGCCGAGCAGGTCGTCGAGCAATTCGTTCACGATCGCGAGCCTATCGAGGCGCCCCGGTGGTGCGCTGAGCACGGGCCGCGCAGTCGGGACCTTCGGCCCTTACCTGCCCGCGAGGGTGGCTCGTACTGTCGAATCGTCCCCCTCACTCGCTCTTGGAAGGTCGCCCCTCGTGCTCGAATGGCTCGACCCGCTGCTGCTGGCGCGCTGGCAGTTCGGTCTCACGACCCTGTACCACTTCCTCTTCGTTCCGCTCACGATCGGCATGGTCGTGCTCGTCGCCATCATGCAGACGGCGTGGGTGCGGACGGGCAATCTCAAGTACCTGCACCTGACCCGCCTGTTCGGCAAGATCTTCCTCATCAACTTCGCGATGGGGGTCGTGACGGGCATCGTGCAGGAGTTCCAGTTCGGCATGAACTGGAGCGACTACTCGCGCTTCGTCGGCGACGTCTTCGGGGCACCGCTCGCGATGGAGGGGCTGCTCGCCTTCTTCCTCGAGGCCACGATGATCGGTCTGTGGATCTTCGGCTGGGACAAGCTGCCCGCCAGGCTCCACCTGGCGACGATCTGGATGCTCGCCATCTCCACGACTCTGTCGGCGTACTTCATCCTGGCGGCCAACGCCTTCATGCAGAACCCGGTCGGGTTCGCGATCAACGAAGAGCGCGGTCGCGCTGAGCTCACCGACATCGTCGCGGTGCTCACCAACCCCGTCGCGCTCGCGCAGTTCCCGCACACGATCTTCGCCGCGACGATGTTCGCCGCGGTCGTCATGGTCGCCGTCGCGGCCTTCCACCTCTCGCGAGGTCAGTACATCGACGAGATGCGCACGGCACTGAGGTTCGGCCTCATCACCAACATCGTGTGCTTCGCCGGCGTCGCTCTCACGGGCGATCAGCTGAGCCTCATCATGGTCGAGACGCAGCCCATGAAGATGGCCGCGGCCGAGGCGCTCTACACGACGACGGCGGGGGCATCCTTCTCGATCTTCACGTGGGGGACGCCGGACGGCTCGAGCGAGCTCTTCTCGATCCGCATCCCGTACGTGCTCTCGTTCCTCTCGACGCACGACTTCATGGGAACGGTCGAGGGCATCAACGACCTGCAAGCGCAGTACCAGTCGGAGTTCGGCCCCGGCGACTACACGCCCATCATCTGGGTCACCTACTGGAGCTTCCGCTGGATGATCGGCCTCGGGGCCCTCGCAGCGCTCATCTCGGTCGTCGGCCTCTGGCTGACCCGTGGCGGCCGCACCCCGGCGGGCTGGGCCTGGAAGGTCGCCATCTGGTCGGCGCCTCTGCCGCTCGTGGCGAGCCTCGTCGGGTGGATCTTCACCGAGATGGGCCGGCAGCCGTGGATCGTGTTCGGTCTCATGAAGACCGAGGACGGCGTCTCGCCGGGTGTGACGGGCTTCGAGGTGCTGCTCTCCCTCGTGGCGTTCACCCTCATCTACGGAGCGCTCGCGGTGGTCGAGTTCAAGCTCATCGTCAAGGCCGCCGTCGAGGGCCCGAAGGACTGGTCGACGTACGACGCCGAAGAGGATGGCGGCACGGTCGACCCCCGCTCCCTCGCGACCGTCTACTAGCCCGTCGTCTCGTATACCTAGTCAGGACACATCATGGATCTCGCACTCCTCTGGTTCGGCATCGTCGGATTCCTGTTCATCGGGTACTTCGTACTCGACGGCTTCGACTTCGGCGTCGGCATGTCGATGCCCTTCCTCGCGAAGGACGACACCGACAAGCGCCTGCTCATCAACACGATCGGCCCCGTCTGGGATCTCAACGAGACGTGGCTCATCGTGGCAGGCGCCTCGCTCTTCGCCGCCTTCCCGTACTGGTACGCGACGCTCTTCGACGGCTTCTACCTCGCACTGCTGCTCATCCTGCTCGCGCTCATCGCTCGCGGGGTGTCGTTCGAGTACCGCCGTCTGGGCAAGTCGCCCCGGTGGAAGGCCTGGTTCGACGGGATGATCGTGGTCGGCTCCGCGGTTCCCGCGCTGCTGTGGGGCGTCGCGTTCGCCAACATCGTGCAGGGCGTGGCGATCGACGAGTCGGGCACCTACACGGGGTCGCTGTTCGATCTGCTCAACGTCTATGCGATCCTCGGCGGCCTCACGACGCTGCTGCTGTTCTTCACGCACGGCGTGCAGTTCGTGGCACTCAAGACGGAGGGCGAGATGCGCGAGCGGGCTCGCGCCCTCGCGAAGCGCTCGGGGCTGGTCACGATCGTCGTGGCCGCGGCCTTCCTCGTGTGGACCGCCGCGCAGCACCTGGACGTCGCGCACCTGCCCCTCATCCTCGCCCTCGCCGGTGGGGCCGCCGTCGCCCTCATCGGGTCCTGGCTCGCCAACGCGGGTGGACGTGAGCGCTGGGCCTTCGGTCTCATGGCGACGACGATCGCCCTCGCCGTGGGCACGATCCTCGCGGCGATGTACCCGAACGTCATGCCGTCGACGACTGACCCCGCCTTCAGCCTCACGATCGAGAACGCGTCGAGCTCGACGTATACCCTGCAGATCATGACCTGGCTGGCGCTGTTCTCGATGCCGCTCGTGCTCGCGTACCAGGGTTGGACGTACTGGGTGTTCCGCAAGCGGCTCACCCGCGACCTGATTCCGGCGGACGCGCACTGAAGCCGCTCGACCCGCGACTGCTGCGCACGGCGACGGCGGCCCGATCGCTCCTCGTGATCGGGTCGGCCGTCGCGGTCGTGCACACGGCGAGCATCATCGCGTTCAGCTGGTTCCTCGCCCACAGCATCGCCGGCCTCATCGCGGGGGAGTCCCTCGAGCAGCTCGCCGTGCCCGTCCTCGCGACGGCGGTCAGCATCCTCGCCCGCGCGGGCACGCAGGCTCTCCTCGACGGGCTCGCCGTGCGTGGGGCAGCGGTCGTCAAGAGCCAGCTGCGCCGTCGCGTTCTGGCGGGGCTCGACCGCGGAGGCTCGGTGCTGCTCGGCACGACCTCGAGTGCGCGCATCGCGACCCTCATCGGCCAGGGCCTCGACGCGCTCGACGGCTACGTCGGTCGCTACCTGCCGCAGCTCATCCTCACCGCCGTCGCCACGCCCCTCGTCGTGCTCGCCCTGCTCACCGCCGATCTCGCCACGGGCATCGCGGTCATCCTGACGCTGCCGCTCATCCCGCTCTTCATGATCCTCATCGGTCTCGCCACGCAGGCGATGCAGCGGCGGCAGTGGGAGGCGCTCGGCACGCTTTCGCAGGGCTTCCTCGAGGTGGTGCGCGGGCTCTCGACGCTCATGATCTTCGGGCGCCAGCACCGCCAGACGCCGCGCATCGAGGCCGTCACCGAGCAGTACCGCCAGCGCACGATGCGCGTGCTGAGGCTCTCGTTCCTCTCCGGCTTCGCTCTGGAGCTCGCCGCGAGCCTCTCGGTCGCCGTCGTCGCCGTGTCCATCGGCGTGCGCCTCATCGACGGAGACATCGCCTTCGCTCTCGGTCTCTTCGTGCTCGTCCTCGTGCCCGAGGCGTACCTGCCGTTGCGCCAGGTGGGCGCGCAGTACCACGCGGCCGCGGAGGGCATCGCCGCCGCGGATGATGTGCTCGCGCTTCTCGAGCAGGCCGACGAGGCGCCTGCGGAGGGCGTCCAGGCGCCCCTCGCGGCTCCGCTCGCGCGCGCCGAGGATGCACCAGCGCTCGAGCTGCGCGACCTCACCGTGCGCCGCGGCGATCGTGTCGTCGTCGACCGGCTCTCGGCGAGCTGGCGGGCCGGGCAGGTCGTCGCGATCACGGGGCCCAGCGGCAGCGGCAAGACGTCGCTCCTCCTCGCGATCCTGGGACTGCACGAGGCCGAGGGCGCGGTGGTCGTGACCGGCGAGCGACTCGAGCCCGCGCAGCGTGCAGCCCGCATCGCGTGGGCGCCGCAGTCGGCCGACCTCACCGAGGGCACGCTCGACGAGGTCGTCTGCCTCGGCTCGGCGATCGCCGACCCTGCCGCGGTCGACGCAGCGCTGCAGTGGGCGCGGGTGCAGGACCTGCCGCGCGACACCGTGCTGGGCCCCGCGGGAGACGGACTCTCGGGAGGGCAGGCGCAGCGACTTGGTCTGGCGCGCGCCGTCTACCGCGCGCGCGAACGCGACTGCCGGATCGTCATCCTCGATGAGCCGACGTCGGCGCTCGACAGCGCG
The DNA here is from genome assembly GCF_014789785.1 of Chryseoglobus sp. 28M-23. Classification (NCBI taxonomy): domain Bacteria; kingdom Bacillati; phylum Actinomycetota; class Actinomycetes; order Micrococcales; family Microbacteriaceae; genus Microcella; species Chryseoglobus sp. 28M-23. The sequence continues at coordinate 1,638,601 of NZ_CP061846.1, read as the reverse complement.
ACGGAGGGCGCCGTGCTCGAGAGTGTGCGCGAGCTCGCCGACGAGGGCCGACTCGTGCTCGTCGTCTCGCATCGGCACTCGGTCGTTACGGCGGCCGATGTGCACCTCGACCTGCAGCCCGTGGCGGCGGAGGCGAGGGCATGAGCGTGACAGCTCGCGAGGGTGCGCGCGCGACCCGCGACCGCCGCCGGCCCGTGCTGCGCGCCGCGATGCCCGCGCGGGCGAGCCTGCTCGCCGCCCTCGCTCTCGGCGTGCTCGCCGCGGGCTCCGCCGTGGCGCTGCTCGCGACCTCCTCGTGGCTCATCGCGCGCGCCGCCGAGCAGCCGCCCATCCTCTTCCTCGGCTTCGCGATCGTGGGCGTACGCGCCTTCGCGCTCGGCCGCGCGGTGTTCCGCTACCTCGAGCGCACCGTGGCGCACGACGGCGCCTTCCGGTCGCTCGCGTCGTTGCGGGTGGCGATCTTCCAGCGGCTGCTGCCGCTCGCGCCCGACGGGGTGCGCGGAGTGCGGCGCGGTGACCTGCTCACGACGCTCGTGCGCGACGTCGACACCCTGCAGGATCTGCCGCTGCGCGTCGCGCAGCCGCTCGTGAGCGGCGGCATCGTGGCCGGGCTCGCCGTCGTGGGCGTCGCGTGGCTCTCGCCGGCGGCGGCGGCCGTGCTCGCGCTCGGCCTCGTGGTGACGATCGCTGCCGCGCTCGGCATACTGCACCTGCTGAGCCGTGCCGCTGACGCCCGCATCGCACCGTTGCGCGCGCGCCTCGCGGACGCCGTGCTCGAGTACGTCACGCGCTGGGAGGTGCTGAACGCCTTCGGTGCTGCCGAGGAGCGACGGGCGAGCATCCTGTTCCTCGATGGCGCGCTGCGGCGCGCACAGACGCGTCAGTCGGCCGCCGCGGGGAGCGTCGCCGCGCTCTTCACGCTCGGCGCGGGGGCCACGGCGCTCGCCACCCTCGTCTCGGTGGAGCCCGTGCTGAGCGGCGGAGCCCTCAGCGGGCCGCAGTTCGCGCTGCTCGTGCTCGTGCCGCTCGCCGTGCTCGAGGTGGCGGCGGCACTTCCCCTCGCCATGACCGCGTGGTGGCGCGTGCGAGCGAGCGCCGACCGCATCGTCGCCGCCGTGCCCGAGATCGTGCCGAGCGAGATTCCGCGCGCGCCCGCCGAGCCCGCCGCGCCGCCGCTGACGGCCACGCCGCTCACCCTGCGCGCCGTGACGGCGCGCTGGCCGGGGCAGTCCGCCCCTGCGATGGCACCACTCGACCTCGAGCTCGGGCCCGGCGACCGCGTCGTCGTCGAAGGGCCGAGCGGAGCCGGCAAGTCGACGCTCGCGCACGTGCTCGTGCGGTTCCTCGACCACGAGGGCGAGTACCTCCTGGGCGGCGTCGACGTGCGCAGACTCGACCCGGACGAGGTGCGCCGCCACGTCGTGCTGTGCGAGCAGGCGCCGCACCTGTTCGACACGAGCATCCGCCAGAACCTGCTCTTCGCCCGCGACACGGCGAGCGATGACGAACTGCTCGACGTGCTCGACCGGGTCGGCCTCGGCGACTGGTGCCGCGAGCGCGGCGGGCTCGACGCCGCGGTCGGCGAGCGCGGCAGGCTCGTCTCCGGCGGTGAGGCCCAGCGCATCGCTCTCGCTCGCGCGCTGCTCTCGTCGGCTCCGGTGCTCGTCGTCGACGAGCCGACCGCGAACGTCGACCCCGCGCTGGCTGAGTCGCTGCTGCTCGAGCTCGTGAGCGCGATCGGCGACGACCGCGCGGTCGTCATCATCTCGCACACCCCCGTGCCCGATCGGCTCGTGACCAGGCGCGTGCGCGTCACCGCCACGCGCTAGTCATCCGCTCCGCGCGCTGCGCTCGGTACGGCGCGCTCAGTACTCGGTGCGCTCCGCGAACCGCGCCCAGGCCTCGAACGGCGCGAGCCGCTCGGGGGAGGCCTCGTGCCGCAGCACGGTCGGCCACTCGCCGCCGGGCTGCTCGAAGAGAGCGTAGAACGCGGAGTCGTCGAAGCCCGCGGCGGCGGCATCGTGCCGGTCGGCGGCGAAGACGACCGTGTCGAGTCGGGCCCACAGGGCGGCGGCGCCGCACATGGGGCACGGTTCGCACGAGCTGTAGAGCGTGCATCCGCTCAGATCGAAGGTGCCCAGGCGTGCCGAGGCCGCCCGGATCGCGACCACCTCGGCGTGCGCGGTCGGGTCGTTGTCGAGCGTCACGCGGTTGACGCCGTCGACCATGCTACCGTCGGGCAGCACGATGACGGCCCCGAAGGGGCCCCCACCGGCGGCGACGTTGCGCGCGGCGAGGTCGAGGGCGCGGGCGAGGGGATCAGTTGTCGGCACGTCGCAGACTGTAGCAAGCCCGCGGGGTGTCGCCAGGGTCTAGAGTGAGGCTCGCCACCGCACTGTTCCCCAATCTGCAAGGAAGAGGCAGTCATTCCATGGTGCGCACAACCGGCCCCGGCCCCAGCTTCATGACGAGCGACAACGGAGAGCCCGTCTACCGACCCGGGCTGGACGAGGACGAGGATGCTCCGCGCGAGATGCGCGTCGAGCACGACTCTCTCGGCGAGATGCCGATTCCCGCTGACGCGTACTGGGGCATCCACACTGCCCGGGCTCTCACGAACTTCCCCATCACGCGCCGAGCGCTCTCCAACCACCCCAACCTCGTCATCGCCCTCGCGATGGTCAAGCAGGCGGCGGCGCGCGCGAACAAGGAGCTCGGTGTTCTGAGGCCCGAGCGCGCCGACCTCATCGACCAGGTGTGCCAGGAGATCATCGAGGGCGACCTCCACGACCAGTTCGTGCTCGGCGTGCTGCAGGGCGGGGCGGGCACGAGCACCAACATGTGCGCGAACGAGATCATCGCCAACCGGTGCCTCGAGCTCATGGGGCTGCCGAAGGGCGACTACGACAGCTTCCACCCGATCGACCACGTCAACCGCAGCCAGTCGACGAACGACGTCTACCCGACGGCGATCAAGCTCGCCATGGTGTTCAGCCTGCGCAGCCTGCTCGACGAGCACCGGCTGCTCATCGAGTCCTTCACGGCCAAGGGGCAGGAGTTCGCCTCGATCCTCAAGGTCGGCCGCACGCAGCTCCAGGACGCCGTGCCCATGACCCTGGGGCAGGAGTTCCGGGGCTTCGCGACGACCCTCGGCGAAGATCAGGAGCGGCTCGGCGAGATCATCCCCTGGCTCAACGAGATCAACATGGGTGCCACGGCCATCGGCACGGGCATCACGGCCGACCCGCGCTACGCCGAGTCGGTTCGGCGTCACCTGAGCGAGATCAGCGGCTACACGATGGTCACGGCGCCGGACCTCATCGAGGCCACGAGCGACACGGGCGTCTTCATGACCGTGTCGGGCACGCTCAAGCGCGCCGCGGTGAAGCTCTCGAAGATCTGCAACGACCTGCGCCTGCTCTCGAGCGGGCCCCAGGCGGGCTTCGGTGAGATCTCGCTGCCGCACCGCCAGGCGGGCTCGTCGATCATGCCGGGCAAGGTCAACCCGGTCATCCCCGAGGTCGTCAACCAGGTCGCGTTCTCGATCATCGGCGCCGACGCGACCGTGACCGCGGCGGCGGAGGGCGGGCAGCTGCAGCTCAACGCCTTCGAGCCGGTCATCGCCTCGAGCATCCTGCAGTCGCTCGCCTGGATGACGAACGCGTGCCGCACGCTGCGTCTCAACTGCGTGGACGGCATCACGGCGAACAAGGAGAGGCTCTCGAGCATGGTCGAGTCGAGCGTCGGGGTCGTCACCGCTCTCACGCCGTACATCGGCTACCAGCGCTCGGCGGCACTCGCGTACGAGGCGCTCAGCTCCGACGTGCCGGTGCGGCAGCTCGTCATCGAGCGCGGGCTCATGACCGAGGCCGAGATCGCGAAGGTCCTGTCGCCCGAACGGCTCAGCGGCGTCGTGCCGGCGACGGGCGCGATCGCGCTGCCCATGGTGCCTCCCGAAGACTGAGGCGCGGCGGTCCGCTCAGGCCGGCCGGTCGTCCTCGTCGACCGGCCGCTCGTCTGGCTCGACCTCCGGGCGCTCGACGCGCTCGTCCGGATCGATCGTCGGCGGCGGCAGAGTCTCCTCGCTCGCGTCGAGATCGACCTCGCGCTCGTCGTCGCTGTTCGGCTCGTACTCGCGGTCCATGCTGTCCTCCCGCTCGGGTGGGGTGCTCCTCGAGACGCCGGGGCCGGCGTGCGCACCATTGTGCTCGGCCCTCGCGCCGCGCGCCACCCGACCTACCGGGCGCGCCACAGGTGCAGCGTCGCGTAGCTGCGCCAGGGGGCCCAGCGCTCGCCGAGCGCCGCGGCCTCGCTCGGCGTGGCCGCGAGCCCGCGTCGGCGCAGCGCGGCGAGCAGCACGAGATCGCTCGCGAGCAGGATGTCCGGCGCGCCCAGCACGCGCATGGTCACGTAGTCGGCCGTCCACGGCCCGATGCCGGGCTGCGCGAGCAGCCGTGCGCGCAGCTCGCTCGCGGTGAGCCCGACGTCGAGCACGAGATCGCCCGTCGTGAGCGCCTGGCTCACGGCGATGACCGACCGCACGCGCGGTGCTGGGCCGCGCAGCACGTGGGCGCCGTGCTCGGCGAGCTGCGCGGCCGTCGGGAAGGGCAGCAGTGCGCCATCGGCGGCGGGATGGCCGTCGAGCGCGGCGACCTCGGCGGCGATCCGCCCGAGCACCGTGCGCGCGGCGGCGAGGGAGATCTGCTGGCCGACCATCGTGCGCAGCAGGGTCTCGGCAGGGTCGAGCCCTCCCGGGAGACGGATGCCCGGCACGGCGGCGACGAGGGGCGCGAGCAGGGCATCCCGAGCCAGAGACTCGTCGATCGCGGTCGCGTCGGCGTCCAGATCGAACCAGCGGCGCACGCGCGCGGTGAGCGGCCCGACATCCTGGAGCGAAGCGAGCGTCGCCGTGCAGCGCACGCCGGGGCGCTCGACGTCGAGACGCACGTGCACGTGGGCGAGACCGCCGGGCAGGCGCACCCAGCGCTCGATGCCGTCGTCGGTGACCCGCTCGACCCCCGGCACCGCGTGGTCGGCGAGGTAGCTCAGAGCACCAGTGCCGTCGAAGGGTGCGCGAGCGGCGAGGCGCAGCGTGACGGTCGTGCCGGTGCCGTCACCCGCCTCTGTCGCGGGGCGGGACTCCCGGCGTGCGAGGGAGCGCAGCGCGCTCGGGGTCAGGTCGTAGACCTCCCGCACGGTGTCGTTGAACTGCCGGATGCTGCGGAACCCGCTCGCGAACGCCACCTGGGCGGCGGGCAGATCGGTGCCGGCGAGCAGCGTGCGGGCCGTCTCGGCGCGGTGCGCGCGGGCGAGAGCGAGCGGGCCGGCGCCGAGCTCCGCCGTCATGACGCGCGTGAGATGGCGCGGGCTGTAGCCGAGGTGCGCGGCGAGGCCTGGGACGCCATCACGCTCGATCACGCCGTCGAGGATGAGCCGCATCGCGCGCCCCACGAGATCGTCGCGCAGGTTCCACTGCGGGTTGCCGGGGGTCGCGTCGGGCTGGCAGCGCTTGCAGGCCCGCAGACCGGCCTCGTGCGCAGCGGCCGCCGTCGGGTAGAAGCGCACGTTGTGCTCACGAGGCGTCATCGCGGGGCAGCTGGGCCGGCAGTAGATTCCCGTCGAGTGCACACCGGCGATGAACTGCCCGTCGAATCGTGCGTCGCGCGCGGCGAGAACTCGATAGCAGCGGTCGTGGTCGAGGGAGGGCACGGTGCCAGCGTGGCAGGTGCGCTGGCCGCGCACCAGCGGGAATCGGACACGACTGTCGACCGGTCGAGAGTCATGTGCACGGCTACAGTGGCGCACATGACCGAGTCTCGTCGACTGCCCGACTACACCGCGACCGGGCAGGGGCGAGCGCCCGCCCCCGAGGTCTCGCGCGCACCCGAGTCGGTGCGAACGGAGGCGGCGAGCGTCGCGCAGCCCGGCTTCGCCGTCGCCCCGCGGCGTACGAATCCGTTCCTGGTCGTGCTCGCTGTTCTCGGGTTCATCGCACTCGCTCTCGTGCTGCTGGTCGTGCTCGCCTACCTGATCATCGCGCTCGGCACAGCGGGCGCGGTCGTCGGCGGTCTGCTCGCGCTCGTGCCGCTCGCCATCGTCCTGCTCGGCATCCGGTGGATCGACCGTTGGGAGCCGGAGCCGCGCACTGCGCTCGCCTTCGCCTTCCTGTGGGGCGCGGGAGCCAGCGTGCTCATCGCTCTCGCCGTCGACGCAGAGATTCAGAACGCGGTCGCGGCGGTCGGCGGCCCCGGGCCCGGCTTCGACTTCTTCGGCGCCGCCGTGCAGGCACCCATCGTCGAGGAGGTCGGCAAGGGCCTCGGCGTGCTCATCCTCTTCTGGGCGGTGCGGCGGCACTTCGACGGGCCTGTCGACGGCATCGTGTACGCGGCGTGCGTGGGCGGCGGGTTCGCCTTCACCGAGAACATCCTCTACTTCGGGCAGTCGCTCCTCGACGGCTCGACCGCGATGACCGTGGAGACCTTCGTCGTGCGCGGGCTCATGTCACCGTTCGCGCACGTCATGTTCTCAGCGTGCCTCGGTGCCGCCCTCGGCGTCGCCGCACGGCGCACGGGCGCGTTCGGGGTGCTCGGGTACTTCGTGCTCGGCCTCATCCCGGCCGTGCTCCTGCACGCCTTCTGGAACGGCGCCCTGTTCTTCGTCGGCGACTTCTACGGCTACTACCTCCTCGTGCAGGTGCCGCTCTTCCTCATCGGGGTCGGCATCGTCGTCATGCTGCGCGGGCAGGAGAAGCGGCTCACCGAGGAGCGGCTCGCCGAGTACGCCGCGGTCGGTTGGCTGCACCCGCAGGAGGTGGCGATGATCGCGAGCTCCGCGGGGCGTCGGCAGGCGAAGGCGTGGGCGCAGCGGCATGGGGTGGCGGCGCTCATGGCGGCGTTCATCCGCGACGCGACGCGCTTGGCCTACGCGCGGCAGCGCATCCTCGGCGACCGCGATGCGATCGGGGCTCGAGCCGATGAAGCGGCGCTCCTCGCAGCTCTCGCGCGCTCGCGCCACGCGCTGCGCGAGGGCGGCACGGCGCCGACTCGCGGGGCCTGATCATCCGCCGAGCAGACCGCCGAAGAACGAGAAGCCCCAGAGCGCGGCGACGATCACGCCGATGATGACCGTCGCGAGGGGAACACCCGCGCGCAGGCGGCGCCCCGGTCGGGCCACAACATTGAGCGCGAAGTCGCCCACGCGCTCGTCGCGGTAGCGGTCCGTCTGCGAGAGCGTCTTGCGGCCGACCGTGTCGACGATGCGCAGCAGGCGCTGGTAGGTGTGCGCGTCGGCGAGGGGGAAAGGTCGCGCCGCGTAGACGAACAGCCAGCGATCGACGATCTCCACGTCGTAGGGCGCCGCCTCGTCGATGAGGAACGCCATGAGGTCGGGCGTGAAGACGTAGAGCGCATCGCGCTCGTACTCGCGCGGGCAGTACAGCGTGAAGGAGCGATCGAAGTCCCCCTCGAGCGACAGCACCTGGTCGCGGCGGAAGCTCGTGGGCAGGTTGCTCGCGCCGAACATCCCGTTGTTGGCCCGGGAGTCCAGAAGCATGTGGGGCAGCGCCCGGTCGAGATGCAGGGCCAGGAATCCCCAGTGGTGCGTCGTGCTGTTCTTGCCGCTGCCCGTCACGTAGCGGTAGTTGCCGAAGTCGAGGAAGCGGCCGTCGGCCGTGCGGAAGTGGTCGCTCTCGCGACGGGAGCGCCCCTGATCGAAGATCGCGCCCGGATAGTTCGGCGCCGGGCTCGCCATCTCGTAGACGAGCCCGTTCGCCTCGGCGAAGCGGTGCATGCGCAGGCGCTGCTCCCATTGTGGCGCTGCGCCCCGCAGGAGGCTCCAGGCGACGGCGGCGACGGCACCGAGGATGATGAGGGGCACGGCCAGCCCGGCAATGCCCACGAGGTCTCCCGACAGCACGCTGCCGATCGACAGTGCGAGCAGCGGGCCGGTGATGCTCGCGGTCACGATCACCACGAGGCCGATCACGAGAACCCGCATGACGGTCTGGATGACCGCGGCGCTCTGATCGCGCTCGGCGCGGACCCGTCGACGGTAGTCGTGCACCTCCTGCCGCTCGATCGGGCTGAAGAGCGGCAGGTAGTCGATCGTGCGATCCATGCGCCCATGCTGACACGGCGCGGCGGCCGTTAACAGACTCGCCGCCCAGTGGCGGGGCGATGCCTCCGGCGCGCCTGGGCGGCGAGTTGATCTACGCATCATCGTCCCCCTCTTGGGGACGGTCGTCAAGAGGCAGTGCGTTGCTAGCCTGACCGACAGGGAGCATCGCATGCTCGGGAGCATCGACACCGGGTCGACACGGGGGAGCAGGGGGCAGGCATGGAGAGCTGCATCGCCTGCGCGAGCCCGCTGCGCGACGGCGCCCGATTCTGCACGCGCTGCGGTACGGCTGTCGCCCCGCGCCCCGAGATCGAGTTCGTCGAGGATGCGCCCCCTCCTCCCGTGCTCGAGGTTGCGGCGGCGCCGAGCATGCCGGCGAGCCCTGCCGCCCCGGCGAGTGCTGCGCCGCCCGCGAGCCCCGTCACTGCCGCGAGCCCTGTCACTGCCGCGAGCCCTGCCGCGCCGGCGCCCGCCGTCTCCTCGCTCGCGGCACGCGAGACGGCGATTCCCGCGCGCATACCGGCTCCCGTGCCCGCTGCCGCCCCCCTCAGCCGGGCAGCCGTCGGCTCGCTCCTCGCGGGCGTGGCGCCGCTCCTCGTCTCCGTCGGGGGCAATGCGCTCGCCTCCCGGTTCGGCGTCCAGGCGGTGGAGGCGATCAACGCGGGGCGGCCCGAGGGCGCGTGGGCGCCGTTCCTCACCACGCTGACCCTGCTTTTCCTCGCCAACGCCGTGCTGCTCGCGCTGTGCGGTGTGCTCGGGCGTCGTGGTCTGCGTCAGACCCGGAGCGGTGCAATGACGGGTCGCCCCTTCGCGGTCGCGGGTCTCGCGACGGGAGCCGTGAACCTCGTGCTGTGGATCGTGGGTCTGGGCGTCACCCTCGTGCGGTACTCCGCGATCCTCACCTGAGCGCGCGATCCTCACCTGAGCGCACGTTCTCAGCGGGTTGCCAGGTTGAAGCGCATCCGTTCGGGGTCCTCCTGGGGAAGTGATGAGTGAAGGCACTTCCGCCGACAGCCTCGCCGGGTCGTTCCGGCGCGAGGCACAGATCAAGGAGGAACCATGCGCAATCGAATTCTCGCTGGCCTGGGTGCAGCCACCCTCGCCACCGTCGGCCTTGCGGCCCCGGCGAACGCCGTGACCGATGACACGGCCGACGTGTACATCGTCCACGCCTTCCCGGGCGCGACGGTCGACATCACCATCGCCTCGGGCGCCATCACGCTCGACGACGTCGGCCCCGGCGTCGCGGCAGGCCCCGGTCTCGCGAGCCCCAACGTGGGCGTCGACGCCCTCGGCGGCCTCGCACCGGGCGACTACAACGTCGTGATCACGAACACCGCCGACGACTCGGAGCTGTTCAACGACGACCTCACCCTCGCCGCCGGCACGTCGTACACCGTTGTGGCGCACCCGACCGAGCCTGCCGGTGACTTCACCGTGTCGGTCTTCGAGAACCAGCTGACGACGAGCGAGGCCGGCAACGGTCTCATCACCGTCCGCCACACGGCAAACGTCGGCGCGGTGAACATCTTCTCCGACGGCACCGAGCTCGCCGGCCCGCTCGCGAACCCCGACGAGGCTGTCCTCGACGTCGCCGCAGCCACCTACCCGGCTGTCACCGCTGGCCCCGAGGGTGCGACCGACGCTATCGATCTCGGTGACGTCGTCCTCCCTGCCGGCACGAACATCCTCGTGCACGCCTTCGGACCCGACAGCGACGCCTTCTCGGCCGTCGTGTTCACCATCGGTGGTCTCACGACCCCCGACGGCGTTCCCGCCGGTAGCGCGGGTCTCGTCGACGAGGGCGCCGGTGCCGGCTTCGGCTGGGCCGCTGGTGGAGCCGCGCTCCTCCTGATGGTCCTCGTCGCCGCGGGCATCCTCGTGCGTCGCCAGACCGTGTCGGCCCAGCGCTAAGGAGCTGTGCCGACCATGAGCCGAAGCAGGGGGCTGGCCCAGACGATCGGGTTCACCATGGCCAGCCTTCTGCTTCTCTCCGGATGCTCCGCTCTCGGATCCTCAGAAGTCCGGGAGCGGGGCGTCTCCGCGCGCGAGACCACGATCGTGCTCACCGACGTCGAGACCGTGTCCACCCTGGAGCTCCTGCAGCAGAAGACGACTCCGCCGGCGCGAGTGCGGATGCCCGACCTCGGCATCGACATGCGCGTCGAGGCCCACGGCATCGAGAGCGATGGCACCATGTCGCTCCCCTACAGTCCGTTCGTCGCCGGGTGGTACGCCTACGGGTCCGCACCCGACAGCCGCATGGGCGCGACCGTGATTGCGGCGCACGTCGACTCCCTGCCCGAGGGAGTCGGGCCGTTCGCAGGTCTCCGCGAGTCCCGAGAGGGAATGGCAATCTCGGTGACGGACGATGCCGGCACGGTCCACGATTACCGCGTCGTCTCGGTCGAGCGCATCGACAAGGACGAGGTTCCCCTCGACCGCGTGTTCACCGCGACGGGCGATCCGCACCTGGTGCTCGTCACCTGCGGCGGCGAGTACGACTGGCGGGGGGCGGGGCAGTACCTCGACAACTACATCGTGACGGCGGAGCGGGTCTCATGACAGCCGCGCAGGCTACGATGGCCCGCACGAGCGAGCCGGCCCCGACCCGGCAGGACGACCAGAGGCGGTACACCGCGGTGACGACGACGGACGAGGCCGCAGTCGAACTCGCCCGACGCTTCGCGGCCGGCGATGAGAAGGCGCTCGCCGAGATGTACTCGCGCTGGGCATCCCTCGTGTACTCGCTCGGGGTGCGGTCGCTCGGCGACGCGACGGATGCCGAGGACGTCACGCAGAAGGTCTTCGTGGCCGCGTGGCAGGGGCGGCATCGCTACGACCCCGATCGTTCGGCCCTCGGGGCCTGGCTCGTCGGCATCACGCGGCACACGATCGCCGACATGCACGCGTCACGAGGCCGGGAGCGCACCATCACGGCCGAGGTCACCGCCATCACGCGCGAGGAGGTCGCACCGGCGTCGGACGACGACCTCGCCGACCGTCTCCTCATCGCGGACGAGATGGCGAAGCTCGAACCGACGGCGCGAGCCGTCGTGCATCTGGCGTTCTTCGACGATCTGACCCACACGCAGATCGCCGAACGGCTGCAGATGCCGATCGGAACGGTGAAATCGCACATCAGACGCAGTCTGGTGAGACTGAGAGGACGACTGGAGGTGAGCCATGAGGCATCTTGACCCGGAGACCGCGGCCCTGCTCGCGCTCGGCGAGCAGTCCACGAGCGCGTCCGAGCGCGCCCACCTAGAGGCGTGCGCCGCGTGCCGCCACGAGGTCGCCGAGCTCCAGGAGACCGTCACGGTGGCTCGCTCGTCCCTCGGTGAGGCAGAGCTGCAGGAGCCGCCCGCGCGTGTGTGGCAGGGCATCCAGCGCGAACTGGGCCTGTCTGCCGAGGTCGCTCCCTCTGCGTCGCCGCCCGTGCTGTCGCTCGCCGATGCGCGCGAGCGCCGCTCGTCGCGCGCACGCCGCGTCGTCGCCCCACTCATCGGCGTCGCCGCGGCCGCCGCGCTCATCGTCGGTGCCGTGCTCACCTGGAACGCCGCGTCACCGCGCCTCGGCGAGCAGCTGCTCGCGAGCGCTGAGCTCGAGGCTCTGCCCCAGTGGACCGATTCGACGGGGTCGGCCGAGCTCGCGCAGACCGCGTCGGGGGAGCGCGTTCTGCGCGTCTCGCTCGAGACGGGCGCGACGGGCGACGGCGTGCGCGAGGTCTGGTTGCTCACGGAAGCGGTCGACGGGCTCATCAGCCTCGGGCTCCTCGAAGGCAGTGAGGGCGAGTTCGTCGTACCCGACTCGGTCGATCTCGAGCGCTTCTCGATCGTCGACGTCAGCCTGGAGCCGCTCGACGGCGACCCGACGCACTCGGGCGATTCGATCGTGCGCGGCCCTCTCGGCGCCTGACGGTCGTCAGAACCGCTCGGGCTCCGGCCCGCGCGCGAAACGTCGGCCCGTCACCTCGGTGGGCTCGATGCGCACCCAGCGGTACTTGAGGGTCGGAATCCACGGCGTGAGCCCGAGCTCCTCGGCGGCATCCATGTCGCTCTGCCGCTCGACGCGCTCGGCACGGCCCTTGACGACGACGCTCCACGCTGTGGCCTCGTCGTGCCCGTCGACCTCGAAGGCCACCCGGTCGTTGATCGCGAGCTCGAGCAGCTTCGTGCCGGGAGCGGTGCGGAACACGATGGCGTGACCGTCGACCGCGAAGTTGACGGGGAAGATGTCGATCGAGTCGCCCGCGCTCGCGGCGATGCGCCCGAGCTCGGTCGCGCTGAGAATCTGCCAGCAGTCCTCGGTATCGAGCTCGCTGATCTCCCCGAATCCCATGACCATGATCGCCCTCCCGTCGTTGCGTGTACCGATTCCCCTATCTCAGACCGGCGGGCGCCGCAGGGGTAGGGGCGAAGGTCCCGATGTCGCGCACGAGGTGTGCCTACAGTGGAGAGCATGAGTTCTCGCACTGACGCACCGACCGCCGACTCGTCGACCTCCGAGCCTGTGCCCGCCCGGGCCGCTCGCTACCACTCGGTCGGCGGCCCCGAGGTGATCAACGTCGAGACGATCACGGTCGCGGCTCCCGGGGAGGGCGAGGTGCGCATCCGGCTCGCGGCCGCGGGCCTCAACCCGGTCGACTACAAGATCCGGCGGGGTACCTCGCGGTTCCCGGTGACGGTGCCCACGACCCTCGGTCGTGAGTTCTCCGGCGTCGTCGAGTCCGTCGGTGCCGGCGTGACGGATGTCGCGGCAGGGGACCACGTGTTCGGCTCGATTCCGAGCGGGGCCGCGTGCGACCTCGTGGTGGCCCCTGTCGACGCCCTCGCCCCGGTGCCCGATGATGTTCCCCTGGAGGTGGCCGGCGGGCTCGCTCTCGCCGGGCAGACGGCGTGGGACGCCCTCGAGTCGCAGCACCTCGCCGAGGGAGACACGGTCGTCGTCTCCGCCGCGGCCGGGGGAGTGGGCGGCATCCTCTGCCAGCTCGCGATCGCCCGCGCCCACCCTCCGGGCGCTCGTCGCGCTCGTCGGCTCGGCGGCGGTCGAAGTGCCGGTCGCGGCGCGGTATCCGCTCGCCGAGGTGCGCGAGGCCTTCGTCCACCTCGAGTCGGGGCACCTGCGCGGCAAGATCGTCCTCGTTCCCTGAGCGCCGTGCGCCGACGCGGCCTGCCTACCGGGTCGTGCAGCGCCCGGAGCCGACCGCGTCGGTCAGCTGCGGCGCCGCCGCGATGACCTCGTCGAGCTCCGCCATGGTGTGCGCGTAGCCGATGTCGTCGCGCGTGGCAGAGCGCGCGTAGACCATGCCGATGACGCGGCCGTCGAGGTCGAGCACGGGTCCGCCCGAGTTGCCCGGGTTGACGTCGGCGGCGAGCGTGTACGACTCGCGTGCCGCGCGAGAGCCGCCGTCGATGCTGGACGCCTCGATCGTGCTCACGTCGACGATCTCGGCCCCCGTCGAGGCGAAGGGGCCGCCGAAGGGGTAGCCCTGCACGGCTACGGTGCCGTCGGGCAGCGTCTCCCCGAGTGCGAGGGGCGCGGTGCTGAGCCCGTCGATCGCGATCACGGCCACGTCCTGCTGGGCGTCGAAGTACACGATGCGCCCCGCGACGCCACCGACGCCGGGCAGCTCGACGGTCGGCTCGGTGACGCCCGCGATGACGTGGGCGTTGGTGAGCAGTCGGTCGTCGGCGATCACGAAGGCGCTGCCCGACTGCGTCTGCCCGCACGCGTAGGCGGCGCCGGTCACCCGGCCGACCGATTGCGCGGCCTCGGTGAGGGCTGGGCTGCCGCCGTCGATGGTCGGCGGTGGGCCGGAGTCGAGCGTGCCGAGGGCGTCGGCGATGCGGGGGATGCCCTCGCTCACGACGAGCCCGCGCACCTGCCCGAGCGCTCGCGCGAGCGGGTCGGGCGTGTACCGCTCGATCGTGCTGAGCACAGTCGAGCTCGCGACGGCGGGCGAGACGAGGGGAATACCGAGTGCGGTGACCGTCGAGCCGAGCAGGCTCACGACGAGCACGCCGACCGCGCCGCCCGCGACCGCGCCGACGACGCGGTCGACCGCTCGCAGCCGCTTCCGGACGCGGCGCCGCCAGTGGTGGCCGATCGCCTCGCCGAGGCTCAGACCCCCGATCACGAGGAGCGCGATGGCGGCGAAGACGGCGGCGATGCGCCACTGCGGGTCGGGCACCCAGGCTGCGAGCACGGGCACGAGCACGACGGCCGCTACGGCGCCCACGATCGCGCCGATCGTCGAGCCCAGCGTGAAGACGAAGCCGGCGCGCGCACCCCGCACGACGGCGGCCACGAGAGCGAGGAGGAGCAACACGTCGACGACGAGCGGCAGCGCGGTCGTCACGGCTCACTCGGTGGGGGCGCAGTCACGCGGCCCAGGCTACCGGCGCACTAGGCGGGCGGGCTGCGTGTCACGGTTCCGGTGACCTCGCACACGGCGGCGAGAGTGTTGTACACCGTTCCGAACTTCTGCAGGTTGCGGTGCAGCAGCTCGACGCGGTGCGCGGGCTCGCTCGTGACCAGGTGCAGGGCGTACTCGAGGGCGGTGAACCGGGGCGGAGCATCCTGCCGATGCAGCACGACCGTGACCTCCACGCTCTCGTACGCGAAGGGCAGCAGGGCGCTCGAGCGGGCGACGTTCTTGAGCAGGCACGCCGCGAAGGCGCTCGCGAGCAGCTCGGCGGGCCCGGGGTGACCGCTCGGCTCGGCGGGTTGCCATCGAGTCTCGAGGGGCAGTTCGTCGTCCGCGGCGTGCACGATGGCCGATGCGGCGTCGGCGCGGGCGCTCACGCGGTAGGTGAGGGGTGCGGTCGTCATGGAATGCCTCCTCAGCCGAGGCTCGAGCCAATCGCGCCCGTCAGGTAGGGCACGAGCCAGATGGCCCACACGACGACGGAGAACCGGTGGAAGCGGTGCTTCTCGGCCTCGCGGTCGCGCACCAGAACGATGACGGCCCACAGCAGGTGGACGGCCATGAGCACGAGGGCGATCACGCCCGTCACCGCCATGATCTGGGTCAGGATGCTCTGCTCGACCCCGGCCGCCCGCGACGCGTTCGCGATGAGGCTCATGAGGTACGTGCCGCTCGCGTCGGCGGCGAGGCCGAGCCCGAAGAACACGGCGTGCCAGGCCTTGAGCACCTTCTGCGCGCGTTCGGCCCACACCCCGATCGTGTAGAAGACGAGGGCGAGGGTAATGAGGATGATCGCGGGCAGCAGCATGGGTTCAGTCTGCTGGCCGCGCGCCGCGCGCGCGAGGGTTTCGGGCGAGATGAGGACGAAGGTCCCGGCTGGTAGTATCTGAAGGTTGCCGTCCAACGGCCGCGGATAAAGAGAGCTCGGGCATCCCGCCCAGGGCGCCGCGCAACGAGCAGGAAGGGGATCCCATCTATGGCACTCGAAGCAGACGTCAAGAAGGCGATCATCGACGAGTACGCAACCCACCCCGGTGACACTGGGTCCCCCGAGGTCCAGGTGGCGATGCTCACGCGTCGCATCAAGGACCTCACGGAGCACTTCAAGGAGCACAAGCACGACCACCACTCGCGTCGTGGCCTGCTGCTGCTCGTTGGCCAGCGCCGCCGCCTGCTGGGCTACCTGCAGGATGTCGACATCGAGCGCTACCGCTCGCTGATCGAACGACTGGGTCTGCGCCGCTAGTCGAGAGACACCGCGAACTTCTTGCGCGAAGGCCGCCCCCGCACCGTCGGGAGGCGGCCTTCGTCGTCTCGGGACGTAGGCCGATCGTGGGGTCTGCCACGATGGGGAGGTGGCCCGCGACCGAGCACGATCCCCGCTGCGGCGCCTGAGCGCTGTGCGCATCGTGATCGTGACGATCCTCCTCGTGACCGTTGCGCTGGCGTTCGCCAACTGGCTGGGGCCGTTCCGCGGCTTCTTCCGCGTCCTGCTGGTGATCGGTGCCGTGGCGATCGTTCTCAGCTACGCGATCGAGTGGGTGCAGAAGCGCCGTCGCTGAGCGCGCACGGTTCGGGCGGCGTGCCGACCGTGGGGCGCGACCGTTGTCAGCAGATTCGGCGCCTGTCGTGCGAGCCTGGCGTCATGCTTCGCGGTGCGGCGTCCGAGCGTGGCGGTGGTACACGCCGTCGTGCCGCCGCTGCCGTGGCGTCCCTGCTCCTGCTCGCCCTCGTCGCCGGCTGCGCGTCGCCCGCGGGTGAGGCGGAGGACTCGCTCGCGGAGACGGTGCGCGACCGCGATCGCGCCGCCGCGGAGTCGTTCGAGGTCGACCTCCAGCGGGCCGCACGGTACTTGCGCGATCGCTGGGGCCCCGTCGCGCTGCCGGAGACCTCGGTCGAGCGCTGGGTGGGTGCGAGCGAGTGGGCGCAGATCATGTCGGACTGCCTCGAGGATGAGGGCGTCGTCGGCGCTCGCCCCGCCGACGACGGCGAGCGGGTCGACTTCAGTGCGGTCAACGCAGAGGGTCCGCGCGAGCTCTACCTCGCCGACGTCGCCGTTCTCGTCTGCCAGTCCCGATACCCCTCCCGAGTCTGGTACTCCGCCGAGGTCGCCGACATCGAGGCGCCGTGGGCGTGGCAGTACGCCGGCGAGGTGCTCGTACCGTGCCTGCTCGCCTCCGGCTACCGGCCACCGTCGCTGCCCTCCGAGTCGGAGTTCGTCGAGCAGTGGGGCGCCGTCGACGCGTGGGATCCGTTTGCGGCGCTCGCCGGCGACCCGGTGCGCGAGCAGCGCGCCCGCGCGCAGTGCCCGCCTCCCGAGGCGCTTCTCGAGGGTGCGCCGTGACGGGGCGCACCGGTGCGGTCGGGATGCTCGTGGTCACCCTCGGCGTGCTCCTCGCGGGCTGCGCCCCGCCGCCCACCGCACAGCTCGACCTCGACGACGTGGCGACGGAGCGCCATGGGCGTCTGGAGAGTCGCGTCGAGGTGCTGCTCGAGAGCCATGCGGAGTACCTGCTCAGCCGCTGGCCGTCGGTGCAGCTGTCCGAGCACGAGGTCGAGGCGTGGCTCGAGCCGGGTCAGTGGCAGCTCGTGTTCGCCCGGTGCATCTACGAGGCGACGGGCCTGACCGACGGGGCGACGGAGCAGACCGACGCTGCTCGCGCACTCGACCTCGCGACGTACAGCTGCGAGTCGCGGTTTCCGCCGCCGAGCCTCGCGGTGAACGGTCCGGGGCCGATCGAGGTGGCGTGGGTCACGCAGTATGTGCGCGTCGGCCTGCCCTCGTGCCTCCGCCGCAGCGGCGTGCACGCACCGCCCGTCCCCGAGGGCCCCTTCGCGATCGTTTCCGGAGGGGTCACCCCGGGGTGGGATCCGTACGCGGCTGCGCGCGGCAACGCCGCCGAGCGCGCCCGGTTGAGCGCGCTGTGCCCGCACCCCTCGAGTCTTCTCGAGAGCGTCCCGCGACTGCCGACGGGCGAGTCGGGCGCGGCGGGGCCGTGACAGGGCGACCGCACGCCGTGCTGCGGGCCCCGTTGGGACAGTGGGGCGCCGCCCTCATCCTTGCTGTCAGCGCGGTCGTTGTCGGCGCGGTCGCGCTCGCCCTCGATGGCGTGGTGCCGCCACCCGGTCGACTCGTGGTCGCGGCCGCAGCGCTGCTCTCCCTCGGCTGGCTCGTGGTCGCAGTGTGGGCCGTCACGCTTCGGTGGCGCACGAGCGTGCGCTCCGATGGCGAAGCTCTCGTCGTGCGGGGGCCGCTCGGCGCGAGCGTCATTCCCTTCCACGAGGGACTCTCGATCGGCCGCTGGCTCGATCGGCGTCAGCGGCCGAGACTGTGGGTGCTCGACGGGCACAGGCCGCTTGCACCGCTCAGTGGCAGACTGGGTTCCGCGCGCATCGAAGCCTTCGCGGGTGTCATCAGTCTGAGAGTGATCGACCACGAAGGCCCCCCGCCCGGGCCCGATGACACAGAACCCGAGTGACCCAGCCTCTGTCGACACCGATGGCGATGACGACGCGCTCGACGACCCGCACCGACCGGAAAGCTTCTCGTGACCTTCACCGATTCCGCACGATCCTCCCAGAATCACCCGGCCGACGCCGATTCAGGGCTGCCGACCTCCCCGCTGGCGAACTGGCGCGATCTCGGGGGGCTCACGGTCTCCGAGGGAACGGTGCGCGAGCGGGTCCTGTGGCGCAGCGATGACGTCTCGACGATCCCCGAGGGCGAGGCGCGGCGGCTGCACGAGACGGGCCTGAGCGATGTGCTCGACCTGCGATCGCCCCACGAGGCGCAGGTCGCGGGTCGCGGGCCGCTGCGGCGCTACCCGGTCGGCTACCACCACTTGCCCTTGAGCGCGACCGCCGCGGCACCCGGCATGAGCCCCGCCGCGGTGTCCTCTCTCACGCCCGAGGGGGTCGGCACGTGGTACGTGCAGATCGCCGAGCAGACCGCGCCGCAGCTCATCACCGGCCTGCGCGTCGCGGCCTCAGCCTCGGGCGCCGCGCTCTTCCACTGCGCGGCCGGCAAGGATCGCACGGGCGTCTTCACGGCCGCCGTGCTCGGAGTGCTCGGCGCCGACGATGAGGTCATCATCGAGGACTACGCGCGCACCGACGCCGTCATGCCCGCGATCATGCACCGCATCTCGCCCATGATGCAGGCGGTCGTGCGCGACCACGACGCGCCTCGCCTGGATCCCGCTGCGGGGGGAGCCCTCTTCGCCGCACCGGCGGAGACGATGGCGACGATGCTGCGGGTCATGCGGCACGAGCACGGCAGCATCGTCGACCTCCTGCGCGATCGCGGGCTGGACACCGCCACGATCACGGCGCTCCGCGAGCGCGTCGTTCACTAGGAACGCACGAGTCGTGCTGGTAGCCTGTGCGACGGCGCAGTCCTGCGCCATCAACTGAAAACCGCACGGAGCAGGCCGGCTCGAAGCTGGTCACCGGTGGTGATCTCCCGACTCTCTCGATTCGGTGGATGTCTACTGTTGGCCAGAAACAGACGTCCGGCGACACACGTCAACACCGTCCCTCGCCGACACCGTCCCTTCCTGCCCGCTCCTGCTCTGCGCGTTCTCGCACGCCCTCCCATACGGGGAGGGTGCGCACAGACGCAAAGGAGAGAGACCTCGTGGAAGGTCCTGAAATCAAGTTCGCCGAAGCCGTGCTCGACAACGGCAAGTACGGCACCCGCACCGTCCGATTCGAAACCGGTCGTCTCGCGCAGCAGGCGCAGGGCGCCGTGGCCGCGTACCTCGACGAGGAGACGATGCTGCTGAGCGCGACGAGCGCCGGCAAGCACCCTCGCGAGGGCTTCGACTTCTTCCCCCTCACGGTGGATGTCGAGGAGCGCTCGTACGCCGCCGGCAAGATCCCCGGCTCGTTCTTCCGCCGGGAGGGTCGCCCCTCGACCGAGGCGATCCTCGTGTGCCGCCTCATCGACCGCCCGCTGCGCCCGACGTTCGTCACGGGACTGCGCAACGAGGTGCAGATCGTCATCACGGTCATGAGCATCGCTCCCGGCGAGTTCTATGACGCCCTCGCGATCAACGCCGCGAGCGCCTCCACCCAGATCTCGGGCCTGCCCTTCAGCGGCCCGATCGCCTCGGTGCGCCTCGCGCTCATGCCCGACAACAACGGGGGTGGCCAGTGGGTCGCGTTCCCCAAGCACCACGAGCTCGAGGAGGCCGTCTTCGACATCATCGTCGCCGGCCGCGTCGTGACGGCTGCCGATGGCAGCGAGGATGTCGCGATCACGATGGTCGAGGCCGAGGCCACCGAGAACAGCTGGGGCCTCATCCAGGGCGGCGCCGTGAAGCCGAGCGAGGACGTCGTGGCCGAGGGCCTCGAGGCCTCGAAGCCCTTCATCATGAAGCTCGCCAAGGCGCAGCAGGAGCTCGCCGCGCAGTCGGCGAAGGAGATCCAGGACTACCCGGTCTTCCTCAGCTACATCGACGAGCTGTATTCCGCGGTCGACGCGCTCGCGCACGACGAGCTCGCGAAGGTCTACCAGATCGCCGACAAGGTCGAGCGTCAGACGGCCGACGACGAGCTCAAGGCGCGCACCAAGGTCGCGATCGAGGGC
Organism: Chryseoglobus sp. 28M-23; assembly: GCF_014789785.1. Taxonomy (NCBI): domain Bacteria; kingdom Bacillati; phylum Actinomycetota; class Actinomycetes; order Micrococcales; family Microbacteriaceae; genus Microcella; species Chryseoglobus sp. 28M-23. The sequence goes on along the minus strand of NZ_CP061846.1, from coordinate 1,618,466 downwards.
AAGGTCGCCGCGGGCGAACTCGACGAGGAGGCACTGAAGGACTTCAGCGCCGCCTACAAGTCGGTCTCGAAGCAGATCATGCGCCAGCGCGTGCTCACCGAGGGCGTGCGCATCGACGGTCGCGGGCTCGCGGATATCCGCGCGCTCGACGCCGAGGTGCAGGTCATCCCGCGCGTGCACGGCTCGGCCGTGTTCCAGCGCGGCGAGACGCAGATCCTGGGCGTCACGACGCTCAACATGCTCAAGCTCGAGCAGCAGATCGACTCGCTCGGTCCGGTCACGAGCAAGCGGTACATGCACCACTACAACTTCCCGCCGTACTCGACCGGCGAGACCGGCCGTGTGGGCAGCCCCAAGCGTCGCGAGATCGGGCACGGCTTCCTCGCCGAGCGCGCTCTCGTACCGGTGCTGCCGAGCCGCGAGGAGTTCCCTTACGCGATCCGTCAGGTCTCCGAGGCGCTGAGCTCGAACGGCTCGACCTCCATGGGCTCCGTCTGCGCGTCGACCCTCTCGCTGCTCAACGCGGGTGTGCCCCTCAAGGCGCCTGTCGCGGGCATCGCGATGGGCCTCATCAGCGACGTCGTGGATGGTGAGACCCGCTACGCGGCCCTCACCGACATCCTCGGCGCCGAGGATGCCCTCGGCGACATGGATTTCAAGGTCGCCGGTACGCGCGAGTTCGTGACGGCGATCCAGCTCGACACGAAGCTCGACGGCATCCCGTCGTCGGTGCTGCAGGGTGCGCTCACGCAGGCTCGCGAGGCCCGCCACGCGATCCTCGACGTCATGCACCAGGCGATCGACGCTCCCGACGAGATGGCGCCCACGGCGCCCCGCGTCATCAGCGTGCAGATCCCCGTCGACAAGATCGGCGAGCTCATCGGGCCCAAGGGCAAGACGATCAACTCGATCCAGGATGAGACGGGTGCGCAGATCTCCATCGAGGAGAACGGCACCGTCTACATCGGTGCGGTCGACGGCCCCTCGGCCGAGGCTGCCCGCCTGCAGGTCAACGCGATCGCGAACCCCGTCAACCCGGAGGTCGGCGAGCAGTACCTGGGCACGGTCGTCAAGATCGCCGCCTTCGGTGCGTTCGTCTCGCTCCTCCCGGGCAAGGACGGCCTCCTGCACATCAGCGAGGTGCGCAAGCTCGCCGGTGGCAAGCGTGTGGAGAACGTCGAGGATGTGCTGGGCGTGGGTCAGAAGATCCTCGTCGAGATCACGAAGACCGACGACCGCGGCAAGCTCTCGCTCGCCCCGGTGCTCGCCGAGGGCGAGGGTGGCGACGTGCCCGCCGAGGGCGAGGACGGCTAACCGCCGCTCGCTCCCGCAGAACGACAGGATGCCCGCCCCGAGTGATCGGGGCGGGCATCCGTCGTTCGCGGCCGCGGTCGGGGAGCGCTACACGCCCACGTCGCGCCGCCGGAAGGCGAGCACGGCCACCGCGCTGGCGAGCGCTGCGACGGCGTAGAGCAGCCCCACGCTCGCGTCGAACCCGCTCTCGAGCGGGTTCGTGCCGTACGCCCACTGGTAGGGCGAGAGGGCGTGCAGCCACTCCAGGTCGCTGTTCTGGTTGCCGAGCGCGTTGAGCGCGTACCCGAGCACCGCGATTCCTGCCCCCGCGCCGATCGCGATCATGCGCCGCCCGGTGAGAGCGCCGGCCATGAGCCCGATCGTCGCCGTCACGAGACCGGTGCCGAGCAGGGCCACCCCGCCGGCCAGTATGCCCTCGGTGCTGATGTCGAGCTCGCTCGGCCCGTTGAGAGCGGCCACGAGGAGCGTGACCCACGCCGTGAGGGCGACGAGCTTGACGACGATCGCCGCGAGGCGCTCGAGCACGAGCTGGTGCCGGCTCACCCCGTGCGCGAGGGTGAGCTCGAGCGTGCCGCGCTCCTCGTCGCCGGCGATGGCGCTCGCGCCCCAGCCGACGGCGGCGATGGTCAGCAGCACGAAGCCGATGAGGCCGTGCACGGTGCCGAGCGTGTAGCCCGAACCGGTGGTGATCTGGTCGTAGCTCAGGGCGGTCACGAGCTCCGGCGGCAGGCTCTCGATGATCGCGATGAACTCCGGGTTGCCGCCGATCGACGGGTAGAGGGGCAGGTACATGCCCACGACGGCCGCGAGGCCGAGCATCCAGCCGAGGAGGCCGCGCCACGAGTCGGCGAGGGCACGGCGGAACAGGGGGAGGGCGCTCATGCCGACACCTCCTCGGCCTGGCTGCCGGCGGAACCGCCGGTGTCGCCGCCGTAGAACTGCAGCACCGCTCGCTCGAGGTCGGGCTCCTGCACGACGAGGTCGAGCACCTCCGTTCCGGAGAGCGCGGCCAGGAAGGCCGGAATGCCGTCGCGCAGGCGCGCGCTCACGAGGTCTCCTTCCGCCGACGCCGCGACGGTGACGTCGTGCGCCGAGTCGAGGCGCGTGAGCTCCGCCGCGAAGGTCTCGCCCGCCGCGGACGGCACCGTCACACGGATGTCGCGCAGGGCGGCGGCGCGCAGCCGCTCCACCGTGCTCACGTCGATGATGCGGCCGTCGCGCAGGACGGCGACCTCGTCGGCGACCTGCTCGATCTCGCTGATGACGTGCGAGCTCAAGAACACCGTCTGGCCGGCGGCCCTGGCCTCGCGCACCATCGAGAGGAACTCCTGCTGCACGAGCGGGTCGAGCCCGCTCGTGGGCTCGTCGAGCACCAGGAGGTCGGGGGAGTGGGCGAAGGCCTGCACGAGCCCGACCTTCTGCTTGTTGCCCTTGCTGAGCGAGCGCACGGGTCGCCCGAGGTCGAGCCCGAGGCGCTCGGCGAGCGCGGAGATGCGCGCGCGATCGCTCGACCCGTTGAGGTGCGCGTAGTGGGTCAGGAGGCCTCGGCCGCTCACACGCGTGTCCATCGCGAGCTCACCCGGCAGGTATCCGATGCGACGACGCAGTGCGGGCCCGGCCTCCCGGGGGTCCTCGCCGAGCACGCGCACCGTGCCGGAGGTCGGGCGGATGATGTCGAGCAGAATCCGCATGGTCGTGGTCTTGCCGGCCCCGTTCGGGCCGATGACGCCGAACACGCGCCCGGGCTCGATCGCGAGATCGACGCCGTGGAGGGCGGTGGTGCGTCCGTAGCGCTTCGTGAGCGCCGAGATGTCGATGGCTGGGGTCATTCCCCTGGTGTCCTTTCCTGCAGTGCCGCTCGTGCGGCGGAGAGTGCGGAATCGTCCGCGTAGAGCCCGTGGGTGTAGAGCTCGAGGGTCGGGAGGGTGAGGCGCCGCACGACGTCGAGGCTGAGGCCGGAGCCGCTGAGACCTGTGCCGCCGAGACCTGTGCCGCCGAGAGCGCGCCCGATATGTCGCTCGAGCAGGAGGGGCATGATGCCGTGGGATGCGACGATCACGGCCGTGGTGCGCAGGTCGCTCGGCGCGGTCATGATGCCCTCCGCCACGCCCTGGCTGATCATCGCCTCGGTGCGGTCGACGAGCTGGTCGAAGAGGCCCTGCCCCGCCTCCCCGCCGTCGATGATCATGCGCGCGAGGTAGTCGAGGCTCGGGCGGAAGGTGTCGATGTCGGCGAGCCAGCGGCGCATCGTGCTCGAGAGGTCGCCCTCGCTCAGCATGCTCTCCTTGCGCCCCATGATCTCGTCGACGATGGCGGCGTCGCACGCTGCGCGCAGCGCTTCCTTGCTGCCGAAGTGGTGCATGACGAGGGCGGCGCTCACGCCGGCGCTCGCGGCGATCGCCCGCACGCTCGTGCCGTCGAAGCCGTGTGCGCCGAACAGCGCGAGCGCGGCATGCCGAATGCGGGCGCGCGTCGTGAGGTCGGGGTTGGGTGAACGCATGTTCAGCATCCTAAACGCTTGTTCAAACGCGCGCAAGGGCGAGGCAGCGTCCGCCGCCGGTGCGGACCGGCCGGGGCTGTCAGCCAACGCGCCACCGACTCCCGGCGAACTCCCTGCTCGCAGTGCCGGTTAGCGACGTAGAGCCAGCAGTGCTCCGAAACGCACTGGTCCCGATCCCAGTGTGTGTCGAAGAATGAAAATTCATCGTATTCACCCTGCACGCTGTCGGTCCGCGCTCCGCGGACGGTCGGCGCCATTCGAAGGAGAATTGTGGACATCCAAGTCGTCCAGGCCTTTTTCATGCTCGGTTTCGTCGCCTTGGCGGCCGGCACCCTGTCGTTCTACCTCGAGCGCAATGACCTCAAGCCCGAACTGAGGTCGGTGGCCACCTACGCGGCGGTCATCACGTTCATCGCCGCGATCATGTACTACGTCATGAAGGACGTCGTGCTGTTCCCGGGCGGCAACGCCACGTCCGACGACATCGAAGCCACCCTGCCGCTGCGCTACATCGACTGGTTGCTCACGACGCCGCTCCTGCTCGTGGAGTTCGCTCTCATCGTCGCGATCGCCGGAGCGCTCAAGAAGGGTCTCCTGACGAAGCTCATCATCGCCGACATCGCGATGATCGTGTTCGGATACCTGGGTGAGGTGGGCGAGCCCGGATCGGCCGGCAACTACATCTTCTTCATCCTCTCCGTGCTCGCGTGGCTCTACATCGTGTACATCGTCTTCACGGTGAACGTGTCGACGGGCCCCGCGCACGTCAAGCGCGCGGTGACGATCATGAAGTGGTTCGTCATCGTGGGCTGGTCGATCTACCCGATCGGAACCGCGACGCAGGAGTTCATCGAGGTCAGCGGCGGCGACGCGGCCCTTGCGATCGGCGTCGCCGCGATCATCTACGTGATCGCGGACGTGCTCAACAAGGTCGGCTTCGGCATCGTCGCCGTGCGCGCGGCCAAGCAGACCAGCGTCGAGGAGACTGCGGGCGTCAAGAAGGTGCAGGGCGTCTAGGCGCTCCGCATCACCCTGGCTCAACTGATGCTGCGGGCGGGATCGCACCCCCGGTGCGCTCTCGCCCGCAGCGCTCTTCGGCGTCGGCAGTGCGCAACACGGCACGGTAACGATCGTGAGCCTCTGGCGGGGTCGACCTCCGCCGCGCGCTACCCTCGCATCATCGACCACGGAGCCCCCTCTTCGGGCACCGAGAAAGACGCAGCAGCGTGAACGACCGCACGAGCGCCCCCGAGCCGGGTGCCGTCGCGCTGGAAACCGGGCCGACGCCTCTCCCGCGCCGCATCGGGCCGAGCGAGCTCAGCGTCTTCCCCCTCGCGCTCAGCGGCACCGTCTTCGGATGGACGGCCGATGGGCCGACGACCACGGGCATCCTCGACCGCTTCGCCGAGCTCGGCGGCACCTACATCGACACTGCTGACTCCTACGCCGGCGGGCGCAGCGAGATCATGATCGGCAACTGGATGCACGGCCGCAGCGACCGCGACGCCTTCACCATCGCGACCAAGGTCGGCAAGAACCCCGACAACCCGGGTCTCTCCGCCCGGTCGATCGAGCGCGCCGTCGAGCAGTCGCTGCAGAGGTTGCGCGTCGACGCGATCGACCTGCTGTACCTGCACATCGACGACCCGTCGGTTCCCTTCGACGAGACGCTGCTCGCCGTGGATGAGCTCATCCGCTCGGGTAAGGTGCGCTACTTCGGCGGCAGCGACCACACCGGCAACCGGCTGATCGAAGCGCGCATCGCGGCGGCGCAGTCCGGCGTCGCCCACATGGTCGCCCTGCAGCAGCACTACAACCTCGTGCACCGTGAGGAGTACGAGGCGCAGCTCGCTCGCGTGGCCGCCCAGCTGGACCTGGGCGTGATGCCGCGATTCGCGCTCGCCTCGGGGTTCCTCTCGGGCAAGTACCGCACGCGCGCCGATCTGGAGCGGCATCGTCGCGGCCGGGAGGTCGCCGCGATGCTCACGCGCCGCAACCTGCGCATTCTGCACGCAATCGACCGCATCGCGGCCGACACGCAGAGCGCGGTGGCAACGGTGTCGCTCGCCTGGCTGCTGAGTCGCCCGCACATCGTCGCGCCCGTCGTGTCGGTGAGCGCGCCCGCTCAGCTCGACGTCGCGATGGCCGCGCCTCACCTGCTGCTCAGTCGCCAGCAGCTCACCGAGCTGGACCGGGTGAGCGAGTAGCTCGGCCGACGCTCGCGTGTGCGGACGACCGCCTCACAGGGGCGTGGTCGTGGCTTCGGCGATGAGGCGGTCGACGGCGCTGCGGAAGGCCGCGGAGGCCGCGATGACGTCGCCCGTGTAGCTCCACGCCTCGAGGCCGAGGGTCGCGAGGAGGAGGCGATCGGCAGCGGCTCCCGGCATGGGGTGGCCGAGTCGCTCGAGCACGCTCGCGAACCGCTCCGTCATGGTCTCGAAGTGCTCGGTGATGCGCTCGCGCACGGGATGCGCGGGGTCGGCGAACTCGGCCGCGGCGTTGAGGAAGGGGTCGCCCCGGAAGGTGTCGCCGTGCACGTAGTCGACGAGGTGGTCGGTCCATGCCCGCAGCAGCTGCTCGGGCGTGGAGGCCTCGCTCGCGCGCTCATCGAAGTCGTCCAGGGCCCGATGAGCGAGGGCGTCGACGTAGTCCCTGATCAGGCGGTCTTTCGAGCCGTAGTGCTTGTAGAAGGTCGCCTTCGTGACCGAGGACTCCTCGATCAGCCGGTCGACGCCGACGCTGCGGATGCCGTCCTGGTAGAAGCGCGTGATCGCGGTCTCCAGGATGCGCGCCTTCGCGGGGGCGACACGCCGCGTCGGCGCGAGGGGGGTAGTGACCGACACGGCGTGCCTCCTTGTTCGTGCGGCGACAGTGCCGTCTGGACGCCGTTCGGGGGGAGGGCGTCTGGACAACTGTAGCAGAGGGGACAGACAAGGTTGTCTGTCCGCAGAACTGTCCGGGGGGACGGTGCGCGCATGGCCTAGGCTCGACGGGGTCGTCAAAGGAGTTGAGCGTTGTGTCGCGGTACGTGTACCTGATTCGTCATGGGGAGCAGCAGGATGCCGAGCATGGGCTTCCCGACGGGCCCCTGAGCGGTCGCGGTCAGCGCCAGGCGCGGGCGATCGCCGAGCGCCTGAGCGGGGTTCCCTTCGCGAGCGTGCACACCTCGCCCCTCCAGCGGGCTGTCGAGACGGCCTCATACATGACCGAGCTCATGCCGGCGATGGAGCCCGAGATCTCGGCTCTGCTCATGGACTGCATCCCGACCGGCCCCACCGCCGACATGCCGCACGCCTTCGAGTCGTTCTTCGGCGGCGTGACGGAGGAGGAGATCGTCGCGGGCGAGGCGCAGATGGCCGACGCGGTCGCCGAGTGGCTGTCGCCCTCGCGGGATGACCGGCACGAGCTGCTCATCACGCACAACTTCGTCATCGCCTGGTTCGTGCGGGAGGTCTTCGGAGCCCCCGCCTGGCGCTGGATGGGTGTCAACCAGGCCAACTGCGGGCTGACGATCATCAGGGTCCGCTCGGCGAAGCCGCCTGTTCTCGTGACGCACAACGACCTCGGGCACCTTCCTGCCGAGCTGCGCACGGGCCTGCCGGTCGATCAGCCCTTCTAGGCGAGGCCGAGCCGATCGAGCCGGCGGCGCGTGTACGCGCGGCTGGACGATTCGCGGCCCAGGAGCGCGCGCATCCCGATCAAGAGGACGCGGGTCGCGGTCAGCGCCGGCCACCACGGTCGGCGCAAGCCGAGGAGGCGACGATAGCGATCGGGCAGCGACGCGACCGCGCCCGCGAAGAGGACGCGGTAGGCCGGCCCGATGCCGCGCCCGAGCGGGGGATTCCGCAGCCACCGCACGGCGTCGTCGACGCGGTCGTCGCGGCGCAGCACGGGCAGGTAGGCGGCGATCGCGGCATCGAGCTCGGCGCGTGAGCGCGGCGGGTTCTCGACCCCCATGAGCTCGCCAGCGCGCGCCCACTCGGCGACGTAGCGGTCGGAGCCGCCGGGTATCGGCCCGCCCCACGTCTCGTGGCAGCCGAGGAAGGCGTCGGCGAAGACGCAGTGCACCCAGGTGAGGAGTTCGGCGTCACCGGCCGCGTACGAGCGCTCCTCGCCGGTCGACACGGTATAGGTGCCGGAGACTCCGTCGTGCAGGCGCGAGACCCACGCGCAGCCGGCGCGCGCCTGCTCGGTGTCGGCGAAGGTCGTCGTGAGCACCCAGCGGACGGTGCCGGAGAGGCGACCGAGAGGGTCGTCGCGATACCGGGAATGATCGTGCACGCCCGCCATCGCGCCGGGATGCAGCGTCTGCATGAGGAGCGCGCGCACGCCTGCGACGACCGTGGGGATGCCGCTGTGCACCTCCCAGACGGCGGAGTCGGGGCCGAAGTACCCGGCATCGTCTCCCGTCTCGAGGGCCTGAACCCAGGCCGGCGCTCCCGCGGGGTCGCCCGAGAAGAGAGTGAGGATGCGCCCGCGGGCGCGGGTGAGGAAGGCGGGCCGCTGCACGAAGCCGACTGTCGCACATCGTTCTGAGCGACCGTCGCGCGTAGCCTGGGAGCAGCGCCGACCATGCTGGACAAAATACCCCTGGGGGTATATCGTGGTCGCATGACCTCACCTCGCTCCTACGTCATCATCGGCGGCGTCGCCGGCGGCATGTCGGCCGCCACCCGACTGCGCCGCCTCGACGAGTCGGCTCGCATCACCGTCATCGAACGCGGCGAGCACGTCTCCTTCGCCAACTGCGGTCTGCCGTACCACGTCGGGGGCGTCATCGACGATCGCGACGCCCTCATCCTGCAGACCCCCGAGTCGCTCGCGGCACGCTTCGCCCTCGACGTGCGCGTGCGCACCGAGGCGCTCACCGTCGACCGGGACGCCCGCACGGTGGCGGTGCGCGACGTGCGCACGGGGGAGGAGACCTCCCTGCCCTATGACGCTCTCATCCTCAGCCCGGGCGCGAGCCCCGTGCGCATCCCCATCCCCGGCGTCGAGCGCGGCCTCGTGCTGCGCGACCTCGCCGACATGGACGCCATCATCGCTGCGGCGAGGGATGCCCGGCGCGCCGTCGTCGCCGGCGGCGGCTTCATCGGCCTCGAGCTCGCCGAGAACCTCGTCCACGCGGGTCTCGACGTGACGGTCGTCGAGATGCTGCCCCAGCTGCTGCGCCCTCTCGACCCCGAGATGGCCCAGATCGTCACCGAGCACCTGCGCGCCCACGGCGTGACCGTGCGTCTCGGTGCGGCGCTGAGCGCCATCACCGACTCGGGCGTCGAGCTCGACAGCGGCGCCGAGCAGCTGCCCGCCGACCTCGTCGTGCTCTCCGTCGGCGTGCGCCCCGAGAGCGCCCTCGCCGCCGAGGCAGGTCTCGACCTCGACCCTCGCGGCTACATCGTCGTGGACGAGCACCAGCGCACGAGCGACTCGCACATCTACGCCGTGGGCGACGCCGTCGTCAAGCAGCGCGCCGACGGCCCCGCCTCACCCGTGTGGCTCGCCGGCCTCGCCAACCGTCACGGCCGACTCGCCGCCGACGCCATCGCGGGCCGCCCGCACGCCGCCGTACCCGCGCTCGGCACCGCCGTCATCGGGCTCTTCGGGCTCACCGCCGCGGCCGTCGGCCGCACGGAGCAGGAGCTGCGCGAGGAGGGGCGCGAGCTGCGCGTCATCCACACCCACCCGAGCGATCACGCCGGCTACTACCCGGGCGCGAGCGCTCTCGCCCTCAAACTGATCGTCGACGCTCGCACCGACGGGATCCTCGGCGCGCAGGCCATCGGGGGAGGAGCGGACAAGCGCATCGACATCATCGCGACCGCGATGGCCGGTGGTATCCCCGCACGCGGGCTCGCCGACCTCGAGCTCGCCTACGCGCCGCAGTACGCCTCGGCAAAGGACCCGGTCAACATGCTCGGCTACGTCGACGACAACCTGCTCGACGGCGAGGACAGCGTGCAGTGGCACGAGCTCGACGCTCGGCTCGCCGAGGGCTGGCGACTGGTCGACGTGCGCACCGAGCAGGAGAACGCGGACGGCGCGATTCCCGGTACCGAGCTCATGCCGCTCGATGGCCTGCGCGAGCACGCCGAGTCGCTGCGCGGCGAGCGCGTCATCGTGCACTGCAAGGTCGGCCAGCGCGGCCACACCGCAGCTGCCCTCCTGCGGCAGTACGGTGTGACCGTGGCCAACCTCGACGGCGGGTACACCACGTGGCGCTCCGGCACCGCGTCCCGCTCGCTCGCGCCCCAGCCCGCCTGAGCGGCCACCACCAGCACCCCCCCGACCTCCAGCGAAACGGAAGACCATCATGGCGAGAGAGATCGACGTCGACGAGCTCGTGCTGCTGCGCGAGCAGGGGCACCCCATCATCGATGTGCGCGAGCCCGACGAGTACGCGGCGGCTCACGTGCCCGGCGTGCGCCTCATCCCCCTGGCGACCATCCCCGACGAGGCCGACAGCCTTCCCCGCGACGAGACCGTGTACGTCATCTGCCACTCAGGGGCCCGCAGCCTCCGGGCGGCCGACTACCTGCTGAGCGTCGGGGTCGACGCGGTCTCCGTCGCCGGCGGGACCTCCGCCTGGGTGCAGCGCGGCCTCGACGTCGAGCGCGGGAGCGCGGCATGAGCGGCGTGCCCGCGAGCGAGGCGAAGAAGATCGCCAATCGCCTCCGGCGCGCTCAGGGCCAGCTCGGGGCCGTGCTCAGCATGGTCGAGGAGGAGCGCGACTGCCGCGACATCGTCACGCAGCTTGCCGCCGTCTCGAGCGCACTGGACCGCGCGGGGTTCGCGATCATCGCTGCGGCCATGAAGGACTGCATGCGCGACGAGACCGGAGAGAAGGCGGACGTCGAGATGGCCGACCTGGAGAAGCTGTTCCTGAGCCTCGCCTGAGGCGCGAGCATCCTCAGGAGGACGGCACGCTCAGGAGGACTGGAGGCGCTTGCCCAGCCAGACCGTCGCATTCGGGTTGTCGTTGAACGGCTCGATCGGGGCGAGGCCCAGCGAGCGGTAGAGCGCCGCGGCCTCGGCGAGGCTGTCGTTCGTGTCGAGGACGAGCTCCGCTGCCCCGAGCTCGACCGCGCGCCGCTCGAGCTCGGCGACGAGGGCGCGGCCCAGGCCGATGCGGCGCGCGTGCGGCTGCACCCACAGGTGCTTGAGCTCGAAGCGCGCCCCGTGCGGGCCGTCGTCGATGCGGCGCACGCCCCCGCAGCCGACATCGGCGGGCTCGCCCGAGAGGTTCTCGCCCTCCACGAGGAGGAAGACGCCGCGCGGGGGAGTGAACTGCTCGGGGTCGGGGTGCACCCGTCGGTAGCGGCCCTGGTCGGGCGGAAAGCCGTGCTCGCGGGCCGAGAAGTACTGATCGAGCAGCACGAGTGCCGCATCGTCGGTCGTGCGGGCCTCGCGCCAGGTCACCATGCGGCCCAGCCTAGACTGGGGCCATGGTCACGCGTGTCGCCGTCGTCGGAGCAACCGGTCGTCTCGGGGGCGCCGCCTGCCGCCTCATCGAGCAGCAGTCCGACCTCGCGCTCGTCGCGCAGCTCGACTCGAGCAGCGACCTCGGCGAGATGCTCGGCGCCGACGTCGTGCTCGACGTCACGACACCCGGCGTCTCGCCCACCGTCGTCGACCACGCCGTGCGCAACGGGCTGAGCGTCGTCGTCGGCACCAGCGGGTGGAGCGAGGAGCGCCAGCGGGCCCTGCGCCCCCTCCTCGAGGCCTCGCCCGAGGCGGGCGTCATCGTCGTGCCCAACTTCTCCCTCGGCTCTGTGCTCGCCACCCACTTCGCGACCATCGCCGCGCGGTACTACGAGTCCATCGAGATCGTCGAGGCGCACCACGCCGCGAAGGTCGACTCGCCGTCGGGCACAGCCGTCCGCACCGCCGAGCTCATCGGCCACGCCCGCGCCGACATCGGGCCCGTCCTCGCCCCGCACATCGATCAGAGCGCCCGAGGGCAGCAGGTCGCGAGCGTGCCCATCCACTCCCTGCGCCTGCAGGGAGTCGCCGCCCGACAGTCGGTTCACTTCGGCGGCGACGGCGAAGTGCTCACCCTCAGCCACGAGACGCTCGGCACGAGCGCCTACGAGGCCGGCATGCTGCTCGCCCTGCGCGCGGCCGCCACGAGCACAGGGCTCATCGTCGGGCTCGACCGGCTCATCGACCTCGCGTCGACCGTGTCCGGCGGCGACGTCGACGACGACGCCGGCGGCGACCCGGGCGACGCAGGATGACCCGCGCGCGCTGGGCGGCGCTCGGCATGGCCGTGCTCCTCGCCCTCTACCTCGTGCTCATCACCTTCTACGCTGTCACGCTCGTCACCGACCCGCTGCCCATCGTGCGCGGCATCGGCTGGGCTCTCATCGTGCTGCCGTTGCTCGGCGCCTGGGCGCTCGCCGCCGAACTGCTCTTCGGCGTCCGCGCCGAGCGGCTCGCGCGCCTGCTCGAAGCCGAGGGCGGCATCCCGCGGGAGGGGCAGACCGGGCACGGCGAGCACCCAGGCGCCGAGGGCGACGACCGGGAGGCCGTATTCGCGCGGTACGCGGACGAGGTGCGCGAGCATCCCGAATCGTGGCAGCACTGGTTCCGTCTCGCTCTCGCGTACGACGCCTCACGCGACCGTCGCCGCGCCCGCTGGGCCGTGCGCACGGCGATCAGGCTCGAGCGCCAGGAGCGGCAGAACCCTAGGGGCGAGACTCCGAGTCGCGAGACCCCTTCGTCGTGAGCGCGGCGATCGCCTCCTCGACCGTGCGATCGCGGAACACGAAGCCGTCGTCGAGAAGCTTCGCCGGCACGACCTTCTGACTCGCGAGCAGCAGCTCGCGGCCGGCATCGCCCATCGCGAGCCCGATGAGCCGCTCGGGCAGGGCGAAGAGGTGCCAGCGGCGCATGGCCGACGCGAGCGCGCGCGTCATGCGATCGCTCGTGCTGGGGGTGGGCCCCGCGAGGTTGACCGCTCCGCTCACGCGCGAGGTGAGCAGGTGGCGGATCGCCGCCGCCTCGTCGTGCAGGCTGATCCACGGCCAGTGCTGACCGCCCGTGCCGATGCGCGCAGCCGCACCGAGGGCCGTGAGCAGGCGCAGCGGCGTCATCGCGCCTCCGGGCCCGACGACGAGCCCCGTGCGCAGGAACACCGTTCGCGTCGCCTCAGGGGCGAGGCTCGCCGCCTCCTCCCACGCTTGCACCACCTCGGCGAGGAAGCCCTCGCCGGCGGGAGAGTCCTCCGTGAGGCGCTCACCAGGTCGGTCGCCGTAGACCCCGACGGCTGATCCGCTCAGGAACACGGCGGGCGGCGTGCGCGCCATCGACATCGCCTCGGCGAGCGCGCGCGTGGCCTGCACGCGCGACTCGAGAATCTCGCGGCGATAGCGCCGGGTCCACGGGATGCGCGCGATCGAGGCTCCAGACAGGTTGACGACGGCGTCGACCGTGTCGAGAATCCGGAAGTCCAGAACGCGCGAGTCCGGGGCCCACGCGAACTCGTTCTCGTGGGCGGGCTTGCGCCGCACGAGCGTGAGCACCTCGTGGCCGTCGGCGCGCAGCTGACGCTGCAGCTCGGAGCCGATCATCCCCGAGGCGCCCCCGATGAGGACGCGCATCGGTTGCGGCGCGCCCACTAGGCGAGCGACGCTTCGAGCGTGATCGACGTGCCCGTGAGAGCGGCGGAGACGGGGCACCCCGTCTTGGCGTCCTCGGCGAAGGTCTGGAACTCTTCGGCGCTCAACCCCGGCACTTTGGCGCTCACGAGGAGGTGGCTGCCCGTGATGCCCTCACCGGGCACGAACGTCACGGCAGCGGTCACCTGCAGGCTCTCGGGCGCGTGCCCGGCGCCCGAGAGGGCGTGCGAGAGCGCCATCGAGTAGCACGCGGAGTGCGCGGCGCCCAGCAGCTCTTCGGGGTTCGTCTTGCCGCTCTCGCCCTCCGAGCGCGCCGCCCACGTCACGGGGAACTCGGCGGCGTCCGACGAGTCCAGGGATGTCGTGCCGTGACCCTCCGTGAGCGATCCGAACCACAGGGTCGTTGCTTCGCTGGTCACAGCCATGAGCGTGCTCCTCGTTGTCGCGGGCGGGATTCCCTCAGCCTAAGCGGCGGGGCGGCGGCGAACCAGCCCCGCGCGCACGAGCAGCACGTACAACTGGCAGCCGAGGCAGTAGGCGAAGGCCGCGTTGAGGAAGGCGGCGACGAAGGCCGCCGCGGCCGCGACCACCAGGGCACCGGGAACACCCGCGAGGTGCAGGGCGAGGCCCGTCGCGGTCACGAGCAGCCCGATGAGCTGTGCGAACGTCGGGGGAGCGGGGTCCTCGCGCTCACCAGGCGGGCCGAGCCGAGGCGCGACGACCGCTCGGAAGACGATGCCGTAGGGGTGCCGGTGCACGCCCGCGAGCGCTCCCCAGGCGAAGAGAGCCACGAGGGCGGCGAGCAGCAGGGCGCCCGGCTCGGTCAGCCGCTCGAGCACGGAGCTCGAGATCGGGCGCGTGAGACCCAGCAGGATGACGACGAGCAGAAGAGCCGACGTCACGGCGGCGCCGAAGCGGGGGCCGCGCGCGTCGATGAGCCGGGCATCCGCGCCAGAAGGCGCCTCGGGGGCGCTCATGCCGTCACCAGCGCACCGCGCGCGGCATCGACGGCGCGACGTACGTCGTCGGGCCGCACGGCGCCGATGAGGCGCGACCGCACGCGGCCCTGCGCGTCGAGAACGAGGGTCGTCGGCGTCGAGTAGACCGAGTGGCGCTGGGCGACGTCGGCGTGATCGGTCACGTCGAGCTCACGGTGCGCGACCGTCGCGTCGTCGGCCGCGAGCTCGCCGAGCACGCGCCGCATCGCCACGCACGCCGAGCACACGGGGCTCGAGAGCTGCACGAGGGTGACGTCGGCGCCGTCGACCGAGAGGTCGTGCTCGTCGCCGCCGCAGCCGCTCGCGACCCGCGCGCTGCGCGCGCGCACGACGACACCGAGGGCGGTGGCCCCCACGAGCAGAAGAGCGATGACCACGAGGGCCGAGATGATGTCCATGTCAGTCGAAACTAGGCAAGGGGGTGTTCCTATTCCCGAGTGTGACGCCGTGTGACGCTCCCGCGCCCCGATAGGGTGACGAGCGTGACCGAGGCTGCCGACGACATCCAGTTCCGCTCCGATGTGACGGTCGAGCTCGTGCGCTCGGCCGCCCACGACTCCGACGTCCTCTTCGCGGCGCGCGTGTCCACGCAGGGGGAGCAGACCCTCGAGTCGGCCGCGAGCGGCGCCGAGGCGACCGATCGCGACCGCGGGCTTATCAACTACCTCATGCGCGACCGCCACGGCTCGCCCTTCGAGCACAACTCGTTCACCTTCTACGTGCAGGCGCCGATCTTCGTCTTCCGCGAGTTCATGCGGCACCGCATCGCCTCGTACAACGAGGAGTCGGGCCGCTACCGCGAGCTGCGCCCCGTCTTCTACGTGCCCGGCCCCGAGCGCAACCTCGTGCAGGTCGGCAAGCCTGGCGCCTACGAGTTCCTGCCGGGCACGCCCGAGCAGACGGCGCTCGTCGAACAGGAGGTGCGCGGCGTGTGCGGGGCCGCCTACGCCTCCTATCAGCGGATGCTCGCCGCGGGCATCGCGCGCGAAGTGGCCCGCGCGGTCCTCCCCGTGACGATCTACAGCTCGATGTACGTGACGATGAACGCCCGCGCGCTCATGAACTTCCTGTCGCTGCGCACCAAGCGCGAGGGCACGCACTTCCCCTCCTTCCCGCAGCGCGAGATCGAGATGGCGGCCGAGCAGATGGAGCAGCACTTCGCGCAGCTCATGCCGCTCACGTACGACACCTTCAACGCCAACGGCCGCGTCGCCCCCTAGCCGATGGGTCGGCGATCTGCTCCGCCTGGGTCGTCGGACGGCCTGCACTGGCGTGAACGACGCCGCCTTCAGCAGGAGCGGCGACGTGCCGTTCACGCGGAGTTGAGGCAGTTGCTCTTCGAGCGGTTGGGGCCGCAGCCCCTGCCAAGACCCATTTACCGGCGGGGCAACGACTTGCGTGACGAGTTCTTCTCGCTGAGCCCGCCGGCCGAGATTATCGGCGGTTCCCTGGCCCTTCCGCTCAGCTTGTTTCTCGCGGTCGCCGAGCTCACCGGTCGTCGGGAACCTGTTCTCGTTGTGGTGGCGATACTGATGCTTGTGGTCTCGATCGTCTACCTCGTGCGCGGGCTCATCCGCTTCCACTGGTGGTGGCAGGCGCGTCGCATCGCACTGCGGTGGTGCGCGGAGAACAACCACGTGATGCCGCACGACCTGCGCTGGTAACGCGCTTCACTCCGAAGACAGGTGTCGCACCGCAGCCTTGACGCGGCGTCGGTCTGTCGCATCCACCCGGTGAGGAAGGCGTCCACCGGCGAGCCGCCCGGACGCGTCGGCGTGTTCCCCGCGTGACCGGGGCTATGCGACACAGGACGCGAACGCGAGCGCTCAACGCCTCCTCCCCGCCGCAGTAGGCAACAATGTCGTCCACACGAAGTCCACGTCGGTTCGAGTGGCCGTCGGTATGCGCGGGATGCTCCGCCTCATGAGTGACTACCTGCAGGCGATACGGCTTCTCGGCGGCGTCGCCCGCACCGCAGAGTTGGCGTTGAATCCGGCGCAACGACGTGCGCTTGAGCGTGCAACGGCCCGGGGCCACCTCGCCCGGCTTCGGCGAGGTGTCTACGGTGCACCCGACCTGGATCCCGACATCGCGGACGCGGCGCGTGTCGGTGGCCGAGTCGCAGGGGTGTCGGCACTCCGGCACCACGGTCTCTGGGTACCACCGGGGGCCGATTCGGTACTCCACGTGGAGGTCGGTGACGAGGTCGAGGGCAAGCCCGAGGCCAGCCGATTACGACTGGTGAAAGCTCACTGGCTCCGCTCGGGTTCTGACCCGCGGTTCGGAGTCGCTCCGCTCTCAACCGTGCTGGCACGTGTCGCCGACGAGTTGCCTTTGCCGTTTGCCGTCGCGGTGCTCGACTCGGCACTCAGGTCGACGGCGTTGACGCCCGATGACCTTGAGCGGGTTTCTCGACGTTGGCGGCCTGCGGCACGTCGAGCCGCTGCGCTGGCGGACGAGCGTTCCGACTCCGGAACGGAGAGCGTGGTGCGAGTGCTGCTGCATGAGGCGGGCATCCTCGCGATACCCCAGCCGCCGTTGCCGCTGGGGGGTGCGCAGCGCGCCGATCTACTCGTCGGTGATCGGTTGCTCATCGAGTGTGACAGCGAGGAGCACCACGCCGATCCGGTGCACCGCCGACGAGACTTACGTCGTGACGCGAGCCTCATGGCGCTGGGGTTCATCGTCTTGCGGCTCGACTATCGCCAAGTGTTCGACGATCCCGAGGATGTGGTCGCGACGGTGGCCGCGATGGTCGCTCGCGGTGAACATGTGTCGCGTCGCCCCGGTTGAACCCCGGCCGCGCGCTCCGCTTTCGGCAATGTGCCGGTGTGTCTCTCGAGTGCCCGGGCCGACGCGACAGGCGGCCACAGAACCCGAGAGCGACAACACGACGGCGGGTGCGGGATGCCCGGGGCCGGGCCGCGCGCACCCGCGACCCGCGCCGCGATAGCCTGGAGGGCGTGACTGAGACCCGCAACCCCTTCGGCCAAGTGCTCGTGGCGCTCGTCACGCCCATGACGGCCGAGGGCGAGGTCGACTGGCCCGCCGTCGAGAAGCACATCGACCACGTGATCTCCGAGGGCGCGGACGGCATCGTCGTGACCGGCACGACCGGGGAGACGAGCACGCTCACCGACGCGGAGAAGGTTCGGCTCGTGGAGGTCGGCAAGTCCGTGAGCGGTGGCCGGGCATCCATCATCACGGGCGGCGGCTCGAACGAGACGGCCCACGCGATCGAGCTCTACAAGGCGAGCGCGAAGGCCGGCGCCGACGGCGCGATGGTCGTCACTCCCTATTACAACAAGCCCACGCAGGCGGGCGTGCTGACGCATTTCCGGATGATCGCTGACGCGACCGACCTGCCCGTGATCCTCTACGACATTCCGGGCCGAGCCGGCATCCCCATCACCTACGAGACGATCCTCCGTGCTGCGAAGCACCCCAACATCCTCGCCGTGAAGGATGCCAAGGGTGATCTGAGCGAGGTCAGCCGGGTGCTCAACCAGACCGACCTCATGTATTTCGCGGGCGACGACGCCAACGCGCTGCCGACGCTCGCGATCGGCGGCACGGGCCTCATCGGCGTCACGGCGAACATCGCCCCGGCTCCGTACCGCGCCATCGTCGACGCCGTGAACGCCAACGACCTGTCCACGGCCACGCAGCATCACCGCACGCTCGAGCCGCTCGTGCGCGCGATCATGACGCACGTGCCGGGCACTGTCGCGGCGAAGTACGTGCTGCACGGCCTCGGCCGCATCGGCTCACCGCGCGTGCGGCTGCCGCTCGTCGGGCCCGAGGACCACGAGGCCGCGATCATCGAGGACGAGATGGCTCTCGTGCGCGACGTCGCCGGCGTCGACCTCGCGACGTTCCGCCCGGATCGCAACGCCGCGGCAGGCGGTGCCCTGCCGAAGGTGGCGGGCACGACCCGCTGACGCCCCGCGCCAGCGCACCACCTCACCACATCGACTTACACCGGGGGCTGACGGCCCCAGACCGTGCCGATCGGCACTACGACGAAAGACGAGACACATGCCCCTGAATCTCTTGGACCCGCCCGCACTCGAGCCCGGCACTATGAGGATCATCCCGCTCGGCGGAGTCGGCGAGATCGGTCGCAACATGACCGTCTACGAGCTGAACGGCAAGCTGCTCGTCGTTGATGCCGGCGTGCTCTTCCCCGAGGAGACTCAGCCGGGCGTCGACCTGATCCTGCCCGACTTCGGGCCCATCCGCGATCGTGTCGACGACATCCTGGGTGTCGTTCTCACGCACGGCCACGAGGACCACATCGGGGCCGTGCCGTACCTGCTGCGCATGCGGCAAGACATCCCCATCCTGGGTTCACGCCTCACACTCGCCTTCATCGAGGCGAAGCTCAAGGAGCACCGCATCCAGCCCTACACGCACAATGTGCAAGAGGGGCAGGTCGAGAACCTCGGCCCGTTCAGCCTCGAGTTCATCGCGGTCAACCACTCGATTCCCGACGCGCTCGCGATCGTCATCAGCACCGACGCCGGCACGGTCCTGCACACGGGCGACTTCAAGCTCGACCAGCTTCCGCTGGACGACCGCATCACCGACCTGCGTGCCATCGCGCGCTGGGGCGAGTCGGGAATCGACCTCGCGCTCACCGACTCGACGAACGCCGACGTTCCCGGCTTCACGGCGCTCGAGCGCGACATCGGGCCCGTCCTTGAGACTGTCATCGCGAAGGCCCCGCGCCGCGTGATCGTCGCGAGCTTCTCGAGTCACGTGCACCGCGTGCAGCAGGTGCTCGATGCCGCGCACGCGAACGGTCGCAAGGTGGCGCTCATGGGCCGCAGCATGATTCGCAACATGACGATCGCGGCCGATCTGGGGTTCCTCACCGTCCCCGAGGACACGCTCATCGACGCCAAGAAGGCGGCGAACCTGCCCGACGACAAGATCGTCTACATGTCGACGGGCAGCCAGGGGGAGCCGATGGCGGTGCTGGCCCGCATGGCGAACCTCGAGCATCAGATCGAGGTCGGCGAGGGCGACACCGTCATCCTCGCCTCGAGCCTCATCCCCGGCAATGAGAACGCGGTCTACCGCGTCATCAACGGCCTCATGAAGCTCGGCGCGAAGGTCGTGCACAAGGGCACCGCCCGCGTGCACGTCTCGGGCCACGCCTCGGCGGGTGAGCTCATGTACTTCTACAACATCCTGCAGCCGACCCATGTCATGCCGGTGCACGGCGAGCAGCGCCACCTGGTGGCGAACGCTCAGATCGCGATCGACACGGGCGTGCCCGAGAAGAACGTGCTGCTCACCGAGGACGGCACGGTCGTCGAACTCAAGGACGGCAAGGTGTCGATCGTCGGCCAGCTCGATATCGGGTTCGTGTACGTCGACGGCTCGACGGTCGGCGAGATCACCGACGCCGATCTGAAGGACCGCCGCATCCTCGCCGAGGAGGGCTTCATCTCCATCTTCGTGGCCGTGGATGCTCAGACCGGCAAGGTCGTCGTCGGCCCCGAGATCCACGCTCGCGGGTTCGCCCCCGACGAGGCGATCTTCGAGGACGTCAAGCCGCAGATCATCAAGGCGCTCACGGATGCCGCGGAGAACGGCACGCGCGACAGCCACGCCTTCAGCCAGGCGATCCGCCGAGTGGTCGGTCGCTGGGTCAACACGCAGCACCGCCGCCGCCCGATGATCGTGCCGGTCGTGATCGAGGCGTAGCCTCGATCACACAGACGGTGCTGGTTTGCCGCGCCGCGGTGCGGCGCGGGCGAGGCGTAGCCTCGATCACACAGACGGTGCTGGTTTGCCGCGCCGCGGTGCGGCGCGGGCGAGGCGTAGCCTCGATCACACAGACGGTGCTGGTTTGCCGCGCCGCGGTGCGGCGCGGGCGAGGCGTAGCCTCGATGACGCAGACGGCGCTGGATGCCGCGCCGCTGCGGGATCGAGCTGACCCATTACTCGCGCGTCGGAGTGCTGGGAGACTAGGTTGTCCACCATGAGCATCTCGATGCACACGCGAATCGGTCTCATCGCCCTGGGCACGGCGTCGCTCGTCGCGCTGACGGGGTGCACGCTGCCTCTTGCCCCGCTACCCTCCGCGTCTCCGACGGAGACCCCGTCCGCATCGGAGACTGCCGAGGCGGAGCCCACGCCCACACCCCTGTCGCGTCCAGCTCTGGCCGATCTGGAGCTCAGTCCGGACGGGCTCGGCCCGCTGCTCCTCGGCGAGCCTCCCGTCTCGGATCCGGCGCTGAGGATGGTCGCGTTCGAGCCGGAGGGATGCACCGACGCGGAGACGGGCGAGTCCTTCGGCATCGTGGCGGGCGACCCTGAGGCGGGCGGCTGGTTCATCGATCCGTCCTATCGTCTACCCGCGACGCCGAGTTTCGGGGGCAACCCGTTCGGCGTTGGCGTCGATGAGTCGGCGGGCAACATCGTGACGCGCATCGACCTGTATTCCGCTGACATCCCGACCGATGAGGGCATCCGTATCGGGGACTCCCGTACCGAGGTCGAGGCGGCCTACCCGGGGGCGTCGGTCGCCGAAAGCTATCTGACCGACATTTTCGTCATCTCGGGCCCGTCGGGCCTGCTGCAGATTGAAGTCGTGTCGCAGTCGACGCCCGACAAAGCGGACTACTGGATGTCGACGGGCATCCCCGACGGTCAGGTGGTCTACATCCACGCGGTCTCTCCCGCACTCGGCGTCTTCTCGGTGGCGGCGAGCGGCAACAGTGTGGGCGGCTGCAACTTCAGTTGACGTCGCGGGCGGCAGACGCAGGCGGCGACGCTCTCGGCTGAGAAGCCGGATGATCGTGCCGGTCGTTATGCAAGCGTGAGGCAGGAGTCTCGACGCGGGTGCGGGGGCTCGCTAGCGTCTGGGTATGAGCACGCGTCGAGTGTCGGCTCTTTCCGCGGTCACGGTCGCCGGACTGCTCCTGGTCGGGTGCGCGCCAGCGCCGGTCGAGCCTTCAGCATCCCCGACTCTCACGCCCACAGCCGAGGCCGCGTCGACGCCCACGTCGACTCCGGAGCCGACCGAACCGCCCGCGCGCGCCGATCTGGTGCTGCGCCCCGACGGCTTGGGGACGCTCGTAATCGGTGAGCCCGCTCCCGCACCGGACGACCCGACGGCGATGATCGTGTTCGACGATGACGTCTGCGTCTCCGACGCGACGGGCATCGCCCCGGGTGACCCGAACGCGGGCGCGTGGGTGCCGATTCCGCTCTACGACGCGGGCCCTGAGGGCGGCGGCATCTTCGGGGTGGGCATGAGCGACGCGGGCATCGTGGAGGGCGTGCAGGTCTTCGGTCTCGACGAGATCCCGACCGAGGAGGGCATCAGGGTCGGTTCGACCGTCGCCGAGCTGCTTGCCGCGTACCCGGGCATCGCAGGCCCGAGCGGCGGCGCGGGCCTCTCGCAGTTCTACCTTGTCGACGGTACGGGTGGCCGTCTCATCATCGAGGTCGCGGTGGAGGATCCTGGGATGCCCGGCTACTGGGAGCCCGAACTGGTCGATACCGTGCTCGGCATGACCGCGGTGCCCTCGGGCACGCCCGGGTACACGATCGCGGCGACCGACGGCGGCCTCGGCGGTTGCCCGCTGTAGGTTCCCGCTCGCGAACGCGGTCGGCGGCGCGTGTCGGCGGCCTTTCCGTCGCACCCCGCGGGTAGCGTGGGCGCATGGCTTCGACGCGCTCTTCGTCGCGCACGCGCGCCGCGTCCGCACGCGGGTCTGGGTCGCGCGCGAAAGGCGCTGGTTCGCGCGGGGGGTCCTCCCGCACGCAGGCCACGAAGCGCCTGCCACCGCCGAGCGCAGAGCCGGGCATCCTGACCGTCATCTGGATGGGCATGGCCCACGCGACCGGCGGCCTGTTCCGGATGCTCGGCCGCGAGACCCTCGCGAAGGACGAGCGCCGCGACGGCATGCCGTTCCTCATCGTCCTGCTCGCGACCGTCGGCGCGATCGTCGAGTGGTTCTTCGCGACCGACCCGGTCGCGATCGCGCTCGACGCGTGGACGTTCGGCGGGCTGCTGGGCCGCGTCGCCTTCGCCCTGCCGGTCATCATGATCCTGTTCGCGGCGTGGCTGTTCCGCCACCCGGCGAGCGTGCACGACAACACGCGCATCGGCATCGGCCTGGGGCTCATGATCCTGAGCGTGAGTGCCCTGTGCCACATCGCGCTCGGAGCGCCGCAGCCGAGCGAGGGTGCGGTCGTGCTCGCGCGCGCGGGCGGTGTGCTCGGCTGGATCGTCGCGAGCCCCGTGCTGCTCGCGAGCGTGTGGGTCGCGGTGCCGCTGTTCGCGGTGCTGCTGCTGCTGGGCGTGCTCATCATGACGAAGACGCCGCCGAACCGCATCGGCGATCGCCTGCGCGAGCTCTACGCCTACCTGTTCGGCGCGGAGCTGACGCCGCGCGAGCCGAAGCAGAAGGCCGAGAAGGAGGCGCCGACGGAGGAGTTCGGCTCGCTCACGGATCTGGGCCTCGACATGAACGACAGCTCGTCGATGCCGTGGTGGCGCAAGGGCAAGCCCGGTCGGGATGCCCCCGCACCGTTCGACAGCGCCGTCGAGCGCGACAACGCGACCGAGGTCATTGATCAGGATACCCGAGCCAAGGTCACGGGCGACCTCGCCGCCGTGCTCGACGAGGCGGAGCAGGCCGTCCAGCGTTTCACGGGCGAGCAGCCGGGCCGCGCGCGCGAGGGCGCGGGCGAGGTGCAGCCCGCGGTGCTGCCGGGCTTCACCTCTCGCGCGAGCGAGAAGGGCGCGGCGGGCGAGTTCGACGAGGCTGCGCCCGCAGAGGGGACGCCGAGGTCGGGCACGAAGACGGGCGAGAAGACCACAGCGCCCTACCGTCTGCCGGCGGCGTCGATCCTCGAGCCGGGCACGCCGCCGAAGTCGAAGTCGGCCGCGAACGAGGCGGTCGTCGCGTCGATCACCGACGTGCTCACGCAGTTCGAGGTCGACGCGAAGGTGACGGGCTTCAGCCGCGGCCCGTCGGTCACGCGCTACGAGATCGAACTCGGCCCGGGCGTGAAGGTCGAGGCCTTCACGCGCCTGACGAAGAACATCTCGTACGCGGTCGCGAGCAACGAGGTCACGATCCTCTCGCCGATTCCGGGCAAGAGCGCGATCGGCGTGGAGATTCCGAACGTCGACCGCGAGATCGTGTCGCTCGGCGACGTGCTGCGCTCGAGTTCGGCGGGCAAGGCCCTGCACCCCATGACGATCGGCGTTGGCAAAGACGTCGAGGGTGGCTACGTCGTCGCGAACCTCGCGAAGATGCCCCACCTCCTGGTGGCCGGCTCGACCGGGTCGGGCAAGTCGAGCTTCATCAACTCGATGATCACGAGCGTGCTCATGCGGGCGAAGCCGGCCGAGGTGCGCATGGTGCTCGTCGACCCCAAGCGCGTCGAGCTCGCCGCCTATCAGGGCGTGCCGCACCTCATCACGCCCATCATCACGAACCCGAAGAAGGCTGCAGAGGCGCTGCAGTGGGTCGTGAAGGAGATGGACATGCGGTACGACGACCTCGCGTCGTTCGGGTTCCGCCACATCGACGACTTCAACCGCGCGGTGCTCGCGAACGAGATCCAGCTGCCGGAGGGCAGCCAGCGCCGCCTGCAGCCCTACCCGTACCTGCTCGTCGTGGTCGACGAGCTCGCCGATCTCATGATGGTCGCCCCGCGAGACGTCGAGGATTCGATCGTGCGCATCACGCAGCTCGCCCGCGCGAGCGGCATCCACCTCGTGCTCGCCACCCAGCGCCCGAGCGTCGACGTCGTGACGGGCCTCATCAAGGCCAACGTGCCCAGCCGCCTCGCCTTCGCGGTCTCGAGCATGACCGACAGCCGCGTGATCCTCGACCAGCAGGGCGCCGAGCGCCTCATCGGGCAGGGCGACGCGCTCTTCCTGCCCATGGGAGCCTCGAAGTCGATGCGCGTCCAGGGTGCGTGGGTCACAGAGGACGAGATCGCGAAGGTCGTCGAGCACGTCAAGAAGCAGGCGATCCCCGAGTACCGAGACGACGTCGCGGCGGAGACGCAGAAGCGCGAGATCGACGCCGACATCGGTGACGACCTCGAGGTGCTCCTCGCGGCGGCAGAGCTCGTCATCAGCACGCAGTTCGGCTCGACGTCGATGCTGCAGCGCAAGCTCCGCGTGGGCTTCGCGAAGGCGGGGCGCCTCATGGATCTCCTCGAGTCCCGCGAGATCGTCGGCCCCTCGGAGGGCTCGAAGGCGCGCGACGTGCTCGTGAGCGTCGAGCAGCTTCCCGAGGTGCTCGCCCGCCTCCGCGGTGAGGATGCGCCCAGCTCTGCACCCTCCGCCGCGCCCGCCGCAGCCCCCGCGGCGAGCTCCTCCGCGCACCCCGGCTCCGACCCCGTTGAGGACATGACGCGGGGGTATCCTGAGGTGGAAGGCCCCTCCGACGAGGACGCCTGGAATCTCACCGACCGCGAGTAGCCACGCCGGCTCCGCGCCGGTCCGACGAGTCGAGAGGGGTCTGCGCCCGTGACCGAGCCCGACCCCCGCACCTACTCGTTGCGCGGCCGCGTCGTGCGGCACGGCGAGACCCCGGCGTCGAGCGGCAACCTCGCGAACATCATCACGGTCGTGCGCATTTTGCTCGCGCCGGTGTTCGTGCTGCTCCTCGTGCTCGACGGCGGGCAGGACGGCTGGCTGCGGCTCGCGGCGGCTGCCCTCTTCATCCTCGCGATCGCGACGGACGGCGTGGACGGCATGCTCGCCCGGCGCCGCAATCTCGTGACCGACCTGGGCATCCTGCTCGATCCGATCGCCGACAAGCTCCTCACGGGTGCCGCGCTCGTGATGCTCGCGGTGCTCGCCGAGCTGCCCGTCTGGGTCGTCGTGGTGATCCTCGTGCGCGAGTGGGGCATCACGCTCTTCCGCTTCGCGATGCTGCGCGACCGGGTGATCCCGGCCTCGCGCGGCGGCAAGCTGAAGACTGTCGTGCAGGCGGTCGCGATCTCGTTCGCTCTCGTGCCGCTGTGGCAGCTGTTCGGCGAGTGGATTCATATCGTCAACACGACGCTCATGACGGCCGCGGTCGTGCTCACGGTCGTGACGGGCCTCGACTACCTCGTGCAGGCGTGGCGGCAGAACCGCGCACGCTCGCAGTGACGCGGTCGCGATGACGCGCGAGCACCGAGGAGCCGCCGAGGTGCTCGCGGCGCTCGAGCGGCAAGGCGAGACTCTCGCGTTCGCCGAGTCCCTGACGGGCGGGATGCTCTGCGACGCGTTCGTGAGCGTGCCGGGCGCCTCGGCCGTCGTGCGCGGGGCCGTCGTGGCCTACGCGACACCCCTCAAGGCGAGCCTGCTCGGCGTGCCGCAGGCGCTCCTCGTGCGGCACGGTGCCGTGCATCCGGAGGTCGCCTCGCGCATGGCGGAAGGGGCGCGCACCGCAGCCTCCGTCGGCGACGAGCCGGCCGATGTCGGCGTCGCGACGACGGGCGAGGCCGGCCCCGATGCATCCGGGGCGGCGCCCGTGGGCCTCGTGTACGTGGCGGTCGCGGATGCTCGGCGCACGCTCGTGCGCGAGCACCGCTTCTCGGGCGATCGTGCGGCGATCCGCGCGCAGGCGGTCGACGCCGCGATCGAGCTGCTCGCCGAGCGTGTCGGCTCACGGGAATAGCATCGATGACGGTCGTGTTACAGACAGCAAGCTGACATGCTCCCCACAGGTGCTGACGGCTAGAGTTTGACCCAACCGCGAGGGGTAGAGTGTCCCTCCCGGCATCACGAGACGACGAGAGAAGGGGGCGCCTCATGGTTCTGGTTCGACAGGAAATCGGCGAGGTCCTCCGCGACGTGCGCCTGCAGAAAGGCCGCACGCTGCGCCAGGTGGCGAGCCGTGCGAGCGTGGCTCTCGGGTACCTGAGCGAGGTGGAGCGCGGCCAGAAGGAGGCCAGCAGCGAGATTCTCGCGTCGGTCGCCGAGGCGCTCGATACGCCCATCTCCGTGATCATGCGCGAAGTGGGTGACCGGCTCGCCGTCATCGAGGGCGTCACGATCGTCCCCGACACGCTGCCCGACGAGCTCGTGGCCGAGTTCGACGCCGACTTCGCGATGCACTAGGCGCTCCCGCGCACCCGAGTCGAGACACCGAGGCGAGACACTGACCCGCAGCGAGTTCTCCCGCGCCATCGCCGACGAGTTCGGCGAGGCGTACGGGCGAACGATCGTGCGCGACGTCGTGCTGACGGCGCTCGGGGAGCGCACCGCAGACGAGGCGCTCTCCGCGGGCGCGCCTCCTCGCGAGGTGTGGCTGGCGCTGTGCGCCGCGATGGATGTTCCGCGCGAGCGCTGGTACGGGGCGGGTCGCCCTGAGCCGAAGCGCGCCTGACCCTCTGCCGGCACCGGGCGTGACGCGCGGCCTCGACACGCCGCGCCTGCTGTCGTTCGAACATTCGTTCCCCTTCTGCGTAGACTCCTCCCCAGCGGCACTCGAACACGAGTCGCCCACGGAGTGCGCGTCGCACCGGCCGATGTCGGTGCACGCGCGTACCGTCGGTCTCGTCGGCGAACGCCGTCACGCCTTGTCGTGAGACGTCCAGCCCGGCTCCATCGGCCGGACGAGGAGCGACAGAAGACAGGCACACCGCTATCGAGAATGAAGGAGACCGCAATGCCCTCAGTTGCAGACCGCGAGAAGTCCCTCGAGACCGCCCTCGCTCAGATCGACCGTCAGTTCGGCAAGGGCAGCGTCATGCGCCTGGGTTCGGACGAACGGGCCCCCGTCGCGGTCATCCCGACCGGCTCGATCGCACTGGATGTCGCGCTCGGCATCGGCGGCCTCCCGCGCGGCCGCGTCATCGAGATCTACGGCCCGGAGTCCTCCGGTAAGACCACGCTGACCCTCCACGCCATCGCGAACGTGCAGAAGGCGGGCGGCATCGCGGCCTTCATCGATGCGGAGCACGCTCTCGACCCCGACTACGCGCAGAAGCTCGGCGTCGACATCGACCAGCTCCTCGTCTCGCAGCCCGATACGGGGGAGCAGGCGCTCGAGATCGCCGACATGCTCATCCGCTCCGGCTCGATCGACCTCGTCGTCATCGACTCCGTCGCGGCTCTCGTGCCGCGCGCCGAGATCGAGGGCGAGATGGGCGACAGCCACGTCGGCCTCCAGGCGCGTCTCATGTCGCAGGCGCTGCGCAAGCTCACGGGTGGCCTCAACTCGACCGGTACCTCGATGATCTTCATCAACCAGCTGCGCGAGAAGATCGGCGTGTTCTTCGGCAGCCCCGAGACGACCGCGGGCGGCAAGGCGCTCAAGTTCTACGCCTCGGTGCGCCTCGACATCCGCCGCATCGAGACGCTCAAGGACGGCACCGACGCGGTCGGCAACCGCACGCGCGTCAAGGTCGTCAAGAACAAGATGGCGCCGCCGTTCAAGCAGGCCGAGTTCGACATCCTCTACGGCACCGGCATCTCCCGCGAGGGCAGCCTCATCGACTTCGGTGTCGAGCACGAGATCGTGCGCAAGTCGGGTGCGTGGTACACCTACGACGGCGACCAGCTCGGCCAGGGCAAGGAGAACGCGCGCAACTTCCTCATCGAGAACCCGACGATGGCGGCCGAGATCGAGACGAAGATTCTCGCCAAGCTCGGCATCGGCGAGAAGATCGCCGAGTTCGAGCCGGTCGCCGTGGCTGGTCCCGCCGCAGCAGCCGCGAAGGGCAAGGCGCCGGCGAGTGCCGCACCCGTGGTCGCCGAAGAGCCCGCCCTGCCGAAGGCGGCGGGCGCCTGATGAGCCTCAGCGGTTCGGGCGGGGAGGACGCGCTCGCGCCCGTCACCTACCTGCCCGGCGCGCGCGAGGCGGAGATCCTCGCGCGCGCCGAGGCTGAGGCGAGAAACCTCGCCGAGGGTGATGCAGACTCCGAGTATGCGGCGCAGGAGCGTCGTGCCGAGAACATCACGATGCACGCGCTCACCCGTCGCGGGCAGTCGCGCGCCGAGATCGGCGACCTCCTGCTGCGGCGCGAGATCGACGTGTGCGTGGCCGAGTCCGAGCTCGACCGGCTCGAGCGCGTCGGCCTCATCGACGACCGCGCACTCGCGGCCGACCTCGTGGAGCGGCTCCGCACCCGCAAGAAGCTGGGGCCGTCGGCGCTGCGCCAAGAGCTCATGCGCCGCAAGATCGACCGCGACGCGATCGAGGAGGCGCTGAACGAGGCCGAGGAGGAGGACGGCGACGACCTCGTCCTCGAGCTCGCGCGCGACCGCGTTCGGCGCCTGGGCGGGCTCGACCGCACGACCGCCGAGCGTCGCCTCGTCGACTTCCTCGCCCGCAAGGGTCACGGCGGCAGCGGCGCGCGCGAGGCCGCGCGTCAGGCGCTCGACGAGCGCGACAGCGGCTACGGCGGCGACACCGTGCACCGCGTACAGTTCCGCTAGGGGTTTCGCGGGTCGATCTACCGCCACGGCAATCAGCGATCAGCGCGGCGGTGGATTGACACCACGACCCAGTTGGCCTCGGGCTGAGCATGCATCACGTCGCGCGGTTCGTCGGGTGCTCGTCGCGCGCACAGCGCGATCAGGGTTTCCCGAGATGAGGTTGCTGTGAGGTCTCTGCCGTCGATGCTGTTTCGTACTGGCGCCGTGCTCGCTGCTGCGTCGATCTGCCTGACAGGGTGCATCGCCCTGCCTGCTGCGGAGCCGGTATTCGACGAGCGGGCGCTCGAACTGCCCGAGGTCACTCCCAGGCTGAGTGCCGAGTTTGTCAGCGAGGCCACCGCGGGCGCGGGGCCCGTTCCGGCTGGCCAGGCCCTCGACGAGGAGCTTGAACTTCTGGGATCGGATGTCGATCCCGAGGAGTGCGAGAACCTGCTCCTGCTTCGGCCGATTCTCCTGACCGACGGTTCCAGTGACGATCCTGTGGCCTCGATCGACGTGTGGCGAAGCGACGTGGGGTCCACGCTCGAGGGCTATGGTCGGCTCTTCGACTCGCCTGCGCAGGCGGCAGACCTGTTGCGTGCTCGGGACGGTCTGGTCGAGGCCTGCGCAGCCGGCTACGCGGGTGAGGGCTTTCAAGCCACCAGCATTGAACGCATCGCGAGCGAGCGTGTTCAAGCCCCCGAATTTGCCGCTGAAGGTGCGGACGTGCGGATCGTGGCCTGGCGAGAGGTGGGGTTCTCCGGCACCGACGGCGACACGGAGGATTACACCTTCCTGGGCGTCGATCTCCGACGAGAGAACCTGGTCGTTCGAGGCAACTGTCTGCTGCTCTCCATCGACACTGAGTTCGAGGAGAGCT
This sequence comes from Chryseoglobus sp. 28M-23, assembly GCF_014789785.1. NCBI lineage: Bacteria > Bacillati > Actinomycetota > Actinomycetes > Micrococcales > Microbacteriaceae > Microcella > Chryseoglobus sp. 28M-23. The sequence continues at coordinate 1,588,759 of NZ_CP061846.1, read as the reverse complement.
GCCTCGAATACTTCGGCTCGCTCGTACGACGGCTGGAGCTGCTCGAGCCAGGAGCCTAGGGGTGCCCTACACGCGCGATGGGACCAACCGCATCGTGGCCTGCGCGACGGCGGGCATCACGGGTGCGGTGGCGAACGCGGGCCTGAACGGCAACCGCACTTCCTATACCGACAAGCACACCGTGTATGTGGAGGGTGTGCCGACGGTGACGGAGACGGAGACGTCGTACTGCTACGACCAGGCTGACCGTCTGCTGGCCTCCACGGTCACCGGTGATGCGATCCCGGAGGCGAACCCGGTCGCCGACGGTCTCGCGCCGGCCGAGTTGGCGTATGACGCGCACGGCAACACGACGACTCTGGCCGATCAGTCGCTGGAGTTCGATCTGGCGAACCGTCACCTGTCGACCACGGTCACTGATGCCGGTGTGGCCACGACGGTGTCCTATACCCGCGATGTGACCAACCGTATCGTGGCCCGCACGGTCACTGTCGATGGCATTGAGCAGTCGGCGACGCGGTACGCGCATGCGGCGGCGGCTGACGTGTCGGGTCTGGTTCTGGATGCTCTAGATGTAGTGCCCAGGCAGGTTGTTTAGCCGGCTGATGGGTGGGACCTTGCCGATGGCCGTGTGCAGCCGATGGTGATTGTAGTGATGGAGCCATGCCGGGAGGGCTGCTCGGCGGGCTGACTCGGAGTTGTAGTGCTTCGTGAATGCCCATCCGTCGGCCATGGTGCGGTGGAACCGTTCGATCTTTCCGTTGGTCTGCGGCCGGTAGGGGCGGGTTCGCTTCGGCGTGATCCCCAACTCACGGCAGGCGGCCCTCCATGCATGGGATCGGTTAGGCGGAGCCATTGTCAGAGAGCACGCGCTCGACGGTGACGCCACGATCGGCGAACCAGGACGTTGCTCGCCGGAGCACCCCGATTGCGGTGGCTGCGGTCTCGTCGTCGTGGATCTCGGCGTAGGCCACGCGAGAGTTGTCATCGATGACGGTGTGAACGAAGGCGTGCCGCATCAGCTCGTTGTGATGTCTGCTGCGTGCAAGACCGGGTGTTGACTGACGATTTCGTCTGCCCTGTTCGCGGCCCACGAACCGCCACCCTCCGCCGTTGGGAATGTTGCCCAGCTTCTTCACGTCGACGTGGATCATCGCCTCCGGCCTGTCATGCTCGTAGCGGCGAGCCGGCTCTCCGGTCTTCACGTCCACGTGGGAGAGGCGGTTGAGTTTGCAGCGCACCAGCACCGCGTGCACGGTCGAGGAGGGCACGCCCAGCAGGCCAGCGATCTGAACCGGCCCGAGACGTTTCTTGATCCGCAAATGCACGATCTTCTTCACCACCGCCTGCGGCGTCTTGTTGGGATGCGTGTGGGGTCGGCTGGAGCGATCGGCCATGCCTTCAGGGCCGAGCTCGAGATACCGTTTGGCCCATTTCGCTGCCGTCGGATAGGACACGCGAAAGTAGTCAGCCGCGGCCGAGATCGACCAGCCATCATCGACAACCTGCCGGGCAAGGCGAAGACGTTGGCGAGGCGTCAGGGCGGCATTACCGTGGGACACGAGAACCTCCTTGGTTCAGAGCGGATGCAGTAAGCAGCTCCACTCTGCCTCGGAGGTTCTCGCCATGTCAGGACGTCCAGATCAAACAACGTCCCTGGGCACTACATCTAGACCAGGTCTCCGAATACACGGTCTCCCTTCCCGGGGGCGCGGCAGTGCGCTTCGTGCTGGGGTCCAACGCGCGTGAGCAGTGGTCGTATCCGAATCTGCAGGGCTCGATCGTTCTGGAGGCCGACGGTGACGGAGTGCGTGCAGCTGGGGTGGTGCGGTTTGATCCGTTCGGGCAGCCGATCGACCCGGTCACGGGCCGTATCGGCACCACGGGTGCGGATGATGCAGTGATCGACAACGCCGAAGGCGATGCGGACTACGCGTTCGTCGGTGCTCACCGGAAGTTGTATGAGCATCAGGGGGGTCTGCTGCACGAGTAGGTGACACATGAAGGGCGGCGGCACGGCCGCGGTGCGAGGCGCAGAGCGCGCGTAAACTGGCAGCATGTCCGCGCCCATCCTCGAGCAGCCGCGCACCTACCAGGTGCGCACGTTCGGCTGCCAGATGAACGTGCACGACTCCGAGCGGCTGAGCGGCTCGCTCGAAGCCGCAGGCTACGTGCGTGCCGAGGACGGCGATGCCGACGTCGTCGTCATCAACACGTGCGCCGTGCGCGAGAATGCCGACAACAAGCTCTACGGAAACCTCGGGATGCTGGCGAGCGTCAAGCGCGAGCGCGGCGGCGACATGCAGATCGCCGTCGGCGGATGCCTCGCCCAGAAAGACAAGAGCGTCATCCTCGAGAAGGCGCCCTACGTCGACGTCGTCTTCGGCACCCACAACATGGGGTCCCTTCCCGCCCTGCTCGAGCGCGCGCGGCACAACGGCGAGGCCCAGCTCGAGATCCTCGAATCCCTCGAGACCTTCCCCTCCACCCTGCCCACGCGACGCGAGTCGACCCACAGCGGGTGGGTGAGCATCTCCGTCGGCTGCAACAACACGTGCACCTTCTGCATCGTGCCCGCCCTGCGCGGCAAGGAGAAGGACCGCCGCCCCGGCGACATCCTCGCCGAACTGCAGGCACTCGTCGACGACGGCGCGATCGAGGTCACCCTGCTCGGCCAGAACGTCAACTCCTACGGCGTCGAGTTCGGCGACCGCCTCGCCTTCGGCAAGCTCCTGCGCGCCGCAGGCCAGATCGACGGTCTCGAGCGGGTGCGCTTCACGAGCCCCCACCCCGCCGCCTTCACCGACGACGTCATCGACGCGATGGCCGAGACCCCCGCGGTGATGCCGCAGCTGCACATGCCCCTGCAGTCGGGCTCCGACCGCATCCTCAAAGCCATGCGGCGCTCCTACCGCAGCGAGAAGTTCTTGGGGATCCTCGAGAGGGTGCGCACGCGCATCCCGCACGCCGCGATCACGACCGACATCATCGTCGGCTTCCCCGGCGAGACCGAAGAGGACTTCGCCGAGACCCTCCGCGTCGTCGAGCAGTCCCGCTTCGCGAGCGCCTTCACCTTCCAGTACTCGATCCGACCCGGCACACCCGCCGCCACGATGGACGACCAGGTGCCCAAAGAGGTCGTGCAGGAGCGCTACGAGCGCCTCGTCGCCCTGCAGGAGCGCATCAGCCTCGAGGAGAACCAGAACCAGGTGGGCCGCGAGGTGCACGTTCTCGTCTCGAGCGCCGAGGGGCGCAAGGACGCCGAGAGCGAGCGCCTGACCGGCCGCGCCGAAGACGGCCGACTCGTGCACGTCGCCCTTCCGCACGAGGGTGAGCGCCCCCGGCCCGGCGACATCGTGACCGCGGTCATCACGCGCGCTGCGCCCTTCCACCTGCTCGCCGACGAGCCCGGCCCGCTGCGCATCCGCCGAACCCGCTCGGGCGATGCGTGGGACCGCGCGCAGGCCGAGTCCTGCGCAGTGCCCGCGCCGGGCGCACGGGCGGCGGGCGCGCGGGTCTCCCTCGGTCTGCCGGGGCTGCGCGCGCGGTCGTGATCCTCGCCGTCGTCGGCGCCACGGGCACCGGCAAGAGCGACCTCGCCCTCGCCCTCGCGCGGCGTTGGAGCGACGCCGGCCGCCCGGTAGAGATCGTCAACGCCGACGCCATGCAGCTCTACCGGGGCATGGACATCGGCACGGCCAAGCTGCCGCCGAGCGATCGCGAGGGCATCTCGCACCACCTCCTCGACGTCCTCGACGTCACCGAGGAGGCGTCCGTCGCGCGCTATCAAGAGGATGCCCGGCGCACGATCGATGCGATCACCGAGCGCGGCGCCACGCCCCTGCTCGTCGGCGGCTCGGGTCTCTACGTCGCCGCCGTGCTCACCGACTTCCGGTTTCCGGGCACCGACCCCGAGCGCCGCGCGCACTGGGAGGGCGTGCTCGCCGAGCGCGGGCTCGCCGCCCTGCACGAGGAGCTGCGGCAGCGCGACCCCGTCGCCGCCGAGGCGATCGGGCCGCACAACGGCCGTCGCATCGTGCGCGCGCTCGAGGTCGGCGACCTCACCGGTGAGCCCTTCAGCGCCGGGCTCGCCGCGCGGGAGCGCCCGTGGCGCCCCTACCGGCAGGTGGGTCTGCACCTCGAGCGCTCGGCGCTCGTGCCGCGCCTCGACGCGCGCGTCGAAGGTATGTGGCGGTCGGGGCTGCTCGACGAGGTGCGCGGCCTGCTGTCGCGGTGCCTCGCGCGCGGGGTGACCGCGAGCCGGGCCATCGGCTACGCGCAGGCGATCGGCCAGCTTGAGGGCCGGCTCAGCGAGCGCGCGGCCATCGAGGAGACGCAGGCCCTCACGCGGCGCTACGCGCGGCGCCAGGTGAGCTGGTTCCGCCGCGACGAAAGCGTGCGCTGGATCGATGCGGCGGCCGACGACCGGCTCGACCAGGCGATGCGCACTCTGGGCGGCGACAGCGGCAGCGACGGCCCAGGCGACGGCAATGGTGCAGCCGACGGCGTCGATACGATGGAGAGATGACCTCGCTCCTGCGCTTCACGAAGGGCCACGGCACCGGCAACGACTTCGTCCTGTACTCCGACCCGGCGGGCGACCGGCCGCTGACGGCGCCGCAGCGCGCGGCCCTCGCCGACCGGCATTTCGGCGTCGGCGGCGACGGCGTCATCCGCGCCGTGCGGTCGGCGAACCTTCCCGAGGGTGCCGCCGCGCTCGCGGAGGACCCGGACGCGGAGTGGTTCATGGACTACACGAACGCCGACGGCAGCCCCTCCGAGATGTGCGGTAACGGCATCCGCGTCTTCGTGCGGTACCTCCTCGAGAACGGGCTCGCGACCCTCGAGGAGGGGCAGTCGCTGCCGATCGGGACGCGGTCGGGAGTGCGCGACGTGCACCGCCTCGCCGACGGCTTCGCCGCCGACCTCGGCCGCTGGTCGCTCCACGGCGGCGAGCCGACCGTGACCGCGCGTGCGCTGCCCGTGCCGCGCCCCGGCCTCGGCATCTCCGTCGGCAACCCGCACGTCGTCGTCGCGCTCGCGAGCGAGGCCGAGCTCGAGTCGGTCGACCTGAGCGAGGCGCCTGTGCTCGACCCCGCGCCCGAGGCCGGCGCGAACGTCGAGTTCGTCGTGCCCGCCGACCCCCTCGTCGTCGACGGCGTGGGGCGCATCCGCATGCGCGTGCACGAGCGCGGCAGCGGTGAGACGCTCTCCTGCGGCACGGGCGCCGTGGCGGCCGCTCTCGCCGTGCGGCACTGGGCGGGCCCCTCGGCCCCGACGGAGTGGCGCGTCGAGGTTCCCGGCGGCGTGCTGGGCGTGCGCGTCTTCGCGGCGGAGGACGGCGAGCACGCGGCCCTCAGTGGGCCCGCCGAGCTCGTGTTCGACGGCACGCTCCTGGTCTAGAAACTCGCTCGTCGAGGGACGCGCACCGCTACTCGGCGGCAGAGTTCGTGCGACGCACCCGCAGCACGCGGTAGCCCTTCTGGGTCGCCGCACGGCTGACGGTCGACCACGCGCCGAACGACTCCTCGAGCCAGCGCTGCAGCGAGTCCGACCCGAGGTTGCGGGCGACGACGAGCCAGGCGGAGGCATCGTCGTCGAGGCGGGGAACCCAGTGCTCGAGCATCCCGTGCAATTCGTTCTTGCCGACGCGGATGGGCGGGTTCGACCAGATGCACGAGAAGCGCACGTCATCGGGCACCTGCTCGGGCCGCACTGGCGTGATGTTCGTGAGGCCGAGCCGGGCGGCGTTGCGGCGTGTGAGGTCGAGGGAGCGCTCGTTGACGTCGACCGCCCACACCGTCGCCTCGGGGGAGCGCAGGGCGAGGCTCAGGGCGATCGGCCCCCAGCCGCACCCGAGGTCGAGCACGTGGCCGGTCGTGGGCGGGGGAGGCACGGAGGTGAGCAGCACGCGGGTGCCCGCATCGAGAGCGCGCGGGCTGAAGACGCCGCCGGCCGTGACCACCTCGACCTCGCGGTCGGCGAGCGTGACGCTGAGCGGAGAGAGCACGAGTTCGCCGCGCGGCTGATCGCTGAAGTAGTGGTCGGCCGCCATGACACCAGAATCTACCGAAGTAACGCGAGTACAGTGAGCGACGATGACCGAGACAGACCCGCAGAACCCGGCTTCCGAGGCCGGCGATACTTCCGCGCCGCGCGATGCGGGGGTGGATGCTGTGGCGCGCGTCCTGGCGAACGCCGACTCGCACGCCCGCTCGGTGACGCTGCACGGCGGCCGTGCCGCCGCCCTGCAGGTCGACAACGACTACGCGCACGACCGCGACGGCGACCAGTTCGACCGCGAGGACCGCGCGGCCCTGCGCCGCGTCGGCGGCCTCTCCACCGAGCTCGAAGACGTCACCGAGGTCGAGTACCGGCAGCTGCGGCTCGAGAACGTCATCCTCATCGGCATCTACGCGCAGGGCGCCCTCGACGAGGCCGAGAACTCGTTGCGCGAGCTCGCCGCCCTCGCCGAGACCGCGGGCGCCGTCGTGCTCGACGGCCTGCTGCAGCGCCGACCGAACCCCGACCCGAGCACCTACCTCGGCAAGGGCAAGGCCGCCGAGCTCGGCCTCATCGTCAAGGAGCTCGGCGCCGACACCGTCATCGCCGACACCGAGCTCGCCCCCAGTCAGCGGCGCGCCCTCGAAGACGTCGTGAAGGTCAAGGTCATCGACCGCACCGCCGTCATCCTCGACATCTTCAGCCAGCACGCCAAGAGCCGCGAGGGCAAGGCGCAGGTCGAGCTCGCGCAGCTCGAGTACCTGCTGCCGCGCCTGCGCGGCTGGGGCGAGTCGATGTCGCGCCAGGCCGGTGGCCAGGTCGGCGGCGCCGGGGCCGGCATGGGTAGCCGTGGCCCGGGTGAGACGAAGATCGAGCTCGACCGCCGCCGCATCCACACACGCATGTCGAAGCTGCGCCGCCAGATCAAGGGCTTCGCGCCCGCTCGTGCCGCCAAGCGCGCCAACCGCGACCGCTTCGCGGTGCCGAGCGTCGCGATCGCCGGGTACACGAACGCCGGCAAGTCGAGCCTGCTCAACCGCCTCACGCGCGCGGGCGTGCTCGTCGAGAACGCGCTCTTCGCCACCCTCGACCCGACCGTGCGCAAGACGACGACGCCCGAGGGCCGCCCCTACACGCTCGCCGACACGGTCGGCTTCGTGCGCAACCTGCCGCACCAGCTCGTCGAGGCCTTCCGCTCGACGCTCGAGGAGGTCGCCGACAGCGACGTCATCGTGCACGTCATCGACGGCGCCCACCCAGACCCCGCTGCGCAGCTCGCGACTGTACGGGACGTCATCGGTGAGGTGGATGCGCGCCATCTTCCCGAGATCGTCGCCATCAACAAGAGCGACCTCCTGGACGACGACGCGCGCCTCCTGCTGCGTGGCCTCGTGCCCGGCGCGGTCTTCGTCTCCGCCAAGACGGGGGAGGGGGTCGACGAGCTGCGCGCGCGCATCGCCGAGACCCTGCCCGACCCCGAGGTCGAGGTGACCGCGGTCGTGCCGTACGACCGGGGCGACCTCGTCTCGCTCGTGCACGAGCGCGGCCGTGTGCTCGAGACTTCCTACGAGGAGGAGGGCACGCGCGTGCACGCCCTCGTGAACTCGGGTCTGGCGGCGCAGCTCGAGCCGTTCACGACGACCGCGGCACCGACCGCGACGGCGGGAGCCCGCTAGACCTTCCGCATCACGCTGACGACCTTGCCGAGGATCGTCGCGTGGTCGCCGAGGATCGGCTCGAAGGCCGAGTTGCGGGGTAGCAACCAGGTGTGGCCGTCGCGCTGCTTGAAGACCTTCACGGTCGCCTCGTTGTCGAGCATGGCGGCGACGATCTCGCCGTTCTCGGCGGTGTTCTGCTGGCGCACGACGACCCAGTCGCCGTCGCAGATGGCGGCGTCGATCATCGAGTCGCCGACGACGGTGAGCATGAAGAGCTCGCCCTTGCCGACGAGCTGGCGGGGGAGCGGCACGACCTCCTCCACCATCTGATCGGCGGTGATCGGGATGCCCGCGGCGATGCGCCCGACGAGGGGCACCATGGCGGCGTCGCCGACGGAGGGGCTCGTCGAGACCGGGGTGTCGATCGTGATGGTCGTGTCGGGCTCGAGGTCGATGAGCACTTCGAGGGCGCGCGGCCGGTTCGGGTCGCGGCGCAGGTAGCCGCTGAGCTCGAGCTGACCGAGCTGGTGGGCGACGCTCGAGAGCGAGGAGAGCCCGACGGCCTCGCCGATCTCGCGCATGCTCGGCGGGTAGCCCCGGCTCGCGACCGAGGACTGGATGAACCCGAGGATGGCGCGCTGCTTGTCGCTCAGCGTCGTGCGGCGGCGCGTGCCGGGCGCGGCGGCGCTCGGTGCCGTGCTGATGTCGACGGTCTCGTCGGCCATGGGGTTCTCCCTCGTCTCGTGTCGAGTGCCCGCCGTCACTGCCGGTGTGACCAATGTCGGTGGTCTGCCGTTGACTGCACTCGAACCCTCGAAACTCTATCCACGAGTGGGGTGCAACTCAAACATCTGTTCGAGTGTGTCGCCCGATTCGTGGAGAAAAAGGGCCGGGGGCTTGAAAGTGTGTTCGATCGAAGGTATGTTCGGAACACAGGTTCGTGCCCGCGTCTCCCGGCCGAGATCGGGTACCTGCCCCGGCAGCTCCCCCGCTGCCGGGGCACCTGCACCCCCCACCAGGCCCAGTTGTCAGCCAGGCCCACTTGTCAGAAGGAGAACGGCGATGAGCTCCATCACTTACGGCACCGGCACCTACGACGGTGGCTTCGCGCTCCCGGTTGCGCGCACCCGCCTGCGTCTCACGCGCCGCGGCCGCGCGGTCATCGCCGTGCTCGTCTCGCTGCCTCTCGTCATCGCGCTCGTCATGCTCGCCCTCAACGGTGGGGGAGCGACGGCGACCTCAGGGCTCGAGCAGTCGACGACGGTGACCGTCCAGGCGGGCCAGTCGCTGTGGTCTCTCGCCGGCACTCTCGCCCCCGAGGCGAACCCTGCCGACGTCGTCGCCGACATCCTCGCGATCAACGGCCTCGACTCCGCGAGCGTCCAGCCCGGCCAGGTGCTCATCGTTCCCGAGCGCTACGCGGGCTGAGGCTCCGACCGCGGGCCGAGCCCCGCTCACGCCCGTCTACGATGGGCGAGTGACGAGCCTCGACGACCTTCCGATCCGCGACGACCTGCGCGGGCAGTCCCCCTACGGAGCCCCGCAGAAGCCCGTGCGCATCGCTCTCAACGTCAATGAGAACACGCACCCGATTCCCGAGGTCGTCGTCGCGCACGTGACCGCCGCGGTCGAGCACGCGCTGCGCACCGTCAACCGGTACCCCGACCGCGAGTTCACGACGCTGCGCGAGCACCTGGCCGCCTACCTGGGCGAGGGCGTTGAACGAGAGCAGGTCTGGGCCGCGAACGGCTCCAACGAGGTCATCCAGCAGCTCCTGCAGGCCTTCGGCGGCCCGGGACGCCGCGTGCTCGGCTTCCCGCCCACCTACTCGATGCACTCGATCATCGCGTCGAGCACGGGCACCGAGTGGGTCACGGCGGAGCGCGACGACGAGTTCCGCCTGAGCCCCGCCACCGCCGTCGCGGCCGTCGAACGGCTCGACCCCGACATCGTCTTCCTCTGCACCCCCAACAACCCGACGGGCACGCCCATCGGCCTCGACACGATCGAGGCGGTCTGCGCCGTCGCGCGCGGCATCGTGATCGTCGACGAGGCCTACGCCGAGTTCCTGCCCGAAGGCGAGCCGAGCGCGCTGAGCCTGCTGCCGGGCCGCCCGCGCCTCGTCGTCTCCCGCACCATGAGCAAGGCGTTCGCCTTCGCGGGCGCCCGCCTGGGCTACCTCGCCGCCGATCCCGCCGTCGTGGATGCTCTGCGCCTCGTCCGCCTGCCCTACCACCTCTCCGCGCTCACGCAGGCGGCCGCAGTGGCGGCGCTGCAGCACGCACCGCTCATGCTCGAGACGGTGGACGCGATCCGAGCCCAGCGCGATCGGCTCGTCGTCGAGCTCGCCGCGCTCGGCTACGCGCCCTACGCGAGCGGCGCGAACTTCGTGCTGTTCGGGGGAGTCGACGACCCGCAGGCGACGTTCCAGTACCTGCTCGAGCACGACATCCTCATCCGCGACGTCGGTCTGCCCGGCCACCTCCGGGTCACGGCGGGCACGCCCGAGGAGACGACCGAGTTCCTCGAGGTGCTCGGTAGGATGAAGCAGTGAGCACTCCCGCCAGTACGCCCCGAGTCGCCGAGCTGCGGCGCGAGACGAGCGAGTCGAGCATCGAGCTGCGCGTCGACCTCGACGGCACCGGCCGTTCGTCGATCGCGACGACCGTGCCCTTCTTCGACCACATGCTCACGGCTCTCGCCAAGCACTCCCTCCTCGATCTCGACGTGACCGCCCACGGCGACACCGACATCGACGTGCACCACACGGTGGAAGACACGGGCATCGTGCTCGGCACGGCGATCGGCCAGGCGCTCGGCGACAAGGCCGGCATCGCGCGCTTCGGCGACGCCCTCGTGCCGCTCGACGAAGCGCTCGCGCAGGCCGTCGTCGACGTGAGCGGTCGCCCCTACCTCGTGCACTCGGGCGAGCCCGCGGGCTTCGAGCACCACCTCATCGGCGGCCACTTCACGGGCTCCATGGTGCGCCACGTCTTCGAGGCGATCACGATGCACGCGGGCCTCACCGTGCACCTCACCGTGCTCGCCGGTCGCGACCCGCACCACATCGCCGAGGCCGAGTTCAAGGCGTTCGCACGCGCTCTGCGCCAGGCGGTGCAGCGCGACGACCGCGTGCGCGGCGTGCCCTCCACCAAGGGAGCGCTCTAGCCGTGACCTCCCCCCTCGTGGTCGTGCTCGACTACGGCTCGGGCAATGTGCACTCGGCGGTCAAGGCCGTCGAGGCCGCCGGCGCGCGCGTCGAGCTCTCCGCTGACCGTGCACGCGTCATGGCCGCCGACGGCCTCCTGGTTCCCGGCGTGGGAGCCTTCCGGGCGGTCATGGACGCTCTGCGCGCGGTCCGCGGCGACGAGCTCGTCGACCGGCGCCTCGCGGGGGGCCGCGCGGTCATGGGCATCTGCGTCGGCCAGCAGATCATGTTCGAGCGCGGTGAGGAGCACGGCGACGTGTGCGAGGGCCTCGGCGAGTGGCCGGGAGCGGTGACGGCGCTGCGCGCCCCGACCGTCCCCCACATGGGCTGGAACACCGTGCAGGCGCCCGAGGACTCGGCCCTCTTCGAGGGGCTCCACGACGAGCGCTTCTACTTCGTGCACTCCTACGCGGCCCACGACTGGACCCTCGAGGTGACGAATCCGAAGATTCGCGCGCCGCGCGTCACGTGGAGCGAGCACGGCGAGCGCTTCGTGGCGGCGGTCGAGAACGGGCCGCTCACCTCGACGCAGTTCCACCCCGAGAAGTCGGGCAGTGCGGGCCTCGCGCTCCTGGGCAACTGGCTGCGCACGCTGTAGACCGCACGGGGCTGTCCTGCGGGGCTCGTCGTGCGGAGTACGATGTGGTGTTTGTGTCTGCGCCCGGATCTCGGGTGCCGGCATCCGTGCGCCCAGACCCTGCGACCGTCGATTCGAACCGAGAGTGATCCATGAGCGAGTTCTCCACCGTCCCTGCCCTGACGCTGCTGCCCGCGGTGGACGTCTCCGGAGGCAAGGCTGTGCGACTCACCCAGGGTGAGGCGGGCACCGAGACGAACTACGGCGACCCGATCGACGCCGCGCACGAGTGGGCCGACCAGGGTGCGGAGTGGATCCACCTCGTCGACCTCGACGCGGCTTTCGGTCGCGGCAACAATCGCGCGATCATCAAGAAGGTCGTCAAGACCACGCCCAAGCGCGTCAACATCGAGCTCTCCGGTGGCATCCGCGACGACGCGAGCCTCGAGGCGGCGCTCGCGACGGGCGCGAAGCGCATCAACCTCGGCACCGCGGCTCTCGAGAACCCCGAGTGGGCGGCGCACGTCATCGCCGAGTACGGCGAGGCGATCGCAGTCGGCCTCGACGTGCGCGGCACGACGCTCGCGGCGCGCGGCTGGACGGAGGAGGGCGGCGACCTGTGGGCCGTGCTCGAGCGCCTCGAGCTAGCCGGCTGCGCCCGCTACGTCGTCACCGACGTGACGAAGGACGGCACGCTCAAGGGCCCGAACCTCGACCTGCTGCGCTCCGTCATGGAGCACACGCACCGACCCGTCATCGCCTCGGGCGGCGTCTCGAGCCTCGACGACATCGCCGCGCTGCGCGAGCTCGTGCCGCTCGGCCTCGAGGGCACGATCGTGGGCAAGGCGCTGTACGCGGGCGCGTTCACCCTGCCCGAAGCACTCGACGTCGCGGGTCGCTAGAGCCGAGCATCCCGTGTCGCCCTCGCAGCACGATTCGGCCGGCCAGCCCTGGGAGGGGCGGCACTTCGAGCCGAACCCGAACGCGCAGGACGACGGCAGCGCACCGCCCGAGTTCCTCGAGATCGTCGCCGACCTGCGCGAGGGCCGCGCGAGTCTGCGCGAGGTCGTCGACGTCGTGCGCGAGTGCCGATTCCTCATCCCGCTCGTCGCCGTGGCGGGAGAGACGGGGCGCAGCGAGACCGGCCGAACGATCGACAAGTCTCAAGAGCTCTCGATCATCACCGTGAGCGGGCCGGACGGCCGCGCGATCCTGCCCGTGTTCTCCTCGGTCGCAGCCATGACCCACTGGCGGCCGGATGCCCGGCCGGTGCCGGCCGACGCGGTGCGCGTCGCCCTCGCCGCCGCCTCCGAGAACACCGACCGCATCGTCATCGATGCCCGCGGCGAGACCGAGCTCGTGCTGCCGCGCCCCGCCGTGTGGGCGATCGCGCAGCAGGCGCCGTGGGTGCCCGCCGTCGAGGACGACGCCGTGCTCGAGGCGATCGCCCGCCCGGCCGAAGCACACCCCGAGGTGTGGGCCGCGAGCCTCATCGCCGGTGACCCGCTCGGCCGCGGCACCGAGCCGGAGGTCATCGTGCGCCTCGCGATCGAGCCGGGGCTTGCCCCCGAGCGCCTGCGCGACATCGTGGGCGCGCTCAGTGCGGCCTGGGCGGCGGATGCGACCGTCGCCGAGCGCATCGACTCGCTCTCGGTGCAGCCGATCGCCGCTCGCGCTAGCTGACGGCGCCCGTGTACTTCTCGCCCGGCCCCTGCCCGGGGGCGTCGGGGAACGGGGAGGCCTCGCGGAAGGCGAGCTGCACCGAGCGCAGGCCGTCGCGCAGCACGCGTGCGTGGTGGTCGCCGAGCTCGGGAGCCGCGGCCGTGATGAGGCCGGCCAGGGCGGTGATCAGTTTGCGAGCCTCGGCGAGGTCGCGCTCGGCCTCGCCGTTCTCGGAGAGCCCGCACTTGACGGCGGCGGCGCTCAGGAGGTGCACGCTGACCGTGTTGATGATCTCGACGGCGGGAACGTCGGCGATGTCGCGCGACGGATCGGCCATCACGGTCGGGTCAACAGGCAGGGGGGATGAGTCGCTCATGGAACCTCTCGAAACGACCCCGCGCACCCGGACGGTGACGAACGGGGCGGGGTGCTGGTAGTCTGATGCGGGCTCCGGGGCCTGAACCCCGGTACGAAAGTGGAGAATCTCCCACCCGCGCTTGACCGCTTCATTAGGTTACCGGGTTGCATCACCCCGCTCGACGGACTCCTCGGAGGCCGCGCGAGGACCGCGGGTGGTAGTGGCTGTGCGCCACGGAAGCTCTCCTCTCTCGGAACGGCCGGGCTCGACGCCCGCCGGTCGCCACCCATTGTCACGAAGAGGAGAATCGCATCAGCGAACCGAGAACGAATGACCGCATCCGCGTCCCCGAGGTCCGACTCGTCGGGCCGGGAGGCGAGCAGGTCGGCGTCGTCAAGATGGAGGTGGCCTTGCGCTTGGCGCAGGAGGCCGACCTCGACCTCGTCGAGGTCGCGCCCAACTCGAAGCCGCCCGTCGTCAAGATCATGGACTACGGCAAGTTCAAGTACGAGGCCGCTCAGAAGGCGAAGGAAGCGCGTCGCAACCAGGCGAACACGATCCTCAAGGAGGTTCGCTTCCGCCTGAAGATCGACTCGCACGACTACGAGACGAAGCGCAAGCGCGCCGAGGGCTTCCTCAAGGCCGGCGACAAGGTCAAGGCCATGATCCTGTTCCGCGGCCGCGAGCAGTCCCGCCCCGAGCAGGGTGTGCGCCTGCTCCAGCGATTCGCCGAGGACGTCGCCGAGTACGGCGTCGTGGAGAACACCCCCACGATCGACGGTCGCAACATGGTCATGATCATCGGACCGCTCAAGAACAAGTCAGACGCGAAGGCCGAGGCCAACGCGACCCGCGCCGCGCGCAAGGCGGAGGCGACAGCCGCCAAGGCTCCGGCCAAGGCGGCGGCCCAGGAGAAGTCCGCCGCCGCCGACCCCACGACAACCACGGAAGACTGAGCGCAGCAGAGCGCTGCGCGACACGGAAGAAGAGGAAACACCCATGCCCAAGCAGAAGACGCACTCCGGTGCCAAGAAGCGCTTCAAGCTGACCGGCTCCGGCAAGGTCATGAAGCAGGGCGCCGGTATGCGCCACAACCTGGAGAAGAAGTCGAGCGAGGTGACGCGTCGCCTCAACCGCGAGGTCGTCCTCGCGCCGGCCGACGCCAAGGTCATCAAGAAGCTCATCGGCAAGAAGAAGTAAGACCCGAGACGAAACCGAAGGACTGAAGAAATGGCAAGAGTCAAGCGGGCTGTCAACGCCCACAAGAAGCGTCGGGTCATCCTTGAGCGCGCCGAGGGCTACCGCGGTCAGCGGTCGCGCCTGTACCGCAAGGCGAAGGAGCAGGTCACCCACTCCCTCGTCTACGCGTACCGTGACCGTCGCGCCAAGAAGGGCGAGTTCCGTCGCCTCTGGATCCAGCGCATCAACGCCGCTGCCCGCCAGAACGGCATGACCTACAACCGGCTCATCCAGGGTCTCGGCCTCGCCGGGGTCGAGGTCGACCGTCGCATGCTCGCCGAGCTCGCGGTCAACGAGCCCACCGCGTTCGCCTCGCTCGTCGAGACTGCGCGTCAGGCGCTCCCGGCCGACACCTCGGCACCGAAGAGCCCCGCGGCCTGAGCGTCAGGCACGTGTGCCCCGCGGCCTGAGTCAGGCCCGCACGCACCGCACCGACGGCGCGTCCCCAGCACTGGGGGCGCGCCGTCGTCGTGTTCGCGGCCTGCTTCACCGGTCGTTCACTCGCGCGTGGCTAGCATGGCGCTCATGATCGACAACCCGCGCTCTCCGCGCGTGCGCGCCGCGGCCAAGCTGGCCAAGAAGAACCAGCGCGCCGAGACCGGGCTGTTCCTGCTCGAGGGCCCGCAGGCAGTCGCGGAGGCCCTGCGCTTCCACCCCGAGCTCATCCGCGATCTCTTCATGACGACCGCGGCGATCGACCGCCACTCCACCCTCGCGCGCACCGCCGCCGCCGCGGGTGTCGAGGTCGAGGCCGTGAGCGAGGCCGTCCTCGATGCGATCGCCGACACCGTCACCCCGCAGGGCGTCGTCGCGGTATGCCGGCAGTTCCCTCTCGCGCTCGACGAGCTGCTCGAGCGCGACCTGCGCCTCGTCGCCGTGCTCGACGAGGTGCGCGACCCGGGCAACGCGGGAACGATCATCCGGGTCGCGGATGCCACGGGCGCCGACGCCGTCATTCTCACCGGAACCAGCGTCGACGTCTTCAACCCGAAGGCTGTGCGCGCGACGACCGGTTCCCTCTTCCACCTTCCCGTCGTCGTCGGCGTGCCGCTCGAGTCGACGCTCAGCCGATTGCGGGAGCGGGGGATGCGCGTGCTCGCCGCGGACGTCTCCGGTGACGACCTGCTCGCCGTGCGCTCCGACGGTCACCTCGACGGGCCGACCGCGTGGCTGTTCGGCAACGAGGCACGCGGGCTGACCTCCGAGCAGCTCGAGCTCGCCGACCGTGCGGTCATCGTGCCCATCTACGGGCACGCCGAGTCGCTCAACCTTGCCACGGCCGCCGCCGTATGCCTCTACGAGAGCGCCTTCGCCCTGCGCGCGTGAGCCGAGTGTGTCGCGCAGGTCACGGTTGCGCGTCATATAGACGGACCAGTTGACCCTCGTATAGGGGGTGTGCTTGGGTGAGGCATGGCAGACCTGGTCGAACTGCAGAATGTGAACAAGCACTTCGGCGAACTGCATGTTCTCAAGGACATCTCGACGACGGTCGCGCGCGGCGAGGTCGTTGTCGTCATCGGCCCGAGCGGCTCGGGCAAGTCGACCCTGTGCCGCGCGATCAACCGGCTCGAGACCATCGACAGCGGCACCATCAGCATCGACGGCGTCGAGTTGCCCGCCGAAGGCGCGGGGCTCGCGAAGCTGCGCGCCGATGTCGGCATGGTCTTCCAGTCGTTCAACCTCTTCGCCCACAAGACCGTTCTCGAGAACGTGACGCTGGGGCCCCGTCGAGTGCGCGGTCTTTCCCGACGTGAGGCGGACGAGCGCGGCTGGGCGCTCCTCGAGCGCGTCGGTGTCGACAATCAGGCGAACAAGATGCCGGCACAGCTTTCCGGAGGCCAGCAGCAGCGCGTGGCGATCGCGCGAGCGCTCGCGATGGAGCCCAAGCTCATCCTGCTCGACGAACCGACGTCGGCCCTCGACCCCGAGATGATCAACGAGGTGCTCGACGTCATGGTCGGGCTGGCCAAAGACGGCATGACCATGGTCGTCGTCACTCACGAGATGGGGTTCGCGAGGAAGGCGGCCGACCGCGTTCTCTTCATGGCGGAGGGCGAGATCGTCGAGGAGGCGACGCCCGAGACCTTCTTCACGGCACCGACGACGGCACGCGCGAAGGAATTCCTGTCGAAGATCCTCACCCACTAGCGCTGGGTGGGCACCACCCGGTGGTCGACCGATCACCGAGCACAGCAACAACGAGGGGGAAACATGAGAGTCACCAAGGGACTGCTGATGTCGGCCATGGCCGTGACGGGTGCGCTCGCGCTCGCCGGCTGCGTCGACTCGAGCACACCGGTCGACGAGCCGGACGTCGCCGAGGAGGTCGAGTTCGAGGCGGGCACGACGATGGCCGCACTCAACGAGGCCGGAGCGATCACGATCGGCACGAAGTTCGACCAGCCGCTCTTCGGCCTCGCGGGGCCCGACGGCGACCCCGTCGGCTTCGACGTCGAGATCGGCAAGATCATCGCCGCCGAGCTGGGCATCGAGCCGAGCGGCATCACGTGGATCGAGACGGTCTCGGCCAACCGCGAGCCGTTCATCCAGAACGGGGAGGTCGACATCGTCGTGGCGACTTACACGATCAATGACACGCGCAAGGAGGTAATCTCCTTCGCGGGCCCGTACTACGAGGCCGGACAGGATCTGCTGGTGCCCGCCGGCAACCCCGAGGGGATCATGGGGCCTGAGGACCTCGCCGACAAGGTGGTGTGCACCGTGACAGGGTCCACCTCCGAGGTCAATATCAGCGAGTACGAGACCGCCGACGTGCTCACGACCGACCAGTACTCCTCGTGCCTCGAGCCCCTGCGCACCGGCGCAGCTCAGGCGCTCACGACCGACAACGTGATCCTCGCCGGGCTCGCTGATCAGTCGGAAGGCGAGTTCGAGGTCGTCGGCAACCCCTTCACCTCTGAGCCCTACGGCATCGGGCTGGCTCTCGACGATGACGTGTTCCGCGACTGGATCAACGACGTGCTCGAGGCCGCGTACGAGGACGGCCGCTGGGCCGCCGCGTGGGAGGGGACCGCGGGCAGCGTGCTGGAGACGCCGGAGCCGCCGGCCGTCGACCGCTACTAGGTCCCATCGACACGGCTGTGCGGGGGTCGGTGCTCGGAGCACCCGAGCACCGGCACCCTGCACAGCACCCGCGCTGAGCGCGGTCGACCCTCCGGAGACGGGAGCACATGAGCGCCATCATCGAGAACTTCCCCCAGCTGGTGGAAGCCTTCCTCGGCACCCTGAGCCTGCTCGTGCTCTCCGGGCTCGGTGCGCTCGCGATCGGCATCGTGATCGCGGGCATGCGCATCTCGCCCGCGCCTCCGTTGCGCGCGTTCGCAACCGTCTACACCGAGCTGCTGCGCAACACCCCGCTCACTCTCGTCCTGTTCTTCTGCGCGACGCTGCTGCCGTATCTGCAGTTCTTCCCCGGCTACTACCCGCTCGCAGTTCTCGGGCTCACCCTCTACACCTCGCCGTTCGTCGCGGAGGCGCTACGCTCCGGCATCAACGGCGTCGCCGTCGGCCAGGCCGAGGCGGCGCGCAGCATCGGGCTCACCTTCGGGCAGACGCTCCGCATCGTGATCCTGCCGCAGGCGTTGCGGATGGTCGTTCCGCCGCTCATCAACGTTCTCATCGCGCTCACGAAGAACACCTCGGTCGCCGGGGCCTTCTTCGTCTTCGAGCTCTTCGCCGCGGCGCGCACGCTCGCGAACGCGCGCGGTGACGCCGTCATCACCATTCTCCTGGGAGTCGCCGCCTTCTACCTGCTCATCACCGTGCCCCTCGGCCTCATCGCGGGCCGGGTCGAGAAGAAGGTGGCGGTGCTGCGATGACGGTCTCCGTGCTCTACGACGTTCCCGGCCCGAAGGCGCGGCGTCGCTCCGTCATGACGTCGATCGTCGGCACTATCGCCATCGTCGCCGGGCTCGCGTGGCTCATCGCGACGCTCGCCGGTGAGCGCACGACAGTCGCGGGCGCCACCCTGCCCGGCCTCTTCGACCCGAGCCGGTGGGATATCTTCAACGACATCGTCGTGTGGCGCAGCCTCGGCGAAGGCGCGCTCAACACGCTCGCCATGGCCGGCGCCGCCGCCGCGCTCGCCCTCGTCGTCGGGGTGCTGTTCTCCTTCGGCCGCACCGCCGCGAGCCCCGGGATACGCGTGCCCGTCGCGGTCCTGCTCGAATTCTTCCGCGGCATGCCCGTGCTGCTCATGATGCTGTTCGCCCTCCTCGTGTTCTCCACGGGCACCTACTGGGCGGGGGTCACCGCTCTCGCGCTCTACAACGGCGCGATCATCGGCGAAGCGCTCCGGGCGGGTATCAGTGCTCTGCCCTCCGGTCAGCGCGAGGCTGGGCTCTCCCTCGGGCTGACTCCCGTCGCCACACGATTCCTTATCGAGTTCCCTCAGGCATTCCGCACCATGCTGCCGATCATCGTGGCCCAGCTCGTGGTGCTGCTCAAAGACACCTCGCTCGCCTACATCGTGGGGTACAGCGAACTGCTGCGCACCGGCCAGAACCTCACCCAGTTCTTCGGCAATCGCTACGCGTTCTCGTTCTTCTTCATCGTGCTCGCGATGTACCTGGCCATGAACCTCCTGCTCTCCTGGGTCGCGCGCATCATCTCCCACCGCACGTCGTCCCGGGGCGGCGCTCTCGTAGCCGCCGATGCGAGCGCCGAGCAACTCCCGGAGGGCGTCGGCGGCGTCGACGCGGGCGAGGCGTCGGGGCGGTAGCCCACGGCCACTAAACTCGGTGCTTGTGTCAGAACCGAGCCCCATCTCCGAGTCCGCTGTCGAGGCGGCTGTCGAGGCGGCGCTCGCCGCGGTCGCCGGCGCCGACGACACTGCCGCGCTCAAGGCGGCCAAGTCGGCCCACGCGGGGGAGGCCTCGCCGCTCGCCCAGCTCAACGCCCGACTGCGCGAGGTGCCCGCCGAGCAGAAGGCCGAGCTCGGCAAGCTCGTCGGCCAGGCTCGCGGCCGCGTCGCCCAGGCGATCAGCGCGCGCGAGGGCGAGCTCGCCGTCGCGGAGGAGCAGGCGAGGCTCGCGGCCGAGACCCTCGACGTCACGGCGGTTCCCGCCTTGCGGGCACAGGGTGCCCGCCATCCGCTCACCGCGCTCATGGAGCAGATGAGCGACATCTTCATCGGCATGGGCTGGGAGGTCGCGGAGGGGCCCGAGCTCGAGAACGAGTGGTTCAACTTCGACGCCCTCAACTTCGACCCCGACCACCCCGCGCGGGCGATGCAGGACACCTTCTTCATCGACCCGGTCGAGCGCCACCTCGTGCTGCGCACGCACACGAGCCCCGTGCAGGTGCGCTCGCTGCTGGACCGCGGCGTGCCGCTCTACGTCGTCGCCCCCGGTCGGGTGTTCCGCACCGACGAGCTCGACGCGACGCACACGCCCGTCTTCCACCAGATGGAGGGCATCGCGATCGACAGGGGGCTCACGATGGCGCACTTGCGCGGCACGCTCGAGCACCTCGCCCGCGCCCTCTTCGGCGAGGGCGCGCGCATCCGCCTGCGCCCCAGCTACTTCCCCTTCACCGAGCCGAGCGCCGAGCTCGACGTCTGGCACCCCACCTTCAAGGACGGCGCGCGCTGGATCGAGTGGGGCGGCTGCGGCATGGTCAACCCCAACGTGCTGCGCGCGGCGGGCATCGACCCCGACGAGTACCAGGGCTTCGCCTTCGGCATGGGCATCGAGCGCACGCTCATGTTCCGCAACGACGTGAAAGACATGCGCGACATGGTCGAGGGCGATATTCGCTTCTCGCAGCAGTTCGGGATGGTGGTCTGATGCGCGTACCGCTCAGCTGGCTGCGCGAGTTCGTCGAGGTTCCCGCCTCCGGCGACCCGCTCGAGGATGCCGCGCACGTGCACGCCGCCCTCGTGCGCGTCGGGCTCGAGGAAGAGGACGTCCACGGCGTTCCCCTCACGGGGCCGATCGTCGTGGGCGAGGTGCTCGAGTTCGTCGAGGAGCCGCAGTCGAACGGCAAGACGATCCGCTGGTGCCAGGTGCGCACGGGCACGCTGCCCGACGGCGAGCCCGAGGTGCACGGCATCGTGTGCGGGGCCCCCAACTTCCACGTCGGCGACAAGGTCGTCGTCTCGCTGCCCGGTTCGGTGCTGCCCGGCCCCTTCCCGATCTCGGCCCGCAAGACCTACGGCCACGTCTCCGACGGCATGATCGCCTCGGCCCGCGAGCTCGGCCTGGGGGAGGAGCACGACGGCATCCTGCGCCTGGCCGAGCTCGACCTCGACCCCGAGGTGGGCACCGACGCGATCGCGCTCCTCGGGCTCGATGACGTCGCCGTCGAGGTCAACGTCACCCCCGACCGCGGCTACACGCTCTCGCTGCGCGGCATCGCGCGCGAGTACGCCAACTCCACGGGGGCGGCCTTCCGCGATCCCGCGTCGAGTCTCGAGATCGGCGTCGGCGAGGGCTTCTCCGTCACGATCGACGACCAGGCGCCCGTGCGCGGCCGACGCGGCTGCGACGTGTTCGTCACGCGTGCCGTGCGCGGCATCGACCCGACGCGGCCGAGCCCGCCGTGGATGGTCGCGCGCCTGACGCTCGCGGGCATCCGGTCGATCTCCCTCGCGGTCGACATCACGAACTACGTCATGCTCGAGCTCGGCCAGCCGATTCACGCCTACGATCTCGCGCGCCTGCAGGGCGGCATCATCGTGCGTCGCGCGACGCCCGGCGAGACCCTCGTGACGCTCGACGACCAGTCGCGCACGCTCGACGCCGAAGACCTGCTCATCACCGACGGCTCCGGCCCCATCGGCATCGCCGGCGTCATGGGCGGCGCGAGCACCGAGGTGGGCGACGATACGACCGACGTCCTCATCGAGGCGGCGAACTTCGAGCCGGTCACGATCGCGCGCTCCGCGCGGCGCCACAAGCTGCCGAGCGAAGCATCCAAGCGCTTCGCCCGCGGCGTCGACCCGCTCGTGGCCGAGGCGGCCGCGCAGCGCGTCGTCGACCTGCTCGTCGAACTCGCGGGCGGCACGGCTGTCGACCTCGGCTCCGCCTGGGTCGAGTCCACGCGCCCCGCGACGATCGACCTCGCCGAGGGCTACGTCGACGATCTCGTCGGCGTCGACTTCTCGCTCGACGAGATCACCGACTCCCTCGTCGCTGTCGGATGCTCGGTCTCACCGGGCGACGACGGCTGGCGCGTCACCCCGCCGAGCTGGCGCCCCGACCTCATCGACGCTCCCTCGCTCGCCGAAGAGGTCGCCCGCATCGTCGGCTACGACCGCATCCCCGCGCAGCTGCCCGTCGCGCCGCCCGGTCGCGGCCTCTCGCGGGGCCAGCGAGCGCGCCGCGCCATCGCCGACGCTCTCGCGGCGGCCGGACTCACCGAGGTGCTCGCCTACCCCTTCGTGAGCGCCGCAGACAACGCGCTCATGGTCGGCGACGAGCACGCGCAGGTGCGCCTCGCGAACGCGCTCGACGCCGAGGCGGCGCGCTTGCGCGTGAGCCTGCTGCCGGGCCTCGCCGACATCGCGCACCGCAACGTCTCGCGCGGTCTCACCGACCTCGCTCTCTTCGAGATCGGCACGGTGTTCCTGCCAGAGTCGGGCCGCGAGTACGGGGTCGCCGAGGTGCCGATCGGCACGCAGCGGCCCGCACCGGGCCCGCTCGCCGAGCTCGAGCAGAGCATCCCGCACCAGCCCTGGCATGTGAGCGCGCTCGTGCTCGGCGATCGGCGCCCGCGCGGTGTCGGCCAGACCGCGGAGCCCGCAGGGCTCGCGGATGTGCTCGACGCGGCGCACCGCATCGCCGCCGTGGTCGGAGTGAGCCTCGCGGTCGAGACCGGCAGCCACCCCGCGCTGCACCCCGGCCGCACGGCGGCGCTGCTCGTCGACGGCGAGCAGGTCGGTCTCGCCGGCGAGCTGCTGCCCGCCGTCGCGATCGAGCGCGACCTGCCGAGACGGGTCGGCGTGCTCGAGCTCGACCTGAACCGCCTGCTCGTCCTCAGCACGGGCCAGGTGGCGGCAGGCGTCATCGCCGGCTACCCGGCCGCGACGCAGGACCTCTCGGTCGTCGTTCCCCTCGAGACGCCCGCGGGTGCCGTGCGCTCCGCGATCGTCGAGGGTGCCGGAGCGCTACTCGAAGAGGCAGTTCTCGTCGACGACTACCGCGGTGAGGGTCTCGAGCCGGGCACGAAGTCGATCACGTTCTCGCTGCGGTTCCGCGCGACCGACCGCACGCTCACGGCGGCGGAGGCGACCGAGGCGAAGACCGCCGGGCTCGCCGTCGCGACCGAGCGATTCGGCGCGCAGCTGCGCGCCTGACCGCCGTCGCGGCCCGTCGCCGAGGACCGGCACGGCGCCCGCCCGCACCCCGGCGGGCGCAAAACCTGGAAAGCTGGAGGACATGACTGTCTCGATCGCCGTCGCAGGAGCCAGCGGATACGCCGGCGGGGAGGTGCTGCGCCTGCTCGCCGACCACCCCGGTGTCGAGGTGACGACCGTCACGGCGCACAGCAACGCGGGCCAGCGCCTCATCGACGTGCAGCCGCACCTGCGCTCCCTCGACCACCTGACCTTCGCCGAGACGACGCCCGAGGTACTCGCGGGGCACGACGCCGTCGTGCTCGCCCTGCCGCACGGCGCCTCGGGCGCCGTCGCCGCGTCGCTGCCCGAGAGCACGCTCGTGCTCGACTGCGGCGCCGACCACCGCCTCACGAGCGAGGCCGACTGGGAGCGCTTCTACGGCGGCGAGTACCACGGAGCGTGGACCTACGGGCTGCCCGAGCTGCTGCACGCCGACGGCACCCGCCACCGCGAGCACCTCAGCGGCGCTCGGCGCATCGCCGTACCGGGGTGCAACGTGACCGCCGTGACGCTCGGCCTGGCCCCGGGCATCCGCAGCGAGGTCATCGAGCCCGCCGACCTCACCGCCGCGCTCGCCGTGGGCCCCTCGGGCGCCGGCCGCGCCCTCAAGACCATGCTTCTCGGCAGCGAGCTCATGGGCTCGGCCTCGCCCTACGCGGTCGGCGGCACGCACCGGCACATCCCGGAGATCCTGCAGAACCTCCGCGTCGCCGGCGCCGCGCACCCGAGCATCTCCTTCACGCCCGTGCTCGTGCCGATGAGCCGCGGCATCCTCGCCACGATCACGGCGCGCCTCGAACCGGGCGCCGACGCCTCGAGCGTGCGCTCGGCGTGGGAGTCGGCGTACTCCTCCGAGCCGTTCGTGCACGTTCTGCCCGAGGGCCACTTCCCCAAGACCGCCGACGTCGTGGGCGCGAACACCGCCCTCATCGGTCTCGCCGTCGATGAGGACGCCGGTCGCGTCGTCGTCGTCGTCGCGCTCGACAACCTCGTCAAGGGCACTGCCGGCGCTGCCGTGCAGTCCCTCAACCTCGCACTGGGCCTGCCCGAAGACCTCGGCCTGCCCCGGAACGGAGTCGCACCATGACCGTCACCGCCGCAGCCGGATTCGAGGCGGCGAGCGTCGCAGCCGGCCTCAAGTCGACGGGGGCCCTCGACCTCGCCCTGCTCGTCAACCGCGGGCCGAGCTCGGCTGGCGCCGCCGTGTTCACGAGCAACCGCGCGAAGGCGAACCCCATCATCTGGTCGCAGCAGGTGATCGCCGACGGTGACGTGCGCGCGATCGTGCTCAACTCCGGTGGCGCCAACTGCTTCACCGGGGCCCAGGGCTTCCAGACCACCCACGCGACGGCCGAGGCGGTCGCCGAGCACCTCGGCGTCGACGCGGGCGACGTGCTCGTGTGCTCGACGGGCCTCATCGGCGAGCAGCTCGACCGCGAGAAGCTGCTCACCGGCGTCGCGACGGCGGCCGGCGCGCTGACCACCGACGGCGGTGAGGACGCCGCTCGCGCGATCATGACGACCGACTCGGTGCCCAAGACGGTCACCGTCGAAGGCCCCGGCTACACAATCGGCGGCATGGCGAAAGGGGCAGGGATGCTCGCCCCCGGGCTCGCGACGATGCTCTCGGTCATCACGACCGACGCCGACCTGCCGGCCGCCGAGCTCGACCGCGCGCTGCGTGAGGCCACCCGCCTGACCTTCGACCGCCTCGACTCGGACGGCTGCATGTCGACCAACGATCAGGTGACGCTCATGGCGAGCGGAGCATCCGGCGTCACGCCCAGCACCGAGGAGTTCACGCTCCTCCTCGTCGACGCGTGCTCCTCGCTCGTGCTGCAGCTGCAGGCCGATGCGGAGGGCGCGAGCCACGACATCCAGATCCACGTGCACGGCGCCGCGAGCGAGGACGACGCCGTCGAGGTGGGCCGCTCCGTCGCGCGCAACAACCTCTTCAAGGCGGCCATCTTCGGCAACGACCCCAACTGGGGGCGCGTGCTCGCGGCGATCGGCACGACGAGCGCCGAGTTCGACCCCTACGCGGTCGACGTGACCATGAACGGCGTGCGCGTCTGCCACGCGGGCGGGCCGGATAGGCCGCGCGAGGAGGTCGACTTGAGCGACCGGGTCGTGAGCGTGCTCATCGAGCTCGGTGTCGGCGACGCGGCCGCGATGATCCTCACCAACGACCTCACCCACGACTACGTCCACGAGAACAGCGCATACTCCAGCTGATGACCACGACACACGACTCCGACGACTTCGCCCTCGCCGCCGAGAAGGCGGCCACCCTCATCGACGCGCTCCCGTGGCTGCAGACCTACCGCGACCGCATCGTGGTCATCAAGTTCGGCGGCAACGCCATGGTGACCCCCGAGCTGCAGCGCACCTTCGCCGAAGACATCGTCTTCATGCGCACGGCGGGCGTGCGCCCCGTCATCGTGCACGGTGGCGGCCCCCAGATCTCCTCCATGCTCGACCGCTTCAAGATCGAGAGCGACTTCCGAGGCGGTTACCGCTACACGAGCCCCGAGGCGATGGATGTTGTGCGCATGGTGCTCACGGGGCAGGTCAGCCCGGCCATCGTCAACCACATCAACGAGCACGGGCCTCTCGCGGCCGCGATCTCGGGGGAGGACGCCGGGCTCTTCCGCGGGCGCAAGCGCGGCGCGATGGTCGACGGCGAGGAGGTCGACCTGGGTCTCGTCGGTGACGTCGTGGGCGTCAACCCCGAGCCGGTCATCGCGCAGCTCGACGCCGACCGCATCCCGGTCGTCTCCTCGATCGCTCCTGATATCGACACTCCCGGGCAGTCGCTCAACGTCAACGCCGACTCGGCCGCCTCGGCGCTCGCCGTGGCCCTGAAGGCCGAGAAGCTCGTGATCCTCACCGACGTCGCGGGCCTCTACCGCGACTGGCCTGATCGCGACTCGCTCGTCTCGACGATCGCCGTGCCCGAGCTGCGTGAGCTGCTGCCGAGCCTCCAAGCCGGCATGATCCCCAAGATGGCCGCGTGCCTCGAAGCGGTCGAGGGCGGGGTCGCGAAGTCCGCGATCATCGACGGCCGCATCCCGCACTCGATCCTTCTCGAGATGTTCACCCAGAAGGGGATCGGCACGGAGGTGGTTCCATGAGTGCCGCTGACGGCGCGACCGACACGCACAGCGCGCCTCTTCCCATCACGGGCACACAGACCGAGGCGATGCGCGCACGCTTCGCACAGGTCGCCATGGCCTCCTCTCCGACGCCCTCCGCCGTGCTCGACCACGGCCGCGGCGCCCTCGTGTGGGATGTCGACGGGGCCGAGTACCTCGACTTCCTCGCCGGCATCGCCGTGAACGCCCTCGGCCACGCGCACCCCGCGGTCGTCGAGGCCGTGAGCACGCAGGCCGCCCGCGCGGTCCACGTGAGCAACTACTTCACGACCCCGCAGGCGATCGCCTTCGCCGAGCGCCTCGTGCGAGTGACGGGCATGGGCGAATCGGGCCGTGTCTACGTCGCCAACTCGGGTGCGGAGGCCAACGAGGCCGCGATCAAGCTCGCACGCCGCACCGGTCGGTCGCGCATCCTCGCCTTCGAGTCGGGCTTCCACGGCCGCACGATGGGCTCGCTCGCGCTCACCGGCAAGGCCGCGCTGCGCGAGCCGTTCGAGCCGCTCGTGCCCGGAGTCGAGCATCTGCCGACCGAGCTCGACGCTCTCGAGGCGGCCATGGGGCCGGATGTCGCCGCCGTCATCCTCGAGCCCATCAAGGGCGAGGCCGGCGTCGTGCCGCTTCCGCCCGGCTTCCTCGCGGCCGCCCGGGAGCTCACCACGGCGCACGGCGCACTGCTGATCCTCGACGAGATCCAGACCGGCGCGGGGCGCACAGGCGACTGGTTCGCCTTCCAGCACGCCGGCGAGCTGCCGGAGGGCGTGCTGCCCGACGCCATCGCGCTCGCCAAGGGCATCGGCGGGGGAGTGCCCATCGGCGCTCTCGTGACGACGGGCGCGGCGAGCGAGCTCTTCACGCTCGGCCAGCACGGCTCCACGTTCGGCGGCAACCCGCTCGCGACGGGCGTGGCCGATGCCGTGCTCGCGGAGATCGAGCGCGCCGACCTCGTGGCGAATGCCGCCAGGCGCGGCGAGCAGCTGCGGTCGGGCATCCTCGCTCTCGGCAGCGACCTCATCGTGGAGGTGCGCGGACGCGGCCTGCTGCTCGGCATCGAGCTCGCGGAGCCGATCGCGCCCGCGGTCGTCGGCCACGCGCTGCAGCGCGGGCTCATCGTCAACGCGACGGGCCCGACGACGGTGCGCCTCGCACCGCCGCTCATCATCGGCGATGCTGAGATCGACCGGTTCCTTACCGTCTTCGCCGCGAGCCTGGAGGCCGCCCGCCCATGACCGCACCCGCACCGCTCACGCGCCACTTCCTGCGCGACGACGACCTGTCGCCCGCCGAGCAGGCCGAGATTCTCGACCTCGCGGTCGAGCTCAAGCGCGACCGCTGGGCAACCCGCCCGCTCGAGGGCCCGCAGACGGTCGCCGTCATCTTCGACAAGTCGTCGACCCGCACGCGCGTCTCCTTCGCCGTCGGCATCGCCGACCTCGGCGGTCAGCCGCTCATCATCTCGACCGCGAACAGCCAGCTCGGCGGCAAGGAGACCCCGAGCGACACCGCGCGCGTGCTCGAGCGCATGGTCGCGGCGATCGCGTGGCGCACCTACGGGCAGGCGGGGCTCGAGGAGATGGCGAAGGGCACGACCGTGCCGGTCATCAATGCGCTGAGCGACGACTTCCACCCGTGCCAGCTGCTCGCCGACCTCCTCACGATCCGCGAGCACAAGGGCCACCTCGCCGGGCTCACGGTCGCCTTCCTGGGCGACGGCGCCGACAACATGGTGCACTCCTACCTGCTCGCGGGGGCGACGGCCGGCATGCACGTCCGGGTCGGCTGCCCCGCCGACTACCTGCCGAACGCGCAGGTCGTCGCCGATGCGACCGAGATCGCGCGCGCCACGGGCGGATCGATCGCGATCCTCACCGACCAGGTCGAGGCCGTCACAGGCGCCGACGTCGTCGTCACCGACACCTGGGTGTCCATGGGCAAGGAGGAGGAGAAGGTCGCGCGCGTCGCCGCCCTGAGCCCCTACAAGGTCGACACCGAGCTCATGGCGCTCGCGCAGCCCGACGCGATCTTCCTGCACTGCCTTCCCGCCGACCGGGGATACGAGGTCACCGCCGACGTCATCGACGGGCCGCAGAGCGTCATCTGGGACGAGAGCGAGAACCGCCTCCACGCGCAGAAGGCGCTCCTCGTGTGGCTGCTCGAGCGCGCCCAGGGCCGGGAGGCCTGACGTGGTGCGCGCGACGAACGAAGGATCGCTGTGGGGCGGCCGCTTCAGCGACGGCCCCTCGCCGGAGCTCGTGCGCCTGAGCCGCTCGACCCACTTCGACTGGCAGCTCGCCCCCTACGACCTCGCGGGGTCACGAGCACATGCCCGGGCTCTCGCGGCCGCGGGGTATCTGACCGAGGACGCGCTCACCCGCATGCTCGCGGGTCTCGACCGCCTCGAGGAGCGCTGGGCAGACGGCACCCTGCAGCCCCGCCCCGAGGATGAGGACGTGCACGGTGCGCTCGAGACCGCGCTCGTCGAGGAGGTCGGGCCCGAGCTCGGCGGCTCCCTGCGCGCCGGGCGCAGCCGCAACGACCAGATCGCGACGCTCATCCGCATGTTCCTGCGCGATCACGGCCGCGTGATCGCCCGCGACGTGCGCGCGCTCATCGAGGCGCTCGCCGGGCAGGCGGACGCGCATCCGGATGCGGTCATGCCGGGCCGCACTCACCTGCAGCACGCGCAGCCGATCCTGCTCGCGCACCACCTGCTCGCCCATGCGTGGCCTCTCGTGCGCGACCTCGAGCGGCTGCGCGACTGGTGGGAGCGCGCGAACCGCTCGCCCTATGGCGCCGGGGCCCTCGCGGGCTCCTCGCTCGGGCTCGACCCGGGGCTCGTCGCCGCGGACCTCGGCTTCGCCGGCCCGGCCGAGAACTCGACCGACGCCACGGCGGCGCGCGACCTCGTGGCCGAATTCCTGTACATCGCAGCGCAGCTCGGGGTGGACCTCTCGCGGCTGTCCGAGGAGATCATCTTCTGGAACACCCACGAGGTCGGATTCGTGACGCTGCACGACGGCTACTCGACGGGGTCGTCGATCATGCCGCAGAAGAAGAACCCCGACATCGCCGAGCTCGCGCGCGGCAAGTCGGGGCGCCTCATCGGTGACCTCACGGGCCTGCTCACGACCCTCAAGGGCCTCCCGCTCGCCTACAACCGCGACCTGCAGGAGGACAAAGAGCCTGTCTTCGACGCCGTCGAGACTCTCGAGGTGCTGCTGCCGGCCTTCACGGGCATGGTCGCGACCCTGCGCTTCGATACCGAGCGGATGGCCGAGCTCGCCCCGGCGGGGTTCTCCCTGGCCACCGATGTCGCCGACTGGCTCGTGCGGCAGGGTGTGCCGTTCCGCGAGGCGCACGAGGTCTCCGGCGCGCTCGTCGCGCACTGCGAGCGGCACGGCCTCGAGTTGCACGAGCCGAGCGACGACGAGTACGCGTCGATCGATGCGCGGCTGACGCCCGAGGTGCGGGCGGTGCTCACCGTGGAGGGCTCGATCGCCTCGCGCTCGGGCGCGGGCGGCACGGCCCCGAGCGCGGTCGCGGCGCAGCGAGCTCACCTCGACGAGCGCCTCGCCGCCCTGCCCGACTGACCCGCGTGCGCCCCGAGCTCGAGCTCCTGCGGGGCGACCCGCTCGACGTCGCGCCGCGCGTGCTCGGAGCGCTCGTGCACTGCCGCGGGGTGACGGTGCGGCTCACGGAGGTCGAGGCGTACCGCGGCGAGGACGACCCCGGCTCGCACGCATTCCGCGGAGAGACGCCGCGCACGCGCCCCATGTTCGCGGGAGCGGGGCACGTCTACGCGTACTTCACGTACGGCATGCACACGTGCGTCAACCTCGTGTGCGGCCCCCCCCCGGCCGGGCGGGGGCGCTCCTGCTGCGCGCTGGTGAGGTCGTCGCGGGTGCCGAGGCGGCCCTCGAGCGCCGGCGAAGCGGGAGGCCCGAGCGCAGCATCCCGCATCGCGATCTCGCGCGGGGGCCGGCGCGGCTCGCGCAGGCGCTCGGCGTCACGCTCGCCGATTCGGGAACACTGCTCGCTCCCGTCGACGACGTCGCGGCCGACGGCCCGCGCCTCGAGCTGCAGCCGGCCCCGGCGCCCGCGTTCGTCGCTCGCGGACCGCGGGTGGGGGTGGCCGGCCCGGGTGGCGGTGCCGAGTATCAGTGGCGGTTCTGGCTCGACGGCGAGTCGACCGTGTCGGTGTACCGTGCGGCGGTCAGGCGGAAGGGCGCAGGGCCGCGCTGAGCAGGTCGGCGAGGGCGATGCGCGCTTCCGCGTCGACGCGCAGCCCGGCGGCTCGAGCGCGCTTGCTCACGGCCTGCGGTGTGATGCCGAGCGTGTGCGCGGCGTCGGCCTGCGTGCCGCCGGCCTCGAGGAGGTCGTGCAGCTGCCAGCCCTGCCCGCTCCAGCGCTCGCGATGGGCCAGGATGAGATCGAGCAGCGCGTCGAGCGGCTCGACGGGCGCGGTCCCGTCCCCGCGGATCGCGCAGCGGCTGGCCCGCCGAGCCGCCGCATCCAGGGCGTCGCGCGCGGCCATGACACCGGGCCCCGCGGCGTCGCGCATGCTGGCGGGCAGGGGAGTGCGCACGGCGCCGGCACCGAGGCCCACCTGCCACTGCCGCGCGCGGGCGAGGTGCAGCACGGTCTCGAGTGCCGCACGCGGGCTCGGGGTGAGGGCTCGCAGCTCGCCGTTGTCGGTCGCGTCGGGTGCGAGCGGGTAGTCGCCGTCGAAGCGGGCGCGCAGGTCGAGCAGAGCGCGGGTGGCTCCAGCGGGGTCGGCCCGCCCGAGTGGAGCGGCCATCATAACGAGCATCGATCCTCCTCGCGATCAACCTTAGAGGGTGGATTCGTGCCGGGCGCCGGCTGCGCCGCGCAGAGCGCGATCGGGCGTCGATGCCCGCCCGCCCGCGGGTGGCGGTCGACTCGCCGCTGATACTCTGACGCGGTGACCGCCGCACCCGTGACCCTCGCGCCCCCGCAGAACGATTCGAGTTTCGAGACGGTGTGGGAGGAGATCGTGTGGCGCGGTCTCGTGCACGTCTCCACCGATGCGGATGCCCTGCGCGAGCTGCTCGCCGGCCCGCCGATCACCTACTACTGCGGGTTCGACCCGACGGCGCCGAGCCTGCACCTGGGCAATCTCGTGCAGCTGCTGCTCATGCGCCGCCTGCAGCTGGCGGGCCACCGTCCGCTGGCTCTCGTGGGCGGGTCGACGGGCCTCATCGGCGACCCGCGCCCGACGGCCGAGCGTCAGCTCAACACGCGGGAGACGGTCGCCGAGTGGGTGGGCTACCTGCAGACTCAGGTCGGCCGGTTCTTGCCGAGCGAGGGTGAGACCGGCGTCCGTCTGGTCAACAATCTCGACTGGACGGCGGGCCTGAGCGCCATCGACTTCCTGCGCGACGTCGGCAAGTACTACCGCGTCGGCACGATGCTCAAGAAGGACGCGGTCGCGGCACGGCTGAATTCCGACGCCGGCATCAGCTACACCGAGTTCAGCTACCAGATCCTGCAGGGCTACGACTACCTCGAGCTGCACCGCCAGTACGGCTGCGTGCTGCAGACGGGGGGCAGCGACCAGTGGGGCAACCTGACGAGCGGCACCGACCTCATCCATCGCGCGGAGGGGCGCAGCGTGCACGCGATCGGCACGCCGCTCATCACGAACAGCGATGGCACGAAGTTCGGCAAGAGCGAGGGCAACGCGATCTGGCTCGACCCGGTCATGTGCAGCCCCTACGCGATGTACCAGTTCTGGCTCAACACCGACGACGCGGACGTCATCGACCGGCTCAAGGTCTTCACGTTCCTGACGCGCGCGGAGATCGAGGAGTACGCGGCGAAGGTCGCGGACGAGCCGTTCCGGCGAGAATCGCAGCGCCGGCTCGCTCTCGAGGTGACGGCGCTCGTACACGGTGAGGATGCCGCGGCCGCGGCCATTGCCGCCTCAGCGGCCTTGTTCGGCCAGGGTGACCTCGCCGAGCTCGACGTCGCAACCCTCGCCGCGGCGGTCGCGGAGCTGCCCTCGGCGCGTGTCGCTGAGTCGGACACCGTGGTGCACGCGCTCGTGGCGACGGGCCTGTGCTCGAGCGCGGGGGAGGCCCGGCGGGCGATCGCGCAGGGCGGCGTCTCCCTCAACAACGTGAAGGTGTCGGGGGAGGACCAGACTCTCGCCGGGGCCGCCCTCGCGGGCGGGGCGGCGGTGCTGCGACGGGGCAAGAAGACCCTCGCAGGCCTGACTTTCGGCGACTCCTGAGGGGTCGCGGGGGCCGCGAACGCCCGGTCGCACGAGCGCGACACGCCCGGGATGCGCCGAGATTTGTCCCGTACGTCATGCGCCCGTAATGTTTCCTCTTGTCACCCCAAAGGTGCGGCCAGCGGAACAGCAGGTCGGCCTCAAGCGGGACACATCCTCCAAGACAGAGCAGCCACTTGCTGGTGCGCTCATCGCCAAGTAGGATGGGAAGTCCGCCTCCACAGATCGATTCGATCGATCGGGCTCAGTCCGCCAGAACACCTGGTCACCGAGATCACCGATTTGCATCGGATCTCTCGGGCGGATATGCTAGGGAAGTTGCCCAGTTGCGA
The DNA here is from genome assembly GCF_014789785.1 of Chryseoglobus sp. 28M-23. Lineage (NCBI taxonomy): Bacteria > Bacillati > Actinomycetota > Actinomycetes > Micrococcales > Microbacteriaceae > Microcella > Chryseoglobus sp. 28M-23. The sequence goes on along the minus strand of NZ_CP061846.1, from coordinate 1,555,958 downwards.
CGGCTGAGAAGCCGAAGGTCTGGAGCGTCCGATCCTTGAGAACTCAACAGCGTGCACTAAGTCAATGCCAAATAACCTCGTCGGCTGACCTCGGTCAGTCGAATGAGATTCCTTTGGATTGAAACAAGAATGTCAGTAGATATTCGAACTTCAGTCAGACAAACTCGCGCCGGTTCACCACTTCGGTGGCGATCGGAGCACTAGATGTGCCAGCGGCTTTCGAGCTGCTCGGCAATCAAACATTTACGGAGAGTTTGATCCTGGCTCAGGACGAACGCTGGCGGCGTGCTTAACACATGCAAGTCGAACGATGAAGCCGGAGCTTGCTCTGGTGGATTAGTGGCGAACGGGTGAGTAACACGTGAGTAACCTGCCCCAGACTCTGGGATAAGCGTTGGAAACGACGTCTAATACCGGATACGAGCTGCGATCGCATGATCAGTAGCTGGAAAGAACTTCGGTCTGGGATGGACTCGCGGCCTATCAGCTAGTTGGTGAGGTAACGGCCCACCAAGGCGACGACGGGTAGCCGGCCTGAGAGGGTGACCGGCCACACTGGGACTGAGACACGGCCCAGACTCCTACGGGAGGCAGCAGTGGGGAATATTGCACAATGGGCGCAAGCCTGATGCAGCAACGCCGCGTGAGGGACGACGGCCTTCGGGTTGTAAACCTCTTTTAGCAGGGAAGAAGCGAAAGTGACGGTACCTGCAGAAAAAGCACCGGCTAACTACGTGCCAGCAGCCGCGGTAATACGTAGGGTGCAAGCGTTGTCCGGAATTATTGGGCGTAAAGAGCTCGTAGGCGGTTTGTCGCGTCTGCTGTGAAAACGCGAGGCTCAACCTCGCGCCTGCAGTGGGTACGGGCAAACTAGAGTGCGGTAGGGGAGATTGGAATTCCTGGTGTAGCGGTGGAATGCGCAGATATCAGGAGGAACACCGATGGCGAAGGCAGATCTCTGGGCCGTAACTGACGCTGAGGAGCGAAAGCATGGGGAGCGAACAGGATTAGATACCCTGGTAGTCCATGCCGTAAACGTTGGGAACTAGATGTAGGGACCATTCCACGGTTTCTGTGTCGCAGCTAACGCATTAAGTTCCCCGCCTGGGGAGTACGGTCGCAAGACTAAAACTCAAAGGAATTGACGGGGGCCCGCACAAGCGGCGGAGCATGCGGATTAATTCGATGCAACGCGAAGAACCTTACCAAGGCTTGACATATACGAGAACGGGCTAGAAATAGTCAACTCTTTGGACACTCGTAAACAGGTGGTGCATGGTTGTCGTCAGCTCGTGTCGTGAGATGTTGGGTTAAGTCCCGCAACGAGCGCAACCCTCGTCCTATGTTGCCAGCACGTAATGGTGGGAACTCATGGGAGACTGCCGGGGTCAACTCGGAGGAAGGTGGGGATGACGTCAAATCATCATGCCCCTTATGTCTTGGGCTTCACGCATGCTACAATGGCCGGTACAAAGGGCTGCAATACCGCAAGGTGGAGCGAATCCCAAAAAGCCGGTCTCAGTTCGGATTGAGGTCTGCAACTCGACCTCATGAAGTTGGAGTCGCTAGTAATCGTGGATCAGCAACGCCACGGTGAATACGTTCCCGGGCCTTGTACACACCGCCCGTCAAGTCATGAAAGTCGGTAACACCCGAAGCCAGTGGCCCAACCGCAAGGAGGGAGCTGTCGAAGGTGGGATCGGTGATTAGGACTAAGTCGTAACAAGGTAGCCGTACCGGAAGGTGCGGCTGGATCACCTCCTTTCTAAGGAGCATCTGCTGTCTCGCTTCGGCGAGTGCAGCCAGAAGCCGGATCTGGGGCATACGTTCCCAGCCGGTAGCTCATGGGTGGAACTTTGACTTTGGTGGTCGGCGAGAGCCGGCAGCTCAGTACGCATCCTTCGGGGTGCTGGAACGGCAGCTGGCAGGAGCTGGCCACATGCACGCTGTTGGGTCCTGAGGGACCGGGCCTCGAGGGTGACCTCGAGACACGATTCCTCGGACCGCGATCTGATCGACTAGACAGTACTCTTCGGAGTCGTCGACAGGAGCGGTACCGACCGTATGTTGAGAACTACACAGTGGACGCGAGCATCTTAGAACTGAGGTCGCAAGACCTCGGATCTACGATCAAACATCTCGAAAGAGATATAGATCATTGGTCTGCGTCGAACGCCTTCGGGCGCGAGATGCACGATCGATTCAAACTCATGTAGTCAAGTTTCTAAGAGCAAACGGTGGATGCCTTGGCATCTGGAGCCGAAGAAGGACGTAGCAATCTGCGATAAGCCTCGGGGAGCTGATAAGCGAGCTTTGAGCCGAGGATTTCCGAATGGGGAAACCCCGCTGGGCGTACTTGTGCGACCCAGTGACTCCCGCCTGAATATATAGGGCGGGTAGAGGGAACGTGGGGAAGTGAAACATCTCAGTACCCACAGGAAGAGAAAACAACAGTGATTCCGTCAGTAGTGGCGAGCGAACGCGGATCAGGCTAAACCGATCATGTGTGATAGCCGGCAGGCGTTGCATGGTCGGGGTTGTGGGACTTTCCCGCTGCTCTGCCGAGCAGTAAGGGTTACAGCGCGATATAGACGAATGGTCTTGAAAGGCCAGCCACAGAGGGTGCCAGCCCCGTAGTCGAAATGTCGTAATGGCCCGGAGAGTATCCCAAGTAGCACGGGGCCCGAGAAATCCCGTGTGAATCTGTCAGGACCACCTGATAAGCCTAAATACTCCCAGATGACCGATAGCGGACAAGTACCGTGAGGGAAAGGTGAAAAGTACCCCGGGAGGGGAGTGAAATAGTACCTGAAACCGTTTGCTTACAAACCGTCGGAGCAGCCCTAGTAGCTGTGACGGCGTGCCTTTTGAAGAATGAGCCTGCGAGTTAGCGATATGTGGCGAGGTTAACCCGAGAGGGGTAGCCGTAGCGAAAGCGAGTCTGAATAGGGCGATTCAGTCGCATGTCCTAGACCCGAAGCGAAGTGATCTATCCATGGCCAGGTTGAAGCGACGGTAAGACGTCGTGGAGGACCGAACCCACTTAGGTTGAAAACTGAGGGGATGAGCTGTGGATAGGGGTGAAAGGCCAATCAAACTTCGTGATAGCTGGTTCTCTCCGAAATGCATTTAGGTGCAGCGTTGCGTGTTTCTTGCCGGAGGTAGAGCTACTGGATGGCCGATGGGCCCCAAAAGGTTACTGACGTCAGCCAAACTCCGAATGCCGGTAAGTGAGAGCGCAGCAGTGAGACAGTGGGGGATAAGCTTCATTGTCGAGAGGGAAACAACCCAGACTACCGACTAAGGTCCCTAAGCGTGTGCTAAGTGGGAAAGGATGTGGAGTTGCATAGACAACCAGGAGGTTGGCTTAGAAGCAGCCACCCTTGAAAGAGTGCGTAATAGCTCACTGGTCAAGTGATTCCGCGCCGACAATGTAACGGGGCTCAAGCACACCACCGAAGTCGTAGGATTCGCATAATAGGTAGGCCTTCGTGGTCCAGCCGTGCGGATCGGTAGGAGAGCGTCGTGTGGCCAGAGAAGCGGCGGTGTGAACCAGCCGTGGAGGCCACACGAGTGAGAATGCAGGCATGAGTAGCGAAAGACGGGTGAGAAACCCGTCCTCCGAAAGACCAAGGGTTCCAGGGCCAGGTTAATCCGCCCTGGGTAAGTCGGGACCTAAGGCGAGGCCGACAGGCGTAGTCGATGGACAACGGGTTGATATTCCCGTACTGACGAAGAACCGCCCAAGCTAATCCAGTAATGCTAAGAGTCCGAATACCGGTGACCGATCCCTTCGGGGAGGAGCGCCGGGGCTAGCACTCGACCCTACGCTGGTGCGGCTAGCGTATTAACAGGTGTGACGCAGGAAGGTAGCTGAGCCGGGCGATGGTTGTCCCGGTGTAAGGATGTAGGGCGAACGATAGGCAAATCCGTCGTTCACATAGCCTGAGATCCGATGCGTACCCCTCACGGGGGAAATCAGTGATCCTATGCTGCCGAGAAAAGCATCGACGCGAGGTTCTAGTCACCCGTACCCCAAACCGACTCAGGTGGTCAGGTAGAGAATACCAAGGAGATCGAGAGAATCGTGGTTAAGGAACTCGGCAAAATGCCCCCGTAACTTCGGGAGAAGGGGGGCCGGATTCGTGAAGGGATTTACTCCCGGAGCGTTGAAGGCCGCAGAGACCAGTGGGAAGCGACTGTTTACTAAAAACACAGGTCCGTGCTAAGTCGCAAGACGATGTATACGGACTGACGCCTGCCCGGTGCTGGAAGGTTAAGAGGAAGGGTTAGCGCAAGCGAAGCTCTGAATTTAAGCCCCAGTAAACGGCGGTGGTAACTATAACCATCCTAAGGTAGCGAAATTCCTTGTCGGGTAAGTTCCGACCTGCACGAATGGCGTAACGACTTCCCAGCTGTCTCAACCGCGAACTCGGCGAAATTGCACTACGAGTAAAGATGCTCGTTACGCGCAGCAGGACGGAAAGACCCCGTGACCTTTACTACAGCTTGGTATTGGTGTTCGGTGTGGCTTGTGTAGGATAGGTGGGAGACTGTGAAGCGGGCACGCTAGTGTTCGTGGAGTCATTGTTGAAATACCACTCTGGTCACTCTGGATATCTAACTTCGAACCGTAATCCGGTTCAGGGACAGTGCCTGGTGGGTAGTTTAACTGGGGCGGTTGCCTCCCAAAAAGTAACGGAGGCGCCCAAAGGTTCCCTCAACCTGGTTGGCAATCAGGTGTCGAGTGTAAGTGCACAAGGGAGCTTGACTGTGAGACTGACAGGTCGAGCAGGGACGAAAGTCGGGACTAGTGATCCGGCAGTGGCTTGTGGAAGCGCTGTCGCTCAACGGATAAAAGGTACCTCGGGGATAACAGGCTGATCTTGCCCAAGAGTCCATATCGACGGCATGGTTTGGCACCTCGATGTCGGCTCGTCGCATCCTGGGGCTGGAGTAGGTCCCAAGGGTTGGGCTGTTCGCCCATTAAAGCGGTACGCGAGCTGGGTTTAGAACGTCGTGAGACAGTTCGGTCCCTATCCGCTGCGCGCGCAGGAAGTTTGAGAGGATCTGACCCTAGTACGAGAGGACCGGGTTGGACGAACCTCTGGTGTGTCAGTTGTTCCGCCAGGAGCACCGCTGATTAGCTACGTTCGGGATGGATAACCGCTGAAAGCATCTAAGCGGGAAGCCGGCCTCAAGATGAGACTTCCATACCATTTATGGTGAGAGGCTCCCAGCCAGACGACTGGGTTGATAGGCGGGATGTGGAAGAGGGGACTAAAGACCCTCGCAGCTGACCCGTACTAATAAGCCGATAACTTGACAACAACCTCCCTCCTTGTGAGGGGAATGAGTTTGCTGCTCGCGTCCACTTTGTGGTTCTCGATTTACGGTCGAGAACTACGCTCAGACAGGATCGCTGTGAGAACAGTGCTCTGCATGTCTGTCCGTAAACGATTGATAAATCAATAGTGTTTCGGCGGCCATAGCGAAGGGGAAACGCCCGGTTACATTCCGAACCCGGAAGCTAAGACCTTCTGCGCCGATGGTACTGCGAGGGGGACCTCGTGGGAGAGTAGGACACCGCCGGACTTCTTTGTGAGATGGCCACCCAGTGATGGGTGGCCATTTTGCGTTAACGCACCAGCACGCTCGTCGACCTCACCGCGTGGTTGACGAGTCTCGAACCCAGGGAGTCACCCATGGCTGAACGCCCCGATCGTCCACGGCGCGACGACCGGCCGAAGCGCGACGGCGCACCCCGTCGCGACGATGCTCCGAAGCGCGATGGCGCTGCCCCGCGCCGAGACGGTGCTGCCCCTCGCCGAGACGGCGCGCCCGCCCGTGAGGGTGCGGCGCGACGTGGCGGGGCACCTCAGCGCGACGGTGCGCCGCGGCGCGATGGCGCGGGCTACCGCGGCCCGCGGCCGGCGGGCGCATCCCGACCGGATCGCCCGGGCCGCCCGGAAGGCGACAACGACCGCCCGCGGCACGACGACCCGCCGGTTCCCGAGCACGTCACCGGCAAGGAGCTCGACCGCCACGCGCGCAACGAGCTGCGCACGCTCGCGAAGGAGAATGCCGACCGCGTGGCGCAGCACCTCGTCATGGCGGCCGAGCTGATCGACGACGACCCCGCGCTCGCCCATCGGCACGCGGCGGCCGCTGCGCGTCGCGCAGGCCGCATCGCGGTGGCACGCGAGACGTACGCCATCACGGCCTACGCGAACGGCGACTTCGCGCTCGCGCTGCGCGAGCTGCGCACGTACCGTCGCATCTCCGGCTCGAACGAGCAGCTGCCGCTCATGGTCGACTGCGAGCGAGGTCTCGGGCGCCCGGAGAAGGCGCTCGAGCTCGCGCGCTCGGTCGACCGCGCAACACTGACGGAAGCCGCGCGGGTCGAGCTCGCGATCGCGATGTCGGGCGCGCGCCTCGACCTCGGGCAGACCGAACAGGCACTGCTCGAGCTCGAGATTCCGCAGCTCGACCCGACGACCGCCTACCGCTACAGTCCCGCCCTCTTCGACTCCTACGCTGTCGTCCTCGCCGAGCTCGGGCGCGAGGAGGAGGCGGACGAGTGGGCACGTCGGGCCGACGTCGCCGCCGCGGCCATTGCTGCGGCCGGCGGCGCGACGCCCGACGAGGACACCATCGAGATCGTCGAGGAAGAAGCTGGTGCTGCGGAGGGCGACGATGCCGCTCGGTAAGCGTCGGCCCGCGCCGCTCACCGAGCGGGATGCTCTGCTCCTCGACCTCGACGGCGTCGTCTACACGGGGCCGGGGGCGATCCCGCACGCGGTCGAGAGCATCACGCGCGCTGCGGAGAGCGTGCGGGTCGGCTACATCACCAACAACGCCTCTCGCACCGACGAGGCCGTCGCCGAGCACTTGAGAGAGCTCGGTCTCTCCGTCGCCGCGAGCGATGTGGTGACGAGCCCGCAGGCCGCGGTGCGCGTGCTCGCAGATCTCGTGGAGCCCGGCTCGCGCATCCTCGTCGTCGGGGGCGACGGCCTCGTGAGCGAGGTCGAGAACGCGGGGTTCACGGTGACGCGCTCCGCGGAGGACGACCCCGCGGCCGTCATTCAAGGGTTCGCGCCGCACGTCGGTTGGGAGCACCTGGCCGAGGCGTCGTTCGCCCTGCACACCGGCATTCCGTGGGTGGCGACCAACACCGACTGGACCATCCCCGTCGCGCGGGGCATCGCGCCCGGAAACGGCACTCTCGTCTCGGCCGTGCACCTCGCCGTGGGTCGCCTGCCCGTCTTCGCCGGCAAGCCGGAGAAGCCCATCTTCGACGTCGCAGCCGAGCGGTTCGGGGCTCGCAACGCCCTCGTCGTGGGCGACCGCCTCGACACGGACATCCTCGGCGGCAACCGCGCCGGCATGGCGACCGCGCTCGTGCTCACGGGCATCGACCGCGCCAAGCAGGTGCTCGCGGCGCCCGCCGGCCAGCATCCCGACTACATCCTCACCGACCTGCGGCAGCTCTTCGAGCCGTATCCGGAGGCGCGGGAGAGCGTCGAGGACGGCGTGCGCACGGTCGAGGTCGGCAAGGCCGTCGTGCGCATGAAGCAGCACGTGGTGCGCGTCGCCCGGGCGGGCGATCCGCTCGATCTGCTCCGCGCCGGCGCGGCCGTCATCCACGCCTCAGGCCTGCAGATCTTCGGGCTCGACGTCGACGAGCAGTTGCGCGAGCTCGCGATACGCTCGTGACCATGGACGGCGACGGCGACGGCGAGGCGATGATGTCGGCGCAGGTCGAGGCGCCGACCTCTGGCGGCTCGAGAGCCGATGAGTCGAGCCAGGTCGCCGAGCCGGACGACGGCCTGCTCTCGCGACTCGCCCTCATCGAGGAGCGACCCCTCGCGGATCGGGCTGCGGCGTTCCGCCAGCTGCACGACGAGCTGAGGGCGGAGCTCGACGCGACCGACGCTCCGGGCGTCGAGCCGACGCGCACGGCGTGAGCACGCGACTCGACGTCGCACTCGTGTCGCACGGGCTCGCGCGATCCCGCACCGCCGCCCGCGCAGCGATCGAGGCGGGTCGCGTGCGGGTCGACGGGCGCGCGGTGGTCAAGCCCGCGCATCCCGTCTCGGCGGATGCTGCGCTCACGATCGACGCCGACGACGGGTACGTCAGCCGCGCCGCGCACAAGCTCGTCGCCGCCCTCGACGCGACCGCGCGCGGAGGCGCCCCGCTCGAGATCGAGGGAGCCCTCGTACTCGACCTCGGCGCCTCGACCGGGGGCTTCACGCAGGTGCTGCTCGAGCGCGGCGCGCGGCAGGTCATCGCGCTCGACGTGGGGCACGGTCAGCTCGACCCGCTGCTGCGTGCCGACGCGCGTGTCGTCGTCGTCGAGGGGGAGAACGCTCGCGCCCTCACCGCCGAGCGCCTGGCGACGGTGAGCGGGGTCGCCGAGCGGCCCGACCTCGTCGTGGGCGACCTGAGCTTCATCTCCCTCACGCTCGTGCTGCCGGCGATCGTCGCCACCGTCGGCACCGCGGTGCCGCTCGTTCTGCTGATCAAGCCGCAGTTCGAGGTGGGTCGGCAGGGCATCCGCGAAGGGGTCGTGCGTGATGCCGACGAGCGCGCGGAGGCGATCATGAGCGTGCTGTGGGCGGCGCACGACGTCGGACTCGCCGCCGACACGATCGCCCCCTCCCCACTGGCGGGTGTGCACGGCAATCTGGAGTTTCTCGCGGTCTTCCGGCCGACTGTCGGTCGGAGTCCGACACAATGGAGGGAGCACGTGGATGCTCTCGCGCACGCCCGCGGGGTCTGAGAGCAGCACCACCCCCGACAGCAGCACCACCCCTGACCGCAGCACCGCAGACCGCAGCACCCAGGAGTCCTCGTGACCGCCGACCGCCACCTTCTCGTCGTCGCCCACACCGGCCGCGCCGAGTCGCTCGCGGCCGCCGTGCGCGCCGTGCACCACATTCGCGATGCCGGCTTCGTCGCCGTCGTCGCCGAAGACTCGGCGGAGGAGCTGCGGGTCGCCGCCGAGGTCGACGACGTGCGCGTCCTCGGGCGCGACGTCGCCGTCGGCGAGCTCGAGCTCGTCATCGTGCTCGGCGGCGACGGCACGATCCTGCGCGCCGCGGAGCTCGCCCGCGGAGGCTCGGCGCCCCTCCTCGGCGTCAATCTCGGGCACGTCGGCTTCCTCGCCGAGAGCGAGCGCGACGACCTCACGGCCGCCCTCGACCGCGCGCTCGACCGCGACTACCTCGTCGAGGAGCGCATGACGCTCGCCGTGCGCGTCAAGCTCGGTGGCGAGGTCATCTACGAGACGTGGGCGCTCAACGAGGCGACGGTCGAGAAGGCGAGCCGCGAGCGGATGCTCGAGGTGGTCATCGAGGTCGATGGTCGTCCGCTCTCGAGCTTCGGCTGCGACGGCGTCGTCATGTCGACGCCGACCGGCTCGACCGCATACGCGTTCTCCGCCGGCGGCCCCATCGTGTGGCCGAGCCTGGACGCGATGCTGCTCGTGCCGCTCAGCGCGCACGCGCTGTTCGCGCGGCCCATCGTCGTGGGGCCCGACTCCTCTCTCGCGGTCGAGGTGCTCGATCGCACGCAGGGCACGGGAGTGCTGTGGTGCGACGGCCGCCGCGCCTTTGAGCTGCCCACGGGGGCGCGCGTGATCTCGCGCCGCTCACCCACGCCGGTGCGCCTCGCGCGCCTGCACACGGGCCCGTTCACCGACCGGCTCGTCAACAAGTTCGCCCTGCCGACCACCGGCTGGCGGGGCCCCATCGATGAGGAGGCCCGCGACTCGTGATCGAAGAGATCTCCATCCGCCACCTCGGCGTCATCGGCGAGGCACGGCTTCCCCTCGGGCCCGGCTTCACGGCGCTCACGGGCGAGACGGGCGCCGGCAAGACCATGGTCGTCACCGCCCTCGGCCTCCTGCTCGGCGACCGCGCCGACACGGGCGCGATCCGCTCGGGCAGCGGTCAGGCCCTCGTCGAAGGGCACTGGAGCATCGACGAGCGCGGCGCTGTCGCCGACCGCGTGCGGGATGCCGGGGGAGACCTCGACGAGGGTGCGCTCATCCTCAGCCGCTCGATCTCGCAGGAGGGCCGCTCGCGCGCCGTGGTCGGCGGGCGCTCGACCCCCGTGGGCGTGCTCAACGAGATCGGGCAGCAGCTCGTCGTCGTGCACGGGCAGAGCGACCAGGTGCGGCTCAAGTCGTCGACGGCGCAGCGCGAGGCTCTCGACCGCTTCGCCGGGCCCGAGCTCGCGCACGTGCTCGGCGACTACCAGGAGGTCTTCCGCCGTTGGATGGACGCGCAGTCCGAGCTCGACGTGCTCGTCGCCGACCGCGACCGCCGCGCTCGTGAGGCGGAGGATCTGCGCGCCGCGATGACGGAGATCGAGGAGGCTGCGCCGCGCCGCGGCGAGGACGACGAGCTCACCGCTCGCGCCGAGCGCCTCACCAACGTGGAGGACCTGCGACTCGCCGCTGCGCAGGCGCACGAGCTCATCTCCTCGGAGAGCCTCGACGAGGCACGAGACGCCGTCGCCCTGCTCGAGACGGCTCGCCGCACGATCGACCGCGTCTCGGGGCATGACCCGGCACTCGAGCCCATCGCCGAGTCGATCGCCAACGCGGGCTTCGTCGTCGGCGAGCTCGCGACGCAGCTCGCGAGCTACCTCGCCTCGCTCGACACCGACGGCGGGCGCGAGCTCGAGACGGTGCAGGAGCGCCGCGCCGAGCTCGCCGCCCTCATGCGCAAGTACGGGCCGAGCCTCGACGAGGTCATCGACTACCTCGACTCGGGCAGCAGCCGCCTGCTCGAACTCGACCAGGACAGCGATCGCATCGACGCCCTGCGGCGCGAGGTCGACGCCGACCGCGCGCGCGTGAGCGAGCTCGCCGATCGACTCAGCGACCTGCGCCGCACGGCCGGCATCCGGCTCTCCGAGCGCGTGACGGGCGAGCTCGCGGCCCTCGCGATGAGCGGAGCCCGCATCACGGTCGACGTCACCACGCGCGAGGAGCACACGCTGAGCGGGCGCGACCAGGTCGCGATCCTGCTGCAGCCGCATCCCGGAGCCGAACCGCGACCCCTCGGGCGCGGTGCCTCCGGGGGAGAGCTGTCGCGCGTCATGCTCGCGCTCGAGGTCGTCATCGCCGCGACCGACCCCGTGCCGACGTTCATCTTCGACGAGGTCGACGCGGGCGTCGGCGGCGCGAGCGCGATCGAGATCGGGCGGCGCCTCGCACGCCTCGCGCAGAGCTCGCAGGTCATCGTCGTCACCCACCTTGCGCAAGTGGCGGCCTTCGCCACCAACCACCTGCGCGTCGTCAAAGACAGCGCGGGCACCGTCACGGCGTCGAGCGTGCAGCAGCTCGGCGGCGAGGAGCGCGTCGCCGAGATGGCGCGACTGCTGAGCGGCCTGCCCGACAGCGAGACGGGTCTCACGCACGCGCGCGAGCTGCTCGAGACGGCGCGCGAGCTCGTCGGCAGCTAGCCGCGGCCCGGCACCGCTGCCGCTCTACTGCCGCCCCGCCCGCGCGCGCTCAGCCGCGCACCGGTACGCGGAACTCGGCCACCGTTCCGTCGCGCTCCTCGATCGTGACTGCGAGGGCGAGGTCGTCAGTGTCGATGCCGTCCGTGGTGATTCCCTCGGGCGTGGCGAGCACGTGCGTCGTGGGCGCGAAGTCGGCCGTGCAGAACTCGGCGGGGTTCGGCGCGAAGTCGAGCACGAGGATGCCCGGCTCCGCAGGCTGGAGGCTGCGGGCGATCGGCGGGCAGCCCGAACTGCCCCACGTCACGACGTGGATCGTCTCGCGGGCCTCGCCCCAGAACGCGAGCGGCTCACCGCGCTCGAGGTCGGCCTCGTCGAGCTCGATGCCGGCGGGAGTGCCGCGGATGACCTCGAGGGCGATCGAGTCGACGGGCTCCTCGGCCGGGTCCTCAGGAGCCGCGCTCCCCAGCGGCAGGACCGGCACACTCACCACCGTGGGCTCGGCCGGCCCGAATGCGGTATCGGCGAGCGAGATCTCCACCTCGAGGCCTGCCGAGGCGGCGTCGACACCCTCCGGTACGGCGAACACGTGCGTGCGGGGCGCCAGATCGTCGGTGCAGGCCTCGGCGCGCGCCTTCTCGAAGTCGATCGCGAGCTGCCTCGCGGTGAGCATCTCGATGCGCACGGCGATGTAGGGGCAGGACGAGCTGCCGAAGGTGACGACCGTGAGGGTGTCGCCGCCGTCGGAGACCCACGCGAGCGGTTCGCCGCGCCAGTCGGAGTCGTTCCACGGCTCGCTCACCGGGGCGTCGGACGGTATGCCCTGCTCGTCGGAGAGAGCGACGGAGGTGGGCGTGCCGCCCGAGCCCGCGCATCCCGCCATCAGCAGCACCCCCAGCAGTGTCGCGGAGGCGGTGAGCGAGTGCCTGCGCATCATGCGCCCAGCGTACGCCCGCTCTCACTCTGCATCACGACGTGAAGTCGGGGTCTCCGCTCGTCGCGCACGTGCCCGACTGGACGGTGGCGTCGTCGGTGACGAAGAACGTCGCCGACGAGTCAGACGTCGCGTCGATGCAGAAGCGACCGGCGGCGATCGTGATGACGGGCGCGGCGGTCGTCGAGGTGGCGAAGCCGTAGTCGGCGAGATCGTTGGCGTCGCTCGTGTAGCTGCCCTCGTGCTCCACCGAGTAGGCGACGAGGGCCGTGCGAATGTTCACCAGGTCGCTCGTCGCGACCGCATTGTGCGCCTGATTCTGCTGGCCGATGAAGATCGGCACGGCGACGGCGGCGAGGATGCCGACGATGATCACGACGACGAGGAGCTCGATGAGCGTGAAGCCACCATCGGGGGTCGGCACGGATGGCCGCGACCGCTGGGCGGTGCGCGGAGCGGTGGCGTGGGCGAGTATCACGTGGCTCCCTCCTGGTGGTGCGTCGAGTGACGAGGGCAGGCAGGTCTCCGAGACCGCAGCACCAGACTCACCCTCGATGATGCCTCACCGATCTCGAGCGCAGAATCCCCTCTCCGGGGGAGGGCCCGGGAGGGTGCCGACGGGAGCGGTGCGCGCGTCGGGAGCCGTCGGCCCGCAAGTCGGATACGATGAAACCCCGTGGCGGACACTTCTGAGACAGGTTCTGACGGGCGAGACTTCGAGCACGTCACCAAGCACATCTTCGTGACCGGGGGTGTCGTCTCCTCCCTGGGCAAGGGCCTCACCGCCGCGAGTCTCGGCAACCTGCTCACCGCGCGCGGCCTGCGCGTCGTCATGCAGAAGCTCGACCCGTACCTCAACGTCGACCCCGGCACGATGAACCCCTTCCAGCACGGCGAGGTCTTCGTGACCGACGACGGGGCGGAGACCGACCTCGACATCGGCCACTACGAGCGGTTCCTCGACCTCAACCTCAGCCAGGCGGCGAACGTCACGACCGGGCAGATCTACTCGGAGGTCATCGCGAAGGAGCGGCGTGGCGAGTACCTCGGCGACACCGTGCAGGTCATTCCGCACATCACCGACGAGATCAAGCGCCGCATGCGCCTGCAGGCGCAGGACGACCCGAAGCCCGACGTCATCATCACCGAGATCGGCGGCACGGTCGGCGACATCGAGTCGCAGCCGTTCATCGAGTCCGCGCGCCAGGTGCGCCACGAGCTCGGCCGCAAGAACGTCTTCTTCGTGCACGTCTCGCTCGTGCCGTTCATGAACGCGAGCGGCGAGCAGAAGACGAAGCCCACGCAGCACTCCGTCGCGATGCTGCGCTCGATCGGCATCCAGCCTGACGCGCTCGTGCTGCGCAGCGACCGGCCCGTGTCGAGCGGCAACCGCCGCAAGATCGCCCTCATGTGCGACGTGGAGGAGGCCGCGGTCGTCAACGCCGTCGACGTGCCCTCCATCTACGACATCCCGTCGATGCTGCACAGCCAGGGGCTCGACGCCTACATCATGGACCAGCTCGACCTCGTCGCCGGCGACGTCGTGTGGGACGGGTGGAAGGATCTGCTCACGGCGGTGCACGAGCCCAAGCGCGAGGTCACGATCGGCCTCGTCGGCAAGTACATCGACCTGCCCGACGCCTACCTCTCCGTCACCGAGGCGCTGCGGGCCGGCGGCTTCGCGCACCAGGCGAAGGTCGCGATCCGCTGGATCCCCTCCGACGAGTGCGAGTCGCCCGAGGGCGCCGCCCGCCACCTGTCGGAGCTCGACGGCATGTGCGTTCCCGGCGGCTTCGGCGTGCGCGGCATCGAGGGCAAGCTCGGCGCCCTGCGGTTCGCGCGCGAGAACGAGATTCCCGTGCTCGGTCTGTGCCTGGGCCTGCAGTGCATGGTCGTCGAGTACGCGCGCAACGTCGCGGGCCTGCCGGGCGCATCCAGCAGCGAGTTCGACCCCGACACCGAGTACCCGGTGATCGCGACGATGGCCGAGCAGGTCGACATCATCGCGGCAGGCGACATGGGAGGCACGATGCGCCTCGGCCTGTACGAGGCGGCGCTCGCCCCCGGCTCGATCGTCGCCGAGCTGTACGGCTCGCACGTCTCGCACGAACGCCACCGCCACCGCTACGAGGTCAACAACGCCTACCGCGAGCAGATCGCGGCGGCGGGTCTGACCTTCTCGGGCACGAGCCCCGACGGCTCCCTCGTCGAGTACGTGGAGCTGCCGCGCGAGGTGCATCCGTTCTACGTGGCCACGCAGGCGCACCCCGAGCTGCGGTCGCGGCCGACAGCGGCGCACCCGCTGTTCCGTGGCCTCATCGACGCGGCGATCGCGCGCCAGAAGGCCTCGCGCCTGTTCGACGACGAGGCGGGTTCGGCCGCGTGAGCGCCGACGCTGCGGGTGACGATGCGGCGGTCGTGGATGCTCGGGGTGAGGATGCCCGGGAGCTCCGAGACGAGGCGCGCAGCGTCGAGGTGCTGCGCAGCGATGTCGCCTTCGACGGCGTCGTGTGGGACATCCGTCGCGAGGACTTCGCGTACGGAGACGTGACCCTCACGCGGGAGTTCATGGAGCATCCCGGAGCGGTCGCCGTGCTCGTGATCGACGAGTCGGACCGCGTTCTCACCATCCAGCAGTACCGGCACCCCATCCAGATGCGCAATTGGGAGCTGCCGGCGGGGCTGCTCGACGTCGAAGGGGAGCCGCCGCTCGAGGCGGCGCAGCGCGAGCTCGCCGAGGAGGCCGATCTCGTGGCCGCCTCGTGGGAGCCGCTCATCACTCTGCACACCTCGCCGGGCGGGTCGGACGAGGTGATCCACGTGTTCCGCGCGACCGATCTGACCGCGACGGACGAGGTGTTCGCGCGCGAGGCGGAGGAGGCCGACATCGTGCCGCGCTGGGTGCCGCTCGCCGCCGCAGTCGACGCGGTGCTCGCCGGGCGCGTGCACAACGGCATCTTCCTCGCGGCGGTCCTCGCCGAGCACGCACGCCGCACGCGGGAGTGACGGTGGTCGCTCGTGCGGGCGGGGAGCGCGACACGCCGCGCGCGAGCAGCGAAACGCCGGGTTCCACGGCCGCGAGCCCGAATGAGCGAGCACCCTCGGCGGTCGAGCGGGCGATCGAGCGGTACGTGCGGCACGTCGCGCTCGAGCGCGGGCGCTCGCCGCACACCGTGTCGGCGTACCGGCGTGACCTGGCGCGTTACGCCGAGCACCTGCGCTGGCGCGGCATCGAGCAGCCGGGCGACATCGGCGAGGCCGACGTGTCGGCGTTCGTCGCCGCGGTGCGGGCGCCCGCCGACGGGTCGCCGGGGGTAGCACCGTCGACGGCGGCGCGCATGCTGTCGAGCGCGCGCGGCTGGCATCGCTTCCTCGTCGAGGAGGGTCTCGCCGACCGTGACGTGTCGGCCGAGCAGCGCCCGCCGAAGCAGCCGCGCCGCCTGCCGAAGGCGATCAGCATCGACGAGGTCGAGCGTCTGCTGGAGGCGTGCGCGGGCGACGACCCGTTGCGGCTGCGCGACCGCGCCCTGCTCGAGCTGCTGTACGCGACGGGGGCGCGCGTGAGCGAGGCCGTCGACCTCGCGGTGGATGACGTGCTCGGTGACGACGGTGCGGTGGGGGAGGCCGTGCGGCTGTTCGGCAAGGGGCGCAAGCAGCGCATCGTGCCGCTGGGTCGCTACGCGCGCGAGGCGCTCGAGGCGTACCTCGTGCGGGCGCGGCCGCTGCTCGCACGGCAGGGCTCGTCGACGCCCGCCCTGTTCCTGGGCGCGCGCGGGGCGGCGCTGTCGCGCCAGAGCGTGTGGTTGGTGATCCGGGATGCTGCGGCACGGGCATCCCTCACCGCGGAGTTATCTCCGCACACGTTGCGGCACTCCTTCGCGACCCACCTGCTGGAGGGCGGCGCCGACGTGCGCGTCGTGCAGGAGCTGCTCGGGCACGCCTCCGTCGCGACGACGCAGCTGTACACGCTCGTGACGGCGGATGCCGTGCGCGAGGCGTGGGCGACGGCGCACCCGCGGGCGCTGTAGCGCGCCCGGCCTGCTCCGCGAACCCGGCCTGCTCTGAGAACCCGGCTCGCTCTGAGAACCCGGCTCGCTCCTAGAAACCGTCGAAGCGGATGGAGCCGTCGGGGCCGACCTCGACGAGCCAGTTCTCGCGCGGGCTGCTGGACTGCACGCTCACGCCCTCCCGCTCCACGATCGGCAGCGCCGCGCACTCGGTCGACGTCTCGTCGTCCGCGGTCACGAGCAGGCAGTACTCCGGCGCGAGGCCCTGGGTGCCCTCGACGGCGCTGTCGATGAGGTAGGCGCTGACGCTGAGAGTGCGGCCGTCGCGCGTGCTCGACGACGCGATCTGGGCCGGACCCATGACGAGGCGCTCGACACCGTCGATGTCGGGTGTCGCGGCGCCGGCCCTTGACTGGAGTCCGCCGTAGGCGAGGGCGTCTGTCACGCTGCCGCCCCATTCCAGCGTCTCGATCGCGAGGTCCCGCTCGCGGCGCGGACCGCCCTCAGGGCCCCAGACCACGGCGTCGACGGTGGAGCGGTTCTCCTCGCCGACGGTTCCGCCTGCGGCGATGACTCCCTGTGCCTCGAAACGCTCCGGCGTCACGCAGTTGCCGGCGATCATCCGTCTACTCTCCTCCTCGGATTCGGGGTCGCGCGTGGTGAGGAGGCAGTAGGCGTCCCAGTCGGTGCTGCGGCCGTCGGGCACGGTCGAGGCGCGGAAGGCGATCGCGACGATGTCGCCGTCGAGCCGCACGAGCTGCGGCCCCGAGGTGATCGCCGCGATCGCGTCCGGCCCGATGAGCTCGGTCAGCAGCGCGATATCGGCCGGGTCCTGCTGCCCGTCGAAGATCGCGAGAGGGTCGGGGTTCGGCAGAGTGAGCGCCCACGCGATGGTGGGGAGGGCGAGGGCTGCGAGGAGAACCCCGTAAGGCCGACAGCGCGCATCCGCCGGCTGTGGGCCCGCTCCGGCGGCAGGTCGGGGTGCTCTGCCGAGCCGACCTGCACCGCGCCATCCTGCACCGCACCGTCCTTCGCCCCACCATCCTGCGTTGCAGGGCCCTCGTCTGTTCCCGTCTCCCCGGTCACGCCGGGCGGTGCGGGTTCGAGGGTCGTGGCTCTCGCGGCGCGTCGAGCGAGTTCCTCGCCCGCGGCGGATGCTCGTGCCTGCTGCTCAGGGGTGGACGTGCGCGCGTAGGCGAGCCGCTGGAGCTCGCGGTCGCTCAGCTGCCCCAGGCTCCCCGTCCATATCCATCAGTCAACCACGCAGGGGAGCCGCGGTCCGAGGCGTCGCGTCACCGGCCACCCGACCGCGGCACGCTTCCACAATCTTGGAGTGGGTGCGAACGACACTCACCTCACTCCGAAGTTGTGGAAGGCGCGCGTGAGGACTTCTCGTACGCGGGCGGCAGGCCGCGGCGCTCGCCGCGCGGGTGGGTGCGTTCGACCTCGAGCTGAGCATCCCCGGTTGCCTGCCCGGCGCGCTGTGCGAGCTCCTCGGCCGATGTCGAGCAGTCAACCACGCGCGTGCGGAGCGCCGCCCGGCGGCACAGCCCGCGGTCACTAGACTGGGGCGCTATGAGTGGGGAGAGGTCAGACGAGTCGGCACTGCCGGGCTTCGACGACATGGTGCAGGGCCCGACCGGCCGCGCGCTGCGCGAATGGCCCGAGCCGCCGCCGCTCAGCGGCCACGGCCCCGCGCGCATCATCGCCCTGTGCAACCAGAAGGGCGGCGTCGGCAAGACGACGACGACCATCAGCCTCGGCGCGGCGCTCGCCGACTACGGCCGCCGCACCCTCGTCATCGACTTCGACCCGCAGGGCGCCCTCTCGGCGGGCCTCGGCATGCCGAGCCACGACGTCGTCACCATCTACGACCTGCTGCTCGGCAAGGAGAAGGACGCGCGCAAGGCCGTCCAGGCGACCAAGACCAAGGGTCTGGATCTCATCCCGGCCAACATCGACCTGAGCGCCGCCGAAGTGCACCTCGTCAACGAGGTGGCGCGCGAGCAGATCCTCGCCCGCGTGCTCGCCCCCGTCGTCGACGACTACGACGTCATCCTCATCGACTGCCAGCCGAGCCTCGGCCTCCTCACGGTCAACGCGCTCACGGCGGCGCACGGCGTGCTCATCCCGCTCGAGTGCGAGTACTTCGCCCTGCGCGGCGTCGCCCTGCTCGTGGAGACGATCGACAAGGTGCGCGACCGCCTCAACCCCGCCGTGCAGCTCGACGGCATCCTCGCCACCATGTACGACGCGCGCACGCTCCACAGCCGCGAGGTGCTCGAGCGCGTCGTCGAAGTGTTCGGCGAGAAGGTGCTCGAGACGGTCATCGGCCGCACCGTGAAGTTCCCCGACGCGACCGTCGCCGGCGCCCCCATCACGAGCTTCGCCCCCGACCACCCGGCCGCCGCCGCCTACCGCCAGCTGGCTCGAGAGCTGATCGCCCGTGGCCAGGTCGCCTGAGCCGACCGTCGCGGAGGGCGCTGTCGCGGCGGCAGAGGCTTCTGTCGAGGATGCTCCGCGCGGGTTCCGCGTCACCCTCGACGACTTCGACGGTCCGTTCGACCTGCTGCTGAGCCTCATCACCAAGCGCGAGCGCGACATCACCGAGCTGAGCCTCAGCGCCGTGACGGACGAGTTCCTCGCCTACCTGCGCGCCCTCGAAGCGGAGGACCACCTCGACGAGGCGAGCGAGTTCCTCGTCATCGCCGTGACGCTGCTCGACCTCAAGATCGCGAGCCTCCTGCCCCAGGGCGAGCTCGTCGACGCGGAGGACGTCGCCCTGCTCGAAGCGCGCGACCTGCTCTTCGCGCGACTGCTGCAGTACCGCGCCTTCAAGGAGGCGAGCGCGTGGTTCGCCGAGCGGTTCGAGGCGGAGAGCCGCCGCCACGTGCGCTCCGTGCGGCTCGAGGACCAGTACCGGCAGCGCACGCCCGAGCTGCAGTGGACGCTCAGCCTCGACGACTTCGCGGCGCTCGCGCTGCTCGCCCTCACGCCGCGCGAGATCCCCCTCGTCGGCCTCGACCACCTGCACGCCCCGCTCATCTCCGTGCGCGAGCAGGCGGCGCACGTCGTCGCCCTTCTGCGGCGCGGCGACCCCGTGTCGTTCCGCCAGCTCATCGCGGGCGCCGAGGGCAAGGGCGTCATCGTCGCGCGCTTCCTCGCCCTGCTCGAGCTGTACCGGCACGCCGCCGTCGGCTTCGAGCAGCTCGAGCCGCTCGGCGAGCTCACCGTGCGGTGGACGGCCGAGAACTGGAGCGACGAGAACCTCGTGAACCTGGGGGCCGACTATGGCCAGTGAGACTGACACGACGAGCGGGACGGCCGACGCGAGCGCGCCGAACGGCGCCGAGGAGACCCCGGCCCCGGGCATCCCGGACCACATCGAGGTGGAGCGCGCCCTCGAGGCGATCCTCATGATCGTCGACGAGCCGCAGAGCCTCGTGAGCCTCGCGAGCGCCCTCGGCCGGCCCGTCGGCGTCGTGCGGGCCGCGATCGCGGCGCTCGTCGCCGACTACGACGGCGAGGCGAGCGAGGTGGGCACGCCGGGGACGCGGCGCGGCTTCGAGCTGCGCGAGGTCGGCGGAGGCTGGCGCATCTACGTGCGCGGCGAGTACGACGACGTCGTGCGCGACTACGTGCAGACGCAGAACCCGTCGAAGCTCTCGCAGGCCGCCCTCGAGACGCTCGCCGTCATCGCCTACAAGCAGCCCATCAGCCGCGGAGCGATCGCGTCGATCCGCGCCGTCAACGTCGACTCGGTCGTGCGCACGCTCCTCGGGCGCGGGCTCATCACGGAAGCCTTCACCGACAGCGAGACGGGTGCCATCCACTTCGCGACGACCGACCTGCTGCTCACGCAGCTCGGCATCAACTCGCTCGACGAGCTGCCCCAGATCTCACCGCTGCTCGACGACGGGAGTGCGGGGTTCGACGATGTCCGCTGAGTCGACCGGCGCTGAGTCGACGGGCGCAGACGCGACGACTCCGGATGCGCCTGCGGGGGAGCGCCTCCAGAAGGTCATGGCGGCCGCCGGTGTCGCCTCCCGCCGCGTGTGCGAGGACTACATCGCCCAGGGCCGGGTGACCGTCAACGGCGAGCCCGTCGTCGAGCCGGGGCGTCGCGTCGACCCCGCCACCGACGAGGTCGCGCTCGACGGCGTCGCGATCCAGCTCGACACGACCAAGCGCTACGTCATGCTCAACAAGCCGACGGGCGTCGTGAGCACCATGAAGGACGAGAGCGGGCGCCCCGACCTGCGCCGGTACACCGACCGCTTCGAGGAGCGCCTCTACAACGTGGGCCGTCTCGACGCCGAGACGAGCGGGCTCCTGCTGCTCACGAACGACGGCGAGCTCGCCAACGTGCTCGCCCACCCGCGGTTCGGGGTTGAGAAGACGTACATCGCCAAGGTGCGCGGCAGCGTGACGGCGCCCGTGCTGCGCAAGCTCAAGGAGGGCATCGAGCTCGACGACGGTCCCATCGCGGCCGACGCGGCGAGGATGCTCGGCAACCCCGTGGGCGGGTACAGCATGGTCGAGCTCACGCTGCACTCCGGCCGCAACCGCATCGTGCGCCGCATGCTCGCCGCTGTCGACCACCCCGTCGTCGAGCTCGTGCGCCGCTCCTTCGGCCCCCTGCACCTCGGCACGCTCGCCGCGGGGGAGGTGCGCGACCTCACTAAGGTGGAGCGCGGCGCGCTGCTGACCCTGAGCCGCGCGGCGCGGGGCGGGTCGGATGCGACGGACGCCGCCGCCGCCGAAGCTCGCGCGACCGTCGACCACCCCGACACTCTCGACACGAACCCCGGAGCACCCCCGATGACCGAGCCGCGCTCGCGCCAGCCTGGTGGCCACGATCGCCGCTTGCAGGGCGACGTGCGCATCGTCGGGGCTGGCCTGCTCGGCACGAGCATCGGGCTCGCGCTCACCGCCAAGGGCGTCGACGTCGCCCTCGCCGATCTCTCGCCGACGGCCGTGCGCCTCGCCGTCGACTACGGCGCCGGGCGCCCCGCGGCGGCCGGCGACCGCCCCGCGCTCGTCGTCGTCGCCGTGCCGCCCGACGTCACCGCGTCGACGGTGGCCGCCGAGCTGGAAGCGCATCCCGAGGCTCTCGTCACGGACGTCGCGAGCGTCAAGGCCAGCGTGCTCGCCGAGCTGCGCGCCCTCGGCGCCGACGTGAGCCGCTACCTCGGCACGCACCCCATGGCGGGGCGTGAGCGAGGCGGGCCCATCTCGGCGCGCGCCGACCTCTTCGTGGGGCGGCCCTGGGTTCTCGCCGGCCACGAGGGCATCAGCTACCGCGCGGCGGGAGCGATCGAAGACCTCATCCTCGACGTCGGCGCCGTGCCGATCGAGCTCAGCGTCGAGGACCACGACCGCGCCGTCGCCCTCATCAGCCACGTGCCGCAGCTCGTCGCGAGCGCCATGGCGGCGCGGCTGCGCGGGGCGAGCAACGCCGCCGTCGACCTCGCCGGGCAGGGCGTGCGCGACGTGACGCGCATCGCCTCGAGCGACCCCGGACTGTGGGTGCAGATTCTCGGGGCCAATGCAGCGCCCGTGGCGGGCATCCTGAGCGAGCTGCGCGACGACCTCGATGCCGCGATCGCCGCCCTGCAGCAGCCGGAGGCACCGGGAGCGCGCCGCGCGCTCGCCGACCTGCTCGGCGCCGGCAACGCGGGAGTCGCCCGCATCCCCGGCAAGCACGGCGAGGACCGCCGGTACGCGCAGCTCGTCGTCATGGTCGACGACACCCCCGGTCAGCTGGCGCGCCTGCTCACCGAGATCGGCGAGCTCGGCGTCAACATGGAGGACCTGCGGCTCGAGCACTCGCCGGGGGCGCCGATCGGCTTCGCCGAGATCTCCATCGTGCCCGAGGCCGAGGAGCGCCTCATCGCCGAGCTCGAGTCTCGAGGCTGGCGCATCGCCGGCGCGAGCTGAGCCCGACCGACCCGAACCTCTGCAAGGAGACCCCATGAGCGACATCATCGTGGCCGTCGACGGCCCCGCCGGCAGCGGCAAGTCCAGCGTCAGCAGGGAGGCCGCGCTGCGGCTCGGCTGGGCCTACCTCGACACGGGGGCCGCCTACCGTGCGCTCGCCTGGCACTGCCTCGACGAGGGCGTCGACACCAAGGATGCTGATGCCGTGGTCGCCCGCCTCGCCGACTTCGACTACTCCATCGGTATGGACCCGCAGCACTACTTCGTGCGCGTCGGCGGCGAGGAGATCACGCGCGACATCCGCGAGCCGCGCGTGAGCGCCGTCGTGAGCCACGTCGCGCGCGTGCCCGAGGTGCGGGTGGGGCTCAACAATCTGTTCCGTCGGCTCATGGCGGAGAACCCGAAGGACGGCGTGATCGTCGAGGGGCGCGACATCACGACGGTCGTCGCGCCCGACGCCGCCGTGCGCGTACTGCTGACTGCCAGTGCAGAGGCTAGAATGGCGAGAAGGTCGGCGGAGCTGAGCGCCGTGTCGGCCGAGGCGACCGCGCAGCAGCTGGCCTCGCGGGATGCCCAGGATTCCCGCGTGGTGGATTTCATGAATGCCGCTGAGGGCGTCACCACTCTCGACTCCACCGACCTCGACTTCGAGCAGACGGTGCTGGCGCTCCTCGACATCGTGCATGCAAGGACCCCATGACTGACACCACCCCCGTCACCCCCGGTGACGACGACGCCCGCGACTCCGCGGGTGACGACTACCCCGAGCTCGCCCCCGAGGCGGCCGGCGAGGTCGCCGCGCGCCTGGCCGACCTCGATGAGGATCTCGCGGCGAAGCGCGCTGAGGCTCTGCGCGCAGGCCTCGCCGACTACGACCTCGACGACGACGACCTCGACCTGCTCGAGGGCGCGACCGTCGGGGAGGACGGCATCATCACGATGCCGGCCCTGCCGGTGCTCGCGATCGTGGGCCGCCCCAACGTGGGCAAGAGCGCGCTCGTCAACCGCATTCTCGGCCGTCGCGAGGCTGTCGTGGAGGACACTCCGGGTGTCACGCGCGACCGCGTGACGTACAAGGCGGAGTGGAACACGCGCCGCTTCACCCTCGTCGACACGGGCGGTTGGGAGCCCGACGCGTCGGGCATCAACGCGTCGGTCGCGGCGCAGGCCGAGGTCGCGGTCGATCTGGCGGATGCTGTGCTCTTCGTCGTCGACGCCATCACGGGTGCCACCGCGACCGACGAGTTCGTCGTGAAGATGCTGCGCCGCTCCAACAAGCCCGTCATCCTCGCCGCGAACAAGGTGGACGATGCGCGCCAGGAGCCGGAGGCCGCCGCGCTGTGGAATCTCGGTCTCGGCGAGCCGTGGCCCGTGTCGGCCCTGCACGGCCGCGGTGTCGCCGACCTGCTCGACCACATCCTCACGGTGCTGCCGAGCGTGTCGGCGGTCGCGAAGGAGGAGTACGGCGGGCCCCGCCGCGTCGCGCTGCTGGGCCGCCCCAACGTGGGCAAGTCGAGCCTGCTCAACAAGGCGGCGCGCGAGGAGCGCGTCGTCGTCAACGAGCTCGCGGGCACGACCCGAGACCCGATCGACGAGCAGGTGGAGCTCGGCGGGCGCATCTGGCGCTTCGTCGACACGGCCGGCATCCGCCGCCGCGTGCACCTGCAGCAGGGTGCCGACTTCTACGCGTCACTGCGCACGGCGGCCGCGCTCGAGAAGGCGGAGGTCGCGGTCGTGCTGCTCGACGTGACGGAGCCGCTGAGCGAGCAGGACGTGCGCATCATCGACCTCGTCCTCGAGTCGGGTCGCGCCCTCGTGCTCGCGTTCAACAAGTGGGATCTGCTCGACGACGAGCGCCGCCGCTACCTGGAGCGCGAGATCGAGCAGGATCTCGCGCACGTGGCGTGGGCGCCGCGCATCAACATGTCGGCGCGCACCGGTCGGCACCTGGAGAAGCTCGTACCCGGCCTGGAGCTTGCGCTCGAGTCGTGGGATACCCGTATTCCGACCGGAAAGCTCAACGCGTTCATCAGCGAGCTCACGGCGGAGCATCCTCACCCGGTGCGCGGGGGCAAGCAGCCGCGCATCCTCTTCGCGACGCAGGCGTCGACGCGACCGCCGACGTTCGTGCTCTTCACGACCGGGTTCCTCGACCCGCAATACCGCCGCTTCATCACCCGGCGCCTGCGCGAGGTGTGGGGTTTCGAGGGCACCCCGATTCAAGTGAACATGCGTGTCCGAGAAAAGAGGAAGCGCTAGGGAGAGTTGGTGAGCGCTTCGGCGGCGGGGCCTTGGATTGCCGCTGGGCGAGTGTGCCTCTCACGGCACATGCCCCGCAAGGCACACAGCTCGAGCGGCCAACCGGGTTCGGTCGCGCGCGGTATCGTGTTCGTTCCCCGGCGCCCGCCTACGGGTGCGCCCGCCCCACCCGTAGGCTGGCGACATGCCCCCTGCTACACCTGCTGTTGCTGATCCCCCCTCGCACCCCGTCGTCTCCGCCGTGTGCGTCGTCCACCAGCTCATCCCCGACTACGGCGGCCCCGACGGTGTGACGGCGATCGACAAGCGCGCGACCGCCGAGCCGGTCAAGGTCGGCGAGTTCGGCCTGCGCGGCGACGTGCAGGTCGACCGCAAGCACCACGGCGGCCACGACAAGGCCGTCTACCTCTACAGCCAGTCCGATGCCGACTTCTGGCAGGCCGAGCTCGGCCGCGAGCTGCACCCCGGCTGGTTCGGCGAGAACCTGCGCGTCGAGGGCGTCGACGTGAACGCCGCCCGCGTGGGGGAGCGGTGGCGCATCGGCGAGGGGTCCGACGCGGTGGAGCTCGAGCTGACGATGCCGCGCACGCCGTGCCAGACGTTCGCCCGCTGGGTCGGTGGCGAGGATGCTCGGGGCTGGGTCAAGCGCTTCGCCGACTCGCGGCGGCTCGGGGCCTACGCGCGCGTCGTGCGCAAAGGCGTCGTGCGTGCAGGCGACCCGATCACGGTCGTGAGCGTGCCCGACGTGGCGCCGACCATCGCGGGCGCGTTCCGCCCCGAGTAGGTGGTCACGCGACGCGCGTGGGCGCGGCGAACTCGGTCGTGACGCCGGGGTGCCGCAGCGGGGTCGCGAGCACCGAGTCGGGCGGGCGCTCCGCGAGGTCGGGGAACCCGGCGGCGGCGAGCAGCTCGTCGTCGAGGTGCAGCAGCTGCGCGTCGACGAGCGGCCACGGCTCGTGCGTGTTGCGCGCGAAGATCGTGCGCCCCAGGTGGCGCTCGTGGAACCCCCAGCGTGCGGTGAGGAAGCGGCTGAGCGGCGTGTCGACAGGAGTGCTGCCGGGTCGCGCGTGAATGCGGGTGCGCGGTCGAGCGCCGGTGCGTCGTCGCGCGCGGTACTCGAGAGTGTCGGCGGTGAGGCGCATCCCGGCCTGAGTCCAGCGGTACGGCAGGCCGAACAGTGCCTGCGCGGCGAGGACGGAGGGCAGCCGCTCAGCGTCGAGGGAGCGGAACACCACCCCGCGTTGCCCGTGCTCGTCGACCGAGTAGGTGCGCACGTTGATCTCGATGAACGTGCCAGCACCGGGCACCGGAGGCAGCGGCAGGAACGCGTGGTCGCTCAGCACGAACGGGATGAGCCCCACCCACGCGCTGCCGTCGTGCACGTCGGGCCGCGTGCCGGGCGGCAGCATGGGAGCGACGAGCAGCGGGTCGACGCGCCAGTGGAGGAACACGAAGTCGCTCCAGCGCTGGCGGATGATCGCGCGACCCGGCAGCGGGGGAGACGTGGGGTCGGGTGCGGGTGCGGGTGCGTCGAGCATGCCCCCATCATGGCCCCCGCACCGGTGGATGCCGGTCGAGCCGGGCCCTGCGCGGCGGTCTTGCAGGGGCGCGGCGTACCCTGAGGGCACTATGACCGATCGACCTCCGCTGCCGCCGCCGCACCTGCGCGATCCCGGCGACGCGTGGGTCGAAGGCCCCGACGGCACGAAGTACTGGGGTCGCTTCGGCGCGGCCGGTCTGCTGGCGTGGCACGTCGAGGCGGGCATCCTGCTGCAGCATCGCGCGGCGTGGTCGCATCACGGCGACACGTGGGGCCTGCCCGGTGGGGCGCGCAAGCAGGGCGAGTCCGCCCAGGACGCCGCCGTGCGCGAAGCCGTCGAGGAGGCCGGCGTGCCGCCCGACGAGGTCAGCCTCCTGTTCGAGAGCGTCTACGACATCGGCTTCTGGTCGTACACGACCGTCGCCGTGCGCGTCGACCGGCTCTTCGCACCCCTCGTCGCCGACGCGGAGAGCGTCGCCGTGCGCTGGGTGCCCCTCGATGACGTGGATGCTCTGCCCCTGCACCCCGGATTCGCCGCCAGCTGGCCGGCCCTCCGCGAACGGCTGAGCCTGCACTGAGTTCATGAACCGCGCCGAGCTCGTCGCCAGCGACGAGCCCGTGAACCGCCCGTGTGCGCCTCGACGGCCCGCGCCGTCCGCTGGCAGAGTGGAGCGATGACGCACGTCTGGCCGCTACTGCCGAGCATCATCGGGCTCGCCGCCTCCGTCGTGCTGCTCGGCTTCGCCGGCACGCGCCTGGCGAAGACGGCCGACGAGCTGGCCGATCGCACGGGACTCGGAGAGGCCGTGGCCGGGGCGCTGTTCCTCGGTGCGGTCACCTCGCTGCCGGGCATCCTCACCACCATCACGGGAGCCCTGGGCGGCGACGCCGAATTCGCTCTCGCCAACCCGATCGGCGGGGTCGCCATTCAGACGGTGTGGCTCGCCATCGCCGACCTCGTCTACCGGCGGGCGAATCTCGAGCACGCGGCGGCGTCGCTCGACAACCTGCTGCAGGCGCTCATCCTCGTGGGCCTGCTCGCCCTGCCGATCGTCGCCTACGCGACGCCTGAGCTCGCGATCGGGTGGTTCCACCCGGCGACGCTCGCCATTCCGCTGTTCTACGCCTACGGTCTGCGGCTGCTGCGACAGATGCGCGAAGCGCCCATGTGGTCGCCGCGCATGACGCGAGACACTCGCACCGACGACGGTGAAGACCGCAGCACGACGTCGACGCGTCGACTGTGGACGACGCTCGCGGTGCTCGCCGTCATCGTCGGCGTGACCGGCTGGGTGATCGGGCAGTCCGGCCTGGGGCTCATCGCGGCGACCGGCTGGCCGAGCGCCGTCACGGGCTTCACGGTGACGACGGCGATCTCGTCGCTGCCCGAGCTCATCACGCTGCTCGCGGCGGTGCGCATCGGCGCGCTCACCCTCGGCGTGGGCGGCATCATCGGCGGCAACGTCTTCGACACGCTCATGATCGCCGTCGCCGACGCGTTCTACCTGGAGGGCACGATCTACGCCAACGTGGGGCCGGCGAGCCTCGTGCTGCTGGGCGGCACGATCCTCATCACCGCGGTGCTCGCCGCGGGCCTGGTCGTGCGCGACCGCAAGGGCATCGGCTTCGAGGGAATCGCCCTGCCCACTCTCTACCTGGCGACGGTGGGCGGGGCGCTCTGGGTCGGCTGACTAGCTCTCGTCGTCCGACCTGGCGCTCTCCAGCCGGCGCAGAGTGTCGAGAGCGTCGTCGGCCGCGTCTCGGAAGGGGTGCAGCACGACGGAGATCGTGTCGTCGATGAGGGCCGGGCGGTAGGCGCTGGCCTGCTTGTCGGTGTGCACGGTGACGGCGATCGGGCACGTCGCGCCGTGGTGGCGCAGGGCGCCGGCCAGCACGAGGTTGGTGTCGACGTCGGGCACGGTGGAGATGATGTACCGCACGTCGTGCAGGGGGAGTGTCTCGGGGAAGTCGGGACTGCGGGCATCCCCGAAGACGACGTCGACCCGGTCGGCGATCTTCTCGTCCTCGAGGCGCACCTCCGCGAACGGGTCCCACTCGACGAGCAGCACGCGACAGCCCTCGTCGACGAGCTCGCGGATGAGCTGCGTGCCGAAGCGGCCATGCCCGAACACGATCGCGTCGTATCCGGAGCCGGTGGCGGGCTCGGGTACGCGCGGGTTGCGGCGCTGCAGGCGAGAGAGGAACGGTTCGATGCGGGTGGCGATGCGTTCGGAGTAGGGGATGAGGTAGCTCGAGCCGCCGATCGTGATGAGCGCGATGAGGGTGATGAGCCCCACGATGTCGTCCCCGACGAGGCCGACGTCCCGCGTGAGGGCGATGAGGATGAGGCTGAATTCGCTGATCTGCGCGATCGCGAGCCCGGCGAGGAAGCCGACGCGCGCCGGGTAGCCCATGAGGCTCATGATGGCGATCATGATGAACGGGGTGCCGACGAGGACGAAGATCGAGAGCGCGATCGCGAGCGGCACCTGCGCGCCGATCGCCGCGAAGTCGAGTTCGGCGCCGAGCACGATGAAGAAGAACAGCAGCAGGAAGTCGCGCAGGCCGCTGAGGGAGGCGTGCACCTGCTCGCGATAGCGGGTGGAGGCGAGGGCGAAGCCGGCGAGGAATGCACCGACCTCGATGGAGAAGCCGAGCACGTCGGTGAGGGCGGCGATGCCGATCGCCCACGCGACGCTCCACACGATGAGCAGCTCTTGGCTGGTGGCGACGCGGTCGAGCAGCCATGGCAGCACCCAGCGCATGGCGATGGCGATGCCGAGCAGCAGACCGCCGCCACTGAGCAGGATGCGCAGTGCTTCGGCGCCGACGTCGGTCGTGCCTTCGCCGAGGCTGGTCAGCACGATCATGACGATGATGACGACGACGTCTTGCACGATGAGCAGACCGAGGGCGACGCGCCCGTGCAGCTCGTCGAGTTCGCGCTGGTCGGCGAGCAGCTTGACGACGATGATCGTGGAGGAGAACGTGATGGCGACACCGACGACGGCCGCGGCGAGCAGGTCGAGGCCGAAGAGCGTCGCGATGCCGAAGCCGACGATGGCGGTGACGACGATCTGGCCGAGCCCGGTGGCGAGGGCGACGGGCCCGACAGAGCGCACGAGGTTCACGTCGAGCTTCAGGCCGACGAGGAACAGCAGGATGGCGATGCCGATTTCGGCGAACAGCTCCAGGGCTTCGGCTTCGTGCACCCAGTCGAAGACGCTCGGCCCGGCGATGATCCCGACGACGATGAAGGCGATGATGAGCGGCTGCCGGGCGCGGTGGGCGAGGAAAGCGATCGCGGCGGCGAGCACGAGGATGAGGGCAGTCGTGCCGAAGGTGTCGAGCTCGAGCTCCATGATCACACGCTAGCAAGGCCACGTTGCGGGCGGGTTTCGGCAGGTGCTGCAGGCGGGGCCGCCTAGGGCAGGAGTGCGAGCATGTGCTCGGTGATGAGCGGGGCGAGTCGGTGCTGGGGGAACTCGCGGGGGTGCATCCAGGTGACGGCGTCGATTTCGGCGGCGGCGGTGAGCGGGCCGTGAAGGTCGGCGCGGAAGACGTCGGCGATGAGGGTCGTGCCGGCTTCGTTGGCGGCGGCGGTCGTGTACGTGCCGAGCGGTTCGAGGGCGGCGGGCTCGACGTGCGCGCCGAGCTCTTCGAGCAGTTCGCGCGCGAGCGTCTCGGCGGCGGTCTCGCCGGGTTCGGGCTTGCCGCCGGGCTGCATCCACACGGTGGTGCCGCGCTTGCGCACGAGCAGCAGACGGCCGGCGTCGTCGACGGCGAGCACGGCCGAGACCCGAATGGTGGGCGCCTCGGTCACGCGGGCTCGTCGAGGAGGGCGGTGACGGCGATGCGGATGCCCCGCTCGAGCTCGTCGAGCGTGAACCGTGGGTCGCCGCCGAGCTGCGGGGTCGCGGGAACGTGGATGAACCCGGCCCGCAGGCGAGGGTGCCGAGCGTGCTCACTGCGCTCACTGCGCTCACTGCGCTCACCGCGGTCACCGTCGTGCTCCGTGGTGGTGCCGGCGGTGGTGTCGTTCTGGGCGGTGCTCGCGTCGGCGCTGTGCTTTCCGTGCGTGCCGCGCTGCTCGGCGATGCCGAGCGCGGTGTACAGGACGGCATTGCACACGTAGCTGCCGGCCGAGAGGGAGACCTGGGAGGGGATGCCGGCGGCGTCGATGGCGGCGGCGATGTGCTTGACCGGGTGGTGGGTGAAGCGGGCGGGGGGTCCGTGGGGTTCGAGCGGAGCATCCGTGGGCTGGTCGCCGTCGTTGTCGGGGATGGCGGCGTCGGCGAGGTTGAGGGCGACGCGTTCGGGGGTGAGGGCGTGGCGGTTCTCGGCGAGGCCGAGCATGAGGAGGATGTCGGGCCGGTGCGCGTCGAGGGCGGCGGCGAGCAGCTGTGGGGCGCGGGCGAAGGAGACGGGCAGCACTTCGGCGATGAGGTGGCAGTCGGGGTGTCCGAGGTCGCCGAGTCGGCGGGCGATCTCGCCGCTGGGGTTGACGTCGGCGCCCTCGAAGGGCTCGAAGCCGGTGACGAGCACGGTGGGGAGGTGCATCAGGTGGTCCGTTCGGGGTTGTCGGCCGCGGGGCCTTCTGCGTCGCGCTGGTCTGCGTTGCGCTGGGCTGAAACGTGCTGTTCTGCGCCCTGCCGTTCAGGTATGTGCGGTTCTGCGCCGTGCCGTCGCGCTCCCGAGAGGGAGACGAGGACGACGCCGGCAATGAGCAGCGTGAGCCCGAGAGCGATGGTGTCGGGGGTGATGATCGTGATGGCGACGCCGACCAGGAACACGAGGATGCCGGCGATGAACATGATGCGCCTGCCAGTGCTCCCGCTGCGCGCGCTCATGCTCCCAGAGTAGTTGGGGTGCTGTCGGGCGCGCTCCCGTTCACGCACGGAGGGCGTCTCGCAGTGCGGGGCTGCGGCTGGGCATGTCGATCGGCTCAGCGGGCGGGTTGCCGCGCTCGGCAGGCGGGTCTCCGCGATGGGCGCCGAGCCGGGCATTCGCCTGGGTGCCGTGCGGTGATGGGGGTGGGCCTGGTGGTGGGATGAGTCGGTAGGTGGGGCCGGCGCGTTCGATTTCCCATCCGTTGTTGTGGGCGAGGAGGTGGTGGTGGCGGCAGAGGAGGATTCCGTCGGCGATGTCGGTGGTGCCGTGGTCGCGGTGCCAGTGGTGGATGTGGTGGGCTTCGCACCAGGAGGGTGGGCGTTGGCAGCCGGGCCAGCGGCAGCCGCCGTCGCGGGCGGCGAGGGCGAGGCGTTGTGCGCGGGTGAACAGGCGGCGTTCGCGGCCGAGGTTGAGGGGTTGGCCGGCGTTGTCGGGGTGTCCGTCGACGGTGAGGGTGATGGTGCCGGCGGTGCAGGCGCGGCGCTCGATGGTGGCGACGGAGATGGCGTCGGGGTGGCCTTCGATCCAGCCTTGGCCGCGGCGCTCCTCGAGGGTGCGGGCGGCGATGATCATGCGCACCCCGACCGGTTCGTCGCCGAGGAGTTGGCTGGTGTCGGCGGCGGCGCCCTGGCGCAGGAGTTCGGCGATGGTGTCGCTGGCGCGCTGCTGGGGGGTGCGGTCGTCGTCGAAGGCTGGATGCGCGGCCTCCTGGGCATCATGTTCTCGCTCGGTGTCGCTCTGGAATCGCGGCTCGTGGCGTCGGGGTGAGGTGATGCGGTCGTAGACGTCGCTGACGAGGGCGAAGGTTTCGGGGTCGAGGATCCAGTGGGCGTAGCCCATGCCGTCGGGTCGGCGGCCGAGTCGGAAGGAACGCTGCTGTCGGCGTGCTTCTTCGCGGTCGGCGATGCCGTCGAGGTCGAGTGCGTCGCGCACGGTGCGTGCCTCGCGTGCGGCGCGGTCGGCGTCGAGCCCGTCCAGTCGGGGCAGAAGACGTTCGGCGGCCGCGTCGAGATCGGTCTCGCTCATCGTGCTGGTCGGCCGGCCGAGGCCGGTGCGTACGGCGTCGGCGACGGCGACACTGACGCGACCTGACAAGACGGCGTCGCCCAGCGGTGTGGGCGTTTCGGCGCCGACCGTCGTGCCGACGCGGACGGCGGTGCGGGCATCGGCGACGCGGGTGCCGGTCGTGACGCGCACCATCTCCTCGGGCGTGCGGTGCCCGGTGCGCTGCGCGAGACCTGCGTGGCCGAGCTCGGGTGCGGAGCGTCGGGCGATCTCTCCGGCGAGAAGCGAGACGTGCAGTTGCGCCAGGCGCACCTCGTCGGCCGCGAGACGCGTGAGGTCGAGCAGCTCGGCGTCGTCCAGAGCGCGAAAGACCTGCACCTCGCGGGGGACGGCGGCAAGGGCATCCCGAGCGGCAGTGAGTGCGCCCGCCACCTCGACGACGCCGCTCACCTCACTGATGGTGTCGTCCGTCGCGCCCCGGCTGGGGTGGCGCGGTAACGCGGCGGCGGGCACCGCGGGCATCGGCGGCGCGAGCATCGTCGTGATGGTCATGGTCGCCTCCCTCCGCGGTGCCGTGTGCTGGTTCGTGATTCGAACATACATTCGACCACCGACAGTGGAGTGCGTCGATCTCGGGCTGGGGATACGTCACGCGAGGGGAAGGTGGGGAGGATC
This sequence comes from Chryseoglobus sp. 28M-23, assembly GCF_014789785.1. Classification (NCBI taxonomy): domain Bacteria; kingdom Bacillati; phylum Actinomycetota; class Actinomycetes; order Micrococcales; family Microbacteriaceae; genus Microcella; species Chryseoglobus sp. 28M-23. The sequence continues at coordinate 1,523,233 of NZ_CP061846.1, read as the reverse complement.
GGTGCAGGTCTACTGTGCCCCCGACGTCCCAGACGCCCCCAAGCCCCGGCGCCCCAGCCCCGTACACCCCAGCCCCACCGACCCCGAGCGCCGCATCGATCGTGGCGGCGAGCAGCTCCGCGAGCTCGGTATCGGAGGCCGCGACGAGCGCGGGCAGCTTGACGACGTGGCGCGCCATCATGAGGCCCACAACCTGAGATCCGATGAGGGATGCTCGCAGCTGCGGCCGATCCACCCCCAGTTGCCGGGCGAGGGGTTCGAAGAGCCGCTGCGTGAGGATCGACCGGATGCGCTCGGCCGCGTGCCGCTCGTTCGCGGCCGCGCGGACGATGCTCATCATCGTCATGCGCGCGATCGGGTTCGCCTGCAGGTCGAGGATGATGCGGGCGAGGCGCGTGCCGGGGGAGTCGTCGCTCGGCGTGCCGAGCTCGGCCACGATGTCGGCGGGGGCGAGCGGCAGCTGCACGATCGCGGCGAAGAGCGCCTCCTTGCCTCCGTAGTAGTGGTGCACGAGCTTCGGGTCGACGTCGGCCGCACGGGCGATGCCGCGCACGCTCACCTTCTCGTACCCGAGCTCGGCGAACTGCTCGCGCGCGACCCGCTCGATGGTCTCGCGGCTCTCGGCGGCGCTCGACGCGCCCGGCCGCCGCCCCGCCCGACGCCCGGCCCCCGCACCTCTATCAGCCACAACCGCGCGCCCTTCTTGCGGCCCGCGCCGCGCATCCCTAGTGATTTCATCACATGAGGAATTAATTCTCCAGGAGGAATTCATGAGGCCCACCACGGCACCGACAGCCACCCCGGGACCAGCACTCACCCCGCGCCGCCGCCGCCTCATCCTCCTCACCGTCGCCCTCTCGCTCATGACGGTCGTCTCCGCGGTGAGCGGCCTCAACGTGGCCCTGCCGAGCCTGGCCCGCGACCTGGGCGCGACGCAGACCGAGCTCACGTGGATCGTCGACGCCTACACGGTCGTCTTCGCGGGCCTGCTGCTCGCGGCCGGCGCGATCGGCGACCGGCTGGGCCGCAAGGGAATCCTCATGGTGGGCCTCGCCCTGTTCGGAGCGGCGGCGGTGGGCGCGGCGTTCGCAGCCGACCCGGGCACCCTCATCGTCTTGCGCGCCGTCATGGGCATCGGCGCGGCGGCGATCATGCCGACGACGCTCTCGGTCATCACGACGAGCTTCCCGCCCGCCGAGCGCGGCAAGGCCGTCGGCGTCTGGGTCGGCGTGGCGGGCAGCGGAGCGGTGCTGGGCCTGTTCGGCTCGGGCCTGCTGCTGGAGTTCTTCGACTGGCACTCCTTCTCCTGGCTGAACGTGACGCTCGCGGTGACGGGGCTCATCCTGTCGGCGGCGGTGATTCCCCCGAGTCGGGATGCTCACCCTCCGCGCTTCGACACCCCGGCCGCCCTGCTCTCGTTGGTGGCGGTCGGCGGCATCGTGTTCGGCATCATCGAGATCGCGGCGACGGACGCCGAGGAGCCGGGCCCGAAGGTCGCGCTCGCGGTGGGTCTCGCGGCGGCGGTCGCGTTCGTGCTGTGGGAGCTGCGGCGGCGGGATGCTCTGCTCGACCCGCGTCTGTTCCTGGTGCGCGGGCTCGGGGCGGGCAGTCTCGTGCTGACGGTGCAGTTCTTCGCCGCGTTCGGGTTCTTCTTCACCGCGTTGCAGTACCTGCAGTTCGTGGTGGAGCTGAGCCCGCTCATGGCGGCGGTGTGCCTGCTGCCGCTGCCGTTCGTGATGATCCCACTGGCCCGCAACGCCCCGCGCATCGCTCACCGGTTCGGCTACCGCCGCGTCGTGCCGCTCGGGCTCGTGCTCATGGCGGGCGGCTTCGCGATCATGTCCCTCCTCGAGGTGGACTTCCTCTACTGGGTGTTCGCGCTCGGCCTCGTGGTGTTTGCCTCGGGCATGGCGCTCGCGGGCACGCCGTCGACGACGGTCATCACGCAAGCGCTGCCCCACGAGAAGCAGGGCGTCGCCTCTGCGGTGAACGACCTGTCTCGGGAGTTCGGCAGCGCGCTCGGCATCGCCGTGCTCGGCAGCGTGCTCGCGGCCGTCTACCGCACCGGTGTCGCCGACGTCGCGGCGGGCCTGCCCGGGCCGGCCGCGGAGGCCGTGGAGGGCTCGATCGCGTTCACGCAGTCGCCGATGGTCGCGCAACTGGGTGCCGCTGCCGAGCCGGTGGTCGCGGCGGCGCGCCAGGCGTTCCTCGACGGCACGACGACGGCATTGCTCGTCGCGGCCGCCGTGCTCGTCGTCACCGCGGTGGTCGCGGCGATCGTGGGCCCGCGTCACGTGCGGGCCGAGGTCGAGGCGGTGGCGGTGACAGTGCCAGACTGACGGGCTTGGGCAACGGGCTCGCCACAGATCCATATAAACTTTCAATAAACAAATGCTAGCATCTTGTTTATGAAAGTAGAGGCACCGGCGATCTTCCCTCTTCTCCGATCCGACGCGCAGGGGCAGATCCTGGCCACCCTCGAGCTCAGCCATCGAGGGGAGACGGCGGCAGACCTGGCGCGGCAGGTCGAGGCGAGCCTGCCCACCGTGACGCGCGAGCTTGCCCGCCTGCACGACGCGGGCATCATCGAGGCGACTCCGGTGGGGCGTCGAGCGGTCTACCGACTCAACGTGCGCCACCCTCTTGCCGAGGCGGTGCGGGAGATCGCGATGTTCGCGCACGGGCCGCAGCCCGTCGTCGCCCGCGAATTGTCGTCGGTGCCGGGCATCGTGCAGGCGGTGCTCTTCGGCTCGTGGGCCGCGCGACGCCGTGGAGAGCCCGGCCCGCCGCCCGGTGACATCGATCTGCTCGTAGTCGGGCGACCTGATCGCGACGAGCTGTACGACGCTCTGCGGCGAGCAGAGGGTCGGCTGCGTCGGGAGGTCAACGCCACGACGATCACCCCGGAGCGATGGGCGACTGTGGATGATCCTTTCGTCGCGACGGTGCGTGCGCGACCATGGGTCGACCTTGACGTCGACACCGGAGTAAGCGCATGACATGGGAGCAGGGCCGGGCGACGATCGAGCAGCTTCTGCACCGCGGTGAACTCGAGAGGGTCGCCGCGCAACCTGAATTCGCTGAGCGCTCCCTGGAGCTGTGCGACACCCACGTCACGGCAGCCAGGTCGATCGTGGAGGAAGACCCCGTCGGCGCGCTGGCACTTGCCTACGACGCGGCACGCAAGGCGCTCACCTCGCTCCTGCTCGCGCAGGGCATCCGGCCCACCCGCTCGGGTGGCCACATCGCCGTCACGGAGGCGGTCTCTGCCCAGCTCGACCCGCCGAATCGGATCGGCCGTCAGGTGGACCGCATCCGTCGTGCTCGCAACGACAACGAGTACCCGTCTGTTGACACCCCGTCCGCGACGGCGGATGACGCGACGGATGCGATCACCGTCGCTCAGGAGGCGGTGCGAGCTGTCCGCCTCGTCCTGCCTCACCTCACGCCCTTCTGAGCCGAGCCGGGTGACCTCGGTGCAATACTGACTCCATGTCAGCTCCTGCCCGCGCGGTCGCCCCCGCACCCTCCTCCGGCCCGGTCGGCGCCGTGCACGCCCTCACCGTGGGGCGCGTGCAGGTGCGGCCGAAGAACATCGCCGGCACGGGAACTCCCATGCTGTGGTGGACGCTCACCGCCCGCACGTGGAGCGACTGGATGCCCGTGCACGTGTTCGTCGTCGAGCACGAGCGCGGCACGGTGCTGTTCGACACGGGCCAGCCGCTCGCCTCGGTGACCGACCCGCACTTCTACCCGCGCGGCCCGCTCGGCTGGGTGTACCGTCGGCAGGCGCGCTTCGAGGTGAGCCCCGGGCACGATCTCGCGACGCAGCTGGCTGAGATCGGGCATCCGGTCTCGTCGCTCGCCTACGCCGCTCTGTCGCACCTGCACCAGGATCATGCCGGCGGCGTGCCGCAGCTGGGTTCCACGCCGGTTCTGGTGGCTGCGGACGAGCTGGCCCTGCTCGACGAGAAGCGCCCGCAGCTGCACGGCATCCTGCCCGACCACGTGGCCCCGCCCACCGCCGCGTTCACCCCGGTGTCGTTCACCCCCACGGATGATCCGCTGCTCGCCCCCTTCGCCACCGCCCACGACATCCACGACGACGGCACGCTGCTCCTCCTGCCCACCCCCGGCCATACCCCGGGTTCGATGAGCCTCCTGATCCGCCGAGGGGATGCTCCGCCTCTCCTCCTCGCAGGAGACGCCACCTACGACCCCAGCCTGCTCCCGCGCGCCATAGTGCCCGACGTGGGAGACCGCGCTACTCAGCTAGACACTGCACGTCGTCTCGTGGCCCTCCAGTCCCTGAACCCAACCCTGCGCCTCCTCCCCGCCCACGACCCGAACACCCTGCCCACCCTGGTTGCCCCCTGACGGCGAAGCTCGTCAGTGTCTCGCGGTGCCCGCACGCACCACCCCTCCACCTCCGCTAAGCTTGCTCCCGGCCCACGCACGTCGGGCCAGCCACGGGCTGTGGCGCAGCTTGGTAGCGCACTTGACTGGGGGTCAAGGGGTCGCAGGTTCAAATCCTGTCAGCCCGACCAAATGAAATGAGGGGCCGTCAACGACGGCCCCTCATTTCATTTGGTCGGGCTAATCAACATTGCACCTGCGAGCAGGTGGGCCCACGCCGCGCGAGGGGCCCCACGCGTTGCGCAGCAACGTGTGGGGGAGCCGGTGGGGACAAATCCACAACCTGCCATCTCTCTTCAACTCGCGAAGACCAACCTGCTCGCGTTTGTGTTGTCGTACCGGGTCGGCGTGTTCGTTTCACTCGCAGTCGAGCAAGATCTGTGCTGATGACACGCGGTCGAACTTCTGTCTCGCAAGCGTCCACTGATCTATTGTCAATTCCGTCGGCCAGATTGGCCGACGTTGCCCCACAGACCATTGCGTGCGTCGGTCCATTAAGGAGCCCAGGTCGCTCAATTTCACGACCAATGTGGCAATCATCGGATTGAGGAGTCCAGGTGCATCTTCGTCGTGTAGAGGTTAACGGGTTTCGTGCATCGGCTGTCGACCCAATCTCGTGTGAATTGCCCGGACGCTTTTCTCTAATCGTCGGTGCGAACGGGACTGGCAAGACCACTATCAACGAAGCCATCGTGTTGGCGCATCGTCATCGTTTTCCGCAACTTCCGGCGATCGACGGAGCAGCCCTAGGAGACACGCCTCGCGCGGTTGATGTCCAGTACTCGTTGGAAGGCGACCTCGAAGCTGAGGGCGCGCTCGGGCGATCGCTCTACGAAATGGGCCATGAAGCCCCGAGATGGGGGCGCCCGCTCGAGCGTTCACTCGGCAAGGTTCGCGCTGGGCATGTCGTGTCGCCCACGGAGGGGCACGAGAACGTGCGATTGGTGTATCTCCCAGCCCAGAGGAACCCCATCGATGACCTTTCGCGACGCGACGCACGCGTGTTGCTTGAGCTTCTTCGTGCTGAGGAGCGACGGCGCCCCGAGACCGGTGGCCTTGCGTCGCTTCGCTCCGTTGCCGACGCGATGCTCACCTCGATGACTGAGCACGACCTCCTCGTGGGCCTTGAAGAGCGAATCGGGAATCACCTATCGATGGCGAGCGCCGGGGTCCGAGAGCACTTCGCATTCTTTGGACACCAGAGAGTTGATGATGGATGGGTCTGCTGCACGGATAGGTGACATCTGACATGGCTTGCCCGAGGGGTGGGCCTGGAAGGATGCCATCGTGCCTAAGCCTTATCCGAAAGAGTTCCGCGATGACGTCGTGCGCGTCGCGGAGAATCGCGAACCGGGAGTGACGGTCGAGCAGATCGCGAACGATTTCGGGGTTCACCCGATGACGCTCACGAAGTGGCTCGCCCGCTCCCGCGCTACCCGGCAGGCTGCCGAGTCGGGGTCGCTGTCCCCGGGCGATCGTGATGCCGAGTTGCGGGAGCTGCGTCAGCGTAATCGGCTGCTCGAGCAGGAGGTCGAGGTGCTCCGCCGCGCGGCGGCGTATTTGGGGCAGGCCCATCTGCCGGGAAAAGGTTCTACCCGCTCGTGACAGAGCTCGCCGCTGACGGGATACCCGTGACGGTGACGTGCCGGGTTCTCAAGCTCTCCCGCCAGCCCTACTACCGATGGCTGAAAAAGCCGATCACGAACGCTGATCGGGTGGAGGCGTATCGCGCGAACGCGCTGTTCGATGCTCACCAGGATGACGCGGAATTCGGGCATCGGCTGCTGGCCGACGAAGCTCGCGACGCCGGAGAATCGATGGCTGATCGGACGGCGTGGCGGATCTGCCGCGACAACGGCTGGTGGAGCGCGTTCGGAAAGAAGCGCGGCAGGAACGGCAAGAAGGCAGGCCCGCCAGTCCACGACGACCTCTGCGCGGTCGTGGACGAGACCGGACGCATCCGGCATGAGTTCACCGCCGATGGCCCGAACCGGCTCTGGCTGACCGACATCACCGAACATCGAACCGGGGAAGGCAAGCTCTACCTCTGCGCCGTCAAAGACGTGTTCGGGAACAAGATCATCGGCTACTCGATCGACTCGCGGATGAAGTCAAGCCTGGCCGTTCGAGCGCTGGAGAACGCCGCTCAGATGCGCGGCGACGTCGCCGGCTGCGTGATCCACAGCGACCGAGGCAGCCAATTTCGAAGCCGGAAATTCCTCCGAGCGATCAGCCGTCACCGCATGGTCGGATCGATGGGCAGAGTCGGCGCTGCGGGAGACAACGCCGCGATGGAATCGTTCTTCTCGCTGTTGCAGAAGAACGTCCTCAACCGCCGCTCCTGGGGCACCCGCGACCAGCTGCGCATCGCGATCGTCACCTGGATCGAACGCACCTACAACCGGCGACGCCGGCAAGCCGCTCTGGGCCGATTGACCCCGGTCGAGTTCGAGGCCATCATGAACACGCCAGCCGCACTGGCTGCGTGACTAAACCGTGTCACCTATCCGTGCAGCAGACCCGATATCTCGCGCGAGTGCTTGAACTCTTGCTTGCTCTCGTACCAGACCGACTGGCGGGCAAACGCCTTGAAGTATCAAGCCTTGGATTCGTCAACCTCCTGCACATTGCAGTCACGCTGGCTGGGATTCCTGACTTGTCCCGACCAGAGGAGATTGAGGCATCCAGCCCGAGCGTTGCACCGACGGAGGATCAGGTCAGCAGGTCCGAAAGTTCTGAGGACTTCGACGCATCTGCGGCTAGGGCGCGACTAGCCGAGACGGCAGAATCCGCCGAAGCAGACGCGGACTCTTTCTACCCGGACCTATTTCACGTGACAGTTCTGCTTGAGGAACCGGAAGCGCACCTCCATCCTCAGCTTCAATACGGTCTGATTCGCTATCTGCGTGAAGTCGTACGCGCTCGACCAGAGATCCAGGTGATCGTCACCACGCACTCTTCAGAACTCATTGCGGCTTGCGATCCTGCGGAGATCGTTGTCTTGCGTCGTGAGCAGACGGGGCGCCCCGTGGCCCGTGCACTTGGATCTGTCCCCATCGCTCCTGGGGAGCGGGAGTCTCTCTTGCGGCAAACACGACTCCACCTCGATGCGAACCGCTCCGCCGCCCTGTTCGCTGAAAACCTCCTCGTCGTTGAAGGTGTAACCGAAGCGATGCTCATGCGGGTCATCGGTCGGGCGTGGGCCGCCGGCGATCGCAGCAAGTTCGCCTTTGTCGATGCGCTTGCCATATTCCCGGTCGGTCACAAGATAGGAAAATGGCCAATTCGGCTTCTTGCCACTCCTGGGCATGAAATTGTTGCCCGCGTAGCAGCGCTCGCAGATACAGATCACCGCGACGTTGGGAAATCATTTAAGCCACCTGCTTGGCACACCGAATTGGACGCCGATACCGCAAAGTTCTTCTGGTCAATGCCGACCTTGGAGCCATCTCTCGCGGCTGGAAATGAGTCTCTCTTCGAAGCAGTGTTTGACACAGCTGGTCTGACAAGACCGTTCGCTTTCACGGCTGACGGTATCGATCAGCATTTCAGAGCTCGAGGCGTCGACAAGGGGGCATTCTCAGTAGCACTTGCCGACGCCATCGACTCGGATCGGGCCGCATTCCATGTTCCGGCCGAACTGGAGGCTATGTTCGATTGGCTCTATGACGGTGGAGCTGTCAAGCGCACGGATTCCTCCGCTCAGGATCAATGATCCATCTCACAGATGAGCAAGTGCTCGCAGCCGCGTCCGAGGATCGGCTGGTGGACATCGTCTCGGCTCCGGGCAGTGGAAAGACCACGGTCGCTGCGGAGCGTTTTGGCTTCCATCGATACCAACGTGGGGATGACAGAGGCGTCTTGGGGCTCACGTTTAACCGAGCAGCAGCTCGAGAGCTAGCTCAACGAGTCACTAGCCGCTGGGGCGAATCTTGCCTCGTGTACCCACATCGAATTGCCACCTTTGATCACGTCTATGTTGACCTAATTCATCGACTCATAAGAGAAAAGATCATCAGCTGGCCTGGGAGTCATGAGCGTCTCGACGTTCGGGACGACTACCGAGGGCTTGACGGATTCACGTACCTCGTCCCAGATCGCAATTGGCGGCGCTACGCGAGCCTAAACTCGAAACGACAAGTGGTGTCACTTAGTCGGATGGTCACCAAGCCAGCACGGGGTGTAGGAGCCAAGGCCAAACACCAGTCCATACTTGGGCAGGGCATTGTGGATCACGAAGATGTCAGACATGTACTTCGCGCAGTGCTTGAAGATGTTGACCTACGCGCGCTCATCTCCGATTCCCTACGTGTCAGGGTTGGGTGAGGCCAGTCGCTCGGAGCAAGTCCGCTGTTTGACGTAGGGCGGAGAACCAGGAATTCAACCATCATGTCCAGTCCGTCTTTGATCGCCGTGCGCGACGATAGCCTCATGACCAACGAAAGTCCCGGGCCCCGAGCTGGGGGTCCGGCGTCGCGGCGTTCGTTCACCCCGGCGCAAAAACTTGACCACCTCGCGGCCTACGAGGACGCGATCCTCCGCAACCAGGGAGGGGCGTATCTGCGTGAGCAGGGTATCTACTCGTCGCAGGTCACCGAGTGGCGCAAGCTCCGCGACGCCGGAGTCCTGGCCGGGAAGAAGCCCGGTGAGAAGATCGGCCGGCTGACCGCGGAGCAGGCCGAGATCGCCCGGTTACGGCGCCAACTCGACCAAGCTGAACAGCGTCTCGCGACGACGGAAGTTGCTCTGACCATCATGGGAAAAGCGCACGAGCTCTTGGAGAATTTGTCCAAGAGCTCGCGGGACGAACCCCCGCACACGAGCTCCTGATGACCGCCTACGTCGAGTTGACCGGGTCGGGCACCTCGACCCGGACCGCAGCACGGCTGACCGGGGTGTCGCGGGCGACTGCGACCCGCAAATCACCGCCTGTGGCTCTGCCTCGGGTGCGCGTCACGCCGGCGAATAAGCTCTCCGTTCTCGAGCGTGCCCGAATCCTGTCGGTGGTGAACTCGCCCAGGTTCGTGGACCTGCCACCGATCCAGATTTTCGCTCAGCTTCTCGATGAGGGCATCTATCTCGGCTCGATCTCCACGATTTACCGGGTTCTGACCGAGAACGCGCAGGTGAAGGAGCGCCGCCGGTTGGCTAGGCACCCGGCCCGGGCGGTCCCCGAGCTGGTCGCGACCGCGCCCGGTCAGGTGTATTCGTGGGACATCACGAAACTGCCGGGCCCGATCAAGGGCAAGTATTACGACTGCTACGTCATGATCGACATTTTCTCCCGCTATGTCGTCGGCGCCTACGTCCACACCTCCGAATCGGCGATCCTCGCGGTCGAGATGATGACAGAGACGTTCAAGATCCACGGCACCCCACAGGTCGTCCACGCCGACCGGGGAACCTCTATGACCTCGAAGACCGTCGCGGCGTTGTTGTCGGATGAATCCCCCCGGCGTGTTCGGAGACTCGATTCCTTGGAAGGATCAGTCTCATGGCACGACCCAACAAGTATCCGCGCGAGCTTCGTGAGCGCGCAGTCCGCATGGTCGCCGAGGTGCGGCCTGACTATCCCAGCGAGCACGCCGCGATCACCGCGGTCGCCGGCATGCTCGGCATCGGCTCGCCCGAAACGGTCCGAACCTGGATTCGGCGGCAGCAGGTCGATGTCGGCCAACGGCCGGGGGTGACCACCGAGGCGCAGGCGGAGATCAAGAAGCTCAAACGAGAGAACGCCGAGTTGCGGCGGGCGAACGAGATATTGAAGGCGGCTTCGGCTTTCTTCGCGGCCGAACTCGACCGGCCAGCGAAGCGATAGTCGCGTTCATCACCGACCACAAGGACCGCAATGATGGTGGCCTGCGATGGGGTGTCGAGTCGATCTGCGCCGTGCTCACCCAGCATGAGGTGAAGATCGCCCCATCGACCTACTATGACGCCCGCAAGCGTCGACCCTCAGCGCGGCAGGTGTCCGATGAGCGGTGGAAGCCGATCGTGCTGGGCTGCTGGCAGCGGCAACGGCGCGTGCTGGGCGCTCGGAAGCTCTGGTTGCGTCTGCGCCGCGAGGGCCACGACATTGCCCGTTGCACGGTGGAGCGCCTCATGCGCGAGCTCGGCATCGCTGGCGTGCGACGTGGGAAACGCACCAATCCGGTCGATGCTGACCCGCGCGAGACCAGACCTGCCGACCTTGTCGATCGGCATTTCGCCAGGTTCCGCACGAACCAACTCTGGGTCGCTGACTTCACCTACGTGTGGTCGTGGTCCGGATGGGTTTACGTCGCGTTCGTGTTCGATGTTCACTCCCGCCGCATCCTGGGCTGGCGGGCGGCGACGAGAATGACGACGCCGCTGGTGCTCGACTGCCTGGAGATGGCGTTCTGGACCAGGCGCCGCGAGGGCGTCGCCGACTTCGCCGGACTGACGCATCACACCGATGCCGGCAGCGTCTATACGTCCATTGCCTTCACCGACCGCCTGATCGAGGAAGGCATCGACCCCTCGGTTGGATCCGTCGGCGACGCCTACGACAACTCCCTCGCGGAGTCCCAGATCGGACTCTATAAGACCGAGTTGATCCATCACGAAGGGCCCTGGCGAAACGTCGATCAGGTCGAGGCCGCGACCGCGGACTGGGTGCAGTGGTTTAACACCGAACGCATCCACAGTTCGATCGATGACCTCACCCCGATCGAACTGGAGCAGCTCGAATATGCTCTGACCGAGCCCCTCGAACAAGCGGGCTGACACCAGCAATACGCTCTCCGAACACGCCGGGGGGATTCAGATCTGGAGGTCACGAAGTCGCACTCGAGACCCCGGGTGAGTAACGACAACCCTTACAGCGAGAGCTGGTTCAAGACCCTCAAATTCGCGCCCGTGTTCCCCGAACGCTTCGAATCCGTCGGTCAAGCCCGGGCCTTCATGGCCGAGTTCGTCGAGGGCTACAACCACACTCACCGGCACATCGGCATCGGGCTGAACACCCCCGCCGACGTCCACTACGGCCTCGCCGCAGCCAAAGCCGCCGAACGGTCAGCGACCCTCGCCCTCGCTCGCGCGCAGAACCCAGAACGCTTCAGCAGCAACCTTGACCCGAAAATCCTCGCCCTGCCCGGCACGACCTGGATCAACAAGCCAACCGAACAAGAAGCCGGAGAGGAACCCGCACCGAAACTAGCCGCCTAAAGACCCGCTGGCCTCATTCACCTTGACAAATTCCGATTGGCTTTCCAGTAGCTACAGAGCAATCATCATCGACGAGGTGTACGACGCTGACGAGCTTGACATAGAGGTCGCTCGACTTGCGGCCGATTCGGGTTCGTCTGTGACTACGATCGGAGACCCCTGGCAGGCACTCTACAAATGGAGGGGCGCGCAGCCTCATCTCGTTGCGAAGTTGTTGGAGGCGACCACTGACCGGTTCAACTGTCGAATCCTTAGTCAGTCTTTCCGATTTCATGGCACACAAATGCCAGAGCTTGCTGCCGCTCTCCGACGTGGCGAGAAGGCGAGCTTGCCACCTATCTCAAGTGAAGACATTGATGTTGCACTGGCGCGACGCTGGCGAGATCTATGGAGAGTCGGGGACAACGTCCTACCATTGGCCTTTCGGAACGTCGAAAACAAGTCAGATGCTGCGATTCGGGTCTGCTGCACGGATAGGTGACACGGTTTAGTCACGCAGCCAGTGCGGCTGGCGTGTTCATGATGGCCTCGAACTCGACCGGGGTCAATCGGCCCAGAGCGGCTTGCCGGCGTCGCCGGTTGTAGGTGCGTTCGATCCAGGTGACGATCGCGATGCGCAGCTGGTCGCGGGTGCCCCAGGAGCGGCGGTTGAGGACGTTCTTCTGCAACAGCGAGAAGAACGATTCCATCGCGGCGTTGTCTCCCGCAGCGCCGACTCTGCCCATCGATCCGACCATGCGGTGACGGCTGATCGCTCGGAGGAATTTCCGGCTTCGAAATTGGCTGCCTCGGTCGCTGTGGATCACGCAGCCGGCGACGTCGCCGCGCATCTGAGCGGCGTTCTCCAGCGCTCGAACGGCCAGGCTTGACTTCATCCGCGAGTCGATCGAGTAGCCGATGATCTTGTTCCCGAACACGTCTTTGACGGCGCAGAGGTAGAGCTTGCCTTCCCCGGTTCGATGTTCGGTGATGTCGGTCAGCCAGAGCCGGTTCGGGCCATCGGCGGTGAACTCATGCCGGATGCGTCCGGTCTCGTCCACGACCGCGCAGAGGTCGTCGTGGACTGGCGGGCCTGCCTTCTTGCCGTTCCTGCCGCGCTTCTTTCCGAACGCGCTCCACCAGCCGTTGTCGCGGCAGATCCGCCACGCCGTCCGATCAGCCATCGATTCTCCGGCGTCGCGAGCTTCGTCGGCCAGCAGCCGATGCCCGAATTCCGCGTCATCCTGGTGAGCATCGAACAGCGCGTTCGCGCGATACGCCTCCACCCGATCAGCGTTCGTGATCGGCTTTTTCAGCCATCGGTAGTAGGGCTGGCGGGAGAGCTTGAGAACCCGGCACGTCACCGTCACGGGTATCCCGTCAGCGGCGAGCTCTGTCACGAGCGGGTAGAACCTTTTCCCGGCAGATGGGCCTGCCCCAAATACGCCGCCGCGCGGCGGAGCACCTCGACCTCCTGCTCGAGCAGCCGATTACGCTGACGCAGCTCCCGCAACTCGGCATCACGATCGCCCGGGGACAGCGACCCCGACTCGGCAGCCTGCCGGGTAGCGCGGGAGCGGGCGAGCCACTTCGTGAGCGTCATCGGGTGAACCCCGAAATCGTTCGCGATCTGCTCGACCGTCACTCCCGGTTCGCGATTCTCCGCGACGCGCACGACGTCATCGCGGAACTCTTTCGGATAAGGCTTAGGCACGATGGCATCCTTCCAGGCCCACCCCTCGGGCAAGCCATGTCAGATGTCACCTATCCGTGCAGCAGACCCTTCTGCTTCTACTTGATGTCGTCACGAAGTCTCGACTCGGCGAAAACGCGCATGGCCGAGAAAGCGCGATAGCTAAGCTCAAAATAGATCGTGACTCTTTCCTGCAGAAGCAGCGAGAGATCATGGAGCCGTTGGTCGCCCGCCTAATGGCTGGCGAAGATGCTGTCACAGTCCTGGATGCACTGCGCGACACCGTTAAGTCTTTGGGTGTGCGCAGGCCCAGCAGACTAGGCGACCCAAGTAAGGAGGCTGCGCTAGTCGAGCAGATCGCCCAGATCGCTGCGCGCCTCCCGAGAACCGATCTCATTCCCGGTCTGACCGTTTTTCAAGCGAAGGGCCAGGAGTGGTCACGCGTGGGAGTTGTCTTGTCGTCGGCTCAAGTTGCGATGCTAGAGGGGGGTCTTCAGCAGGATTTCGAGGACCATTGCATCATCTATGTTGCCGTTACCCGGGCAAAGTGGTTGTGCGGGCGCCTTGGAGACGACAGGCCGCTCGACTTGGCAGGCCTCGAGGATGAGCTTTGAGAGTGGCCTCGACTTCTGCGCGCACTACGTTCCGCAATTGCGCTACTCGCTCTTCGGAAGCATACGACCGCGATCGCTGAGGTACGGTGCTACTCGCAATGATGGATGCTGGGTGAGAGTGACCGTCAAGCAATTGGCCGACCGAGCGTACTCGGCGATTCGTCAGACTCTTCGTCGCGATGTGGTCACTGCGAGTGGCGATCGAACTTGTGAACGAAGAGGGCCTTCAGGCGATCAGATAGGTGCTGACCGCAAACGTAAACGTATGTCCCCCGGATCCCCCTCGTCATCAATACCGCATACACATTGGACACGTACCGCAGCAGATCCTCATCGCTATACGTCTTGCCGAGCGTCGGGTTGTTCTCCTTGCCCTTCTTGTCGAAATAGCTGTCACGGTCGACGACCAGGCGCTGAGCATCCTCGTCCCACTGCAGGTCGTTGCCGATGATGACGCCGGCGTAGTTGAGGTCGTAGCCCTGCACGGTGTGGATCGAGCCGACTTCGTCGAGAGAAGTCTTCGAGGCGATCCAGTCGGTGGCGGTGGTGTTCCAGCGCAGCTGGCGGCCGTCGAGCTCGATGTCGTAGGCGGTCGGGTCGCTGCGACTCTTCCACTCCCACGCGTAGCCGGCGACGAGGCGCGCAAGCCCGTGTTCGGTGTCGCGCTCGCGGATGGCGTCGTGCATTTCGCCGAGGTCGTCGAAGAACCGCAGGTCGTAGCCCTCGAAGGTGCGGGGTGCGGGAGGCGGAGCATCCGGTAGCGGGAGCCCGGGGCGCAGGATGCTGCGCACCCAGCCGATGTAGTCCTCGCCGGCGCGGACCCGCAGCTGTGAGGTGAGCGGGTAGTGCCGGTGGTCGGCTTTGGCGTCGTCGACGAGGGCGCGCATGAGTTCGGGCGGCAGGTCGGCGGGGCGCACGCTCTGCTCGGGGTCGACCATGATCAGCTGGTGGCGGCTGCGGGCGCGGATCCAGTCGAGCTGCGTTTTGGCGGGGTCGTCGGCGCCGAACAGGCGCACATTGTTGTCGGCGAACTTCTTGTTGAGCACGCCGGAGGCCTGGTTGGCGCGCTGGTTGAGGCGGTGAGCTTCGTCGACGATGAGGAGATCCCAGTGGGTGTCGCTGCCGCCGACATCGAACGGGGTGAGCACTTGGCGCGGGTGGAGGCCGGGAGTGCGACGGAACACGGCCTGGATGCTCTTACGCAGCGACTGCTGGGGTACGACGAGCCCGACGGTGAAGTCCTTGAGCAGCACGCGGTTCTCGTCGGTGAAGAATTCGGCGAAGACGGAGTCGGCGTCGGGCTCGTCGTCGGGCTTGGATGCGGCGATGTCGGCGAGCAGCTTCATGAGGTAGATGGCGACGACGGTCTTGCCGGTGCCGGGTTCGCCTTGCACGACGAGCAGGTCGCCGATGTTCTTGTCGACGTCGTCGAGGAGGCCTTCGACGATGTCTTCGACGGCGGCCGCCTGGTCGTCGGTGAGCGCCTTGTAGGGGGAGAGCTTGAACAGGTCGCTGTTCTCGATCTCGGGGATGCTGCGGCTGAAGATGCCTTCGGCGCGCAGCTGCTCGAACACGTCCCGGAACGACTCGCGGTAGAGCTCGCGCTCGTAGTAGTCGGAGTCGGTGATGCCTTCGTTGCGGTTGAGCACGCGGTAGGTGCCGTCGCCAGCGAGGAGGCGGATGAGGTGCGACTCGAGGTCGAGGCAGGCGGACTTGTTGAAGCGGTCGTCAAGGACTACGCGGACGCTGGTGAGGTGCTGCTTGGTGGGGGAGTCGAGGTGCTGCAGCATGCGGGCGGCGGCGTTGACGGTTTCGCCGACGTAGACGTCGTCGAGGGTCTTAGCGGTGGGCTTGCCGGTCCCGGTGCCGCTCGTGCCGCCTCCGTCGATGACGTAAACGGTCGGCCAGTTGCGGTGGCGCGTGTCGAGCGCGCTCCACACGCGGACGGCGTCGCGGTCGAAGGGGAGCCGCTCGATGCTAGAGCCGGTCATACTTCTCGCTGCGCCCGCGCGCCTTGTCGGCCGGATACTTGGCGCGGCTGCGCTCGAGCTTCTCGAGCACGATCTGTTCGGGGTCGAGGCCGAGCTTGTCGGCAAGCATGAGGCAGTAGCTGAGCACGTCGGCGAGCTCGTCGCGCACGGCTTCGGGGTCCGCGTCGGCGTTCCACTGGTAGCACTCGAGCAGTTCGCCGGCCTCGATGGAGATGCTCTTGGCGAGGTTCTCGGGGGAGTGGAACTGTGCCCAGTCGCGTTCGGCCACGAACGCGCGGAGGGCGTCGCGGGCGGCGTCGGTCATGCTGAGAACCTATCGCGCATCGTGGCCGACGGTCTCAGAAGCTGAGGTTGCTGAGGGAGACGCTCACGTTGATCAGGAACAAGAACGCGCCAACGAGGCTCAGAGTGAGACCGACAACTGCGGTCGGAAACTGAACTCTCTGCCCTGTTGCTTCGCCAAGACTGTTCGCACGTGCAATTCCTAGCGCACTGAACACAATGCCCAGGGTGGAAGGAATCAATACCGGGTTGTACAGCAGAGAGACGAACCCCATCACGATTCCAACGATGGCCCACGGGTTGCTTGATGCCGGCGCACTTGACCCGCGATGATCGGGAACTGTCGGAGGTGGCAGAGGCTTCTCGCGCCGGAGGTCAGTCCACTTAGAACCATTCCACCAGCGCTCCCGTGTGCCATCTTCGGGGTCTTCGTACCAGCCCGATACGGGCAGAGTGGACATACTTGCCTCTCGACTGAAGAACCTAGAATCTTCATCAGCTTAGACGCGCCCAGGACGGGGGCTGCCGAGCCCCCCTCGACTTCTCCTACCGTCGAACCATGACTGACGAGAACGGCACCGCCGGAGGATCCGCTCGACGCGAGTACGAGAGGCGCCGCGCCAAGGATGAGGCGGCGACCCGGGCATCCTGGGGCAAGCTCGGCACCATCGCCGTGGCGCTGACGCCGGAGCGTCAGAGCACGCGAGCGTGGAGTTCGGGTGCTATCTGCGAGGAGCGGGTCGCGGCTGTGGTGGACGCGGTCGCGGGGCAGAGCATCCGGGTGCTGCATGATCGCAAGATTCCGCGCTCGAAAGCCAACATCGACCACCTTGTCGTCACGCCGGGCGGGGTGTGGGTGATCGACTCGAAGCGGTACCAGGACAGGCGGCCGGAGCTGCGGGTCGAGGGTGGCATTCTGCGGCCGCGGGTGGAGAAGCTGCTCGTGCGGGGGAGCGACAAGACGGCGCTCGTCGAGGGTGTACTCAAGCAGGTGGCGCATGTGCAGGAGGCGGTGGGAGACGTGCCAGTGCGCGGGGTGCTGTGCTTCGTCGACGCCGACTGGCCGCTCGTCGGCGGGTCGTTCACAGTGCGCGGGGTCGACGTGATGTGGCCGAAGAAGCTGGTGAAGGTATTGAGTGCGCCGCAGGAAGCGGTGTGTGACGTGACGGCGACGGTGGAGGTACTGGCGCGGCGGAATTTGTCAAGGTGAATGAGGCCAGCGGGTCTTTAGGCGGCTAGTTTCGGTGCGGGTTCCTCTCCGGCTTCTTGTTCGGTTGGCTTGTTGATCCAGGTCGTGCCGGGCAGGGCGAGGATTTTCGGGTCAAGGTTGCTGCTGAAGCGTTCTGGGTTCTGCGCGCGAGCGAGGGCGAGGGTCGCTGACCGTTCGGCGGCTTTGGCTGCGGCGAGGCCGTAGTGGACGTCGGCGGGGGTGTTCAGCCCGATGCCGATGTGCCGGTGAGTGTGGTTGTAGCCCTCGACGAACTCGGCCATGAAGGCCCGGGCTTGACCGACGGATTCGAAGCGTTCGGGGAACACGGGCGCGAATTTGAGGGTCTTGAACCAGCTCTCGCTGTAAGGGTTGTCGTTACTCACCCGGGGTCTCGAGTGCGACTTCGTGACCTCCAGATCCGACAACAACGCCGCGACGGTCTTCGAGGTCATAGAGGTTCCCCGGTCGGCGTGGACGACCTGTGGGGTGCCGTGGATCTTGAACGTCTCTGTCATCATCTCGACCGCGAGGATCGCCGATTCGGAGGTGTGGACGTAGGCGCCGACGACATAGCGGGAGAAAATGTCGATCATGACGTAGCAGTCGTAATACTTGCCCTTGATCGGGCCCGGCAGTTTCGTGATGTCCCACGAATACACCTGACCGGGCGCGGTCGCGACCAGCTCGGGGACCGCCCGGGCCGGGTGCCTAGCCAACCGGCGGCGCTCCTTCACCTGCGCGTTCTCGGTCAGAACCCGGTAAATCGTGGAGATCGAGCCGAGATAGATGCCCTCATCGAGAAGCTGAGCGAAAATCTGGATCGGTGGCAGGTCCACGAACCTGGGCGAGTTCACCACCGACAGGATTCGGGCACGCTCGAGAACGGAGAGCTTATTCGCCGGCGTGACGCGCACCCGAGGCAGAGCCACAGGCGGTGATTTGCGGGTCGCAGTCGCCCGCGACACCCCGGTCAGCCGTGCTGCGGTCCGGGTCGAGGTGCCCGACCCGGTCAACTCGACGTAGGCGGTCATCAGGAGCTCGTGTGCGGGGGTTCGTCCCGCGAGCTCTTGGACAAATTCTCCAAGAGCTCGTGCGCTTTTCCCATGATGGTCAGAGCAACTTCCGTCGTCGCGAGACGCTGTTCAGCTTGGTCGAGTTGGCGCCGTAACCGGGCGATCTCGGCCTGCTCCGCGGTCAGCCGGCCGATCTTCTCACCGGGCTTCTTCCCGGCCAGGACTCCGGCGTCGCGGAGCTTGCGCCACTCGGTGACCTGCGACGAGTAGATACCCTGCTCACGCAGATACGCCCCTCCCTGGTTGCGGAGGATCGCGTCCTCGTAGGCCGCGAGGTGGTCAAGTTTTTGCGCCGGGGTGAACGAACGCCGCGACGCCGGACCCCCAGCTCGGGGCCCGGGACTTTCGTTGGTCATGAGGCTATCGTCGCGCACGGCGATCAAAGACGGACTGGACATGATGGTTGAATTCCTGGTTCTCCGCCCTACGTCAAACAGCGGACTTGCTCCGAGCGACTGGCCTCACCCAACCCTGACACGTAGGGCGGCGGTTTCGGGCGGCGTGAAGGTGCCTCTTCGGTCTGCAAGGGAAAGCAGCGAGTGCCGTTGCTTGCACTTAGGCCGCTAAACGCAAATAAGGACGGCGCTCGGGGTGCAGCGCTGTCAGGGGTTGGTGGCAACATCATGACTCGCAGGAGAGATGGGGATGTCAATTTCACATCGCTCGACTCTCTGGCGATCGGATCGTTCGACCCTAGGCTGTAGATCAGCCTCATGGGGGAGTCGCGAGTAGGTAGGAGGGCAGCGAATGAGCGCACGAGTCGCAGTAGCGCCTTCCTTGCTTCTCTGGGCACAAGAGCGCTCCAAGCGTGACGCTGAGGCACTGGAGAAGAAGTTTCCGGCCTGGCATGAGTGGCTCGCAGAGTCCCGGGAACCCACGGTTCGCCAAGTCGAGGAGCTGGCGAGGTACACCCACCTCCCCTTTGGCGTCTTCTTCCTGAGCGAACCGCCAGATGTGGAGCTTCCGATACCGGACTACCGTCTTGGCCGTTCTGGCGATCGAGTCACCCCGAGCCAAGAACTCCTCGACGTCATCGACCTCAGCGTGAGGCGTCAGGCATGGTTCACGGACTACGCGCTGAAGCTCGGGCTCGGCGATGCGGCGATCCCTCGAGCGCACGAAAGCGATGAGCCGGGGTCTGTTGCGACCGCTGCCGCCAAACACTTGTCTTTCGAGGTTGCTGATCGAGCTCGCTTGAAGACTCGCGAGAACGCGCGCAATCACTTGCGTCGAAAGTTTGAAGAACTCGGGGGCCTTGTCGTTATCACGAGCATGGTGGGAAACGACAACCATCGAATGCTCGACCGTGATGAGTTCCGCGGGTTTACCTTGGCCGACGACCGCGTGCCGCTGATCTTCGTCAATGCCAGCGGGGACTCCCTGAGTGGGCAGATCTTCACGTTTCTGCATGAGTACGGTCACGTGATGCTGGGCAAGACGGGAGTGAGCGACGAGGACCCGAATACGAACGGGTTTGGGGTCGAGAGCTGGTGCAACGCTTTCGCTGCTGAGATGCTCGCACCCGCCACAGATCTGAGGTCTCAGTTTCGTCGGGAGCCTCCTTTCGAGGACGAGCTCGATCGCCTCGCGGGGCGATACATGTGCAGCACCCTGGTCATTCTGATCAGGTTGCGCGACCTTCACCTCATTGAGACGAGCGGATTCGATGCCATATATGCGCGTGAGGAAAGAAGAGCGGCCGAAGCGTTCAGCTATCAGCGCCAGAAGAACGCCGGCGGCGGCGACTTCTATCTGAATCAGCCCTTCAGGGTGGGGGAGCGACTGTCTCGCGCTGTTCTGTCTGACGTTCGCGAAGGCGGAACTTCCTACACCGATGCGTTTCGGGTACTCGGCCTTCGCAGTGCGGAGCAGCTTCGCAAGTACTCCGAACAGTTGGGCTTGTGATGCACCTGCTTGACGCGAACATCTTCATCACCGCCAAGAACACCTACTACGGCACTGACTTCGTCCCAGGCTTCTGGGAATGGATCGCGGAGGAGTACGCCACTTGCGATCTGCGTTCCGTCGTTGCCGTGCGAGAAGAGTTGCTTGCCCAAGAGGATGAGCTCAGCGACTGGGCGCGACAGCTGCCGAGCGAGTTCTGGATGGAGGAGACCGCCGCCGACATCGTCGCGCTTCGCAAGCTCGCAGGATGGGCGATGACCGGGGAAACCCGATTCCGACAGGAAGCGAGAACCGACTTCCTCGCCTCAGCGGACTATCGTCTTCTCGCCCAAGCATTCGCAGGCGCGCATACCGTCGTCACCCACGAAGTTGCTCAGCCGGAAGGCAAGAAGACGATCAAGATCCCAGACGTGTGTAGCGCCTTCGGAGTCGAACTGCGCGAGCCGTTCGAGTTGTTCCGCGAACTCGGGCTTCACCTAGTTCGGGCGTGAATCGCGAGGCAGAGCATCCCGATTATGAACAATCGCGGGGTTGCGCTGTCATGAGCCGCGTGCGACGTGCGCATGTGAGCTCGTCGGCTCGCGGCGCGCGCTGAACTGCGGGCCCGTACCCTGGTGCAGTGGGTGAAAGCAGCGACAACGGACGCAGGGTGCCCTGGCGACGGAAGAATCGGTCGATTCTGCAGATCGCTGACGGGGTACTGCGGGGGTCGACCGCTCCCACCCAGGTGATCTCGGTGGCCGGCGGCGACGGGCAGCCGTCTCAGCGCCACGTGCGCCTCGTGATCGACCTGTGCCTGCGGGTGGGCGAGGCGATGCTCGCGACGGGCGCGTCGGCGGCCGACGTGGTGGCGATGGTGCTGCGCATCAGCGACGCGTACGGGGTGAGCGGCATGCACGTGGACATCACGTTCACGTCGATCACCGTCTCGGTGCATCGCGGCATGAACGAGGACCCGGTGTCGGTCATGCGGATCGTGAAGGTGCGCACCACGGACTACACGAGGCTGCAGAACGTGTACCTGCTGATCGAGGAGATCACCGGCGACGGCATGCGGCCCACCGTTGAGGTTGCCCGCGAGCGGCTCACCACGATTCTGTCGAGCCCGCACCCGTACCGGCGCTGGGTGGTGACCGCGGGCAAAGCGATTCTGGCTGCCGGGGTTGTGGTGCTGTTCGATGTGGGACTGGTGCTCGTGTTCGTCGCCGCAGTGTCTGCGGTGATCTCTGACCTCATCACGCGTCAGTTGGGCAAGTGGTCGGTGCCCGGCTTCTTCGCTCAGATGGCGGCCGCTGTGGCGACGACGAGCATCGCGGTGCTGCTGTTCTGGTTGCGCTCGGTGGGCATCGAGCTGCCGGGGTCGGATGCGCCGACGGTCATCGTCATCGCGGGAATCGTCATGCTGCTGTCTGGTTTGGGGCTCACGGCGGCCGCGCGCGACGCGATCGACGGGTACTACGTGACGGCGACGGCGCGAGGCATGGAAGTGTTCATGCTCACTCTCGGCCTCGCCGTGGGCATTTCGGCCGTCTTGGGCATCGCCTTGCGGATGGGCATTCCGGTGGCGGTGTCGACGTCTCTCGGCGACGGTATCGGCCTGGTTTCCGGGGTGGTGGGTGCGGCGCTCATCGGATGCGGGTTCGCGCTCACGTCGTATGTGCGGCTGCGCCTGGTGCCGCTCATGGCGGCCGCGACGGCTCTCGTGTTCACCGTGTTCCTGCTGGTGTCGCCGTACGTGGATCAGCCGGGCTTGGCGCCGGGCATCGCCGCGGTGGCGGCGGGCGTCATCGGCTACCTCACCTACCGCTGGATCAAGGTTCCCGAAGGTGCGACGACGACGGCGGCCATCATCGGTCTGATCCCCGGTCTTGCCGTGTACAGCGCGCTGTACGTGCTTGTGGATTCGACGACCGGGGTGATGGAGGCGCTGCCCGCGGCGGTGGACGCCATCGCGACGGGTATCGGACTCGCTGCGGGAACCGCGATCGGAGGGTTCGCGGCCCGCCGGACGTTCGGGTTGGACCGTCAGGCGATGATCGCCGGCCGACGAGCGCGCGGGGCGCGGTAGCCCCCCTGCTCAGCGGTTCCCAGCAGTGTGAGCTGACCCTCATCCACAACCAGGATGAATCGTGGTGCCCACCAAGTATATCGATTACGATATAGATCCTGAGAGGAGGCGCCATGGACCTCATTGACGTGTTGCGCAGTGCTCGCACGAGTAGGGGCTGGGATCAAGGCGAACTCGCGCGCCGCCTCGGCACAAGTCAGTCGGCGATCTCCTTCATCGAAGGGCGGCGCAGGGCCCCGCGACTCGACACTGTGCAGAACTGGCTCGTAGCCACCAGTCATCGGGTTGTCATCTACCCGAGCGTTTTCGCTGACGCTACCGAGACTGCGCTTGCCATCGACGATGCACTGGAGGCGGGAGATCGTGATCGCGCTTGGCGTGCGCTGCTCGACTACTCGGACGGCCTCGCCGTCTGCATGCCCGTGGAATGCGTGCTGCTCGCAGCGTCTGCGCCACCACCGAATGTGGAGCCGACATGGACGGCGGCTGTCGCGGCCGTGACCGACTGGCGCCTGCGAGATCGCTCACTTCCGATACCCGAATGGGTCGACGAGCAGCAGCGCATTCTGCCCAGCGCCCAGCCGTTGATCATCAGTGACTACGACCTGACGCCGCAACCCGACGATGTGCCGGAGGCCTTCGAGCGCCGCAACCTTCTCGTCGAAGCGGGCGCACTGCGGAGTGCGTGATGGTCGTTCGGCTGGACCGTGATGATCTCATCGACGGGCTCCGTGAGATCGTCGCTCGTGTTCGCAGCGCAGGACTCACGGGAGCGACGATCGAGATCATCGGAGGTGCTGCGCTTCGCCTCGCCTACATCGAGCGTGCGACGACGGTCGACATTGACGCCCGGCTGACGCCCGGCTGTCGCCCGAACAGCAACTGGCGCCAATAATCCGTGACATCGCGGCAGAGCGTGCGTGGCCCGACAATTGGTTGAACAGCGACGCTGAGCAGTTCATCCCCCGGTGGGGTCGTGACGTGCATTGGCGCACACTGTGGACGCTCGACGGCGTGACGATCAGTGTGGCGAGCCCGGAAGCGCTGCTCGCGATGAAGCTGCACGCCCTGCAGCACCGAGGTAACCGCGACATCGGCGACGTGGCGAAGCTGCTCACGATCGTCGGCGTCGACTCGGTCGACGAGGCCGAGGAACTGTATGGAGAGTTCTATCCGGGGGATGAGTTCACGCCGCGCACGTACGAGCGAGTCGAGCGCGTGTTTATGGTCGGGCTACCCGCGGCTGAGTCGCCGCCACCGGCGCCGTTTGCCGATGAAGGTCTGCTCTAAGTCAGCTGTCGGCGGTCATGCTCCCGCGCCAACGGACCGGCCACGCAGCAGCGGGATGCTCAGCGCGAGCTGTTCGCCGTGCGCCCCCGCACGATGCCGATGAACTCGTCGCACAGCGGGTGCGCGTCGCGCGTCGGCCAGACGAGCGCAATACCGGTGTCGGGGGCACCACTGAGGGGGCGGGCGACGACGTCTTTGCGCGAGTGCGCGCGGGCGACCGACTGCGGCATGACGGCCACGCCGACGTTCGCCGCGACGAGCTCGACCGCGTCGGCGCCCGTGCCCCCGTGCAGGTCGACGGGCAGCACGGTCACGTCGTCGAGCTCGGCGAGGTCGGCGACGCTGAGGTCGCCGACGCCGGCGACGAGCGAGCCCTTCGGCGCGACGACGACGGGCGCCTCCCGGTAGAGGGGGATGGCATGCCGGTCGTCGTCGGCGACAATGTCGCGCGCGAGCGCCATGTGCACGCTGCCGTCATCGAGCGCCGCGAGCGCCTCCGCCTGCGTGTGCGGCCGCAGCTCGAGGCGCCCGCGCGGCCGGCGCTCCCGCCACGTGCGCTCCCACTTGCCGGGTGTGACTCCGGGCACGAAGGCGACGATGAGCGGGTCGGGCATGGGCTCAGGCTACCGGCGGTGACGGGCGACTCAGCCTTGGGCATCCCATCATCAGTACGCTCGGGTGCATGACCGACGCACCGCGCGAAGACAACCGCCAGCAACCGAAGCCCAAGAAGGAGCAGATGCTGAGCCCGGCGACGGCCGCGAAGAAGCTCGGCGTGTTCCTGCCGGCGATGCCCGAAGACTTCCGCGCGCAGCCGGTGTCGCGCTCGACGCTGCGCGAGATGAACGAGAACCCGCCCGAGTGGCTCTCGACGCTGCGCCGCGAGGGGCCGCACCCGCGCGACGAGGTGGCTCGCCGCCTGGGCGTTTCGAACTCGGCGCTCGCCCGTGGGGGAGTGAGCGACTCGATGACGACGGAGGAGATTCGCGCGCTGCTCGACGAGCGGCCCGAGTGGCTCGTCGTGGAGCGCGAGAAGCACGCTCCCGGCAGTGGTCGGCCGCCGGGTACTGCGATCGGGGAGCGGCCAACCTCTGCCGCGCCGGTCGACCAGGACGAGGACGAGGACGAGGTCGACTGACGACTCCAGCTGAGGACGCCGACGGACGGAATGAGCCGACGTCAGTCGTCGGTGTCGGGCATGACGCGCAGCCCGTCGAGCGGGAGCCCGACCGGCGGCTCGCCCTCGACGTAGAACGCACCAGTGAGGTCGGCCTCGGTGAGGTCGGCGCCCGTGAAGTCGGCGCTGGTGAGCTCGGTGTTGCGCAGGAGCGCCTCGCTCAGGTCGGCGTCGACGAAGATGCTGCCGGTGACGTCGACGTTCGTCAGGTCGGCCTCGCTCAGGTTGGCGCCCGTGAGGTCGGTGCGCTTGAGTTCGGCGTCCAGCAGGTCGGCGTCGGAGAAGTCGGCGCCGGCGAGGGGCAGGCCGCTGAGCTGCGCGCCGCGCAGGTTGAGGCTCGAGAACGGCAACACGGAGCTGTCGGCCATGACCGCTTCGCGCACGAAGAGGGAGTTGCCGAGCGATTCGGCGTTCGATTCGCGCTCGGCGGTGGTCGCCTGGTCGAGCGCGAACACGGCGAGTGAGACGACGAGGGCGAGCACCACGCCGCCGATCACCTCGAGCCACAGGTCGTCTCGGTTGCGGGCGAAGAATCCGCGGATGCCCGGGCGCGAGCTCGCGGCCGTGGCAGGTTCGGTCGTGACGGGGTCGGGCGGGGCGGGCTCGGTCACGGGGCCTCCTCAGGCGGCGGGTAGCACTCCTGCCAGGCTATCGAGCGCGTCCACTGGGTCGTCCCCGACGGGGATGAGCACGTGGTCGGTCGTGCCGGCCGAGTCGAGCTCGTCGAGCCGGGCGCGCACCTGCTGCGCGTCGCCGGCGAGGGACCGCGGCCCCCGCACGCCGAGCACGATCGGCGGCACGGTCGGTGGGAGCGCGCTGGGGTCGAGCGCGACGGGGTCGGCGCCCTCCGCGAGCGTCACGGCGTCACCGCGCAGGAGCGCGGAGAGCGACTGCACGTACCCGTCGAGGAACGTGAGCGGCTTGCGTGGCCAGATGCCGCGCGAGGCCATCCAGTCGGGCACGCCATGGCCGATGCCGACGTCGAGTCGACCAGGGTGCAGGGCTTCGAGGGTGGCGATCTCCATGGCGGTGAAGGCCACATTGCGGGCTGCCGCCGGCAGGATGCCGACCCCGATGCGGATGCTCGTGGTGCAGCCGAGCGCCACCGCGGCCTGCGCGATGCCACCGCGGTACCCGAGGTCTTCGACCACCCAGACCTCGTGGAACCCGAGCTGCTCGGCCCGCTGAACGAAGTCGATCACGTGGCCTGCGAGCAGGTCGCGGGGAAGCATGACACCGATGCGGGCTGGAGTGCTCATGCCGTCGATGCTAGGTGCTCCTGCGCGCTCGGGGTGAGGCGGCCGACGATCGCGGGCGCTTCGCCGATGAGGGTGTCGTCGGCGAGGGCCTCGACCATGAAGAGCGCGAAGTCGGTGCGCCGGGTGAGGTTGCTCGCGAGAACGGGGTCGCCGATGTGGCGGCTCCACACGGGCAGGCCCTGGCTCTCTCCCTCCTCCAGGTCGCTGCCGCGCACGAGGGTCCAGCGCCGGTCGCTCGCGAAGACGCGCCGAGCGGCTTCCACCTGGTCGTCGATGTCGATGACGCGCAGGAGGCGGGCGAGGATCGTGGAGACGCGCACGAGGGCGAGGAAGCGGCGCGAGTAGCGGTCGCGCTCATCGCGGGCGACGTGCCAGCCGCAGGAGAACACGAGCCGGGCATCCGGTTCGGCGTAGTCGAGCACGGCCTGCGCGGTGCCCGACGAGTACTTCTTCATGCCCCACGGCACGAGGACGGTCAGTACGCCGTCGCAGCCGGCGACGGCACGGCGGATGACGCTGCGGTCGTTCGTGTCGCCGGGCACGATCGTGATGCGGTCGGCGAGGTCGGCGAGCTTGTCGACGCTGCGCTCGCGGCAGACGCCGACGACCTCGTAGCCGCGGTCGAGGGCGTGGCGGATCATGTACTGGCCGAGCTTGCCGGAGGCCCCGACGATGCAGATGCGGCGGAGGGTGGGCGTCGTCATGGTGTCTCCTCGTGTCGGACGGGCACTTACGGTGTAAGTCAGCATAGACTTACGATGTAAGCAAAGCAAGACGAGGATTCGAGGCACCTATGGCAGACACCGGGCGCCGCCGTGCCGCTCCGCGCCGGCCGCTCAGTCGGGAGCGCATCGTGGATGCCGCTCTCGCGCTCGCCGACAGCGCCGGGCTGCCCGGCACGACCATGCGGGCGCTCGCCGGCGCGCTCGGAGTCGAGGCGATGTCGCTCTACAACCACGTGAAGAATCGCGACGATCTGCTCGACGGAATGGTCGACGCGGTCTTCGCGCAGATCGAGCTGCCGACCGGCGCGGGCGACTGGGCGGGGGAGATGCGGACGCGATCCCACTCCGCGCACGCCGTGCTCACGCGGCACCCGTGGGCGGTCGGCCTCATGGACTCGCGTCGCGCACCGGGCCCGGCGACCCTGCGTCACCACGACGCCGTGCTCGGGTCGTTGAGAGCGGGAGGCTTCAGCGTGGCGGGAGCGCTGCACGCCTTCTCGCTGCTGGACAGCTACCTGTACGGCTACTGCCTGCAAGAGCAGTCGCTGCCGTTCGACGGGCACGAGGAGCTCGTCGATGTCGCCGAGGGGATCGCCGCGAGCATGGGCGACGACTACCCCTGGCTCAGCGAGGCGATGACGCAGCGGGCGTTGGCACCCGACTACGCCTACGCCGACGAGTTCGCCGTGGGCCTCGACCTCATCCTGGGCGCCCTCGCGCCCGACGCGCAGCCCACCGACGCGTCCGCCGGGTGATGCGCGCCGAGCGTCTGTGCGGCCGCTAGTCTCACCAGCATGAGCCGCATCGTCGCCCCTCTTCTCGCCGGGCTCGTCGGCCTCGCCGTCGTCATCGGGGTCGGGGTCGGGGTCGCGATCCCCGCGGCGGAACGCGCGGTCGTCGCCGCGCTCGAGTGGGCGCTCGACGAGCCCGCGCAGCACGCCGACACCTCCGGCATTCCGACCGAGCCGGATGAGGACTTCGGCGAGGTGCAGGTCTACGACGTCCTCGCCGACGCCAGCCTCGAACCAGCGGCGAGCGGTACGGCCGCCGAGGTGTGGCAGCTGTTCGTGCGCATGGTCGGCGCCGACGCGGCAGGCGAGTCGATCATCCAGTACCGCGCCGGTGACGCTCCCGACAGCGACACTCTCGCCTACGTCTACCAGGACGCCGACCCGCAGTACTGGACCCTCGCCGTCAACCTCGCCGTCGCCGACGACCCGCAGCTTCTCGTCGCGACGCTCATCCACGAGTACGCACACGTGCTCAGCTTCGACGATGGCGAGTTCGTCACCGACGCGGCGTGTCCGACGCTCGCCCTCGTCGAAGGATGCGCGGCCGACGACAGCTACCTCTGGACGTTCTACGACACCTTCTGGGCGGGATACCCCGACGCGGTCGACGTCGAGAACCTCGACCCCGACCTCGCGTGGCAGTTCTACGAGACCTACGAGGAAGACTTCGTGAGCGACTACGCGGCGACGAACCTGGGGGAGGATCTCGCCGAGTCGTTCATGACGTACGTCATCGAGGACTCCGCCGACGGGCCGACGGTCGCGGCGCAGAAGCTGCGCTTCTTCGACCGGTATCCCGAGCTCGAGGCACTGCGCGAGCACATCCGCACCGAGCTCGCGGTCGAACTCGGTCTGCGCTGAACCCGTTCCGCTCCCTACGCGAAGAGCTGCCGGTACTCGCCGTAGCCTTCGGCCTCGAGCTCGTCGACAGGGATGAAGCGCAGCGCGGCGGAGTTCATGCAGTAGCGCAGGCCGCCAGCGTCGCGCGGTCCGTCGTCGAAGACGTGCCCGAGGTGGCTGTCGGCACCGCTCGAGCGCACCTCGGTGCGCGTCATCCACAGCGTGCGGTCGCTGCGCGTCGTGATGGCACCGGGCTCGATCGGCTTCGTGAAGCTGGGCCATCCGGTGCCGCTGTCGAACTTGTCGAGCGAGGTGAACAGCGGCTGGCCCGAGACGATGTCGACGTAGAGGCCCGGCTGCTTGTTGTCGTGGTACTCGTTGCGGAACGCCGGCTCGGTGCCATCCTTCTGCGTGACCTTGTACTGGATCGGCGTGAGACGGCTGAGGGCGTCGGCGGTGGCGCGGTACTCCTGCGACATGGGGTCCTCCTGAGGATGCTCGTGCCGCGGGCCGCGGCGCTACTCGAGTCAACCGCGCCGGGCTTTGCGTGGTTCCCGCTCCGGCGAAACTCTCAGACTGCGCGTTCCCTCCGAGCCAATGGAGGCAGCCCTGACATGATCGCCGGATGCGTCGACACTCCACCGCCGAGATGGCCCTCACCGCGAGCGGCCCCGCGCGCCTCGTGCTCTCGATCGCCGCGCAGGCGCCCACCGCGATGCTCGACGAGCACCTCGAGGTGACGCAGGAGGGGCGCCCGCTCGAGGTGACCGAGATCGTGGACCCGCACGGTACGCGCCTGCACCTGCTCGACGTGAGCGAGGGGGAAGTGCGGGTGACCTACCGCGCGGCCGTCGACGGTCGGGCCGACCCGCTCGCCGTGACGCCCCTCGACGAAGTCGTGTACCTGCGGCCCAGCCGCTACTGCGAGTCCGACTCGCTCGCCCCGACCGCGATTCGCGAGTTCTACGGCCTCAGCCGCACCGACCTGCTGTTCGGCGTGAGCTCGTGGGTGGGGGAGCGGCTGCAGTACGTGCCCGGGTCGAGCCTGCCCACCGACGGGGCCGTGCAGACGCTCCTCGCCGGCGATGGGGTGTGCCGCGACTACGCGCACCTCGTCGTCGCCCTGCTGCGCGCGCTCAACGTGCCCGCGCGGCTCGTCTCCGTCTACGCTCCCGGGCTCTCGCCCATGGACTTCCACGCCGTCGCCGAAGCCGCCATCGACGGCCGCTGGTGCGTCGTCGATGCGACGACCCTCGCGCCGCGGTCGTCGCTCGTGCGCATCGCGACCGGGCGGGACGCCTCCGACACTGCATTCCTCAGCATCCACGGTGCGGCCACGACGCTCGACGACCTCACCGTCACCGCCGTCGTCGACGAGCTGCCCAGCGACGACGTGACCGAACTCGTGTCGCTCGGGTAGATCGAGCCGGGTGCTTCGTACCCTGGCGGTGTGCCGCACCCGAACTCACGCCAGGCGAAGGCTGCGCGACGCCGCAAGCGCCGCATGGCCGCGGTCGAGCACGACCTCAGCCCCGCGCAGTGGGCGAGCCTGCGCGAGCTGTGGGGCGGCTGCGCCTACTGCGGGGCGACCGACCGTCCGCTGCAGCGCGATTGCGTGCAGCCCATCGCGCGCGGTGGGCGCTACACGCTCGACAACATCGTGCCGGCGTGCGGCTCGTGCAACGCGAGCAAGAGCAACGACGAGGCGACGAGCTGGATGCGCCGCAAGCGCCTCGACGAGCGCGCCTTCCTCACGCGGCTCGTGGAGGTGCGTGGGCACCTCGTCGCGACGACGGGCCTCGAGCCCGACGCCTCCTAGGGTTCGTGCGCTGAGGAGCCCTTTCGCCACGCGAGCCACAGCGCGAGGCCCGCGCCCGCGAGCCCGGCGACGCAGGCCCA
This sequence comes from Chryseoglobus sp. 28M-23, assembly GCF_014789785.1. Lineage (NCBI taxonomy): Bacteria > Bacillati > Actinomycetota > Actinomycetes > Micrococcales > Microbacteriaceae > Microcella > Chryseoglobus sp. 28M-23. Next base: position 1,492,833 of record NZ_CP061846.1, on the reverse strand, counting down.
GCCCGTGGGGCCCACGACGGGGTGGTCGGCCGAGACGTCCATGCTGAGCCACACGAAGACGGCGAACGACGCGACGCCGAGAGCGGGCGCGAGCCAGCGCAGCGCGTCGCGCAGCACGCCCGGGGGTGCGGCGGGCAGCCCGCGCCGCACCAGGAGTGCGAGCCCGAGGAGAGCGAGGGCGAGCCCGATCCCGCCGAGGGCGAGGGAGGCGACGACCGGCCAGATCGTGCCGGCTTGTGTCGCCCGCAGGGCATCCGCGTCGGGGCCCGCGAACGTGCCGGCAGGGAAGTCGAGCATGGCGCCGACGTCGCGCACGGTGAGCTCCCAGGGGTACCCCTCGCGCTCGTCCTGGCCGAGGACGATCGTGCGCGAGAGCATCCCGTCCTCCCGCTCGAGCGTCTCGAGAACCGCCTCGCCGTCGCCCAGCTCGCTGGTCTCGCCGAAGGGGACGACCGCGTGCACCCAGTCGGCGGCGCGCTCGGCGGAGTCCGTGTCGATCGTCGTCCAGCCCGCTTGCGTCGCCGCGTCGAGCAGCTCGAGCGGCACGCGCAGTTCGACACGCAGGGGGTCGAGCAGGCCGTCCTCGCCGCCGTACTCGTACTCCCAGCCGTCGAGCAGCGCCGCCCAGCGCACGCGGTCGACAATCTCGCCACCCGGGTGCGCGTGCGTCGCGTAGGCGGCGGACGCCATCGTGTACTCGATGCGCACCTCGTGCAGTCCCGCGAGCGGCGTGGCGAGGGCCGTGCGCATCGCGAGGGTGTCGCCGTCCGTCTCGGTCGCGAACTCGACGGGGTCGCCGTCGAGAGAGACGCTCCGGATGCCCAGCTCGAGATCCTGGCCGTCCACGGTGCTGCGCCAATTGCGCACGAGCTGGGGCGGCAGTGAGCTGCCCTCCTCGAAGAGCACCTCGAGCGACTCGGTCGCGACGAGCACGGCGCGGCCGTCGTCGCCGCGGCTGAGCTCGGCGCTCACGGCGAACGACTCGACCTGGGTCCACGCGCTGCCGGGCACGTCGCCCGTGTAGGCGAGGTAGCGGTCGGGGCCGACGAAGGGGTTCGGTAGGACGGCGGCGACCGCGATGGCGCCCACGGCGACGAGGAGCGCGAGGCCGCGGACGGCGAGGCGGGGGCCGGTCAGGTAGTCGCCCGTGTGCCAGCTGCGGCGGGGCAAGGGCCCGCCCAGCTCGGTCTCGACACGCCGCGTGATCGCCCCGCCCGCCTCGCGTGGCGGCGCGAGCAGCACGGCGTAGGGCAGCACGGCCTCGCGCAGGGTGCCGCGCTCGAGCAGCGACGTCCGCTCCGCGTACACCCCGATGCCGCGCAGATGCTGCTTGAGCAGGGCGCCCTCGGTCGTGAGCGGCCGCGCCGTGAGGGCGAGCGCGAGCACGATCGCCGCGATGAGGGTCGACGCGGCGACGAAGGCGACGGGCCACCACACGACCGCGAGCGGAGCCTGGTAGGAGAGCTGCCGCACGAGACCCCACTGCACGAGCGTGAGGGCGAGCGGGGCGGCGATGAACGTGTCGCGCACGAACCCCCTCGGGATGCGCCGCAGCCCTCGTTGCAGCTGCAGGGCACGCTCGGGGCCGTCCGCGTAGAGCCGCAGCGCGCGCGGCACGTTGCCGAGGCGCCCTGTGCGGCGGGCTGCGCGGCCGACGGCGAGGAGGCGCGCGTGCTGAGCATCCGCGTTGCCCTTTCGGGGCGCGTGGCGCATCTCGTCGAGGCTCTCGGCGAGCTCGAGGGCGTGAGGCGCGCGCAGGATGTGCGCCGCGAGACCCGGGGTGATGCCCTTCGGCGGCTCGAACCGGGCGACGAACCACGGTCGGCCCCTCGCGTCGCTCCACGCGACCGCGCGCGCCGCGATCGCGAGGAGGAGGGTGACCAGCAGGAACGCGAGAGGTGCGAGCGGGCCGAAGGTCTGCACCCAGAACAGCGGCGACTGCGGGGGCATGACGATGCTGCCCGGCTCGAACACGACCGTGAACCACGCGTTGGCGTTCGGGGGAATGTTCTGGTCGTTGCTGAACGCGTAGTCGGTGCGCCCGTCAGGGCTCGTCTCCTCTGGCGTGAGCCACGCACCCGCGCCCACGATCGTCCACGCGAGGCTGCCGCGCGGCTGACGCACGAGGTTCGCGTCGAGCTCGTCGGGAAGGCTCACGGTCACGTCGAGCCCCGCGAGGCCCTGCGGCCAGGAGGCGCCGAAGACGTCCCACTCGAGCAACTGCACGGGTTCGCCGGTCGCGCGGTCGGTCGTCTCGTAGGCCAGGTGGTGCAGCGAGTAGTTCAGCACGAACTCGTGGTCGCCCTGCAGTCGCTCGCCCGCGTCGAGGTCGAGCGTCAGGCGTGTCGCGGTCGCCGTCTCGCCCACGTCGAGGGGCTCGCCGTCGAGCGTCGCCGAGACGCCGCTCGGCGCGAGGGCGTGCCCCTCGTACTCGGTCGCGAGCACGCGCTCGATGCCGCGCTCGTCGACCTCGTCGCCGAAGAAGGCCGTGATGCGTTCCTCGACAGTGACAACGAGCGTGCCGTCGTCGGCAAGATCGACCGTGTAATCGGCGGCGAAGTCGCGGGCGATCCACGTCTCGGTCGCCGTCGAGGCTGACGAGGTGATGTCGTCGAGCGTGAGGGGCGGGTTGAGGACGGGGCCGACGAGCAGGAACAGGCCGACCGCGGCGACCGCGCCCCAGAAGAAGCGGATACCGATGCGCAGCGCCTCGCCGCCGTGCGACCGCAACCATGCTTCGAGCGACAGCAGCCACCCGGAGAGCAGAGCCCACAGGAACGTGTGCCGCGGGGGGTCGTCGGCGATGCGCTCGTCGTCATGAAGGTCGTCGCTCACTCCGATGAGTCTAGGAGTGCTCGAGGCCCTGCTCGCGCGCCGATCGAGTGCTCAGGGGCGTTCGAGCCCGAGATCGACGAGCCGCACGTCGCCCGCGTAGTGCGACCCCGGCGCGCGCAGCAGCCCCGCCTTGACGGCGCCGAAGGTCACGGTCACGTCGGCGGGCAGCACCGTCGGGTCCGGTACAGAGCCGTCGTCGGCGTGCACGCCGCTCGGCAGGTCGACCGCGATGATCGCCGGGCGGTGGGCGCGGGCATCCCTGTCGGGGTCGTCGAGGCTCAGCAGCTCGCGAATGCGCGCGACTGTCGTGCGAGCGGTGCTGCGCAGCGCGGGGGAGTCGCTTCCGATGCCGAGGATTCCATCGAGAATCACTGCGCTGTCGCCCACTGCCGAGTCGAACTCGTCGCCCGCCTCGACCCACTCGGCTCCGGCCGCGAGGGCGGCCTCGGCGCCCTCCTCGTGCACGTGGCTGCCGGTCACGCGCACTCGCACGCGCGCCCCACCCTCGGCGAGCTCTGCCGCGGCGAACAGGGCATCGCCACCGTTGTCGCCGGAACCGCCGAGAACGAGGATGCCCGGCCCGCGCTCGACCGGAGTGCCACGATCCCGCAGCTCGTCGCGCACGTGCCCGGCGAGGGCCGCGGCCGCGCGTCGCATGAGCGGCTCACCGGCCTCGAGCAGGGGCGCCTCGGCCGCGCGCACCTCCTCGGCCGTCCAGCCGGTGAGGTGCTCGGGGAAGCCGTGCTCGCTCATGACCGAGAGGCTACCGGCGGGGCGTGCGGTGCGCGAGGACTCTCGGAACTCCCTGGGCGACTCTTGACCGCCGCGGTCTGCGCGGCCACGGTGGAGGCATGACTCCGACACCGAGCACTGCGCCCTCCACCGTGGACCACCTCGCCGACTCCGTCTCCAAGCTCGGCATCGGCACCGCCTACGGCGACCCCGTCGACATCGGCGGCACGAAGGTCACCCCCGTCGCCGTCACCTGGTTCGGCTTCGGTGCCGGTCCCGAGAACGATGGCGACGCGGCGACGGCCGGCGGCGGGGGAGGGGCGAGCATCCCGATCGGCGTCTACCAGCCGGGTGTGGACGGCCCCGCCTTCAAGCCCAACCTCATCGCGCTGCTCGCCGTGTCGATCCCGGTGCTGTGGGTCGGCGGTCGAGCACTCACGAGCATCATCAAGGCGCTCAAGAAGTAGCGGCGCCCCGGGCCTGTCGACCGCGTCGGGGGCGGGCGCTAGCGTTCGACTCATGGATGCTCGCGTCAACGTCATCACGCTCGCGGTCGATGACGTCGACCGCGCCCGCCAATTCTACGTCGACGGGCTCGGCTGGACGCCGAGCGTCGAGGTGTCAGGGGAGGTCGTCTTCGTGCCGATCACTCCCACCCTCATGCTGTCGCTATGGCGCCGGGAGGCCTTCGAGCAGGAGGTCGGCTCGGCAGCGGCAGCCGGCAGCTCGCCCATCGTGCTCGCCCACAACGTGCCGACGCCCGAAGCGGTGGACGACGCGCTCGAGGCTGCTGTGCGCGCCGGCGGCTCCGTTCTTCGCCCCGCCGAGCACCGCGAGTGGGGCGGCTACTCGGGCTACCTCGCCGACGTCGACGGCTACCGGTGGGAGGTGGCCTACAACCCTGGACCCCTTGGCGTCGCCCTCATGCAGGGCGAGGGGCTCGCCTGACGTCGCCATGCTCTAGCCTCGAAGCATCATGAGTGATCGTCCGCACTCCAGCGCCGTCGCGACCGCTCACGCCCGCAACACACAGCGGGCCTGGACCCTCGGCGGCTCGCTCGCGCTCGTCGCCGTGGTGCTCGATGCGAGCCTGGTCGGGCCATGGTTCGATCAGGGGTTCGCGCGAACCCTGCTGCTCGCGGCGGCCCTGATCGTCTTCGCGTTCGGCATCAGGGGCTCTGGCAGTGTCACGGGTCGCAGGCCCGTGGGCACCATCGCTCTTTGCCTGCTCGCCCTCACGCTCGTGATCGACTGGCTTCTCGGGCTCTCCCTGAACTGGTCGATCGTTCCGCTCACGGTCTCGGTCGCGGCAATGCAGGTGCTGCTCATCATGCAGTATGCCCTGGCCCTCGTCGCGGCCGAGCGCATCGGGAGGCTCGCGATCGTGCCGCGGCCCTGGAACTGGGCGCCCGCCATCGCCGTCGGCGTCCTCGCCCTCGTCGCGGCCCTGACGGCCGTGGTGTCGGTCGTCTCGCGGGACGCGCTCATGGTCCTCGCCCTGTTCCTCGGCAATGTGGGCGGCGTCATCGGCACTGCCGCCCTGGTCGGTCTCGGTGTTCTCGCGATCGTGCTGGGCGACCGCGCGGGTCGCGGACACCCGGCCTCCCCGTCGAGCTGACGCGCGCCGTTCGATGTCCCACACCCTTGCGCGGGGGAGCGCTGGGCGCTAACGTACAACCATATGGTTACACGAATGCACGAGCTCAGCGACTCGGAGGTCGATGCGATCTTCCACGCCCTCGCCGACCGCACTCGCCGCGACATCGTCGCGCGAGTGATCGAGCGCGAGCAGTCGGTGAGTGCGCTCGCCGAGCGCTACGTCATGAGCTTCGCCGCCGTGCAGAAGCACGTGGCGGTGCTGCAGAAGGCCGCGCTCGTGCGCAAGGAGCGCGACGGTCGGCAGCAGATCGTGCATGCCGAGGTCGAACGACTGCGGCGCGCGCAGCAGCTGCTCGACCGGTACGAGCAGCTGTGGCGTCACCGGGTGGACCGCATCGCGAGCATCCTCGACGAAGAAGGGCCCTGAATCATGACCATCGTGCGTACCGACAAGGACGCCTCTGCGCGCACCATGACGTTCGTCGCCGAGTTCGACGCCCCCGTCGATCGGCTGTGGCAGCTGTGGGAGGACCCGCAGAAGCTCGAGCGCTGGTGGGGCCCACCTGGCTACCCGGCGACGTTCAGCGAGTTCGAGTTCGCCCCCGGCGGTCGCGTGCTCTACCGCATGGTCGGCGATGAGGACGGCGAGCGGCTCGACGGGCACCTCGTCTTCCACAGCATCGAGGAACCGCGCGAGATCGTGTACACCGACGTGTTCGTGCCGAGCGAGGGCGGGGAGGGCGAGCCCGACAACCGCACCATCGTGACGTTCGAGTCGACCGAGCACGGCAGCCGCATGACCCTCGTGTGCACGTTCGACAGCGACGAAGCGTTCGAGGGGGCGCGCGAGTTCGGCGCCTTCGAGGGCTTCATCGCCTGCATCTCCCAGATCGACGACCTGCTCTCACCCTCGAAAGGCATCTCATGACCGTCATCGATGTGCAGAAAGACACCACGGCACTCACTCTCACCTTCGTCGCGGAGTTCGACGCCCCCGTCGACCGCGTGTGGCAGCTGTGGGCCGACCCGCGCAAGCTCGAGCGCTGGTGGGGGCCGCCCGAGTGGCCGGCCACCTTCACGCGGCACGAGCTGCACGAGGGCGGCACTGTGAACTACCACATGACCGGCCCGGACGGCACGATCGCGGGCGGCTGGTGGACCGTGACAGCGGTGGATGCTCCGCGCATGCTCGCCTTCGACGACGGTTTCGCCGACGACGACGGGCAGCCGCACCCCGACATGCCCGTGACGAGCGCGGTCGTGACGCTCGAGCCCGTAGTGGAGGGCCGCACGCGTCAGACGCTCGTGTCGACCTTCCCGAGCCTCGAGGTGCTCGAGCAACTCGTCGGCATGGGCATGGAGGAGGGCATGCGTCAGGCGATGAGCCAGGCCGACGCGATCCTCGCCGAGGGCTGACCGCCGCGCGCCTCAGCCGCCGCCCCCGCCCGCGTCTCCACAATTCAGGAGCTCGCGCACGATGAGGCGCGCGACACGCCCGTCGGCGGGTTGTAGCGCCCCGTTAAGCGACTCCACTCCTGAATTCTGGAGATGCCCGGGGGTGGGCAGCGGCGGGCGCGGGGGAGTTCTCAGCAGGGCCACAGGCGACTCGGTAATCTGAGAGCACTGACTCACCGATGCCTGGAGGCACCGAACACCCGTGGATCGCACCGCGAAGACAACAGGGTCGTCGTCTGACGACCCGAGCCATAGTCGATCTGACCATCGTTCTCGTCACGCAGGCCTTTTCGACCTCGTGCGCATCTCCCTCGTGAGCCGATCGTGATCGAGGCCATCGTCTCGCTGCTCGTCGGCGTCGTCGTGATCATCGTGATCATCGCCGCGAACGGCTACTTCGTCGCGCAGGAGTTCGCCTACATGTCGGTCGACCGAGTGCGCCTCGCGGCGCGCGCGGCCGACGGTGACAAGGCCGCCGAGCGCGCGCTCGCCGTCACGAAGCGCAACTCGTTCATGCTCTCGGGCGCCCAGCTCGGCATCACCATCACGGGCCTGCTCGTCGGATACGTCGCCGAGCCGCTCGTCGGCGAGTCCCTCGGGCAGCTGCTGGGCGGCGTCGGCGTGCCGGCGGCCGTGAGCATCACCGTCGGCACGGTGCTCGCCCTCGTCGTCGCGACCGTCGTGCAGATGATCTTCGGCGAGCTCTTCCCCAAGAACCTCGCGATCGCGAACGCCGAGCCGCTCGCGCGCTGGCTCGCCCGCTCGACCACCATCTACCTCGCTGTGTTCGGCTGGCTCATCACCGTGTTCGACGCCTCGGCGAACCTGCTGCTCAAGGCACTGCGCATCGAGCCCGTGCACGACGTCGACTCGAGCGCGACCGCGGTCGACCTGGAGCGCATCATCGGCGACTCGCGCGACAGCGGCGACCTGCCCGAAGAGCTGTCGCTCATGCTCGATCGCATCCTCGACTTCCCGCAGCAGGACGTCGAGCACGCGATGATCCCGCGCTCGCAGGTCGACATCGCACGGCCCGGCACGACGCTCGCCGAGATTCGCGAGCTCATGGCGACGGCCCACACGCGCTACCCGGTGATCGGTGAAGACGAGCAGCCGCTCGGCGTGATCCACCTCATCGACGTGCTCGAGACGACCCTCGGGGGAGACACACCCGTCGCCGAGCTCATGCGCCCGACGATCGTGCTGCCCACCCTCATGCGGCTGCCCGACGCGCTCACCCAGCTCACGTCGACGCGCAACGAGCTGGCGTGCGTCATCGACGAGTACGGCGGCTTCGCGGGCGTCCTCACGCTCGAAGACCTCGCGGAGGAGGTCATCGGCGAGATCACCGACGAGCACGATCAGGATGTGAGCGAGCTCGTCGTGCCCGACGGCGACGACATCTGGCTCATGGACGGCGACGTGCACGTCGACGAGGTGGAGCGCGCCGTCGGCCATGATCTCCCGCGCGGCGACTACGAGACGATCGCCGGTCTGCTCATCGCCGCGCGAGGCGAGCTTCCCGCGGCAGGCGACACCGTGACGGTGGAGCTGCCCATCGACGGCGCCGATCTCGTGGAGGACCACCCGCCCACTCGCCATCTCGAGGTCGACGTGCTCGAGGTGGATCGCCACGTGCCGAGCGAGGTGCGCGTTCGCCTCATCGAGACGCCCGGCCGCTCCGACGACGCGGATGCTCCACCGACGCCCGACGACGCGGACGACCCGCGCGAGACCGAGGAGGCGGGCCGATGAACGGCTGGGTCGTCTTTGCCGCGACGGTCGCGCTCATCGCCCTGAGCGCGTTCTTCGTCGTCATCGAGTTCTCGCTGCTCGGTGCCCGCCGCCATCGTCTGGAGGAGCAGGCCACCACGAGCAGGTCGGCGCGAGCCGCCCTCAAGGGCGTCAACGAGCTCACGATGATGCTCGCGGTCGCGCAGCTCGGCATCACGGCGTGCACCTTCGCGCTCGGCGCGGTCACGAAACCGGCCGTCGACGCGTGGCTGGGCCCGCTGTTCACCTCGTGGGGACTCGTGGAATGGGCATCCGATGCGACCGCCTTCGCGCTCTCCCTGCTGCTCGTGACGTTCCTGCATCTCGTCGTCGGAGAGATGGCGCCGAAGTCGTGGGCGATCGCGCACCCAGAGGTGTCGGCGCGCATCATCGGCATTCCCTCGCGATTCTTCGTCAACGTCTTCCGGCCGCTGCTGCGCTGGGTCAATGCGATCGCCAACCGGCTGGTGGCCGCGACGGGCGTCGAACCTGTCGACCGCGCGGCCGTCGGCGGTCAGGATGCCGACACGATTCGCCAGCTCGTGGAGCACTCGGCGCAGGCGGGTGTGCTCGAGCCGGAGTTCCGCCGGCAGATCAGCGGCATCATCGACCTGCAGTCGCTCACGGTCGAGTCGCTCGTCTCGGCCGACAGCCCGCCTACGTCCGTGCCCGCCAGCGCGACCGTCGCCGACGTGCACGAAGTCGCGATGGCCTCGGGCCACCTGCGCATCCTTCTGGATACGGAGAGCGGCGCTCCGGATGTCGTGCACGTGCGCGACACGCTGCTCGCCGCGCCGCAGTCGCCGGCCGCCGCGACCGCGCGCCCGGCCTACGTGATCGCTTCGGGAACCCCCGTGTACGAGGTCATGTCGCGCATGCGCGAGGCGAGCGTGCAGCTCGCGGTCGTCATGGACGGCGAGAGGATGCTCGGGGTCGTGACTCTCGCGGACGTCCTGAGGCGCGTTCTGCCGCAGACGGTGTAGTCGCGCGTCCTGCGGCTAGTGCGAGCGCAGCAGCTCGATGAGCTCCTCCTTGCGCAGGTCGCTGTAGCCGCTGAGGTCGAGCTCCCGCGCGCGGTCTCGTAGCTCCTCCACCGTCCACTCCTCGTAGGGCGGCGCGTCGCCTCCGCGCGACCCGACAGTGCTCTCGCCGTCGCGCGCCGCAGCGTTGGAGATGCGAGCCGCCTTCTCCTTCGACGCGCCGTCATCGCGCAGCTTCTCGTACATCTCGGGGTTCTTCAGGCTCGGATTGTCGTTGTTCTCGGGCATGGTCGTCCCTCCTTCGGTCGGTCGGTCGGTCGGTCGCGTGCACCCTAGCGAGACTGCCGGGTCGTGCACTCAGGTGCGACCATGGAGGCATGACGAAGGAACTGCACATCACGGGTGATGCCGACGCCGACCGCCTGCTCTCGACCGAGCCGCTCGCCCTGCTCATCGGCATGCTCCTCGACCAGCAGGTCGCCATGGAGGTCGCGTTCGCGGGGCCGGCGAAGATTCGCGACCGGCTCGGGTCGTTCGATGCCCGCGCCATCGCCGCGCACGACCCCGAGAAGTTCGCCGCGCTGTGCGCGCAGTCGCCCGCTGTGCACCGCTTCCCCGGCTCGATGGCCGCGCGCATCCAGACCCTGTGCGCGCAGCTCGTGAGCGACTGGGAGGGTGACGCCGCGGCAGTGTGGACGCGGGGCGAGCCCGACGGCGCGGAGGTTCTGAGGCGGCTGAAGGCACTGCCCGGCTTCGGCGAGCAGAAGGCGCGCATCTTCCTCGCCCTCCTCGGCAAGCAGTACGGTGTGGACGCGCCCGGGTGGCGCGAGGCGGCCGGGGACTACGCGGTGGAAGGCTCACGCCGCTCGGTCGCCGACATCACGAGCCCCGAGACGCTCGCCGAGGTGCGGGAGTTCAAGCGCGCTGCCAAGGCGGCGAAGAAGGCTACGTCGTAGCGCTGCTACCTGCCCCGCGCACGGAGACCGCCCACGCGATGACGGCGACGACGCAGTAGACGGCGTAGCCGATGCCCCACGCGAGGTAGTCCAGCTCGACCCACTGCCAAGAGTCCGGCAGGGGGATCAGCACGAAGAGGAAGGCGCCCACCGCGATCGCGTAGAGGCCGACCCACACGAGGCGGCTCCACTGCCACACGGCCCGGCCGAGGAGGCCACGCAGGGGCAGCAGAGCGATGGGCAGGGCCGAGAAGCCAGCGATGGTGATTGCCGCGAGGCATTCGAGTGCGAGGAGCTGCAGAAGGTCGGGGTTGTCGAAGACGGGTACGAGCAGACTGTAACCCGCCCATGCCGCAGCGCCGGTGACGACCATGAAACCCGCGAGCATCAGGGCCGAGCCGGCACGAGCGCGCTCGCTGATCGAGCCCGCGAACCCCACTCCCGCGACGAGACCAAAGACCACGCCGGGCTGGAAGCCGCTCACGATACTGAACGCGACAGCGGTGATGACGAACAGCAACGTGAGGGGCCGGAATTCGATGCGCGGTCGCCACTGGGGCCGGATCGAGCGCATGACGGCGGTGACGACCGCCCATCCGAGGGCGATGACGACGAGGAATCCGGCGGCGATGCCCGCTGCCGTGCGCCAGCCTGCCGCATCGAAAGCGAATTCGGGGTCGACGTAGGTCGAGGCGGTGGCGGCCACCAGCAACCCGGCGAGGGCGGCGGGCCAGCCGAGTACCGTGAGCGGCGGGCGCGCGGAGGGGTCAGCCGGCGCGAGCCCCCGCGCACGCCGCCGCTGCTCGGCGCGGTCCGTCACTCGCTCGCTCGTCGCGTCGAGCAGAACGGTGGGCAACGCGATGAGGATGCTCAAGACGATGGCGCCTGTGACGCTCCACAGTGCGGCAGAGGGGGTTCCGATACTGCGAAAGGGGCGCAGTGTGGAAAGGACGCCGGGGTCGTCCCAGTCCCGCGCCTCTGTTGCGACGGCCGGCTCGATGGTGGCCGTGGTCGGCATCGGGCTCGCGGTCTCGGTCGGCGTGAGGGTCGGTGTCGGCGTGGGCGTCGGGCACGTGCCGTCGCTGAGGCAGGAGGCCCCGGAGACGTAGGAGAGCGTGCCGCTCACCGTGGCGGCGGACGCGGTCGCGGTCGAGCCGTCCGGGCAGCTCGTCGAGACAGGTGCCGACTGCCTCGTGACGATGGCCGCATCGGGTGTCGCGTCGACGGTCACGGCGCCGGCGCCGATGAAACGCAACTGGCAGATGTCTCCGTAGTAGGGGAGGTCGGCGCTGGCGCGACCCGCCGCGAAGGGCAGTGCCTGGTCGTTCGTCGGTGAAGCGACGAAGTCGCCCCCGGTGATGACGACGAGAGCGGTGCAGCTGGCGTCGTTGGCGCACTCGACCGTGAGTCGAGCGGTGACGTCGACGGTGAAACCGTCGGACGAGGAGAGTTGCATGCCGCCTTCGTACACGATGGTTCCCCCTGACTCTGCCGTCTCGGCAGATGCAGATGCAGGTGCCGGGAGCAGGGAGAGAGCGATGCTCATGAGGAGTGCGGGTGCCGCCATGCACACCGCCACGACGAAGCGCCGACGACGGGGGAAACGGGGACCGGTCACGGGCTCCTCCTCGAGGCCAGCGCCGTCTCGGAGCAGCGACGCCACCGTCAACCGTAAAGCGAGCTCGTGTCACAGAGGTTTCGCGCGTGCAACGAGCACGAGACGGCGAACGCCGGCCGCCCGAAGGCGACCGGCGTTCGTGAGGAGGGACGACTTACTCGGTGAGCGAGTCGACGTACTCCTGGTTGTCGGCGATCCACTGGTCCACGAGGGGGCCGTAGTCGTCGGTGTCGTTGTCCACGAAGAGGAGGTTCTCCAGGTCGTAGAGCTGGTCGAGCGACATCTCGAAGTTGCCGAGCCAGTCGGCCACCTGCGGGAAGTCGCTGTCGAAGCCGGTGCGGCTGAAGATGTGCAGGCCCTCAGCCTCGCCCAGAGCACCCTCAGGGTCCTCGAGGTTCTTGATGGGGAACGCACCGTAGGCCCAGTGCGGCTCCCACAGCGTCACGACGACGTTCTCGCCGGCGCTCGTCGCAGCCTCGAGCTCGGTGAGCATCGCGGCGGTCGACGAGGTCGTGAACTCCATGCCGTCGAGGCCGTAGTTCGGGATGACGGCGTCTTCCATCGCGGCGGTGAGGCCGGCGCCGGGCTCGATGCCGACGATCTGGTTGCCGAAGGCGTCGGCGTTCGCGGCGAGCTCCTCGAGGGAGTCGATCGGGGCATCCTCGTTCACGGCCACCGTCAGTGCGGCTTCGGTGTTCCACGGGCCGAGGTCGATCATGTCGTCGCCGAACTCCTCGACGTACTCGGCGTGGGTGCCGGGCAGCCAGACGTCGGTCGTGAAGTCGTAGTCGCCGGTCGAGAGACCCGCGAAGAGCGGGGCGACGTCGGCGTACTCGAGGGTCACGTCGTAACCCTCGTCCTCGAGAATGGCCTTCCACAGCTCGGAGGTCGCGATGCCCTCGTCCCAGCCGTTGAAGACGGCGAGGGTGATCGAGCCCTGCGACTCGGGCGAACCCTCGTCGCCGTTGCTGCCGTTCTCACCGGTCTCGCCGGCGCAACCGGCGAGCACGAGAGCGGCGGCCGCCGAGGCGGCCAGGAGCGCGTTGCGGCGCTTCGTCATAGTGTCTCCTTTCGTGACCTACGGGGATCTCCCGCGGTCGTTCACGTGGTCGCCCCCGGGTCACCGAGGGCGGCACGCACGCTCGCGCTGGTGCGCGAACGCGGGTCTGGGGGTCAGTTGCCGCCGGGGGAGCGGCGAGGGCCGGCGGCCATGGCCACCGAGGCCTCGTCGTCTGACTCTGCGGGCGTCTCGTTGCGGGCACCCGTGCGCTGCCGAGCGGCGTTCGCGGCCCGGAGGCGCGCATACAGCCCTTGCTTGCGCCCGAAGGCGCCGGTGAGCCTGTCGAGCAGGATGGCGAGCACGACGACGGCAAGGCCCGCTTCGGCGCCGAGGGCCGTGTCGAGACGCCCGAGGCTCGCGACGATCTCGCCACCGAGTCCACCCGCGCCGACGAGGCCGGCGATGACGACCATCGACAGCGACAGCATGATGATCTGATTGACCCCGGCCATGATCGTCGGCAGTGCGAGCGGCAACTGGATCTGGCGCAGGATGCGACCGGGCGAGGAGCCGAACGCGCGCCCGGCCTCCACGACCTCCTTGTCGACGCCGCGAATACCGAGCTCGGTCAGTCGCACTCCGGGGGCGAGCGCGAAGATGATCGTCGCGACGATGCCGGGGGCGACGCCGACCCGGAAGAGCAGGAGCGCCGGGATCAGGTAGACGAAGGCGGGCATCGTCTGCAGGAAGTCCAGCACGGGGCGCATGATCGTCGAGAACGTCGTCGTGCGGGCCGCCGCGATGCCGAGCGGCACGCTGATCACCGTCGCGATGAAGGCCGCGACGAGGACGAGTGCGAGCGTATCCATCGCGTTGACCCACTGGTCGACCGACACGATGAAGAGCAGACCGAGCGTCGACCCGAGAGCGAAGAGCCAGCCGCGCGCGAAGAGCGCGACCACGGCGACGGCGATGATGATGACCCAGAACGGCGGTGTGACGAGCACCCAGCCGATGGCGTCGTACATGCCGAGGAAGATGCTGCGCAGGACGCCGAAGAATGCGGCGAAGTTGTCGACGACGAAGTCGACGCCGCCCTCGATCCAGTCACCGAAGGGAATGCGGAAGAGATCGGTCATGAGCGCACCTCCTTCGCGGTGGTCTGCCCATCGGACGAGTCCTGCAGCGCCTTGTCGACCATCGCGACGGGAAGCGGCGGCTCGAGCACCGCGATCTCCTCCGTAGGAGCCTGGGCGCCGCCCAGGGCGATGAGGAGCGTGATGCGCGGCACGACGCCGAGAAGGCGCCCCTTCTCATCCGTGACGGCGAGCGGCAGGGGCGACTCCACCGAGGGGACGACGAGCTCGAGGAGCGCCGTCGAGGCTTCCACGGCCGAGTAGTCGTCGCTCACGGCGCTCGCCAGATCGGTGGCCCCCGAGCGGACGAGCTGCAGGGCATCCCGATCGGAGATCACACCGAGGAGGCGGCGGTCGCGACCGACGACGAACGCGGCAGAGATCTGCTCGTCCCGCATGGTGCGCAGCGCCGCGCGCGGCCCGGCGCTCGCGAGCGCAACGCCCTTCGCGGGCTCCATGACGCTCGACGCGGTGAGCACGCGGGCTCGGTCGACATCCTGGACGAACTGCTCGACGTAGTCGTTGGCGGGGTCGGTGAGGATGTCCTCCGGCGTGCCGACCTGCACGATGCGGCCGTCCCGCATGACGGCGATGCGGTCGCCGAGGAACATCGCCTCGTTGAGGTCGTGCGTGATGAAGACGATGGTCTTGCCGAGCGTCTCCTGGAGCTCGAGCAGCTGCTCCTGCATCTCGCGGCGGATGAGCGGGTCGAGCGCGCTGAACGCCTCGTCCATGAGCAGCACGTCGGTGTCGGCGACGAGAGCGCGGGCGATGCCGACGCGCTGGCGCATGCCGCCGGAGAGCTCGTCGGGCATCGACTCGGCCCAGTCGCCGAGGCCGACGAGCTCGATCGTCTTGCGTGCAGCCTCGAGGCGCGAGGCGCGCGAGTCGCCGCGGATCTCGAGCGGGTATGCGACGTTCTCGAGCACGGTGCGGTGGGGCAGCAGGGCGAAGTGCTGGAAGACCATCGAGACGCGCTTCTGACGCAGGGTGCGCAGGCGGCGCGCGGGGATGCCCGTCAGGGGCTCCCCGCCGATCTCCACGGTGCCCGCAGTCGGGGTGAGCAGCCCGTTGAGCATGCGGATGAGAGTCGACTTGCCCGAGCCGGAAAGGCCCATGACGACGAAGATCTCGCCGCGCGTGACCTCGAAGCCGGCGTCGATGACGGCGGCGGTGGTCTCGGAGTCGAGGTCGGCGCTCGCGCCGCCGTCACGCAGGTGTCGGAGTGCTTCGGTGCTGCGGCGCCCGAAGATCTTGTACAGACCCTCGGCCTTCAATGCGATCTCGTCAGTCACGGTCTCCTGTGCCTCGCCGCGATGCGGGTGAGGTCTTGGATCAGTGGTCCGAGCGCCGAGAGGCACAGAGCGACACAGGGTGCACGCGCCGTGCAGGAAAGCCATCGGTGGCTTCCGCTCTCGAGCGCCTGACGTGCGGCATCGATCTCGGTGCCGCGCGCGGACGTGGGGGCGGATGATCCCGAACCGGCCGTGTCGGACGCGACACCGGGGGACAGCGGGCGACGATAACAGGGTGCGCGTGCCGCGTGCCAACCGGCCTCCCGGGCCTCGAGATGCACCAGATCAGCACCAACGTGCGGATCGAGCGGCCGTTCGAGCCTCCGCGGACCGGCGCTCTCGTTATCCAATCGTGATTCTTCAGCGCGTTCGAGCCCGCCATCTCCGTCTCGCGGCGGATGCGACGAGCGCGCGGTCTTCGGCATGCTCGTCACCATGCGTTCCGTAGCCGTGTTCCTCGCTCTCGCCTTCGGGCTCAGCTGGCTCGTCGCCCTCCCGCTGTGGCTCGGCGACGGCCTCACGAGCCCGTTCTTCGGTCTCATCGCGCTCCTGATGATGGCGACGCCCGCTGTCGCCGCGCTCGTGGTGGTGTTCTTCGTCGAGAAGCCCGCTCGGCGAGCCCACGCCCTCGGCCTGTGGCCGCTCGGGCGCCCCGGCCGGTTCCTCGGCTATCTCGCGCTCGCGATCGTCGTGCCGGTCGCGCTCATCCTGGCGGCGCTGCCGATCGGCGCGCTTCTGGGCCTGTATCCGGCCGATTTCTTGGGCTTCAGCGGCTTCCAGGCGGTCACGGATGCCCAGCTCGAGGCCGCCGGAGCACCCGCGCTGCCCTTCCCGATCGGCGTGCTCGTCGCTCTGCAGTTCGTCAACGTGCTCATCGGCGCCTTCCTCAACCTGATCCCCGCGCTGGGGGAGGAGCTCGGCTGGCGCGGCTGGCTGCTGCCGAAGCTCCTGCCGCTCGGCGTGCTGCCGGCGATCCTGCTCTCCGGCGTCATCTGGGGCCTGTGGCACGCGCCCCTCGTGCTTCTGGGCTACAACTACCCGCTCGCGCCGGGGTGGCTCGGAGTCGTGATGATGTGCGGCATGTGCATCCTGATCGGAGCAGTATTCAGCTGGTTGCGTCTTCGCTCGGGAAGCGTGTGGGCGCCCGCTCTCGCGCACGGCGCGTTCAACGCCGCGGCCGGCTTCTCGATCGTGTTCGTCGCTGCTGGCGAGGTGCTCGACACGACCCAGGCGACCGTTCTGGGTTGGAGCGGGTGGATCGTGCCGCTCGTGCTCGTCGTCGTGCTGGCGCTCACCGGCCAGTTCGCGCCGCGCGAGGTGGCCCCGGCTCAGGAGTCGGACGCGGTGGAACCGAGGGCGTGAGTGTGCATACGCACGCCTGACTCGTTGAAGATGCTGATCACTTCGGCGCGACGGCCGCCCAGGGCGCTCAGACTGTGCGGGGTTCGGGTGTCGAACTCGGCGGCCTCGCCCTTGGTCAGCACCGTGTCGGTCTCGCCGAGCCGCAGCAGCAGTCGACCGCTGAGGACGAAGAGCCACTCGTAGCCGTCGTGCACGCGCGGCGCGGGCACCTCGGTCACGGGCGGGTAGGTGACTTTGTAGGTCTGCAGCGGAGCGCTCTCCGCGGTGAGCGGCGCGAAGACGTGGCCCTCCTTGTGGATGCTCGGCCGACGCACGCGCGGGTCGCCGTCGGGCGATCCGAGCAGGTCGTCGATGCGCGCACCGAGGTGTCGGGTAAGGGGAAGGAGCAGCTCGAGGCTCGCCTGCCGCTTGCCCGACTCGAGGCGCGAGATCGTGCTCGCGGAGACGCTGCTCGCCTCGGCGAGTTGATCGAGGGTGAGGCCCCGTGCGTGCCGCAGAGCGCGCAGTCGCGGCCCGAGGGCTTCTAGCTCCTTCATCGCACTCCTTGCCGAATCTGCAAGGAAGTTTGCCAGTGCGCGCTCTCATCGGCAAGCTCGAGCTATGACTGCACACACTCTGGACGCCATCGTGATCGGAGGGGGCGCGGCAGGCCTGAGCGCCGCCCTCATGCTGGGGCGCGCCCGCCGCAGCGTGCTCGTCGTCGATGCCGGTGAGCCGCGCAACCGGTTCGCGGCGCACGTGCACGGCGTGCTGGGCCACGATGGCCGCCCTCCGGCCGAGCTGCTGCGGCTCGGTCGCGAGGAGGTGGCGGGGTACGGCGTCGAGAGCGTGAGCGCGCGAGCTGTCGGCGCGCGTGCTCTCGACGACCGCGTCGAGGTCGACCTCGCGGACGGCAGCACGGTCGCCGGCCGCGTGGCGATCCTCACGACGGGCATCGTCGACGAGCTGCCCTCCATCGAGGGCCTCGCGGAGCGCTGGGGCGAGACGGTGCTGCACTGTCCGTACTGCCACGGCTGGGAGGTGCGCGGTGCCCGTCTCGGCGTCATCGCCACGGGCCCGCAGTCGGTGCACCAGGCCGAGCTCGTGCGGCAGTGGAGCGAGACGGTCACGTTCTTCAGCGCGGCGGCGGGGGACGCGCTCGACCACGCTGCCCGCGCGCGGCTGCTCGCGCGCGGTGTGCGCATCGTCGAGTCACCCGTCATCGCGCTCGAGGGCGCCGGGGGAGGGCTCGAGGCCGTGCGCACCGCCGATGGGGAGGTGCATCCCCTGGATGCCGTCTTCACCGCGGGCCTGCCCCGGCTCGACGAAGCCCTCGTCGACGGGCTCGGGCTGGCACGCGATGAGGCCCTCGGGTCAGTGGCCGTCGATGCGACGGGTGCCACGAGTGCTCCGCGGGTGTGGGCGGCCGGCAACGTCGTAGCGCCGTACGGAACGATTCCCGCTGCGATGGCGACGGGCTCGATGGCGGGAGGCGCGGCGAACGGTGCGCTCGTCGTCGAGGACGCCGAGCGGGCGCTGGCTGACCCGGCCGCCTTCTGGGAGGCGCGGTACTCGGGAGTCGATCGCGCGTGGTCGGGCGAGCCCAATGCGGCGGTGGTCGACGTGCTGGCCGATCTCGACCCCGGAACGGCGCTGGAACTGGGATGCGGCGAGGGTGCTGACGCCATCTGGCTGGCCCGTCGCGGGTGGCGCGTCACCGGCCTCGACCTCTCGCCGACCGCCGTCGCACGCGCCTCTGACGCTGCCCGTGCGGTCGGTGTGGCCGAGTCGGCGCGCTTCCTCGTCGCCGATCTCGCGTCGGAGTGGCCGGTCGAGAAGCCCGTCGATCTCGTCGTCGCGAGCTTCCTGCACTCTCCGGTCGCCCTCGATCGTGCTGCCGCGATCGCCCGGGCCCTCGAGGTTGTCGCGCCGGGCGGGCACCTGTTTCTGCTCTCGCACGTCGCACCACCGACCTGGGCTTCGCCGGAGGACCGCGCGGCGTTCGACCTGCCCGATCTGGAGACCGAGCTCGCGGCGCTGGACATCCCGGCAGGCGACTGGGTGCGCATCCTCGCCGAGGAGCGACCGCGGCCTGCGCAGGGCCCGGGCGGGGAGCGGGGGCGCGCGGTCGACGGCGTCGTGCTGCTCCGCCGGGTGGGGTGAGACCCGGCGCTTCAGTGCTCCGACCGCCGTTAGGGTGGAGGGCGTGTCTAAAGTTCTGACTTCCCTGCCCGTCGGCGAGCGCGTCGGCATCGCCTTCTCCGGAGGGCTCGATACCTCCGTCGCCGTCGCCTGGATGCGCGACAAGGGCGCAGTGCCCTGCACCTACACGGGCGACCTGGGGCAGTACGACGAGGACGACATCGAGTCGGTGCCGGGCCGCGCGACCGAGTATGGCGCCGAGATCAGCCGCCTCGTGGATTGCAAGGAGGCTCTGGTCGAAGAGGGCTTCGTCGCGATGGCCTGCGGCGCCTTCCACATCCGCTCCGGAGGCCGCGCCTACTTCAACACGACGCCGCTCGGCCGTGCCGTGACCGGCACGATGCTCGTGCAGGCCATGAAGGAGGACGGCGTCGACATCTGGGGCGACGGCAGCACCTACAAGGGCAACGACATCGAGCGCTTCTACCGCTACGGCCTGCTCGCCAACCCGCGCCTGCGCATCTACAAGCCCTGGCTCGACGCCGAGTTCGTCACCGAGCTGGGCGGTCGCACCGAGATGAGCGAGTGGCTCGTCGCGCACGGCTTGCCGTACCGCGACTCGGCCGAGAAGGCGTACTCGACTGACGCGAACATCTGGGGCGCGACGCACGAGGCGAAGACCCTCGAGCACTTGAACGTCTCACTCGAGACGGTCGAGCCGATCATGGGCGTCAAGTTCTGGGACGAGTCGGTCGAGATCCCCACCGAGGACGTCACGATCGAGTTCGCGGAGGGCCGCCCGGTCGCGATCAACGGCGTCGAGTACGGAGACCCCGTGCACCTCGTGATGGAGGCCAACACGATCGGTGGTCGGCACGGCCTGGGCATGAGCGACCAGATCGAGAACCGCATCATCGAGGCGAAGAGCCGCGGCATCTACGAGGCGCCCGCGATGGCGCTGCTGCACCTCGCCTACGAGCGCCTGCTCAACGCGATCCACAACGAGGACACCATCGCGAACTACCACGCCGAGGGTCGCCGTCTGGGCCGCCTCATGTACGAGGGCCGCTGGCTCGACCCGCAGTCCCTCATGCTGCGCGAGTCCATCCAGAAGTGGGTCGGCTCGGCTGTCACGGGCACGGTCACGGTGCGCCTGCGTCGCGGTGAGGACTACACGATCCTCGACACCGACGGCCCCGCTCTCTCCTACGCCGGCGAGAAGCTCTCGATGGAGCGCGTCGGCGACGCGGCCTTCGGCCCGACCGATCGCATCGGCCAGCTCACGATGCGCAACCTCGACATCGCCGACTCGCGCGCCCGTCTCGAGCAGTATGCCGCTCAGCGCATGATCGGCGGCGCGACGGCCAAGCTCGTCGGCCGCATCACGGCCGGGCACGCCGACGAGGTCTTCGACCCCGCTGATCCGGATGCCCGCGACGCGTTGAGCGAGGCTTTCGACGCCGCCGGCGAGGGTGCGGCGTTCGACACCGGCACCGACTGAGGCCGTCGGCGACCTTTCGCCGCTCGCCGCTAGGGCACCGGCATGCTCACGGTGCCCAGCACGCGTCGACGCGCGCCCGCGGGCGCGGTCTCGCGCTCGGCGAGCGGGGCGAGCGCGGCACGGAACGCGCTGAGCGCCTCGCGCCACTCGTCATCCGTCGCGTGCACGGCCACCTGCCGGAAACCCACGAGGTCGTCCTCGAGCGAGCCGCGCGGGCCTGCAAGGTACTGGTCCATGAGCGAGGCGAGGCTGCCGAGGTAGGCGAGAAAGCCCGCGCGCAGTGCTTCCGGGTCAGCGAGTGCTTCGTCGTGATCGGACACTGACGCGCGTTCCGTCGAGAGTCGGAGCGAGCGCTCCACCGCTCCCCGAACCTTTCGTTCCGCCACGACCTCGAGCACACCGGCGTCGAGGAGGGTGCCCACGTGGCGGTAGAGCGTCGCTGGCGGCACCTCAGTGATGCGGTCGGCGAGCTCGCGAGTGGTGAGCGACGGGTGCCCCAGCATGGCCTGGATGACGCGCAGTCGCACAGGGTGGAGCAGCAGGTTGGCACTGGACATGGAGGTGTCCTTTCACGTCAGTCACGTTATCGTCTGTGGTAATAATATCATCAACGAGAACGGTCACCGGGACCGTCGAGAAAGGAACACAGCATGGCCACCATCGACGTCGACGCCCGTGAGGTGACCGTCGCCCTGACCGCGATGGAGCGGGTCTTCGCTCTGCGGCGCACTGTGCGAATCCCCGTGGCGCATCTCGAGACGGTCGAGGTCCTGGACGACGCCTATGCGGCGATGACGGGCCTGCGCGCTCCCGGGTTGGGGCTGCCGGGCTACGCGAAGGTCGGAACCTGGCGGCGGCGGTCCAGCGCGACGGTGGGAGTCGTCTGGGGTCGCGGCTCCGGGCTCCGGCTTCGGGCGTCCTCGGGTCGTGTGCGAGACGTCATCCTCTCGCTCGACGATCCGCAGTCGGCGCATGATCGCATCGAGTCGGTGCGGGCGGGTCTGGCCGCGGTCTCCGCTGTGCGGATCGAGGCTGAGGTTGATCTCGTCGGCGAGCTGGTGATGCCCGACCAGGCGCGAGGCATGCTGGTGCTGCTGCCCGGTAGCGGGCCGCTCGACCGTGACGGGGACGCGAAGGGGCTCCCGCTCGGCATCCAGCGGCAGCTGGCGGAGTGCCTAGCCGACCAGGGCCTCGCGAGCATCCGCTGGGACAAGCGTGGAGTCGGCGAGTCGGCGGGTGATTTCCTCGCCGCCGGGCTGCACGATCTCGTCGCCGACGCGGTCGCCGTCGTTCGGCGAGCGGAAGACTACGGACTGCCGGTCATCGTCATCGGTCACAGCGAGGGAGCAGCCGTGGCCGCGCGACTCGCCGTCGAGTGCCCGACGATTCGCGGGGCTGTCCTCCTGTCGGGCTACGCGCGCTCCGGTCTCGAGGTGCTGCGCTGGCAGGCCCGTGCGCTCGAGGCGGACATCCCGGGCTTCGTCCGATTCGTGCTGCGGATGCTCCGCACCGACCTCGAGAAGTCGTCCGAGAAGAACCGGCAGAAGCTGCTGCGCACGACGACCGACGTGGCCCGCCTGGGCGGCGTCAGGGTGAACGCCCGGTGGCATCGGGAGTTCATGGCCTACGACCCCGCGGGTGATCTGGCGGCGGCATCCCAGCCGATGCTCGCACTGGGCGGCGAGCACGACCTGCAGTCCCCTCCGGATGACACGCTGCGCATCGCCGACCTGCGGTCCGCTCCGACCACGGCGCACGTGGTCGACGGCCTCAGCCACATCCTCCGGTCGCAGGAGGCTCCGACGGTTCGGACGTACCGGGCCGACGCCCGTTCCCCCATCGACGAGCGCGTGGTCTCCATGATCGGCACATGGGTCGACGGGCTGCTGGGCGCACCGGCCTCGGACAGGTGACACGGTCGGGCAGAGCGCGTCGCGCGCCCTGCCCGACCGTGCGTGTCACGCCCGCGCGAAGGCGCGGATGGGGGAGTCCGCGAGGACGAACCGACTCGGCGCGATGCTCGACGCCACTGTGAGCACGAGCGCGGCGAGCACGACGAGCGCGAGGTAGGCGAGCGGCAGCACGGGCGGGATGACGTAGCCGACGACGTTGGAGCCCAGGATGCTCTGCGCCCCCACCCAGCCGAGGAAGGCGCCGAGCATGAGCCCGGCCAGCGACCCGCCGACGCTCAGGATCGCGCTCTCGATCATGACGGATCGAGCGGCATCCGCGCGCCCCTGGCCGAGGATGCGTGTGACCGCGATCTCGCGGGCACGCAGCCGCGTGTTGAGCGAGACGGTCGTGGCGAGGCCTACGGCGGCGATGAGCACGATGAAGCCGATGAGGGCTCCGACCACGGCGAGCACGACGAGCAGCACTTCTGCCGACTGGTCTTCGAGCGAGCTGTCGGCGTAGGTCGCCGTGATCGCCGCCGCCGCGCTCATCGTGGCGACGACGAACATCGTCACGACGGCCACGCTGATGAGCACACCGAGTGCGGCACGCGTCGTGCGACTCGGGTGGTCGCGCACCGTGCGGCGGGCGATCGCTGCGGGGCCGGTGCGGGGGAGTGCGGCCGACAGCAGGCCGAAGACGGCGGGCAGGAGCGTGTGCGCTCCGGCAAGTACCCCGACCACCAGCACGGTGCCGCCGACGATGCCGATGAGCGCCGCGAACGGCGTGATCGCACCCGCCGCGAAGGCGCCGGCAAGAGTCACGAGCCCCACGATGAGCAGGGTCGTCGCCGTCGCGCCGAGTCGATGCCGCTCATCGGCTCCGCCGGCCTCCTGCGTCGCGGCGAGGCCGAGCGCTTGCACGGGCTCTGCCCCGAGCACCGCCGCCGACCCGCGCCAGGCGGCGACGGTGGTGCAGGCGATGAGTGCCGCGAGCGGCAGCACCACCCAGGGGGTGACCAGCGCGGTCGCGGGGACCCGCTCGAGCATGCCGCCGTGGCCGGAGCCGACCGCGTAGACGATCGCCGCAGCGCCCGCCGCGAGAGCCGCACCGGCAAGGGTGGCGAGCAGGGACAGTCGCGTACCGAAGGCGGCGATGCGCCGCCGCTCGCTGCGGGCGGAGGCTCCGAGGAGGCGTCGCAGGGCGATCTCGCGCACGCGGGTCGCTGTGACGAGCGTGAAGGCGTTCGTCACGACCACTGTCGAGACGATGAGAGCGACGATGAGGAAGCTCGAGCCGAGAATGCCCAGTACGAGCTCCGCACCGTCGCCCTGCCCGAACGGCGTCGTCACGAGTCCCGCGGTGAGCAGCGACATGACCGAGGTGAGGAGCGTGATGTAGAGAGCGCTGAGCGTGACGACCGTGAAGGCCGCGAGGGAGCCGCCGCGCGCGATCATCGTGAGACCTCGGCGTCGAGCGCGTCAGCGAGCATGAGCGCCGAGACCTCGCTCGCCGTCGCCCGGCCGAGCTCGGCGACGAGTCGACCGTCGCGGATCGACAGCACCCGATCGGCGAAGCTCGCCGCGCGAGGGTCGTGGGTGACCATGATGATGCCGCAGCCGCTATCGCGCACGAGCTCGGTCAGGAGCGTGAGCACGTCGGTGCCGGTCTGCAGGTCGAGATTGCCGGTGGGCTCGTCGGCGAACACGACGGCGGGTCGGTGGGCGAGGGCGCGCGCGATGGCGACGCGCTGCTGCTGCCCGCCGGAGAGCTCGTGGGGTCGCCGCTCGAGCAGCTGCTCCAGCCCCAGGCGGGCGATGAGGGACCTCTCCCACGCGCTGTCGCGCTCGCGCGGTCGGCGACCGAGCGTCTCGGGCAGGCGGATGTTCTCGAGAGCGGTGAGGCCGGGCATGAGGTTGAACGACTGGAAGATGAAGCCCATGCGCTCGTGCCGCAGGGCGGCGAGCTCGCCCTCATCGAAGTCGACGAGCGTGTGCCCGTCGAGCTCGACGGCGCCGCGCGACGGTCTGTCGAGTCCGGCCAGCAGGTACATGAGAGTGGACTTGCCGGAGCCGCTCGGGCCGACGATCGCCGTGAGCTCACCGCGGCGGAAGGTCGCGGTGACGCTGTCGACGGCGGCGACCTGCGTTCCGCTGGCGCCGAAGGTGCGGGTGAGATCGCGGCAGCGGGCCACGATCGTGGAGGGGGAGAGATCAGAGAGAGTCATGAGGGCAACGCTAGGAAGGCCCGGGCGGTACCGGCATCGGCCGCCGGGAGGGTCGTTCCGCTCGCGAGTCGTCCTTGTCGTGGGTCTGCGGTGCCATCGATGACGGTACTCGAGTGCCGGTGGGCGGTGCTTCCGGGGGATCCGCCGCCGCGCGGGGGGCGGGAGAATGGAGCCGTGAGCATGCATCCCTCCCTGTACCGGTCGCCGACGAGCGTCATCCTCGTGGACGCCATGGCGGGGGCCGTGATCGGGATGCTCGCGCTCGTGCTCTATCCGATAACGGCGTTCGACGGCGGTGACCTTCTGTCGTTCCTCGCATCCGGCCTGCTCATGCTGGCAGCGGTCGCGCTGCGGCGGTTCCGACCCGCGATCGCCCTGGCGCTGGTCTGGCTCGCGACCATCGCCCACATGACGTTCGGTCTGGACGCGGGCCTCCTGCAGCTCGGCATCCTGGCGGTGCTCGTGGGGGCCGCGCACTACGGGTCGCGCACGGTTCTCGTGCTCAGCGGTGTCTCGGTTCCCGTCGGCTCCGCGATCGCAGTGCTGTACCTCATCTCGGTGGAGTCGTGGGTATGGGATGTCTTCGGCGCGGGAGGGCCGATGCTCGGTGCGGTTCCCCTCATCTTCATCGGGGGACTCATCTTCTCGGCCCTCGCCGTGCCGTGGCTCATCGGGCTTCTCGCGCGGGCGTTCCGCATCTCTCGGGAGAGCCGGGAACGCCGGGCAGCGGCCGAGCGTGAGGCGCAGCGCTCGGCCGAGCTCGCTCATCACGAACGGGCCCGCACCGAGCTCGCGCGCGACGTGCACGACATCGTGGGGCACTCGCTCGCCGTCATCGTCGCGCAGGCCGAGTCGGTGCGCTTCATCGACTCGTCGGACTCGACCGCGGTGCGTGCTGCGGTGCAGACGATTGCCGACACGGCACGGCGCTCGCTCGAAGATGTTCGCGCCGTGCTCGAGACGACCGGGGCCGTGAGCAGCGACGTCTCGGGTGCGGCGCCCGTGACCACTGAGGCGCTCGATCGCCTGATCGACGATGTGGCCGCCGCGCGACCGGAGGTTCGCGTCGTGCGGCGCGGAGACGGCGTGGTCGCCCTTCACGGACTGGCCGCCACCGCGATCTATCGCGCCACTCAGGAGCTGCTCACCAACGCGCTGCGTCATGGTGCGTCGCGCGCCCCTCTCGAGGTGGAGCGCACCATCGACGCTGACGCTGTGGTGGTGCGCGTGACGAACTCGACGGTGCCCGGCGGTGACGACGATGGTGCGGCTGACGTCGACGAGCGAACGGGAACGGGTCTTGCCGGAGCGCGGGCGCGTCTGGACGCGGTCGGCGGGCGACTGGACCTGGAAGAGCTTCCCGGTGGCAGGTTCCGCGCGTGCGCCCGGGTCCCCCTCGAGTCGGCACGAATCGGCGTGTCGTCGTGAGCGCGCGCATTCGCGTCGTCCTCGTCGACGACCAGCCGCTCTTCCGCCACGGTGTCGCCACGGTCGTCGCCGCGCAACCCGACATGGAGGTCGTCGGCGAGGCGGGCACGGGAGCGGAGGCCGTCGAACTGCTCGCGGGCATCGATGCCGACGTCGTTCTCATGGATATCCGCATGCCCGACATGGATGGCGCCGAGGCGACGCGCCTGCTCCTGAGCCCGCAGCGGGCAGCGACCCGCGCGACGCCTCTGCGCATCATCGTGCTCACCACCTTCGGGCTCGACGAGCGGGCGCGCGCTGCGATCACCGTCGGCGCGTCGGGCTTTCTGCTCAAGGATGCGAGCCCTGAGTTCTTGTGCTCCGCGATTCGCGCGGTGGGCTCGGGAACAGCGGTGGCCGCGGCGGGCGACTTGGCGACGCTCCTCGGGCCAGGCTCGACTCCGGTGCCCCCGGTCCCCGCCGCATTCGCGACGCTCTCCGGAAAGGAGCGCGAGGTCTTCGGCGCCGTGGCGGAGGGCCTCAGCAATGCGGAGATCGCCGCCCGGCTCTTCCTGAGCGAGTCGACCGTGAAGTCGCACGTGAGCAACGTCCTCGCGAAGCTGGCGCTACGCGATCGGGTGCAGCTGGTCGTCTTCGCGCACCGGTACGGGCTGCACTCCGCGGGCGAGTCGTCGAGTCAGGGGTAGGAGGGGTGGCCGCGTCGTGAGCCCCCTCGCGACGCGGCCGCCGGAAGCGTCAGCTGCGCAGGCCCTCTTCGAAGAAGGCCTGGGCTTCGCTGATGGTCTCGAACGACCCCAGCTCGGCTCCGCGGCAACTGACGAGTCGATAGCGCTGACCGTTGTCGCGCTCGATGATGGCGGATGGCACGTCGCCGCAGTACCCGATGAGGACGAGTGCCGGCGAGTGCGGCACGACCTTCCACTGGACGAGCGGCGTGCGCGCGGTCGTCGTCGACTCGCGCTTGTCGGTGATGATCGTCATGGTTTCCCCCTGCGTCAGCGCGACACCCACCTGCCGCGCGGTTGGAACGGTGTGCCCACACTGTAGTACCCCCCGAACGGGGGTAGAAGGGACTTGACGCCGCGTGTGCGAACAGAGTACGGCGCATCCGCCTCGCGGTGCGGCTTCGAGTGCTCAGCTTTCACTCAGGCGCGGTGTTGCCCGCACGCCGGAGAGGCTAGCCTCGAGCGCACATCATCGGGTCGCGGTCGCGAGCCGAGCAGAGCGACGACCAGTGGGGAGGCGAGCCATGGCGACGAACCGGTTCGACGGGACGCGCATGCGCCACCAGCCCGCGCTCACCTCGTCGCAGGGGACGACCTGGCTCGTGATCGCCACGATCACGGCCGTGCTGCTGACGGTCATGTTCCTGCTGCTTGCCAGCACGGGCGGATGGGCTCTGCCCGCTGTGGGCATGATCGCGACCGCGACCCCGCTTCTCGGGATGCTCGCCACGCGGATGGTGGTGTCGCGAGGGAGGGTGCGCCTGCTGACGCTCGCGGGACTGTACGCCACGATGCTCACCATCGCTCTCGGAGTGACGATCAGCATCGTCGTCGTCGGGTCGGGGTGATGCGCTCCGAGCTGGGCGCAGATACGCGCGGTGTCGATGACATCGCCTCGGAGATCGCCGACCGCGTTCTCGCTCTCGGCGTGCGCGTCTGCACGGCTGAGTCGCTCACGACGGGGCGCATCGCGGCCGCGCTCGGCAAGGCGCGGGAGGCATCGACGTGGTTCGCGGGAGGCGTCGTCGCCTACACGGACGAGGCGAAGTTCTCCGCCTTGGGGGTGCCCCGAGGGCCTGTCGTGAGCGAGCACTGCGCCGAGCAGATGGCGCGCGGCGCAGCGGAGCTGCTGCAGGCCGAGGTGTCGGTCGCGGTGACGGGTGCGGCCGGGCCCGAGGGGGCTGAGGGTCACCCTGCGGGAACGGTCATGCTCGCCGTTCACGGTCCGGATGGCGCCGAGGTGTGCACCGTGCAGTTCGCCGGCGAGCCGGCGGACGTGGTCGAGCAGACCATCCGTGTCGCGCTCGTGAGCGTGCTGGCCTGCCTGGAGAGGCTGGCCGCGCGGACCGGTGCGGCGCAGTGACGCTCGCTTCCCCCGTGTTCCGGGCGCCGATGCGATCGCGCGATACCACGGTCGCCGACGACGGTGCCGCGGTCGAGCGCGCCCTGCGTCTCGGCCTCGTCGGCATGGGCGCGCGCCCGGCCGACGAGCGCCTCGCGCGGCGGCTGCAGCGCTTCGTCGAGGCGCCCGATGGCGCCGTCGTCGTGACCCGGGATGCTCGGGGCCGGGTGCACTGCGGACGCCTCAGCGGCGACTACCGGCGTGACGACACCGCCGAAGCGCGCGACGTGGATCTCGTGCATGTGCGCCCGTGCACGTGGGCCGCTGAACCGCTCGACGATGCGGAGATTCCCCCGGCCGTGCGCCAGACCTTCGCGCGGGGCGGCAAGAACTGGCAGCGCGTGCACGACCGCGGCGCTGAGACGCTCTTGGCCGCGTGGTGGGCGTCGCGCTGATCGTCAGTCGGCGCGCGCGGGGCGCTTGGTGCGCGGCTTGCGGGGCCCGCGGTCGGGCTTGAGCTCGATGAGGCGGCCGCTGATGCGCGTCGCCTCGAGCTTCTTGAGGGTCGCGGGCGGCATCGACGCGGGCAGTTCGACGACGGAGAAGTCGAGCTTGATGTCGATCGCGCCGAAGTCTTCGCGGCTGAGGCCGCCCTCGTTGGCGAGCGCTCCGACGATCTGGCGGGGCTCGACCCGGTGGCGTCGGCCGACCTCGATGCGGTAGGGCGCGAGCGCGGGGCCGTTGCCGCGGCGCGGCGGTCGCTCGCCGCGCTCCGGGCGATCCGTGCGGGTGGCGCCCCGGGCATCCCGATCGTCGCGCTCCATGCGGGGCGGGCGCATGTCGTCTTCGGTGAGCAGCAGGGAGGTGCCGCCCTGCGCGACGACCGCGAGCGCGGCGGCCACGTCGGCCTCCGGCACGTCGTGGTGCTCGACGTAGTGGCCGATGATGTCGCGGAAGACGCCCATGAGCTCGCCGTTCGTGAGCGCCTCGCTGATGGCCTCGTCGAAGCGGGCGAGGCGCGTGGCGTTGACGTCGTCGACGGTCGGCAGCTGCATCTGCGTGAGCGGCTGGCGCGTCGCGCGCTCGATCGCGTCGAGCAGCCGGCGCTCGCGCGGCGTGACGAAGCTGATCGCGGCGCCGCTGCGGCCCGCGCGGCCCGTGCGGCCGATGCGGTGCACGTACGACTCGGTGTCGGTGGGAATGTCGAAGTTGACGACGTGGCTGATGCGCTCGACGTCGAGGCCGCGCGCGGCGACGTCGGTGGCCACGAGGATGTCGAGGGTGCCCGACTTGAGCTGCTCGACCGTGCGCTCGCGCTGCACCTGCTGCACGTCGCCGTTGATCGCCTGCGCCGAGTAGCCGCGGGCGCGCAGCTTCTCGGCGAGCGTCTCCGTCTCGTTCTTCGTGCGGACGAAGATGATCATGCCCTCGAAGTTCTCGACCTCGAGGATGCGCGTGAGGGCGTCGACCTTCTGCTGGTAGGAGACCACGAGGTAGCGCTGGCTCGTGTTGGCCGAGGTCGTCGTCTTCGTCTTGACGGTGATCTCTTGCGGGTTGGTCAGGTGCTGCTGCGAGATGCGGCGGATCGCGGCGGGCATCGTCGCCGAGAAGAGGGCGACCTGCTTGTCGTCTGGAGTGTCGGCGAGGATCGTCTCGACGTCTTCCGCGAAGCCCATCTTGAGCATCTCGTCGGCCTCGTCGAGCACGAGGTACTTGAGTGCCGTGAGGTCGAGGGTGCCCTTGTCGAGGTGGTCCATGATGCGGCCGGGCGTGCCGACGACGATGTGCACGCCGCGGCGCAGGGCGGAGAGCTGCACGCCGTACCCCTGCCCGCCGTAGACGGGCAGCACGTGCACACCGGGCAGGTGGGCTGCGTACTTCTCGAACGCCTCGCACACCTGCAGGGCGAGCTCGCGGGTGGGGGCGAGCACGAGGGCCTGCGGCGTCTTCTGCGCCATGTCGAGGCGCGAGAGGATCGGCAGGGCGAAGGCGGCGGTCTTGCCGGTTCCGGTCTGGGCGAGGCCGACGACGTCGCGACCGGCGAGCAGCGGCGGAATGGTCGCCGCCTGAATGGCACTGGGATGCTCGTACCCCACGTCGCGCAGCGCGGCGAGCACGGCGTCGCTGAGGCCGAGCTCGGTGAAGGGGACGGTTGTCGGGGCGGAATCGGCCTCGGTCGTGGCGGAGTTCTCTGGAGGCGTCATACCCCTAACGGTACGCGGTGCCCGCGCCCGCGCGGAACTACTTATATTTGGGCCAATATCACTGCTAGACTTATGACATGGCCGAGACTCGCGTGGCGCTGCTCGTCGACATCGTCGACTCGCGCGCGCTCGCGGACCGCGCGCTCGCGCAGTCCGCCATCCTCGACGCCTTTCAGGCCGCTGCCCGCGACATTCCCGTCGCGGTGCCGCTGTGGGCCACGGTCGGCGACGAGTTCCAGGCCGTCTTCGCGGCGGCGGCCGACGCCGCGCGCGCCACCGCGCTCGTGCGGCTCGCGCTACCGCCCGAGGTCGACTGCCGCTTCGGCCTGGGGGAGGGCGACATGCGCGAGGTCGGCGAGGGCGATCGCGGGCCCATCTACGACGGCTCGGCCTGGTGGCGCGCACGGGAGGCCCTCGAGAAGGTGGAGCGCGACCAGGAGCGCGCGGCACCGTACGCTCGCAGCTGGCTCGTGGGGGATCCGGCCGACGCGGCGCGGGTCAACGCGCTCAACGCGCATCTGCTGCTGCGGGACCACCTCATCGACACGATGTCTTCCCGCGCGCGGCGCCTGGCCGCAGGCACCTTGAGCGGCGCGACGCAGAGCGAGCTCGCCGCGGCCGAGCGCATCAGCCAGTCGGCCGTGTCGCAGAACCTCCGGCGCTCGGGCGCAGCCGCGCTCGTCGCTGCCGATCGCGCCCTCGCGGAGGTCCTCTCGTGATCGCCGCGTTGCTGCTCCTCGGTGTCGGGGTCGGCGATATCGCGCGCCGCCGCGTTCCGGGCAGCGCGCACGCCGGGGTCGGTGCGCTCGTCGCCGTCGCCCTCATCGTCGCTCCCGGGCTCGCGCTCGGTCTGCCGGTCGCCCTCGTCGTCGCCGCGGCGCTCGTCGCGATCGTCTGGATGCTCGCCATCCGCATCGACGACGACGCCCGTGCCCCGTGGTGGCCGGTCGCGGTGCTGCTCGCCGCCGCTGCTCTCGGTGCCTGGGCCGGCCCGTGGCCGAGCCTGCCGAGCGGGCCGCTCGACGGCTGGGCGGCCTTCGGCCTCGACTCCACCGTCGCTGTCGTGATTCTCGCCGTCGCCGTCTCGCTCGTGACGACGGCGAACCTCGTGACGCGCGCCATCCTCGCCGCCGCGCGCGGCGGAGGCGCAGGTGTGCCGGCCGCTGCCTCCGGCTGGCGGCTGCGCCTCGGCAGCCGCACGATCGGCAGCATCGAGCCGCGCACGGCGGCACCCGCCGAGTCGGCGCCGAGCCCCCTGCTTGGCGGCCGCATCATCGGCCCGCTCGAGCGGCTGCTCATCGTCTTCCTCGCGCTTGCGGGCGCGCCCACCCTCATCGCGGCCCTGCTCGCCGCGAAGGGCATCGTGCGGTTCCCCGAGATCTCGGCCGACCGCGGCACGGGCTCCAAAGCCGAGGAGTTCCTCATCGGCAGTCTCACGAGCTGGGGGCTCGCGGGGCTCGGCTTCCTGCTCATCGTCGCCGCGCAGAACGCCTGATAACCCGCCCCTCATCAGTGTTGGGCTTATGCACGCCATGCAGCCTCAGCCCCGTACCCTGAAGGCATGGCTTCTGCACGCGGTATCGGCAACAACGGCGCAGCGGTCGAGCGACCGCAGATTCGCCCGAAGGCCGAGGGCTGGCAGCAGAAGCTCGGCCCCGACGGCCGCCCGGCCCTGCAGTTCGCGGAGCCGAAGCGCGGCAAGCCGCCCGTGCACCTCGCCGACCTGAGCGTCGCCGAGCGCGAGAAAGCCGTCGTCGACCTCGGTCTGCCCAAGTTCCGCGCCAAGCAGCTGTCGACCCACTACTTCACGCACCACACCTCCGACCCCGCGCAGATGACCGATCTGCCGGCCGCAGGCCGTGGGGAGCTCGTGGCGGGCATCCTGCCCCCGCTGCTCACGGAGGTGCGCCGCCTGCGCACCGACAACGGCGACACCATCAAGTTCCTGTGGAAGCTGCACGACGGTGCCCTCGTCGAGAGCGTGCTCATGCGCTACCCGGGCCGAATCACGCTGTGCGTCTCGAGCCAGGCCGGCTGCGGCATGAACTGCCCGTTCTGCGCGACCGGGCAGGCCGGCCTCACGCGCAACATGTCGGCGGCCGAGATCGTCGACCAGGTCGTGCGTGCCAACGCGGCGATCGCGGCGGGGGAGCTCGGTGGCAAGAAGCGCGGCGAGACGACGCCCGAGCGCGTCAGCAACATCGTGTTCATGGGCATGGGCGAGCCGCTCGCCAACTACAACCGCCTCATGAGCGCGGTGCGCACGATGGTCGCCCCGCAGCCGACAGGGCTCGGGATGTCCGCCCGCAACGTGACCATCAGCACCGTCGGCCTCGTGCCCGCCATTCGCAAGCTCGCCGACGAAGGCCTGCCCGTGACTTTCGCGCTCTCCCTCCACGCGCCGGACGACGCGTTGCGCGACGAGCTCATCCCCGTCAATTCACGCTGGAAGGTCGACGAAGCGCTCGACGCGGCCCGCGAGTACTTCGAGAAGACCGGCCGGCGCGTCTCGATCGAGTACGCACTCATCAAAGACATGAACGACCACGCCTGGCGTGCCGACCTGCTCGCCGAGAAGCTCAACGAGCGCGGGCGGGGCTGGGTGCACGTCAACCCGATCCCGCTCAACCCGACGCCCGGCTCCATCTGGACGAGCTCGGAGCCCGCCGTCATGCGCGAGTTCGTGCGCCGCATCGACGACGCCGGCATCCCCACGACCCTGCGCGACACCCGCGGCAAGGAGATCGACGGGGCGTGCGGGCAGCTCGCCGCGACCGACGCCTGAACTGTTCACCTCGAGGGCCACTGGTTCCGACATACTGTCGACTATGACCCTCGACTCCTTCAGCGGCGACCTCACTCTCTGGGTGATCATCGGCGTGCTCGCTCTGCTCGTCCTCATCGTGATCGTCGTGATCCTCCGCTCCATCAAGGTGGCGAAGCCCGACGAGGCGATCATCGTCACCTCGCGCCAGCGCACCCCGAAGGAGCGCGAGCAGAACCACGAGAAGGAGAACGTCGGCCAGAAGGTCGTCTTCGGCTCGCGCGTCTTCGTCAAGCCGATCGTCGAGGCCTACTTCAAGCTCAGCCTGCGCTCGCGCCAGCTCAACGTGCAGGCGACCGCGCAGACGCGCGACGCCATCACGATCCGTGTCAACGCCGTCGCCGTGGTCAAGGTCGGCGGCTCCGAGCCCATGGTGCGCGCCGCCGCGCAGCGCTTCCTCAACCAGCAGGACCAGATCGAATCCTCCACCGAAGAGGTGCTGAGCGGCTCGGTGCGCTCGATCGTCGGCCAGCTCACCGTGACTGAGATCATCACCAACCGCTCGGCCCTGCAGGAGCAGGTGCTGGAGGCGGTGCGCGAGGCCCTCGACATCCAGGGGCTGCAGATCGACACGCTGCAGATCAAGGAGATCGACGACGACAACAACTACATCCGCGACCTCGGCCGCGCCGAGGCGGCGCGCGTCAAGCAGGTCGCGGAGATCGCCGAGGCGCAGGCCCAGCAGGCCTCTGAGGAGGCGCGCATCTCGGCCGCGCAGAAGATCGCCGAGAGCCAGCGGGCCCTCGACCTGCGCAACGCCGAGATTCAGAAGGAGACCGACAAGGCGCGCGCCGAAGCCGCCGCCGCCGCGCCGCTCGCCGAGGCGATCGCGCAGCAGGAGGTCGTGAGCCAGCAGGAGGTCACCGCCCAGAAGCGCGTCGGCCTGCGCAAGCAGGAGCTCGACGCCGAGGTGCGCGCCGTCGCCGACGCCGAGGCCTACGCGGTCGAGAAGCGCGCCGACGCGGCCGCCCTCGCCTCCGTCGCCAACGCGAACGCTGAGAGGGATGCCCGCAAGGCCTCCGCCGAAGCCATCGAGGCCGAAGGTCTCGCCGAGCGCAACCGCCGCCGCAGCGCCGCCGAAGCCGTCGAGGCGGAGGGCATCGCCGAGCGGGCTCGCCGCATCGCCGCCGCCGAAGCCCTCGCCGCCGAGGGTGAGGCCGAAGCATCGGCGATCCGCGTCAAGGGAACCGCCGAGGCCGACTCGACCCGGGCGCAGGCCGAGGCCCTCGCCGAGCGCGCAGAGGCCCTGCTCAAGCAGCGCGTCATCGACCAGCTGCCCGAGATCGTGCGCGCCGCCGCCGAGCCGCTGAGCGCCATCTCGCAGATGACGGTCATCTCCTCCGACGGCACGGGCACCAACCAGCTCGGCGAGAACGTCGCCGGCCAGCTCGCGACCTCGACGAAGATCATCAAAGATCTCGTCGGCATCGACATCGGCGAGCTCATCAACGGCAAGGTCGTCGGCGAGGCGACGGGTGCTGCAGTGGCGAAGGGCGCGGCCTCCACCTCGAGCGGGCGCCGCTCGGCGGGCAAAGGCTCCGGTTCGAGCTAGCGCGCAACTACCGTCGATCTCTCGCGTCGTGCCGGTAGAATAGCGGGCATGGGCTACGACCGCATCTCAGTGAATCCTGGCCGCATGGCTGGGGCTCCGACCGTGCGCGACACTCGTGTGACCGTTGCCTCGGTCTTGGGCCAGTTGGCTGCTGGTCGCACGATCGATCAGGTGCTGGACGACTTTCCGTACCTTG
This sequence comes from Chryseoglobus sp. 28M-23, assembly GCF_014789785.1. Classification (NCBI taxonomy): domain Bacteria; kingdom Bacillati; phylum Actinomycetota; class Actinomycetes; order Micrococcales; family Microbacteriaceae; genus Microcella; species Chryseoglobus sp. 28M-23. The sequence goes on along the minus strand of NZ_CP061846.1, from coordinate 1,458,079 downwards.
AGCGCGATGACATCTTTGCGGTTCTTGCCTTTGCCGCCGACAACGTTCAACGAGAGCTACCGTTCGTCGCAGCATGAAGTTGCTCGTTGATGCGAACCTCTCACCAGCGGTGTCGGTTGCGCTGACCGCCGCGGGGTTCGAGGCAACTCATGTTCGCGATGTCGGTTTGGTCAAGGCGAGTGACATTGAGATAGCCGAGTTCGCTGCGGAGACTGGGGCGGTCGTCGTCTCTGCCGACAGCGACTTCGCGACGCTCCTGGCCCTATCTCGAGGCAGTGCTCCGTCACTCGTGCTGCTGCGTTCGTCGGATCACCTGGCCCCCGCTGTCCAGGCGGAGATCTTGATCTCGAACCTTTCCGCGGTCGAGTCAGACCTGAGTGAGGGCGCGGTTGTCTCCATCGTTCGAGAACACGTGCGAGTGCGCCGGTTGCCCCTCAGGTGACGTCGCCGTCGTCGAACTCCGCACGGGCGAGCGCGTCGCGTGCGAGCAGGGTCGCGCCGACGACCGCGGCGGGCATGACGACGATCGCGCCGCCCGGCACGAGGTAGAGCAGCTGCGTCGCCACGCCGAAGCCGAGCGCGCGCGCCCGCGAGCCCCGGATGAGTCGAGCGCGCGCCGCACCGTCGATGCCGCGCGCCTCGAGCGGCCGCGTCGTGAGCTCGCGCTGGATGAGGTGGCCGCCGAGCAGCACGCCCGTCACCGGCCCCGTGACCGCGCCCACGACCGGCAGGAGGCCCGCCAGGAACGTCAGCAGGCCGTAGCTGATCGCGCGCAGCACGAGCAGGATGCCCCCGCCGAACGACCGCCAGAACGTCAGCGGCGTCGGCGCGAAGCCGCCGAGATCCTGCTCGGTACGGCGCCACACGCGCTCGTAGAAGGGGTCGCCGATGAGCAGCGTGAGCGCGGTGAATGTGTAGACGGCAGCGATGATGACGCCCGCCACGAGCAGGATCGCCACGACCGCGCGCAAGGCGTCGCGCCACCCGGCGTCCCAGTCCTCGGCGAAGCCCGTGAGCACTGCCGACAGATCCTGCGCATTCAGTCCCATCACGACGAGCACGGTGGCGATGATCGCGGCCGCAATGACGGCCGGCAGCATGCCGAACAGCATGAGACCGGGGCGCCGCCGCCACGTCGCGAAGCCCCGGAAGACGAGGGAGGCGCCCGCCAGGAACTCGCGCACGATGCTTCCGGCACGGGATGCTCCGCGCCCGCCGCCCGCCCGTCTCGCCATGCCCTCCAGAGTATGGGTGCCGCGCTGCCCCCGCTCGGCCGGCCCGCCGTCTACGCTTGGCTCGCGTGAGCCACACGCCCGCCGACACCGCCTCGCTCGACGCCCTCGAGGTGCTCTCGCAGCTCATGGCGATCGACTCCGTCAACAGCGACCTCGTGCCCGGGGGAGCGGGCGAGTCGGCGATCGCCGCGTGGTGCGCCGCGTGGCTCACCGACCACGGTCTCGAGGTGACGCGCCTCGAAGCCCGAGCCGGGCATCCCTCTCTCGTCGCGATCGCGCGCGGCACGGGAGGCGGTGCGACGCTCCTGCTCAACGGCCACCTCGACACCGTCGGTGTCGGGGGCTACGACGGCGACCCGTTCTCGGGTGCGCGCGAGACGGTCGACGGTGCGGAGAGGGTCGTGGGTCGCGGCGCCTTCGACACGAAGAGTGGCGTCGCCGCCGTCATGGTCGCCGCCGCGCGCGCCCTCGCCGACGGTGCCCTGCGCGGGGATGCTGTGCTCACGCTCGTCGCCGACGAGGAGTTCGGCAGCACGGGCACCGTCGAGACCCTCGCCCACCTCGCCGCGACCGGCGTACGACCGGATGCCGCCGTCGTGGTCGAGCCCTCCGCCCTCGAGCTGACCGTCGCGCACCGCGGCTTCGCGTGGTTCACGGTGGAGTTCGCCGGGGTCGCCGCCCACGGCTCGATGCCCGAGCAGGGTGTCGACGCGATCGCGGCGGCCGGCGCGTTCCTGCGCGGGCTCGACGACATGCGTGCCGAGCTTGCGAGCACCCCGCCGCATCCGCTGCTGGGGCACGGCACCGTGCGGGTCTCCACGATCTCCGGTGGCACCGATGAAGCCACGGTCGCCGACCGCTGCGTGCTCACCGTAGAGCGCCGCACCCTCCCCGGCGACGACCTCGACGCTGTCGAGCAGCAGCTGCACGACCTCGCCGCGAGCGCCGTCGCGCGCGTGCCCGGCGCGCTCGGCGCCGTGCGCCGTCAGGTGGCGCGAGCGGCTTTTGCCGTCGAGCCCGACTCGGCGATTGTCGCCACAGTGGCGGAGCAGGTCGAGCGCGCTCTTGGCCGCCCGGCGCGGCTGCGGGGGGAGCCGTTCTGGACGGATGCGCGCCTCGTGCAGGAGGCGGGCATTCCGTGCGTCGTCATCGGTGCCGACGGCGGGGGAGCGCACGCTGACCTCGAGTGGGCCGACGCCGCCTCCGTGGTCGCCCTCACCGACGTCATCGAGGGCACGATCCGACAAGTCTGCCGCTGACGACTGCTGTCGCTCAGCTCGGCGCTCAGCCCGGCACGCGATCGACGACGAGCCCGTCGAAGAGCTTGTCGAACACCGCGAGCCGGTCGAACTGCAGCGCGTAGTCGCGGGCGCGGCGCGACCACTCCCGGCGCTCCTCCGCGGTGAGCTCGAGCACGGCGCGGTCGATCGCGGCCGCGATCGCATCCGGATCATCGACCGGCACGATCATGGCGGTGTCGCCGACCGCCTCGATGATGCCGCCCGTGTCGGCCGTGATGACGGGGCCCGACCCGGCGAGCATCGCCTCGGCGAGCGCGATGCCGAAGGTCTCGACGAACTCGGGGCGCGGCTTGCTCGGCAGCACGTAGGCGGCGCAGCCGGCCATGAGGTAGGGCTTCTCGGCGTCGGAGACATCGTTCGCGAAGACAATGCGGTCGGCGAGCCCCGAGCGTGCCGCGACCTCGCGCAGCGCCTCTTCCTCGGGCCCGCGGCCCGCGATGACGAGCGTGAGCCCCGCGTGGGCGCGACTGCGCGCGAAGCCCGCGATGAGGTCGTCGACGCCCTTCGCCTTCGTCAGGCGCGAGAGGAACAGCACGTAGCCGTCCCGCGCGAGACCGCGTGCGGCCAGCCGGCGCTCGAGCTCGCCCTCGTCGAGCTCGAGGTAGGCGCTCGTGTCGATCGCGGGGTACGAGATCGTGATGCGCTCGCGGCACTGCTCGGCGAAGCTCGTGCCGTGGCGCTCGTCGATGAGAGCCGCCGAGTCGACGATGAGGTCGCGCGTGTACTCGGAGACGGCGACGCACCGGTCGCTGCTGAGGTAGCTCGCGAGCACGTGCGCCGCCGCGCCGTACTGGCCAGACTCGACGCAGCTGCGCACGACGTTCGTCACATCGCTGCCGACGGCTTCGGCGATCGTCGTCACGTCGACGGGCAGGCCCGTGCTCCAGGCGACGCGCACGGCGTCGGAGACCGCGAGCGTGTGCGGGCTCAGGTACAGCGACATGCACACGGTCGGCACGCCGTCGGTGAACAGCTCGACGAGGCGCCCCGTGATGCCGGCCAGGTAGCGCCCGTCGATGACCTTGTAGTCGCCGACGCCGTCCGGTCGCTCGACGATGATGCCGGGGCTGTACGGCGTGATGCTCTCGGCAGGCTTGAGCGGCAGGCCGCTGCGCTCGAGCTGCTCGAGCGGCCACGTGACGATGCGCACCTCCGTGAAGCCGCGCAGCAGGGCGGCCTCGGCCAGGTTGCGCGCTTCGACCGAGTGGCCGCAGATGACCGGGTCGGCTCGCACGACAATGACGAGGCGGCGCAGCGAATCGGTCATGGAGTGCTCCTTCGATCGTGGTCGGCGGGCGTCGGCACGTGGGCGGGGTGAGGCAGAGAGGGGGGCCGGATGCTCGTGCCCCAGCCGCTCGGAGCATCACCGAGCTCCACCACGAGCTGGCCGCCGCGGTGCAGTTCGTGACCCGTGAGCCAGGGCCGCTCGAGGCTCGCGCCGTCGAGTTGCACGCCCTGCACGTACTGCGGTGGGGCATCCCGATGCGGCTCACGAAATCCGCGCGTGACGATCTCGAAGCGTGCGTCACCCAGATCGAGCGTCGCCTCCTCGAACGAGGGGGTGCTGAGCAGCAGCAGGTTCTGGCCGGCGACGGGGAAGAGGCCGAGCGAGGCCCATACGTACCACGAGCTCAGGCCGCCGGAGTCGTCGTTGCCGGGCAGACCGCCGGGCCCGATACCGAACTGCTGGTGCACCGCAGCGTGCACGATCTCAGCCGTGCGGTCGGGGCGGCCGGCGTAGTGGTACGCCCACGGCGCCTCCATGTCTGGCTCGTTGTTGAGGCCCTCGAAGCGCCCGAGGGCGTACCCCGCCGCGAGCTCCTCGAGGCTCGGCGCGAGGCCCGGCTGAGCCGCTGGCGGTGCACCGATGCCGAAGAACCGGTCGAGGAGCGCGACGAAGGCGTCGTCGCCGCCGACGTCGGCGATGCGGGAGGCCATGTCGTGCAGGAGGCGGAACGAGTAGTTCCACGTCGTGCCTTCGTAGAAGGTCGAGTCGCGCAGTAGCCCTGTCGCGGGGTCGAACGCGGTGCGCCAGCGCTCGGCGAGCGGGGCGAATTCCTCGACGAGCGCGGTGTCGCCGAGGCTCTGCGCGACGCGGGCCGTGCACCAGTAGCCGAACGCGAGGTCGAGGGTGTGGCTCACGGGGTCGACGATGCCGCGCTGCAGGAAGTCCTCCCCGTAGGTGCGCCGCAGGTCGTTGTGCATGTGCACGAGGGCCCAGTCCCAGTCGATGCCGGGCAGGCCCAGCTGGTTCAGGTCGGCGAGGAAGGTGTGCGCGAGCGCGCTCGCCTGCCGCGAGAACCGGTCGCTGCCCTTCGCCATGCGGTACCCGATCGGGAAGTTTCCCTCCTCGGCGCAGATCGTGAGCATGGCGTTCGCGAGCTCGACGCTGCGCTCGGGGAAGAGCGTCGTGATGAGCGGCAGTTGCGTGCGGTAGATGTCCCACATGGTGCTGATGTCGAAGGCGAAGGGGCCGTCGACCGGCCAGAACGGGCTCTCGTTCAGGGCGAGGCTCGGCTTGATGAGCGAGTGGTAGAGCGCCGTCGAGAAGACCGTGCGGCGCTCGGCGCTCGGCGTGGCGACCTCGATGCGACCGAGGTGCTCGCGCCAGGTCTGCTCGGTCGCCTCGTGCCGGTCGGCGAAGCGGGCGGGCCCGTCGCCGCAGTCGGCGCGCAGGTTGCGCTCGGCCTGCTCGACGCCGCGCATCGAGAAGCCGAAACGCAGCTCGATCGTCTCACCCTCGCTCACGGGTCCCGCCCACATGAGCCCGAAGGAGCGCAGGGTCGTGGGGCGTATCGAGTCGAAGTCGAGGCGCGTGCCGCCGTGCATGAGCCGTCGGTCGTACCAGAGCAGCTGCCGCCAGTGCCGCGCATCGCACTCGATGTGCACGGCGAGCGGCGTGCCCTCCACGACGATCTCGCCCTGCGCGACGCCGGGGGCGATGGAGTGCAGCTGGGCGCGCAGCGGAATCGTCTCGCCGTGCGGGATGGCGAGGCCGCCGAGCGAGAAGTCGATCACGAGGCGCGCGTCGCGGTGCCGGGGGAAGGTATAGCGGTGCACGGCGCTCTTGGGCCCCACCGTGAGCTCGGCGCGCACGCCGGAGCCGAGCGTGGCGGCGTAGCGGCCGGGGGAGGCCTCCTCGTCGCTCACCGACCACGAGCGGCCGAGCGCGTCGAGCGGCTCGAGCATGGGCGTGACGCGGAAGTAGTTGTAGTACTTGCGAATCGCCCCCGTGCCGCTCTGCTGGAAGTGCGTGAAGCCGCTCGCGAGGGGCTCGTCGTAGAGGCGGGGCGGCAGGCCCTCGGTGCTGAGGTCGTACTGCCCGTATCCCGTGGGGTAGGCGCCAGAGTACGCGCAGGCCGAGACCATGCCGAAGGGGTGCGTCGCCCCGGGGTGGGTGTTGCCGATCTGCGGCTTGGGCGACCACCAGGAGGCCGCGAGGCCCGTGCGCTCGGGAAGCCGCGTCTCGCTCGTGCCGATGAACGGGTCGACCCACTCGATCACGATGCCCGCCCCGGTCTCGCCATGGCCTCACGCTACGAGCGCACTGTGTCACCCGGATTACGGGCTCGTGACGAATCGTGCGACGGGCACGTTCAGGGGATGCTGAGCCAGTCGGCTTCCGATGCGCGGCACCCGCGCCATAGGCTGTTGTCCAGGCGTGCACCGCCGCCACCGTCGCGCCCATCGGCGCGGCCCGAGGTGCACCGAGCGAACCCACGAGGAGCCTCATGAGCAAGTACGCAGTCGTCAACCCCGCGACCGGGGAGACGCTCTCCACGTATCCGACCGCGAGCGACGCCGACATCGCCGCGGCCGTCGACGGCGCTGCTGCCGCCTACCGCGACTGGTCGCGCACGACGACGCCGGATGACCGTTCCGCCCTCATCACGAAGGTGGCCGAGCTGCACCGCGAACGCCGTCAGCACCTCGCCGAGATCATCGTGCGCGAGATGGGCAAGCCGATCGGCGACGCCCTCGGCGAGGTCGACTTCTCGGCAGACATCTACCAGTACTACGCCGACCACGGCCCCGAGCTGCTCGAGGACGAGCCGATCGACCTGGCGGAGGGCAGCGAGGGCTCCGCGGTCATCCGCAAGAGCCCCATGGGCGTGCTCATCGGCATCATGCCGTGGAACTTCCCGTACTACCAGGTCGCGCGCTTCGCGGGCCCGAACCTCATGCTCGGCAACACCATCCTGCTCAAGCACGCCGCGCAGTGCCCCGAGTCGGCGGCCGCGATCCACCAGATCTTCGCCGACGCCGGCTTCCCGGTCGGCGCGTACACGAACATCTACGCGACGAACGAGCAGGTGGCCGACATCATCGCCGACCCGCGCGTGCAGGGCGTCTCGCTCACGGGCTCGGAGCGCGCCGGCGCCGCGGTCGCCGAGCAGGCGGGGCGGCACCTCAAGAAGGTGGTGCTCGAGCTCGGCGGCAGCGACCCCTTCATCGTGCTGAGCACCGACGACCTCGACGCGACCGTGCAGATGGCGGTCGACGCGCGCCTCGACAACAGCGGGCAGTCCTGCAACGGCGCCAAGCGCTTCATCGTCATCGACGACCTGTACGACGCGTTCGTGGAGAAGTTCACGGCCGCGATGGCGGAGGTCTCGCCGAGCGACCCCATGGGTGAGGGCAGCGGCCCGCTCGGCCCGCTCTCGTCGTCGACGGCCGCGGAGAACCTCGAGGACCAGGTCACGCGCGCGGTCGCCGGCGGTGCGACGGTCGCGACGGGAGGCACCCGCGAGGGCACGTTCTTCGCGCCCACCGTGCTCACGGGCGTCGCGCCCGGCAACGACGCGTACTACGAGGAGTTCTTCGGGCCGGTCGCCCAGGTGTTCCGCGTGGCGGACGAGGACGCCGCGGTCGAGCTCGCGAACGACACGCCCTTCGGACTCGGCTCGTACCTGTTCACGACCGACGAGCAGCAGGCGGCCCGCGTCGCCGACCGCATCGAGGCTGGCATGGTCTACGTCAACTGCGTGCTCGCCGACAGCGCCGAGCTTCCCTTCGGCGGCATCAAGCGCTCCGGCTCGGGCCGCGAGCTGGGCACTCTCGGCATCGACGAGTTCGTCAACAAGAAGATGATCCGCATCGCCTGATCGTCCACCGCATGCCGCCCGGCTCCGTAGGCTGGGCGGCATGCTGCGTTTCGAGGAGCTCGCCTACGAGTCGACCCCCATGGGCGAGCTCACGCTGCGTCGCCGCCACATCGCAGCCGCTGGCACGGACGTGTACGAGGTCAAGCTCGGCGAGGAGTACCTCATGTCGAGCCTCTTCACGGTCGCCGAGGAGGAGCTCGCTCGGCTGGGACTCGCCGCGGTCGAGGCTGCCGGCCCGCTCGACGTCGTCGTGGGGGGCCTCGGCCTCGGCTACACGGCGGTCACGGCACTGGCCGACGGGCGCGTGGGCACCCTGGCCGTCGTGGATGCTCTGCCCGAGGTCATCCGCTGGCACGAGCAGCGCCTGCTGCCGGTGAGCGAGTCGCTCGTCGGCGACACGCGCACGCGGCTCGTCCACGCCGACTTCTTCGCCGTCATGCGCGGGGAGCCCGGCGCCGAGCCGACCGTGCCGGCCGCGCTCGACGCCATCCTGCTCGATGTCGACCACACGCCGACCTTCACGCTCGACGCGAGCCACGCCGACCTCTACACGGTCGACGGGATGCGCCGGCTCGCGCGCCACCTGCGCCCAGGCGGCGTCTTCGCCCTGTGGTCGGACGACCCGCCCGAGGCGTCGTTCCTCGCCGTGCTGCACGAGGTGTTCGAGGCGGTCGAGGGTCACACGGTCGAGTTCGCGAACCCGCTCACCGAAGGCACCTCGCGCAACGGCGTGTACGTCGCCCGACGCGCCTGAGCCGCCCGACGGTCAGAAGACCTTCCCGGGGTTCATGATGCCGAGCGGGTCGAAGACCTCCTTGATGCGGCGCTGCAGGTCGAGCTGCGGCGTGCCGAGCTCCTCTTCGAGCCAGCGCCGCTTGAGCGTGCCGACGCCGTGCTCGCCGGTGAGGGTGCCGCCGAGGGCGAGCGCGGCACGGAACATCTCGTCCGCCGCCTGCCAGATCTCGGCCGGCACGGTGTCGCCCGTGTAGATGAGGTTGGGGTGCAGATTGCCGTCGCCCGCGTGCGCGACGGTGGGAATCTCGAGCCCGAAGCGCTCCTCGATGGCGCGGATCTCGGCGACCATCGCCGGGAGCGCCGAGCGCGGCACGGCGATGTCCTCGATGAGCACCGAGCCGCGGGCCGCCATGGCGGGGTGGAACGCGCGGCGCACGGCGAGCATCCTCTCGCCCTCCTCCGCGTCGATCGTCATGGCGACCTCCGCACCGAGCTCGCGCAGGATCGCGAGCGCGACCCCCGCATCGGCCGCGGCCGAGGCGCCGTCGAACTGCACGAGCAGCTGCACCGACTCCGGCGCGGGCCTCGGCAGGTCGAGGTGCTCATGGATGCCGTGCAGCGCACGCGCGTCGATGAGCTCCATCGCCGCCGGCCGCAGGCGAGCGGCGGTGATCCCGGAGGAGGCGGCCGCCGCCGCGACGACGTCGACGAAGGTCGCGCTGAGTGTGGCGGGGTTGCCCGTCGGCAGCGGCAGCAGGCGCACCGTGGCGTCGACGACGATGCCGAGCGTGCCCTCGCTGCCGATCATGAGTGCCGTGAGGTCGAGCCCCGTGACTCCCTTGACGGTGCGGTGCCCGAGCGCGAGTAGCGACCCGTCGGCGAGCACGACCGTCAGGCCGAGAACAGACTCGCGCGTGACGCCGTACTTGGCGCACAGCAACCCGCCTGCGTTCGTGGCGATGTTGCCGCCGATCGTCGAGATCTCCTTGCTCGCCGGGTCGGGGGCGAAGAGGAGTCCGTGTGGCTCGACCGCGCGCCTCAGATCGGCGTTGAGCACGCCCGCCTGCACGACCGCGAGCTGGTCGGCCGTGTTGATCTCGAGGATGCTCGTGAGCCGGCTCGTGCTGACCACGAGCTGCCCCGCCGAGGCCGTCGCGCCGCCCGTGAGCCCGGTACCCGCACCGCGCGGCACGACGGGCAGCCGATGCGCGTGGGCGAAGCGCAACGCCGTCTGCACGTTGGCGATCGTGCGCGCCTCGACGATAGCGAGCGGCGCGGAGTCGCTGCGCTGCCCCGAGTAGTCCCCGCGCGCCGCCTCGAGGGCCGCCGGGTCCGTGACGACGGCGTCGCCGAGCTCGGCGCGCAGGAGCGCAGGCAGATCGGCCATGTGCCGATGGTACGCGAGCGCGCGACGTCGTCGGCGCAGGCAGGGAGGGAGTGCCTGCTATGACCGGCGACACGCGCGGGCTGACCGCACAATCGCCCCACCGTTTCGTGGGAGAGGCCTGGGAGAACCGGCCCCGCGGTTGACCCCGGCGGCAAGTCTCGGAAGCGTGGCTCGCTGTCCGTCGACCGCACCGCCGAAAGGATCCTTCATGCTTACTCTCACCCCGACCGCCAGCACCGTCATCGAGAACCTCGTCTCGCGCGAGGCCGACCCGCAGACCGCCGGCCTGCGCATCGACAGCGGCGGCCCCCAGTCGACCGAGTTCGCCGTGGCCGTCGCCCCCGAGCCGCAGCCCGGCGACCAGGTCGTCGAGGCCGGAGCCGCGCGCGTCTTCCTCGAGTCGAACGCCTCCGTCGCGCTCGACGAGAAGGTGCTCGACGCGCAGGTCAGCGAAGAGGGCGCCGTGCGCTTCGCGATCGGCGACCAGGCTCCCACCCAGTAGCACGCGCCGCACGTTCACGAGCAGCGCTCGCACCCGCACGGCCCCGCGCGCCGAGTGGCTAAGGTGGTCGCATCATGACTGCGACCGAGAACTCCCGCCTGGCCATCATCGGTGCCGGGGCCGTCGGCTCATCACTCGTATACGCCTCGCTCATCCGGGGCTCCGCCCGCGAGGTCGTGCTCTACGACATCGACGCCTCCCGCGCTGAGGCCGAAGTGCTGGACCTCGCACACGGCACGCCCTTCGTGGGCTCCTCCACGATCGAGGGCGGCGGCGACCTTGACGCTGTCGCCGGTGCCAACGTCGTCGTCATCACGGCCGGCGCGAAGCAGCACCCCGGGCAAAGTCGGCTCGACCTCGCTGCGACCAACATCGGGATTCTGCGCGACCTCATGCCGCGCCTCCTCGAGCGCGCACCTGATGCCATCTACATGCTCGTCACGAACCCGTGCGATGTGCTCGCCGTGGCCGCGCAGCGCGTCAGCGGCCTCGATCCGGCCAAAGTCTTCTCCTCCGGTACCGTGCTCGATTCGTCCCGCCTGCGCTGGCGTCTCGCGGAGCGACTCGGTGTCGCAGCCTCGAGCGTGCACGCGATGATCGTCGGCGAGCACGGTGACAGCGAGTTCGCGCTCTGGTCGCAGGCCCGCATCGGCCCCGTGCCCATCCGCGAGTGGGCGGACGACTCGGGCGCGCGCTTGACCGTCGAAGAGCTCGACATCCTCGCCGAGGAGGTCAAGAACGCCGCCTACGCGGTCATCGCGGGCAAGGGCGCCACCAACTATGCGATCGGTCTCTCGGGAGCCCGCATCGTCGAGGCGATCCTGGGCGACGAGGGTGCGATCCTGCCCGTGAGCTCGGTGCTCACCGACTACCACGGTGTGAGCGGCGTCGCGCTCTCGGTGCCGAGCGTCGTGAACGCCCAGGGCGTCTCGCGGGTCATCGACGTGCCGTTCTCGGCCGAGGAGGAGCGGGCCTTCCACCACTCGGCCGAGACGATCCAGCGTTCGCTCGAGGCTCTCGACCTCGAGTAGCGGGCTGCCCTGAGGTCGGCGTTCTCAGTAGTCCGTCTCGGGGGTGCGGTCGCGCCCGCGCAGGCGCTCCGTGAGTCGGCGATCGCGCTTCGTCGGGCGCCCCGCTCCGCGCTCTCGCACGATCGCGGCGGGCCGCTCCGCCTTCGGTGGCGGGGGAGGCGTGCGGTCGACGTAGTTCTTCACGGCGAGCGGCGCGCTCGTGCGCTTCGTGATGATGCCCGCGACCTCGACGATGCGCTCGCCACCCGGGGTGAGAGCGCGCACGGTGTCACCGGGCCGCACGACCTGCGCCGGTTTGGCAGAGGCACCGTTGACCTTGACGTGCCCGGCCTTGCACGCCGCGGTCGCTGCCGATCGCGTGGAGTACAGGCGGATCGCCCACACCCAGGCATCCACGCGGGCGCTCTCGCTCATGCGGGGCTGCTCACGCGGAGACCGCTTCCTGCCTCGCGAACGCGATCGAGTCGGCTGCGCGCACGAGGGAGAGGTGCGAGAGCGCCTGAGGCGTGTTGCCCATGTGGCACTCGTTCACGGTGTCGTACTCCTCCGAGAGCAGGCCGACGTCGTTCGCGAGCCCCACGAGCCGGTCCATGAGCACGACGGCGTCGTCGAGGCGACCGGAGCGCGCGTACTGCTCGACGAGCCAGAACGCGCAGGTGAGGAACGGATGCTCGTCCCCCTCCAGGCCGTCGACCCCGCTCTCCGTGCGGTACCGCAGCGGCAGCCCGTCCCGCAGGAGGGTGCGCTCGATCTCGGCGACAGTCCCGAGCATGCGCGGGTCGTCGTAGGCGACGTAGCCGATCTGCGCGAGCTGCAGCAGCGAGGCGTCGACCTCCGTCGTGGCGTAGTGCTGCACGTAGTGCCCGCGCTCCGCATTGAACCCGAGGCGTTCGATCTCGTCGCCAAGCTGTGCCCGCACGAGCTCCCAGCGCTCGACCGGGCCTCGCAGCCCGTGCGTGCGCACGGCGGCGATGCCCCGGTCGAAGGCCGCCCAGATCATCGCGCGGGAGTGCGTGAAGCGCTGATGCGGGCCGCGGATCTCCCAGATGCCGTTGTCCTCCCGATCGAGGTTCTGCGCGATGTGCTCGAGCAGTGCCACCTGCAGGGACCACGAGAAGTCATCCTCCGCGACGCCGAGGTCGCGCGCATCCTCGAGCGCGATCATGACCTCGCCGAAGATGTCGCCTTGGAACTGCGTGTAGGCGCCGTTGCCCTTGCGCACGGGGGAGGAGCCGCGGTAGCCGGGAAGGCTCGGCAGTTCCCGCTCGTCGAGCCGGCGCTCGCCCGAGAGGCCGTACATGATCTGCACGTCCTCCGGGTCGCCGGCGATCGCGCGCAGCAGCCAGTCGCGCCACTCATGGGCTTCCCGCTCGTAGCCGTGCAGCATGAGCGCCTCGAGCGTGAGAGCGGCATCCCGCAACCACACGTAGCGGTAGTCCCAGTTGCGACTGCCGCCCATGTCCTCCGGCAGGCTCGTCGTGGGGGCGGCGACGATGCCGCCGGTCGTCTCGTGGGTGAGTGCTCGCAGCACGAGGAGCGAGCGGCGCACCTCGGTGTCGTAGGCTCCAGGCTCGCGGCACGCCCGTGCCCAGCGCTGCCACCACGCGCGCGTGTCGGCGAGCTGCTGGTCGAGGTCGAGGGGCGGGTACGGCGTCTTGTGGCTCGGGAACCACGTGAGCACCGTGTCGACAGTCTCGCCCTCGCGCACCGTGAACTCGGCGCGGTGGGCGTGGTCGATCGACTGGAAGTGGGGTCCACGCACGATCACGGCGTCCGGCCCGGCGATCGCCACGAGCTCCGGCTCCTCCTCGGTGCCGGCCTGCCGCACCCACGGCATCGCGTCCGCGTAGTCGAAGCGAATGCGCAGCACCTCTTCCATGACCACCTCGCCGCTGATGCCCACCACGCGGCGTGCGACATCGGCGGCCCCGTCGCCGTGCGGCATCGAATCGATGACCTCGACCTCGCCCGACTCGGTCACCCAGCGCGTGACGAGGATGAACGTGTCCTCCTCGTACTGCCGGCTCGTGCACTCGACGGCCCCGACGGGGTTGAGGGACCAGTGCCCGTGCGTCTCATCGCCCAGGATGCGGGCGAAGAGGGAGGCGGAGTCGAATCGGGGCATGCACAACCAGTCGATCGACCCGGTGCGGCCGACGAGCGCTGCCGAACGGCAGTCTCCGATGAGGGCGTAGTTCTCGAGGGGCTCAGGCATGCGCTCCATCCAATCAGACGCGCCGTGCAGGTCGCCTCGCTAGCGTAGAGGGATGACCGGACGCACCCTCATCATCCTCGGCGCCGGCGGCGACCTCACGCGACGGCTCCTGCTGCCGGGGCTGGACGGCGTTCTCGCGCAGTCGGAGGCGGACGATCACCCCGAGCCTGTCGAGCTCGTCGGCGTCGGCCACCACGCCATGCCTCAGGACGACTGGCGCAAGCAGGTGCGCACCGCCCTCGGCAGCGGCCCGCTGCGGGACGCGGTCGTGCAGGGGACGCGGTTCGAGGAGGCCGACGCGACCGATCCGGATGCCCTGCGCCGCCTCCTCGAGGCCGCCGAGCATCCTCCCATCCTGTACTTCGCTCTTCCGCCCGCCGTCACCGAGCACGCCATCGAGGCGCTGCGCGGCGTCGACCTGCCGCCCGGCACGAGACTCGCGCTCGAGAAGCCCTTCGGGGTCGACGGCGCCTCCGCGGCCCGGCTCAACGCCGCCCTCGCGCAGCTGCTGCCCGAGTCCCGCACCTTCCGCATCGACCATTTCCTCGGGCTCGCCACGGTCATCAACCTGCTCGGCCTGCGGTTCGCCAACCGCGCGCTCGAGGCGCTGTGGAGCGCCGAGCATGTCGAGCGGGTCGACATCGTCTTCGACGAGACTCTCGCGCTCGAGGGGCGCGCGGGGTACTACGACGGCGCGGGAGCGCTCGTCGACATGATCCAGAGCCACCTTCTGCTCGTGCACGCGCTCGTCGCCATGGACGCGCCCGCGAGCATCGAGGCAGACGACCTGCACGACGCGATGGTCGAGGCGCTCGCGCGCACGCGCGTCTCGAGCGACCCCGCGACGTCGAGCCGCCGCGCCCGGTACACCGCGGGAGACGTGGAGGGTCGCAGCGTTCCCGACTACGCGAGCGAGGAGGGCGTCGAGCCGGATCGCGGCACGGAGACCCTTGCCGAGCTCGACCTCGAGGTCGACGCACCGCGGTGGCGCGGAGTGCCCTTCACGGTGCGCAGCGGCAAGGCGCTCGGGTCGCCGCTCACCGAGCTGCGACTCACGCTGCGGCCGGTGCACGATCGCCCCCGCGGGCTGCGGGGAGACCAGCCGCCCGCGGTCGTGCGCATCGCCCTCATGCCCGAGCGGCTCTCGCTCGACCTCGACATCAATGGCGCGGGCGACCCGTTCGACCTCGACCGGGTCCGGCTCGAGGCGGAGTTCGGTGCCGGCCAGTTGAGTGCCTATGGGGAGGTGCTCTCGGGCATCCTCACCGGCGACGACACGCTCTCGGTGCGCGGCGACCTCGCCGAGGAGTGCTGGCGCATCGTCGAGCCCGTGCTCGAAGCGTGGCGCAGCGACGATGTGGTCCTCGAGGAGTACGCGGCCGGCAGTGCAGGGCCCGAAGGCTGGAGCACTCGCTAGCGTGGGCTCATGACGACCGCACTCATCACGGGGGCCACCGCCGGCATCGGCGCCGAGTTCGCGCGGCGGCTCGCCGCGCAGGGTCACGATCTCGTTCTCGTCGCTCGTGATGCCTCGCGCCTCGCCGACAGCGCAGCGGCCCTGCAGCACGAATTTGGGGTGCGCGTCGAGGCGCTGCCCGCCGACCTGCTCGACCCGGAGGGGCTCGACTCCGTCGCGGCGCGCCTCCTCGAGCGCCGCCGCCCCGTCGACCTGCTCGTCAACAACGCCGGGTACGGAATACGAGGGGAGCTGCACGAGAACACGGTCGAGCAGGAGAAGCGCCACCTCGACATCCACGTGAGCGTGCCGCTGCGGCTCACCCAGGCGGCGCTCGGCGGCATGCTCGACCGAGGCTCGGGGCGCATCGTGCTCATCTCCTCCGTGGCCGCCTTCACCCCGCGCGGCACCTACGCCGCAGCCAAAGCCTGGGGCGTCTCCTTCGCTCGCGGGGCGAACCTCGCGTACCGCGCACGCGGCGTGAGCGTCACCGCCGTCTGTCCGGGGTTCGTGCGCACGGAGTTCCACGAGCGCATGGAGGTCTCGACCGCGGGCATTCCGGCGTTCCTGTGGCTCGACGCCGCGCGGGTCGTGAGGCTTGCCCTTCGCGGCATCGAGCGCGGCCGTTCCGTCGTCATTCCCACGGTGCGCTACCGCGTGATCGCTGGTCTCGCGCGAGTGCTTCCCGATCGAGTCGCGGGGTCCGGCGGGTTCCGCTCGCGCGGCGACCGCGACGTCGACGAGGGTCGGAGCTAGGCCGACGCGAGCTCGCGGGCGCGCTCGGTGTCGTCAGCCGATTCCTCCTCCGCGAGGCGCGCCTTCCAGTCGACGAGGCCGCGCACGACGGCGCTCGGGTCTTCCGCGAGCTCGGTCATGGCATCGGCCGGCACGAAGTAGTTGAGGGCGACGAACCCGCGCACCCGTTCGTCCGGATCATGCGCGAGGCGGCGCAGGATGTCGCAGGGAACCTGCTCGTTCTTCGCGATGCATGCCCTCACCTCGGCGTCCTCGTCACGCGAGAGCGCCTCGTAGACCTCTTCGGGCGCGTGGTACGACGCTGCCGCGCTCGCGCGGATCTTCGGGTCGCGGTCGGCCGCGAGGCGCCGGATGCGCGCGACCTTCGAGGCGGTCACCGCGGGGGAGAGGAAGCGCGCGACCGGCTCGTCGGCGGGGTCGTCCGCGCGTGGCGACTGCATCGCGGGGGCGTTCGCAGCGAGCTGCCGGCGCTGCGCGGGCGTGTTGAAGCGAATGCACGACATGGGGGCGAGGGTAGTCAGGAGGCCGTCGCGTCGGCGGGAGCGCCACGACGGTCACGGGGAATCCACGGGATGAGCATCGAGGTCGCCCGCTGGTACTCGGCGTACTCGGAATACCGGCTCCGCGTGATCGACTCCGTGAACACGGTGGACCCGATGAAGAGCGCCGTGAGCAGCACGGGGCCCACAAGAGACCAGTGCAGCGCCGCACCGAGCGCGACTGCGCCCATCGCGTAGAGCACCCACCACTGCGCCTGCTCGAAGAAGAAGTTCGGGTGCCGGCTCACGCGCCACAGGCCCGAGGTCACGAAGCGCTCCCGAGGCTCCCGGCCCGCCGCGATCGTCGCGGCCTTGGCCTGCTGGAACGACCACTGCTGCTGATCGGCGACGAACTCGCCCACGAGCAGGGCGAGGAAGAGCGCGGCGAGGCCGAGATCGAGCGCACCGACGGGCGTGCCGCGGTTCTCGAAGGCGACGTGCGCGGGGAGAGCGATGAGCAGCAGGAGCGCGTTCTGGAAGAGCACGATGAACACGATGTTGAACACATGGAACTGACCGGACGTCATGCGCTCGCGCAGGATCGGCCAGCGGTAGTCCTCCACGCCGCGGTAGCCGCCCTTGCGGGCGAAGTTGAACGTCAGCCGCGCTCCCCACAGAGCGACGAGCACCGTCATGATCGTGAGCCGAGCATCCGTGAAGCCGCTCGCGGCCCAGAAGACCGCGACGTAGACGACCGGCACGATCGACCAGATGCGGTCGACCCACGAGTGGTCTCCCGTGAGGAGAGAAGCGATCCAGGTGACGAGGCTGACTCCGGCGGCGATGCCGATGGTCACGAGTAGGGGGTCCATGCCCGCATGGTAGCGACTCGCGCGCGGTACCGGATAGTGCACTCTGTGCGGGAGACGAGCATCACTAGACTGACGGCGTGGCCAAGCAGGAGGCGGAGTCGAGCGGGGCGAGCGCGGTCGTGAGCGATCGCATCGTCACGATCCCCAACGCCCTGAGCACCGTTCGACTGCTGCTGGTGCCGGTCTTCCTCGCCCTCGTTCTCACCGGGAACGACCTCGCGGCACTCGTCGTCATCGTCATCTCCAGCGCGACCGACTATCTCGACGGCATCATCGCGCGTCGGTTCGGCCAGATCACGAAGCTCGGGCAGCTGCTCGATCCTGCAGCTGACCGCCTCTTCATCTTCGCCGCGGTCATCGCTCTCGCCGTGCGCGAGGTCGTTCCCTGGTGGATCGTCATCGTCATCGTCGGCCGGGACGTGCTGCTCGCCGCGCTCGGCGTCGTCCTCGCCCAGCACGACTACGGCCCCCTGCCGGTGCACCATCTCGGCAAGCTCGCGACCTTCGCGCTGTTCTACGCCCTCCCGATCCTCGTGCTCGGCCAGGCCTTCCCGCAGGTCGCTGCGGTGAGCGATCCCATCGGCTGGGCGTTCATCCTCTGGGGCGGCTTCCTCTACTGGTGGGCGGGCGCCCTCTACCTCCGTCAGACGCTCGCGCTGCTGGCCGAATCGGCGCAACCGGCACCCGGAGCATCGGATACGCTGGGTTCGTGAGGAGGTGAGTTGATGGCTGAGGCCCCGCAGAACGGTCGTACCGGTGACGAGTCGACCGAGTACCGCCCGCACGAGACGACGGTGCACTACGGGCCCGAATTCGCAGCGCAGCTCGCGGCGATGGAGGCGGGCATCTCGCCGGAGGAGCTCGAGGTCATCGCGGCCCTGCCGGCATCCTCGGGTCTTCTCATCGTGCGCCGCGGGCCGAACACCGGCGCGAGGTTCCTGCTCGACTCCGATGTCACGGTCGCCGGCCGCCACCCCGACGCCGACATCTTCCTCGACGACGTGACCGTCTCCCGCAAGCACGCGTCGTTCCTGCGCCACGGCTCGCAGTTCTCCATGCGCGACCTCGGCTCCCTCAACGGCACCTTCATGGCCGGGGAGCGCATCGAGGAGACGGTGCCTCTCGTCGACGGCTCCGAAGTGCAGGTCGGCAAGTTCCACCTCACGTTCTACGCGTCCCGGCACGACCTGCCCTCGAGCGCCTGATGCCCTCACGGCCCGCCGCCGCCCCGGCTCGCGAGCCCGGCAAGGGTGCCCTGCTCAGCATCGGTCAGGTGCTCGCGAAGCTCAGTCCGGAGTTTCCTGATCTGACGCCGTCGAAGCTGCGCTTCCTCGAGGAGCAGCAGCTCGTCGCCCCCGACCGGACTGAGTCCGGATATCGCAAGTTCTCGCCGCGCGACGTCGATCGCCTGCGCTTCGTCCTCACTCTCCAGCGCGATCACTACCTGCCGCTCAAGGTCATCCGCAGCCATCTCGCGGAGCTCGAGGCGGGTCGCATGCCCGCGCTGCCGCTCGGCTCGGTGCCGTTGCCGTCGATGCTCGCGACCGAGCGCCGCTTGAGCCGCGAGGAGCTTCTGCACGCGAGCGGTGCGAGCGCGGGGCTGCTGAACGATGCTGTGAGCGCATCGCTCGTGCCCGCGGCCGAGACGTTCGGCGAGGATGCTCTCGCCGTCGTGCGCGCGCTCGTCGAGCTGCAGCGCTCGGGTATCGAGCCTCGGCACCTGAGGGGCTTCCGGGCGGCCGCGGAGCGCGAGCTCGGGCTCATCGAGTCTGCCCTCGTCCCGGTGTCGCGGCGCAACGATCCGTCGAGCCGCGCGAAGGCGGCCGAGCTCGCTCGCGAGATCGCGGGGCAGCTCGAAATCGTGCGGTCGAGTCTCATCCGATCGGCTCTCGGCAGGCTACAGTCGTAGCAAGGGCCCCGACACGCCGACGTGTCCGAGCGAATGTCTCCGATCGACGCGGGACGGGTCGCTACTGTGAACGACGGGACAGCAACTGTCACGTTCAACATGAAGGTTAGGTGGGGCAATGGGCGACGTCAGCGGCCGTGCAGAGCGGTACGACCTCGGGCTGCTGTTCACCGACGGTCTGCCCGAGCTCGATGACCAGGCCGGCTACCGCGGAGCGGTCGCCGCTCGTGCCGCCGGAATCTCCTACCGGCAGCTCGACTACTGGGCGCGCACCGAGCTCGTCGAGCCCACCGTGCGTGGTGCCTCCGGGTCGGGCACGCAGCGCCTCTACGGCTTCCGCGACATCCTCGTGCTCAAGCTCGTCAAGCGGCTCCTCGACACCGGCATCTCGCTGCAGCAGATCCGCACGGCCGTCAACCAGTTGCGCGAGGCCGGCGTCAACGATCTCGCGCAGACGACGCTCATGAGCGATGGTGCGAGCGTCTACCTGTGCACGAGCGATGACGAGGTCATCGACCTCGTGAGCCGCGGCCAGGGCGTGTTCGGCATCGCCGTGGGCAAGGTGCTGCGCGAAGTCGAGTCGAGCCTCGTCGACCTCGACTCGACGCCCGCGGCCGACCCGCAGGACGAGCTCGCCGCGCGGCGGTCCACCCGCGCGAGCTGAGCCGCGACCATCCCCCTCGAGTCTCGAGCCTCGAGCCTCGAGCCCGACGGCGCGCGCTAGCCTGCCGCGTACTCGCCCAGCCGGCCCGTGCGCATGACGCGGTCGAGCAGCTGGTCGAAGTTGCGCGCCATCTCGAGCGCGCTGTCTCCCGGCCACATGTGCAGGGGCTTCGCCGCGCCCTGAGCCTGCTGCAGAGACGTGCGCTCGGGAAGCTGGGGGGCGAGCACGAGCGGGCCGAACATGTCGCGCAGCTCCTTGATGCGGAACTGGTGCTCGAGTGATTGCACGCGAGCGCGATTGACGATGATGCCGAGAGGCTGCAGGCGGGGGGAGAGCCCGCGGCGGATCTCCTCGATCGCCCGCAGAGCACGATCGGCGGCCGCAACCGAGAACAGGCCGGGCTCGGTGACGACGACCACCCGGTCGCTCGCCGCCCACGCCGTGCGCGTGAGCGCGTTGAGAGAGGGAGCGCAGTCGACGAGCACGAGGTCGTAGTCGGCCTCCACGTGGGCGAGCGCCTCCTCGAGCTTCCAGATCTCCCGGATGCTCGGGTGCGGGCCGTCGAAGTTGATGGCACTCGGGCTCCCGATGAGCACGTCGACCGTGCCGGGGCGCCCCCGCGTCCAGCCGCTCGGGGCGATCGCCTGCCGCACCGTGCGCTCCTTGGGTGCCCCCAGCACGTCGGCGATCGTGAGGTGGCCCGCAACCTGGATGTCCATGCCCGTCGAGGCGTCGGACTGCGGGTCGAGGTCGACGATGAGGGTGCGCAAGCCCCGAGCGAACGCCGCTGACGCGAGGCCGAGGGTGACGGTGGTCTTGCCCACGCCTCCCTTCAGGGAGCTGATGCTGAGTACGTGCACGAACACCGACCCTACCTTTACTAGTCTGGAGTCGCGTGCATCCGCGCCGACGCTATCCGCCCCCACCGTCAGGCGGCTTCCAGGGTTCGCCCTGCGCCGCCCGCGAAAGGACAAGATGTTTCGCAAGATCCTGGTAGCCAACCGCGGCGAGATCGCGATCCGCGCCTTCCGCGCCGCGTACGAGCTGGGCGCGAAGACGGTCGCCGTCTTCCCTTTCGAGGATCGCAACTCGATGCATCGACTCAAGGCCGACGAGGCGTACCAGATCGGCGAGGAGGGCCACCCCGTGCGGGCGTACCTCGACGTGAGCGAGATCATCCGTGTGGCGAAGGAATCGGGTGCCGACGCCATCTACCCCGGCTACGGCTTCCTCAGCGAGAACCCCGACCTCGCGCAGGCGGCCGCCGACGCGGGCATCGCCTTCATAGGGCCGCCCCGCTCGGTGCTCGAGATGGCGGGCAACAAGGTCACGGCGAAGGAGAAGGCGATCGCCGCGGGTGTGCCCGTGCTGAAGTCGTCCCCGGCGACCACCGACATGCAGGTGCTCCTCGACGCCGCCGACGACATCGGCTTCCCCATCTTCGCGAAGGCTGTCGCGGGCGGCGGCGGTCGAGGGATGCGCCGTGTCGAGAAGCGGGAGGACCTCAAGGAAGCGCTCGAGGCCGCTATGCGCGAGGCCGACAGCGCGTTCGGCGACGCGACGATGTTCGTCGAGCAGGCCGTCGTGCGCCCCCGTCACATCGAGGTGCAGATTCTCGCCGACTCGAGCGGCGAGACCGTGCACCTCTTCGAGCGCGACTGCTCCGTGCAGCGACGGCACCAGAAGGTCGTCGAGATCGCCCCGGCGCCGAACCTCGACGAGGACGTGCGTCAGGCCATGTACCGCGACGCGATCGCGTTCGCGAAGTCGATCGGCTACGTCAACGCCGGCACGGTCGAGTTCCTCCTCGACACGGCGGGGGAGCGCAAGGGCGAGCACGTCTTCATCGAGATGAACCCGCGCATCCAGGTCGAGCACACCGTGACCGAGGAGGTCACCGACGTCGACCTCGTGCAGTCGCAGATGCGCATCGCCTACGGCCAGTCCCTTGCCGAGCTCGGGCTGCAGCAGGAGCAGATCCATCTGCGCGGCGCCGCCCTGCAGTGCCGCATCACGACCGAGGATCCGGCGAGCGGCTTCCGCCCCGACACGGGCAAGATCACGACCTACCGCTCGCCCGGCGGTGCGGGAGTGCGGCTCGACGGCGGCACGATCGCCTCCGGCGCCCAGATCTCTCCGCACTTCGACTCGATGCTCGCCAAGATGACGTGCCGCGGCCGGGACTTCGCCGCTGCCGTCTCGCGCGCTCGGCGAGGACTCGCCGAGTTCCGCATCCGCGGCGTGACCACGAACATCCCGTTCCTCCAGGCCGTGCTCGACGACCCTGAGTTCATCGCGGGCGACCTGAGCACCTCGTTCATCGACGAGCGCCCCGAGCTCGTGACCGCCAACCCCTCGAAGGACCGCGGCACGAAGGTGCTCACCTGGCTCGCGGATGTCACGGTGAACCAGCCGAACGGCCCCGGCGAGGGCATCCTCGACCCGGCCGTGAAGCTCCCGACCGTCGACCTGGAGGCCGAGGCCCCGAGCGGCTCGCGTCAGCGCCTGCTCGAACTCGGTCCCGCCGGGTTCGCGGCGGACCTCCGCGCGCAGACCGCTCTCGCCGTGACCGACACGACATTCCGGGATGCTCACCAATCGCTGCTCGCGACGCGCGTGCGCACGACCGACCTCACGACCGTGATGCCGCACGTCGCCCGCATGACCCCCCAGCTGCTGAGCGTCGAGGCCTGGGGTGGAGCGACCTACGACGTCGCCCTGCGCTTCCTCGGCGAGGACCCGTGGCAGCGTCTGGCGGCCATGCGCGCAGCGCTGCCCAACGTGGCGATCCAGATGCTGCTGCGCGGACGCAACACGGTCGGCTACACGCCGTACCCGACCGAGGTCACCGACGCGTTCGTGGCCGAGGCGGCCGAGACCGGCATCGACATCTTCCGCATCTTCGACGCACTCAACGATGTCGACCAGATGCGCCCCGCGATCGACGCCGTGCTCGGCACGGGCTCCACGGTCGCGGAGGTCGCGATGTGCTACTCGGGCGACTTGCTCGACCCGGCCGAAGACCTCTACACGCTCGACTACTACTTGCGGCTCGCCGAGCAGATCGTCGACTCCGGCGCGCACATCCTCGCCATCAAGGACATGGCGGGCTTGCTGCGCGCGAGCGCGGCCGAGACGCTCGTCGGCGCTCTCCGCGAGCGCTTCGACGTGCCCGTGCACGTGCACACGCACGACACCGCCGGCGGCCAGCTGGCCACCCTGCTCGCCGCCTCGCGCGCGGGCGCCGACGCGGTGGATGCCGCGAGCGCGCCCATGGCGGGCACCACCTCCCAGCCGCCGCTCTCCGCCCTCGTCGCGGCGCTCGCGCACACCGAGCGCGACACGGGCATCCCGTTGCAGGCGGTGAGCGATCTCGAACCGTACTGGGAGGCCGTCCGCAGGGCCTACAAGCCCTTCGAGTCGGGTCTCGCCGGCCCGACCGGGCGCGTCTACAAGCACGAGATCCCCGGCGGTCAGCTCTCGAACCTGCGCCAGCAGGCGACCGCGCTCGGCCTCGCCGACCGCTTCGAGCTCATCGAGGACTGGTACGCCGAGGCCAACCGCATCCTGGGGCGCCCCACGAAGGTCACGCCGTCGAGCAAGGTCGTGGGCGATCTCGCCCTGCAGATGGCCGCGGCGGGAGCCGACCCGGCCGACTTCGAGGAGAACCCCGGCAAGTACGACATCCCCGACTCGGTCATCGGGTTCATGGCGGGAGAGCTCGGAGACCTGCCCGGCGGCTGGCCCGAGCCCTTCCGCAGCAAGGTGCTCGAGGGCCGCACGCCGAAGGTCGGTGTGACGGAGCTCACCGATGAGCAGCGAACCAAGCTCGCGGGGGAGACCGACGACCGGCGCCTCATGCTCAACCAGCTGCTCTTCGCCCAGCCCACCCAGCAGTTCCTGCAGGTGCGGGAGCAGTACGGCGACCTCTCGGTGCTGCGCACCCCCGACTACCTCTACGGGCTCCAGCCCGGCGTCGAGCACACGATCGAGATCGAGACCGGCGTGAGCCTCTTCGTCGTCCTCGAAGCGATCAGCGAGCCGGACGAGAAGGGCATGCGCACCGTCATGGCGACCCTCAACGGCCAGCTGCGCCCGGTGCTCGTGCGCGATCGATCGATCGAGGTCGAGAGCACCAAGACCGAGAAGGCGGACCCCGCGCAGCCCGGCCATGTCGCCGCACCGTTCAGCGGTGTCGTCACCCTGCAGGTCGGGGAGGGCGACACGGTCGAGGCGGGGCAGAGCGTCGCCACGATCGAGGCCATGAAGATGGAAGCGGCGATCACGTCGCCCGTCGCCGGCACGGTCTCGCGGCTCGCAGTGCCGGCCACGCAGCAGGTGGAGGCGGGTGACCTGCTCGTCGTCGTCGGCGACGCCTGAGCGGTACCCGAGAGGCCCTCCGCTTCGCGAGTGCGGAGGGCGGTAGACTGTGGTGTTCTGTCACGGTCGCCGACCGAGCACGTTCACTGACCGAGGGGGAGTTCGTGGTTGCAGCCAAGCGCTCGACATCGTCGCGCGGCTCCCGCGTCGGCGTCGACGAGGAGTACACCGTCGACGACGGGCGCGAGCCGACCGCTGACGGCGATCTCGCCGCGGCACTGCCGCCGAGCATGTCGATCGATGTCGAACTGCCGGCCCCCGTGCATGAGGCGCCGGAGGACGAGCAGGCTGTCGCCCTCGCGGAGCACGAGATCGACCCCGCGGTCGTGCAGGTTCTCTCCTCCGGCGTGACGACCATCTCGCTCTCCGACGAGGCCCTCGCCGCCGTGACGCCCGCGGAGCCCATCACGGGTGCTCTCGATCTGCCCTCGGCGACGACGCGTCGCGAACGCCTCGACGGCACGGGCGAGGGGCCCGAGACGGCCGCCATGCTCACCGCCGATCGCCTGCTCGACCACCCGCGCGGCCGCCGCCCGGCGCCGGAGGGGTTCTGGCCGCGGCTCGCCTATACGCTCAGCTTCCACCTCGTCCATGTCGGCGACTCTGCTCGAGTGCGGGCGCGCAAAGAGCTCGACGCGCGCATCGCCACTCCGTTCGTCGGCGGCGCCCGCTTCGTGCCCGTGCTGACCCGCAAGGGCGGCGTGGGCAAGACGACCGTGACGACCCTCCTCGGCATGGCTCTCGCCGACGTGCGCGACGACCGCGTCGTCGCGATCGACGCCAACCCCGACCGCGGCACGCTCTCCGAGCGCGTCGCCCGTCAGACGCGCGCGACCGTGCGCGACCTCGTGAACCGCGGGCCGAGCATCGCGGGCTTCACCGACTTCTCGACCTTCGTCTCCCGCGACGAGACGCGCCTCGACATCCTCGCCTCCGACACCGACCCGATGCTCTCCGAGGCTTTCGACGAGAACGACTACAACGTCGTCGCCGACCTCACAGCGCGCTACTACTCGATCGTGCTCACCGACTGCGGAACGGGCATCGTGCACTCCGTCATGCGCGCGACCCTCCGCCGCGCCGACTCCATCGTCATCGTTTCCGGCGGCAGCGTCGACGAGGCGCGGCTCGCCTCCGAGACCCTCACCTGGCTCGAGGCCAACGGATACGGCGAGCTCGTCCGATCCGCGATCGTCGCGATCAACACGGGTACGCAGGGCACGAACCTCGTCAAGCTCGAGGAGATCGAGGCGCACTTTGCCTCTCGCGTCCGCGCGATCGTGCGCATGCCCTATGACGAGCACCTCGCCTCGGGGTCGGTCATCAACTGGGCCTCCCTGCGTCCCCTCACGCGTTCGGCCGCGCGGGAGCTGGCCGCGCTCGTCGCCGAGGGCATGCCCGAGCGTCGCGGCGTCTGAGCCGCACGTGACCGTCCGCCCCATCCGCCTCTTCGGCGACCCCGTCCTCCGCAGCCCCGCAGACACGATCACGATGATCGATGACCGCGTGAGAATGCTCGTGGCCGACCTTCTCGACACCGTCCAGGTGCCCGGCCGAGCGGGCGTCGCGGCGCCGCAGATCGGCGTCGGGCTGCGCGCGTTCAGCTACAACGTCGACGGAGTCGTCGGGTACGTGCTCAACCCCGAGCTCGCCGAGGTGCGCGGCGACGCCGAGCCGGTCGACGAAGGCTGCCTCTCCGTTCCCGGGCTCGGCTTCCCCCGCCTGCGACACCCCTGGGCGCGCGTCACGGGCATCGATCTGGAGGGGGAGCCCGTCGAGCTGAGCGGAGAGGGCCTGCTCGCGCAAGCACTGCAACACGAAACCGACCATCTGCGCGGACGCCTCTACATCGAAGGCCTCGAGCCCGACGTCAAACGTGAGGCCATGCGCGCCGTGCGGGACGCGGAGTGGTTCGGGCGCTGACCCGAATCATTCGCGTAGCCTGCGACTCTCAGTGCTGCATGGGAACGTCCTGCGTCAGTGCTGGATGGAGACGCCCTGCGTCTGCGGAGACCCGGAGTACATACCCTCGATGACGTCGGCGAAGTCGGCCGCGATGACGTGGCGCTTGATGCTCAGCTTGGGTGTGAGGTGGCCGCTCGCCTCCGTGAAGTCGGTCGCGAGAATGGTGAACTTGCGCACCGATTCGGCGCGAGACACTCGGCTGTTCGCCGCGTCGACGGCGCGCTGCACCTCGGCGATGACCTTGGGATTCGAGGCGGCATCGGCGAGAGAAATAGAGGGGTTCTCGTCATTATTGCTCAGCCACGTCGGCAACATTTCGCTGTCGAGGGTGACGAGCGCCGAGATGAAGGGCTTCTGGTCGCCGACCACGACCACTTGACTGATGATGGGGTTCGAGCGAATAGGATCCTCGAGGCTGGCCGGTGCGACATTCTTGCCGCCCGCAGTCACGAGAATCTCCTTCTTGCGGCCTGTGATCGTCAGGTACCCATCGTCATCGAGCGCACCGATATCCCCGGTGCGGAACCAGCCGTCCTGCATGACCTCGGCCGTCGCAGCGTCGTTCTTCCAGTAACCGGCGAAGACATTGATGCCTGACACGAGGATCTCGCCGTCCTCGTCGATCCTGATGCCCACGCCCGGGAGCGCCGGCCCCGTGGTGCCGATCTTGAAGCGGTCCACGAGATTCACGGTCGCCGGCGCCGTGGTTTCGGTGAGCCCGTAGCCTTCGAGGATCCTGATTCCGACGCTGCGGAAGAAGTGCGCGAGGCGCAAACCGAGGGGCGCCGACCCGCTGATGGCGTATACGACGTTACCGCCCATGGCGCTGCGAAGCTTGCTGTAGACGAGCCTGTCGAAGAGCGCGAACTGCAGACGCAGCCCGAGCGGTACGGATCCGGTGTCGAGCGCTTGCGAGTGGGCGACTGCCACGTCGGCCGCCTTGCGGAAGATCTTGCCCCTGCCGCCCGCCTCCGCCTTCTGCTCCGCGGAGTTGTACACCTTCTCGAACACACGCGGCACGACGAGCAAAAAGGTAGGTTTGAAGGATCCGAGCGCTGGCATGAGCTGCGTGGTGTCGGCCTGATGGCCGACGCGGACTCCGCCGTGCACGTACAAGATCGAGAGGAGGCGCGCGAAAATGTGCGCCGTCGTAATGAAGAGGACCGTCGAAGCACCCGGAGCGAGTACCTCCTTCATCGCGATCGCGGAGTTGCGGCAAAGCTCGACGAAGTTCGAGTGCGTCAGCACGACCCCCTTGGGGGTTCCGGTTGATCCCGAGGTGTAGATGAGGGTCGCGAGGTCGGCACCCTTCGCCGTCGTGCGCCGCGTCTCGAGGTCCTCGTCGCTCACGCCGTGGCCCGAGCCCGCGAGCTTCTCGAGATCGCCGAGGTGCATCTGCCAGACGTGGCCCACGCCGGTCACATCGCCCGCGATCTCGTCGAAGCGCGAGAAGTGCTCCGCAGTCTCGACGATGATGTGGTTCGCCTCGGAGTTCTCGAGGATGTACTGGATCTGGCTCGGTGAGCTCGTCTCGTAGATGGGAACGAGGGCGGCGCCCGCGAACCAGGTGGCGAAGTCGACGAGAGTCCACTCGTACCGCGTCTTGCACATGAAGCCGATCTTGTCGCCGGACTTCACTCCGGCCGCCATGAAGCCCTTGGCGAGGGCGACGACCTGGTCGTGGAACTCGCGCGCCGTTACGTCGCTCCACCCGCCGTCGGCGGTGGGGAGCGAGAAGAGTGCACCTTCTGGGGCGAGGGCGACGCGATCGACGAGCAGATCTGACGCGTTGGCGTCGGGGTCTGCGGTCACCACTGCTGGGACGACGAATTCTTTCACGGCAACTCCTTTGGCACCGGTGGGCGGGCAACTGATGCCCACACTCTACCCGGGCGAGCGGGCGGGCGAGGCAACGGCCTGTGCTCAGTAGACTCTTCGCTCATGCACTCCATCGGAATCGATATCGGCGGGACGAAGATCGCCGGGGCTCTCGTGAGCGACGACGGTCGCATCGTCGAGGAGCTGCGTCAGCCGACCCCCGCGGGCGATCCGGCGGCGATCATGGATCTCGTCGTGGCGATGATCGAGCGACTCCGCGTCGGCCACGAGGTCATCGCGGCGGGAGTCGCGGCCGCGGGATTCATCGATGCGGCCCAGTCGACCGTCTACTACGCGCCCAACATCAATTGGCGGCACGAGCCGTTCCGGGATCGCCTTCGCGAGCGCATCGACCTCGACGTCACGATCGACAACGACGCGAACGCGGCGGGCTGGGCGGAGTTCCGGTTCGGGGTCGCGCGCGACGCGCACCATATGACCATGCTGACTATCGGCACCGGCGTCGGCGGCGCCGTGGTCGCGGGCGATCGTCTGCTGCGCGGCGGTTTCGGCACAGCGGGGGAGCTCGGTCATCTTCGCGTGGTCCCGGATGGGCTGCCGTGCGGCTGCGGTGCTCGCGGCTGCATCGAGCAGTACGGCTCCGGCCGTGCCCTGCTGCGCATGGCGAACGAGATCGCCGATGCCGGAGGCATCGGTCTCGGCCTCGAGGAGGCGCGGGCGCGAGCGGGCGCGCTCACGGGCGGCGTGCTCGCCGAGCTCATCACCGCGCACGACCCCGGCGCGCTGCACGCGCTGCGCCAGCTCGGCGGCTGGCTCGGCCAGGCGTGCGCGAGCCTCAGCGCCGTGCTCGACCCCGAGCTGTTCGTCTTCGGCGGCGGTGTCGCTGTCGCCGGCGACCTGCTACTCGATCCGGTGCGCGAGTCCTACTTCTCGCATCTCCCCGCCCGCGGCTACCACCCCGAGCCGCGGTTCGCCGTCGCCCAGCTCGTCAACGACGCCGGTGTCGTCGGCGCGGCGGATCTGGCGCGCATCCACGCGGCCACAGCCTGACCCGACTGCCGGGTAGGCTTCCTACGGCGACGACGGGAGGGCGCGACGATGTTCTACTGGCTCATGAAGAACCTCGTGGTGGGGCCCATCATCCTCACCGCGTTCCGCCCGTGGGTGCGCGGGCTTGAGAACGTGCCGAAGGACGGCGCCGTCATCCTGGCGAGCAACCACCTCTCCTTCGTCGACTCCGTCTTCCTGCCCCTCGTGCTCGATCGTCGCGTGGTGTTCCTCGCCAAGAGCGACTACTTCACGGGCAAGGGCCTGCGCGGCTGGCTCACCAAGCTCTTCTTCGTCGGCACGGGGCAGCTGCCGATCGACCGCTCGGGCGGCAAGGCCTCCGAGGCCTCGCTCAACACGGGCCTGCGCGTGCTCGCCGACGGTCTCGCCCTCGGCATCTACCCGGAAGGCACGAGAAGCCCGGACGGCATCATGTACCGGGGCCGCACGGGTGTCGCGCGCATGATCCTCGAGTCGGGTGCGCCCGTCGTGCCCGTGGCCATGATCGACACCGAGAAGGTCATGCCCATCGGCACGAAGCTGCCCAAGGTCATGCGCCCAGGAGTCGTCTTCGGCGAACCACTCGACTTCACGCGCTTCACCGGCCTCGAGTCCGACCGCTTCGTACTGCGCTCGGTCACCGACGAGATCATGTACGAGCTCGGCCGCCTGAGCGGCCAGGAGTACCGCGACGTGTACGCGACGAGCGTGAAGGACAAGCGCCCGGCGAAGGCCCGCTAGGCTGGATAGTCGCGGCCTCTTGCGCCGTGCATCCCGCCCCCGCATCGAAAAGGACTCTCCCGGTGGTCGACCCAGACGAAACCGTCGTGCACGCTGACCCTGACGTGATTCGCGGTCTCGACCACTGGCGCACGCTGCCGATCAAGCAGCAGCCGCAGTGGCCGGACGCCACCGCGGCGGCGGCCGCCTCCGCAGAGCTCGCAACGCTCCCGCCGCTCGTCTTCGCCGGCGAGGTCGACATGCTGCGTGACCGCCTTGCGCGGGCCGCGCGCGGTGACGCGTTCCTGCTGCAGGGCGGCGACTGCGCCGAGACCTTCGCGGGCGCGACCGCCGACCAGATCCGCAACCGCGTCAAGACGATCCTGCAGATGGCGATCGTGCTCACCTACGGCGCCTCGATGCCCGTCATCAAGATGGGCCGCATGGCCGGGCAGTTCGCCAAGCCGCGGTCGAGCGACTCCGAGACGCGCGGTGACGTCACGCTGCCGGCCTACCGCGGCGACATCGTCAACGGCTACGACTTCACACCCGAGTCGCGGGAGGCCGACCCTCGCCGCATCGTGCAGGGCTACCACACGGCTGCGTCGACCCTCAATCTGATCCGCGCCTTCACGCAGGGTGGCTTCGCCGACCTGCGCATGGTGCACAGCTGGAACAAGGGCTTCGCCGCCAACCCCGCGAACGCGCGCTACGAGGGCCTGGCCCGTGAGATCGATCGTGCCGTGCGCTTCATGGAGGCGGCGGGAGCAGACTTCGACGAGCTCAAGCGCGTGGAGTTCTACTCGAGCCACGAGGGTCTGCTCATGGACTACGAGCGGCCGATGACGCGCATCGACTCCCGTACGGGCACCCCGTACAACACGAGCGCGCACTTCCTCTGGATCGGCGAGCGCACTCGCGAGCTCGAGGGAGCGCACGTCGACTTCTTCCGCCGCATTCGCAACCCGATCGGCGTCAAGCTCGGCCCGTCGACGAGCGCCGATGACATGGAGCGACTCATCGACGTGCTCGATCCCGATCGGGAGCCGGGCCGACTCACCTTCATCACGCGCATGGGTGCCGGCAAGATTCGGGATGCCCTGCCACCGCTCCTCGAAGCGATCTCGGGCATGGACGCCCAACCGCTGTGGGTCACCGACCCCATGCACGGCAACGGCCTCACGACGCCGACCGGCTACAAGACGCGACGGTTCGACGACGTCGTCGACGAGGTCAAGGGCTTCTTCGAGGCGCACCGCGCCGTCGGCACGCACCCCGGCGGTATCCACGTGGAGCTCACGGGCGACGATGTCACCGAGTGCCTGGGCGGCTCGGAGCACATCGACGAGGCGACCCTCGCGACCCGCTACGAGTCGCTGTGCGACCCGCGCCTCAACCACATGCAGTCGCTCGAGCTCGCCTTCCTCGTGGCGGAGGAGCTCGGCGCCGACTCCTAGCGCGTGACTGGCCGGTCCTGAGACGAGACTCAGTACTGGGCGGTCACGGTGACCGGAGGGCGCGGGCTGCGGAAGACCTGCGAGCCACCCTCGGGGTCCGTCGACTGCACGGGAGCGAGCGCGGAGCCCCGCAGACCGGGTGGCACGTTGGTGTCGAGGTTGACCTCGAAGCCCTCCGCCCGCAGCCGATCGACAGCGTCGTTGATGCTGAGTCCCACGACCTCGGGCACGGTCACGAGGTCGGGGCCGCGCGAGATGATGAGCGTGACGGTGTCGCCGGGGCGCACAGGTCCCTCGCCGATCGCCTCCACGCGCAGCACGTCGCCCTCCGCGACCTCGTTGTCGAACTCGGGGTCGCCGCCCACGATCCCCTCGAGCCCGCGTGCCGAGAGCGCCTCTTGCGCTCCGTCGACCGAGAGTCCGCGCACATCGGGAATCGCGCCCACCGACAGGACGAGCTGCACGGCCGTGCCGACGAACGATTCGGCCCCGGCTGCGAGTGGCTCGCCGGCGTCGTCGAGCAGGGCGACGACCGAGCCGTCGGCGACGTCGCTGTCGAACTGCTCGATGCTCTCGCCGGGCTCGAAGCCGGCCTCCGCGAGCGCGAGCCGGGCATCCGCCTCGGGCTGCCCCAGGATGTCGGGGACCGTTGTCGGCTCGCGGCCCTTCGAGATCACGAGGGTGACGGCAGCGTCGCGATCGACGACCGTACCTGCCTCGGGGTCGGTCCCCGCGACGAGTCCGGCCTCGACCTCGGGGTCGAAGGCCTCCTCGAGGGTGTCGGCGACCACGAGGCCCTGCTCGACGAGTACCTCGCGCGCGGCCTCCTCGCCGAGCCCCCGCACGCTCTCGATCGTGACCGTCGAGCCTGGGCCGGCGCCGAACCACCAGCCGACACCGCCCGCGAGGCCGGCCAGAGCCAGGACGACGGCGAAGAGCAGCCACCCGCGACGCCGCCCCTTGGACCCGCGTTCGGCGAGAACGGCGGCGCTCGTGGTGGGGCGCGTCGCCGGAGAGGGAACTCCGCCGATCACCTGAGTCTCGCTGTCGTCCCCGGTCAGCGCGGCGGGCGTGGTGGGAATCGGGGAGGTCAGCAGCATGGTCTTCTGCGCGCCCGTGGCCGAGAGAGCGGTCTGCAGCTCCCGCCCCGTCTCGGTGACCTGCTCGAGGAGGGCGCGGGCGTCGGTGGGGCGATCGTCGGGATTGCGCGCGGTGGCCCACAGCACGAGCTCGTCCCACTCGGCGGGCACTTCGGGGTTGAGGGTGCTCGGCGCCGGCACGGAGTCGTTGGCGTGCTGGTAGGCGATCTGCATGGGCTGCTCGCCCTTGAAGGGCTGCTCGCCGGTGAGCATCTCGAACATCATGATGCCGACCGCGTAGATGTCGCTGCGCGTGTCGGCGATACCGCGCATGACGAGCTCGGGGGAGAGGTAGGCGATCGTGCCGAGCAGCGCCTGGCCCGTCGCCGTGTTCGCGGTGGCGGCACGAGCGAGACCGAAGTCACCGATCTTGATGCGGCCGTCGTCGGCGAGCAGCACATTCTCGGGCTTGAGATCCCGATGCACGATGCCTGCCTTGTGCGCGGCGGCGAGGCCGCCGAGCACCGACTCGGTGATGTCCATCGTCTGGGCCGGTGTCAGCGCGCCGTACTCCTTCAGGAGATCGCGCAGCGTGATGCCGGGAAGGTACTCCATGACCAGGTAGGCCGACTCGGTGTCCTGCCCCTGATCGAAGACGTTGACGACGTTGGGGTGCGCGAGCCGAGCGGCCGACCGCGCCTCCTGGATGAAGCGCTCTTTGAACTGACTGTCGTCGGCGAGGTGGCCGTGCATGATCTTGACCGCGACGAGGCGCTCGAGCCGTTCATCCGTCGCGAGGTAGACGGTCGCCATGCCCCCGCGAGCGATGCGCGAGCGCACGCGGTACCGACCGTCGATCAGACGCCCGATGAGGGGGTCGGTCGGGGAGGCAGTCACCGCGCCAGTGTAGGTCGGTCAGGCGGTCGAGCAGGGGAGGCGCACGGCGCTTCGGCGGCGCGGGTTCACGTGAGTTCGTAGAGCCACGCCCACGCACTCGCCTCCCACTTGGCGTAGTGGTTCGGGTAGGCGGAGATCTGCACGGCCTGCGCGGCCTGCGTGAGCGACATGCCCTGCCAGCCGGGGATGTCGAGCAAGCCGCGCGTGTACCCGCTGCGCCCCACGTAGAAGAGTCGGGCGGCGTGGCTCGGAACCTGCAGGTCGGCGGCGGTACCCCACCCCGAGCTCGGCCGCTGCTGGAAGAGGCCGACCGAGTCGCGGTCGCCCCACGAGAGGTTGCGCAGCGTGGACTCCTGCATCGCTGTGGCGAGCGCGATGACGATGCCGTAGTCGGGCACACCGAGCTGGCGCCCGACCTGGATGATCGTCAGCGCGTGGCCCCGCATCTTGCCCGTGAGCGGGGTCACGCTTCCGCCACCGCTCGGCGGGCCGCTCGGCGCGGTGCTTCCCGGGGCGGGCGCTGCGGGGCGCGGCGGAGCTGCCGGCAGCACGGGACGCTCGGCGATCGCGAGCGCCGAGACGTCGGGAGCGGCGGCGAGAGCGGCCGTGCTCTCGGAGGCGGTGCTCGAGTCAGCCGACGCGAGGGTGAGCTCCGGAACGCCCTCGCCCTCATCCTGGGCGAGGGCGAGCTGGGGCTCGGCGTCTCGCGGGCTGTGGCCGGGGATGACGATCTTCTGGCCGGGGTAGATGATGCTCGCGGGGTTCAGCCCGTTGCGCTCGAGGATCGATCGCACGGAGATGCCGAAGCGCTGCGCGACGCTCGACAGCGTGTCACCGCGTGCGATGACGTACAGCCCGCCGTCGGCGAGCACCGCCGGGCGGCCGGCACGCTTGACCCCGTCGGCGCCGAGCGAGAGCACCTGGCCCGGGAAGATCGTGGACTTCCAGCTCAGCCCGTTGCGGGCGAGCACCACCGCGGTGGGCAGCCCGAAGCGCGCGGCGACGTCGCTCACGGTGTCTCCCGGCTGCACGAGGTAGCTGGCGGGAGCCGCCGAGCTGGCCACCGCATCGAGACTCTGGGCGCCGGGAGTGATGGCGGCGCCCCACTGGGAGAGCATCGCCCGCAAGCCTCCTGGCGCGGGGGCCTGGCCAGGCTGCGGCGGTGAGGGCTTGCGGGTCGGGGCCGCCTCGACGGGGCCCGCGACGCCGAGCCCCAGGGCGATGGCTCCGGTGAGGACGAGGGGCACGGTGCTCGAGAGGGCGGTGCGCGTGCGCATGCCGACGGGGCGCGGTGCGCTCGTCACCGCGATGGGGTGGCGGGGGGCGAGGCCGGCGAAGACGATGTGCGCGCGATCAGCGGGAGCATCGCAGCCGCGCGAGTCGTGCCGCCCGCCCGCAGCGAGGTGCGTGTCGGTCATGTGGCGCTGGCCTCTCTCACCCGTGTTGCCCCCGAGGGGCGCGGAGGATCCCCCGATCCGTCCGCAGCCCAGGCTACTACCCGTCGTGGCCAATGTGAAGGATGTGGCGAATGTGATCAGGGAATCCGATTCGTGCCGGGGGCGCGATCCACACGAGCGCGTGGCACTCTAGTAACCGTGCATGCAGACTCTCCGACCTGGCTGACGATCCCCGATCTCGTCGAGATTCTCGGGCTGAGCCCCGGCAAGGTGCACCGCCTCATCGAGGATCGACAGCTGCTCGCGGTGCGCCGCGACGGCGTCCTCGTCGTCCCGGCATCGTTCCTCTTCGACGACGAGCCCGTGCGCGAGCTGCGCGGCACGCTCGTGCTGCTGGCCGACAGCGGCTTCAGCGACGATGAGGCGATGCGCTGGATGCTCGAGCCGGAGGACGCCCTGGGCGCGACGCCGATCGACGCCCTGCGCGCCGGCCGCAAGGCCGAGGTTCGGCGGGTGGCGCAGGCGCTCGCCTTCTGAGCGCCGTGCACCGCTGACGCGCGGCGCTCCTAGTGCGAGCGGCGCGTCACGAGATCGGAGAGACCGATGAGCTCGGCGTGGGCGGAGCGGCTGATGGTCGCCGACTCGAGCGCCGCGAGAGCCTCGGTGACCGACCGCGCGATGATCGACTCGACCGTCTCGACGGCACCGCTATCCCGAATCGTCGCCTGCAGCGTGCGGATCTGGTGCTCGGTGAGCTCGGGGTCGCCGAGCAGCTCGTCGATGAGCCGTACCGCGCTGCCGGGTAGAGCGTCGCGCGCCAGGGCGATGAGAACAGTGCGCTTGCCCTCGCGCAGGTCATCGCCCGCGGGCTTGCCGGTGACCTCGGGGTCGCCGAACACTCCGAGCAGGTCGTCGCGCAGCTGGAAGGCGACGCCGAGCGGCAGCCCGAACGCGCGCAGAGCCGTCACCTGCTCGAGCGTCCCGCCCGCCATGAGCGCCCCGAGCGCGAGGGGAGCCTCGATCGAGTACTTGGCCGACTTGTAGACGAGCACGCGATGCGCGCGCGGCAGCATGTCGGCATTCTCGGCGTCCCGCCACGCGACCTCCTCGAGGATGTCGAGGTACTGGCCGACCGTGACTTCCGTGCGCATCGTCTGGAACTCGGCCCGCGCCGCCCGGGCCGCGTCCTGGTCGTCGAGGCGCGCGAGCCCGGCATCGAGCAGTTCGTCGCTCCACCCCAGCAGGAGGTCGCCGAGGAGGAGTGCCGACGACGTGCCGTACCCGCTCGCGCTGCCCACCCAGTGGCGGCGCGCGTGCTCTGCCTCGAACCGACGGTGCGCCGAGGGCATGCCGCGGCGCGTGTCAGAGCTGTCCATGATGTCGTCGTGCACGAGCGCGGCGGCGTGGAAGAGCTCGAGCCCCGCGGCGGCGTCGACGACGCTCGACAGATCCGGGTGCTCGTCGAGCTCGGCGAGCAGATCGTCCGGCCTCACGGTGCCGGCGACGGCATGCCAGCCCCAGTAGCAGAACAGGGCGCGGAAGCGCTTGCCGCCGCTCAGAAGATCACGGCTTGCATCGGTGAAGCGCTCGAGGTCTTCTGCGATGGTGCCGAGGTGCGTCGCGCGTTCGTCGAGGAACTGCTCGAGCCGGTCGTGCACGACGTCGACTAACCGCAATCTCTCAGGCACCTGCCTAGCCTATCCAGGAGCGCGACCGTAGAATGTGCGCGGACGGGGATCTCCGTACCGACGAGTCGCCACTAAGGGGTCATTATGCCGCTGTCAGAACAGGAACAGCGCCTTCTCGATGAGATGGAGCGCAACCTCTATCAGAACGACGCTGATTTCGTCGCGACCGTGGCGGGTCGACGCGGCAAGCCCAACTACACGCTCGTCGTCGTCGGAGCGCTCCTGGCCATCGCGGGTGTCGCGGCGCTCGTCGCCGGCGTCATCACGCAGCTGGCCGTGATCGGTGTCGTCGGGTTCGGCCTCATGCTCGCGGGCGTTCTCATCGTGCTCTCGCCGGGGCGTCGTGACGCCGCCGAGTCGCCGAGCAGTCCTGCTGCGGGCGGGGCGGCCCGCCCGAGCGCTGCTCGGTCCTCGTGGACCGAGCGCATGAACGAGCGCTGGGATCGTCGACAGGAAGGCCGCGAGGGCTAGTCCCTCCCGAACTCCCCACTCTCCACCCCACCATCCACCACCTCTGACACCGGGCCTCATCCGCCCGCTCTAGACCGGCCTCCGGGCCGGTCTTTTTTTGTGCTGCGACCGGCCTCCGGGCCGGTCTTTGTGTGTGCCGTCCGAGGCTGTTGCGCCCCCGATGGCGCCTCTGAGTCCCACGGCCCTCCACTGCCCTCCACCGGAATGTGCCTAGGAAATTACTGGTGACACTGGGCGATGAGTCGTCTATTCTGGGCCCGATCCTTTACTTGGTGGGGAAAAGTGGAGTAAAGTGGAGCAAACCTGATCTCGGGCCGGAGATGAGAGGGGGACCAGGCGATGTTTCTCGGCACGCACACCCCCAAACTCGACGACAAGGGGCGGGTCATCCTTCCGGCGAAGTTCCGTGAGGAGCTCGCCGACGGCGTGGTGCTCACCCGCGGTCAGGAGCGCTGCCTCTACGTCTTCAGCCGTGCCACCTTCGGCGACGTCCTGGAGAAGCTGCGCACGGCATCGCTCACCAGCAAGACGGCGCGCGAATACCAGCGCTTCTTCCTCTCCGGTGTCAGCGAGGAGGAGCCGGACAAGCAGGGCCGGCTCACCGTGCCCGCGGTGCTGCGCCAGTACGCAGGGCTGGACCGCGAGCTCACGGTCATCGGTTCCGGCGACCGTGCCGAGATCTGGTCGACCCCCGCCTGGAACAGCTACTACGCCGAGAAGGAAGATGCCTTCGCCAACACCGACGAGGAGGTGATCCCCGGACTCTTCTGATCGCGTGGCTCGGACTCCCAGCCGTGAGACGCCCTGGCGCACCTTCCCCGGTGCCAGGTCGCACGGATGGGGATCCGGGCCCCGCGCCAGACCGGCAGCGCCATGACCGCATCCTCGTCGCACACTCCCGTTCTGCTCGAGCGCAGCCTCGCCCTCCTCGAGCCGGCACTCGCCGCTGATGGCGCGGTTCTCGTCGACGCCACCCTCGGCCTCGGCGGGCACGCCGAGGCCGCGCTGGAGCGGCATCCCGCACTCACCCTCGTCGGGCTGGACCGCGACACGGCCGCGCTCGACGCATCCTCCCAGCGGCTCGAGCGCTTCGGTGACCGGGTGCACCTCGTGCACACCGTCTACTCGGGGCTTCGCTCGGCGCTCGACACCCTCGGGATCGAGCGCGTGACCGGCGTGCTCTTCGACCTGGGGGTCAGCTCCATGCAGCTCGACGAGGCCGACCGCGGCTTCGCGTACTCGCAGGACGCCCCGCTCGACATGCGCATGGATCGCACGACCGGCATCACCGCGGAAGCAGTCCTCGCCGACTACACCGAGGCGGAGCTCCGGCGCATCTTCTATGCATACGGCGAGGAGAAGCTCGCACCGCGGTATGCCCGTCGCATCGTCGAGTCCCGGGACGAGCGGCCGCTCACGCGCTCCTCGGAGCTCGTCCGGCTCATCATCGACGCGACTCCGCGTGCCGTGCAGCGCTCCGGTCATCCCGCGAAGCGCGTGTTCCAGGCACTGCGCATCGAGGTCAACGGCGAGCTCGCCGCGCTCGAGGCCGCGCTGCCTGCGGCGCTCGACTCCCTCGCGGTCGGCGGACGCATCGTTGTCCTGGCGTACCAGTCGCTCGAAGACCGCATCGTCAAGCGCGAGCTGGCGGCGCGCGCGCGCTCGACGGCGCCGGAGGGACTGCCCGTCGAGCTGCCCGAGCACCGACCCGAGTTCCGACTGCTCGTTCGCGGCGCCGAGCTCGCTGACGAGGCCGAGCGCGAGAGCAATTCCCGCTCCATCCCCGTGCGCCTGCGCGCGGCGGAGCGCGTGAGGAACGCGGCATGAGCGCGGCACCGGCCTTCGCCCCGTCCACCGGCGGGCGGGTCGCCCGGAGCGCTCCCGGCCGCACGTCTCCCACCCTCGCACCCGTCATCGCGCCGAGCGAGCGGCGGCGCCGTCGACCTCGCGTCGTCTACGCCGCGGTGGCGGTCATCGGGGTGTTCGCGATCCTCGTGACCCAGCTGCTCCTGAGCATCACCCTCTCCGAGGGTGCCTACCGCATCTCGGCGCTCAAGACGCAGGCCGCGGAACTCGATCGGGACGCTCAGGTGCTCGTCGAGTCGCTCGACGCGCTGCGGTCGCCCCAGTACCTGGCGGCCAATGCGGAATCCCTCGGCATGGTCTCCAATGCGAGCCCCGCCTACCTGCGGCTCGCTGACGCGACAGTTCTGGGAGCGCCCGTCGCCGCTGGCGCGGGCGCGGGGGTGCTCGATGGACGTGACACCCTGATCGGCAACGTGCTGCTGGCCGACATGGAGCTCGCGACCCCGGGAGCGGACGGGGGTGCGTCGGGCGTGGCGTCGACGCCGCCGCTGCCGGGGTCGTTAGCCTCCGAATCAGCGCAACCGGGTTTCGCAGGGTCGCTGCCCTCACCGGTCACGCGCTGATGCGGACCGCGCGACGGGGGAGGGGGCGCACGTGAGCGAGCAGCGCAGAACGCGGCGACGACTGGCTGCGACGATTCTGGTCGTCGTCGCGATCGTCGCAGCCTTCGGCGTCCGCCTCGTCGACATCCAGGTCGTCCGTGCCGAGCAGCTCGCCCAGGAGTCTGAAGCCCGTCGCTCGATTCCGGTGGCCCTCCACGGGGCTCGAGGCGACATCGTCGATCGTCGGGGCGCCGTGCTCGCCGATTCGGTGTTCCGCTACGACATCACGGTCTCTCCGCGCTTCGTGAAGGACTACGACACGCTCGACGAGGAGACCGGGGAGCGCACGACGCGCACGGTGTGGGAGGCCCTCACGGGCATTGCCGCGATCACGGGCGAGGACCCCGCCGCCATGCTCGCTCTCATCGAGGGTGAGCTCGCCGAGGATCCCGAGGACGATCACGCGTACCTCGTGCGCGGTGTCGAGACGGATGTCTTCCAGGCGGTGCGTGATCTCGGCGTGCCCTGGGTCTACTCCGAGAGGGTTCCGAGCCGCACCTACCCGAACGGCCAGGTCGCGGGCAATCTGGTCGGTTTCATGGGCACGGACGGCCCGCTCGCGGGCCTCGAGCTCGGCCTCGAAGAGTGCCTCGCGTCGAGCCCGGGCTCCTCGACCTACGAGCGCGGTGCCGACGGGGTACGGCTTCCCGGCACGACGATCGTGCAGCAGGAGCCCGTCGACGGCGGCACGCTGCACCTCACGATCGACGCTGACGTGCAGTGGTTCGCGCAGCAGGCGATCGCCGAGGAAGGTGCGAGGATCGGCGCCGACTGGGCGACCGCGATGGTCGTGAGCGTCGACGACGGCCACATCATCGCGGCCGCCGAGTGGCCCTCGGTCGACCCCAACGACGTCGACGGCAGTGAGTCCGACGACCGCGGGTCGCGCATCTTCGCAGCCCCCTACGAACCGGGGTCCACGATCAAGTCGTTGAGCTTCGCCGCGATGTTCGACGCGGGGGTGACCACGCCCTCCGACCAGGTCATCGCCCCGCGCTCCTACCCGACGATCGGCTCCTATCGCATCGGCGATGCCTGGGATCACGGCGATCTGCGGCTCACCTCCGCTGGCGTGCTCATGAACTCGTCGAACACGGGCACAGCGGTGCTGAGCGAGCGACTCTCCCTGCAGCAGCGCTACGACTACCTGACGCGGTTCGGCCTGGGTGAGAGCACCGGGGTGAGCTTCCTCGGGGAGGCCAGCGGAAGCGTGCGGGATCCGGACAGCATCGACGGTCACAGTGCCGTGACCCAGATGTTCGGTCAGGGCATGACGGCCACGAGTGCCCAGGTCGCGAGTGCCTACCAGGCCATCGCGAACGGCGGCGTGCGCACGCCGCTCACGCTCGTGACGGGCTGCGACCACGCCGACGGCTCGACGACGCATGTCGCCGCCACCGAGCCCACGAGGGTGGTCTCCGAGAATGCGGCGCGCGCGACGGTCGGCATCCTCGAGGAGGTCGTCACGGAGGGTTGGTTGCGCCCGATTCTGGAGATTCCCGGATACCGAGTCGCGGCCAAGACGGGCACGGCAGAGGTGGCGGACGCCAGTGGCTACGGAGATGAGCGCATCGTCTCGGTCGCCGGCATGGCGCCCGCCGATGACCCGCAGTTCGTCGTCGTCGTCACCTACGTGCGCCCCGATACGATGAAGACGTCCGCAGCGGCGGCACCGACGTTCCGCACGATCATGACGCAGGTGCTCAAGACCTATCGGGTGCCGCCGTCGACGCAGCAGGCGACCGCCTATCCTCTGACCTGGTAGCCGCCACTCACGAAACGAGGTTCCGTTGTCCGGTCGTACGCCACCCGTTCTGCGGCCGGAGCACCCTCCCGTGCGCGAGCTGGCCGAGCTCGCCGCGCACTTCGGCCTCGAGAGCCGGGGGGATCTCTCGGGGGTCACACTCACGGGAATCACGCTGAGCACGACCGATCTGCTCCCCGGCGACGTCTACGTCGGTGTGCGCGGCGCTCACGCCCACGGGGCGTCCTACGCGGCGGATGCGCGCGCCGCTGGGGCCGTCGCGCTCGTCACGGACGTGCCGGGAGGAGAGATCGCGGCTGACTCCGGGCTCCCGATCCTCATCGTCGACAACCCCCGAGGCGTCCTCGGCGCTCTCGCCTCGTGGGTGTACCGCACCTCCGAGTTCGAGGGTCAGCTGTTCGGTGTGACCGGCACGAACGGCAAGACCTCGTCGGTCTATCTGCTCGAGGCCGTTCTGCGGCAGCTCGACGTCGTCACGGGCCTGAGCTCGACCGCCGAGCGGCACATCGCCGGCCTCACCGTCGTCAGTCGACTGACGACGCCCGAGGCGACCGAGTTCCACGCACTCCTCGCGCGCATGCGGGAGGCGGGTGTGGGCGCCGTGGCCGTCGAGGTCAGCGCGCAGGCTCTCAGCCGCCACCGAGTGGACGGCGTGCTCTTCGACGTCGTGGGCTTCACCAACCTCAGCCACGATCACCTCGATGACTATGCGGACATGGAGGAGTACTTCGCCGCGAAACTCCCGCTCTTCACGGCGGAGCGGGGTCGTCGCGGGGTCGTCTCTCTCGACTCCGACTACGGCACCCGCGTGGTCGAGGCCGCCGGCATCCCCGTCACGACGATCACCTCCCGTTCCGGCATCGATGCCGACTGGCACGTCGATGTGACCGAGGAGAATGCCGCGTACACCGGCTTCCGCCTCCGCCACGCTGACGGCCGTGCGCTCGAGACGCGCATCCCCCTCATCGGCGGTCACATGGCTGCCAACGCCGGCCTCGTTCTCGTGATGCTCGTCGAAGCCGGTTACGGGTTCGACGACATCGCCCGCGCCGTCGCAGACCGGGGGATAGACGCCTACCTGCCGGGGCGCACCGAGCGCGTCTCCGGTGATCGCGGCCCGAGCGTGTACGTCGACTTCGGGCACAGCGCCGACGCCTTCGAGAACACCCTCGCCGCGGTGCGTCGGTTCACCACGGGGCGCACGATCATGGTGTTCGGCGCGGACGGCGACCGCGACGCGACGAAGCGCCACGAGATGGCGCGTGTGGCAGCCGAGGGGTGCGACGTTCTCGTCATCACCGACCACCACCCCCGGTTCGAGGACCCGGTGTCGATCCGCCGCACGCTCCTCGAGGGCGCGAGAGCAGCGAGCAACCGCCCCGAGATCCACGAGGTCAGCCCGCCCGAGCAGGCCATTCGTCACGCTGTGGGCCTCGCGAAGGAGGGCGACTCCATCCTGTGGGCCGGTCCAGGGCACCAGGACTACCGGGAGATTCGCGGGGTCCGAACCGAGTACTCGGCACGCGACGAGGCGCGAGCCGCGCTGCGCGAGGCGGGCTGGTAGACGGTGGACACGGTCATCATCGTCGACGACGTGCTGCACCGTCGCGAGGGCGCGGTCATCCACGTGAGGAGCGCGCACGAGCGAGCAGAGCTCGCGATCGACGCCATCGGGGACGCCGCCGTCGAGGCGGCTCTCGCGCGCCTTCGCGGCGAGCTGGAGGCGGGGGAGCCCTGGTCGACAGCCCTTGCTCGTGCCGCGCGGCAGAGCGAGGTGCCCGGCCGGTGCGAGCGACGCATCACGTCGAGCGGCGCCCTGCTCCTCGACGACACGGGCGCGTCGACCCCGCTCGACGTGCGTCGCTCCCTCTCCGTCCTCGCCGAGCTCACCCGAGACTCCGGGCGCTCGATCGCCGTCATGGGAGAGCTGGAGTCGACTGAGCGAGAGTGGTTCGACGACCATGACGCGCTCGGCCGCATCATCGTGCGCCTCGACATCAGCCAGCTCATCGTCGTCGGCCACGGCGCTCGTCACGTGCACAATGCGGCGGGGCTGGAAGGTTCGTGGAACGGAGAGTCGATGCTCGTCGACTCCGCCGACGAGGCATACGATGTGCTGCGTACTCGGGTCAGACAAGAGGATGTGATGCTCGTGACGGGAGCCTCCCGCACTCCGCTCGCATCCCTCGTGGACCGTGTCATGGGCGGCACCGCATGATCGCCCTGCTCCTCGCTGGAGCGTTCTCGCTCGCGTTCACGCTCTTCATGACGCCGCTGTTCATCCGCTTGTTCAACAAGCTGGAGTGGGGCCAGTTCATCCGCGACGACGGCCCGCAGTCCCATCACACGAAGCGCGGCACCCCGACCATGGGCGGCATCGTCGTGATCCTCGGCGCGGTGCTGGGCTACTTCGTGGGGCACCTGCTCAGTGGCGAGAGAGTGACGCTCAGCGCGCTTCTCGTCCTGTTCCTCATGGTCGGGCTCGGGCTCGTCGGCTTCCTCGACGACTTCACCAAGACGCGCAAGCAGCGCAGTCTCGGTCTCGGGGGGTGGGCGAAGATCGCCGGGCAGGTCGTCGTCGCGAGCATCTTCGCGGTACTCGCCCTCTCCTTCCCCAATGCCGACGGTCAGACACCCGCGTCGACGATGATCTCGGCGGTGCGCGACATCGAGTGGCTCGACTTCGCCGTCTTCGGGTCCATCGCTGCGGTCATCCTGTTCGCGATCTGGGTCAACCTCATCGTCGTGAGCACTTCCAACGCGGTCAACGTCGCGGACGGCCTCGACGGGCTCGCGACCGGAGCCTCGATCCTCTCGATCGCGGCGTACATCTTCATCGCCTTCTGGCAGTTCAACCAGTCGTGCTTCAACGGCCCCGACCCCTCCGTCGCCGCACGCTGCTACGAGGTGCGCGACTCGCTCGACCTCGCGATCGTGGCCGCCTCCATCGCCGCGAGTCTCATCGGGTTCCTGTGGTGGAACACCTCGCCAGCCCACATCTTCATGGGCGACACGGGCTCGCTCGCCCTCGGCGGGGCCATCGCGGCCCTCGCGATCCTCACGCGCACCGAGCTGCTGCTCATCCTCATCGGCGGCCTCTTCCTCATCGTCACCGGCTCCGTCATCGTGCAGCGCGTCTACTTCAAGCTCACGGGCGGCAAACGCATCTT
Source organism: Chryseoglobus sp. 28M-23 (assembly GCF_014789785.1). Lineage (NCBI taxonomy): Bacteria > Bacillati > Actinomycetota > Actinomycetes > Micrococcales > Microbacteriaceae > Microcella > Chryseoglobus sp. 28M-23. The sequence continues at coordinate 1,414,089 of NZ_CP061846.1, read as the reverse complement.
CCTCATGAGCCCCCTCCACCATCACTTCGAGCTGAAGGGCTGGGCCGAGGTGACCGTCGTCGTGCGCTTCTGGCTCATCGGCGGGCTGTTCGTCGCCGTCGGAGTGGGGCTCTTCTACCTCGAGTGGGTCAGTCAGTAGTGGGCGCCAGGGTCTCCGCGCTCAGCAGCTGGCACGACGACTGGAGCGGAGTGCGCGTCGTCGTGCTCGGTCTCGGGGTGTCCGGCTTCGCCGCCGCCGACACGCTCGCCGAACTCGGCTGCGCGGTGACCGTCCTCTCCCGCGACGCTGACGAGGAGCGAGCGCGCATTCTGCCCGTCATCGGGGTCGAGCTCGTCGTCGAGGCCGATGAGCGCGCCGCACGTCAGGCGCTGCTCGCTCGAGAGCCCGAGCTCGTGATCGTCTCGCCCGGCTTCGCCCCCGAGCATCCCCTCGTCCTCGCCGCCCGGGAGAGCGGAGCGGAGCTGTGGGGCGATGTCGAGCTCGCCTGGCGCGTGCGCGACAAGGTGCGCGCAGCCGAGTGGATCACCATCACCGGCACCAACGGCAAGACCACCACTACGCAGCTCGCCGCGACGATGCTGCTCGCCGCCGGCACGCGCGTCGCACCGTGCGGCAACATCGGCACTCCCGTTCTGGACGCCGTGCGCGACCCTGCGGGTTTCGACGTCCTCGTCGTCGAACTGTCGAGCTTCCAGCTGCACGCGTTGCCGACGACCGGCCCCGGCGCCCTGCAGCCGCTCGCGAGCGCGTGCCTCAATCTCGCCGACGACCACCTGGACTGGCACGGCGGCTCTGCCGCCTACGCCGCCGCGAAGGCCAAGGTCTATGCGAATACGCGCGTCGCGTGCGTCTACAACCTCGCCGACCCCGCCACGCGGAGGATGGTGGAGGAGGCCGACGTCGTCGAAGGGTGCCGGGCGATCGGCTTCGGTGCCGACACGCCGGGGCCGAGCGACGTGGGCGTCGTCGACGACGTGCTCGTGGATCGGGCGTTCCTCCAGGAGCGGGCGACGACCGCGCTCGAGCTCGCGACGCTCGCCGACCTGCGTGACGCTGGCCTCGCGACGCCGCACGGTCTCGCGAACGCCCTCGCGGCCGCGGCACTGGCGCGCGCAGCGGGTGCGCCCCCCGCCGCCGTGCGCGACGGTCTGCGCGCCTTCCGCGTCGACGCGCACCGCACCGAGCGCGTGGCCGAGTCCGACGAGGTGCTGTGGATCGACGACTCGAAGGCGACCAACGCCCACGCGGCCTCCGCCTCGCTCAGCGCCTATCGCTCCGTGGTCTGGATCGTGGGCGGGCTGCTCAAGGGCGTGGACCTCGCCCCACTCGTGCTGCAGCACCGCGAACGACTGCGGGCGGTCATCCTCATCGGACTCGATCGGGATGCGCTGCGCGAGGCGTTTGCGCGACACGCGCCCGCACTGCCGCTGTTCGAGGTCGAGGAGCACGACACTGAGCGGGTGATGCCCGCAGCGGTCAGGCTCGCGGCGTCGGCGGCTCAGGCCGGCGACACCGTGCTCCTCGCGCCCGCCGCGGCGTCCATGGACCAGTTCGACGACTACGCCGATCGCGGCCGGCGCTTCGCCATGGCTGTGGCGGCCCTCGGCTCCTGAGCGAGCCGTTCGCAGGACCGCAGGAGGGGGTGGGCGCGTGACGACAGTGCGACCACCGCGCTCGGGGCGCGACGCAGAGCCCGAGGCCCAGCGGAGCCCGGCGCGCGCGATCGTCTCGGTGCGCACGCTCTTCGGATCCGACAGCTCCGACTACATGATCGTGCTCGGCACGACGGTCTTCCTCGTGCTGTTCGGGCTCGTCATGGTCCTCTCCTCCTCCTCGATCGTGTCCTCGCAGAGCAACGACGGCGACTTCTTCGCGATCTTCCTGCGCCAGGGGCTCTACGCCCTCGTCGCGATCCCGATCATGCTCTCGATCGCTCGACTGCCCGCGCGATTCTGGCGTCGCTGGGCGCGCGTCGCGGTCATGCTCGGCCTCGGCCTGCAGCTGCTCGTCTTCACGGGGCTCGGGTACGACTACGGCGGCAACCAGAACTGGATCTCCATCGGCGGATTCACGGCGCAGCCCTCGGAGTTCCTCAAACTCGCCCTCATCGTCTGGCTCGGTACCGTGCTTGCCGACCGCGCGGATGCCTTCACCGATTGGACGAGCCTCGTCGTGCCAGCGGTGCCCGTCTCCCTCGTGGCGATCGGCATGGTGCTGCTCGGCCAGGACCTCGGTACGGCATCCATCATGATCGCGATCGTGCTGGGTGCACTGTTCTACGCGGGTGCTCCCCTCCGGCGGCTCGCGGCGATGGCCGGGGTCGTCGCTGTCGGCGGCGTGCTCTTCGCGCTCTCCAGCTCGTCGCGGTCCAGCCGCATCGACGTGTGGCTCAACGGCTGCCGCCCCGAGGACTACGAGGGGTCGTGCTGGCAGGTCGTGCACGGCACGTGGGCGCTCGGCTCTGGCGGAGTGTTCGGCGTGGGTCTCGGCAATTCGGCCGCGAAGTGGTCGTGGCTGCCGCACGCGGAGAGCGACTTCATCTTCGCGGTCATCGGCGAGGAGCTCGGCTTGATCGGCGCCTCGGTCGTACTGCTGCTCTTCGTCGTGCTCGCGATCGGCCTCGTGCGTCTCATCCGCTCCCACCGCGACCCGTTCTCCCGCATCGTCACGGGCGGGGTGCTCATCTGGATCGTCGGTCAGGCGTTCGTCAACGTCGCCGTCGTCCTGGGTCTCCTCCCCGTGCTCGGCGTGCCCCTGCCGCTCATCTCGGTGGGCGGTTCCGCGCTCATCGCCTCGCTGCTGGCGATCGGCGTCGTTCTGTCGCTCGCGCGCTCGGCGGAGGCTCGCGAGGCGAGGGCGGCATGACGACGGCCCTTCTCGCCGGCGGCGGCACCGCCGGCCATGTGAACCCCCTGCTCGCTCTCGCCGACCACTGGCGGCAGGAGGAGCCCGATGCCGAACTGCTCGTGCTCGGCACTGCCGAGGGCCTCGAGGCGCGCCTCGTGCCAGCGCGGGGATACGAGCTCATCACGATTCCACGGGTGCCGCTGCCGCGCCGCCTCGGCCGGTCGGCTCTGCGGTTTCCCGCGCGGTTCCGCGAGGCCGTGCGCATCACGCGAGCGGCACTGCGCGAGCGGCACGTCGACGTCGTCGTGGGCTTCGGAGGGTACGCCTCGGCGCCCGCCTACTGGGCGGCGCGTCGTGAGCGGCTGCCGTTCGTGGTGCACGAGGCCAACAGCCGCCCGGGGTTCGCGAATCGCCTCGGCCGACTGCTCGGCGGTGCGGTCGGAGTGACCTTCGCCGGCACGCCGCTGGGCGGCTCGCGGGTCGTGGGCATGCCCCTGCGGCGGGAGGTCGTCGAGCTCGATCGTCGCGCTCGTCGGGCGGAGGCGGCTGATCACTTCGGGCTTCGCCCTGATCGCCCCACGCTGCTCGTGACGGGGGGTTCGACCGGAGCGCGTCGACTCAACGAGACGATGGCCGCCGCGACGCCGCGCGTCCTCGGCGCGGGCTGGCAGGTGCTGCACATTACCGGGGAAGGCCGGGGCGACGGCGCCGGAGCGCTTCCGGGGCTCGTCGTGCAGACCTACTGCGACCGGATGGATCTCGCGTTCGCGATCGCAGACCTCGTCGTGTGCCGTGCCGGTGCCGCGACCGTCTCGGAGCTCGCGGCGGTCGGGCTGCCGTCTGTGCTCGTGCCGTATCCGGTCGGCAACGGCGAGCAGGAGCTCAACGCACGCGAACTCGTGAGCGCGTCGGGCGCCCGCATCGTGAAGGACGCCGAGTTCACGCCCGAGTGGGTCGCCCGAGAACTCGTACCACTCCTGGAGCGGCGGGATGTCATCGCCGGCATGGCCGCGGCCGCGAGCGGCGTCGGCCGCCGCGAGGGAGCCGACGAGCTGCTGCGGCTCGTGCGCGAGACGCTGTCGGCGCACCCGGCGTAGGGTGATGACCGATGATCAAGCCTGACCTCTCCCAGCCGTTGCCCGAGACTCTCGGCCGTCTTCACTTCGTCGGCATCGGGGGGTCCGGCATGAGCGGTATCGCGCGCATGTTCCACGACCGTGGACACGCCGTCACGGGCTCGGATCGCGCGGGATCCGCAGCGGTCGATTCCTTACGGGAGCGCGGCATCCCGGTCGCGATCGGCCACGACGCACGGCACGTCGGCGATGCGGAGGCCCTCGTGGTGACGGGAGCCCTGTGGCTCGACAACCCCGAGTACCAGGAGGCCCTGCGACGGGGCATCCCGGTGCTGCATCGCGCTCAGGCGCTCGCCTGGCTCGCACGTGGCCAGCGGCTCATCTCGGTCGCGGGAGCGCATGGCAAGTCCACGTCGACCGCCATGCTCGTCACCGCACTGCGTCGGCTCGGCGCTGACCCCAGCTTCGTCAACGGCGCCGTCATCCACGATGCGGGCACGAGCGCGGCGTGGGGCCAGGGAGAGCTCTTCGTGGTGGAGGTCGACGAGTCCGACGGCTCCTTCCTGCTGTTCGAGACGGCCATCGGTCTCATCACCAACATCGATACCGACCACCTCGACCACTACGGCAGTGAGGCCGCGATCGAGGATGCGTTCGTGAACTTCGCCCGGGCGTGCTCGGAGAGCGTCGTGCTCTCGGCCGACGACGACGGCACCCGACGTGTCGCCGCATCGCTTCCGGCGGCCGAGATCACGACGTTCGGCGAGAGCGATGCCGCGCGCGTGCGACTCGTGTCGATCAGCGAGGAGGGGCCGGTGAGCTTCGCCCTCAGCGTCGACGGAGTCGAGCTCGAGGGTTCGCTCGCGGTCCCGGGGCGCCACAACGCGCTCAATGCCGCGGGCGTCGTCGCGGTGCTCATCAGTCTCGGTCATGATGCCCGGGCTGCGGTGGCCTCGCTCGAAGGATTCGCCGGAACGCAGCGACGGTTCGAGTCCCACGGCGACGCCGGCGGCGTGCGCCTGTACGACGACTACGCCCACCATCCGACCGAGGTTGTCGCCGCTCTGCAGACCGCGCGCTCGGTCGTCGGAGAGGGGCGCGTGATCGCCGTGCACCAGCCTCACCTCTACAGCCGCACGCAGGCGATGGCGGGCGAGTTCGCCGCCGCGTACGAGTCGGGTGCCGACCACACGGTCGTGCTCGACGTCTTCGGCGCGCGGGAGGACCCGATCCCCGGTGTCACGGGCGCTCTCGTGGCGGACGCCTTCGACGATGCCGCGCGCGTCGACTTCCGGCCAGACTGGGACGACGCGGCCAGGCGGGTCGCGCAGATCGCTCGTCCGGGCGACATCGTCATGACTCTCAGCTGCGGCGACGTCTACCGCATCATTCCCCGGTTGCGCGCGGCGATCGAGCGCGTGGGGGAGGGCCCCGCGATCACGGGTGGTGCTGGCTCCTCGGGCGGTGCGGCGGGATGAAGCGCCCGGAGGGCTTTCGGGGCACTCCGCCGGACCCACCGTCGACGCCGCCGAAGGGGCGTCGTACCCGGGATGCTCGGCGCGGGTCGCCCGGCGCGGCACCGACCCCGACCGCCGGTGCGTCTCGTGCGCGCCCCGCGCGCGAGCCCCGCGCCCCGCGCGAGCGCTCCTCGCGCGACCGTGCCGCATCGGCGGCGCTGCGCACGGCGGACGCTGGCAGCTCCACGGCGTCGGCGCGGCGCCTCGAGCGGCGGGCAGCGCGCGAGCGTCGGCGTGCCGAGCGCGCGGAGGTCCGCCGTTTCACGCGGCAGTCTCGTCGTCGTCGGCTCACGGTGACGATCGCTCTCGGCACGCTTCTGACGCTCGTCGGGGGAGCCGCCGCGATCTCGGTGTCACCGCTGCTCTCGCTCACGACGATCCGCATCGTCGGCACGGAGCGCCTCGACGCGGGTGAGGTCGCGGCGGCACTGGAGAGTCGTCGAGGGGCGCCGCTCGCGTTCGTGAGCGACGAGCAGATCCGCGCCGACCTCGAGAGCTTCGCACTCATCCGCTCCTTCTCCACGGAGATCGTGCCACCGGACACCCTCATCGTGCGCGTCGTGGAGCGGGCTCCGATCGGTGCCCTGCGGACTGCGGGCGGGTTCGAGGTCGTCGACGCCGCGGGCGTCGTGGTGGAGACGGCCGAGACGGTGCCGCCGGGCATCCCCGTCCTGAACGTGGAGAGTGCGCGCGCGGACGACCCCGCCTTCCGGGGCCTTGCGGATGTCCTCCTCGCCCTCCCGCGCGAACTGCGCAGCTCCGTGGTCACGATCAGCGCGACGACGCGCGATGATGTGCGCTTCACGCTCGGGGGAGCGGAGCACTCCGTGGTGTGGGGGGGCGCCGAGAGGTCGGCGTTCAAGGCCCGCGTGCTCGCGGCAGCACTCGCGTCGACCGACCAGTCGGTGAGCTGGGAGTACGACGTCTCGGCCCCCGACAGCCTGGTCGTGCGCCGCGCGAGCTGACCGGCGCCCGAGTGTGCCCCGGGGGATTCGCGACACGCGGACGGCCTCAGGCCGCGGAGCCCCGGACAGGCCTACCGTTCGAGTCAGCAGTACATACTGAGCATAACTTTAGCCTTCAAGTAGAAGGTGAAGGTTGACCGCGGAAGGCCACGACGTGACCACGAACCAGAACTACCTCGCCGTCATCAAGGTCGTCGGCATCGGCGGAGGCGGCGTCAACGCCGTCAACCGCATGATCGAGCTGGGGCTGAGGGGCGTCGAGTTCATCGCCATCAACACCGACGCGCAAGCACTCCTCATGAGCGATGCCGACGTCAAGCTCGACGTCGGGCGGGAGCTCACGCGCGGTCTCGGAGCGGGAGCCGACCCCGAGGTGGGTCGTCGCGCGACGGAGGATCACGCGGAGGAGATCGAGGAGGCACTCGCGGGCGCCGACATGGTGTTCGTCACGGCCGGCGAGGGCGGCGGCACCGGTACGGGAGGGGCTCCCGTGGTCGCGCGCATCGCCAAGTCGATCGGCGCGCTCACCATCGGTGTGGTGACCAAGCCCTTCGCCTTCGAGGGGAAGCGCCGGCAGGCACAGGCGGAGGATGGCGTCCTCTCGCTCAAGAACGAGGTCGACACGCTCATCGTCGTGCCCAACGACCGGCTGCTCGAGATCTCCGATCGCGGCATCTCCATGCTCGAGGCGTTCGCGACCGCCGACCAGGTGCTGCTCGCCGGTGTGCAGGGCATCACCGACCTCATCACCACGCCCGGCCTCATCAACCTCGACTTCGCCGACGTCAAGAGCGTCATGCAGGGCGCCGGCTCTGCGCTCATGGGCATCGGTTCGAGCCGCGGCGCCGACCGCGCCATCAAGGCCGCAGAGCTCGCCGTCGCGTCGCCGCTGCTGGAGGCGAGCATCGACGGTGCGCACGGCGTGCTCCTGTCGATCCAGGGTGGCTCGAACCTGGGCATCTTCGAGATCAACGACGCCGCCAAGCTCGTTCAGGAGGCGGTGCACCCCGAGGCGAACATCATCTTCGGTGCCGTCATCGACGACACTCTCGGCGACGAGGTGCGCGTGACGGTCATCGCGGCGGGATTCGACGGGGGAGAGCCCAGCGCTCTCACGCGCGATCGCCGCAGCAGCTTCGTCGCGGCGAGCGAGGGCGAGGCGCTGCCCGTGGCCGTCGAGTCGGGCGAGCCGGCGCACGAGGGCCGCGCCTGGGCCGACGACTCCGAGCTGGGAGCGACAGCGCCGATCGGCCCGATCGAGAGCGACGACGACGGCGATCTCGACGTCCCCGACTTCCTGCGCTGAGCCGTGGAGGTCGATGCGGAGCTGCGCGAGCGCTACGAGGGCGTCACGGCGTCGATCGCCGCCGCCGCTCGGAGCGCCGGACGCTCGAGCGAGGAGCTCACGCTCATCGTCGTCACCAAGTTCCACCCCGCGGCTCTCGTGCGGCAGCTGCACGCCCTGGGCGTGCAGCACATCGGCGAGAACCGTCACCAGGATGCCGAGCCCAAGGCTCGGGAGCTCACCGACCTGCCTCTCACGTGGCATTTCGTCGGGCAGCTGCAGTCGAACAAGGCTCGCGCCGTGACGCAGTACTGCCGCGTCATCCACTCGCTGGATCGCTCGTCGCTCCTGCGTGCGCTCGACCGCGCCGAAGCCCCGGTGGAGGTCTTCCTCGAGGTCAATCTCACGGACGACCCGGGGCGAGGCGGCGCGGAGCCTGCGCAGCTTCCTGACCTCGCCGAGCGCGTGCTGGCCTCCGACCACCTCACGCTTCGCGGGGTCATGGCCGTCGCGCCGCGGGAGGAGGAGCCGCGGCGTGCGTTCGCGCGCCTGCGCGAGCACTCGGAGGCCGTGCGCCGCGTCGCCCCCGAGGCCGTGCAGATCTCGGCAGGCATGTCAGGCGACTTCGCCGACGCCATCGCCGAGGGCGCGACACACCTGCGGATCGGAACCGCAATCACCGGAAACCGACCCTCCGACCGTTAATCTCGGAGGCGTCACGACGTAAGGACGACTGATGAGCAACCCGCTGCGCAAGACCATGGTCTACTTGGGCCTCGCCGACGAAGAGGTCGAGTACGAGCAGAGTGCCGCCGCGCACGCATCGGCGGCGCCCGCCGCCCCCTCGAGCTCGAGCTCAGGGCAGCGCGCACCGGTCACGCCGCTCCGGCGGCCGTCGTCGACGCGCGGCTCGGCGCCGTCCCACGACATGAACGAGATCCTCACGGTGCACCCGCGCCGTTTCAACGACGCGGAGGCGATCGCCGAGAGCTTTCGCGAGGGCATCCCGGTCATCATGAACCTGACGCAGATGAGCGAGCCGGATGCCCGGCGCCTCATCGACTTTGCGAGCGGTCTGTCGATCGGCCTGTACGGTCGCATCGAGCGCGTGACGAGCAAGGTGTTCCTCCTCTCGCCCGCCCACGTCGCAGTGAGTGGTGACGCGGCCGACGTCGAGCCCGATGTGGACGCGTCGTTCCTCGCTCACGACTGATCGCGGCCTCTCGCGGTCGGCGAGGCCGCAACGCTCAGCGTGACCTGAGAGACTGAACGACGTGCCGATCGTCTTCTCCGTGATCCTGAACATCATCTACGTCGCGCTCCTCATCGTGTTCATCGCGATGTGGGGGAGGTTCGTGCTCGACTGGATCCAGGCGCTCAACCGGGGCTGGCGCCCGCAGGGCGCGGTGGTGATCCTCGCGGAGGTCGTCTACACGATCACAGACCCGCCCATCCGGCTCGTGCGCCGCGTCATCCCCCCGCTCCAGATCGGCAGCATCCGGCTCGACCTCGCCTGGACGATCGTGCTCATCGTCCTGCTGATCCTGATGTCTCTTGTGAGTGCTCGCTGAGTACGCACTGACAGACCTCCCGCGCGGCTGTACTCTGGTGGCGCGGGTGTGACGCATGTGACGAGATGTTGCTAGCGTTACCCCATCGTTATCCACTCGCTCCAGAAAGTACCGAGGTGACGCACATGGCACTCACGCCCGAGGACGTCGTCAACAAGCGCTTCCAGTCCACCAAGTTCCGCGAGGGCTATGACCAGGACGAGGTCGACGACTTTCTCGACGAGATCGTGGTCGAGCTTCGCCGTCTGACGCAGGAGAACGACGAGTTGCGCCAGCGGCTCGTCGCCGCCGACGCCCGCATCGCCGAGCTGCAGCGCGGCGGAGGCTCGCAGGCCGCGATGGAGGCGCCCGCTTCGGCCCCCGTGCCGGCGCCCGCCCCGGCACCTGCCCCGGCTCCCCTCGCGAGTGCGCCCGCGGCCGACGAGTCGGAGAACACGAACAACCTGCTGCAGCTCGCGCGGCGCCTCCACGAGGAGCACGTGCGCGATGGCATGAAGAAGCGCGACGAGCTCATCGCCGAGGGTCAGGCCGAGGCGTCCCGCATCGTGAACGAGGCGCAGAGCGCCCAAGCGGGTCAGCTGCAGGCGCTCGAGCAGGAGCGCGTCGCACTCGAGCAGCGCGTCGAGGAGCTCCGTGTCTTCGAGCGCGAGTACCGCGCCCAGTTGCGCTCGTACATCCAGTCCCAGCTGCAGGAGCTCGAAGGCTCGAGCCAGCAGCAGGCTGCCGCATCGCAGCCGTCCGCTCCCCAGGCCTCCGCGCCCCAGCCCGCCTCGCCCGCCATGGCGTCGTCGGCCGCCGTCGGCTCGGCCCCCGGTTTCGGCGACTCCGGCCCGCAGCCCTCGTATGGGCAGTACCCGGGCTCGGCGCCGTCCCAGCCCGCACCGCAGTCGCCCCCTCCGGGCCAGTTCCCGGGCTACGGCTCCTGAGCAGCAGGAGTCGTTCGACCACTACCAGCACGAGAAGAGGAGCGCGACGGTGACCGAGTCGCGCTCCTTTCCCGTTCCTGAGGGTCGGGCGGGGGAGCGCGTCGACGTGGCCCTCGCCACTCTGCTCGGTTTCTCACGCTCCCAGGCGGCCGAGATCATCGAGGCAGGCGGTGCACTCGTCGACGGCCGCATCGCGGCCAAGTCCGACCGGCTCGCGGCTGGCGCGTGGCTCGAGGTCACGTGGGAGCCCCGCCGCGCGCCCGTGGTGGAGCCTCGCGAGGTCGCCGATCTGCGCATCGTCCACGACGACGACGATCTCGTCGTCATCGACAAGCCCGTCGGCGTCGCCGCGCACCCGTCGGTCGGCTGGACGGGCCCGACGGTCCTCGGTGCCCTCGCCGCGGGCGGCTACACGCTCGCGTCCTCCGGTCCCGCGGAGAGGGCGGGGATCGTGCACCGACTCGACGCCGGCACGAGCGGCCTCATGGTCGTTGCCAAGTCGGAGCGCGCCTACCGAGAGCTCAAGAGGGCTTTCCACGATCGGGAGGTCGACAAAGTCTATCACGCAGTCGTGCAGGGTCATCCCGACCCCTTGTCCGGCACGATCGATGCGCCGATCGGCCGGCACCCGAGCTCGGCGTGGAAGTTCGCCGTCGTCGCCGGCGGCAAGCCCTCGATCACCCACTACGACACGCTCGAGGCGTTTCGCGCGGCGTCCCTCCTCGAGGTGCATCTCGAGACCGGGCGCACCCATCAGATCCGCGTGCACATGGCCGCGCAGCGCCACCCCTGCGTCGGCGACGCCATGTACGGAGCAGATCCGGTGCTGAGCGAACGCCTCGGCCTGAGCCGCCAGTGGCTGCACGCGATGCAGCTGGGGTTCGAGCATCCCGGCAGCGGCGAGGCCGTCTCGTACCGCTCGCAGTACCCGCTCGACCTGCAGCGGGCCCTCGATGCTCTGCGGGAGTCGTGACGCGCCCCGGGATGCGCCCGCCGGTCGGCGGCGTCGATCTAGACTGAGGATCCGCCGACCCGCCTCGACCCGAAAGACGCCGTGACCCCTCGAGCCGACTCGTTCGTCCACCTTCACGTGCACAGCGAGTACTCGATGCTGGACGGCGCAGCGCGTGTCGCCCCCCTCGTGGCCGAGGCGGCGCAGCAGGGCATGCCCGCTCTCGCGGTCACCGACCACGGCAACATGTTCGGCGCGTTCGACTTCTGGCGCACCGCGACCGAGGCGGGCGTGAAGCCGATCATCGGCACGGAGGCGTATCTCACGCCGGGCACGCACCGCACCGACAAGACGCGCGTGCGCTGGGGCAACGGTGGCGAGGACGACGTCTCGGGAGCGGGTGCCTATACGCACATCACGCTCCTCGCCGAGACCACGGAGGGCATGCACAACCTCTTCCGCATGTCGTCCCTCGCCTCGATCGAGGGCTACTACTTCAAGCCGCGGATGGATCGCGACCTCCTCACCCGCTACAGTAAGGGCGTCATCGCGACGACGGGCTGCCCCAGCAGCGAGGTGCAAACCCGCCTCCGCCTCGGTCAGTACGAGAAGGCCGTCGAGGCCGCGGCTGAGTTTCGTGACATCTTCGGACGCGACAACTACTTCGTCGAGATCATGGATCACGGGCTCGGCATCGAGCGTCGCGTCATGGGCGACCTGATCCGCCTCGCGAAGGACCTCGGGCTGCCGCTCGTGGCCACCAATGATCTGCATTACACGCACGCGGGCGACGCGAGCTCGCACGCCGCGCTGCTGTGCGTGCAGTCGGGAAGCACCCTCGACGACCCCAATCGCTTCAAGTTCGACGCAGACGAGTTCTACCTCAAGACGCCGGCGCAGATGCGCGAGCTCTTCCGCGACCACCCCGAGGCCTGCGACAGCACCCTCCTCATCGCCGAGCGCGTCGACACGCGCTTCGACACGGGCGCGAACTACATGCCGAGGTTCCCCGTTCCGGAGGGCGAGTCTGAGGACTCCTGGTTCGTGAAGGAGGTCGACGCGGGGCTCGCGCAGCGCTATCCCGGGGGCATCCCCGACGAGGTCAGGGCGCGCGCCGACTACGAGATCGGCATCATCGCGCAGATGGGATTCGCCGGCTACTTCCTCGTCGTCGCCGACTTCATCACGTGGTCGAAGGAGAACGGCATCCGCGTCGGCCCGGGTCGCGGTTCCGGCGCAGGGTCGATGGCGGCCTACGCGCTGCGCATCACCGATCTCGACCCCATCCAGCACGGGCTCCTGTTCGAGCGCTTCCTCAACCCCGACCGCGTCTCGATGCCGGACTTCGACGTCGACTTCGACGACCGCCGACGCGGCGAGGTCATCCGCTACGTGACGCAGAAGTACGGAGACGAGCGCGTCGCCCAGATCGTCACATACGGCACGATCAAGGCGAAGCAGGCGCTCAAGGACTCCTCGCGCGTGCTCGGGTTCCCCTTCGGCATGGGCGAGAAGCTCACGAAGGCCATGCCGCCGAGCGTCATGGGCAAAGACATGCCGCTCTCGGGAATCTTCGACAAGAACGACGATCGCTACAAGGAGGCGAACGACTTCCGTGCCGTGATCGAGACCGACGCCGAGGCGCGACGAGTGTTCGACACGGCGCTCGGGCTCGAGAACCTCAAGAGGCAGTGGGGCGTCCATGCCGCCGGCGTGATCATGTCGAGCGAGCCGCTCATCGACATCATCCCCATCATGAAGCGCGAGCAGGACGGCCAGATCGTCACGCAGTTCGACTACCCGGCGTGCGAGTCTCTCGGGCTCATCAAGATGGACTTCCTGGGGCTGCGCAACCTCACGATCATCGACGACGCGCTCGACAACATCGAGAGCAACCGCGGCGAGCGCCTCGTGCTGGAGGACCTCGCCCTCGACGACCCAGGTGCGTACGAGCTGCTGGCGCGGGGAGACACCCTCGGAGTCTTCCAGCTCGACGGCGGGCCGATGCGCTCGCTCCTGCGGCAGATGAAGCCTGACAACTTCGAAGACATCTCCGCTGTCCTGGCGCTCTACCGGCCAGGGCCGATGGGGGCCGACTCCCACACGAACTACGCGCTGCGCAAGAACGGCCGACAGCCGATCACGCCGATCCACCCGGAGCTCGCCGAGCCCCTCGAGGAGGTGCTCGGCACGACCTACGGCCTCATCGTCTACCAGGAGCAGGTCATGGCGATCGCGCAGAAGCTTGCGGGCTACACGCTCGCGCAAGCCGATCTGCTGCGTCGCGCCATGGGCAAGAAGAAGAAGTCGGAGCTCGACAAGCAGTACGAGGGCTTCGAGGCGGGCATGGCCGCCAACGGGTACTCGGCGGAGGCGACGAAGACCCTGTGGGAGATCCTCGTCCCGTTCTCCGACTACGCCTTCAACAAGGCCCACTCCGCCGCCTACGGTGTCGTGTCCTACTGGACGGCGTACCTCAAGGCGCACTACCCGGCGGAGTACATGGCGGCCCTGCTGACGAGTGTCGGAGACTCGCGCGACAAGCTCGCGATCTACCTCAACGAGTGCCGCCGCATGGGCATCACGGTGCTGCCGCCCGACGTCAACGAATCGATCGGCTTCTTCGCGGCCGTCGACGACGACATCCGCTTCGGACTCGGCGCCGTGCGCAACGTCGGCAACAACGTTGTGGACGGCATCCGCCGGGCGCGCGAGGAGAAGGGGCGCTTCACCGGCTTCTACGACTTCCTCAAGAAGGTTCCGGGCCCGGTCGCCAACAAGCGCGCGATCGAGTCGCTCATCAAGGCGGGCGCGTTCGACTCCCTCGGGTCGACCCGTCGCGCTCTCGTGGAGATCCATGAGAGTGCTGTCGAGGCCGCCGTGAAGGAGAAGCGCGCGGAGGAGGCCGGTGACATCGGCTTCGACTTCGACTCGCTCTTCGAGGAGGCGGACCAGTCCTCCGAGCACGTACCCGACCGACCGGAGTGGGCCAAGAAGGACAAGCTGGCGTTCGAGCGCGAGATGCTGGGCCTCTACGTCTCGGATCATCCCCTCGCGGGGCTCGAGCAGCAGCTCGCGCGCCTCGCCGGAACGAGCATCGCCGAGCTCAACGAGAACCCGCCGGCGGACGGCGAGCAGGTGACGATCGCGGGCCTCATCACGAACGTGCAGCACAAGGTGGCGCGGCAGTCGGGCAACCCGTACGCGACCGTCGTCGTGGAGGACTTCGGCGGGGACGTCTCGGTGATGTTCCTCGGCAAGACGCACCAGGAGTTCGGTGCTCGGCTCGCCTCAGACACGATCGTCGTGATCCGCGGCCGCGTGAACCATCGGGACGACGGCGTCTCCTTGCACGCGAACTCGCTGCAGCTGCCTGATCTGGGTCTGCCGACCGACACGGGCCCGCTCGTGCTCACCCTGCGTGAGGCGCGGGCGACGGTGGACGTGCTGAGCGAGCTGGACTCGGTGCTCGGCCGCCACCGCGGCGGCACGGAGGTGCGGCTGCGCCTGCTGCGGGACGACACGGCGCGAGTGTTCGAGCTGCCGCACCGCGTCGATCCGAGCGCGGGCTTCTTCGGCGAGGTCAAGAGCCTTCTCGGCCCTCGCGCCCTCGCCTGAGCAGCGCGGGACTACGCGGGGTCGCCCGGCGTGCGGTATTCGCGCTCGTGGTAGAGCAGGGCCTCGTCGGGCTCGCCGAGCGCTCCCTCCAGGATCTGCACGGCGATCATGGCGTTCGCCTCGACGGGCACGCGGGCGACGATGCGCCCGAGCATCCACGCCGTCACGTCCTGCAGGAGGGGGAGGCCCAGGGGGCCGGGCGCCCAATGATCGCCGATGAAGCGCTCGTCGTGGTCGGCGGCGAGCTTCTGGGCGAGACCCTTGTTGCGGGCACCCAGCATGTGGATGATGACGTGGTCGGTCTGCTCGACTGCCGGCCAGGAGCTCGCGATGCGCGCCATATTGAAGGTGGCGAGCGGCGGAGCGGCGGCGAGGGAGGCGAGCGAGGTCGCGGTGAACCCGACCGGGCGTCCGCTCGCGTCGAGCGCGGTGATCGCCGCGACGCCGGCCGCGTGGCGCCGGAATGCCTGCGCAAAGGCGTCGAAGCCCGTGCTGTCGGCGGTGTCCTTGGTCTCAGTCATCACACCCCACTCAACCACGCCGGCTCCGAGGTATTCCCGGTTCGGGGCCGGATAGCATGATGGCGCCATGATGACGACTCTTGATCTGCGCGGCCGTGAGCTCTCGACCGCCGAGCTGCTGGCCCTCGTTCCGCGGTCGACGAGCGATGTCGGCTCCGCCGTCGACGCCGTCGCGGCGATCATCGCGGAGGTGCGCGAGAGCGGTGAGGATGCTCTTCTCGCGCAGGCGGAGCGCTTCGACCGCGTGCGTCCGGCGTCGGTGCGCGTGCCGGCCACCGCTCTCGCGAGCGCTCTCGACTCTCTCGAGCCAGGTGTGCGGACGGCACTCGAGGTCGCGATCGAGAGGGTGCGCGCAGCCTCAGCAGCGCAGGTGCCCGAGCAGCGCGTCACCGAGGTCGCTCCCGGTGCGCGCATCGTGCAGCGCTGGCAGCCCGTCGATCGCGTGGGCCTCTACGTGCCCGGCGGCAAGGCCGTCTACCCCTCGAGCGTCGTGATGAATGTCGTGGCCGCCCAGGTCGCGGGGGTCCCCTCGATCGCGCTCGCCTCGCCGCCGCAGTCCGCCTTCGGCGGTTCCGTGCACCCGACGATCCTCGCTGCTGCCGCGCTGCTCGGTGTGGACGAGGTCTATGCGATGGGCGGCGCTGGCGCGATCGCGGCGCTCGCCTACGGTGTCGCTGAGATCGGCCTCGAGCCCGTGCAGGTCATCACCGGCCCCGGAAACCTGTACGTCGCGACGGCCAAGCGTGCCGTGCAGGGCGCCGTCGGCATCGACTCCGAGGCCGGGCCGACCGAGATCCTCATCATCGCGGATGGGAGCGCGTCGCCCGCGCTCGTCGTCGCCGACCTCATCAGCCAGGCCGAGCACGACGAGCTTGCCGGCAGCGTGCTCGTGACCGCCGACGAGTCGCTCGCGAACGCCGTCCGGCACGCGCTCCCGGAGGCTGTCGCCTCCACCCATCACCACGACCGGGTCGCGACGGCGCTCGACGGCCCGCAGTCGGCGATCGTGCTCGTCGACGACCTGGCGCAGGCGGCGGCGTTCAGCAACGCCTATGCACCCGAGCACCTCGAGGTGCACGTGCGCGATTCCGCGACCATCCTGCAGCTGCTCACGAACGCTGGAGCCATCTTCGTCGGCGACCACACTCCGGTGAGTCTCGGCGACTACGTCGCGGGCTCGAACCACGTCCTGCCGACGGGCGGGCACGCGCGCTTCTCAGCGGGCCTGAGTGCCTCGACCTTCCTGCGGCCTCAGCAGATCGTCGAGTACTCCCGCGATGCTCTCGCCGAGGTCGCTGACCACGTGCTGCAGCTGAGCGCCGCCGAGCAGCTACCTGCTCACGGCGATGCCGTGCGGGCGCGCTTCCCCGAGCACGACTGATTCGCCGAGCAGTCCTGGTACTCCGAGCAGCGCTGCGGGCTCCACTAGGCTGGTCCCACCATGCACTGCCCCTTCTGCCGGCACTCCGACACTCGCGTCATCGACTCGCGCACGAGCGACGACGGCTTGGCGATCCGCCGGCGACGGCAGTGCCCGGAGTGCGGCAAGCGCTTCAGCACGACCGAGACGGCGAGCCTCACGGTCACGAAGCGCAGCGGCATCGCCGAGCCCTTCTCGCGCGAGAAGATCGTGACCGGCGTTCGCAAGGCCTGCCAGGGTCGGCCCGTCACCGACGCCGACCTCGCCCTGCTCGCTCAGCGCGTGGAGGAGACGCTGCGAGCGACGGGTGCCTCCCAGCTCGACGCCAACGACATCGGTCTTGCGATCCTTCCCTCCTTGCGCGAGCTCGACGAGGTCGCCTACCTGCGGTTCGCGAGCGTCTACCAGGCTTTCGAGAACCTCGATGATTTCGAGGAGGCCATCGCGCGGCTGCGACGCGAGGATGCGGCTCGCGCGGCGGAGGCTTGAGCGCGTGACGCTCTACGACCTTGTCTTCCGCGGCGTGCTCGCACGACTCGACCCGGAGCGCGCCCACGGCCTCGCCGTCGCCGCGATCCGCGCCATACCTCGGCTCGGTCTCACGCGCCTCGTGCGCAGGGCGACGCGTCCCGACCCGTCTCTCGCGGTCGACGCGCTCGGGCTGCGCTTCGACTCCCCGTTCGGCATGGCTGCGGGCTTCGACAAGGATGCGCGGAGCATCCGGGGCCTGTACGCGCTCGGGTTCGACCACATCGAGATCGGCACCGTCACCGCGATACCGCAGGAGGGCAACCCGCGCCCGCGGCTGTTCCGCCTGATCGCTGACCGCGCGGTCGTCAACCGCATGGGCTTCAACAACCGTGGTGCAGCGCAGGCCGCGGAGCGACTGCGACGGGAGAGGTCACGCACTCGACGGCCCGTGATCGGCGCCAACCTCGGCAAGAGCCGCGTGGTCGACGTCGAGGACGCGCTCGAGGACTACCGCACCTCCGCCCGCCTCCTGGCACCCGTCGCCGACTACCTCGCCGTCAACGTGAGCTCGCCCAACACGCCGGGTCTGCGCGGCCTCCAGGATCGCGACCGACTCGAGCCTCTCCTGCGGTGCGTGCTCGCGGAGGCCGGGTCGACGCCTGTCCTCGTAAAGATCGCCCCCGACCTCGACGACGCGGCGATCGACGAGCTCGCGCATCTCGCCGTGCAGGTGGGCCTCGCCGGCGTCATCGCGACCAATACGACCATCGAGCGCACCGGGCTGCGGTCGAACCCGGAGCTGGTCGCGGCGGCGGAGGAGGGCGGGCTGAGCGGTGCACCGCTCGCCGCGCGCTCACTCGCCGTGCTGCGACGCGTGCGGGCCGCCGTGCCCGCGGAGTTCTGCGTCGTCTCGGTCGGCGGCGTCGACACGGCGGAGGACGTCGCGGAGCGCCTCGACGCCGGTGCCACGCTCGTGCAGGGCTACACGGCCTTCCTCTACCGCGGGCCGCTGTGGGCCCGGAGCATCACGCGCGGCCTGGCGCGGCTGCGCAGGCCCGTTCCGGCCGACCAGGCCTCGTCGACCTAGACGACCGGGAACTCGCCGCGCTTGACCTGGGGCTTGGGCAGGCGCAGCACGCGCAGCTGCAGAGCGCGCATGCCGGCATAGAACCCGACACCCTTCTCGGCGGAGCCGAACTTCTTCGTCAGCTTGCGCTTGACGAGCCACGAGAGCGCGACCGAGTCGATGATGGCGACGAGGAAGAACCCCCACAGCACGAGGATCGAGATGGTCTGCGCCTCGAGAGAGGGGATGAAGGTCGCGATGATCACGAGGAACATGACGGGAATGAGGAACTCGCCGAGGCTCGTGCGGGCGTCCACGTAGTCGCGCACGAATTTGCGCTGCGGCCCCTTGTCGCGCTGCGGCAGGTAGCGCTCCTCACCGGCCGCCATGCCGATGCGGGCGCGCTCGCGCGCGGCGTTCATCTTCGCGCGAGCCTCCTTGCGGGCCTGGCGGCGGTCGTCGGGCACGAGGGGGCGCTTGCGGGCTGCTTCGCGCTCCTTGCGCGTCGGGGTGGGGCGACCCTTGCTCGTGGATGCTGGGCCAGGGTTCTGCTCGACGGCGTCGGCGCTCGCCTGCTCGGAGCCGGTGGGTTCGGCGTTCGTCTTGTCTCGGGCGGCCACGGGGGCACATCCTTCCGTTGTGGGGCAGGGTCTTAAGATTACCGGCATGACCTCCGACGCTCGTCCTGCCCGCCCGTCGACCCCGACCGAGATCCGCGAGCGGCTCACGGATGCCGTGCGCGACGGACTCCCCGCGGCGATCGCCGACCTCTCGAGGCTCGTGCGCATCCCCTCGGTGTCGTGGGACGGCTTCGATCCCCGCCACGTCCAGGAGTCGGCGGAGACGGTCGCCGCGCTCCTGACCGATCTCGGCGTGTTCGACACGGTCACGATCGAGCGCGCTCCGCTGCCAGGCTCGGGTGAGTTGGGTCAGCCCGCGGTTCTCGCCCGCCGGGAGCCCCGAGGGGGTCGCCCGACCGTCATGCTCTACGCGCACCACGACGTGCAGCCCCCGGGGGAGGAGGGGGACTGGCAGTCGCCCCCCTTCGAGCCTACCCTGCGCGGTGACCGGCTCTACGCGCGCGGGGCCGCCGATGACAAGGCGGGCGTGCTCGCACACGTTGCCGCGATCCGCGCGCTCCTGGAGGTGCAGGGCTCTGACCCCGACCTCGGTCTCGTCGTCTTCATCGAGGGCGAGGAGGAGTTCGGGTCACGATCGTTCGAGGCGATGCTCGCCGCGCATCGAGAGCTCCTCGCGGCGGACGTCATCGTGGTCGCCGACTCCGACAACTGGACGACGACGACGCCTTCGCTCACCATCGGCCTGCGCGGCAACACGGCCTTCCAGCTTACCGTCTCCACCCTCGGCCATGCATCCCACTCGGGCATGCTCGGTGGCGCCGCGCCCGATGCGATGCTCGCCCTGGTGCGCGTGCTCGCGAGCCTTCACGACGATGATGGCGCCGTAGCGGTCGAGGGCCTCACCTCGCACACCCAGGAGGTGCCGCCCTTCACGGAGGTGCGTCTCCGTGAGGATGCGGCTCTTCTCGAGGGAGTCTCGTCGATCGGCCGCGGCGAGATCCTGCACCGGCTCTGGGCGCAACCCGCCATCACGGTGACGGGTATCGATGCGCCGAGTGTGCAGAACGCGTCCAACACCCTGCTGCCCTCGGTGACCGTCAAGATCAGCTGCCGCGTCGCGCCGGGCCAATCCGCGCGGGAAGCCTTCATGGCGATCGAGCGCCACATCCGAGCACGCACGCCGTTCGGGGCGCACGTGACGTTCTCGGCGGTCGATCTCGGCAACCCCTTCCTCGTCGACACCTCGGGCTGGGCCGTCGACGACGTGCTCACGGCCATGGAGGAGGCGTGGGGCGAGACGCCGCAGCTCACGGGCGTCGGCGGCTCGATCCCCTTCATCGCGCAGCTCGCGCAGACCTTCCCCGAGGCTCAGGTGCTCGTGACGGGCGTGGAGGATCCGGAGACGCGGGCGCACAGTCCCAACGAGTCGCTCCACCTCGGTGTGTTCCACCGGGCGATCCTCACTGAGGCTCTCCTGCTGGCGCGCCTGGACGGAGCCGTGAGTCTGCCGTAGCGCGCGGGGGAGAGGCGTACACTGAGGGTCAGCTTTCCCGATACCTAGGAGGTCTCATGACCGACACGATGACCAGCACGCACGGCGTCTCGCTCACCGACGCGGCCGCCGCGAAGGTCCGCTCGCTGCTCGAGCAGGAGGGTCGCGACGACCTCCGTCTGCGCCTCGCCGTGCAGCCCGGCGGCTGCTCGGGGCTCATCTACCAGCTGTACTTCGACGAGCGCATGCTCGACGGCGACAGCCGTCGTGACTTCGATGGTGTCGAGGTCGTCGTCGACAAGATGAGCGTCCCTTACCTCGAAGGCGCCTCGATCGACTTTGAAGACACGATCCAGAAGCAGGGCTTCACGATCGACAACCCGAACGCGGGCGGCAGCTGCGCGTGCGGAGACAGCTTCCACTGAGGCTCTCCCGCCAGACCCGAGAGCAGGGCATCCTCATCTGATGAGGGTGCCCTTCTGTCGTTCGTGCACCGGTTTGGCAGTCATCTCGGAGCGTCGCAGGG
The DNA here is from genome assembly GCF_014789785.1 of Chryseoglobus sp. 28M-23. Taxonomy (NCBI): domain Bacteria; kingdom Bacillati; phylum Actinomycetota; class Actinomycetes; order Micrococcales; family Microbacteriaceae; genus Microcella; species Chryseoglobus sp. 28M-23. The sequence continues at coordinate 1,393,254 of NZ_CP061846.1, read as the reverse complement.
CGGTTCCGCAGGGCGCGGTGACATAGACTGAAACGGTTCCCCGCTCCCCAGCTCGAGAGGTCACCGGTGCGCTCCAACCGACGTCTTCGATTGACGGCCATACCGCTCGCGATCGTCACTACGGTCGCCCTCGCGGGCTGCACGACGCAGCAGACCCTCGGCTGGCTGCCGACCGAACCCGGCACGACCAACCAGGTCGACCGTGTCATCGGTCTCTGGGTCACGTCCTGGATCGTCCTCCTGGCCGTGGGCGCCATCACCTGGGGCCTCATCATCTGGGCGGCGATCGTCTATCGCCGCCGCAAGGGCCAGACCGGCCTGCCGGTGCAGCTGCGCTACAACATGCCGATCGAGATCTTCTACACGGTCGTGCCCCTCATCCTCGTCCTCGGCTTCTTCGCCTTCACCGCGCGCGACCAGGCCGAGATCGAAGCACCGCTCGCCGACCCCGACGTGACGATCGAGGTCTACGGCAAGCGCTGGGCATGGGACTTCAACTACATCACCGACGACGTCTTCTACCAGGGCATCCAGGCTCAGGAGACGGGCCCGAACAACGAGATCGACGTCGACGCGCTACCGACCCTGTACCTTCCCGTGGACAAGAAGGTCGAAATCAAGATCGAGTCGCGCGACGTCATCCACTCGTTCTGGATCATCGATTTCCTGTACAAGAAGGACATGATTCCCGCCAAGACCAATTACTGGTACTTCATCCCTCAGAAGGAGGGCACGTACGCGGGCAAATGCGCTGAGCTGTGCGGCGAGTACCACTCGCTCATGCTGTTCAACGTCGAGGTCGTCTCCCAGGAGGAGTACGACGCCCAGATGGACGTCCTGCGGGCTCAGGGCAACGTCGGCAGCGTCGGCGAAGAGTTCAACACCAACGCGAACCTGCCGGGCACGACCGGCATCACGGAAGAGGAGTAGGCGGGCATGACTACGACCGCACCCAGGCCGACCGTCTCGACGAGCGAGCCCGGTCACGTATCTCCCACCGTCGGGCGCAAGGGCAACGTCTTCGTCGGGTGGATCACCTCCACCGATCACAAGACCATCGGATATATGTACCTGATCACGTCGTTCGTGTACTTCCTCATCGGCGGCGTGCTGGCGCTTGTCATTCGCGTTCAGCTCTTCGCGCCGGGCCTCGAGGTCGTCGCCACCAAGGAGCAGTACAACCAACTGTTCACGATGCACGGCACGATCATGCTCCTCATGTTCGCGACGCCGCTCTTCGCGGGCTTCGCGAACGTGCTCATGCCCCTCCAGATCGGCGCTCCTGATGTCGCCTTCCCGCGCCTGAACGCTTTCGCGTACTGGCTGTACTCCTTCGGCTCGCTCATCGCCGTTGCGGGATTCCTGACGCCGCAGGGTGCGGCCTCGTTCGGATGGTTCGCGTACGCACCGTTGTCTTCCCAGACCTTCACCCCGGGACTCGGCGGCAACATGTGGGTTTTTGGGCTCATCCTCAGCGGGTTCGGCACCATCCTCGGCGCTGTGAACTTCATCACGACCATCATTACGATGCGCGCTCCGGGCATGACGATGTGGCGCATGCCGATCTTCACGTGGAACACCCTCGTGACCTCGTTGCTCGTCCTCATGGCGTTTCCGGTGCTCGCCGCGGCTCTCTTCGCCCTCGGCTCCGACCGGATGTTCGGCTCGCACGTATTCGATGCGGCGACGGGAGGAGCGATCCTCTGGCAGCACCTATTCTGGTTCTTCGGGCACCCAGAGGTATACATCATCGCTCTACCCTTCTTCGGCATCGTCTCCGAGATCTTCCCCGTATTCAGCCGCAAGCCGATCTTCGGGTACAAGACGCTCGTCTACGCGACGATCGCGATCGCGGCGCTCTCGATCACGGTGTGGGCCCACCACATGTACGTGACCGGCTCGGTGCTGCTGCCGTTCTTCTCGCTCATGACGATGCTCATCGCCGTGCCGACGGGTGTGAAGATCTTCAACTGGATCGGCACGATGTGGCGCGGCTCGGTGACCTTCGAGACACCGATCGTGTGGGCGCTCGGGTTTCTCGTAACCTTCGTATTCGGCGGGCTCACGGGCGTCATCCTCGCCTCGCCACCGCTCGACTTCGCTGTCTCCGACTCCTACTTCGTGGTCGCCCACTTCCACTACGTGGTGTTCGGCACCGTCGTGTTCGCGATGTTCGCCGGCTTCTACTTCTGGTGGCCCAAGTGGACGGGCAAGATGCTCAACGAGCGTCTCGGCCACATCCACTTCTGGACCCTGTTCATCGGCTTCCACGCGACGTTCCTGGTGCAGCACTGGCTCGGAGTCGTGGGCATGCCCCGCCGCTACGCGACCTATCTCGTCGAAGACGGGTTCACCTGGATGAACCAGCTGTCGACTTTCGGCTCATTCCTGCTCGCGGCGTCGATGATCCCGTTCCTCCTCAACGTGTACATCACCGCGCGTCGCGCCCCGAAGGTGACGGTCAACGACCCGTGGGGCTACGGCCGCTCGCTCGAGTGGGCGACGAGCTGCCCGCCGCCGCGGCACAACTTCTCCTCGATCCCGCGCATCCGCTCGGAGTCGCCGGCGTTCGATCTCAACCACCCGGAGGCGGGAATGCCCATGGGGATCGGTCCGGCGAAGGACGCCCCGGATGCAGACACGTACGACATCAGCGACGACAAGGTGAAGTGAGCGGCCCGACATGAAGACGAACATCAACCTGTTCTGGATCCTGCTGGTCTTCTTCGTCGCCCTGACCGCGATCTACGTGGGATGGTCGATTCTCGACACCGGCCAGGTCGAGTGGGTCGGCGCTGTGGCTCTGGGCCTGTGCGCCGTGCTCTCGGTGTTCATCGCCTTCTACTTGAGACTCGTCTACCGCAATCAGGGTGGCGAGCTGCCGGAGGACCGTGGTGACGCCGACATTGATGACGGCGACGCCGAGCAGGGCTTCTTCCCGCCGTGGAGCTGGTGGCCCGTCCTGCTCGCCGGCGGTGCGGCACTGGTCTTCCTGGGCCTCGCGATCGACTTCTGGATCGTGGGCTACGCGGTCGTGATCGCTCTCATCGCCCTCGTGGGCTGGGTGTACGAGTACTACCGCGGCAACTTCGGGCGCTGACATGACCGTACGTTCCGCGGCCTCCGCTGATGCGGACGCGGTGTTCGCGCTCGTGCGTCAGCTCGGGGCGGCCTTCGTGCCGGTTCGCGCGGCCTTTGACGAGAGCTTCGCGGCGCTCGTCGAAGGAGCCGACGACTCGGGCGCCTTTCTCTACGTGGTCGAGGACGACGAAGGGGCGGTGAGCGGCTACGCACTCACGACGGTCGCCCGCCTTCTGTCGACCAACGGACTCTCGGCCCAGTTGCAGGAGATCGCCGTGGACGAGGCGGTGCGCGGCCAGGATCTGGGTACGCAGCTCGTGCATGCCGTCGAGGCGGAGTGCATGCGCCGTGGCGTACGTCAGCTCACTGTCGCCGCTCGGCGAGCCGGTGGCTTCTACGATCGACTCGGCTACACGCAGAATGCCGAGTACATGCGACGCGTCTTCTAGGCGACTCCTGCGGTTCTCGCGCCTCCTCAGTCTTCACCAAGGCGCATCCTCGTAGAGTCGTCCCTTTGCACGCGGGCGAAGGGACGATGGCATGACCAGACGAACGACCACCGTGTGGGCGGCGGGAGCCGCTCTTGCCCTGATCGGCATCTCCGGATGCACGACGGCGACCACGGACGAGGACAGCGCTTCGAAGGACGAGTCGTCCAGTCGGCAGCAGGAGAGTGGGGCGCCCGACCTGGCGAGCATTCCTGAGGTCGTGGCCGAGATCGACGGCGAGCCGATCTCGAGGGAGGACTTCCTGCAGGCGTACTCGTCTCAGCATGCGCAAGCATCGCTGCAGGCTCAACAGACCGGTGTGCCCGTCGATGAGTCGGCTCTGCAGCGCGAGGTGGCGGAGAACATCGTCACCGTCGAGCTGCTCGAGCGGGAAGCGGAACGAGAGGGGATCATGGCGTCGGAGGCCGATGTCGAACGCCTCGCGGAGACGCTGGCGGCGCAGAACCAGCTGGGCTCCGTGGAGGGGCTGTTCGACCTGTTCGCCGAGCAGGGCCTGAATGAGGAGCAGGCGCGTGAGGAACTCGCCGCTCAGGCCACGATCGACGCGGTCATCGCCGCCGAGGTCGGTGAGCTCACGTACACGGAGGGCGAACTGCGCGAGCTCTACGAAGCCGTCCTCGCCCAGCAGGAGGCGTCGGGCGCGGCCGCGGAGGAGATCCCACCCTTCGAGGATGTGCGCGATCAGCTGCAGCAGCAGGCAGCGGCCGAAGAGCGGTCGCTCATCGTGGAACGGCTCGTCGCCTCGCTGCGTGACGAGGTCGAGCTGGAGTTCTTCGTCTAGACAGGAAGAAGGGGGTTCCCGCGCGGTGCGCGGGAACCCCCTTCTTGCGATGCGTGACTAGTGCTTCTGCTCCTCGAGCTCGCGCGCCGTGACGGGCGCGATGCGGTCTTCGAAGAACCAGCGAGAGAGCCCGGCGCGCACGCGCTGGCGGACCGTGATGCGGCCCTTGTCATCCGGCCGCACCATGAGCGGCTGGTACTCCTCGTAGCTCACGAGCTTCCAGCGCTCGTAGTCGTCGAGCTGCTCGTGGACTTCGATGTACTCGCCTCCGGGCAGGCGCACGATGCGTCCTGACTCGAACCCGTGCAGGGCGATCTCGCGATCCTTGCGCTGCAGGGCGAGGCACACGCGCTTGGTGACGAGATACGCGATGATCGGGCCCGCGATCGCGAGGATCTGCAGGGCGAGGATGACTCCCTCGATCGACAGTCGGAAGTGCGTCGCGATGAGGTCTGAGCTCGCACCAGCCCACAGCACGGCGTAGAACACGACGCCGGCAGCGCCGATCGCGGTGCGTGCGGGAGCGTTGCGGGGGCGCTCGGCGATGTGGTGCTCGCGCTTGTCTCCGCTCACCCACGCCTCAAGGAACGGGTAGAGCGCGACGACCGCGAGGAACAGCACGAGGCCGACGAGGGGGATGAGCACGCCCCACGACCAGGTGTAGCCGAAGATGACCGACTCCAGGTTCGACGGGATCAGACGCAGGGCGCCGTCCGCGAAGCCGATGTACCAGTCCGGCTGGGTGCCGGCCGAGACAGGGGAGGGGTCGTACGGACCGTAGTTCCAGATCGGGTTGATCGTGAAGAACGATGCGATGAGCACGATGACGCCGAAGACGATGAAGAAGAACCCTCCAGCCTTGGCGGCGAACACCGGCATGACGGGGGCGCCCACGACGTTGTCGTTCGTGCGGCCCGGCGCGGCAAACTGCGTGTGCTTGTTGACCACGAGCAGGACCATGTGGATGCCGATGAGAGCGATGGTGATCGCCGGCAGCAGCATGATGTGGAGCACGTAGAGGCGCGGGATGATGTCGGTTCCGGGGAACTCGTCGCCGAACAGCAGGTAGGAGATCCAGCCGCCGGCGACCGGGACTGCCTTGATCATGCCGTCGATGATGCGCAGGCCGTTGCCCGAGAGGAGGTCGTCCGGGAGCGAGTAGCCCGTGAAGCCGAGAGCCATCGCCATGACGAAGAGCAGGAAGCCGACGATCCAGTTGAGCTCGCGCGGCTTGCGGAAGGCCCCCGTGAAGAACACGCGCAGCATGTGCAGGCCGATGGAGGCGACGAACAGCAGCGCGGCCCAGTGGTGCACCTGGCGCATGAGGAGTCCGCCGCGGATCTCGAATGAGATGTCGAGCGAGGTCGCGTAGGCGACGGACATCGGAATGCCGTTGAGCGGCAGGTAGGAGCCCTCGTACTCGACCTCGGTCATCGAGGGGTCGAAGAAGAAGGTCAGGAAGGTGCCGCTCAGGAGGATGACGATGAAGCTGTAGAGAGCGACCTCGCCGAGCATGAACGACCAGTGGTCGGGGAAGATCTTGCGCCCCAGGGCCTTGACGGCCGTGGACGCACTCGTCCGCTCATCGACGTAGTTCGCCGCCCAGCCGGTGAACCGCATGCCGCGCGACGGCGCGGCCTCGGTCGACCCGGCGGCGGGTGCAGTGGCAGTGGTGCTCACAGTTCACGCTCCCAGAAACTCGGTCCCACAGGTTCTTCGAAGTCGCGTCGCGCGACCAGGTAACCCTCGTCGTCCACAGTGATCGGGAGCTGGGGAAGAGGGCGTGCCGCCGGTCCGAAGATGACCTCGCAGTGGTTCGCGACGTCGAACTGGGACTGGTGGCAGGGGCACAGCAGGTGGTGCGTCTGCTGCTCGTACAGCGCAACGGGGCAACCCACGTGCGTGCAGATCTTGGAGTAGGCGACGATGCCGTCGTACGACCACGTCTCGCGGCCCTCGCGGATGTTGAGCTCGTCGGGAGGGAGGCGCATGAGGAGCACGGCGGCCTTCGCCTTCTCCTCCAACCGGTGCGACTCGAGCTCGGCGAGGCCTTCCGGAATGACGTGGAACACGGAGCCGATCGTCACGTCCGACGCGCGAATCGGCACTCCCGACGGGTCGAGGGCGAGGCGCGTGCCTTCCTCCCACATCGTGTGCTTGAGAAGCGCGATCGGGTCCTCCGCGGGTGCGAGGTCGCGGAACAGGGCGACCGCGGGGATCGGGGTGGCGACGAGGGCGCCGATGAGGGTGTTGCGCACGAGGCTGCGACGCGTGAAGCCCGACTCCTTGTTGGACTCGCGGAAGATCTCGACGGCGCGCGTGCGCGATTCGTCGCTGCCGCGCGTGGGGTGGCGCTGCTCGACGAGCTCGTGGCCGTGCATGAGCGCCTTCGACCAGTGCACGGCACCGATGCCGATGCCGAGGAGGCCGAGGGTGATGCCCACGCCGAGGAAGAGGTTGTTGAGGCGGACCGAGCCCGGGTTGCCCTCCTCGATGGGGAAGACGATGTACGCGACGACGGCGATGATGCTGCCGACGATGGAGAGCAGGAAGAGGCCGCTGACCGTGCGCTCGGCCTGCTTCTCCTTCTTCGGGTCGAGATCGGTGACCCTCAGGCGCTCCGGCGGGAAGCCGGGGTTGGGGATGCGATCAGCACGCACGACCGCAGTCGCCGGCGTGGGCGCTGCGCTCTCGTGCTTCTCGACCTCCGAGCCCGCGGCTCCGTCGTGAACCTCCGCCATTGCCAAATCCTTTCGTCAGGTGCGTGTCGCGGCTCAGTTGGACTTGGCGGTGAGCCAGATCGTCACCGCGACGAGTCCTCCGAGGCCGAAGATCCAGATGAAGAGACCCTCGGAGACCGGGCCGAGGCTGCCGAGGTCGAAACCGCCGACCGACGGGTTCTCATCGATGTACCGCAGGTACGTGATGATGTCGTTCTTGTCCTCGGGTGAGAGGTTGAGGTCGCTGAAGACCGGCATGTTCTGGGGGCCGGTGACCATGGCCGCGTAGACGTGCACGGGATCGATGTTCGAGAGCCCTGGCGCCCACTTGCCTTCGGTCAGCGCGCCGCCCGCGCCGGCGACGTTGTGGCACATGGCGCAGTTGATGCGGAAGAGCTCGGCACCGTTGGCCGCGTCGCCATCGCCGGCGATGTAGCGGTCCGCGGGGATCGCGGGGCCGGCGGCGAGCTCGGCGACCCACGCGGCCATGGCGTCGGTCTGCTCCTGGGTGAACTGCACGGGCTTGACCTCGGCCTGGGGGCCGGAGGCGGCCATGGGCATGCGCCCGGTACCGACCTGGAAGTCGACGGCGAGGGCCCCGACGCCGATGAGGCTCGGACCCGCAGCGGTTCCTTCGGCCGCGAGGCCGTGGCAGCTGGCGCAGTTGGCGGCGAAGAGCTTGCCGCCTTCATCGACGAGCTCGGCACTCGCCGCGCGCGTCTCCGCCGTAGCGGACGTGGTGACGAGTGCGTAGACGCCTCCCGTGGCGAGCAGCCCCACCACGAGCAGAGCGGTGGTGGCCAGGGGGCTGCGGCGACCGGCCCGACGGGGGGATGCTGCGGAGGTGAATGCCATGGTGTGCTGCGTCTCGTTTCGTCTGTAGGGGGCGTCTCGTCGAAGAGGTGAGGGGCGCTGCGGTTATTGCAGGATGTAGATGACGAGGAACAGGCCGATCCAGACCACGTCGACAAAGTGCCAGTAATAAGAGACCACGATCGCGCTGGTCGCATCCCGATGTGTGAAGGTCTTCACGGCATATGCGCGGCCGATCACCAGGAGGAAGGCGATGAGGCCGCCGGTGACGTGCAGGCCGTGGAAGCCGGTCGTGAGGTAGAAGGCCGAGCCGAAGGCGTCAGAGTTGAGCGTGACGAACTCGCTCACGAGCACCGAGTACTCGTACACCTGGCCGGCGACGAACACAGCCCCCATGGCGTAGGTGAGGAAGAACCACTCGATCATGCCCCACTGCGTGGGCTTCCAGCCGGTGCGGCGCGGCTGCAGGCGCTCGGCGGCGAACACGCCGAACTGGGCGGTGACCGATGAGAGCACCAGGATCGTCGTGATCGTCGCGGCGAAGGGGATGTTGAACTTCTCCGTCCCCGCCGTCCACAGGTCGGGGGAGGTCGACCTGAGAGTGAAGTACATGGCGAACAGGCCGGCGAAGAACATGACTTCGCTGCCCAGCCAGACGATCGTGCCCACGGCGACGACGTTCGGTCGGTTGATCGTGGGCGCGCTGAGCGAGCTGGAGAGAGAGGTGCTGGTCACCCACCCATTATGACCGATGATTCTGATGGTTCGGGTCCGCCGACATGCCCAATGACACCTATTCAGTAGCCTGGGCGCATGCCCGCGACGCTCACCTGGCCGACTTTGCTCACGAGACTCCTCGAGCGCGAGGATCTCTCGATCGCCGACGCCTCCTGGGCGATGCGCCAGGTCATGTCGGGGGAGGTCACCGAGGCGCAGCTCGCCGGCTTCCTCGTCGCGTTGCGCGCGAAGGGCGAGACGGTCGACGAGATCGTGGGGTTCCGGGATGCTGCGCTCGCGCATGCACGCGAGGTGAGCATCCCGCCCATGGTCCTCGACATCGTGGGAACCGGGGGCGACCCGTACGGCGCCGTCGTGAACGTCTCCTCGATCGCGTCGATCGTCGTGGCGGCGACGGGCGTGCCCGTCGCCAAGCACGGCAACAAGGGTGCGAGCTCGGCCTCGGGCGCCTCGGATGTGCTCGGTGTGCTCGGCATCGACCTCGAGCTCGACCCGGAGGGGGTTGCGCGCGTGTTCGACGAGGTGGGGCTCACCTACCTGCACGCGCCGACCTTCCACCCCGGGTTCCGCCACGCTGGCCCGGCGCGCCGCGAGCTCGGCGTCTCCACCGTCTTCAACATTCTCGGCCCGCTGTGCAATCCGGCCCGCCCGGAGGCGTCGGCCGTCGGAGTCGCTCATCTCGACCGCGTTCCGCTCATGGTCGGCGTGTTCCGCACGCGCGGCGCGACGGCACTGCTGTACCGCGGTGATGACGGCATCGACAAGCTCACGACGACGGGGCACTCGCACGTGTGGGAGGTCTCGCGCGGCTCGGTGACGGAGCACGACCTCGACCCCAGCGACCTGGGCATCGCGACCGCGCAGATCGACGACCTGCTGGGGTCGACGCCGGAGCACAACGCGGGGCTAGCTCGCGCGGTGCTCGCAGGGGAGTCGGGCCCGGTGCGTGACATCGTGCTGCTCAACGCGGCAGCGGGGCTCGTCTCGTTCGCCCTCGCGCAGGATCCCGATCAGGTGCGCAGGCCGCTCGTCGAGCGTCTGGGGGAGCAGCTCGCGGTCGCGGCCGACGCGGTGGACTCGGGGCGCGCCGCGGCGAAGCTCGACGCGTGGGCCCACGCGACGCAGTCGGGGCGTGCCTGAGATGAGTGCGCGTCAGCTTCGGTTGGTCATCCAGGTGGACGACTACGACGCCGCGGTCGCCTTCTGGCGCGACGCGCTCGGTCTCGAGGAGACGGCCGCTTTCGAGGGCAAGGGGGATGCCCGCGTCATGATTCTCGAGGTGGGGCGCGCGACGCTCGAGCTCGCCAACGCCGCGCAGGTCGACCTCATCGACCGCATCGAGACCGACGGGCATCACAGCCCGCCGTTGCGCGTCGCCGTCGAGGTCGACGACTCTGTCGGTGTCAGCACCGAGCTACAGGAGGCTGGCGCCACCGTCGTCGCGTCGGCACGCGAGACGCCGTGGAAATCGCTCAACGCCCGACTGATCGCGCCGGACGGGGTCGAGCTCACCCTCTTCCAGGAGCTCGGCGGAGGCCCTTCGGTGCGTACGGACCGCTGAGCGCTCCTCTCGTACCAGCCTCAGTCCAATGCAGACACGTAGTACCAACGTCCGTCCTCGCGGAGGAAGCTGCTGTTCTCGCGCTGAGACCCGGCGCCGGCGGGGGAGCGGTAGAACGCTTCGAACTCGACCCTGCCCTCGCGATCGAGCGGCCCACCGGCACTCAAACCGAGGATGTCGAGTCGGTACCAGCGCAGTTCGGGATCGAGTTCGAGAGCTGGCGGGCGCGTCGAGCGATGCAACGTGGCGAGCAGGTACTCGGCGTCACCGACCGCGAAGGCGCTGAAGCGCGAGCGCATGAGCTGCTCGGCGGTCGCAGCGTGCGAGTCTTCGCGGTGCAGTCGGCCACAGCACTCGTCGTAGGGCAGCCCGCTGAGGCAGGGACAGCGCGTCGGCATGTGTCAGTTCCGCAGCACCTTCTCCATTGCCTTTCCCTTGGCGAGCTCGTCGACGAGCTTGTCGAGGTAGCGCACCCGCTGCATGAGGGGTTCTTCGATCTCTTCGACTCGCACGCCGCAGATCACGCCGGTGATGAGCGATGCGTTCGGGTTGAACCGTGACTGCTCGAAGAACTCGGCGAACGTCGCCTCCTCGCTCACATACCGTGCGATCGTCGCGTTGTCGAACCCGGTCAGCCACGTGATGACCTCGTCGAGCTCGGCCTTAGTGCGGCCCTTGCGCTCAAGCTTCGCGACGTAGAGCGGGTACACGGTCGCGACGGTCATGCGGGCGACCCGCTCGAGGGTTGCGGGTGCGGTGGCCATGCCAGACATGCTAGCGGGCAGGGCTCACAGCTGTGATGCAGCGGCGAGAGCGCAGTACTGTCGACGCATGCTGACCCGCAGTGAACGCTTGCGCCGACGGGTGAGGTTGGTCGTCGGCTTCACGATCGTCTACAACGTGGTCGAGGCCATCATCGCGATCTCTGCGGGTACGGTCGCCGGGTCGGCCGCGCTCATCGGCTTCGGGCTCGACTCGGTCATCGAGACGCTCTCGGCGATCGCGGTCGCGTGGCAGTTCACCCGCAAGGATCCGGAGCGCTGGGAGAGATCCGCTGTACGAGCGATCGCTGTCGCGTTCTTCCTCCTGGCGGGCTACCTCGTGATCGACGCCGTCCTGAGCCTCGTGACGGGGGAGCGGCCCGAAGAGAGCCCGTGGGGCATCGGCATCGCGCTGCTGAGCCTCCTCGTCATGCCTTTGCTCGCGTGGGTCGAGACGCGCACGGGTCGTGAGCTCGGCTCGGCCAGCGTGCAGGCAGACGCGAAGCAGCTGCTGCTGTGCACGTACCTTTCGGGCGCCGCGCTCGTGGGGCTCCTCGCCAACAGCCTGTTCGGGCTGTGGTGGGCGGACGCCGTCGCGGCCCTCGTGATCGCCGCCCTCGCCGTGCGCGAAGGGCTCGAAGCCTGGCGGGGCGGCGAACTCGAGTCATCCGTCGCCGTGCTCGGCGACCTCGACGACTGACGTCATCGCCAGCGCACTCGTCAGGCGCTCTCGAGCGGCAGCCATAGCTCGCACGTCGACGACGCGAAGTCGGGGCGACGTCGGCGCTCACCGGGAGAAGTCCTCGCGGATCGGCCGAGCTCAGTGCCGTGAGGCGCTCGTGCTCGGCCGCGGCCACGGTCATCCGGCGCCGCCGGATGTACTCGGAGAGCGGCATGCCGGCGAGCGACGAGAACATCCGCCGCAGGCGATACCCCTCCGGTACTCCATCAACGTCTCGCTCGACGGCTGCATCGACCACATGGCGGGCCGCCCCGACGAGGAGTCCCACCAGCACGCCGCGCAGACGATCGCCCGTGCCGACGCGATCATCCTCGGCCGCACGACCTACGAGCTCATGGAGTTCTGGTGCACCGCGGAGGAACTGCCCGCGTGGATGCGACCGTTCCGGGAGTCGATCACCGCGGCCAAGAAGTACCTCGTATCGAGCACGCGCGAGCCGGATGGTTGGAGCACGGAGCTGCGCACCGGCGATCCAGTGGACGCAATCAGGATGCTGAAGCAGCAACCAGGGGAGGGGCTCTACGTGGGCGGCGTCGCGCTGCCGCTTGCTCTCGCCGACGCAGGCCTCATCGACGAGTACGAGTTCGTCGTCTACCCGACGCTCGTGGGTCACGGGCCACGGCTGTTCGAGGGTCTCGCCGCGCCGCTCGACCTGCGACTCATCGGCACGACGCGCTTCGCCTCGGGTGCGCGCGCAGAGCGCTGCGTGCCCGCGACCACGCTGTAGTCGTCGCCGACCCGGCAGTGCCCCTGTGCGCCGTGTCGACGACTATCGGAGTTCAGGACGTTGTGAGTAGAACTCACGCATCCCTCGGCGCACGGCGCGCCAGATCACCGTGTAGGTGATCCACACCGACAGCACGATGATGCCGGCGGTGAAGACGAGCCACAGCAGGAAGCCCAGGATTCCCAGTGCGGCGAACGGTCCGAAGTCAGGGGAGGTGTTCATGAGCGTCACTCTAGACCCGGCTGGCGCACCCTTCGAGTGCCAACTTGGAGCGAGCTGACATAATGTGCATTATCGGATACTAGGTATGCGAGGAAGCATGGGCCGCTAGTCGGCTCTAGCGTGCGACGACGACGCCGGCACGCTCAGCCGCGGCCGCAAGCGCGTCGTCGAATGTTGCGAGTGCCGACTTTGTGGTCACGGCTGCGTGCAGAGCCACGGCATCCGGCATGCGTATTCGGTGCTCGCTCCGTACCCGCGCCAGCGCCTCGGCGGAGTTGGCCGTGATCGGAAGCACGTCCACTCCGATCGCTCTCAGAGACTCCATGGCCGAGGCCTCGCGACCTGCGCGGGTGGGATGTACGAGAGCCTCGGCCACCGTCAGCACGCTCGCACCGAACCCGTCAACGAGTCGCCGCTCGAGCAGATCCAGCGTCGCCTCGTGGTGCGCGTCGCTGCCGTCGAGGAAGGCGATGAGGACGTTCGCGTCGAGGATGATCACTCTGGCCACTCTGTCCGCAGGGTGGCCAGTGCGTCGCGTGGATAGGATCCCGTTGCAGCGCCCGCTGCGGTTCGGATGACCTCCCGCGCTCCCCCGCGCACCTCGAGGGTCGCGTGCCCTGCCTGCACAAGCCTGCGCAGGAGAGCTGGGCGATCGCCGCGCAGCTCGGGCCAGGCCGCCGCTGCATCGTCGAGAGCACGCGCGAGATCATCGGTCTCCGTCAGCATGTGGCGCGCTCGTGCGGTGGGCATGTCGAAAGTGTAGCACTGATAGCAAAGTGCAACACTGTCGCTTACGCGCCCACATACTCCGCGAGGTGCTGACCGGTCAGCGTCGCGCGGTCCGCGACGAGGTCGGCGGGTGTTCCCTCGAAGACGATGCGGCCGCCGTCGTGGCCCGCGCCGGGCCCGAGGTCGATGATCCAGTCGGCGTGCGCCATGACGGCCTGGTGATGCTCGATGACGATGACTGAGGTGCCGCTGTCGACGAGCCTGTCGAGCAGCCCGAGCAGCTGCTCGACGTCGGCGAGGTGCAGGCCGGTCGTGGGCTCGTCGAGTATGAGCACTCGGCCGGTGTCGGCCATCGCCATGGCCAGTTTGAGCCGCTGACGCTCGCCGCCCGAGAGGGTCGAGAGCGGTTGCCCGATCGTCAGGTAGCCGAGCCCGACGTCGTTGAGACGCTCGAGGATCGCATGGGCGGCGGGCACGCGTGACTCCCCCGTCGCGAAGAACCCCACGGCCTCGCTCACCGGCATCTCGAGCACGTCGGTGATGGTGGCTGAGCCCAGCCGGTACTCGAGCACGGACGCCTGGAAGCGCCGGCCGCCGCAGTCTTCGCACGGCGACGACACCGAGGCGAGCATCCCGAGATCGGTGTCGATGACGCCGGCACCCTTGCAGGTTGGGCACGCGCCCTCCGAGTTCGCGCTGAAGAGCGCCGGCTTGACGCCGTTGGCCTTCGCGAAGGCCTTGCGGATCGGCTCGAGCATGCCCGTGTAGGTCGCGGGATTGCTGCGCCGCGAACCGCGAATCGCCCCCTGGTCGACCGCGACGACGCCGTCGCGCCCGGCAATCGAGCCGTGAATGAGCGAGCTCTTGCCCGAGCCCGCGACACCGGTGACGACGACGAGGACGCCGAGGGGCACGTCGACATCGACGGCCTCCAGATTGTGGCTGGATGCTCCGCGCACCTCGATCGCACCCGAGGGCGTTCGCACCGAGGTCTTGAGGGTGACCCGATCGTCGAGGTGGCGGCCGGTGAGGGTGCCGCTCCCCCGCAACTGCGCGACGGTTCCCTCGAAGACGATCTCGCCGCCCGCCGTACCTGCGCGCGGCCCGAGGTCGACGACATGATCGGCGATCGCGATCGCCTCGGGCTTGTGCTCGACGACGAGCACCGTGTTGCCCTTGTCGCGCAGGCGCTTCAGCAGCTCGTTCATGCGCTGGATGTCGTGCGGGTGCAGGCCCACCGTCGGCTCGTCGAAGACATAGGTGACGTCGGTGAGCGAGGAGCCGAGGTGCCGGATCATCTTCGTGCGCTGCGCCTCTCCCCCGGAGAGCGTGCCGACTGGCCGATTAAGGCTCAGGTAGCCGAGCCCGATCTCGACGAACGAGTCGAGCGCGCCCTGCAGGGTCGTCAGCAGCGGGCCGACACCCGGTGCGTCGATCGTTCGCACCCAGATCGCGAGGTCGCTGATCTGCATCGCGCACGCCTCGGCGATGCTCACGCCATCGATGCGCGACGACCGGGCTGCCTCGCTCAGGCGGGTGCCCTCGCACTCCGGGCAGGCCGTGAAGGTGACGGCGCGCTCCACGAAGGCGCGGATGTGCGGCTGCATCGCGTCGACGTCCTTGCTGAGCATCGATTTCTGGATGCGCGGCACGAGCCCTTCGTAGGTCATGTTGATTCCCGACACCTTGACCTTGGTGGGTTCCTTGTAGAGGAAGGCCTGCAGCATCTCGGGGCTGAAGTCGCGGATCGGCACGGTGCCGTCAACGAGGCCCGACTCGGTGAAGATGCGCACCATCCAGCCGTCGGCCGTGTAGCCGGGCACCGTGATCGCGCCATCGTTGATCGCCCTGCCGTCGTCGTAGAGCTCGGAGAGATCGATGTCGTTCACCGCCCCCATGCCCTCGCATCGCGGGCACATACCGCCGAGGTAGATCTCGTTCTCGATCGTGACGGTCTCCCCGGTCGAGCTCGTCCTCTCGCCGCTCACGCGCGTCGTCGGCACGTTGAAGGAGAAAGCGTTGGGAGGCCCGATCTGCGGGTCGCCGAGGCGGCTGAACAGCACGCGAAGCAAGGCATTCGCATCCGTCGCCGTGCCGACGGTGGAGCGAGAGTTGGCTCCCATGCGCTCCTGGTCGACGATGATCGCGGTCGTGAGCCCCTCGAGCACGTCGACGTCCGGTCGCGCGAGACTCGGCATGAAGCCCTGCACGAACGCGCTGTACGTCTCGTTGATCATGCGCTGCGACTCGGCGGCGATCGTCGCGAAGACGAGCGAGCTCTTGCCCGAGCCCGACACGCCCGTGAAGACCGTCAGGCGGCGTTTCGGGATGTCGAGGCTCACGTCACGCAGATTGTTCTCGCGCGCGCCCTGCACGCGGATCATGTCGTGCATGTCGGCCGGATGCTGCGCTGAGGTCATGTCGACATTCTGGTGCCATGCACCGTCAGCGCGCGTCATTCTCGTCCCACCAACGCAGCACGCGCAGCGCGAAGAACGTGAGCCACGGCGAGCGCTCGCCGACGGGCACGTCGAGCTCGAACCAGACGCGACCCGGGTAGCGGCGCTCCTGCAGCCACGTGCCGTCGGGCTGCTGGGCGGCGCGGACGACCTCGATCGCGTCGGTGGCGCGCTCGTCGGGCGCGACGTCGTCGTGCAGGGATGCTCGGCGCACGTAGTCGAGGGCGTTGAGCGCTGTGTACACGTGGCGGAAGGGGTAGCCGAACGACGTCGCCCAGGGGCCGACGAGCTCGCCCGTCGACTCGCGGTAGAGCATCCGTCGCCGCAGCAAATATTCCTGGGCCGCCTGACGCGCCTCGCGGAGGCGCGCGTCGCCCGTCCTGATCTCCCAGTCGAGGATGCCCTTCAGCGAGTTGAGCGTCGAGGGGAAGCTCGCGCGCGTCGAGCCCTCGACCCACTCGCAGTTCCAGCCGCCTTCGGCCATCGCGTGCTCGGCGAACCAGGTGGCGATGCCCTCCACGTCGACACCGAGCCAGGCGCCGTTGGCGAGGGTGAAGCCGTTGATGCACGCGTCGACCTCGCCGCCCCAGTACGGCAGGTCGTCGTACTCCCACGTGCTGTTCGCCGCGAGCTTCTCGGCCGTGCCGGCGAGCGCCGACGCCTCCAGACCCCACTCGCGCAGGGTGTTGAGGGTCCACGTCGTCGCCGTCCACGGCTGGCCGGCACCGTCGGCCGCCTCGGGGCCGTGCCAGTCGAAGTCGCCGGGGAAGTAGGCGCCGCCCGCCACTGCCCGTCGGGGTCCTGGTGCGAGAGCAGTTCGGCCCCCATCCCCTCCGTCGCGATGCGGGCGCGCGTCGCCTGCCATACAGCCTCGGGCTCCTCGAGCAGATCGCGCTCGACCTGCCAGCGGAGGGTCGGATCGGTGTCGAGCATCCACTGCGTCACAGCCGGATCGATCCACATGCCGCGAGCGTAGACCCGCCAGCCGCTCGACAAGACCATGTCGCGCGCCAGCACGCGGCATTGCACGAGCTCTCTTACCGAAACCGACAGCTCGCACGTGATCAGGCGTATGAGATGTCCGAAACCGTGCGAGTGACGGAGCTGACGGTCGTTCTCGGGCCCCCGTCAAGCAGGGTTTGAGAAGCGGCGCAGGAGTGCGGGCAGCTCGGCGGGCTCGAACGGCTCCCCCGAGGCCTCGAGCTCGTCAGCCGTGAACCAGCGGTGCGCCGTCACGTCGACGTGCTCCTCCGCCGTCCAGTTCGTCGACGCAGGCGTGAAGCGCTCGCACCGCACCACGTAATACTCGGCATGGCCGCGGTCGTGATCGGCCTCGTCCCACGCGACGTCGAAGTCGAGGCTCCAGACCGGCTCGCCGACCGCATCGACCACGAGGCCCGTCTCCTCGAACAGCTCGCGCACGGCGGCCTGGGCGTGGTCCTCCCCCGGGTCCACTCCCCCGCCGGGCGTGATCCAGCGCGAGAAGCGGCTCGAGTCCGGCGCGGCCGTGAAGAACATCAGGGCAGCGCCGTCGGCGTCGAGGAGCAGAATGCGGGATGTCCGGCGCAGGCCCGCCGCCGCCGCCACTACTGCTCCGCTGCGGTGAAGAAGCTGACGTCGCCGACGAGCTTCGTGTTGTCCTCCGGCACGGGCTCGACGGCAGCCAGCGCGACCTCAGCGGCGAACTCGCTCACGTTGTAGAGGCGGCCAGCGGCCTCCTTGCGCGCGTCGATCGCGCCGGGGGCCGCCCGCTCGAGCAGGGTCGCCGTGATGGTGCCCTCGATCATGTCGCCCGAGACGACCGTGAACCCGATGCCGCGGTCGGCGAGCGTGCCGATGTGCTCCCGCAGAGCATCCTCTCCCGCACGCTTGGAGAGGGCGACGGCCTCGTACTCCGGCATCGTCGGCGTCGTGCGGATGAAGTGAGCCTGGTGGCTCGTCACGAAGACGACGCGCGAGCCCTCCCCCAGGAGCGGGAGCGCTGCGGTGAGCACGTTCACTTGCGCATCGCGGTTGAGGCGCAGCGCGTAGTCCTCGCCCATGCCCGACTCCATGCCGCCGGAGGCGTTGAGCACGAGGATCTCGAGGGTGCCGAAGCGGGAGCGGATCGTCTCCATCATCGACTCGACCGACGCGGGGTCGGTGAGGTCGGCACCGATCGCGATCGCCTCGGTGCCCGCTGCTTCGAGCTCGGCGACGAGCTTGTCGGCGCGCGGCGCCTTCGAGCGGTAGTTGATGACGACATTCGCGCCGGCGGCCGCGAAGTAGCGTGCCGTGTCGGCGCCGATGCCGCGCGAGGAGCCGGTGACAAGGGTGGTCGTGCCGGCGAGCTGGCCGGGCTGCAGAGGGCTGTTCACGGTTCTCGACCCTACCGGCTCGTGGCACCCGATCAACGGTCACCTCCCGGTGATAGCGTGAGCCGCACGCCGGGGAGGAGGGCATCGTGATCGATCTGACGCAGTATCTCTGGATCATCTGGCTCGTCTTCGTGATCATCTGCGTCATCATCGAGGTCGTCACACTCGAGTTCACCTTCCTCATGATCGCGGCGGGTTCGCTCCTGGGGGGCCTCGGCCTCAACCTCATCGGTGCCGAGTGGTGGGTGCAGGTGGGGGCAGCCGCGATCCTCTCCGCGCTGCTCCTCTTCACCATCAGACCCCTGCTGCTGCAAACGCTGCGCAAGGGCGCGGATCCGGCCAAGAGCAATGTCGATGCGCTCTACGGGATGCGTGCTCGCGTGCTGCTCCCCGTGACCGACACCGGCGGCCAGGTCAAGCTCGCCAACGGCGAGACCTGGACGGCGCGCCTCGCCGCCGACCTGACCGACCACCTCAGTCTCGGGGAAGGCGACCGCGTCGTCGTCACCCGTGTCGATGGAGCGACCGTGGAGGTCGCTCCGGAAGAAAGGAATGACCCCTCGTGATCGCTCCCTCGGAGTTCCTCGGGCAGATCTTCGTGATCGCCCTCCTCGTCGTCCTCGGCATCTTCGTCGTGGTCGTCCTCATTCGCGCCATCCGCATCGTGCCGCAGGCCTACGCGGGCGTCGTGGAGCGCCTCGGCCGCTACCACAAGACGCTCCAGCCGGGCCTCAACCTCCTCGTGCCGTTCATCGACCGCATGCGGCCTCTCGTCGACATGCGCGAGCAGGTCGTCTCCTTCCCCCCGCAGCCGGTCATCACCGAGGACAACCTCGTGGTCTCGATCGACACCGTCATCTACTTCCAGGTGACGGATGCTCGTGCCGCGACCTACGAGATCGCGAACTACCTCGCCGGAGTCGAGCAGTTGACCGTCACGACACTGCGCAACGTCGTGGGTGGCCTCAACCTCGAGGAGGCGCTCACGAGCCGCGACAACATCAACGGCCAGCTGCGCGTCGTGCTCGACGAAGCGACGGGCAAATGGGGCCTGCGCGTCAACCGCGTCGAGCTCAAGGCCATCGATCCGCCCGTGAGCATCCAGGACTCGATGGAGAAGCAGATGCGCGCCGAGCGCGACCGCCGCGCAGTCATCCTCACCGCGGAGGGCACCAAGCAGTCGCAGATCCTCGAGGCGGAGGGCGCGCGGCAGTCGGCGATCCTCAATGCGGAAGGTGACGCCAAGGCGCAGGTTCTGCGTGCGGAGGCGGAGGCGGAGGCGATCAAGATCGTCTTCGGCGCCATCCACGCCGGCAACCCGGACAGCAAGCTGCTCGCCTACGAATACCTGCAGACGCTGCCGAAGCTCGCCGAGGGCGACTCGAACAAGATGTGGATCATCCCGAGCGAGCTCACCGAGGCGCTCAAGGGCATCGGTCAGGGCTTCTTCGGCCCCGGCGGCACTCCGCCCAAGGCCTGAGCGGTGTCGCCGGACGACCACTACTTCTCCCCCGACGGCCCCCGCGTGCTCGCGCACCGGGGGCTCGCGGTGGAGGCGCCGGAGAACACCCTGCTCGCCTTCGCGCACGCGCTGGCCCTCGGCGTCGAGTACCTCGAGACCGACGTGCACGCGAGCGCGGAGGGGGTTGCGATGGTCGCGCACGACCCCGACCTGTCGCGCGTGATCGGTCGGTCCGAGAAGGTCAGCGATCTGACCGTCGCAGAGCTGGCAGCGCTCGACCTCGGCGAGGGGCAGCACATGCCCACCCTCGCCGAAGCCCTCGATGCCTTTCCCGACGCGCGCGTCAACATCGACCTCAAGGACGCCGCGGCGGTGCCCTCGGCTGTGGAGTCGATCACCTCGCTGCGGGCAGAGAAGCGCGTGCTGCTCACCTCGTTCAGCGAGCGGCGTCGGCGCGCGGCGATCGCCCGGCTCCCCGGTGTCGCCACGAGCGCGTCGGGGCCCCTCTTCGCGGGCGCGCTGCTCGCCGCCTCCGTACGCGGCGGACCCGCGGTGCGGCGCCTCCTGCGCGGCATCCAGGCGGTGCAGATTCCCGAGCGCGCGCTCGGCATGAACACGGTCACCCCTGGTCGGCTGCGCCAGTACCACGCAGCCGGCGTCGAGGTGCACGTGTGGACGATCAACGACGTCGACTCCATGCACCGCCTCCTCGACCTCGGGGTCGACGGCATCGTGACCGATCGTGCGGACCTCGCGATGGATGTGGTTCGCTCACGTCCGTAAGCGCTGGCAAGTCTCTGGGAAAGCCCCTGTTCACTGGGCGTGCACCCCCTCAGGGGTCTATACCTATACATGGATTTCCCGATGACTGATGGAGGTGCGCGATGGCAGATCGAACCCTGCGAGGCATGCGACTCGGCTCCCAGAGCATGCAGACGGAGGAAGGCGTGGAATTCGCGTCTCGTCAGCGCGTGCAGTTCCGTACCGCCGACGGCGAGACCTTCGACGTGATCTTCGCCTCCGATGCCGAGCTGCCCGACCGCTGGCAGTCCCCGAAGTCGGGCAAGGAAGGCGTGCAGCTCTCCCCCGACGGCACCCCGGTCGACCTCGTCGAGAGCGAGATCAAGGCCGCCCGCACGCACTGGGACATGCTGCTCGAGCGTCGCACGCGCGACGAGCTCGAAGAGCTTCTCGAAGATCGACTCGCTCTGCTGCGCGAGCGTCGCGGAGGCGCGGCGCGCAAGGGCGCTTAGGCGTCGGCGAGGGGTGACCGGCCGAGACGCGTCGCGACACCCCAGACGGTGACCCGCCAGAGGGCCTCGGCGACGATTCCCGGACCCATTTTGGATCGACCGCTCACGCGCTCCACGAACTGGATCGGCAGCTCGCGCACGCGCCCGCCGGCTCGCTCGACGCGCCACGCGAGCTCTACCTGGAAGCAGTAGCCCTGGGAGGAGACCACGGCGCGGTCCAGGCCGTCGAGAGCGCTCAGCCGGTAGACCCGAAAGCCCGCGGTGATGTCGCGGATGCCCGAACCGAGCATGGCGCGCGCGTACCGGTTGCCCGTGCGGGAGATGAACCGTCGCGACCACGGCCAGTTGACGACCGAGCCGCCCGGCACCCACCGGGAGCCGATCACGAGGTCGAGCTGCTCCGCTTCGGCCAGCGCGAGCATCCCCGGCAGCTCGAGCGGATCGTGCGAGCCGTCGGCGTCGATCTCGACGACGTACCGGTAGCCGCCCTCGCGCGCCCGTGCGAACCCGGCCAGGTACGCCGAGCCGAGCCCGCTCTTGGCCGAGCGATGCAGCACCACGATGCGGCTGTCGACGGCGGCCAGCTCGTCCGCGATCGCCCCCGTGCCGTCAGGTGAGGCGTCGTCGACGACGAGCACATCGGCGTCGGGCACGGCGTCGCGCACGCGGCCGACGAGGCTGCGGATGCTCGCGGCCTCGTTGTACGTCGGCACGACGACGAGGGTGCCCCTCATGCGGGCTCCCGTCGTGCGCTGACGCCGGCGATCGCGATGCTCGCGAGCGTGAGCAGGATCGCGAACCACTCGATCGTGCGTCCGAGCGCGTGCGCCGGCGTGATGGTGTCGCTCAGCGGCACCTCGGCGACCATCGTGCCCTTCTCGAACAGCGGCAGGGCGTCGATGGTCGAGCCGTCGGGAGCCACGATCGCGCTCGCTCCGACGGTCGATGCGTTGACGAGGCTGCGGCCCTGCTCGATGGCGCGCAAGCGCGCGATGCCGAGCTGCTGCACGCTCTGGTCGGTGCGCCCGAAGTCGGCGTTGTTGGTCGGCGCGAGCAGCACCTGGGCGCCCTCGTCGACCATGCGCTGCACGAGATCGTCGTCCACGATGTCGAAGCAGATCGCGATGCCCGCCATCACTCCGTCGATGTCGAACACGGTGTCCCGCTGGCCGAAGGCATAGTCGCGCGGCACGAGGTCGAACAGGTCGGGCGCGAGCGGGTAGAAGAACTCGCGCGCCGGCAGATACTCGGCGAAGGGCACGGGCCGCACCTTGTCGTACTGATCGAGAGCGCCCTCGCCGTCGCGCCACAGCAGCGCGCTGTTGAACGTCTCGTCACCGTCGACCGTGATCGTGCCGAGGACGACGGGAGCGTCGAGGCGATCGCTCACCTGGTCGAGCACCGCGGCAGAGAGCTCGCTGCGCAGGGGGTCGAGGTCGGAGGCGTTCTCGGGCCAGACGACCATGTCGAGATCGAGCCCGGTATCGAAGAGCGGCACGGTCGCGTCGTAGTGGTCCTGCAGGATGTCGCCGGGCTCGCGCCCGGCGAACAGCCCCGCATCGGAGTTGCCCTGCACCGCGGCGACGGTCGTCGTGCCCGTGACGGCCACGGGGAACGCGGGCCACACGAGGGCGGTCGCCGTGACACCGACGACGAGGATGCTGCGCCGCAGCACCCCCTCGCGCGACTCGATCGCCACGACGACGAGCAGCGCCGCGAGCGTGGCGAGCAGCCAGGTGAGGCCGGAGAAGCCGATCCACGCGGCCCAGTGCCCGAGCGGACCCTCGGCCTGACTGTGCGCGAGACGGCCCCACGCGAAGCCGCCGAACGGGAACGTGCTCGAGACGGCCTCCCGGAGCGTCCAGGCCCCCGCCACGATGACCGGGGTCAGCAGGAGGCGCCCGGCCGTGCCCGGCCAGGCTCGCGGAACCCAGCGCCAGGCCAGGGTGATGATGACAGCGCCGAGCGAGGTGAAGAACACCTGCGCGAGGGTGAGGGCGAGCCACGGCACGACGCCGAGGTAGATCGTGAGCCACTCGATGAGGGTGCCGTAGAAGGCGAAGCCGCTCACCGCGCCGACGAGGAGCGCCCCGCCGACGCTGCGACCGCGCAGGCTCGCGAGCACGAGCGCGACCCCGACGATCGTGAGCGGCCAGGCCGCGCCGTCGGGGAACCCGAGGTCGGTCATCCAGCCACCCAGCGCGCCCATCGCGAGGGCGAGCGGCAGCCGGGGCGCGGCGGGGAGCGACCACGACGAAGCGCGCGGAGCGGGAGCGTTCGTGCCGTGAGTCATCAGGCGACCGAGCTGTAGGCGACGATGCCGCGGCGGATCGCGTCGAGGGCCGACCGCGCGGTGCGCCCGACGGCGCCGTCGGCGACGATCGAGATCTGGTCGAGCAGGTCGATGGTCTGCTTGGTCCAGCGCACGAAGTCGCCCGCGGCCATGTCGGCGTCGCGCAGCACGACGTCGAGGCTCGCGCCCTGCGCCCAGCGCTGCATCGGGAGGGCGAGGGTCGTGGCGAGCGGGATCGACCCGGGCAGCCGGTGGTCGCGCTCGAGGTCGTCGAGTCGCGCCCACAGCTCCTGGGTGCGCTCGAGAGCGGGGCGGAAGGCGCCCCGCGGCAGGTTGTACTCGGGTGCCTGGCCGTCATCCCGACGGGCCTCGAAGATGATTGCACTCGCCATCGCGGCGAGGGAGGCGGGGTCGAGATCCTTCCAGTGCCCGCGACGCAGGCACTCGGCGACGAGCAGGTCGCGCTCCCCGTAGATGCGGCGCAGCGAGCGGCCATGGACGGTGAGGGCAGTGCGCCCGTGCTCGTCCTTCGTGAGGTAGCCGAGCTTCTCGAGCACGACCGTGACGCGGTCGAAGACCGCGGCGACGGCACCCGTGCGGCCCGAGATCTGGCGGCCGAGCTTGTCGTTCTCGCGCTTGAGCCGCCACCAGCGCTCCGCCCACCGGGAGTGCGCCTCGCGATCGGCGCAGCCATGGCAGGGGTGCGTGCGCATGCGCTTGCGCACGCCCTCCATCTGCTTCTGACGGCGTACGCGGTCTGCTTGCGAGGCGCCCTTCCCCGGGCCCGTCGAGCCCTTCTCGAGGTCGCTGAGCTCGCGTCGCAGGGCGGAGTACTCCGCGAAATCGCCGAGGTGGCACTCCATGGCCGTCGCGTAGCCCTGCAGAGACTCCTGCTGCTTGCGCACCGTGCGCGCGAGGTCGACGACGGCGCGGTCGGCCTGGAATTGCGCGAAGCTGCTCTCGAGAATGGTGCGGGCGCGGTCGCGGCCGAACTGCTCGATGAGGTTGACCGCCATGTTGTAGGTCGGCCGGAAGCTCGAGTTGAGCGGATACGTGCGTCGCGAGGCGAGCGAGGCGACCGCCTGCGGGTCGAGGCCGCCCGTCCATTGGATGACCGCGTGACCCTCCGTGTCGATGCCGCGCCTGCCTGCCCGGCCGGTGAGCTGGGTGTACTCCCCCGGCGTGATGGGAACGCGCGCCTCGCCGTTGAACTTCTCGAGCTTCTCGAGCACGACAGTACGTGCGGGCATGTTGATGCCCAGGGCGAGCGTCTCCGTCGCGAAGACCACGCGCAGCAGCTTCTTCTGGAAGAGCTCCTCGACGACCTCCTTGAAGGCCGGCAGAAGACCGGCATGGTGGGCGGCGACGCCGCGTTGCAGCCCGTCGAGCCACTCCCAGTAGCCGAGCACCGCGAGGTCATCGTCGCGCAGCGTGCGGCAGCGCTCTTCGACGATCGAGCGGATCTCGTCGCGCTCCGCCTGGTCGGTGAGGCGAAGACCCGAGCGCACGAGCTGGCGGACGGCGGCGTCGCACCCCGCCCGACTGAAGATGAAGAAGATCGCGGGCAGCAGGTTCCTGGCTCCGAGCATCCCGGCGATCGCGGCACGATCCATGCGGCCTTCATCGCCGCCGAAGCCGCCGGAGCGCCCCGAGCGCTTCTCCCACCGCTTCGGGTGGTGGCCGCGACCGCGGTGCACCTTCGCCCCGCCGGCGCGCGCGAGCTGCACGAGTTCCGGGTTGACGCGGTTCGTGGCCGCCTGCCCCGACGAGTCGAAGAGGTCGAGCAGCTTCGATCGCACGAGCACGTGCTGCGTGAGCGGTACGGGGCGGGTCTCGCTCACGATGACGTCGGTGTCGCCGCGCACGGCCTGCAGCCAGTCACCGAACTCCTCGGCGTTGGAGACTGTCGCGCTCAGGGAGATGAGCCGCACTGCGAGCGGCAGGTGGATGATCACTTCCTCCCACACGGCCCCGCGGAACCGGTCGGCGAGGTAGTGCACCTCGTCCATGACGACGTAGGCCAGATCGGTCAGGAGCGGCGAATCGGCGTAGAGCATGTTGCGCAGCACCTCGGTCGTCATGACGACGACGCGCGCGCTCGCGTTGATGTTCGTGTCGCCCGTGAGCAGCCCTACCTCGCTCGCTCCGTACTCGGCGACGAGCTCCGTGTACTTCTGGTTGCTGAGCGCCTTCATGGGCGCCGTGTAGAAGATCTTCGCCTTCGGCTCGAACATCGCGAGGAACACGCCGAACTCGGCGACGATCGTCTTGCCCGCACCCGTGGGGGCGGCGACGAGCACGCTGCGACCTTCCTCGAGCGCCTGGCACGCGGCAAGCTGGAACGGGTCGAGGTCGATCGCCAGACCGTCGCGGAAGGCGCGCAGTCGGGGAAGCCCGCGCAGGGTGCGCGCTGCCGCGAATCGTTCGGCCGGCGTGGGTTCTGCCGCCGGCACGCCGCTACTCGGCATCGGTGGGGATGCCGTAGCTCGCGTTCATGGCCGCCTCTCGCTTGGCGAGTCGACGGTCGTGGAAGGTCGCGATCGCCGCGGCGAGGAAGTACAGGCCCACCATGGGGATCGCGAGGAGGAACATCGACAGCACGTCAGCGGCAGGAGTGGCGAGAGCCGTGAACAGCGCGATCGCGACGATCGCCCAGCGCCAGCTCTTGAGGATCGACGCGGCGGTGAGCACCCGCGCGAAGTTGAGCATGACGAGCATGACGGGCAGCACGAAGCCGATACCGATCGCGATGATGAGCTTGAGCGAGAAGTCGAGGTAGACCCGCGCCGTGAGCAGCGTCGTCGTGTCATCGGGAGCGAAGCCGGTCAGAAGGCTCACGATGTTGGGCAGGATGAGCCAGCCCGTAGCGCAGCCCGCGAGGAAGAGCGGCACGGCCGCGCCGAGGAATCCGATCGCGTAGCGCTTCTCGCGCTGATGCAGAGCGGGCACGATGAAGGCCCACAGCTGATACAGCCAGATGGGCGAGGCGATCACGACGCCGAGCGTGAGAGTGATGAGCAGTCGGGTGTCGAACGCCTCGGTCACCGTGGTGTAGCTGATCGCGGCCTCGCGGTCGGCGCGCTCGGCGAACTCGAGCACGGGTCGGCTGAGCTCGGCCCAGACGATGTCGACGAGGAACCAGCCGCCGACCGCGGCGACCAGGATCGCCGCACCGGCGCGCGTGAGTCGCTTGCGCAACTCGACGAGGTGCTGGCCGAGGGACATGCGGCCCTCGGGATTCCGGGACCGCGGCGGGCGGTCTGCCACGGCCTACTTCGAGCTGGAGGAGTCGGAACCCTCGCTGGAGCCCGTCGACTCCTGCTTCGTGGAGCTCGCCTCGCCGCTCGCGTCGGCGGGAGCATCCCCGTCCTTGTTCTTGATCTCCTTCTTGAAGATCGTCATCGACTGGCCGAGGCTGCGGGCGAGCTGGGGAAGCTTGGGCGCGGCGAAGAGGAGGATGACCACGAGAAGGAGGATGAGGCCTGTCCAGCCTCCGAGATTTGCCGGCATGTGCTCTGATCCTTTGAGCTCGAGAAGCAGTGTGCGTCGAGTCTAGACGCTTTCCTCGGCGAGAGCCGTGCGCGCCCACGCCGCGACCGCTGCGCGCGCTTCGGGCGGGGCGACGATCTCGATCGCGCCGGGAGCGCAGCTCACGAGTCGCCCGAGCACGCCGTCGTGGCTGACCATGAGGGTGAGAGTCGCGGTGCCGCTCTCGGAGTCGACGCTCAGCTCATCATCGGGGCCGCGGTAGTCGGTGACGAGCGGTAGCGCCGAGACCGGCAGGCGCAGGGTGACGCGCTGATCGTCGGGCGCCGGACGGAACAGCTGCTCGGGGTCGACGCTCACGGCCTCGTGCTCGGCGGCGGGGCCCAGCAGCTCGGCCCCCGCGATGCGGTCGAGCCGGAAGGTGCGCTCGGAGTCGCGCAGGAGGCACCACCCCCGCAGGTACCAGACGTCGTCGAGCCCGTCGAGGCGGATCGGATCGACCTCGCGCGACTGCCGCTCCCCGCGCGTGGACACGTAGTCGAGCCGCACGCGGAGCTGATCGTGGAGGGCTCGCGTGAGCAGCGCGCGCAGGTCATCGGGCGCGGACGGGGCGACGGCGACGGGCGCGACGGACTCGGAGGCGCCCCTGCCCAGCAGCTCCATGAGCTCGACGGCGTCGGTGCGTGCCGCGAAGCTCGGGCTCGCCGCCAGCACCTGCAGGCCGGCGAGGAGCGCAGCAGCCTCCCGAGACGAGAGGCGCGGAATCTCGTCGACGGGTGCGCGGATGATCGTGATGAGGTCGCGCTCTTCGTAGGCCGTCCAGTCGATGTCGAAGAGGTCGGCGTGCGAGTATGCGCCGTCGTCGCCCGGCAGGCCGCTCGTCGTGATGAGCGCGACCGCGTCGCGCACGCGCTGCGGCGACACGCCGAAGTGCGTGGCGGCCTCATCGACGCTCACGCGCACCTGGTCGATGAGGTACGGCACGAGAGCGAGGAGGAAGGTGAGCTTGTCGCCCGCCTTCGGGGCGGGAGCGCGCTTAGCCATGACGCTCCAGGATCGCGTGCCAGCGCGCGTCTACCGCATCGTGCAACGACGCCGGATCGACGACCACGACGTCGGCGCCGAAAGCGGTGAGCTCGTCGGCGAGGATGTCGAGGTCGGTCGTATGAATCTCGAGCCCGCCGTCTACCGTGCGCGTCTCCGCGCGGTTGCGCAGCACGACGTCGGCCTCGCTGCCGGGGCGGGGCCGCACGACCGCGACCGTGCTCTGCCAGATCTCGCGCAGCTCGGCGAGGGCTCGAGCCGGTTCGTCGGGCGCAGGGCGGTGTGTGGCGCTGCCCGCGACCGCGACCTGGCCGACGATGCGGCGCAGCAGGAACGTGCGCGGAGCATCCGCGGCATCATCGTGGGCCTGCAGGTGCCAGCGGCCCTCGTGATGCACGAGGGCGAGCGGCGAGACGCGGCGCAGCTCCGGTGACGTGCGACCCGGCTTGAGGTACCGGAAGGTGACCTGCTGGCCGCGGTCGATCGCGAGAGTGAGCGGCTCGTGCGCGGAGTCCCGGGTGCGGATCGTCGGCGCCATGCCGATGATGGCGTCGTCGAGCGCGAGCCCGAGCGAGCGCAGCTTCGTCAGCGCTCGACGCGAGTCCTGCGAGAGGGAGCCCTCGCGCCAGACCTGCGCGGCGAGACCGAGGAGCGCGTACTGGTCCGGCGTGAAGCGCACCTCCTCGGGCAGCTGGTAGCGGTCGGCAGGGATGCGGTACCGCTGGAACTTCGTGTCGTTCTCCGCGCCCTGCGCATCGAAGGTCTCCAGCGGCACGCCGAGGTCGCGCAGCTCCTCCTTGTCGCGCTCGAACTGCCGCTCGAGACTGCCGCGATCGCGGTCGGTCGCGTAGCGGGCCGCGTATCCCGTGACGGTGGAGAGGATCTCGTGCTTCGTGAGGCCGTGCTCGGTCGCGAGAAGCGCCAGCACGAGGCTGAAGAGGCGCTCCTCGACGGGAATCGTGCGGGCCACGAGAACTCCGGCGCTTCCGGCGGTCAGCCTTCGAGGCCGAGGATGTCGACGACGAACACCATCGTCGAGCCCTCGGGCACGCTCGCGGGCGCCTGCCCGGCGGGATAGCCCAGCTCGGGCGGAATGACGACGATGACCTGCGACCCGACCGTCTGGCCGATGAGGCCGTCGGCGAGGCCCGGCACGACGCCCGTGGGGTCGTCCTCGAAGCTCGCCGCCGTGAAGGTCGACGGCACTTCGCGCTCCCAGCTGGAGTCGAACACGCGCTCCGTGTTCCACAGAACACCCGTGTAGTGGAGCACGACCGCATCGCCCTCCGCGACCTCGGCGCCCTGGCCGAGCAGGAGAGTGTGCACGACGAGGTCGGTCGGGGCGTCCTCGTTGGGGATGGTGATGCCCGGCACGCCCTCGGGCGTCGTCACGACCGCGGGAACACCCTGGCTGCCCAGCTGCGGAATACCGGTGGCCTTGCCGAGGTAGGCGGCCTCGACGTCGATGACCATGACGACGGCATCGTCGTCGGCGAGACCCAGTCCCGCGTCGAGCTGGCCCTCGCCGAAAACGTCGGCGATCGTGCCGGTCGCGGCGATGCGCGAGCCGACCGCCGCGCACTGCACGACGCTCGCGAGGATGTCGGTGTCGGCACCCGCGGTGCGCCGCACGGGCGCGGCGTCCGGGTCGTAGGAGGTCTGCGTGATGAGCTCGCCATCGGCGCCGTTGAAGAGGCTCACCTGGAAGTCGACGACCTGGCCGGGGCCCGCGATCGCGCCCCCCTCGTCGCCGCTCTCGATGACCGCCTGCTGCGCGCTCTCGGCCCGCAGCGGAGTGGGGAAGGTCACCTCGGGAGGCGTGCCGATGGCGCCCGAGGCCTGCACGTAGGAAGCGGGCTCGCCGGAGGGGACGAGCGGCGTGCAGGACTCCGCATCGACCGGCGTGGAGCACGCGGCGAGCGAGCCGACCAGTGCGGTGGTCAGGATGAGCGCGGGTGCCAGGGAGCGCACGGAACCTCTTTCGATCGGGCGAGCAGCGTCGCAGGTCACTCTATCGGCTGGCGTCGCGCCGACCGCTCGGCGAGGGACTGCGCCTCACGGGCGGCCTTCCGCAGCTTCTTGTCGCTCGCGGTACGGTCGCCGACCGCTCCCGGGGTCCACAGTTCGACGTCCTCGTCGGTGAACTCCGTCTTCGAACCGCGCTTGGCCTTGATGAAGCGCTCGGTGCCGTCGGCCAGCCGGCGCGCCGTGATGAGGAATCCCGTGTGAGCGACCATGCGGTGGTCGGGACGCACCGAGAGCCCGTCCACATGCCAGCCGCGCACCATCGTCTCGCTCGATACCGGCTCGGTGAACGATGCCGTGTTGCGGATCGCCTCGGCGACGCGCGAGAGCTGGGTCGCGGTCGCGATGTAGCACAGCACCACTCCCCCGGGCGTGAGCGCATGCGCGACCGCCTCGAGGCACTCCCACGGCGCGAGCATGTCGAGCACGACGCGGTCGACGCTGCCTGCCTCGACGCGCTCCGGCAGAGCATCCGTGAGATCACCGAGCGTGATCGACCAGTTCTCGGGCTCCGCGCCGAAGTAGGCGCTCACATTGCCGCGGGCGATCTGCGCGAACTCCTCGCGACGCTCGAACGACAGCAGCTCGCCATGGTCGCCGATCGCGCGCAGCAGCCACATCGAGAGAGCGCCGGAGCCGACCCCCGCCTCGACGATGCGGGCGCCGGGGAAGATGTCGGCGTGCCCGAGGATCTGCGCGGCATCCTTCGGATAGATAATCGCGGCGCCGCGCGGCATCGACATCACGAAGTCGGTGAGCAGCGGGCGCAGCGCGAGGTAGGAGATGCCGCTCGAGTTCTCGATGACGCTGCCATCGGGCAGGCCGATGAGGTCGTCGTGCGCGACCGTGCCGCGGTGGCTGTGGAACACCTGGCCGGGGATGAGCGTGATCGTGTTGAGGCGGCCCTTTGGGTCGGTGAGCTGCACCTGGTCACCCTCGACGAAGGGGCCGCTCTGGCGACGCAGCGTCACGACTCGACTCCCGTCGCCCGGTGCTGATGCCGCGCGAGCGCGGCGGAGAGGTCGTCGACGCTGCGGCCGGCGAGGCTCGGCCACAGCTCGTGCGTGGGGCCCTCGTGGAGCGTCAAGTGCAATGGGATGCCGATCGTCGCGGCCCCGGAGGAGACGGCCGAGACGAGGCCGAACTGCGAATCCTCGAGCGCGACGCAGTCGGCGATGTCGACGCCGAGCAGCTCGGCGGCGCGCAGGTACGGCTCGGGGTGCGGCTTGGGGTTCGCCACGTCGTCGCCCGCGACGACGATGTCGAACACGTCGTCGCCGATCGCCGCAGCCACCTGGAGCGCCATCCGCCTGATCGACATGGTCACGAGCGCGATCGGGATGCCCGCGTCGCGCAGGTGCTCGATGAGCTCGCGGGCCCCGGGGCGCCAGGGCACCTCCTTCTCGATCTGCGCCATGACGCGGTCGGTGAGCGCGTCGATGATCGACTCGACGGGAAGATCGACGCCGGCCTGCTGCAGGATGCGCGCGGACTGCACGAGCCCGGAGCCGACGAGCTGCATGCCGTCCGCCTCGGTCCAGACGCCGCCGTGGGAGGTCACGAGGTCGACCTCGGCGCGCATCCAATACGGCTCGGTGTCGACGATCGTGCCGTCCATGTCCCAGAGCACGGCGGAGGGGCGGATCGGAGTGGTCACGACGGGCAAGTCTAGTTGCGTTCTATCCTGGGGCGACGCCCCGGTGAGGTTCGGGGATCCGGCGACGAGAGTGAGCGAGTGACGACGAGCGATCTGTTCCGCGGCGGCCGACTGCTGGTCGTCGCCTTCGAGGGCTGGAACGATGCGGGCGAGGCGGCGAGCGGGGCCGTGCGCTCGCTCAAGGACGTGCTCGATGTCGTGCCCATCGCCGACATCGACCCCGAGGACTACTACGACTTCCAGCTCAACCGCCCCATGATCGAGCTCGACGAGGAGGGCAATCGGCGCCTGCAGTGGCCGAGCGTGACGCTCTTCGGGCCCGTGGGCGATGACGGGATGCCGCGCGAGCGTCCCAGCACCGACTCGCCTCTCGACGTGAGCGGCGACAACCACGAGAACATCTACCTGCTGCTGGGCACCGAGCCCTCCCGCGGGTGGAAGACCTTCGCGACGGAGACGATCGACCAAGCGCTCGCCGTCGACATCACGGGCATCATCCTGCTCGGCGCGCTGCTCGCCGACGTGCCGCACACTCGACCGATCGCTGTGCACGCCTCGAGCGAGAACCCCGACGTGTGCGACGAGCTCGGCCTCGAGCGCTCGACCTACGAGGGGCCGGTCGGCATCCTGAGCGTCATCGCGTCGGCGGCCGAGGAGGCGGGCATCCCCACCGTGTCGCTGTGGGCCTCGGTGCCGCACTACGTGCACAACGCGCCCTCCCCCAAGGCGACCCTCGCTCTTCTCGACCGGCTCGAGGAGCTCGTCGACGTCGTCATCCCGCGCGGCGACCTGCTCGACGAGTCCCGCGCGTGGGAGGAGGGCATCGACACTCTCGCGGGCGAGGACGACGAGATGACCGCCTACATCTCGCAGCTCGAGACGGCACGAGACGCCGTCGAGGCTCCCGAGGCGAGCGGCGAGGCGATCGCGCAGGAGTTCGAGCGCTACCTGCGGCGCCGCCGCGACGACCCGCCGGCCGGCGGAGTCGCGGGCGAGAACCCCGTCTAGGCGACCTCACCGCCCGCGCGGCTGCCGAGCCGCGTCTCCACAACTCAGGAGTCGCGCGCTCGCCGCCTGCGCGACACGCCGGTCGAGCATCCTGAGGCCGCGTATGAAGCTGGCTTCTCCTGAATTGTGGAGACGGGCACGGGATGCTCGGGGGCGCGCTCGCGGAGTCGACAGCCGTGCCGCCGGGGTTCGCGAGCTCTCCGTCAGAGGGGGTCGATGACTCCCGTGGCGAGCAGCACGAGCAGCGTGCCGCCGAGCAGGAGCCGGTAGATCACGAAGGGCAGGAACGAGCGCTTCGAGATGTAGGCCATCAGGCCGGCGATGACCGCGAGCCCCACGCCGAAGGCGACGACCGTGGCCGCCGCGATCTCGACGTAGCTGAACGGGCTCGAGCCCGGCTCGCGGATCGCCGTGAGCAGCTCGTAGAAGCCGCTGCCGAAGACCGCGGGCACCGCGAGCAGGAACGCGTAGCGTGCGGCGGCCGGTCGCGTGTAGCCGAGGGCGAGGCCCATCGACGTTGTGGCACCCGAGCGCGAGACGCCCGGGATGAGCGCGAGCGTCTGCGCCGCACCGTAGGCGAGACCGTGCGGGTAGGTCAGCTGCGTGAGCTCGCGGTCGCGACGCCCGAGCCAGTCGGCGATGCCGAGCAGGATGCCGAAGACGATGAGCACGATTGCGACGAGCCACAGCGAGCGGAACGCGGAGCGGATGTACTCCTGGGCGAGGAAGCCGATGATGACGATCGGGAGCGTGCCGATGATGATGAGCCATCCCATGCGCACGTCCGGGTCGCTCGCGGGCAGCCCCCGGCGCGTGACGTGCCGGAACCACGCGCCGATGATGCGCGTGATGTCTTTCCAGAAGTAGACGAGCACGGCGGCCTCGGTGCCGATCTGAGTGATGGCGGTGAACGTGGCGCCGGGGTCGGTCGCGCTCGGCAGCACCTCCCCCGCAATGCGCAGGTGGGCGCTCGAGGAGATGGGGAGGAACTCGGTGAGTCCCTGGATGAGCCCGAGGATGAGGGCTTCGAGGAGTGACACGCGGTGGCGTCCGTTCTGGGAGGAGGGTGGTGAGCGCGGGGTGGCTCAGTAGGTCGTGAGCAGATCGGTCAGCGCGCGGTGCCCGAAGCTCAGCGCCTCGAGCGGCACGCGCTCGTCGACGCCGTGGAACATCGCCGGGAAGTCGAGGTCGGGTGTCAGGCGCAGCGGCGCGAAGCCGTAGCCGGCGATGCCGAGGAGACTCAGCGCCTTGTTGTCGGTGCCGCCGCTCATGAGGTACGGCAGAACCTCCGCCTCGGGGTCGTGGCGGTGCAGGGTGCTCACCATGGCGTCGACGAGCGGGCCGGAGAACGGGTTCTCGAGCCCGAGATCTCGGTGCATGACCTGGATCTCGATCTCGTCCCCGACGAGCCGCTGCACCTCGGCGAGGATCGCGTCCTCCTCCCCGGGCATCATGCGCAGGTCGATGAGCGCCTCGGCCTGGTCGGGAATCACATTGTGCTTGTAGCCCCCGCTCAGCAGAGTGGGGTTACTCGTCGTGCGCACCGTCGCGGTGAGGAAGCCCGCCGCCGTGCCCGTGCGGAGCATGACCTCGTCGGGGCCGAGCTTCTCGACGTCGACATCGAGGATGCGACCGAGCTCGCTCAACAGGAGCTCGGTGGTCGCCGTGAGGTGCAGCGGCCACTCGCGGCGACCGAGGGTCACGACCGCTTCCGCGAGCTTCGTCACGGCGTTGTCGTGAATGACGCGCGAGCCGTGCGCGGCCGTGCCGCGACTGATGAGCTTGATCCACACGAGAGCCTTCTCGCCGGTCTGCAGCAGGTAGGCGCGCTTGCCCCCGATCTCGACGGAGTACCCGCCGACCTCGCTGATGGCCTCCGTCGCCCCCGCGAAGAGCTCGGGCCGGTTCTGCACGATGTGGTGGGAGCCGTACGCGCCGCCGTTCTCCTCGTCGGCGAAGAAGGCGATCGTCAGATCACGGTTCGGCTGGCCGCCCCCGCTCAGGATCTCGTCGAGCGCGGTGAGGATCATGGCATCCATGTCCTTCATGTCGACCGCCCCGCGCCCCCACAGCATGCCGTCGCGGACCTCGCCGGCGAAGGGGTCCACCGACCAGTTCGCGGGGTCGGCGGGCACGACATCGAGATGACCGTGGACGACGAGACCCGGGCGCTCGCCGCGTCGCGTATCGACGTCGTTCTCGTACCGCCCCTCGACGTGGGTGATGACGCTCGTGCGCCCCGTCGCGGAGTCGATGTACTCCGTCTGCAGCCCGAGGGCCTCGAGGATCGCGCCCACGTACTCGGCCGCCTCGGTCTCGCCCTTGCTGCGCCCCTCGCCGTAGTTCGTCGTGTCGAAGCGAATCAGATCACGGGCGATGCGCGCCGTGTCGTCGAGGTGCTCTGAAGCCATGGCGACCACGCTACCGGGCGTGCTGGCGAGAGCCCATTCCGTGCTAATGTCATACCTCGGTCAGGCCGCCTCGTGCGGTGCGACCACAACCAGCGCGGGTGGCGGAAATGGCAGACGCGCTAGCTTGAGGTGCTAGTGCCCGGATAGGGCGTGGGGGTTCAAGTCCCCCCTCGCGCACGGTTCACCCCGTGTGTGAATAACGAACTGGTTGAGACAGTACGACGAAGCCCCGGCGGGTCACCCGCCGGGGCTTCGTCGCATCCCGAACCGATCGCGCGTGCGGGCCACGCCGATACAGTGGCCCTGTCATGAGCATCACGCGACGCACACTGATGACCGGGGTCACCGGGCTCTCCGTTCTGGCCGTCGCGGCGTGCACTCAGGAGCCCGGGCCGAGCCCCGAACCCAGCGCACCGTCCACGGCGGGCCCACCGCGCCCGACCGGCATGGCGCGCAGTGCGTGGGCCACCGAGTCGTTCTCGCGCGGTGCGACGAGTTTTCTGCCGGTCGGTGCCGAACCGGCCGACCGGGCGCGCCTCGCCGCGCCCGTCGCCGACCGACTGTTCTTTGCCGGTGAGGCGACGTCGGTGGACGCGCCCAACAGTGTCGAGGGCGCCCGGGCGAGCGGCCTGCGGGCGGCTGGCGAGGTTCTGCGCACCGCCCTCCTCGGGGAGCGCATCGCCGTCATCGGTGCCGGTATGGCGGGTGCCGCGTGCGCTCACCGACTGAGCGAGGCGGGTCACGATGTCGTCGTGGTGGAAGCGCGCGAGCGACTCGGCGGTCGTGTGCACACCCTGACGGCACGCGACTGGCCGGTTCCGGTCGAGCTCGGCGCCCTGCGGATCGGGCGGGAGCAGCCGAGCGCCCTGCGCGACGCGCTGGACGAGCTCGAGCTGTCGGTTCTGGATGTCACGACGATCATGCGGCGGGCGGCATCGGGTGACGAGATCGACGCGGATGGGATGCGGGAGGCGGTTCTCGCGCGCGCTCGAGAGGTCGCCAGCGAGGTGGAGTTCGACATCCCGCTCTCGACCGCGCTCGCCCGACTGGCACCCCTCGGGACCGACTCTGCGGAGAACGCGCTCAGCGAGACGGAGGCAGCTGCAGCCGCGACGGCGGAGCTGGTCGGGGCGCGCTTCGGGGCGCTCGCGCGCCAGATCTCGGTCGACCCCGGCCTCGACGAGGTGCCCGGTGGCTGGGAGGCCCTCGTCTCGGGCGGGCTCGAGAGCTTCATCAAGAGCCTCCTCGAGGGGGTGGACGTGCTGCGGGCGAGCGCCGTGGCAGCCGTGCTCTACGACGAGGACGGGGCCGCCCTGCGCCTCGGCTCCGGTGAGTCGCTGGCCGTCGACCGTGTCGTCGTGACGGTGCCGCTCGGCGTGCTGCAGGACGACGGCATCACCTTCGAGCCCGCACTGCCGCTCGCGCACCGCGAGGCGATCGCCTCGCTCGGGGTGGGGTCGCTCGACACGCTGATCCTCCGATTCGACGAGGCGACGTGGGCTGAGACGGCGCACGTGTGGCTCACCGACCCGACGCAGGAGGCACT
Organism: Chryseoglobus sp. 28M-23; assembly: GCF_014789785.1. Lineage (NCBI taxonomy): Bacteria > Bacillati > Actinomycetota > Actinomycetes > Micrococcales > Microbacteriaceae > Microcella > Chryseoglobus sp. 28M-23. The sequence continues at coordinate 1,356,869 of NZ_CP061846.1, read as the reverse complement.
CGTGACCGAGTGGATCAACCTCGACGCGCTCGTCAGCGCGCCCGTGCTCGTCGGGATCGTCGGTCCGCAGAGCGTCGCTCGACTCGCGGCGCTCAGTGACGACGAGGTTGTGGACCGAGCGATGACCGAGCTCGCGCCGTTCTTCGGCGCTCCCTGAGAATCTGCATCACGCGCGCGTCGACGACGCGATCCTCCACCGCGGGAGCGAGCAGGAGCATCGTGGCGACACCCGCGAAGAGCGCGAGCGCGGCGGCGCCGTAGCCGACGATCTCCCCCGGCCCCGACACCTGTGCGGGATCCATGAAGAAGTACGGGTACCAGCCCACGATGCTCCCGCGCACGAGCGTGACCGTTCCCCAGCCGAGCGGATACCCGACGACGATCGCGAGCGTGCGCCACGGCGCACGCCGGCTACCAGGCCCGACGAGCCAGTCGACGAGCAGGAAGGCCGGCAGCCAGTAGTGCAGGATCCGGTCGCTCCACGGCACCTCGATGAGGTAGCCGCGACTCGCCGACTGCGTCACGAGGATCGTGAACACGATGCCCGCGACGATGAGGAACGTCGCGATCGAGACGCGCATCCCCGGCAGCCAGGACGGCTCACCGCGAGCGCGCAGGGCGACGACACCGCCGATCACGTTCGCGACGACGGCGACCATGTTGCTCTGCACCGTCAGATAGCCGAAGAAGTTGAGCGAGGCGAAGCTGCTGAACCCCAGGCCGTAGACGAAGCGGCTCGAGAGCGCGACGATACCGGCGACGGCCGCTGCGAGGCGCAGCACGCCGAAGATTCGCCATCGTGTCACTCGGTCGCGCCCCTTCCCCCGCTAGGAGGGTGCCACGGCGTCGCGTCGAGCGGCGAGATGCCGCTCGCGGTTCGCCAGGAAGAGCGGAAAGGTGAAGGCGATCGCCGTGAGCCCCGAGAACACGATGTACGCCCACAGGTGACGCATGCCGAGGCGCCGCCCCTCGATGACGATGAACGCGCACGCGGCCACTGCCATGATGAGGAGGTCCATGGTGAGGGAGCCCACGGCTGGGCCGTTCGCGAACCAGTCGCCGAGGAAGTCTGTGCGTTGCACGATGGCCTGGATGTTGTACGTCCAGGTGCCGATGAGCCCCACGACGGCGAGGATGAGGAACACGATGGCAGGAGCATTCCAGTGACGAGTCATGACACCATGATCGCCCCCTTCGGGCTGCTACTCGACGTCGACGGCCCCATCGCGAGCCCCGAGTCGCGTCGCATCGCCCTCGACTCGATCGTGGACGACCTGCTGACCCTTGCGTCAGCGGGCATCCCGATCGCGTTCATCACGGGCCGCAGCGACGCGTTCATGCGCGAGCAGGTGGTCGCACGACTCGTCGACGGTGGGCTGGATGCTCGATCTCACGTCTTCGGCGTGTTCGAGAAGGGCGGCTGCTGGGCGAGCATTGGCGCGACGGGGCTGGGTGAGCTCGAGATCGACCGAGACCTCGCCGTGCCCGAGTCGGTGCGCGAGGCGGTCGAAGGCCTCGCGCGCCAGCAGTACGCCGACACGATGTTCGTCGACGAGGGCAAGCACGTCATGATCTCCCTCGAAGCGCGCACCGACGTCTCCCCCGCCGCCTACCAAGCCGCCCAGGCGCGCTACGAGGCGGAGGTCTACGAGCGTCTCGTCGGCTCGGGCCTCGGGCTGCGCTATCGAGACCGCGAGGCGCACGACGGTCTTGGCCGCGTGCCGTGGCGCATCGACTCGACGATCATCTCGACCGACGTCGAGTCGGTGCTGCTCGACAAGAATCGCGGGGCGGATCGCGCGCTCGACTGGTTCGCCGCGCGCGGGGTGACCGCGCAGCGCTGGTGGTCGGTCGGCGACTCGCGCTCCGACTACCGCATGGCGGACGCGGTGCACGCGCGCGGCATCCCCGTGGCGCACCTCGACGTGCGGCCGGCCGACGGCGTGCTCGGCAAGCAGTACGACGTCGTCGTCGAGGGCGACCTCGTGCACGACCACGCGGGGGCGGCGTTCTTGCGTCGCCGCGTCGCCGAGCTGCCGTGACCGCCTCGCGCACTCCCCCGCTCGAGACGGTGCGCGCGTTGCAGGCGGCGCTCGCGGAGGCGGGGGTGCCCTCCGTCGTCGGGGGCTCCGGGCTTCTCGCCGCCCTCGAGCTGGTGGACGAGGCGAGGGACTGGGATCTCGTGCTGCCGGCGGGCAGCGTCGAGGCCGTCGAGCGGGTGCTCGCGGCGCTCGGGCTCGAGGCGACGCGGGCTGCGGACGAGCATCCGCTCTATGCCACCGAGGCGATGTTCACGGTCGACGCGGGCGATCACACGATCGACGTGCTCGTGGGCTTCGCCCTGCGCACTCCTGACGGGGTCGTCGCGATTCCGGCCAGGGCGGGCGGTACGTGGCGGGGTCTCGTGATGGCGCGCGCCGACGACTGGGTGGTCGCCTACCGCGCCATGGGTCGGGATGCTCGCGCAGAGTTGCTCGAGGGCGCAAGCCCGGGTGGGCTCAGCGCTGGCGCGCATCCTCCACGAGGTAGCGCGCCACCTTCGTCGTGAGGCGCGGGTAGGCCTGCCGCACGGCCACAACAGCGTCCTCGGGATCCGTCTTGGGGTCGATGCGCCGCTCGCGCAGCACCTTCGCGGCCCACTCCCGCGCGGAGGGCGGAGCGCCCATCGTCGTCGAGCGGTCGTCGAAGAGCTTCTGCAGCCGCACGCTCGGGTCTTCGCGATCGCCGAAGATCTTCGCGGCCAGTTCGCTCTGCATCGGGTGGCTTCCTCTCCCTCGCCGGTGCGGTCGTCACCTTCCATCCTGGCCTCGAGCGTGCTTCCCCGCGGTGACCTGCCAGCAACCTCGGAGGCTCGCGCGACACGCCGCTCGAGTGTCGGTGGCAGTTGCCATATTCGAATGTATGTTCGATCATGGAGAGATGCCCGCTCTTGCGCTCTCTGTTGTTGAGGAGCCCCCCGTCGACGACCCCGTCGACGGTACGGGTGCGGCGCGGGTTGAGACGGTCGACACCGTGCAGGCGTTGCAGGCCCGCATCGACTCCCTGCAGCGCACGCGCCTCGACACTCGTCTGCTGCCCACGCACGAGGCCCTCGCCGACCTGCTGCCCGCGGGAGGGCTGCAGGAGGGCGCCGTCTACACGCTGAGCCCCTCGAGCGCCCTCACGATGGCGCTGCTCGCGGGCCCGTCGGCGGCAGGGGCCTGGTGCGGTGTCGTGGGTATGCCCGAGTTCGGCATCGAGGCGGCCGAGGCCATGGGCATCGACCTCGATCGACTCGTGCTCGTGCCGCACCCCGGCGACCAGTGGCTCACCGTGACCGCGGCGATCGCCGACGCCCTCAGTGTCATCGTCGTGCGGCCCGGGCGTGCGGCGAGCGACGGCGCGATCGCGAAGCTCGCGGGGCGCGTGCGCGAGCGCGGCTCCACGCTGCTCGTGGCCGGTGCCTGGCCCCAAGCCGAAGCCATGATCAGCATCACCGAGAGCCGCTGGTCGGGTCTCGGCGACGGCCACGGCTACCTGAGCGAGCGCGAGGTCACGATCACCGTGAGCTCGCGGCGCAGCCCGCGCCCTCGCAGCGGGCGACTGCTGCTGCCCGATGGTGAGCTGGGCATCCGGCGTCTGGACCGATCTGACGCAGCCCAGCGCGGGGGCGCCGACGAGCACGGTGATGCGACGCAGCGGGCGCACGAGCGCTGGAGCACGCCCGCCCGCAGGGCCGGCTGATGACCCGCACGATCGTAGCGTGGGTACCAGACTGGCCGATCCTCGCCGCCGTGCGAGAGGGGCTCGTGACGGCGGAGCAGGCCGTCGCAGTCGTGCAGCAGAACCGCATCCGCGCGTGCTCGTCGACGGCGCGCGCGCAGGGCGTGCGGGCGGGGCAGCGCCGCCGCGAAGCCCAGTCGTTGTGCACCGAGCTGCGCATCCTGCCCGCCGATGACGACCGCGACCACCGCCTGTTCTCCCCCCTCGTCGACGTCATCGAATCCCTCGTCGCGGGCGTGCAGGTCGTACGGCCAGGCCTGCTCGCCCTCGCCTCCCGAGGGCCCGCCCGCTACTACGGCAGCGAGAAGGCCGCCGCCCTCGCCCTGCGCGGCGCCCTCCTCGCCGAGGGGGTGCCGGATGCCCGGCTCGGCCTCGCCGACGGACCCTTCGCCGCCGAACTCGCCGCCCGCAGCACCGCGCCTGAATCCACGACGCCAGGGCAGAGCGTGCGCATCGTGCCCCGCGACGCCGCGGCCGCCTTCCTCGCGCCCTTCCCCGTCACGACGCTCGGCGACCCCGACCTCGCCACCCTCCTCGGGCGGCTCGGGGTGCGCACGCTCGGCGACTTCGCCGCGTTGCCCGCCGAGGCCGTGCGCGACCGCTTCGGCGCGGCGGGATCCCACCGGCACGCGCTCGCGGGCGCCGCCGATGCCACTCCGCTGAGGCCCCGTACTCCCCCGCCCGACCTCGAGCGCACGCTCGAGCTCGAGCCGCCCCTCGACCGCGTCGACCAGCTCGCCTTCGCCGTGCGGCAGATCGCCGACGATCTCGTCGAATCCCTCGTCGCACGCCTGCTCGTCGCCACGGCCATTCGCATCGGGTTCCGCGACGAGCACGGCGTCGAGAGCGAGCGCGCGTGGCTGCACCCCCGCTCCTTCCGGGCGAGCGAGATCGTCGACCGCGTGCGCTGGCAGCTCAGCGGTGAGACGCGCACCCTCGGCGCGCGTGCCAACAGTGATCGCGGGCCGGGGCTGCGCTCGGCCATCACGCGCGTCACGATCGTGCCCGAGAGCGTCGACGCGCTCGCCCACCACGAACCCGGGCTGTGGGGGGCCGCGCCCGATGAGCGCGTGCACCACGCCCTCTCGCGTGTGCAGAGCCTGCTCGGGCACGAGGCCGTGCTCACCGCCCAGCGCACGGGCGGCCGCACGCTCGCCGAACGAGGCGCCCTCGTGCCCTGGGGCGACCGGCTCGTGAGCCCCCGCCCCGTGGATCGACCCTGGCCCGGCGCCCTGCCCCAGCCGACCCCCGGCACCGTATTCCCCTCGCGGCATGCTGTGATGGTGCTCGATGCGTCCGGCGCCCCGGTGCACGTCGACGAGAGGATGCGGCTCAGCGCTGCCCCCGCGGGCTTCGCCCCGAGTGCGGGCGGCGCGGCGCGGCCCGTGACCTCGTGGGCGGGGCCGTGGCCGCTCGAGGAGCGCTGGTGGGACATCCCGCGGCGGCGCCTGCTGCACCGCCTGCAGGTCGTGGACTCCGCGGGGGTCGCGTGGCTGCTCGTGCTCGAGGGCGGCTCGTGGTGGGCGGAGGCGCGCTATGACTGAGGCAGCACAGTCTCAGTGGACTGCGCGCACGCCTCCGAGGGTGCCCTGATGGCGGGCTGGCACAACCCGCCGATCCCGTGGAGCGAGTTCGAGCGCAGCCTGCGCAACGGCAATCGGCCCGGCACCACACCGCCCCCCGGCGCCGACGGGGGCGACTCCCCCGCGTGGTCGCCCAAGCGGGCGCCCTACCGTCGATCCGGCATCGAACAGCCCGATCCCGCCACGGTCGTGCCCTACGCCGAACTGCACGCGCACTCCTCCTTCAGCTTCCTCGACGGCGCCTCGAGCCCCGAAGAACTGCTGGAGGAGGCCGCACGGCTCGGGCTCAGCGGGCTCGCGCTGACCGACCACGACGGCTTCTACGGTGTTGTGCGCCTGGCCGAGGCCGCTGAACCGTACGGCCTCACGACGGTGTTCGGCGCCGAGCTGTCGCTCGGGCTCACGGGCCCGCAGCAGGGCGTGCCCGACCCCGAGGGCACCCACCTGCTCGTCCTCGCACGCGGCCAGGCCGGCTACCACCGCCTCGCCGCCGCCATCACCGAGGCGCAGCTCGCGGGCGGCGAGAAGGGCCGACCGGTCTACGACCTCGACGCGCTCGCCGAGCACGCGGGCCGCGGCGGCGACACCACGAGCGGCGACCACTGGATGATCCTCACCGGGTGCCGCAAGGGTGCCGTGCGGTCGGCGCTGGAGGGCCGCGATCCTGCGCGCGATGCCTCCGGGCCGGATGCCGTCGCCCGCACGCGGCCGACGCGGGCGCACATCGCCGCGGCGGGCGCCGAGCTCGACGCGCTCGTCGACCGCTTCGGAGCATCCAGCGTCACCGTCGAGCTCTTCGACCACGGCCGACCGCTCGACACCGTGCACAACGACGTGCTCGCCGCCCTCGCCGCCGAGCGCGGGCTGCCGATCGTCGCGACCGGTGCCGTGCATTACGCGACCCCCGCGCGGCACCCGCTCGCGACCGCGTTCGCCGGGCTGCGCGCGCGCCGCAGCCTCGACGAGATGGAGGGCTGGCTGCCCGCCGCCGGCACCGCCCACCTGCGCAGCGGCGACGAGATGCAGCGGCTGTTCGCGCGCCACCCGGGGGCCGTGGCGCGCAGCGTCGAGCTCGCGACCGAGCTGGGGTTCCCGCTGCGCCAGGCGAAGCCGAACCTGCCGAAGCAACCCGTTCCCCCCGGCCACACACCCATGAGCTGGCTGCGCGAGCTCGTCTGGGCGGCCGTGCCGCGCAAGTATCCCGACGCGAGCGACGACGACCGCGCCCGCATCGCGCGCGAGCTCGACGTGATCGAGATGAAAGACTTCCCCGGCTACTTCCTCATCGTCCACGAGATCGTGCAGTTCGCGCGGGCGCGCGGCATCCTCTGCCAGGGCCGCGGCTCGGCCGCGAACTCGGCCGTCTGCTACCTGCTCGACATCACGGCCGTCGACTCGATCGGCTACCAGCTGCCCTTCGAGCGCTTCCTCTCCGCCCTGCGCGACGAGGAGCCCGATATCGACGTCGACTTCGACTCCGACCGCAGGGAGGAGGTCATCCAGTACGTCTACGCGCGGTACGGCCGGCGCAACGCCGCGCAGGTCGCGAACGTCATCAGCTATCGGCCCAAGAACGCCGTGCGTGACATGGCACGTGCGCTCGGGTACTCGACCGGGCAGCAGGATGCCTGGAGTCGCCAGGTGGAGAGATGGGGCGCGCTGGAGCACAGAGCGACGACCATTTCTGGTCGTCGCCGCGACGCCAGCGCCGACGACCGTCCCGGTCGTCGGGCACCAGAACAACCCACCCACGACATCCCCGACGAGGTTGTGGACCTGGCAAATCAGGTGCTTACCTACCCGCGCCACCTCGGCATCCACTCGGGCGGCATGGTGCTCACCGACCGGCCCGTCGGCGAGATCGTGCCCATCGAGCACGCCCGCATGGAGAACCGCACGGTGCTGCAGTGGGACAAAGACGACTGCGCGTGGATGGGCCTCGTCAAGTTCGACCTGCTCGGCCTCGGCATGCTCGCGGCCCTGCAACACTCCTTCGACCTCATGGATGCCCACCTCGGCGAGCGGTGGGAGCTGTCGACCCTGCCCAAGGAGGAGCAGGCGACCTACGACATGCTGTGCCGCGCCGACTCGATCGGCGTCTTCCAGGTCGAGAGCCGCGCGCAGATGGGCCTCCTGCCGCGCCTGCAGCCGCGCAAGTTCTACGACCTCGTCGTGCAGATCGCGCTCGTGCGCCCCGGGCCCATCCAGGGCGGCGCCGTGCACCCCTTCGTGCGCCGCAAGCTCGGTCAGGAGCCCATCACCTACGACCACCCCAAGCTCATCGGCCCGCTCCAGCGCACGCTGGGGGTACCCGTCTTCCAGGAGCAGCTCATGCAGGTCGCCATGGCGGTCGGCGGCTGCACGGGCGACGACGCCGACCTGCTGCGCCGCGCGATGGGCAGCAAGCGCGGCCTCGAGCGCATCGAGTCGCTGCGCGAGACCCTCTACGCCGGCATGGCGGGCAACGGCATCACGGGCGACCTCGCCGACGAGATCTACGGCCGCATTCAGGCCTTCGCCAACTTCGGCTTCGCCGAGAGTCACTCCCTGAGCTTCGCGCTGCTCGTCTACGCAAGCTCGTGGATCAAGCTGCACTACCCCGGCGTCTTCCTCGCCTCCCTGCTGCGCGCCCAGCCGATGGGCTTCTACTCCCCCGCCTCGCTCACGGCCGACGCCGAACGCCACGGCGTCGAGGTGCGCACGCCGTGCATCCTCCGCTCCGAGGTCGACGCGGGGCTCGAGCGCCTCGATCTGGTCGTCGCCTCGGCGCACGACCTCGTGGCCCCGGATGCCCGGCGCGCGGCTCCGACCGGGCTCCAGCAGTGCATCCACCGCCGTCAGCCGCCCGTGCCCGAGTTCGAGCCCGCCTCGACGAACGGCGACCTCGACGACTGCGCGCTGCACCGCCGCGACGGTGACCTCGCCGTGCGGCTCGGGCTCGCCGGGGTGACCGGCATCGGCCGCCCGACCGCCGAGCGCATCGTCGCCGAGCGCGAGCGCGGAGGCCCGTACAGAGACCTCACCGAGCTCGTCTACCGCACCGGGCTCACGGCGGCGCAGGTCGAAGCCCTCGCGACCGCCGGCGCCTTCGATGTGCTCGGGCTCTCCCGGCGCGAGGCGCTGTGGGCGGCGGGCGCGGCCGCCCAGGCGCGGCCCGAGTACCTGCCGGGCATCGTCACGGCCGTGCAGCCGCCGCTGTTCACCGAGCTCGACGGCTACGAGACCATGGTCGCCAACCTCGTCTCGACGGGCATCGCCCCCGGTGACCACCCCGTGCGCTTCGTGCGCGAGCTGCTGCGCGAGCGCGGGGTGCTGAGCGCGCGCGAGCTGCGCGGTGCCGAGCCGAACCGACGCGTCGAGGTCGCGGGGGTCGTCACCCACCGTCAACGGCCCGCGACGGCGAGCGGCATCACCTTCTTGAACCTCGAGGATGAGACGGGGCTCGTCAACGTGATCTGCTCGGTCGGGCTGTGGAGCCGTTACCGCCGCACCGTGCGCGAATCCCGCGCGCTCATCGTGCGCGGCACCCTCGAGCGCTCGGCCGAGGGCGTCGTCAACATCGTCGCCGACCGCGTCGAGCAGCTGCCCCTGCGTGTCACGATGCCGAGCCGCGACTTCCGCTGACCTCGTGCTCGCAGAGCGAGCGACACTCGCGAACGGTCGACTCCTGAGAATGTGCCGGAGGGCACCGAGCCTCACCGCGCTACCGTGACGGCCATGCCGTCCACCAGCAACTCGTCGTCCTCGCACTCCACACGCAGCAGTGCTCGCTCCGCGAAGAACAGCCACGCCGTGCGCGTCATCGCTCGCAGCGGCTACGCGGTGAACGGCCTCCTCCACATCCTCATCGGAGTCATCGCGCTCCAGCTCCTCCTGACCGGCGGGGAGAGCACCGATGCCGATCAGAGCGGCGCGCTACAGAGCCTCGCGTCCACACCGTTCGGCGGCATCCTGCTATGGATCGTGACGATCGGTTTCGCCATGCTGGGCCTGTGGCTCATCGTCGACGGCATCCTGCAGGGGCCCGCTCAGGACTCTAAGAAGAAGCTCGTGGTCGGCATCGTGAAGGGCCTCGTCTACCTGGCACTCGCGAGCACCGCGCTGTCCTTCGCCCTGGGCGGCTCGTCCGACTCCTCCGGCGATACCCAGAGCATGACGGCGCAGCTCATGGCGGCTCCCGCGGGGATCATCCTCGTGTTCCTCGTAGGTCTCGTCGTCCTCGCCGTCGGCGGCTACTTCATCCACAAGGGCGTCACCCAGGGCTTCCGCGACGATCTCAGCATTCCCGCGGGCACTGCGGGCACCGTGATCACCGGTCTGGGCATCGCCGGCTATGCGGCCAAGGGCGTCGCGCTTCTCGCCGTCGGCGGGCTGTTCATCGCGGCGGCCGTCACCTCCGACGCCTCAGAGTCGACGGGGCTCGACGGGGCGCTGCGATCTCTGCTCGGGCTGCCCTTCGGCGTCTGGATTCTCGGCCTCGTCGGCGGCGGGCTCATCGCCTACGGCGTGTACTGCTTCGCGCGCGCCCGCTACGCGAACCTCGGCTAGGTGTTGCGACCGCGCGCGGTGACCGACCACGCACCGACCTCGATGCCGTCGCGCTCGACGATGAGCTCGTCGACGAGGTTCACCGCATTGCAGACGTGGTTCGGCACGACGCGCAGCTCTGCGCCCAGTGCCGGGATCGTCGTGCCGGTCGGAAATGCGACCGTCGCGTGGTGCTCCGACAGCGCGCTGATGCGGGCCTCGGGGTGGTCGAGGAGCCGACCGTATCCGGTGGCGTAGGGGGCGCGGTCGGCGCCGAGGATCTTGCTGCCAGCGTCGAGCACGGCGACTCCGTCGCGACGGCTCACCACGGTCGCGCGGGCGGTGAGGGAGATCGACTCGGAGGTCGTGGCGCTGAGCTCCCACTGCTGAGCATCGCCGAACACGTAGACACCGGGCCGGAGCTCCGTGAGCACACTGCCATCGGCCGAGCGCACGCTCGGCGTCGATCCGCCGCTCACCACAGGGCACGGGATGCCCGCGGCCGTCAGCGCATCGCGCGCCGCTTCCAGCGCGGCGGCCTCGTCCCTCGCCGCAGGCCCCGCGGCCTCGAGACCGTAGGAGTGCCCAGGGAACGTGAAGACACCGTCCACCGCGAGGCCAGCATCGAGCGCTGCGACCGCGACCTCCGCGGCATCCTCCGGCGGCATGCCGCTACGGTGGTGACCGCTGTCGACCTCGACCGCGATGGCGAGGGGGGCCGCGCTGTCGCGACCGGCGTGAACAGCCCGTGCGAGCATCCTCACGCCGTCGACGGAGTCGGCACCGACGCGAAGCCGCACACGCCCTGCGAGCGCACGCAACCTGTCGGCTCGAGGCCCCACCGCCCACAGCGGATACGCGATGAACAGGTCATCGAGACCAGCGTCGGCGAGCACCTCGGCCTCGCCGACGGTCGCGACCGTGAGCCCGACGGCCCCGTGCTCGAGCTGCCGGTGCGCGAGCTCCACGGTCTTGTGCGTCTTGGCGTGCGGCCGCAGCGCGACGCCGAGGGCGCGGGCGTGCGCCGCCATCGTCGCAAGGTTGCCCTCGGCGACGAGCTCGTCAACCACAAGGTAGGGAGTCTCGCGCATCCCCCCATCCTCCCCCGTTCGGGCCAGATCTGGCGCGAACGGGCGCTTGCACGACGGCCGAGTCACCTTTTGCGACCAATCTGGAGGCGCTCCGATGTGCGTGGGTGTGCGCGAGGGTTCGACGTGGGGGTGTGCGACGAGGAGGTGTGCGGCACGCCGCACGGGGCCCAGAATTGCCGAGTATGGGCGCTATCGCTCGTCGCGAGCGCCCGTTCGCGCCAGATCTGGCACAACTCGCGGGCGCGCTAGCCGCCGGTGGCGAGCTGGCGGCGCACGTGCTCGATGCGCGACTGCAGCTGCGCGACCGTCGCCTGGCCCACGGCGGGGCCGCCGCACACGCGACGCAGCTCGGCGTGGATGATGCCGTGCGGCTGCCCGGTGAGCTTCGCCCGCAGGCCGACGAGGCTGTGCAGGAGCGTGCGCTGCTCCTTGAGCGACCGGTACATGGGCTGAGGCGCCGGCTGGGTCGCGGGCCGCTCGGCGGCGCGACGCACCTGGCGCTGGTGGCGGCTGCGCAGCAGCTCGTGCACCTGGTCGGGTTCGAGAATGCCGGGCAGGCCGAGAAAGTCGAGCTCTTCGAGGCTGCCGACTTCGGCGACCTGCCCGAACTCGGTGCCGTCGTAGAGCACCTTGTCGAAGGTCGCCGACGACTCGAGCGCCTGGTAGGTGTACTCCGCGAGCTCCGATTCGCTCGCCTTCTCCTCCCGCTCCGCGGCCTCGAGCAGGGAGTCGTCGAGCAGCTCGTCGCCCTCCCGGTCGAGCGCGTGGTCGCGCTCCCGCTCGAGCTCGCTCGCCAGCGACTGGATCGTCGGCACGCTCGGGATGAAGATCGAGGCGACCTCGCCACGTCGGCGGGCTCGCACGAAGCGCCCGATCGCCTGCGCGAAGTACAGCGGCGTCGAGGCGCTCGTCGCGTAGACGCCGACGGCGAGGCGCGGCACGTCGACGCCCTCCGACACCATGCGCACCGCGACGAGCCAGCGGTCCTCCGACTCGGCGAAGTGCGCGATCCGCTCGGACGCCCCCGCCTCGTCGCTCAGCACCACGGTGGGCTGCTCGCCCGTGATGCCCGCGAGCACGCCCGCGTAGGCACGTGCAGTCGCCTGGTCGCTCGCGATGACGAGCCCGCCCGCGTCGGGGATCGCGTGCCGCACCTCGGTCAGCCGGGTGTCGGCGGCGCGCAGCACCCCGGGCATCCACTGCCCTTCGGGGTCGAGCGCGGTGCGCCAGGCCTGGGCGGTGACGTCGGCGGTGTCTCCTTGGCCGAGCACGGCTTCCATCTCGTCGCCGGTGGTCGTGCGCCAGCGCACACGCCCCGCATACGACAGGAAGAGGACGGGCCGAACCACACCGTCACGCAGGGCGCGCCCGTAGCCGTAGCTGTAGTCGGTGCGGGAGACGCGGATGCCGTCACCCTCGTCCACGTAGGAGACGAAGGGAATCGGCGCGGTGTCGGAGCGGAACGGCGTGCCTGTGAGGGAGAGCCGCCGGGTCGCGGAGCCGTACGCCTCGCGCATGGCCTCCCCCCAGCTGAGCGCGTCTCCGCCGTGGTGCACCTCGTCGAGGATGACGAGGGTCGGCACCTGGTCGACGAGCACGCGGTGCACGAAGGGTTGCGCGGCGACTTGGGCGTACGTGACGGCCGCCCCGTGGAAGGCGCGCGTGATCACGCGGGAGGCGTTGCGGAAGGCCGGATCGAGACGGATGCCGACGCGGTGCGCCGCGTCGGCCCACTGCCGCTTGAGGTGCTCGGTGGGGGCCACGACGATGACGCGCTCGACGGTGCGCCGCGCGAGCAGCTCGGCAGCGAGGCGGAGGGCGAAGGTCGTCTTGCCTGCTCCCGGCGTCGCGGCGGCGAGGAAGTCCCGCGGCTCGTGGGCGAAGTACGCGTCGAGCGCCTCGGCCTGCCAGGCGCGCAGCCGGTCGGCCGTGCCGCGTGCCGCGCGCTCCGGGTAGGACGGCGAGAGATGCTCCGCGGCGAAGGTGCCCACGTGGGGTGCGCGGCGGAAGGTCGGAGACATGCGACCTCGATGCTAGTCGAGGCGACCGACGTCGCCGACGCGGACTGCGGGCGATGAGCCCAGAAGGGTCACGCGCGGGCGGGCGGCTCCGGGGACGCGGGCGGAGCATCCTGACCCGACAGCGCCGAGCGCCGGCGTTCCGGGGTCGACAACAGGGACGCCCGCTGCACGGCACCGCGCCCGAAGCGCGCGGCGAGGGCATCCATCGTGCCTTCCGCCTCGCGCCACGACTCGTCGTCGTCCCACAGGCCGCGCGCCACGGCACCCGTCGGCAGCAGGTTCTCGGCGCGCACGCCGATGAGGCGGATGCCCCTCCCCTGGGTCGGCGCGGCGGCGAAGAGCGCTCGGGCCTCGGTCGCGAGCCGCTGCGCCACCTCGGTGGGCTCGGCGATCGTCTGCGATCGTGTGAGGGTCGTGAAGTCGCCGAAGCGTACTTTGATCGCGACGGTGCGCGCGACCCACCCGCCGCGCCGCAGCCGGCGCGCGACGAGGTCGGAGAGACGCAGCAGCTCTCGGTCGAGCGCCGCGCGGTCGTGCAGGTCGCTCTCGAAGGTCATCTCGTGGCCGATCGACTTCTCGAGCCGTGTGGGGGTCACGGCCCGCGGGTCGATGCCGTTCGCGAGCGCATGCAGCTTGCCTGCGGCTGCGGCGCCGACGGCCGCATCGAGCGCGGGCAGCGGGAGGTCGGCGACGGCGCCGACGGTGCGCGCGCCGATGCGCTCGAGCCGCTCGGCGACGGCGGCTCCCACACCCCAGAGCGCACTGATCGGCTGCGGCCGCAGGAAGGCCGCGGTCTCGGCCTCGGGCACGACGAGGACTCCGTCGGGCTTGGCGCGGCTCGAGGCGAGCTTGGCGACGAACTTGGTCGCGGCGGCGCCGACCGAGGCGACGAGGCCCGTCTCGTGCGTGATGCGGGCGCGCAGGCTCTGGGCGATCGTGTACGGCGGCCCGAAGAGGGCGCGGGCGCCGCTCACGTCGAGGAACGCCTCGTCGATGCTGAGCGGCTCGACGAGCGGTGTCACATCTCCGAGGATCGCCATGACGGCGCGCGACGCCTCCTGGTAGCGCTCGTAGTGGGGCTCGAGCACGATCGCGTTCGGGCAGCGGCGCAGCGCGATGCTCATGGGCATGGCCGAGTTGACGCCGTAGCGCCGAGCTTCGTAGGTCGCGGCGGTCACGACAGAGCGCGCTCCGCGGTGCCCGACTATCACGGGCTTCCCTCGCAGCTCGGGGCGTGTCAGCAATTCCACGGAGGCGAAGAACGCGTCCATGTCGAGGTGCAGGATGCTCGCGCTCGTGTCGTCCGTGGGCGTCGCGGTGACCTGCCGGCCGCTGCCGTCCTGCTTGCTCACGCTCGCCGCCTCACGGGTGCATCCTCACCGATGCATCTTCACACAGCGCGACGGGCGGGGCGCCGTGGCGCCCCGCCCGTCGCGGGCGTCGTGCGAGTCCTGCGTCAGGCGCGTCGACGGCCCGCGATGGCGCCGTAGATGACGAGCACGAGAAGCGACCCGCCGATGGCGAGCAGCCAGGTCTCGATCGAGAAGAACCCGCCGAGGTCGACGCCGAAGATGACGCTGCCGAGCCAGCCGCCCAGGAGGGCGCCGATGACTCCGATGACGAGGGCGGCGAGCCAGCCTCCCGGGCCCTTGCCCGGCAGGATCGCCTTAGCGATGGCTCCGGCGATGAGTCCGATGAGCAGGAATGCGAGGAAACCCATGGGGCGCTCCTTTCGTTATGGCGGCACGCGGTTCGAGTGTCAGCCGCTGTTCGAGCGCTCCGGTGGAAACGCTCAGCAGGTAGTCAACCAGGTCGACCCCGTTCGGGGGTACTCCACGTTCAGAAACTTCCCAGGCCGCGCAGTCGGTGCGGCTCTGGCATTCTAGAGCCATGGCACAGCTTCACCCCTGGTCCCGCTACGTGGCGATCGGAGACTCGTTCACCGAGGGCATCGGCGATCCGGAGCCGCAGAGCCGCGGCGGCCATCGCGGATGGGCGGACCGCGTGGCCGAGCAGCTGGCACTGCGCACCGATGATTTCGCCTACGCGAATCTCGCCGTGCGCGGTCGACTGCTGAAGCAGATCGCCGAGCAGCAGGTGGAGCCCGCGCTCGCCCTGCGCCCCGACCTCATCTCCGTCTCGGCGGGTGGCAACGACATCATCCGCCCCGGCACAGACCCCGACCAGGTCGCCGAGCGGTTCGAGGAGCTCGTCGTGCAGCTGCGCAGCAACGGCGCGACGGTGCTCATGTTCAACGGCCCCGATATCGGCATGACGCCCGTGCTGCGGCGCGTGCGCGGCAAGGTGGCGATCTACAACGAGAATCTGCGGGCGATCGCCTCCAAGCACGACGCGATCGTCGCCGACATGTGGAAGCTGCGTGAGCTTCGCGACCCCCAGATGTGGGACCGCGACCGCCTGCACTTCTCGCCGATGGGCCACCACACGATCGCGATCATGGCGCTCGAGGCGCTCGGCGTCGAGCACGACCTCGAGCCGCGCGAGCCGGAACCGCTGCCCCGCCGCAGCTGGCGCCAGGCGCGCGTCGAGGATCTCGGGTGGGCGCGCGAGTACCTCGTCCCGTGGGTCGTGAGGCGCATCCGCCACCAGTCCTCCGGCGACTACATCACGCCCAAGCGACCGGACGCCTCGCACCCGCACCGCTGACGCGGCACTCCCCTACTCGCCCCAGACAGCCTCGAGCGGCTGCGCGAGGCGCCACGCGAGGTCGGGCCCCTCGAGCGCTCCGCGCCATTCGAGCGGGATGCTCACCCGACGGTCCCCGTAGCGCACCGTCACGCTACCGGGGTCGGGCAGCGGCACGCCCGGCTGCAGCTGCGGGGCGCGCACGACGCCGATCGCACGCACCTCTCCCCACACGAGGTCGGCGACGGTCTCGGCGACGTGCAGGCTCGCGCTCGCGCCCCACTCGGTCTCGTAGCGGGCGACGAGCTGCCCCTCCGTGGCGATCGTGATCTCGTGGAAGTCGTCTCGAGCGCTCGCGAGCAGGGTGCGCACGTCGTCGGCCACGGTGGGATGGTCGGGCCCGGCTAGCACCACCCCGACGACATCGACCTCCTCGCCGTCGACGACCTCTCGCGCCGAGAAGAGCAGGCACGCTCCCGCCTCGATGAGGGTGCCCGTCTTGAGCCCCGTGACACCGTCGACCCCCACGATCAGGTTGCGGTTCTCGTAGGTGCCGATGCCGGGCACGGTGACCGCGGGCAGCGCGGCCGCCGCGGCCACGACCGGATCGGCGAGAGCGAGCCGGCCGAGGTCCAGGAGCGCGCGGGGGCTCGCGCGGTTGAGGAGCGAGAACCCCGTCGTATCGCCCACGGAGATGGATGCCAGGTCGTGCGCGTCGAGCCAGGCGCGCGCGGCCGACAGGTAGTCGGCGACGGAGCCGAACGCCCACGTCGCGAGCGTCTCGGCGTAGTTGTTGGCGGAGGCGACCATCATGAGCTCGATGATCTCGCGCTGCGTGATCGTCGCACCGACCGGAGCGGGAGCCGTCGTGCCGTTGAGTGCTCGATAGCGGGCGACGAGGTCGCTGTCGGCCTGGGTGAGCGTGATCGTCGCGCCGGACGAGCCCTCCTCGACGGGGTGCGCGTCGAGCACGACAAGAGCGGTGATGACCTTGGTGATCGATGCGATGGGGCGCACCTCGTCGAGACCGCGGCTCGCGAACACCTGCCGCCGGTCCGCGGCGCCGATCGCGGCGGCGCCGTAGCCGGGGATGCTCACCTCGGGCGCGGGTGTGACGAGTTCCGGCAGGGCCTGCACGTGAGGCTCCACGGCCGGCACGGGGGCGAGCACGGCGAAGGCGCTGTAGCCGAGGGTGCTCGCGCCGAGGGCGACGAGAGCGGCGATGGCGACCGAGCGCAGGAGGGGGCGGCGGCGGGTCACGCGCTCCAGTCTAGGAAGCAGGCGGAGTGCGGGGCGCTGCCGCACTGCCGAGCGCGTAGAGCGCGACAGCACTGGCCGCCGCGACGTTGAGCGAGTCGACGCCGTGCCCCATGGGGATCGTGACGACGACGTCGGCAGCACCGAGTGCGCCGCGGCTGAGCCCATCGCCCTCGGAGCCCAGAAGCAGTGCCACGCGGTCGAGCCGCTCGGCGGCGAACTCGCGCAGCCCCACTGCGTCGGGGGCGAGCGCGAGCGCCGCGATCGTGAAGCCGTGCTCGTGCAGCAGACGCGCGCCCTCGGGCCAGTCGGGCAGCCGAGCCCACGGCACCTGCAGCACGGTGCCCATGCTGACGCGCACGCTGCGGCGGTAGAGCGGGTCGGCGCAGCGCGGTGTGATGAGCACGGCGTCCGCGCCGAGCCCCGCGACGGAGCGGAAGATCGCGCCCACGTTGGTGTGGTCGACGACGTCTTCGACCACGACGACGAGCCGAGCATCCCGCAGCAGGTCTGCAGGGTCGAGAGGCTCGGGGCGGTGCATGCTCGCGAGCGCGCCGCGGTGCAGGTGGAAGCCTGTGAGCTCCTCGAGCAGTCCTGGCGCGCCGACGTACACGGGCACGTCGTGGCCGACCAGCAGCGGTTCGAGGTCGTCGAGCCAGCGCTCGCTCGTGAGCACGGACCGCGGGCGGTGCCCGGCCCGGAGGGCGCGCCCGATGACGGTGATCGATTCGGCGAGATAGAGGCCTCCCGCGGGCTCCTGCACGCGCCGCAGGGCGACGTCGGTGAGGCGGGCGTAGTCGCTCAGGTCGGCGCCGTCGAGCGTCGTGAGTCGCTCGAGGCGCATGTGCGAGTCCTTTCGGTAGGCGTGTCCCAGCCCGTGGAAACATATCGGAAACCGCGGGCGTTTAGTCTCGTAGACAGGTCACTGAGGCGTTGGGGAGGCGACCGTGAGCATGATGGCGGCGGATGCTCGGCCCCTCGATGCCCTCGCGCAGGCCTCGCTCGCCCAGGCCGCGGAGATTCTCGCCGGGCGCCGTATCGCCGTGCTCACGGGAGCGGGCGTGAGCACCGATTCGGGCATTCCCGACTACCGTGGCGCCGGCGCGCCCGTGCGCACCCCCATGACCTACAGCCAGTTCCTCGCCGATGAGCCGTATCGCAAGCGCTACTGGGCCGGCAGCCACCTCGGGTGGGAGCGCTTCGCCCAGGCACGGCCGAACTCCGGCCACGAGACTCTCGCGCAGCTCGAGGCCGACGGCACCGTGACGGGCGTGATCACCCAGAACGTCGACGGCCTGCACGTGCGCGCGGGCTCGCGCCGCGTCGTCGACCTGCACGGCAGCATGGACCGCGTGCGCTGCCTGCACTGCGGCCAGACCTTCTCGCGGGCCGCGGTCGCGAACCGCATCGCGACGCTCAACCCGTGGCTCGTGGCGGGCGACAACCACCGCATCAACCCGGACGGCGATGCCGAGGTCGACGACATCAGCCTCTTCGAGGTGCCGGAGTGCTCGGTGTGCGGCGGCACGCTCAAGCCCGACATCGTGTTCTTCGGCGAGTTCGTGCCTTCCGTGAAGTTCGAGGAGGCCCGCGGGCTTGTCGCGCGCGCCGACGCCCTGCTCATCCTGGGCTCCTCCCTCGTCGTGAACTCGGGCGTCCGGCTCGTCGTGCAGGCGGGTCGCAAGCGCATCCCGACGATCATCGTGAACCGCGGCGAGACCAAGGCGGACGCTCGGGCAGCGGTTAAGATCGAAGCGGGCACGACCGAGACGCTCGCCGCTCTGCGCGAGGCTCTGCGGGCCTGACCGGTGCGCGCGACCTTCGCCGACCGGCGGAGGGAGTTGTGTGACTGCGTTCGCGCTCGTGCGCCACGGCGAGACCGACTGGAACCGCGCTCGGCGCATTCAGGGATCCACCGACATCCCCCTCAATGACACGGGGCGCGAGCAGGCACGGGCCGCGGGCCGTGTGGTCGCGGGCCGAGCCTGGAGCCGCATCGTCGCCTCGCCGCTCGTGCGGGCCGCCGAGACGGCACGGCTCATCGCCGAGGAGGCGGGGCTCGCCGATCCCGAGCTCGATGGCGCCTTCGTCGAGCGCAACTACGGCGAGGCCGAGGGACTCACGGGTGCCGAGCTCGACGAGCGCTTTCCCGAGGGTGTCCAGGTGCCGGGGCGCGAGTCGCGCGAGGCGGTGGGCGAGCGCATCGTCGCCGCGCTGCACCGGCTCGCGGCCGAGCATCCGGGCGAGTCGATCATCGTCGTCGCGCATGGCGGTGTGATCCGCAGCGTGCTGGAAGCGGTCGCGCCTGGCCGTCATCGCGAGCCGATCACCAACGGTTCGGTGCACTCGTTCCTGCACGCCGACGCCGGTCTCGAGCTCGTGCGCTTCGACGATCCGCTCGACGAGCAGTCGATCTTCCCCTTCGCGGAGGACTTCCTCGACCAGAACCCGCTCGCCCATCGGGAGGACGACGCTCGGAGCGCCTCCTGATGGCCGCGTCGGGTGCGGAGCGCTTCGCCGCGGCGACCGCCCACCTGGGCCTGGCACCGCAGCGGATGCCCGACTCGACCCACACGGCCGCCGACGCTGCGGCTGCCGTGGGCTGCGAGGTCGGCGCGATCGTGAAGTCGCTCGTCTTCCTCGCCGACGACGAACCCGTGCTCGCTCTCGTGTCTGGGGACAATCGGGCAGACCTCGCGGCACTCGGAGTGGTACTGGGAGCGCGCATCGAGAAGGCGGATGCGGCGACCGTCAAGCGCGCCACGGGCTACTCCATCGGAGGAGTGCCCCCGATCGGGCACCCGGCGCCCGTGCGCACGGTCGTCGACCGCGACCTTCTGCGCTACTCGACCGTGTGGTCGGCCGCGGGCAGTGCGAACGACGTGTTCCCGGCCGCGCCTCAGCAGCTCGTCGACTGGTCCGGCGGCCTCCTCGCCGCGATCGGCACGCGCTGAGCGCTCAGGACTCGCGACCACGAGCGGCCTGCGCGCGCAGCAGTTCGATCAGCACGGCCGCCGATCGGCCCCAGTCGAAGCGTGCAGCCTCGGCGGGTGCGGCGGCGGAGCGGCGCTCCCACTCCCCCGGCTCGAGCAGCTCGGTGATGCGGGCGGCGACGGCCTGAGCATCCCCGACCGCCGCATACAGCGCGGTCTCGCCGCCGATCTCGCGGAAGATCGGGATGTCGCTCACGACGACGGGCGTGCCGCGCCCCATCGCCTCGACGAGCGGGATGCCGAAACCCTCGTCGCGGGAGGCGCTCACGAGTGCCGCGGCCCGGTCGAGCAGGTCCGCGTACTCCTCGTCGCTGACGCCGTCGTGGACGACGAGCGCTCCCGCAGGGGCGGCCGCCTCGAGGCGCGCGCGGTCGCGGGGGCGGATGCGGCTCAGCAGGTGCAGCCGCGCTCCCGGGAGGAGGTGCAGCGCCGCCACGAGCGTCTCGACACCCTTGTACGGCATGAACGAGCCCATGTAGACGAGCTCGATGCCCTCGGGGCGGATGCGCGGCTTGACGCCCGCGGGGCGCTCGGCCGCGTTCGGCACGACGGTGATCGCGCGCCGCGTGAGGCGGTGCTCGAGCATGAGCGCACGCGTCGTCTCGCTCACGGTCACGACGGCGTCCGCGCGGTTCAGCAGCAGTCGCTGCGGCCACCACGCCAGGTGGTACAGGCGCCAGCCCAGCCGCACGGGCCACGGCAGATCACGCGGCGGTGTGGGGTGCGCGTAGTAGATGAGGTCGTGCAGGGTCAGCACGAGCGGGTAGCGGCGGCCGAGCGCGCCCATCGTCTGCATGGGCGAGAACACCACGTCGGGCTCGAGGCGGTTCACCTGACGGGCGACGAGAGGCTCCCGGGCACTCGTCGGCCCGCTCACGCGATGCCAGGGAAGACCCTCGGGCAGCATCGCGAGTTGACGCTCATCGCTGATGAGCAGGTCGAGTGACTCCGAGTCGCGCAGGAGCGGGCGCAGAGCATCCACGATGCCGGCTGTGAACCGGCTGATGCCGTCGTGGCGCGGGAAGCGCACGTATCGGCAGTCGACGACGATCTTCACGCGAGGAACTCGCGGATCGCCGAGGCGGCGGCCTCGGGCGTCTCGTAGTGGATGAGGTGGCCGACATCGGGAATCTCCACGAGGCGGGCGTCGGGAAACAGCGCGACGAGCTCGCGCTGGCGCGCGATCGGAGTGATGTCATCGTCGACGGCGGCGATGAGGAGGGTGGGCGATGCGATGTCGGCCGCGAACTCGGAGACGTCGTGCGAGACCGAGGCGCGGAAGGCCTCGAGCAGCATGTCACGCGTGGCGAAGCCCGAGAAATAGCGGTCGTGCTCAGAGTGGATCCAGCGGCGCAGAGCGCGATCGCGCGTCTTCGCCATCGTCACGCTCATGATGCGCGTCACGGCTCTGCTGCGGAGGACGGCGAAGCCGAGGCGGCTGGGCAGGGCGGCGCCCGCGCGGTAGAAGGCCACGGCGAGCCTCGTGAGCACTCCCCGAGGGCCGGAGAGGGCTGGTGCGCCGATCGGGTTCACGAGAACGAGGTGGGGCGTGGGAGTGCCGCTCGCGACCGCGGCGCTCGCGACGATCGACCCGAACGAATGGCCGAGGACGACCGCTTCACCGCGGATTCCCAGTTCCTCCAGGAGCGCGTCGAGCCAGGCGGCGTAGGAGGCGATGTCGTGCGCTCGGCCCTCGAGCGGCGCCGAAAGGCCGAAGCCGGGCAGATCGGGCGAGAGGATGCGGAACTCGGGCAGATGCGCGATGACCGGCTCCAAGCCGTGGTGGTCGCCGCGGAAACCGTGGACGAGCACGAGCGTGCGCTGCGCCTCGGCGGGGCCGTACTCGACGAGGTGCGTGCGCGAACCGAGCACGTCGAGCGCGCGATCGCGGCGGGGAATGCGCGCGAGCGAGGCGGCGTAGGGAGACGGGGCGGACATCCCGATCAGTCTAGGTCGGCCTGGCATGTGGAACCGGTTGTCGACGCGGTCTACAGTGGTGATCACTGTCCGCCCCCGGCGCCGAGGAGCGTTGTGAACTTCACTGCACCGATCACCCTTCCCGGCCTGACCCTCGACCCGAACTGGCATCGCCGGAGCGTGTTCTACGAGGTCATGGTGCGCTCCTTCGTCGACGGCAACGGCGACGGCACGGGCGACCTCGCCGGCCTCATCTCCAAGCTCGACTATCTGCAGTGGCTCGGCGTCGACGCGCTGTGGCTGCCGCCGTTCTTCCAGTCGCCGTTGCGCGACGGCGGCTATGACGTGAGCGACTACACCGCGGTGCTGCCCGAGTTCGGCACGATCGACGAGTTCCGCGAGCTCGTCACCAAGGCCCACGAGCGCAACATGCGCATCGTCATCGACCTCGTCATCAACCACACCTCCGACCAGCATCCGTGGTTCATCGCCTCTCGAGAGGACCCCGAGGGGCCGTACGGCGACTACTACGTGTGGAGCGACACCGACGAGAAGTACGAGGACATCCGCATCATCTTCGTCGACACGGAAGAGTCGAACTGGGCATTCGACGCCGAGCGCCGACAGTTCTACTTCCACCGCTTCTTCTCGCACCAGCCCGACCTCAACTTCGAGAACCCGAAGGTGCACGAGGAGATCTTCGACGTGCTCCGTTTCTGGGCGGATCTGGGGGTCGACGGTTTCCGCCTCGACGCCATCCCCTACCTCTACGAGACTGACGGGGGCAACGGCGAGGGCGAGCCGGCCACGCACGACTTCGTCAAGAAGCTGCGCACGATGGTCGACACCGAGTACCCGGGCCGCGTCCTCATCGCCGAGGCGAACCAGTGGCCCACGGAGGTGGCCGAGTTCTTCGGCACCGCAGAGGAGCCGGAGTGCCACATGGCCTTCGACTTCCCGGTCATGCCCCGTATCTTCTACGCGCTGCGCTCGCAGCAGGCGACCGAGCTGCAGCGTCAGCTCGGCGAGGAGACCGCAGCGCCTCCCGGCAGCGCCTGGGGCGTCTTCCTGCGCAATCACGACGAGCTCACCCTCGAGATGGTGAGCGAGGAGTATCGGCAGGCCATGTACGGCTGGTACGCATACGACCCCCGGATGCGCGCCAACATCGGTATTCGCCGTCGCCTGGCTCCCCTGCTCGACAACTCGCGGGCCGAGCTGGAGCTCGCGCACGCGCTCCTCTTCGCCCTTCCCGGCAGCCCGTTCCTGTACTACGGAGACGAGATCGGCATGGGCGACAACATCTGGCTCCCCGACCGCGACAGCTCGCGCACGCCCATGCAGTGGACGCCCGACCGCAATGCGGGCTTCTCGCACGCCGATCCAGGCAAGCTCTACCTCCCCGTCGTGCAGTCGCTCGTCTACCACTACAACCAGATCAACGTCGAGAGCATGCTCGCCCAGCCGCGATCGCTCCTGCACTGGATCCGCAACGTCATCCACGTTCGCAAGGCCCACCCGACCTTCGGTCTGGGCACGATGCGCGTGCTCGAGACCGATCACGAGTCCGTGCTCGCGTTCGTGCGAGAGTACGAAGGCTCCGGCAGCCAGCTCGGCGATCCCGCCGAGCGCATCCTGTGCGTCTTCTCGTTCGCCCACAATCCCGTCTCCGTGACGGTCGATCTGCCCGGGTTCGAGGGTCGTGCGCTCTCCGACCTCTTCGGCGGCTCCGCCTTCCCCACGATCGGGGAGGACGGGCGGCTCACGCTCACCCTCGGCAGTCAGAACTTCTACTGGCTGCATGTCGGCGAACGGAGTGTCGCAGCCCCCGCCTAGGCTTGCCGCGTGACCGATCTGCTGCGCGACCTCGCCGTGTTCGACCTCGAGACGACGGGCGTCGACGTGCGCACGTCGCGCATCGTGACGGCGTACGTCGGGGTGCTCGACACCGCGGGAGCCGTCGTCTCCTCGCGGTCATGGATGGCTGACCCCGGCATCGAGATACCGGAGGGGGCCGCCGCCGTCCACGGCATCACGACCGAACGGGCACGCGCCGAGGGGCGCCCTGCCTCGGAGGTCGTCGCCGAGGTGCTGGTCGAGCTGCGCTCGGTGCTCGACCGTGGGCTCCCCCTCGTCGTCTACAACGCGCCGTACGACTTGACGCTCCTCGCTCACGAGGCTGTGCGGCACGGCCTCGAGCCGCTCGTCGCCCCCGCCCCCGTCATCGATCCCCTCGTGATCGACAAGGCGGTGGACCGCTACCGACGCGGCAAGCGCACTCTCGAGGCCGCGTGCGCCCACTACGGCGTGCTTCTCGACGGTGCGCACGACGCGAGTATCGACGCGATCGCGGCAGGCCACGTGGCCCGCGCGATCGTCGCGCAGCACTCCGCTGCCATGCCCGACACGCTCGAGGGGCTGCACGCCACCCAGATCGCGTGGCACGACACCCAGGCCGACAGCTTCGAGGACTACATGCGCACGCAGCGCGACCAGCACTTCACGGCCGACCGCGGGTGGCCCGTCCGTCTGTCGTAAGCCGGGGGTGCGATCGCGCACCCAGTGCCCCTGCAACGACGAAGGGTCCCGTCTGTCGACGGGACCCTTCGTGCAACTGGTGAGCCGAGGCTAGTTGCCGAAGCCCTTGAAGCGCTGGTTGAACTTCTCGACGCGGCCGGCGCTGTCGAGGATGCGCTGCTTGCCCGTGTAGAACGGGTGCGACGCGGAGGAGATCTCGACGTCGATGACGGGGTAGGTCTCGCCGTCGAGCTCGATCGTCTTCTCGCTGCTGACCGTGGAGCGGGTCAGGAAGGTCTCGCCCGACGCCAGGTCGCGGAAGACCACCGGCGCGTACTCGGGGTGGATGTCAGTCTTCATGCTCGTTGTCCTTGTGTTCATTCGAGGTCGAGGTGCTGCAGGTCTGGGGTGAGACAGGGGTCTCGGTGGCGCCGCGCCAGCGGCAGAGCCAAGGGTCAACGATAGCAGAGCAGGAGCGAGCGAGGGCGCTACGCGGCGCGCGCGGTGAAGCGATCGCCGTCGCGCTGCACGACGAGGTCGAGGCCGAATGCGCTCGTGAGCGCCGAGCTCGTGATGACCTCCGCGAGCGGGCCGCTCGCCGTGATCCTGCCGTCGGTGAGGAGGAGCGCGTGGGTGAACCCCGCGGGGATCTCCTCCACGTGGTGGGTGACCATGACCATCGCGGGCGACTCCGTCGAGGAGGCATAGGCGCCGAGGAGCTGCAGCAGCTCTTCGCGAGCACCGAGGTCGAGGCTCGCGGCCGGCTCGTCGAGCAGCAGCAGCTCGGGGTCGGTCATGATCGCGCGCGCGATCTGCACGCGCTTCTGCTCACCATCGCTGAGGCTGCCGAAGCGACGGTCCTCGAACGAGTCGAGGCGCCATTCGCGCAGCACGCGCTGAGCGCGCCGAACGTCGACGTCGTCGTAGCTCTCGTTCCATCGCCCCGTGACGGCATGCGCGCTCGTCATGACGACATCGAGCACGCGCTCGTCCTGCGGGATGCGCCGCGCGAGCGCGGTGGAGGCGAAGCCGATGCGCGGCCGCAGCTCGAACACGTCGCTCGACCCGAGTCGTTCGTCGAGCACGGTCGCGCTGCCGCTCGAGGGGTGCAGGAGTGAGGAGGCGAGCTGCAGGAGGGTCGTCTTGCCGGCACCGTTGGGCCCGAGCACGACCCAGCGCTGCTCGGAGCCGACCTGCCACGTGATGTCGGAGAGGATCGCCGAGCCGTCGCGCGTGAGAGAGACATCGTCGAAGTGCAGAACGCCAGCCATGATGTCTCCAGCGTAGAGCACGGGGACTAGTGCGCGAGGCTGCGGTAGAGCGCGCTCGTGCGCTCGGCGATGCTCGACCAGGAGAACTCCTTCTCGGCGCGATCCCGGCCGGCAGCGCCCATCGCGGCAGCGGCGGAGGGATCGCTCACGACCTCGGTGAGGACGGCGGCGAGATCGGCGATGAAGCGCTCGGGGTCCAGGGGCGTGCCCGAGCCATCGTTCACCTGGTCGATCGGCACGAGCCTGCCGGTCACGCCGTCATCGACCACCTCGGGAATGCCTCCCGTGGCGGTGCCCACGACGGGCGCGCCGCAGGCCATGGCCTCGAGATTCACGATGCCGAGGGGCTCGTAGACGCTCGGGCAGACGAAGGTCGTGGCGCTTGAGAGCACGGCGGAGAGGTCGTGGATGCCCAGCATCTGGTCGATCCACACGACACCCGAGCGCTCCTCCTGCAGGGACGCGACCCCTGCCCGGACCTCCTCCAGGATCTGCGGGGTGTCCGGAGCGCCAGCGCACAGGATGAGCTGCACCTCGGGTGGGAGCCGGCGTGCCGCGGCGAGCAGGTAGGGAAGCCCCTTCTGCCGGGTGATGCGGCCCACGAAGACGACGGAGGGTCGGTCGGGATCGATGCCGAGGGCGCGCACGGCCTCCGGATCGTCGACGCGGCGCCACCGGTCGAGATCGATACCGTTGTGGATGACCGAGACCCGCGACTCGTCGAGTCCCGGGTAGCAGCGTAGGATGTCGCGGCGCATCCCGTCGCTCACGGCGACGACGGCGTCGGCCGTCTCGAAGGCCCCTTGCTCGATCCATCGCGAGATGGTGTAGCCTCCGCCGAGCTGCTCGGCCTTCCAGGGACGCAGCGGCTCGAGGCTGTGCGCCGTGACGACGTGCGGGATGCCATGGAGCATCTGCGCCAGCTCCCCCGCTGCGTTCGCATACCAGGTGTGCGAGTGCACGAGGTCGGCGCCCGCGACGTCCTCCGCGATCGCCAGATCGACGCCGAGCGTCGCGAGCGCAGGATTCGCGGAGGTCAGGGAGCCCGGCACGAGGTACGACTGGGTGCCCTCCTCGTCGCGCGGGGCGCCGAAACACCGCACGCGCACGTCGAGCTGACGGCGCAGGGCGTGGACGAGCTCGGTCACGTGCACACCCGCCCCGCCGTAGACCTCCGGTGGGTACTCCCTGGTCACGATGTCGACGCGCATGACTCGACGGTAGTACAGCGGTGCCTCTGGCCCCGCACCCCACGCTCGCCTACTGTGGGTCTATGCCGTCACCGAAAGTCTTTGGAATCGTGCTCGCCGGTGGCGAGGGGAAGCGCCTCATGCCCCTCACGGAGGATCGAGCGAAGCCCGCGGTGCCCTTCGCGGGCGGCTATCGGCTCATCGACTTCGCGCTCTCCAACCTCATCAACTCCGGCCTGCGCCAGGTCGTCGTGCTCACGCAGTACAAGAGCCACTCCCTCGACCGTCACATCTCCCAGACCTGGCGGCTCACGGGCATGCTCAACGCCTACGTCGCGTCCGTGCCCGCCCAGCAGCGCCTGGGCAAGCGGTGGTTCTCTGGCTCAGCCGATGCCATCTACCAGAGCCTCAACCTCATCCGCGACGAGAAGCCCGACATCGTCGTGGTCGTCGGAGCCGACCACGTCTACCGCATGGACTTCCGCCCCATGATCGAGGCCCACATCGAGAACTCGGCCGGTGTGTCCGTCGCCGGAATCCGTCAGCCGATCGCGCTCGCCGACCAGTTCGGCGTCATCGAGACCGACCCTGCCAACCCGCAGCGCATCGCCGCCTTCCACGAGAAGCCCCAGAATCCCGTGGGGCTCGCGGATGCACCGCACGAGGTGCTCGCCTCGATGGGCAACTACGTCTTCGACGCCGATGTGCTCATGGACGCCGTCGTGCGCGACAGCGACAACGCGGAGTCGAACCACGACATGGGCGGTGACATCGTGCCCGACTTCGTGCGCAAGGGCGAGGCCTTCGTCTACGACATGAAGCGCAACGTCGTGCCGGGCTCAACGGATCGCGACCGTGACTACTGGCGTGACGTGGGAACGATCGAGTCGTTCTTCGAGGCCCATCAGGACCTCATCTCCGCCCTGCCGATCTTCAACCTCTACAACGCCGACTGGCCGATCTACTCCCAGCAGCTCAACTCCCCTCCCGCGAAGTTCGTGCGCGACGCGGAAGGTCGCAACGGAGACGTCATCGACTCGATCGTGTCGCTCGGCTCGGTCATCTCGGGCAGCCACATCGAGCGCTCCGTGCTCGGCCCGTGGGTGGTCGTGGAGTCCGCGAGCATCACGGATGCCGTCGTGTTCGAGCGCACGACGATCGGCGCAGGAGCGACCGTGCGGCGCGCTATTCTCGACAAGGACGTCGTCGTGGCACCCGGCGCGCAGGTCGGTGTCGACCACGACGCCGACCGCGCTCGCGGCTTCACCGTCACCGAGACGGGCATCACCGTGGTCGGCAAGGGCACGGTCGTCGAGGCCTGAACCGGCCGCTCTCCGCTGGAGTCGAGAAGGAGCCCTCCCACCCCATGGCGCGATTCCTCGTCGTCCTCGATGTCGACTCGACCCTCATCGAGGAGGAGGCGATCGAGCTGCTCGCACGAGAAGCGGGCTCCGGCGATCTCGTGGCCGCGGTCACGGCGCGCGCGATGGCCGGCGAGCTCGACTTCGCCGAGTCGCTCCGCGAGCGCGTCGCGACGCTCGCGGGTCTCAGCAGTGCGGTGTTCGCCGAGCTGGCCCCGAGCATCCATCTCACGTCCGGCGCTCGCGATCTCGTCGACGGCGTGCACGCCGGCGGCGGGGTGATCGGCGTCGTCTCCGGCGGGTTCCACGAGCTGCTGGATCCTCTCGCCGCCTCGCTCGGGCTCGACCACCATCGCGCCAACAGGCTCGGCGTCGCCGCGGGCGTGCTGACCGGCACGACCGATGGGCCGGTCGTGGATGCCGCGGCGAAGGCCGATGCCGTGCGCGAGTGGGCGACGGCTCACGGGCTGCCGCTCGAGCGCACGATCGTCGTCGGTGATGGTGCCAACGACCTCGAGATGATGCGCGTCGCGGGGCTCTCGATCGCGTTCGATGCGAAGCCCGTCGTGTGCGCGACCGCGAGCGTGTGCGTGCCTGAGCGCGATCTCTCCGCGGTGCTTGCGGTGCTGGGCCTGCGCAGCTAGTCGGCCTGCGCGGGTCAGTGCCCCATGCCGAGGCCGCCGTCGACGGGGATCACGGCGCCGCTGATGTAGGCGGCGTCGTCGCCGGCGAGCCACGTGACGACGCGCGCGACCTCCTGCCGGGTCGCGAAGCGCCCAGCGGGGATGCTCGCGCGGTAGGTGGCCTGCTGGTCCTCGGGAAGGGCAGCAGTCATGTCGGTCTCGATGAAGCCCGGGGCGACGACGTTCGCCGTGATGCCACGACCCCCGAGCTCGCGCGTGAGCGAGCGCGCGAAGCCGACGAGAGCCGACTTCGACGCGCTGTAGTTGACCTGACCCGCGGAGCCGAGCAGTCCGACGACGCTCGAGATGAGGATGACGCGGCCGAAACGCGCCTTGAGCATCCCCTTCGATGCGCGCTTGACCGTGCGGAACGCGCCCGTGAGGTTCGTGTCGATCACGTCCGTGAAGTCGTCCTCCGACATGCGCATCAGGAGCGTGTCGCGCGTGATGCCGGCGTTCGCGACGACCACCTCGACGGGCCCGAGCTCGGTCTCGACCGCCGTGAACGCGGCGTCGAGCGAGGCGGAAGCCGTCACATCGGCCGTGACCGTGAGGGCCCCTTCCGGTCCGGAGCCTGAGCGTGCTGTCACGGCCACGCGGTGGCCCTGGGCGAGGAATTCCTCGGCGATCGCGAAGCCGATGCCGCGATTGCCGCCGGTCACGAGAACGGTGCGCTGGGTGGTCATGGGCATCAAGCATATGCGCAGGCCCGCGGGGTACGATCGCCTCACCATGAAGCCCGCATCCGCCGCGATCACGAGCCTGCCGGAGTCCCCCGACGACGAGCGGCGCGACCGCATGATCAAGTACTCGATCGCCATGGGCGTGCGCATGCTGTGCATCGCAGCGTGCTTCGTCGTGCCCGGCTGGTGGATGCTCCTGCCCGCTGCGGGCGCCGTGATCCTGCCGTACATCGCCGTCGTCGCGGCCAACACGGTCGCGTCGCCGCGAGGGCGCGACGTCGAGCGCCCCGGTTCCATCGTGCGCGTGATCCCGCAGGGTGACGCGGCGTGATCGATCTGCCCGGTGCGATCTCCGGCATGCGGTGCTCCCGCAGCGGGTGCCGTGCGGCGGCGGAGTGGGCGGTGAACTGGCGCAACCCGCGCATTCACGGCCTCGACCGCGTGAAGGTGTGGCTCGCGTGCGATGAGCACCGCGACTACCTGTACGACTACGTCGACGCACGCGGCTTCCCGGTGACGCTCACACCGGCCGGCACTGTCGTGGAGAGCCTTCCCGACCGGGACGGTCCGCGCGATCAGGAAGAATAGGCCCGTGAGCATCCTAAGCCTCGCGGCGAGCCGACGCTGGCTGGGGTGGCTCGCCTTCACAGCGCTCTTCGCCGTCGTGTGCGTCGCGCTCGCTCAGTGGCAGTGGGCTCGCCGTCTCGACGCCGTCGCCGATATTCGGGTCGTCGCCGAGAACTGGGATGCGGCTCCCGTGCCGCTGACCGAGGTGCTCCCGGGCGGCGCGCCGCTCGACCCCGAGCGGGAGTGGACGCCCGTCGTCGTCGAGGGCGAGTACCTGCTCGACGATCAGCTGCTCGTGCGCAATCGTCCCTTCGCCGGCAGGCCGGGCTTCGAGGTTCTCACCCCGTTCGCGCTCGAGGACGGCAGGGTTCTCATCGTCGATCGCGGGTGGCTGCCGACGGGCTCGCAGCAGGACTCCCCCGACGCGGTGCCGGCTCCACCTCGGGGCCGCGTCGAGGTGATCGCCCGTCTCAAGCCCGGCGAGCCGACCCTGCCCGGCCGCGGTGCGCCCGAGGGGCAGGTGGCGACGATCCACCTGCCCACGATCGCGCAGGAGGTCGACCAGGGCGAGGTCATCACGGGCGCGTACGGGCTGCTCGCGGAGGAGGACCCGGCGACGGTCGAGCGGCCGGTCGCGGCGACACGGCCCGTGGCGGACGAGGGCCCGCACCTGAGCTACACCTTCCAGTGGTACCTCTTCGCACTCCTCGGCTTCGTGGGCTACGGCTGGGCCCTGCGTCAGGAGTGGCGCGGGCTGCGCGGCATCGAGGCGGCACCGTCGCGGCGTGGCCCGAGCGACGCCGATGAAGAGGATGCTCTGCTCGACGAACGGCGCTGACGCGGCCGCACCCGTCGCGGCGGCCAGGGCAGCAGCGGCGGGTCAGGCGAGCGCGATGAGCTCGGCGTAGTCCTTCGTCCAGAGGTCCTCGACACCGTCGGGCATGATGAGCACGCGCTCGGGGTTGAGCGCCTCGACAGCGCCCTCGTCGTGGCTCACGAGCACGACCGAGCCCGAGTAGGCGGCCAGGGCACCCAGGATCTCCTCGCGGCTCGCGGGGTCGAGGTTGTTGGTCGGCTCGTCGAGCAGCAGGAGGTTCGCCTTCGATACGACGAGCGTCGCGAGCGATAGCCTCGTCTTCTCGCCGCCCGAGAGCACTCCGGCCGGCTTCTGCACGTCGTCGCCGACGAAGAGGAAGGAGCCGAGCACGCTGCGGGCCTCGCGCTCGGTGATGGCGTCGGAGGAGCTCATCATGTTCTCGAGCACGCTGCGGCGGGTGTCGAGGGTCTCGTGCTCCTGCGCGTAGTAGCCGATGCGCAGTCCGTGACCGGGCTCGAGCACGCCCGTGTCGGGCTCGTCGACGCCCGCGAGGATGCGCAGGAGGGTGGTCTTGCCCGCGCCGTTGAGGCCGAGGATGACCACTTTCGATCCGCGGTCGATCGCGAGGTCGACGGAGGTGAAGATCTCGAGCGAGCCGTAGCTCTTCGAGAGGTTGTGCGCCTGCAGGGGCGTCTTGCCGACCGGTGCGGGGTCGGGGAACCGGAGCTTGGCGACGCGGTCGACAGCGCGCACCTCATCGAGGCCGGACAGCATGCGCTCGGCACGCGCGACCATCTGGTGCGCGGAGGCCGCCTTGGACGCCTTCGCCCCGAAGCGCGCCGCCTGCAGCTGCAGCGCCGTCGCCTTCTTCTCGACGTTGGCGCGCTCCTTCTTGCGACGCTCAGCGTCCGCTTCGCGCTGACGCAGGTAGTGCTTCCAGCCCATGTTGTAGATGTCGATGACCTGGCGGTTGCCGTCGAGGTAGAAGACGCGGTTGACGGTCTCCTCCACGAGCGCCACATCGTGGCTGATGACGATGAAGCCGCCCTGGTAGGCCTTGAGGAACTCCCGCAGCCACACGACCGAGTCGGCATCGAGGTGGTTGGTCGGCTCGTCGAGGATCATCGTCTCGGCGTCGCTGAAGAGGATGCGGGCCAGCTCGATGCGGCGCCGCTGACCGCCCGACAGCGTGCTCAACGGCTGGCCGAGAATGCGGTCGGGCAGGTTGAGGTTGCTCGCGATCGCCGCAGCCTCCGCCTCGGCCGAGTAGCCACCGAGCGACTGGAAGCGGTCGGTCAGACGGCTGTAGCGGGCCATGGCCTTCTCGGCGACGGCGGGGTCGTCGCTGCCCATCTCGACCCCGGCCTGCTGCAGCTCGAGGACGATCGAGCCGAGTCCCCGGGCATCCAGGATGCGGGTTCTGGCCAGCTGCTCGGGGTCGCCCGCGCGAGGGTCCTGCGGTAGGTAGCCGATCTCGCCCGTGCGCGTGATCGTGCCACCAGTGGGCTGGCCCTCCCCCGCGAGGGCGCGCGTCATCGTCGTCTTGCCGGCGCCGTTGCGCCCCACGAGGCCGACCTTGTCGCCCTTGTCGACCCGGAAGGAGACATCCGCCATGAGCAGGCGCGCACCGACCCGGATCTCGAGGTCTTGCACAGCGAGCACAGCAAACGTCCTGTTCTTTGGTGGGATTCGGTGGACCCGGCGCACGGGGGCCAGCCCGATAGTCTAGCCGTGTCCCGACCCTTGACCCTGTGTGAGGAAGACCACTGTGACGATCGCCTCCCCCGCCCTGCCTCGCCCCACCCTCGTCGACCGCGTCGTGAGCCGCAGCCTCGCGACGGACGCCGCCCTCGTCGTCGCCGGTACCGCGCTCGTCGCGATCCTCGCGCAGGTCGCGATTCCGCTGTGGCCGGTACCCGTCACGGGCCAGACCCTCGCCGTCCTGCTCGTCGGGGCATCCCTCGGTGCCGCGCGCGGAGCCGCCTCGTTGTCGCTCTACGCCCTCCTCGGCGGACTCGGCCTGCCCATCTACAGCGACGCGGCATCCGGCTGGACGGTGCTCCTGGGCCCCACCGGCGGGTACATCCTCGGCTTCATCGCTTCCGCCGCGATCGTCGGCTGGGCTGCTGAGCGCCAGTGGGACCGCGGGTGGTTCAAGCCCTTCGTGACCTTCATCGGCGGGTCGATCGTCGTCTTCGCGATCGGGCTTCCGTGGCTCGCCCTCTCCCTCGGCCAGCTCGGCCTGCCGAACGACGTTGGCGCGGTTCTCGCCTCGGGCTTCCTGCCCTTCATCATCGGCGGAGTGATCAAGGCGGCTATCGCCGCAGCGCTCATGCCGCTGCTCTGGCGTGCGGCCGAGAAGCGCGAGCGAACGGCCGAGTAGTTCGCGCGGGGCTCAGATGCTGAAGCCCCACCGCCTGTCGGCGGAGCGCTCGGAATTGACGGTCCACTGGACCGTCAAATGCTGAATCCGAGCCGCCTGTCGGCGGAGCGTTGGGCACTGAGAGCCCACTGGGCTCTCAGATGCTGAAGCCCAACGCTCTCATCATGTCGCGGCCGTCGTCGGTTATCCGCTCCGGGCCCCACGGGGGCATCCAGACCCAGTTGATGCGGAACTGCTCGACGATGCCGTCGAGCGAGTTCGCGATCGACTCCTCGATGACGTCCGTGAGCGGGCATCCCGCGCTCGTGAGAGTCATCGAGATGATGAGGGCGTCAGACTCCTCATCCCAGGCGAGGTCGTAGACGAGGCCCAGGTCGACGATGTTGACCCCCAGCTCGGGGTCGACGACATCCTTGAGCCCCTCCTCGACCTCGTCGAAGAGCTTCGGTTCGAGTGCAGTGGGCATGGCGATCAGTGTACGGGGGCGCCCGCGGTGTAGCGATCGTAGCCCTCGTTCTCCAAGCGCTCTGCCAGTTCGGCGCCACCCTGCTCGGCGATGCGGCCCTCGACGAAGACGTGCACGAAGTCGGGCGTGATGTAGCGCAGGATGCGCGTGTAGTGCGTGATGAGGAGCACCCCGAGATCGGTGTTGTCCTTGACGCGGTTGACGCCCTCGGAGACGATCTTGAGCGCGTCGACGTCGAGCCCGCTGTCGGTCTCGTCGAGCACCGCGATCTTGGGCTTCAGCAGCTCGAGCTGCACGATCTCGTGGCGCTTCTTCTCGCCGCCCGAGAAGCCCTCGTTGACGTTGCGCTCCGTGAAGCCCGCGTCCATGCGCAGAGCTTCCATCGACGTCTTGAGGTCCTTGACCCACGACCGCAGCGGCGGGGCCTGGCCGTCAAGAGCGGTCTTCGCGGTGCGGAGGAAGTTTGAGACGGTGACGCCGGGAATCTCAACCGGGTACTGCATGGCGAGGAAGAGCCCGGCCTTGGCGCGCTCGTCGACGCTCATCGCGAGCACATCCTCGCCGTCGAGGGTGATCGACCCCGAGTCGACGGTGTAGCGCGGGTGGCCAGCGATCGTGTAGGCGAGAGTCGACTTGCCGGAGCCGTTGGGGCCCATGATGGCGTGGATCTCGCCCGAGTTGATCGTGAGGTCGACGCCGCGGAGGATCGGCGTCGTGCCCTGGTCGGTCTCGATGCTCACGTGGAGGTCGCGGATGATGAGAGAAGTCATGGTCTGACAGTCCTTTACGGCTTGGGTGTCGGGTCGACGAAGATGTCGCCGTCGGTGATCGTGACGGCGTAGACGGGCACCGGCTCGTAGGCCGGGAAGTTGCGGGGAGCGCCGCTCGCGAGATCGAACTTCGACCCGTGGGCCCAGCACTCGATGGCCTCGTCCTCGACGAAGCCCTCGGAGAGCGAGATCTCGCCGTGCGTGCAGGTGTCGCCCAGCGCGTGGACGGCGCCCGAGGAGTCCTTGACCACCGCGATGGGAGTGCCCTCGATCACGACGCGCATCGCTGTCGCGGGCGCGAGCTCGGCATCGGAGCAGACACGAGTAGCGGCCACGACTAGATCACCTCGATCTGGGCGAGCTCTGCCTCGATGGCCGCGAGCAGGCGCTCCTGGAGGGCGGCGTTGCCGATCTTCTGCACGACCTCGACGAGGAAGCCGTGCACGACGAGACGGCGCGCCTCGGGTTCCGGCACACCGCGGGAGCGCAGATAGAAGAGCTGCTCGTCGTCGAATCGGCCGGTGGCGCTCGCGTGGCCAGCTCCGGCGATATCGCCGGTCTCGATCTCGAGGTTCGGGATCGAGTCGGCGCGCGTGCCATCGCTCAGGACGAGGTTGCGGTTCTGCTCGTAGGAGTCGGTGCCGGTCGCATCGCGACCGATCAGCACGTCACCGACCCAGACGGTGCGCGCCTTGGCGCCGTTGAGAGCGCCCTTGTAGTTGACGCGGCTCACGGTGTGCGGCGCGACGTGGTGCACGAAGACGCGCTGCTCGAGGTGCTGCCCTGCGTCGGCGAAGTAGAGCCCGAGCAGCTCGCCGTGAGCGCCCTCCCCCGCGAGTCGTGCCGACGGGTTCACCCGCACGAGCGCACCGCCGAGGGAGACGACGACGTGCTTGAGGCTCGCGTCGCGGTCGACACGCGCGAACTGGCTGGAGAGGTGCACGGCCTCGTCGTCCCACTCCTGCAGGCTCACGACCGTGAGCTGCGCGCCCTGCTCCACGACGATCTCGACGTTCTCCGACAGCCGGGCGGGGCCCGAGTTGTCGATGATGACGAGCCCGCGCGCGTTGGGGCGCGCCGTGATCACAGTGTGGGCCGCTCGAGGTGCGGCGTCCGGGCTCGCGCGCCGAATGGTCACCTCGACAGGGGTCTCTGAGGTGAGCGTGACCGCGTGCGCCTTCTCGAAGGAGCCCCACGCGTTGGCGGCGGCACGCTCTTCCGCGAGCCCCGCGGACCCGACACGCGGGTCATCGCGCGCGATCCACTCGCTCGTGACGCCCGGGGCGTCCGTGACCTCGACGGGAAGCGGGCTGCCGTCGAGGGCATCGTCGATGAGGTCGCGAGCAGAGTCGACGGGCGTCAATCGCCACTCGAGCTCGCGCCCCGTGACCTCGGGGAAGTCGTCGTGCAGCGCCGACGCGAAGCGCTCAGAGCGTGTCTGGACGGGAACGGGTGAACCGGGGCCGTGCGCGTGCTCAGTGGCACCGGGCACGACGCGATCGGTGTCGATGGCGGAACTCATCTAGCCTACGGATCCTTCCATGCTCATCTCGATGAGCTTGTTGAGTTCGAGTGCGTACTCCATGGGCAGCTCGCGGGCGATGGGCTCGATGAACCCGCGCACGATCATGGCCATGGCCTCATCCTCCTCGAGTCCGCGCGACATGAGGTAGAACAGCTGCTCCTCGCTCACGCGCGAGACGGTGGCCTCGTGGCCGAGCTGCACGTCGTCGACGCGGATGTCGATCGCCGGGTAGGTGTCGGATCGCGAGATCGTGTCGACGAGCAGGGCGTCGCAGCGCACGGTGTTGGCCGAGTGGTGAGCCGTGGCATCGACGCGCACCTCGCCGCGGTAGCCCGCGCGACCGCCACCACGGGCGATCGACTTCGAGACGATCGACGACGTCGTGTGCGGCGCCATGTGGATCATCTTCGCGCCCGCATCCTGGTGCTGGCCGGGGCCGGCGAAGGCGACGGAGAGCGTCTCGCCCTTCGCGTGCTCTCCCATGAGGAAGATCGAGGGGTACTTCATCGTCACCTTGGAGCCGATGTTGCCGTCGATCCACTCCATCGTCGCACCCTCGTGGGCGACAGCCCGCTTCGTGACGAGGTTGTACACGTTGTTCGACCAGTTCTGGATGGTCGTGTAGCGCACGCGGGCGTTCTTCTTGACGATGATCTCGACGACCGCGGAGTGCAGCGAGTCGCTCTTGTAGATCGGCGCCGTGCAGCCCTCGATGTAGTGCACGTACGAGCCCTCGTCGGCGATGATGAGCGTGCGCTCGAACTGACCCATGTTCTCCGTGTTGATGCGGAAGTAGGCCTGCAGCGGGATGTCGACGTGCACGCCAGGCGGCACGTAGACGAACGATCCGCCCGACCAGACGGCCGTGTTGAGAGCGGCGAACTTGTTGTCACCCTCGGGGATGACCGTGCCGAAGTGCTCCTCGAAGAACTCGGGGTGCTCCCGCAGCGCCGTGTCGGTGTCCATGAAGATGACACCCTGCTGCTCGAGGTCCTCGCGGATCTGGTGGTAGACGACCTCCGACTCGTACTGAGCGGCGACACCCGCGACGAGGCGCTGACGCTCCGCCTCCGGGATGCCG
Organism: Chryseoglobus sp. 28M-23; assembly: GCF_014789785.1. Classification (NCBI taxonomy): domain Bacteria; kingdom Bacillati; phylum Actinomycetota; class Actinomycetes; order Micrococcales; family Microbacteriaceae; genus Microcella; species Chryseoglobus sp. 28M-23. The sequence continues at coordinate 1,319,758 of NZ_CP061846.1, read as the reverse complement.
AGCTTCTCGTACGTCTCCTTGATGTCGTCCGGCAGGTCTTCCCAGCTCGTCGCCTGCTTCTCGGTCGAGCGCACGAAGTACTTGATGTTGTCGAAGTCGATGCCGGAGAGGTCGGCGCCCCACAGCGGCATCGGCTTCCTGCCGAACATCTCGTAGCCGCGCAGGCGCTTCTTGAGCATCCACTCCGGCTCGTTCTTGAGACGCGAGATGTCGGTGACGACGTCGGCGTTGATGCCGCGGCGCGCGGTCGCTCCCGCGGTATCGGAGTCGGCCCAGCCGAATTCGTACTGGCCGAGCCCCTCCAGTTCGGGTCGGTCGATGAGCACGTCTGACATGCGATTCCTCTCCTTTGCCGAACCCAACCCGAGATCGCCCTCGGGCATTCCTGCGCCTGATCGTGCGGTGTGCGCTCTCCGTCGCAGGCGTCGGGTTGTTGCTCAATGAACGCGCATACACTGACCTCGTACTCGAGGCTGGGCGCTGCAGTTCTCGCGAATCTCGCGATCGTCACTGATTGATGAGCTCCCGCGATCCTACAGGCCCGCACTGGAATGAGGAGGAAGCAGACCGTGAATCGGCTGTGGCAATGGTTCCCGACCACGATCGACCGCCGAGTGCGCGTGGTCGCCTGGGCGTCGCTCGTCTCGCAGATCCTCATCGTCGGCACGGGGGGCGCGGTGCGCCTCACCGGGTCGGGCCTCGGCTGCCCCACGTGGCCCCGGTGCACGGCCGACTCGTTCGTGGCGACGCCCGAGATGGGCATCCACGGCATCGTCGAGTTCGGCAACCGACTGCTGACCTTCGTCCTCATCGTCATCGCCCTGCTGGCGTTCCTCTTCGTCGTGCGGATGCGACGCGAGCGCCCCGAGCTGCTGCGGCTCACGCTTGCCCTGGGTCTCGGCATCATCGCGCAGGCGATCATCGGCGGCATCACGGTGCTCACGGGCTTGAACTCCTGGATCGTCGGCCTGCACTTCGTCGTGTCGAGCGTGCTCGTGGCCCTCGCCGCCGTGCTGGTGCACCGCGTCTATCGCGGTCGCGTCACTTCTCGCTTCGCCGTCCCGGCTCCCGTGCGCCTCCTGGCACACGCGACCGCCGTCGGCGTCTGGGTGACTGTTCTCGTCGGCATCGTCGTCACGGGCTCGGGTCCGCACGCCGGCGACGCCGACACGCCGCGCAACGGCCTCGATCCCGCGGTGTGGCAGCACGTGCACTCCTGGCCCGCCTACATCACCGCGGCGCTCAGCGTTCTGCTGCTCGTCGCCGCGGTGCGCGTCGGTCACGCTCCCCTGCGCCGCGCTGTCCTCGGACTCCTCGCTGTCGAGGCGGTGCAGATGGCCGTCGGGCTCGCGCAAGCGCGTCTCGGGCTGCCCGAACTCCTCGTGGGCGCGCACATGGTGCTCGCGTGCGTGCTCGTCGCGGCACTCACGCACGTGCTCCTCACCTTGCGGGTGAGCGAGGGGTCAGCGTCGCAGGCGGGCGCGCCGGATCAGAAGGGCAGCAGCGGGTCGATCGCGACGCCGACGAAGAGCAGCGTCAGATAGGTGTTGCTCACGTGGAACACCCGCATCGGCGCGGCTTCCCGCCCGGTTGACGCCCGCGAGTACAGGCGGTGGCTCTCGACCACGAACCAGCCGCCGGCCACGACCGCCATCGCGCTGTAGAGGGCGCCCATGCCCGCGACCGGGATGAGCATGAGAGACATGACGACGGTGGCCCAGGCGTAGAGGACGACCTGGATGCTCACCACGGCCTGCTCGCGCACCACCGACAGCATCGGCACGCCCACGGAGGCGTAGTCGGCGCGGTACTTCATCGAGAGCGGCCAGTAGTGCGGGGGCGTCCACAGGAAGATGACGAGGAAGAGGATGAGCGGCGCCCAGTCGAGTGAGCCCGTCACGGCGCTCCAGCCGATGAGGACCGGGAAGCATCCCGCGATCCCGCCCCACACGATGTTCTGCTCGGTGCGTCGCTTGAGTACGAGGGTGTACACGAACACGTAGAAGAGGATCGCGGCGAGCGCGAGCCCTGCCGCGAGCGCGTTGGTCGTCAGGAGCAGCCACGCGATCGAGACGACGCCGATGATCCACGCGAAGCCGAGCGCTTCGCGATCACTGAGCTCGCCCGTCACGAGAGGCCGCTTGCGCGTGCGGTTCATGATGCGGTCGATGTCGCGGTCGAGGTACATGTTGAACGCGTTCGCCGAGCCTGCGGCGAGAGATCCGCCGACGAGAGTCGCCACCACGAGCCCCAGATCGGGCACGCCGCCCTCGGCCAGGAACATGACCGGCACGGTCGTGATCAGCAGGAGCTCGATCACGCGCGGCTTCGTCAGAGCGACGTAGGCGGTGAGGAGACGGCGGAATCCGCGGCGACGGGAGGTCAGAGGCTGATCGAGCGCGGTATCCATGTCTCCTCTTCGGCCGTGTCGAGCACGCACAGTCTACGGGAGCCGCCCTGAGCGGCCGCCGGGGCGCATGCTGCCCGGTGCGAGCGGCCTCCCTATACTGGGCTGTGCTTGTCAACCGCACGTATTCCGTCTCTCGAACGGAGCGCATCGCGCTCGGGTGGAGTGCGGACAGGATCGAGGCCGATCCGGGCAAGGGGCTACCTCGCGGGGCGCCACCCAAGAAGGTCCCGCGGTCGATTCGAGAAAGGGCACCACCGCTGCCATGACCGACCTCATCTGGAACGAACTGGATTCCGCCGCCGTGGACACGGCCCGACTGCTCGCGGCCGATGCCGTCGAGAAGGTGGGCAACGGGCATCCCGGTACCGCCATGAGCCTCGCGCCGGTTGCCTACCTCCTGCACCAGAAGGTCATGCAGCACGACCCGAGCGACCCGCACTGGCTCGGCCGCGATCGGTTCATCCTCTCCGCCGGGCACAGCTCGCTCACCCAGTACGTGCAGCTCTACCTCGGCGGCTACGGCCTCGAGCTCGACGACCTCAAGTCGCTGCGCACGTGGGGCTCCAAGACTCCCGGCCACCCCGAGTTCGGCCACACCGACGGCGTCGAGATCACGACCGGCCCTCTCGGCCAGGGCCTCGCCTCCTCCGTGGGATTCGCCTACGCAGCTCGCTTCGAGCGCGGACTCCTCGACCCGGACGCCGCGCCGGGAGAGAGCGTCTTCGACCACCACATCTTCGTGATCGCGAGCGATGGCGACGTCCAGGAGGGTGTGACGAGCGAGGCAGGTTCGCTCGCCGGTCACCAGCAGCTCGGCAACCTCATCGCGATCTACGATGCCAACCAGATCTCGATCGAGGATGACACCGATATCGCCTTCACGGAGGACGTCGCTGCTCGCTACGAGGCCTACGGCTGGCACGTGCAGACCGTCGACTGGAAGAAGACGGGCGAGTACGTCGAGGACGTCCACGCCCTGCACGCGGCCATCGAGGCCGCCAAGGCCGAGTCGAGCAAGCCCTCGCTCATCGTCGTGAAGACCATCATCGGCTGGCCCGCGCCCACCAAGCAGAACACGGGCAAGATTCACGGCTCGGCCCTCGGCGGCGACGAGCTCGCCGCGACGAAGGTCGCGATGGGTGCCGACCCCGAGAAGCACTTCGACGTGAGCGACGACGTTCTCGCCCACACGCGCGCTGCCGTCGAGCGCGGTGCCGAGCGTCGTGCCGCCTGGCAGAAGCGCTTCGACGCCTGGGCGGCGGCGAACCCCGAGGGCACGGCGCTCCTGGACCGCATGCAGGCAGGCGAGCTCCCGAGCGGCCTCGAGGATGCCCTGCCCACCTTCGAGGCGGGCTCGAGCGTCTCGACCCGCGCCGCCTCCGGCAAGGTCATCAACGCCATCGCGGGCGTCGTGCCCGAGTTCTGGGGCGGATCCGCCGACCTCGCCGAGTCGAACCTGACGACCATCGCCCAGGGTGGCTCCTTCGTGCCCACGGAGCACTCGACCGAGCAGTGGAGCGGCCACCCCTACGGTCGCGTCCTGCACTTCGGCATCCGTGAGCACGCGATGGGGTCGATCCTCAATGGCATCGCCCTGCACGGCCGCACGCGCGTCTTCGGCGGCACGTTCCTCATCTTCAGCGACTACATGCGCCCCGCAGTGCGCCTCGCGGCGCTCATGCGCATCCCCGTGACCTACGTGTGGACCCACGACTCGGTCGCTCTGGGCGAGGACGGCCCCACGCACCAGCCGATCGAGCAGCTCGCCGCGCTGCGGGCGATCCCGGGCCTCGACATCGCCCGACCTGCGGACGCGACGGAGACCGCCTGGGTCTGGAAGTCGGTGCTCGAGCGCCACGACCGACCGGTCGGCCTCGCGCTCACCCGCCAGAACATCCCCGTCTTCGAGCGCGGAGAGGACGCGGCGGAGGGCGACACGCTCGCCTCGGCGCGGTTCGCCGCGCACGGCGCCTACATCCTTGCGGAAGCCCCGGGAGGAACCCCCGATGTCATCCTGCTGGCGACCGGCTCCGAGGTGCAGCTCGCCGTCGAGGCGCGCACGCGTCTCGCCGAGGAGGGCGTGAACGCCCGCGTGGTCTCCGCTCCCTGCCTCGAGTGGTTCGACGAGCAGAGCGACGAGTACCGCGAGTCGGTGCTCCCCAGCGCCGTCACCGCCCGCGTCTCGGTCGAGGCTGGACTCGCGCTCAGCTGGCACCGCTATCTCGGATCCCGCGGCCGCGCCGTCTCGATCGAGCACTTCGGTGCCTCGGCGGACTACCAGACGCTCTTCCGCGAGTTCGGCATCACGACGGACGCCGTCGTCGATGCGGCGCGCGCCTCCCTCGCCGCTGGCTGACACTCCCCGACCTCATCGCCCGCCACCCACAGAAGTGAGAACACCATGACCTCCACCCCCACCGCACAGCTGAGCGAGCTCGGTGTCAGCATCTGGCTCGACGACCTCTCTCGCGACCGCATCTCGTCCGGCGCACTCGCGGCGCTCATCGAGAGCCGCAACGTCGTCGGCGTGACGACCAACCCGACGATCTTCGCTGCCGCTCTCGCGACAGGGACGACCTACGACGAGCAGGTGGGTGAGCTCGCACGCGCCGAGGCGAGCGTGACCGATGCCGTCTTCGCGATCACCACGAGCGACGTGGCCGCAGCGAGCGACATCTTCGCCGGTGTCTACGCATCGACGAACGGGCGCGATGGCCGCGTCTCGATCGAGGTGGAGCCCGGCCTCGCCCACGACGCTGCCGGCACGATCGCGGAAGCGCGCGCTCTCTGGTCGACCGTCGACCGCCCCAACGCCATGATCAAGATCCCCGCGACGCGCGAAGGCCTCGAAGCGATCACGGAGACCATCGGGGCGGGCATCAGTGTCAACGTCACGCTCATCTTCAGCCTCGAGCGCTACCGCGAGGTCATCGAGGCCTACCTCGCGGGCCTCGAGAAGGCGCACGCCGCGGGCATCGATCTGTCGACCATCCACTCGGTGGCGTCGTTCTTCGTCTCGCGCGTCGACACCGAGATCGACAAGCGCCTCGTCGATCTGGGCACGCCCGAGGCCCTCGCGCTCAAGAGCAAGGCCGGTGTCGCCAACGCACGTCTCGCCTACGAGCTGTTCGAGAGCTCGTTCGCGAGCGACCGTGCCGCGACGCTGCTCTCGGCGGGCGCGAACGCTCAGCGACCGCTCTGGGCCTCGACGGGAGTCAAGGACCCGAGCCTGCCCGACACCCTGTACGTCACCGAGCTCGCGGTCGCGAACACCGTGAACACGATGCCCGAGAAGACGCTCGAGGCCACCTTCGACCACGGCGCCATCGCGGGCGACCAGGTCACCGGCCACTACGACGATGCGCGGGCCGTGCTCAGCAGCCTCGCCGATCTCGGCATCTCCTACGACGAGGTGACGGCCCTCCTCGAGAAGGAAGGCGTGGAGAAGTTCGTCGTCAGCTGGAACGAGCTGCTCGACACCGTCACCGCCGCGCTGGAGGCTGCACGATGACGGTCGTCGTCGCGGCACGCGGGTCGGCGCAGGAGGCCATCGACCGACTCGTGCCGGCGCTCGTCGACGAGCTCGTCGCAAGCCGGATCACGGCGGGCGACGCGACACTGTGGGGCGCGGAGGCCGAGGACGAGGCCGGCAAGCGACTCGGGTGGACGCAGGCAGTGACCGTGTCGCGCCCCCTCGTGGGCGAGATCGCCGCGCTGCGCGACCACTTCGCGGAGGTCGGCGTGACTCGCATCGTGCTGTGCGGGATGGGAGGCTCCTCGCTCGCCCCCGAGGTGATCACGCGCACCGCGGGAGTGCCCCTCGTCGTCCTCGACGCGACCGACCCCGGTCAGGTTCGCTCCGCCGTGGAGGAGAGCATCGAGTCCACCGCGGTCGTCGTCTCCTCCAAGTCGGGCTCGACGGTCGAGACCGACAGCCAGAAGCGCGCCTTCGAGACAGCGTTCCGCGCGGCGGGTATCGATCCTGCCGAGCGCATCGTCGTCGTGACCGACCCGGGCTCCCCCATGGAGGAGGCCTCGCGCGCAGCCGGCTATCGCGTCTTCCTCGCAGACCCCACCGTGGGTGGCCGCTATTCGGCACTCACTGCGTTCGGGCTCGTGCCCTCCGGGCTCGCTGGCGTCGACCTCGACCAGCTGCTGGATGAGGCCGAGGCGGCATCGCTGCCCCTCGCGGTCGACTCCCCCTCGAACCCCGGCCTGCAGCTCGCCGCCGCGATCGCCGGAGCGACGCCGCGCCGCGACAAGCTCGTGATCATCGCCGACGGCACCCACGTCGTCGGCCTCGGCGACTGGATCGAGCAGCTGGTGGCAGAGTCCACGGGCAAGGAAGGCACGGGCATCCTGCCGGTCGTCGTCGGACCGGACGCACCCGAGCTCAGCTCGGGCGCCCCCGACGTTCAGGTGCTGCGCCTCGTCGGGGACTCGCGCGCCACACGCGAGGTCGCGGACGACGAGATCGAGATCTCCGGGTCCCTGGGTGCGCTGCTCATGACGTGGGAGTACGCCACGGCGGTCGCCGGTCGCCTGCTCGGCATCAACCCCTTCGACCAGCCGGACGTGGAATCGGCGAAGATCGCCGCGCGCGGGCTGCTGGACCACCGACCCGAGCCGACGGAGCCCCTCTTCGCGGAGGGTGGAGTCGAGGCGCGGGGGCCGCAGGAGCTGCTCGCCGGAGCATCCACCGTCGCCGAGGCGATCGATCGTCTCCGGGAGGCGACGCCCGCCGACGGCTACATCTCCGTGCACGCCTACCTGGATCGGCAGGCTCACCCCGAGCTCGAAGCAGTGCGCCACCACCTTGCTGCCCGCTCTGGTCGACCCGTCACCTTCGGGTGGGGCCCGCGCTTCCTCCACTCGACGGGGCAGTACCACAAGGGCGGTCCCGCCCACGGGGTCTTCCTGCAGATCGTCGGTCGATCGACCACGGACCTCGAGATCGCCGAGCGCCCGTTCACCTTCGGCGAGCTCATCGCGGCGCAGGCTGCGGGCGACTCCGCCGTGCTCGCCGAGCACGGGCGCCCCGTCGTGACCCTGACCGTGAGTGACGCAGCCGCGATCGCGGCCGTCATCGCCGCCGCTTCCTGATCGACCTGACCGCTAGGAGCTTCATGTCACCGGTCGAGATCTCCTCCGACCACAATCCGCTGCGATCGCTCGACGATCGACGCCTCAACCGCATCGCGGGCCCCAGCGGACTCATCATCTTCGGCGTCACGGGCGATCTCTCGCGCAAGAAGCTCATGCCTGCGGTGTACGACCTCGCCAACCGCGGTCTGCTCCCGCCGGGCTTCGGGCTCGTGGGTTTCGCCCGGCGCGACTGGGACTCGCAGGACTTCGAGAAGGTCGTCCACGACGCGGTGAAGCAGTATGCGCGGACTCCGTTCGACGAGAATGTCTGGCGCCAGCTCACGCATGGCATCCGCTTCGTGTCCGGGGAATTCGACGACGACGATGCGTTCGCCCGGCTCGCCGAGACCGTCGCCGACCTGGACCGCGATCGCGGCACGATGGGCAACCACGCTTTCTATCTGTCGATCCCTCCCAAGTCGTTCCCGCTGGTGACGGAGCAGCTGCGACGCAGTGGACTCGCGGAGGCCGACGACGGTCAGTGGCGGCGCGTCGTCATCGAGAAGCCCTTCGGCAGCGACCTGCGCACGGCGCGCGAGCTCAACGATGTCGTCGAGTCCGTCTTCCCGCCAGACTCGGTGTTCCGCATCGACCACTATCTCGGCAAGGAGACGGTCCAGAACATCCTGGCCATGCGCTTCGCCAACATGCTCTACGAGCCGCTGTGGAATGCGAACTACGTCGACCACGTGCAGATCACGATGGCGGAGGACATCGGCGTCGGCGGTCGTGCCGGGTACTACGACGGCATCGGGGCTGCCCGCGACGTCATCCAGAACCATCTCCTGCAGCTGCTCGCCCTCACCGCCATGGAAGAGCCCGTCTCGTTCGCCGCGGCGGATCTGCGTGCGGAGAAGGAGAAGGTGCTCTCCGCGGTGCGCCTGCCGAAGGATCTCGCCACCGGCACCGCGCGCGGTCAGTACGCCAGTGGCTGGCAGGGTGGCGAGTGGGTTCCCGGCTTCCTCGAGGAGGAGGGCATGAACCCCGAGTCGGTGACCGAGACCTATGCCGCCATGAGACTCGACATCAATACGCGCCGGTGGGCGGGTGTTCCCTTCTACCTGCGCGCGGGCAAGAGGCTCGGGCGCCGCGTGACCGAGATCGCCGTCGTGTTCAAGAGAGCTCCCCAATACCTCTTCGCGGAGAGCCAGACCTCGGCGCTCGGCCAGAACGCTCTCGTCATCCGTGTGCAGCCCGATGAAGGGGTGACGATCCGCTTCGGGTCGAAGGTTCCCGGCGCCGGCATGCAGGTGCGCGACGTCACGATGGACTTCGGCTACGGCCACGCCTTCACCGAGGCGAGCCCCGAGGCATACGAGCGTCTCATCCTCGATGTCCTGCTGGGCGAGCCACCGCTCTTCCCCCGTCACGAGGAGGTGGAGCTCAGTTGGAAGATCCTCGACCCCATCGAGGAGTTCTGGGCGACGCAGGGCGCACCCGAGTCCTACGCCCCCGGAACCTGGGGGCCCGCCTCCGCCGACGATCTGCTCGCACGCGATGGACGAGTCTGGAGGCGCCCATGATCATCGACCTGCCCAGCACGACCGCGAGCGCGGTCTCGAAGACTCTCGTGCGCATTCGCGACGAAGCGGGCGCCGTCGCGCTCGGCCGCGTGCTCACGCTCATCATCGTCTCGACGATCGGCGACGAGGAGGAGGTCATCGCTGCCGCCAACGAGGCGTCGCGCGAGCACCCCATGCGCATCATCGTCGTCTCGACCGATGACACGGCGCAGTCCCCGCGACTCGACGCCGAGATCCGCGTCGGTGGGGACGCCGGGGCGAGCGAGGTCATCGTGCTGCGTGCCTACGGTGAGACGGCGAGCGACCAGCGAGGCCTCGTCACGGGGCTTCTCTTGCCGGACGCCCCGGTGGTCTCTTGGTGGCCCAAGGAATGCCCCGAGGGCGTTTGCGACACGCCGCTCGGCCGACTAGCGCAGCGCCGGATCACCGACTCGGCGGCGAGCGGCGACCCCGTTGCCGCGCTCGATCGCGTCGCCGCAGGTTATCGACCCGGAAACACGGACTTCGGCTGGACGCGACTGACCCTGTGGCGCGCCCAGCTCGCGGCGGCGCTGGATCAGCCGCCGTACGAGAGCATCACGGCGGTGGAGGTCTCCGGGGCGCCTGAGGCACCCTCGACGACGCTGCTCGCAGCGTGGCTGAAGTGGCGGCTCGAGGTTCCCGTCGAGGTGCACACCGAGGGTTATGCGCCTGCGTCCGGCATCCACAGCGTGGTCCTGCACCGTGCCAGCGGTCCGATCCGCCTCGCGCGCACGGAGCCCGACGTGGGAACCCTCACCCAGCCCGGACAGCCCGATCATGAGATCTCGTTGCCGAGGCGCGGTCTGCGGGAGTGCCTGGCTGAGGAATTGCGTAGGCTCGACCCCGACGACGTGTTCGGTGCCGTGCTCGCCGCGTCTCGAGAGAGCGCCCCCGCCACGCACTGAGACGTCGCCGCACCCCGCCCCACCTGAAAGGCTCGTGATACTCGTGACCACCGATCGACGCGTGCTCGTTCATCCTGACCGTTCGACTCTCGCGGGAGCGGTGGCGGCCCGGTTCCTCACCAAGCTCGTCGACCTCATCGAGGACGAGGGCAGGGCGCACGTCGTGCTCACGGGGGGCAGCGTGGGCATCGAGGTTCTCGAGGCGATCGCGCACTCCCCCGGACGCGACAGCGTCGCTTGGCATGCTGTGCACCTGTGGTGGGGGGACGAGCGGTGGCTGCCGCGCGGTGACGCGGATCGCAATGAGACCCAGGCCCGCCAGGCGCTCATCGATCACATCGCGATTCCGCCGAACAATGTGCACCCGTTCCCGGCATCGGACGAGGGCATCGAGCTCGAGGAGGCGGCCGAGCGCTATGAAGCGACTCTGCGCGCGCACTCCGATGGAGCGGAATTCCCCACGTTCGCCATCACGTTCTTGGGCGTCGGCCCCGATGGCCACATCGCGTCGCTCTTCCCGGACCGGGAAGGCCCGACCATCGAGCGGGCCGGTGTCATCGCCGTGCACGACTCCCCGAAGCCACCGCCCGGTCGCCTGAGCCTCTCCCTGCCCCTCTTGCGCCGCTCCGAGCGCATCTGGCTCGTGCTCGCCGGAGCGGACAAGGCTCCGGCACTGGGCCTGGCCCTCGCCGGTGCCTCCTTCGCCGACGTACCGGCAGCCGGGGCGAAGGGCACCAAGCGCACGGTGTTCTTCGTCGACGAAGACGCCTCGGCAGAGGTGCCGGAGGCGCTCATCGCACCGACGTCGTACTGGACGGGTGCGATGGATCAGTCCGACTGGCGGCCCGAGACGTGGCGCCCGACCGAGTCACGATGAGTGCCGAGTCGGGACAGACGCTGAGCGGCTAAGCGGTACCGCGGCGCTGTCGCAGGCGCTGCAGAGCCTCATCGAGGATCTGCTTGGCCTCCTCGTCGCTGCGGCGCTCCTTCACGTAGGCGAGGTGCGTCTTGTACGGCTCGTTCTTCGCCATCGCGGGCGGATTGTTCTTGTCGCGCCCCGCAGGCAGCCCCGAGGCCGGTGAATCGATCGTCTCGGGAATCTCCTCCTCGGGCAAATTCGCCGCGAAATGGCGCACGGTCTCATTGCCGAGCGCATCCCAGTACGAGATCGTGAGGCGCTCGGCCTGGATCCCGCGGTCCTGCTCCCCCATGGGGCCTGAACCAACGCGGGAACCGCGAATAGCGCTTCCTCCTGACACCATGTCGTTTCCCCCTATGCCGCGTCGAAGCGCGTGATGAGACCGAGCACGATGATCGCGGACACCCAGACGAGGGCGAGGATGATCGTGATGCGGTTGAGGTTCCGCTCCGCCACCCCGGAAGCACCGAGGTTGGACGTGACGCCGCCGCCGAACATGTCGGAGAGCCCGCCGCCGCGACCGCGGTGCAGCAGGATCATGAGCGTCAGCAGGAGGCTCGTGATTCCCAGGATGACCTGGAGCACGACCTGAAGAATTTCCACGGATAGAACCTCTCGAGCGTTTCGGACAGTCTCCTACCCTACCGGACAGGGAACGGCTGGGGCGTCAGACAGTGCCGACGTGCTTCGGGAAGCGGGCGATGGCGGAGAACTCGTCCACGTCGAGACTCGCTCCCCCGACAAGGGCGCCGTCGACGTCCTTCTGCTTCATGAATCCGGCGATGTTCGCGGCCTTGACACTGCCGCCGTAGAGGATGCGCGTGCGCTGAGCAGCGTCCGCCCCGAGGGCGGTCTCGATCTCCGCGCGCAGCGCGGCGCACACCTGCTGCGCCTGCTCGGGCGTCGCTGCCTGGCCGGATCCGATCGCCCACACCGGCTCGTATGCGACCACGATCTCCTGCTCGGGATCGAGCTCGGCGAGAACAGCCGCCAGCTGACCCACAGGCACCGCCGAGGGGCCGTGCGCCTCGAGGTCCTCCGCGGTCTCGCCCACGCACACGACGGGCGTCAGGCCATGCCGCAGAGCGGCGACGGTCTTCGCGGCGACGATGGCGTCGTCCTCGTGGTGGTACTGCCGACGCTCCGAGTGGCCGATGATGACGTAGCGGCACTCGAGAGCCGCGAGGAAGGCTCCCGAGATCTCGCCCGTGTAGGCGCCGCTGTCGTGCGCGGAGAGATCCTGTCCGCCGTGGGCGAGGTCGAGCTTGTCTGCGGAGATGAGCGTCTGCACGCTGCGAAGATCGGTGAAGGGCGGGAAGACCGCTACCTCCACCTCGGCCGAGGAGTGCTTCGCATCCCGCAGCGACCACGCCAGCTTCTGCACGAAGGCGATCGACTGCAGGTGGTCGAGGTTCATCTTCCAGTTTCCCGCGATGAGCGGGGTGCGTGTCATGACCATCCGAGGACCTCCAGTCCGGGTAGCTTCTTGCCCTCGAGGAACTCAAGGCTGGCGCCGCCCCCCGTGGAGACGTGGCCGAAATCGCTGTCGCGGTATCCGAGCGCGCGCACGGCGGCGGCGGAGTCGCCACCGCCGACGACGCCGAGACCGGGCATCCGAGACAGCGCTTCGGCGACCGCCTTCGTGCCCGCCGCGAATGCCGGGAACTCGAAGACGCCCATGGGCCCGTTCCAGAACACGGTCGAGGACGACGACACCAGCTCGGCGAAGCGCGCCGCCGTGTCCGGGCCGATGTCGAGACCGATACCGGCGGCGCCCGCGGGCCCGCCCTCCAGGTCGTCTGCTCGCTGGACGGTGTAGGCGGCGTCGGCGGAGAACGACTCCGCGACGGCGACGTCGGTCGGCAGGACGATCTCGACACCCCGCTCACGCGCCTCGTCGAGGTAAGCGCGCACCGTGTCGAGCTGATCCTCCTCGAGCAGGCTCGCGCCGACCGCGTGCCCCTGTGCCTTGAGGAAGGTGAAGAGCATGCCTCCACCGATGAGGAGCCGATCGACCCGGGGCAGCAGGTGGGCGATGACGCCGAGCTTGTCGGAGACCTTCGACCCGCCGAGCACGACCGTGTAGGGGCGCTCAGGCGTCTCGGTCAGGCGGTCCAGGACCTCGAGCTCCGTGGCGATCAGCGAACCCGCTGCGCTCGGCAGCAGTTGGGCGAGCTCGAAGACGCTCGCCTGCTTGCGGTGCACGACCCCGAAGCCGTCCGAGACCATCGCGTCGCCGAAGCGCGCGAGACGCTCGGCGAACGCGCGCCTCTCCGCGTCGTCCTTGCTCGTCTCCCCCGCGTTGAACCGCAGGTTCTCGAGCAGCGCGATACGGCCGTCCTCGAGAGCCTCGACGGTCTTCTCGGCAGCCGACCCGACGGTGTCCTCGGCGAAGGCGACAGGCGAGCCGAGCAGCTCGCACAGTCGCTGGGCGACGGGCTTCAGGCTGTAGCGCGCATCCGGCGCGCCATCCGGTCGGCCCAGGTGGGAGACGACGACGACGCGCGCTCCGCGGTGCAGGAGCGCGTTGAGCGTCGGCAGCGAGGCGCGGATGCGACCGTCGTCTGTCACGACGCCGTCGGCGAGCGGCACGTTGAGGTCGCACCGGACGATCACGCGCCGGCCGGAGAGGTCTCCGAGGGATTCGATCGTGCGCAGGGCCACGACGGTTCTCCTGGATGCTCAGCTAGAGCCGTGCGCCGACGTACTCGGTCAGGTCGACGAGTCGGTTGGAGTAGCCCCACTCGTTGTCGTACCACGCCGAGACCTTGACGAGGTTGCCGCTCACGTTCGTGAGCTCCGAGTCGAAGATCGACGAGTGCGGGTTGAGCTGGATGTCGCTCGAGACGATCGGGTCCTCCGTGTACTGGAGGATGCCGTGGAGGCGCCCCTCCGCCGCGGCGGCCTTGTACGCCGCGTTGATCGTCTTGGCAGTCAGACCCTCGGCGGAGGTGATGACGGTGAGGTCGACGATCGAGCCGGTGGGCACGGGCACGCGGTACGAGGAGCCGCTGAGCTTGCCGTTGAGCTCGGGCAGCACGAGGCCGATGGCCTTGGCGGCGCCGGTCGAGGCGGGAACGATGTTGATGGCCGCACCGCGCGCACGACGCAGGTCGCTGTGCGGGCCGTCCTGCAGGTTCTGGTCGGCGGTGTAGGCGTGCGCGGTCATCATGAAGCCGCGCTCGATGCCGAAGGCGTCGTTGAAGACCTGCGCGAGGGGCGCGAGGCAGTTCGTCGTGCACGACGCGTTCGAGATGATGACGTCGGAAGCGGGGTCGTAGCTCTCCTCGTTGACTCCCATGACGATCGTCGCGTCGTTGCCGGAGGCCGGGGCCGAGATGAGGACCTTCTTCGCTCCGCCGGCGATGTGCTTCTTCGCGTCCTCGGCCTTGGTGAAGCGACCGGTCGACTCGATGACGATGTCGACGCCGAGGTCGCCCCAGGGAAGGTCGGAGGGGTCGCGCTCGGCGAAGACGCGGATGCGCTGATCGCCCACCGTGATCGAGTCGCCGTCGTGCGAGACATCGTGGGCGAGCGGGCCGCCGACGGAGTCGTACTTGAGCAGGTGAGCGAGGGCCGCGTTGTCCGTGAGGTCGTTGACCGCGACGATCTCGAGGTCGCTGCCCTGGGCGAGGGCCGCGCGCAGGTAGTTGCGGCCGATGCGTCCGAATCCGTTGATGCCGATCTTCACGCTCACGTGAGCTCCTTGTCGTGGGGGCGCTCCACGGCGCCGTGGGGTGGTCCGGGTGGTGGTGATGATGGTGACATGAGTGTGGCCGGGGACATCGCCCCGGCCACGATGCCGATTACGACAGTAGCAGGAGGGCGTCGCTGCCTGAGCGCGCCGCCGCGAAGCGGTCGGCGACGTTCTGCCAGTTGACGATGTTCCAGAAAGCCTTGACGTAGTCGGCCTTGACGTTCACGTAGTCGAGGTAGAAGGCGTGCTCCCACATGTCGAGCTGCAGCAGCGGCACCGTCGCCTGAGCGGTGTTGCCCTGCTGGTCGAAGAGCTGCTGGATGACGAGGCGACGGCCGATCGGGTCCCAGGAGAGTACTCCCCAGCCGGAGCCCTGGATGCCCATCGAGGCCGCGGTGAAGTGGGCGACGAACTGGTCGAACGAGCCGAAGAACTCGTCGATCGCGGTCGCGAGCTCGCCGGTCGGCTTGTCCCCGCCCTCGGGCGACAGATTGGTCCAGAAGATGGAGTGGTTGATGTGGCCGCCAAGGTGGAAGGCGAGGTCCTTCTCCAGACGATTGATGTTGGCGAAGTCACCTGACTCGCGCGCGGCCGCCATGCCCTCGAGAGCGGCGTTGGCGCCGGCGACGTAGGCGGCGTGGTGCTTCGAGTGGTGGAGCTCCATGATGCGGCCGCTGATGTGCGGCTCGAGCGAACCGTAGTCGTAGGACAGTTCGGGAAGGGTGTAGACGGACATGTGCGTATCTCTCCTCGCGAATTCTCGTCAGGCCGCAACGCTGAGCGCGCGACCCTCCTGACGGGTGATCAGTCTAGTGAGGGCAACGCCGCGGCCTCCCAGGCTGTTCCCGATACCCACCTCACGCTCAGTCGACCTCGGCGGGGAGCCCGGCCTCGGTACCGGGAATGCCGAGCTGCTCGGCCTTCTTGTCCGCCATCGCGAGCAGGCGCCGGATGCGCCCGGCGACCGCATCCTTGGTCATCGGAGGGTCGGCGTGGTGGCCCAGCTCGTCCAGGCTCGCATCGCGATGGTTGAGCCGCAGCTCACCGGCGTAGCGCAGATGGTCGGGCAGGTCGTCCTCGAGGATCTGCAGGGCGCGCTCGACGCGGGCGCACGCCGCCACGGCGGCCTGCGCGGAGCGTCGGAGGTTGGCGTCGTCGAAGTTGACGAGGCGGTTCGCGGTCGCCCGCACCTCGCGGCGCTGCCGCATCGCCTCCCAGTCCTCGACCGTGCGCTCGGCTCCCATCGTGCGGAGCATGAGCCCGATCTTGTCGCCGTCGCGAATCACGACGCGGTGCACTCCGCGCACCTCGCGGGCCTTGACGGGGATGCCGAGTCGTCCGGCAGCTCCCACGAGCGCCATCGCGGACTCGTTGCCGGGGCAGCTGATCTCGAGTGCCGCTGATCGGCCCGGGTCGGTGAGGGAGCCGTGCGCGAGGAAGGCGCCGCGCCAGACGGCCGCGAGCTCCTCCTTCGTGCCTGTCGTCAGACGGTTCGGAAGGCCGCGCACGGGGCGTCGTCGCGCATCCAGCAGGCCGGTCTGCCGTGCGAGAGTCTCTCCGCCCTCGAGAACTCGCACGAGATAGGTGGGAGTCTTGCGAATGCCGCTCGGCGACATGACAGCCGCGTCGCTGCGCATGCCGTAGAGCTCGGCGAGATCCTTCCGCACGCGGCGCGCGATCGCGGGCGCGTCGACCTCGATTTCGACGGCCACACGACCGGAGATCAGATGGAGTCCTCCCGCGAAGCGCAGCACGGTCGCAAGCTCGGCCGCACGCACGGTGGTCTTGGTGACCGCCAACTGTGCCAGTTCTTCTTTCACGTCGGCGGTCAGCGCCACAATCGCGCTCCTCTCGTTCTGCCTCGTCCTCGCCCAGCGGGTCGGGATGACACTCGACCTTACTCGCGTCCGAGGTCGCGGTGCTTCACCGTCACATCGATGCCAGGCATGCCGCGAAGGTGCGCCGCGAACTCCTCTACCAGCGCGACGGACCGGTGCTTGCCCCCCGTGCAGCCGATCGCGATGGTCGCATGCGGCTTGTTCTCCCGAGCGTACCCGGCGAGCACGGGGCCCAGCGCGGCGACGAAGTGCTGCACGAACTCCCGAGCGCCCTCCTGCTCGAGCACGAACTCGCTCACGCGCGGGTCCTGGCCCGTGGCACGGCGCAGGTCGTCCTGCCAGAAGGGATTGGGCAGGAAGCGCGCATCGGCCACGATGTCCGCGTCGGTCGGGATGCCGTACTTGAAGCCGAAGCTCTCGAGGGTCACTCGGACCAGCGCCCTGCCCTCGTCGGCGAAGAGCTCCGTGACGGTCGTGGCGAGCTGGTGGATGTTGTACTCGCTCGTGTCGATGATGAGGTCGCTGAGCTCGCGCACGGAGGTCATGAGCGCGCGCTCGCGCGCGATGCCGTCGAGCAGGGTGCCGTCGGCCTGCAGCGGGTGCGGTCGTCGCACCTGCTCGAAGCGGCGGACGAGCGCCTGATCGGTCGCATCGAGGTAGACGACGCGCACGGGCGTGCGCTCGCGCAGCTCCCCGATGATGCTCGCAAGGTCTGCGAAGAGCTTCCCTCCGCGCACGTCGACGACGGCAGCGATGGAGGGCAGCGCGCTGCCCGGATGCATGGCCAGGTCGAGGAGCGGGCGCAGCATCTGCGGCGGCAAATTGTCGACGACGTACCAGTCGAGATCTTCGAGGGCGTTCGCGACGGTGGACCGCCCCGCGCCGGACATGCCCGTCACGATGAGGACGTCGTTCGGCGTGCTCTCGCTCACAGTGGCCTCTTGCTCAGGTCGGGGACGGGGCGGCACCAGCCTAGACGCCCGCGCCATCGCGAAGCTCGCGATGGATCGCTGCCGCCACGACGGCGCCGATGCCGTCGACCTTCTCGATCTCCTCGGTGGACGCTGCCCGCAGGCGCGACACGGAGCCGAAGTGCTGCAGGAGCCGCTTGATGCGTGTGGGGCCGAGGCCCGGCACTGTGGAGAGCTGACTGCGGATATCCCGCGAGCGCGTCGTGCGCTGGTAGCGGAGCGCGAAGCGGTGCGCCTCGTCGCGGAGGCGCTGCAGCAGGAAGAGGGCATCGGAGGTTCTGGGCAGGATCACGGGGTACGGGTTTCCCGGCAGCCAGATCTCCTCGAGCCGCTTGGCGATGCCGCAGACGGCGATGTCGTCGATGCCTTCGTCGCGCAGAGCGCGGGCTGCGGCCTCCACCTGAGGTTGCCCGCCGTCGACGACCAGCAGTCCCGGTCGATAGTGGAAGGACTGCCTCGGCGCCTCCTGGACGACCTCTCCTTCGCCGACCGCCGCATCGCCGGTGTCGGCGAGCACAGCTGCCGCCCCAGTGTCCTGGTTCGCGGCGCGGTCGAGATGGGCGAGACGCCGTCGCAGCACCTGGTAGAGCGCATCGGTGTCGTCACGCGCCTGCGGGATCGCGAAGGTGCGGTACTGGTTCTTCCTGGGGAGCCCGTCCTCGAAGACCACCATGGACGCCACCTGGTTGGTACCGCCGAGGTGGGAGACGTCGAAGCACTCGAGTCGCAATGGCGCGCTCGCGAGCCCCAGGGCCTCCTGGAGGTCGGCAAGCGCTTGGGAGCGGGCCGTGAAGTCGCCGCTCCGCCGGGTCTTGTAGAGGCTCAGGGCGCCCTGCGCGTTGGTGGCGACGGTCTGCGCGAGGGCTGCCTTCTCGCCGCGCTGGGCGACCCGCACCGTGACGCCGCCGCGCTCGTGCGCGGCGCGCCGCCGCTCCCCCAGCAGGGTCTGCAGGGCGGCCGCGTCGTCGGGCACCGCGGGCACGATCACCTCGCGCGCCGGTACCGTGCCATCGTCGTAGGCCTTCTGCAGCACCGTGTCGACGAGCTCGGCGAGTGTGACATCGAGCTCGGTGTCGACGACCCAGCCGCGCACGCCGCGAATGCGCCCGCCGCGCACGATGAAAAGCTGCACAGCCGCTGCGAGCTCGTCGTACGCGACACCGAAGATGTCGGCATCGACGTCCTCGGCGAGCACGATCGCGTTCTTCGCGAGGGCGGTCTCGAGCGCGCCGACCTGGTCGCGCAGCCGCGCGGCGCTCTCGTAGTCGAGCTCGGCCGCCGCGGCGGCCATCCGCTGCTTGAGATCGCGCACGAATCGCTCGTCGTTGCCCGCCATGAAGGACGCGAGATCGAGCGCGATGCCCCGGTGCTGCTCCGGCGTCACGCGGCCCACGCAGGGCGCCGCGCACTTGCCGATGTCGCCGAGCAGGCAGGGCCTACCAGCCCGCTGTGCGCGCTGGTAGATGGCATTCGAGCAGGAGCGCATGGGGAAGGCCTTGAGCAGGATGTCGATGGTCTCCCGCACGGCCCAGACCTTCGTGTACGGGCCGAAGTACCGGGCACCGTCGATGCCGCGCGTGCGCGTCACCATGACCCGCGGCACCCTCTCGCCGAGGGTGATGGCGACGTAAGGGTACGTCTTGTCGTCCCGGAACTGCACGTTGAAGGGAGGGTCGAACTCTTTGATCCAGGTGTACTCGAGCTGCAGGGCCTCGAGCTCGCTGCCGACGACGGTCCACTCGACACCGCGCGCCGAGGTGACCATGCGGCGGGTGCGCTCGTGCAGGCTCGTGAGCGGCTGGAAGTAGTTGCTGAGACGGGAGCGCAGGTTCTTGGCTTTGCCGACATAGAGAACTCGACCGCTCTCATCATGAAAGCGATAAACCCCCGGTTCGACGGGGATCTCTCCGCGTGCGGGGCGCCAGTGCTCGCGCGTGGACATGTCAGGCGCCGATGACCTCGGTCTGCGGCAACAGCTCGGCGAGGAACTGCCCGGTGTAGCTGTCGGCGTGCTCGGCCACCTGCTCTGGCGTGCCCGTGACGAGCACCTGACCGCCGCCGGCTCCGCCTTCGGGACCGAGATCGATGAGCCAGTCGGCCGCCCGGATGACGTCGAGGTTGTGCTCGATGACGATGACGGTGTTGCCCTTGTCGACGAGGCCGCCCAGCACGACGAGCAGCTTGCGCACGTCTTCGAAGTGCAGCCCCGTCGTCGGCTCGTCGAGCACGTACACGCTGCGGCCCATGGATCGCTTCTGCAGCTCGGTCGCGAGCTTGACGCGCTGCGCCTCGCCACCCGAGAGCGTCGTGGCGCTCTGGCCGAGCCTCACGTATCCGAGGCCCACGTCGACGAGGGTCTTCAGGTAGCGGTGGATGGCCGAGATGGGCTCGAAGAACTCCGCGGCCTGTTCGATGGGCATGTCGAGCACTTCTGAGATGTTCTTGCCCTTGTAGTGCACGGTGAGCGTGTCCCGGTTGTAGCGGGCTCCATGGCAGACCTCGCACGCGACGTAGACGTCCGGGAGGAAGTTCATCTCGATCTTGATGGTGCCGTCGCCCGCGCAGTTCTCGCAGCGGCCGCCCTTGACGTTGAAGCTGAAACGTCCGGGCAGGTAGCCGCGCGACTTCGCCTCCAGCGTCTCGGCGAACAGTGAGCGAATGCGGTCGAAGACGCCCGTGTACGTTGCGGGGTTCGAGCGGGGCGTGCGTCCGATGGGCGCCTGATCGACGTGCACGACCTTGTCGAGATGCTCGAGCCCGTGCACGCGCGCGTGCTTGCCGGGTACTTGCCGTGCGCCGTTGAGGCGGTTCGCGAGCACCTTGTAGAGGATGTCGTTCACGAGCGACGACTTGCCGGAGCCGCTCACCCCCGTCACCGCTACGAAGACGCCGAGAGGGAACTCGACGGTCACGTTCTGTAGGTTGTTGGCCCGTGCGCCCTCCACCGTGAGGATGCGCCCGCGGTCGATCGGCCGCCGTGTCACGCGCTCGATGACCTGCCGCCGACCTGCGAGGTAGTCCCCGGTGATCGACTCCTTGTTCTTCAGCAGGCCGGCATAGGAGCCGGAGTGCACGACGCGCCCGCCGTGCTCCCCCGCACCCGGCCCAATATCGACGATCCAGTCGGCGGTGCGGATGGTGTCTTCGTCGTGCTCGACGACGATGAGGGTGTTGCCGAGGTTCTTGAGCTTGACGAGGGTGTCGATGAGTCGCCTGTTGTCGCGCTGGTGCAGCCCGATGCTCGGTTCGTCGAGCACATAGAGCACCCCGGTGAGCCCGCTGCCGATCTGCGTCGCGAGCCGGATGCGCTGCGCCTCGCCGCCGGAGAGGCTGCCGGCCGCACGGGCCATCGTCAGATAGCCGAGGCCGACTTCGAGGAGGAACTCGAGGCGGGCGCGGATCTCGCGCAGCACGGCCGCGGCGATCGAGGCCTCCCGATCGGTCAGGCTGATCGCGGTGACGAACGCATAGGCATCCTGCAGGCTCAGCTCGGCGACCTCGGCAATGTTGCGGTCGTCGACGAGCACGGCGAGCACTTCGGGCTTGAGACGGGCGCCGTCGCACTCGGGGCAGGGGACCTCGCGCAGATACTCTGCGAACCGCTGCTGCGACCAGTCGCTCTCGGCCTCCCGGTACTTGCGCTCGATGTAGGGGATGACCCCTTCGAAGCCGGTCGTGTAGGTGACATCGCGCCCGTAGCGGTTGCGCCACTTGACCCGCACGTCGAAGTCGTTGCCGTGCAGCACGGCGTGCTGCGTGCTCTCCTCGAGCTCGCCCCACGGTGTGTCGAGGGAGAACCCGAGGTCGTTCGCCAGTCCACCCAAGAGCTTCTGGAAGTAGCTGTAGAGGCCCTTGCCCTGCTGGTTCCAGGGAAGGATCACGCCGTCGTTGAGGGTGAGGCTCGGGTCACCGATGAGCAGGTCGACGTCGACCGCTTGTCGTGTGCCGAGCCCGGAGCACACGGGACAGGCGCCGAAAGGTGCGTTGAACGAGAAGGTACGAGGTTCGATCTCGGTCAGGCGCAGAGGGTGACGGTTGGGGCAGCTGAGCTTCTCGCTGAAGGTGCGGGTCGCGCTCTCCCCCTCCTCGTCCACGAAATCGATCACGACGAGGCCGTCGGTGAGCCGCAGCGCGGTCTCGAGCGAGTCGGTGAGGCGCGTGAGGATGTCGTCCTTCGCGACGAGCCGATCGACGACGACGGCGATGTCGTGCTTGACCTGCTTCTTGAGAGTGGGCGGGTCGCTGAGCTGGATGACCTCGCCGTCGACGACCGCACGTGAGTAGCCGCCCGCCGCGAGCTCCTTGAAGAGGTCGACGAACTCGCCCTTCTTCTGGCTGACGACGGGAGCGAGCACCTGGTAGCGGCGTCCGCTCTCGAGCGTCATGAGCTCGTCGGCGATCTGCTGCACCGTCTGGCGCTGAATGCGCTCCCCGCACTCGGGACAGTGCGGAATCCCCACGCGGGCCCAGAGCAGGCGCATGTAGTCGTAGATCTCGGTGATCGTGCCCACCGTCGACCGCGGGTTGCGGTTGGTCGATTTCTGGTCGATCGAGACGGCCGGGCTCAGGCCCTCGATGAAGTCGACATCGGGTCGATCGACCTGGCCGAGGAACTGGCGCGCGTACGCGGAGAGCGATTCGACGTAGCGACGCTGCCCCTCCGCGAAAATGGTGTCGAAGGCGAGAGAGCTCTTCCCGGAGCCCGAGAGCCCTGTGAAGACCACGAGCGAGTCGCGCGGAATGACGAGGTCGACGTCGCGCAGGTTGTGCACGCGCGCACCGCGCACGCTCAGGTGGGGAACGGATTCGTCAGGAGTAGCCGGCACTCTCGTCATTGTAGGTGGGGGGCCCGACAACGAGCCGTGCGCACCCGACGCGGAGGACGGGCTCAGCGCACGTGCCCGACCTCGATCATCTGCCGCAGCTCCTTCTTGAGGTCTTGCACCTCGTCCCGCAGGCGAGCGGCGAGCTCGAACTTCAGCTCGTCCGCCGCGGTGAGCATCTGCGCGTTGAGGTCGGCGATGATCGACTCGAGCTCGGCCGCGCCCGAGGCGGCGCGACCCTCCCGGCGCGCGATCGGTGCTGGAGCGCGCTTGTCCTCGCCACGCCCCGAGAGCAGGGCTTCGGTGTCGGCACCTTCGCGCACGAGTTGATCGGTGATGTCGGCGATGCGCTTGCGCAGCGGTGTCGGATCGATGCCCATCTCGGTGTTGTAGGCGATCTGGCGGTCGCGGCGGCGCGTCGTCTCGTCGATCGCCTGCGCCATCGAGGGCGTCACGGTGTCGGCGTACATGTGCACCTGGCCGCTCACGTTGCGGGCCGCGCGACCGATGGTCTGGATGAGCGAGGTCGCCGACCGCAGGAAGCCCTCCTTGTCGGCGTCGAGGATCGCCACGAGCGAGACCTCCGGCAGATCGAGCCCCTCGCGCAGCAGATTGATGCCGACGAGCACGTCGTACACGCCCTGGCGCAACTCGCGCAACAGCTCCACGCGGCGCAGGGTGTCGACGTCGGAGTGCAGGTAGCGCACGCGCACGCCCGCCTCCGTGAGGAACTCCGTGAGCTCCTCCGCCATCTTCTTCGTGAGCGTCGTGACGAGCACGCGCTCGTCGCGCTCGGTGCGCTGGCGGATCTGCTCGAGCAGATCGTCGATCTGGCCCTTGCTCGGCTTGACGACGATCTCCGGGTCGATGAGACCCGTGGGGCGGATGATCTGCTCGACCACCGAGTCGGTGATGCCGAGCTCGTACTTGCCGGGGGTCGCCGAGAGGTACACCTTCTGCCCGGTGCGGGCGAGGAACTCCTCCCAACGCAGAGGCCGGTTGTCCATCGCGCTCGGCAGGCGGAAACCGTGCTCGACAAGTGTGCGCTTGCGTGAGGCGTCACCTTCGAACATCGCGCCGATCTGGGGCACGGTCACGTGGCTCTCGTCGATCACGACGAGGAAGTCTTCGGGGAAGTAGTCGAGGAGGCAGTTCGGCGGCTCCCCCGCCGCGCGGCCGTCGATGTGGCGGGAGTAGTTCTCGATGCCGCTGCAGAACCCGATCTGCTCCATCATCTCGAGGTCGAAGGTCGTGCGCATGCGCAGCCGCTGGGCCTCCAGCAGGTTGCCCTGGCGCTCGAGCTCGGCCAGCCGCTCCTCCAGCTCGAGCCGGATCGTGCCGACCGCGCGCTCCATGGTTGCCGGCGAGGCGGCGTAGTGCGTCGCCGGGAAGACCGATACCGCGTCGAGGGAGCGCACGACGTCGCCGGTGAGCGGGTGCAGGGCGTAGAGCGCCTCGATCTCGTCGCCGAACATCTCGATGCGGATGGCGAGCTCTTCGTACATGGGAATGATCTCGATGGTGTCTCCCCGTACGCGGAACTTGCCGCGCGAGAAGTCCACGTCGTTGCGCTGGTACTGCATGCCGACGAAGCGACGGATGAGGTCGTCGCGCGCGATGGTCTCCCCGACCTGTAGCGCCACCATGGCTTCGAGGTATTCCTCCGCCGCGCCGAGACCGTAGATGCACGACACCGTGGACACGACGACGACGTCGCGCCGGCTCAGGAGCGAGTTGGTCGTCGAGTGACGCAGCCGCTCGACCTCGGCGTTGATCGAACTGTCCTTCTCGATGAAGGTGTCCGTCTGAGGCACGTAGGCCTCCGGCTGGTAGTAGTCGTAGTACGAGACGAAGTACTCGACCGCGTTGTGGGGCAGCAGTTCGCGGAACTCCGTCGCCAGCTGCGCCGCGAGGGTCTTGTTGTGCGCCATCACGAGCGTCGGGCGCTGCACCTGCTCGATGAGCCAGGCGGTCGTCGCCGACTTGCCCGTGCCCGTCGCGCCCAGGAGCACGACGTCGGTCTCGCCCGCATTGATGCGCGCGGCGAGCTCGGCGATCGCCTGAGGCTGGTCACCGCTCGGCTGGTAGTCGCTGACGACCTCGAAGGGGCGCACGGATCGGGTCGGCTGCATGCCGTCAGCCTATTCGGCGCCCCCGACACCCAACCGAGAGCGCAGCGTGCTCCACACCTCGTCCGCCTGCTCGAGGGTGCGCTCGAGGGTGCCGGAGGCGTCGAGCACGATGTCAGCCAGAGCACGCCGCTCGTCGTCCGTGAGCTGGGCCGCGACACGCTCGCGCGCCTCCTGGTCGGTCATGCCGCGATGCTCGACCAGACGCCGCACGCGCGTCGGGGCCGGAGCATCCACCACCACGACGACGCCGAACTCGTCGCGCGCGCGTGCCTCAGCCAGCAACGGCACGTCGTAGACGATGAGTGCCTGCGGGTCGGCGTCGCGAGCCCGGGCTACGGCCTCACGGTAGAGGCGGTGAACCTCGGGATGCACGATCGCATTGAGGGCGGAGCGCTCAGCCTCATCGGCGAAGACCCGGCGGCCCAGCGCACTGCGGTCGAGGGCGCCGTGCTCGTCGAGCACATCGGCACCGAAGCGCTCGACGACGGCCTCGAGACCCGCCGACCCGGGGGCGACCGCCTCCCGAGCGAGCGCATCCGCATCGATGATCACCGCTCCGTGCTCGCGCCATCGGCGCGCGACGGTGCTCTTGCCCGCGGCGATTCCCCCCGTCAGCGCGATCACATCCACGCGATCCAGCCTAACGGCGCTCGCGCGGCCGATGCGGATATCATGGCGCTCAGCGACGGCGAGGGAGGGCGGAGTGCTCGAGATTCTCACAGGAACGGGCCTGGCGGTCGCCGCGGGTCTCAACGCCTACATCCCTCTCCTCATCCTCGGCCTCGCCGGACGCTTCATGGACGGTATCGAGTTGCCCGCGGCGTGGGTCTGGCTCTCCCACGACTGGGTGCTCATCATCATCGGCTCACTGCTCGTGATCGAGATCATCGCCGACAAGACTCCCGCGGTCGACTCCATCAACGACTGGCTCCAGACGCTCATCCGTCCGGCAGCGGGAGGTATCGTCTTCGGCACGGGAAGCGCGACGCAGACGGCCGCGGTCAGCGATCCGGCAGCCTTCTTCGAGAGCGATCAGTGGGTGCCCGTCGTCGTCGGCATCGTGATCGCTCTCGTCGTGCACGGCGGCAAGATGCTCGCTCGGCCCGCGGCCAACACTCTCACCGCGGGCGCTGCCGCGCCCGTGCTGTCGACCGGTGAGGACATCGGCGCGGTCGTGCTGAGCCTCCTCGCCCTTCTCATCCCCGTGCTCGTGATCGTCGCCCTCCTCGGGCTCGTGCTCGCGGTAGTGCTCGCCTTCCGGCGAGCCGGGCGTCGACGCCAGTCCGTCGAGCCCGTCCCCTCACCGCACTAGCGCCCGTCACCGCACGAGCGCCCCTCACCGCACGAGCGCCTCTCACCGCACTGGCGCCGCGACCCGCACGCACGAACGGGCCGCACTCGCGAGGAGTGCGGCCCATTCTGCCCGGATCACGCGCTGGGCGTGCCGTGCGGTGACTCAGTTCAGACGTTGCCGGAAAGCTTCTCGCGCAGCGCGGCGAGCGACGCGTCGTCGGCGAGGGTGCCCGCACCGGAGGCGTCGGAGCTGAACCCTGCGCCGCCCGTGGACGGAGCATCCAGGTTCTCGTCCTCGACGAGCGCGGTCGCGACCTGCTTCTTGTGCTGCTCCCAGCGGGCCTGCGCGGCAGCGTAGTCCTGCTCCCACTTGGCGCGCTGCTCGTCGAAGCCGTCCTTCCACTCGCCCGACTCGGGGTCGAAGCCGTCAGGGTACTTGTAGTTGCCGGCCTCGTCGTACTCGGTGGGCATGCCGTAGACCGCGGGGTCGAACTCGGTGCCCTCGGGGTCGACGCCCTCGTTCGCCTGCTTGAGGCTCAGCGAGATGCGACGGCGCTCGAGGTCGATGTCGATGACCTTGACGAACACCTCGTCACCGACCGACACGATCTGCTCGGCGAGCTCGACGTGCTTGGCGGAGAGCTCCGAGATGTGCACGAGGCCCTCGATGCCGTCTGCAACACGCACGAACGCGCCGAACGGAACGAGCTTCGTGACCTTGCCCGGTGCGACCTGACCGATCGCGTGCGTGCGCGCGAAGACCTGCCACGGGTCCTCCTGCGTCGCCTTGAGCGAGAGCGAGACGCGCTCGCGCTCGAGGTCGACCTCGAGAATCTCGACGGTGACCTCCTGGCCGACCTCGACGACCTCGCTCGCGTGTTCGATGTGCTTCCAGCTGAGCTCGGAGACGTGCACGAGTCCGTCCACTCCGCCGAGGTCGACGAACGCGCCGAAGTTGACGATCGACGAGACGACGCCCTTGCGCACCTGGCCCTTGGCGAGGTTGTTGAGGAACGTCGAGCGCGTCTCGGACTGCGTCTGCTCGAGCAGTGCGCGGCGCGAGAGCACGACGTTGTTGCGGTTCTTGTCGAGCTCGAGGATCTTCGCCTCGATCTCCTGGCCGAGGTACGGCGTGAGGTCGCGCACGCGGCGCAGCTCGATGAGCGACGCGGGCAGGAAGCCGCGCAGGCCGATGTCGACGATGAGGCCGCCCTTGACGACCTCGATGACGGTGCCGGTGACAACACCGTCGTCGTCCTTGATCTTCTCGACATCGCCCCAGGCGCGCTCGTACTGCGCGCGCTTCTTGGAGAGGATGAGGCGGCCTTCTTTGTCTTCCTTCTGGAGGACGAGGGCTTCGACCATGTCGCCGACGGAGACGACCTCGGTGGGGTCGACGTCGTGCTTGATCGAGAGTTCGCGCGAGGGGATGACGCCCTCGGTCTTGTAGCCGACGTCGAGGAGGACCTCGTCGCGGTCGATCTTCACGACGGTTCCTTCGATGAGGTCGCCGTCGTTGAAGAACTTGAGGGTCAGTTCGACCGCGGCCAGAAAGTCTTCTGCAGAGCCGATGTCATTGATGGCGATCTGCTCGGGTGCCTTGGTCGTTACGGTGGTCATAGAGATGAGTGCTCCGATGCGGACATGATTCAGGCCCGGGACGACGTGGTGCTGGAGTGTCGTTTCGGGTATGCGGACAGGATGGTCGTCAAATCGACGACTCTCCAGCCTATCCTGCTCGGCTCGGGACCGGCAAACCGCCCGTCCTCTGATCCACTAGTCCAGCAGCGCGCCGCGCAGGGTGTCGAGCCCCACTCCTCCGAGGTCGAGTGCGCGCTTGTGGAACGCCTTGTCGCTGTACGACGCTCCTTCTCGGGTTCGCGTCTCGGCGCGCAGCTGCTCCCAGATGCGTTGGCCGACCTTGTAGGAGGGCGCCTGCCCTGGCCAGCCGAGGTAGCGATGCACTTCGAAATCGATGAAGCCGTCGTTCATATTGACGTGGCGGTGCAGGAACGCGAAGGCGTCCTCGCTCGTCCAGACCGCGCCCGTCTCGGGGTGGATCTTGCCGAGGTGCACGCCGATGTCGAGCACCACGCGCGCTGCCCGCATGCGCTGGCCGTCGAGCATCCCGAGGCGGTCGGCCGGGTCGTCGAGGTAGCCGAGTTCCTCCATGAGCCGCTCGGCGTAGAGGGCCCAGCCCTCCGCATGCCCGCTCGTGCCGGCGAGCAGTCGGCGCCAGGAGTTGAGCTGCGCGCGGTTGTAGACCGCTTGACCGATCTGCAGGTGATGGCCGGGCACCCCCTCGTGGTAGACCGTCGTCGCCTCGCGCCAGGTGTTGAACTCGTCGACTCCTTCCGGGATGCTCCACCACATGCGACCCGGCCGTGAGAAGTCGTCGGTCGGGCCCGTGTAGTAGATCGCACCGCCGGCCGTGGGCGCGATCATGCACTCGAGGCGCTTCACGGGCTCGGGGATGTCGAAGTGGGTGCGCGAGAGCTCCTCGACGGCGGTGTCGCTGAGCTGCTGCATCCACTGCTGCAGCGCCTCGCGACCGTGCAGCTTGCGGGCAGGGTCGCGCTCGAGGTGCGCGATCGCGTCCTCGACGCTCGCGCCGGGCAGGATGAGGTCGGCGGTGCGGGATTGCTCCTCGACCATGCGCGCGAGCTCCTCGATGCCCCACTCGTAGGTCTCGTCGAGGTCGATCGTGGCGCCGAGGAATCGACGCGAGTGAAGCGCGTACAGCTCGCGCCCGACGGCGTCGGTCTCCGTCGCTGCGGGAGCGAGCTCCCGCTCGAGGAAGTCGGCGAAGGCGCTGTACGCGGTCGCCGCGGTCTCGGCACCACGACGCAGCTCGGTGCGCAGCGCGGTGCTCAGCTCGCCCTGGGGCAGCGCCGCACTCTCGGTGAACTCGCCGAAGAAGCCGTCGGCGGCCGAGTGCTGCCTGGCCTGCGCGAGCACGCGCTCGACCTGGCGCCGTGCGGGTGTGCGGCCGAGCCGGATTCCCTCGCGCAGGGTCGACGCGTAGCCCTCGAGCGCGCGCGGTACGTTGCCGAGCTTGACGGCGATGGTGTGCCAGTCCGACTCGGTGCCGGTCGGCAGCAGGTCGAAGATCTCCCGGATGCTCTGCGCGGGTGACGCGATGACGTTGAGGTCGCGCTCCGTCCACCCCGCATCGTCGAGCTCGAGGTGCAGGCGCAGCTCGCTCGACAGGTCGGCGATCGTGACGCGGTCGACCCCATCGACGGCCTCCGCGGCCTCGAGCTCGGCGAGCACCGACCGGGCCGCCTTGGCGAGGCCCGCGGTGCCCTCCGGCGAGTAGTCGGCGAACGTCTCGACGGGCCCGGGCACTCCCGCGTAGATGGCCACGTCGGGGTCGAGCTGGGCGAGGGTGCCCACCCAGCCTTCCGCGATCGCGTCGACGCGGCTGGGGGTGCGGGCGGGAGCAAAGTCGGTCATGCGGGTCAGTCTAGTGAGCGGCGTCGTCCCAGTCGGCACCGACGCCCACCTGCACGTCGAGAGGGACGGCCAGTTCGGCCGCGCTCCCCATCCGCTCGCGCACGATGGCCTCGACTGCCTCCCGCTCCCCCGGCGCCACCTCGAGCACGAGTTCGTCGTGCACCTGCAGGAGCAGGCGCGACCCCAGCGACCGCGCGCGCAGGTCGTCGGCGACGCCGATCATGGCGATCTTCATGATGTCGGCGGCCGAACCCTGGATGGGCGCGTTGAGGGCGGCGCGCTCGGCGTTCTCCCTCAGCACTCGATTGGGGCTCGCGAGATCGGGGAAGGGACGACGCCGCCCGAAGATCGTCTCGGTGTAGCCGTCGACCTTCGCCTGCGCGACGACGCTGCGCAGGTAGTCCCGCACGGCACCGAATCGTGCGAAGTAGTCGGTCATGAGCTGCTTCGCCTCCGCGGAGGGGATGCGCAGCTGCTTGCTGAGACCGAAGGCACTGAGCCCGTAGGCGAGCCCGTAGCTCATCGCCTTGACCTTGGTGCGCATGGCGGGGGTCACGTCGGCGGGGTCGACCGAGAAGATGCGCGCGCCGACGAAACGGTGCAGGTCCTCCCCCGAGCGGAACGCCTCGATGAGCCCATCGTCCCCCGAGAGGTGCGCCATGATGCGCATCTCGATCTGCGAGTAGTCGGCGGTGAGCAGGCTCTCGTAGGCCTCCCCGGCCACGAAGGCCGCTCGAATACGGTGCCCGACCTCGGTGCGCACGGGGATGTTCTGCAGATTGGGGTCGGTCGAGGAGATGCGGCCGGTCGTCGTGCCGGTCTGCTCGTAGGTCGTGCGAATGCGACCGTCGGTATGGATCGAGGCGACGAGCGTCTCGATGATCTGACGCAGCTTCGTCGCGTCGCGGTGCTGCAGGAGCAGACCGAGGAAGGGGTGGGGATGCGCCTCCTGGAGATCGGCCAGGGCGGCCGCGTCCGTCGTGTACCCAGTCTTGGTCGCGCGCGTCTTGGGCATGCCGAGCTCCTCGAAGAGCACTTCCTGCAACTGCTTCGGCGACCCGAGGTTGACCTCGTGCCCGATCTCGGCGAACGCCTTCTGCGCGAGCTCTGCTGCGGTGTCGCCCAACTCGGTGCTGAGCGCCTCGAGCGCCGCGCGGTCGACGGCGACTCCCGCGCGCTGCATGGCCGCGAGCACGGGTGCGGTCGGCAGGTCGAGGTCGGTGAGCACGGTAGCGCTGCTCGGCACGAGCGACTCGCGCTGCGCAGCGGCCACGCGGTGCAGGTACCACGCCGAGGTCGCGGGCGAGACGGCGCCGGTGTCGGGCACGAGCTGGTTGGGGTCGGCCTCGGGCAGGGTGTCGCCGAGCACGCTGTGCACGAGGTCGGCGAGCGCGTAGGACTTCGCCCCGGGCCGCTCGATCCACGCGGCGAGCTTCGCGTCCCACACGACACCGGCGAGGGTGATGTCGAGCGCGCTGAGGACCGAGTGCGCCGACTTCGCGTCGGCGAGCACCTTCGGGTGGTCGCTCGCGAGCCACTGCTCGAGAGCGGCGTAGTCGGGACGGTGCGCGGCCCAGTTCACCTGCACGCTCTCGGTCGCGGTCGCGAGCCCGATCGCGTCGAGCTCGCCGAGCGGAGCATCCACGATGACGGCGATGTCGCCGCCGGCCTTGCTCGCGGCGCGCAACCAGGCCGCGAGCTCTTCGTCCACGAGCGTGCGCACCGCGGGCGTGTCGGCGTGCGGGGCGGCGGGTGCGTCATCGACGACGGTGCCCTCGCTCGCGGCGATCTTGAGCACGCGCTCGGTGAGGGTGCGGAACTGCAGGCGCTCGAAGACCTCCTTGACGGCGGGCACGTCCATCGGCCGCCGCTCGAGGTCGCGCGGGCCGACCGGCAGTTCGACATCGGTCACGAGGCGGTTGAGGCGACGGTTGCGCTCGGCACGATCACGCTGCTCGCGCAAATTGTTGCCGACCACTCCCCCGATCTCGTCGATGTGCTCCCAAATGCCCTCGAGCGACCCGTACTGGGTGATCCACTTCACCGCGGTCTTCTCGCCGACCTTGTCGATGCCGGGAAGGTTGTCGCTCGTCTCGCCCACGAGGGCGGCGATCTCCGGGTACTGCTCGGGAGCGATGCCGTAGCGCTCGCGCACCGTCTCCGGGTCGTACCGCTTGAGCTCCGACACTCCGCGGGCGTTCGGATACAGGAGCGTCACGTCGTCGGTGACGAGCTGGATCGTGTCGCGGTCGCCTGAGACGACGAGCACGTGCATGCCTTCTGCGGCTCCCTGGGAGGCGAGCGTGGCGAGAATGTCGTCGGCCTCGTAGTCCTCCTTGGTGATCGTCGTCACGCTCATCGCGGCGAGTGCCTCCTGCAGGAGAGGAACCTGACCGACGAACTCGGGCGGGGTCTCTCCGCGCGTTCCCTTGTACTCCGGGTACTCGCGCGTGCGGAACGAGTAGCGCGAGATGTCGAACGCCACCGCCACGTGGGTGGGCTTCTCCTTCGCCAGAAGCCCCAGGAACATCGAGATGAAGCCGTGGATGGCGTTCGTGTGCTGCCCGTCTCGCGTGACGAAGCTGTCGATGGGCAGCGCGTAGAACGCCCGGAAGGCGAGCGAGTGGCCGTCTACGATGAGGAGCGTACACTTTTCTGAGTCCGTCACGCGGTCAGCCTAGCGAGGCGCACCGACCGTCGCCCGGGCCTGCCGACGCCCCTCGAGAGGAAACCGATGAACCGACTGCCCGATGATCTCGACCCGGAGCTCGTGGAGCGGCTCGTCACGACGCGCGGCGGAGCACTCGCGCAGAAGATGGAGATCGACTTCGTGGAGCTCTCCGCCGAGCACTCCATCGCGCGGATGCCCGTCGCGGGCAACACGCAGGTCATCGGTCTGCTGCACGGGGGCGCCCACGTCGTGCTCGGAGAGAGCCTCGGCTCGATCTCCTCCGCCATCCACGCCGGGCCCGGGCGCTACGCGGTCGGCATCGAGATCAACGCCACGCACAGCCGGTCCGTCACCGAGGGCATGGTCACGGGGACGTGCACGGCTCTCGTGCTCGGCCGCACGCTGTGCACGCACGAGATCGTCATCACCGACGACGAGGGCCGCCGGCTGTCGACCGTGCGCATCACCAACCTGCTGCGAGACCGCTAGGTCGACAAAGGGGTCAGTCCCGGACGGCTCAGTCGTCGGAGGGCTCTGCCGCGGCCTTCTTCGCGGGGGCGTCCTTCTTCGGCGCGAGCTGCTCGATGACAGCCTGGGCGACGGCCTGCATGGTCGTGCGGCGGTCCATCGACGCCTTCTGGATCCATCGGAACGCCTCCGGTTCGCTCAAGCCCATGCGCTCATTGAGAAGTCCCTTCGCACGATCGACGAGCTTGCGCGTCTCGAAGCGCTCGACCAGGTCGGCGACCTCGCTCTCGAGCGTGAGGATCTGCTGGTAGCGGCTCAGGGCGATCTCGATCGCCGGCAGCAGGTCGTTCGGCGTGAACGGCTTCACGACGTAAGCCAGGGCGCCCGCCTCGCTCGCCTGCTCGACGAGCTCCTTCTGGCTGAACGCCGTCAGCAGCACGACGGGAGCGATGTGGTTCTCGCTGAGGCGCTTGGCCGCCTCGATGCCGTCTAGCTGGGGCATCCTGATGTCCATGATGACGAGATCGGGGCGCAACTCGGTCGCGAGGGCTACCGCCGTCTCACCGTCACCCGCCTCACCGACGACATCGAAGCCGTTGTCGCGCAGGATCTCGACGATGTCCATGCGGATGAGCGACTCATCCTCGGCGACGACGACGCGTCGAGGTGCTGACGTGCTCTGTTCCTGATCACTCACGGTCACGAGCCTACGGTATCGTCAACATGCCGCTAACGAAGCGGCGTGGCCGGCTTGGCGGAATGGTAGACGCGGAGCACTCAAAATGCTTTGTCCGAGAGGGCGTGTGGGTTCGAATCCCACAGCCGGTACGCACCACTAGTCGCACGACACAACCGTGCGGTTCTGCGCGACGCGGTGCGTCGCGGGGTTCGAATCCCACAGCCGGTACGCACCACGAGTCGCACGACACAACCGTGCGGTTCTGCGCGACGCGGTGCGTCGCGGGGTTCGAATCCCACAGCCGGTACGCACCACTAGCGATTCGCGGGATCGAGATTCAGGGTCTCACCCACGTAGGCGAGCGCGGGGTCGTCGCCGGGCACGGCCCGCGCTGGGTTGAGGTAGAGAAGGTCGTCGAGGGTGACGCCGAAGCGCGCCGCGATCGAGGGCAGCAGATCGTCGTCCACCACCGAGTAGGCGACCGGGTAGCCATCCGACAGCTCGACCTCGCCACGCGCTCCCCCGGTCGGCCCGTCATCGGTCACGGCCAGCCCCGGCCGCATGTCGGGCAACGTCCAGGTGAGCGGCGCCACTCCGGCGACCGCGGAGATGCAGTCGTCGAGAGGCTCCCCTGAGCGCGTCAGGACCAGGTCGTCGAGGTAGGCGGGGTCGGGCCACGGGGAGTCTCCATGACCGAAGCCGCCGAGGGCGAACGAGTACGTCGGCGCCGGAACGAAATCGCCGAACCCGTGCAGACCCGCACGCGTCGACGCGCAGTACTCGCCGGGCACGAAGGTCTCCGTGCTCAGGTAGGGGGTCAGCAGACCGTCGAACTCGGTCCCGAGGTCGTCGATGCGCACACCGAAGCCTCCGTCACCCGTTGCGGTGATGGTCACCGTGCCGGTCGCGTCGCCCGCGAGGGTCCCCGTCGCGACGACCTCCCCGGCGTCGAGCGTCGGACGCGGGGCGGCGCCGAGCACCCCGGGCTCGACTGGCGCCGTCTCAGCGGCGGCGGGCGCCACGCCGGGCTCAGAAGGCCCGGTGCACCCGGCGACGACGAGAACAATGGCCAGGGCTACGCCACAGCCGATCATCCGATCCCGGCGACCAGGCCGATGCAGCTCGCGTCCCGTCATGAACGCGAGCATACATCGACTACGCCGCGCGGAGTGCTCTACTCGACGCTGCCGCCCGCGATCCACGCGGGCAGCTCGGTGCCCACCGTGTCACCGACGGTGTGCACGCGGATGTCGTTGGTGCCGCCCGAGACTCCGGGAGGCGAGCCGGAGATCACGACGACCTTGTCGCCGGTCTCCGCGAGACCGCGCCCGAGGAGCACGTCGTCGACCTGTCGGTACATCGCGTCGGTGTGGGTGACGCTCTTGACGAGGAAGGACTCGATCCCCCACGTGAGCGACATGCGGCGCTGCACGTGCGGGTTCGGCGTGAATGCCTTCATCGGGATGCGGAACCGAAGTCGCGACATGCGACGAGCCGAGTCGCCGCCCTCGGTGAAGACGCACACGTACTTGGCCTCCACGAACTCTGCGACCTCTGCGGCGGCGAGCGTGATGGCGCCGCCCTGCGTGCGCGGCTTCGTGCCGAGCGGCGGGATGCGCTCGAGCCCGTGCTCCTCGGTCGCGGCGACGATGCGCGCCATCGTGGAGACGGTGATGACGGGGAACTCCCCCACGCTCGTCTCGCCACTGAGCATGACCGCGTCCGCACCGTCGAGGACCGCGTTGGCGACATCGCTCGTCTCGGCGCGCGTCGGGATCGGGCTGCTAATCATCGACTCGAGCATCTGAGTCGCCACGATGACGGGCTTCGCCATGCGGCGCGCGAGCTCGACGGCCCGCTTCTGCACGATCGGCACGGCTTCCAGGGGAAGCTCGACCCCGAGGTCGCCGCGCGCGACCATGATGCCGTCGAAGGCGTCGACGATCTCCTCGAGTGCGTCGACCGCCTGAGGCTTCTCGATCTTCGCGATGACGGGCAGCGTCACGCCCTCGTCACGCATGATCTCGTGGACGCGCGTGATGTCGCTCGCGTTGCGTACGAACGAGAGCGCGATGTAGTCGGCACCGAGGCGCAGGCCCCAGCGCAGGTCGTCCTCGTCCTTCTCCGAGAGAGCGGGGACGTTGACGGCGACGCCGGGCAGGTTGATGCCCTTGTTGTTGGAGACTGCGCCAGCGACGACGACCTCGGTGCGCACGCGCACTCCGTCGGTGTCGAGCACGCGCAGCTTCACCTTGCCGTCGTCGACGAGCAGGAAGTCGCCAGGCTTGACGTCCTGCGGCAGGCCCTTGAAGGTCGTGCCGCACTGCTCCTTCGTGCCGAGCACCTCCTCGGTCGTGATCGTGAAGATGTCGCCCTCGTCGAGCTCGTGCGGGCCGTCGGAGAACTTCCCGAGCCGGATCTTGGGGCCTTGCAGGTCGACGAGGACGGCGACCGGGCGCCCCGTGTCCTCCGCGGCCTTGCGCACGTTTCCGTACACCTCCTCGTGCAGGTCGTACGTGCCGTGGCTGAGGTTCATGCGAGCGACGTCAACGCCGGCCTCGATGATCGCTCGGATGTTCTCGTAGCTCGACGTAGCCGGCCCGAGGGTGGCGACGATCTTTGCTCGTCTCATGGCTTCCTTCACTGTGGTGGTGGTGGGGTGGAGAAGGGAGGTGCGTAAGGGTGGGCGGGCCGCTAGACGCGCAGCGGTTGGTCGGTGGCGCGCACGGGCGCAGGCAGCTCGCTGCTGCCCTGCAGGTAGCGGTCCGCCTCGGCAGCCGCTGCGCGGCCCTCGGCGATCGCCCAGACGATGAGCGAGGCTCCGCGGCCCGCATCGCCCGCGACGAAGACGCCGGGCTCGGAGGTCGTGTAGTCGGCAGCGCGCGACACCGTGCCGTGGTCCTCGAACGGGATGGACAGCTGGGGCTCGAGCGTGTCGCGCTCGGCCCCCGTGAAGCCGAGGGCGAGCAGCACGAGGTCTGCGGGGATCTCGTGCTCGGTGCCGGCCTTCGGCACGCGGAGCCCCTCGACGAACTCGGTCTCGGCGACGCGCAGGGCGCGCACTTCACCAGCGTCGTTGCGCAGGAATTCGACCGTCGAGGCGAGGTAGCGCCGCTCGCCGCCCTCCTCGTGGGCGCTCTGCATCTCGAAGAGCGTCGGCTGCACGGGCCACGGCTGGTGCTCGGGGCGCTCCGCGGGCGGCTGCACGCCGATCGCGAGGTTGGTGACGCTCAGGGCGCCCTGGCGATGCGCGGTGCCGATGCAGTCGGCACCGGTGTCGCCGCCGCCGAGGACGACGACGTGCTTGCCCTCGGCCGTGATCTGGTCGTCGACGGTGTCGCCCGCCTGCACGCGATTGGACTGCGTGAGGTACTCCATCGCGAAGTGCACGCCGAGTGCATCGCGCCCCGGGATGGGCAGGTCGCGCGGCTGCGGGGCGCCCGTGGCGACGATGACGGCGTCGTAGCGGTCGCGCAGGTCGCTCCAGGTGATGTCGCGGCCGATCGTCACCCCGGCGCGGAACCGGGTGCCCTCAGCCTGCATCTGCGTGAGCCGGGCATCCAGATGGCGCTTCTCCATCTTGAAATCGGGGATGCCGTACCGCAGCAGGCCGCCGATGCGGTCATCCCGCTCGAAGACGGCGACGGTGTGGCCGACGCGCGTGAGCTGCTGGGCGGCAGCGAGGCCTGCGGGGCCGCTTCCGACGACAGCGACGGTCTTGCCGGTGAGCCGCTCGGGCGGGATCGGCTGCACCCAGCCGTTGTTCCACGCGTTCTCGATGATCGACGCCTCGACCTGCTTGATCGTCACGGCAGGCTGGTTGATCGCGAGCACGCACGAGGCCTCGCACGGAGCGGGGCACAGCTTGCCGGTGAACTCCGGGAAGTTGTTGGTCGCGTGCAGTCGCTCGATCGCCTGGCGACCCTCACCGCGCCAGGTCAGGTCGTTCCACTCCGGGATGAGGTTCGCGAGGGGGCATCCCTGGTGGCAGAAGGGCACTCCGCAGTCCATGCACCGCCCGGCCTGGCGGCGCAATTGCGCCGGGTCGCCCTGCTCGTAGACCTCTTTCCAGTCCATGAGTCGAATCGGCACGGGCCGGCGCGGCGGCAGCTCGCGCTCGGTCGTCTTCAGAAAGCCGCGGGGGTCAGCCACCGGTCACCTCCAGAATCCTCTCCCAGACGACGTCGCCGTCCGGATCCAGTCCTTCGTCCGCCGCCGTGCGGCGCGTTTCGATCACCGCGGCGAAGTCGCGCGGCATGACGGTCGTCATGCGACCGAGGGTCGTGTCGAGGTCGTCGAGCAGGCGGTCGGCGAGAGCCGACTCGGTCTCGTCGCGGTGCCGGCGGAGAAGCTCCGTGACCTCGTCGCGCTCGATGTCGGTGAGCGGGCGCAGAGTGAGCTCGCCCGAGTCGATCGCATCGCGATTGACGCGTTCGGGAACCAGGTCGAGCACGTACGCCGTCCCGCCAGACATGCCGGCGCCCAGATTGCGGCCGGTGGCCCCCAGGATGAGCGCCGTGCCGCCGGTCATGTACTCGAGAGCATGGTCGCCCACGCCCTCCACGACGGCGGTTGCCCCCGAATTGCGCACGAGGAACCGCTCGCCCACGATGCCGCGGATGAACATCTCACCGCTCGTCGCGCCGTAGCCGATGACGTTGCCGGCGATGACGTTGCGCTCGGCATGGAAGACGCTCTCGCGGTGCGGGCGCACGATGACGCGCCCGCCCGAGAGCCCCTTGCCGACGTAGTCGTTGCTGTCGCCGAAGAGTCGCAGGGTGATGCCGTTCGGGAGGAAGGCACCCAGGCTCTGACCAGCGGAGCCCGTGAGCGTCACGTCGATCGTGTCGGTCGCGAGGCCCTCTTCTCCGTGCCGCAGCGTGACCTGGTGACCGAGCATTGTTCCGACCGCGCGCGCCGTGTTGCGCACGGGCAGGTCGATGCGCACGGGACCACCGTTCTCGAGGGCGTCACCGCTCAGGCGGATGAGCTCGTTGTCGAAGTGCTCGTCGATCTCGTGATCCTGCTCGACCGTCTTGATGCGCGGCACGTCGTCGGCGAACACGGGCCCTTCG
Organism: Chryseoglobus sp. 28M-23; assembly: GCF_014789785.1. NCBI lineage: Bacteria > Bacillati > Actinomycetota > Actinomycetes > Micrococcales > Microbacteriaceae > Microcella > Chryseoglobus sp. 28M-23. The sequence goes on along the minus strand of NZ_CP061846.1, from coordinate 1,281,732 downwards.
AGGATCGGGCGCAGATCGAGGCCATCAGCCTTCCAGTGGCGCACGGCACGATCGATGTCGAGCAGCTCGGTGCGCCCGATCGCCTCGTCGAGCGAGCGGAAGCCGAGCTCGGCGAGGTACTCGCGCACCTCCTCGGCGAGGAACTCGAAGAAGTTCACGACGAACTCGGGCGTGCCGGTGAAACGCTCGCGCAGGACAGGATTCTGCGTCGCGACGCCGACCGGGCACGTGTCGAGGTGGCACACGCGCATGAGGATGCAGCCCGAGACCACCATGGGTGCCGTGGCGAAGCCGAACTCCTCGGCGCCGAGGAGCGCAGCGATCACGACATCGCGGCCTGTCTTCATCTGGCCGTCGACCTGCACGGTCACGCGATCCCGCATGTTGTTGAGCATGAGCGTCTGCTGCGCCTCGGCGAGACCGAGCTCCCACGGGGTTCCCGCGTGCTTGAGCGAGTTGAGCGGGCTCGCCCCCGTGCCGCCGTCGTGACCGGATACCAGAATGACATCGGCCTTGGCCTTCGCCACTCCCGCCGCCACCGCGCCGATGCCCGACTGGCTCACGAGCTTGACGTGGATGCGCGCGGACGGGTTGGAGCGCTTGAGGTCGAAGATGAGCTGCTTGAGGTCTTCGATGGAGTAGATGTCGTGGTGCGGCGGAGGCGAGATGAGCCCGACACCGGGAGTTCCGTGCCGCAGCCGCGCGATGAGCGGATAGACCTTGTTGGAGGGCAACTGACCGCCCTCCCCCGGCTTCGCACCCTGGGCCATCTTGATCTGGATGTCGTCGGCGTGCGTCAGGTACATGCTCGTGACGCCGAATCGGCCCGAGGCGACCTGCTTGATCGCGCTGCGCCGCTCGGGATCGAGCAGGCGCTCCGTCGACTCCCCGCCCTCGCCCGTGTTCGATCGGCCCCCGAGCCGGTTCATGGCGATGGCGAGCGTCTCGTGCATTTCCGGGCTGATCGCACCGAGGCTCATCGCCCCCGTCGTGAACCGGGTCACGATGGAGGCGACCGACTCGACCTCGTCCAGTGGAACGGGAGGACGCTCGCCGGTCTTCAGGCGGAACATCCCGCGCAGCGTCATGAGCCGCTCTGCCTGCTCGTCGACAGACCGGGTGTACTCACGGAAGATGTCGTAGCGCTTCGAGCGCGTTGCATGCTGCAGGCGGAAGACCGTCTGCGGATCGAACAGATGCGGCGGGCCCTCGCGGCGCCACTGGTACTCGCCACCGGTCTGCAGCCGCTCGTGCGGGTTGACCGGCACGCTCGGCGGGTAGGCGAGCGCGTGGCGCGCGGCGTTCTCGCGCGCGATCGTCTCGATGCCGACACCGCCGAGGATGCTCGTCGTACCCGTGAAGTACTCGTCGACGAAGTCCTGGTCAAGACCGACCGCCTCGAAGGCCTGAGCGCCTGCGTAGGAGCTCACGGTCGAGATGCCCATCTTGGACATGATCTTGAGCACGCCCTTGCCGAGGCCCTTGATGACGTTGCGCACCGCCGCCTCGGGCGTGAGGCCCGTGATCATGCCGGAGCGCACGAGGTTCTCGACGGTCTCCATCGCGAGGTAGGGGTTGACGGCGGAGGCGCCGAAGCCGATGAGGAGCGCGATGTGGTGCACCTCGCGCACGTCGCCAGCCTCGACGATGATCCCGACGCGCATGCGCTTCTCGGAGCGGATGAGATGGTGGTGCACCGCGGAGAGCAGCAGCAGGGAGGGGATCGGCGCGAGATCGGCGTTCGAGTCGCGATCGCTCAGCACGACGAACTCCGCGCCGTCGTCGATCGCTTCGTCGACCTCGGCGCACACCGCCGCCAGTCGCTTCTCGAGCGCCTTGGGGCCGCGATCCACACGGTAGAGCCCGCGGATCGTCTTGGTGAGCGAGCTGCCCGGACGCGGATCGATGTGCTGGATCTTTGCGAGCTCGTCGTTGTCGATCACGGGGAAGTCGAGGACGACCTGGCGCGCGTGCCGGGGAGTGGCCGCGAGCAGGTTGCGCTCCGGCCCGAGGCCGAGCCGCATCGAGGTCACGACCTCTTCTCGGATCGAGTCGAGGGGCGGGTTCGTGACCTGCGCGAACTGCTGGGTGAAGTAGTCGAAGATGAGCCGCGGACGATCGGAGAGCACGGCGATGGGAGTGTCGGACCCCATGGCGCCGAGGGGCTCGGCACCCGTCCTCGCCATGGGGGTGAGGAGAATGCGCACCTCCTCCTCCGTGTAGCCGAAGGTGCGCTGGCGGCGCACGATCGAGGCGGGGGTGTGCACGATGTGCTCCCGCTCCGGGAGATCCTTGAGGTTGATGCGCTGGGTCTCCAGCCACTCGCCCCACGGGCCGGATCCGGCGATCTCGCTCTTGATCTCGTCGTCCTCGATGATGCGGCCCTCGGCGGTGTCGACGAGGAACATCCGGCCAGGGCGCAGCCGGCCCTTGCGCACGACGCGGGCCGGATCGATGTCGAGCACGCCGATCTCGCTCGCGAGCACGACGAGGCCGTCGTCGGTGACGAGGAACCGGCCGGGACGCAGCCCGTTGCGGTCGAGGGTCGCGCCGACGAGGTCGCCGTCGGTGAAGGTCAGCGCCGCAGGGCCGTCCCACGGCTCCATGAGCATGCCGTGGTACTCGTAGAAGCTTCGGATGTCGGGGTCGATATCGACCTGGTTCTCCCACGCCTCGGGCACCATCATCATGATCGCGTGAGGCAGTGGTCGGCCCCCGAGCTCGAGAAGCTCGACGACCTCGTCGAACGAGGCCGAGTCGCTCGCGCCGGGCGTGACGATCGGGAACACGTCGCTCAGATCGCCGAAGACCTCGTTCTCGAGCTGAGACTGTCGGGCGCGCATCCAGTTGCGGTTGCCCTGCACGGTGTTGATCTCACCGTTGTGCGCCATCATGCGGAACGGCTGCGCGAGCGGCCACGACGGGAAGGTGTTCGTCGAGTAGCGCGAGTGCACGAGAGCGAGCTTCGACGCGAAACGCTCGTCGCTCAGGTCGGGGTAGAACGGCTCGAGCTGGAGCGTCGTGACCATGCCCTTGTAGACAAGTGTGCGGCTCGAGAGCGAGGGGAAGTACGACCCGAGCTCGCGCTCGGCGCGCTTGCGCAGACGGAAGGTCTGGCGGTCGAGAGCGATGCCGACCAGCGCCTCGCCGTCGGCGTCGTGACGGCGGGACCGCACGAAGAGCTGCTCAAAGGTCGGCATCGCCGCGCGCGCCAGGTTGCCGATGTTGTCGGGGTCGATGGGCACCTCGCGCCAGCCGAGGACCTCGAGGTCCTCCTCGCCGGCGATGCGCTCGATCTCGCTCCTCTCGGTCGCCCGCTCGTCGTCGTCGGTGGGCAGGAAAGCCATGCCGACGGCGTACGCCCCCACGGGCGGTAGGTCGAAGGCCGTCACCGCACGCAGGAACTCATCGGGAATCTGCGTGAGGATGCCCGCACCGTCGCCCGTGCCGGCATCGGACCCGATCGCGCCGCGGTGCTCGAGGTTGCGCAGCGCGTCGAGCGCCGCCTGGATGATGTCATGACCTGCCGTGCCCCGCAGAGTAGCGACCATCGCGAGGCCGCACGCATCGTGCTCGCGCGCAGGGTCGTACAGGCCCTGCGCGGCAGGCACGGAGGAGAACCGCTCGTAGGGAGAGGCTGAAGCCATGGAAGAACCGTCCTCACGGTGAGACTGGAGGCGTACGGGACGTCGCTGGCCCGATGATGAACTGGTCGCGCGGCAGGGATTCGTCGACCCCGTCGAGTGGTCGAGGGTGGCGACCGCGGCGCTATGGTGTGGCGCCGGCCCCGCTTGTGGCGGAGGAAGACCCAGCGCGTGCGCCGGACTCCGCAGCGTCGTTGCCGTCGTCGTCCGAGTCGGAGTACACGTCGTCAGAGTCTACCCCAGCGGTCGGATCCCACTCCCGGCCGGGCTGGTAGACCGAGGGCTCGTCGCCCGTGTGACGACGCCTCTGCACGAGCACGATGATGAGACCCAGAAGTACCGCGCCCCAGGCCGCCCACACGTTGACGCGCACGCCCAGGAAGAGCTCGCTGGGGTCGAGGCGGATCGTCTCGAAGACGCTGCGGCCGACCCCGTACCAGATGAGGTAGGCGCCGAGCAGCTTGCCCCACTGGACGCGCAGGCGAGCATCGAGCAGGAGGAGCACGGCCACGCCGGCGAGATTCCAGATGATCTCGTAGAGGAACGTGGGGTGGAAGAGGGTGTCGTCGGGGAGGCCGACGGGGATCGCCGCATTCGGTCGGTCGATCTCGAGACCCCAGGGCGCGTTGGTCGGCAGACCGAAGAGCTCCTGGTTGAACCAGTTGCCCAGTCGTCCGAAGGCCTGCGCGAGAAGGAGGCCCGGTGCGAGGGCGTCGGCGAAGGCCGTGAACCGCACACCCGTCACGCGGCAGCCGATCCATGCGCCGATCGCGCCGCCGAGAAGCGCGCCGAAGATCGCCATGCCGCCCTCCCAGATGCGCAGCGTGGCGAAGAGGTCTGCTCCCTCGAAGAAGTAGTCGTTCGGATGCGTCAGCACGTGGTACACACGACCGCCGATGATGCCGAAGGGAACGGCGAAGAGCGCGATATCGAGCACGATCCAGGGCTCAGCACCACGGCGCGTGAGGCGGTAGTGCGTGAGCAGCACGGCTGCGATGATGCCTGCGAGGATGCACAGCGCGTATGCGTAGATGTTCAGGTCGAAGCTGAACCAGCTCAGACCCAGGTCGCGCAGCCATTGCCCGAGGTTGAAGACCTGCCACTCGGGATCGGGGCTCGGGATGCTCATGGGGTGGGTCACGGTGACGAGGTACCTTTCTGGCCGGAGGGCTCGATCAGCCTAGCGGCGTCGGGTGCGGCTCTGGGGGTCAGTCGGTGCCCGCGGCGAGTTCGGCTGCCGCGCTCGCGACGGCGCTCACGCCGCCCTCCGCGAGCGCGGTGACGAGTCGGGAGCCCACGATCGCTCCATCCGCGTACTCGAGGACATCGCGTACCTGATCGGCCGTGGAGATGCCGAGCCCGACGCACGCGGAGGTCGAGCCCGCGTCGCGCAGGCGGGTCACGACGCCGCGTGCCGCAGCGTCGACGTCGGCGCGCGCTCCCGTGATGCCCATCGTGGAGACTGCGTAGACGAAGCCGCGGCTCACCTCCACTGCCCTCTGCAGCCTGGCCGTGCTCGACGAGGGCGCGGCGAGGAACACCCGGTCCAGACCGAGCCCGTCGGAGACCGAGAGCCACTCGGCGGCCTCATCGGGGATGAGGTCGGGGGTGATGAGCCCCGCACCGCCCGCGTCGCGCAAGGCACTCGCGAAGCGCTCGACGCCGTACTGCACGACCGGGTTCCAGTAGGTCATCACGAGGACGGGAGCGTCCACCCGGGAGCGGATGCGCTCGAGCGCCGTGAAGCCGTCCCGCAGCCGGAAGCCGCGCTCGAGCGCGGCCTGCGTCGCCGCCTGGATGGCCAGGCCGTCCATGACGGGGTCGCTGTACGGGAGACCGAGCTCGATGATGTCGACGCCGTTCTCGACGAGAGCCACGGCTGCCTCGACGCTCGTGTCGAGATCGGGGAACCCGACCGGCAGGTAGCCGATGAGAGCCCCCGAACCGGCGTCGACCCGAGTGGCGATCGTGGTCTCGACGCTGCTCGTGGTCACGAGTCCTCCCCCGCCTCGGCCGCGTCGAGAAGCCCGAAGTAGCGCGCAGCGGTCTCCATGTCCTTGTCGCCGCGGCCGCTGAGGGAGACGAGCACAGTACCGTCTGGCCCGAGCTCGCGGCCCAGCAGGAGGGCGCCGTGCAGGGCGTGGGCCGTCTCGATGGCGGGGATGATGCCCTCCGTGCGGCTGAGCAGGCGCAGAGCATCCATGGCTTCGGCGTCGGTGACACCGTGGTACTCGGCTCGCCCGATCTCGGCGAGCCAGGCGTGCTCGGGGCCGACGCCGGGATAGTCGAGACCCGCCGAGATCGAGTGCGATTCCATGGTCTGGCCGTCCTCGTCCTGCAGCATGAGGCTGCGCGCGCCGTGCAGGACGCCCGGGCGGCCGCGGGTGATCGTCGCGGCGTGGCGCAGCGTGTCGACGCCGTCACCGGCGGCCTCGCTGCCGACGAGCCGGACCTCCGCGTCGTCGAGGAAGGCGTGGAAGATGCCCATCGCGTTGCTGCCGCCGCCCACGCAGGCCACGACGGCGTCGGGCAGGCGTCCGGTGAGCTCGAGCACCTGCTCGCGCGCCTCCGTGCCGATCACGGCGTGGAAGTCGCGCACCATGGTCGGGAACGGGTGGGGCCCCGCGACCGTCCCGAGCAGGTAGTGCGTCGTCTCGACGTTCGCGACCCAGTCGCGCAGGGCCTCGTTGATGGCGTCCTTGAGTGTGCGGGAGCCCACCGTGACCGGGACGACGGTGGCCCCGAGCAGGTTCATGCGCGCGACATTGAGCGCTTGGCGCTCCGTGTCGACCTCACCCATGTAGACGACGCATTCGAGACCGAACAGTGCGGCAGCGGTCGCGCTCGCCACACCGTGCTGGCCCGCGCCCGTCTCGGCGATGATGCGCGACTTGCCGAGCCGCTTCGCGAGGAGCGCCTGGCCGAGCACATTGTTGATCTTGTGGCTGCCCGTGTGGTTGAGGTCTTCGCGCTTGAGCAGGATGCGCGCTCCGCCGGCGTGCTCTGCGAACCGTCGTGCCTCGGTGATGATCGAGGGGCGGCCCGTGTAGCTGCGGTGCAGCTCGGCGAGCTCGGCGGCGAACGCGGGATCAATGCGAGCGGCCTGGTAGGCCTCATCGAGCTCGTCGAGCGCAGCGATGAGGGATTCGGGTACGAAGCGCCCTCCGAACGAGCCGAAGTACGGGCCGACCTGTTCGCGCAGACTCATCTGACCGCCAAGAATTCGTGGAGTGTGGCGACGGGATCGCCACCGGTGACCAGGGCTTCGCCCACGAGGACCACATCGGCCCCCGCACGACGGTAGTGCTCGACTTCTGCGACACCGCTGACGGCCGACTCCGCGATGCGCACCGTTCCGTCGGGGATGCTCGGCGCCAGCCGCCCGAACAGATCGCGATCGAGCTCGAAGGTGCTGAGGTCGCGCGCGTTGACGCCGATGATGGAGGCTCCGAGCGCGACCGCACGCCGCACCTCCTCCTCGTCGTGCGTCTCCACGAGCGGCGTCATCCCGAGCTCGAGCACGAGAGCGTGCAGCTGAGCGAGCGTCGCGTCGTCGAGCGCGGCGACGATGAGCAGCACGAGATCGGCCCCGGCGGCGCGGGCCTCGAGCACTTGATACGGCTCGGCGATGAAGTCCTTGCGCAGCACCGGGATGTCGACCGCCGCTCGCACCGCAGAGAGATCGTCGAGGCTGCCGCCGAAGCGGCGCTCCTCCGTGAGCACGCTCACCGCGGCGGCACCGCCCGCTGCGTAGGAGCGCGCGAGGTCGGCGGGGTCGGGGATCTCCGCGAGCGCGCCGCGCGAGGGGCTCGCGCGCTTGACCTCGGCGATGACCTTGATGTTCGCACCGCGCTGCAGCGCCGCGCGCGCATCGAGGGCGGGAGGCGCGGCGACCGCCGCCGCCTCCACGTCACTCAGCGAACGCGACTGTCTCCGCCGAGCCGCGTCGTCACGCGCACCGGCGACAAGACCATCGAGCACTTAGGAGTGCGCCTTCGGCATGTAGCGCGGACCCTGCACCCCGTAGCCCGCCTTCGCCATGACACCACCGATGATCCAGCCGAGCAGGACGACGCCGGCGCTCGCCCAGACGACCCAGGCCACGGAGAAGAAGAACGCGATCGTGCCGATCGTGAAGCCGACGAGCATGATCGTGACGGCCGTCCAGGCGGCGGGCGAGTGGCCGTGGCCGGGCTCAGACTGGGCGTTCATGTCTCTCCATCGCGTCGAGTGCAGGTACCCCGTCAGTCTACCGTGTCGTCGGGTCGCGGCCGTCGCTCAGCGCGTCCCAGTCGCCGATGCTCTGATCCCTCTGCCGGTCGCTCGCGTCGCCGGCGTCTGACGGCGCCGACGGTGCACTGTAGGTGGCCGTCCCGTCGGCGGCTGAACCCTCGGGAGACGGACCCTCGGGCCGGTCGAACCGCTCCACCCGACGCGGCCATCGGCGCGACGTGACCGCGATGGCGAGACCGGCGACGCCGAGGACTGCCCCGAGCACGATGGCGCTCACGGGCCCTGCGGTCAGCGCCGCGGTGTCGACGAGCGCACGCACTGATCGCTCCCCCTCCACACCCGTGAGCTGGGTCACGCTCGAGGCGGCGGCCGCGACGGGGTCACCGGCGGCACGGAGGCTCACGGCGACGACGAGAGCACCCAGGAGCGCGAGCAACGCGCCCAGGACGGGGCGGATGCGCGCACTGGCGAGCGCGAGCGCGGAGGTGAGGGCGAGGGATGCGACTGCGATGGCGGGCAGCACAGCCGCTGCGCGGTCTCCCCCCGCGGCGATGCGCACGCCGTCGTCGAGGGTGAGCACGATCCACGGCTGCGCCCACACGATGAACAGTGCCACCGCGATCACCGGGGGCGCGAGCAGGGAGACGAGGCGTAGGCGCGAGCCGCGCCGGGCATCCGTGGTCATGATCAGGCCCTCGCGTCGCCCTCGACAGCACGCAGCGCGTTCGCGATCGCGACCGCCCGCAGAGGCGCGGCCGCCTTCGCGACCGTCTCCTGCAGCTCCGCGTGGGGCTGCGAGTCGGCGACGAGCCCTGCACCGGCCTGGACGCGCGCGACACCATCGGCCAGGAAGGCCGTGCGGATGGCGATCGCCAGATCGGTGTCGCCCGAGAAGGCGATGTAGCCGACCACGCCGCCGTACACACCGCGCCGCGCCGGCTCCAGCTCGTCGATGATCTCGAGGGCCCGGGGCTTCGGGGCGCCGCTCAGAGTCCCCGCGGGGAAGGTTGCGCGAAAGACATCGATCGGAGAGGAATCGCTGCGTAGGGAGCCCTCGACGCTCGAGACGAGGTGCATGATGTGGCTGAAGCGCTCGACCTGCATGAATTCGGTCACCTCGACGGTGCCGGCCTGACAGACCTTCGACAGATCGTTGCGTGCGAGGTCGACGAGCATGAGGTGCTCGGCCTGCTCCTTGCGATCGGCGAGCAGCTCGTCCGCGAGCTCGCCGTCCCGCTCGGGCGTGTCGCCCCGCGGTCGTGACCCGGCGATCGGGTGCATGTAGACGCGCTCGCCGGTCACCTTGACGAGCGCCTCGGGCGACGAGCCGACGATCGCGTAGGGGTTGCCCTCCACCGTCTCGAGGGTCAGCGTGTACATGTACGGCGAGGGGTTGAGGGCACGCAGCACGCGGTAGACGTCGAGAGCGCTCGCGGTGAGCTCGTGGTCGAACCGCTGGCCGATGACGACCTGGAACACATCCCCATCGCGGATGAACTCCTTCGAGCGGTCGACGGCGGCGAGGAACTCGGCCGGCGTCGATCGGTGATGCGGCGCGGGCGCGACCTCGAGATCGATGCGGGCAACGTCCGGCGAGGCCGTCATGGTCATCGCGCGCTCGAGACGATCGAGGCGCACGTGAGCGTCCTGCCACAGCTCATCCTGCGTGGCCTCTCCATCGTTGAGGGCGCTCACGATGAGCGAGACCGTGCCGCGACGGTGGTCCATCACGAGCAGCTCGGAGACGAAGGCGAGGGCGAGCTCGGGGCACGGGAAGTCTCTCGGCGGCGCATCAGGCAGGTTCTCCACCTGCCGCACGGTGTCCCAGCCGATGAAGCCGACGAGCCCTCCCGTGAGCGGAGGATGCGCGGGGTCGTGCGGGGACCGCCACCGCGAGTAGAGCGCCTCGAGGGCGTCGAGAGAGCGCGCCGGTGCGGAGCCTCCGAACGCGCGCTCCTCCTCCAGCCCGTCGGCGAGCCACGCGGTCGCGCCGTCGTGCTCGGTGAGCACCCCGAAGGACCGGACTCCGACGAACGAGTAGCGCGACCAGATGCCCCCCTGCTCAGCCGACTCGAGCAGGAAGCTGCCCGAGCGTCCCTCGCCGAGTGCGCGGTAGAGCCCCACCGGGGTGAGGGCGTCCGCGAAGAGGGTGCGGATGACCGGTACGACGCGCGCCTGCGCGCACTGGCGCGCGAAGGCCTCCCGCGTCGTGTCCCCGGGCGCGCTCACGACGACCCCTCCGGGCTCTGGACGAGGACCACGGGCTGGAGGGGGTCGACGTCGAAGCACGCGTGGGCGCCCGTGTGGCACGCGGCACCTACCTGGTGCACGCGCACGAGAAGGGTGTCGCCGTCGCAGTCGAGGGCGGCCGATCGTACATACTGGGCGTGCCCGCTCGTGTCGCCTTTGCGCCAGTACTCCTGCCGGGAGCGACTCCAGAAGGTGACTCGCCCCTCGGTGAGGGTGCGTCGCACGGCTTCGGCGTCCATCCACCCGAGCATGAGCACGTCTCCGCCGTCGTCCTCCTGGATGATGGCGGGGATGAGCCCGGCGGCATCGAAGCGGATGCGTGCCAGTACGGGCTCAGCGCCCTGCATGCTCTCGCTCATCGCACCATCATCCCTTCCTCGCGCAGCGCGCCCTTGACCTCGCCCACGGTGAGCTCTCCGCTGTGGAAGACGCTCGCGGCGAGAACGGCGTCGGCACCGGCGATCAGCGGCGGCGCGAAATGCTCGAGTGCGCCGGCGCCGCCGGAGGCGATGACGGGCACCGTGGAGAGCGCCGCGATCGCGCTCGTGAGCTCGAGGTCGAAGCCTTGCTTGGTCCCGTCCGCGTCGATCGAGTTGACGAGGAGCTCCCCTGCCCCGCGTTCGATCGCCTCGCGGGCCCAGGCGAGGGCGTCCAGGCCCGCACGCTCCCGCCCGCCGTGCGTCGTGACGACGAAGCCGCTCGGCTGCCCGGTATCTCGCGTCACATCGAGCGATACGACGCAGACCTGCGCGCCGAAGCGCTGCGCGATCTCGTCGATGAGCTGCGGGCGGGCGATCGCCGCGCTGTTCACACCGATCTTGTCGGCGCCGTGGGCGAGAAGTCGCGCGACATCGTCGACGGTCCTGACCCCTCCCCCGACGGTGAGGGGGATGAAGACCTGCTCGGCGGTCTCGCGCACGACCTCGTACATCGTGTCGCGGTTGTCGACGGTCGCCTTCACGTCGAGGAAGGTGATCTCGTCGGCTCCCTGCTCGAAGTATCTGCGCGAGAGCTCGATCGGATCGCCCGCGTCGCGCAAGCCCTGAAAGCGCACGCCCTTGACGACGCGCCCCGCGGCGACGTCGAGGCACGGGATGACGCGGACGGCGAGACTCATCAGATGCGGGCGGCGTGGATGGGGCTCACGAGGATGGCGCGGGCGCCGAGCTCGTAGAGCTCGTCCATGACGTGATTGGTGTCGTTGCGGGGCACCATCGCGCGCACCGCGACCCAGTCGGGGTCGGCGAGAGCGCTCACGGTCGGCGACTCCAGGCCCGGGGTGACCGCCTGAGCCCGCTCGAGGAGGCTGCGCGGCAGGTCGTAGTCCATGAGCACGTACTGGCGGGCGACGAGCACACCCTGCAGGCGACGTTGCAGCGTCGCGATGCCCGGGCGTTCCGGCTGGGCGCTGATGAGCACGGCCGTCGACTCGAGGATGACCGGGCCGACGATCTCGAGACCCTGCGCGCGCAGCGTGGAGCCCGTCGAGACGACATCGGCGACTGCATCGGCGACGCCGAGGCGCACAGCAGACTCGACCGCGCCGTCGAGGCGCACGAGCTGCGCCGTGACGCCCTGGCGCTGGAGGAAGTCCTCCACGAGCCCCGGGTAGCTCGTCGCGATGCGCCGTCCCTGCAGGTCGGCGAGCTCGCTCACCACTCCAGGCTCGGCCGCGAAGCGGAAAGTCGAGTGACCGAAGTCCAGACTCGAGATCTCCGTCGCTGCCGACCGCGAGTCGAGCAGCAGGTCGCGCCCGGTGATGCCGACGTCGAGGGCACCCGAGCCCACGTATGTCGCAATGTCACGCGGGCGCAGGTAGAAGAACTCGACGCCGTTGCGGGGATCGGCGACGGTGAGCGCGCGCGGGTCGCGCCGACCGGTGTACCCGGCCTCGTGCAGCATCTCGCCAGCCGTCTCGGCGAGCGAGCCCTTATTGGGCACGGCGATCTTGAGCATCTGATCGTTCACTTCCATGGTCGCCGACACCGCAGTGACGGGCGCGGGATCACAGGTGCCGATACACGTCGTCGAGGGTGAGCCCCTTGGCGATCATGAGGACCTGAAGGTGGTACAGCAGTTGGGAGACCTCTTCGGCCGTGGCGGAGTCCGATTCGTACTCGGCGGCCATCCAGACCTCAGCGGCCTCCTCGACGATCTTCTTGCCGATCGCGTGGATGCCGGCGTCGAGCTGCGCCACGGTGCCGGAGCCGGCCGGTCGCGCGGCAGCCTTCTCGCTCAGCTCGACGAAGAGCGTCTCGAAAGTCTTCACGCCCTCCAGGCTACCGGGAGTGCGAGAGCGCTGTGCGCTAGGAGACGCCGAGCAGATCGATGACGAAGACGAGAGTCTTGCCGGAGAGTCGATGGCCCCCGCCAGCCGGCCCGTAGGCGAGCTGGGGCGGGCAGACGAGCTGTCGACGACCGCCGACGCGCATGCCGGGAATGCCCTGCTGCCAGCCGGCGATGAGGCTGCCGAGAGGGAAGTTGATGGACGAGCCTCGGTTCCAGGACGCGTCGAACTCATCGCCGGTCTCGAACTCGACGCCCACGTAGTGGACGTCGACCGTGGAACCCGGTGCTGCCTCGGCGCCCTCGCCCACCACGAGGTCGGTGATGACGAGCTCCTGCGGCGCGGGGCCCTCGATGAAGTCGATCTCGGGCTTGGTCTTGTCGGTCATGCGTCTATCCAACCAGAGTCGAGAGCCGCCCGACGCCGCCGTCAGTCGTCGTGACGATGCGCGCTCGCCGCGGCGCGGAGTTCCTCGATCGCCCGTTCCACCGAGTCAGCGCCGAACACGCTGGATCCCGCGACGAAGGTATCCGCGCCCGCCTCCGCCGCGACACCGATCGTGTCGACGGAGATGCCGCCGTCCACCTGCAGCCAGACATCCCCGCCGTGTCGCCTCACGGCCTCGCGCAGCGCTCGCAGCTTGGGCATGGTCTCGGGCATGAAGGACTGACCGCCGAAGCCCGGCTCGACCGTCATGACGAGAAACTGGTCGAATTCCGGCACGAGCTCGAGGTACGGCTCGATCGGGGTGCCGGGCTTGACGGCGAGACCCGCTCGCGCTCCCCGCTCCCGCAGGGCTCGGGCCGTGGCGCGCACGTCGGCTGCGGCCTCAGCATGGAAGGTCACCGAGAAGGCGCCGAGCTCGGCATAGCCCGGTGCCCACCGATCGGCATCGCTGATCATGAGGTGAACATCGAGGGGCACCGGTGAAACAGCCTGCAGGCGCTCGACCATGCGCGGGCCGAAGGTGAGGTTCGGCACGAAGTGGTTGTCCATGACGTCCACGTGCACGAGGTCGGCGGACTCGAGACGCTCGACCTCCGGCTGGAGGTTGACGAAGTCGGCGGAGAGGATGCTCGGATTGATGCGTACGGTCACCGTGCCAGGGTAGCGACCGCGTCGCCGAGCGACCCGGCCAGCGCCGACGCGGCGCGCCCTCGCCTCAGGCGCGTCCGGGGCGGGAGAGCACCTGGATGAACATCGCGTCGGTGCCGTGTCGGTGGGGCCACAGCTGCACCGCTCCGCGGCCCGCGCGCGCGTCAAGGGGCGCCTTGGTCACTCGGTCGAGCACCTCCGCGGTGTCGAGGCGCTCGATCGCCGGATGACTCTCGAGCACCGTGTCGACGATCGCGCTCGTCTCGCTCGGGTGCGGCGAGCAGGTGACGTAGGCGAGAACTCCCCCGGGCGACAGCACCGACAGGGCTGCGGTCAGGAGGCTCGCCTGCAGGGCAGCGAGCTCGACCACGTCGTCTTCGCTCTTGCGCCAGCGCGCCTCGGGGCGCCGACGAAGGGCGCCGAGACCTGTGCAGGGCGCGTCGAGCATGATGCGGTCGTAGCGCTCGAGCGGGTCTGCACCGAGCGTCAGCCCGTCCGCGGTGCGCACGGAGACCGCGTCGCCGAGCGGTGCGAGTGCGCGACGCACGAGGTCGGTGCGGGCTGGTGAGATCTCCGAGGCGAGCAGGTGCGCCCCCGCTCGGGCCGCCTCCGCGCCGAGGAGCGCGGCCTTGCCGCCCGGGCCCGCGCACACGTCGAGCCAGCGCTCTCCCGGGACGATCGGCCGAGCGCGGCTGAGCGCGAGCGCGGCGAGCTGCGAGCCCTCGTCCTGCACGCGCACGACGCCCGAGCGCACCAGAGGGTCTGCTCCGGGGTCTCCGCCCGGCGCCCGCATCCCGAGCGGAGAGTAGTCGCTGAGCTCGGCATCCACGGCGCCCACTGCTGCGTCCGCAAGCCCGGGCAGGGCGACGAGCGATACGCGGGCAGGGACGTTGTCGGCGGCGAGGAGGGCCTCAAGCTCCTCGCCGCGATTCTGGGCCGTGAGCGCGCTCGCGAGCGCCGCGACGACCCAGCGGGGATGCGCGTGCGTGATCGCGAGCCTCTCGAACGGGTCGTTCACGCCGGAGAGGAGCTGATCCACCCACTGCGGCTCCGTACGCTCCGACACGCGCCGCAGCACGGCGTTGACGAACCCCTTCGCGCGACCGAGCCGCAGGGCAAGTGCGAGTCGCACGGACTCGTCGACCGCCGCGTGCGGGGGCGTGCCCATGCCCAGCAACTGGTGAGCACCGAGGCGGAGCACGTCGAGGACGGGCGCATCGATCGTGTCGACCGCGCGACCTGCAGCACGTGCGAGCACCGCATCGTAGAGACCGCGGCGCCGGAGCGTGCCATAGCAGAGCTCGGTGGCGAAGCCGGCGTCCGCGCCCGTGAGTGCGGCGCTGCGCAGCCGAGTCGGCAGCAGCAGGTTCGCGTACGCATCCTCCACCGAGACGGCGTGGAGCACGTCGAACGCGACGCGGCGCGGACTCGCTCTCATCGGAAGCGGGGCGGCTCCACACCCCAGCCCCGGGACCAGTCGGCCGCGGGCATGGCCTGCTTGCCGGCGGGCTGCACGCTCAGCAGTTCGAGCGAGGCGTCTGCCGTGCCGACGATGACGCGACCGGCATCGCGCAGGACGGCTCCGCTCTCCAGATGGGGGGCATCATCGACCGGCGCGAGGTCGAGGATCTTCACGACGTGGTCGCCCTCCGCCGTCGTCCACGCCCCCGGCTCCGGGGTCACGCCGCTCCAGCGTGCGAGAACGGTGCGGGCATCCTCGCGCCACTCCAGCCGGCCGTCGTCGCGCGTGAGCTTGGGCGCGAAGGTCACCTCACCCTCCTGCGCGCGAGGGCGGGCGCGGCCAGCCGCGAGCTCGTCGACGACCTGCGTCGTGAGCTGCGCCCCCGTCTCGCTCAGTCGCTCGAGGAGGGCCCCCGCGGTCGTGCCGCTCGACACCGACTCGCGGAGCTGCCCGTACCAGTCGCCGTCATCGAGTCCGGGGGTGAGCTGGAACACTGTCGCGCCGGTCTCCTCGTCGCCCGCGATGAGGGAGTGCTGCACGGGCGCCGCGCCGCGCCACCGCGGGAGGAGGGAGAAGTGCAGGTTGATCCACCCCAGCCGAGGCCACGACAGAAGGGGCTCACGCACGAGCGACCCGTAGGCCACGATGACGC
Source organism: Chryseoglobus sp. 28M-23 (assembly GCF_014789785.1). Lineage (NCBI taxonomy): Bacteria > Bacillati > Actinomycetota > Actinomycetes > Micrococcales > Microbacteriaceae > Microcella > Chryseoglobus sp. 28M-23. Next base: position 1,266,109 of record NZ_CP061846.1, on the reverse strand, counting down.
CCAGGTCGACGGGCTCACGCAGCAGCTCGGACTCGAGATCGTGCAGACGAGTGGCCTCGAGCACCGGCAGGTCCAGTCGGCGCGCCTCGACCGCGATGGGAGTCGGCGTGAGGACGCGCTTGCGACCCTGCGGGGTGGCGGGGCGCGTGATGACCGTACGGACAGCATGCGGCCCGGCTGCGAGCGCGCGGAGCGTCGGCACAGCGGCCGTGGGGCTGCCCGCGAAGGCGATGCTCAGTGCGGTCATCCCTCGATTCTCCCCGATGCGTTCGCGCCCGCCGCACGCGCGCGGTTCCCCGCCGGATCGTCGAAGGGCTCGACGTCGTCGAATCGCACGCGCAGGAGGGGGGCGCGCCGGCGCGGTGGACGCCCCGGGAGCGGCCTGGGCCGCTGCGTCGCGCTGCGGATGAGCTCGGCCTTGAGCCGTTCGGCGACGAGCGCGCCCTGCGCGTAGTCGAACCGCACGATCGCGCGCACCCGGTCGTCGTCGAGCTCGACCGGGCCGAGCACGTCGACTCCCGCGAGATCGCCCACGACTCCCACCGCGCGCGAGACCGCCTCTGGTTCGCCCACGACCGCCGCGACGCGCACCGCGGGCGGGAACCGCAGAGAACGGCGGTCGGCCAGTTCAGCCGCGACGATCTGCTCGGGCATGCCGAGCGAGAGCGCGGTCGCGACGGCTCCCCCGACGCCCGCGAGCATGACGGGGGCGTCGGGGGCGGCGAGGGCAGCGGCATTGAGCCACCAGCGCACGCAGTCCTCGACCACGCGCAGGCTCTCCCGCGCGAGCATCTGCTCGCCGTCGAGCAGCAGAACGGCGGCATACCCTCCGGCGACGAGCGGCTCGGCCCCGCGGGTGGACACGACGAGGGTGCGGCCTCGCGGGATGCTCTGCACGGGGTTGCTGGCATCCGCGACGATCACGCGCGCACCGGGGAACGCTCGGCCCAGCTCCTCGGCAGTCCTGGCCGTTCCCCGCCCCACGGTGCGCCAGCGCACGCCGTCGCACGTCCCGCAGCGCCAGTCGACCGCGAGGGCACCGCACCATCGGCACGAGGGTGTGGCGCCGTGAGCATGCAGAGCGAGGGGGCCCTGGCAGCGCGCGCATCGTGCGGTCTCGCCGCAGTCGGTGCAGGCGAGTCGCGGGGCGTAGCCGGGACGCGCCACCTGCACCAGCACGGGGCCGCGCTCGAGAGCCCGGGACGCAGTCTGCCAGGCGCTCGACGGAATGCGTGCGCGCTCCGCCGAGGGCTCGGAGGTGACCTGATGGGCGGTCGGCGTGAGCCGGCGTCGTGACTCGGGGTTCGGTGTGAGCGCGGTCAGCCAGCCGAGCTCGAGAAGGCGCTGCACGTCGGCGCTCGGAGCGTGGCCGGCGAAGACGAGCGCGCACTGCTCATGCTCCTGGCGCAGGAGCGCCAGATCGCGCGTGTGCACTCCTGGAGCGTGCTGCTCGACGTGCAGCGGGTCGCCGTCGTCCCAGACGGCGACGAGCCCGAGCTCGTGCGCGGGTGCCGTGACGGCCGTGCGGGTGCCGAGGACGAGGACCGGTCGACGCTCGAGGGTGCGGAGGAAGCCACGATAGCGATCGGGATTGGACTGCCCCGCGTCGACGCGTGCGATGAGGCCCTCGTCGAGGAGCGTGCGGGCCGCCCGCTCGACGTGAGCGACGTCTCGGTAGTCGGGCACGCTCACGATCGCGCTGCGTCCCCCGGCCAGCGTCATCGCGGCAAGTTCAGCCAGGGTCTGGGCGAAGGCGGGCACCCACGTGCCATCGCCGAGGGCGACGGGGTGGGCACGCGCGCGCAGGGCGACGCGGTGCTGGCTGTGCGCGGGTGACGCGCCGTCCAGGAGCGCGCGGCTCTGCTCGGTGTCGTAGCCGGTCAGCCCTCGCTCGGACGGCAGAGGCGGTGCGGCGCCTTCGCGGGCGAGCCACGCCTTCTCGACCCGCACCATGCGCGCAGGCACGGCGAGTCTCAGGAGGTCGCTCGCGGTGCCTGCCGCACGGTCAGCGGCCCGCCGTACAAGACGCCAGACGGCCGCGTCCAGCACGGGCACCTCGGAGACGACATCCTCGAGATCGTGCACCGGGCCGTCGAAATCCACCGCATCGGCGAGCTCTACGATGTACCCCCGCGCCCGACGGCCAGCGGTGCGCAGCGGAACGATGACGCGTGCGCCCGGGTGCGCGATCGCGCGCAAGGATTCGGGAATGCGGTAGTCGAACAGCCGGTCGAGCTGCGGCAGCGGCGAGTCGAGCACGACACGGGCGAAGGTCGGCGCGCCCTCCACTAGCGCCCCTCCACTACTGACCGACCACTAGCGCACCGCCATCAGAGACCGGCGGCAGCCCGCAAAGCGTCGGCGCGATCGCGACGCTCCCACGTGAAGTCGGGCAGTTCGCGACCGAAATGCCCGTACGCCGCCGTCTGCCCGTAGATCGGGCGCAGGAGGTCCAGGTCGCGGATGATCGCTCCGGGTCGCAGATCGAAGACCTCACGGATAGCACCGATGATGCGCTCGTCGTCGACGACGCCCGTGCCGAAGGTCTCGACATAGAGGCCGACGGGAGAGGCAGTGCCGATCGCGTAGGCGACCTGCACCTCGAGCCGCTCGGCGAGCCCCGCGGCGACAGCGTTCTTCGCGACCCATCGCATCGCGTAGGCGGCGGATCGATCGACCTTCGAGGGATCCTTGCCGCTGAACGCACCGCCGCCATGACGAGAGGCGCCGCCGTAGGTGTCGACGATGATCTTGCGCCCGGTGAGGCCCGCGTCGCCCTGCGGTCCACCGATCTCGAAACGGCCGGTGGGGTTGATGAGGATGCGCGGAGCAGCGTCGCCGAACCCGTTCTCGGCGAGCACCGGGCGGATGACGTGCTTCTCCACCTCGGCGCGCAGGTGGGCGGTCGTGACGGAGGGCGAGTGCTGCGTCGACAGCACGACCGTCTCGACGGTGCGCGGCACGACACCGTCATACCCGACGGTGACCTGCGTCTTGCCGTCCGGCGCGAGGAAGTCGAGCTCACCGCTGCGCCGCACGAACGCCAGGCGCTCGGAGAGCCGGTGGGCGAGCCAGATCGGCAGCGGCATGAGCGAGGGGGTCTCGGTCGTCGCGTAGCCGAACATGATGCCCTGGTCGCCCGCACCCTGCTGATCGTCCGCGTCGACGCTGCTGCCCTCGCGCGTCTCGAAGGCCGAGTCGACCCCCTGCGCGATGTCGGGCGACTGCTCGCCGATCGAGACCGACACCCCGCACGAGCGCCCGTCGAACCAGACGTCGGAGGACGTGTAGCCGATGCCCGTCACGGTCTTGCGAACGATGCCGGGAATGTCGACGTAGCCCGAGGTGCTCACCTCGCCCGCGACGTGCACGAGACCGGTCGTGACGAGGGTCTCGACCGCGACCCGCGAGTGGGGGTCGACCGTGAGCAGGGCATCCAGGATCGCGTCGGAGACCTGGTCGCAGATCTTGTCCGGGTGGCCTTCCGTCACCGATTCGGACGTGAATAGTCGCAGTGCGCTCATGCCGGAGAGGTCCCGTCGTGTCGAGGTGTGGGGTGCACCGGAGTCGTGGCGGCCGTGCGCCGCTCCGGTCAGGGGATCACGTCGAGGATACGGTGTGCGACCGACACCTTGTCGCCCGCGACGCGCGCCAGCTCGACTCCCGCCGCATCGAGCACGATGACCGCGTTGTCCTCCGCGCCGAAGCCCTCTGCCCATCCGACCCGGTTGACGATGAGCAGGTCGACACCTTTGCGCCGTGCCTTCGCGGCGCCGAGCGCGAGCAGGGCATCCTCATCGGCGGCGGTCTCGGCGGCGAAGCCGACGATGCGCTGCCCGGGCGCACGATGGGCGGACAGGCCCGCGAGGATGTCGGGCGTGCGTTCGAGCTCGAGGCTCAGTCCGCCCTCGGATGCGTCCTTCTTGATCTTCTCCTCCGCCACGGCGAGCGGCCGGAAGTCGGCCACCGCCGCCGCCATGATGATGGTGTCGTGCGATGCCGCGTGAGCACGAAGGGACGCCTCGAGCTCCCGTGCTGTGCCCACCCGCTCGATCGCGACCCCCGCGGGAGCCGGCACCTCCAGATGCGCGGCCACGAGTGTCACCTCGGCTCCGCGCGAGCGCGCCGCCTCGGCGAGGGCAACCCCCTGCCGGCCGCTCGAGCGGTTGCCGAGGTACCGCACGGGGTCGAGAGGCTCGCGCGTGCCGCCTGCCGAGATCAGCACGCGTCTGCCTTCGAGGTCGCGCGGACGGAGCAGGCCGAGGGCTCGCGCGACGATCTCCTCGGGCTCGCTCATACGACCGGCCCCCGAGTCGGCACCGGTGAGCTGCCCCGTCGCGGGCCCGATGAGCACGAGACCGCGCTCCCGGAGGGTCGCGACGTTCGCCTGCGTCGCGGGATGCTCCCACATCTCCGTGTGCATGGCGGGTGCGAGCAGTACGGGGGCGCCGCTCGCGAGCAGAGTCGTGCCCAGCAGGTCGCCCGCGAGCCCGGCAGCGAGGGAGGCGAGGGTGTGCGCCGTCGCGGGGGCGATGACGATGAGGTCGGCGCGCTGCCCGAGCGCGACGTGCCGCACCTCCGCCACGCCCTCGAAGAGCTCCGTGTGGACGGTGTTGCGGCTGATCGCCTCGAGAGTGGGGCGACCGACGAAGCGCAGAGCGCTCTCGGTCGCGATGACGTGCACGTCGTGCCCGGCGAGCACGAGACCCCGCACGACGCCGACCGCCTTGTAGGCGGCGATGCCGCCCGTGATGCCGACGACGATCATGCGCCGGGGCTCCGAGGCGGCGAGCGGCTCGGACACGAGAGACGACCTAGTCGGCGAGGCGCGTGAGGACGAGCTTGTCCTCGTTGATCTCGTGGAGGGCGACGGAGAGCGGCTTGTCGTCCACCGTCGAGTCGACGAGGGGGCCCACGTTGTCGAACAGGCTGCCCTCGTGCAGGTCTGCGTAGTAGTCGTTGATCTGGCGCGCACGCTTCGCGGCGAAGATGACGAGCTGGTACTTCGAGTCGACCTTCGAGAGCAGGTCGTCGATGGGCGGCTCGATGATGCCGGAGTTCTTGTCGGCCATGGGGTGCTCCTGGTCTGTCGTAGTCGGCGTGTCAGAGGCGCGGGGCGCCGCCGGGCACTGCGAGCAAGTCTACGACCTCGCGAGCCGCGCGCGGCACATCGTCGTTGACGATGTGCACGTCGAACTCTCCCTGCGCCTCGAGCTCTCCCTTGGCGGTCGCCAGTCTCTGCGCCTGCTCGGCCGCGGACTCCGTGCCGCGCCCGACGAGCCGACGCACGAGCTCGTCCCAGCTCGGGGGCAGGAGGAACACGAGCACCGCGTCCGGCATGGCCGCGCGCACCTGCCGCGCACCCTGCAGATCGATCTCGAGCAGGACGCTCGTGCCCGCCGCGAGCGTAGCCTCCACGGGCGGCCGGGGCGTGCCGTAGCGCGACAGGTTGTGCACGGTCGCCCACTCGAGGAAATCGCCGCGCTCGATCATCGCGTCGAACTCGTCGTCGTCGACGAAGTAGTAGTGCACGCCCTCGATCTCACCCGGTCGCGGGGAGCGCGTCGTCGCGGAGACGCTCAGCAGCACCTCCGGGTAGTGCTCCCGAATGTAGCTCGACACGGTCCCCTTGCCCACGGCAGTCGGGCCGGCGAGCACGACGAGTCGGCCCCGAGCCGACCCCGCACCGCGTTCACGAAGGTACTCGCGCAGCCGCAGCCGCTGCCGCGAGCCGAGACCGCCGAGACGCTTGACGTCGGCGATGCCCAGCTGCTCGAGCACGGTGCCGGCTCGAGCCGGCCCGAGGCCGCGCAACGACTGCAGGAGGTCGCGCACCCGCAGCCCGCCCTCCGCTGAGGCGGGATCGCGCCAGGCAGCCTCGGCGACCTCCAGCGCGCTCCTCGTACCGGACCGCACAGCCTCCTTGACGGCTGCTCGGGCACGTCGTGCCTGCACCGCGGCCCTCGAGGCGGCGGTGCGATCGACCTCGGGCATGTCAGTCACGCGGCGAGCTCCTGCCGGTGGGCATCGAGGGCATCCGCGACGCCGCCCCGACCCGCGCCGAGCACGCTGCGCGAGACCGACGCCAGCACGGAGTCGGCTGCGAGGCCGTACAGGTCTCGCAGTGATCCGAGCCGTCCGCCCTGGAAGCCGAAGCCCGGAGCGAGGACGGGAGTATGGGCGAGCAGCACCGGGTCGATGCCGGTGCGCGTGATCGGCTCCGTCGCGCCGATCACCACCCCGAGCATCCCCCAACCGGTGGTTCCCGCATTCTTGACCGCGACGTCCCTCGCGAGCTGGCCGGCGACAGTGCGACCCGTTCCGGTGATCGACTGCTGCACGTCACGCGCTTCGGGGTTGGAGGTCGCCGTCAGCACGAACACACCGCGACCGTGCGTGCGTGCGAGGTCGATCACCGGAGCTGCGGAATCGAGTCCCTGATAGGCGACGACCGTCATGGCGTCGGCAGAGAGGGGAGAGTCGGGGTCGAGCCACGCGGCGCCGTAGGCGGCCATCGTCGAGCCTATGTCGCCGCGCTTGGCGTCGGCGATGACGAGGAGGCCTTGGGCCCGCGCATGGGCGATGACCTCCTCGAGCACCGCGTAGCCGGCCGCTCCGAATCGCTCGTAGAAGGCGACCTGCGGCTTGACCACCCCCACACGGCCCTGGGCCGCGTCGACGGCGCTCAAGGCGAGCTCGCGCGCACCCTCGGGAGAGTCCGGCAGCCCCCACTCGGCGAGCAGCGAGGCATGCGGGTCGAGCCCCAGGCACAGCCGCCCGTGCGTGTCGACCGCGACGCGCAGCCGCTCCCCGAACGACGTCACCGCTGGGCCCGCCTCGCGAGCGCGTAATCCTGCAGGCTCGTGACCGACACGGGCTCCCCCGCGCTCTCGAGCGAGGCCACGGCGGCCCCGACCTGGGCGATCGTCGTGAAGAGCGGCTTGTCGGCCGCGACCGTCGCGGTGCGGATCTCGAAGCCGTCGGCCCGCGCCGTCCGACCGCTCGGCGTGTTGATGACGATATCGACCTCGCCGTCGTTGATGAGATCGACGATGGAGCGCTCAGCGCCAGGCACGACCGCGGCCCCTTCGAAGTACTTGCGCACGACGCGGGCCGGGATGCCGTAGCGCGCGAGAACCTCCGCGGTGCCCTCGGTCGCCCAGATCGTGAACCCGAGCTGGGTGAGTCGCAGCACGGGCAGGATGACGCTGCGCTTGTCCCGATCGGCGACGGAGACGAACACGACGCCCGTGTCAGGAAGCCCGCCGTAGGCGGCGTCCTGGCTCTTGGCGAAGGCGCGGGGGAAGTCGCGGTCGATGCCCATGACCTCGCCCGTCGAGCGCATCTCGGGCCCCAGGACGGAGTCGACGATGCGCCCCTCGCTCGTGCGGAACCGCTTGAACGGCAGCACTGCCTCCTTGACGGCCACGGGTGAGTCCATGGGCACGCGCGAGCCGTCCTGGGACGGCAGCAGCCCGCTCTCGACGAGCTGCCGGATGCTCGACCCCGCCATGAGCAACGACGCTGCCTTCGCGAGGGGGATGTCGAGCGCCTTCGAGACGAAGGGCACCGTGCGCGAGGCACGAGGGTTGGCCTCGAGCACGTAGAGCACGCCCTGACCGATGGCGAACTGCACGTTGATGAGGCCCTGCACGCCGATGCCGGCGGCGATCCTGCGCGTCGCCTCGACGACGCGGTCGATGACGTCGCGCCCCAGGGTGACGGGCGGCAGGGTGCACGCCGAGTCGCCCGAGTGGATGCCCGCCTCCTCGATGTGCTCCATGATGCCGCCGACGTACAGCTCGACGCCGTCGTAGAGGGCGTCCACGTCGATCTCGACCGCGTCGTCGAGGAAGCGGTCGACGAGGAGCGGCTGCGCGGGACCGATGATCGCCTGATCCTGAACGCGCTCGAAGTAGTCGAGCAGCGAGGGGCTGTCGTAGACGATCTCCATGCCGCGCCCGCCGAGCACGAAGCTCGGGCGCACGAGCACCGGATAGCCGATCTCCTCGGCGACGACGACGGCCGACGGGGCGTCGATCGCCGTGCCGTTGCGCGGCGCGTGCAGCTCGGCCGCGTCGAGGATGCGCGAGAACGCGCCGCGCTCCTCCGCAAGATCGATCGCGTCAGGAGACGTGCCGAGGATGGGCACACCAGCGTCGGCGAGTCCGTGGGCGAGCCCCAGTGCGGTCTGCCCGCCGAGCTGCACGATGACGCCCACGAGCTCGCCGGACTGCGACTCGGCGTGGACGATCTCCAGCACGTCTTCGAGCGTGAGCGGCTCGAAGTACAGGCGATCGGAGGTGTCGTAGTCGGTCGAGACCGTCTCGGGGTTGCAGTTGATCATGATCGTCTCGAAGCCGGCGTCGCGCAGGGCGAAGCTCGCGTGCACGCAGCTGTAGTCGAACTCGATGCCCTGGCCGATGCGGTTCGGGCCCGAGCCGAGGATGATGACCTTGCGCGCCTCGCTCGGCACGACCTCGGTCTCACGGTCGTAGCTCGAGTAGTGGTACGGCGTCAGGGCGGGGAACTCGCCGCCGCACGTGTCGACCGTCTTGAAGACGGGGCGCACCCCGGTCGCGTGGCGCTGAGCGCGCACGGGCGACTCCGTCGTGCCGCGCAGCGAGGCGATCTGGGCATCGCTGAAGCCGTGGTCCTTCGCGTGGCGCAGAAGCTCGTCGGTGAGATCGGCGGCCTGCGCGATCTCGTCGGCGATCTCGTTGATGAGCACCATCTGGTCGAGGAACCACGGGTCGATGCCTGTCGAGTCGAAGGCCTGCTCGACGCTCGCGCCCGCGCGCAGCGCCTGCTGCACCGTCACGATGCGCCCGTCCGTGGGTCGCGCGGCGATCGCGAGCAGCTCGCCGGCATCGCCCGGTTCCCCGTCCCAGTGGAAGGAGCTCCCCCGCTTCTCGAGGCTGCGCAGCGCCTTCTGCAGGGCGGTCGTGTAGTTGCGGCCGATCGCCATGGCCTCGCCGACAGACTTCATGGTCGTGGTGAGAGTGGTGTCGGCGCCCGGGAACTTCTCGAAGGCGAAGCGCGGAACCTTGACCACGACGTAGTCGAGAGTCGGCTCGAAGCTGGCCGGCGTCACCTTGGTGATGTCGTTGGGAATCTCGTCGAGGCGATAGCCGATCGCGAGCTTCGCAGCGATCTTGGCGATCGGGAACCCCGTGGCCTTGGAGGCGAGGGCGCTCGATCGCGAGACGCGCGGGTTCATCTCGATGACGATGAGGCGCCCCGTGGCGTGGTCGACGGCGAACTGCACATTGCAGCCGCCCGTGTCGACGCCGACGTCGCGAATGATCTGCAGGCCGACATCGCGCATGTTCTGGTACTCGCGGTCCGTGAGAGTGAGCGCGGGCGCGACCGTGATCGAGTCTCCCGTGTGCACGCCGACGGGATCGACATTCTCGATGGAGCATACGACGACCGTGTTGTCGGCGTGGTCGCGCATGAGCTCGAGCTCGTACTCCTTCCAGCCCAGGATCGACTCCTCGAGCAGCACCTCGGTCGTGGGCGACTGGTGCAGCCCGTCGGCGACCATGCGCTCGAGCTCCGCCCGCGTGTAGGCGAAGCCCGACCCGAGACCGCCCATCGTGAACGAGGGCCGGATGACGAGCGGGTATCCGAGATCCTCCGCGAAGTCCACGGCCTCCGCGACCGTGCGGGCGATGTGGCTGCGCGCGACATCGGCTCCCGCCGCGAGCACGAGGTCCTTGAAGAGCTGGCGGTCCTCCGCCTTGTGAATCGCCTCGAAGGAGGCCCCGATGAGCTCGACGTCGTACTTCTCGAGGATGCCCTGCTCGTGCAGCGCGATGGCCGCGTTGAGCGCCGTCTGGCCGCCGAGGGTCGGGAGCACGGCATCCGGGCGCTCCTTGGCGATGATCGCCTCGATGACCTCCGCGTTGATGGGCTCGACGTAGGTCGCGTCGGCGAAGTCGGGGTCGGTCATGATCGTCGCCGGATTCGAGTTGACGAGGATCACGCGGATCCCCTCCTCGCGCAGCACGCGGCACGCCTGCGTGCCGGAGTAGTCGAACTCGCACGCCTGCCCGATGACGATGGGGCCGGAGCCGATGACGAGAACGCTGCTGATGTCGTCGCGCTTGGGCATTACTGGGAGTCCTTAGGGGTCTGCGCGGCGATGACCATCGCGCGGAAGCGGTCGAACAGGTAGGTGGAGTCGTGCGGGCCGGCAGCGGCCTCCGGGTGGTACTGCACCGAGAAGGCGGGGATGTCCAGGGCCCGCAATCCCTCGACGACGTCGTCGTTCAGGCCGATGTGGCTGACCTCGACGCGCCCGAAGCCCGCGGGGCTCTCCACCGCTCCCTCGCGCGGCGCGTCGACAGCGAAGCCGTGGTTGTGCGCCGTGATCTCGATGCGGCCGGACTCGCGGTCCAGCACGGGCTGGTTGATGCCGCGGTGGCCGAACGGGAGCTTGTAGGTGCCGAAGCCGAGAGCACGACCGAGGAGCTGGTTGCCGAAGCAGATGCCGAAGAACGGCAGGCCCGCACGCAGGACGCCCTGCAGCAGCTCCACGTGGGCCTCGCTCGCCGCCGGGTCGCCTGGCCCGTTCGAGTAGAAGACGGCCACGGGGTCGAGCGCAAGCAGTTCGTCGAGCGTCGTCGACTGCGGCAGGACGTGCACCTCGAAACCGCGTGCGGCCAGGTGGCGCAGCGTCGACTCCTTCACCCCGAGATCGAGCACGGCGAGCCGGCCGACGGCTTCCCCCTCGGCGGGCACGACGGTCGCCGAGGCGACCGACACCTCGCTCGACAGGTTGCGTCCGAGCATGCCGGCCGACTCCTGCACGAGGGCGAGCTGCGCCGCAGGGTCGAGGTCGGCGTCGTCGCCCGAGAAGATGCCAGCGCGCATGACGCCGGCGTCCCTCAGACGGCGAGTGACCGCGCGGGTGTCGATGCCGCTGATGCCGACGACGCCGTGCGCAACGAGGTCGTCGTCGAGACTGCGGGTCGCACGATAGTTGGAGACCACGCGCGAGGGATCGCGCACGACGAAGCCGTCGACCCAGATGCGGCGGGACTCGACGTCCTCATCGTTCATGCCCGTGTTGCCGATGTGCGGCGCGGTCATGACGACGAGCTGCCCGGCGTAGCTCGGATCGGTCAGGGTCTCCTGGTAGCCGCTCATGCCGGTGGCGAAGACCGCCTCGCCGAACGTGCGGCCTCGGGCACCGTAGGCGCGGCCCTCGTAGCGGGTTCCGTCCTCCAGGACGAGGACGGCGGTCGTGGTAGTCACGTGGGGCTTCCTTCGGGGGTCGCAGGGGTCAGTACGGTCGTCGTCGCGGCGAGCATGGCGTCGCCGTTCTCGGCACTCAGGCGCAGATAGCTGTCCAGGGGCACGGCGTCGAGCACCCAGTCCAGCACGATGAGGCCGCCGGGCTCGACCACGCGGTCGATCGCCCACGTCGCGCGACCCGCACCCCGCACCGACTCTCGCGGAATGAACACCGGGTCGCTCCCGCGCAGGGAGAGGACGATGCCCTCGGGATGCACGGCGATGGCGCACCGAGCGCGGAAACCGAGGCCGTGCACGGTGATGCGGTCGAGACGGTCGCCGCCGCGCGTCGTCGCGACGTAGAGCCCGTCACCGCGCCAGAGCGCCTCGTGCAGAGCGGCCGGAGGGGCATCCGGGCGGGGCATCCCTGCCTGCGAGCGCACGCGGCGACGCCAGCCCAGGAGCATGAGCGCGAGCAGCAGCACGAGCACCGCGGCGACGATCATGGCGGGGAGAAGCCTCTCCATGTCAGTCACCCTCCTTCGTGCCGAGCTCGGCAGCATCGACGACCTCGCCGTCGGACACCGTGAGCGCACCAGCGTGGATGGTCGCCATGACCCGGCCCGGCAGCACGCGCCCCGCGAAGGGCGTGTTGCTGCTGCGCCCCCGCAGGTCGCTGGTCGACCAGGTGCGGGCCGCGGTCGGGTCGACGAGAGTGACGTGCGCGGGAGCCCCGATCGCGAGCGGGGCGTCGTAGCCGTCGAGCCGTCCGATGCTCGCGGGAGCCTCGGAGAGCACGCGGGCGATATCAGCCCAGTCGAGCATCCCCGACTCGATCATCGCGTGCTGCACGACGCTCAGTGCCGATTCGAGCCCGACCATGCCGAACGCCGCCTCGGCCCACGCGCACTCCTTCGCCTCGCTCGGGTGCGGAGCGTGATCGGTCGCGACGATATCGATCGTGCCGTCGGCGAGAGCGGCCCGCAGGGCGTGCACGTCCTCGTCGCGACGCAGCGGCGGGTTGACCTTGAAGCGCGCGTCGTAGCCGCGCGCGAGCTCTTCGGTGAGCAGCAGATGATGCGGGGTGACCTCGGCGGTCACGCTGATGCCTCGCGCCTTCGCCCAGCGGACGATGTCGACGGACCCGGCGGTCGAGACATGGCAGATGTGCAGGCGGGCACCGACGTGCTCGGCGAGCAGGACATCCCTCGCGATGATGGCCTCTTCGGCGACTGCCGGCCAGCCGGCGAGGCCGAGCTCCCCGGAGAGAGCCCCCTCGTTCATCTGCGCACCCTCCGTCAGACGCGGCTCCTGCGCATGCTGGGCGATGACGCCTCCGAAGGTCGCGACGTACTCGAGCGCCCTGCGCATGAGCAGGGGGTCGGCGACGCACAGGCCGTCGTCGCTGAACACCCGCACGGCCGCGCGCGACCGGGCCATGGCTCCGATCTCGGCGAGCCGCTCCCCCGCGAGTCCGACCGTCACGGCCCCGATGGGGCGGACGGTCGCGTAGCCGTGCTCGTCGCCGAGCCGCGCGACCTGCTCGACGACTCCCGCGGTGTCGGCCACGGGCGAGGTGTTCGCCATCGCGTGGACGGCCGTGAAGCCGCCGGCCGCCGCCGCGCGCGTTCCGGTCAGCACCGTCTCGCTCGCCTCGAAACCGGGCTCGCGCAGGTGGGTGTGCAGGTCGACGAGACCGGGCAACGCCACGAGTCCGTCGGCGTCGATCACGGTCTCGCCGCGCTCCGGGGTCAAGGAGCCCCGCGAGGCGATCTCTCCGTCGCGGATGCGCAGATCTTCCCGACCGCCACCGAGCATGGCGGCGGCGCGCACGAGAATGCTGGTCACGATTCCTCCTGCGATTCTCCGGCCACGAGCAGGTACAGCACGGCCATGCGGACGAAGACCCCGTTCGACACCTGGTCGAGCACGGTCGACGCGGGCGAGTCAGCGGCGACTGACGAGATCTCGAGCCCCCGGTTCATCGGCCCCGGGTGCATGACCATCGTATCGGGGCCGAGCCTGGTCGCCCGCTCGGCGGTGAGACCCCACTCGCGCGCGTACTCGCGCTCGGAGGGGAAGTAGGCGTCGTGCATGCGCTCGCTCTGGATGCGCAGCATCATGACGGCGTCTGGAGTGGTGCTGAGCGCGTCGTCGAGGCTCTCGTGCACGGTCACGGGCCAGGTCGCGATGCCGCTCGGCAGCAGCGTGCGCGGCGCGACGAGGTGCACGTGCGCGCCGAGCGTCGTCAGCAGCCAGACATTGGAGCGCGCGACGCGCGAATGAAGGATGTCGCCCACGATGACGATGCGCAGCCCGGCGAGGTCTCGCCCGCGGGCGTCGTCGCCGAAGCGCCGCGCGCGGATCGTGTAGGCATCCAGGAGTGCCTGGGTGGGATGCTCGTGGGTGCCGTCACCTGCGTTGACGATCGTCGCGTCGATCCAGCCGGCGTGCGCGAGAAGCTCGGCGGCGCCGGAGACCCCGTGGCGCACGACGATCGCGTCGGCTCCCATGGCCTCGAGCGTCTGCGCGGTGTCCTTGAGACTCTCGCCCTTCGACACGCTCGACCCCTTGGCGCTGAAGGTGATCACATCGGCGCTCAGCCGCTTGGCGGCGGACTCGAAGGAGAGGCGCGTGCGGGTCGAGTCCTCGAAGAAGAGGTTGACGACCGTCTTGCCGCGCAGGGTCGGCAGCTTGCGCACGGCGCGATCCGCGGTGCGCGACATCTCCTCCGCGATATCGAGGATGCGCACCGCCGTCTCGCGGTCGAGGTCGCGGGTGCTGAGCAGGTGCTTCACGGCTCGATCACGACCTCGTCCACGCCGTCGAACTCGTCGAGCCGCACGGAGACGCGCTCGCTCGTCGAGGACGGCAGGTTCTTGCCGACGAAGTCGGCGCGGATCGGCAGCTCGCGGTGCCCGCGGTCGACCAGCACGGCGAGGCGCACGGCGCGCGGCCGCCCGTGGTCGGCGAGAGCGTCGAGCGCGGCACGAATGGTGCGGCCCGAGTAGAGCACGTCGTCGACGAGCACGACGATCGCGTCATCGATGCCCTCGGCAGGGATGCGCGTCGGAGCCGGGGTGCGCGTGGGCGTTCGAGCAAGGTCATCGCGATAGAGGGTGATGTCGAGAGCGCCATGGCTCGACGTGCCCGGCTCGATCTCGTCGACGATGCTCTGCAGGCGGGCCGCGAGTGCGACACCTCGTGTCGGGATGCCGAGGAAGACGAGACGGCCCTCGCCGCGCCGGGACTCGAGCACTTCGTGGGCGATGCGGCGCAGAGCGCGCGTGATGTCAGGGCCGTGCAGCACGGGACGTGCGACCACCGTGACCTCCTTCCCCGCCTCACGGGACGGTTCTTAAAGGACGTCGAACGGTGTCAGTCTAGCGCGGCTACCCCCACCGCTTGAGCAGGGCGCGCTCGCCGATGCCGATGAGCGCGTCGGTCGTCTTGCCGATCACACCGAGTGCGAGGATCGCGAGGAATAGCCGGTCGTAGCGCAAGTTCCCTTGCGACTCGATCAGCAGGAAGCCCAGCCCCATCGTGGAGCCAACGAGCTCGGCGGCGACAAGGAAGAGCCACGCCTGCGCAAGCGCGAGCCGCAGTCCCGAGATGATCGCGGGGATCACGGCGGGCAGCTGCACGGTCAGGAGCAAGCGCGATCGCGTATAGCCGTACGCGCGCCCCATCTCGACGAGATGCGGATCCACGTGCCGGAGGGCACCCGCGACCGTCGTGTACACCGGGAACAGTGCGCCGATGGCCACGAGGGTCACCTTCGAGTCCTCCCCGAACCCCAGGTACAGGATGAGGAGCGGGACCCACGCAAGCGAGGGAACGGCTCTGACCGCTCCCACCGTCGGCGCGAGCACGCCATCGGCAAATCGGGAGAGGCCGACGATCGCCCCGATAACGAGCCCCGCGGCGGCGCCGATCGCAAAGCCGAGGAGGACTCGCTGGACAGAGATTGCGATGTGCATCCCCAGAAGCCCGCGCTCCCACAGGTCGATCCCCGCCAGGATGACCGCGTCGGGACTGGGGAGTTTGTGCGCCGGCACCCAGCCGAAGGCGGTAGCGGCGTACCAGAGGGCGATGAGCAGGATCGGTAGGGCACCACCCAGGGCGATGCGCGTGACGGAACGGCGTCGGCCCGCCCTCGCCTCGCGCTGGCGGGGTCCGTCGTCAAGAGGCGCGGCGAGCGCGCCGCGGTCAGCGGCGCGCTCGCTCGGGACGATCGAGGCGGACATCGCCGCTACTGGCCGACGCGACTCGGGTCGGCGCTGTCGGCAAAGCGGGGCTCGAAGAGTGACGCGAGCGCCTCGTCCACGAGGTCCTGGTTGGCGATATCGCCGTTGGCGACCTGGATAGGGCCGACCGCCTCGAGGACCGTGCGCTGCGCGTCCCCGGGCGCCGGGTCGAGATCGATCGTCGTACGCTCGAGCAGCACGACCTCGGCGATGGCGAGCTCGATGCCCGAGACCTCGGCGAGGAGCGCTGCCGTCTCATCAGGGTTGTCGAGCGCCCACTGGCGAGCACGCTCATAGGCGTCAACGACCAGCTGGGCTAGGTCGGGGCTCTGCTCGAGGAACTCCTCGGTCGCGTTGAGGAAGCCGTAGGTATTGAAGTCCACGTTGCGGTACACGAGGCGAGTGTCGTTGTCGGCCTCCGTCGTCGCCATCATCGGGTCGAGACCCGACCACGCGTCGACGCTGCCGTTGACGAGTGCAGCGCCACCGTCAGCGTGCTGGAGGTTCTGGATTTCCACCTCGCTCGGGTCGACTCCCGCCTCGTCGAGCGCCTGGAGGAGGAAGAAGTAGGGGTCGGTGCCGATCGTGACCGCCACCGTCGCGCCCCGCAAGTCCTCGACAGACTCGATGCCGGAGTCCGCGCCCACGACGAGGGCGCTCCACTCGGGCTGCGTGTAGATGTCGATGGTCTTGATGGGCGAACCGTTGGCGCGAGCGAGCAGGGCCGCCGAGCCCGCGGTGGACCCGACGTCGAGCGCGCCTGCGAGCAGGCCTTCGTTCGCCTTGTTGGAGCCGAGCGACTGCGTCCACGTGACGTCGACGTCGTCTCCAACCGCCTTTTCGATCCAGCCTTGCTCGCGAATGATGAGGCTGAGCGGGTTGTAGGTCGCGAAGTCGAGGGACAGCGTGTCGGCGGACCACGCGCCCGAGGCGGTAGTCGCGTCGTCGTCCGTGAGGTTCGAGCCTTCGCCGGCGACACAGCCGGTCATGGCCATCGCTGTCGCGGCGAGTGTCGCGGTGAGCACGGTCAGTGAGCGGCGGGATGTCATGATGGCCTTTCGAGATGGGTCGTGCGGGTGGATGGGATGGTGCGGCTGGGGAGAACGGCGACGTCCTAGTTGTTCGAGTGATGGCTGGGAACGCCGAGCCCGTCGAGCAGCTCGGCTCGCAACTCACCGAGCTCGGAGTCCGCGCGGTCGCGCGGCCTGCGACCGGGAACAGTGATGACGCGACGGATCGTCGCGCCGGGCAGATCCGGCTCCGAGCCGAGGAGGACCACGCGGTCGGCAAGAATAAGCGCCTCATCGACGTCATGGGTCACGAAGACGATGGTTGTCGGCTCGGCGGCGTGGATGTCGACAAGGAGATCCTGCATGGAGAGGCGCGTGAGCGCGTCGAGGGCGCCGAAGGGCTCGTCGAGCAACAACACGCCCGGGCCACGAGCGAGGGCTCGAGCGAGCGACACGCGCTGAGCCATGCCACCCGAGATCTCTCGGGGGCGCTGGTCCCGCGCGTGTGAAAGGTGGACGAGCTCGAGCAGTTCCTCGACGCGCTCCGCACCGCGCGCGCGGTCGAGGCCGCGTGCCAGACCGAGCTGCACGTTTCGCGCTGCCGTGCGCCACGGCAGGAGCCGGGGCTCCTGGAACGCCACGGCGCAGCGCTGATCGGCAGGCGCGATCTGGCGGTCGTCGATGGTGATCGAGCCGGCCGTCGGTGTGTCGAGCCCGCTGATCTGGCGAAGCAGAGTCGACTTGCCGCACCCCGAGGGGCCGATGAGCGCCACGATCTCCCCGGCGGTGATTTCGAGGTCGACATCGCGCAGTACCGTCGTCGGGAGCTCCTTGCGCCCCGAGCCGAAGCTGCGTCCGACACCGCGCAAGGAGACCGGCAGCGCCGGGCTCTCGAGCGTGGTCGTGCGCTGGCTGAGTGACACGTCGCAACCGTACGAGGTGCTCGCGCCCCGCCCCAAACGGCGACGACACAGTCCGACACGGAGTGCAACAGAACGTCACACAGGGCCGCGGCCCGCTCGGGTGACCCTAGACGAGCGCCTTCGCGCTCGCGATGGGCACTCCCGAGATCACGCGGTGCCGCACCGCGCCCGAGATCTGGTCGACGATGACGGTCACGACGATGATGACGGTGAGGGTGATGCCGATGCGCTCCCAGTCGCGGCGCTCGAAGACCTGCGCGAGGAGGGATCCCACTCCCCCGGCCCCGAGGATGCCGAGGATGGCGCTCGCGCGGATGTTGATCTCGAACCGGTACAGCCAGAACGCGATGACTTCGGGCAGAATCTGCGGAGTCACAGCCCAGCGCAGAGTCTGCAGGGTGCTGGCCCCCGCCGACATCGTCGCCTCCCCCGGCCCCGTCGGCACGGCCTCGATCGCCTCGCTCGTGAGCTTGCCGAGCGTGCCGATAGACCCGACGCCGATGGCGAGGGCGCCGGCGAGCGGACCGAGACCGAAGATTGGCAGCATGATCGCGATCGCGAAGACGAGCTCCGGTACCGCGCGGATGATGTTGAGCATCTGCCGCGTGACGATGACGACTCCGCGGGGCGAGACGTTCGAGGCGGCGAGGAATCCGATGGGGAACGAGAAGGTCGCGCCGATGACAGTACCGATCCAGGCGATCTGCAGCGACTCGAACATGAGAAGGATCGCGTCGTTCCAGTACTGGCTGTATGGCTCGCTGAACGGGTTCTGCACGACGCCCTGCACCATGAGCCCGCCGTAGTTGAGGGAGAGCGCAGGCGCCTCGAGCAGCCTGGCCCAGTTCGCATCGACGAGGACGAGGCACACGATGACGAGCACGAGCACGCCGAGCTGGGTGAGCGTGTAGCGCAAGCGGCTGGGCGCGCTGGGGCGCGGCGGGGCGCCGCGGCGGGGCCGATCCGATGGCGTGGTCGGGGCGCTCATGTGAGCCTCCGTCGGAGCGATTGGGAAAGCAGGTCGATGGCGAAGACCACGACGATGAGCAGCACGACGATCGCGGAGACGTTCGAGTAGTTGAACCGCGCGAACTCCACGCTGATCGACGAGCCGATACCACCACCGCCGACGATGCCGATGACGACGGAGGCGCGGATGTTGAGTTCGAACACGTAGAGGCAGTACGAGAGGTAGTTGGGCAGGATCATCGGCACCACGGCGAACCGCGCACGCTGCAACGCCGATGCCCCCGTCGCATCGGCGGCTTCCAGCGGCCCGCGGTCGACGGCGTCGATCGTCTCGGAGGTCAGCTTCGCGATGATGCCGATGTTGAACATGATGAGCGCGAGGATGCCGGCGAGCGAGCCCGCGCCCACGAGGGCGAAGAAGAGCAGGCCGTAGCCGACATCGGGCAGCGAGCGCACGACGGAGAGGAAGAGCTTCGCGGCGCGGTAGAGGACAGGGTTCGCCGTCGTCACGCGCGACGCGAGCAGGGACATCCCCAGGCCGACGGCGCACCCGACGAGCGTCGCAATCACCGCGATCGAGAGGGTCTCGATGAACGGGCCGATCGTGCGGCCGATGTACGCCCAATTGGGCGCGAGGAACTCCTGGATGATGAACCAACCGCGACCGATGTCGGTCCAGAGCGGCCGCAGGTCGAACTCGATGCCGATGCCCGCCCACACTGTGATCGCGACAACGGCTGCGAGGCCGATGTAGGTGCCGAGCCGGGGTCGTGGTCGGGGCGGGCGAACGGTCGCCGTGCGGTGAGCCGTCGTGGTCGTCACGCGGGCGTCGCCTTGCGTGACTCCTCGACGTCGAGGTCCGCTGCGGCCTGAGCCTGCAGGGCGTCCTCCTCCGCCTGCTCCTCCTCGGAGAGCACGTCGTCCGCGGTGAGCGAGCGCCCGTAGATCTGCTCGAACACAGCGTCATCCGCCTCGGCAGGAGGGCCGTCGAAGACGACTCGACCCTCGCGCATGCCGATGATGCGGTCCGCATAGCGGCGAGCGAGATCGAGGAAGTGCAGGTTGACGATCGTCGTGATGCCGAGCTCGTCGTTGATGCGCTCGAGGTCGCGCATGACCATGTGCGCCGTCGGCGGATCGAGGGAGGCGACGGGCTCGTCGGCGAGGATCACCGTCGGGTCCTGTGCGAGAACGCGGGCGATGGCAACCCGCTGCTGCTGGCCGCCGGAGAGCTGGGACGCGCGCACGTAGGCCTTCTCGACGATGCCGACGCGTTCGAGGGCCTCGAACGCCTTCTCCTTGTCGGCCTGCCGGAAGAGCCCGAAGAGGGAGAGCAGGAGGGGCGTGGCGTGCAGGCGACCCACGAGCACGTTCTGCAGCACCGAGATGCGCCCGACCAGGTTGAACGACTGGAAGATGATCCCGATGCGCGATCGCAGTCGCCGCAGCTGCGCGGGCTTCGCACCGTCCACGTGGACGTTGTCGACGAGGAGCTCGCCGCCCGTCACCGGTACGAGGCCGTTGATCGACCGCACGAGGGTCGACTTCCCGGCGCCGGAGAGACCGACGACGACGACGAACTCTCCGGGCGCGATGTCGAGAGTCACGCCGTCGAGGCCCACGGTGCCGGTCGGATAGGTGACGGTGACGTCACGGAAGGAGATCACGGGACTGCTTTCGTCGGAGCTGGTGAGGCTCAAGCTGATGCACGAGGGGGCCGAGGCACAGCCCCGACCCCCTCGACGGTACTACTCGCCGAAGTTGGCCTCGACCTGACGCGCTGCGTCGAGGGCGTCGAGGTCGGCGGGCACGAGACCCTCGATGCTGTAGACCGCGTCGAGGGCGGCGAGGCCCTCCTCGCTGTCTGCGATCGCGAGGAACGCCTCCGTGATGGCGTCCTTCAGGTCCTGCGGAAGGTCACCCGCGACGGCGACGCCGTCGTTCGGGATCGCCGTCGACCAGGCGAACACGACGACGTCCTCACCGACGGTGGGCAGCTCCTCGACCACGTTGCCGCGGGCGTCATTGAAGCTCACGCCGACGGTCGCGTCGCCGCGGGCGACGGAGAGCACCGAGTTCGGGTGACCACCGGCGAAGAACGAGCCGCTCAGAGCGAAGGGGTCGAGACCGGCCTCCTCGAGCTGGGTGGCCGGGTAGTAGTAGCCCGAGGCCGAACCCTCGTCGACAAACGAGATGGCCTCGTCCTGCTCGATGAGTGCGAGGGCGCTCTCGCCCACGGGGCCGCTCTCGGCGTCGAGCACGCCGTTGCAGAACGCGAAGCCGTCCTCGTCGACCACGACCTCCGTCTCGCAGAAGCGGTCGGGGTCGTTGGTGAACCACTGCGTGACGTAGGTGCTCGAGCCGAAGCGCACCGACTGCAGAATCGGCTCAGCACCGGCCTGGTCGGCAGCCTGGACGAGCGCGATGGGCCCGAACATGCCGATCGCGGCCTGGCCCGACTGCATCGCCACCACGAGGGCGTTATAGCTGTCGGTGACCTCGGCGCGCACGGTGATGCCGAGCTCCTCGCTCAGAAGGTCACCGAGAACCTCGGCATCGAGCACGAGCTGGTCGACCTCCTGCGAGGGGACGAGTCCGAGGACGATCTCTTCGGGCCACTCGGTCGCGGCGCCGTCATCAGTGGGCTCCTCCGCCGTGGGCGCGCAGGCGGCGAGGCCGAGTGCGAGGGCCGAGGCGGCGGCGATCGCGCCCCAGCGGCGGTTCATGGTCTTCACAATGGACTCCTCATAGGTATGTGTATGCAGTGCGCGGCGGCCCCCGCATGAGGGCGACCACCCTTAGACCGTATTCCGCCGACGGCGCCCCGACCTAGTGCTGTCGCGTTGCGGCGCGGGAATTTACGTGCTGTTCACGCGGTGGTCGGCGATGCAGTGCGCCAATGAGCAAGATCCCCGTAGAGGGTCTCGATGAGCGCCGAGCGAAACGTCGGCCGGGCATCCGGTTGACCATGGCGCTCGATGAGCGCCGTAGCGCCACGGTCCGCGATGGGCTCGAGGTCGTTGCGCCAGATGTCACCGACCGAGAGGACGCGCGGCCAGCGCGCCGTGTCGAGCTCAGCGCCCTCCGCGGTCAGAGCCCGCAGCCCGTCGGGTTTGCGTGCGTCTCCGATGACGCGCTCGAGGTGCGGTGCGAGGCCGAGCGCGTGCACGAGCCGTTCTGTGCCCTCGCGAGGCGCGTTCGTCACGAGCACGCGGTCCCAGTGGCGGAAACCGCCCAGGAAGTCGGTGATGCCGGGCGGGATGCTCACCTCAAGATCCCCGGAGTCGAGGGCCGCGCGCGATCGCACGTAGGCCTCGCCCAGCTCCTGCTCCCCGAGGCCGCGCTCGCGCGCCCACTGCGCGACGGCGCCGTAACCGTCGGCGTTCCCCGCGAAGGGGCCGTCCGATGCCCCGTCGAGGAACGCCCCGAGCGGTTCGAGGATGCTCCGCTCAGCGTGCCCGAGAGCACGCGCCACTTCTGTCGCGTACGCGATCACGGGCGCATCCCCCAGGCACAGAGTGCCGTCGAAGTCGAGGATGAGGAGCCCGTCGCTCACGCTCGGACGGCCTCCGCGACGGCACCCAGGACCCCGTTCACGAAGGAGGCGGACTCCTCCGTCGAGAGCACGGTGGCGAATTCGAGGGCCTCAGCGATCACCACGGCGGTCGGCACCTCGGGGTTGTGGCGCAGCTCCCAGGCTGCCAGTCGCAGGATGGCTCGGTCGACGACGGGCATGCGGGCGAGCGTCCATCCGACAGCGCGCCCCTCGAGCTCGGCGTCGAGCTCGCGCTGGTGCTCGATGACGCCGCGGACGATCTGCTCGGCGTATGGCCAGCTCGACGCGCGCTGCGGCTGCGCGACCGCACGCCGCGCCTCCTCGCCGAGAACCTCCTGCAGCGGAACCTGCCGCACATCGGCGACGTACAGCATGTCCAGGGCGCGCTTGCGCGCCTTGGTGCGTGCTCCCATGTCTCTACTCGTTCACGCGGCCGAGGTAGTCGCCCGAGCGCGTGTCGACCTTGACCTTCGTGCCGGTCTCGAGGAAGAGCGGCACCTGAATCTCGTAGCCGGTCTCGAGCGTCGCCGGCTTGGTGCCTCCCGTCGAGCGGTCGCCCTGCAGTCCCGGCTCCGTGTAGGTGACTTCGAGCACGACCGATGCGGGCAGATCGAGATAGAGGGGCAGGCCGTCGTGCATGGCGATCGTCACCTGCTGGTTCTCGAGCATGAAGTTCGCGGCGTCCCCCACGACGGAGCCGGGCACCGTCACCTGGTCGTAGTCCGTCGTGTCCATGAAGACGAAGTCGGCACCGTCCTGGTACAGGTACTGGTAGTCGCGACGATCGACGTTCGCGAAGTCGATCTTCGTGCCGGCGTTGAAGGTCTTGTCGACGACCTTCCCGCTCGTCACGTTCTTGAGCTTGGTGCGCACGAAGGCGCCACCCTTGCCGGGCTTCACATGCTGAAACTCGATGACGGCCCAGAGCTGACCGTCGAGGTTGAGCACACTGCCGTTCTTGATGTCGTTGGTGGTCGCCATGAGGCCGTCACAATCCGTTCCGTGGGTCACGAGCGGCGCATCAGGGGTGCGTGCGCCGCCGAGCGAGTCTAGTGCGCGGCTAGGAGGAGCGCAGAATCGCGTCGAGAGCGAGCTGGTACGACTGCGCGCCGAAACCCGCGATCACGCCCGTCGCGACAGCGCTCACGACGCTCGTGTGCCGGAACTCCTCCCTGGCATGCGGATTCGACAGGTGCACCTCGATGACGGGAACACCCGTCTCGGTCACAAGGGCGACAGCATCCCGCAGCGCGTAGGAGTAGTGCGTGAAGGCCGCGGGGTTGAGGATGACGGGAGTGCGCGCATCGACGGCCTCGTGCAGCCAGCCGATGAGAGCCGCCTCGTCGTTGGTCTGGCGGAGGTCGATCTCGACGGCGCCCGCGTGCGACGCGAGCTGCGCCCGCACGTCCTCCAGAGTGGCTGTGCCGTAGATCTCGGGCTCGCGCGTGCCGAGCCGGTTGAGGTTGGGCCCGTTGAGGACGAGCACGCGGTCGAACGTCATGCCTCCAGCCTACCGAGCGACTACTCGCCGACCTCCTGGTACGCGGCGAAGAGCATCGATTCGTCAGTGCCGTTGAGAACACGCGGTCGGGCGATGTCGTCGAGCACGATGAAACGCAGCATGCCCGCTCGCGCCTTCTTGTCGCGCTGCATGGTGGCCAGGAGCGTCTTCCAGCGCCCGAGCGGATAGCCCGTCGGCAGCGTGAGCGACGCCAGGATGCGGCGATGCCGGTCGACTGCCTCCGCGCTCAGGGAGCCGGCCAGGTGCGCGAGCTCGGCGACGTACACCATGCCGATCGCGATCGCCGCTCCATGGCGCCACCGGTAGCGTTCGGCATGCTCGATCGCGTGGCCCAGTGTGTGGCCGTAGTTGAGGATCTCGCGCTGACCCTGCTCCGTGAAGTCCTCGCTCACGATCCGCGCCTTCACGGTGATCGCCCGCTCCACGAGCTCCCGGAAGACGTCGCTGCTCGGGTCGGTCGCGACGGTCACGTCGGCCTCCAGGAGGTCGAGGATCACCGGGTCGGCGATGAAGCCGCACTTCGCCACCTCGGCGAAGCCCGCGAGGATCTCGTTCTGCGGCAGGGTGCCGAGGAGGTCGAGGTCGGCGAGCACCACGCGCGGCGCGTAGAAGGCGCCCACGAGGTTCTTGCCCTCCGCCGTGTTGATCCCCGTCTTGCCGCCCACGGCGGCATCCACCATTCCCAGCACGGTCGTGGGCACCTGGATGAGCGGCACACCGCGCAGCCAGGTCGCCGCGACGAAGCCCGCGAGGTCTGTGGTCGCTCCGCCGCCGAGCCCGACGACGACGTCGGTGCGGGTGAAATCGGTCTGGCCCATGACCTGCCAGCAGAACGCCGCCACCTCGACCCGTTTGGCGGCCTCCGCGTCGGGAACCTCGGCGAGCAGCACCTCGATACGCCCCGCGAGCGCCTCCCGCAGCCCGTCCGCCACCGCACCGAGGGTGGGGGCGTGCACGATGAGAGCCTTCGCGGCGGTGGGAGGGATCCAGTCGTGCAGCGAGGCGAGCAGGCCACGGCCGACGATCACGTCGTACGCCGACTCTCCGGTCACCGGGATCGCGGTCGAAGCAGTGGTCATGATGGCCCTCCCGGGGACTCGTGAACGGGCAGCGTGCGCACCCAGGTGGCGATCTCGTCCGCGATCTGGCTGAGCGGCCGGCGCGAGGTGTCCCAGCGCACGGTCGCGAGCGATTCGTACACGGGCATCCGCGCCGCGACGAGCTCCGTCCAACGGTCGATTCCTCCCGAGAGCAGCGGTCGCTTGCCGTTGTCGATGCGGGTCGCCACCGCCTCGGGAGAGATGGTGAGCAGCACGACGGGCAGGCCGCGCAGCGCTTCCGCCGTCGCCGGGGTCATGACAGCTCCCCCGCCGAGCGCGACGACCGCGGATTGACCGAGTGCCGCGGAGACCGCCTCCGCCTCCCAGCGGCGGAACGCCGGCTCGCCGTGCTCCGCGAAGATGCCGGGAATCGGGCCGTGCTCGGCTTCGATGAGCGTGTCGGTGTCGAGGAACGGTACGGAGAGGATGCGCGCGACCCGCTTGCCGAGCCGCGTCTTGCCGGCGGCCGGCGGCCCGATGAGCACCGCGAGCGGGGAGAGGCCCTGCGTCGTGACCGCCTCTGACTCGCCCCGCTCAGGCACGACCCTCCGCGACGGCTGTCGTGAGCGTCGCTGGAATCGCCGCGAGGTAGCCCTCGAGATTGCGACGCGTCTCGGTGATCGAGTCTCCGCCGAACTTCTCGGTCACCGCCTCGGCGAGGACGAGCGCCACCATCGCCTCGGCGACGACGCCCGCGGCGGGCACCGCGCACACGTCGGAGCGCTGATGGTGCGCGGGTGCGGCTTCGCCGGTGGCCGTGTCGATCGTGCGCAGGGCGTGCGGCACGGTCGCGATGGGCTTCATGCCCGCTCGAACGCGCAGCACTCCGCCGGTGCTCATGCCGCCCTCGGTGCCTCCCGCGCGGTCGCTCTCGCGGTGGATGACCCCGTTCTCGAGCACGAGCTCGTCGTGCGCGGCGGACCCGGGCCGGCGCGTCGACTCGAAGCCGTCCCCGACCTCGACGCCCTTGATGGCCTGGATGCCCATGAGGGCGCCCGCAAGTCGAGCGTCGAGCCGGCGATCCCAGTGGACGTACGAGCCCAGACCGGGCGGGAGCCCGTACGCCACGACCTCGACGACGCCGCCGAGGGTGTCACCGCTCTTGTGCGCGGCGTCGACCTCCTCGACCATGCGCGCGCTCGTCTCGGCGTGCAGGCAGCGGAGCGGGTCGGCGTCGAGACGCTCGACGTCGTCGGGGTGCGGGAGCGGAGCATCCTCGGGAACCCGCACAGGGCCGATGCTGAGCGTGTGCGCGACGAGCCGGATTCCCAGCTCCGCGAGGAAGGACCGCGCGATCGCCCCGAGCGCGACGCGGGCCGCGGTCTCGCGCGCGCTCGCACGCTCGAGCACCGGGCGCGACTCGTCGAAGCCGTACTTCTGCATGCCGACGAGGTCGGCGTGGCCCGGCCGGGGGCGCGTCAACGGCGCACCGCGCCCGCTCTGCAGATCGGCGGGATCCACCGGGTCGGCGCTCATGACGGTCGTCCACTTGGGCCACTCGGTGTTGCCGATGCGCAGCGCCACGGGGCTCCCCATGCTGAGGCCGTGCCGCACGCCACCGGAGATCGTGAGCTCGTCCTGCTCGAACTTCATGCGCGCGCCGCGACCGTACCCGAGCTTGCGACGCTGCAGATCGGCCTGGATGGCCTCCCGCAGAACGGGCACGCCCGCGGGCAGCCCTTCGAGGACGGCGATCAGTTCGGGGCCGTGGGATTCCCCGGCGGTCAACCAGCGCAGCATGCCCCTAGTCTTTCACGAGCGCGGAGGCCATCGCGGCCTCCACGGTTGCCTCCGCTTCCAGCGGAACCTCGGTCTGGCCGGAGACGAAGAGACGCACCTGCCGGACCGCCTGGTGCAGCAGCATGTCGCGACCGGACGCCACGCGACCGCCCGCAGCGAGCCACTGCGCGGCGAGCGGCCCCGGCCACGGGTGGTAGGTGACGTCGAGGGCGACAGCGTGCTCTCGCGCACTCACGGGCAGCTGCTCGTCGAGGGGCACGCCGTTGGGCAGGGTCCACGCGACGACGTCGGTCTCCTCCACCACGGCGGCCAGGTCGCCGAGCGCGACCGCATCGAACTCGAGCCCGAGCTCCTCGGCCAGAGTGCGGATGCCGCCCGCACGAGCGGCGTCGCGCACCGCCACCGTGATGCCCCGCACGCCGAGCGCATCGAGTGCGACGACGACCGACCGCGCCGTGGCACCGGCTCCGACGAGCACAGCATGCTCGGCTGAGCTCAGTCCGGCCCCGCGCAACGAGCGCTCGACTCCGACCACATCCGTGTTGCGCACGATGCGCCGACCGTCGTCGGCGAGCAGCAGCGTGTTGGCGGCGCCCGTCAGCTCAACATCGCGGTCGCGGTGGTCGCCGAGGCGCGCGAGCTCTTCCTTGAGCGGCATCGTGGCCGAGATGCCCCGCCAGGACCGATCGAGGCCGTCGAGGTAGCCGGCCAGCTCGTGCTCACGGACGTCCGTCCGGCCGTACGCCCACTGAAGGCCGAGCGCCTGGTACGCCGCGGCGTGCATGACCGGCGACAGGGAGTGCGCGACGGGATGGCCGAGCACCGCGAGCCTGCGCTCACTCACAGTAGACGGCGTTCTCCTCGCTCGCACGGCACCAGGCGCGCAGCTCAGCAACGCCCACTTCGTGCTCCGCGAGAGTCTCCGAGAACTTCGTCTCCCCCGTCGCGAGGTTGATCGTGACGAAGTAGAACCAGTCGCCCTCCGCCGGGTTCAGGGCCGCGTCGATGGCGACGTCCCCCGGTGCAGCGATGGGTCCGATCGGGAGCCCCGGGTTGGCGTAGGTGTTGTACGGGTTCTCCGCACCGAGGGCATCGCCGCTCGACCACACCGACCCGGTCTCACCCGCACCGTACTGCGTGGCCGAGTCGAACTGCAGCAGGGCATCTTCGGCGAGGCGGTTCTCGATCACCCGCGCAACGCGGTAGAAGTCGTCGGCGAGCCGCGCCTCGCGCTGGATGAGCGAGGCCTTCGTGAGCACGGTGTGGCGGTCCTCCTCCGCGACACCTGCCGCATCGAGCCGGGCGAACATCTCGTCGACCAGGGTGCGGATGTGGTCTTCGGCCGTCGTACCCGGCTCGAACCGGTAGGTGGCCGGGAACAGGTAGCCCTCGATATTGGGCGCAACCTCCGGGATGCCGTAGATCGACGGGTCGACGATGGCCGCCTCGTACTCCTCGAGCGCGATGCCCGTGCCGGCCGAGAGCGCCTCGATGACCTCGCCGGCGCGCAGGCCCTCGCGCACGGTCGCGCTCAACTCCACCTTGTTCTCGGGGTCGAGCAGGGCATCCAGCGCCGATTGCGCCGACATCTCCTCCTGCAATCGGTAGGTTCCCGGAATGAAGGAGATGGAGGGGTCGGCGAGAAGGAGATCGTAGAACGCGTCGAAGGTCATCGTGACGCCCTGCTCGGTGAGCGACTCGGCGACATCGGCGCCGATCTCGCCGCTGTAGATGGTCACGAGCACCTCGGTGCCGTTGCCGGCGCCCTCGTAGTCGTTGGGCAGCTCCCAGCCCAGCGCCTCGCGCACCTGGGTCTCGTAGTTCGTCCAGACGTACCACGCGCCGCCCGCCGCGCCGCCGAGGATCAGCACGATCACGATGCCGAGCACCCAGGGCCAGCGGCGCCTGCGGGAACCCGAGGTGCGCTCCTTCGGAGCTCGTCCGGCGCGGGGACGCTCTCGAGCATCCCGCGCGGCTCGGCGCGACAGAGGAGCCGGGGCGCCCTCGGTGGCGACCGGGCCGGTGGGCTCGCCGCGGCGCTGATCAGGCGCCGCGCTCTCCTGAGCCGGGCGGAAGATTGCGTCCCAGTTGTCGTCGTTCTCGCTCACGATGAGGGGTGTCCTTCGTCCGGGTCGACGAGTTCGCCGGGCGGGCTGCCGCTGGCGCGCTCGTGGTCGAGGGCGTGCTGGAGCAGGATAACAGCGGCCACCTGGTCGACGACGGCGCGCGACGTGCGAGAGGTGCGGCCCGCCTCGCGCAGGGACCGTGCGGCCGTCACCGTGGTGAGGCGCTCATCGACAAGTCGCACGGCGATCCCGAGCGCGCGCGCGAGCTCGAGCGCCACCTCCCGGGAATCCGCGGTGGACGCCGTCTCGGCACCGCTCAGGGAGAGCGGAAGGCCCACCACCAGCTCGGTCGCCCCCGTCTCGTCGATGATGCGCCGGATGCCCGCACCGTAGTCGCCGCGGCGCGCGAGCGTCTCGACCGGTGTCGCGAGCATGCCGTGCAGGTCGCTGCGCGCGATGCCGATGCGCGCGCGCCCCACGTCGACGCCGAGTCGCACGCCGCTGCGCATGCTCAGGCGCGCAGCTCGCGCACGACGGCGTCGAGTGCCGCACCGATGGCCGAGGGGTCGGAGCCGCCCCCCTGGGCGAGGTCGTCCTTGCCGCCACCGCCGCCGCCGAGCACCCCCGAGGCCACCCGGGCCAGCTGACCCGCTTTCGCGCCGGCCTCTCGCGCCGACGGCGTCGTGGCCACGATCACGGTCGCCTTGCCGCCGACCTCGGCCGCGAGCGCGACCACCGCCGCGGAATCGGCGAGTCGTGCCCGCACACTCGTCGCGAGCGTGCGCACGTCGTCGGCCGCGCCGACCGAGCCGAGGTTCTCGACGACCGCGGTGACGGAGCCCACGGGTGCCGCCGAGGCGACGAGAGCGGGGACCCGCTCGCTCAACCGGCTCGCCTCGATCTGCGCGATGCGCTTCTCGGCCGCCTTGAGCTGAGCCGTGAGCTCCGTGATGCGCTCGGGCAGCTGCTCCTTCGGCGTCTTGAGACTGCTCGTCAGCTGCGCGACGATCGCGCGCTCGGTCGCGAACTCGCGGAACGCGTCGAGACCGACGAGCGCCTCGACGCGCCGATTGCTCGACCCGACCGAGGACTCGCTCACGAGACTGATCATGCCGATCTCGGCCGAGCTCGCGACGTGCGTACCCGCGCACAGCTCGCGCGACCACGGGCCGCCGATGTCGACGACCCGCACGCGATCGCCGTACTTCTCGCCGAACAGCGCCATCGCTCCGAGCGACTTCGCCTCGTCGAGCCCCATGACGCGGGTCTCGACGGGAAGGTTGTCGCGCACGGCGATGTTGCTGATCTCCTCGAGCTCGCTGCGCGTCGCGGCGCTCAGCGCCTGGTTCCAGCTGAAGTCGAG
This sequence comes from Chryseoglobus sp. 28M-23, assembly GCF_014789785.1. Lineage (NCBI taxonomy): Bacteria > Bacillati > Actinomycetota > Actinomycetes > Micrococcales > Microbacteriaceae > Microcella > Chryseoglobus sp. 28M-23. Next base: position 1,236,372 of record NZ_CP061846.1, on the reverse strand, counting down.
CCGCATGTAGCCGGCCTTGTTGTAGGAGCCGGACTGGTGGGCGTCGTCGCCCAGGGTCTGCCGAAGGGCGGCGTGGATCACGTGCGTCGCCGAGTGCGCCTGGGTCGCGGCACGACGCCACTGCGGGTCGACGTGCGTGGTCGCGGCGTGCCCCACCTGCACCTCGCCGCTGCGCACGTGCACGCGGTGGCTCACGAGCCCCGCGATGGGGCGCTGCACGTCGAGCACCTCAAGCTCGTAGCCGGGGCCGACGATCGACCCGGCGTCGGACTCCTGGCCGCCGGACTCCGCGTAGAGGGTCGTCTCGGCGAGGATGATCTCGGCGTGATCCCCCGCGTGGGCGACGGGCACGCTGCGACCGTCGACGATGACCCCGAGCACGGTCGTCTCGGTGTCGAGCTGGTCGTAGCCGAGGAACTGCGTCTCGCCGTGCGCGCGGAACTCGCCGTACACCGAGACGTCGGCGAGCACGGACTTCTTCGACTTGGCGTCGGCCTTGGCGCGCGAGCGCTGCTCGCTCATGAGCCGGTCGAAGGCTGCACGGTCGACGGAGAGCCCGGCCTCCTCCGCCATCTCGAGCGTGAGGTCGATGGGGAACCCGAAGGTGTCGTGCAGCTGGAACGCCGTGTCGCCGGCGAGCACTCCCCCGCCGGCCTTCGCGGTGCGGTCGACAGCGAGGTCGAGGATGCTCGTCCCGGCTGCGAGCGTGCGCAGGAAGGCCTCCTCCTCCCCGAGGGCGAGGCGCGAGACGCGGTCGTAGTTCTCCGCGACGTCCGGGTACGCGGTGCTCATCGCGTCGCGCGAGGCGCCGAAGAGCACCTCGACGCTCGGCGCGTCGACGCCGAGGAGGCGCATGGCGCGAATGCTGCGGCGCATGAGCCTGCGCAGGATGTACCCGCGGCCCTCGTTGCCGGGGGCCACGCCGTCCGTCATGAGCATGAGCGAGGAGCGCACGTGGTCGGCGATGACGCGCATGCGCACGTCGTCCTCCGGGTCGGCCCCGTAGCGGCGACCGGAGAGGCCCGCGGCCGCGTCGAGCACGGGGCGCACCTGATCGATCTCGTACATGTTCTCGACACCCTGCTTGAGGAACGCGACGCGCTCCATGCCCATGCCGGTGTCGATGTTCTTGTTCGGCAGCTCGCCGAGGATGCGGAACTCGGTCTTCGACGTCACCTGGTCGATCGCGTACTGCATGAACACGAGGTTCCAGATCTCGATGTACCGGGTGTCGTCCACGGCGGGGCCGCCCTCGGGGCCGTAGGCCGGGCCTCGGTCGAAGTAGATCTCCGAGCACGGGCCGGCCGGGCCGGGCTGGCCGGTCGACCAGTAGTTGTCTTCCTTGCCCATGTTCTGGATGCGCTCGTCGGGCAGACCGGCGATGCTCTTCCAGAGTCGTCGCGCCTCGTCATCCTCCTCGTACACGGTGACCCAGAGGTCCTTCTCCGCGAACCCGAGACCGCCCTCCGACTCGGGCAGCGTCAAGAGCTCCCAGGCGTACTCGATCGCACCGGCCTTGAAGTAGTCGCCGAACGAGAAGTTGCCGTTCATCTGGAAGAACGTGCCGTGGCGGGTGGTCTTGCCGACCTCCTCGATGTCGTTCGTCCTGATGCACTTCTGCACGCTCGTCGCGCGCGGGTACGGTGCCGGCACGACTCCCGTGAGGTACGGAATGAACGGCACCATCCCCGCGATCGTGAACATGACCGTCGGGTCGTCCGCGATGAGCGAGGCGGAGGGCACGACCGTGTGACCGCGGCTTCCGAAGAAGTCGAGCCACCGGCGCTGGATGTCGGCGGTCTGCATGGGGGTTCCTGAATCTCGGGTGGCGGGGCTGTCGGGCCCCACCCGACGACGAGGGGCGTGCTACTTGAGGCGGTTCGTGAGGTCGGCGATCGTGTCCTCTGCCTCGGCCACCGCGGCGCGCAGTTCAGCCTCGCGCTGCTTGTAGCCCTCGACGACGGCCGAGCCGAACTCGCGAGCCTTCTCATCGACGTCGTCGAAGAACTGCTTGCCCTGAGGAGTCTTGGAGACCTGGTGGGCGGCGACGAAACCGACGGCAGCGCCGACGATGAGCCAGACGATGTTCTTCATGGGGTTCTCCCTCAATCGGTGGTGCGGGTCAGTAGTGCGGTCGCGGGCTCTCCCGCGCGCGGGCAGACCCCAGCCTAGCGGGGCCGGGAGACGAGGAACGGGGGCCTGGCATGCGCCGAGCCCCCGTTCAGGACGTGCTGTGGTGCCCTTAGCGGGCGGCGTAGTATTCGACGACGAGCTGGACCTCGCACGTCACGGGAACCTCGGCACGCTTGGGGCGGCGCACAAGGCGCGCCTGCAGCTTGTCGAGCTCGACCTCGAGGTAGCCGGGAACCTTGGGAAGCACGTCGACGTGACCGCCGGCCGCGGCGACCTGGAACGGCTCCATGCCCTCGCTGCGAGCCTTGACGTGGATGAGCTGACCCGGCTTCACGCGGAACGACGGGCGGTCGACGTGCTGGCCGTCGACGAGGATGTGGCGGTGCACGACCATCTGGCGGGCCTGCGCGGTGGTGCGGGCGAAGCCTGCACGCAGCACGAGCGCGTCGAGACGCATCTCCAGCAGCTCGACGAGGTTCTCACCCGTCAGGCCTGCGGAGCGGCGCGCCTCGTTGAACGCGATCTTGAGCTGGGCCTCGCGAATGCCGTACTGGGCGCGCAGGCGCTGCTTCTCGCGCAGACGGACGGCGTAGTCGCTGTCGGCCTTGCGCTTGGTGCGGCCGTGCTCACCGGGAGCGTACGGGCGCTTCTCGAGGTACTTGGCGGCCTTCGGGGTGAGGGCGATGCCGAGTGCGCGAGAGAGGCGGGTCTTGCTGCGAGTGCGTGACTTGGTAGACACGGTGTCCTTCCATGGGCGTGGCCGAGAATTTCAGCGGCTCACGGGCGTACACCGCTCCGTCCGGTCCGAACGCACGCCGAGGCGATCCGGTGGAGGCTACGAGGGAGGGTGTGCCCATATCTGACGGGCCGAGCAAGCTTAGCAGAGCGACGGGCGTGGAGCGCTCACTCCTGGCGCTTCTCGCCGCGCACGATGGCCCGCAGCTTCGCGAGCCGCGCGGAGACCTCGCGCTCGTGCCCCCGCTCCGTCGGCCGGTAGTACTCGCGCCCCACGAGCGGGTCAGGCAGATGCTGCTGCTCGGCGACGCCCACCGGTTCGTCGTGGGGGTACACGTAGCCCTTGCCGTGGCCGAGCCGCTTCGCACCCGGGTAGTGCGCATCGCGCAACGGTGCGGGCACGCGACCGATCCCGCCCGCCCGCACGTCGGCGATCGCCTCGTCGAGCGCCCGATAGGCGGCGTTCGACTTGGGTGCGGTGGCGAGGTAGACGACGGCCTCGGCGAGCGGGATGCGCCCTTCCGGCATGCCGATGAGCTGCACTGCCTGCGCGGCTGCGACGGCGAGGGGCAGCGCCTGCGGGTCGGCGATGCCGATGTCCTCCGCCGCCGAGATGATGACGCGCCGCGCGATGAACCGCGGGTCCTCCCCCGCCTCGATCATGCGCGCGAGATAGTGCAGCGCGGCGTCCGGGTCGCTGCCCCGAATCGACTTGATGAAAGCGCTGATGACGTCGTAGTGCTCGTCGCCCTGCTTGTCGTACCGCAGCAGTGCCCGGTCGACCGCCTGCGCGACGATGTCAGCGGTGATCACGGGATGCCCGTCCCGAGCGCTCTGCTCCGAAGCGCCGTCGTGCGCTCCTGCGGACTGCGCGGCCGCCTCCAGCGCGGTCAGGGCGCGCCGGGCATCCCCCGAGGCGAGGCGCACGAGCGTCTCGCGCGCGGCGGGCTCGAGCACGACCCGGCCGCCGAGACCGCGAGGATCGGCGACCGCTCGATCGACGAGCTCGCCCAGGTCGTCGTCGCTGAGCGCGGCGAGCGTGAGCAGCAGGCTACGGCTCAGAAGAGGTGCGATGACCGAGAAAGAGGGGTTCTCCGTCGTCGCGGCGATGAGGATCACCCAGCCGTTCTCCACCCCCGGCAGCAGAGCGTCCTGCTGCGCCTTCGTGAACCGGTGAATCTCGTCGAGGAAGAGAACGGTCGACGACCCGTACAGGTCGCGATCCGACAGTGCGCGCTCCATGACGTCGCGAACATCGCGCACGCCCGCGGTGACCGCAGAGAGTTCGACGAAGCGTCGGCCCGAGCTGCGCGCGATCGCCTGCGCGAGGGTCGTCTTGCCCGTGCCCGGCGGCCCCCACAGGATCACCGAGACGGCACTCGGAGTGCGAGCGGGATCGTCGCTCGCGAGGCTGACGAGGGGCGAGCCTGGAGCGAGGAGGTGCTGCTGACCCGCGACCTCGTCGAGCGAGGTCGGCCTCATGCGCACGGCCAGGGGAACGGCGCTCGAGCCGAGCCCGGGCTGTGCATCCATGGGGCGATGCTATCGGCCCGCCCCGTGAGCGGACTGTCGACGACCGAGGCGGCGCCCGCCCTCGACTAGAGTTCACCTCGGCGCCCTCCCCCGGCGCCCACAGCATCCGCAAGGTGAGGGAGCACAGTGGCAGCCAGCTCGAGCAGAGACCGTCAGGCCCGCGAGAGGCTGCGCCAGTACCAGGCGCGCCAGACCGTCCATGAGGCGAAGACTGCGCGCCGCAAGCGCGACAACCTCGTCGCCGTCATCGGGCTCGTCGTGGTTGCTGCGCTCGCGACGACGGCGCAGCTGGCGTACGTCGCCGGGCCGGGCGCGCCCGAGCCGGTCATCACCCCCACAGCAGAGGCGTCCGCCACCCCGTCCGCAACGCCCGACGCCGCCGCGCCCGCCCCTGAGCTCAGCGAGTTCCGCACCTGGACGGGCTCGCTCACCCTCAACGAGAACATCGAGCTCGGCCTCGAGCTCGACGGCATGGCGGCCCCGCAGGCTGTCGCCTCGTTCGTCTCCCTCGCGCAGACGGAGTTCTTCGCAGGTCTCACCTGCCACCGCCTCACGACAGAGGGCATCTTCGTGCTGCAGTGCGGCGATCCCGCCGGCGACGGCTCGGGAGGGCCCGACTACCGGTTCGGGCCGATCGAGAACGCACCGGAGGACGACGTCTACCCTGAAGGCACCCTCGCGATGGCGCGCCAGGGCGGCGACGGGTCGAGCATGGGCAGCCAGTTCTTCATCGTCTACGAGGACTCGACCATCCCCTCGGATGCCGCCGGTGGATACACGGTGCTCGGCCGCATCACGAGCGGGCTCGACTCGCTCATGACCGGCATCGTCGACGCGGGCGCCGAGGGCGGCGCTCCCGACGGCGCGCCCACCGTTCCGACGACGATCACGAGCATCACGATCCAGTAGCGATGCACCGCGCCGCCTCCGCCACCCGCCGGGCGGCGGGACGCGTGGAATATGCTGAAAAGCCGTGCGACGACCTTCGCCGCCGACCGAGTGACCAGAGGATGAGATCCACGTGACTGACAACGGTGTGACCCAGTGGGGCCGCGTCGACGAGACCGGCACGGTCTTCGTCACCGACCGGGGTACCGAGCGCGCAGTGGGGCAGTATCCCGACGGCACTCCCGAGGAGGCTCTCGCCTACTTCACCCGCAAGTACGCGGAGCTCGAGGGCCAGGTGCGACTGCTCGAGCAACGCGCGCGCGGCGGGGCTCCCGCTGCGGACGTCGCCAAGACCGTGACGAGCCTCACCGAGGCCCTCGAGTCGGCCGCAGCCGTCGGCGACCTCGAGGCGCTGCGCACGCGCGTCTCCGCCCTCACCGTCGCGGTCGAGAAGCTCACGGAGGAGCAGAAGGCCGAAGCGGCTGCCGCGCTCGAGGCCGCTCTCGCCGAGCGCACCCAGATCGTCGTCGCGGCGGAGGCCCTCGCGGCGAAGGACCCGCAGTCGGTGCAGTGGAAGCAGGCCACGGCCGAGCTGGATGCCCTGTTCTCCCGCTGGAAGGAGCACCAGCAGTCCGGCCCGCGCGTGCCGAAGAAGCAGGCTGACGAGCTCTGGAAGCGCTTCCGTGCGGCACGCACGACGGTCGAGACGCATCGGCGCGCCTTCTTCGCGGCGCTCGACGCCGAGCACAAGGATGCACGGCAGCGCAAGCAGGAGCTCGTCACGCGCGCGGAGGCGCTCGCGAGCCAGGGCACCGCGGGCATCCCCGCCTATCGGAGGCTCCTCGACGAGTGGAAGCAGGCGGGCAGGGCCGGCAAGAAGGTCGACGACGCGCTCTGGGACTCGTTCAAGGCCGCGGGCGACGTGCTCTACGCCGCCAAGGCCGAGGTCGACGCGCGGGAGAACGAGGAGTTCGCCGACAACCTCGAGGCGAAGCTCGCGATCCTCGAGGAGGCGAAGCCTCTCCTGACCGCGACCGATCGCGTCGCAGCGCGCAACACGCTCACGAACATCCAGAAGCGGTGGGACGCGATCGGCAAGGTCCCCCGCGATCAGATGAAGTCGGTCGAGGACAGACTGCGCGCCATCGAGACGGCCGTCCGCAAGCTCGAGGACGACCACTGGAACACCTCGAACCCCGAGAAGAAGGCACGCTCGGAGGGTCTCGCCGCGCAGCTGGAGTCGGCGATCGCCGGCCTCGAGGCAGACCTCGCAGCCGCCCGCGCGGCGAAGGACGAGGCGAAGGTCGCCGAGCTGACCGAGGCTCTCGAGGCCCGACGCGCCTGGCTGGCCGCCGTCGACGCCTGAGCGTTCTCCCCAGGTCCGGCTCGACGCGGCGCTCTCCCCCTTTCGAGAGGATGCTCTGTCTCGCGGCCGCGCGAGCGCGAGACTCTCGGCATGACGCCCCGCACTCCGCTTCGCCTGACCGATACCGAATTGCGCGCCGCTGTCCTCGACGGAGAGCTGCTTCCGCTCGGGGTGAGCTACCTGCCCCTCGACGTGCCTCTCGACCCACGGGCGCGTGCGACGGCCCTCGCCCCCGCACTCGGTGACGATCGCGTCATCATCGCCGGGCGCTGCGCGGCGTGGGTCTGGGGCTGGACCGACTCGAGCTGCCCCACGCTGTGCTGCTGCGTCTCGAGCCGTCAGCGCATTCCTTCCTCGGCGCGACGTGCTCTCGCGGCTCGGGAGGTCGTCATCGACCTCGATGAGACCGTGAGGCTCGAGAGCGTCGCGATCACGACCCCGCTGCGCACGCTCCTCGACCTCGCCCGGCACGACGAAGGCGACGATCTTCCCCGTGTGCTCGTCTCAGCCCTGCAGGACGCCGTGGTGACGAGAGGGCTGAGTGCCGAGCGCATCGACGAGGCTCTGCGGCGTCGACCCGGGGCCGCGCACAGCCGCCGAGCGCGAGCACGACTGGAGCGGGCGGCCGCCGAAGCGGCTCAGCCGTTGCTGACCCGGTAGACGTCGTACACCGCGTCGATGCGGCGCACCGCGTTGAGCACACGGTCGAGATGCGTCGTGTCGCCCATCTCGAAGACGAAACGACTGATCGCGAGCCGGTCGCGATTGGTGTTGACGCTCGCGGAGAGGATGTTGACGTGGTGCTCGGTCAGCACGCGCGTGACGTCGGAGAGCAGACCGCCCCGGTCGAGCGCCTCCACCTGCACCTGCACGAGGAAGACGCTCTTGGAGGTCGGTGCCCACTCGACGTCGATCATGCGGTCCGGCTCAGCCAGGAGCGACTGCACGTTGGTGCAGTCCCCTCGGTGCACGCTGACACCCTGCCCGCGCGTGACGAAGCCGACGATAGCGTCGCCGGGCACGGGGGTGCAGCACTTGGCGAGCTTGACGAGGATGTCGGGGGCGCCGCGCACGAGGACACCTGAGTCGCTCGTCTTCAGCGGGCTGCGCACGCGCGAGGGGACGCTGAAGGGCTCGTCGTCCGACTCGGACTCCACGTGCAGGGTCGCGAGGATCTTCTCGATGACCGACTGAGTGGACACGTGCCCCTCGCCGACCGCCGCATACAGGGCCTCGACGGTCTCGTAGCGCAGCTGGTGAGCGACATGCGCCACAGAATCCTGCGTCATGAGGCGCTGGAGGGGCAGGTTCTGCTTGCGCATCGCCCGCGCGATCGCATCCTTGCCCTGCTCGACGGCCTCGTCGCGGCGCTCCTTGGTGAACCACTGGCGGATCTTGGAGCGCGCTCGCGTGCTCGTGACGAAGTTCAGCCAGTCCTGACTCGGGCCCGCGTCGGGATTCTTCGAGGTGAACACCTCGACCGAGTCCCCGCTCGCCAGCACCGTCTCGAGGGGGACGAGCCGACCGTTCACCTTGGCGCCCATCGTGCGGTGGCCGATCTCGGTGTGCACGGCGTAGGCGAAGTCCACGGGCGTCGCGCCGGCCGGCAACCCGATGACCTTGCCCTTGGGCGTGAAGACGTAGACCTCTTTCGCCCCGATCTCGTAGCGCAGATTGTCGAGGAACTCGGTCGGGTCGCTCGTCTCCGCCTGCCAGTCGGAGATGTGCGCGAGCCAGGCCATGTCGGTGTCCGAGCGCTCCGTGCCCGCCTCACCGCGGCCCGCGCCGGCCATGCGCTCCTTGTACTTCCAGTGCGCCGCCACCCCGAACTCTGCGCGCTGATGCATCTCGTGCGTGCGTATCTGCAGCTCGACGGGTCGGCCTCCCGGGCCGAACACGGTCGTGTGCAGAGACTGGTACAGGTTGAACTTCGGCGTCGCGATGTAGTCCTTGAAGCGACCGGGCATGGGGTTCCAGCGCGCATGCACGGCGCCGAGGACCGCGTAGCAGTCTCGGATCGACCCGACGAGGATGCGCACTCCCGTGAGGTCGTAGATGTCGTCGAAGTCGCGGCCGCGATGGACCATCTTCTGGTAGATCGAGTAGTACTGCTTCGGCCGCCCGACCACGGCTCCCTTGATCTTCGCCTGCCGCAGATCGGTCTTGACCTCGTCGATGACCTGCTGCACGAAGGCCTCGCGCTCGGGAGTGCGCCCCTTGACGAGACTCTCGATCTCGACGTAGATCTTCGGGTAGAGCACGGCGAACGAGAGGTCCTCGAGCTCCCACTTGATCGTCTGGATGCCGAGTCGATGCGCGAGCGGCGCGTAGATCTCGAGCGTCTCCTGCGCTTTGCGCTGAGCCGACTCGGCCGGCACGAAGCCCCACGTGCGCGCATTGTGCAGACGGTCGGCGAGCTTGACGATGAGCACCCTGATGTCTTTCGACATCGCGACGATCATCTTGCGCACCGTCTCCGCCTGCGCACTATCTCCGTACTTGAGCTTGTCGAGCTTCGTGACGCCGTCCACGAGCATCCCGATCTCGTCGCCGAAGTCCGCACGCAGCTGATCGATCGAGTACGCAGTGTCCTCCACCGTGTCGTGCAGGAGCGCCGCCGAGATGGTCTTCGCCCCGATGCCGAGGTCGGCGAGGATCTGCGCGACCGCGAGCGGGTGCGTGATGTACGGCTCGCCGCTCTTCCGGGTCTGGCCAGCGTGCGCCCGCTCCGCCACCCTGTAGGCGCGTTCGATGAGGGCGATATCGGCCTTGGGATGCTGCTGCCGCACCGTCTTTGTGAGACTCTCGAGACCGCCCGCGGGCTGCGAGCGCGAGAAGATGCGGGGCAGGAGCGCGCGCAGCGCAGGACCCTGCTGCTGCGTCGTCTCGGTCATCCCTGCGCCTCCTGCTGCGATTCTACGGCGCGTGGGCGAGCCTCCCGCTCAGGTGCGATCAGCGGACGGCGCCCGACTCCGGGCGTGCCGCCTTCTGCCGCGCGCCCTGCTTCTTGACCTCGGGCTCGTTCTCGCGCAAGTGCACGTACAGCGGCGCCGCGAGGAAGATCGACGAGTACGTTCCCACGAGCGTGCCGATGAACAGCGCGAGCGCGATGTCGCGCAGGGTTCCCGCGCCGAGGAGCAGGGAGCCGATGAACAGGATCGCAGCGGTGGGCAGCACCGCGACGACGGAGGTGTTGATCGAGCGGACGAGAGTCTGATTGACGGCGAGGTTCACCGATTGCGCGAAGGTGCGCCGCGACTCGACGCCGTCCTCGCTCGTGTTCTCGCGAACCTTGTCGAACACCACGACCGTGTCGTACAGGGAGTAGCCGAGGATCGTGAGGAAGCCGATGACCGCCGCTGGGGTGATCTCGAGCCCGAGCACGCCGTAGACGCCGGTCGTGATGATGAGGTCGTGGAACAGCGCGACGATCGCCGCGACGGCCATCTTCCAGGTGCGGAAGTAGAGCGCCATGACCACACTCGCGAAGAGCAGGAAGACGACGAGAGCCAGAACCGCCTGCCGGGTGATATCCGCGCCCCACGTCGCACCGATGAAGGACGAGGCCACGTCGGCCTGCGTGACGCCGTAGGCATCCGCGAGGGCGGCCCTGAGCTCGTCCGTCTCCCCCGGCGTGAGCTGCTCGGTCTGCACGCGCACGGAGTCGCCGCCGACGATGGAGACGCGCGGGTTGGCGCCCGTCACGACCTCGTCGACCGCCTCGACGGCGATCGACGTCGCCGCTGCAGTGCCCTCGATCGCGGCCGAGCTGCCCGTGACCCGGAACTCGGAGCCGCCGCGGAACTCGATGCCGAACACGAACCCCCCGCGCAGTGCCGTGAAGGCGATCGCGAGAATGATGACGGCCGCGCCGATCGAGTACCACACGACGCGCTTGCCGACGAAGTCGAAGGACCGTGCACCGGTGTAGAGGTCGTTGCCGACCCGGGTGAGCATGCTCATCGCGCGTCCTCTCCTTCGCCGCGGGCTTCCGCGGCCTTGCGCTCGGCGATCGTCTGACGGCGTTGAGCCTCACGGCTGCTGCTCGCGCGCTTGACCGCTGGCACCGATTGCGGCTGCCGGAACTGCGCTCGGCCGCGGTAGACGGCTCCCAGCGCCTTGGGGTCGAGACCGCTCAGCGGGTGGCCGTCGCCGAAGAAGCGCGTGCGCCCCAGGAGCTGCATCATCGGGTGCGTGAAGAGCGCCACGATCACGAGGTCGACGATCGTCGTGATACCGAGCGTGAAGGCGAACCCTCGTACGTTGCCCACCGCGAGCACGAAGAGCACCGCCGCGGCGATGAAGTTGATGACGTCGGAGATGAGGATCGTGCGGAAGGCTCGCTTCCAGCCCGCCTCGACCGCGCCATCGAGTCTGCGCCCGTCGCGCAGCTCGTCGCGGATGCGCTCGAAGTACACGATGAAGGAGTCGGCGATGACGCCGATGGAGATGATGAGGCCCGCGACGCCGGCGAGGGAGAGGCGGTAGCCCTGCTGGTTCGAGAGGTACGTGATGATGAGGTACGTCACGATGCCCGCGATGACGAGGGACGCGATGATCACCCCGCCGAGGGCCCGGTACTGGATGAGCGCGTAGCCGATGACGAGAGCGATACCGATGAGCCCGGCGATGATGCCGCTCTGCAACTGGGAGAGTCCGAGCGTCGCCGTGATGTTCTCGCTGCTCTGCACCTCGAAGCCGAGCGGCAGAGCGCCGAACTTGAGCTGATCGGCGAGCACCTGCGCGCTCTCCTGCGTGAAGTTTCCGCTTATCTGCGGAGAGCCGTCGGTGATCGCGCTGATCGTACGAGGGGCGCTGATGACGCGCCCGTCCAGCACGATGGCGAACTGGTTGCGGATTCCGGTCAAGCTCACGAGGCGTTCCGTGACCTCGCGGAACTGCGCCGTGCCCTCCTCGTTGAAGTCGATGAAGACCCCGAACTCGTTCGTGGTGACGCCCGTCGACGAGGCGATGAGCCCCGATCGCGCGTCGGCGATGGCCTCACCCTCGACCTCGACCGGGCCGAGGATGTACTTGATCGAGCCGTCCGCCTCGCACGTCACGAGAGGCTCGTCGACAGGCGCGACGTTCGCCCCCACGACGTCGAGGCTCGAGCACTCGAAGGTGTCGAACTCCCGCTGAAGCTCCTCGCTGATCCACGCCGGGTCGCTCGCGTCGGTGGGAGAGGCGCTCGGGGTCGGCTCGGCCGTTTCGCCCTCCGCAGCCTCGTCGTCGGTCGCGGCCTCGTCCGTCTCGTCGCCGTCGGCAGAACCCTCGTCGGTGGCCTCGGGGTCGTCGAGAATCTGGTTCGAGGCGAGATCGGCGAGCAGCACGGGCCGGAATTCGAGCTTCGCCGAGCTCTGAATGCGCTCGATCGTCGCGGGGTCGGGCACACCGGGAATCGCGACGACGATGTTCTCGCCGCCCTGCGTGTTGATCTCCGCCTCGCTCACTCCGCCCGCATCGACGCGCTGTCGAATAATCGATACGGCCTGCTCGAGCTGCTCCTGGTCGACCTGGTCTCCGGAGGCGAGCTGCGGCGCGAGGATGATCTGCGTGCCGCCCTCGAGGTCGAGGGCGAGCTTGGGCGTCCACTGCCCGTTGTTGAACAGAACGCTCGCGCCATTGGCGGCAATGAGGCCGACGATGATGACGAGCAGCCAGACGAGTGAGCGGATCGCGTTGCGCTCGGGAGTGCTTCGGGCCACCTCTAGGTACTCATTTCTTCGGTCGAATCTGCGGGCATGCGTCAGAAGGCGCGCACCACGCGGCCGGGACGGAGAGGGGTCAGTCGTCCGACTTCTTGGCGTCGGCGCTCGATTCGTTGAGGCGGGGAGCGTCGGTCGAGTCGTCGCCGTCGACCTCGTCCGCTTCCTCCTCCTCGACGACGTCGTCTTCGACAACGCGAGCGAGGGTCTGCCGGTGCACGCGCACGGTGCTGCCCGGGCCGGTCTCGAGTACGGCGATGTTGGACTCCTCGTCGATCTCGAGGAGTGTGCCGAAGAGGCCGAAGTTGGTCATGACCTCAGCGCCCGGCACCATCTTGTCCTGCAGCTCTGCCATGTCGGCGCGGCGCTTCCGCGAATTGCGGATCATGAAGAAGATGAGCAGGGCCAGAACGGCCAGCATGACGATAGTCAACGGATCCATGGGGTGGGACGCCTTTCGGGGAGTTCAGCGGCTCGACGACGCGGTCGTCGTGAGGGCATGCGGATGCTGCGCCAGAGCCTGCCGACCACTATAGGTCATCGAGCACGGTCGGCTCGGGCCTCCGCCCGAGGTGCTGCCACGCGCGAGCCGTCGCGACGCGCCCGCGCGGCGTGCGCGAGAGCAGACCCGTGCGCACGAGGAAGGGCTCGACGACCGCTTCGATGGTCTCAGCCTCCTCCCCGACCGACACGGCGAGTGTCGAGAGCCCGACGGGGCCTCCCGCGAAGCGGTCGACGATCGCCGTGAGCACGGCGCGGTCGAGGCGGTCGAGCCCGCGCTCGTCCACGTCGTACAGTTCGAGAGCAGCCTGGACAGCGCCCCGGTCCGCGGGGCCTCCGTGCACGAGTGCGAAGTCGCGCACACGCCGCAGCAGGCGGTTCGCGATGCGCGGTGTGCCGCGCGAGCGACCGGAGATCTCGGTGAGGGCGTCCTCCCCGATGTCGAAGCGCAGCAGTGCTGCGGCACGGGTGATGACCCGCAAGAGCTCCTCCGGCTCGTAGAACTCCAGATGCGCGGTGAAGCCGAAGCGGTCGCGCAACGGGTTCGGCAGCAGCCCGGATCTCGTGGTCGCGCCGACGAGGGTGAAGGGTGCGAGCTCGAGCGGGATGCTCGTGGCGCCGGCCCCCTTGCCGACCATGATGTCGACGCGGAAGTCCTCCATCGCGAGATACAGCATCTCCTCGGCGGAGCGCGCCATGCGGTGGATCTCGTCGACGAAGAGCACCTCGCCGGGGACGAGGGAGGACAGGACGGCGGCCAGATCGCCGGCATGTTGAATGGCCGGGCCGCTCGTCATGCGCAGAGGCCGATCGCCCTCGTGGGCGACGATCATCGCGAGGGTGGTCTTGCCGAGCCCGGGCGGGCCCGCGAGGAGGATGTGATCGGGGCTGCGGTTCTGCAACGAGGCTGCTTCGAGCAGCAGCTGGAGCTGGCGGCGCACCTTCTGCTGGCCGACGAACTCCTCGAGGCTGCTCGGGCGCAGCGCGCCCTCGAAGGCGAGCTCCGCCTCGGACTCGGGGTCCGGTCGCACGACCGCGTCGTTCATCGCGCCGAGCCTCCGCGAGCGTCGCGGGCCGGGCCGAGCTGCGCGAGCGCGCGCCGCAGCAGCACGGGCAGCTCGGGCAGCGGTGCCTCCTCCGCCTCCTCGATGACCGCGGTGGCGGCCTCGAGCGCCGTGCGCTCGGGCCATCCGAGCCCGGTGAGTGCCGCGACGAGGGCCGTGCGCGGCGCGGTCTCCGCGCGCGAGGGCTCCCCCGCTGCGCCTCCGCGCCCGGGCGTGCGCGGAGCGTCCAGCTTGCCGGCGAGCGTGACGACGATGAGCTTCGCCGTCTTGGGGCCGATGCCGCTCACGGCGCGGAAGGGGGCGTCGTCATCGTTCGCAATCGCGTGCGCGATCGCGTCGGCGTCCAGCGAGCCGAGAACGCCGAGCGCGGACTTCGGCCCGACCCCCGAGACGGTGCGCAGCAGCTCGAAGAGCCCCAGCTCGACCTCGTCGACGAAGCCGAACAGGCTCAGGTCGTCTTCCCGCACCACGAGTGCCGTGTGCAGTCGCACGGTGTCGCCGACGCGCAGCTCCCGCGCATGGCGCTCGGTGATCGCGACGGCATAGCCCACGCCGGCGACCTCGAGCACGAGTCGACCGGTCGCGAGCGCGACGATGGTTCCGCGGAGGCTGGCGATCACCGCTCGAGCCTACGGGCGCCCGCCGCCTTCTCGGCGGCGCGCCACACATCCTGCGCCGGAGTCGAGCGCTGGGCTCCGGCACCGCTGTCTGCCGGGTCGCTGTGGGTCGCAGGCCCTCCCCGCCAGCCGTGGCAGATCGCGAGGGCGAGCGCGTCGGCGGCGTCCGCGGGCTTCGGCGGAGCATCCAGACGCAGGATGCGCTGCACCATCGCCGTCACCTGCTTCTTGTCGGCACCACCGTGCCCGGTGACCGCAGCCTTGACCTCGGTCGGCGTGTGCAGAGTGACCGCAAGGCCGCGCGCCGCCGCGGCGTGCAGAACTACGCCGCTCGCCTGCGCTGTTCCCATGACGGTGCGCACATTGTGCTGGGCGAAGACCCGCTCGAGAGCCACGACGTGCGGGCGGTGCTCGTCGAGCAGATCGGCGAGCTCGGTGCCGATCGCCAGCAGCCTCTGCTCGAGCGGCAGGTCTGGCTCGGTCCTGATGACGGTCACCGCCACGAGGCTCGCGCGGCGTCGCGCATCGATGTCGACGACGCCCACCCCGCACCGCGTCAGTCCGGGGTCGACGCCGAGCACCCGCAGCGGCACGCGCTACTCGTCGTCGTCGGTGTCGAGCTCGGCGCGCACCTCAGGGGTCAGGGCGACGTTCGTGTAGATGTTCTGCACATCGTCGAGCTCATCCATCGCGTCGACGAGGCGGAAGAGCTTGCGCGCGGTCTCCGCGTCAGCCTCGATCTGCACGCTTGCCACGAACTCGGGCTCCGCCGAGTCGTACTCGATGCCCGCCTCCTGCAGCGCAGAGCGCGCCTCGAGCAGCTGCGACGGGTCAGTGACGACCTCGAAGCCGCCGCCCTGGTCGATGACCTCCTCGGCGCCGGCGTCGAGCACGGCGAGCAGAATGTCGTCCTCCGTCACGTCGTCGGTCTTGGTGATCGAGATCACGCCCTTTCGGGCGAAGTTGTAGGCGACGCTCCCGGGGTCGGCCATCGTCCCCCCGTTGCGCGTCATCGCCGTGCGCACCTCCGCCGCGGCACGGTTGCGATTGTCGGTGAGGCACTCGATCAGCAGCGCGAGACCGCCGGGGCCGTAGCCCTCGTACATGATCGTCTGGTAGTCGATCGTCTCGCCCGTGAGGCCCGCGCCGCGCTTGATGGCGCGGTCGATGTTGTCGTTGGGCACCGAGGTCTTCTTGGCCTTCTGCACGGCATCGACGAGCGTCGGGTTGCCGCTCATGTCGGCGCCGCCGATCTTGGCGGCTACCTCGATGTTCTTGATGAGCTTGGCGAACGACTTGGCACGGCGCTGGTCGATGATCGCCTTCTTGTGCTTCGTGGTCGCCCACTTGGAATGCCCTGACATCTCACTCCTCGGTTAGGACGGGGACAGCTGAGCCAGTCTACGGGAGCCTCTGCGGACGGATTCCCGAACGCCGCAGCTCGAGCGCCGCGAGGGCCCTGATCGCCTCGGCATCCTGCGCGCGCCAGGCCGCTCCCGGGTCGGGATGCACGCGCGCAAGCTCGGCGAGGGGGGCACGCGCCATGGCGCGCACCGCGAGGGTGTCGCCCGTCATGCCCGACTCGAGCAGCCGCCGCATGGCCGCAGAGCGCCGCACGAAACGACTGCGGGGCCACACCCACACGAGGGCGAGTACGAGCAGGGGGAACAGCACGACGGCCCAACCCGCTCCGACGGCGACGAGCTCGACGAACTGCTGCTGGCCGCGGCCGGCCTCGGCGACGGCGCCGCCCGCGGATGCCGCGGCATCCAGCGGCACTCGGATGCCGCCCCCGATCAGGGGCACGTCACCCAGGTTCTCGGCCGCCTCCCCGAGTCCCTCCTGGAATCCCTCCCCCGCCGTCTCGAGGTCGCGGCCGAACTGCCCGAGAGCGCGAATCGCCGCAGTGACGGCGAGGCCTATCGCGATGACGGCGATCGTGGTGAGAAGACCGAGGACGTCCGCGATGATCTGCCGCGTGCGTGCGACGGGGTACTGGGAATAGAGCATGAGCCCATCCTGGCCCGTGCCGCTCGGCCCCGTCGACCGCGAGACAGTCAGGCCCGTACGGCCACGTGCTCGAGGAAGCGGCGATGGAATCGGTCCTCGTGGGTGATCTCGGGGTGGAAGGCCGTCGCGAGCAAGGCGCCCTGCTCGACCGCGACGATGTCGCCGCCATCGAGACGCGCGAGCACCTCGACCCGATCGCCGACCTCCTCGACGACCGGGGCACGGATGAAGACGGCGTGGACGGGAGCGTCGCCGAGCGCCGGGATGGTCAGATCGGTCTCGAAGGAGTCGGACTGCGTGCCGAAGGCGTTGCGGCGCGCGACGATGTCGAGCCCGCCCAGGGTCTGCTGGCCCGCGATGCCGTCCTGCAGCCTGTCCGCGAGCATGATGAGCCCCGCGCACGTGCCATAGACCGGCATGCCCGCGGCGATGCGCTGCCGCAGAGGCTCGCGCAGCCCGAACAGGCGGCTGAGCTTGTCCATGACACTCGACTCCCCGCCGGGGATCACGAGCCCCGCGACCTCGTCGAGCTCCTCGGGGCGGCGCACGGGTCGTGCATCCGCCCCCAGGGAGGCGAGCACGGCGAGGTGCTCGCGCACGTCGCCCTGCAGTGCGAAGACCCCGACGGGTGGCTGACTACCAGCCACGCTCGGCGAGACGGTGCGGCGCCGGAAGGTCGGCGACGTTGATGCCGACCATCGCCTCGCCGAGGCCTCGGGAGGCATCCGCGATCGCGGCGGGGTCGGTGTAGGCCGCGGTGGCCTTCACGATCGCCGCGGCGCGCGCCTCGGGGTTGCCCGACTTGAAGATGCCCGAGCCGACGAAGACGCCGTCGGCGCCGAGCTGCATCATGAGGGCCGCATCGGCGGGCGTCGCGACGCCACCGGCGGTGAACAGCACGACGGGCAGAGAACCCGACTGCGCGACCTCGGCGACGAGCTCGTAGGGAGCCTGCAGCTCCTTGGCGGCGACGTACCACTCGTCAGGGCTCTTGGCAGAGAGGGCGCGGATCTCGCCGAGGATGGTGCGGATGTGCTTCGTCGCCTCGGAGACGTCGCCGGTGCCGGCCTCGCCCTTCGAGCGGATCATCGCGGCGCCCTCGGTGATGCGGCGCAGGGCCTCGCCCAGGTTGGTCGCCCCGCAGACGAACGGAACGGTGAACGGCCACTTGTCGATGTGGTTGACGTAGTCGGCGGGGCTGAGCACCTCGGACTCGTCGATGTAGTCCACGCCGAGCGACTGCAGCACCTGGGCCTCGACGAAGTGCCCGATGCGGGCCTTGGCCATGACGGGGATCGACACTGCCGCTCGGATCGCATCGATGAGGTCGGGGTCGCTCATGCGCGCGACACCACCCTGGGCACGGATGTCGGCGGGAACCCGCTCGAGCGCCATGACGGCGACGGCGCCGGCGTCCTCGGCGATACGCGCCTGCTCGGCAGTGACGACGTCCATGATGACGCCGCCCTTGAGCATGTCGGCGAGGCCGCGCTTGACGCGGCTGGTTCCCTGAGTCTTCTCGGTCATTGCTGTGGACCCTTTCCTGCGCGCAACGCGCGCGATACCGCGAGGTGAGAGATGGTGAGTGGCGGCGCGCGCCAGTCTAACGCCGCGTGCCTGAAGGCCAGGCGCCCGCGATCTCGGCGCGGGTCTCCCCCAGCAGACGGGGCACGGCCTTCGTGCCCGCGATGATCGGGAAGAAGTTCGCGTCGAGAGCCCAGCGAGGCACGATGTGCTGGTGCAGGTGCCCCGCGATTCCGGCGCCGGCGATGCGCCCCTGGTTCATGCCGAGGTTGAATCCGTCGCAGCGCGCCGCCGTGCGCAGCACGCGCATGGCGGTCTGCGTGAGCTCGCCGATCTCGGCGACCTCCTCCGGCGAGGCCTCGTCATACTGCGCAATGTGCCGATAGGGGCACACGAGAAGGTGGCCGCTGTTGTACGGGTAGAGATTGAGGAGCACATAGGCGTGCTCGCCGCGCGCGACGATGAGCGACTCCTCATCGCTGAGCTCTGGAGCGCGGCAGAACGGGCACGCGTCGTCGTGCGGCTGCTCCCCGTGCTCGATGTAGACGAGCCGATGCGGCGTCCAGAGTCGCTGGAAGGCATCGGGGATGCCAGCGAAGCGCTCCCCCGGCTCGGCGGGGACGCCGTCGATCGCGTGCTCGGAGTCCTCCACGGGCGCGCCTAGAGCTCCTGCGACCGGCGCTCGATGACGCCCGTGATGCGCTCGATCGCCTCGGCGACGGGAACGCCGTTGAGCTGCGTGCCGTCGCGGAAGCGGAAGCTCACGGCACCCTGAGCGCGATCCTCCTCGCCCGCGATGAGCAGGTACGGGACCTTGGCCTTCGTGTGCGTGCGGATCTTCTTCGGCATGCGGTCGTCCGAGTCGTCGACGTGCGCGCGCACGCCACGAGCCCGCAGCTGATCGATGACGACCGTGAGGTAGTCGGCGAACTCCTCGGCGACGGGGATGCCGACGACCTGCTCGGGGGCGAGCCATGCCGGGAAGGCGCCCGCGTAGTGCTCGAGCAAGATCGCGAAGAACCGCTCCATCGAGCCGAGCAGGGCGCGGTGGATCATGATCGGGCGCTGGCGCGAGCCATCCGGCGCGGTGTATTCGAGATCGAATCGCTCAGGCAGGTTCGGATCGATCTGCACGGTCGAGAGCTGCCACGTGCGCCCGATGGCGTCACGGGCCTGCACTGAGATCTTGGGGCCGTAGAACGCGGCCCCGCCGGGATCGTCGACGAGCTCGAGACCGGACGCGACCGCGACACGGCGCAGAGCCTCCGTCGTGGTCTGCCACATCTCGTCGTCGCCGAGCCACTTGTCCTTGACGTCGTCGCGCGTGGAGAGCTCGAGGTAGAAGTCGGTGAGGCCGAAGTCGCGCAGCATGCTGAGCACGAGCTCGAGAGTGCTCGCGACTTCCGCCTCCAGCTGGTCGGGTCGCACGAACAGGTGGGCGTCGTCCATCGTGAGGCCGCGTACGCGCGTGAGCCCGTGCAGCGCACCCGAGTGCTCGTTGCGGTAGACGGCGCCGAACTCGCTGTAGCGCAGCGGCAGCTCGCGGTAGCTGCGCGGCCGCTCGCGATAGATGAGGATGTGGAACGGGCAGTTCATGGGCTTGAGGTAGTAGTCCTGCCCGGGCGAGACCACCTCGCCAGCCTCGTCATGCACGACGTCGAGCGTCATGGGCGGGAACATGCTGTCGGCGTAGTTGGTGAGGTGCCCCGACTGCTCGAACAGAGCGCTCTTGGTGATGTGAGGCGTGTAGACGTAGCTGTAGCCCGCCTCGCGGTTGCGACGCATCGCGTGCTGCTCCATCTCGAGGCGCACGATGCCCCCACGGGGGTGCCACACCGACATGCCCGACCCGATCTCTGTCGGGAAGGAGAACAGGTCCAGCTCGGCTCCCAGCTTGCGGTGGTCGCGCTTGGCGGCCTCCTCGAGGCGCGACTGGTGCTCGCGCAGGGCATCCTTGGACGCCCACGCCGTGCCGTAGATGCGCTGCAGCTGCGGGTTCTTCTCGCTGCCCCGCCAGTAGGCTGCGGCGACACGCGTGAGCGCCCAGCCGTTGCCGATCATGCGCGTGCTCGGCAGGTGCGGACCGCGGCAGAGGTCCTTCCAGTAGACCTCGCCGGTCTTGGCGTCGACGTTGTCGTAGATCGTCAGCTCGGCCCCGCCGACCTCGACACTCTCCCCGTCGCTCGAGTCGGACACGCCGCCCTTGAGACCGATGAGCTCGAGCTTGTACGGCTCGTCGGCGAGCTCTGCCCGTGCCTCGTCCTCCGTCACGACGCGGCGCTGGAATCGCTGACCCTGACGGATGATGCGCTCCATGGCCTTCTGCAACGGGCCGAAATCGTCCACCGTGAAGGGCGACTCGACGCCGAAGTCGTAGTAGAAGCCGTCGGTCACGGGCGGGCCGATGCCGAGCCTCGCCTGCGGATGGAGCGACTGCACCGCCTGCGCGAGGACGTGCGCGGTCGAGTGGCGCAGGATGTCGAGCCCGTCGGGCGAGTCGATCGCGACCGCGCTCACGCGGTCCCCTGGCTCGAGGCGGTGCGCGAGGTCGCGCAGTTCGCCGTTCACGCGCATGGCGACCACCGCCCGATCGGTGAACAACCCGAACCCGTCTCCGGGTTCGGTCACGACGATCTCGACGGTCTCTGCCACGGTGGTCCTCTCGCTGTCGACTACCGCACAACTCTATCTGCGGCTCGCGGGTGCTCCTGGACGCCTCCGAGCGCTCAGCCGAAGAGCGGAAGCAGCGCCTGAGCGATGCTGATCATCCAGTCCTGCACGATCTCGCGATCGAGTGCCGCCGCCCAGGCGATGCCGATCTGCAGCACGGCGATGAGATCGACGAGCACGCTGGCGAGAGTGCTCTTCGCGGCCGGGATGATCGTGATCGCCAGCAGGGTCAGCAGCAGGAAGGTCACGCCTGCGGCGCCCGGGTGGATCATGCCGAGCAGCAGCGCGGCGTTGACGAGCACGAACACGAGTGCAGAGACGGGGATCGTGAGCGGTCGCCGCACAACGATCGCCACGAGCCACGCGCTGACGACGGCCGCCGCGAGCAGCCAGCCGGTGGGCGTGGTGTAGAGGGCGATGAGGTCGTCCAGCAGCACGGGATACGCGCCGATGCTCGTGCTAGAACCGCCGGGCCACGGTGAGGCGAAGAAGGCCAGGTTGAGCAGCACGATCGTCGTGAACGCACCGGCCGTGGGGAACCCGATGACGAGCATGTTGGCGGCGCGCAGCCCAGGCGCCGCCGATCGGCCATGCCGGAGGAACGGCGAGGCGACGATCGCCACGACCGCGAACAGGAGACCTGTCGGGTCGGAGAACGCCGAGAGCATGAGAAGCAGCCCGGCACGGAAGCCCGACTCGGTGCTGCCCCAGTTGACGAAGCGCACGAGGTCGGCCATGGCGAGGCCGAAGAACGTGAAGGCGAGGAAGCCGGGCAGGTTCTCGCTCGCGAAGTAGAAGTAGAGGGGGTTCGCCGCGAGCGCAAGGGTGAGGATGATGCCCGTCGACAGGGGAATCGCGCGCTGAGCGATGATCTCGGCGACCTTCTGAAGCAGGAAGCCGCTCGCCACCGCTCCGACGACACCGAGGCCGAGCATCCCGAAGGGGTTCGCGGCTGCGATGAGGATCGAGACGTGGGGATACAGGAGCGCCAGCCACTGCCCGTCACCGCGCGTCCAGTCGATCTGGGCCAGTGCGGCCACGAGCGACTGGTTGGGCGTGCCCTCCACCGCAGGGGTCGTGGCGGAGAGCAACACGACCGCGAGCACAGGAAGCATGAGCACGATGCGCAGGGACCAGCGGGCGATCGGGTCACGCGGGAACCGGTCAAGGCGAGTGCGCGGTGCGCGCCGGCGTCGCCGGTCGCGCTCCCGCAGCCTCGGCTCAGTGGCTGTGGACATGGGTCGTCAATCCGTGCTCGGTCTTCTCCCAGTAGTGGGGGTTCGTGAGCAGCTGCCAGAGAGCCTTGTACGCCGCGATCGAGTGCAGAACCCAGTACAGAGGGTTCAGGAGCGCCCACAGGACGAGGTGGAACGTGCCCCGCTTGTACGGGCCCATCATCGACAGGTAGATCATGACGACATTGCCGATCACGAAGTTCAGGAGCGTGATCCACAGAAGCCAGACGGGGAAGAACTGCTCGACGATCTCGAGGGGCGCGACGACGGTGATAGCGGTGACGACGTAGAACGGGATCACGCCGAGGAAGGTCAGCGGTGTGCCGGCGATGAGCAGCACGAAGGCGAGAAAGCGGCGCATGCCGATCTGCCGCAGGAGGGCGATGGGCTGCCGCGCATGCACGAGAGAGGTCTGCATGTAGCCCTTGATCCAGCGCGACCGCTGTCGGATGAAGTTCGGGATGGAGGTGTTGGCCTCCTCCATGGTCGTCGAGTTGATGACGCCCACGCGGTAGCCGAGCGCGCTCGCGCGGATGCCGAGGTCGGCGTCCTCCGTCACGTTGTACGGGTCCCAGCCGCCGAGCTCGATGAGGGCATCGGTGCGGAAGTGGTTCGACGTGCCCCCGAGCGGGATCGGCAGGTCGCCGTAGTCGAGCCCCGCGAGCATGTAGTCGAACCAGTAGCTGTACTCGAGCGTGAACATGCGGGTGAGCACGTTCTCGCTGTCGTTGAAGTAGTTGAGCGACGCCTGCACGCACACCGTCGCGTCGCCCCCGCGGCGGAACGCGACGACGGCCTTCTTGAGCTGGTCGGGCTCGGGGGTGTCCTCAGCGTCGTAGATGACGAGGAAGTCGCCGGTCGCGAAGTACAGGCCCACGTTGCAGGCCCGCGGCTTCGTCTGCGGGTGGCCCTTCGGGATCGTGATGATGCGGAAGTGGGCGGGCGGCGTCGACGCGAGCACAGCATCCCGCGTCTCGTGGTCCTCCTCCTCGATGAGGATGAGCACCTCGAGCTTCTCGGTCGGGTAGTCGATGCTGCCGAGGTTCGAGATGAGCTGTCCCACGATGTTGGCCTCGCGGAACACCGGCACGAGCACCGTGTAGCGCGGCAGGTCGCGGTCGTCGAGCTCGGCGACCTGGCGACGGCTCACGCGCTCGACGACGTCGTAGCGGGCGCCGCGCATGGCGACGATGAACTTGAAGCTCGTACCGGCAAGGAAGATGAGGCTCGCCGCCGCGATGACGCCGATCACGACCTGCACGGGCCAGAACACGGCGAGCACGATGAGGCCGACCGCAGCGAGGGCGCCGCCCACCTTCTGCCCGCGGCTGAAGGTCACGCGAGCCGACATCGCGGGGTTCTGGCGCCACAGCTCGTTGGCAGCCTCCTCCGCGATCTCGGCGCGGAACAGCCGCAGGCAGGCGTTCTTGATGCCCCACGAGGTGGTGGCGACGAACTGCACCTGCGCGCCGCCCAGGAGGGCCCGCACGCGCTCCACCCGGTGAGGGGCTACCCCGCGCGCCGTCGCGACGATGATCGTGCCATTGGCAAGCGTCCGGATGGGCAGCCAGTTCTCACTGAGATACGTCTGGCCGGGGAATCGGCGCACGAGCGCATCGTCGAAGCTGACCGCTTCGAGATCGATCGGGTGGATGCCCCACGCCTGCGCTTCCGCGAGCAGAAGCGATTCGCTGTCGAGCAGGCCTTCGCTGATGAGCACCTGGTCGATGTGTGCGCCGCTGCGGTCTTTCACCTGGCGCGCGTACGCGAGCGTCTCGGGAGTGACGAGGCGGGCTCTCAGCAGAAGCTCCGCGAAAGCGTCGCTATCGGCGGTCCGAGCCTCCCGGACGCCTCCCCCCGGAGTCATGACGCCAGGCTAGCGCGCTTGCCTCCCGCGCGCTCTCCCCAGAACTGGTGACGAGGAGTGCGAGATCGCGGACGAGCGATCTCGAGGTCGCTGGTTCGGGCAGAACGTGGTGGGCGATACTGGGATCGAACCAGCGAGATCGCGGACGAGCGATCTCGAGGTCGCTGGTTCGGGCAGAACGTGGTGGGCGATACTGGGATCGAACCAGTGACCTCTTCCGTGTCAGGGAAGCGCGCTACCGCTGCGCCAATCGCCCGCTGTCAGGGCCGCGGGAGCCCGGTGGGTAGCTGTGAGGTGGCGACGGGATTCGAACCCGTGTATACGGCTTTGCAGGCCGCTGCCTCGCCTCTCGGCCACGCCACCGTGGGTGACTCCCCGCTACCTCAAGGGGTGTCACTCGAGCGGATGACGAGATTCGAACTCGCGACCCTCACCTTGGCAAGGTGATGCGCTACCACTGCGCCACATCCGCATTCGCGGCCGGTGTCGCTGGCCGCATCGAAACTCTAGCCCAACCGTTCGGCGATGACCAAACCCGCGGGCTCGGCCGTGTCGCGCCCCGCTCGAGTCGCGCCATCGCGGCATCCGGGATATGGCAGGATGGAGGCCACGGGCGATTGGCGCAGTTGGTAGCGCGCTTCCTTCACACGGAAGAGGTCATCAGTTCGAGTCTGGTATCGCCCACCGAGACACTCCCCAGGCCAGGAGGCCGCACACGATCCCGCCTGCAGCGGCCACGACGGCGACGACGACGGTCGCGGTCAGCTGCTCGATCGTGAAGGTGATCGTGGCCATCTCGGCGAGACCGAACCGGTCGGCGAGGAGCGTCATGACCACGCTGCCGACAGCGACGGCCAGGAGGATGCTCGCAGAGCCCCAGCGCAGCACGCCGGCCCCTCGGGCTCGCGCCTTCGCCACCGCACCCACAGCGGCCGCCGTGGCGCCCGCGACGGCGGCGACGAGGGCGAAGGGTGACAGGTAGGGGGCTCCTGCACCGACCGCCGCCCAGCCGAGGAGAGCGCCCGCGATGAGCCCCTCGGGCGCCACCCGGTCGACAGCGATCTTCTCGACGACGATCCAGATGAGTGCGCCGAGCGCCATGCCGGCCAGCGCGTTGGCGAGGGTTCTGCCGCTCGAGACCGTCAGCACGCGCTCGACGCCGAGCAGCCACGCAGAACCGCCGACGATGACGAGGCTCGCGCCCACCACCGCGCGCCCCCAGGAGACCGACTCACGACCGTGTGCGACGGTCTCAGCAGGGTGCGCACGGAGGGGACGTCGCGCGACCGGCAGCAGCGACAGAGCCAGCAGGGCGGAGCCCGCGGCCACGTGACTCGCGAGCACGCCGCCGTAGTCGATCGCGCCGAAGGCGACCTGCACGAGAGAAGGAACGCCGTCGAGCACCGCCGCGGCCACCGGCTGGTACACCAGGATCGACCAGGAGAGCCCGAACGCGACTCCCCCGGCGGTACCGAGCCGCTGTGCGACGACGAGGGCAACCGTGGTCGCGACGGCGCCCGCGAAGCAGGCGTCGAGGGCGGAGACAGCGAGGTCGGGCCCGAACCCCGTCACGGCATCCGCCGTGAGCGACGCGACAGCGGCGGCGAGGCCGACGGCGGCAAGGGAGAGGATGCGCGGCACCGAGCTCGGCCGCAGACCCTGCTGCACGCCCACGGGCACGAGGAGCACGAGCGCCGCGCACACGAGCTGCAGGATCGGGTCGCTCATGCTCCCCCCACCTCGCTTTCGGTACCGATGCTCGCCCGGCAACGCCAACGGGGCGCCACTCCCTTGCGAGAGTAGCGCCCCGTCGAGTGAGCGTCAGCGTCAGTCGTTGACGATCGCGTAGCCCGACTCACCGTGAACGATGGTGTCGACGCCAGCGACCTCGTCCTCGTTCTTGACGCGGAACCCGATCGTCTTCTCGATCGCGAAGCCCAGGATGAAGGCGATGACGAACGAGTAGATCAGCACACCGAAGGCGGCGATCGCCTGGACCGCGAGCTGACCGAGGTCGCCACCGGTGAAGAGGCCGGTGTCGATCGCGAAGAAGCCGAGGTACAGGGTTCCGATCACACCGCCGACGAGGTGGATGCCCACGACGTCGAGCGAGTCATCGAAGCCGAGCTTGAACTTGAGCTCGACTGCGAGGGCGCAGAGCACACCGGCGATGACACCGAGCAGCAGAGCCCAGCCCGGGGCGAGGTTCGCACAGGCGGGGGTGATGGCGACGAGGCCGGCGATGGCACCGGAGCCGGCGCCCACCGAGGTGGCCTTGCCGTCCTTGAGCTTCTCGACGACGAGCCAACCGAGGATCGCCGCGGCGGTCGCGCCGAGCGTGTTGGTGACGATGAGGCCGACGAGGGCCATGTCGTTGAGGAACTCGGCACCGGCGTTGAAGCCGAACCAGCCGAACCAGAGTAGCGAGGCACCCAGGAGGACGAGCGGCACGTTGTGCGGCTTGTGCGCACCCTTCTCGAACACGACGCGCTTGCCGAGGACGAGCGCCAGGGCGAGAGCGGCAGCACCCGCGTTGATGTGCACAGCGGTACCACCGGCGTAGTCGATGACGCCGGGCAGGCCGAGCGTGTCACCGAGGTTGAGGATCCAGCCTCCGCCCCAGACCCATGCGGCGACCGGGAAGTAGACGAGGGTCGCCCAGAGACCGGCGAAGATCATCCACGCGCCGAACTTGGCACGGTCCGCGATGGCGCCCGAGATGAGCGCCACGGTGATGATCGCGAAGGTCGCGCCGAACGTCGCACCGACGAGGCCCTCGTTGTCTCCGGTGAGACCCATGAGACCGAAGTCCGAGAACGGGTTCCCGAACAGCTCGGTCGGGCCGCCGACGGCGGACATGTTGAAGCCGTACAGGATCCACAGGACGCTGATGAGTCCCATGGCGCCGAAGCTCATCATCATCATGCTCACGACGCTCTTGGCCTTGACCAGACCGCCGTAGAAGAAAGCGACGCCAGGTGTCATCAAGAGCACCATGGCGCTGGCCGTAATGGCCCAAGCGAGTTCGCCGGTATCCATCGAATTGTTACCTCTCGTAGTGGAACGTGGGACGTGACCGTCGGGCTATGCGGACCCGTGCGGCAGGGGGTCCACCGCGGTCACGAACCCCAGTGTCGAGCGAAGAGGTTTCAGCAGGGGTGTCGGATTGTTTCACCAGTGTTACGCCCATGGGCCGCAGGTAAACATCGCGTTTCGCGCGGCCGATGTGCGGCTATGACGTCGCCGTGTCTTTCTGGTAGACGTCGGGAATGCCGTCACCGTCGACGTCGACCTGCTCCTGCGCCAGCTGGCGGCGATAGCGCCGATTGCGGCTGCCGAGCAGCACGGCGGCAAGGGCGGCGGCGATGAGCGACCCGATGAGGATGCCCACCTTGCCGACATCGTCCAAGGGGTTGCCCTGCTCGAAGGCGAGCTCGCTGATGAGGAGGGACACCGTGAAGCCCATGCCGGCGAGCAGCGAGAGCCCCAGCAGATCGACCCACTGGATGCCTCGAGGCAGGGAGAAGCCCGGCAGGCGCGTCACGAGCCACGTCGCGAGAGTGATCCCCACCGTCTTGCCGACCACGAGACCGACCACGATGCCGATCGCGAGAGGACTCGTGATCGCGCCGACGAACCCGTCCCAGCCTCCGACCGCGACTCCTGCCGAGAAGAACGCGAAGACCGGGACGGCGACACCCGCGCTCAGCGGGCGATACCGGTGCTCGAAGATCTCGGCGAGGCCCGCGCGCGGGCCGAGGCCATCCTCGTCCCCTCCCTTGCGGCGCACCGGCACCGTGAACGCGAGAAGCACGCCGGCGACCGTCGCGTGCACGCCGGACGAGAACATCAGGAACCAGACGATGACGCCGATCGGGAGGAGGATGAGCCATGCCGCCGCCGCGCGCAAGTGGAAGAACTCCTGATAGCGCTGCGCGAGCAGGCCGTACACCGCGAGCATCGCGAACGACCCGACGAGGTACCACGGCGCGAGGTCGTCGGTGTAGAAGAACGCGATGATGCCGATCGCGAGCAGATCGTCGACGACCGCGAGGGTCAGCAGGAAGGTGCGCAGCGCCATCGGCAGTGCGGTGCCGACGACCGCGAGCACCGCGAGAGCGAAGGCGATATCGGTGGCGACGGGGATCGCCCAGCCGCGCAGGATCTCCGGCCCTTCATTGCGCGCGATGACCCAGAAGATCACCGCGGGCACGACGACGCCGCCGACGGCCGCGACAACGGGCACGAGCGCCTTGCGCGGGTCGCGCAGCTCGCCTGCGACGAACTCTCGCTTGAGCTCGAGGCCGGCCAGGAAGAAGAAGATCGCGAGCAGGCCGTCTGCGGCGATCTTGCCGACTGAGATCTCCCAGAACAGGTCGCCGAAGCTCACCTGCAGGTAGGTACTGCGGAAGCCGAAGTAGTCGCCGGCGATCGGCGAGTTCGCCACGATGAGCGCGAGCACCGTCGCGGCGAGCAGCAGCACACCACCGACCGTCTCTCTGCTGAGGATCCTCTCGATCCACAGGGATTCGCGGTAGCGCTCCTCTCCCGGCGAGAGCGGGGCAGGAGGGGTCGTCGGCGAGGAGTGAGTCTTCATGGTCGCTTTCGTCGTCACGGTGTCGGGAGGAAGCGCTCGGGCGTCGGAAAAGGGCCGCTGCTGGGGCCGGTCAGGCGGAGGTGAGCGCGATCATGCGGGAGGTGGCGCGCAGGTACTTCTTGCGGTACCCGCCCGCGAGCATGTCGTCGGGGAAGACCTGGTCGAGCGGCACCCCCGTCGCGAAGATCGGGATCTGGGCGTCGTACAGCCGATCGACGAACGCCACGAGCCGCAGGGCGTCGGCCTGCGAGCGCAGCTCGGCGACGTCGGTCATCGCGACGGCGTCGACGTCGCGGATGAGCCCGATGTAGCGGCTCGGGTGGACAGTCGACAGGTGTCGCAGGATGTCGGCGAACGGGTCCACGGTCACGGTGCCGTCGTGCGCGCTCACGCGCGAGTGCAAGGCCTCGTCGTCGAGCGTCACCGCGTGCCCCTCGATGTCGCGCTTGCGGTAGTCCTCCCCATCGATGCGCACGGTCGTGAAGCGATCGGCGAGAGCGTGGATTTCGCGCAGGAAGTCCTGCGCGGCGAAGCGACCCTCGCCGAGCGCGTGAGGCGGGGTGTTCGACGTGGCCGCGATGCGCGTGCCGCTCGCCACGAGCTCGCCGAGAAGTCGCGACATCACCATCGTGTCGCCCGGATCGTCCAGTTCGAACTCGTCGATCGCGATGAGCGCTGCGCCGCGGAAGTGCTCAACGGCCTCGCGATAGCCGAGCGCCCCCACGATCGCCGTGTACTCGATGAAGGTGCCGAAGAAGGTACGTCCCGTCGTCGCGTGCCAGAGCGCGGCGAGAAGGTGGGTCTTGCCCACCCCGAACCCGCCGTCGAGGTAGACGCCGGGGCGCTCCACGGGCTCTGCGGCGCGGCGGCGGAAGAGTCCACCGCCGCGACCCGACCCACCACCCTGAGCGAAAGCACGCATCGTCTCCACCGCTGCCGCCTGCGAGGGGTAGCGATCGTCGGGAATGTAGTTGTCGAAGCTCGCGGCGGCGAACTGGCGCGGCGGCACCAGATGCTCCACGAGCTCGGAAGCGGTCATCCCGGGATGCCGGTCGACGAGCCGCGTGGCGCTCGCCGTGGTGTTCTCCGCGTTCATTCCGCCACTACCTCTGGGTGCCGCACTCCGATGCCTGACTGATGGCTGACCCTGCGGGCGACGCCCAGTCGGAGTGCGTAGATTCGTCGGTGGGCGGTGGACCCCAGTTTACCGTCCCGGCGCCGGCCCGCCGTCGCCCCGCACCCCGGTACCACCCACTCGAGAGGCTCCCATGACCGCTCCCATCGACCCCGACGCCAAGCTGCAGTCCTATGCGCACCCCGAGAGACTCGTCACGACCGCGTGGCTCGAGCAGAACCTCCAGACCCCGGGTCTCGTGATCGTGGAGTGCGATGAGGACGTCCTTCTCTACGAGACGGGGCACATCCCCGGTGCGGTCAAGGTCGACTGGCACACCGAGCTCAACGATCCCGTGGTGCGCGACTACATCGACGGTGCAGGATTCGCCCGGCTCATGAGCGCCAAGGGCATCGACCGAGACGCCACGATCATCGTCTACGGCGACAAGAGCAACTGGTGGGCCGCGTACGCGCTGTGGGTCTTCACCCTCTTCGGGCACGAGGACGTTCGCCTGCTCGACGGCGGACGCGACCGATGGATCGCCGAGGGTCGCGCCCTCACCACCGAGCACCCCTCCCCCGTGCCCACCGACTACCCCGTCGTCGAGCGCCACGACGAGGAGATTCGCGCCTTCAAGGAGGACGTGCTCGCCCACCTCGGCAAGCCCCTCATCGACGTGCGCTCGCCCGAGGAGTACAGCGGGGAGCGCACCCACATGCCCGCCTACCCCGACGAGGGCGCCCTGCGCGGCGGCCACATCCCGACCGCGCGCAGCGTGCCCTGGGCACGCGCCGCCGCGGAGGATGGCACGTTCCGCTCGGCCGAGGAGCTCGCCGCGATCTACCGCGACGAGGCGGCGATCGGCGAGGCGGAGGACGTCATCGCGTACTGCCGCATCGGGGAGCGGTCGAGCCACACCTGGTTCGTGCTCACGCACCTCCTGGGCGTGCCGCGCGTGCGCAACTACGACGGCTCGTGGACCGAGTGGGGCAGCGCCGTGCGCGTGCCCATCACGACGGGCGCCGAGCCCGGCGAGCTTCCCGCCCGATAGCGTGGAGCCGTGAGCACCGCACTTCCCGACTCCCTCGCCGAGATCCGTGACGATTTCCACGCGCTCGGGGAGAAGGACCGCCTGCAGCTTCTGCTCGAGTTCTCGAACGAGCTGCCCGAGCTGCCGCCCGAGCACCGCGACCGCACCGACCTGTTCGAGCGCGTCGAAGAGTGCCAGTCGCCGGTCTTCCTTCTCGTCGACGTGGGCGGGGGCATCGTGCACGTGCACGCGACGGCACCCGCGGAGTCACCCACCACGCGCGGCTTCGCCTCGATCCTCGTGCAGGGTCTCAGCGGACTCTCGGTCGACGCCGTGCTCGCCGTGCCCGCCGACTTTGCCTTCGACCTCGGCCTGACCTCGGCCGTGAGCCCGCTGCGGCTGCGCGGCATGACGGGCATGCTCGGGCGCATCCAGCGCCAGGTGCGCGAGAAGTCTGCGGCGTGAGCCTGCAGCGCGTCCTACCCCCGGGAGCGAGCGTCGACCCGGATGCTCCCGGCGCACGCCAAGCACTGCTGGACGACTACGAGCCTGACCCGGGCTCGTCCGTGCGCCTGAACCTCGTGACGACCCTCGACGGTCGCGCGGCCGGCAACGACGGCACCTCCGAGACGCTCACGACGCGCACCGATCGCATGATCCTCGGCGTGATCCGTCAGAGCGCGGATGCCGTGCTCGTCGGGGCGAGCACGGTGCGCACCGAGTCCCTCGGCCGCCCCCGTCGCACTCCCCTCGTCGTGCTGAGCGGGAGCGGCGACCTGACCGGCCACGGCTTCGACTCGACCACCACGCGCGAGGGCGAGCCGCGGGCCGACGTTCTCGTGGTCACGACCCCCCGCGGCGCCGAGCGTGCGCGGCGCACCCTGGCCACGACTCCTCACGATGTGCTCGTCTTGGAGGGAGACGACTCGGGCCCGCTCCCCCTCGAGACCGTATTCGCCGCTCTGCGCGAGCGCGGCCTGCACCGCATCGTCGCGGAGGGCGGACCCGCGCTCGCCTCGAGCCTGCTCGCCGAGCACCTCGTGGACGAGCTTTGCCTCACGGTCGTTCCGAGGATCGCGGGGACGGGCATCCCGATCATCGATGCCGCCGTCTCCCTGCACGCGACGCCCCGCCTCCTGCTCGTCGACGAGGCCGGCGTGCTCTACGGGCGCTGGGGCCTCAGCCCAGAGCGCTGACCCACGCGCGGATGGCGCGCTCCCATCGCCGCGAGTCGTAGTTCCACAGCCGCGTGTGCCGCGCCATGATGAACCGTTCGAGGCGCACGATGTCGGGCCGTGCGCGGGCGAGGGCGAGGCTGCCGTCGATCGGCACGAACGTGTCGCCGTCGCTGTGGAGGATGAGCGTCGGCGTGCGCAGCTCGCTCGCGCGCTCCACGAGGTCGAGCCTGTCGAAGTCGATGGCCTCCGATCGTCCCGCCCAGCCGGAAGCCCACTCGCTGCCGAGCACGCCGAGCGCGACGGAGCGCACGGAGTCGGGCAGGCCCTGCTGCGCCGCCTGCGCGTGCAGCACGCGGATCCAGTCGACCACGGGCGATTCGAGGATGATCCCCTCGACCGCGCTCGACAGCTCCGATCGCGTGACGAACTGCAGCGTCGACGCTCCCCCCATCGACCACCCCATGACGAGGATGCGCTGCGCTCCCTGCTCACGGGCGAACAGCACGGCGGCCTCGAGATCGCGCCACTCGGAGTCGCCGAGAGAGTAGCGACCATCATGGCTGGCGGGCGCCTCGCCATCGTTGCGGTAGCTGATGAGGAGACTCGTGAAGCCGAGCTCGTGGAAGACGGGCACGGCGCGCAGCGGCTCCGAGCGCGTGACCCCGCGCCCGTGCATCTGGATCACCCATCGCGAGCGCCCTACGCCCTGCTCGGCCGCGTCGGGCGCGGGAAAGCGCCACGCTGGCGCCGGGCCGAGCTCGGTCGGCACGGACGCCTCCACGAAGGGCAGGCCGAGCTCCTCCGGTTGCAGGTAGTACCAGCCGCTCCAGCGCCCTCTGGTCGCCTCGCCCAGCGTGCCGTGCACGACGCTCTCGAGGCGGCGCACGACCGCGTGGTCATCCGCGCTCAGCACCGTGCCGACGCGCAGATAGCCGGCGTCGCGCGAGAACCACATGCCGTACCGGCCGGGCACGACCGTCTCGGGCGTCGGCGCGAGGGTCAGAGTGCCCGCCCGCTCGTCCACCGCGAGGATGCGCACGTCTTCCTCGCGCACCGTCGGGGGCGTCACCACACGACGCGCGACGGAGACGGCCAGGGCGACCGCGGCGGCGCCCGTGACGGCGAGGCCGACGGCGGCGATCGCGAGGGATGCCCGTGCCCACGATCCCCGCAGGCTCGACATCAGCACTCCTCCACGATCGGAGTGGGGGCGGCGCGGCGCGGCAGAACGGCGAGTCTCACGCCGTCAACCTAGCAAGAGCGCCTAGTCTGCACTCGTGCCTCCCGCCACGACCTCCGCTCCGACGCCGGGAGCGATCTTCGACTCGCTCGTCGCCTCGATCGACCGGTCGTCGCTGCGCGACGAGCTCGACGTGCGCGACATTCCCGCGCCGACGGGTCTCGCTCCCTACTCGATCGCTTTCGCAGCTGACGTGAATCCCGCCCGGCACGCTGACGACTCCGACCTCGGCACCGGGCGCATCGTGATCCTGTACGACCCTGAGGAGCCGGAGGGCTGGGGCGGGCCGGTGCGCGTCGTGGCCTTCGCCCAGGCTCCCCTGGAGACCGAGATCGGCCTCGACCCGTTCGTCGCGGATGTCGCGTGGTCCTGGCTCGTGGACGCACTGGGCGCGCGCGGGGCCGCCTACACCGCCATCAGCGGCACGGCCACGAAGGTGCTCTCGACCGGGTACGGCGAGCTCGCCGAGCAGGGCAGCGGCGCGCAGCTCGAGCTGCGCGCGAGCTGGAGCCCCCTGGACACCGATCTGCGGCCGCACGTCGAGGGCTGGGCGGAGCTGCTGTGCATGGTCGCTGGCTACCCGCCGGCGCCCGAGGGTGTGGCGGTGCTGCCGCCGAGACGGGCACCGCGTGACTGAGCAGGAGGACGCGCCGCCCGAGCAGGAGACCGCGCCGCTGCCGCGCGCGACGCCGGCGTCGAGCCCGCGCGTGATCGACTCTCGGGAGGACTACCTCGCCGCCGTCGACCGACTGCGCGCAGCCTCGGGCCCCGTCGCCGTGGACGCGGAGCGGGCGAGCGGGTTCCGCTACTCCCAGCGCGCGTACCTCATCCAGGTCTTCCGGCGCGGCACGGAGGCCATGCTCTTCGATCCGCCCGCGATCGGCTCCTTCGCCGAGCTGCAGGACGCGATCGGTCACGAGGAGTGGGTGCTGCACGCCGCGAGCCAGGACCTCCCGTGCCTGCGCGAACTGGGTCTCGAACCTCACGAGATCTTCGACACCGAGCTGGGCGCCCGCCTCGCGGGGTACCCGCGTGTAGGGCTCGGAGCGATCGTCGAGGAGACCCTCGGTCTGCACCTCGCGAAGGAGCACTCGGCCGCCGACTGGTCCACGCGTCCCCTTCCCGCCTCGTGGCTCACCTACGCCGCGCTCGATGTCGAGCTGCTGCTCGACGTACGCGACGTCATCGAGACGCGCCTCGCCGAGCAGGGCAAGATGGTGCTCGCGCAGGAGGAGTTCACCGCCGTTCTCGAGCGGGAGGCGCCAGAACCGCGCGCCGAGCCCTGGCGCCGCCTCTCCGGCCTGCACTCGGTGCGCGGTCAGCGGGGGCTCGCGGTCGCTCGAGAGCTCTGGCGCGCACGCGACGAGTATGCGCAGGAGGTCGACACGGCTCCGGGTCGTCTCCTGCCGGACTCCTCGATCGTGACGGCGGCGAAGGCGACGCTCGCCTCGAAGGGCGAGCTCGCGAGCCTCTCGGGCTTCCACGGCCGTGCCAGCCGATCGCAGCTCGATCGCTGGTGGGCGGCGATCGCCACGGGTCTGGCGACCGACGATCTGCCCGCCCTGCGCGTGCGGGATGACTCGCTACCGCCCCCGCGCGCCTGGAGCGACCGCAACCCCGAGGCGGATGCCCGGCTCAAGGCCGCGCGACAGGCCCTCACCTCCGTCGCCGAGGAGTACCAGCTGCCCCTCGAGAACCTCCTCACGCCCGATCACGTGCGCCGCCTGGCCTGGTCGCCGCCCGGCGACGCGGGCGAGCGCGCCCTCGCCGAGCGGCTTGAGGAGCTGGGCGCGCGGCCCTGGCAGATTGCCGCGACTGCACAGCCGATCGCCCAAGCCTTTGTGGATGCCCACCAAGCCCTCGCCGAGGCGCCCGCGGAGGATTCGTAGGAAGACGCAGGCGATGTGAGCGCCCCCAGCCGCTCTCCCTAGGCTGGGCGCAGACATTCGATCGAGCACCACCATCGCACTGGGAGGCACTGTGGCCAAGCGAGCCGACGTTGTATTCGTGGACGGGGTGCGCACCCCGTTCGGTCGCGCGGGCGAGAAGGGAATGTACTGGGGCACCCGAGCTGATGACCTCATCGTCAAGGCGATGATCGGGCTGCTCGAGCGCAACCCCTCCCTGCCGAAGGAGCGCGTCGACGACGTGGCGATCGCCGCGACGACGCAGCAGGGCGATCAGGGCCTCACGCTCGGTCGCACGGCCGCGATCCTTGCGGGGCTGCCGCTCTCCGTTCCCGGCTTCGCGATCGACCGCATGTGCGCGGGGGCGATGACGTCGGTCACGACCACCGCAGGCGGCATCGCTTTCGGCGCGTACGACGTCGCGATCGCCGGCGGTGTGGAGCACATGGGCAGGCACCCGATGGGGCTCGGCGCTGACCCGAACCCGCGCTTCCTCGCCGAGAAGCTCGTGAGCGCCGATGCTCTCAACATGGGCATCACCGCGGAGCGCCTGCACGACCGCTTCCCCTCGCTCACCAAGGAGCGCTCCGACCGCTACGGGATGCGCAGCCAGCAGAAGGTGGCGGCCGCCTACGAGGCGGGCAAGATCCAGCCGGACCTCATCCCCGTCGCCCTGCGCAGCGAGAGCGGCTACGGTCTCGCGACGATGGACGAGGGCCTGCGGCCGGAGACGACCATGGAGGGTCTCGCGGGTCTCAAGACGCCCTTCCGCCCGCACGGTCGTGTCACCGCGGGCAACGCCTCGCCTCTCACGGACGGCGCCACCGTGAGCATGCTCGCGAGTGCCGATGCGGCCAAAGAGCTCGGGCTCTCGACCAAGATGCGCCTCGTGAGCTTCGCCTTCGCGGGCGTCGCCCCCGAGGTCATGGGCATCGGCCCCATCCCCTCGACCGAGAAGGCGCTCGCCAAGGCCGGGCTGTCGATCGACGACATCGGACTGTTCGAGCTCAATGAGGCCTTCGCGGTCCAGGTACTGAGCTTCCTCGATCACTTCGGCGTCGACGACGAGGACCCCCGCGTCAACCCCTGGGGCGGTGCCATCGCCTTCGGCCACCCGCTCGCCAGCTCGGGTGTGCGCCTCATGATCCAGCTCGCTCGCCAGTTCGAAGAGCACCCCGAGGTGCAGTACGGCCTCACGGCCATGTGCGTCGGCCTCGGCCAGGGCGGCACCGTCATCTGGGAGAACCCGCACTACACCGGAAAGAAGAAGAAGTGACTCCGTCTGCACCTGCGACCAGCCAGTACTCCGCCGACCAGTTCACCGAGCTCCTCGCCCTGAGCGACGACGAGGTCGTCACGCACTCCTACGTGCACGACGTCCCGCTGCCCAGCGGAGGCACTCTCGCCCTCGTGACGCTCGACAACGGCCGCGACCACACGCGCCCCAGCACCCTGGGGCCGCTGGGTCTCCTCGAGCTCGCGCGCGTGCTCGACGAGCAGAAGTCGCGCGGCGCCGCCGGCGAGATTCAGGGCCTCGCCATCACGGGCAAGCCCTTCATCCTCGCCGCGGGCGCCGACCTCTCGAAGGTCGGCGACATCCCGAACCACGGTGCGGGGCGCCAGATGGCCCAGCTGGGCCACTACGCGCTCGGCAAGCTGGGCGAGCTGGGCATCCCGTCGTTCTGCTTCATCAACGGGCTCGCCCTCGGTGGCGGCGTGGAGATCGCGCTCAACGCCGACTACCGCACGCTCGACTCGAGCGCGGCGGCTCTCGCCCTGCCCGAGGTGTTCCTCGGCATCATCCCCGGTTGGGGAGGCGCCTGGCTGCTGCCCAACCTCATCGGCATCGAGAACGCGCTCAAGGTCGTCGTCGAGAACCCGCTCAAGAACAACCGGACGCTCAAGCCTGCCGAAGCCTTCGAGCTCGGCATGGCGGATGTCATGTTCGGTCCGGCGACCTTCCTCGAGGACTCGGTCCGCTGGGCGGACGGCGTCATCACGGGCGCGACGAAGGTCAAGCGCAAGAACGCCCCAGGCAAGATCGAGCGCACCGTCAAGTGGGATGCCGCGATCGGCATCGCGCGATCGATGCTCGAGAAGCGCATCGGCACGGTCGCTCGCTCCCCCTATGTCGCTCTCGACCTGCTCAAGGCCGCCAAGAACACCGACAAGGCGACAGGCTTTGCGGCCGAGGACGAGGCCCTCGCCGATCTTGTCTCCGGCGACCAGTTCCGCGCCTCGATCTACGCGTTCAATCTCGTTCAGAAGCGCGCCAAGAAGCCCGCTGGCGCTCCTGACAAGGAGCTCGCGAAGCCCATCGCCAAGGTCGGGGTGCTCGGTGCCGGTCTCATGGCCAGCCAGTTCGCCCTGCTCTTCGTGCGCAGGCTCCAGGTGCCCGTCGTCATCACCGACCTCGACCAGGAGCGCGTCGACAAGGGCCTCGACTACATTCGCGGCGAGATCTCCACGCTCGAGCAGAAGGGGCGCATCGACGGCGACGAGGCCAACCGACTGCGGGCGCTCGTCACGGGCACGATCGACAAGAAGGACTTCGCCGACTGCGACTGGGTCATCGAGGCCGTCTTCGAAGAGCTCACGATCAAGCAGGACCTCTTCGAGGAGATCGAAGCGATCGTCTCCCCCGAGGCGATCCTCGCCACCAACACGTCCTCGCTCTCGGTCGAGAGGATCGGGGAGAAGCTGCAGCACCCCGAGCGTCTCGTGGGCTTCCACTTCTTCAATCCCGTGGCGGTCATGCCGCTCATCGAGGTCGTCAACGCTCCTCGCACGGACGACGCAAGCCTCGCCACCGCGATGGCCGTCGCGGCGAAGCTGCGCAAGAACGCCGTCATCACCGCCGACTCCCCCGGCTTCGTCGTGAACCGCGTGCTCGCCAAGCTGCTCGGCGAAGCCATGCACGCCGTCGAGATCGGCACGCCCTTCGAGACCGTCGTCGAGGCGCAGCGCCACTTCGGGCTCCCCATGGACCCGTTCGTGCTGCTCGACCTCGTGGGGCTCAAGGTCGGCGCCCACGTGCTCGACACCCACCACGGCGCGTTCCCCGAGCGGTTCTTCGAGTCGCGCGCGCTCCACGAGCTCGCCGATGCGGGAGTGCTGCTGGAGAAGGACGCCAAGGGCAACGCGAAGGGCATCGACAAGAAGGCGATCGCGATCGTGGCGAAGCATCGCCCGAAGGACGCGACGCCGTGGACGCTCGAGGAGCTCACGCAGCGTCTCGAGGACGGCCTCGCCGACGAGATCCACCGCATGCTCGAGGATGACGTCGTCGCCGCGCCAGAGGACATCGACCTGTGCATGATCCTCGGCGCCGGGTGGCCGTTCCAGATGGGCGGCATCACGCCGTTCCTCGACCGGGTCGGCGCCTCCGAGCGCGCGTTCGGAGACACCTTCCATCACCCGCCGATCCGCGGAGTGCGCTAGCGGCGAGGAGGGCGGGCGCCGCTCAGCGCGAGCGCTCGTCCTCGTCGACGGAGATCGAGGCGTCCTCCGGCAGCGGGCGCGCCACCGGGATGCGCGTGCCCAGCACCTGAGCGACCAGATCGCGTGCGATCGCCTGAGAGGAGAGGCCGACGCGCTCGAGGATCTCGTCGCGGCTCGCGTGCTCCAGGAACTCGTCGGGCAGCCCCAGCTCGTCGACGGCCGTGTCCACTCCCGCGGCGCGCAGCTCCTGACGAATGCGGGTACCGATGCCGCCCACGCGCACGCCGTCCTCGATGCTCACGACGATGCGGTGCTCCCTCGCGAAGTCGATGATGCTCGACGCGACGGGCACGACCCACCGCGGGTCGACGACGGTCGCGCCGATGCCCTGGTCTGCGAGGCGCTCGGCGACCTCGAGACCCATCTTGGCCATGGGGCCGACGGTGATGATGAGCACGTCCTTATGGGGGGCCTCCCGCAGCACGTCGACGCCGTCGCTCGTGCGGCGAACCGCCTCGAACTCGGTGCCGACCGATCCCTTCGAGAAGCGCAGCACGGTCGGAGCATCGTCGACGGCGACCGCCTCGGCCAGCTCTTCGCGCAAGCGCGCCGCATCCCGCGGGGCGGCGAGGCGGATACCCGGCACGACCTGCAGGATCGCGAGGTCCCACATGCCGTGGTGACTGGCGCCGTCCGGCCCCGTCACTCCAGCGCGATCCAGCACGAACGTCACCCCCGCGCGGTGCAGAGCCACATCCATGAGCACCTGGTCGAAGGCGCGGTTGATGAAGGTCGCGTAGAGCGCGACGACCGGGTGCATCCCGCCGTAGGCGAGTCCCGCGGCGGAGGTCACGGCGTGCTGCTCGGCGATGCCGACGTCGATGATGCGATCAGGGTGCTTCTCGGCGAGCTTGTGCAGACCCGTCGGGCGGAGCATCGCCGCCGTGATGCCCACGATGCGCCGGTCGCGGTCAGCGAGACTCACGATCTCGTCCGCGAAGACGGACGTCCACGATGGCTTGCTCGTCGACTCCACGGGCTCCCCCGTCTCGGGGTCGATCTGCCCCACGGCGTGGAACTGGTCGGCGACGTCGGCGAGGGCCGGCTCATATCCCTTGCCCTTCTGCGTGATCGCGTGCACGATCACGGGCGCCTCGTACTCCTTGGCCTGGCGCAGCGCGCGCTCCATGTCGCCCAGGTCGTGCCCGTCGACCGGGCCGATGTACTTGATGTCGAGGTTGCTGTACAGCGACTCGTTGTTGCTCACGCGCGAGAGGAAGCCGTGCAGGCCGCCGCGCACGCCGCGATAGACGGCGCGGCCCGGAGCGCCGAGGTACCCGAAGGCGCGCTCGGTGCTGCGGCGGAAGCGGTAGTACGAGCGCCGCGTGCGCACGTCAGAGAGGAAGCGCGCCATCCCGCCGATGGTCGGGGCGTAGGAGCGGCCGTTGTCGTTGACGACGATCACGAGGTTGCGGATGTTGTCGTCCGAGATGTTGTTGAGGGCCTCCCACGTCATGCCGCCCGTCAGCGAGCCGTCGCCCACGACCGCGACGACGTGCCGATCGCCCTGACCGGTCATCGAGAACGCGCGTGAAATACCATCGGCCCAGCTCAGCGAGCTCGACGCGTGCGAGCTCTCGACGATGTCGTGCTCCGACTCGGCCCGCTGCGGATACCCCGCCAGGCCACCCTTCATGCGCAGTCGACTGAAGTCTTGTCGCCCGGTGAGAAGCTTGTGCACGTACGACTGATGGCCCGTGTCCCAGACAATCGCGTCGCGTGGCGAATCGAACACGCGGTGGATGCCGATCGTGAGCTCGACGACTCCGAGGTTCGGGCCCAGGTGCCCACCCGTCTTCGACACCTCGGCGACCAGGAACCGCCGGATCTCCTCGGCGAGCTCCACGAGCTCGGCGGGAGTCAGACGGTCAAGATCGCGGGGGCCGTGAACGGACTCGAGTAGTGCCATTACGTCACTCTACGCGAGGGCGCACGGGCCATGGCTGAACACCCCATGGGTGTTCAGCACGCCCCGGAGCGCCCCCGAGCGACTGCCCTCGGCATGCTCAGACGAGCGAGCGCAGCACGTACTGGAGGATGCCCCCGTTGCGGTAGTAGTCCGCCTCGCCGGGCGTGTCGATGCGCACGACCGCATCGAACTCCACGGTGTCCTTGCCCTGCGCGGAGTGCTCGCTCGGCGTCGCGACGACGTGCACCGTGCGGGGCGTACGGCCCTCGTTGAGCTCCTCGATGCCCGAGATCGCGATGACCTCGGTGCCGTCGAGTCCGAGCGACTCGGCGGTCTCGCCCGCGGGGAACTGCAGAGGGATCACACCCATGCCGATGAGGTTCGACCGGTGGATGCGCTCGAAGCTCTCGGCGATCACGGCGCTCACGCCCAGCAGGCTCGTGCCCTTGGCTGCCCAGTCGCGGCTCGAGCCCGAGCCGTACTCCTTGCCGGCGAGGATGACGAGAGGAATCGACGCGGCCTGGTAGTTCTCGCTCGCGTCGTAGATGAACGCCTGCGGAGCATCCGGCTTCGTGAAGTCCCTCGTGAAGCCGCCTTCGACACCATCCAGCAGCTGGTTGCGGAGGCGGATGTTCGCGAACGTGCCGCGGATCATGACCTCGTGGTTGCCGCGGCGAGAACCGTAGGAGTTGAAGTCCTTGCGGTCGACGCCGTGCTCCGTGAGGTAGCGGCCCGCAGGCGAATCGGCCTTGATCGATCCGGCAGGACTGATGTGGTCCGTCGTCACCGAGTCGCCGAGCCTCGCGAGCACGCGGGCGCCCGCGATATCGGAGACGGGCGTCGTCTCGAGCGTGAGCCCCTCGAAGTACGGGGGCTTGCGCACGTACGTCGAGTCGGCATCCCACTCGAAGGTCGCGCCGTCGGGCGTGGGCAGCGACTTCCAGCGCTCATCGCCCTCGAAGACCGAGGCGTACTGGTGGGTGAACATGCTCGTGTCGATCGAGGAGTCGATCGTCGACTGCACCTCGCTCGCCTCGGGCCAGATGTCGCGCAGGTAGACGTCGTTGCCCTCCTGGTCCTGCCCGAGCGGGTCGCTCTCGAAGTCGAAGTTCATCGACCCGGCCAGCGCGTAGGCGATGACGAGGGGCGGGCTCGCGAGGTAGTTCATCTTCACGTCGGGGTTGATGCGCCCCTCGAAGTTGCGGTTGCCCGACAGCACGGCCGTGACCGCGAGGTCCTTCTCGGCGATCGCCGCCGAGATCTCGTCGGCGAGAGGGCCAGAGTTGCCGATGCAGGTCGTGCAGCCGTAGCCGACCGTGTAGAAGCCGAGCGCCTCGAGATCGTCGGTGAGACCCGCCTTCTCGTAGTAGTCGGTCACGACCTTGGAGCCGGGAGCGAGCGTCGTCTTGACCCAGGGCTTCGCCGTAAGGCCCTTGCGCGCCGCGTTGCGAGCCAGGAGGCCGGCCGCGAGCATGACCGAGGGGTTCGAGGTGTTGGTGCACGACGTGATCGCCGCGATCGTCACGGCACCGTGGTCGAGCGTGAACTCCTTGCCGTCGACCGTGACGTCGATCGGGTTCGACGCGGCGCGCGGGGCCTGCGAGCGGTGGCGGTGATCGATGCGGTGCGCCGACTCCTCGTCGTCAGGGGTGAAGCCCACGGGGTCGGAGGCCGGGAAGGTGCCCTCCACGGCGGCGTCGACACCGGAGTGGTCGGTCGAGGTGTACTCGCCGAGCACCGTCTCGAAGGCGGTCTGCGCGTTCGTCAGCTCGATGCGGTCCTGCGGGCGCTTGGGTCCCGCGATCGAGGGGACGACCGTGCTGAGGTCGAGCTCGATGTACTCGCTGAAGACGGGCTCGACGCTCGGGTCGTGCCACATCGTCTGCATGCGCGAGTAGGCCTCGACGAGCGCGACCTGGCTCTCGGAGCGGCCGGTGAGGCGCAGGTAGTCCAGCGTCACCTCGTCGACCGGGAACATTGCCGCGGTCGACCCGAACTCGGGGCTCATGTTGCCGATGGTCGCGCGATTCGCGAGCGGAACCTGGGCGACACCGTCGCCGTAGAACTCCACGAACTTGCCGACGACACCGTGCTTGCGCAGCATCTCGGTGATCGTCAGCACGACATCGGTCGCGGTGACGCCCGTCGGGATCGATCCCGTGAGCTTGAAGCCCACGACCTTGGGAATGAGCATCGACACGGGCTGGCCCAACATCGCCGCCTCGGCTTCGATGCCGCCCACTCCCCAGCCGAGCACGCCGAGCCCGTTGACCATCGTCGTGTGCGAGTCGGTGCCCACGCACGTGTCGGGGTAGGCGCGCAGCGCACCGTCGACCTCGCGCGTGTACGTGACGTTGGCGAGGTGCTCGATGTTGACCTGGTGAACGATGCCCGTGCCGGGCGGCACGACCTTGAAGTCGTCGAACGCGGTCTGGCCCCAGCGCAGGAACTGGTAGCGCTCGCCGTTGCGCTCGTACTCGATCTCGACGTTGCGCTCCAGGGCGTCCTCAGTGCCGAAGAGGTCGGCGATGACGGAGTGATCGATGACGAGCTCTGCAGGCGCGAGCGGGTTGATCTTGTGCGGGTCGCCCCCGAGCTCTGCGACCGCCTCTCGCATGGTCGCGAGGTCGACGATGCAGGGCACGCCCGTGAAGTCCTGCATGACCACGCGGGCGGGCGTGAACTGAATCTCGGTGTCGGGCTCGGCGGTCGGCTGCCAGGCACCGAGCGCTCGGATCTGCTGATCGGTGACGTTCTTGCCGTCCTCGGTGCGCAGCAGGTTCTCGAGCAGCACCTTGAGGCTGAAGGGAAGCTTCTCGTAGCCGGGAACCTTGTCGATGCGGAACACCTGGTACTCGGTACCGGCCACGTCGAGGGTGTCGAGGGCGTCGAAACTGTTCACTGCAGACACGTCAGGTCTCCTTACACGAAATGGTAGCGACGCCAATGCCCACGGCGTCGCGTCCAGCACGCCGCCAGCCTAGTCGCCGCGCCGCACTGCGCTATTTATCTTGATGTCGAGATAAAAAGACACTATCACTCGGGCGCGGCATCGCCTGCCGGCGCCGTCGAGGCGGCACCGCGCGCATACACGGCACGC
This sequence comes from Chryseoglobus sp. 28M-23, assembly GCF_014789785.1. Classification (NCBI taxonomy): domain Bacteria; kingdom Bacillati; phylum Actinomycetota; class Actinomycetes; order Micrococcales; family Microbacteriaceae; genus Microcella; species Chryseoglobus sp. 28M-23. Next base: position 1,192,942 of record NZ_CP061846.1, on the reverse strand, counting down.
ACCATGAGCCACGTGACCCACAGGACTGCGGCGTAGAGCGGCAAGCCCATGAGCAGCTTCGTCGCCGCCAGGGCGGCCGCCTGCTCCGCCACGTAGAAGGGAACCTGCACGCCGAGCCGGAGGACGAACATCCCGACCCACAGCCAGGTCGCGACCGTGAGGACGGTGCGCTTCGCCGGGTCCGCCCGCCACTCGGCATCACCGGTGAGCAGCGCCGTGATGACGCCGATGAGGGGTCGACGGACGAGAAGGCTCACGAGCAGCGCGGCGAGCCACACGCCGTTGATCACGAAGCCGAGAAGGAAGTTCTCCTCCGCCCGACCCGTCCACAGGGCGAGACCGGCCGACAGACCGATGCCCACGAGCCCGATGACGGCGGGGGCGATCGGCGAGCGCGTGAGCGCGCGCACCAGCACGAAGACGACCGCAATGCCGAGCGGCACGAGCACCGAGGGCGCGACCTCCTGCGTGATCGTGAACACGATGAGGAAGAGGAAGCCGGGCAGAAGCGACTCGATGAGGCCCCGCACACCGCCCACGGCGCCCCACAGAGCGTGCGCGGTGGGGCGCTCACCAGGCTCGACGCGGCCGAAACCCGAGCGGCGCGCCGCCTCGGTCAGGGCGGCGCGGACATCCGGATCCGCAGGCTCGTCGCGCGACGGGGTCGAAGCGTCGCTCACGAGCCGACTGTCGGCGCTGACGGCGCGCCCGGAGCCGTCGCCCCCTGGGGGACGTGGAGGGGAATCAGGTCGCGCGGCGGCATCGGTGTTGTCCCTCGCACGACGACGATGCTGCGGAAGACATCGTCGATCGCCTCGGCGGCGGCGGCATCAGCCGCGCCCTGCCCCGCGACGACCCCGCGCAGGAACCAGCGCGGGCCGTCGACCCCGATGAAGCGCGCGAGGCGGGTCGTGCCGCTCTCGCCTCCAGCGACGGGAATGCGTGCGACGAGCTCGGGGCCGAAAGCGCCCTCGCGCTCGGTCACCTCACCGCCCTGCGACCGCACCTGCTCGGCGATCTGCGCCCTGATCTCGTGCCACAGACCGCTCGACCGCGGCGCGGCGAACGGCTGCACCTGCAGGGTCGAACCGCTGTAGTCGATGCTCACCGCCACGACGCGCTTGCTGGACTCGTCGACCTCCAGGCGCAGCTGCAGATCGGTGCGCGGTACGAGCTTCACGCCGCCGAGATCGACGTAGGGCCGCACCGCGTTGGCCTCGCTCTCGTCGAGAGGGCCGGACTCGGCCCGGTCGGCCGGGGCGGACTTCGCGTCGTCGGGCAGCGGCCCGTCGGCGAGCAGGGGATCGGTCACGCGGAGGCTCCTTCGGTCGATTCCAGCCCCTCACCGTAGCCGGTTGAGCCGAATCCGCGCTGACCACGATGCGAACCGGGAAGAGACTCCACGGGAACGAAGCGCGCCCGCACGACGGGCCAGACGATGAGTTGCGCGATGCGGTCGCCGACCGCGATCGAGTAGCTCTCGCGCGCGTCCGTGTTGAGAAGGGTGACGCGCAGCTCGCCCCGGTAGCCGGCATCGACGGTGCCGGGCGAGTTGACGATCGTGATGCCGTGCTTCGAGGCGAGGCCGCTGCGCGGCACGACGAAGGCGGCGAAGCCGTCGGGGAGCGCGATCGCGCACCCTGTTCCGATCGTCGCGCGCTCGCCGGGTTCGAGCACGACCGCCTCCGCTGCGCAGAGGTCGGCCCCGGCGTCACCGGGGTGAGCGTAGGCGGGGAGCGGTGAACCAGTCAGCAGCACATCGGTGGTAGCGGGCACGCCGTCGAGGCTAGTGCATGGTCGAATAGGGGTATGCCCGTGTTTCGAGAGCGACTGCACCCCTCCCCCTGGCTCCACCTCGTGGCGCTGCTCGCCCTCCCCGCGAGCATGCTCGTCCTGGCACCCGTGAGTCTGCCCGCCGGGGTCGTCACGGGGGTCGTGCTGAGCGGCGGGCTCATCCTGCTCCTGTGGGCGCTCGCTCCCGTGATCGAGATCGCGGAGGGTGTGCTCACGGCAGGGCGTGCGCGCATTTCGCTGCGACTCCTCGGCTCGGTGGAGATCGCGCGCGGCGAGGAGGCGCGCCAGGCTCGCGGGCCCGGTCTGGATGCTCGCGCCTGGCTTCTGCTGCGGGGCGACGTCGACCCCGTCGTGCGCATCGAGATCGCCGATGCGGACGACCCGACGCCCTATTGGCTCATCTCGAGCCGCCGACCGGAGGATCTCGCCATCGCGATCAGCTCAGCGCCAGCGGCCGAGGGTCATTCTTGAGCTCGGACCGCGGGGCCGGGGATCAGCTCACGCGCACTCGCGGCAGATAGCGCCGAGCTTCTCCTGGTGATCGAGCTGCGAACGGTGCTTGACGAGGAAGCAGCTGACGCACGTGAACTCGTCAGCTTGAGGCGGCAGCACCACGACGTCGAGGTCGAGGTCGGCGAGGTCTTGGCCCGCGAGCTCGAAGCCAGGGTTATCGGCATCGTCGGCGTCGACGACACCCGACATCTTGTCGGGAACCCGCTCCTGCAAGGCCTGGATCGAGTCGGTCTCCTCGTCCGTCTTGCGGGGGGCGTCGTAGTCGGTTGCCATGCCATTCCACTTCTCGTCGGTGCTCGGGCGCCGCGTTCGGCGCGCACAGTTTGCAGGATGGTCGCCCGAAACGCAAACCGCATGCTCGGGGCCCCCGCGGCGCTGCTGTCACGCCAAACGCACGGCACGCCCGCTCTATTCCCCGACTGCGGGGCTCCAGCGTGCGATGCTGGGCGCACTCGCGGCACGAGGAAAGGGCCTGCGCATGGATGAACTCACGGTGGTCGGCGCCGAGGACGGCGCACTGATCGTGGTCTCCTCCGCGGGCGATCGCTTCCGCATTCCCATCACGGAGGGACTGCACGCGGCGCTGCGCCAGCACCGTCCCTCCGGTGCGCCGGCGCATCGTGTCGGGCCGAAGGACATCCAGGCGGCGATCCGCGCCGGGCAGTCCGCGACCGAGGTCGCCGCGGCGACCGGAGAGCCCCTCGAGTACATCGAGCGATTCGAAGGCCCCGTCCTGGCTGAGCGCGAGTACGTCATCGCCTCCGCGCGCGGAATCACCGTCGCGGTCGCCGCCGAGGGCGAGACCGGGGCGCTGCAGACGTTCGGCGCCGTGATCGACGAGCGCCTGGCCGAGCTCTCCGCAAGAGACGTGCGGTGGACGACGGCGAAGCGCGCGGGCCAGTGGACGCTCGCGGTGAGCTTCGTCGACGACGACGTCGCTCGTGAGGCGCAGTGGACCTTCGACCCGAAGAAGGGGTCGCTCGCGCCGGCCAACCACGAGGCGCAGTCTCTCTCGCAGCAGGGCGAAGCACCGGCGAGCGTCGTCCCGCGCCTGCGCGCGGTACCCGCCGAGGACCGCGCGACGAGCTCGCGGTTCGACAGTGGCGCCTTCGAGTTCGATGACGATCCGGACGCCGACGCTGCGCCGTCCCGCATCGGCGCGCCCAGCGCTCCTCACACCTCCGCGAAGAACGACTCCGACTCGCCGATGAACCAGACCGCCGACCTTCTCGAGGCACTGCGCAAGCGCAGAGGCGAGCGTGAGTCGGCGCACCCGCCGGACGAGGATCGCGAGTCCGCGCGCGCCGCACACCCCTCGACCGGGTCGATCAGGATCGTCGACATACCTCTCGACGATCCGCCCGAGGAGACTGCGCCGCCCGTCGAGACTTCCGTGTCGGGTCAGACCGAGTCCGCGGAGCACTCCGATGCGACCGACGACCCCGCACCCGAGGCGAGGAAGTCGGCAGGCCGCCGTGGCCGGGCGGCCATGCCCAGTTGGGACGAGATCGTCTTCGGCGCACGCCCGGACGACGATCCCGCCTGAGCCGTCCCGGCGCGAGCCTGCGGTCGCACCATCAGGTCGCAAACGCTCCCCAGCGTGCGAGAGGGATGCGCATCTCCTCGGGTGACAGCGAGCCGTGCTGGCCCACCATGGCGAGGGCGCGGGGGGTCGCCTGTCGCTCGTCGTAGTACGCGATGCGCGCGCGAGCAGCCACGAGGACATCGCCGATGCGCGGGAGCACCCGATCGTCGACAGGCCCGCCGAACCATCCGGCGGCAATCGCCTCGTCGCGTGACACGACCCAGGCGCGCCCGCTCTCCGCGTCGCGCCAGCGCTCGAGCACTCCGCCGAGCTCGCCCTCGGACTCCACGTGCAGCTGCAGGCACCGCGGCTCCCCCGCCACGTGGCGCACTCCCCGCCAGAGCTCGCTCGCAGCGGGCACGACGAGCCTCGCGTGGGCGGGCACATCGATCATCCCGTGGTCGGCCGTGAGCAGGGCGCCTGTGCCGCGAGGAAGCCGTGTCAGAGCATCCAGAGCCGCATCGAGCTGTTCGAGAGCCGAGAGCCACGCGGTCGACTCGGCACCGGAGGCGTGACCGGCCATGTCGAGCTCCGGGACGTACGTGTAGACGAGCGTGGGCTCAGCGCCGGCCAGCAGGTCGATCGTCGCCTCGACGCGCTCGGCGATCGTGGGCGCGATGACGAACCGCGCGCCGCGCAGTACGGCGTCGGTGAACGCGGTATCCCGGTAGCGGGAGGCGGCGACGACGACGGCGTCGATGCCGGCCGCCCTGGCCGACTCGAAGAGGGTGGTGTGCGGCTGCCACTGCACCGGGTCGAGATCGGACGGCCATTGGCCGAGTTGCTGCACGACTCCGTCACGCTGCGGATCGCGCACGGTGTAGCCGACCATGCCGTGCCGACCCGAGGCGAGGCCGGTCGTGAGCGAGGCCAACGCCGACGCGGTCGTCGTCGGGAAGCCCGCGTCGATGGCTCCCCCGCGGGGTGGGATGGCGGCCAGGAGGCGCCGGGCATGGCCCGCGCGCGCGCGGAGGGCAGACATCCCGAGGCCATCGGCGAGCAGCACCGCGGCAGAGCGCGCCGCGGGCAGGGCGAGCCGCGAAGGCTGTGCGGTGAGCGAGGCGAGAGCACCCGACAACACGTCGGCGAGTGACGCCGCATCGGAGCGAGGCGCCGGTAGCATGGGCGCCATCCTATGACTCCGCCATCCCCCACCCTTCCGAGCGGGATCGAGCCCCTCCCCGACGGCGAACGCATCGACGACATCGAGCTCGCCGACGAGATGCAGGGCTCGTTCCTGGAATACGCCTACAGCGTCATCTACTCGCGCGCGCTGCCCGACGCCCGCGACGGGCTCAAGCCCGTGCAGCGTCGCATCCTCTACCAGATGGCCGAGATGGGCCTGCGACCCGACCGGGGTCACGTGAAGTCGGCGCGCGTCGTCGGGGAGGTCATGGGCAAGCTGCACCCCCACGGCGACACCGCCATCTACGACGCCCTCGTGCGGCTCGCGCAGGACTTCACGATGCGCGTGCCCTTCGTCGACGGCCACGGCAACTTCGGCTCCCTCGACGACGGTCCCGCGGCCGCGCGCTACACCGAGGCGCGGCTGCGCGCGGAAGCCCTCGCGATGGTCGACAGCCTCGATGAGGACGTCGTGGACTTCGTGCCCAACTACGACAATCAGCTCACCCAGCCGGCCGTGCTGCCCGCCGCATTCCCCAATCTGCTCGTGAACGGCGCGAGCGGCATCGCCGTCGGCATGGCGACCAACATGGTGCCGCACAACCTCATCGAGGTCTCTGCCGCTGCCCACCACCTGCTCGACCACCCCGACGCGAGCCTCGACGACCTCATGGCCTTCGTTCCCGGGCCGGATCTGCCGACGGGGGGCACGATCCTCGGCCTCGACGGCGTGCGCGATGCCTATGCGACGGGGCGCGGCAGCTTCAAGACGCGTGCGAAGGTCTCGATCGAGCCGGTGACGGCACGCAAGACCGGCATCGTCGTCACCGAGCTGCCCTACCTCGTCGGGCCCGAAAAGGTCATCGAGAAGATCAAGGACGGCGTGCAGTCGAAGAAGCTCGCTGGCATCAGCGATGTCACCGACCTCACCGACCGGCGCAACGGCCTGCGGCTCGTGATCGGCATCAAGACGGGGTTCAGCCCCCAGGCCGTACTCGAGCAGCTCTACCGCTACACCCCGCTCGAAGACGGCTTCTCGATCAACGCCGTCGCCCTCGTCGACGGATCGCCGAAGACCCTCGGGCTCAAGGAGCTCCTGCAGGTCTACGTCGACCACCGCATCGAGGTCGTCACGCGGCGCAGCCGCTACCGTCTCGACCGGCGACGCGAGCGCCTGCACCTCGTGGAGGGCCTGCTCATCGCGATCCTCGACATCGACGAGGTCATCCAGGTCATCCGCTCCTCCGATGACGCCGACACCGCGCGCACGCGCCTCATGGAGGTGTTCGACCTCTCGCAGGTGCAGAGCGAGTACATCCTCGAGCTGCGGCTGCGGCGGCTCACCAAGTTCAGCCGCATCGAGCTCGAGGCCGAGCGCGATCAGCTGCGCGCCGAGATCGCCGAGCTCGAGGCACTGCTCGCTGACCCCGCTCGCGTGCGCGCCGTCGTCGGCGAGGAGCTCGATGCCACCGCCGAGCGCTTCGGCACGCCGCGCCGAACTCTCCTCACCGAGGCCGCGCCGTCGGTCGCCACCACGCGCGGTCGAGGCGCCTCGGCGGTCTCGCTCGAGATCGCCGACTCCCCGTGCCGAGTCCTGCTCTCGACGACCGGCCGTGCCGTGCGCGTCGACCTCGCCGAGGGCGTGACGGTGACCCGACCCACCCGCCGCAGCAAGCACGATGCCGTGCAGGTCTCACTCGACTCCACCACGCGCGGCGAGCTCGTCGCCCTCACGAGCCGCGGTCGCTTCGTGCGCTTCACGCCCGTCGACCTGCCGAGCGTGCCCCCGAACTCGGTTCAGCTCGCCGCGGGCGCCAAGCTGCGCGACTACGTCGGCCTGACCGACGCGAAGGAGCGCATCGTCGCGATCGCGGATCCCGCGAGCAGCACGCCGCTCGCGCTCGGCACCCGGGACGGCGTGGTCAAGCGCCTCGCGCCAGGGTCGCTGCCGAGCCGTCCCGAAGGCGAGGTGATCGGCCTCAAGGCGGGTGACGAACTCGTGGGCGCCGCGCCAGCCGACGACTCTGCGGAGCTCGTGTTCGTCAGCTCGGCAGCCCAGCTGCTGCACTTCAGCGCCGCGAGCGTGCGTCCGCAGGGCGCCGCCGCGGGCGGTATGACGGGCATGAAGCTCGGCGCAGGTGCGCGCGTCATCTTCTTCGGCGCGATCGACCCGGCCGGGGCGCAGGTCGTCACGATCAGTGGATCTACCCAGACGATCGCCGGCACCGACCCGGGTCGCGCGAAGGTGTCGGCCTTCGCCGAGTTCCCCGGCAAGGGCCGCGCGACGGGCGGCGTGCGCTGCCACGCCTTCCTCAAGGGCGAGGATGCCCTGCAGCTCGCCTGGGTGGGTTCCGACCCGCTCGCCGTCGGCTCCGACGGATCCCAGCGCGCACTGCCCGAGGGAGGCTCCCGCCGCGACGGCTCCGGCACCCCGCTCGACGCCGTCATCGGCTCGGTCGGTCGCCCGGTCGCCTAGCCCGCGCTGCTGCGATCCGCCGCTCGGCCCGCGCCGAGCATCCCGATCTCCACAATTCAGGAGTGGTGATCGCGGGATTCCCCTCAGGGGGTCGGCCCGGGCGTGTCGCGGGGCTTGCAGAGCGCGGTCTCCTGAATTGTGGAGGTACTTCCGCGGGGTCTCCGGGGCGGGCGGATGCTGGGCTCACGCCGAGCGCTCGGCCACGGTGCCCGTCAGACGTCGATGCGGTCTCGGTCGAGACCCTGCCCGGCGATGATGAAGTCCTTGCGCGGTGCCACCTCGTTGCCCATGAGCAGCTCGAACATGCGCGAGGCCGCCTCGGCATCGGTCACGCGCACCCGGCGCAGCGTGCGGTGCCGGCGGCTCATGGTCGTGTCCGCGAGCTGATCGGCGTCCATCTCACCGAGGCCCTTGTAGCGCTGGATCGGATCCTGGTAGCGCTTGCCGGCCTTCTTGAGTGCCGCGAGCACGCCGTCGAGCTCTTTCTCGCTGTACGTGTACACCGTCTCGTTGGGCTTCGACCCCGGGTTCATGACGACGACGCGGTGCAGCGGGGGCACGGCCGAGAAGACCCGCCCCTCGTCGATCATGGGCCGCATGTAGCGGAAGAAGAGCGTGAGCAGGAGAGTGCGGATGTGGGCGCCGTCGACGTCAGCGTCAGCCATGATGATGACTTTGCCGTAGCGCGCCGACGCGAGGTCGAAGGTGCGGCCCGATCCCGCGCCGATGACCTGGATGATCGACGCGCACTCCGCGTTGGAGAGCATGTCGCTCACCGAGGCCTTCTGCACGTTGAGGATCTTGCCTCGAATGGGCAGGAGAGCCTGGAACTCGCTGTCGCGCCCGAGCTTCGCCGTGCCGAGAGCGCTGTCGCCCTCGACGATGAACAGCTCGCTCTGCTCGACGTCGCTCGAGCGGCAGTCGACGAGCTTCGCCGGCAGCGAGGAGTTCTCGAGCGCGTTCTTGCGACGCTGCGTCTCCTTGTGCGCTCGAGCCGAGATGCGACTCTTCATTTCGGAGACGACCTTCTCGAGCACGAGGCCCGTCTGGGCCTTGTCGTCTCGCTTGCTCGAGCGGAAGCGCTCCGCGAGCGATTCGGTGATGACCTTCGCGACGATCGCGCGCGCAGCGGGAGTACCGAGCACCTCCTTCGTCTGACCCTCGAACTGCGGTTCGGGAATCCGGACGGTGAGGACGGCCGTGAGGCCCGCGAGGATGTCGTCCTTCTCGAGCTTGTCGTTGCCCGCTTTGAGTCGGCGCGCGTTCTTCTCGACCTCGGCCCGGAGGAACTTCAGCAGTCCCTGCTCGAAACCGAGCTGGTGGCTGCCGCCCTTGGGAGTCGCGATGATGTTGACGAAGCTGCGGAAGGTCGTGTCATAGCCGGTGCCCCAGCGCAGCGCGATGTCGACGACGCACTCACGCTCGAGCTCGGTCGGCGTCATGTGCCCCAGCGAGTCGAGCACGGGCACCGTCTCGCTGAACGTGCCGCTGCCGGTGATGCGCCACGTATCCGTGAGCGCAGCATCCGGAGCGAGGTAGTCGGCGTACTCGCTGATGCCTCCCGAGAAGTGGAAGGACTCGGTGACCGGCGCCTCCGGCCGCTCGTCGCGCACGGTGAGCGTGATGCCGGGCACGAGGAACGCCGTCTGCCGCACGCGCGACATGAGCTCATCCGTGAGGAAGTCGGCACCCTTCGTGAAGACCTGCGGGTCGGCCCAGTAGCGGATGCGCGTGCCGGTGACCGCCTTCGCCACCTTGCCCACGACGCGCAGCTCGCTGCCAGAGACGAAGGGGCTGAACGGGGCGTCGGGGCGCGGACCTTCCGGCCCGTCGTCGAACACGCCCGGCTCGCCGCGGTGGAACGACATCGCCCACGTCTTGCCGTCACGATCGACCTCGACGTCGAGCCGCTCCGAGAGCGCATTGACGACCGAGGCGCCCACCCCGTGCAGGCCACCGGATGCGGCGTACGATCCCCCGCCGAACTTGCCGCCGGCGTGCAGCTTGGTGAAGACGACCTCGACGCCGCTCAGCCCCGTGCGAGGCTCGATGTCGACGGGGATGCCGCGCGCTTTGTCGCGCACCTCGACGCTGCCGTCGGGGTGCAGCACGAGGTCGATCGTCGACCCGTGGCCGCCGAGCGCCTCGTCCACCGAGTTGTCGATGATCTCCCACAGGCAGTGCATGAGACCACGGGAGTCCGTCGAGCCGATGTACATGCCCGGGCGCTTGCGGACGGCTTCGAGACCCTCGAGCACGGAGAGATGACGAGCGGAGTAGTCGGAACTGGCCACGGAAAGCGCCTCGCGAGATCGTTGCTGGGAACACGGTCGGTCGAGCAGGACTGCCGCGACCGCCGTCAGCCTATTCCGCGCACCCTGAGCGGTCTCGTCGCCACACCGCTCAGGCTCGCGCGCGCCGCCGGGGTCTTCGCGTTCAGCGAAATGGGAGCGCATTGTCACGAGGTGCAGGCATGCGTGTGGTGCAATGGAGCATCGACCGACTCGACGATCGTCCGAACACCCGAGCGATCCGATGAGAAGCGACTCGACTTGATGAGGGAAGGCACGAGGCACACCATGACGCAGATCACCACCGAGAGCCCGAACCTCGCGTCGACCGCACCCCTGACGGGGCTCGACCGCTGCGACAGCTGCGGCGCGCAGGCGTACGTGCGCGTGACTCTGGCGACGGGTGAGCTGCTGTTCTGCGCTCACCACGCCTCGCGCTTCAAGGAGAAGCTCGTCGGCTCCGCCCTCGCCTGGCACGACGAGTCGAGCCGGCTGCACGACGAGAACGACGCCTGAGTGGCGGCATCCCTCGGGCTGGCGCGCCGTGCACGCTACCTGGCGGCAAGGGCGCGGGCGGTCCGATCGAGCAAGCTCGCGACTCTCTCGGAACAGCTCTCCCGCAGCACGGGGCGCGCTCGACCGCTCATCGCGCTCGACATGCTGTGGTGCGCGGTGCGGCACGAGGCTGCCTTCCAGGACTACTTCGACTGGGACTTCCACGCGCTGAACCGGCGCGAGCGGCGCACGTTCATGACGCACCCGAAGTCGAACCACCTCGCCCAGAAGCTCAACGCGGTCGAGCATCGACCGCAGTTCAGCGACAAGTCGCTCTTCAACGCCCGCTTCGCTGACTACATCGGCCGGGCGTGGCTCGATCTGCGAACGGCGAGCGATGACGCGCTCGGCGCGTTCCTCCGGTCTCACGACCGCGTCATGGCGAAGGTTCCCGACAGTCTGGGTGGCGACGGCGTGGAGTCCTTCGACACGGCCGTCGCCCTCTCGGACCCGGCCGAGTTCCGCCGTGCACGCCTCGAGCGCCGTCAGTTCCTCCTCGAGGAGTTCCTCACGCAGGACGCCGAGATGGCCCGGTTGTGCCCCACGAGCGTCAACACCCTGAGAATCGTCACCTTCCGCGACGGCGACGAGGTGCGCACGCTCGTGCGCGTGCTCAAGATGGGCAACGGCGGCGACATCGACAACTTCAGCGGCGGCGGCATGTACACGATCCTCGACGCCGACGGCGTCGCCCGGTACCCCGCCTTCGACGAGTTCGGCGGAGTCTTCAGCGTGCACCCCCTCACGGGAGCCTCGATCCTCGGCTTCCAGGTTCCCCAGTGGGATGCGGTCGGACGGCTCGCCGACTCCCTCGCTCGCGAGGTGCCGGAGATCCCCTACGTCGGCTGGGACATCGCGATCACACCGGAGGGCCCCGTCGTCGTGGAGGGCAACTACAACACCGGCGTGTTCCAGCTCAAGCCGACGGCGACGGGCGTGCGCACGGGCCTGCTGCCGGTGTACCGCGAGGCGATCGGCTTCTAGGCCGATCGGCTCCTAAGCACTGACGAAGCGGACGACGCCGAGTGGCGTGCTCTGGTGCCCCTGACCGAGCGGATTGTCGGCGAGGATGCTCACGAGGCGACGCTCCCCCGCCGCGTCGAGGGTCGACCCCAGAATGTTGCCGCCGAAGTCGTTGATGTCGACCACGGCGACATCTACGGGTGCGACGGTCGCCAGAGCCTCTTGGAGGTCGCGCGCGACCTGGCGAGGTCTCTCCGGTACGAGCACGACCTGCGTGTTGTAGGGAGGAATCGTGCCCGACGTGGGTCCGTCGATGCCGCGGGCCTTGGACCCCGCGATGCGGTAGAAGTCGCCCCGTCGTCCGAGGGCCTTCGTGACGGCGGCCACGCCGGCGGCGAACACGATGCGCGCCGTGCCGCACTCGCGCAGTGCCATTTCCATGGTCTCGGGTATCCCGAGGCCAATGCCGTGCGAGGTCTTCGTCACGCGCCGCGAAAGCCAGTGCGCGAGCGGGCGAGCCTCGATCGAGTCGACCGCGTAGGAACGACCCTGCGCGATGGCCACGATCTTCTCGGTCACGAAGAGAAGATCGCCAGGCTCGATCACCGGGCTCGCATAGCGCGTGACAACCTCGACGATGTCGTCGTCCGTCGTCACGACGTGCGTCTTGATCGGGATGCGCCGCACGCGCTGCCCGGCCACATCGACGTCGAGCGCCTTGCCCTCGTTGGGTTCGCCTGCCATGGAGTCGCGCTTCCTATTCGAGGTAGTCGCGCAGTGCCTGCGAGCGCGAGGGGTGGCGCAGCTTCGCCATGGTCTTGGACTCTATCTGGCGAATGCGCTCACGCGTCACGCCGAAGGTGTCCCCGATCTGGTCAAGCGTCTTCGGCATGCCGTCTCCGAGACCGAAGCGCATGCGGATGACCCCAGCCTCGCGCTCCGAGAGGGAGTCGAGGAGGCTCTCGAGCTGCTTCTGCAGCATCGTGAAGCCGACTGCGTCGGCCGGCACGACCGCCTCGGTGTCCTCGATGAGGTCACCGAACTCGCTGTCGCCGTCCTCACCGAGGGGCGTGTGCAGCGAGATCGGCTCGCGGCCGTACTTCTGCACCTCGATGACCTTCTCGGGGGTCATGTCGAGCTCCCGGCTCAGCTCCTCCGGGGTGGGCTCTCGACCGAGATCCTGCAGCATCTGGCGCTGCACCCTGGCGAGCTTGTTGATGACCTCGACCATGTGAACGGGGATGCGGATGGTGCGCGCCTGGTCGGCCATCGCGCGCGTGATCGCCTGGCGGATCCACCACGTCGCATAGGTCGAGAACTTGAAGCCCTTGGTGTAGTCGAACTTCTCGACGGCGCGGATGAGGCCCAGGTTGCCCTCTTGGATGAGGTCCAGGAACTGCATGCCGCGGCCGGTGTAGCGCTTGGCCAGGGAGACGACGAGGCGGAGGTTGGCGCCCAGCAGGTGGTTCTTGGCCCGCTGACCATCCCGGGCGACCCAGGCGAGGTCGCGCCCCGCCGCCGTGCGCTTCTCCTTCTCCGTCATGGAGGAGAGCTTCTCCTCGGCGAAGAGTCCGGCCTCGATGCGCATGGCGAGCTCGACCTCTTCCGCGGCGTTGAGGAGGGGAACCTTGCCGATCTGCTTGAGGTAGTCCTTGACGGGGTCCGCGGTCGCACCCGTGATGGTCGTCGAGTAGACCGGCACCTCGTCGTCCTCAGTGTTGCTGAGCACGATCGCGCCGGTCGGCAGCGGGCCCGCAGCGGCCTTGTCGCCGTCGTCGTCCGCGCCCTCCTCGGCATCGCCCGTATCGTCCGCGCTCTCGGGAGCGTCCGTGCTGTCTGCCACGGCAGCCGTCGAAGTCTCCTCCTCGTCGTCATCCGAGCCCGCCGAGGAGCCAGCCGCAGACGTGGCCTTCTTGGTACGCGAAGGCTTGGTGGTCGTCGCACCGGAGGCCTTCGAGGCGGCAGGCTTCTTGGTGGCCGTGGATGCGGTCTTCGCCGCGGGGTCCTTGGGCGCAGAGCTCTTCGTCGCAGCGGTCTTCGTCGCGGTGCTCGCGGGAGCGGCAGCCTTCTTCGCCGGCGCCTTCTTGGCAGGCGCCTTCGTGGCAGCAGCCTTCGTCGCAGTCGTGGTCTTCGCGTCGTCGGACGACGAGGCGGCCTTCTTCTTCGCGGGCGTGGTGGTTGTTCGGGTAGCCATGGGCCCCTTCTTTCCGCGTTCTCCGGGCAGTACAACGACCCATGTCAAGTCGCGAACTCCTCGAGAAGCTCAGGGCTTCTGGGATGCTTCGTCGACCGACTGGGTCGTGAGGACTTATTATTGCACGCGCCGGGGCCCGGCCCGACCATCGTGCACTCAGCCGCGCCTCCGGCCGCCACGCCGACGCCAGTTCACGACGAGCGCCGTCCACAGCGGCGCGACCGCGATGCCCTCCTCCTCGACGAGCCTCCGCCGCGTCCGACGCCGGGCGGCGATGAGACCGATGACCGCGAGGCCGATGATCGGGTACTGCACGGCGAACGCGACACGCCAGTTCTGCCAGGCGTACAGCTCCGCCGGCGTCGTCCCACCGCTCACGGCGTCGAGCGCGAGGCCCACGACGAGCACGAGCACGAGAGTCGTCACGAACCCACCGACGTTCACGAAGCCCGTGGCCGCGCCGTGACTGGCTGACGGGTTGAAGGTGCGCGCGAAGTCGAAGCCGATGAGCGACCCGGGTCCGCCCACGGCGAGGATCGTGAGGAAGACGATGACCGCGGGCAGAGGTGGCGGGTTCTCGGGCAGCAGCAGCGCAGCCCACGCGATCGCGGTCATCGCCACGATGCCGAGCACGATGCTCGACCGGCGCAGCGGGAATCGTGCGGAGAGCAACCCGATGACCGGCCCCGCGAGTGCCCCTGCCAGGACGATGAGTCCGAGAAGCCAGCCCGTCACCTCGCGACTGTACCCGAGCCCTACCGACAGGAACGGATAGCCCCACAGCAGCACGAACATGGTGGGCGAGGACTGCGTGACCGCGTGCGCCCAGAACCCCAGTCGTGTGCCAGGCCGGCGAAGCGCCTCCGCCAGCCGCGTGAACGCGATACGCACCGTGAGCGCGCGCTCATCGACGTGGCCGGACGGCGCGTCCCGGACAGCCACGGTCACGAGCAGGCCCGCAAGGAGCGAGAGCGAGGCCGCAGAGAGGAAGGCCGTGGTCCAGCCTGCCAGCCCGAGGAGACCCGCGAAGGGAACGGCTGAGAGCAGCTGGCCGGACTGCCCGAGGGTTCCCACCCACTGCTGCAGCTGAGGCAGTCGCCGCGGTGAGAACCACGCGCCCAGCAGCCGCAGTACTGACAGGAACGTCATCGCGTCGCCGGCCCCGACGAGTACACGGCCGACGACCGCGAGCCCCAGATCGCTCGCGAGACCCACCGCGGCCTGCCCGAGCGCCATAGACAGGGCGCCGGCGACGATGAGCACGCGGGGGCCGAAGCGATCGATGAGCACACCGACCGGAATCTGCAGAGATGCGTAGACGCCGAGCTGAAGGACGGCGAGGGTGGAGAGCGCGGTCGCGTCGATCGAGAACCGCGTCGTCGCGTCGACACCGACGACGCCGATCGAGGTGCGTTGGAGGATCGCGACGACGTAGGCGAGGCACGCGATGACGAGGACGACGATCGCGCGGCGGGAATCCACACCGACAGCCTAGAGTCGGCGGGTCACGCCACCGTGCGGAGCGACCGCGTCAGCGGTCGCCGCGGTCGTCGTCGCTGCCGCGACGGAACGCGAGGAACTTCTCGAGCTCGGCCGCGATCGAGTCGGCAGTGGGCAGTTCGCCGTCCTCGTCCATGAGCGGTGACCGCAGCGGGTTGTCCTCCATATAGCTGTCATGACGCTCCTCGAGCGTGCCGACCATACGCGCGAGTTCGGCGTTGCCCTCCACCTGGCCCTCGATCTTGGCGAGGAACTCGCGCCCGTCCTCCCGCAGCTGGTCCGTGGGGAAGAGCAGGCCCGTGGCGGCCGTGATGCTCTCGAGCGCCGTCACCGCCGCGGACGGGAACTCGGTGTCGGCCAGGTAGTGCGGCACGAGGAGGACGAACCCGGCGAGCGGGTGGTCGCTCTCGGTGAGCCGGTACTCGAGCAGGTGCAGCGCGTTGCCGGGAACCTGCGTGCGCGGTCGCCACACGGAGAGGGTCTCGATGAGGTCCTCCCGATTGCCGCTGACGGTCACGCCGATGGGCCGCGTGTGCGGCACGGGCATGGGGATCGCGTGCACCCATGTCGTCGACGCGATGCCGTACCGCGCGATGAGCTGCTCGACCGCCTGCGTGAACCGCTCCCACTGGAAGTCGGGCTCGTAGCCGGTGAGGAGGAGAAAGGGCGAGCCGACGTCGTCCTGCGCGAGTCGCAGGGCGAGCGAGGGCTTGCGGAACTCTGTCAGCCGGGTCTCGTCGAAGAACAGCACGGGTCGCCTGGCGCGGTAGTCCAGCAGCTCGTCGTTGTCGAACACGACGACGTCGCGATGACTCAGCTCGTCGACGAGGTACTCGGAGACCTGGCCCACGGCACCGCCGGCGTCCGCGAAGCCGGTGAGCCCGACGACGAGCGGCAGCCCGGCAGGCACCTCGTCCTCCCGCAGGATGACGGTGTAGAGCTCGTCCGGCGATCGCATGCCTCCATGGTAGGGCGGCGCCCTGAACGCCCGGCACCACGGGCGAGCGCCCTGAGCGAACACCCCGACCACCGCGTCCAGGAGAGCCCCGGCTGCGTCGATACCATGGCCGGATGCCCTCCCCCACGCTCTCCACGACCGACCTCTCCCCCGCCGATCTCGACGCCGACGTGCTCGTGGTGGGGGTGCTCGCTACCGTGGACGGCCCTCGCCTCGCGGGCGAGTCGCCCCTCGGCGGATCCACACTCAGCACGGACGACTTGACGGCGGTCGGCGTCACAGGGGCCGTGGACACCACCCAGCGCCTCTCGTCTCCCGAGGGCGTGTCGGCCCGCAGCGTGCTGCTCGTCGGCCTGGGCAGTACCGCGCCCACCCCCGACTCGCTGCGATCCGCCGCTGGGTCGGCCGCGCGCGCCGCAAGCGATGCCGCCCGCCTCGCGCTCGCCCTTCCCACCGAGACCCTCGACGACACCCAGGCGGTGCTCGAGGGTGCCGCTCTCGGCGGATACAAGTACGTCGCTCGGACAGCGACGGCGCCAGCATCCACTCTCACCGAGGTGACCGTCGTCACGAGCGTGCCGGGAGCGAACGAGGCCGCCGAGCGCGCCGCCATCACCTCGGAAGCCGTCACGATCGTGCGCGATCTCGTCAACCAGCCGCCGAACGACCTCTACCCCGCGAGCTTCGTGGAGCGCGCCCGCGAGCTCACCGACGGCCTCGACCTCGAGCTCGAGGAGTGGGGCGTCGACGAGCTGCGCGAGGGCGGCTACGGCGGCATCCTCGGCGTCGGCCAGGGATCCTCCCGGCCCCCCAGACTGCTCGCGGTGCGCTACCGCGCCGGTGAGGATGCCCCGCACCTCGCCCTCGTCGGCAAAGGCATTACCTTCGACTCGGGCGGACTGTCGCTCAAGCCTGCCGCCTCGATGGTGGGCATGAAGTACGACATGACGGGGGCCGCGACGGTGCTCGCCACGATCATCGCAGCGGCCCGCCTCGGCGTGCCGCTGCGCATGACCGCGTGGCTGTGCCTCGCCGAGAACCTTCCGTCGTCGACGGCGATCCGCCCGAACGACGTGCTCACGATGCGCGGGGGCAAGACCGTCGAGGTGCTCAACACCGATGCGGAGGGCCGTCTCGTGCTCGCCGACGGCATCGTGCGCGCGAGCGAGGAGCACCCCGACGCCATCATCGACGTCGCCACGCTCACGGGAGCCGCACGGGTCGCACTCGGGGAGCGCTACGCCGGCGTCATGGGTGATGAGGAGCTCATCGAGCGCGTCCAGCGCGCGGCGAGTGCCACGGGCGAGCTCGTCTGGCCCATGCCGCTGCCGGCCGAGCTGCGACCGCTGCTCGCGACCGAGGTCGCCGACATCGCCAACGCGAAGCCGGGCAACACGGCGGCGGGCATGCTCCTGGCCGGTGTGTTCCTGCGCGAGTTCGTCGGGCGCGCGAGCGACGAGGAGGACGCGCCGGTCATCCCGTGGGCCCACCTCGATATCGCGGGCGCGGCCAACAACGGATCCGGCGCGTACGGCTACACGCCCAAGGGGCCGTCGGGTGTAGCCGTGCGTCTGCTGATCGCCCTCGCAGAGTCCTACGCCGCCAAGTAGTAGGCTCGACACCCGGGCGCGAGAGTTGCGCCCGCTGCCTCGGGCCGGCGCTCGACACTCTTTTGTCGGCCTCCGCACGAGAATCCTGATCATTGAGGGAGTACCTGCCGGTGTCGGACCAGAATTTTGACCTTGTCGTCCTCGGAGCCGGGAGCGGGGGCTATGCCGCCGCGCTGCGCGCCAGCCAGCTCGGCATGAGCGTCGGCCTCATCGAGAAGAACAAGGTGGGCGGCACGTGCCTGCACGTCGGGTGCATTCCGACGAAGGCCCTGCTGCACGCCGCCGAGATCGCCGACGCGGCGAGGGACTCCGCGCAGTTCGGCATTAACGCGACCCTCGAGGGCATCGACATTCCCGGCGTCACCAAGTACCGCGAATCGATCGTCTCGAGCAAGCACAAGGGACTCCAGGGCCTCATCAAGGCGCGCGGCATCACGACCATCGAGGGCGAGGGTCGACTGACCTCCCCGACGACGGTGGAGGTCGGCGACGACACGATCACGGGCAAGAACGTCGTCCTCGCGACCGGCTCCTACTCGCGCACCCTGCCCGGGCTCGAGATCGGCGGGCGCGTCATCACCTCCGAGCAGGCACTCCAGCTCGACCACGTGCCGAAGAAGGTCGCCGTCCTCGGCGGCGGCGTCATCGGCGTCGAGTTCTCGAGCGTCTGGCGCTCCTTCGGTGCCGAGGTTCACATCATCGAGGCGCTGCCGCACCTGGTGCCCATGGAGGACGAGGCGATCTCGAAGCTCTTCGAGCGCGCCTACCGCAAGCGCGGCATCGAGTTCACGCTCGGCAAGCGATTCCAGGGCGTGACGCAGGATGACAACGGCGTGGTCGTGACGCTTGACGACGGCACGACGATCGAGGCGGACATCCTGCTCGTGGCCGTCGGCCGCGGCCCCTCGACCGCGGGCCTCGGCTTCGAGGAGGTCGGGGTCACGATGGATCGCGGCTTCGTGCTCACCAACGAGCGACTCGAGACGAGCATCCCGGGCCTGTACGCGGTCGGCGACATCGTTCCCGGTCTGCAGCTCGCCCACCGAGGCTTCCAGCACGGCATCTTCGTGGCCGAGGAGCTCGCAGGGCTCAAGCCCGTCGTGATCGACGACGTCACCGTGCCCAAGGTCACGTACAGCGAGCCCGAGGTCGCCTCCGTCGGCCTCACCGAGGCGAAGGCCAAGGAGGTGCATGGGGACGACGCCATCGCGAGCTACGACTACAACCTGGCCGGGAACGGCAAGAGCCACATTCTCGAGACCTCCGGCATCATCAAGGTCATCCGCGTGAAGGACGGCCCCGTCGTCGGCGTGCACATGATCGGCTCCCGCGTGGGCGAGCAGATCGGTGAAGCGCAGCTCATCGTCAACTGGGACGCGTACCCCGAGGACATCTCTCCGCTGCTGCACGCGCACCCCACGCAGAACGAGGCCCTCGGCGAGGCATTCCTCGCCCTCGCGGGCAAGCCCCTGCACAGCGCCTGATCCGCAGACCGGTCACTAGGCTAAAGACACTCAAGGCTTCGAAGGAGCAACTACTGATGAGCGAATCCGTCAACCTCCCGGCGCTCGGCGAGAGCGTCACCGAGGGCACGGTCACCCGATGGTTGAAGAACGTGGGAGACCGCGTCGAGGTCGACGAGCCCTTGCTCGAGGTGTCGACCGACAAGGTCGACACGGAGATCCCCTCCCCCATCGCTGGCGTGGTCGAAGAGATCCTCGTCGCCGAGGATGAGACCGTCGAGGTGGGTACGGCGCTCGTGCGCATCGGTGACGGCGAGGGGGGCGGCTCCGCGCCTGCAGAGTCGGCACCAGCCGCATCCGCTCCCGCCGAGCCCTCCGCCCCGCCGGAGCCCAGCGCACCTGCTGAGCCATCCGCACCCACTGAGCCGTCCGCCCCGGCGGAGCCCTCCGCTCCGGCCGAGCCCTCCGCTCCCGCCGAGCCCTCCGCTTCCGCCGAGCCGTCCGCCCCGGTTGCACCGTCTGCTCCGGCCCAGCAGTCGGCGCCCGCCGAGCCGAGCGCTCCTGCCGAGCCCTCCGCACCCGCAGAGCCCTCTGCACCGGCACAGGCCAGTGCACCTGACGCGAGCGCCGCGGGCTACATCACGCCGCTCGTGCGCAAGCTCGCTCAGGAGCGCGGCGTCGACCTCTCCACCGTCTCGGGTACCGGCGTCGGCGGGCGCATCCGCAAGCAGGATGTGCTCGACGCCGCCCAGAGTGGCGGCGCGGCGACCGCGAGCGCGCCCACGCGGAAGCCCCTCGAGGCCTCACCGCTGCGCGGCACGAGCGAGTCCATGTCGCGCCTGCGCAAGGTCATCGCCGAGCGGGCCGTCGTCTCGATGCAGTCGACCGCGCAGCTCACGACCGTCGTCGAGGTCGATGTCACGAAGGTCGCCGCCCTCCGCACTGCCGTGAAGGACACCTTCCTCACGGCGACCGGCCTCAAGCTCAGCTTCCTGCCGTTCTTCGCGAAGGCGACGACCGAGGCACTGCAGGCCTTCCCGATCATCAACGCGACGGTCGAGGAGGACACGATCGTCTACCCGGAGTCGGAGAACCTCTCCATCGCGGTGGACACCGAGCGCGGGCTCCTGACCCCCGTCATCCGCAACGCGGGCGACCTGTCGATCGCCGATCTCGCCCGCGAGATCGCCGACCTCGCCGAGCGCACGCGCGACAACAAGCTCAAGCCCGACGAGCTCGCGGGCGGCACCTTCACGCTCACGAACACGGGCTCGCGCGGCGCTCTCTTCGACACCCCCGTCGTGTTCCTTCCGCAGGTCGCCATTCTCGGCACCGGTGTCGTGACCAAGAAGCCCGTCGTCATGACGGTCGACGGCTCCGACGTGATCGCGGTGCGCTCGACGGTGTACCTCGCACTCTCCTACGATCACCGCATCATCGACGGCGCCGACGCTGCACGCTTCCTGACCGCGATCAAGGAGCGCCTCGAAGAGGCGGACTTCGACGGCGACCTAGGGATCTAGCCTCCCGACGGCTCCACGAGCACGTCGCGAAGACGCCAGCCGGCCTCGCTCCTCATCAGCAGGAGCGAGGCCGTCGTCGTCTCCGGCCCGACGAGATCCACGATGACGGCCGCCCCCATGCGTTCGACGACGACGAGTTCGCGGTCGCCCTCGAGCCACCCCCGCAGACCGGTCACTGAGCCCTCCCCCGGAGCGCGAAGGACCGCCTCGGCCGACGACCCTGGCTGCGTCGACGCGTGCGCGCACGTCGCCGCGGCTGCTCGCTCGCGACAGCTCAGCCAGCGCTCGACGAGGTCGCCCACGACGTCAACCCATTGCTCTGGTTCCGGAGTGAGATGGCGCTCCGGCGCTTCGCCGCCCTCATCCCGGTGGGGAGTCGGCTCCTCAGGCAGCGCATGCTGCTCCGAGAGCGGCGAGGCGGAGGCGATCGGGGCTCCCGTTGCCCCGGGACCCTCGTCAGGGGCTCCGGCGCCCACGAGCAGCAGCGCAAGAAGCGCCGAGACGCCGCCAGCAGCGCCGAGCGCGACGGTGCGGGGCTTCACGCCCCCTCCCGGCCTCACTCGCACCGCTGCGCCGAGCGCCGCGAGCCGCGCCTCGAACGCGAGCACGGGCTGCACGAGGGAGTCGGGAAGAGCCAGACGGTGAAGGAGCGGGGCGAGCCGACTCTGCTCGGGCGGCCGTGGCGCCACGTCCCCGTGATTCGGCCCCGGGGCCCGCGCACCCGATTCCCCCGCGCCCGGGGGGTCCAGCACACCACGGTCGCGCACGCCGGTGCCGCCCGCGAGCGGTGAGCCCGGAGCGCAGCGCACCGGAGTGGGCTCTGCGCAGTCGAAGAGCGCGGCGATCGTGGACCGGAACCCGGGGTCGAGGTCGACCGCCTGGCCGCCCTCGAGCGCCGCCACGAGATCGTCGCCCGACGGAGCCGCGACATGGCCCGCCACGAGCGCGGCGAGAGACAGGGCGCTGTCGCGATCGACACCGTACTCGGCGACGCGGCCTCGGAAGTGCGCGGGAAGCACGGCTCCCGCTCGTGCTGTACTGAACCGGGTGATCACCGGCGCTCCGTCGGACCGGAGCCGGATCCCCTCGGCCGTGAGCCCGCCGAAGGTGAGCCCGCGATCGTGCGCCGACGCCACCGCCTCGAGCACGGGCACGATGAGCGTGACCGCCTCTCCCGCCGACAGGTCGCCCCTACGGGCAGCGAGGAGCTCGTCGAGTCGCGGGCCGGAGAGGTGCTCGAGCACGACGACCGGTGCGCCGGAGTCGATCGTCGCGAGATCGAGCACCGTCGCAGCGTGCTCCTGGGCCGCCCGAGCGCGAGCGTCGATCTCGCCGTCCAGCTGAGCCACGTCGTGCCCCTCCGCGACGATGCGCAGCACGCGCGGCTGCCCATCGTGATGCGCGAGCAGGAGGACGGCCCGAGGGCCGCGCGCGAGCACGCGCACGATCGTGTATCCCGCGACCTGCGCCGTCGGCTCGCTCGACACCATTCCCCCACTGTCGAGCACACACGCCGCGGCGCCGACCCGCGCACGTCTGCGTGGGGAGGAGGGCCGTGTCGACGATCGATCGGGAGGAGCAGCCGCCGAGAACCTCAGCGCGGGGCCCTATCCTAGAGACCATGGCACGCACCTCCTCCTCGACTCCCCCCAAAGAGCCCGGCCGCATGAAGCAGATGTGGCAGGTCTTCACCATGACCCGCCGCATGGACCCCGCGTCGCTGTGGTTCATGATCGCCGGCTTCGTCCTGCCCCTCGCCGCGGGCATCGTGCTCGCCATCGTGCTCTCCGGCGACAACGTCATCGGCATCATCCTGTACGTGGTCGCCGGCCTCATGGGCGGGCTCCTCGTCTTCCTCATCGTGCTCGGACGCCGCGCTGAACGCGTCGCGTACCGGCAGATCGAGGGTCAGCCGGGCGCCGTGGGCGCCGTGCTCAAGTCGTCACTGCGCCGCGCCTGGCAGGCGAGCGAGATGCCCGTCACGGTCTCTCCCCGCACCCAGGACGCCGTGTACCGCGCCGTGGGCAAGCCGGGCGTCGTGCTCATCGGCGAGGGCCCGCAGTCGCGCACCCGCCGGATGCTCGAGGACGAGCGGCGCAACGTCAACCGCATCGTGCCGAACGTGCCCGTGCACTTCGTCCACGTCGGCCCCGACGCCGAGTCGACCAAGCTCGAGCGCCTCGCAAAGACCCTCAACGGCCACAAGAAGACGCTCACGAAGGCCGAGGTGCTCGCCGTCAACAACCGCCTGAGCTCCCTCAGCAAGTCGTCGAGCCTGCCGATCCCCAAGGGAATCGATCCGACGAAGGTTCGCGCACCGCGCCAGCCGCGATAGTCGCCTGACTCCACGGGCCGACCGGCGACAGCACGACCCTGCCGGTCAGCGACGCAGCAGGATCGTGCCGGCGGCTCGATCATGCAGCCCGCGCTGGTCCACGTTCCAGAAGACCGCGGGCAGCACGAGCGCGATGAGCGCGGCACGCACGACCGGCCGCCACACGCCCAGGAGGCCTCCGGCCATGGGAACGACGCGCATCCCGAGCAGCAGGTGGCCGACGCTCGCGTTGACGACGACCGTGAACAGGATCTGCATGCCGACGAAGACCGCGAGCGTCGCGAGCGGGTCGTAGTCGAAGAACGCGACCGAGATGATCACCGCGATGCCCCAGTCGATCGCGATGGCCGCGAGGCGCCGGCCGATGCGTGCGACCGAGCGGGGTCCGCTCTCGGGGAGCCCGAGTCGCTGGCCCGGCCAGTCGGGCAGCTCGCTATCGGGAGTCACGACAGCAGTCTAGGAGGGCTCGCCTGCGAGGCCGCTCGCAGACGATCCGGAGCGCGGCACGTACACTGGCCTCGTGATCGACTACGTCGTCACGGGGCTAAGCGCCAACTCCGTGCCGTACCTGTCGGGTCTCGAGCAGCAGCGTGCCCTGCACGCCGCCGTCGTCGAGGGCCGGGCGCCCGATACCGTCATGCTGCTCGAGCACGAGAGCGTCTACACAGCGGGCAAGCGCACCGAGCCCCACGAGAGGCCCTCGGACGGCACGCCCGTCATCGACGTGGATCGCGGGGGCAAGATCACCTGGCACGGCCCCGGCCAGCTCGTCGGCTACCCCATCGTCCACCTGCGGGAGCCCGTCGACGTCGTCGCGTACGTGCGGCATCTCGAGGGCATGCTCATCGCCGTCCTCGGCGACCTCGGCATCGTCGGTGCCGATCGCGTACCCGGCCGCAGCGGGGTCTGGATGCGCGGCACCGACAAGATCGCGGCGATCGGCATCCGCGTCGCCCAGGGCGTGACGTCGCACGGCTTCGCTCTCAACTGCTCCAACTCCTTCGAGCCCTACCGCCGGATCATCGCGTGCGGGCTCGCCGATGCCGGAGTGACGAGCATCACCCACGAGCTCGGCCGCACCGTGACGCCCGGCGATGTCGTCCCGCTCGTCCAGCACCATTTCCGCCCGCTCGTGCTCGACACGGTGGGCCGAACCGAGGAGGTTTCTGCATGACCGCTCTGCCCCACGCCCCCACCGAGGGTCGCAAGATGCTGCGGCTCGAGGTGCGCAACGCCGCGACACCCATCGAGAAGAAGCCCGAGTGGATCAAGACCACCGCGAGGATGGGCCCCGAGTTCAGCGCGCTGCGCGCTCTCGTGGGTGAGAAGCAGCTGCACACCGTGTGCCAGGAGGCCGGCTGCCCGAACATCTACGAGTGCTGGGAGGACCGCGAGGCGACCTTCCTGATCGGGGGCAGCCAGTGCACGCGTCGCTGCGACTTCTGCCAGATCGACACGGGCAAGCCCGCCGACTACGACACCGACGAGCCGCGTCGCGTCGCGGAGTCGGTCGTCGAGATGAACCTCCGCTACGCGACGGTGACGGGCGTGGCGCGCGACGACCTGCCCGACGAGGGTGCGTGGCTGCACGCCGAGACGGTGCGTCAGATCCACGAGCTCAATCCCGGCACGGGGGTCGAGCTGCTCGCGACCGACTTCAGCGGTAACCCGGACCTGCTGCGCGTCGTCTTCGACTCCCGGCCCGAGGTCTTCGCGCACAACGTGGAGACCGTTCCGCGCATCTTCAAGCGCATTCGGCCGGCGTTCCGCTACGAGCGGTCGCTCGACGTCATCACCCAGGCGCGCGACTACGGGCTCATCACGAAGTCGAACCTCATCCTCGGCATGGGCGAGACGCGCGAGGAGGTCTCGCAGGCCCTGCGCGACCTGCACGCCGCGGGCACCGACATCATCACCATCACGCAGTACCTGCGGCCGACGGCGCGCCACCACCCGATCGACCGCTGGGTCAAGCCGGAGGAATTCGTCGAGATCAAGCAGGAGGCCGACGAGATCGGCTTCCTCGGCGTGCTCGCGGGTCCGCTCGTGCGCTCCAGCTATCGCGCCGGGCGGCTCTGGGCGCAGTCCATGGTCGCGAAGGGCCGGCCCATCCCCGACTCGATGCGCGCGCTCGCCGAGACGACGGAGGCGTTCGCGCAGGCGGTGGGCTGAGCATCCAGGGCCCAATGTGCTCGCAGGGTGAACCAGGCTCGGCGTAACATCCCCGAAACATAAGGGACACTGCAGGGAAACCCCTGCCCCCTAGGTTTGAGACACGGCGCGATCGCGCCCCTTTCCCGTACCAAAGCTCAGGAGATCAGTCACATGTTCAGTGATTCTTCCGAGGTGCTGAAGTTCATCAAGGACACGGACGTCAAGTTCCTCGACATCCGATTCACCGACCTTCCCGGTGTCCAGCAGCACTTCAACATCCCCGCCGCGACGGTCGACGAGGACTTCTTCACCGTCGGCCAGCTCTTCGACGGTTCGTCCATCCGAGGCTTCCAGTCGATCCACGAGTCTGACCTGCAGCTCATCCCGGACGTCTCGACGTGCTACGTCGACCCCTTCCGCACCGAGCGCACGCTCATCATGATCTTCGACATCTACAACCCCCGTACGGGCGAGATCTACGGTCGCGACCCGCGCCAGGTCGCCAAGAAGGCGGAGAAGTTCCTCGCCTCGACGGGCATCGCCGACACGGCGTTCTTCGCCCCCGAGGCCGAGTTCTACATCTTCGACGACGTCAAGTACGAGGTGAAGCAGAACAAGTCGTACTACGAGGTCGACTCGAGCGAGGCCGCCTGGAACACCGGGCGCACGGAAGAGGGCGGAAACCTCGCCAACAAGACCCCGTACAAGGGCGGCTACTTCCCCGTCACCCCCGTCGACCAGCACGCCGACCTGCGCGACGACATCGTCATGAAGCTCCTCGAGGTCGGCCTCGACGTCGAGCGCAGCCACCACGAGGTCGGTACCGCCGGTCAGGGCGAGATCAACTACAAGTTCGACACGATGGTCTCCGCAGCTGACGACATCCTGAAGTTCAAGTACATCGTCAAGAACACGGCCCTCGAGTGGGGCAAGGTTGCGACCTTCATGCCGAAGCCCCTCATGGGCGACAACGGCTCGGGCATGCACACCCACCAGTCGCTGTGGAACGGCAGCGAGCCGCTCTTCTACGACGAGGCGGGCTACGGCGGCCTCAGCGACATCGCGCGCTGGTACATCGGCGGTCTCCTCAAGCACGCGAAGTCGGTCATGGCGTTCACCAACCCCACGGTGAACTCCTACCACCGCCTCATCCCGGGCTTCGAGGCTCCCGTCAACCTCGTGTACTCGGCGGGCAACCGCTCGGCCGCGATCCGCATCCCCATCACGGGCACGAACCCCAAGGCCAAGCGCATCGAGTTCCGCGCGCCGGACGCCTCGGGCAACCCGTACCTCGCCTTCGCGGCGCAGATGATGGCCGGCATCGACGGCATCATCAACAAGATCGAGCCGCACGAGCCCGTCGACAAGGACCTCTACGAGCTGCCGCCCGAGGAGGCCAAGAGCATTCCGCAGGCGCCCGCCTCGCTGGATGCCGCTCTCGACGCTCTCGAGGCCGACCACGAGTTCCTGCTGCAGGGTGGCGTCTTCACCAAGGACGTCATCGAGGCGTGGATCGAGTACAAGCGCGAGAAGGAGCTCCTCCCCTTCGCGCAGCGCCCACACCCGTTCGAGTACGAGCTCTACTTCGGGGTCTGATTCCGGGAGGCCCTCAGAGCCACACTTCCGGTCTCTGAGCCCAGCAATTTACTGAGCCCCAGGCGGCATCTGCCGTCTGGGGCTCAGACTATCTCTGGACGTTTACGGACGGCTACGGGCGGTAAACGGACGGGTTTTCGGACGGAGCTGGTGAGCGCGGGGAGGCCACCGCCCGCCACGTAAGGCGATGGGCGTGGCGAGCTGGCGCACGCGCCCGGCACCGTTCGTTCGGGTCGGGGCTCGGATCATCCGTTCGTGGAGCACCGCGGTTACGTCGTCCGCATCGTCGAGCGGGCGTGAGGCGACGAGCGCGCCAAACGCGGTCGATCCGATGGCCGCGTCCGCTTCGGCCTCGGTGAGTCGGGTGGCGCACGAGGGCTTCCCACCTCCCTATTGTGCGGCGGCGGCGATGGTCTCGTACTCGGCGGCGAAGTGCGCGACCGAGCTCCAGGTGTCCTGCTCGGCGGCGATCATCTGGCGGGCGGCGAGTTCCGCGCCGACGTGCTGGAGCACCCCGGCGAGCACCTTGCGCGCCGCGACCGCGGCGGTGTCCTGGGTGGGCGGGTGGATGTGGTCGTCGTCGGGGCGGTTGAACGAGACGTAGGCGGTGTTGCCGAGTCGGCCGCGGATCATGGCGAGGTAGAAGTTCTCTCGCGTCCCGCCGGGCTCGACAAGGGTATGCCCGGTCTCGATCGTGACCCCTTGTGCCCGGTACGCGGTGACGGCGTAGCCGAGTTCGACGTGCTCGGCGACGTACTCGGCGTCACGATGAACGGGTCGGGCGCCCACCTCGAGTTCATCGCCTCGCGCGCTTCGTGTTCGAAGGCGAGATAGGGGTTGAGCAGGGTTGCCATCGGGGCTCCTCACTGCGGCCGCGCGGCCGCGCGGGGACAGGATGCCGCAGGCGGGCGCGCCTCGCTACCAGGAAGCGCTGCTTCCGAGTGCGAGAGATCGTGCGGGGCCGGTGCCCGCCGGTGCGCGGGCTGGACCGAACAGCGGCTGAGTGCATCGCCGCCATCGACTCCGGTGGCCGGCTGGTCGAGGATCGGCTGGCAGGGTCGGGCCTGATGAGCGGGTCAGGCCGATGCCACCTCGGCTTCGGCGTCGGTCCAGCTGCGGTTCCAGCGTTCGATCGCGAGGAAGACGTGCTCGAGCTCGCGCCCCATGTCGGTCAGCTCATAGCGCGGGCAGCCGACCTTGGGCCGGTGGATGACCACGCCAGCCCGGCACAGCTCCTCGAGCCGCTGGCTGAGCAGACGCGACGACAGGTGCGGAACCGCGTCGAGCAGGTCGCTGAAACGGACCGGCCCGTAGAACATGGGGCGCAGGATCGAGGCCGTCCACCGACGCCCGAGGAACTCGATCGACTCCTGGAACCTTGCGCAGTGCCGCGCATCCAACTCTTCCCTCACCACCATCATCTTCCCTCACCATCACAGTACGTAGGTCCCTCGCCATCACAGAACGCGGCGCATCATGTCAAGGATGCCGACGAGACTCACCTCGTCAGGACCGCATCTACAGCGTGGCGCAGTTGGGTTATGCTTCGTAATTACTAATAGTAATCGATTCGTGCTGGCTGAAGAGCCGGCTGGAAGGATGGCGTGATGGAGTGGCTAGTGCTGATAGGGCGGCTGTTGTTTGCCGTGCTCTTCCTGGGCAGCGGATGGGGTCACTTCACCCAGATTCAGATGATGGCCGGATACGCCCAAAGCAAGGGCGTGCCGTTGGCCCGCGGATCGGTCATCGGCACCGGTGTGCTGATCGTGGTGGGTGCGCTGATGGTGCTGCTAGGGGTCTGGGCCGACCTCGGTGCACTCCTGCTGGTGGTCTTCCTTGTCCCGACCGCCGTGGTGATGCACAACTTCTGGAACGTCGACGACCCGCAGAGCAAGCAGATGGAGCAGACGCAGTTCCTCAAGGACGTCGCCCTGGCTGGCGCTGCACTGATGCTGTTCGTCTTCTTCGCCACCACCCCTGAGCTGGGGCTGACTATCACCGGCCCGCTGCTGGGCGGCCTGTTCGAGTGACGCTCACGAGCTTGCCGACTCGGCCGGGGCCACGCCCGCGGCACCACGAGGGCCTCGTTCCGTTGTGGAGCGGGGCCCTCGTGGCGTTCCGCACCTCGTAGCGCTCCAGCCCTCGCCGTGCGCCGCACAGCGTCGCGAGCACCTCAGGCGTCGTAGAAGCCGCGCTCGAAGACCTGGCGGGCGAGGCGCGTGCGGCGCAAGTAGTCCTCCTCGAGCTGCGAGGCGCAGCCCGCCGGGTATCCCATGAGGCGCGCGATGCCCTCGAGCTGCAGTCGGTCGTCGGGCAGCACGTCGACCGTCTTGTTGAGCCATAGCGTGAGCGCCGACCGCACGCGTGAGGCGATGATCCACGCATCGCGCAGCCGGGCCGCGTCAGACTCCGTGACGAGGCCCTCCGCGACCACGGCGTCGAGCGCCTCGAGTGTCGACGTCGTCTTGAGCGCCGGCCTTGAGGAGGCGTGCTGCAGCTGCAGCAGCTGCACAAACCACTCGACGTCGCTCAGCGAGCCTCGACCGAGCTTGACGTGCCGCGCCGGGTCCGCCGCCTGCGGCAGGCGCTCTGACTCGACGCGCGCCTTGATGCGCCGCACCTCGCGCGCGTCCGCGGCCGGAAGCTGCTTCGGGTAGCGCACCGTGTCGGCGAGGGCGAGGAAGTCCTCGCGCAGCGACTCCTCCCCCGCGACGGCGTGCGCACGCAAGAGAGCTTGCGCCTCCCACGTGAGCGACCAGCGGTCATAGTAGGCACGGTAGGCGTCGAGCGAGCGCACGAGGGGGCCGTTCTTGCCCTCCGGCCGCAGGTCCGCATCCAGGTCGAGCGGCAGCCGCAGATCTTCGGTGAGGCGGGTGAGCTCGCGCACGATGCCCTCGGCGGTCGCCTGCGCGCGGTCCCCCGCACCCGCGTCGCGGTACACGTAGATGACGTCGGTGTCGCTGCCGAAGCCGAGCTCGCCGCCGCCGTAGCGCCCCATGCCGATGATCGCGAACTCGATGCCGTCGTCGGGCCGGTGCGCCAGCGAGAGCACTCCCGTCAAGAGCGCCGTCGTGACCGCGGTCAGGCCGCGCCCGACCTCCTGGATCGTGGACACGTCGAGGATCCCCGAGAGTGCGATGCGCAGGATCTCGCGCTGGCGGGCGGTGCGCAGGGCTTTCGCCGCAGCATCGGTGTCGCCGTCGTGCCGGGCGACCGTGGCTCGCGTCTCCTCGAGCAGGGCATCCAGTGATCGGGGCCGCAGCTCCTCATCGTTCTCGAGCCAGGCCGCACCCTCCGGATTCCGCTCGAAGAGCCCGCCCACGTACCGCGAGGCGGCGAGCACCTTCGTGAGCCGCTCTGCGGCACCGCTCGAATCGCGCAGCATGCGCAGGAACCAGTAGGACTCGCCGAGAGCCTCGCTGAGCTTGCGGAACGCGAGGAGGCCGTAATCGGGGTCGGCGCCGTCGGCCAGCCACTGCAGGATGACCGGCAGGAGCGTGCGCTGGATCGCCGCGCGACGCGACACTCCGCTCGTGAGCGCGGCGATGTGCCGCAGCGCGCCCGCCGGGTCGGTGAAGCCGATCGCCGCGAGTCGCGCCTTGGCCTGGTCGCTCGTGAGTGCGAGCCCGCCCTCCGGGAGGGAGGCCACCGCGGTGAGGAGCGGACGGTAGAAGAGCTTCTCGTGCAGTGAGCGCACCGCCGCCCGCGTGCTCTGCCAGAGCGCGACGATCTCGTCGGCCGAACCGGCGAGGCCCGTGGCTCGGGCAAGGACCCGCAGGCGGTCCTCGTCGCGGGGCATGAGGTGGGTGCGGCGCAGCTGGTCGAGCTGCACGCGGTGCTCCATGACGCGCAGAGTTCGGTAGTCGGTCGAGAACTCGGCGGCCTCGACGCGGCCGATGTAGCCGTGCTCGGCGAGGGACGCGAGAGCGCCCAGGGTGTCGGGCTGGCGCACGCGATCGTCGTGCAGGCCGTGGACGAGCTGGAGGAGCTGGATGGTGAACTCGATGTCGCGAAGCCCACCAGGGCCGAGCTTGAGCTGAACATCCAACTCATCGTCGGGGATGTGGTCGGTCACGCGCTCGCGCATGCGCTGCACCGACTCCACGAAGCCGTCCCGTTGAGAGATGGACCAGACCATGGGGTGGACCGTCTCGCAGTAGCGCTGCCCCAGCTCGGCGTCTCCCGCGAGCGGGCGCGACTTGAGCAACGCCTGGAACTCCCAGCTCTTCGCCCAGCGCTCGTAGTACGCGCGATGCGAGTCGAGCGTGCGGACGAGCGCGCCGTCCTTGCCCTCCGGCCGCAGGTTCGCGTCGACCTCCCACAGAGGGGGCTCGAGCGCCGGGTCCTGGATGCCGCGCGCCGTCTCCGCCGCGAGCCTCGTCGCGATCTCGACCGCGCGTGCGGTCTCGAGGCCCTCGGCGGCGTCGGCGACGTAGATCACGTCGACGTCGCTGATGTAGTTGAGCTCGCGAGCCCCCGCCTTGCCCATGCCGATGATCGCGAGCTTCGTGCGCTCGATATCCTCGGCGGGGAAGGTCGAGGCGCGGCGTGCGAGCAGAAGCGCGGCGTCGAGTGCCGCCCCGGCGAGGTCGGCGAGCCCCTCCGAGACGAGAGGCTGCGCCTGCAGCGGGTCATCCTGCTCGAGATCCCAGGCGGCGAGCAGCATGAGATGGCGCCGGTACGCCACACGGAGGGCTACCCGGCCCTGCTCGACATCGTCGGTGGCCTCGACCGCCGCGGCGAGTTCCGCGCGGTAGGTCGCCGCACCCAGCGGGCCGGGCGGCCGCTCGCGCAGTGCCTCGAGCTGCTGGGGGCGGCGGCGCAGAAAGTCGGCGAGCCCTTCGCTGGCACCGACGACGCGCACGGCTCGAGCGCTCCACTCGGCGTGCGACGACAGGGCCGCGACGTCCTCCGGATGCTGCTCCTGCAGCCGCGCGAGCGCCCTCAGCGCGCGATCCGGGTCGGCGGCCTGCCCGAACACGCCGGCATCCTCCGTCGCGATGTCGAGGGTCTCCAGCAGCGCGCGCACGTCACTGAGGTCGGTGAAGCCGACCCGAGCGAGCTCGGTGAGAGTGGACTGCGGTCGCGTCATGGCGTCAGCTGCCCCCGATCACAGAATCGGCAGGTTGCTCTCGAGCTCGTACGGAGTCACCTGCAGCCGGTACTCGCGCCACTCGCGACGCTTGTTGAGCAGCACGTAGTTGAAGACCTGCTCGCCCAGCGTCTCCGCCACGAGCTCGCTCTCCTCCATGAGCCCGAGCGCGAGGTCGAGGCTCGAGGGCAGCGCCTTGTAACCGAGCGCACGGCGCTCAGACTCGCTGAGCTCCCACACCGTGTCCTCCGCCTCGGCGGGCAGGTCGTAGCCCTCCTCGATGCCCTTGAGGCCGGCGGCGAGCAGCAGGGAGTAGGCCAGGTAGGGGTTCGCGGCGGAGTCGACGCCGCGGTACTCGACGCGCGCGCTCTGCCCCTTGCCGGGCTTGTAGAGCGGCACGCGCATGAGGGCGGACCGGTTGTTGTGGCCCCACGTGACATAGCTCGGCGCCTCGTCCCCACCCCAGATGCGCTTGTACGAGTTCACGTACTGGTTGGTCACCGCCGTGATCTCGGGAGCGTGCTGCAGGATGCCCGCGACGAACTGGCGGCCGATCTTGGAGAGCTGGTACTCCCCCGAGGCGTCGAAGAAGGCGTTCGTGTCGCCCTCGAAGAGCGACATGTGGGTGTGCATGCCCGAGCCCGGCTGGTTCGCGAGCGGCTTCGGCATGAACGTCGCGTACACGCCCTGCTCGATCGCGACCTCCTTGACGACGGTGCGGAACGTCATGATGTTGTCGGCCGTCGTGAGCGCGTCGGCGTACCGCAGGTCGATCTCGTTCTGGCCGGGCCCCGCCTCGTGGTGGCTGAACTCCACAGAGATGCCGAGCTCCTCGAGCATGCGTACGGCGCTGCGGCGGAAGTCGTGGGCCGAGCCGCCCGGCACGTTGTCGAAGTAACCGGCCTGGTCGACCGGCTGAGGACCCTCGGGGCCGTACGAGGCGCTCTTGAGCAGGTAGAACTCGATCTCGGGGTGCGTGTAGAACGTGAACCCGCGATCGGCGGCCTTCGCGAGCGTGCGCTTGAGCACATTGCGCGGGTCGGCGGCGGCCGGCTGGCCGTCGGGGGTCGTGATGTCGCAGAACATGCGTGCCGTCGGGTCGACCTCGCCCCGCCACGGAAGGATCTGGAACGTCGTCGGGTCGGGGTGCGCGAGCACATCGGCCTCGAAGGCGCGCGTGAACCCCTCGATCGAGGAGCCGTCGATGCCGAGCCCCTCCGCAAAGGCGCCCTCCACCTCTGCGGGGGCGATCGCGACGCTCTTGAGAGCCCCCACGACGTCGGTGAACCAGAGCCTCACGAACTTGACGCCGCGCTCCTCGATCGTGCGGAGAACGAAGTCGCGCTGCTTGTCCATGCTGCCCTTTCGTGACGCTCAGAAAGACCGCTCCGGCCCACTATTAGGCTACTGGGTATGCCCCGACTCCGCTTGGCCCTGGCCCAGTCGAACCCCGTCGTCGGGGACCTTCTCGGCAACACCGAGCAGATCGTCGAGGCCGCGCGAGCGGCCGTGCGGCAGGGTGCGGACATCCTCGTGACCGGGGAGATGGCTCTCACCGGCTATCCGATCGAGGACCTCGCCTCCCGGCCGTCGTTCCTCGCCGCCGCGAGCCGCGCCGTGCCCGCCCTCGCCGAGCGACTGCAGGCGGAGGGCCTCGGCGATATCGCCGTCGTCGTGGGCCACCCCGAGGGTCCCTTCGAGCCGCGCCTGCTCGGCACCTCGAACGCTCCGACCGCGATCGCGCAGAACTGCGCGAGCGTGCTGCAGGGCGGCACGGTGCTCGCCCTGTACGCGAAGCACCACTTGCCCAACTATTCGGTGTTCGACGAGTACCGGGTGTTCATCCCGGGCGACGAGCTGCTCGTCGTGCGGGTGCGCGGCGTCGACGTCGCCATCATCGTGTGCGAGGACCTGTGGCGCGACGGCGGCCCCGTCGGCCGCGTGCTCGAGGCCGACGCTGGCGTGCTCGTCGTGCTCAACGCGAGCCCCTTCGAGCGCGACAAGGACGAGGTGCGGCTGCCGCTCGTGACCCGGCGCGCGACCGAGACGGACACAGTCGTCGCCTACGTGAACATCGTCGGCGGTCAAGACGACCTCGTCTTCGACGGGGACAGCGTCGTGGTGGACGGCACCGGCCGCATCCTCGCGCGCGCTCCGCAGTTCGCCGAGCACCTTCTCGTCGTCGACGTGGATGCGGCCGAGGCCGCCCAGGCCGACCTTCCCCCCGCGGTGCGCCGCGTCGAGCTCGCCGCGGCGGGCTCCCCCGACCAACCGCCGCTCGCAGCCGACATCGCCGAGCTCGCGGACTACCGCGAGCAGGTCTGGAACGCGCTCGTCACCGGCACGCGCGACTACGTGCGCAAGAACGGCTTCCGCAGCGTCGTCCTGGGACTCTCGGGCGGCATCGACTCGAGCGTGTGCGCCGCGATCGCCGCCGACGCGATCGGCGCCGAGAACGTCCACGGCGTCTCGATGCCCTCGCAGTGGAGCTCGGACCACTCGCGCTCCGACGCCGACGACCTCGCCGAGCGGCTCGGCCTGCCCTACTCGGTCGAGCCCATCGCCGCGCTCGTGGAGCCCGTCGAGACGCAGCTGAAGCTCGACGGGGTCGCCGCCGAGAATCTGCAGGCGCGCATCCGCGGCGTCATCCTCATGGGGCTCTCCAACATGCACGGTCACCTCGTGCTCACGACCGGCAACAAGACCGAGCTCGCCGTCGGATACTCGACCATCTACGGCGACTCGGTCGGCGGGTTCGCGCCCATCAAGGACGTGCCGAAGCTGCTCGTGTGGGAGCTCGCGCGCTGGCGCAACGCGCACGCCGAGGCCCGCGGCGAGACCCCGCCGATCCCCCGCGGCTCGATCGAGAAGCCGCCGAGCGCCGAACTGCGGCCCGACCAGACCGACCAGGACACGCTGCCGCCGTATGAGGTGCTCGACGCGATCCTCGACGCCTACGTGACGCGCTCGCTCGGCCACGACGACGTCGTCGCGCTCGGCTTCGACCGCGAGACCGTCGACTTCGTGACGCGGCTCGTCGACCGCGCCGAGTGGAAGCGCCGCCAGGGTGCGATCGGCCCGAAGATCTCGGGAATGGCGTTCGGGCGCGACCGGCGGTTGCCGATTACGTATCGACCCACCGAGTAGCTGTCTGTCGCGGCGGCCCGCCGACCCCCGCGCGTACAGGCCGACCGAGTAGAGCCCGGGTCTAGGCTGGGCGGCATGGCTGAGGCATCACCGAAGAGAGTCCGCACCCGTCACTTCGCCCGGGCGAAGGAGCAGGGCATCAAGATCACGGGCCTCACGTCCTACGACGTGCTCACCGCCCAGATCTTCGACGAGGCCGGCATCGACTTCCTGCTCGTCGGAGACTCGGCGGGCAACACCGTGCTCGGCTACGACACGACCCTGCCCGTGACGATCGACGACCTGATCCCCCTCACGCGCGGCGTCGTGAGCGGCGTGAAGCGCGCGCTCGTCGTCGCCGACATGCCCTTCGGCTCGTACGAGACCGGCCCCGATGAAGCACTGCACACGGCGTTCCGCTTCATGAAGGAGACGGGGGCGCACGCCGTGAAGCTCGAGGGCGGGGTGCGCTCGGCCGAGCAGATCCGCCGCATCGTCGAGGCGGGCATCCCCGTCATGGCGCACATCGGCTTCACGCCTCAGAGCGAGCACGGTCTCGGGGGCCACGTCATCCAGGGCCGTGGCGACGCTGCCGACCAGTTGCTCGCGGACGCGCACGCGGTCGAAGACGCGGGCGCCTTCGCGGTGGTGCTCGAGATGGTGCCCGCGGAGGCCGCGCAGCGCGTGACGGCCGAGCTGAGCATCCCGACCATCTCCGTTGGCGGCGGCCCGCACTGCGACGGCCAGCTCGTCGTGTGGACCGACTGGGCGGGGCTCGGCGGCGGCCGCATTCCGAAGTTCGTCAAGCAGTACGCGAACCTGCGGCAGGTGCTCACGGATGCCGCTCTCGCGTTCCGCGCCGATGTCGAGTCGGGCGCCTACCCCGACGAGCAGCACAGCTACAGCGACGCGACCGCCGAGCAGGCGCTGCAGGAGCGCGCCAACTAGCGCACGGCGTGCGGAGCGGCCCAGATTCGCCGCAAAGTGGTTGGTGCGCCGAACTTGAGCGCCCCTTCGCGCCAGATCTGGCACGACGCGGGGGTCACTGCTCTCGCTCGGCCTCCTCGGCTGCCCACGCGCGGGCGCGCTCACGCGCGATCTCGGGCGCGCGGCGGGCCTCGGCCTCCGTCGCGTACGGGCCGTCGCGGTCGGAGCCGAGCGATTGCTTGCCCTGCTCGACCTCGTCCGTCTTGTGGTTGTACCACCACTGCTGCTCGTCGTTGTGCGCCATGGAGCCCCTCCCCCGATCGGTAGACTCGACTCTATGCCCCGCGACGCCTCCGGTCACCTCGTCGCCGGGCGCCTCTCAGCCCCGCGCGCTGTGCCCACGAGCATCCCGCGCCCCGAGTACGTCGGCAAGGCCGAGCCTGGCCCGCACGTGGGCGGTGATGTCTACGACGCCGAGACGATCGAGCGCATCCGCGCTGCCGGGCGCATCGCCGCCGGGGCGATCGAGGCGGCGGGCGCGGCCATCGCGCCGGGCGTCACGACCGACGAACTCGATCGCATCGCCCACGAGTTCATGCTCGACCATGGCGCCTACCCCTCGACCCTCGGCTACCGCGGCTACCCGAAGTCGTGCTGCACGAGCCTCAACGAGGTCATCTGCCACGGCATCCCCGACGATACGGTCATCGTCGAGGGCGACCTCGTCAACATCGACGTCACGGCGTTCAAGGACGGCGTGCACGGCGACCTGAACCGCACCTTCCTGGTGGACGAGGCGAGCGAGGATGCCCGGCTGCTCGTCGAGCGCACCGAGGAGGCTCTGCGGCGCGGCATCAAGGCCGTCGCGCCCGGACGTCAGATCAACGTCATCGGCCGCGCGATCGAGGCGTACGCGAAGCGCTTCGGCTACGGCGTCGTGCGCGACTTCACCGGCCACGGCGTGGGCCGCTCGTTCCACAGCGGACTCATCGTGCCGCACTACGACGCTGCACCCCAGTACGCGACCGTCATGGAGCCCGGCATGGTCTTCACGATCGAGCCCATGCTCACCCTCGGCACGATCGAGTGGGATCTGTGGGCCGACGACTGGACGGTCACGACCAAGGACAAGCAGCTGACGGCGCAGTTCGAGCACACGCTCGTCGTCACCGAGCGCGGCGCGGAGATTCTCACGCTGCCGTGAGACCCGCCTCACCGACCGAAGGAGCCCCACCATGAGCCACGCGATCGGCATCGACATCGGCGGCACCGGCATCAAGGGAGCCCTCGTCGACCTCGACTCTGGTGAGCTCGCGAGCGACCGCGTCAAGCGCTCCACCCCGGAGAACGGCGAGCCGGCCGGCATCATCGAGACGGTGCGCGAGATCGTGCACGAGCTCGAGGTGGAGGCCGGCGGCGGTGACGCTGCGCACCTCGGCGTCTGCTTCCCCGCGATCGTGCTCGAGGGCCGCACCATGTCGGCCGCCAACGTGAGCGATGCCTGGATCGGGCTCGATGCCGACGCTGCGTTCGGGGAGGCGCTCGGCCGCGACATGCACTTCGTCAACGACGCGGATGCGGCCGGGTTCGCCGAGGCGAGGTTCGGCGCCGCCCGCGACGTGCGCGGGCTCGTGATCATGACGACTCTCGGCACGGGCATCGGCAGCGCGCTCATCCACCGCGGCACGCTCATCCCGAACAGCGAGCTCGGCCACCTCGAGATCGATGGCGCCGACGCCGAGAGCCGCGCGGCGAACTCCGCGCGCGAGCGGGAGGAGCTGAGCTTCGCGGAGTGGGCGGAGCGCCTGCAGCGCTTCTACAGCCACGTCGAGTTCCTCTTCTCGCCGAGCCTCTTCGTCGTCGGAGGGGGTATCTCCAAGAGTCACGAGGAGTTCCTGCCCCTGCTCGACCTGCGCGCGCCGATCGTTCCAGCCGAACTGCGCAACAATGCAGGCATCATCGGCGCCGCAGCCCTCGCCGCCGACTAGCCCGAGGCGGGAGGGCGCTGCGGTGTCCGCCTGGCCGTCATGTTCGGCGGAAGCGGTTCACCATCGGGCAGTCGAAGGGGTCGCGCGCGGCGAGACCGACCTCGTTGAGATAGCGGATGACGATGCGGTACGACTCGAGGATGCCCGCCTCGGTGTAGGGGATGCCGAGCGTGCGCGAGTGCTCCCGCACGATCTGCGCCGCGTGCCGCAGCGCGGGGCGGGGCATGTTCGGGAAGAGGTGGTGTTCGATCTGGTAGTTGAGGCCACCGAACATCGCCGTCGACCACCATCCGCCGCGCAGGTTGCGCGAGGTCATGACCTGGCGCGTGAGGAAGTCGAGGTCGGTGTCGGCGGGGAGGATCGGCATGCCCTTGTGGTTGGGCGCGAAGGAGGCGCCCATGTAGACGCCGAAGACGGCGAGCTGCACACCGAGGAACGCGAAGGCCATGCCCAGCGGCAGGGCCCAGAAGACAACGGCGATGTAGAGGCTCAAGCGCGCTGTGATGAGCCCGAGCTCGAGGAAGCGACCCTCGACGCGTCCGCGGTCGAAGAGCGTGATGATGGAGCGCAGGTGGAGGTTGATGCCCTCGAGCGTGAGAAGCGGGAAGAACAGATAGCCCTGCTTACGGGTGATGAGCGCCATCGCGCCCGTCGACTTCGCGGCATCCTCCGGCATGAACGTGATCGTGTCGGGAGCGATGTCGGGGTCGGCGCCCTTCTGGTTGGGCTTCGCGTGGTGACGCGAGTGCTTGTGCATCCACCAGTGGTAGCTGATGCCCACGACGCCAGCGGCGAGGATGCGGCCGAGTCGATCG
Organism: Chryseoglobus sp. 28M-23; assembly: GCF_014789785.1. Taxonomy (NCBI): domain Bacteria; kingdom Bacillati; phylum Actinomycetota; class Actinomycetes; order Micrococcales; family Microbacteriaceae; genus Microcella; species Chryseoglobus sp. 28M-23. Next base: position 1,154,359 of record NZ_CP061846.1, on the reverse strand, counting down.
TTGGCGACACCCGAGGTGAAGATCTGCCGGTGCGAGGCCTCGTGGGTGACGAAGGCGATCTGCGTGAGGACGAGACCGAGGCCTGCCGCGATGAGGAGCTGGTACCAGCTGTCGCCGAGCAGCACGAAGCCCGTGGTGAGGCCGCCGAGCGCGAGGGCGAGACCCGCGAACACCGCGTAGTAGAAGCCACGACGCCGACGCAGCAGACCGCTGTCGCGGACGGTGCGCATGAGGGCGCTGTAGGTGCTCGTGGGCCCCACGGACCCCGGATCCCGCGGAGACGTGCGACGGATGGTGCCGGGCGCGGACGAGGAAGAACTGGTCATGACGGCCTTTGGAGTCGAAACGCGACTTCCCAGCCGACAGAAGAACGGGCGGTTGCCCGGTGGATGCTGTTCACCCTAGGCGCCGAACCTTGGCGTTTCATGCCGCGATCGGCGTGTTGTGCATGCCGATTAGGGCATGTGGGGTGTGCATAGGGCAAGTGGGTCGGCCGATACGCCGGGTTCTGTTCCAGGGATCTCTCCCCTTCGACGGCCATCTCTCTCGGGACTACGTTGCCGCAGCCCTCTAGCGGTCTACCCGACACCTCAGCGAGCAGCTTCATCGGTGCCTGTCTGACCTTGCTCCGGGCGAGGTTTGCCCAGCGCGCCCGATCACTCGGGCCCCTGGTGGTCTCTTACACCACCGTTTCACCCTTACCGTCGGCCGAAGCCGACGGCGGTCTGCTCTCTGTTGCACTGTTCTCGCGGATTTCTCCGGGTGGGTGTTACCCACCGCCCTGCTCTGCGGAGCCCGGACGTTCCTCGGCGGAGTCGTTCCCCTCGCGGGGCGTGCCTCCGACGCGACCGTCTGGCCGGCCCACTTGCGCTCCCAGGCTACCGCGTGCGGGATGCTCGCCGCGGGTATCCTCTCGGTCGTGCACCGCTCAGCGCTCGAACGAGGCCCGAGCGTCCATCGCGTCGTTCGCGCATTTGTCGGCGCGCGAGTTCTGCAGGCGCGGCACCCACTCGAAGCGCACGGGTGTGCCGGAGAGCACCCGCCGCGCTTCGGCGGCGAGCTCGGCCATGGCGGGGTGCTTGATCTTCCAGCGGCCCATCATCTGCTCGACGACGAGCTTGGAGTCCATGCGGATCGTGAGCTCAGCATCCGGAGCGATCGCGAGAGCGCGGCGCACCCCGGCGAGCATTCCCGAGTACTCGGCCACGTTGTTGGTCGCCGTGCCCACCCAGACGCCGACCTCGGCGAGCACCTCGCCGCTTGCCGGATCGATCACGACGGCGCCACCCGCGGCGGGGCCGGGGTTGCCGCGCGAGCCGCCGTCGGCCTCGACGAGCAGCTCTCGCGTCACAGGCCCGACTCCCCGGTGCGCACGAGGATCGCGTTCGAGTCAGGGCACATGACGACGGCGTCGGGAGCCGCGGAGCGCACGGTCTCCAGATCGCTGCCGGTCAGCTCGACCCCGCTCGCGCTCGAGACGCGGGCGCGCAGATGCGAGGCCCCCACGCCGTAGCGCTCGCGCTGCTTCTCGTAGAGGGCCAGAAGATCATCGGGGATGCTCGCCGACAGAGTCTCTCGCTGCGCGAGCACTCCGGCCCGCTCCTCGCGGAGCGCCGCCAGAGCAGCGTCGTACGCCTCCTGCGCGGCGGAGAGACGTGCGGCGTGATCCCGGTGCTGCGATTCGGCAGCCTCGACCGTGAGCTCGAGGACCTCGACGCGCTCCATGACGGCGAGCTGGATCTCCTCCAGGTCGTTCAGCCTCGTGCGCAGCGAGGCGACCTCGTGCTCGAGCCCCTGGATGTCTTTGACGGAGGAGCTCGACTGCAGTCGGTCGGTGTCGCGCGCGATGCGCTTCTCGACCAGGTCGACGTCGGACTCCACACGACCTAGCTCGGTGCGGGAGTCGTCGAGGTCGCCGCGCGCATCGACGAGCGTCGCGCGCACCGACTCGGATTCCGCGGTGATGGCCGTGAGGGTCTCGTGCTCGGGAAGGGTCTTCTCGCGGTGCGCGAGCTGCTGCAGGTGGGTGTCGAGAGCCTGCAGGTCGAGCAGGAGCGCCTGCGTCTCGGGGGGTGCGGTGAGGGCCATGTGACTACTGAACCACAACGAAGTCCCACGGGTCGGTGCGCAGCTCGCTCACGACCACCTCCACACCCGGAAGCGCCGTGCGCAGCTCGGCAGCGGCGGTGTCGAGCCACAGCCACTCGCTCGCCCAGTGGGAGACGTCGATGAGCGCGGGGCCCCCGGCGACTCGGGCAGTCTCGAGCGCCTCGCTCGCGGGGTGATGCCGCAGGTCTGAGGTGATGTACACGTCGCTGTCGCGCACGGCCGGCTCGGCGAGCAGGGAGTCGCCCGCTCCCCCGCACAGGGCGATCCTGGCGACGCGGCGGTCGTACTCGCCGCCGACGCGCACGCCCCCCGCCGTCGCCGGCAGCAGCTGCGCGAGCGTGCGTGCGAGCTCGCCGAGGGTCGTCGCCTCGGGAAGGACGCCGGTGCGGCCGAGTCCGGTGACCCCGTGCCCGTCACCGGCGTGCCCGTCGCCGCCATGGCCGTTGCTGGTGGGGCCCTCGGCGATCGCCGCGACCTCGCGCAGCTGCAGGAGCTCCGCGAGTCGCCCGCTCGTGCCCGTCTCGACGATGTCCGCGTTCGTGTGGGCGGCGACGAGGGCGCACTCGCCGCGGATGAGCCGAGCGAGCATCGCGCCCTTCGCCGTCGACTCCGCGACCGTCGTGACGCCGCGCATGAGCAGCGGGTGATGCACGAGCAGGAGGTCGTGGTCGCCCTCGATGGCCTCGTCGACGGTCGCGGCGACAGCATCCACGGCGAGCAGGATGCGCGAGACGCCCGCGGCGGGGTCGCCGCTCAGGAGGCCGGGCGCATCCCACCCTTCAGCGCCACGTGCGGGCCACAGGCTCTCGATCGCGTCGAGCACGTTCTGCAGCGTCGTCACGGGGCGCGCTCCGCAGCGGTGACGATCGTCGAGGTCGTCCCTGTCGCGGTCGCCGCCCCCGCGTTCTCGCCGATGAGGCTCGCCTGCGGCACCGTGGTGCCGGATGCAGCGCGCTCCGCGCGCTGGAGTCGACGCAGGCCCGGGATGCCCGCCACGAGCGGCGTGAGCAGCCCGAGTCCGAGCGCGACCGCGACACCGACGTCGCTCGACACGAGCGCGCCGTCCGCCGGCAGCTCCACGACGCCCCACAGGTAGCCCTGCCATTGCAGCCCCACCACCGTGGCGGTCGTGAATCCCCAGCCGACAGCGGTCGCGACGAGGAGCATGGAGAGGTTGACCCAGCGGATCGCCGGGTAGACGCCGCCGGAGCGAAGGAGCGAGGGCGCGTGGAGGCGGCCCGAACGGGTCGCCGCGCGGAGGCTGACCTCCGCCCCGAAGATGCCCGCCCAGGCCGCGATCGGCACGGCGAGGGTCGTGAGCACATCGCGGAACAGGCTGTCGAGGTCGGTCACGGCGAGCAGCAGCACGGCGAGGAGGGCGCCGGACACGACGACCGTCACGAGGACGGCCATCGGGCGCGGCAGTCGCGCGCCGAGGGCCTGCAGCGCGAACCCGCCCGAGTACAGGGCGAGCGCTGCGGCGGTGATGAGACTCAGCGCGACCGCCGCGATGAGCGGCACCGGGTACCAGAGCGGCAACAGTCGTGAGATCAGGTCGACCGGGTTCGCCACGAGGCCCTCGGCGATGAACGGGTTCGAGGCGGCGAGCACGGTGCCCCACCCGATGAGCAGGAAGGAGGGGATCGTCGCCCCGAACGTCGCCCACAGCACGGCAGCGGCGCCGCTCGTGCCCTGCGCCTGATAGCGCGCGACGTCGCCGCTGCCGTGCGCCCACGCGAGCCCGACGACGCTGAACACGAGAATCGCACCGGTCGCGAGCAGCGCCCACGGTCCATCCGCGACGGAGAGCGCCAGATCGAGATCGACGTACTCGACCGTGAGGACGATGATGCCCACGACGAGGATGCCCGCGAGCGCGCTCACGACAGCGCTCACGACAGCGATCATGCCGAAACCGAATCCGGCGATGAGCGCCGACAGGATGAGAGCGAGACCCGCGGCGATGAGGGAGAGCTCGAGCCGGCCGAGCGTCGTCACGACCTGCCCGCCGACCAGGATCTCCGCGACACCTGCGGCGAGCATCCAGAGCAGGGCCGACGCCCACAGCGCGCGGCTCACGAGGGCGACGAGTGCCGGCAGGACGTTGCCGGCCGTGCCGAACGTTGCCCGGGAGACGACCATCGTCGGCTGGCCGCTCCATTTGCTCGCGAGAGTGCCGAGACCCAGCGGCAGGAACGACATCGCCACACCGATGAGAGTCGCGAGAATCGCCTGCCGGAGGCTCATGCCGAGCGAGAACACGACCGCGCCCAGGCCGATGCTCACGACGGAGGCGTTGACCGCGAACCACAGCCAGAACAGGCGCACCGAGGCTCCTGCGCGCTGCTCGGCCGGCGTCGGTTCGAGACTCGTCGACTCGACGCGGGCGGCCGGGGGCGTGGCCGGCTCCATCGCGTCCGACCGCAGAGCCGCCTCCGCGGGAGGCACCGTCGTGGCCGTGGCCGCGACGGCAGCTCCCGCGGCGGTCGCCTCGGCGGCTCGGAGTTCCTGGTCAGGCTCGGGCTCGGGCTCGCGCAGCAGGTCCTCGAAGCCGAACGCGGCCGCCGGGTCGGTGTCGCTCGCAGCGGGTTCCTCGAGCGGCGCGTCGTCGACGACGGTGGCGGGCGATGGCTCGCCGAGCGCGCTCTCATCAGTCGTCGGCTCGGCGTTCTCGGCAGCCACGGCTGCGCCGAAGATCGCCTCGAGACTCGTCGGCCCCGTGAGCACCTCAGGGTCGACCGACCCAGGCGCCGAGGTCTCGGGCTCCACGAGCGGCGGAGGTGCGTCGTCATCAGCAGCGGCCGAGGGGGGTGGCGGCACGTCGGCTGCCGTCGCGCCGAAGGGCGGCGGGGCATCCGCGAGCGCGAGGTCGAGCTCGGGGCCGCTCGGCGGCGCCGAGGCGGACTCCACCGACGCCGGAGCGGCCGGAGACTGCTCCGAGGGCATCGGCTCGGCCTCCGCCGTCGGGGCGGATGCGTGATGCTCCGACTGCGGTTCCTCTGACCGGGAGGGCTCCGGCGGCGCTGGCTCTGTCGGTGCTGGCTCCGTCGGCCCGGGCTCTGCCGGGGCAGGTTCGGGCGCGCGCTGCGGGGCCGCGATGCCGCCGACGATGGGAATCGACCCCGTGAACTGCGCGCGCACCTCGGCGACGAGCGGCTCGGCCGCGGGGCCGGCGGTCTCGCGCACGTGGCGCTCCCACTCCCCCAGACGGGCCACCTCGGCCTCGCGCAGAAGCAGCTGCTGTTCGAGGAGGTCGAGGAGTGCGCTCGTGTCGTGGTCGGGAGCATCGAGGTCTGCGGCGGCGAGAAGCTGCTCGTCCGTCATCGACTCACGGCGCGGCGGAGCGGGGATGCCCGGGGGCGGACCGTCTGACGCTGCGGGCGTTGCGGCTGCGGGCGACGCTGCCGGGGGCTTCGGTGCGGCGGGAGGCAGTGGCTCTGCGGGGACGGCGCGCGAGGGCGAGTAGGCGGGTTCGCTGTGCGGGGCGGTCGCCGCTGGCTCGTCGCTCGGCTGCTCCGCGATCGGAGGGGCAGGCTGAGGCGGTACGGGAGGAGCCGACCACCAGGTCGACGGAGCGGGATGAGACGGCTCAGCCGGTGCCGGCTCAGTCGGCGCGCGATACGCGGGAGGCGGGGGCACGGACTCGACCGGGGATGACTCCACCGGGGATGACTCGACCGGCGCGGGCTCCGAGGGGGGCGGTGCCGGTGTCGCGGGTGCCGCTGCCGGGGAGGCCGGTTCGCGGCCCGTCTCGGGCGTGCTCTCCGTGCGGCGCGGCGGCGGCGTCCACCGACGGAACTCCTGCGCGAGCGCTCCCGCGAGCGCGTCGTCGTCGGTCGCGCTCGCGTCATACTGGGCGTCAGCGGGTGGCGGCGTGTACGTCGAGCGCCGGGGTCCGGGTGGCTCCATCGACGTCGCGTCGTCCTCGGGCGGCTGCTGCTCGTCGACCATGCCCCGATGATAGGGCGGTCAGGACATCTGTCGCGGGTGACGAGCCGTAGAGAGCACAGTTACCCCGACGAGGATGAGGGCGAGCCCCAGCCATCCCGCGGCCTCGAGGCGCTCACCCACCACCGCGACCGCGAGCAGCGTCGCGACGAACGGCTCGAGCAGCGTCACGACGGTGACGGTCGAACTGCGCAGCTCGCGAAGGCTGCGAGCGAAGAGCACGTAGGCGATGAACATCGGGCCCACGGCGAGATACACCGCGATGCCCGCATTGGCGACCGTGGCGACCAGCGGAGCGGCGGTGACGAGCATGACGACCGAGAGCGGCACGGCGGCGAGACCGAACGCGGCTCCCATCGTCGCGCGCCCGCCGTGACCCGCGCGCACGATGACGCCGGCCGCGTAGGTGAAGAGCGCGTATCCCGCGCCGGCCGCCAACCCCAGCAGCACGCCGAGCGGCACCGTCGCCGGGTCGACGACGGAGCCAGCGCCGTGGCCGCCGCCCACGAGCAGGGAGACCCCCACGAGCGCGACCGCCGTGCTGAGCATCCAGCGCAGCGTCAGCCTCTGACGATCGACGCGCCATTCCAGCAGCGCCGCGAACAGCGGGCCGGAGCCGAGGGAGACGACGTTGCCGATCGCGACGCCGGCGAGATCCATGGTCGCGTAGAACGTCAGCGGGTAGACGACCATGCCCGCGGCCGCCGCGAGGAGCCAGCCGCGGCACGAGCGCTCGCGGACGACCGCGAGCGAGGAGCGCGCGGAGGTCGCGAACAGCAGCGCACCGCCCAGCGTCATCGTCGTCGCGCCGATGGCAAGCGGACTGACGCCCCCGGTCAGGAAGGTCGCCGAGGTTCCCGTGGTGCCCCACAGCACGGAGGCGAGCACGAGCGCCCCGATCGCTGCCGCCACCGCCACCGCCTCCGGCTCGGGCTCACGGCGGGCCGGGCTATCGTGTGGCCATGACCGAGAGCGAACTTCTCACGCACTGGGCGAGCGCCCGGTGGCACATCATCATCTCGCAGGTCGCGCCGACGCTGCTGCTGACGGCGACGGTCGGGATGCTCGCCGTGGGCCTCGGCGACGCCGACCTGCCCGTGCGCCTCGCGGCGGCCGGCATCCTGCTCGCCTCGGGCCTGCTCGGAGCCGCGGCCCAGATCGCCGCCGCGAACGAGGGCAGCGCGGTCGTGACCGAGTTGCGGGCGCTCGAGAGCCGCTCGGCGATCGCCGAGCGCATCATCGCGACGTCGCGCGGCATCGAGATCGTGCGCGTCGTCGGGCCCGCGGTGTTCGTGCTCGTCTTCGTCGCGCTTCTCTGGGCGCTGTTCCTCTAGATCGCGGCAGACCCGCCGTGCGTGCGTCGGCACGCTCGGCCGGGCATCGGCCGGGTCCCGGCTGACATGGCGCTCTCAACCGGCGCGCGGAGACCGGTAGGCGGCGACCATGAGCTCGCCCCGCACTGCCGCCATGCGGTCGACGAGTGCGTCCACCGCGCGTGCGGAGACTCTCGGCACGACGAGGTCGTGCTCCCCGAGCGCTCGCAGGGGCCGGCAGCGCATGCGGATGACGACCCAGCCCACGTCGGCGAGCACCCTGTCCTTGCGACGATCGACGCGCTCGCGCTCTCCCACGTGCTCATCGCCGGCGCGCCCGATCGTGTCGAGCTCTACCGCGATCGCGAGCTCGGGCAGCACGAGGTCGGGCCACACTTCGAGCCTGCCGAAGAACGGCGTGCGCACCCGCACGGCGTTGGGGCTCAGGTCGATGTCGAGCCGCTCGGCCACGAGCGTCCGCAGCCGTTCCTGGGCTGCCGACGAGGCACGCGATGCCGCGCCGCTCACGAACGCCGCGCCCGGCGCGACCTCCCCCGCCGACCTCCACACCTCAGGAGTGCGCGCGGCCGGGACGTGCACGACACGCCGACGCGAGGCGCGAGAACCCTGCACTGACGCGGACGACCCCGAGCCGACGCTCTCGCCGACTCCTGAATTGTGGAGACCCGACTCGGGTGCTGCCGCGGGGTCAGCAGGGTGCGGGCTGCCCGAGGAGGGCGCGGGGCGCGGGATGCCGCGGGGCCACTTGGGTGCGGGCGGCAAGGCGGAGGGGGTCGCGCAGACAGGGCACCACGAGCGACGTGAGCGCGACCGCACGGGCCGGGCGCGCTGCTCCGCGGGCGTCGCGACGAAGTCGTGCCCGATGCCGCACACCCAGAGCAGCCACACGTCGGCGGCGGGCGGAATCTGGCTCAGCACGAGCTCGCGATTGCGGTCGGGGTGGAACTGCTCGACGAGTCTCGGGAAGGCGGCCCAGGCATCCCGGAACTCGCCGATCGGATGCGGCACGTCGCGCCCGGTCACCCACTGGCGGCGCGCCCACCACTGCTCCACACTCACCGGCACATGTCCACGCTAGGCGGGCGCACCGACACCGCAGCGGCGCACCGCAACGCGAGTGGCTCGGATGGGATCGCGCAGAAGAAGGGTGGGGAGGGTGGGCCCTGACGGACTCGAACCGCCGACATCCTCGGTGTAAACGAGGCGCTCTACCAACTGAGCTAAGAGCCCGACGACGAGAATGCTACTGCTCCGCGGGCCGCCGCGCCTCGCGCCGGCCGGTCACGGTAGGTGCAGGCGGGCATGACTAGACTCGATCACGCTCGAAACGGTCTCCCGCCGCAACCCGGTGGTGACGACCGACGACACACTCTGTCTACCACCAGGAAGAGGTCAAGGGTGACGGTCAACGACCAGGATCCGTACTCGGTCAAGCACACAGACTCCGATCCGGAGGAGACCAGCGAATGGAATGAGTCGCTCGACGCGGTCGTTCAGGCTCGCGGTCCGCAGCGAGGGCGCGAGATCATGCTCAGCCTCCTCAAGCGCTCGAAGGAGCTGCACCTCGGCGTGCCGATGGTGCCGACGACGGACTACCTCAACACGATCGCTCCCGAGAACGAGCCGGCCTTCCCGGGCGACGAGGAGCTCGAGCGCCGCTACCGCGCGTGGATCCGCTGGAACGCCGCGATCACCGTGCACCGCGCGCAGCGGCCGAACATCGCCGTCGGCGGTCACATCTCCACGTACGCGTCGAGTGCGGCGCTGTACGAGGTCGGCCACAACCACTTCTTCCGCGGCGCCGAGCACCCCACGGGCGGCGACCAGATCTTCTACCAGGGTCACGCCTCCCCCGGCATGTACGCGCGCGCCTACCTCGAGGGCCGCCTCACGACGGACCAGCTCGACGGCTTCCGGCAGGAGAAGTCGCACCCCAGCGGCGGGCTCTCGAGCTACCCGCACCCGCGTCTCATGCCGAAGTTCTGGCAGTTCCCGACCGTGTCGATGGGCCTGGGCCCCATCAACGCCATCTACCAGGCGCAGCTCAACAAGTACGTGACCAACCGCGGCATCGCCGAGGCCGACGACTCTCAGGTGTGGGCCTTCCTCGGCGACGGCGAGATGGACGAGGTCGAGAGCCGCGGCGCCCTGCAGCTCGCTGCGAACGACGGTCTCGACAACCTCAACTTCGTCATCAACTGCAACCTGCAGCGCCTCGACGGCCCGGTGCGCGGCAACGGCAAGATCATCCAGGAGCTCGAGAGCTTCTTCCGCGGTGCCGGATGGAACGTCATCAAGGTGGTCTGGGGCCGAGAGTGGGATGCCCTGCTCGCGAACGACCACGAGGGCGCGTTGCGCGACCTCATGAACCGCACCCCGGACGGCGACTACCAGACGTACAAGGCCGAGTCCGGCGCGTTCATCCGCGAGCACTTCTTCGGGCGCGACCCGCGCACGGCGGCGATGGTCGAGCACATGAGCGACGACGAGATCTGGAACCTCAAGCGCGGCGGCCACGACTACCGCAAGGTGTACGCGGCGTTCAAGGCTGCGAGCGAGCACACCGGCCAGCCGACCGTCGTCCTCGCGAAGACCGTCAAGGGCTACGGCCTCGGCCCGAGCTTCGAGGGCCGCAACGCGACCCACCAGATGAAGAAGCTCACGCTCGACAACCTCAAGCAGTTCCGCGACGAGATGCGCATTCCCATCACCGACGCCGAGCTCGAGAAGGACCCGTACCAGCCGCCCTACTACCACCCGGGCAACGACGACCCGGCGATCCAGTACCTGCACGAGCGCCGGCGCGAGCTCGGCGGCTTCGTGCCCGAGCGCCGCACGAAGTACACCCAGATCTCGCTCCCCGACGAGAAGACGTACGACATCGTGAAGAAGGGCTCGGGCAAGCATGAGATCGCCACCACGATGGCCTTCGCACGACTGCTCAAGGACCTCCTGCGGTCGAAGGACTTCGGTCACCGCATCGTGCCGATCATTCCGGATGAGGCGCGCACCTTCGGCATGGACGCCTACTTCCCGTCCTCGAAGATCTACAACCCGGCCGGCCAGCACTACACGAGCGTCGACCGCGAGCAGCTGCTCGCCTACAAGGAGAGCCCGCAGGGCCAGATTCTGCACACGGGCATCAACGAGGCAGGCGCGGTCGCCGCGTTCACCGCCGTCGGCACGAGCTACGCCACGCACGGCGAGCCGCTCATCCCCGTCTACGTCTTCTACTCGATGTTCGGCTTCCAGCGCACGGGCGACGCGTTCTGGGCTGCGGGCGACCAGATGGCGCGCGGCTTCGTCATCGGCGCGACCGCGGGTCGCACGACCCTGACGGGCGAGGGCCTCCAGCACGCTGACGGGCACTCGCCGCTGCTCGCGAGCACCAACCCGGCCGTCGTGTCCTACGACCCCGCCTTCGGGTTCGAGCTCGGTCACATCGTCAAGGCGGGTCTCGAGCGCATGTACGGCGGCGAGCACCCCGACCCGAACGTCATGTACTACCTCACGGTGTACAACGAGCCGCAGGTGCAGCCGGCCGAGCCCGAGAACCTCGATGTCGACGGCGTGCTGCGTGGGCTGTACCTGTACCGGCGGGCCGAGAACATCGGCCCGAAGGCGCAGTTGCTCGCCTCGGGCGTCGCGGTGCCCTGGGCGCTCGAGGCCCAGCAGCTGCTCGCCGACGACTGGAACGTCTCCGCCGATGTGTGGAGCGTCACCTCGTGGACCGAGCTGCGTCGCGACGGTCTCGCGGCGGAGGAGCACAACTTCCTGCAGCCGGGCGAGCGCCCGCGGGTGCCCTACGTGACGCAGAAGCTCGAGGCCGCCGAGGGCCCCGTGGTCGCGGTGAGCGACTTCATGCACGCGGTTCCTGATCAGATTCGGCAGTTCGTGCCTGGCGACTTCGCCACGCTGGGCGCCGACGGCTTCGGTTTCAGCGACACGCGGCCTGCCGCACGTCGCTACTTCACGATCGACGGGCCCTCGGTCGTCGTCCGCACGCTCCAGCAGCTCGCGCGGCGCGGCGTCGTCGACCCCGCTGTCGTGGGGCAGGCGATCGAGCGGTACCGCCTGCACGACGTCACCGCGGGCACGACGGGCGCTGCGGGCGGCGACGCCTGACGCACGCGGCAGCACCGGGTCGCGCGCTCCGGCGCGCGCCCGGTACTCGAGGAAAGGGGTGCACGTGGCCTCGATGACGAAGGCTCAGACGCTCACCTGGTTGCGCAACATCTCGGGCGACCTCGCGTCGGAGACGCTCAAGAAGCTCGACGACACGCTGCCGTGGTACGGCACGATGCCGCCCAGTCGACGTTCCGCCGTCGGGCTCGTCGCGCAAGCGGGCATCACCTCCTTCATCAGCTGGTACGACGACCCGAGCTCGCAGCCGTGGATCGCCGCCGATGTCTTCGACGCCGCGCCGCGCGAGCTTCTGCGCTCGGTGAGCCTGCAGCAGACCCTGCAGCTCATCCGAGTCGTGGTCGAGGTCGTCGAGGAGCGCGTCAAGGGCCGCGATGAGAGCGTGCGCGAGGCGATCCTGCTGTACAGCCGGGAGATCGCCTTCGCCGCTGCTGACGTCTACGCGCGCGCCGCAGAAGCGCGGGGACTCTGGGATGCCCGGCTCGAGGCCCTCGTCGTCGACTCGATCCTCAGCGGCGAGTACGACAACGAGCTGCCGAGCCGCATCGCCGCCCTCGGGTGGAACGGTCACGGCGAGGTGTGCGTGCTCGTCGGCACGACGCCCCGCATCGTCGACGTCGACCAGGTGCGCCGCATCGCGCGCCACGTGGACGCCGACGTGCTCATCGGAGTGCAGGGCAATCGCCTCGTCGTCGTCATCGGGCGCGCGACGCCGCGCGGAGAAGACGGCACCGATGCCCCGCCGACTCACACCTTCGCCCAGATCGCGGAGGCGCTCGAGCCCAGTTTCGGGGAGGGGCACCTCGTACTCGGCCCCGAGGTGCCCGACGTGGTAGAGGCAGGCAAGAGCGCCAAGGCGGCACTCGCCGGATTCGCCGTCGCGCGATCGTGGCGCAACGCTCCGCGCCCCACGCATGCCGACGACCTGCTGCCCGAGCGCGCCCTCGCGGGCGATCCGATCGCCCGCCGCACCCTCATCGACCGCATCTACACGCCGCTCAAGAATCACAACGTCGAACTGCTCGCGACCCTCTGGGCCTACCTCGACAACGGTCGCAGTCTGGAGGCGACGGCGCGCGAGCTGTTCGTGCACCCCAACACGGTCCGGTACCGCCTCAAGCGCATCAGCGAGGTCATCGGATGGGATGCGACCGGCTCACGGGAGGCGCTCATCCTGCAGTGCGCGCTCGTCGTCGGCTCGATTGCGGAACCAGGAGGGCCACGGCGCTGACTCGCCGTGACCCCCGCCGCGTGCCACTGTAGAGACTGGACAACACCGTGACGACTTTGTTCACGACCTCCACCAGCACCCGACCGCAACCCTCTTTGGGAGGATGGAACTCATGATCGTCGTCGTCGCCCCCGGCCAGGGCTCGCAGTCCCCCGGCTTCCTCGCACCCTGGCTCGAAGACCCCGCCCACCGCGCGACCCTCGACCGCTACTCCGCTGCGACCGGCCTCGATCTCGCCGCGCACGGTACGGAGTCCGAAGCCGACACCATCCGCGACACGGCCGTCGCTCAGCCCCTCATCGTCGCCGCGAGCCTGCTGAGCGCCTCCGCCCTGCTCGACGGGCGGCGCGACCGTGTCGGCGCGGTCGCGGGTCACTCCGTCGGCGAGTTCGCAGCAGGCGCCCTCGCGGGAGTGCTCTCGGAGGAGGAGGCCCTGCGCCTCGTCCGCGAGCGCGGGCTCGCGATGGCCGACGCGGCCGCCCTCGTGCCCACCGGCATGAGCGCCGTCATCGGAGGCGACGCCGATGCCCTCGCGGCGCGCATCACCGAACTCGGCCTCGAAGCGGCCAACGTCAACGGCGGCGGCCAGACCGTCGTCGCGGGCGAGCTCGCGAACCTCGAAGCCCTCGCCGCCGACCCCGTGCCGGGCACCCGCGTCATTCCGCTCCAGGTGGCCGGCGCCTTCCACACGAGCTACATGGGAGACGCCGTGGAGCGCGTGCGCACGGCAGCCGACGGCATCGCGGTCGGCGACCCCAGCATCCGTCTCTACACGAACCGCGACGGGGGCGTCGTGGAGACCGGTGCAGCCTTCCTCGACCTGCTCATCGGCCAGATCTCCTCGCCCGTGCGCTGGGACTCCTGCATGGAGTCGATGGCGGCCGACGGCGTCACCGGCATCATCGAACTGCTGCCCGGCGGAGCCCTCACGGGTCTCGCGAAGCGCGGGCTGCGCGGCGTGCCGAGCGTCGCGATCAAGACCCCAGACGACCTCCCCGCCGCGATCGAGATGCTGGAGAACGCATGAGCCCCGCGAGCCTCACCCAGTCCACGGGCGTGCCGTACACGCGCATCCACGCTGTCGGCGCAGCACGCGGCGACGTCATCGTGCCCAACGACGACATCGTCGGGCCGATCGAGTCCTCCGACGAGTGGATCCGCCAGCGCACGGGCGTCATCACCCGCACCCGCGCGAGTGCGAACGTGCAGGCGGTCGATCTCGCCGAGGCGGCCTCGCGCGAGGCCATCCAGAAAGCCGGCATCAGCCCGAGCGACATCGGCGCGGTCATCGTCTCGACCATCAGCAACACCGTGCAGACGCCCTCCCTGGCCTCGCTCCTCACCGAGCGCATCGGGGCGACCCCGGCGCCCGCCTACGATGTCTCCGCCGCGTGCGCCGGCTACGCCTACGGCATCGCCCAAGCGGATGCCCTCATCCGGGCCGGCGCGGCCCGCTACGTGCTCGTGGTCGGCGCCGAGAAGCTCAGCGATTTCGCCAAGCCCACCGACCGCACCATCTCCTTCCTGCTCGGGGACGGCGCCGGGGCCGCGATCGTCGGTCCCGCCGACGAGCCCGGCATCGGGGCGACCGTCTGGGGCTCCGACGGCTCCAAGTGGGACGCCGTCGGCATGGACCGCCCCCTCAAAGAGGCCTTCGACGACCCCGACGGCGAGTACCCCACCCTGCGCCAGGAAGGCCAGACGGTCTTCCGCTGGGCAGTGTGGGAGATGGCCAAGGTCGCGAAGCAGGCCCTCGACGCCGCGGGAGTGACGGCCGACGACCTCGCCGCCTTCATTCCGCACCAGGCCAACATGCGCATCATCGATGAGTTCGCCAAGCAGCTCGCTCTGCCCGAGCACGTCGTCGTCGGGCGAGACATCGCCACGACCGGCAACACCTCGGCGGCGTCGATACCGCTCGCGACGCATCGACTGCTCGCCGAGCATCCCGAACTGAGCGGGGGCCTCGCCCTCCAGATCGGCTTCGGAGCCGGCCTCGTCTTCGGCGCCCAAGTGGTGCGCTTGCCCTAGCCCCGCGCGGCCTCCCCCGACCCCGACCGCACCCCGCCCTAGGATGGGAGGCGGTCATACACACCCCCTAGGAGACAACACCATGGCACTGTCCACCGAAGAAGTTCTCGCCGGCCTCGCCGAGCTCATCAATGACGAGACCGGAATCTCGACCGACTCGGTCGCTCTCGACAAGTCGTTCACCGACGACCTCGACATCGACTCGATCTCGATGATGACGATCGTCGTGAACGCGGAAGAGAAGTTCGACGTCAAGATCCCCGACGAAGAGGTCAAGAACCTCAAGACCGTCGGTGACGCCGTCACCTACATCGTGGGCGCCCAGGGCTGACCTGACCCGCGAGTGCGCGCCGATGCCGGGGCCAGGACGCCCCGGCGCCGCCCCGGCATCGGCGCACACGCCCGAAACACCTGCAGAGAGTTGACGCTATGACCACCATCGTCGTCACCGGAATCGGTGCCACCTCCCCGCTCGGCGGGACCGCCCGCGACAGCTGGGATGCCCTGCTGCGCGGCGAATCCGGCGTGCGCGCCCTCGAGCACGACTGGGTCGCCCAGCACGAGTTGCCCGTCACCTTCGCCGCCGAGGCCGCCGTGCGCCCCTCCGAGGTGCTCGAACGCCAGGAGATCAAGAGACTCGACCCCTCGGCCCAATTCGCGCTCATCGCCGCGCGCGAAGCCTGGGCCGACGCGGGTACCCCCGACATCGACCCCGAGCGCATCCTCGTCGACTACGCGACCGGTATCGGCGGCCTCTGGACGCTCCTCGAGGCCTGGGACGTGCTCAAGGAGAAGGGCCCGCGCCGGGTCCTTCCCATGACGATCCCCATGCTCATGCCCAACGCCGCCGCCGCCGCGATCAGCATGGATCTCGGCGCTCGTGCCGGCGCGCGCACGGTCGTCTCCGCATGCGCCTCGGGCACCGAGGCGATCGCGAACGCCTACGAGCACCTCCAGCTCGGTCTCGCCGATGTCGTCGTCGCCGGCGGTACCGAAGCGGTCGTGCATCCCCTCCCCATCGCCGCGTTCGCGGCCATGCAGGCGCTCTCCCGCCGCAACGACGACCCCGCCGCCGCCTCGCGGCCGTACGACGTCGACCGCGACGGCTTCGTGCTCGGCGAGGGCGCCGCGGCCCTCGTGCTCGAGACGAAGGAGCACGCGCTCGCTCGTGGCGCTCGCATCTACGCCGAGCTCGCTGGCGGCTCCGTGACCTCCGACTCCTTCCACATCACCGCGCCCGACCCCGAGGGTTCGGGGGCAGCGCGCGCCGTCATCGCCGCTCTCGAGCAGGCCGGCGCCACGCCGTCGGAGGTGTCGCACATCAACGCGCACGCGACCTCGACGCCCGTGGGCGACGTCGCCGAGTACGCGGCCCTCGCGCGCGTCTTCGGTGACCGGGTCGGGTCGATCCCCGTGTCGGCGACGAAGGCCTCCACCGGGCACCTGCTCGGCGGCACGGGCGCTCTCGAGGCGGTCTTCACGATCCTCGCGCTGCACGAGCGCACCGCTCCCCCGACCATCAACGTCGACAACCAGGACGAGCGGATTCCGCTCGACGTCGTGACGTCGCCGCGCGCGCTCGGCGACGGGCCGTTGCTCGCCCTGTCGAACTCGTTCGGCTTCGGCGGCCACAACTCGGTCGTCGCGTTCCGCAGCGTCTGAGCGTCTGACTTACTGACGCTCGCGCGTCGCGCCCAGCGCCGGTCGGTGCTGCCGCCTCCATCCGCGTGGGCGATCTCCACAACTCAGGAGATCGCGTCTGGAAGGACGTGCGACACGCCGATCAGGTGCCCCGAGCACGCGTCAAACCGGCGCAACTCCTGAATTGTGGAGATGACGCGCGGGTGGGCGGGCGCGAAGCGCGGCGGGCCGGTCAGCCGGCGCGGTGGCGCAGCCAGACCACGCGGCTGCCCTCGTCACCCGCGTGGCGGAACGCCTCGAGCTCGTCGTCCCACGCCTGACCCAGGGCCAGACGCAGTTCGCGGTGCAGCTCGAGGGCGTTGCTGCCGGCGACCTCCATCGCGTACCGCACGCGGTCCTCGGGGATGACGGTGTTGCCCGCGGCATCCGTCTGGGCGAAGAAGATGCCGAGGTCGGGCGTGTGCATCCAGCGGCCTCCGTCGGAGCCGAGCGCAGCATCCTCGGTCACCTCGAAGCGCAAGTGCTCCCAGCCGCGCAACGCGCTCGCGATCTTCGCACCGCTGCCCGCCTCGCCCTCCCAGACGAACTCGGCGCGCTGGGTTCCGGGGAGGACAGGCTGCTCGATCCAGTCGAAGTTGACGGCGCGGTCGATGGCGCGACCTGCAGCCCACTCGATGTGGGGGCAGAGCGCGCGGGGAGCGGAGTGCACGAACAGCACTCCGCGAGCCGATGCAGTAGCCACAGTTCACTCCGTTTCGTTCAGGTGCGACTTCCCCATCGACCTGGCTCGGAGTGAGCGTGCAGCGTATTCGGTTGGAACGGTTGCCCGTCAGGGCCCATTATCCACCCAGCACACCGGAAATCACAAGAGTGTGATTCTCGGGATGCCCGACCGGCGACTCGCCTAGGCTAAAGCCATGACGCTGCGACACTCCCTCCTCGCAGTCCTCACCCTCGGGCCCGCCTACGGGTATCAGCTTCACGGCGAAGTCGTCGAGCGCACGCGGCGCGACACGCCCCTCAACGTCGGGCAGGTGTACTCGACCCTGGACCGGCTGCGCCGCGACGAGCTCATCGCCTCCGCCGGCATCACCGACGACCATCTCCCGCTCTACGAGCTCACCGACGACGGGATCATCGAGGCGCGCATGCACCTCACCGAGCCGGACATCGCCGACTGGCACGACATGGTCGAGCGCATCCTCCTGGCGCTCTCCCTCCCGGGAAGCCACCACGACACCCTCGTCGCCAACTACCGCCGCCTGTGGGAGCCGTACGCGGGCGCCTCGAGCGAGACCCTCGACCCCACGGGAGGTCAGGCCCAGGCCGCCGCCGAGCACGCAGCACGACTGCTGCGCTCCGCCGCGCTCGCGTGGCTCGACTCCCTGCCCGACATCGAGCCGTGGCCGCTGCGCACGGATCGCCGTCGCCGTGGCCGCCGTGCGGCGGAGACCGTGCATCCGCCGACCTGACCGTCGCGCGCGCTACTTCGCTTCGCTGTAGCGCTGCACAGCGGCGACCGTGACCGGAAACGTCACCGGCGTGGCCCCGAACACGATGCGGCCCGCCTCCGCCGCCGCCTCACGCAGCGCCGACTCCACGTCGCTCACGCGGTGCGCAGGAGCGTGCACCACGAGCTCGTCGTGGAGGAAGAACGCGAGGTGCGGCTGCCCCTCCAGGGGGCCGCCCTCCGCTGCCCACAGTCTGCGACGCACACCCGCGAGCCACGCGAGGGCCCACTCGGCCGCCGTGCCCTGCACGACGAAGTTGCGCGTGAAGCGACCCCACGACCGGGCATCGGTGCGCGCCGCGCGCCGCAGGCCCTCCGACGCTCCCTCCGCGGCCGCGTGCGACTGGCGGTCGAGCCACTCCGCGCTCGGCGGCGGAGAGGTGCGGCCGAGATGCGTCGTCACGGAGCCACCGCGCTCCCCCGTGCGGGCCGCCGCCTCGACGAACGCGATCGCGGCCGGGAACGAGCGGGCGAGGCGCGGCAGCACGCGGGCGCTCTCACCGGTTGTTCCGCCGTACATGGCCCCGAGCATCCCCAGCTTCGCGTGCTCGCGAGAATCGACGACGCCCCGCTCCACCATGCCCGCGTACAGATCGACACCCGCGCCGGCGCGCGCCATCGCCTCGTCACCGGAGAGAGCGGCGAGGATGCGCGGCTCGAGCTGCGCCGCGTCGGCGACCACGAGCATCCACCCCTCGTCGGCCCGCACGGCCGGACGCACCTGCCGCGGCAGCTGCAGCGCGCCGCCCCCGTCGGAAGCCCAGCGCCCACTGCTCGCACCGGCCGGCAGGAAGACCGGGCGGAAGCGACCGTCGTGCACCCACTCGTCGAGCCACGCCCAGCCGTTCGCCGTCCACAGCCGCGCGAGGCTCTTGTACTGCAGGAGCGGCTCGATCGCCGGGTGCGCCAGCCGCTGCAGCTCGCGCTGCTGCGTCGTCGCCACCTCGAGGCCCGCGCGGCGCAGCGCCCGGATGAGCTCGGTCGGCGAGTCGAGCGCCACGGGGCCGACGCCGAGTCGCCGGGTCACCTCGGCCGCCAGCTCGTCGAGACGCGCCGGGCGCCCACCCACCGGAGGGCGAGGCCCGAGAACGGCGGTGAGCAGAGCATCGTGGTCGCGCTCGCTCCACGGCAGGCCCACGTGGGTCATCTCCGCGGCCGCGAGGGCCCCGGCCGACTCCGCCGCGGCGAGCAGCGTGAGATCACGGGACCGGGGGTGCGCGGCGATCACGGCGAGGTGCTCGCGATAGGTGGCGACGGCGGGCGGCGCGAGCGGAGCATCCTGCCCCCATACGGAGTGCGCGGGGGCGCTGCCGGGGCCGCTGGGGAGATCGCTGTCTAGGTCGCTGTCGAGGTCGAAGAGCGTGTCGCCGTGCCGCTGCCGGGTGGCGGCAGGTGCGCCCCAGTCGGTGCGGGGAGCGCGACCCTCGATGCCCGCGAGCAGGCGGTCGACGAGGCGCAGATCGTGGCAGCGCTCGACGCGCACGCCCGCGGCGAGCAGCGGCGGGTACCACTGCGCCGTGTCGGTCCACACCCAGCGCGGATGCTCTGCCTCTCGCTCGGCGACGAGGGCGGGCAGTTCGGCCTCGGTCGTGAGGGTGCTCGCGCGATCGTCGCGCGCCGCGCCCGAGTCGTCGACGTCGACGAGCGCGACTGTCGCGCCCCGGCGCTCGACTACGATCGGCATGCGCTCAGTCTGCCGTGTCGCACCGACGCGCCCCGCCGCCCGGTCACCTCCACAACTCAGGAGTTCGCGCGCTCGGAGCCGCGCGACACGCCGCGGACGACCCCGAGAGACGGGTTGCTACCGCTTCGACTCCTGAATTGCGGAGGTGTGCGGGTGGGATGCTCGGCTCGCCGCCGCGCTGGGCGCGAGTGCAGCATCCCGCGCCACGGGACGCGGCTCAGTGCAGGAGCGAGCCGTCCTTCGCGAGCACGTTCTTCTCTCCGGCCTCGATGGGGAACGGGAAGCGGTTCTGCTTCGGCGGCAACGGGCAGTTGAAGTTGTAGTTGAACGCGCACGGGGGCAGGATCGCGAGGTTGAAGTCGAGAGTGATCGAGCCGTCGGCGTTCGGGGCGAGAAACAGGAAGCGCCCGACGCTGTAGGTGGACTCGCCGTTCGTCGCGTCGGCGAACACGAGCTGCAGAGCGCGCCCCGCCTTGAAGGCGGCGATGTCGTAGTCGACGCCCTCGTGCGTGAAGCGGATCTCGCCGGGGACTACCTGCTCGCGGGTCTTGCCCTCGTCCTTGAGGTGCTCGAAGCCGACCGTCGTGCCGCCTTCGATCTCGCGGAAGGTGCCCGTCACGACCCAGTCGGGGTTGTAGTCGAAGGCATCGATGCCGCCGAAGTTCTCGATCGCCTCGCTGCGGGCGTCCCACACTCGCAAGGCGTACGTGCCGCCCTCGCCCGCGATGACGAACCCGGTCGTGTGGTCGTCGAAGACGATGCTGCTCGGCTCGGCATCGTCCTTGCCGCGCACGCGCACGGTGCCGTCGACGAGCTCGCCGTCGACGGTGATGCCGTCGTCGGGCGAGGCCGTCACGAGCAGCCCGCCCTCGGGCGCGGTCGCCCAACGACCGGGCACGCCCCAGATGGTCTGCTCGCCGTCCACCCACTGCGTGTTGACGAGCGCGAGGGGCCCCTGCGGCTGCACGGCGGCGAGGGAGCGCCGCTCGCGGAAGGACGCGTAGCGCTCGAGGGCGGTAGGGGCGGGTGCGGTGTCAGCCATGCACTCATCCTCTCCAAGCGACGGGATGCGCGCCAATCGACGCGCGGGCAGGCTCAGCCCCCGAGGAGCGCGAGCACGAGGACTGCGCCCGCCGGAACGCTCGCGAGGCCGGTCGACGAGATCACGCGCAGCCGCGCGGCGCCCTCGGGTGTGCGCGCCACCCCGGCGGGTCGCGCGATAGCCCACTCCGCGACGGCCCAGGCGGCGGTCGCCGCGAGAACGACGAGCGTCGTCACGCGCACGCCGTCGCTCGCCGGTGCGCCGAGCGCGAGGCCCGTGATCTGCACGAGGGCGATGACGCCCCAGGGCACGATCACGAGCACCGTGAGAAAGGCGTAGGGCCACAGGTGGGCCCGCGACTGGGTCAGGCGCGGTGCGCGATCCTGCAACCACCCGAGGAGGCCGCCGGCGGCGGCGAGCGCGTAGGCGAGGATGATGGTGCTCGCAGCGGCGGCACCATTGAGCAGCGCGATGATGACGACCGTGATGCCGAGCGACTGGGACACGGCGATCCAGTGCGCGGTCGACGCCGTCGAGGCGCCGAGCGCTCCCCGCGCCGAGCGGTGGACGAGGAATGCCTGCAGCACGGCCGTCGCGAGCAGCACCGCGAGCATGCCGCGCACTGCTTCGGGAGTGAGGAGCACGCCGGTGACGAGCGGAGCCGAGCCCTCCCCCAGGAGGACGGGAGGCTCGACGAGGACGAGCACGTCGAGTCGCGCGTCGGTGAGCCCGAGCGCGACGAGCGTGCCGAGCGCCTGCAGGGCCAGAACGATCGCGGCCACTCGAGAGTCGGCCGCGCGGGGCACGGCGTGAGCGATGGTCATGGGGCCTCCCGATGCAGGTTTGAGCGGTAGGGCGGACGGGACTTGAACCCGTGACCGATGGATTATGAGTCCACTGCTCTAACCAGCTGAGCTACCGCCCCGAGACCCGGCGAGCGGGCCGCTCACACTCTACCGAGCGCGCGCTCGTGGCCGACGTCAGTCGTGCGACGAATCCGTGCTGTGCGCGTCGGCGTCGCTCGAGACGGGTGCTGGCACGTGCTCGCCGCGATAGAGCGCCTCGAACGTGTCGAGAGTGCGATTGATGTCGTGGTCGGCGACGATCGAGAGGCTCTCGCGCTTGAGGGCGAGCAGCTCGTCGTGCGGCATGGTGAACACCTTCGTGAGCAGCTCCGCGAACCGCGGCACGTCGCCGGGCTCGTAGAGGTAGCCGTTCTCCCCGTCGTGGATGAGGTGCGGCAGCGCCATGGCGTTGGCACCGATGATGGGCAGCCCCGAGGCCATCGCCTCCATGGTCGCGATCGACTGCAGCTCTGCCCGCGACGGCATGGCGAAGACGGATGCCCGGGTCAGCTGCTGCTTGAGGTACGACTCGGGCGCGTGGCCGGCGAAGTGCACGCGGTGCGAGATGCCGAGCTGCGCGGCGAGTCGCTCGAGCGCGGGCCGCTGCTCGCCATCGCCGATGATCTCGACCTTGACGTCGAGCTCGGGGTCGAGCATGGCCGCTGCACGCAGCAGCTCGTCGATGTGCTTCTCTGACTCGACACGGCCGAGGAAGAGCACGACGTTCTCGCTGCGCGGCTCGAGGTTGGGCGTGTAGTGGTCGATGTGCAGGCCGCAGCTGATGGGGTAGACGCCCTTCAGGTACGTGTAGCGCTCGATGTAGTCGGCGGCCTTGCGCGTGGGCGTCGTGACGGCCTCGGCGAGCCCGAATGTGCGCGCTGCGGCGTTCCACGCGGCGCGGATCGCCGGCTCGCGCAGGGGGCCGATGAACGGCGTGAACTGGAGGCCGTTCTCGGGCATGAAGTGGTTGGTGCCGATGAGGCGGATGCCGCGCTTGACCGCCTCACGGGCGAGGCCCCGGCCGACGACGATGTGGGACTGGAAGTGCACGACGTCGGGCTTCACCTCGTCGAGAAGGCGGGCGGCGTTCGGCTCGATGCGCCACGGCAGCGCGTAGCGCAACCACGGGTGCGGGTACCAGCGCCACGAGCGCAGTCGATGCACGGTCATGGGCTGGCCCTCGTGCACCTCCACGGAGGTCGAGTTGGGCCCAGACTCGGCTCCCGGAGCGACGACGTGCACCTCGTGCCCGCGCTCGACGAGGCCGGCCGCGAGGCGCTCGGCGAACTTGGCCGCGCCGTTGACATCGGGCGCGAAGGTGTCGCCCCCGATGAGGACGCGGAGCGAGCGGGAGGTCGCTGCACCCGTAGGCGGTAGGTCAGGCACGTCGATGAGGTTCCTTGAGGTGATCGGCGGACGCCGTCGGGGGCGCCGCGGTCGCGAGAGGACCGTCGACCTACGCTATCGCAGGACGGGGCTCCGGCAGGCGAGATCAGCGGTGCGTCTGCGGGTGGTGCTCGGCGAGCTGGATGACGCCGAAGATGGCGACCACCCCGACGATCACGGCTGCGATGGCGGCCACGGGCGGAATGAGCGACGCCTCGCCGAGCACGATGACGCCGATGAGCACGGCGACCAGCGGGTCGACGACCGTGAGCCCCGCGATGACGAGATCGGGCGAGCCCACGGAGTAGGCGGTCTGCACGAAGTATCCACCGAGCACCGCGGACGCGAGCAGCGCCACGATGGCGACGCCGGTGAGCCAGTCGAGGTTGCCGTTGAGGACCCGGTTGAGGACGACCTTCGCGAGGGTCGCCACGAAGCCGTAGAGCACCCCGGCTCCGACGATGTAGAACATCGCCGTCGCCGTCTTGCGCAGGAGCGAGAAGGCGACCCCGAACCCCGCCGTCACGAGACCGAGCACGCCGAGCACGATGAGCAGCTGGGTCTGCGTGATCTCCTGCTCCACCGCGAACACGGCCGCGATCGTCACGAAGACGCCGACACCGCCGACGCACAGCACGATCGCCCGGATCGCGTGGCGGTCGAGTTGGATTCTCGACACCCGGGCGTTGACCATCGCTGTGATGACGAGCGCGACGACGCCGAGCGGCTGCACCACGATGAGCGGTGCGAAGCCCAGTGCCGTGAGCTGGAAGACGACCGCGAGGGCGAGCATGAGCGAGCCGAGCACCCAGGAGGGTCGTGCGAGCAGGTGCAGGATCTGCCGCGGACTCAGCCCCGCCTTGGTGCCGTCGCCGTGCATCGCCTCGACCTTGCTGACACCTCGGTGCTGAAACTGCGCGCCGAGAGACAGGAAGACAGCGCCGACGAGCGCGATCGGGATGCCGATGGCTTGAAGAGGGGTGAGGCTGATCTGCTCGGTCAACTCACTCAGCTCGGGCGGCACCCGGTCAATCTACCGCTCTCGCACTCGATATTCTGGGCAGCATGGCCGTGCTTCCCATCCGCATCACCGGCGAGCCGGTACTGCACTCCCCCGCCGCCCCCGTGGGCACCATCACCGCCGAAGTGCGCGCCCTCGTCGCCGACATGATCGAGACGATGAAGGCCGCTCCCGGTGTGGGTCTCGCCGCGCCACAGGTGGGCGTGGATGCGCGCATCTTCGTCTACGACTGGGTCGACGAGAACGGCGAGCGTCATCACGGTACGGCGATCGATCCCGAGCTGCTCGTGAGCCCGCCCCCGCTCGGGGAGGCCGACGAGGACGAGGACTCCGAGGGCTGCCTCTCGGTGCCAGGCGAACGGTTCCCCCTCGTGCGCTCCGAGCACGCGCTCCTTCGCGCGACCGACCTCGACGGGCAGCGGTTCGAGCTCGAAGCCCACGGCTGGCTCGCCCGCATCCTGCAGCACGAGTACGACCACCTGCAGGGCATCCTCTACGTCGACCGCCTCGCGCACCCGCATGGGAAGGCCGCCATCAAGGCCATCAAGAAGCAGTCATGGGGCTCGCCGGGGCAGAGCTGGCTGCCTGGCCGCGATCACCTCGAGGACTGAGCGCGCCTCGCGCCCGCGCTGAGCGAGCGGGCACGTCACGCTGCCCAGCCGAGCATCCGCAGCAGCGCCGCCGAGACGGCGGCCGCGACGATGACCAGGATGAACGGCGCACGCACCGCGAGGAGCCCCGCCGCGACCACGAGGGCGGGCAGCCGCGCGTCGAGCACGAGATGCTGGCCCACGCTCACCGTCTGGACGACGATGAGCGCCGAGAGGAGTGCGACCGTCGTGAGGTTCGCCGTGCGCGCGGCCGTCGGCGTCTCGAGCACGCGGGGAGGCACCAGGTAGCCGACGAGCTTGAGCGCGAGCACTGCGATCGAGGCGAGAAGGATGATCTGCCAGAGCGTCATCGGTGGGCCTCCCCCGCATCGGGCGCGGGAGGGCCGTGCTCGTCGAGCGCCGCATCGTGCACAGGCAGCGGCTCAGCACCGGGGCGGCGCCCGAACAGGTCGGGCAGGCCCACCACGAGTGCGACGAGCGCGGCGACGAGCACCGGGAGGCCCGGCGGCAGCACAGGGATCGCCACAGCGGCGACGACCGCCGCGGCCACCGCCACGACGACAGGCTGCAGAGCGCTCAGGCGCGGCCACACGAGGCCCAGGAACGCCGCTGCCGCGGCGGCGTCGAGGCCGAACCGGCTCACGTCTCCGAGCAGGTCGCCGAGGAGCGCCCCGGCGAGCGTCATGAGGTTCCAGCCGACGTAGATGACGAGGCCGGTCATCCAGAAGCCCACCCGCTGACCCTCCGGCGTCGGCTGGGCGGTCGCGACCGCCGTGGACTCGTCGATCGTGAGGTGGCCGGCGGCGATCCGCTTCACCCAGCCCGGGCCCACGATCGGCGAGACCCGCACCGCGTACAGGGTGTTGCGCAGCCCCAGGAGCGTGGCTCCCGCGACCGCTGCCGGACCCGCTGCCGTGCCGCCCGAGGCGAGCACGCCGATGACCGCGAACTGCGAGCCGCCCGAGAACATGACGAGACTCAGCACGCAGGTCTGCCAGACATCGAGGCCCGCCGTCACCGCGAGCGCGCCGAACGACACCCCGTACGCCGAGACCGCGAGGCCGACCGCGAGCGACGCGCGCCGGGCATCCCGGCGCGAGGTGACATCGCTCACGCGCGCGCTCGGCGGGCGGTCGCGGCGGCGCGCACCGCCGTGAGCAGCGTGTCGGGCTCGACGTCCTTGTAGAGCAGGGTGTCGGCGCCCGCGTCGGCGGAAGGGCCGACGAAGTCCTCCAGGTCGAGCGCGGTCATGAGCACGATGCCGGGAGGGCCGCCCTGCTCGCGCACCTGCGCATCTGCGCGGATGCGCTCGGCCGCGGTGAGTCCGCCGACGCGAGGCATGCGCACGTCCATGACGACGACGTCGAGAGGCATGCGACGCGCAAGAGCGAGGGCACGCGCCCCGTCGGGAGCCTCCGCGACCACCTCGATGTCCGGGTGCGCCTCGAGGATCATGCGCCAGCCGAGCCGTTGCTGCGACGAGTCGTCGACGAGGAGCGCCGAGACGGGCTCGACCGTGCTCATGCTGACCCCGGGGACGGAGTGTGCGGGGCCGTCATCGTCGAGCGGAGCGAGGGGAACACGACCGCGAGCGAGAAGCCGACACCGGGGACAGGGGATGCGGTCAGGATGCCCCCGTACAGCTCCGCGCGCAATCGCATCTCACGGATGCCCTGCCCCGTGACCTCGTCGGTCAGCGCTCGCAGGTCGTCGTCCAGACTGTAGGCGCGCGCCTTGGCGTCGTTCGGGTCGACGCCCTCGCGCCGGGCCGCCGCTCGCGCACCGTCGTCCTCCACCTTGATCTGAAGACCGTCGGCCGACCACGTGACGGAGACACGCGCCTGCGTGCCCACGCCGCCGTACGTCAGAGCGTTCGCGAGGGCCTCCTGCAGGATGCGGTAGATGGTGAGCTCGACGCCCTGCATGAGGTCGACCGGCTTGCCATGCTCCTCGAAGACCACGTCGAGACCCGAATCGCGCATGAGAGAGAACAGCTCGCGCGTCGAGCGCAGCTGGGGGTGCGGCTCGACGCTCGCCTCCCCCTCGCGCACGACGCTCATGACCCGGCGCAGATCGGCCTGCGTCGCCCGCGCAGTCTCCGCCATCGCCTCGGCCACGCGAGCGACCGCCGCGGGGTCGCGCTCAGCCGTGTAGCGGATGCCGTCGGCCCGCGAGATGACCGTCGAGATGGCGTGCACCGACAGCTCGTGCAGCTCGCGGATCACGCGCAGCCGGCCCGTCTGCTCGGCGAGCGACAGCTCGAGGTCGATGCGCTCGCGCTCCGCCGCCGTGCGGTCGAACGCCGTGCGGCGAGCGCGGGATCGGGCGCGCACCCAGGCGACGAGCAGCACGACCGTGAAGAGCAGAAGCAGAACCGCCGAGGGTCCGAGGACGAGAACGAGGAACATCGCGTTCGCCGAGATCCACTCATCCATGATGCGCTCCTGACGCTCGGGCCCGCGCGAGGCACTGACGCTGAATCCGCCTCGACGACGCGGCTGGTGCCACGCTATCGCGGCGGACTCCGCTCCCGCACCCCGCCCGCGGTCCGGCACGCGGCCGTGAGAGATCACGAGAGGGAGAGGGTGGCTCCCCGAGTTGGACTCGAACCAACAACCTGCCGGTTAACAGCCGGCTGCTCTGCCAATTGAGCTATCGAGGATCGTGTGGAACAGCGAGGACTACGGTATCAGACCACACCGGTGCCGCTGCACGCTCAGTACCCCGCCTCCGGGTCGACGAGCCCCACGAATCGCCCATCGCCGAGGAAGCCGCGCACGTTCTCGGTGATGCGCTGAGCGAGGAGCGGCGCCGTCATCTCCGGGGTGTCTGCCGAGTGCGAGGTGATGAGGCAGCGCGGCTCGCGCCACAACGGGTGGTCGGCCGGCAGCGGCTCCGGCTCGGTGACGTCGAGACCCGCACCGACGAGCCGACCCTGCGCGAGGGCCTCGCCGAGCGCCACCGTGTCGACGAGCGCGCCGCGCGCGATGTTGACGAGCGCGGCCCCCTCCGGCAGCAGCGCGAGCTCGCGCGCGCCGATCAGGTGACGGCTCGCCGACGTGGCTGCCGCGGCGAGGATGAGCACCTCGGCGCGCGGGAGGACGTCGTGCAGGGCATCCACCGCGACCGTCTCGTTCGCTCCCTCGAGAGGCTGCGCCGTGCGCCGCACGACCGTGACCGTGACGCGGTAGGGCTCGAGCAGGCGCAGGATCTCGCGCGCGATGCCCCCGGCGCCGACGAGGACCACGTGCCGGCCGTAGAGCGAGGTTCCCGTGCGCGCCTCAGCCCACCGGGCGTGCCGCGCCTTGGGCGCGAGCTCGCGCAGCACCGCCTGGGCGAGCGCCACGGCGTGCTCGGCGACGGGCTCGGAGTATGCACCCTTCGCACTCGTGAAGACCGGCCCTCGACCGCCGGGGAGACTCGCGAAGAGATCCGCGAACGCGTCCACTCCCGCCCACGGCAGCTGCACCCATCCGATGGCGGGATGCGCCTCCAGCAGCTCCGCCAGCTCGTCAGCGCGCTTCTCGCTCAACCACACGAGCCCGCGAGTGCGGGCGTCGAGCTCAGCCACCTCGCCGCCCCCCGCCGCCACGGCCTCGACGAAGGCGGCCGGAACGGTGGGCAGCACGGCGATCGGCCCGGGCTCGGGACGCGTGCTCGGGATCGCGCCGCTGCCGGAGAGCGGGTCGCGGTGCTGATGTCTCATGACGACGTTCCTCGTGAGCGATCGCGGGCGAGCTCGGCGAGCCGTCGCACGTAGGGGTGGGTGCCCTCCTCGAGCA
This sequence comes from Chryseoglobus sp. 28M-23, assembly GCF_014789785.1. Lineage (NCBI taxonomy): Bacteria > Bacillati > Actinomycetota > Actinomycetes > Micrococcales > Microbacteriaceae > Microcella > Chryseoglobus sp. 28M-23. Next base: position 1,126,041 of record NZ_CP061846.1, on the reverse strand, counting down.
CGGAGTCGATGGGCCCCATGCCGACGAGCTCGCCTCGGTGCAGGACGGCCAAGCGCGTCGACAGGCGCCGCACCTCGCCGATCTCGCTGCTCACGACGAACGCCGCGAAGCCGCGGTGCCGCTGCACCTCTGCCAGATGCCCGAGGATCGTCGCGCGCACGGTCGCATCGACACCCGCGGTGGCCTCGTCGGCCACCAGCAGCTCGGGGTCGAGCACGAGAGCGCGCGCGATCGCGACGCGCTGCCGCTGCCCGCGGCTGAGCTCGTGCGGGTACTTCGGAATCGTCGCGAGCGTCAGGTGCATGGCGTCGATGGCCTCGGCGACGATGCCGCCGGCGACCTTCCGATCGAGGTCGTCATCGCGCTCGAAGAGCGGCAGGGAGACGTTCTCGCCGACCGTGAGGTGCGGGTCGAGAACCGCGCCGGCATCCTGCGGCACATAGCCGACGCGCAGGGCCAGCTCGGCGTCGTCCTTGCGGCGCAGGCGCCGCACGTCGATGCCGAGCACCTCGAGCGATCCGCCCGCGATCACGGGCCCGCGCTCGATCGTGCGCGAGGTGAGCCCCGCGATCGCGCGCGCGAGCGAGCTCTTGCCGCTGCCCGACTCCCCGATCATCGCCAGCGTCTCCCCCGCCGCGATCTGCAGGCTCACCCCCGTGACGGCCTCGACCCCGTGACGGATGCCGCCCGGGTATCGCAGGCTCAGGTCATCGGCGATGACCGCCGGGCTCTCCACCGCCTCGGGGCGCGGAGCGCCCTCGACGATCGTCGCGGTGGACTCCTCGAGCACGGCGTCTCCCCTCGCACAGGCCGGTGAAGCTCCAGACTAGCGAGAGCGCGTGAGCATCAGTCGCCGCGCACCCGCCGGCGCTCCGTCTCGATGTCGACCATCTGCTGCTGCAGTGCACGATACCGATCGGGATCCTGCGCGGAGTCCATGCGCTGCAGGGCGCCGAGCAGCTCTGTCTTGCGCCGCAGCAGGTCGCGCTCGATGAGCGACACCGTGACGCCGCGGCAGTAGGTGGCGACGTGCCCGTCGCGGATCGGCAGAGGTGCGATCGCGAGCTGGGTCACGAGCGGGCCGAACGCGGTCGGAGCCTCGTCGGAGACCCTGCGCACCCAGTCGGGGGTGCCGTAGTGCTCAAGAGCCACGAGCAGGGCATCCCGCACGGTCGCGAGAGCAGGCTGGCTGAACGTCGTCTGCAGAGCCGTGCGCGCCGTGTCGATCGGCACCTCCCCCGGGTGCTGCAGGAGCGCCATGAGGAGCTCCTGCTCGAGCCGCGTCACCGGGTCGGTCGGCAGCTGGGCGATGCCGATCGTCGGCGCCTCCGACTCGCCGCGTGCCGCGGTCGCGTCGCCCGCCGCGATACCGCCGGGGCCCTCTCCGCCGCTCGAGCGCACGGGTGCCGACTCGCGCGGCGTGCGCGCCGCCTGCTGACGGGCGGCCTGCACGGCGCGACCCACCTCGCGCGGCTCGATGCCGATCCACCCCGCCACGGAGCGCTCATAGCCGATCGAGAGCGCCTGATCGCGGATGTCGGCCACGATCGGGGCGGCCGCACGCAACGCCGAGACTCGGCCCTCGACCGTCTCGAGGTCGAAACGGTCGAGCTGGCGGCGCACCATGAACTCGTACATGGGCTTGCGGGACGACACGAGGTGACGCACCGCGTCATCGCCGCGCTCGAGCCGCAGATCGCACGGGTCGAGACCCTCGGGCGCGACGGCGACGTAGGTCTGCGCCGCGAACCGCTGCTCCTCGATGAACGCCCGGCTCGCGGCCTTCTGCCCCGCCTCGTCGGGATCGAACGTGAAGACGACCTCGCCGAGCTGCGTCGTGTCGGCGTTCGCCGTGTCGCCCATGATGCGGCGGATGACCTTGATGTGGTCGCCACCGAACGCCGTGCCGCACGTCGCGACGGCCGTCGTGACACCCGCGAGGTGGCACGCCATGACGTCGGTGTACCCCTCGACGACGACGACGCGCTTCTCACGCGCGATCTCCCGCTTCGCAAGATCGAGCCCGTACAGAACCTGCGACTTGTGGTAGACGGGCGTCTCGGGAGTGTTGAGGTACTTGGGCCCCTGATCGGTCTCCAGCAGCTTGCGCGCCCCGAAGCCGAGCGTCTGCCCCGTCGTGTCCTTGATCGGCCACACCAGGCGCCCGCGGAACCGGTCGTAGGTGTTGCGCTCTCCCTGCCCCAGCAGTCCGCTCGCGAGCAGCTCCTCCTGCGTGAACCCCCGGCCGCGCAGGTGCGTGCCGAGAGCGTCGAAGCTCGCCGGTGCGAAGCCCACGGAGAAGCGCTCCGCCGCTGCCGGGTCGAACCCGCGGGAGCCCAGGAAGGAGCGCGCCGGCTCGGCCTCGGGGGTGCTGAGCTGCTCGCGGAAGAACTCCTCAGCGGCGGAGTTCGCGGCGAGGATGCGGCTGCGGTTGCCCTGGTCGGCGACCTGACCGCCCTCCTCGTAGTGCAGGGCGTAGCCGAGCCGACCCGCGAGCCGCTCGACCGCCTCGGCGAACGTCACGTGATCCATCTTCTGCAGGAACGTGAAGACGTCGCCGCCCTCGCCGCACCCGAAGCAGTGGTAGAAGCCCACCTGCGGGCGCACGTGGAAGCTCGGGCTGCGCTCGTCGTGGAAGGGGCACAGGCCCTTCATCGAGCCGACACCCGCGCTCTTGAGCGTCACGTAGTCGCCGACGATGTCGGCCAGATTCGTGCGTGACCGAACCTCGTCGATGTCGCTGCGTCGAATCAGGCCTGCCACAGGGGTGATCCTAGTTGTCGCAGCCCAGACGAGTCAGACGAGGCCGCGCCCCTCCACCCAGCGTTCGTGCCAGGTCGTCGCCGACTGGTCGGTGAGAGAGGCGATCTGATCGACGACGACGCGGCGCCGAGCCGTGTCGTCCGCCGCCTCCTCGAAGTCGGCGCGGAAGATGCGGCGCAGCGCCTGGGGTCCCGCGGCCCACACCGCGTCGGCGAGCTCGGTGAGCAGCCGTCGCTGGTGCGCGTACAGCGGCTGCCGCTCGTCGTGCGCCATGACGAGAGTGCCGACGACGCCCTTGAGCACGCCGATCTCGGCCCGCGTCTCCACGGGCACGACGACCGCCGCCGAGTAGCGGGCGAGCGAGGCCTGCGGATGCGCGGCACGGGTGGCGTGCACGGCCTCGTGGGCGAAACGCCCGATGAGGCGGCTCGTGAGGTTCTTGAGCCTCGCGAGGTTCGCGCGCGTGCCCGACCATTCGGTGACCCACGTCTCGATGCCCTGCAGCCTCTCGAAGGCTGCTCGCACCTCGTCCTCGGTGAGCTCATCGCCCATCCAGCGCAGCACGCCGCGCACGAGATCTTCGTGATGGTCGCGGCTCGCGAGAATGCCCGCGTCGACGACGCCGCCCACGATCGCGTCCTCGAAGTCGTGCACCGAGTAGGCGATGTCGTCACTGAGGTCCATGACCTGAGCCTCGATGCTGGGCACGCGGTCGGGCGCTCCCTCGCGCATCCACTCGAAAGCGGGCACGTCGTCGGCGTACACGCCGAACTTGCGGCGGCCGCCCGGGTCGTCGACGCCCAAGGCCAGCGGCCACGGATACTTGCACGCGGCGTCGAGGCTCGCGCGGGTCAGGTTGAGGCCGTAGCTCGCGCCGTCCGCGCCCATGACCTTCGGCTCGAGCTTGCTCAGCAACCGCAGAGTCTGGGCGTTGCCCTCGAAACCGCCGATGTCGGCAGCCCAGGCGTTGAGGGCGCCCTCGCCGTTGTGCCCGAACGGCGGGTGCCCGAGGTCGTGCGAGAGGCAGGCGGTGTCGACGACGTCCGGGTCGAGTCCGAGTGCGACCGCGAGCTCGCGACCAACCTGGGCCACCTCGAGTGAGTGCGTCAGGCGGTTGCGCGCGAAGTCGACCCCCGCCGTCGGGCTCAGCACCTGCGTCTTCGCCGACAGGCGGCGCAGGGCGCTCGAGTGCAGCACGCGAGCGCGATCCCGCGCGAAATGGCCGCGATTCGTCGTGTGCTGCTCGGGGTGACGCCGCGCGGCGTCGTGCTCGGAGTACCGAGAATCGGGGCTGGTCACACCGTCCACGCTACCGAGAGAGTGGGGCACGCGTCAGCCGCCGCTGTGGTGCAACTCGGCGGCGGAGATCGCGGCCCGGTGGGCGTCGGTCAGCTCGCGGTCGGCGAGCCAGTTCTCGGGCAGTGCAGGCCTCTTCGGCGAGCCCGCACGGCCGCGCGGCCCCTCAGCCTCTGCGCCCGGGTAGGGAACGTCACGGTCGAGCTCGCCCAGCAGGTCGTCCATGTGCTGCAGACTCTCGACGGCCGCCAGGCGTGCGCGCAGCTCACCGCCCACGGGGTACCCCTTGAAGTACCAGGCGACGTGCTTGCGGATGTCGCGGCACGCCTTCACCTCGTCGTCGAAGAACTCGACGAGCAGCTCGGCGTGGCGGCGGAACGCGTCGGCGACCTCGCCGAGATTCGGTTGGATGCGGACGTGGCGCTCTGACTCGTTCTCACTGTCCGCGCGAGCGCGGAACGCCGCAGCGAGGTCGCCGAACAACCACGGCCGGCCCAGACACCCGCGCCCGACCACGATGCCGTCGCAGCCCGACTGCTCGACCATGCGCAGGGCATCCTCGGCTGACCAAATGTCGCCGTTGCCCAAGACCGGCACGGAGCTGATCGTCTCCTTGAGCGTCCCGATCGCGTCCCAGTCGGCGTTGCCGCTGTAGAAGTCGGCCGCCGTGCGCGCGTGCAGCGCGACCGCCGCGACGCCAGCGCCCTCAGCGGCCTTGGCCGCCTCCAGGTAGGTGAGGTGGTCGGCATCGATGCCCTTGCGCATCTTCACCGTCACCGGGATCGGGCCAGCCGCCCGCACCGTCGCCTCGACGATCGAGCGGAACAGCTCGAGCTTCCACGGCAGGGCGGCACCCCCGCCCTTGCGGGTGACCTTCGGCACCGGGCATCCGAAATTCATGTCGATGTGGTCGGTGAGCCCCTCGCCCACGAGGAAACGCGTCGCCTCCGCCGCCGTCGCCGGGTCGACGCTGTAGAGCTGGATGCTGCGCGGGGTCTCTGACTCGTGATGCGTGATGAGGCGCATGCTCTCGGGCGTGCGCTCGACGAGCGCCCGACTCGTGATCATCTCGCTCACGTACAGGCCGGCCCCGTACTCGCGGCACAGGCGGCGGAACGCCGTGTTCGTGATGCCGGCCATCGGCGCGAGCACGACCGGCACGCTCAGCGGGATCGGGCCGATACTGAGTGCGGGCGCTGCGGGCGCAGGGAGCGTCACGGCAGGCGCAGAGGGAGTGGACGGAAGAGACATGACCGGTCCATTCTCCCAGGTCACCCCGGCCGCGCGATCCGCGCTCGCCGTGCCCGCGGTCAGGAGGCGCTCTGCGCGTGCGCCTGCTCGATGATGCGCACGGTCTCGAGGGCGCTGCGCGGGTCGACGGGCACCGAGGCGCCGTCGAGGATGCTTGCCGCGACCTGCTCGTAGAACCGCGGGTAGGCGCCCGCCTCCGTCGGAACCGGCACAAGCGGCTGCTCGCCGTTGTCGACGCCGAGCAGGCCCCACTGGGCCGAGGGCGTCTCGCCGTATCCCTCGCTGCCCGGCCAGCGGCCAACCTTGAGTGCCGGCTCCTGCCCGTCGAGGCCGTACACGCTGTACCCGCTCTCGTCGCCCAGCACGCGGAACCGCGGGCCGCTCTGCGCCGCCACCCGGCTCATCGTGAGGTGGCTGCGCACGCCGCTCTCGTGCCGCAGCGAGAGGAACGCGTCGTCCTCGCTGCCGAGCCCCTCGCGCACGGCACGCAGCTCGGCGACCTCGAGCGTCGCCGGACCGAACAGCGTGAGCGCCTGATCGACGAGATGGCTGCCGAGGTCGAAGAGGATGCCGCCGCCCTGCGCTGGCGTGATCTGCCCCTGCCACTGGTCGCGCTTCGGAGCCCCGAAGCGCTCGAACGTCGACACGAAGCGGTGCACCGTGCCGAGGGCGCCGCGCTCCAGCAGGCGTGCGACCGTGAGGTAGTCGCCGTCCCAGCGTCGGTTCTGGAAGACCGTGAGAGGGCGTTGCGCGGCGTCGGCCGCGGCGATGATCGCCTCGGCGTCGGCGACACTCGGCGCGAACGGCTTGTCGATGACGACCGCGGCCCCGCCCTCGAGCGCGGTGATCGCCTGCTCGCGATGCACGTGCGGAGGGGAGGCCAGCACCACGAGGTCGAGGTCGCCGGCCGATGCGAGCGCGAGCAGGGCATCCGTCGACATGATCTGCGCACCCGGGTGAGCCGCGGTAGCCTGCGCGGCCCTCTCCTCGCTGCTCGTCGCGATCGCCGCGATCGTGAACGCGGGATTCGTCGCGAGGAAAGGGGCGTGGAAGACTCGACCCGCGAGTCCGAAGCCGATGATGCCGGTTCTGATCGGTGCGCCGTTGCTCATGGACTCAGCCTAGAGCGCGGAAGGAGCGCCATGACCGATGCAGCAGCCGGCCGCGACAGGGTCGCCGCTGACGCCGCCGCGCGCGGACTCGACATCGAGTTCGTCGAGAGGATGCGCGCCCGCTCGCTCGAGGAGGCCGCCGAGCTGCTCGGCATCGCCCCGTCGTCGATCGTCAAGACGCTCGTCGTCGCGCGCAGCGACGGCAACTTCCTCTTCGCGCTCGTGCCCGGCGACCGGCAGCTCGCGTGGCCCAAGCTGCGGGCCCTCGTCGGGGTCAACAAACTGCGGCTGCCCGACGCCGCGGAGGCGCTCGCGGCCACGGGATTCGAGCGCGGCACCATCACGCCGCTCGGCTCGACGACCGCGTGGCCCGTCTATGCCGACGTGTCGCTGCAAGGTCGGCGGGTGTCGCTCGGCGCGGGGTCGCACGGCGCGTCGCTCTTCGTCGCGGCGGATGAGCTGCTCACCTCGATGTCGGCGACCGTCGCCGACATCACCGAGCCGCTGCCGGCGCGGTAGCGCCGCGACGGGGCGCAGTCGAGCGGGGCCGCTACTCCTGAGGTTCGGGACTGCGGGGCGCGGCGATGCTCGACGGCACGAGGCAGGAGTCGCCCTCGCAGGCGGCGAGCTCGGCGCCCGGAGCCGAGGTGGTCAGGAGGGTGAGGGGCTGCGGCCGGGCATCCGCGCTCATGCCGGCGCCTCGGTGCGCTCGGCCGCCGCCTGCCTCAGCGCGGCGACGAAGTGGGCGGTGTCCTGGGCTCCCGAGATGCCGTATCGGTCGTCGATGACGAAGAACGGCACACCCTGGATGCCGTACGCCACCGCCTGCGCCATGTCCGCCTTGACCTCGGCCAAGTGCGTGTGCGCGGCGAGAGCGGTCGCCGCGGCGTCGCGGTCGAGACCCACCTCGGCGGCGAGCTCAGCGAGGTCGTCGGCTCGGCCGATGTGGCGGCCCTCCGTGAAGTAGGCGCGCAGCAGGCGCTCCTTGAGCTCGAGCTGCTTGCCGTGCGCCTTCGCGAAGTGCAGCAGCTCGTGCGCGAGCACCGTGTTGGTCTGGTGGATGTCGTCGTAGCGGTAGTCGAGGCCGACCGACTCGGCGATGCCCGTGACGCGGTCGATCATCGCGCGCGCCTGCTCGGGGGCGATGCCCTTGCGCTGGCTGAGGTAGTCGACGGGGGTCCCCTCGAAGTCGACGGGCGTGTCGGGGGCGAGCTCGTAGGAGCGGTACACGACCTCGACCTGGGGGGCCTCGGGGTCGGCCGCGAGCTCGGCCAGCGCGGCCTCGAACTTGCGCTTGCCGATGTAGCACCAGGGGCACTGCACGTCCGACCAGATCTGCACACTCAGCGGCTCGCTCATGCTGGGGTCAACGCGACCGCCGCGGGGGTATTCCCTGCGGTCACCTCCACAATTCAGGAGTCGGGGCAGGTGCGGCGGCGTGGGGAGCCACCCACCGGCGTGTCGCGGGGTGCTGGAGGGCCTCGACTCCTGAATTGTGGAGATGCACATGGATGCCGCGCGCCTGCAGCGCGCGCTCCACCGCGGCCTGCACCACGGGCCACTGGCCGAACACCTGCCGGGCGCTCGAACGCAGCGCGTGGTACCCCGCATCGGTCAGTTCGAGGTCGCGCCACCGGTCTTTCTCGAACGTGTCCCGGTGAAACTCCTCGCCATCGACCTCGAGCGCGACGACTCCCTCGACCACGAGGTCGATGCGCTCAAGCCCTCCCCTCCAGTGCACCTGCGAGGTCACCTGCAGTCCCGCGGCGCGCAATCGAGTGCGGGCGAGACTCTCGGGCAATGACTCGCAGCGATCGTCAGCGAGCTCCACGAGCGCGCTGAGCGGCCCCAGCCGTTCGGCCAGCACGGCACGATCAATGCGGTCGATCCGGCCCGAGGTGAGCGCCCAGTCGATCGCCGCTACTGCCTGCTCGAGCGGCTCGACACTGCACACGAGTTCGAGCGCCTCGAGGAGTGGCACGACACCGGTCGACTCACCCCGATCGTGGGATGCCGCGACCCAGTGCACGACGACGCCGTCGGGCCGGGCATCCGCCCAGGGAACCTCACGCCGCCACTGACTGCGCAATCGCGCCGCGTTGGTCGGCACCGCGACGTGGAGCGGATGCGTGCCGAGCACCCAGCCGCCCAGTGCGGCGATCGCGCTCAGGCCGGTGAGCCGCCCACCCACGCGGATCGCCCGGAACCGCGGGTCGTCTTCGGCCCAGCTCGAGTACCAGCCGCGCCGAGGCCGGTTGAGCCCGCCTTGCTTCAGCGCAACGCGCAGATCGTGATCCGTCGCGCCCAGCTCGACCAACCGACGCCGGTCGAGTGCGCCGCCGTGCGCGACGACGAGAGCTCGGGCATCCATGGCGGCAGGATGCCCGCCCCCACAGCCGGTGACCGGCGCTCAGCACGATGTCGGAATGTCACGCCACCCGTGCTCGCTGGGGAGGACTCGTCGCGCACCACGCGCCTCCACAACTCAGGAGTTCGCGTCGCCGCCCGCGCGCGACACGCCGACAATGGCCCCAGGATGCCCTGTCTCACGCCGCGACTCCTGAATTGTGGAGACCGAACTCGCGGGGGCGTGCTCGGCGGCACGCGTCGCTCGGTACGGGAGGCCGCGCGGGCTCGCGCCGCGGGGGCGCGGCTACGCGCCGAGCAACTCTGCCGCGAGGTACCCCTCGAGCTTGGCCAGCGGGATGCGCTCCTGCTGCATGGTGTCGCGCTCGCGCACCGTCACGGCCTGGTCGTCGAGCGTGTCGAAGTCGACCGTGATGGCGAACGGCGTGCCGATCTCGTCCTGACGGCGGTAGCGACGACCGATCGCGCCCGCGTCGTCGAAGTCGACGTTCCAGTGCTGACGCAGGGTGTCGGCGAGCTCGCGCGCGACGGGCGACAGTCTCTCGTTGCGCGACAGCGGCAGCACCGCGGCCTTGACCGGGGCCAGCCTGCGGTCGAGGCGCAGCACGGTGCGCACGTCGACGCCGCCCTTCGTGTTGGGAGCCTCGTCTTCGGCGTAGGCATCGACGAGGAACGCCATGAGCGAGCGCGTCAGACCTGCCGCCGGCTCGATGACGTACGGCGTCCAGCGCTCGTTCTTGCCCTGGTCGAAGTACGACAGGTCGACTCCGGAGGCGGCGGCGTGGGTCGAGAGATCGAAGTCGGTGCGGTTGGCGACGCCTTCGAGCTCGCCGAACTCCGAGCCGGAGAATCCGAAGCGGTACTCGATGTCGACGGTGCGCTTCGAGTAGTGCGAGAGCTTGTCCGCCGGGTGCTCGTACAGCCTCAGGTTCTCGGGGTTGATGCCGAGATCGGTGTACCACGCCATGCGGGTGTCGATCCAGTACTGGTGCCACTCCTCGTCACTGCCGGGCTCGACGAAGAACTCCATCTCCATCTGCTCGAACTCGCGGGTGCGGAAGATGAAGTTGCCCGGGGTGATCTCGTTGCGGAACGACTTGCCGATCTGCCCGATGCCGAACGGCGGCTTGACGCGTGCGGCGTTCAGGACGTTCACGAAGTTCACGAAGATGCCCTGCGCGGTCTCGGGGCGCAGGTAGTGCAGCCCGGACTCCTCCTCGACGGGGCCCAGGTAGGTCTTGAGCAGGCCCGAGAACTCCTTCGGCTCGGTCCACTGCCCGCGCGTGCCGCAGTTGACGCACACGACCTCGGCGAGCCCGCCCTCGGGCGCGCGGCCCTTCTTCTCCTCGAACTCCTCCTCGAGGTGGTCGGCCCGGTAGCGCTTGTGGCAGTTCAGGCACTCGACGAGGGGGTCGCTGAAGACGTCGACGTGGCCGGACGCCTCCCACACCTTGCGCGGCAGGATGACGCTCGAGTCGAGCCCGACGACGTCGTCGCGGCGCGTGACCATCGACCGCCACCACTGGCGCTTGATGTTCTCCTTGAGCTCGACGCCGAGGGGCCCGTAGTCCCACGCGGACCGGGAACCCCCGTAGATCTCGCCCGCCTGGAACACGAAACCGCGCCGCTTGGCGAGCGCGATGACCGCATCGAGTCGACTGCTGGATGCCACGAACACTCCTTGATCCGCCGAGCTGGGTGCACGGCACGATGGCCCAGTCTAGTGACGCTGCGAGCGCGATTCCGCCTAGGGCTTCAGGAGGATGACGCCGCGGTAGCCGCTCCCCCAGGTCACGATCGACTCGAGCTCCTCGGCACGGACGACGAGCTCGTGCGTGACGACCCAGGACTCCCCGATGCTCGTCTCCACCCAGGGGTCGTCGATGAGCACCAGCTCGCCGTGCGCGGAGAGCGCGGTGACCCAGTGCGGCGTCGGGTCGTCGATGAGGCTCGTGAGGTCGATGAGCAGGAGAGCGATCGCGCCGTCGCCCACGGCGCGCGCGAGGTCGATCATGGGCAGGCGCGACCGGTGCCGCTCCACCCCGAGCGCGTCCAGGTCGAGCGCGGCGAGCTCTTGGAGGTCGGCGCGCAGGGCGATCTCGTCGGCATCGTCGAGGTGCTCGAGCAGCACGGGGCCCTCGGTGTCGAGGTAGACCTCGACGGTGCGCGCGCCGTGCCGTGCGGCGAGGCGGGTGACGGCCGTGGCGAGCGCGTAGGGGTCGCACGCCGGCATGTTCGTCGCGGTGCGCCACACGTCGAGCTCGGCGAGCCGGTTGGCGCGGCGGTCGGGCCCGAGCAGGCTCGCTCCCGCCGCATCGAGGGCGAGCAGCGCGGCCGCACCCCCGCACGTGAACTCGGTGGTCTGCCGATAGTAGGGATGCTCGGCGCGAGGCCACTCGACGAGATCACGCACCCAGCCGAGGATGTGCGGCTCGGTGCCGGCGCCCGAGTGGTGGGGCTGCGCGAGATGCCGGAAGCCATGACCAGCCGGGTCGAGCTCGTCGACGGCGAGCGTCTCCCACTTGATGAGCGGCTCACCGAGGGAACGGGCATCCTCGACGATGCGCTCGACGATGCCCTCGACCGCGCGCTCCTGGGCCGCCCCCTCGACCGCGAAGGCGCCCGTGATGACGGCGCTCGCGGTGTGCGGGCGCCGGCGCACGCGGGCCCCCGCGAGGACGCGATCGGTGCGCGACTCGTGCGCCAGATACTCGGTCACGAGTGCCGAGCCGTCGTCGCGAGCCCAGCGATCGCGCACCGCGCCGGGCACGCCGGTCGGTGCCTCGTGGACGCCGGGCTCGAGCGTCGTTGCGGTGATCGTCACATCAGTCGTGGTGCTCATGAGGGTCCTTGTCGTGCGTCGAGGGGCCGGGAGGCGGCGAGCAGCGCTCGCGTGTACTCGTGCTGGGGTGCGCCGAGGACGGCGCCGACGGCGCCGGACTCGACTGCTCGCCCGCGGCGGAGGACGACGACGCTGTCGCACACCTGGCGGACGACCGCGAGGTCGTGGCTGATGAAGAGCACGGCGATGCCGAACTCGTCTCGGATGCTGTGGATGAGACCGAGGATCTGCGCCTGCACAGACACGTCGAGAGCGGAGACCGACTCGTCGCAGATGAGGACGCGCGGTCGCGGGGCGAGAGCACGGGCGAGAGCGACGCGCTGACGCTCGCCGCCCGAGAGGTCGCGCGGCCGCTTGCGCTCGTAGTGCGGCGGCAGACCGACGCTCGCCAGCAGCTCGGGCAGGTGCGAGGCGGGCCTGCGGCCGACCGCGAGCGCCTCGCGCAGGGTGTCGCCGATCGTCATGCGGGGGTTGAGCGCCGAGTACGGGTCTTGGAACACGACCTGGACGGAGCGTGGGTCACGCTCAGCGAGCCGGCGAGCGAGCGGCGCGCCCGCGAGCAGGATCTCGCCGTCGAAGTCGGTGTGGAGGCCGGCGACGCAGCGCGCGACCGTCGTCTTGCCCGAGCCGGACTCGCCGACGATGCCGACGATCTCCGAGGCGTGGACGCGAACGTCGACGTCGTCGACGACGGTCACGGCGCCGTGGCGGGCGCGCAGGCCGCGGACGGCCAGCAGGGGCTCGTCGTCCGCGCCGACCGGCGCCGGGTCAGCACCGGGTCGCCGTGCGTCGATCGTGAGCGGGTGAGAGCTGTGGTGGCACGCGGCGCGGGCTCCCGTGGCGACGAGCTCGAGAGGCGGTGTCTCGGTCGAGCACAGCTCGCTGGCGAGTGCGCAGCGGGGCGCGAAGGCGCATCCGGCCGGCCGCTCCCCCGGCGAGGGGACGGAGCCGGGGATACCCGGCAGCGCTTCGAGGCGCTCATCGAGGGGCGGGTCGGCGGCGAGGAGCCGCGCCGTGTAGGGATGCACGGCGCGGTCGAGCACGGCGTCGGCCGGGCCGACCTCTGCGACCCCTCCCGCGTACAGGACGATGACGTCGTCGGCGACGCCGCGCACGACGGAGAGGTCGTGCGAGATGAGGATGACGCCCAGTCCGCGGCGGCGCTGGAGCTCGGCGATGACGGCGAGCACCTCGGCCTGTGTGGAGGCGTCGAGCGCCGTGGTCGGCTCGTCCGCGATCAGCACGTCGGGGTCGCCCGCGATGGCGGCCGCGATCGCGACGCGCTGCCGCATGCCGCCCGAGAGCTCGTGCGGGTACCGCCGGGCGACGGCCGGGTCGAGCCCGACCTCGCTCAACCGCTCAGCGACGATCGCGTCGACAGCGGCACGCGCGAGCCGTCGACCAGCTCGCTTCGCCGTGGCCCGCACGGTGTCGGCGATCTGACGCCCGCAGCGGTGCACGGGGCTCAGGCTCGTGAACGGGTCCTGCAGGAGGAGCGAGACCGCCGAGCCGCGCAGGGCGCGCCAGGGCACGTCGGCCTCCGCGAGAGAGAACTCCCGGCCCTGCAGGGCGAGCACGCCCTCCGCACGGAGACCCGCGTCGAGGAGGCCCGTGAGAGCGCGTGCCGTGAGCGACTTGCCCGACCCGGACTCCCCGACGATCGCGAGGGTGCGGCCCGCCCTGACCTCGAGGTCGAGCGGCAAGACGATGCGGCCGCGCGGACCGCTCACCGTCAGGCCCGTGACCTTCAGCAGCGCGTCGCCACCAGGGGCGCTGGGGGCACCCGCGGCGCTCGTGGTCTGGACGGCGCTCATGCCCGGCCTCCTCTCGACATCGATCGCGCGGCGACGGCGTCGCCGAGCAGGTTCACGGCGCACGCCACGACGACGATCGCCAGGGCGGGCGCGAGCGCCGCCGCGGGGTTGGCGAGCAGGAGCGAGCGCCCATCGGTGAGCTGTCGGCCCCAGTCGGCCGCGTCGGGCGCCACGCCCACGCCGAGGAAGGAGAGCGAGGAGAGCGCGACGATCGCGATGGCGAGGTTGACGAGCGCGTTGGTCACGATGATGGGCGAGACGTTGGGAAGGATGTGCCGGAACATGATGCGCGCGGTGGGGAGGCGCAGCATGCGCGCCGACTCGATGTAGGGGCGCGCCGACTGCTCGATGACGGCGGCGCGGACGAGTCGGATGTCGGAGGGGGCGAACAGCAGGATGAGCATCGCGACGGTCACCCAGTAGCCGCTGCCGAAGATGCCGGCGATCACGATCGCGACGACGACGACGGGGAGGGCGAGCAGCAGATCGGTCACGCGCCCGACCGCGAAGTCGAGCGGGCCGGAGAGGTAACCGGCGACCGTGCCGACCAGGATGCCGATGACCATCGACCCGAGGGCGATCACGACCGGGCCGGCGACCGCGGAGCCCGTGCCGGCGATGAGCAGCGCGAGCACATCGCGCCCGAGCGCGTCGGTGCCGAGCGGGTGCCCCGGTGTGCCGGGCGGCGTCGCGCCGAGCAGGATGTCCTGCACGAGGGCGTCCGGGGCGAGGAGGCCGCCGAACGCGGCGAGGAGCAGCGCGAGGCCCACGATCGAGCCGGTGACGATGAGGCCCCACCGCCCGACGGAGGTCGCGCCCGGCGCACTCGTCGCCGACAGGGTGGTCGTCGCGGTCATGCGTTCGCCTTCCGAGTGCGGATGCGCGGATCGAGCACCGCGTACAGCAGGTCGATCACGACCGTGATGAGCGCGATGACGACGGCGATGAGCAGCACGAGCGCCTGGACGAGGGCGATGTCCTTGAACAGCACGGCGTCCTGCAGCATGAGCCCGAGGCCGGGGAGCGCGAACGCGGTCTCGACGAGGATCGTGCCCCCGATGACGTACGTGAGCACGAGGCCGGCAGCGGTGGAGATGGGGATGGCGGAGTTGCGGAGCGCGATCGCGAGCACGCGCATCCCGCTCAGCCCGCGCGACCGCGCGAACGTGACGTAGTCGCTCGCGAGCGCCTCGATCATGGCGGCCCGCGTGAGGCGCATGAGGATCGCGCCGAGCCCGGTCGCGAGCGCGATCGCGGGCAGCACGAGGTGGTAGAGCTGGTCGAGCGGGGTCGACCCACCGCCGTAGACGGGGAAGATCGGCAGGTAGTACGCGAACACCGTCAGCAGCACGAGGCTGACGACGAAGGCGGGGGCGCTGAGCCCCACGACCGAGAAGCCGGTGACGAGCTGGTCGACCGGCCGGCGCGCGCGCACGGCGGCGAGCACGCCGAGGGGAATCGCCGTCACGACCGCGATGAGCATCGCGAGCCCGCACAGTGCTGCCGTCAGCCCGACGCGGCTTCCGATCGCGGTCGCCACGGGGGTCTGGTACCGGATGCTCGTGCCGAAGTCTCCGCTGAGCGCGTTGCCGAGCCACGCGCCGTACTGAACCCAGAGCGGATCATCGAGCCGGTACTGCTCGCGGATCGCCGCGATCGTCTCGGGGCTCGCCGGACGCAGCCCCAGGAGGTTGCGGACGAGGTCGCCCGGCACGAGGTGCATCATGCTGAAGATCAGCACAGACAGCACCGCAACGATCGCGATCACTCCGAGAAGCCGGAGGGTGAGCATCCCCCAGAAGGAGGATGCCCACCCGGCGAGGAGTGCGCTCGGTCGCGCACTCCTCATGTCACTCGGCCTTCTCGAGCAGGGCCGGCCACGGGTTGGTGAACACGAACGGCGTGGTCGTCTCGAGGCTCCAGCCGTCGAGGTACGCCGTCGCCGACTGGCCCCACCAGAGCGGCGCGCTCGCGAGGTCGGGCCGCGCGAGCTCGTCGGCCTCGAGGATGAGGTCGGCGCGCACGACCGGGTCGCTCTCCGCCGCCGCATCCGCGAGCAGCTGACGCACTTGCTCGTTCTCGTACTGAGAGGGGTTCTCCGGGCCGTACAGGTAGGTGATGACCTCGCCCGGGTCACCCGTCGTCGAGAAGTACCACATGTAGCCGACGCCGTGCTCGCCGTCGCCGATCGTCGCGAGCCACTCCTCGATGGTCACCTCGCGCACGTCGAGCGTGATGCCGATCTCGGCGAGGTTCGCGGAGAGCGCGAGGGCGGCGCGGCCGAGCTCGGGTCCCGTCGCCGGGTACGTCAGCTCAGCCGTGAAACCGTCGGGGACGGAGGACTCGGCGAGGGCTGCCGCCGCTGCCTCGAGGTCGAAGGCGAACTGGTCTCCCGCGGCAAGAGCCTCTGCGGCGCCCTCGGGGCCGTACGCCGCGAAGAGCGACTCGGGCGTGGAGATCGCGAGGGCGACCTCGCCTCGACCGTCCAGAACGCTCGACACGATCGCCTCGCGGTCGACGGCGTGCGCGAAGGCCTCGCGCACCTTGACGTCGTCGAACGGCGCGACGGTGAGGTCGAAGACGAGGCCGACGTAGGAGAGGTCGTTGAGGTACTGCACCTCGGAGCCGTCGATCGCCTCCCACTGCTCCGCCTGCTGGAAGGGGACGTTGAAGGCGACGTCGATCTGGCCGGACTGCGCCGCGAGGAGGCGCGTGTTCTCATCGGGGATGAAGTCGACGCGCACGGTCTCGATCTCGGGCACGCCGCCCCACCAGCTGTCGACGCGCTCGAAGGCGACGTGCGAGTCGGGCACGAACTCGGTGACCTGGTACGGCGTCGTGCCGAGCAGCAGTCCCTCGCTCGTGCCGATCGTGCCCTCGTTTGCTTCCCAGTAGGCGCGCGAGGTCACGTAGAGGGCCCCCGTCGTGCTCATGAGCGTCGCGAACGTCGCGTCGGGAGCGCTGAGCGTGATCGTGAGCTCCCGCTCCGCGGTCTCCTCCATGGACGCGATGCCCCCCAGGTAGAACGAGAAGCCCGGCGACACCTCGGGGTCCTGGGCCTTCTCGATCGAGAAGATGACGTCGTCGACCGTGACGGGAGTGCCGTCCTGGAACTGGGCGTCCTCCCGCAGCGTGTAGACGTACGTCACGTCGTCCACCTGCTCCCAGCTCTCGGCGAGAGCGGGCTGGATCTGGCCCTCGGCGTCGAGCGTGACGAGCCCCTCCTGCGCGATCGAGGCGATGTAGTAGTTGAGAATGCCGTTCTCTTGACCGACGTACAGATTGGCGAGAGATCCCGGCAGGGCGACGGTGATGCTCGAGTCGTCCGCTGCGGGATCGGCGGGCGAGCTGCAGCCCGCGATCGCGAGAGAGAGGGCGACGACGGACGCGCCCAGAGCCGCGAACCTGCGGCGTTGCGAAGTGGTCATTTCGGTGCTGTCCTCCAGGTGAGAAGAGTGAACGACGATGCAGAGAACTCTCAGCGTGCGATCACTCTAGGGCGTGCAGGGATGGTGGTGAGATCATCGACGATGTCGACGATCGTGTCGGACTCAGAGCGCTGATCGCCCGCAGTACGTCGGTGTCGTCATTCCACAGGTGGAACGCGAGTCGGAGTCGACCATCGCGCCCGCTCGCGGCGAGTCCGGCGGCGCGCACGGCGGCCAGCCGGCTGCCATCGGGGTCGGCAATCGTGACGATCGACTGGTGAACGGGCACCTCGCCCATGCCGTCCAGGAAGCGGGCGCCGAGAGCGGATGCCGCGCTCCAGACCTCGGCGATCTCCAGCTCGGCGAAGAGCGCGAGCGACGGCTCGGCGCCGACCCAGGCTTGCCACGCCGGCGACACATCGAACCGGCGCGCGGTCGGCGCGAGAGCCATGCGCGGCCCGTAGATCGACCGCCAGATATCGTCGCCCGCGTACCACCCCGCCTGCACCGGCCGCACTCGGTCGCGCACCTCGGGGCGCATGGTCATGAAGGCCACTCCGCGCGGACTGCACAGCCACTTGTAGGCGTGGCACAGGGTGATGTCCCAGTCCGACGCTGCCACGGGGTGCACCCCGGCAGCCTGCGTGACGTCGCACACCGTGAGGGCGCCCGCCTCGCGCGCAGCGTCGCGGATACCCTCGACGGGCGCCACCTCGCCGGTCGCCGACTGGATGAGGGAGAACGCGATGAGCGCCGTGGCGCTCGAGATCTCGTGGGGAAGGTCGCGCAATCGAACCGACCGAACGTGCAGGTCATCGCGCACGAGGAACGGGAAGACGATCGACGTGAAGTCTCCGTCGACGACGAGCACCT
The DNA here is from genome assembly GCF_014789785.1 of Chryseoglobus sp. 28M-23. Taxonomy (NCBI): domain Bacteria; kingdom Bacillati; phylum Actinomycetota; class Actinomycetes; order Micrococcales; family Microbacteriaceae; genus Microcella; species Chryseoglobus sp. 28M-23. The sequence goes on along the minus strand of NZ_CP061846.1, from coordinate 1,108,295 downwards.
CCGACCCCGGCGCCAGCGCCGTGGCCACGACCGACGCCATGACGGAGGTCTGCGATCCGATCGCGACGTCGTCGACCTCGGTGCCGACGATGCGCGCGTAGTGCCCGCGCGCGGACTCGACGACTCCGCCGTAGAACGCGGGGTCACGATGAGCGGTGCCCCACGCGACGAGGTCTGCGCGCAGGGCGCGCACGGCCTCGTTCGGGGGCAACCCGAGCGTCGCGGCATCGAGGTAGCCGGAGGCATGAGGGAACTGAGCGCGGGCTGCGGCGAGGCTCAAGGTCATGCCCTCAGCATCCCGCCGCCCGTGGCATGACCACTAGGGCACGTTGTGCATGCGATACATAACCTGCAGTTATGATTGCGCCATGGACGCGGCGGACCTCGACCTCCACACCCTGCGCATCATGCGCGCCATCGCCGACACCGGATCCATCTCCGCCGCGGCCTCGGCGCTCGGGTACAGTCAACCCGCGATCAGCCAGCACCTCGGCCGAGCATCCGATCGCATCGGGCTCCCCCTCGTCGCGCGCGCCGGTCGCGGAGTGCGCCTCACCGACGCCGGCGCCGTCCTCGCCAAGCACGCCGTGACCGTGCACTCCGCCCTGCAGGCCGCCCACGGCGATCTCGCGGACCTCGCCGGAGTGCGCGCCGGCGCCGTGCGCGTCGCGGCCTTCCCGACCGCCTCCGCCACGATCGTGCCGAGACTGCTCGGAGCGATGGCCGAGGCCTACCCCGGGGTTCAGCTCAGCTACGTCGAAGCAGAGCCGCCCGAGGCGCTCGCGCAGCTGCGCGACGGACGCGTCGACCTCGCCATCACCTTCCGATACCCCGATGACTGGAGCGACCCGCACGCTCGCATCGCCGACGAGCTGACCATGTCGACGCTCTTCGACGACGACATCATGCTGGCGATCCCGGTCGAGCACCCCGGCCGCCACGAACGCACCCACCTGAACGAGTTCGCCGATGACGAGTGGATCGCGGGATGCCCGCTGTGCCGCGGGAACCTGCTGCAGGCCTGCCAGAACTCAGGATTCCAGCCGCGCATCGCCCACGAGACCGACAACGCGGCCGCGGTTCTCGGCCTCGTCGACAACCACCTGGGCGTCGCGCTCCTGCCACGACTCGCGCTGTCGAGCGTGACCGTGCCGGATGGCGTTCACATCCAGTCGGTCGACGGCCTCACGTATCGCAGCGTGCACGCCGTGACCCTCCGCTCAGCGGTGCACGTTCCCGCCGTCGCCGCGGCGATGCGGGTCGCCGCCGAGCTCGAGACCGCGCAGTGGCAGCGCGTCGAGCCCGAGCATCACCCCGCGTCGCCCTCCGTGGCGACGGCGGGAGCGTCCACGGCTCCGCCGAAACGACGGTCGCGCGAGGCGTAGTCGGCGATCGCATCCCACAGGTGGCGGCGGCGGAAGTCGGGCCACAGGGTGTCGAGGAAGACCATCTCGGCGTAGGCGCTCTGCCAGGGCAGGAAGTTGCTCGTGCGCTGCTCGCCGCTCGAGCGCACGAAGAGGTCGACGTCGGGCTGGTCGGGCTCGTAGAGGTGGCGGGCGATCGTGCGCTCGGTGATGCGCCCCGGCGTGAGCCGCCCGGCGGCGACCTCCTCGCCGATCGCGCGCACAGCATCCACGATCTCGACGCGGCCGCCGTAGTTGACGCACATCGTCAGCGTGAGGCCCGTGTTCCCGGCCGTGCGGGCCTGCGCCTCTTCGAGCTCGCTGATGACGCTGCGCCAGAGTCGAGGGCGACGCCCCGCCCAGCGGATGCGCACGTTCCAGGCGTCGAGCTGGTCGCGACGGCGGCGCAGCACCTCCCGGTTGAAGCCCATGAGGAAGCGCACCTCGTCGGGGCTGCGGTTCCAGTTCTCGGTGCTGAACGCGTAGACGCTCAGGTGGGTGACGCCGATCTGCGCGGCGCCCGCGACGACGTCGAGCAGGCTCGCCTCGCCGGCCCGGTGACCCTCGACGCGCGTGAGGCCCTGGCGGTTCGCCCAGCGGCCGTTGCCGTCCATGACGATCGCGACGTGCCGCGGCACGGATTCTCTCCGCAATGCAGGAGGGTGCTCGCCCGTCCAGTCGAGAGGGCGCAGCGGCTCGGGGGGTCGGGATGCTCTGCTCACGCATACTCCTGAGTGGTGGAGGTCGCCGGCGCGGGGTGGGGTCGTTCCTCGGCGGCGAGGTGCAGCGCGGGCTCGACGTGCAGGGTGCGGTCGACATGGGGCAGCGAGCGCAGCCCGCGCTCGAGGTGGAACTGCGTGTAGGCGGCGATGAGCCCGCTCGCCTGCGCACGGGTGCGCTCGTCGGCGGCGTCCGCGGTCGGCCAGTCGCCGGTCAGGAGGGCGCCGAGCAGCTCGAGGGTGGCCGGGCTCACGCGCGGGGCGCCGGGAGGCGCCACGCCATCCGCCACCATGCCGCCCAGTTGCACGACGAAGGCGCTGTGCGGGCCCGCAGCGCCGGTGACCGCGCAGTCGGCGAAGCTCGGCGCCCAGCCCGCGATCGACAGCGCGCGCAGCAGGTACGAGTCGAGCGTGAGGCTCGCGTGGTGCTCGCCGCGCGAGAGAGAGCGCAGGGCTCCCACGAGGAGGAGGTACTGCTGGGGGCCGCCGCCGTCGTCGCCCGTGACCTTGTCGGCCGTCTCGACCATCGCGCTCGCGGCCGTGTATCGGGCGTAGTCGGCGCTGATCTCGTCGCCGTACGAGCCGAGGCTCACCGCCTGCTGGATGATGTCGAGGCTGCGGCCGCGGTACAGCTGCAGGTCGGCGACCATGAACGGCTCGAGGCGGCTGCCGAAGCGGCTCGCCGTGCGGCGCACGCCCTTCGCGACCGCGCGGATCTTGCCGTGCTGCCGGCCGAGCATCGTGATGATGCGGTCGGCTTCGCCCAGCTTGTGGGTGCGCAGCACGACGGCTTCATCTCGGTAGGTCGGCACCGCCCCAGTATCGCGCGTGCGCCTGCGCCGTGGGCGCTCCCCCGCCCGCGCCTCAACAATTCAGGAGATCGCGCTGCTCGTCAGCGTTCGCCGCGCAGAGTCGCCGCTGATTCCGCGAGAGTGCGCACGGCGGCGTCGAGCGACTCCTGAGTTGTGGAGGCGCCCCAGGTGAAGCGGATCGCCGTGCGCGCCGTGTCGGGGTCGTAGCCCATCGCGAGCAGCACGGGCGAGGGGTCGTCGCGCCCGGCGGCGCACGCCGAGCCGCTCGAGGCGAGGATGCCGCGGTCGTCGAGAGCCTGCAGCAGCGGCTCGCCGCCGAGCCCCGGCACGACGAACGACGCGTGTGCGGGCAGCCGCTCGACCGCGTGGCCGGTGAGCTGGGCGCCGGGCACCGCCTCGACGACGGCGGCGATGAGCGCGTCGCGTCGCTGCGCTTCCGCACTCCACCGGTCGGGATGCGCCTCGCGCTCCTCCCCCGCGAGCTGCAGCGCGACGGCGAGCCCCACGGCCCCCGCCACGTTCTCGGTGCCGCTGCGACGGTCGCCCTCCTGACCACCGCCGTGGATGATCGGCTCGAGCCGCGCGCGGCTGTGCAGGATGAGCGCGCCGACGCCCTTGGGCCCGCCGAGCTTGTGGGCCGAGATGCTCACGGCGTCAGCGCTCGACAGGCCAGCCTGCGCGAGCGCTCCTGTCGACAGCTCAGGACTCTCTGCCGGGTCGAGCGACATCCACCCCGCGGTCTGCACGGCGTCGACGTGGAAGAGCGCGCCACGCGCATGAGCCTCCTCGCCCAGCGCCCGCACGGGTTGCACCGTGCCGACCTCGTTGTTGGCGTGCTGCACGCTCACGAGGGCGGTGTCGTCTCGGAGGGCGGTGCGCAGGAGCGCGGCATCCGTTCGTCCTGCATTGTCGACGGGCAGGCGCGTGACCTCGACGTCGTGCCAGCGCTCCAGGTAGTCGGCCGCGGCGAGCACCGCCTCGTGCTCGACGGCGCTCACAATCACATGTCGACCTCGGCCGCTCGCGATCGCGCCCAGGGTCAAGCCGATCACGGCGAGGTTGTCGGCCTCGGTGCCGCCACTCGTGAGCACGACCTGGGGTGGGCGCACGCCGGTCGCACGAGCGATCAGTGCGCGAGCTCGGTCGAGACCTTCCGCCGCGCTGCGCCCCAGAGAGTGCGTGCTCGACGGGTTGCCGTAGTCGCCGGTGAGGTACGGCCACATCGCCTCGAGCACCTCGCGGCGCACGGCGCCCGTCGCGGCCTGGTCGAGGTCGATGAGGCTCACGGCGTTCGGGCGGTGTCGGTGTCGATCGCGATGTCGAGGCCCAGGTCCAGGGCGGGGGCACTGTGCGTGAGCGCGCCGACCGAGATGACGTCGACGCCCGTCTCGGCGATCGCGCGCACGGTCTCGAGCGTCACCCCGCCGCTCGCCTCGACGATCGCGCGGCCGGCGATGAGCGCAACACCGTCGCGCAGGTCGGCGAGGCTGAAATTGTCGAGCATGATCGTGTCGGGCTCGGCGGCGAGCACGGCGGGCAGCTGGTCGAGCCGGTCGACCTCCACCTCGAGATGCGACGTGTGCGGGATGCGCGCGCGCACGGTGCGGATCGCCTCCGTCAGATCGAGCCCCTGCGCCGCCAGGACGGCGAGATGGTTGTCCTTCAGCATCACTGCGTCCGAGAGCGAGAACCGATGATTGTGGGCGCCGCCGGCGCGCACGGCGGCCTTTTCGAGTATCCGGAGCCCCGGCGTGGTCTTGCGGGTGTCGGCGACGCGGGCGCCCGTGCCGGTGACGGCATCGACATACCGCCGCGTGAGCGTGGCGATGCCGCTGAGACGCTGGGCGAGGTTGAGCGCGACTCGCTCCCCGAGAAGGATGCCCCGGGCCGAGCCGCGCACCGTCGCGACGAGCGCGCCGGGCTCGAGTGCGGCGCCGTCGTCGAGGTGCCGCACGACCTCGATGCTCGCGTCGGCATGCAGGAAGGCGAGCTCGAGTGCGAGACCGCCCGCGAACACGCCGTCGACGCGGCTCACCACCGTCGCCGTGGCCCGTGCCTCGGCCGGGATGGCCGCCTCGCTCGTCGCATCGCCCCAGGGAGCGTCCTCGGCGAGGGCCGCGTCGATGACCGCGAGCACGGCGGCCCGAGGCGGATCGACGGCCGTGCCGGCGGCCCGCTGGCGAGAGTCGTCGTGTCCGCTCATGCGTGAACCTCCGAGGGCGCGGGTGCCGCGACTCGCGCGGCAGATCTCCACAATTCAGGAGATTCTGTCGTGGGGCGCACGACGACACGCCGCACGCGCTGCGCAGGGTCGAGCTGCGGGTAGTCGGTGCGGGCGTGCGCGCCGCGCGATTCGGTGCGAGCGGCGGCGGCCGCGCAGGTCAGGCGCGCGAGCGGCAGAAGACTGTGCGCTTCGTCGTCGGCGGGCCGGGCATCCGCGAGTTCCTGGGCCAGCACGGCCAAAGATGCACCGTCGCGCTCGAGCCCGAGCGACTGCCAGGCGCGGTCGCGGATGTCCGAGGCCGTCCACGCGCGCCCCCCGTTTCGCAGGGCGTCGGGCGCGATCGCGAGCTCGAGTGGCACGGCGCCGGAGGTGATGCCGTTCGACGCCGACTCCTGAATTGTGGAGACGGTAGCGGCGCCCCGCGACTCCTGAATGGTGGAGGTTGCCAGCGCGAGCGCGGGCGGCTCGTGCGGTGCCGAGACGGCGTCGCCCGCGCGCCAGCCGACGACGACGGCCTCGAGCAGCGAGTTGGACGCGAGGCGGTTGGCCCCGTGCACGCCCGTCGACGAGGTTTCGCCCACAGCGAACAGGCCCGGGAGCGTCGTGCGACCATCCATGTCGGTGAGCACGCCGCCCATGGCGTAGTGCGCCGCAGGGGTCACCGGTACGGGCGTGCGCGTCCAGTCGACCCCCGTCGCGCGCACGAGCGCGTCGATCGTCGGGAATCGCTCGCGCAGCACCGAGGCGCCGAGCATCGTGGCGTCGAGCAGCACCGGCCGGCCATCCTGCAGGCGCATCTGCCGGGCGATCGCGCGCGCCACGATGTCGCGCGGCGCGAGCTCTCCGCGGGGGTCAATGTCGAGCATGAAGCGACGCCCGGAAGCGTCGAGCAGCGTCGCGCCCTCGCCGCGCACTGCCTCCGAGACGAGCCCTCCCCCCGCGAGCACCGTGGGGTGGAACTGCACGAACTCGAGATCCGCGAAGGCCGCACCGGCCTCGTAGGCGAGCACGACGCCGTCGCCCGTCGACACCGGCGGGTTCGTCGTGTGCCGGTAGAGGCGCCCGCTACCACCGGTGGCGAGCACGACAGCGTCGGCCGAGATCGTCTCGCTGACGGCGCCGTGCTCGGTTGGGCGCGCACCGCGCACCCCAGCGGCGTGCGACTCGACAACCGCGCCCGTCACGGCCCCGCCCTCGACGATGAGCCTGGTTGCGCGCGCGAACTCCCGCGCCCGGATGCGCCCGGTGCCCACCGCGTCGGCGAGAGCGGCCTCGATGAGGCGACCGGTCGCGTCTCCGCCGGCGTGCAGGATGCGCGCGACCGAGTGCACCGCCTCCAGGCCGCGCGCCCAATCACGCACGGGCTCGAGCGGCGGCACGGCTCCGTCCGCCGCGTCGAAGGCCACGCCGAGCGAGACGAGGTCGAGGATGCGCCCTGGCCCCTCCTGCGTGAGCACCCGCACGGCCTCGGGGTCGCACAGCCCCGCGCCGGCGTCGAGCGTGTCGCGCGCGTGCAGCGCAGGGCTATCGTCGCCGAACACGGCGGCGGCGATGCCGCCCTGCGCCCACGACGTCGAACCCGCGGTCAGCACGTCTTTCGTGACGATCGTCACATCGTGGTGCCGCGCGGCCCGGATCGCCGTGATGAGACCGGCCATGCCGCTGCCGATGACGAGGATGTGCGCCATGGCGGGGTCAGCTCCGCGGCTTGGCGGCGAGCATCCGCTCGAGCGCGACGCGCGCGTCGTCCTGAATTGTGGACGCGACCGCGATCTCGTTCACGACGCGTCCGGCCACGAGCTCCTCGAGCACCCACGCGAGGTACCCGGGGTGAATGCGGTACATGGTCGAGCACGGGCAGATGACGGGGTCGAGGCAGAAAATCGTGTGCTGCGGGTACTCGGCCGCGAGCCGGTTGACCATGTTGATCTCGGTGCCGATCGCGAACGTCGTGGGCTCGGTCGCGTCGGCGACGGCGCGCCGAATGTAGTCGGTCGAGCCGGCTTCGTCGGCCGCGTCCACGACGGGCATGGGGCATTCGGGATGCACGATCACGCGCACCCCCGGGTGCGACTCGCGCGCCGCCGCCACCTGGTCGACCGTGAAGCGCTTGTGCACGCTGCAGAAGCCGTGCCACAGGATCACGCGGGCGTCGAGCAGCTCATCGCGCGTCGAACCGCCGAACGGCTTGCGCGGGTTCCACATCGGCATCTGCTCCAGCGGCACGCCCATGGCCTTCGCCGTGTTGCGCCCGAGGTGCTGGTCGGGAAAGAACAGCACGCGCTGCCCGCGCTCGAACGCCCACTCGAGCACGGTGGCCGCGTTCGACGACGTGCAGACGATGCCGCCGTGCTTGCCGCAGAACGCCTTGAGCGCGGCCGACGAGTTCATGTAGGTCACGGGGATGACGGGCACGCGACCGTCGGCGTCGGGCTCGTCGCCGTACACCGAGAGCAGCTCCTCCCACGCCGCCTCGACCGAGTCCTCGTCGGCCATGTCGGCCATCGAGCAGCCGGCGGCGAGATTCGGCAGGATCACCGTCTGGTCGGGCCGGGCGAGGATGTCGGCCGTCTCGGCCATGAAGTGCACACCGCAGAACACGATGTACTCGGCGTCGGGCTTCGTGAGGGCGGCGTTGGCGAGCTGGAAGGAGTCGCCGAGGAAGTCGGCGTGCTGCACGACCTCATCGCGCTGGTAGAAGTGCCCGAGGATGACGAGGCGGTCGCCGAGAGCATCCTTCGCCTCGTGGATGCGCCGGTGCAGGTCCCCCGGCGACGCGTCCTGGTAGGCGGCCGGCAGCGCCCCCTGCCGCGGCGACCCCGTCGGGATCACATCGAGCATCGACGAGCCGGGGCCGTAGCCTGGGGTCGCGTCGAACTCCCACGGCCCCTTCGCGAGTTCGGGAGTGCACGTCTCGCCCGGCGCCTGGCCGTTCGTGATCGCGCGGATGGTCGTGTCGAGAGTGGTGGTCACTGCGGGCTCCTGAGGGTGAGCGGCCCGACATCGACGAGCTCGATGTCGGAGTTGTAGCGGTACAGCCTCGGGGGCCGGTGGCGGCCTCCCGTGACGACCTGGTCGGTGGGGACGATCGCGCCCGACGACTCCATCTGGCGTCGGAAGTTCGCGGGGTCGAGCGGCCTCTGCAGCACGGCCTCGTGCACGCTGCGCAGCTCGGCGAGCGTGAACATGGGGCCGAGGAAGGCGTGCGCGATGCGCGAGTACTCCATCTTCGTGCGCAGGCGCCACAGGGCGTAGTCGACGATGAGGTTGTGGTCGAAGGCGAGCTCGGGCAGGTCGTCGGCGGCGAACCACCGCACGTTCTCCCCCAGGCTGACCTTCTCGGCCTCGTCGGGCCGCACGAGCGCCCAGTACACGATCGAGACCATGCGCCGGTCGGGCGAACGGTCGACGTCACCGAAGGCGTACAGCTGCTCGAGGTAGGTGGGCTCGAGCTGCGTGGTCTCGGCGAGAGTGCGCCGCGCCGCGGCTTCGAGGCTCTCGTCGACGACGACGGATCCGCCGGGCAGCGCCCACCGACCCAGGTGCGGTTCGCGGATGCGCCGCACGAGCGGCAGCCACACTCCGGGCGCGGGGCTCTCGTCGCCGCCCTGATCGTCGGGGCGGAGCGCGAAGATGACGGTCGACACCGCGAGGGCGATGTCGGATGCGGTGGCGGACATCCTGATTCCCCTCTCGTTCGCGGCCCGTGATCCTACTTAGAGTCACTGTGACTAGAACAGAGTCTACCAGTTCAGGTCAGAGACACACGAACACGCGTGAGCCCTTCCCGGCACGTGGTCAGCATGCTCGCGGGCGGTGCGCAGTCAGCGCAGAGCGACAGAATGGTCACGTGGACGACCTCTTCGTGATCCCGCTGTGGGCCGACCTGCTCGCCGTCGGCATCGGGGCACTGCAGGGGGCGCTGTTCGCGGCGCAGTTCCGCGACCGCAGGCTCGACTGGCTCGGGGTCGCCATCATCGGCCTCGTCGTCGGCTTCGGTGGCGGTCTGCTGCGCGACCTGCTGCTCAACGTTCCGCTCGCGACCCTGCAGACCAACTGGTACGTCGTCGTCGCGACCGGCGCGGCGCTCCTCGGCATGCTGCTCGAGCGCGTGCTCGCACGGGTCAACCCGCTCATCACCGTGCTCGACGCGCTCACGATCGGCCTCTTCGGCGCCATCGGCACGACCAAGGCGCTCGCTCTCGGGCTGCCCGAGGTCGCCGCCATCTTCGTCGGAGTTCTCGCGGCGGTCGGCGGCTCGATTCTGCGCGACCTGCTACTGAACCTGCCCATCGCGCTCATGCACGTCGGCTCGCTCTACGCGGTCGCTGCCGCGGCCGGTTCGGGCACCATCGCCGTTCTCCTGGCGTTCGACGTCGACGTCTTCGTGGCGGGCGCGGCCGGCGTCGCGATCACCTTCGGGGTGCGCATGGCGTCGGTGCTGTTCGGCTGGAGCCTGCCCGAGCAGCGCGCGATCACGCGCCTGCCCAGGCTGCCCTCCATCCCCCGGCGCGGAAGGCGCGACGACGACCCTGCGCCGGACGACGGCAGCCGCACGGTCACGACATCCACCGGCGTGATCCACCTGCACCCGACGACCTCGTCGATCCCGGTCGTCGGCTCCGCGGCCCGCGTGCGGCGTCGCTCCCCCATCCCCGGGGCGAGCCGGCCGCACGGGTAGCCGCTCGACTGCGACAGAATTCGAGTGTGACCCTGCTCATCACCGGCGGCACCGGAACCCTCGGCCGCCCCACCGTCGAAGCTCTGCGCGCAGCCGGCGTCGAGCCGCGCATCCTGAGCCGCCGTCTCGGCGACGCGCACGTCGTCGCCGACCTGCAGTCGGGAGTCGGCCTGCGGGAGGCACTCGACGGCGTCGACACGGTGCTTCACCTCGCCACGAACCGACGGTCGGATGCTCGTGCGACCCAGCACCTCGTCGACGCTGCTCGTTCCGCGGGGGTGCAGCACCTCGTGTACCTGTCGATCGTAGGCGTCGACACCGTGCCGCTCGGCTACTACCGCGCGAAGCTCGCGTGCGAGGAACTCGTCGCCGGCTCCGGCGTGCCGTTCACGATTCTGCGGGCGACGCAGTTCCACGACTTCGTGGCGGGGTTCTTCCGCGCCCAGCGACTCCTGCCGCGCGTGAACGCGCTCGACACGCCGTTCCAGCCCATCAGCACCGCGGCGGTCGCCGACCGGCTCGTATCGCTCGCGGCCGCGGAGCCAGTGAACGAGCGTGTCGACGACCTCGGCGGCCCCGAAGCGCTGCCGATGGCCGAGCTCGCCCAGCAGTGGCTCGTCGCGCACGGCGCGTCGGCAGAGGCGGCCCCACGCCGGGTCGTCGAATGGCGCGCGCCCGGCACGCTCGTCGCCGCCTACCGCGCCGGGCTGCACACCACCGGGGTGCCCGGGCCGGGCATCCGCTTCGCCGACTGGGCCGCGACCACCCGCCGACGGACGTTCCCGCACCCCGTTCGTCTCCACAATTCAGGAGACGGCGCCGCACGCTCGCGCGTGGCCGCGCTCTCACGGCGTGTCGACGGCCGCGTTGTGTCAACGACTCCTGAATTGTGGAGATCGGGGCGGCGGGATGCGGCGGCAGCCCGTCACCGGGCCGCCGCCGAGCGGCGCCCGCACTAGGCGCCGACGAGCTCGCCCTCGCGGTCGGAGGCGTCGAGCCTGATGGCACGGTTGACCGCCGAGACGACGGCCTTGAGCGACGCCGTCGAGATGTCGGCGTCGATGCCCACACCCCACAGCGTGCGGCCGTCGACCTCGAGCTCGACGTAGCTCGCGGCCAGAGCATCCCCGCCGGCGCTCAGCGCGTGCTCGACGTAGTCGAACAGGCGGATGCTGATGCCCTGGTGCTCCATCATGCTGAGGAACGCCGCGACGGGACCGTTGCCGGTCGCCTCGGTCGCGGCGATCTCCTCTCCGTCGCGCAGGGTCGCGTTGAGGGTGACGGTACCCGTCATGTCGGACGCCGTGCGGGTCGACAGCAGCTCGAAGCGGCCCCACTTGGCATCGGCGTCGGGTGCCGGCAGGTACTCGTCCTGGAAGATCTCCCAGATCTGGTCGCTTGTGACCTCGCCGCCGTCAGCGTCCGTCTTGGCCTGCACGACGTGGCTGAACTCGATCTGCAGCTTGCGGGGCAGGTCGAGCTTGCGGTCGGTCTTGAGCAGGTAGGCGACCCCGCCCTTGCCGGACTGCGAGTTGACGCGGATCACCGCCTCGTACGATCGACCCAGATCCTTGGGGTCGACGGGCAGGTAGGGCACGCCCCAGGGAATGTCGTCGCTCGTCACTCCCGCGGCGGCGGCCCGGGCATCCATCGCCTCGAAGCCCTTCTTGATGGCGTCCTGGTGCGACCCGCTGAAGGCCGTGTAGACGAGGTCGCCCGCCCAGGGCGAGCGCTCGTGCACCTTGAGCTGGTTGCAGTACTCGGCCGTGCGCTTGATCTCGTCGAGGTCGCTGAAGTCGAGCTGCGGGTCGATGCCCTGCGTGAAGAGGTTGATGCCGAGCGCGACGAGGTCGACGTTGCCGGTGCGCTCGCCGTTGCCGAACAGGCAGCCCTCGATGCGGTCGGCCCCCGCGAGGTAGCCGAGCTCGGCGGCGGCCACGGCGGTGCCCCGGTCGTTGTGCGGGTGCAGGCTCAGGATCACGTTCTCGCGGTGGGCGAGGTGGCGGTTCATCCACTCGATCGAGTCGGCGTAGACGTTCGGCGTCGCCATCTCGACCGTCGCGGGCAGATTGATGATGACCTTGCGCTCAGGGGTCGGCTCGAGCACGTCGAGCACGGCGTTGCACACCTCGACGGCGTACTCGAGCTCGGTGCCCGTGTAGCTCTCGGGGCTGTACTCGTAGAACACCTCGGTGCCCGGCACCGTCGACTCGAACGAGCGGCACAGGCGCGCGCCCTCGAGCGCGATCTGCTTGATGCCCTCGCGGTCGCTGCGGAACACGACCTCGCGCTGCAGCACCGACGTCGAGTTGTAGAAGTGCACGATCGCGCGCTTCGCGCCCTTGATCGACTCGTAGGTGCGCTGGATGAGGTGCTCACGGCACTGCGTGAGCACCTGGATGGTCACGTCATCCGGGATGAGGTCGTCCTCGATGAGCGTGCGCACGAAGTCGAAGTCGGTCTGGCTCGCGCTCGGGAACCCGACCTCGATCTCCTTGAACCCCATGCGCACGAGCAGGTCGAACATGACCCGCTTGCGCTCGGGGCTCATCGGGTCGATGAGGGCCTGGTTGCCGTCGCGCAAGTCGACGGCGCACCAGCGCGGTGCGTGCGTGATGCGCTTGGTCGGCCACGTGCGGTCGGGCAGCTCGACCCGGATCTGCTCGTGGAACGGCGTGTACTTGCTCGTCGGCATGCCGGAGGGCTGCTGGCGGTTCTCCATGATGTGCTCCTGCTGGTCTCGTCTGTACCGCTCTGCGCGGGTCGGGGTTTCAGCCGACGACAAACTCCGCGACGAGGGAGGCTGGTGGACTAAGCCTCGTCGCGGCAGCGAAGAAGGAGCTGGCCGAACACGCTCTCAGGGTACACCCGCGCCCCGCGAGGCCGCCAACGCGGCGTCGCGCCGCCCCTTCGTGCCAGATCTGGCGCATATGGGCGCTCACCGACACGAGGTCACCCCGTTTGGGGCAAATCTGGACCTCTGACGCGGCACGTGGTGGCTACGGGATGCTCGACCTCAGCCTTTCGGATGAAACTGCTCCCCCGCAGGAGTGAGCGGCGCGCGTTTCGGGCGACCGCGGGCCGCGCGGGCCCTAGCGTGGCGGACATGATCGACTCAGTGCTCGACCGCCTCTCTCGCCACGCCATTCGACTGCGACTCATCTCAGAGATCTCGGTGGGAGTGCTGTTCTCGTTCACGGCCGCGTACTACGCGACGAGCGTCACCAGCAACTACCTCGTCGGCGTACTCCTCCTTCCACTCGGCGCCGGAATCGCCCTGCATCGCATCCGCCCGTTGTGGGGCCTCCTCATCTCAGCGGCCCCCATCGTGGTCGTCTCCCTCGCCGGGTGGTCAGGAGGCACTCCCAACGGAGCCCTATGGTTCCCGATCTACATCGCCGTCTTCGGTGCCGTCGCCTACGGTTCCGATCAGGTCCGCTGGCTGGGGCGCTCTTTCGCCCTCGCGCTGACCGTCGCGTTCATCGCAGGCGGTATCGGGTACGTCGGCTATGGTCTCGGCCCGCTGAGTCTCCTCGTCCTGCTCATGCCAGCGCTCGCCTGGTTCGGGGGCGAGCTGCTGCGCAGCGCACGAGCGCGCCGGACCCTGACGACCGAGGTGGAGCAGACCGCCACCCAGCGCGACGCCGCCCTCACCCGCGCCGACCTCGAAGCCGAGCGAACACGCGTGGCGCGCGATGTGCACGATGTCGTGGCGCACTCCCTCACAGTCGTGATCGCGCAGGCCGACGGCGCCCGATATGCGACGGCGCAGCGTGACGAGCAGGCCGCCGATGCCTTCGAGACGATCGCGCAGACGGCACGGGATGCCCTCGCCGACGTGCGCGTGCTGCTCACGGGCCTGCGCCACACGCAGGAAGACGGCCCGCAACCGGGAGTCGACGACCTCGGCGCCCTGCTCGACTCGATGCGCGAGGCAGGCTTGACCCTCGCCGAGCGAGAGTTCGGCGACCGCGGCCACCTGACCGAGGCGCGGGCGCTCGCGCTCTACCGCATCCTGCAGGAGGCGCTCACGAACGCGCTGCGGCACGGCGACCGCGACGAGCCGACCGCCGTCGAGCTCGAGTGGGGCGCCGACGCCGTCGACCTCGTCGTGACCAACACCGCACCGGCCAGCGCAGCGACCGAACGCAGCGAGCCTGCCGAGCCGCCGCACCGCGGCCACGGCATCGACGGGATGCGCGAGCGCGCGACCCTCGCCGGCGGCGTGCTGAGCGTGCACGAGGGCGAGACGTTTCGCGTGCGGCTGCGCCTGCCCCTTGAGCCGAGCCCTGAGCCTGCGGAGCCGGGAGAGGTCACTCGGTCGGCCGACGTCAGCGAGTCGGCGGAGGTGAGCGCGTGACGACCCCGCCTCCTCCCGCGCCCATCGTCGTGCAGCTCACCTTCGTCTCGATCCCCCGCACTACCGACCTTGCGACGGCCCTGCCGTGGAGCCTGCGCTCGTGAGCACCCCCATCCGCGTCTTGCTCGTCGACGACCAGCCGCTGTTCCGGCGCGGGGTGCGCATGCTCATCGACTCGCAGCCCGACTTGACCGTGGTGGGCGAGGCCGGTGACGGCGCGGAGGCAGTGGTCGTCGCCACCGAGCAGCGCCCCGACGTCGTGCTTATCGACATCCGGATGCCCCGGGCCGACGGCATCGCCGGCACGGCGGGCATTCTGCGCAGTGCCGAGGAGTCGGGCCGCACCCCGCCGCGCGTCATCGTGCTCACGACCTTCGACCTCGACGATGCGGCGCTGCGGGCGATCCGCGCGGGCGCGAGCGGGTTCCTGCTCAAGGATGCCGAGCCCGAGTTCCTGCTCGCCGCCATCCGCGCCGTGCACGGCGGTCACGCGGTCGTCGCCCCCGGGGCGATCGGCGATTTGCTCGCCCACGTGGATGCTCGACCGCGGCCCGACGCCACCGCAGTCGCCGCGGCCCACGAGCGCGAGCTCGGCGCCCTCAGCAAGCGGGAGCGCGAGATCTTCGCGGCCGTCGCACAGGGGCTGAGCAATGCCGAGATCGCCGCGCGCGAGTTCGTCTCCGAGGCGACCGTGAAGTCGCACGTGGGGCGCATCCTCGCCAAGCTCGGGCTGCGCGACCGCGTGCAGGTCGTGCTCTACGCGCACGACCACGGCCTGCTGCCACGCCGCTGAGCCCGAGCGCAGCATCCCGCATTCTGGGCCAGATCTGGCGCGAATGGGCGCTTGACCAACGAGGTTCGCCCCTTTCGAGGCGAATCTGCCGCGCTCGGGAGCGGGGCGGGGCCGCGCGACCCTAGAAGCCGAGCTTGCCGAGCTGCTTGGGGTCGCGCTGCCACTCCTTGGCGACCTTGACGTGCAGCTTGAGGTACACGCGGCGGCCGAGCAGCGCCTCGATCGAGTGGCGGGCGCGCGTGCCGACCTCAGTGAGGCGCGCACCGCGGTGCCCGATGATGATGCCCTTCTGGCTGTCGCGCTCGACCCAGACGTTGGCGAAGATGTCGAGCACGGCCGAGCCCGAGCGCTCGGTCATCTCGTCGACGGTCACGGCGAGCGAGTGGGGCAGCTCGTCGCTCACGCCCTCGAGCGCGGCCGCGCGGATGAGCTCGGCGACCCGATCGATCGCGGTCTCCTCGGTCACGGCATCCGCCTCGTACAGGGGCGGCGAGACGGGCATGAGGGCGATGAGCTCGTCGGCGAGCAGGTCGACCTGGTCGCCCGTAACGGCCGAGAGCGGGATCACCGCGTCCCACTCGCGCAGCTGCGACACGGCGAGCAGCTGCTCGGCGACCCGCGCGCGCGACGCGTCGTCGGTCTTCGTCACGATCGCGATCTTGCGCGTGCGCGCGAAGCTGTCGAGCTGCTCGTTGATGAACCGGTCGCCTGGCCCGAT
Organism: Chryseoglobus sp. 28M-23; assembly: GCF_014789785.1. Classification (NCBI taxonomy): domain Bacteria; kingdom Bacillati; phylum Actinomycetota; class Actinomycetes; order Micrococcales; family Microbacteriaceae; genus Microcella; species Chryseoglobus sp. 28M-23. Next base: position 1,092,585 of record NZ_CP061846.1, on the reverse strand, counting down.
CGGTTCCCCCGCCGGCACGCAGAACCCGATGACGTCGACGTCGCCGAGAGTGTCCTGCACGACGGCGTTGAGCCGCTCGCCGAGGAGCGTGCGCGGGCGGTGCATGCCGGGCGTGTCGACGACGATCAACTGGCCGGATGCCCGGTGCACGATCCCCCGGATCGCCCGCCGCGTGGTCTGCGGCTTCGAGCTCGTGATGGCGACCTTCTCGCCGACGAGCGCGTTCGTGAGGGTCGACTTGCCGACGTTGGGGCGGCCGACGAAGGTCACGAAGCCGGCGCGGTGCTCGCCGGCGCCCTCCTGCCCTGGAGCGGTCACGAGGGGCTGCCGTGCTGCTCGAGCCGAGCATCCTGGTTCGGGGTCGACCCGGTGTCGGCCGAGTTCGCGAAGGCGAGCTTCGCGTCGATGAGGGCCTGGTCGGCCGAGACGAGCACCGTGACCACGCGCTTGCGTCGACCCTCGGTGCGCTCGGCCGTGAGGTGCAGGCCGTCGACCTCGGTCGTCGACCCCACGACGGGAAGGCGGCCGACATGCTTCGCGAGGAGGCCGCCGACCGTGTCGACCTCGTCGTCGTCGAGCTCGATGCCGAACAGGTCGCCGAGTTCGTCGACGGGCATGCGCGCGCTCACGCGGAACTCGTTGTCGCTCAACTGCTCAGACATGGCGACGTCGCGGTCGTACTCGTCGCTGATCTCGCCGACGAGCTCCTCGATGAGATCCTCCATCGTGACGAGGCCGGCGATGCCGCCGTACTCGTCGACGACGAGCGCCATGTGGTTGGAGGCGAGCTGCATCTCGCGCAGGGCGTCGTCGGCCTTCTTGGATTCGGGGATGAACAGGGCCGGCTTGGCGAGCTCCTCGACGCTCGTCGTCGCGCACGCTGCGGGCTGCTCGTAGGCGAGCCGCGCGGCGTCGCGCAGGTAGATGATGCCGAGCACGTCATCGCTGCTCTCCCCGATGACGGGGATGCGCGACACGCCTTTCGCGAGGAAGAGCGCCATGGCGTCGGTCACGGTCGACCCCTGCTCGATCGTCACCATGTCGGTGCGCGGCAGCATCGTCTCGCGCACGATCGTCTCGTTGAAGTCGAAGATGGAGCGGATGAGGTCGCGGTCGTCGGCGTCGAGCACGTCGAGGTCGGTGGCCTCGTCGACCATGCTCAGCAGCTGCTCCTCGCTCGAGAAGGTGGCACTCTTCGGGCGGCCAGGCGTCACACGGTTGCCGACCGCGACGAGGGCGTCCGCGATGGGCCCCGTGATGAGCCGGACGCCTCGGATGAGCCAATCGGTGTAGCGGAGCATCCCGCGAGGGTTCGCGCGGCCGACGCTGCGCGGGCTCGAGCCGACGAGGATGAACGAGACGATGATCATGATCGCGGCACTCAGCGCGAGGGCTGTCCACCACTCCTCGAAGAGGGAGGCGAGCGCGAGGGTCACGAGCACCGCGGCGAATGTCTCGGCGACGATGCGGAGGAAGTTGAGCGCGTTGACGTGCGCGCCGATATCGCCCGCCACGGCGTAGAGCCGCTTCGGGCGCGGACGCGCCGGCGCAAGGTCGAGCAGGTCGTTGCGGCTCACGACGCTCAGGGCTGCGTCGATCGCGGCGAGCAGACCGCCGAAGGCGACGAGCCCGAAGGCGACGATGAAGAAGACGACCGCGAGGGTCACGGCCGGCGCTTCCGCTCGTCGAGGGCGAAGCTCACGAGGATGTCGCGCTGCAGCCCGAACATCTCGCGCTCCTCCTCGGGTTCCGCGTGGTCGAATCCGAGCAGGTGCAGCAGCCCGTGCGTGGTCAGCAGCAGAAGCTCGTCGAGCGTCGAGTGGCCCGCGGCCTCGGCCTGCCCGACCGCGACCTGCGGGCACAGCACGATGTCGCCGAGCAGGCCGGGCGGCGTGGGCTCCTCATCGCTGCCGGGGCGCAGCTCGTCCATGGGGAAGCTCAGCACGTCGGTCGGGCCAGGCTCGTCCATCCACTCGATGTGCAGGCGCTCCATGGCGCCCTCGTCGACGAGCTGAATCGCGAGCTCGGCGTCGCGGTGCACTCTCAACGCGTCGAAGGCGTGCAGCACGAGGCGCTGCAGGGCAGACTCGTCGACGTCGAAGCCCGACTCGTTGTTGATCTCGATCGACACGTCAGCGCCCTCCGGTCTCGGGTCGCGGCCGGCGGGGGAACCGGTCGCGGGGCTGCGCGCCGCCGCCTCGGGCGCCGCCGAGCCCGGCGCGACGCTCTGCGCGGTTGCCGCCGGGAGCATCCGCGCCACCGTCGGCACCACGGCCGTGCTCGCGCTCGTACTGCTGCGCCTGCTTCTGCGCGTCGTACTTCGTGTAGGCGTCGACGATGCGGCCGACGAGCGAGTGGCGCACGACATCGTCGGAGGTCAGGCGGGCGAAGTGGATGTCGTCGATCTCACCGAGCACGCGCGTCACGAGCTGCAGCCCGCTGGCACCGACAGGCAGGTCGACCTGCGTGATGTCGCCGGTCACGACCATCTTCGAGCCGAAGCCGAGCCGCGTGAGGAACATCTTCATCTGCTCGGGGCTCGTGTTCTGCGCCTCATCGAGGACGATGAACGAGTTGTTGAGCGTGCGCCCGCGCATGTACGCGAGAGGTGCCACCTCGACGACGCCCGTCGTGAGCAGCTTGGGCACGAGCTCCGGGTCCATCATCTCGTTGAGCGCGTCGTAGAGCGGCCGCAGGTATGGGTCGATCTTGTCGGTGAGCGTGCCGGGCAGGAACCCGAGCCTCTCACCAGCCTCGACGGCCGGGCGGGTCAGGATGATGCGCTCGACCTCCTTGCGCTGCAGCGCCTGCACGGCCTTCGCCATGGCGAGGTACGTCTTGCCGGTACCGGCGGGGCCGATGCCGAAGACGATCGTGTTGAGATCGATCGCGTCGACGTAGACCTTCTGGCCGAGAGTCTTGGGGCGGATGCTCTTGCCGCGGCTCGTGAGGATCGCCTGGCTCAGCACCTCTGCGGGGCTGCCAGCGCCGGCATCGAGGATGCGCTTCGACGAGGTCACCTCGGCCGGCCCGAGCTCCTGGCCCTGCCGCACCATCGTGATGAGCTCGTCGACGAGACGATAGGCGGCGTCGACCTGGTCGGCGTCGCCGTCGAGCGTCACCTGGTTGCCGCGCACGTGCACGTCGACGAGCGGGTACTGGGCTTCTAGCGTCGTGAGCAGGCGGTCCTGCGGGCCGAGCAGCCGCACCATCGCGACACCGTCGACCTCGAGAGATCGCCGCGCGGTCGCGGGGGCAGGAGTCGCAGGGGCGCTGGGCGCGTCAGCGGCGGAGGAGTTGCTCGCCGCGAGATCGTCAGTCGGCAAGGGTTCCTTCGGCTAGGCCGCCCGCCAGGACGTGGGCGTGAACGTGGAAGACGGTCTGGCCCGCGTTCGGGCCGGTGTTGAACACGAGGCGAAACTCTCCGTCGGCGTGCTCCTGCGCGAGTTCCTGTGCGACGGCGACGACCTCGGCGAGCAGGCCGGGGTCTCCCGCGGCGAGCTCGGCGACGGTGCGGTACTGCGCGGTCTTGGGCACGACGAGGAGATGCACGGGCGCCTTCGGAGCGATGTCGCGGAAGGCGATGACCGTGTCGGTCTCGTGCACGATGTCGGCGGGAATCTCGCGCGCGATGATGCGCTCGAATATCGTCGGCTCGCTCGTCGTCATGGTGTCCAGTCTAGAGCGCGGAGCCGACAGGTGCCGGAGAGGCGGCCGAGGGGCAGAAGCCGCGCCGCCGCCGTCACCAGCGGCCGAGCGCGGCGTTGAGCAGCGCGATCGCCGCAGGCCCCGCGGTCGACGTGCGCAGCACGGTGTCCCCGAGCCGCACACGGTGGGCCCCCGCCGCCTCCAGCTCGGCGAGCTCGGCGTCGGCGATGCCTCCCTCCGGCCCGACGACGAGCACGAGGTCGCGCTCCCCCAGGTCGGCCGCGGTCAGGGCGGTGAGCGGGCGCTCGCCCGCGGTGTCGAGCACGAACATGACGGCACCGGATGCTCGCGCCGCAAGCTCCCGAGTCGAGGCGAGCTGCTCGACCTCGGGCAGCCACGGCCGCAACGACTGCTTGCTCGCCTCGCGCACGATCGACTGCCAGCGCGCGACGCCCTTCGCGACCTTGGGCCCCTCCCACCGCGACACGCTGCGCGCGGCCTGCCAGGGGATGACACCGCCGACGCCCAGCTCTGTCGCGGCCTGCACGGCGAGCTCGTCCCGGTCGCCTTTGGCGAGCGCCTGCGCGAGCAGGATGCGCGGCGCAGGCCGCTCGTGGCGCTCGACGCGCTCGACCCGCAGTGCGACGGCGGCCGGGTCCGCCTCGGTCACCGTGCCGTGCAGCACGAGTCCCGCGCCGTCGCCGAGCCGCAGGCTCTCGCCGGAGCGCACGCGTGCGACTGTGACGGCGTGCCGGGCATCCGCGCCCTGCAGCGCGACGACTGCCCCGGCCTCCTCGCCCGCCGCACTCAGCTGCGCTGCGAGGCTCTCGTCGAGGTAGAAGTGCGCCATGCGCTCGGCTACAGGTTGAGGAACCGGTCGCGCAGCTTGGAGAAGAGCCCCTGCTGGAACGTCGCGAACTGCGGCGGCACGGGCCGACGGCTCGCGGCGAACTGCTTGATGAGCTCGGTCTCCTTGCTGTTGAGACGGGCCGGGGTGACGACCTGCACGCCGATCTTGAGATCACCGCGGCCGGAGCCGCGCAGTCGCGTGATGCCCCGATCCTTGATCGTGATGATCTCGGCGCTCTGCGTGCCGGCCTTGAGCTCGACGCTCACATCGCCGTCGAGACCCGGGAGCGTCACCGTCGTGCCGAGGATCGCGTCGGCCATCTGCACCTCGACGGTCGCGAGCAGGTCGTCGCCGTTGCGGCTGAACGTCTCGTGCGTCTTGACCTTCATCTCGAGGTACAGGTCGCCGTTGGGGCCACCGGCCGGGCCGACCTCGCCCTGGCCGGGCAGCTGGATGCGCAGGCCCGTATCGACTCCCGCGGGAATGTCGACGGCGACCGTGCGGCGCGCGCGCACGCGGCCCTGGCCGGCGCACGTGGGGCACGGGCTCGGAATCACGGTGCCGTAGCCGCGGCAGGTGCCGCACGGCGACGAGGTGAGCACGTTGCCGAGGAGGCTGCGCACGGTGCGCTGAATCTGGCCGGAGCCGCGGCAGATGTCGCACGTGGCAGGCTCGGTGCCGGGCGAGCAGCAGGAGCCGTTGCAGGTCTCGCAGAGCACGGCCGTGTCGACCTCAATCTCGCGGTGGGTGCCGAAGATGATCTCGTCGAGCTCGACCTCGACGCGCAGGAGGGCGTCCTGGCCGCGCTCGCGGCGCGACCGGGGGCCGCGCTGCGACTGGCCGCCGCCGAAGAACGTCTCGAAGATGTCGCCGAAGCCTCCGAATCCGGATGCTCCGCCCATGCCGCCGCTGCCGCCCATGTCGTACTGCTGGCGCTGCTGCGGGTCGCTCAGCACGTCGTAGGCGTGCGTGACCTGCTTGAACCGCTCAGCCGCCTCCCCGCTCGGGTTGACGTCGGGGTGCAGCTCTCGCGCCAAGCGTCGGTACGCCTTCTTCACCTCATCGGCGCTCGCACCGCGATCGATTCCGAGCACTTCGTAGTGGTCTGCCACTTATTCCTCACCGAGCAGTCGCGACACGTAGCGCGCCACGGCGCGGACCGCTGCCATGTTGTTCGAGTAGTCCATACGGGTGGGGCCGAGCACCCCGAGTTTCGCGCTCGAGTCGCGGCCCATGCTGTACGCGCTCGTGACGACGGCGGCCTCGTGCAGCGCCGCATCGTTCTCGCGGCCGATGCGGGCCGACACCCCCTGGCTGTCGAGCTGCATCTCGCTGAACAGCTTCAGGAGCGTCACCTGCTCCTCGATCGCCTCGAGGACGGGGTAGACGCTGCCGGCGAAGTCCTGCTCGGTGCGCACGAGGTTCGCGGCGCCCGCCATGACGAGCCGGTCGGAGCGGTGCTCGTCGACGTGCCCGAGCAGGGCATCCGCGACGACGCGCACGGCTTCCCGCCGGTCGGGGGCGAACTGGCCGTCGAGCGTGCCGGCGACGGTGCCGACCTCGGCGAGTGCGCGGCCGGAGAGCGCGGCGTTGAGCTTCGCCCTCAGCTCCCCCACGAAGACCTCGTCGGCCTCGACCGGCAGCTCGATCATGCGCTGGTCGACACGACCGCCGTCGGTGATGAACACCGTCATGAGGCGCGTAGGGCTCATGGGCACGAGCTCGATGTGCCGCACCCGGGCGTTGCCCAGCGTCGGGTACTGCACGAGCGCGACCTGGTTGGTGAGTGAGGAGAGGAGGCGCACGGTGCGCGCGAAGACGTCGTCGAGGTCGACCGACTGATCGAGGAAGGCGGCGATCGCCTGGCGCTGACCCGCGCTCAGCGGCCGCAGGTCGGCGAGCTGGTCGACGAAGACCCGATAGCCCTTGTCGGTCGGCACCCGACCCGACGAGGTGTGGGGCGCCGAGATGAGCTCCTCCTCTTCGAGGATGGCCATGTCGTTGCGGATCGTCGCGGCGGAGACGCCGAACTGGTGACGGTCGACGATGGCCTTCGACCCGACGGGTTCGCGCGAGGCGACGTAGTCCTGCACGATGGCCCGCAAGACGTGCAGAGCGCGTTCGGAAACCATGTCCGCCCCTCTCGTCGTCGTGCTCGCTGTCGTGGCCGTCGTCGTGGCCGTGCCGCTGGCACTCGATTCCACTGACTGCCAATTCTACCCCGCCACACCCTGAGCGCATCGTTGCCTCAGGCGAAGGTGCGCACTACGGTGTTGATGTGCTCGCACCGCGCGGAGCAGTTATGTACACCGCAACGATGCGAGTCACACGTCAGGCTCCACCCCGGGTCCCTCTTGTTCGGACGATTGAAAGGCAGCACCCACATGACTGAGTCCACTCCGCCCCCCGCAGCTCCTCAGCCCGCCCAGCCCCTCAGCGAGACCGAGGACCGCCAGTGGGCCTCCTTCGCCCACCTCGGCGGAATCCTGGGCTTCCTGCCCGCTCTCATCATCTGGCTCGTCTTCAAGGACCGTGGTTCGTTCACGAACCAGGAGGCCAAGGAGGCTCTGAACTTCCAGATCACGGTGGCGATCGCGCAGGTCGTCATCTTCATCCTGAACGCCATCCTCGGCGCCGTGACGCTCGGCCTCTGGGCGCTCATCGGCTGGATCTTCCCGCTCGCCGTGTGGGTGTTCGCCGTGATCTTCTCGATCATGGGCTTCACGAAGGCCAAGGACGGCACCGCGTACCGCTACGCCGTGTCGATCCGCCTCATCAAGTAGGTCATCGCTTTCGGCCCACGGGGCCCGCGCGCTACCGCGCCGGGCCCCGTTCGGTGTTTAATGGCCCCATGAGCCAGCAGCCGCCCGTCAACCCGTACGCCACAGCACCCGCTCCCCTGCGGCCCGAGGAAGAGAAGCTGTGGGCGACCCTCATCCACGTCGGTGGCATCTTCTTCGGCTTCGTGCCCGCCCTCATCGGCTACCTCGTGCTCAAGGAACGCGGGCCGTTCATCCGCGGGCACTCCACGACGGCGCTCAACTTCCAGCTCACCATGCTCATCGGCTACGTCGTCGGCTACGTCACGGTGTTCGTCTTCATCGGGTTCCTCGTGCTGCTCGCCGTGGGCATCCTCGTGCTCGTGTTCGGCATCATCGCCGCGATCGCGGCCAACCGGGGCGAGGAGTACTACTACCCCGTCGCGATCAAGTTCCTCACCTAGCTCACCCGCTCGCTCAGTCCGGCAGCAGTCGTCGCACGACAGCGTCGGCCAGTAGCCGCCCGCGCAGGGTCAGCACGACGCGACCCGCGAATGCGGCGGCCGGCTCGATGAGTTCGTCGGCGAGCAGGCCCGCGACTGCGTGCCGCCCCGAAGGCGTCAGCAGCTCGCGGTCCAGCCCCTCGCGCAGTCGCGTCTCGAGCAGAACGCGCTCGACGCGCCGCGTCTCGGCGTCGAGCGTCTCGCGACCGGCGGCGGGGCTCACTCCTGCCCCGACCCGCTGCGCGTAGGCGTGAGGGTGCTTGACGTTCCACCAGCGCACCCCGCCGACGTGGCTGTGCGCCCCGGGGCCCACACCCCACCAGTCCTGCCCCGTCCAGTACGCGCGGTTGTGCCGCGAGCGCTGCTCGGGTGACGCCGCCCAGTTGCTGACCTCGTACCAGTGGTATCCGGCCGCCGTGAGCCGAGCATCCGCCGCCTCGTAGGCCGCCGCGTGCAGGTCGTCGTCCACGGGAGCCACCTCGCCTCGAGCGATCTGGCGGGCGAGCTTCGTGCCTTCCTCGACGATGAGGGCGTATGCGCTGACATGATCGGGCCGCTCGGCGAGCGCGGCCGCGAGGCTCGCCTCCCAGTCGGCGGGCGACTCGCCCGGCGTGCCGTAGATGAGGTCGAGGCTCACCGCGAGCCCGGCTGCGCGCGCCTCGGCGACGCGGCGCGCCACGTTCTCGGGGTCGTGGGTGCGCTCGAGCGTGCGCAGCACGTGCGGCACCGCCGACTGCATGCCGAACGAGACGCGCGTCACGCCGGCCTCCGCGAGCGCGGCGAGGCCCGCGGCGTCGATCGAGTCGGGGTTCGACTCGGTCGTCACCTCCGCGCCAGGCGCGAGACCGAAGCGGTCGCGCACAGCGCCGATCATGCGGGCAAGATCGGCGGGCGGCAGGATCGTGGGCGTCCCCCCGCCGAGGAAGACCGTGCTCGCGGGCCGCGGCGGCAGGCCGGCGGCATCGAGCACGCGCGCGGCGAGGTCCAGCTCGGCGATCGCCTGGTCGGCGAAGTCGCTGCGCTTCACCCCGCGCACCTCGTCGGCCGTATACGTGTTGAAGTCGCAGTAGCCGCACCGCACGCGGCAGTAGGGAACGTGCAGGTACACGCCGAGGTCGCGCTGCTCGGCGCCCTCCGCGACGGTCGGCGGCAGCATCCCGTCCTCGGGGGCCGGGTCGGCGATCGGCAGGGCACTGGGCACGGGTCCATCCTCCCAGCCCCGCGCTCGCTCGACCTGCGCGGCGCCGCCTGCCGTGCGGCATCTCCACAATTCAGGAGGCGACACTGCAGAACGAGGGCCGGGATGCTCTGCCGGGCGTGTCGCGCGGTGCGAGCATCCCGATCTCCTGAATTGTGGAGGCGCCGCGCCCGTCGGTCGGGGCGTCGACGCCGAACTACGCGAGTGGAGTGCATGCCATGACGACGACACCTGACGACGGCGCGCTGCCCGAGAGCACCGACGTGCTCATCGTCGGCGGCGGGCAAGCCGGCCTCGGTATGGGCTACCGGCTGCGCGAGGCGGGCGTGCCCTTCGTGATCGTCGACGATCGTGAGCGCGTCGGCGATGTCTGGCGGGCGCGCTGGCGCAGCCTCGTGCTCTTCACCCCGCGGCGGTTCTCGGCGCTGCCGGGGCTGCCCATGCCCGACTCGGCGGGCTACTACCCCACCAAGGACGAGATCGCCGACTACCTCGAGGCGTACGCAGAGAAGAACGCGCTGCCCGTCGTGGCGCAGACTCGCGTGACGGCGATCGCCCGCGACGGCGACGGCGACGGCGGCGGTTTCGTCGCCGACACGACGCGCGGCACCGTGCACGCGCGCGCTGTCGTCATCGCGACGGGTCCGTTCCAGTACCCGCGCGTGCCCCGAGTCGCCGCGGGCCTGCACCCCGAGGTCGTGCAGGTGCACTCGACCGCGTACGAGGGCCCGGAGGATCTACCACCTGGGCGCATCGCGGTCGTGGGCGGCGGCAACTCGGCCGCGCAGCTCGCCGACGAGCTGTCGGCGACGCACGAGGTCACGATGATCGCGCCGGAGAAGCCGTGGTTCATTCCCGAACGGATCCTCGGGGTGACCGTCTACTGGCCCCTGAAGCTCTTCGGCGTCCTCAGCTCGCCCGCCGACAGCCGCATCAGCGAGTACATCCACTCGCGCGGGGACGGCATCCTCGGCACGCAGGCGAAGCGCGCCATCCGCGCAGGGCGCCTGCGGCTGCTCACGAGCCGCGTGGTCGGCGCCGCCGGTCGAGAGCTCGAGCTGCAGGACGGCACGCGGGTCGAGGTGGATGGCGTGCTGTGGGGCACCGGATTCCGCGCCCACTACCCCTTCGTGCAGGTCGACGGAGCCCTGACCGACCACGGCGCACCCCGCCACGACCGCGGCGTCTCCCCCGTCGACGGCCTGTACTGGATCGGCCTGCCCTGGCAGCGCCGACTCGACTCCTCGATCATCCACGGCATCGCCGCCGACTCGCGCGAGCTCGCCGAGGCCGTGCAGAGCAACGTGCGCCGCTCTGGCAGGCTGGAGGGGTGACCACCACCATCCTCTGGGACGTCGACGGAACCCTCCTGCTGAACGCATACTCCGGCGGCGGTGAGCTCTACCACTCGGCGGTCGAGCGCGCCGTGGAGCGCGAGCTCGGCCCGGCCCTGCCGCGCACGCACGGCAAGCCCGACGGGCTCATCCTCAGCGAGATCCTCACCCACTTCGGCTACGGCGACGACTGGCACGAGCGCGCCCGCACCGTGCTCGACGAGCTCTCGGTGGAGCGCGCCGAGCGCGGCGACCGCCGCGAGACCGCACCAGGGGTCGAGGATGCTCTGCGCGCGTGCGCCGCCCGAGGGTGGCGCAACGCCCTCCTCACGGGCAACTCGCTCACGCGCTCGCGCGTCAAGCTCGAGGGCGCCGGGCTCACGGCCGAGGCGCTCGGCGATGCGGCGTTCGACTGGGAGCGCTCGTACTTCGGCGCGACGGCCCGCGACCGCAGCGAGATCACCGCGGCAGCCCGCGCGGCCCTGCCCGACGACACTCTCGTCATCATCGGCGACACCCCGCGCGATGACGAGGCGGCTCGGGCCGCGGGCATCCCGTTCATCGCCGTCGCGACGGGGGCGTTCACGGTCGACGAGCTACGGCAGACCGAGGCGATTCTCGTCGTGCCCGATCTCGTGGCCGGGCTCGACGAGGTGCTCGCCGCCATCGCCGCGCTGCCCACGCCCCGCAACGCCGCCTGACAGCCGCGCCTGACACGCCGCCCGACCGCCGCCGCGACTACACGACGGGCGTGTAGATCTGCACGAACCAGATCTGCTGCATGCGGTAGAGCATGACCGCCACCGTGATCGCGGCGACCCCGAGGATGACGGTCGCCCACCGCGAGCGGTCGATGAGCGCCCAGATGACGGCGAGCACGGGCAGCAGGAGCGCCGTGACGAGGTAGATCCAGTACTCGACCGGGTCGCCCGTGGGCGTGTTGCCCGCGAACGGCGCGACGATGGAGATGACGACCTGCGCGAGCAGCAGCAGAGCGACGAGGGCCGAGCTGAGCACGGAGACATCATTCGGCCTCGTGCCGATGCCGCCGAGCACGAGGCACACGAGCCCGACGAGCAGCGCGACGACGATCTGCGCGATGGTGAACCACTCGATCATTCGGCTGCCTCCTGAGGGAATCCCACCAGCGTACGGCCGACGCCCGCCCGCACGGCGACGAGGGCGATGAGCCGCCCCCGCGCGTCGACCGCTGCCATGGGCTCGGCGTCGGGCGCGTCGGGCAGGGCGAGCGTCTTGCCGTGGCCGAGATCGCGCGCCTGGTCGACGCTCACGGTCAGGACCGGGAAGAGCTGTGCGGCCACCTCGGCGGGCGACACGAGAACCTCCGGTGTGATGTCGTCGACCGCGACGGCGCGTGACGTGGCGAACGGGCCCACGCGCGTGCGGCGGAGCGCCGTGAGGTGCCCGCCGACACCCAGATCGGCGCCGAGGTCGCGCGCGAGCGCGCGAATGTAGGTGCCCGACGAGCAGTCGATGCGAGCATCCACCTCGATGCCGTCGGCCTGCCGACGCACGGCCAGCACCTCGAAGGCGCTCACCGTCACGCGTCGCGCTGCGAGCTCGACCTCCTCGCCGGCGCGCACGCGATCGTAGGCGCGCCGACCGTCGACCTTGATGGCGCTCACCGCGCTCGGCACCTGCTCGATCTCGCCGGTCAGGCTCCGGATGCCCCGCTCGAGCCTCTCCTGCGTGACCGCCTCGAGCGCCGCCGGGTCGGCAGCGCCGACTGGCTCACCCTCGGCGTCGTCGGTCGTCGTCGCCACCCCGAGCCGCATGGTCGTCTCGTACGTCTTGTCGAGGCCCACGAGGTAGGTGAGCAGGCGCGTGGCCGGGCCGACGCCGAGCGTCAGCAGGCCCGTCGCCATCGGGTCGAGGGTGCCGGCGTGCCCGACCTTGCGCGTGTCGAGGGCACGGCGCGCGCGGGCGACGACGTCGTGGCTCGTGAGGCCCTGCGGCTTGTCGACGAAGAGCATCCCGGCAGTCACGGCATCCACGCTACCGCTCGGCGCGCAGTGCGTAGGATGCCGAGCATGCGCATCGCCGTTCTCGGAGCCGGGGCCGTCGGCGGCACCCTCGCGGCGCTCCTCCACCGCGCGGGGCACGACGTGGTCGTGACAGCGCGCGGCGAGCACGGCGCCTCTCTCGCGCGCGACGGGCTGCGGCTCACCGGCGGCTGGGGCGACCACCGGGCCCGTATTCGGGTCGTGGAGGCTCTCGCGGCCCCGCTCGACCTCCTGGTCGTCACGACGAAGGTGCACGACACGACGGCGGCTCTCGCGGCCGCGGCGCGCGTGGACGGCACGCCCGCGCTCGTCGTGCAGAACGGCCTCGGGGGCGAGGCCGCGGTGCGGGATGCTCTGCCGCACTCCCCCGTCGCGATCGGCCTGGCGCTCTTCGCCGCGAGCCTCCTCGAGCCAGGGCGCGTCGACGTGACGGGCCCGAACCCGCTCGTGCTGGGTGGTGACCCTGCCGCGGTCGCCGTCGCGCTGCCCGCGCTGCGCTCGGCTCTCCCCGCAGAGGTCAGCGTGGTCGACGACATCGTGGGCGCGCAGTGGACGAAGCTGCTCGTCAATCAGGTCAACGCCCTGCCGGCAGTCACCGGGCTGAGTGTGCAGGAGGTCGTCGCGCACGACGCGCTGCGCGCGGTGCTCACGCGCGGCATGCGGGAGACGGCCGCCGTCGCGCGGGCGCAGGGTCTGCACCTGGCGCGCATCGGTGCCGTCGGGCCGGACGAGGTCGCACTGCTGCTGCTCGAGGACCACGCCGCGGGCGAAGCGGTGCCGCGGGCTCTCGCCGCCGGGATGGGAGACGTGCCGAATCCGGCATCGACGCTGCAGAGCATCCGTCGGGGGCGCGCCACCGAGATCGACGCACTCAACGGGGTCGTCGTCGCCTCAGGAGCAGAGGCCGGCGTGGCGACGCCCGTGAACGCCCTCATGGTCGAGCTCGTGCACGAGGTCGAGCGCACTGGCGAGTTCCTCGACCCCGCCGCCGTGCTCGCTCGGCTCGCCGCGTCGACCGCCACGCAGGGCTAGGGGCGATCAGCCGACGGCCGCCGCCACGACGCCGAGGCCGAGCAGCCCGAAGCCGACGCCCCACAGCGTGATCGACAGGATCTGCCACAGGATGACGCGCTGGCGCGACGCCCCGAAGCCGACAATGAGGCCCGACGTGATCTGGCTCGGCAGCAGGGTCTGGCCGAGCAGGCTCACGCCGGGCACGCCCCAGGCGTCGAAGCGCCGCTTGAAGCGCGCTCGTCGCGGCGAGAGCGGCTGCTCGTCGGCTCCGGCCGCGCCCCGCACCCGGCCGGCGAGCAGCACGACGAGCACCATCGAGATCACGTTGCCGACGATCGCCGCGGGAATCGCCACGAGGGGCGACGCACCGGCGAGGAAGCCGATCGGCGCCGCGAAGTACGACTCGATGAACGGCACGGCCGCCGCGGGCATGATCACGAGCCACTGCCAGATCGGGGCGACGGTGGCGGTGTTGTCCTGCAGGTCGGCGAGCATGCGCATCCTTCTCGGTGGGTCGATTCGAGTATCGCTCCCACGCTATCGACGGGGGCGCCGACCGACGTCCCCCGCCCGACGGAGCGGCTTCTCCGCCTCCCGGCGGAGCGGGCGCCTGCCTTGAGCAGCTCGCGCCTCCACAACTCAGGAGATCGTGCGGCAGAAGCTTTCCGACACGCCGTACCTGACCCCGAACGGCCCCTCAGCCGGCGCCGACTCCTGAATTGTGGAGACGAACCGGGTGAGGGGCGGGTGGCGCAGGCGGGTGGCGCGGCTAGCTAGCGCATCGCCTTCGTGTGCCAGACCGTCTTGATCTCGACGAAGGCGCCGATACGGTCGAGCGACGGCGCCGGGATGCCCGGCTCGGGCTGCAGCACGCGCGTGAGCGTCTCCGCCGCGGCGATCTGCAGGTCGACCCACTCGAGGTCGCCCGCACCGGCCAGGTCGAGCGCGTTGACGTCGGCGTGCGCCGCGAGCCACGGCGCGATCTCGGCAGGCGACCCGGTGAGGATGTTGACGACTCCCCCGGGAACGTCGGAGGTCGCGAGCACCTCCCCGAGCGAGATCGCCGAGAGCGGCGCGCGCTCGTGGGCGACGACGACGACCGTGTTGCCCGTGAGGATCGCGGGAGCGACGACCGCGGCGAGGCCGAGGAGCGAGGCTCCCGTAGCCTGCTGCGGCGCGATGATCGCGACGACACCGGTCGGTTCGGGCACCGAGATGTTGAAGTACGGGCCGGCGACGGGGTTGGCGTTGCCCGCGACCTGCGCGTACTTGTCGGCCCAGCCCGCGTACCAGACCCAGACATCGATCGCCGCGTCGACCTGCGCGCCCGCGGCGGCCGCCGAGACGCCCTCCGACTGCACGATCTCGTCGACGAACTGGGCGTGACGCCCCTCGAGCAGCTCGGCGATCCGGTAGAGCACCTGTCCGCGGTTGTACCCGGTCGCTCCGGCCCAGCCGCCCACCGCGCTGCGCGCGGCGACGACCGCATCGCGGGCGTCCTTGCGCGAGGCCTGCGCGGCGTTGGCGAGGAACGCGCCCTTCGGCGTCGTCACCTCGTAGGTGCGGCCGCTCTCACTGCGCGGAAACTTGCCGCCCACGTAGAGCTTGTACGTCTTGGGCACGGTGAGCCGACTCACTTCGCCACCGCCTTCTTGGTCGTCTTGCGGTCTTTCGTGACGGGCCGGGATGCTGAGCTCGAGCCCGATGCCTCCCACCCCGTCGAGACCAGGTACGCGGCGAGGCCGTGCCGGCCTCCCTCGCGGCCGTAGCCCGACTCCTTGTAGCCGCCGAAGGGCGAGCTCGGGTCGAAGCGGTTGAAGGTGTTGGCCCAGATGACGCCAGCGCGCAGCTGGTCGGCGAGGGCGAGCATGCGGCTGCCCTTCTCCGTCCAGATGCCGGCCGAGAGGCCGTATGGGGTGTTGTTGGCCTTCGCGATCGCCTCCGCCGGCGTGCGGAAGGTGATGACCGAGAGCACGGGGCCGAAGATCTCTTCGCGCGCGATGCGGTGCGCGGGCGAGACCTGGGTGAAGATCGTCGGCGCGAACCAGAAGCCCGTGTCGGGGATCACGCAGTCGGCGGTCCAGCGCTCGGCGCCCTCCTCCTCGCCGACGTCGCTGAGCGTGCGGATGCGCTCGAGCTGCGCGGCCGAGTTGATCGCGCCGATGTCGGTGTTCTTGTCGAGCGGGTCGCCCATGCGCAGCGTCGACAGGCGCTGCTTGAGCCGGTCGATGACCTCGTCGTGCACGTTCTCCTGCACGAGCAGGCGCGAACCGGCGCAGCACACGTGGCCCTGGTTGAAGAAGATGCCGTTGACGATGCCCTCGATCGCCTGGTCCATGGGCGCGTCGTCGAAGACGATGTTGGCGGCCTTGCCGCCGAGCTCGAGCGTGAGCTTCTTGTCGGTTCCGGCGACCGAGCGCGCGATCATCCGCCCGACGCCCGTCGACCCCGTGAAGGCGACCTTGTTGACGTCGTCGTGCGTGACGAGAGCCTGACCGGTGGAGCCGGGGCCCGTGACGATGTTGACGACACCGGCGGGCAGCTCGGCCTGCTGGAGGATCTCGGCGAACAGCATGGCCGTGAGCGACGTCGTCTCGGCCGGCTTGATGACGACGGTGTTGCCCGCGGCGAGGGCTGGCGCGATCTTCCACGCGAGCATGAGCAGCGGGAAGTTCCACGGGATCACCTGCGCGGCGACGCCGAGAGCGCGCGGGTTCGGCCCGAGTCCGGCGTACTCGAGCTTGTCGGCCCAGCCCGCGTAGTAGAAGAACCAGGCGGCGACGAGCGGCACGTCGACGTCGCGCGTCTCGCGGATCGGCTTGCCGTTGTCGAGCGCCTCGGCGACGGCGAGCTCGCGGCTGCGCTCCTGGACGAGACGCGCGATGCGGAAGAGGTACTTGCCGCGGTCGCTGCCGCTCATGCGCGACCAGACCTTCTCGTAGGAGCGGCGGGCAGCCGCGACAGCGCGATCCACGTCCTTCTCGTCGGCCTGCGCGATACGCGCGATGACCTTCTCGGTCGCTGGCGAGATCGTGTCGAAGACCTCGCCGTGGCCGTCGACGAACTCGCCGTCGATGAAGAGCCCGTACTCGGCCTTGAGGTTGAGGATCGCCGCCGACTCGGGGGCGGGTGCGTATTCGAGGAAACCCATGATCTAGTTCACCGTCACGTAGTCGGGGCCACTGTAGTGACCGGTTCGGAGCTTCTGACGCTGCAGGAGCACGTCGTTGAGCAGGCTCGAGGCGCCGAAGCGCCACAGCTGCGGGGTGAGCCAGTCCTCGCCGACGGTCTCGGCGACGGTCACGAGGTAGCGCACGGCGTCCTTGGACGCGCGGATGCCGCCGGCGGGCTTCATACCGATCTTCTCGCCCGTGAGGCGGTGCCAGTCGCGGATGACCTCGAGCATGAGGAGTGTCACCGGCAGGGTCGCAGCGGGGCTCACCTTGCCGGTCGACGTCTTGATGAAGTCGGCGCCGGCGAGGATCGCGAGCCACGAGGCGCGCTTGACGTTGTCGTAGGTCTGCAGCTCGCCCGTCTCGAGGATCACCTTGAGGTGGGCGTAGGTGCCGTCGGTGCGCCGGCAGGCCTCCTTGACGGCGACGATCTGGTCGAAGACGACTCCGAAGCTCCCGGAGAGGAAGGCCCCGCGGTCGATGACCATGTCGATCTCGTCGGCACCCGCCGCGACTGCCTCACGCGTGTCGGCGAGCTTGATGGCGAGGCTCGCGCGCCCCGAGGGGAATGCCGTCGCGACCGCCGCGACCTGGATGCCCGACTCGCCTCCTGCCGCGTGCAGGCTTCCGAGCGCCTCGATCGCGTAGGGCACCATGTCGCCGTAGACGCACACGGCGGCGACGCGCGGCGTCTCGGGGTCGGTCGCGTCGGGCGTCACGGCCTTCGCGACGAGCGAGCGGATCGTGCCAGGAGTGTCGGCGCCCTCGAGCGTGGTGAGGTCGCACGTTCGGATGATCGTGTCGAGTGCCCACGCCTTCGAGCTCGTCTTGATGGAGCGCGTCGAGAGGCTCGCGGCGCGCTGCTCGAGGCCGACGGCGTCGACACCGCTGAGGCCGTCGAGATGCAGCCGCAGGGCCTTCTCGGTGAGGTCGCCGCCGAGCAGCTGCACCGCGCGATCGGCGGGAGCGAGGGCGACCGGGTGGTCGAGCGTCATGAGGGGTCCTCTCCAGAGGTGGTCGAGTCGGGGGCCGCATCCAGGAGGGAGCGGGCGGTGTGCTCGTCGGTCACGAGCACGGAGCAGAGCCCGTGCTGCACGATGGCGTGGGCGATGGGATGCTTGGCCTCACCGCCGATGACGAGGATGCTCATGGCCGCGTCGCGCAACTCGTCGAGCCCGAGGCCGAGGGTACGAGCATCCAGTTCGGGGTCGGCGATCGTGCCCTCCGCCGTGATGTACCGGCCGATGACGTCGCCGACGGCGCCCTTCTCGACGAGGCTGCGCATGTCGTCGGGGGTGAGGTACCCGCTGTCGACGTGCACCGAGCTCGTGTCGGCGACTCCCGCGCTGTACAGGTACGCGGCAGCGCCGCGGGCCCGCTGCACGACGCCGCTCACGGTGCGGTCGCCCTCGATCGCGCGCTTCGTCTCGAGTCGTTCGAGGATGGCCGGGGTCGGCAGCAGGGTCGCCTCCCCGCCGGCCTTCTGGGCAATCATGACGGCGGTGCTCGCCGCCGTGCCGGGGCGCTTGGAGAGGCTGACGCCGCCGTTGATCTGCACGACGTTGACGCCCGTCGACCAGCCTTCGGGCAGGCACTCGGCGACCTGGTGCAGCGTGCGGCCCCAGCTCACGCCGAGGAGACGAGGGATGGGGCGGACGCTCACGAGGAAGTCGGCGGCCGCCTCGGCCACGCGGGCCTGCAGCTCGCGGTCATCGGGCGGCCCGGGCACGACGATCGCGTCGCGCAGGCCGAATCGTGCGGTGAGCTCGCGCTCGAGCGAGAGCCGCCGGGCGCGCGGGTGGACGATCTCGATGCGGATGATGCCGCGATCGCGCGCCTGCTGGAGGAGACGGCCGACCTTCCAGCGCGTGACACGCAGGATCGCGCCGATCTCGTCCTGCGTCTTGTTCTCCTCGTAGTACAGCTCGGCGGCGCGCACGGCGAGCAGCTCGTTGGCGGCGACGGTGTCGGTGGCGGCCATGGAGCCTCCCCCCCTGTGTCGCGGTGCCGGCGTGCACGAGGCACGAAGAACCCCTTCAGCGTAGGACGGGCAGCGGGGATGGACAACAATTGTTGCGGTCTGTGCTCAGATGAGCAGACCCTGGCACGCGCCGTGATCTCGATACGCTGAGAAGTCCCTTCCCCCTCCTCGTGAAAGCAGCACCATGACCGACCTCGCCCTCGCCATCGATCTCGGCGGCACGAAAGTCGAGTCCGCGCTCGTCGCGGCCGACGGCACTATCGTCGACGGGTCGCGTCATCGCCGACCGACCGGCTCCGCGTCCACTGCCGAGCAGCTCGCCACCGCCGTGACCGAGTCCGTCACGGCGACGCTCGCGGCTCGCTCGTCGAGCGACACGCTCGTCGGCGCGGGCATCGGCTCGGCGGGGCCGATCGCGGGTACGAGCGGTGACGTCTCGCCGCTCAACCTCCCGGCCTGGCGTGACTATCCCCTCGGCGGACTCGTCGAGCAGCTCGTGCCGGGCATCCCGGTGACGCTGCGCATGGACGGCATCTGCATCACCCTCGCCGAGGTCTGGAAAGGTGCAGCGCAGGGCGAGACGAACGTCATGGGTATGATCGTTTCGACCGGCGTGGGCGGCGGGCTCATGCTCGGAGGGCGCGTCATCGCGGGGCCCACGGGCAACGCCGGCCATATCGGGCACGTCGCCGTGAGCGGGTTCGACGACGTGTGCGCGTGCGGCGCGCGCGGCTGCCTCGAGGGCATCGCCTCGGGCCCGCGCTCGGTGCGATGGGCGACCGAGCAGGGCTGGGTCGGGTCGACGGGCGAGGAGCTCGCGGCCTCGGCGCGCACGGGTGACCCGATCGCGCTCGCCGCGGTCGAGCGGTCGGCCACGGCCGTGGGCCGGGCCATCGCCTCCGCCAGCGCGCTCGTCGACCTCGACATCGTCGCGATCGGCGGGGGCTTCAGTCACGTGAGCGAGCAGTACATTCCGCTCGTCGGGCGCACCGTTGCCGAGCACAGCGACTTCGGTTTCGTCACGAAGACGCGCGTCGTGGCCTCATCGCTCAGCGGCGAAGGGCCGCTCGTCGGTGCCGCAGCCCTCGTGCACCTCAGCGAGCTCGTGCCCTGACCTCGTCCTCCACGATGCCGCGCGCCGCGAGCATCGGCATCGCGACGACGGTGAGCGCGGCGAGCACGACGAGGATCGTGAGGCTCGGTGCCCACGAACCGGTGATCTCGTGCAGCGCGCCGAGCGCGAGCGGGGCGACCGCGGCGACTGCGTAGCCGATGGTCTGCACGAACCCGCTGACACTCGCGGCCGACTGCGACGAGCGCGTGCGGAGCGACATGAGAGTCAGGCACATCGGGAAGGTGATCTGGCCGAGGCCGATGAGCACGACCCACAGCAGCACGAGAGGCTGCGGGGCGAGCAGGAGGCCGCCGTAGCCGACGAGGAAGAGCCCCATCGAGGCCGCGAGGATCACCGTGGGCGTGCGCAGCCGGGCCGTCAGCACGGGCGCGAGGAACGCGAGCGGCAGTCCCGTGATCGCGAACACTGCGAGGAGCGAGCCCGCCTCCGTCGCCGTGACCCCCGCGACGTCCTGCAAGATCACCGGCAGCAGCGCGAAGGTCACGTAGGCAGAGATGCTCGAGATGGTGAAGGGGATCGTGATGCCCCACACGGTGCGCGAGCGGGCGAGAGTCGCGAAGCGGTGCGGGTCGGGCTCGAGGATCGCGGCATCGGGGTCGGCGGCACGATCACGCGCTCGGCGCCGCGCGCCGCGCACCGCGAGAAGCACCCACGGCACGAGCGCCGCGGTGACGAGAATCGCCCACGAGCCGAGCGAGAAGCGCCAGTCGGTCTCCTCGGCGAGCGGGACAGCGAGGGTCGGCGGCACCGCCGAGCCGACGGCCATGATCATGGCGTAGGCAGCCGTCATGGGCCCGAGTGCGTGGGGGGCGAAGCGCTTGACGGCGCTCGGCATGAGCACGTTGCCGAAGCCCGCCCCGAGCAGCACGATGAAGCTGCCGAGCACGAGCACGAGGTAGCCGCTGGCGAGCGCGCGGGCGACGTGCCCGAGGATCATGATGACGACCGCGAGGAGCAGCGTCGTCTCGAGCCCGACGCGGCGCGCGACGAGGGGCGCGATGAGGCCGGAGAGCGCGAAGCCGATGGGCGGCATCATGCCGAGCACCCCGAGCGCGGCGGCGGAGAGCGGGATGTCGACGGAGATCTGGTCGGCGAGAGGCGACAGCGCCCCGACCGGCAGTCGCAGCGTCGCCGCGATGAGGAGGATGCCCGCGATGCCGAGGAAGGATGCCCCGCGACGGGAGATTGCGGGGTCGGAGGGCACCGCACAATCCTAGATGCCGGTCACCTCGATGTCGGTCACGGGGCCCCGTACAGTGGTGCCGTGACCGACTGGAGCCGCTTCCTGCCCCTGAGCAACCGACCGCGCGGCGACGACGGAGAGGTCACGCGCAACTGGGCGCGACCCGCGAGCGGGCTCCTGCTGTCGCTCGCGAACCTCCTCGAGACGCGCCCCGAGTCGCTCACCCGCGAGACGCTGCGACCCGGCGTGAGCGTCGACGACGCCGTGCGCGAGCTGCTCACGCTGCGACGGTGGAGCGGGTGGCAGCGGTTCGCGTCGCGCCTCGGCGCTCACGAGGTTCCCAGCCCCGAGGTCGCCGCTCTCGACGCCGACCGTCTCGCCCCCGCGCTGCGCGAGGAAGCTATGACCCTCTCGGGCGCGACGGCGCGATGCTCGGTGCGCGAGTTCGGCGAGATTCTCGTCGCCGCCCTCGACCTCGGCACCGCGCTCGAGGTGGATCTCGGCGTCGACCCCTTCGCGAGCGGCGCGGTCGCCCTCGACCTCGCCGTGCGCGCGCCCACGCCTCGCCGCAGCGTCCTCTCGGCGCGCACCCTCGTCGCGGTCGACAGCGAGTGGCAGGTGGGCACGGGGCCGGCTCTGCCGGCCACGGCATCCTCGATCGTGCTCTTCCTCGCCGGTCGCGGAGGTATTCCGCCGCGCGTCGACGAGCCTTAGGCTCATGAGCATCGAGCCCGCCGGGCTCCCGAGAAGGCAGGAACACGCCATGGCTCAGAACAACGGATTCGACCTCGGTGACATCGGCGAGGTCGTCGGAGACCTCGTGAGCGGCAAGGGCTTCGACCCGGATGCCCTGCAGGGCCTCTGGGAGCAGATTCAGCCGACCCTCGCGGGCCTCGACACCGACCAGATTCTCGACACGATCGGCACCTGGGCGAAAGACCTCGACGTGCCGCTCGTGAAGGACGTTCCCGACGAGGTCATCGACAACATCAAGAACGGCGCGAAGGTTCCGCTGAAGTCGCTCATCGCCGACAAGTAGGCGGCGTCACGCAGGCGCGCGGCGCCGGGCGCTACGCGGGTTCGGTGGCGAGGCCGAGCACCTCGCGAATGCGCAGCTCGTCGAGCCCCATCTGCACGGCGAGGGCGTCACCCGACTCGAACTTGCGCATGGGCCGGATGTACTCGACGAACTCGAGCTCGACGATCGAGCCGTACAGGTCGAGCGTCGCGTCGATCGCGTGCGCCTCCACCGTCTTCTCGAGCACGTCGCCGAAGGTCGGGTTGTTGCCGACCGAGACGGCGGCCCCGTAGCGCTCTCCGTCGACGCGCAGCCAGCACGCGTACACGCCGTCGGCCGGAATATAGCCCTCGGCTCCGGGGGCGAGGTTCGCGGTCGGGTAGCCGAGGTCGCGGCCGCGCTGATGGCCGGGCACGACGAGGGACCGGATGCGCGGGGCGCGCCCCAGAGCCTCCGTCGCCTCCGCGACATGGCCGGCCTCGAGCGCGGCGCGGATGCCCGTGGACGACACGCGGCGGCCGTCCTCCTCGCACACGTCGTCGACGAGGCTCACCGTGAAGCCGTCGCGCTCCCCCGCCTGCCGCAGAGTGTCGACCGTGCCCGCGCCGCGCGCGCCGTAGCGGAAGTCGGCGCCGACGAGCACCTCGGTGGCGCCGAGCCCGTCGACGAGGACGCGCTGCACGAACTGCTCGGGACTGAGGGCCGCGAACTCGGGGGTGAAGTCGAGGACGACGACGAGATCCATACCGGCGGCGAGCAGCGCCTCGGTCTTCTGGTCGACGCTCAGCAGAGGCGTCGGCGCCGACTCGGGCCGAAGAACGGCGAGCGGGTGCCGATCGAAGGTGACGACGACCGTGCGGCGGCCGGCAGAGGCATCCCGCAGGCTGTCGAGAATGGCGCGGTGCCCGCGGTGCACGCCGTCGAACTTGCCGATCGTGACGATCGACGGCACGGGCGGCTGGGGCAGCGCGTCGAGCCCGCGCGCGACGAGTCCCTGGGCGGGGCGGCTCACGAGGCCACCTCGGCGCGCCGCACGGCGGCGATGCGCCGCAGCCAGAGCAGGCCCAGCACGGGCAGGAGGAGCGGGATGAACGCGTAGCCCCGGCCGAAGACCGACCACACGGTGTCGTCGGGGAAGACCTCGGGGGCGAGGAGGCTCACGACGCCGACGATGAGCACACCGGCGAGCTCCACGGTGATCGCGACGACGGCGACGAGGAACCAGCGGCGGCCCCGGGCGATGAGGGCGACCGTGGCGAGCACGTAGACGACCGCGGCGAGCCCGGAGAGGCTGTACGCGAGGGGCGCCTCGCCGAACTTGGTGGCGATCTGGTAGCTCGAGCGGCCGAGCGCGGCGAGGGCGAGGATGGCGTAGACGGCGACGAGCACGCGACCGGCGCCGCTGCTCGTGGGCCGCGGCTCAGCCTGCACGGCACGGGTTTCACTGCTCATCTCGTTCAGAGTATGTCAGCGATCCTGAGTGGCGAGCGGCACCGTGAGGGCACGCAGGAACCGTCGGGCGATGAGGGTGCGGGCCAGCAGGAGCCCGGGCAGCAGGGGCCAGCCCCACCAGGCGGCCGGGCGGGCGAAGCTGCGCACCGTGAGCCACACCGAGCCGTTCTCCTCGCGTTCGAGCGTGAACGACTCCTCACCCGAGAAGGCGTGGCCCGGCAGCGTGCCGACGGCGTACATGACGCGGGCCTCCTGCTGCTCGAGCAGCACGACGCGACCCGGCAGCGGCAGCCACAGCCGTTCCCCCACGGCGAGGCCGACGATGATGATGTCGCCGGGGCGCAGGTGCCTCGTGCCGTCCGCCGTGTAGACCTCTTCGACGGCTCCCACCTCGGCAGGCTCGACAGGCTCGCCGCTGTCGTCGAACTCCACGGGCTGGTAGACCCGCTCGGCCTCCCCCGCGTCGACCGCACGCATGCGCACGCTCATGCCGGCGCCGCGATACACCCCGCCGGTGAGCAGAGCGTCGACCGCCCACTCCCAGCGCTCGTCGCCGTGGCCGACTCGGCCGCGCATCTCGAGCGGGCGGTAGCCGGTCGGCGGGTAGCGCAGGAGGTCGGGGGCCTGGCTCGCGCCGACGGCCGCGTAGGTGACCGCCTGCTCGGCCCGGGCCGCATCCCGCGAGCTCATGGCTACTTCTTGTCCTTCTTGCTCTCCACGTCGCCGGATAGCGCCGCGATGAAGGCCTCCTGGGGAACCTCGACGCGACCCACCATCTTCATGCGCTTCTTGCCCTCCTTCTGCTTCTCGAGCAGCTTGCGCTTGCGGGTGATGTCACCGCCGTAGCACTTGGCGAGCACGTCCTTGCGCATCGCGCTGATCGACTCGCGCGCGATGATGCGGGCGCCGATCGCGGCCTGGATGGGCACCTCGAACTGCTGGCGAGGGATGAGCTTCTTGAGACGCTCGGTCATGAGCACGCCGTAGGCGTACGCCTTCTCGCGGTGCACGATCGCGCTGAACGCGTCGACCGCCTCGCCCTGCAGGAGGATGTCGACCTTCACGAGGTCGGCCTCCTGATCGCCGCTCGGCTCGTAGTCGAGGCTCGCGTAGCCAGCGGTCTTGCTCTTCAAGTGGTCGAAGAAGTCGAACACGATCTCGCCGAGCGGCATCGTGTACTTGATCTCGACGCGGTCCTCGCCGAGGAACTCCATGCCGATGAGCGAGCCGCGGCGGCTCTGGCACAGCTCCATGATCGTGCCCACGTAGTCCTTCGGCGCGAGGATGCCCGCCGCGACCATCGGCTCGGTCACGCTCGCGATCTTCGCCCCCGTCGGGAACTCGCTCGGGTTCGTGACCGTGTACTCCTTGCCGTCCTCCGTGACGACCTCGTAGGTCACGCTCGGCGCCGTCGAGATGAGGTCGATGCCGAACTCGCGCTCGAGGCGCTCGGTAATGATCTCCACGTGCAGGAGGCCGAGGAACCCGCAGCGGAACCCGAAGCCGAGCGCCACCGACGTCTCCGGCTCGTAGTTGAGGCTCGCGTCGGAGAGCTTGAGCTTGTCGAGCGCCTCCCGCAAGACGGGGTAGTCGCTGCCGTCGATCGGGTACAGGCCCGAGAACACCATCGGCTTGGGGTCGGTGTAGCCCGGCAGCGCCTGCGTCGCCGGCTTCTGCGCGTTCGTGATCGTGTCGCCGACCTTCGACAGCCGCACGTCCTTCACGCCCGTGATGAGGTAGCCGACCTCGCCCACGCCGAGGCCCTTGCTCGGCACCGGCTCGGGAGAGCTCACGCCGATCTCCAGCAGCTCGTGCGTCGCGCGCGTCGACATCATCTGGATGCGCTCCCGAGGGCTCAGATGCCCGTCGACCATGCGCACATAGGTGATGACGCCGCGGTACGCGTCGTACACCGAGTCGAAGATCATCGCGCGCGCGGGAGCCTCGGCGTCGCCCGTCGGCGGCGGGATGAGCTCGACGACGCGGTCGAGCAGCTCGTCGACGCCCTGGCCGGTCTTGCCGCTCACGCGCAGCACGTCGTCTGGTGAGCCGCCGATGAGGCTCGCGAGCTCGCGCGCATACTTGTCGGGGTCGGCCGCGGGCAGATCGATCTTGTTGAGCACGGGGATGATCGTGAGGTCGTTCTCGAGCGCGAGGTAGAGGTTCGCGAGCGTCTGCGCCTCGATGCCCTGCGCGGCATCCACGAGCAGGATCGCGCCCTCGCAGGCCGCCAGACTGCGGCTCACCTCGTACGTGAAGTCGACGTGACCGGGAGTGTCGATCATGTTCAGCGCGTAGGTGATGGGCTTCTCGCCCTCGGCGGGCGACAGGGCCCAGGGCATCCGCACCGCCTGCGATTTGATCGTGATGCCGCGCTCGCGCTCGATGTCCATGCGGTCCAGGTACTGCTCGCGCGCCTGGCGGTCGCTCACGATGCCCGTGATGCCGAGCATGCGGTCGGCGAGCGTCGACTTGCCGTGGTCGATGTGCGCGATGATGCAGAAATTGCGAATCAGCGTCGGATCGGTCGCGGCAGGGGCGAGGGACGTGGAGGCTCGAGGAGACATTGTCTGCCATTCTCCCATGCAGGACGGCCCCTCACAGACCGTGCGATTGTCGCCCGGCGTCGTGCCCTGGTAATGTTGCCTGTTGGCTTGCGTGTCAGAAAGCCCTCTCTCTTTCGACACGGAACGCGGCTGGGACAGTTCGTCACGGAGCACACGGCGCGCACCACGCGCTCGAGCTCTGCGCAACCCCCACCCCGGCCGCTCACTCACACCGATCCTCTTACGCAGAAAGTCGAAACATGGCGAACATCAAGTCGCAGATCAAGCGCATCAAGACCAACCTCAAGGCTCAGGAGCGCAACCGCGCCATCAAGAGCGAGCTCAAGACGGCGATCCGTCGCACGCACACCGCGATCGCCTCCGGCGACAAGGCCGCCGCTTCCGAGGCACTCGTCGTCGCGACGAAGAAGCTCGACAAGGCCGCGAGCAAGGGCGTCATCCACGAGAACCAGGCCGCGAACCGCAAGTCGGCGATCGCCAAGCAGGTCGCCGCGCTCTAGCGCTCTCGCTGCCTCACGCGCGTTCCGCGCCGCACCACAGCACTCGAGGCCCCGCCGCACCCACCAGGGTCGGCGGGGCCTCGTGCTGTCTGCGACCGGCTCGAGCGGAGCATCCCGTACCGCCGCCCGGCGCTCGCCCGCCCGGCGCTCTATCTCCACAATTCAGGAGTCAGTGTGCTGCATCAGGGCGTGAGAGCGCTCCACCGGCGTGTCGGCGGGCCCGCGTGGACTCGATCTCCTGAATTGTGGAGAACCGGCGCTCGCTCACGGGCATGTCGACGCTCGTTTCTATCCGGGAACGCCATCTCCACAATTCAGGAGCGCGCCCTCGTCCAGCGCCCTGGAAGCGGGCGCTTCGGCGTGTCGAGGAGCCGTGCGGCATCGCAACTCCTGAATTGCGGAGACGGCGCGGCGTGGGCTGACGCCCGGCGCGGGGCGGGTGGGCGGTGGGCGCCGGGCGCCAGGCGGCGGGGCGGGATGCTCGGCTCGGGGCGAGCGCGCGCGCTAGTGGCCCTCGCCGCGGGTCGCGACGACGCGCACGAGGGTCTCGAGGGCGAAGACGGGGTCGCGGCCCGCGCCCTTGACCTGCGCGTCGCACTCGGCGGCGGCGAGGATCGCGCGGCCGAGCCCCGCCTCCTCCCAGCCCTGCAGGTCTCGGCGGGCGCGGTCGACCTGCCAGGGTGCGAGCCCCAACTGCGAGGCGACCTGACCCCCCGACCCGCGTGCGCCGCCGACCTTCGCCATCGTGCGCAGCTTCATGGCGAACGCGGCGACCATCGGCACGGGGTCCGCTCCCGTGTCGAGCGCGTGCCGCAGCAGCCCCAACGCCTCGCCGTGGCGCCCAGCGATCGCGGCGTCGGCGACGGCGAAGGCGTTGGTCTCCACACGGCCGCCGTAGTACTTCGTGACGGTCTGCTCGGTGATCTCGCCCTCGGTGTCGGCCATGAGCTGCTGGCACGCACCCGCGAGCTCGCTCAGGTCGTCGCCGAACGCCGAGACGAGCGCGCGCAGGGCGAGCGGCGCGATCGGGCGGCCCGCGTGGCGGAACTCGGCGGCCGCGAAGTCGGCGCGGTCGTTGTCGCGCTTGAGCTCCGCGCACATGACCTCGATGCCGCCGCCAGCCCCGCCGCGGATGGCGTCGAGCAGCTTCTTGCCGCGCACTCCCCCGCCGTGGCGCAGCAGCACGACGGTGTCGTCGGCCGGCTGCTCGAGGAACGACAGCGCATCCTCCAAGAACGCGTCGGTGCACTTCTCGACGTTGGCCACGCGGATCAGCCGCGGTTCCCCGAACAGGGAGGGGCTCGCGAGGGTGAGCAGCTCGCCGGGCGCGTAGGTGTCGGCGCCCAGGTCGTGCACCTCGAGGCTCGGATCCTGCCCGCGCAGGGCATCCCGCAGCATCGTCGACGTGCGGTCGGCGAGGAACGATTCGGGGCCGGTCACGAGGACGACGGGGGCCGACCTGATCTCGTGCCAACTGACCTGCGGGATGCTCGCCTTCGCCCGCGCGGAGCCCGACGACCTCTTCGTGGCGGCCATCACGCTCCTTCGGCGCTCGAGTTCGGGCAGATTGGGTCAGTACAGGCGGGTGCCGACGTGCGGCCCCCTCAGCCTAGCCAGCGTCGCCGACCTCGGCTTCCGGAGAGCCCGGGGCGATCACGCCGCGCTCGGTCCACAGAAGCCAGGATCCGGGACGCTCCCCCGGCGCGAGGAGCACGAGACCGTGGAGGTCGGAGCGCGCCGTGAGCGCCCCCGCTGCGGCGACGGCGTCGAGCGCCTCGGGCGTCGGGTGGCCGTAGCCGTTGTCGGCGCCGACCCCGATGAGGGCGACGGCCGGGCTCGCGCGGGCGTACAGCTCGGGCTCCTGGTCGGCCGCGCCGTGGTGCGCGACCGTGATCGCATCGACGGGATGCACGGCATCCAGCAGCGCTCGCTGGCCAGCCGCACCCACGTCGCCGAGGGTCAGCAGGCTCGGGCAGTCCGCGCACTCCGGCCCGGGTCGCCACTCGAGCACGATGCTCGCGTCGTTGCCGGGCTGCACGCCCCGGTGGTCGGGCGGCGCGAGCACGCGCCAGCGGTAGCCGCCGAGCGTGCCGACCTCACCGGCCGCGACCTCGTGCACCGTCGCACCAGCAGCGAGGAGCCCCTCGACCACGGCCTCGTCCGCGGGCCGCCCGACCGGCCCCACGAGCACGCGGTCCGCGCGACCGTGCACGACCTCGACCGCGCCGACGTGGTCGTCGTCGAAGTGCGTGAGCACGAGGAGGTCGAGAGTCTGGATGCCGAGAGTGTCGAGGCAGCGCTGCAGGAGAGCGGCATCCCGGCCCGTGTCGATGAGCGCGACCTGCCCGCCCTCCCGCACGAGGAGGGCGTCGCCCTGCCCCACGTCGCACATCGCAATGCGCCACTCGGCGGGGCGCTGCAGGAGCGCGAGCGCCTGGGCGCCCGCGGTCGCCCCCGCGACGACCACGAGCAGCGCGGCGCCCGAGAGCACAAGATGTCGACGCAGCCGCACCGAGCCGAGCCGCGCGGGCACGCCGAGGGCAAGCAGCCCCACCGCCGTCAGCACCGCGAGAAGCAGGGCACCCAGACCGCCCTCCGGCCACGGCAGCACGGCCCCGGGCGGCGAGGAGGCGACCGTCGCGATGCCCGCGATCCACGCGG
Organism: Chryseoglobus sp. 28M-23; assembly: GCF_014789785.1. Classification (NCBI taxonomy): domain Bacteria; kingdom Bacillati; phylum Actinomycetota; class Actinomycetes; order Micrococcales; family Microbacteriaceae; genus Microcella; species Chryseoglobus sp. 28M-23. The sequence goes on along the minus strand of NZ_CP061846.1, from coordinate 1,063,585 downwards.
AGGGCAGCCAGGCGACCGCCGCGACGACCGTCGCGAGCGGCGGCACGAGGGGCGCGAGCAGGCACGCGATCATCCCGAGAATCGTCGCGACCGGAGCCGCGGGGGCCGCGAGCACGTTGGCGAGCACGCCCGTGAGCGGCACCTCGGGGGCCAGCAGGATGAGCACCGGCTGGCACACGAGCTGCGCAGCGAGCGGCACGGCGACCCACAGTGCGAGCCCGGCGGGCATCACTGCGCGCAGTCGCTCGGCGAGCGGCCCGGCCAGGACGAGGAGCGCCGCCGTCGCGAGCACCGAGAGCACGAAGCCGTACGAGCGCGCGATCCACGGGTCGAGCACGAGGATGCCGAAGACCGCGACCGCGAGCACCGGCAGACCCTGCGCGGGCCGCCCGCTCGCGAGGGCGAGCAGCACGACGGCGGCCATGACGGCGGCGCGCACGACGCTCGGCTCGGGCGTCACGAGCAGCACGAAGCCGCCGAGCGCCGCGAGCGCGACGCCGATGCGCACGGGCCGCGGCCACCGCAGCAGCGCGCCGACCCCGAGCACGAGGCCGACCACGATCGCGCAGTTCGCCCCCGACACCGCCGTGAGGTGGCTGAGGGCGCTGCGCTTCATCGCGGCGTCGAGCTCGTCCGACACCGCCGAGGTGTCCCCGATCGCGAGACCCGGCAGCAGCGCGGCTCCGTCGCCCGCGAAGGACTTCATGAGGTCGAGGAAGCGCTCGCGCAGCGCATCCGTCGCACCGAGGAGCGGCGGCGCACCCCGCACCGGCTGCAGCTCGCCGAGCACGCGCGCGAGCGCCACCCGGTCGTCGCCCGGCTCCACCGGGATGAGCCGCACCGCCCCCTCGAGCCGCAGGCCGAGCGGCCAGCGCCCCTGCGCCTCGACCCCGAGCAGGCGCACCGGCACGCTCACCGCGTAGGTGGCGCCATCACGATCGGTCACGCGATCCAGGCGGCCATCGACGGATGCTCCGCGCCAGCCCGCCCCACCCCCGACCTCACCGGCCACGGCACCGGCGATCGTCTGCTCCAGCACAACGACGACCTCGAGCCGCTCCCCCGAGACGAGGGCATCGCGCACGGGCGCCGGCTCGCGCGACCCCGCGGCGACGCCCACCGCGGCACCGAGCGCGGCGATGACGAGCAGCGCGGGCACGACGAGGGATGCGGCGCGGAGCCCGGCGGGCGCGCCGGCACGACTGCGCCCACGCCGCACGAGCACGACCACCCCAAGCGCACCGAGCACCCCGGCCGTGGCGACCCCGAACCCCACCGTTCCCGCCCAGGGCAGCCCGATGACCACCATCACGACGACCCACCCGAGCAGCACCGGCACGGCGAGGCGCGCGTCGGTCACACGGTCACCTGGTCGCGGAATCCGTCGAGGGTCTTCTCCCCGATGCCCGAGACGGCGAGCAGCTCATCGACGGCGCGAAAGCCTCCGTTGGCCTCTCGCCACGCGATGATGCGGCTCGCGAGCGCGGGACCGATGCCGGGCAGGGTCTCGAGCGCGGCCGCGTCGGCGGTGTTGATGTTCACGAGCCCCGGCCCTGTGCCCGCGCCGGCACCGCTCGCCGCGCCAGCGCCCGGCGGCGGCACCTCGCCGACCCGCGGCACGTACAGCTGCTCCCCGTCGGCGACGACGCGCGCGAGGTTCACCCCGCCCAGGTCGGCGTCGTCGCTGGGCCCGCGCGCGGCCGCGATCGCGTCGACGACGCGGGAGCCTGCGGGCAGCTCGACGATGCCGGGCTCGACGACTGCGCCGTGCACGTGCAGCACGAGCCGCGCGGCCTGGGTCGACGGATCGAGGATGCCCGGCTCGCCGGGCGGCGCGAGCGCAGCATCCCGGCCGATCTCGTCAGCCGACCCGCCGTCAGCGGAACCCGCGTCGCCGACCGCGACGACCTCGCCGCCGGGCGTCACGATCGCGGCGACGACCGCGGACCCGACCCCGAGCAGCGCGAGCACGAGGACGCCCGTGACGGCCGCCCGCACACGCACGCCGCGTCGCGGCGGCCCGCCGGGCTGCGCAGGGGCGAGGTCGCTCACGCACGGAGGCTAGGCGCACCCCCGACACTCACGAGCGCCCCGCGGCAAACCGGGGAGAGCCCTACTTCTTGGTCGCGATGTTGACGACGCGCGGGGCGCGCGCGATGACCTGCGCGATCTCGCGGTCGCCGATGGCCCGCTGCACGGCCGCGGACGCCCGCGCGAGCGCCTCGAGCTCGTCGTTGCCGATCTTGGGGCTCACCTCGAGCCGGTCGCGCACCTTGCCGTCCACCTGCACGACCGCCGTCACCTGGTCTTCGACGAGCAGCAGCGGGTCGGCCTTGCGCCAGCCCGCGAAGGCCACGAGGGTCTCCTTGGTGCCGTCGAAGTGGCCGAGGCGCTGCCACATGTCCTCCGCCGTGTGGGGCGCGTAGAGCGAGAGACCGACCGCGACGACCTCGACGGCCTCGCGCACGGCGGGGTCGCCCGCGCCGGGGCCCGAGTCGATCGCCTTGCGGATGGCGTTGACGAGCTCCATCGTGCGCGCGACGCCCACGTTGAACTTGAACGCCTCGATGAGCCCCGGCACCTCCGAGAGGTACTTGTGGGTCACGCGGCGCAGTGCTTGGTCGCCCGTCTCCGGGTCGGCGCCGACGGGCGCGGTGACCTCGCCCGACAGCCGCCAGGCGCGGGCGAGGAACTTCTGCGAGCCCGTGACCGACACGTCGGCCCAGTCGATGTCGTCCTCCGGCGGGCCGGCGAACGCCATGGTGAGGCGCACGGCGTCGACGCCGAACTGGTCGAGCTCCTCGGTGAAGTACACGAGGTTGCCCTTCGACTTCGACATCTTCGCGCCGTCGAGAATGACCATGCCCTGGTTGAGGAGCGCGCTGAACGGCTCGGTGAAGCTCACATAGCCGAGGTCGAAGAGCACCTTCGTGATGAAGCGCGCGTACAGCAGGTGCAGGATCGCGTGCTCGACGCCGCCGACGTACTGGTCGACGGGTGCCCACTTCTCGGCCTGCGCCGGGTCGAAGGCCTTCGTCGAGTCGTGCGGGTCGAGGAAGCGCAGGAAGTACCAGGAGGAGTCGACGAAGGTGTCCATCGTGTCGGTGTCGCGGCGCGCGGGCCGGCCGTCGGGAGTGGTCGTCGCGACCCACTCCTCGAGGCCGCCGAGGGGCGAGGTGCCCTTCGGCTTGAGGTCCATGCCCTTCTCCCACGGCAGTTCGAGGGGCAGAGCATCCTGCGCCAGGGGCACCTCCTCGCCGTCCTCCGTGTACATGATCGGAATGGGTGTGCCCCAGTACCGCTGGCGGCTGATGAGCCAATCGCGCAGGCGATAGGTCTTGGATGCTCGGCCCGTGCCGCGCTCCTCGAGAAGCTCGATCGCCCGCTTGATGGCGTTCGACTTGCTGAGGCCGTCGAGGGGGCCCGAGTTGATGAGGCGCCCGTCGCCCGTGAGGGCCTCTCCCGTCACGGCGGGGTCGATCGTCGGCGGCTCCTCGTTGAGCATCTCCTCGGTGATGACGGGAATCGTGCCCGTCATGGGCGCGGTCGTGTCGACGACCATGCGAATGGGCAGGTCGTACGTGCGGGCGAAGTCGAGGTCGCGCTGGTCGTGCGCGGGCACGGCCATGATGGCGCCGTGGCCGTAGTCGGCGAGCACGTAGTCGGCGGCCCACACGGGGATGCGCTCCCCGCTCACAGGGTTGATCGCCCAGCGGTCGAGGAAGACGCCGGTCTTGTCGCGCGTTGCGTCCTGCCGGTCGATCTCGCTCTTCTTCTGCGCCTGCTCGAGGTAGTCCTGGAACGCCATGCGCACGTCGGGCGTCGACCCGGCCGCGAGCTCGGCGGCGAGGTCGCTGTCGGGGGCGACGACCATGAAGGTCGCACCGAAGAGCGTGTCGGGGCGCGTCGTGAACACCGTCACGGGCGAGTGGTGGCCCTCGATGACGAAGTCGACGTCGGCGCCGACGGAGCGGCCGATCCAGTTGCGCTGCATCGACAGCACCTTGGCGGGCCACGAGCCCTCGAGCTGGTTGAGGTCGTCGAGCAGGCGGTCGGCGTAGTCGGTGATCTTGAAGTACCACTGGGTGAGCTTCTTCTTCACGACGACGGCGCCGGAGCGGTCGGAGGTGCCGTCGGGCAGCACCTGCTCGTTGGCGAGCACGGTCTGGTCGACCGGGTCCCAGTTGACCCAGCTGTCCTTGCGGTAGGCGAGTCCCTTCTTGTACATCTCGAGGAACAGCCACTGGTTCCAGCGGTAGTACTCGGGGTCGGAGGTGTGCAGCACGCGGTCCCAGTCGAAGCTCGCGGCGTAGCGCTTCATCGACGCCTTCTGCTGCTCGATGTTCTCGTACGTCCACTCGCGCGGGTCGGCGCCGCGCTTGATGGCGGCGTTCTCGGCGGGCAGGCCGAACGAGTCCCAGCCGATCGGGTGCAGCACCGTGAAGCCGCGCTGGCGCCAGTAGCGGGCCACGATGTCGCCGAGCGCGTAGACCTCGGCGTGCCCCATGTGCAGGTCGCCCGAGGGGTAGGGGAACATGTCGAGGATGTACTTGCGCGGCTTGGACTCGGGCGCGTCGGCGGTCGAGAAGGGCGCTAGCTCCTCCCACACGGGCGCCCAGTGCGCCTCGATACGGCGGAAGTCGTAGTCGTTCTCGTCGTTCTCGTCGTGGTGGCTCACGCTGCTCACAGTTCTCTCACTCGCGGTAGTGCAGGGGGGTGGGGGCTCGCACAACGGCAGGCGGGAATGACCGCTGCGGGCGCGAACTCTCAGGGTACCGGCTGAGCCTGCGCGCCGAGCGCTCGCAGCAGGGCCGCTGCCTTGAGGTGCATCTCGGCCGTCTCGGCCTCCGGTTCGCTCAGCGCGGTCACGCCGCCGCCCGCTCCGATCGTCGCTGTCTGCCCCTCGAGCAGGATGCTGCGGATCACCATCGCGAGGTCTGCCGAGCCGTCCGCCCCGAGGTAGCCGAAGGCGCCGGAGTACACGCCGCGCGGCCCCGCCTCCCACTCGGCGAGCAGCTCGATCGCGCGCCGCTTGGGCGCGCCCGTCATCGATCCGGCGGGCAGGCACGCCGCGACCGCGTCGAGCGCGTCGAGGCTCTCCCGCAGCCGCCCCTGCACGGTGGAGACGAGCTGGTGCACGTGCGCGTAGCTCTCCACCTCGAGCAGCCCCGTGACGGCGACCGTGCCGACGTCGCTCACGCGGGAGAGGTCGTTGCGCATGAGGTCGACGATCATGAGGTTCTCGGCCTGCTCCTTGTCGCTCGCCTTCAGCTCCGCGGCGAGCGCCGCATCCCGCACGGGGTCGGCGTGGCGCGGCCGCGTGCCCTTGATGGGGCGCGTGCTCACCGTGCCGTCGCTCACGCGCAGGAACGTCTCGGGGCTCGCGCTCAGCAGTGCCGTGCCGCCGATGCGCAGCAGCGCGCCGTGGTGGGCGGGGCTGCCGCGCCGCAGCCGGCGGTACACCTCCACGGGGTCGTGGTCCGCGTCGTGGGCGCCCGTCACGCTCGCCTGCGTCGTGAGGCACAGCTGGTACGCCTCCCCTTCGCGGATCGCCTCCTGGCAGCGGGCCACGAGCGCCGCGTAGTGGGCGTCGTCATCGCGCCACACGGCGGTGGCCGGCTGCGGGTCGGCGACGGGGGGCGGGGATGCTGCGCTCGCGCCGCGCACGAGGTCGAGCATCCGGTGCCGCCAGTCGGCGATCTCGCCGCTCCACTGCCCCGTACCTGCATCGTCGAGCGCCACGAGACTGACGGTGCCCGCCTCGTGGTCGATGAGCACGCCGCGGTCGACGCGCAGCCAGGCCGCACGGTGGTGACCCGGCACGGGCGGAACGGGCATGCCCATGGTCTCGCCCCGCAGCTCGTAGCCGAACCAGCCGATGAGCCCGAGCGGCACCGCGTCGTCGCCGAGGCTGTCGCCGCCACTGCCGCCGCCACTGTCGGGCTGCCGACCGAGGGCGGGCATCGCGGCGAGCGCCGTCCGCAGCGCGGGCAGCACGGGCTCCCCCTCCAGCAGGGGCACGCGCTCGCCGACGGCGAGGAGGCTGCGGCCGGAGCGCGCCCCCACACCGCTGTCGAGCCACACGAGTCCGTCGGCGTCGGGGTGTGCCGCGTCGAGGCGCAGCAGCAGGGCCTCGGCGTCGAGGGCGGGCAGGTCATCCACGCCATCGACGGCGCCGACGCGCCCGAGGGGCTCGACGAGCAGACCGTGACGCATACGCTGAATCCTATGAGTGAGGCACTGCACGTCTGGCGCGGGTCCTCCGCGACCGACGGCCCGTGGCAGCCGGTCGACTGGTGCGACCCGCACGCGGGCGCCGTGCTCGCGGCCGACTCGTGGCGCGTCGTCGACGGCGCAACGCGCGGCCTGCACCATCACCACGACCGCTTCCTCGGCAGTGTCGCCGCACTGCTCGGTGAGGCGACCGAGCCGCAGGCGTTCTGGAGCGCCGCGCTCGCCCTCATCCCGAGCGAAGGCGACTGGTTTCCCCGCGTGGAGCTGCGGGCTCGCGGCGAGGGCGCGCAGCTCTCCCTGCGCGTGCGCCCCACCCCGCCGACCAGCACGGAGGCCGTCGTCGCCACGGCACCGCACGACCCTCGCATCCAGCCGCGCATCAAGGGCCCCGACCTGGAGTCTCTGCAGCGCCTGCGCACGCTCGTGCAGCCGCACGGCGCGCAGGAGGCGATCATCCTCACTCCCACGGCGGAGGTCGTCGAGGGCGCGTACAGCTCGCTCGTGTGGTGGCGGGATGGGGTGCTGCATCGCGTGGATGACGCTCTGCCGCGCATCCCGAGCGTCACCGAGCGGATCGTGACCGACGCGGCGACGGCGGAGGGCGTCGAGGTGCGCGCGGTGCAGGCGCACCCGCGCGACCTCGATGGGGCCGAGCTGTGGGTGCTGAGCGCCCTGCACGGCCTGCGGGTCGCGACCGAGTGGGTGCAGGGGCCGCGGCTCGTCGTCGAGCCGGGGCGCGCCGAGCGAGGGCGCGCGTGGCTCGACGCTGCGCGTCGACCGCTGCTCCCCTGAGCGCCGCGCGTCGACCGCTACTCCCCTGAGCGCCGCGCGTCGCCCGCTGTTCACCTGAGCGGAGTACACCAGGGCCTGTGGATGCCCTCACCGAGTGGGTCGTCGCCGCGGCCGCATCGCCCTGGGCGCTGCCCGTCACGGCTCTCCTCACCGTCGCCGACGCGTTTCTCGTGGTCGTGCCGAGCGAGACGGTCGTCGTGGCTCTCGGTTCCCTCGCCGTGTCGGAGGGCACCCCGAACCCGTTCCTGCTCGTGCTCGTCGCCGCCCTCGCGGCCGTGGTGGGCGACAGTCTCACGTTCCTGCTCGGCAGCCGCCTCGGGGCGCCGCTGCTCGCCCGCGTGCGGCACGCCCGTGTGCGGGCCGTGTTCGCGTGGGCGGGCGAGAACCTGCAGCGGCGCGCGGCGCTCGTCATCCTCATCGCCCGCTACATTCCGTTCGGTCGCGTCGCCGTCAACCTCGTGGCGGGCGCCACAGGCTTCCCGTACCGCCGCTACCTGCCCCTGAGCCTGCTCGCCTGCTCGGCCTGGGCGGTCTACAACGTGGGGGTGGGTGCGGCCTTCGGCGCGTGGCTCGGCGACTACCCCGTGGTCGCCGTCGTCGTGTCGATCGTGGTCGCCATCGCGGTCGGTCTCGTGATCGACGCGGTGCGCATGCGACGAGAGGCTGCGCGGGGCCCCCGAGTAGGGGACACCACGACGGGGGACACCACGACGGGGGGATGACGAATCATCGCTCCTGAGCCCCTCGCCCCGTACACTGACGGGGGCCGGTGTTCCACAACCGGCGAACAAGGGGGAACGATAATCGTGGCAGAAGACGACTACGGTCGCGTTCCGGCGGGCTGGTATCCCGACCCGCTCGGACTGCCGCAGCTGCGCTGGTGGGACAACACCGCGTGGACCGAGCACGTCTCCGACGCCCGCCAGCCGATGGTGCCGACCGAGGCTCCGACCGCTCCCGCGGCCCCGACGATGTTCGCCGACGACGACCTCCCCCGGCGTCGAGACCTCCGTACCGCGTCGACCCCTGAGGATGCTCCGCTCGACGACCCCGCACGGGAGGGCTCCGAGCCCGAGCAGCCGGCCGTGCAGCAACCCACGGCGAACGTCCTGCGCCAGCTCGCTCCGCCGACGACGGGCGCCGTGCCGCAGCTCATCGAGCCCGGCGACCAGGCCGAGCAGTCCGCGGCGCAGCAGTCGGCCGCGCCCCGCAGCGCCTCCTCGGCTCCCGCGGGCGGGCGACCCGCGAACTCAGCGGCGGAGGCCTTCGCCGCAGCCGCCTTCGCCGACCTGCAGGCCGAATCCGAGCTCAAGCCGCCGCAGGACCCGGCGCCCTCGCCGTGGGTTCCGCTGCAGCGCGACAGCGGCAGCGCGCCCGGTTCCGCTCCGGGATCGACGCCCGGCCCCGTCTCGGCGAGCGGCAGCGCACCGTGGGATCTCGGCGCAGGTTCCGCGCCGCAGCAGGGCAGCGCGCCGCACTACGGCTCCGCCCCCCAGCAGGGTTCGGCGCCGCAGTACGGCTCGGCACCCCAGTACGGGAGCGCGCCCCAATACGGCTCCGCTCCGCAGTACGGCAGCGCACCCCAGTACGGCTCAGCACCCCAGTACGGCTCCGCGCCGCAGTACGGCTCCGCACCCGGCTTCGCCTCGGCCCCCGGCGCCCCGCAGTACGCCCCCTACTCGCAGGAGTCGCCCCGCGCAGCGTCGGAGACCCGCCGCTCCGGAACCCACCAGGCGCTCGGAGCCCCCAGCGGCAACGTGCAGACCGTCGAGTCGTGGGCGATCGCGCTCCTGCCGATGCTGCAGCTGCTGCTGAGCCTGCTCGTCGTCGCCGCCTTCACGACGGGCCCGAGCCTCATCTTCATGGCCGTGATCTGGGTCGTGCCGTATCCGATCGTCGCCGCGCTCGCCTACTTCGACGCCCGCACCCTGCGCCGCCGCGGCATCGACGCCCCCGCCAGCTGGCTGTGGGCTCTCGGCACCGCGCCCGTGTACCTCGCTGCGCGTGCCGTGCGACTGAGCCGCGTCTCGGGTGCCGGGTTCGGCCCCGTGGCCGTGTGGCTGCTCGTCTCGGGTCTGGTCGGAGCATCCATTCTCGCCGTTCCCGGCCTCATCATCGCCGCGATGCCCGGAGTCTTCGCCGACCAGGCGGCCTCGACGATCGAGGCGAACGCCCGCTCGATCGGCACCATGCTCGACGTCGACTGCCCGGCCTCCCCGCCGCTCTTCATCGGCCAGCAGCTGCGGTGCCCCGCCGTCAACTCCTCCGGCGAGAACCTCGTCGTCACCGTGAGCCTGCAGCGCGCCAACGGCTGGATCACCTGGCAGGTCGACGATTGGGGCATCTTCAGCTTCGTTCGATAGGGCTGTCGTTCGATAAGCGAACGGCCCCCCTGCAACCGCCACACAGGCCCGGCATACTCGACAACCGAAGACAGATCACCGCAGCACCGCACCCAGCACCACCGAACCACCTACCCAGCACCACCGAACCACCTACCCAGCAGCACCGAACAACTGAAGATCGCACACCGAACGTCGCGTGGAACCCGAATAGCTTCGCGACACCCCCGCAGCACCGAACGCTGCGGGTGAAGCATCGCAACCCGGCCGGGGGGCCGGGAGCACACAGGGGGACCACATCATGACGACGACCGCGATTCAGGTGCCAGCAGGTTGGTATCCGGACCCGATCGCCACAGCCCACGGCGGCGAAGCGACTCACCGACGCTGGTGGGATGGCGCGCAGTGGACGGAGCACGTCGAGGCGCTCGCGCCCATGCCGGCGCCCGCCCCGCGCGAGCCTCTCGCGCAGCGCAACGACCAGGTCGCCGCTCCGAGCGTCTACACCCCGGCCGGATCGGCACCCGTGACGCTCACGCCCCGCGACTCCGCGCGCGCGGCGCACCGCATGTCGCTGCACTCGCCGAGCACCGACTCGGCATACTCCAGCTACTCGGCGAGCGTGCCCTCGGCCGCGTACCCGAGCCCCGCGCCGCTGAGCCGCCGGTCGGCGAGGACGCCCGTGAGCGCCGTGGACCTCGAGACGGCACGTCCGCGCCGCCGTCGCGAGAGCGACAGCGCCGTCGTCTCCGAGCCCCTCGAGCCGCGCCAGCGCGTCTACACCGCCTCCGTCTGGCTCATGGCGACGATGCCCATCACCCAGGCCCTCCTGATCTTCGCCGTCTTCACGAGCCTGCCGCCCGAGAGCTCGGCCTGGACTCGCGGGCTCACCGTCATCTTCCCGTTCATCCTCTACGCGGCGCTCGCGGGGCAGGACACGCGTCTCATGGCCCTCGCCGGCCACCTGCGCACGGCGCCCTGGGTGACCGCACTGGTCGTGCCGCCGGTGTACCTGGCCGTGCGCAGTGTGCGCATCGGTCGCACGACCGGCGCCATCGCGTGGCCGCTGTACGTGTGGCTGGTCGCCCAGGCTGCCGTCATCGGCACGTGGTGGGCTCTGGACCCCGCCGGCGTGCTCGCGACCATCGAGCCTCTGCTCTGACCCTTCCCCCACCTCCCTCGACGTAGGGTCGAAGGGTGAGCGACCGTGACCGGCCCCGAGGCGCGAGCCTCGAGGTTCTGCGCGCCGAGGCTCACGACGAGCTGCAGACGGTCATCCTCGCTCGCTGCCGTGACGGAGAGGACCCGTGGGACTTCATGACGGAGCTCCCCACCGTCGATGAGCTGGTGGTGTGGATGCTCCGGGCCGAGTCGATCCGCGCCGACCACGACCGGTTGCCCTCCCCGGCCCGCAACTATCGCGTACTGCGGCAGATCGCGCTCGACCACCCGGCCCTCACGACGACGGTGTGGCGCATGCTCGGCGACCTGGAGCGCGACGCTGGCTGACCTGCTCGGCGGCGAAGCGACCCCCGTTCTGTACCCCATCGAGTCCCCCTTACTGGGGACTGCGTGCTCGTAGGCTCCCGCACCCCCGCGCCGTAGACTTGCCGTCGACGAGCGTTGCGTTCACCCCACGGCCACTCCGCCGAGCGACGCGTCGTGTGACCCGCACCTCTGCGCTCCCGCTCCCGCCTTCCCCGAGGACCCGCCATGACCGAAGGTTCGACCCTCCCCGTCGCCGGGTGGTACGACGACCCTGAGATCGCGCTGCGGCTGCGCTGGTGGGACGGCGCCCGGTGGACCCAGCACACTCGACCCAAGCCGATCGCGCACGGCGAGCCCGCCTCCCCCGGCGCCGCGGTCGCGCACGGCCACGCCTCGGTGGCCGACGCCGCGGTGGCCGACGCCGCGGTGGCCGACGTCGCGGTGACCGGCGTCGCGGTGACCGGCGTCGACACGACGACCGACGCGAACGGGGCGGCCGTCGCGGCCCCGGTCGGCGAGGAACCCTACTCGTACTCGGTGCCGTACTCCGCCACGCCGACCTCGGCTCCGTCGAGCGCCTCCACGGGTGACGCCGGGCCGCGCACGCAGCTCGGCACCTTCGGCATGCGATCGGTGACCCGCAGCGACCTGTGGAACACGGCCGCCCAGTCGATGGAGTACACCCCGGAGCGCACCACGACCCTCGCGGCCTGGATGCTCGCTGCCACTCCCCTCGTGGCCTTCCTCGCCCAGCTCGCCGTGACGGTGCTCACCGGCATCGAGTCGACGCCCTGGTTCTGGGTGCTCGCCGCGAGCCTTCTGCCCATCATGTGGATCATCGTCTGGGTGCGGCGCGACCGCGAGAAGCTGCATGAGTGGGGACACCTCGAGCGCGCCTCCGGATGGTGGGCGCTTCTCGGCAACGTCGGCTATCTCGCGGCACGAGGCATCGTCGTGCAGCGTCAAGCGGGCCGCGGCTGGTGGCCGCTCATCGTCACCCTGCTGCTCACCGCGGGGCTCGTGAGCCTCGGCATCTTCACCCCCGCCCTGTTCCTCGTCTTCATGACGCCCATCCAGTAGCGCGGGGCACCCCGGCTACAGGCGCTTCAGGCCCTCCACGCGCACGACCGCTTCGCCGCGCTCCGCGCTCTGCGCGAGGTCGACGGTCGCGTGGATGCCCCAGTCGTGATCGCCGGCCGGGTCGTCGATGACCTGGCGCACGCTCCAGAAGCCGGGGCCAGCATCCGGATCATTCTCGGAGATCTGCACGAGGGATGCTGCGCGCGCGCCGCCCGCCGTGCCCATGCTCTCGTGCTCGGCGTAGTAGGCGTCGAGCGCCTCGGGCCAGCCCGCCTCCGGGTCGAGCTCGACGAGGTCGTCGTCGCGCTGCAGCGCCGCGAGCTGCACGCGGCGGAACAGCTCGTTGCGCACGAGCACGGTGAATGCCCGCCGATTGGTCGTGACGTCCGGCGGGGGCGGCGGCAGGATCGGCTCGCCTTCCACAACGTCGGAGTGAGGCGCCGTGAGCTGCGCCCACTCGTCCTGCAGGCTCGAGTCGACCTGCCGCACGAGCTCACGCAGCCACTCGATGATGTCGAGCACGTCCGGCGTCTTGGCGTCGTCGGGGATCGTCTGGCGGAACGCGCGGTCGGCGTCGCTCAGGTAGCGCAGCAGGAGGCCCTCGCTGCGGGCCAGCTGGTAGTGGCTCACGTACTCGGTGAAGCTCATGGCCTTCTCGAACATGTCGCGCACGACCGCCTTGGGGCGCAGCTCGACGTCGCGGATCCACGGCTGGGTGGCCGCGTAGGTCTCGAACATGGCCTCGAGCAGGTCGGCGAGCGGGCGCGGATGCGTGATGTCGTCGAGCGCCTCCATGCGCTCGTCGTACTCCATGCCCTGCGCCTTCATGCGGCCGATCGCCTCGCCGCGCGCCTTGTGCTCCTGCTGCCGCAGCACGGGCCGCGGGTCGTCGAGGGTGGCCTCGATGACGCTCACGACGTCGAGCGCGTAGTGCGGGGCGGCCTCGGGCGCCGCGCCGGGGACTGTGTGCTCATCGTCGGCGCCCGGCGCGGGCGGCGCGACCGTCGTGGCGTCGTCCTCCGGGTCGAGCGACTCGATGACGGCGAGTGCGAAGGGGCTGAGCGGCTGATTGAGCGCGAAGTTGGGCTGCAGATCGACCGTCAGGGTGATGCGCCCGCCGGGCTCGATGACGACGACGCCCGCGCGCACGAGGGTCTTCGCGATGCCGAGCGCACGGCGCACGAGCTCACGCCGCCGGTGCGGCGGCTCGTGATTCTGCGTCAGCAGCGCTCGGGCGTTACCGAAGACGTCTCCGCCGCGCGCGATGAGGTTGATGAGCATGGCCGCCGAGACCTGCATGCGGCTCTCGAGTGGCTCGGGTGCTCCGCCGATGAGCCGCTCGAAGCTCGTCTCGCTCCACGTGACGAAGCCGGCCGGTGCCGACTTGCGCACGATCTTCTTCTTCTTTTTCGGGTCGCTGCCTGCCTTCGTCGTCGCGGCGTGGTTCTCGACCTCGTGGTCGGGGGCCTGCACGACGACGAGCCCGGCCGTGTCGTACCCGGCGCGGCCGGCGCGACCCGCGATCTGGTGGAACTCGCGGGCCGTGAGCTGCCGCATCTTCTCGCCGTCGAACTTGCTGAGCGCCGTGAGCAGCACTGTGCGAATGGGCACGTTGATGCCCACGCCCAGGGTGTCGGTACCGCAGATGACGCGCAGCAGCCCGCGCTGGGCGAGCACCTCGACGAGTCGGCGGTACTTGGGCAGCATGCCGGCGTGGTGCACGCCGATGCCCGAGCGCACGAGGCGGCTGAGCGTCGTGCCGAATCCGGTCGTGAAGCGAAAGTCGCCGATCGCGGCGGCGATCTCGTCGCGCTGCTCCCGCGTGATGATGCGGATGCTCGACAGCGCTTGAGCGCGCTCCATCGCGGCCGCCTGGCTGAAGTGCACGACGTAGATCGGCGCCTGCCCGTCGTCGAGCAGCGTCTGCACCGTCTCGTGCACGGGGGTCTTCACGTAGTCGAACGTGAGCGGAATGGGCCGCTCGGCGTGCGTCACCTCGCTCACCGGGTGGCCCGTGCGACGCTCGAGGTCCTCGGCGATGGGTGTGACGTCACCGAGGGTCGCGCTCATGAGCAGGAACCGCGCGTGGGTCAGCTCGAGCAACGGCACCTGCCACGCCCAGCCCCGCTCGGGGTCGGCGTAGTAGTGGAACTCGTCCATGACGACGAGCCCCGCCTCGACCTCAGACCCGTGGCGCAGGGCCTGATTCGCGAGAATCTCGGCTGTGCAGCAGACGATGGGCGCATCCCCATTAACGCTGCTGTCACCCGTGACCATGCCGACGTTCTCGGCGCCGAAGATGTCGACGAGGGCGAAGAACTTCTCGCTCACGAGGGCCTTGATGGGGGCGGTGTAGTAGCTGCGCTGGCCCTGCGCGAGGGCGATCGCGTGGGCGGCGACGGCGACGAGGCTCTTGCCGCTACCCGTCGGGGTGGCGAGGATCACGTGCGCGCCGGCGACGAGCTCGAAGATCGCCTCCTCCTGCGCGGGGTAGAGCGTGAGGCCTTCGTCGGTGGCCCAGTTCTCGATCGCGTCGAAGGCGGCGCCGGCCTCGTAAGGGGCGGGCATCGACAAGAGCAGCGAGGAGGTCATCGCCTCCAGTCTCCCCCACCCGCCCGGGTCACAGTCTCCACACCTCAGGACTCGCCGACGCGGGCGCGTCTCCACAATTCAGGACTCGCCGACGCGGGCGCGTCTCCACAATTCAGGAGTCAGCACTCGAATACGGCGGTTCGGGATGCTCGCACGGCGTGTCGACCGGGTGCGAGCATCCCGATCTCCTGAATTGTGGAGACGGAGTTGTAGTGGGGCGAGCGCGAGAGCGCGTTGTCGCCGCTAGGCGAGGGTGGCGCGGAATTCGCGGGCGGCCGTCATCAACTGCACCACACGTGCAGGGTCGACCGTGTTCTCAAAGCGACCATCTCGCTTGAAGTAGGTGCCGACCACCGCACCATCAGCAATCGACAGTTGCTCGCCGACGTTCTCGGCCCGAACACCCGTGTTCACGAATACCGGAACGGTGCCTGCGGCGTTCTTCACGATCGAAAGGGCTTGTGTGTCAGTCGGCGCTCCCGCGGTCGCACCCGAGACGCACAGCGCATCGGGCAGAGTAGCGAACACGGTGGTCTTGGCGATCGAGGCGAGGTCGCGGTCGGCCAGGTACTGTGCCGACTCAGGAACGATGTTGAACAGCAACTTGACGTGCGAGGCACCGATCCGAGCGCGGTGACGCGCCACCTCGCCGACGTTGGTGTTCCACAGCCCGAAGTCGCTCGCGTAGACCCCAGTAAAGATCTCGCGTACCCACTGGGCGCCGGTCGCCATTGCCAGGTCGATCGATGCTCGAGCATCCCAGAGCACGTTGACGCCGAACGGCGCAGTGATTTCCGAGCGCAGCTCCCCGATGACGCGCGCCATGGTGATGGCAGTGATTGGCTCGGTCTGCGTCAGGTACGGAAGGCTGAACTCGTTGGAGAACATGACGCCGTCGACACCGCCTGCCTGCAGGTCGTGTAGTTCCTGACGAGCACGCGCGATCACTGCGTCGAGGCCCGCTGACGAATCGTACCCGGGGTCGCCCGGCAGCGCAGACAAGTGCAGCATCGCGATCACAGGCTTCTTCACCGCGAAGATGTCGTCCAACCAGGTGGTCATGATGCTCCTTTTCTGCTGCCCGACAATCAGAGTCGGCGTGATCGAGTGCGCAAGGCGGATGAGATGTCATCCCGCGACATGTCAAATGTTCCCACATTTCTCGCACTACTGGGAACCTTTTACAGAACTGTAACCAAAAGGGTGTTACAAGATCACAGTTTGCGTCTACTGTGGTCACATGTCAGTTCAAGGGCGACGAGCGCTGATCGAACAGCGCGTACTCGACGAGGGCGAGATCGACTTCACCAGTCTCGCCACTGAGCTCGGCGTGTCGGAAATGACGATTCGTCGTGACATCGAGGCGCTGGAGCTCAAAGGCGTGTTGCGACGCGTCATGGGCGGTGCGATCTCGGTCGGGTCTGCTGCCGCGGAACCCTCCTTTGAAGCGAGAGCCGCCCTGGCTGCGACCGAGAAGGCACACATCGCCTCCGCCGTGGTCGACCTCCTCCATGAAGGAGAAACGGTGATCATCGACAGTGGCTCGTCGGCGCTCGCCGTAGCTCGAGAGATCCGATCGCGGCACCTGCCCCTCACGGTCATCACCCCCAGCCTGTTGGTCGCGACGGAATTGAGTTCGGAAGTCGATTCCGAGGTCTACGTAACCGGCGGCCAGTTGCGCCCGGGCGAGCTCAGCCTCATCGGAGCGGGAGCTCAAGAGAGCTTCGATCGATTCAACGCGAGCACATTCGTGATGGGCGTGGCCGGCGTAGACGAGGGCGCTGGCGTCACCGACTACCACTACGACGAGGCGCACGTGAAGCGCGCCGCGGCACGATCGGCCCAGCGCATCATTGTGGTCGCCGACTCGAGCAAGCTCGGGCGGGTGCAGCTGATCTCAATCGCCGACCTCGCCGACCTCGACACCCTCGTGACAGATGGGCCTCCTGAGCACCCCGCGTTGCGCAGCGCCCAATCAGCAGGAGTCACCGTGATCTGTGTCCAACCGCCCGCCTCGTCGATGAAGGGGCAGCTCACATGAAGGCCAGCATCACGCTCGGGATCGACATCGGCACGACCGGCACGAAGGTGGTCGCTTTCGACGCGGCCGACGGCCGCCTCACAGCCGTGAGTCGAAGCGTCACCGCGAACGCCGACGGCCCTGGAATCGCAGAGGCTGATCCTCGGGAGTGGATCGAGAACACGATTTCAGCGATCGCTGACTTGCTCGCCCACCATCAGCTCGATGCCCGCCGCGTTGCGGCGATCTCGACCACCGGCATGGTGCCGGCCGTGCTCCTGCTAGGTGATGATGGCATGCCGCTTCGGCGCGCCATCCTGCAGAGCGACGCTCGAGCTGTCGACGAGATTGCGCAGGTGGCCGACTACCTCGAACCATTCTCCCCCGTGGAGACGACCGGCAGTGCCGTGAGCCAGCAGTCCGTCGCCCCCACGCTCCTCTGGCTTCAGAAGCATGAACCGGAGATCTGGTCCCGCACACGAGTCGTCGTCGGTGGATACGACTGGATTCTCATGCACCTCGGCGGTCGACCGCACGTCGAGCAGAACTGGGCACTCGAATCTGGTCTATTCACGATCGCGGGAGAGCGATTTGCGCAGGCCTTCTCGGCAGCGCAGATCGAGCAGGACAGGGTTCCCGATATCGCCGCACCCGGAACCGTCGTGGGCTCGCTGTCACGTGAGATGGCGGAGCGCACCGGCCTTCCCGCCGGAATTCCTCTCGTCGTCGGTGGTGCCGATCATGTGCTCTCGGCCTACTCAGCCGGCGTGCGGACTTCCGGCGACTGGCTCATCAAGCTCGGTGGAGCAGGCGACATCCTGGTTGCGAGCGAGAAGGCTCTGGTCGACGAACGCCTCTACCTTGATGCGCATCCTGTTCCTGGACTCTGGCTTCCCAACGGCTGTATGGCGACATCGGGAAGTCTCATCCGGTGGTTCCAAGCATTGACCGGCGGAGCCGAGCTCCTCCGACTAGATGATGAAGCTGATATGGAGCCAGCTGGCGCGCTCTTCTGCCTCCCCTATTTCCTCGGCGAGAAGAGCCCCCTCCACGACCCCGACCTCCGCGGGGCTTTCGTCGGACTCCATCTCGGCACCTCGCGCGGAGCCATGTATCGCGCGGTACTGGAATCGATCGCCTTCGGATTCCGACACCATGCTGACGTTTTCGGTGACCTGGGCTTGCCCCTCTCCCGGGCTATGGTCACGAACGGGGGGTCGAGATCCACGCTCTGGAAACAGATCCACGCGGACGTTCTCGGCACCGACCTCAACCCGATTGTCGATCATCCTGGGGCCTCCTTCGGTGCTGCCGTCATCGCTGCGATCGGCGTCGGCCTGATTGACGAGTGGACCGATGTCGACCGGTACGTCTCCCTCGGTCCGATAGTTCATCCCGACCCGGCTCGCGTGTCACAGTACGACGCCGCGTACCGCGAATGGCGCGAACTCAGTGTCGCCCTCACCCCGTTCTCCCACTCCCTCTCTCGAAAGGCACACTCATGACCTCCGTCGTCGTCATCACCGGAAGCGGATCCGGTATCGGCCGATCAATCGCCGTTTCGCTTGCCGACCGTGGCTGGAGCGTTGTCGCCACCGACCTGGACGAGGCCGCCGCCGCCGAGACCGCCAAGTTGCTGTCGACGGCAGGGGGGCAACAGCACATGAGCCGACAGCTCGATGTCACCGACGCCGCGGCTGTGACGGCGGTCGCGGACGAGATCGCCGACACCCTGGGGCTCGACGCTTGGGTCAGCAACGCTGGTGTCTCTTTCATGCAGCCATTCGTCGACATCTCTCTGGAGAAGCTCGACCTCACACTGGCCGTCAACCTCAAAGGTGTCTTCCTCTGCGGTCAAGCGGCCGCCCGCGCCATGATCCGCACCGGTCGAGAGGGCCGCATCGTCAACACCGCGTCGATGGCGGGCAAGCAGGGACGCGTCCCATTCTTGGCAGACTATGTGGCCTCCAAGTTCGGTGTCGTGGGCCTGACTCAGGCGATGGCGTTCGAACTGGCGGAGCACAAGATCACCGTGAACGCCGTCTGCCCTGGCTTCGTCGCCACCGCCATGCAAGAGCGCGAACTGGCCTGGGAAGCCGAGCTCAGCAACTCCACCCCCGAGGCCGTTCGTGACTCGTGGGTTGCCGCGACTCCGCTTGGCCGCCTACAGCAGCCGGAAGACGTGGCGCGCGGCGTCGCCTTCCTGCTCTCTGATGACGCCTCCTTCATCACCGGCGAATCGCTGTCGATCAACGGCGGCGCCTACATGGACTGACCCGCTGACCGTCAGCGGCAGACCCCGCACCACACCAACATAGAAAGGAAGTGACGCAATGAGTATTCGACGCAACGCGCTACTGGCCGCTATCGGCCTCACGTCAGCACTCGCCCTGACCATCTCAGGATGCGCAGGAACCGGTGGCACGGAAGCCCCCGCCTCCTCCGGGCAGGGCGACATCCCCTCCGACACCGAGGGCACCGTCCGTATCTTGATGGAGAGCGTTCCCGACACCGACATCGTCGTAGATCTGGTCGACTCGTTCAACGAGGAGTACCCGGGCATCGCGGTGGAGATCGAGACGCTCGGTTTCGACCAGATGCGCGACAAGCTCATCGCTTCGTTCCAGTCGAGCGAGCCGACCTACGACTTGATCGTCGTGGACAACCCCTGGATGGACGACTTCGTCGACGCGGGGTTCCTGCAGCCTCTCGATGACAGGATCACCACGACCACCGACTACGCAGCAGAAGACTTCTTCCAGCCGCTCGTCGACATCACTGAGGTCGACGGCGTGCGCTACGGCGTTCCGTTCTACAACTACGCTCTCGGCTACCTGTACCGCACCGACCTCTACGAAGAGGCCGGGCTCTCCGTGCCGTCGACGCTCGACGAGCTCGTCGCCAACTCGCAGGCTCTCACCACGAGCGAGCGGACAGGCATCGCGATGCAACCGCAGCGCGGCTACAAGATTTTCGAAGAATGGGCGAACTGGCTCTTTGCGGCCGGCGGCTCGATCTACGACGAATCGGGGGCACCCACCCTGAACACCCCGGAGGCCCAGGCTGCGCTCGAGGCGTACATCGAGGCCTTCACGACCGCCGCGCCGGCAAACAGCTCCAACTGGGCATTCGATGAGGCGTTCCGGTCGGTGTCGGGCGATCAGTCGGCAGCGATGATCAGCTACAACTGGAACCTGCCAGGGCTCAACGACCCCGAGGGCGCTTCCGGCGACCTCGCGGGGTCATTTGCCCTGGCACCTATGCCCGGCGGCAAGCAGGTCTTGGGTTCCTGGAGCTGGGCGATTCCGGCAAACTCCGCGGCCTCCGATGCGGCCTGGGCCTTCGCAGCCTGGATCACTTCCACCGAGGTCGACGTCGAGCGCGTCGTGGCCGGTGGCGCTGCCATTCGTGAAAGCACGCTGACTGACCCGACGGTGCTCGAGTCGGGATTCGGGGAGGACTACTACGCGGCGATCATCGAGATTCTGTCGGATGCCGCGCCTCTGTCGCAGGGTCTCGGTGGCGAGGAGATGATCCAGGCCGTGGGAACCGAACTGAGTGAAGCGGTCGCCGGAACGAAGACGGTCGAGCAGGCACTGGCTGACGCTCAGGCTGCCGTCGAGCGTATTCAGCGCTAGCGACTCGCACCACACCAACTGAGGAAAGGAACCCGACAGTGACGCGAATGACGAGATTCCGGTGGGGAATGCTCGCACCCGTCTTGGCCATTACAGGCGTCGCTGTCGGGTTTCCCCTCGGGTACGCGTTCTATCTGAGCCTGACGGACTACCGACTTACGAGCCGCGGGGCTCCCGATGTGGTCGGCCTCGAGAACTACTTCTTCGTGCTCACGGACCCCCGCATGTGGAACGCCTTCTCGAACACCGCCACCTACGTGATCATCGCGGTGGCGTTGCAGACCCTGCTGGGTCTCGCCATTGCTCTCGCCCTGCAGAAGCAGCAATGGGCACGCGACCTCACCCGGGCGATGCTGCTTGCACCGATGTTCATCACCCCGATCGCCGTCGGCCTGACCTTCCGATTTCTTCTGAACGATCAGCTCGGCGCTCTCCCGGCGATGCTGCGATCTCTCGGAATCGACTACGACTTCTTCGGCCCCGGCAACGCGCTCTTCACCCTCGCCTTGATGGACGTTTGGCAGTGGACACCGTTCATGGTGTTGCTGCTCCTGGCCGGACTGGAATCGGTACCGCGCCAGCCTCTCGAGGCCGCGAAGGTCGACGGTGCGAGTGCCTGGTATGCCTTCCGCCGCGTGGTGTTGCCGTTGCTCACCCCGGTACTGACCGTTGCCGTGCTGTTGCGTTCTCTTGATGCCCTCAAAGTGTTCGAATATGTCTACGCTACGACTCGCGGCGGGCCCGGCACCGAGACCGAGACGATCCAGTACTTCACCTATCAGACAGGTATCCAGTTCTTCCGACTCGGCGAAGCATCCGCCGTTGCTTTCGTCCTGCTCGCGATCGTGCTGACCCTGATCGTGCTCTTGTTCCGCCGACTGCAAAGGAGCGCCGCACGATGACCCGACGCGTCAGCCCGTGGGGCATCGCCCGCACTCTGCTGCTGTGGGCGGCCGCCGTAACGGTCGCCTTCCCGATCATCTGGGTGGCCCTGGCTAGCTTCAAGTCGCCAGCGCAGCTCAACGACCCCGGGTTGTTCTTGTTCTCTCCCAATCTCGACAACTGGGCACGCGTCTTCGAAGCGGGGATCCTTGATGCGGCGGGACGCAGCGCGTTCGTCGCCGCAGTGACGGTGTCGATCAGTGTCGTCGCCGGTTCCATGGGCGCCTACGCGATTTCTGCGTACAAGGCCGGTGGCTCGGCCACACGATTCGGCATTCTCGCCGCTCAAGTGCTCCCGCCCGCGGTCTTGGTCTTCCCGTTCTTGACGATGGCCTACGCCCTGAGAATCGACAACACCTACGTCCCGATCATCTTCGCTCACTTGAGCTTCGTCTTGCCGGTCATCACGTGGTTCCTCATCGGATTCTTCGATGCGGTTCCGCGGTCGTTAGAGGAGCAGGCCCGCGTCGACGGCTTCTCGAGATTCGCCGCGTTCCGCCTCGTGGTGATCCCCCAGGTATTGCCAGGAATCGGTGCGGCCGCCATCTTCGGCTTCACACTGTCGTGGAACGACATGTTCTACGGCCTGATCCTGGCCCCCACCCGCGAAACGATCCTCCCGGTGGCCATCGCGGCGTTCAATACCTTCCGCGGAGTGGAGCTCGGCGCCATGAGCGCTGCCATCATCATCGCCGTGGTGCCCGTGGTGATCGCGAGTTTCTTCATTCAACGTCGACTGGTGCAAGGCATCAGCGGCGGCGCAGTCAAGTTCTAGTTCTCACGAGAGGTTCGTCGTCATGGCAGAGGTCCGATTCAACAAAGTGCGCAAGCAGTACGGGTCCACGGTGATCGTCGACGATGTCGACATCGACTTTCCCGACGGCTCGCTCACCGTTCTGGTGGGTCCCTCCGGCTGCGGAAAGTCAACCTCCCTTCGCATGCTCGCCGGCCTGGAGGAGATCAGCGGTGGTGAGATCACGATCGACGGACGCGTCGTGAATGGCTTGGAGCCGAAAGATCGTGACGTCGCCATGGTGTTCCAGAATTACGCCCTGTACCCGCACCTCTCGGTACTGGAGAACATCGCGTTTCCCTTGCGTGCTACGCGATCACCTCGGTCGGATGCTCTCGCACGCGCGCAGGAAGTTGCCGACTCGCTCGGCCTCGGTGCCTTGACGTCTCGCAAGCCGAAAGACCTCTCGGGTGGGCAACAACAGCGCGTCGCGATTGGTCGTGCGATCATCCGCCAGCCTTCCGTCTTCCTCTTTGATGAGCCGCTGAGCAACCTCGACGCGAAGCTTCGCGTCGAGACGCGATTCGAGCTGATGCAGATTCAGCGTCGACTGGGAATCACTGCGGTGTACGTCACGCACGACCAGGAAGAAGCGATGACGATGTCCGACCGCATGGTCGTCATGCGTGACGGCAGGGTCGCTCAGAGCGGCCGCCCCGACGAGATCTATGCTCGCCCCAACAGTGTGTTCGTGGCGACATTCGTCGGTAGCCCCAAGATGAATGTCATCACCGGCACCATCAGTGACGGCGACTTTCGCTCATCGGGAGGCAGCCGCATCCGCGCAGCAGGTGTGACGACACGAGATTCTGTGATCCTCGGTGTGCGGCCTGATGATCTCGTGCTGTCGCCCACGGACTCAGCCTCGGCTCGTGTGGCGTTGATCGAGTTGCTCGGTCCTCGGGCGATCGTTCACGTCGACTCCGGTGATGATCGCCTTACGAGCGTCGTCGACGCAGCCGGTCTCTCACAACTCTCTGTCGGCACGCCAGTCGACCTCGCCGTCCGCGCCACAGCTGCGCACCTATTCGACCCGATCACTGAAGCGCGGCTCAGCGACCAATAGTCGCCCTGGCGCGAGCAATACCTCGGTCAGGGGAGCAGCAGAAGCCCCTGGGCGGTGTTCTGGGCTACTGGTCCACCTCTGAACCGTCCCCACGCGTGTGAAGCCGGACACCGGGCCGGCCTCCACAATTCAGGAGTCGGCACTCTCTAACAGCGGTTCGGGATGCTCGCACGGCGTGTCAACGGGGTGCGAGCATCCCGAACTCCTGAATTGTGGAGATGCCCGCGCGCTCGAGGCGCGAGGGCCCTGCTGCGGCGCGCTACTGCGGCGCCGGGATGAGGAAGAACGGGAAGACGCCCGGGTTGTGGGCGTGCACGATCGCGAGGAACACGACGAGGTCGAACAGCAGGTGCACGATGATGACGTAGGTGAGCGACTTGGTGCGGTGGAAGATCCAGCCCTGCAGGAGCGCGAACGGGATCGTCATGAGCGGCCCCCACTCCTGGTAGCCGAGCTCCCACAGGAACGACACGAACACGATCGCCTGCAGGATGTTGGCGAAGAGCACGGGGAAGTGCCGCAGCAGCAGCACGTAGCACGTGCAGATGAAGAAGAGTTCGTCCCAGATGCCGACCGCGTTGACGCCGACGAAGAGCCGCGCCACTTCGGAGAACTCGGAGACGGCCGGCCAGTTGAGGTACGCGCCCGAGGAGATGAAGTAGAACGGCAGGATGAGCCAGCCGAGGAACGGCACGGCGAACAGGTACGACTTCTCCCAGGGCTGCCACTTCTGCCCGCTGCGCCACGGGAAGCGAATCACCCGGCGCCGGAACACGAACCGGTCGAGCACAAAGGGCACGGCTACGGCGAGGCTCAGCACGAACCCGAGCAAGAAGAAGTTGGGCCATGAGATGTCGGCCTTGACGCTCACGGTGCTCACGACGATGAGGCCCGCCGCGATGATGCCGAGGTCGCGCGTCAGCTCGCGGTCGACCGCATACGCCACGATGAGGCCGATGACGAGCCAGGGGTAGCCGACCAGGCGGTTCTCGAAGCCGAAGAGCGGTATCGCGCTCGTGACCACGATGAACGCCGGTGCGAGCTTCCAGCTCCACAGCGGTTTCGGGGCGACGATCTCGGGGCTGGTCTCGGCGACGGGCATACGAGCATCCTCTCAGGTGCCGCCCTGCCGTGCGGCGTCGGTCACCTCGCCTTTCTGCCCCATGTCAACCCCATTGTGCGGATGCTCGCACCTCGCTTCACTGGCCCTATGACTCCAGACAGCGCACGGGAAGACCACGGCGACCGCCGTGACGACGACCCCACCACCGACCCCTCCGGCTTCGGGGACGAGATGACCGCCGACGAGTACGAGCAAGTCGACCTCAGCGGCACCGACGACCGCGGTGTTGAGGGAACCGACCCCGATCTGACGGTGCCGGGCGCGAGCGACACCGAGGAGTCCGGCGGTCAAGGAGCGGACGACCGCTACGTGGGGGGCGAACTCGGCGGCGGTGCGATCGGCGCCGAGATCGACGAAGACGAGACGGAAGGAGATGAAGCATGAGCGACACCAGCCACGGAACCAATGCTGATGACGGACAGTTCAACCCGCTGATCCCCGAGGGCCCGCCGCCCGGCGAGGATCGCGAGGCCACGAGCTCGCGCGATGCCGAGAACTCGCGCGACGACACGACGAGCATCGACCCGCGCAGCGACCCGCCCCAGACCGACGAGGACGGCGAGCCCATCGACGACGGCATGGGCGCGAACGACGAACCGGATGCCGCGGGAGAAGACGAGCCCGTTCCGGGTATCGACGAGTAGTGCCGACGAGAAGACGACAGAGTAGGAGCACGACCATGGCGAAGCACACGAACGGTGACCACGCTGACGAACCCACGCAGGGCGACAACCCCGGCGCGCAGGGTGACATCGGCGCCGGGCAGGCCGAGGCCGACGAGACGGACCCCGAACTGGACGAGGACGACGAGTTCGCTCCCGACCTGGAGGACTTCGTCGATCGCGACCCGGGCGAGGACGCCACGTCAGTGAACGGCGGCAACGCCGACCGCTGACCGCGGCGCGAGCGCCGTCTGCTGACGGTCCCCCCACACGGACACCGGGCCGGTCGAGACCCCCGGGTGTCAGGGCAGGCGGCGCTCAATCTCGTCGATGACGTCGGGCAGCGCGAGCACGCGAAAGTGCCCGACCCGGTCGAGGACGACGTTCTCGGCTCCGTCGAGGTGCGCGATCGCGCGCGGCACGTACTGGTCGACGGCGCTCACGAGCGACGTAATGCGGTCGTTGACCTCGGTGCGAGCATCCAGCGTTCGGATGATGGCCGCCTCGGGGCGGAACTCCCGCCACGGCCCGAGCCCCCAGCGCGCGACGGGCGTGCCGCGAAACGGCGTGTTGACGGTGATCAGGCGCGTGAGGCGCCGCTTCGGCGGTGTGGCCGCAGCGTCGGCATCGGCGAGCAGCATCGCCTTGCCGATGAGCCCGCCCTTCGAGTGGGTGACGAGCACCACCTCGCGCAGATCGCGGTCGACGACGTAGTCGGCGAGCAGGCGCGCGGCGCGGTCGATGGGCCGGTGGTTGAGGCCGAGCTCGGCGACACGGTGCACGGGGTACCCGCGCGCCGCGAGCCGCTCGCCGATGGCGCGCAGGTAGTGCCACGACTCGAACACGCCGGGGATGAGCAGCACGGGCGGCCGCGCCGGGCCGCTGCCGTCCTCGTCAAGCGGGTCGTTCGGCGGGGGCGGGAGCATCCCGTACCGCACGGGGCCCAGTCGCGATCGCGCGATGTAGGCCAGGTCGGCGGCGAGCCCGGCGGCGCTGCGCACGACGCCGGGGCGGCGCGCGGGGCCCGGGTTGGCGCTCGGGCCGTCGGTGCGGTCGTGGGGGTCGTTCATGGCGGGTCGACCCTAGCGAGGTGGGCTGGGGGCGCGTACGCTGGCCGCACAGTCTGAGCATTACCCAGCGAGAGGATCGGCGTGACGGAGACGAATCTGCCCGAGGGCTGGTATCGCGATCCGTCGCTGCCGGCGACGCGACGCTGGTGGGACGGCACGGCGTGGACCGATCACGTGCGCCCCGATGAGGATGCTGGGCTCGGGTTGGGCTCACCGCGACGCTCGGCGGCCTCCGCCGCATCGGTCGCCTCCCCCGCGGTGACCGAGGCGACGACCTTCGCGGTGCCGTCGGAGCTCGAGGGCACGAAGCCGGTGTCGTCGGTGGGTTCAGCGGCAGTGGGTTCTGCGGCGGTCGGTTCTGGGGCGGTCGGCTCTGCTGCCGTCTCTTCTTCCGTGGTCGCCGACCCGTTCGGTGCCGGCAGTTGGAAGACAGAGACCCCTCCGTGGGCCGAGTCGGGCGCCGCCGTGCCGACGGCCGCGGGGTCGTTCGCGGCACCCACGTCGGTCGCCGAATTGGAGTCGGTCGACTACGCCCCCATGGAGCGCTCGTGGGGGTCGTCTGCCGCGTCGGCGCCGGTGCGGCGCACGCCGCTCGCGACGGGCACGGCGGGTGCTTGGCTGCTCGCGCTCTCCCCCATCCTGAACCTGCTGCTCGTCATCGGCGTGGGAGCGCTCGTGCTCAGCGACCCGCCGTCGCCGGTCGCGGCGATCTCGGCGTGGGTCGCGAGCGGGCTCACGCTCGCGTGGCTCGTGCTCGCCGTCGTCGCCGACTTCCGGCGCCTCGGCGCCCTCGGCTACGCCTCGCGTCCCTCCGTGTTCTGGATCATCCTCGGCCCCCTGCCCTACCTCATCTCCCGCGCCGCGCACGTGCACCGCGCAACGGGTCGCGGCTCGGCGCCGCTGTGGGTGTACCTCGTCGTGTCGCTGCTCGTGGGCGCTGCGGCGGTCGGGCTCGTGCTGTGGGCGACTGCCGGCTCGCTCGCGTGGCCGGACGTTCTCGGCGAGCTCGGGCTGTAGGAGCGGCCGCCGTCAGTCCCAGACAACGGTGACGCCGGCCGCCTCATCGAAGACGCGGTCCACGGTGGCAAGCGGCAGCCCCTCAGCGGCGGCTTGCGCGGCGAGCATTCTGTCGAACGGGTCTGCGTGCGCGTCGAGCAGGAGCAGGAGCAGGGTTGCCAGGCTGCGAGCTCGTCGTGCGGCAGCGGCTCGAAGAACGCGGGTGTTGTGTCAACGCCGGGCAGGAACCCGAGCTCCCGCTCGGCCACCGGCTCGACGGCGACGAGTCGCGCCACGGGCCGTCCGCCGCGGGCGATGACAATGTCGCCGCCGAGTTCGACGCGCGCAAGCAGTTCTGACAGGCGCGTCTTCACCTCGTGCACGGTCACCTGCTCGCTCATGCACAGGAATCGTACTGGACTGTCAACGGCTTCGGCCTGCGCCCACACCGCCCCTAGGCTGTCGGCATGCTGATCGATGAGCAGTTTCGCGAATGGGCATCTCTGGCCGCAAACGTGCTCGAGGGGCTCGGCATCGTCGCCGTCCTCGTCGGGGTACTGGTCTCGGCGGTCCTCGCGGTGCGCAACCTGGTGCGGCGGTCTGGGGACGTCTTCGAGTCGCTGCGCCGGCATCTGGGCCGGTCGATCCTGCTGGGCCTCGAGTTCCTCGTCGCGGGCGACATCGTGCGCACGGTCGCGGTCGAGCCGACCCTCGAGAACGTGGGAGTGCTCGCCATCATCGTGCTCGTGCGCACCGGCTTGAGCTTCGTGCTCGAGCTGGAGATCACGGGCCGCTGGCCGTGGCAGGCGAAGCCCGGTCATGATGCGGTTCGGGATGCTCAGCGCGAGCCGAGCCGCCCTACAGACTGAGCACGCGCCGCAGCCCCGAGTCGATCCCCCGCATGAGGGGCGTCGGCAGCCGGCCGATCGGCTCGCCGATGTGGTCTCGGTCGAGCGTCAGCACCTCAGTGGCGATCACGACGGAGTCTTTCGGCAACCCGCTCGCGCTCGTAGGGACGAAAACGTTCCCGGGGATGCCCGCACGCGCTGTGCTGCTCGAGATCGCCGCGACGACGACCGTGCCGAGTCGGGAGCGCGTGTAGTCGTCGCTCTGGACGATGACGACGGGGCGGTGCTTTGCCGGGCCCCGATCGACGATGGGCCCGAGATCGACCCAGCACACGTCGCCGCGTGCGATCACCAGTCGTCATCCTCAGTGAGGAGCTCCAGCCGACGCAGCGACTGTTGCGAGAGGTCGGCGCGCTCGTGCTCCTCCGCAGCCTGCGCGTGGGAGTCGCCGCGCACGGTCTGCAGTGCCGCGTCGATCTCGCTCGTGAGAGCCTCACGCTCGACGCTGTCGAGGTAGTGCTTCGCCGCGGTCGCGTAGAACTGCGAGCGGCTCATGCCGAGATCGGGCCGCGCACGTTCCACCTTCTCGAACAGCGGGTCGGGAACCGAGATCGCGGTCTTCATGCCGAAAGTATAACCGGGTATAACTTTCACGGATCAGGCTTCGACGAGGGTCGACTCGGGCGGCGCGTGCTCGCGTACGCCGCGCGTGTGACTGATGAGGACGGACCGCAGGTGCACGCCCGCCCGGTCGCAGGCGTCGGCGACGACGCGCATCCAGTCGCGGTCGAGGCGACCGGGGTCGGGCGACCCGCGCCGCTCGAGCGCGAGAATAAGCTCGGTGTGCGCGGTGTGGCGGGCGATCTCATCGATCGCCGTGAACAGCATGTCGGCCGCGTCGGCGGGCGGGCGCCGCGGCAGGTCGTTGCACGGCATGCTGAGCCCGTCGCCGCCGAACGCGCTGGGCGGGAAGAACAACCACAGCTGCCAGCGGATGGCGGGGCCGAGCACGGAGGCGATGCGCGCTTCGAGTCGCTCAAGGTCGTCGGCGGCCACGGGGCGGTAGGTGCGGAAGGCGCCGGTCATGCCGTGAAGGATGCCGCGCGAGTCGACTCCGCATGTCGATCGTGCCAACATCCGTGCGGTGGCAACCCGCCCTACCTGCTGGGGAGGAGCAACCCGAGGAGGCGGCTCTAGGCGGGCAGCATTCTGCCAAGCATCTGCCAGCCCAGCGCACGACCAGTAGAGGTCAGCTCGCCACTCCACTCCCAGCGCTTGCGGCCTTCTGCGAACGCGCCGAGGTCGTGCAGCGCCGGGAGCACCTCGTAGAGCATGTACCGCACCGAGTCTGTCGACACGGTGCCTTCCAGCTGATCGCCGGGGACTCCCCTACCCGGATCGCGCCAGCCGAGAGCGGTGAGGTCGAGCGCGAGTTGCGCCGCGTGCTGCCGCTCGTCGAGCGTTCGGCCCGTGACCAGGTGCAGGGCTAGCAGCAGCATGAGGTCGCGGCTGACGTCGCTCGTCTGCCGGGAAACGAGGTTCTCGGCGACGTGCCGCCACAGCCCGCCCGGGTCGCCGACAAGGCGCCGCGCGACCGCCGTCAACGCGATGCGGCCCTTCGCAACGCGCAGCAGCCCGAGCCAGCGCATCCGGGCACGCAGGTCGGAGATGTCGGGAGTGAGATCTTCCCGGTTCATCTTCCCGACATCGCGGTGCTCCCAGCCGAGCTCGCGCATGGCCTCGCGCACGAGGGCGGGCGGCAACCAGCCTGCAGCGGTGAGGGCTGTGCCCTCGGGGCCGATACGGCGGAGCATCCAGCGGACGGGCGCGATGCTCGCCTCGATTGCGGCGTCGGTGGCAATCGGTGGATGTTCGGCCGCCGCCGCAGCGCGCTCGAGCCACTTCTGTCCCACTTCGGAGTTCACGCGCGTCAGCAGTGGCCGCAGCGCGGGCAGCTCGGTCGTGACGTCGAGCAGTCGGCGCACCGACGCGGTCGCCGTTGCCGGGTCGAACTGCGCCGGGTCGACGGGCATGCGAGAACGTTGCGGGATGGCGACGGCCTCGTTCCAGGCGTGGATACCTCCGACGTCGTCGAGCGGGCCGCGCCTTGCGCCGTCGACCGCGGGCATGGGCCGGGCATCGTTGCTGCGTTTGATGTCGTCGCTCTCGTCGTCGAGCCGTTCGATCGCGACGTGCCAGCTGTCGCCGAAGTCGTACTCGTAGTGGAGCGTGCCGTCGGCGAGGGCGAGCGCGTCGCCGATCGTCTCGTCGGTGTCGGGCAGTCCGTCCATCTCGTCGAGCAGGTTGGCGGGCAGCCACGCGAGGTCGACGCCGTCGTGGGCGCGAGAGCAGGGGTCGAGGGTGCGCCACTGGTGCAGGTGCACGTTCTGCCAGTCGAAGAGCCGCTGCAGCACGAGGTGCATGACGTCGAGGGGTGTGCTCGGATCGATGTCGAGCGTGCGCCAGATTAAGGGCGCGGAGTCTGCGAGGCGGAGTCGTACGCGCATGGCTCCACGGTAGCGAGAGACGCAGCGAGCCTGGATCTCACGTGACTGCGTTGTGCAATGCCTCTCGAATCACGTCAGAGCGCGTCTTTCCATCACGCGCGGCACGCGCATCGATGTCGGCGAGTTCCTCCTCGGTGAGGCGCAGTGCGACTACTTGCGAGGCAACCGCCCCGCGACCGGGTCGACCGCGGCCACGTTTCTTGAGAGCGTCCACACCGTAGCCGGACTCAGCCTCGGCGGCCCATGCAACGATCTGCTCGTCGGCGACCGGTTCGCCAACGACCGTCTCGCCTCTCTCCATGCGCATTATCGTATGACGAAATTACCCGCGCCGCGACGGCGATAGTTGACTGTCTGAAGCCATGGCACAGGCTGTGTGCATGCGTCCTACGGTGCGCTGGCGTGGAACTCGATGGAGAGCCCGAGAGCCCTAGCTACCTTGACGATCGTCGCAAAGCTGGGATTGCCCTCGGCGGAGAGCGCCTTGTACAGACCTTCGCGGCTTATCCCTGTTCGACGTGACAACTCGCTGAGGTTGCCGGAACGCGCGATGGCGCCAAGAGCCGTAGCGATCACAGCCGGGTCGTCTCCGGCTTCTTCGATCGCGGCTTCCAGGTACGCCGCCGCCGTTTCCACGTCCGGTAGGTAGTCGGCCGCATCAAAGCGACTCACCGTCTCAGCTTTCATGGTGCCGCCCTCTCCACTCGCTCGCCAACTCGTACGCCCGCTCGATGTCACGCGACTGCGTCGACTTGTCACCGCCGCACAACAGAAGCACGAGAGCCTTTCCGCGTCGCAGGTAGTAGACCCGGTACCCGGGCCCGCAGTCGATGCGCAGTTCCCATAGTCCTGAACCTATCGATCGAGCGTCGCCTGCGTTCCCCTGTGCGAGTCGATCGATGCGCACCAGGATGCGTGCGACGGCGCGCATGTCCTTGACATTCGACAACCACCGGTCGAAGATGGCCGTCTTTCTCACCTCTATCTGTTGCCAACCATAGTTCACAGAAGTGGCCGAATCAATCGCGGGTGGATGAAGTGGAGATCATTCGAGGAAGAGTGCCTTACTAAGTCACTTCGTGCGCATGCTCGAGGGGCGACCGTGGACTCGCTACGTCGACAGCTTCACGGGGAGGAGAGGTTGGTGGCACTCCCGGTGCCGGTCAATCGGGCCGTTCCTCGGTGAGGCGGATGAAGGCGCTGAGCTCGGCGACTCCCCCTGGTGTGGCGGGCAGCGAGTCGAGCAGCCCGGGTGAGTACACGAGGTAGGCCGCCCACTGGGCCCGCGAGATAGCGACGTTGAGGCGGTTGCGGTTGAGGAGGAACTCCATGCCGCGGGGTGCGTCACGTGAGTTCGAGGCGGCGAGCGAGACGATCGCGATGACGGCTTCCTGCCCCTGGAACTTGTCGACGGTGCCGACACGCGTGTCGTGCAGCCCGGCGGCGTCGAGACGTTCGCGGATGCACTGCTGCTGCGCGTTGTAGGGGGTGACGACGATGATGTCGTCGTCCCGAATGGTGCGCGTGGGGGCGCACACCTGCTCGCCGTCGTACCACTCGGTGCCGAGGTGCTGCTGCACGAGGCGCACAACCTGGTCGGCCTCCTCGACCGATTCGGTCGCGTTGCCGTGGTGCTCGACGGGCACGGGATGCAGTCCGGGTGCGACGCCGTCGAGCTCGCGCACGGCGGCACTCGCGTGCGCGCGCAGCTGCCCCTCGTAGCTGAGCCGCGAGACGAGCTCGGCGAGGGCGGGGTGCAGGCGGCGCGTTTCGGCGAGGAAGCACCCGAAATCGTCGGGCAGCACGTCGTGCCCGTCGCTGAGGTATCCGAGTGCGCTGCCATCGATGGGCTCGGGGTGGCTGCCCTGGCTCACCTGGGGCAGCTGCTGCGGGTCGCCGAGCAGTAGCAGGTTCGTCGCGCTCACGCTCGCCGCGATGGTGGCGGCGAGGGCGAACTGGCCGGCCTCATCGATGACGAGGAGGTCGAGGCTGCGGCGGCCGACGCGCTGGGGGTGGGCGAAGTCCCACGCGGTGCCGCCGATCACGTACCCCTCGGGACGGTCGGTGGTGAAGATGTCGAGCTGGTCGGCGGCGCCGAGCACGGTCCAGCGCGCCGTGGCGTAGTCGGCGGTGTCTGCGCCGCGCTTGGGTGCCTTGCCGACGAGCCGACCGTCGAGACCTGCCTGCACGACACCGTCGAGCACGTGCTCGACGGTCGTGTGGCTCTGGGCGACAACGCCGACCTTCCAGCCGTGGTCGCGCACGAGCGTGGCGATGACGTGCGAGCCGAGGTAGGTCTTGCCGGTGCCGGGCGGGCCCTGCACGGCGAGGTAGGAGCGGTCGAGGTCGAGCAGGCTCGCGACGACGGCTGCGACACGGTCGGGCTCCCCGTGCGCACCCGGCGTGACGGGCGCGAGGGGCGCACCGCTGCGGGTGCGCGGCGGTCGGCGGCGCAGGAGGTCGCCGACGGGTTCGGCGGGCCACACGCCCTGCGGCGCCGACAGGGCATCGACCAGCGCAGCGCCCCACTCTTCGATGGCTGGTTTCTGCTGCCCGGCAGGCGGGGGCGGCCCGGGCGTGAGGGCGACGGGCAGGTCGCTGTACTCGTCGACGCCGTCAGCGAGGGTTTCGGTCACGACGATGTGGTCGTCGGCGACGGCCGCGATGGAGACGCTGCGGGTGGAGCGCGCGAGCCGGTCGCGGTTGTTCGACTGCATGGGCGCGGGCTGGTCGTACACGGCGAACGGGCCGCTCATGCCGCCGACGGTGGGGCGGGAGCCGGGGGCCCAGGTTCCGTACAACGTGAGCGTGCGGCGCAGCGACCGCTGCTTGCCGGTCTTGCTCCACGGGCTGGACTCGTGCGGAGCATCCCGATCGATGGTGAAGACGTCGCGCACGTCAGCCCACTCGTCGAGGGGCGCGACGAGGCGGTCGTAGTGCTCCCACCAGTAGGTCTTGTGCTCGCGGCGGTGGTAGTCGATGGCGGCGGCCGCGTAGGCGAGGGCGCGCTGCTCGGGGGTGCGGTCGGGCTCGGTCGAGGGGGTGCCGTCGTCGTTGGCGGCGAGCTCGAGCAGGGCGGTGCGCAGGGGCGAGTCGTCGATGTCTGGGCCGTCGGCCGCGTCCATATCGTCGTCGATCAGGGCGGGCGCCGGTGCGGGATGCTCGGCCGCGAGCCCCCGCAACCACGACGCGAGCCGCAGCGTGCTGACGCAGTCGACGCGGTTGTAGTCGCCGATGTCGTCGAGTATCTGCTGCGCGGCATCTACGTCGCCCGCGGCCCGCAGCTCGCGCGATCGCACGTATTCGGCGACGGAGTCGTCGCCCCGCGCGACCGCGGCTCCGGCCCTAGCTTCGGGCCAGTAGATGGGCTCGAGGTACTTGATGGAGTAGCTGGGGCTGCCCACACGCAGAGCTTTGCGCACGACCGGGTAGAGGTCGACGAGCACCCCTGAGCGCAGCCACTCATCGACGATGTCCTCCCCCACCCCGTGCCGGGCGCTGATCGACCGCAGGTGGGTGCGTTCGTAGGCGGCGTAGTGGTAGACGTGCAGGTCGGGGTGGATGGCGCGGCGTGCTTGCACGTCGGCGAGGAAGGCGAGCAGGGCATCCCGTTCGTCGGCGAAGCTGTGCGCCCAGTAGGCGGTGAAGGCGCTGTCGGCGTCGACCATGCCGAAGAGGTAGTCAAGGCCCCAGCGAGCGGGGTCGTGCTCGGTGTAGAGCGGGTCGCCTTCGAAGTCGAAGTAGAGGTCGCCGGGGCTGGGCGCGGGCAGGGCGTGCAGCACGGCGGGGTCGCGCACGCGCACGGGCGGGGCGGTGCCGGGGTCGGCTCCGGCGGCTTGGCGCTGCAGTTCGGCCTGCAGGCGCAGGGTGTCGAGCGTGCTCGCGGCGATGCCGTCCACGGGGCCGCGGCTCTCGGCGAGCTGGGCGAGGGTCTCGATGCCTGCGGCGCCGAGTCTGGTCCACTGGGCTCCGGTGAGCCCGGCGACCTGGCTGACGTCGTCGTGGGCGGCGATCTCGTGCTCGCACCAGGCGCAGCTGCGGCAGTAGGTGACGCTGGGGTCGCGCCACGCGATGGGAGCGTCGGCGGCGTCGCGGTCGCGCAGCAGCTGGTGCAGGCGGGCGCGTCGGGCGCGCAGAACGGGCGCGATGTCGTCGAGGCGGTGGATGCTCCGCTCACGGTTGCCGAGAATCAGCTCCACCTCGCGGTCGACGGGGATGCCGAGCCGCTCGAGCTGCTCGGCGTACGCGGCGAGCTGCAGCAGCGCGGTCACTTTCGCGCGGCGCGCGAGCTTGCTGTCTTGTACGCGGTAGGCGCCGTCGGGCATCCGCACGAGGAAGTCGGCGTACCCGACGAACGCGATCGGCAGGCCGCCCTGCTCCCCTGTGTTGGTTGACACGGGGCTGTGCCCGCGATCGACGAAGGTGGCCTGCACGATGACGGGCACGCCGCGCTGCAGCGCGTCGAGGGTCTGCTGGGCGTAGGGCTCGATGGCGTCGAGCCCGGCGCTGTCGGCACGGTCGATCTCGAGCACGTCGTCGGGGTGCGCGGAGCAGGCGCGGTAGTCGGCGATGATGGCGGATTCGTGAGCGTCGCCCATGGTGGAAGTGCGCTCGAGCATCGCGTCTTTCGGCTGCTCGACGGCGGGCACCCGCCCGAGCCGCGCGTCGAGGTCGCGCGCGACCGCGAACTCGCACTCGGCGGCGCGACTCAGGTCGCTCGCCGACGTGATGAGCAGTCGCTCGCCGTGCTCGTTCGTGGTCAGGTACACGCAGTTGCTCCTCGCGCCGGGTGTCCCCTCAGGCTAAGGGCGTGGGGTGACACCGGATCGACCCGAGGCGATTGTGTGGAATGGGAACGTGGGCCCCAGCGTCTTCGACACCTTGACGATAGTCGCGGAACTCGGATTCCCATCGGGAGGGAATGCCTTGTGGAGCCCCTCGCGGCTCATCCCTGTGTGCCCAGCACGCGCGCCCTGGTTGCCCGAGCGCGCGATGGCCCCGAGCGCAGCCGAAATAGTGGCAGGGTCATCGACGCTCCTGGCAATCGCCGCTTCGAGATAGGCCGCCACCGTGTCGATGTCGGTCAGGTAGTCGGAGGTGACGAACCCGATGAAGGTCTCAGTCATAGTCGCCGCCCCCGCTTCGGCGATCGAACGTGGGGCAATTGTCTGCGTGCCCGATTGTCAACTGCCGTTCAGGCTCGGGGCACGACCAAGGGGTTGATCACTCCTTTGCGGCCTTACTCACCTCAAGGAGCTTCGCCGCCATGGTCGGGTTCCCTCGCGTCAGCGTTCTGCTCTTCACGTGTTGTGTGCTTGAGGTGGTAGCGACTTCAGGTAATGCGGAAGTCCG
This sequence comes from Chryseoglobus sp. 28M-23, assembly GCF_014789785.1. Classification (NCBI taxonomy): domain Bacteria; kingdom Bacillati; phylum Actinomycetota; class Actinomycetes; order Micrococcales; family Microbacteriaceae; genus Microcella; species Chryseoglobus sp. 28M-23. Next base: position 1,028,040 of record NZ_CP061846.1, on the reverse strand, counting down.
ACCTCTGCCGAAACGTGGCCCGGCTGTTGCGTTCCGTCGGCTCCAGTGTCGTTTCAGAGCCTCGCGGACGCTAGGGACCTCGCGATACCTTTCATCGCGTTGCATAGGGAAACTCCGGACAAGATGAAGTGAGTCGGACTTGCTTTGCGGATGGGTCAAGCGTTCACCTGTTCAACCAACGTACGGCTCCCACTAGTGTGAATCGCATTCCGAGCCGTATCGTGTGACCGACAGACTTGGCGCGGAGCCAAACGTCGCGAAGGAGACGACATGCCCAACGATGGCGACCGCTCGGTCTCCGTGACTTCTCACCATTTCTTCGTAGAGCCGCCACCCCAAATCGATGTGCGACGCTCCTACGGAGCTATCTCGGTCGATGAGTTTACGAAACAGCACGCAATTGTCGACGTCGCGTGAATACTGACCCGGTGGCGACGGGTGAATGTTGACCCCTCCGACACTCTTGGAGGGTGATTTCAGTGGAAGATTGGGCGGAGATCCGCCGACTGCATAAGGCCGAGGGCATGCCGATCAAGGCGATCGTGCGGTATCTCGGGGTCGCTCGGAACACGGTGCGTGCGGCGTTGGCGTCCGAGGGGCCGCCGTCGTATCAGCGGCCCTCGAGGGGGTCGCTGGTTGATGCCGTGGAGCCGGAGGTGCGGAAGCTGCTGATGGTGGACGCGAAGATGCCGGCGACGGTGATCGCGGAGCGGATCGGGTGGGAACACTCGATCACGATCCTCAAGGACCGGCTGCGGCAGATCCGTCCAGAGTATGTCGGTGTCGATCCGGCCGACCGGCTCGTGCACGAGCCCGGCGTCGCGGCGCAGATGGACCTGTGGTTCCCTGAGCCGCGGATCCCGGTCGGGTTCGGGCAGGCGGCAATGTTGCCGGTTCTGGTGATGACGCTCACGTTTTCTCGGTTCCTCACCGCGGTGATGTTGCCCTCGCGTCAGGCCGGGGATCTGCTAGCGGGAATGTGGCAGCTGATCTCGCAGGTCGGCGCGGTGTCCAAGACGCTGGTCTGGGACCGGGAGGCCGCGATCGGTGGGAAGGGGAAGGTCACCGCGGCGGCAGCCGCGTTCGCGGGGACCCTCGCGACCCGGATCGTGTTGGCTCCGCCGCGGGATCCGGAGTTCAAGGGCATGACCGAGCGCAACAACGGCTTCTTGGAGACCTCCTTCCTGCCCGGCCGGTCGTTCCTCTCACCGGCGGACTTCAACCTGCAGTTGGGCGATTGGCTGCCGCGCGCGAACGCTCGAACGGTCCGCTCCCTCGGCGGGCGTCCCGTGGACGTGCTCGGACGTGACCTGGCCGCGATGACGATGCTGCCGCCGCACCCGCCCACGACAGGACTGCAGATGCGGGTGAGACTCGGCCGGGACTACTACGTCCGCGTCGATGGCAACGACTACTCCGTCGATCCTCGGATGATCGGTCGGCTCGTGGACGTGACCGCGACGCTGACGCGGGTGATCGTGGTCTGCGACGGGGTCGCGGCCGCCGACCATGAACGGTCCTGGGCAACGGGTGGAGTGATCACCGATCCCGGTCATGTGATCACTGCCAGAGGGTTGCGATCGCAGTACTCGGCCGCGAAGCGTGAGCGGGAGGGTGCGGGGCGGGCGGCACCCCAACATCGGGTGATGTTCCGCGATACCGCCGACTACGACGAGCTGTTCGGTGTCCGCATCGACCCGACCACCGGCGAGGTGTTGTGATGGGCGCCGACACTGATACCGCCGCGACGCTGGGCTACCTCGCCCGGGCGCTGAAGGCCCCCACGATCGGGCGGGTCTGGGAACAACTCGCCACCACGGCTCGCGACGAGGGCTGGACCCACGAGGAGTATCTCGCCGCGGTGCTGGCCCGCCAGGTCGCCGACCGGGAAGCGAACGGCACGAGCCTGCGCATCAGCGGCGCCCACTTCCCCGCGGTGAAGACGCTGGAGGACTTCAACGTCGATCATCAGCCCTCGCTGCGCCGTGACGTGCTCGCTCATCTGGCGACCACGACCTGGATCGCGAAAGCGGAGAACGTGGTCTTGCTCGGCCCGCCCGGCGTCGGCAAGACCCATCTCGGGATCGGGCTGGGCATCAAAGCCGCCCACGCCGGCTACCCGGTACTGTTCGACACGGCAACCGGCTGGGTCTCCCGCCTGCAGGCCGCGCATCGCGATGGACGACTCGAGCACGAACTCAAACGCCTCCGCCGCTACCGGCTGCTGATCATCGACGAGGTCGGCTACCTGCCCTTCGATGCGGACGCGGCGAACTTGTTCTTCCAACTAATCGCATCCCGCTACGAGCAAGGCTCGATCCTTGTCACCAGCAACATGCCCTTCGGCCGCTGGGGCGAGATCTTCAGCGACGACATCGTCGCCAGCGCCATGATCGACCGGCTCGTCCACCACGCAGAGGTCCTCACCCTCGGCGGCGACTCCTACCGGACCAGAGCTCGACGCGAGCTCCTCAAGACCCCGCCCAACCCGGGCGGAGACCAGTAACAACCGACACAGAGGGGTCAACTTTCACACGACGAAAAGGGGTCAAAATTCAGCCGACGTTGACAGCTGGCCCGCCAGGTCGCCGACCGGGAAGCGAACGGCACGAGCCTGCGCATCAGCGGCGCCCACTTCCCCGCGGTGAAGACGCTGGAGGACTTCAACGTCGATCATCAGCCCTCGCTGCGCCGTGACGTGCTCGCTCATCTGGCGACCACGACCTGGATCGCGAAAGCGGAGAACGTGGTCTTGCTCGGCCCGCCCGGCGTCGGCAAGACCCATCTCGGGATCGGGCTGGGCATCAAAGCCGCCCACGCCGGCTACCCGGTACTGTTCGACACGGCAACCGGCTGGGTCTCCCGCCTGCAGGCCGCGCATCGCGATGGACGACTCGAGCACGAACTCAAACGCCTCCGCCGCTACCGGCTGCTGATCATCGACGAGGTCGGCTACCTGCCCTTCGATGCGGACGCGGCGAACTTGTTCTTCCAACTAATCGCATCCCGCTACGAGCAAGGCTCGATCCTTGTCACCAGCAACATGCCCTTCGGCCGCTGGGGCGAGATCTTCAGCGACGACATCGTCGCCAGCGCCATGATCGACCGGCTCGTCCACCACGCAGAGGTCCTCACCCTCGGCGGCGACTCCTACCGGACCAGAGCTCGACGCGAGCTCCTCAAGACCCCGCCCAACCCGGGCGGAGACCAGTAACAACCGACACAGAGGGGTCAACTTTCACACGACGAAAAGGGGTCAAAATTCAGCCGACGTTGACAGCAATCGGCTATCTCGGTCTTCCATTCGAATGGGACGACGATGACCAAGGCTGGATTGTCGCGGTTCGTGCCGAACATCTCAAACTGATGGCACAGTTCCTTGACGACCTCGAAGCTATGGACTATGGCGAGGATATTGAGACTGGCGAGGGTGATGATCTCGGAGGACAGCCCAAAGGAACCCTCAAGGTCTTCGCCGTGCGCGCCTATCGGGGCGACTGACGTCGACAGCGTCCCCTCGAAATCGTTACCTGCGATGGAAACCGATCACTCGCGGCCGGTTTGCAAGACGCCGGGCTCCATTGAAGCCGCGACAGCCGGCGCGAGACGCGTTCGAGGAGTATGCGCTCGCGTGTGTCATGAACGAGCCGATCCAGCGCTGGATGCGACGTCACGCATGTGCTCCGCCAAGCACCGTCGCTCCGGCGCATGGTTGAGACCGGAACGCGGTCGCCGTTGACGACGCCGAGCCTCAAACTGCCACCGAACTTGCTCTCGCCAAGAGTCGACCAGGTACTCCGACAGGGGATGCGTCGGCGTCCGGAACCTCACTTCCAGGATCGGTCTCTGGACGATCGAGGCGCGACCCTCTGAGTACCATGCTGACGCCAAGCCCAAGGCTCGCTCCCAACCCTATTTGTCATCACCGTCGCCAAGTTCAGCAAACTTCGCGGCCATGGTGGGGTTTCCCCGCGTGAGCTTCTTGATGGTGACGTCCTGCGCCTTGTCGTTGGCCAGCCGCAGGTTTCGCTCCGAGCCATGCAACGCTTCCTTGACCTTCTGCAGCCTGACGATGGCCTTGTCGATCTCGTCGATCGCTTCGCCGTATCGGCGGGCGGCGAGCTCGTAGTTCTTGCCGAACGCCGACTTGAACGAGTCAAGGTCGCTCTCGAAGTTGGTGATGTCAACGTTCTGCGCCCTCACATGGGCAAGCTCTTGCTTGTACTGCAGCGACCCGAGCGCCGCGTTGCGTAGCACCGTGATGATCGGAATGAAGAACTGCGGACGCACCACGTACATCTTCGGGTACCGGTGCGAGACGTCGACAATCCCGCTGTTGAAGAGCTCGCTCTCGGGCTCGAGCAGCGACACGAGCACCGCGAACTCGCAGCCCTTCTCGGTGCGGTCTTTGTCGAGCTCACGAAGGAAGTCTTCGTTCTTTTTCTTGGAGGCCGTGCCGTCGCTCTCGTTCTTCATTTCGAACATGATTGACACGATCTCGGTGCCGGCGTCATCGCTGTCCCGAAAGATGTAGTCGCCCTTGCTGCCCGACCGCGCGTCGTTATCTTTCTCAAAGTAGGCCTTCGGAAAAGCCGTGGCGCGAAGGCGGTTGAACTCGGTCTCGCAGTGCTGCTCGCGCGTCTCGCCGACCATCTTGGTCGACAGCCGCGCCTTCATGTCTTTGAGCCGTTCGATCGCGTCGTCGCGATCTTTGATCTGCTGCTGGTACTTGTCTTCGAGGGCTTGCTCCGAGATCTTCTTCTCCATCGCCGCCATGGCGAGCCCGTTCTTCAGCTCGTCGCGCTCGCGCTCCACCGCGCTGAGTGCTTCCTTGACGGCGAGTTGCTTCGCCTGCTCTCCGCTCTGGATGCTCGCCTTCAGCAATTCGATCTCTGACGCCTTCTTCGCCACTTCGGATTCGAGCTTCGCGGCCTCATCGGCGAGCTTGGCGGCGAGCCTCGCCTCCGCCAGCTCGACGGCCGACGCCTTTTCTGCTTTCGCCTGCTCGAGCTCGCTGGCCAAGCGTGCCTTCTCGGTCTCGAGGGCGCTGAGTGACTCGGCGACAGCGAGCTTGCTCGCCGCCTCCCCCGCATCGAGCTCAGCCTTCAGCGCCTGAATCTCCGCGTCTTTCGCAGCGGCAGCCTTCTGCAGCTCACCGGCGGCTCTCGTCTCAGCCAGCTCGATCGCGCGTTGCTTGTCCTGCTCGGCGAGCTCGAGCCGCTCATGCAACTGCTTCTCGAAGGCGGTGTCGCGCACCTGCTTCAGGAGTGGAGTCCCGCATAGTGGTGTAACCCACGGTGGTCGCGCACGTCGTTGCTGACGTGAACGCGGTCACCGTGTGATCCTTCGAGAAGTCTCTTACCCCAACTCGAAAGGCATCAACACGATGACCGCTCCCCACATTGTCGACCCTGCAACGGTGCTCGGTGAAGCCCTTGCCGACGCTTCCCCGGATTTGATGCGACACCTGCTGCAAACGATGATCAACGCCCTCCTGTCCGCCGACGCCGACGCCGTGGTCGGCGCCGAATGGGGACAGCCGTCCCCTGACCGCCTCACCCACCGCAACGGCTACCGCCACCGCGATCTCGACACCAGGGCTGGCACGATCGATGTCGCGATCCCGAAACTGCGATCGGGCACGTATTTCCCGGAGTGGCTTCTGGAGCGTCGCAAGCGCTCCGAGGCGGCCTTGATCACCGTGATCGCCGACTGCTACCTCGCAGGCGTCAGCACGCGGCGGATGGACAAGCTGGTGAAGACCCTCGGCATTCACGCCCTGTCGAAGTCGCAGGTGTCCCGGATGGCTGCCGAGCTCGACGAGCACGTGAACCAGTTCCGGCACCGCTCTTTGGCTGAGGCGGGCCCGTTCACGTTCGTCGCCGCCGACGCTCTGACGATGAAGGTTCGTGAGGGTGGCCGGGTGGTGAACACGGTCGTGCTGATCGCCACTGGCGTCAACGGTGACGGCCGCCGCGAAGTGCTCGGCCTGCAAACCGCGACAGCTGAGACCGGGTCGGCGTGGAATGCGTTCTTCGCAGACCTCGTCGCCCGCGGCCTCACCGGCGTGCAGCTGGTCACCAGTGACGCGCATGCCGGTTTGAAGGACGCGATTGCCGCGAACCTGCCCGGCGCGACCTGGCAGCGTTGCCGCACCCACTACGCGGCGAACCTGATGAGCGTGAGCCCGAAGAGCATGTGGCCGGCGGTGAAGGCGATGCTGCACTCCGTTTATGACCAACCCACCGCTGTCGACGTGCACGCCCAGTTCGACCGCACCCTGGATTACGTGACCGAGAAGCTGCCCGCGGTCGCCGAGCACCTCGATACCGCCAGGGCCGACATCCTGGCCTTCACCGAGTTCCCCAAAGACGTGTGGTCCCAAATCTGGTCAAACAATCCCAACGAGCGCCTCAACCGCGAGATCCGCCGCCGCACCGACTCCGTCGGCATCTTCCCCAACCGCGACGCGATCATCCGCCTGGTCGGCGGCGTCCTGGCCGAGCAGACCGACGAGTGGGCCGAGGGGCGCCGCTACCTCGGGCTGGAGGTTGGGTCTGCTGCACGGATAGGTGACAGGTTGTAGTCACGCCGCCAGTGCGGCTGGCGTGCTCATGATGGCCTCGAACTCGACCGGGGTCAAACGGCCGAGAGCGGCTTGCCGGCGTCGCCGGTTGTAGGTGCGTTCGATCCAGGTGACGATCGCGATGCGCAGCTCGTCGCGGGTGGCCCAGGAGCGGCGGTTGAGGACGTTCTTCTGCAACAGCGAGAAGAACGATTCCATCGCGGCGTTGTCTCCCGCAGCGCCGACTCTGCCCATCGATCCCACCATGCGGTGGCGGCTGATCGCTCGGAGGAATTTCCGGCTTCGAAATTGGCTGCCTCGGTCGCTGTGGATCACGCAGCCGGCGACGTCGCCGCGCATCTGAACGGCGTTCTCCAGCGCTCTGACTGCCAAGCTCGACTTCATCCGTGAGTCGATCGAGTAGCCGACGATCTTGTTGGCGAACACGTCCTTGACCGCGCAGAGGTAGAGCTTGCCCTCACCGGTGCGATGTTCGGTGATGTCGGTCAGCCAGAGCCGGTTCGGGCCATCGGCGGTGAACTCATGCCGGATGCGCCCGGTCTCGTCCACGACCGCGCAAAGGTCGTCGTGGACTGGCGGGCCTGCCTTCTTGCCGTTCCTGCTGCGCTTCTTTCCGAACGCGCTCCACCAGCCGTTGTCGCGGCAGATCCGCCACGCCGTCCGATCAGCCATCGACTCTCCGGCGTCGCGAGCTTCATCGGCCAGCAGCCGATGCCCGAATTCCGCGTCATCCTGGTGAGCATCGAACAGCGCGTTGGCGCGATACGCCTCCACCCGATCAGCGTTCGTGATCGGCTGCTTCAGCCATCGGTAGTAGGGCTGGCGGGAGAGCTTGAGAACCCGGCACGTCACCGTCACGGGTATCCCGTCAGCGGCGAGCTCTGTCACGAGCGGGTAGAACCTTTTCCCGGCAGATGGGCCTGCCCCAAATACGCCGCCGCGCGGCGCAGCAGCTCGACCTCCTGCTCGAGCAGCCGATTACGCTGACGCAGCTCCCGCAACTCGGCATCACGATCGCCCGGAGACAGCGCCCCCGACTCGGCAGCCTGCCGGGTAGCGCGGGAGCGGGCGAGCCACTTCGTGAGCGTCATCGGGTGAACCCCGAAATCGTTCGCGATCTGCTCGACCGTCACTCCCAGTTCGCGATTCTCCGCGACGCGCACAACGTCATCGCGGAACTCTTTCGGATAGGGCTTAGGCACGATGGCATCCTTCCAGGCCCACCCCCTCGGGCAAGCCATGTCAGATGTCACCTATCCGTGCAGCAGACCCATTCGGCGCCGACCACGGCGTCGGCGTCGGCGGACAGGAGGGCGTTGATCATCGTTTGCAGCAGGTGTCGCATCAAATCCGGGGAAGCGTCGGCAAGGGCTTCACCGAGCACCGTTGCAGGGTCGACAATGTGGGGAGCGGTCATCGTGTTGATGCCTTTCGAGTTGGGGTAAGAGACTTCTCGAAGGATCACACGGTGACCGCGTTCACGTCAGCAACGACGTGCGCGACCACCGTGGGTTACACCACTATGCGGGACTCCACTACACATCCGCATCTCGAACGGGATCCTTCCGCCACCGGTAGTAGGGCTGGCGGGCGAGCTTCAAGACCCGGCACGACACCGTCACGGGAATCCCCGCCTCGGCGAGCTCAGCAACGAGCGGGTAGATCATTTTGGGGAGCCACCGAGTTTCAGATTCGCCTGCGACAAATACGCTGCCGCCTTCCTAAGGACCTCGTTCTCCTGCTCGAGCAACCGATTCCGGCGACGCAACTCCCGCACCTCGCCGGCCTCGTCCGAGGTTTGACCGGGGCGGTTGCCTTCCTCGATATCGGCTTGGCGCAGCCAGTTCTGCAACGTCGCTTCGCTGATACCGAAGTCAGTGGCGATCTGTTTGAGCGTGACGCCGCTCTCGCGGCGCCTGGCGACCGCGACGACGTCCTCGCGGAACTCTTTGGGATAGGGACTGGGCATGATGACATCCTTCCCGTCAGCGCCTTGCGGCACTAACGATCAGTTGTCACCAGTTCGTTCCTCACGCCCTCTTGGGCATGATGAACATTGTCCTTCCAGACTCGAAAGGAAACGGCATCAAACCGGGGACGGTTCAAAGGGGTCGTGTCGGATGGTTCCCGTGCCTTCCCCGGTTGGCTTGAATAGACATGCGTATGCATGTTCGAGACCAGGCAACAGGTCCGCGAAGCCAAGCTCCTGAGCGATGATCTCGTCAATCTCGTCGGTGACGTTGCGTAACTCTGAGAGTACGTAGTTGCCCATGTACTTGCCTTTGTAAAGATTGAACATGACATGGTTCGGATATGAAGCAAGCAACTCTCCTGCAAGGCACTCCAGACGCAGTTGCGCTCTTTCGGAAAACGAGCTGGGGTCAACCGGCGTGGCCTTGATGCCCCCACCTGTGACGTCGAAATCGTCACCTGTCGAAAACCACCACACCAATGCGAACTTAGATGCGAGAGTCGCCAGCATTAGTTTGGCTGCCCGCTCGTCTTCGGTCTTGATTCGGCCGATCTTCGTCTGGTTTGTGAGACGACCGTCGCGCTCGTACGCGGGCGGGTCTTCGAGGAACACCGATACCCAGTAGAGCGCGGTTGTCTTGAAACCTACGGAGTGAGACGTCGCATTACGTCGTTCCAGCGCTCCCAACGAACCTGCGCGAGCACTTACGGCCTCGATGATTCGCCCGAATGCGGAGCTCGAAAGCCTTATCCAGCCGTGCTTCCTCTTCAGCGCTGGCGTGAGCATGAAGTACTGAAGGGTCTCGAAAAGAGCCGGCCGGAATGCTTCAAACCATCGATGTGTCTTGGTCACAAGCAATTGATTCTCGCCCGCTCCGCGGTGCCCGATGACAATAGTGCTCCTCACCCCCACGTTGCCGTTGAAGAGTGCCGCAGGCCTTCTCGAGAAGGTACTTACCCAAAGTCGCCCGAAGCGAGCCTCTAGTACCTTTCGAAGTTCAGAATATCCATCGCTGAAGCTAGCCGAAATGGGAATGATGATAGCCATTCGACCGTCGGGGCCAGTTATCTGAGCTGAGCGTTCCGTGCATGGCGCATAGATGTCGGGCAGTAAATCGGTCTGGAATCCCCTGTAGGCGTATTCTTTGACTTTGGCCTTCGCGATGTACGGAGGGTTGCCGATTACCACGTCGAAGCCGCCCTTATCGAACACCTCAGGGAATTCAATGAACCAGTGGAACGGTCTGCTGGCCAAGACCCACTCTTCGAGAGTCCCCTTGCGCTTCTCCAATGCGTAGTACTGGCGATTCACATCGTCTCGAACCTCAGTGAGCAGACTCTTCAGCCTTGACCTGACACCCTTTACTGCTTCTGCATCGCCGCCGACCTGCGCAGCGCGGAAATCCGAGTACGCAATTTCGACACGCCTCGCCGACAGCATCACTGCGGAAGACTCGTCGTCGACGAGCAGGAGCCCTTCCCCCGCAACGTCGATCTCCTCTGGCGTGCGGGCACCGACCAGGATGTTGCCCGTCTTGATATTGAAGTCGAGGTCCGGAAGAGGCTCGATCTTTGAGGGCGAATCGAGCGCTGACGCGAGTTTGAGGAAGAGGCGCAACCTCGCGACCTCGACCGCCGAAGGCATAATGTCGACTCCGTAGAGGTTCGACAAGCAAGCGTGTTTCAGGATGAAGTAGTCCCTACCTCCCTTGTGGCCGTCAACCTCGTCCATCAGCGCCTGAAGATCGGGACTAGGTTTCGCGATATCCATCGCACCGAGCAGAGACGTGTAGACCGGGACCAGAAGGTTGAGGGCAGCGAAGAGAAAGGCGCCTGAGCCGCATGTCGGGTCCACGATCCGTAGCTCGGTCATGGCTTGCCAGACAGCCAGCAATGTTGCCGGTTCACTGATGCGTCGAATCGCGTCGACTGTCAGCGCTTCGATGTTGAGGTTCGCACTCACCGCCTCGTCCACCGACGAGATCTCACCCGCCGCCAGCATGGCTCGTATGGATTCCAATGCGTTGCGACGCGCGTCCACCTCCCACCAGCTCTCCCCGGGCAGGCCGATCGACTCGGGGGCGTGCGTGAGCCACGTAGGGCGCCGGTGGCTCTCGCGCTCCGCTTCGATCGAATCAGGAAAGGGGATCGCCGCGCCGTGCTCGAGTGAGTCCCAGATGTATCGGTCCGGATCAGCCTGTGCGAGGTCCCAGACGGGAACATCTATCGACTCCAGGCGGGTCAGGATCACCGGTAGGAGCGTCGACCGCGTCATGAAGTGAGTGACATCATCTTTGGTGTAATAGGCGCCCATCTGCTTCGAGTTGACGAATTGCTCGAAGATGTAGCCGAGCACATCCGGGTTGATCTCATCCTCGGCGGCGGGCCTCGTGTCGAGATGCCAGTTGTATTCTGAAAAGAAACTGAGAATCCGCTCGAATGCACTATCGGGGACCGAGATTCGACCGCCGAACTCCTCCTCGATCGACGTCTTCCCGAAGATTCCGCCATTCACGTAGGGCACCTTGCCCAGAATGTCGTTGATCTGGGTATCCTCAATGGTTCCGGCAGGATCGTTCAGTCGCTCGAAAAACAAGGGCAGAAGAGCGTCACGGTAGAAGTTGTAGTAGTAGTCGCGACCCTTGAGCTCTTGCACGGCCGAAAGAGTGTGCTCGAGGTACCACAAGTCACCGTTCAAGAACTCCTTCTTCTGCAAGAAGTAGAGAAACATCATCCGGTTCAAGAGCGTCGTCGAGTAATCACTGGCGAACTGCTCAGACAGCCCAGCGATCTCACCAGCCAACGACTTGTGCTCTGCGGCGAACCGTTCGTAGAACCGTCGGGTCACATTCGTCGAGTCGAAATTCCCGTGTATACGATCGAGCACGTCGACGATCGTGAAGCCCGCCATGTGATCCTCCGCCGTGAAGGCGAGGCCCGCGAGACGTTGTGCCAAGAACGCCGGAAGTGCGCCTGGTGCAGTTTCGATCGACTCGAAGGTAGTAGTGCCCGCACTCGTGCGGCGCGGCCAATGCCAGAACCACGCGTCGGGGCTTTGAAAGATTTCCATCCGTTCGGCCGACAAAGGTGCGAGCTCCGAATCGACCGCACGCATCGCAGCGCGGGTCGGAGCCTGGTTCGACGTCACCGTGTAAATCCGAAAACCCTTGAGATGAGAGGCGATCGCGGGGTTGTAGTAGACACCCTCAACCTCGATCGTCGGCAGAGTGCCGCTTGGGGCATCCCAGAGAAGCTCCGAAACGAATACACCAGATACTCCTTCGACGACGAAACGTTCTTGGAGCGCCTTAACTCTCGTCATTTCCGCCAAGGGTCGACCTCCATCGCACTTGTTCCCACGGGGTTGAAGCCCATAGAGGTGATCACCTGAATACGGTCAGCACCCAGGTCGCGCACGTCGAGCAGAGTCTTGTCCTGGTGCATCGACAACAGTCTGTCCATGAGCTCATCCGAGTCGCCGAGCAGACGGGCTGCGCGAAGAATGCCCACAACGTCCTTCTTCGCGTTGTCGCGAAGTGGACTCTCATTCACCGCGTCGATGAGCTCGCTCACCTGAACTCGCGTGATCGTGGTGATGTCGACCCGGTCGACTTGACGCTTGAGGAACTCGTAGAGCTGCTTCCTGAGTCCATGATTCAGCAGCACAGTGTTCTGCTTCACCTGATCAGTCATCGTCTCCGCAGCGCGACGCATGTGCTCGAACTGGTCGTCGAGTGCCTCAGCCGCGACCTCACCATACGAGCTCTCGGTCGCCTTCAGCGCTTCCATCGGCGTCAACAGCGTCACTTCTGTTGCACTGCTCTGAATCAGGAGATCTGTGCCGGCATCTGAGCGGCCGTAGGTGATCGCGCTTGGGCTCCGATCAGTAGACACCGCCTTGGTCGAATACACGAGGTCTCTCAACTGCTGTGCGATCTCCTGGTCTGCAGCCTGTGCGCGATCCCAGACACCCAGGGCATACGACGATGCATCGACCTCACCCTCGTCTTCGCCCAAGTTCGCACTGCCGTCGAACAGCCCAGTGAAGTCGACCGTGAAGTCATCGTCCTCGAAGAACTTCTCCCCGCCGCCGATGATCTGATGGGAGTTCTTGAGCCGCGCTTGGAGCCTCTGCCGGAGCTTGATGATGGCCTCGACACCTGCGTGCGGCAAGAAGGAGATCACTCGAATCGACTTCGCGTCCTGACCAACACGATCGACGCGCCCTGCTCTCTGGATCACTTTGATAATCGTCCACGGCAAGTCCCAGTTGACCACGATGGCCGCGTCCTGGAGATTCTGGCCTTCACTCAGTACGTCGGTGGTGATGAGCACGTCGAGCTCGGTTTCGCCGGTGGGCAGACCTCCCAGATGCTCGTTCGCGTGAGGAGCGAATCTGCGTGCGATCTTTATGACGTCGCCGGACTGGCCGGTCGCGCTTCCGAACGAACGCTTCGACCAGCGCGGAAGATGTTCGGCGATGTAATCGACTGTGTCCTTGTACTCGCTGAAGACCAACACCTTCTCGCCAACTGGCTGACCCTCGATCAACTCAGCGAGAGCCCTCAGCTTCGTATCGTTTTCCGCATCCCACGTACCGCGAGCGTCGAGCAGATCTTGGAGTACCGCCGAGTCAGAACGCGCGTGCGTCAGAAGCTCTTCCTTACGAAAAAGATCGGGTCTCGCCCAGCGAATACCTGCGGGCTTCTTCGAGGCCAGTTCCTTGTGGGCTCCCTCGGCATATGCGAGCCATTGGGACGCAGTCCAGTTGATGCCCCAGGGTGACGAGTCCTCTACTTCCTGAAGTCCGTCCTCCTCGATGTCGGAATCAACGTTGTCGAGGTCGAAGAACGACTCTCCGTAATTGCCAAGCGGCACTTCGAGATGGTTCGAGAGTGCATAGTCGAGCACCGCGTTCCTTGCAATCATCCGCTTGACGGTGAGGACGAAGGCGTGCGCGCTGGATGTCAACCGCTTCAGAGCGGTGGTCCGGATGAAGCCGGCCGCGGCAGTGATTGAGATCCGCAGATCCTCGAGCATCTCCTGCTCTGCTGGGTTCTCGCCCTCGACATTCTCGACCAGGTACTTCCCCAACTGGTAACGCGCGTAGGTGAGGTTGTCGATCGCATCGAACGTCTCGTCGGTAGCCAGCGCATCGTTCGGGTCATCAGGGCCGCCCGAGTAGGGCAGAGCTTCTGGAATACGTTTCGGGAAACGGAATCGGGTTCCGTCGGGAAACTTGAGCGTGACGTCTCCGGTCGCAGGATCTGTGTGTCCATAGGTCGACTCGAGGAACTTCCTCGTGCGACGCACGAGGAACTCGCTGAGCAGACGTTGCCAGTCCTCATTCTGCTCCGACTGTTCGAACGCGGCAAGGGTGTCGAGACGACCCCCAGTCTTCTTCGCTACCTGCAACGCCCCCTGGCCCGCCCCCTTTTCAGAATCGAGTTCAGCCATGTGCCGGTCAGGTCGAATGCCGAGCGGTTCGTCCCAGCCCAGCTTCAGTCCGAGCTGCCCTCCGATGTCGCGGTGTCGTGCATTGAACATCGTGGCCGTCAACAGCACGACCTTGCTGTCGTTGTCTTCGACATAGCCTCGAATGGCATCCCATGCCTTGCGGCCTCGACTTCGAAGGTTGTGGGACTCGTCAATGAGGACAAGCCGATACCGCCTGAGCTCCGGGAGTTCCTTCCGAACCATGCTGAGACTCAGCACCTTCCCCGGAATGTGAAAGCGGTGAAGGTGCTCTTCCCACATCTTGACGAGATTCTTAGGGGCGATCACCAGCACGCTCTCCCCAACGGTCGCAGCGATGGCGGTACCCGTGAGCGTCTTGCCGAGTCCGACGACGTCGCCAATGACCGCTATTCCTTTTCGCTCGATGAGCCGCGTCGCCACTTGGACTGCGCTTATCTGATGCGGCAGCAGCACCTTCTTGACCTCGGGCGGAATGTCGAGCGTGAGCCCTTCCCTCGCATCCCGGGATAGCTCGTATGCCAGCCGAAGATAGACGTGGTACGGGCTAGGCTGCTCCAGCCGGATGAAGGACTCCTCTAGAACCCGCTCGAGCTCGCGGGTGATGTCGATGGAGAACATGTCTTCCCAGCGGGCATCGAACCAGAGCGACAGCTCGTTCGCGACCTGCTGGTCGGTCTCCTCCAGGCTCAGCTCGCCCTGCTTGACGAGACCGGCCGCTGTGAAGTTTGACGAGCCTACTACGGCTCTCCGATTCTGCATGCCTGCCGCCTCGTGAGCGATGTACAGCTTGGCATGGAGGGCCTCCCGCGCGGAGAACTTCACCTGCAACAGGCCGTTCGCAAGATCCATCTGCAGTTGTCGTAGTCCGGCAACCTCTGCTTCGGTCGGGACGCCCCACGTGAGCTGTCGGGCAAACCCCAGCACTGCCATGTTGGCACGATTCACGGCGGTACTCATATCTACAATCTGCGGGCCAGCTTCTATCGACTGGCGAACCGCATCCTCGGTCGAAACAGCCATTCCTACTAGGAGGCGGACCTGCCGGCGACCTTCTGGAGGCGGCTTCATCTGGCCGATGCTCTCCCTGAGCAGCCGCCAGCCACGGAGATTGAAGTACCCCACGCAGGCGTCGAACGCCAACGAGTGCGGAAGAACCTTGTTGAGCGCGTCCGCCAGTGACAGTTCTCCGTTGTCAACAATCGTGCTCATGGGCATATCTCCTCTTGGCAAGACGTGTTTGATGAAGCGTGATGGTGCAGGCAGCTACTGGTCTGGCCGTGGTGCGCGGTGACCGGACGTTGAGTATCCCGCTCGGGAACTTTAGTCATCATCAACCCGTCCTTCTCCGGTCAGAAACAAGTTCTCCAGACTCACACCGACCGCCGACATCGATGTCTGTAGTCATGCGAGGTGGCCCCCGAACCATTGCTCGGGCTCGACAACCGCGACGCGCACGGCGCCCTCGTCGGTGACGGCGACGAGGTCGCCATAGGTAGTAAGGCGCAGCGCCGTGTGCTCGGGAGTGGCGGCGAGCACCTCGGCCTGGAGCCGCTCGGCATGGTGGCGGGTGTCGGCGGGCACAGCATCCCGCAGGGTAATGCCGGAATCGAGGTCGACGATGCGTCCGTCGACCGCCTCGTAGTAGTGAGGCGTCAAGAACCCGCGGGCGAGACCGTCGTCGGGCTCGTCCCCGAGGTAGCCGAGCAGCCGCGGCACGTTGTCGACGAAGCCTCCGACCGCACCGTCCCGCTCGTCGACCCATACTCCCCCGAGCGGGCGGGGCGCCAGCCACACTCGCCGCTTGCGCGGCCAGAGCTCGGCGTCGACTCGCTTGCGCAGGCCGTCCCCCGTGGCCGGGTCGACGAGGTCGCCGATAGCGCTCGGAACATAGCGGGCCGCCGGAATCTCGCCCGTCCAGCGCGCGCCGATCGCGGGGCGGCGCTCGACTGCGGGGGTTTCAATCTCGATGACGTCGGCATCGGAAGAAGGGGGTTCGGGATTCTCAGCGGCTGGACGCTCCACATTCGGCTCGTGAGGCTGTGTCATGACGGGGGACTCTGGCTCAGCATCCGGACTCAGAACTGCCTCGTTGTCGATCTGCCACTTGCGGATGACATCGCTGAACGGCCGGTACTGGCCGGTGCGGATGCGCTGCAGGCGACGGACCATGCGCGTAGCCAGCGCCTCGATCGGCAAGCCGTTCATGCTCGCGAACTGCTTGACGAACCCCGCGACCTCCTCCAGCTGGGCGGCTCCGGCGTTCTCGCTGAAGTGCAGCCACGTGTTGCGGGCGTAGTGGACCTTCTTCGCCATCGCGACCGAGTCAGGCTTGCCGGAGAGCGCACGCCTCAACGGGGAGTCTGGGTTCTTGAAGTACTCGGGAAGCAAGACGCTGGGATCCTGCGGATTGATGCGCCCTTTCCAGATTCCGTCGGTGCGACGCTGCTCCTCTAGATCGGCCCACCACTCCGGGCCATCGAGCTCGGTGATGCGGGTATCGCACCGCCCGTGGAGGTCGATGCCGAGGCCGCGCATGAGTGACAGGTAACCCTTCATGATCTCGCCGTAGCTGTCCTGCTCCGGCATCTCCACCCTGACCTGCGTCATGCGTGCAGGGGCTCCAGGCCGGGCTTGCCGAAGCCGCGCGCTATCGGCATGACGCGGGTGATCGCGAAAGCGACGAACGCCGCCGTCGGGTCGTCGCCGATGGCGAAGCCTGGCGCATCCTTGAACCGCTTCGCCGCCGGGTTCAGCTCTGCGACCGCGCCGGTCTCCGCACCGTGCTCCCGTAGCAGGGCGCTGGCATCGAGGCCAGCAAGCCGGTCGAGCGTTGCCCACTCGACCGTCTGCAAGGTCGGCCACTCGCGCTCGCCGTAGGCCATGGCGCGCAGGATGCCTACACGGAGGTCGCCGGACTGAGCGAGCGACATCTTGCCGGCGCGCTCGAGGCGGCGGTAGTCGTCGGCTCCCGCCCAAAAGTCGAGGAGGCGGATGTCGTGCTCGTGCCCGTCGTCACCGCCGGGCCAGGTGCAGACGCCGATCGTGGCGTGGAAGCCGTCAGCCGTCTTCACGGTTGCGACGCGGGCGCGGCCCTCGACGACCCCCTCGTCGCGGGCCGACATGCTCGTCCCTTCGATGGTGTGCACGTCGGGGTCGATGCTCAGGGTGAGGCCGCGGAGCTCGATGGTGGGATTCATGGCCGTTCGCTCCCTCCGCTTTCCCATATGGAGTCAATGCGGGCGCGGGTCCCGACCAACGACATCGAAAGTGTGAGGACCCTCACCGCAGTTCCACCCTATTGGTGAGTGGCAGTCGCGAAGAGACCCCGTAGTGGGGTTGTCGCTCGTGGTGAATGTCCTTCGTCGAACGTACGCTGAGCAGATGTCATCAGAACGCGAACCGGAGCTACACACATCGGACGTCGGACATAGTGGAAGTTCAGTCCTGTGAATCGTGAGGAGCGCGACGCGGAATTCGTTCGGCGGTATCGCGAAGGGGAAACCCTCGACGCCATTGCACAGTCCCATGGACTCACACGAGAGCGCGTTCGACAGGTCATCAAGAAGGTCGGTGGGCCTGTAGCCGAAGCAGCTCGCACAGAACGAGCTCGACGTCGCGCGGCCGAGCAAGATCACGCGGACGCTGAACTCTTGGCACAGTTTGAGCGCCTTGCTCGTGACATGGCTTCCCGCGGCATGACACGAGGTGTCGTCGTGGGCCGCCTCACCCTGCTCTATCCAGAAACCCTACGTGTCAGGGTTGGGTGAGGCCAGTCGCTCGGAGCAAGTCCGCTGTTTGACGTAGGGCGGAGAACCAGGAATTCAACCATCATGTCCAGTCCGTCTTTGATCGCCGTGCGCGACGATAGCCTCATGACCAACGAAAGTCCCGGGCCCCGAGCTGGGGGTCCGGCGTCGCGGCGTTCGTTCACCCCGGCGCAAAAACTTGACCACCTCGCGGCCTACGAGGACGCGATCCTCCGCAACCAGGGAGGGGCGTATCTGCGTGAGCAGGGTATCTACTCGTCGCAGGTCACCGAGTGGCGCAAGCTCCGCGACGCCGGAGTCCTGGCCGGGAAGAAGCCCGGTGAGAAGATCGGCCGGCTGACCGCGGAGCAGGCCGAGATCGCCCGGTTACGGCGCCAACTCGACCAAGCTGAACAGCGTCTCGCGACGACGGAAGTTGCTCTGACCATCATGGGAAAAGCGCACGAGCTCTTGGAGAATTTGTCCAAGAGCTCGCGGGACGAACCCCCGCACACGAGCTCCTGATGACCGCCTACGTCGAGTTGACCGGGTCGGGCACCTCGACCCGGACCGCAGCACGGCTGACCGGGGTGTCGCGGGCGACTGCGACCCGCAAATCACCGCCTGTGGCTCTGCCTCGGGTGCGCGTCACGCCGGCGAATAAGCTCTCCGTTCTCGAGCGTGCCCGAATCCTGTCGGTGGTGAACTCGCCCAGGTTCGTGGACCTGCCACCGATCCAGATTTTCGCTCAGCTTCTCGATGAGGGCATCTATCTCGGCTCGATCTCCACGATTTACCGGGTTCTGACCGAGAACGCGCAGGTGAAGGAGCGCCGCCGGTTGGCTAGGCACCCGGCCCGGGCGGTCCCCGAGCTGGTCGCGACCGCGCCCGGTCAGGTGTATTCGTGGGACATCACGAAACTGCCGGGCCCGATCAAGGGCAAGTATTACGACTGCTACGTCATGATCGACATTTTCTCCCGCTATGTCGTCGGCGCCTACGTCCACACCTCCGAATCGGCGATCCTCGCGGTCGAGATGATGACAGAGACGTTCAAGATCCACGGCACCCCACAGGTCGTCCACGCCGACCGGGGAACCTCTATGACCTCGAAGACCGTCGCGGCGTTGTTGTCGGATCTGGAGGTCACGAAGTCGCACTCGAGACCCCGGGTGAGTAACGACAACCCTTACAGCGAGAGCTGGTTCAAGACCCTCAAATTCGCGCCCGTGTTCCCCGAACGCTTCGAATCCGTCGGTCAAGCCCGGGCCTTCATGGCCGAGTTCGTCGAGGGCTACAACCACACTCACCGGCACATCGGCATCGGGCTGAACACCCCCGCCGACGTCCACTACGGCCTCGCCGCAGCCAAAGCCGCCGAACGGTCAGCGACCCTCGCCCTCGCTCGCGCGCAGAACCCAGAACGCTTCAGCAGCAACCTTGACCCGAAAATCCTCGCCCTGCCCGGCACGACCTGGATCAACAAGCCAACCGAACAAGAAGCCGGAGAGGAACCCGCACCGAAACTAGCCGCCTAAAGACCCGCTGGCCTCATTCACCTTGACAAATTCCGCTGCGCCAACGTCAGCAAGTGAGTGAGTGACCCCCGCTCGGCGTGAAACTGCCAGTGCGCAGAAGGAACCGAGTGCATGTCGGTGCGGTAGTCGAGACGAAAGAGCGGCTGCCGGTCAAGCACGGAGTATGCGGCGAACTCAGAACGGACGTTCTTGAGGTACGCGCCGGACGAGTCAGCCTCGAGATAGATCTGCGCGCTCATCGTGGCAAGCAGTGAGCCATCGACGTGCAAGGGAATGAGCGCTGTCGACCCGTCTTCGGTCGTAGGTCGCACAAAGTAGCGGTCACCATGCACCGTTGCCTCGGCATCGAACCCAGGGGTACCGGGAAGCGTGCCAGTGAAGGTCTCGCTCAGCTCGCGAGCGAATGCCACGACCTTCGATTCGAGACTGCTCGCCACTACTCGAAGGGTGTCTCTGCCTCACCCAACAAGAAGCCGATGGCGTCAAGGCGTTCTAGGGCGTGCCATTCGTCGCCGATCAGAAGACCCCGCTGAGCATCCGCACGCAACGAAACCTCGTCGCGCCCAACCGACTGCACAATGGCGAGACGCTCAGATTCGAGCGACTCGCGCGTCGGTGTTTCGATTCTGCCCACAGTGACCTCCTTGATCACATCAGAGTAGATCACCGACCTCCGACAGCCACCCAAGCTCTGGACAAGGTGTGGAACGAATAGGCTGCCTGCCAACGAGGTGAGGAGCAGTCATGCTGTCGAGCGAAGAGCAAGCACTCCTGCGCCTCGAGATCTTCGCCGACCTCGAGCTCTTCATCGCGTCGCGCGGCGGGTTCGCCAGCCGCGACGAGCTCACGACCTTCACTCTGCGCAGCGGCATGCGCATGCCCGTCATCGACCGCAACAAGGGCATCCGCAACCCCGCCGAGTTCGACGCCACGCTCTCGATCGTCTCCGCCTCCGACAAGGGCCGCTACAACGTCTACGACGACGCCATCGACCGCGAGCGCGGGCTGCTCTTCTACTCGTGGGCCCAGGGCCCACTGCACGCCGGCGACAACCGCAAGCTCAACCTCGCCTTCGAGCAGCAGGCGCCGATCATCCTCTTCGAGAAGCCACTCGCCAACGTCTACGTGCCCGGCATCGGGGTGCTCGCGCCTTAGGCGATGCAGTATCGACGTGCTGCCCGACCAGCGGCAGTTCGTCATCGACCTCGACGACAGCGGAGTGCGAGCATCCCCGACCACGACCCTCGACAAGCGCTACGTCGAGCGCCTCGTGCGGCAGCGCGTGCACCAGCCCGTGTTCCGCGCGCGCGTCCTCAGCGCGTACGGCAAGCGGTGCGCCATCTGCACCCTCACATACGCCGAGCTTCTGGATGCTGCGCACATCCTGCCCGACAGCGACGAGCGCGGCCTTCCGGTGGTCACGAACGGCATGGCGATGTGCACGATCCACCACCGCGCCTACGACCAGAACTTCCTCGGCGTCAGCCCCGACTACACCGTGCACATCAACGAGCGACTGCTCGCCGACCGCGACGGGCCCATGCTGCAGTACGGGCTGCAGGCGATGGACGGCAAGCGACTCGAGCTACCGTCGCGACGCGACGACGCGCCCGACCGCGAGCACCTCGCCGAGCGTTTCCACGCCTTCAGCGTGTAGCCATCGGCGGACTGCCCCGACAACGTCACTCCGAGTCGAAGCACGGCTACGAATACCCGGATACGGTGGAAGTCAACGGCGCTCGGGGATGCGCCAGCACGTGAGGGGGCTCTGATGACCGAAGAACGACGGAGGGCGACGCGCGCGCTCGTGCTCGGCGAATCGCTCATCGACATCATCCTCGACGGCGAGACGCGCACCGAGGTGCCCGGCGGCAGCCCCATGAACCTCAGCATCGGCCTCGCCCGCCAAGGCATCGACGTCGCCTTCATCACGTCGCTCGGCGCCGACCGGCACGCCGACACCATCGAGCGCCGACTCGTGCACGAAGGCGTCGACGTGTACACGCCACGGCGCGCCGGCCGCACCTGCACGGCCACGGCCACGCTCGACGACCGAGGAACACCCAGCTACGACTTCGACCTCACGTGGATGCTCGACCACACCGACACTCCCGCAGGAGTGCCCGACGTCGTGCACTTCGGCTCACTCGGCTCGGCCCTGCAGCCCGGCGCCGACCAAGTCGACGAGCTCGTCGCCCGGTACCGTGGCGACGCCCTCGTCACCTACGACCCCAACATCCGCCCGCGCATCGAGCCCGACCGCGACGCCGCCCGCGCACGCGTCGACCGGCACGCCGCGCTCAGCGACATCGTCAAAGCGAGCGACGAAGACCTCGCCTACCTGCACCCCGAACTTGTCGCCGACCCGGCAGACATCGCCGACGAGGTGCGCGAAGCCATGATCGAGTCGACCATCGCGCGCTGGCTCGCCGCCGGCACCTCGCTCGTCGTCATCACCCGCGCCGAGCACGGCATCGACATGGCTACCGCGCAGAGCAGGCTGCACATACCTGGCCACCACCCGGCCGTTGTGGACACGATCGGCGGCGGCGACGCGTTCATGGCCGGCCTCATCGCCGGGCTCGACGTCGTCGGACTCTTCCGCGCCACCGGGCGCGACACCCTGAGCACGCTCGCCCCGCACACCCTGCGCCGCGCCGGCTCGTGGGCGCAGCGCACCGCCGAGATCACCGTCGGCCGAGTCGGAGCAGACCCGCCCACCTCGGTGGAGCTGCTGCCGCGCCGTCAGGCCTAGAGCTACTGCTCGGCGTGAGTGCAGACCAGTGCTGCCCCGGTAAGCGCGCCCCGGCGGCCGACCACTAGCAGCTGACGAGCTCCTCCGGCAGATCGAAGGTGAACTGGATCATGATCGACTCCGAGAGGTCATCGTTGACGAGGGCGCTCGCTCCCGACAGCACGCCGCCGTCGTAGGTGAACGTCGCGTTGCCCTCTTGCGTCGACCATGTGCCCTCCGGCCCCTGATAGTCGATGAAGTTCGCCCGCGCACCCGACTGCTCCTGCGTGTACGCGAAGAACAGCACGTCCTCACCCTCCGCAGACTGTGCGACCGCGATCGAGTTGAAGACCTCGGTCGTGAGCTCGTTCGACTGCACCGGCTCGCAGTTCACGGCCTCGATCACGCTGTAGCTCGTCGTGCCCACCGTGATCGTGCCCAGATCGGCACCAGCGCCGGCCTCAGCATCACCGTCAGACGATTCCGACTCGCCGCCGTCAGCCTCGGCCGGCGCCTCGACCTCCTCGCCCGCAGCCGGAGCCTCAGCCTCACCCGCACCGCCGGCGCATCCCGCCAGGGCGACCACGAGCGCCCCCACCATGAGCGGCACGAAGCCAGGCACCAGCCGCTCAGAAACGTCCTTCACCGTCATCAGTCACCCTCCCGAGTACAGACATGTCGCTTTGCGTACACGACATACTTTCCCCAAGAGCGCGCCCAGGCGCAAGCAATTGTCAGGAAACTGGCGGTGCTGCGCGACCTACTCGGCGACGACCGGCACGAACCACGGCGGGTACACGGCGACCTTGATCGACACCCCCGCCGACTTCAGCAGCGCGCGCACCTCATCGCGGCGCGGGTCATTCGCCACGGCGACGAGTGCCACCGACGACAGCGGCACCGTGCCGGGCACGAGCGCCTCCGCTGCCTGCAAGACTGCGGCATCCGAGGCCGCGCGGGCGAGCATCCGCTTACGATCCTCCGGCGACCGCGCCAGCGACGTCACCACCGCAGCCGCATCACCGTCAGAGACCACCAGGTCATCATCGACCGACGACAGGTCGACGCCCAGAACGACGAAATCGACCGTGGATGCGGCCCGCGCCTCATTACTCCACGTCGGGCCCGCAGCGCCGTCCTGCACCTCACCCCACCAGGTCGCGAGCGGGCTCAACGAGAACGGCACGCAGTCCGCCACCGATACCGAGTCGTCGACCGGCGCGGTCGACCGCAGTTCATCCGTGATCGCACTCGCCAGCTTGAGCGCCGGCGACGCGGCCGACGACGGCCGCAGCTCACCCGCCTCCAGAATCGCCGGCAGGTTCGACACGTGCGTGACGTGGAACATGCGGTGCGGAAGGTTCGGCGGCCGCACCTCCGCCGCCTTGCCCGTCGCCCCCGGCGCCGGACTGCGCAGACTCTTGGCCGCCGTGCGCGGCGACCGACGACTCACGAGCGGCTTCTGCGGCTCGGGCGGCGGATAGCACGTTGCGCACATGCCGGGCTCGAAACCGTGGACGCACTCCTCAGGCACTGCACTCCTCTACCGGGCCGGCGCGAATGCCGCGGCCCGTCACTCCAGGCTACCGCGCCCACCCGAGGGCGCCGCCCGCCCCGCAGCGCGCGGTCAGGGCGCACTCGGCGCGTACACCCGCAGACCGCCCGGCCGCATGGCGACCTCCACGACACCGGCGAGCTGCTCGACGGAGGCCTCGCCGTCGCACGCGAAGCCCGGCTTCGTCGACCGGTCGTGCAACGCCATACGCACCTCGTCGGCGTGGAACGACTGCATGGCCATCCGCGGCCGCCGCCCCGCGTGCAGGATGCGCACGTCGAGCGCGCCATCGTCGAGCCGGCCGCGCCACAGCGGCCCCTGCTCGAGCGTGCCGTAGTCGTTCACCCCCACGAACACCGACCACACGCGCGCCGCCTCACCGTTCACCGAAACCGTGAACGGCGTCGACCGGCGCAGCACCCGCCGCACCGCGAGCACCGCCCCCAGCGGCTTGCCCACCCGCTTCGCCAGACGCGAGCGCTCCTCCACGAGCTGCGGATACACCCCTAGCGACACCGTGTTGAGCGCCGTCGACCACGGGCCACCCCCGATGCGCACCTCGGCGACATCGTTCAGCAGGCCCGCACCCTCGACGATCGCGTGCGCAGCAACCGCGATGGAGGCCACGCCCGCGGTGCGGGCGAACGCATTGCGCGTGCCCGCCGGAAACACCGCGAGCGGCAGACCGTGCTCGCGCGCCACCTGCGCGACCGCCGACACCGTGCCGTCACCGCCCGCCACCCCGAGCGCGTGCACGGCGTGCGACCAGCCCCGACGCCTTAGCGCGCGTCGCGCGAGCGCCGCCACATCACTGTCGGGCGTCGTGCGCACGACGTGGGCACGCGGCAGCCGGCGCTCGATCTCGCGCCCAGCATCGCCGCCGAGCCCCGCCGCCGGGTTCACGATGACGATGAGACCGCGCCCCTGCGGCAGAGCGGGCAACGGGATGCTCGGGGCCGCCGACCCGACAGCGCGCCGACCCGACCGTGCCGACCGCGCGACCGCCGCCGAGGCTCCCGCCGCACCCAGACCGATGAGCGTGCCGCCCACCACGTCGGAGGGCCAGTGCGCCCCCGTGTGCACGCGCGAATAGGCCACCGCCGCCGCCACCGGGGCGATGACCGCGCCCGCCACCGGGCGCTCGATCGCGACCCCCGCCGCGAACGCCGCAGCGCTCGCCGAGTGGCCGGAGGGGAACGACGGCGACGACGGCAGGCGACGGATGCGCCGCGCCGCCGGCAACAGCGTGTGGTCGGGGCGCTGCCCGCCGAACAGCCGCTTGCCGATGAGGTTCGCGACCGCGCTCGCCGTGAGCAGACTGCCGACCCCGCGAATCCCGGCGCGCCAGCGCCCCGCCGCCGCGAGGGAGAACGCGATGCCGAACCACAGGAGCCCGCGGTCGGCTGCTCGAGACAGGGCGCGTAGGCCGCCATCGACCCGCGGGTGGTACGCGCCGCGGTTCAGGCGCTTGACGATCGCGCGGTCGGCGCGCCCCACCCACGCCGGCAGCACGAGGCGACGACGACCAGGCTCGGCGATCAGGCTCGGCGAGCCGGCCCTCGCCGCGGCGCGCTGGACGGCGCTGCGAGCGACGGGGGCGTCGGCGGCGCGAGCGGGACTGGAGGGCGCGCGAGAACGAGGCATAACACCACCGTGCCGCGTGGCGGCACCGCGCGAAAGGGGGTTGCGCGCCGGGCGCGTGCCCCGCTACACGAAGCGCACGGTCTGCTGCAGGCGCGTGCGCACCTCGAACAGGTCGGTGCCGCCCACGCCGACACCCGGCAGGCCTGTGCGGATGAGGTTCACGAGGCGCGACCGCTGCACGAGCAGGCCCTGCGCCCCGCGGATGGATCGCAGCTCGGTGAGGGAGGCAGGAGCCTGAGCATCATCGACCACGATCACGAACGCCGAGAACTTGACCTTCGCCGCTCGCGCGACGACTTTCGCGCGCTGCGCGAGCAGGTGCAGGGGGCGTTCCTCCGACCCGAGACCCTCGCCGATGAGTTCGCCGCGCT
Source organism: Chryseoglobus sp. 28M-23 (assembly GCF_014789785.1). Taxonomy (NCBI): domain Bacteria; kingdom Bacillati; phylum Actinomycetota; class Actinomycetes; order Micrococcales; family Microbacteriaceae; genus Microcella; species Chryseoglobus sp. 28M-23. The sequence continues at coordinate 1,002,417 of NZ_CP061846.1, read as the reverse complement.
TGATGCGCACCGGCTCGCCCCAGTCCTCGCTCAGCACCGCCCACAGGCCCGTCGGGCCCAGCACGATGTGGTCGAGCTTGTCGTCGCGCGTCGGGCCCGCCAGCACGTCGTGCCAGATCGTGAAGCCCATGCCGAGCGTCGTGAGCGCCGTCGCCGACTTCTCTTCCGCGATCGCCGCCGCCAGCAGGTGGCGAATCTCGCGGGGTGCGCGCCGCACCAGCTGCGGGTCGAACGGGTCGACCTCGCCGTCGCCGCGGCCGATCCACTCGTTCATGAGATCCAAGAACTGCTCGCGGTACCAGCCACCGGGGTGGCCGTGCGCTTTCGCGCTCGGGCGGGTATCGCCGCGCCGCATGCCGCCGCCAGACGTCGACTGCGCCCACGTCGACCCGGGCGCACCGGCGCCGCTATCGGCGCCGACATCGTAGGCGCGCCGTGCCGCGGGCGTGCCGACGCGCTGCCAGGCCTGCTGCACGCGATCGAACTCCGCTGCCGACCCCCCGGTATCCGGATGCGCGGCACGCAGCCGCGCTCGGTACGCCCTCTTCAGCTCGTCATCGCTCGCCGTCGGGCTCACACCCAGCACCTCGTACGGACCGGCGGCAAGTGGGGACTCAGACATCTCCTCACCAGCCTACGCTGGAGACGATGAGTACCTCCCCAGCACCGACCCCGCCTACCGCCGCCCGCAAGCCGCACGAGCGCCGCCACCACGGCGATGTGTTCCTCGACCACTACGAGTGGTTGCGCGAGAAGGACAGCCCCGAGGTGATCGCCCACCTCGACGCCGAGAACGCCTACGCCGACGAGCGCATGCGGCACCTCGGCCCGCTGCGCGACCGCATCGTGGAGGAGATCCGGTCGCGCACGCAGGAGACCGACATGGGCATCCCCGTGCGGGACGGCGACTGGTGGTACTACGGGCGCACCATCGAGGGTCAGCAGTACGGGCTGCAGTGCCGCGTGCCCGCCGCCCCGATCGACCCCGCCAACCCGCTCGACCCGGCAGTGTGGACTCCCCCACCGCCCCTCGACGACCCCTCCCAGCCGCGCGAGGGCGAGCAGCTCCTGCTCGACGCGAACGTGGAGGCCCAGGGGCACGACTTCTTCTCGTTGGGCTCCTTCGACGTGAGCGACGACGGCACGATGCTGCTGTTCGGCGTCGACACGATCGGCGACGAGCGGTACACGCTGCGCATCCGCGACTTGGCGACCGGCGAGCAGCTCGCCGACGAGATTCCCGGCACCGCGGCCGGCGCCTTCTTCGACCCCAGCGGGCGTTACGTCTTCTACTCGACCGTCGACGAGTCCTGGCGCCCCGACACCGTGTGGCGGCACGAGGTCGGCACGCCGACCGCCGACGACGTGAGCGTCTTCCACGAACCGGACGACGGCTACTGGGTGGGCGCAGGGCGCTCCCGCTCGAAGCGCTGGCTCGTCATCGAGGCCTCGAGCAGCATCACGAGCGAGGCGCGCGTGCTCGACGCCGCCGACCCCACCGGCGAGTTCACCGTCGTGTGGGCGCGCGAGCACGGCGTCGAGTACGACCTCGACCACGCGGTGATCGGCGGGGAGGACCGCTGGCTCATCACCCACAACCGCGAGGCGCCCGACTTCACGGTCGTCTCCGTACCCGTGGATGCTCCGCTCAGCGAGCCCGAGACGCTCATCCCGCACGAGCCGGGTCGCCGGGTCGAGGGCGTCGACGCCTACGCGGCGTTCCTCACCCTCGACTACCGCCGCGAGGGGTTGCCGCGCACCGCGATCGCGCGCCTCGCCGACGTGCAGCCGCACCGCTCGCTGGCCGAGCAGCTGCACTGGGACGAGCTCGTCGTGCCCGTGCACGGCGGCCCCGACGCGCTCGCGAGTGTCGGCACCCGCGGCAACCCGGAATGGCACCAGCCGACGCTGCGCATCGGCTGGGTGAGCTTCATCGAGCCGACGACCATCGGCCAGCTCGACGTGGCAACCGGAGCGATCACGGTGCTCAAGCGGCAGCCCGTGCTGGGTGACTTCGCGACGGAGGAGTACGAGGAGCGCCGCGACTGGGCGCGCGCCGACGACGGCACGCTCGTGCCGATCTCGCTCGTGTGGAAGCGCGGTCTCGTCCCCGCCCTCGACGTCGATTCGGCCGCCGGGTCGTCTCGCGCCGAGGTGAGCGTCGAACCCGCCCCGGTGCTGCTGTACGGCTACGGCTCCTACGAGGCGAGCATGGACCCTGGCTTCTCGATCCCCCGCCTGTCGCTCCTGGACCGCGGCGTCGTGTTCGCGATCGCGCACGTGCGCGGCGGCGGCGAGCTGGGCCGCGCCTGGTACGAGCAGGGCAAGACGACGTCCAAGACGAACACCTTCACCGACTTCGTCGCGTGCGCACAGCACCTCGTCGACTCGGGCGTGACGGTGCCCGAGCGTCTCGTCGCCGAAGGCGGCAGCGCTGGCGGCCTCCTCATGGGCGCGGTCGCGAACCTTGCGGGCGACCTCTTCGCCGGCATACTCGCCGACGTTCCCTTCGTGGACCCGCTCACGAGCATCCTCATGCCCGAGCTGCCGCTCACCGTCATCGAGTGGGACGAGTGGGGCAACCCGCTCGAGGATCCCGAGGTGTACGAGTACATGAAGGCTTACTCGCCCTACGAGAACGTGACCGAGCAGCGGTACCCGCGCATCCTCGCCGTCACCTCGCTCAACGACACGCGCGTGCTGTACGTCGAGCCGGCGAAGTGGGTGGCCCGCCTGCGCGAGGTGGGGGCGGATGCGCTCCTGCGCTGCGAGATGGAGGCAGGCCATGGCGGCGTGAGCGGCCGATACGCGGCGTGGGCGCAGCGCGCCATCGAGCTCGCGTGGATGCTCGACGTGCTCGGCCTCGCCGACCCCGCCGACCCCGCGGAGTAGCCGAGCAGACGAGCCGGCGAGGCGCCAGCCTGGCTAGGCCAGGCGCGCGAGCTCGTCCTCGCTCAGGACGAGATCGAAGGACTCGATGAGGCTCTGCAGCTGCTCGACGCTGCGCGCGCTCGCGATCGGGGCGGCCACGCGTCGCTGCTGCCGCAGCCAGGCGAGAGCGACGGCCGCCATGCTCACGCCGCGGTCCGACGCGACCGATTCGAGCGCGTCGAGCAGTTCGACGTTGCGCGGCGTCTCGAGCAGCCGTGAGGCAGCGCCGGCGCTCGGCGAGTCGACCGTCGCACCCGCCCGGTACTTGCCGGTGAGAAACCCGCCCTGCAGCGCGCCATAGGGCAGCTCGATGATGTCGAGCTGCTTCAGGGTCGGCACGAGACCCGACTCGATATCGCGGTGCACGAGGCTGTAGCCGTCCTGCGAGACGGTGAAGGGCTCCACGCCGTGCGCCTTGGCCACATCGACCGCGGAGTGCAGGCGATCGGCCGAGAAGTTGCTCGCGCCGATGCGGCTCACGAGGCCCTCCGCGACGAGCTCGCCGAAGGTCATGACGACGTCATCCTGCGGCACCTCGGGGTCGTCGCGGTGGGCGTAGTACAGGTCCACGTAGTCGGTCTGCAGGCGCTCGAGCGACTCGTTCAGCGCCGCGCGCACGTTCGCCGGCGCGAGCCCGGGCCGGTCGGGCTTGGCGAACACCTTGGTCGCGATGCTGACCCGCTCGCGCATGCCGGGGCGCGCGCTCAACCAGGCGCCGATGACGCGCTCCGACTCCCCGCCGACGTGCCCGTCCACCCAGATCGAGTACGAGTCGGCCGTGTCGATGGCCGTGCCGCCCGCCTCGACGAACGCGTCGAGCACCGCGAAGCTCGCCGACTCGTCGGCCGTCCACCCGAAGACGTTGCCGCCCAGCACGAGAGGGCCGAAATCATGGGATGCGGAAGAAGTCATCCCGCCAGGCTATCGACCCGTACCTGAGCATCCCGACACGCAGACAGGTCGGTATGTACCCCGAATTGTCACCCCATGCATCTGGATATACCTGGTCACGGGTTGGTAACGTCGAGCAGGTGACTCCGTCGTCCCCCCTCGGCGAGACCGCAGCTTCAGCCCGACTCCACACCCTCCGCCACATCGCGGGTGTCATCAGCATCGTCGTCGGTCTGCTCGTTCTGGTCGCGCTCATCACCCAGATCACCGACCAGCTCGAGTTCGGTCGTTTCGAGCCGACCGAGTACTTCGCCTACTTCACGATTCAGACCGCGATGATCAACATCGTCGTCCTCATCGCGGGCGGCGTGCTCGCCTTCGCGATGGAACGCGATACGCGCCTCTACACGGCGATCCGCGCCTCCGCGTTCACGTACGCGCTCGTGACGGGCGCCGTCTACAACCTGCTGCTGCGCGATGTCGTCAACGCCGACGGCTACGTGGGGCCGGTGTGGGCCAACCAGGCCCTGCACGTGTGGGTGCCGATCTACTTCGCGCTCGACTGGCTGCTGACGCCCGGCCGCGTGCGCATCGGGTGGTCGACGCTGTGGCTGGCCGTGAGCTACCCGCTCATCTGGGTCGCCGTGACGCTGCTGCGCATCGAGTTCCTCGACGGCTGGTACCCCTACCCGTTCCTCAACCCGGACGGACCCATGGGCGTTCTCGGCGTGGTCACCTACGTCGTCGCGATCGCCGCCGCCATCATCGTGCTCGCGATCATCGCGGTGACCATCAACCGAGTGCACACGCGCGGAGTGCGCGAGGTGAGCCACGGTCGCCGCGGCACAGGGCCCATCCACCTGCCATCATCGAGGGCATGACCCACGGCGCGACACTGCCCTCGAGCCCACTCCCGACCTCGAGCTCGACGCACCCGCTCCTGCTCATCACCCACGACGGCTCCGGTGCGGCGACGGGCTTCGTGGAGGCCGATGCCGAGCATCCTCACCTGAACATTCACGATCTCGGGGTGACGCGCGGTGACGGCATCTTCGAGACCTACAGCATCGGCCGCGGCCACGTGCAGGCGCTCGACGCGCACCTGGAGCGCTTCGCCCGCTCGGCGCGCATGCTCGACCTGCCTCAGCCCGACCTGGGAGTCTGGCGCGACGCGGTGCTCGAGATCGGCCAGCGCCTCGCCGACCACGAGGAGGCGTGGGTGCGCACGATCCTCACGCGCGGCATCGAAGGGCACGACATGCTCACCGGCTGGGCGCAGGGCCGCCCCTCGCCCGACTACCGGCGCGAGCGCACGGAGGGCCTGCGCGTCGCCCTGCTCGACCGCGGGCTGCGCAGCGACGTCGCGCAGACCAGCCCCTGGCTGCTCGCGGGGGCCAAGACCCTCTCCTACGCGGTGAACCGCGCCGCCGTGCGGGAGGCGCAGCGGCGCGGGGCCGACGACGTCGTGTTCGTCTCGACCGACGGCTTCCTGCTCGAAGGGCCCAACTCGACCGTCGTGCTGCGGCGCGGCGACACCCTCTCGACCCCGCCAGTCGACTTCGGCATTCTGCCCGGCACGACGCAGGGCGACCTCTTCGCCGCGGCACCCGAGTGGGGCCTGCAGGCGGTCATGGAACCGCTCACACCCGACGACCTGCACGCCGCCGACGCGGCCTGGATCGTCTCCAGCGTGCGGCACGTGACGCCGATCCGCGCGGTCGATGGCGTCGAGCGGCCGATCGACGCGAGCCTGAGTGCCGCCTGGAACGGGTACCTCCACGCACGACTCTCCTAGGCGGGGCTTGTACGGTGGGTCGCATGGACAGCACGACGGAGTGCCTCACCGACTGGATGACGCGACAGCGGTGGTACGCCGGCAAAGGGCGCATCCCGCAGCTCGTCGAGGTCTTCCGTGAGGAATGGCAGGCACGCGCAGTGACGCCGCACGACGGCGACCCGTCGAGCGAGCCCGCAGCACCTGCCACGTCCCAGGCCTCCGATGATGAGGACGCCCGCATCATCGTGCTCCTCGTGCGCGACCTCGCCAACAATCCGCCCTCGCTCTATCACGTGCCGATGGTCGAGCGCTCGACCATTCCGAAGGGCGCGGGCCCGTACCTCATCGGGCGCACCGATGACGACCGCTACCTCTTCGACGGCGCCTTCGACCCGCTCTACACGACCGAGCTGCTGCACCGCCTGTCGGTGACCCGCGCCGACACGCGGTCGCGCGTGCACGGCGGCGAGCAGTCGAACACGTCGATCATCTACGACCAGGGCTCGGAGGCCGCGGTCGTCGCCAAGATCTTCCGCCTCGTGCACACGGGCGAGAACCCGGATGTCACGTTGCAGACCGCTCTCACGAGCGCCGGCTACCGCTCGGTTCCGCGGATGCTCGGCTACCTGTCCGGCACCTGGCACGACCCCTACGAGCAGGAGGAGCGGTCGGTCGGCCACCTCGCGTTCGCGCAGGAGTTCATCCCGGGCGTGCAGGACGGCTGGCAGATCGCCCTGCAGTCGTCGGCCGACCGCGACGACTTCACCGCGCACGCCGAGCGCCTCGGCCGCACGACCGCGGAGGTGCACACGGGTCTCGCGGCGTGCCTGCCGACGCGCGAGGCGACGCTCGGCGACATCGTCGGCTTCGTCGCGGGGTGGCACCAGCGCCTCGCGATCGCGACCTCCGACGTGCCCGAGCTGCGTGCCCTGCGGCCCGCGATCGAGGCCGTGTACGACTCGGCGCAGGACGCGCCGTGGCCGAAGCTGCAGCGCATCCACGGCGACTACCACCTCGGGCAGGTGCTGCGACGGCCGAGCGGCGAGTGGCTGCTCGTCGACTTCGAGGGCGAGCCGCTTCGGCCCCTCTCGGAGCGCACGCGCGCCGACTCCCCCCTGCGCGACGTCGCGGGCATGCTGCGCTCGTTCGACTACGTCGTGGGCGCGCGCCGCAACACGGCGGCCGACGAGGCCGCGCGCGACGCGGTCGACCCCGAGTGGGCGCGTTCCGCTCGCGCGGGGTTCCTCGACGGGTACATCGCCGAGAGCGAGGTCGACCTGCGCGCGCACCGGCAGCTGCTCGACGCCTTCGAGCTCGACAAGGCCGTCTACGAGGCCATGTACGAGGCGCGCAACCGCCCGGCCTGGCTGCCGATCCCGCTCGCGGGCATCCGCTACCTCGTCTCCGAAGAGCGGCTCGCCGCTCGTCGCTGACGCACGATCTCGCCCGAGTCACTCCATTCGTGACACATCACGCGAAACGTTCGGCGTGAGTCGTCACAAACGGCGTGACTGGATACCCGGGTGACAGGGGGCGACGCGGGCAAGGCGCGCGCTAGAGGGTCTTCTCGAGCTCCTCGGCGAGCATCTGGCTGAGCGCCTGCACCTGCACGGTGCCCTCCGCTGTGACCTCGACATCGGAGCCGTCGAGCGCGCGCGCCGCGAGGCCCGCCTTGGCGTCGATGAGGTCGGCGATGCGCAGGTCGATCGTCTGCGCGGCGAGGATGCGCCATGCCGTGACGGGCAGCTCCTGACCGATGCGGTGCACGCGGTCGATCGCCTGCGTCTGCTCTGCCGAGGTCCACGACAGCTCCGCGAGGACGACGTTCGACGCCGCCTGCAGGTTGATGCCCACGCCCGCGGCCGAGAGCGAGCACACGATGACGCTCACATCCGGGTCGTTCGTGAACCCGTCGATCGCCTCCTGGCGCGCCTTCGGGCTCTGGTCGCCGCGAATGCTCACCGAGCGCATGCCGACCGAGGCGAAGTGCCGCTCGGCCGCGTCCATGACGTCGATGTGCTTGGCGAAGAACACGACCTTGCCCACGTTGCGCGCCAGCTGCGCCGTGTAGTCCGCCGCGAGCACTGCCTTCGCCGTACCGATCTGGCGCACCATCGTGAACACGTTGTCGCCGTTCGAGGCGCCCTTCGACTCCTCGAGCTCGGCGTGCGCGACGAGGCGCACAAGATCGTGGTCGATGCCGATCGGCGGCACCTCGCGCGCCGCGACGACGCGCCGGTACCGGTCGACGAGGCGCGCGAGCAGCGCTGCCTCGGAGGCCCGGATCGAGCGGCCGAACTCGTCGTCGAGCTCGACGGGGATGTCGGCGATGCGACGGGCGGGGATGTCGGAGGCGACGTCTACCTTCTTGCGGCGCACGATGCCCATGTCGATGACGCACTGGCGAGCGGCTGCGAAGAAGCCGGGGTCGGCGGGCGTCAGCTCGGTCTCCTCGAGGGCGGCCATGAGGCGGCCCGTGGGCTTCTTGTCGTCGATCCAGCCGAGGAACTTCCAGATCATGCGGAAGTCTTCGATCTGGTTGATGAGCGGAGTGCCGGTGAGCGCCATCATGAGCGCCTTCGGGTGCAGCACGCGCAGAGCCGCCGCAAGGGACTGCACGTGGCGCGTGCGCTGCGATGTCGCGTTCTTGATGAAGTGCGCCTCGTCGACGACCATGCCCTTGAAGCCGAACCGGCCGAGCCAGCCCACGTGACGGTCGAGGATCTCGTAGTTGACGATCACGACGTCGCTGAACGCGTCGAGGTCGTCGCCGTCGCCGTGCACGACCGTCGCGGTGCGCTGCGGGATCCAGCGCTGCACCTCGCGCGCCCAGTTCGTCTTGACGACGTTCGGCACGACCACGAGGAGCGGGAAGGCGCCGGCGACGTTGGCCGCCATGAGCGCCTGCGCCGTCTTGCCGAGACCGGGCTCGTCGGCGAGCAGGAAGGTGCGGTGACCGCCACGCACCGCCTCGATGAGGCGGGCCTGGTGGCGCATGAGCTCCATGCCGCCGGGGGTGACGAGCGAGCCGGCCTCGGGCAGCGTCATCGACGCGGCCTGACCGCCCGCGCCGTACTCGAACGAGCGGAACAGCGGGTCGATGAGCTCCCAATTCGACAGGCGCGAGCCCGTCGACGACGCCGCCGCCGAGAGCGCGCTCAGATCGGGGGCGAGGAAGGGGTTCGCGAGCTGCGCCTGCTTGACGCTCGGGGGCACGACCTGCTTCGCCACCTCGGCCGTGACGGGCGTGGGCTCGCTCACGATGAGCAGGTCATCCGGCTCCAGCTCGGCACCCGACGCGAGAAGCATGTCGCGTCGCAGCGCCCTCGCGGCATCGGAGACCTTCGCCTCGGGAGCGAGCAGCGCGATGAGCGAGGTGTCGCGGGCGGCGGTCTTCGCCATGATGCTCGCGAGCCCGTCGAGGCGCTTGAGAACCTCTGCGCGCTCGCTGTCGCCGACCTCCGAGTCCTGCTTGACGCGGGCCCGCTCCTCGCGCACGAGCAGCGCCGCGACCTGGAACTTCGTGCGGTTCGAGGGGCTCGCCTTGCCGCGCTCGGCGGCGTTCTCGACCTCGCGCACGGCGCGGGCGAGAATCGGGATGATCCCCTGCTCATCGAGCGGGCGGCGACGGCGCGAGCCGTTGCCGCTCGACTTGGACGAGCTCTTCCTCTGACGCTGGCCGGTCCGGGCCATGCCCCTCCTCGACAAGACTGGAGCACGGCGTGCGTGCCAGCCGAACGGTGACTGCGCGATACCGCCTACTCGAGCTGCGGTACCGCCGAACGTGATGCAGCACTCCGAGGCCCTGACCCGATCGAGGAACGACCGGTGAGCGGAATGCCGTGAGGAAGAGTTTACACCCCGCCGCCGCCTCCGCCGCCACCGCCACCGCCGGACGACCCGCCGCCGCCCGAACCGCCGCTCGAGCTCGAGCCCGAGTAGCTCGACGACAGGGTCGTGCTCACCGACGACACCCCCGCCGCGAAGGCACCCACGCTGAACGAGCGCGAGCTCGAGTACCAGCCGGGCTGCTGGCCTTCGCCGTAGTACTCGCCGATGACCTCGGCCCACTCCTTCTCGTGCTTGCCGAGCACCGCCCACGGCAGCAGGCGCTCGTAGAGCTTGAGCCGCTCGCCGCTGTCTGCCGCGTTCACGGGTTCGCGCAGCGCCCCCTCGGGCGACTGCAGCACGCGCATGCGGTCGGCCTCGGCGAGCTCCAGGTAGTCGTCGAGACCCTTCAGGTGGTCGACGATCTCGGCACCCTCCGCAGTGAGCGGCTGCTTCCACAGATTGCCGCCGACGATGAAGAAGCACAGCATCGGCACGAGGATGAGCGCGAACGTCACGAGACCGGCGCGCCCCTCGTCGTCGAGCGAGACCGCGCCGATGAACGACAGCACGCTCGCCCCTGCCGTGAGAGACGAGAGCCCGAACGAGTACTTGGCCGGGATGCTCCGCCTCCAGCCGCGCGACAGCACCGACTTCGCGACGCGCGCGAGCTGCTTCTGAATCTTCGTGCTGAGCGTCGTGTTCTGCGCCTTCAGGGTGTGCTCGGTGCCGCCGACGAGCCCGCCGCCGAAGAAGTAGGTGAGCAGCCGACGCTCCTCCCCCTCCACGCCGAGAGACGACTCGAGCCGCAATCGCCACTGCTGACGCTTGAAGAGGCCGCCCTTGTCGACCTCCATGATCGTGATGACGCCGCGCACCGCGAAGTCGACGAGTTGCGAGGCGACGCCGCGCGACTTGCGGTGCGTGAGGACCGCGGCGTCGAGCAGCGACACTCCCTTCGGCGGGAGGTACTCGGGCACGATCACGGGTCGGCCCGGAGCATCCCGAAAGCGGGTGCGCCGCAGGATGATCGCCGCGATCGCCGTCACCAGGGCGATGGCCACGCCCGCGAACTGCACCCACGCCCACGGCGAGGCGAGCGGCGAATCGTCGAAGAGCGTGAACGTGCCCGGCTCGAAGGCGACCGCGAGCGTCACGTTCTGGAACGGCAGCAGGTCGCGCCCCTCCGCCACGATCGTGTCGCCCTCGGCGGTGATCGAGCACGTGTCGCGCGACCCGCCGTAGCCCTGGTAGCACGCGAGCTGGCCCTCGATGAGAGCACCATCGAGGCCGTCCTCCAGCAGCAGGGTGCCGCGCACGACGCCGAAGGGCTGCGGCCAGTCGGTGCCGTTGATGTTCCAGTAGAACTCCTCGGCCGTCGTGGTCGTGAAGTAGTCGACCACGTCACGCTGCGTGTACGTGATGACGTAGGTCTGCACGCCGCGCACGAAGCTGCCCTCCGGCACGGCGGAGGTGACCGTCACGATGCCCGAATCGGCGTCGACGCTGTACGGTCGCGGATCGCCCGACTCGTCGGTGACGGAGACCACCTCGAGGCTCGTCGTGTGCCCCTGGTAGGTGGCCGGGATGGCGCGGCGGATGCCGCGGTTCTGGTCGAACTCGGGGAACCGGGCGACGATCGTCTCGGTGGTCGTGAGCGTCGAGTGGCCGTCGTCGTCCCGCCCGAGCACGTACTGCGCCTCGAAGCTGTCGAACCCGAAGTCGTTGACGTCGGCCGGGAGCATCGCACCGCCGACCGCGGCGAGCGGTGCCGTTGCGGTGCTCGCGGGGCTCCCCAGCGGCGGGGGCGCCGCCTGCGCGGGGCCGGCCGCCGCGAGCGGCGTGAGGATTCCGAGGCAGAGGAGTGCGACGATGGTGCGCATGGCTTCGACCGTATCCGCAAACCGTTCGCGCGACGAGTACCCAGACCGGGTCAGCGCCGGGGTCACCGCCGGGTTCAGCGACGACCAGGCTCTCGAGGCACTGCGACAGCTGCTGCGCATCCCCACCATCTCCCGCCCCGCCACCGGGCCGGGGCCGCGCACCGACCCAGCCCCCTTCGAGCAGTTCATCGCCGCGCTGCCCGGGCTCTTCCCCCACGTGCACGCGACGCTCGAGCTCGAGCGCGTCGGCGGAGACCCCGGCTACGCGCTGCTCTACCGGTGGCGCGGCACCGACCCAGCCGGCGCGGCCGAACCCACCGTGCTCATGGCGCACTACGACGTCGTGCCGGCGACCGACGAGGGCTGGCAGCATCCGCCGTTCGCCGCCGAGATCGTCGGCGCCGGCGACGCGGCCGTGCTGTGGGGGCGCGGCACGCTCGACGACAAGGGCTGCGTCGTCGCGATTCTCAGCGCCGTCGAGCGCCTCCTCGTCGCCGGGCACACGCCCCGGCGCGACGTGCTGCTGTGCTTCGGCAACGACGAGGAGGTCTTCGGCACCGGGGCGCGCAGCATCGTCGACGTGCTGCGGGAGCGGAGCATCCGGCCCTCCCTCGTGCTCGACGAGGGTGGCGCGATCGTGCGCGAGATCTTCCCCGGCGTCGACGAGGACTACGCCGTGATCGGCGTCACCGAGAAGGGCGTCACGACCCTGCGCTTACGGGTGGACGAGCACGGCGGCCATGCGGCGAGCCCGCCAGCGTTCGCCGCGACCGAGCGACTGGCCCGCGCCATTCTGCGCCTGAACCGACGGCCGTCGCGGGCCCGGCTGGGCACGACGACGCGCACCATGATCCGCGCGCTCGGTGCACGAGCTCGGCAGCCGCTGCGCGCCGTGTTCGGCGCCGTCGACGTGCTCGCCCCCCTGCTTACGCGCGTGTTCGTGCGTCGCGGCGCCGAGACCGCCGCCCTCACGCGCACCACGCGCGCCGTCACCGAGCTGCGCGCCGGGCACGCCCACAATGCCCTCGCCGAGTTCGCCGAGGCGACCCTCAACATGCGCATCGCCCCCTGGTCGAGCGTCGAGGAGGCCGTCGAGGAGGTGCGCCGAGCGATCAACGACGACGCCGTGCAGATCGACGTGGTCGAGGCGAGCGAGCCCTCCCCCGTCTCCCCCGACCGCGGTGCGGCGTGGGACGACCTCGTCGCGGCGATCCGCGCCGTGCACCCCGGCCTGCTCGTGACGCCCTACGTCATGATGCAGGCGAGCGACGCGCGCTGGTTCACGGCCGTCAGCGACCACGTGTACCGGTTCGCGCCGTTCCGCATGAGCGGCGAGGAGCGCGCCTGCCTCCACGCGAAGGACGAGAGGATGCGCGTGACCGCCTTCCTCGACGGCATCGAGGTGTACCGGGCGCTGCTCGCGCGGCGGTGACGCTCGCGCCGTGCCGCGCGCTTAGGCCTCGGCCGGGGAGGGCTGCCAGTGGGCATGCCGGCGCGGAGCATCCGTGACCACGGCGTCGACTCCCAGCGCGATCGCGCGCTGCCACAGCCGCGGGTTGTTGAGGGTGTAGACGACGACCGTGATGCCGGCGTCGTGCAGGGCGTCGACCGCGTGCGGCTCGACCTCGAACGAGCGCAGGCTCGTCACGACGGTCGAGGCGCCCACGCGCTCGGCGAAGCGCACCGGGTCGGCGGGAAGTCTCCTTACGACCGCCGCCCGGGCCAGACTGGGCGCCGTGCGCCAGAGCTCCAGGAGCGTCTCCTCCTCGAAGCTGCCGATCACGACGCGATCCTGCACGCCGTGCCGGTAGATCTGCGCCGCGAGCGGCGCGAGGCCCTCCTCGGGCCACACTCCCTTGAGCTCGATGAGCGCACGCGCGGCGGAGCGCTGCAGGAGCGGGAGGAACTCGCCGAGGGTCGGGATGCCCGTGCCGCTCCACGCGCTGCCGTACCAGGTGCCCGCATCGAGGGCGCGCAGTTCGGCGAGCGTGTGCTCGGCGACGGAGCCCGCGCCGTTCGTCGTGCGGTCGAGCAGCTCGTCGTGCACGATGACGGCGTGGCCGTCGAGCGTGAGGCGCACGTCGAGCTCGACGATGTCGGCTCCGCTCGCGAGCGCCGCCTCGAGCGCGGGCAGGGTGTTCTCCGGCGCGCTCGCCGGGTCGCCGCGGTGGGCGATCGTGAGCGGCATGCCGTCGTTCAGGCGGGCAGAGCCGAGAGGCTGCGCGGCGTGCACGGTCGCCGCGGTGTGGTCGATCGCGAGCACGGCGACGAGGGCGACCGTGGCGGTGAAGCAGGCGGCGATGCGACGCGCGGAGTAGCCCGCGGGGTGGGTCCTGCTGGGGTGCGCCATCGACATCGCTTTCGGGTGAGTCTCATGGGTGCCGCCTCATTGCGGTCTCCCCACCCTAGCGCAGTCGTTACCGTTTCGTTACTTTCTCGTCGACCCGTGTCGCCGCGGCCTTTGCGGCCATGGAGGCGGCCATGCCCGCGAAGATGACGCCGTGGAACGGCAGGATCGCGAACCAGTAGAGGCGCCCGCCGAGACCAGAGGGGAAGAAGATCGCGCGCTGCAGCAGGCGCGATCCGCCGCCCTCGCGAGGCTCCACGGTGAACTCCAACCAGGCGCGGCCCGGCACCTTCATCTCGGCTCGCAGGCGCAGGAATCGACCACGGTCGCGCTGCTCGACGCGCCAGAAGTCGAGCGCGTCGCCCGGGGCGAGCATCTCAGGGTGGCGGCGCCCGCGGCGCAGCCCCACTCCCCCGACGAGCTTGTCGAGCAGCCCACGAGCGGCCCACGCCATCGGCAGCGAGTACCAGCCGTTGTCACCGCCGATGCTCTCCACGATGCGCCACAAATCCTCAGGCTCGGCCTCCGACTCCACCTCGCGCAGGTCGGTGAACACTGTCGCGCCGCTCCACTGCGGGTCGGTCGGCAGGGGGTCGCTCGGCGCCCCCTCGACGGCGCCGTTGCGCCAGCTCGTCTCGACCTCGCCCTCGCGCATCTTCGCGAGCGCGTACCGCACCGCCGTGCGGTAGCGGGTGAGGCCGCCCTCGGGCGGCGGGATGTGCTCGTCGATGTCGGACTCGCCGACGACCGCGTCGTACTGGAGGCTCGAGATGATCGGCACCGCGAGCGAGCGCGGAATCGGCGTCACGACGTTCACCCACTGGCTCGCGAGGTACGGCGTGAGCACGGGCAGGCTCGCGATGGGACGCTGCTTGAGGCCCGCCTCGACCGCGTAGCCGTTCATCATCTGCCCGTAGCGCAGCACGTCGGGCCCTCCGATGTCGAAGGCGCGATTCACCTCGGGAGGCAGGCTTGCCGCACCGATGAGGTAGTGCAGCACGTCGCGCACCGCGATCGGCTGAATGTAGTTGCGCACCCACTTCGGCGCGGGCATGTACGGCAGCGCCTCGGTCAGGTGTCGGATCATCTCGAAACTCGCCGACCCTGAGCCGATGACGACCCCGGCCTGCAGCGCGGCCGTCGGCACACCGGAGGCGAGCAGAATGTCGCCCACCTCCTTGCGGGAGGCCAGGTGCCGCGAGAGAGGGCCGTCGGGATGCAGACCGCCCAGATACACGATCCTGGCGACCCCAGCATCCTTCGCCGCGGTGGCGACCGTCGTCGCCACGTGCCGTTCCACGGCCTCGAAGTCGCCCTTGCCGCTCATCGAGTGCACGAGGTAGTAGAGCACCTCGACGCCCTCGACCGCGCTGCGCACCTCGCCGGGGTTCGCGAGGTCGCCCTGCACGACCTCGACGTCGCCCGCCCACGGCACGTCGCGCAAGCGCGCGGGGTCGCGCACGATCACGCGCACCTCGTGGCCCGCTTCGAGCAGGCGCGGCACGAGTCGTCCGCCGATGTATCCGGTCGCTCCTGTGACGAGAATGCGCATGCAGCCACGCTAGGTCGCGTTGCTGGGCGCGAGCCGCGCCGGGCCGCGCCAACCCGTGCCGCGCGCCATGCGCCACGCCGCGCCATCCCGTGTCGCGGCATGCGCCGCGCCACGCCACGGCGATGCGCGGCACGGCCCAGATTTGCCGCACATGTGGGTTACGAGTGGACCCAAGCGCCCATTCGCGCCAGATCTGGCACCAACGGGGCCGCCTACTCTGGGGAGGGTGAGTGACATTGCGCGGAGCGTGGGCCTGTGGTTCGAGGAGCACGCTCGTGATCTGCCGTGGCGGCGAGCCGGCTTCACGCCGTGGGGCACGCTCGTGAGCGAGATCATGCTGCAGCAGACGCCCGTCGCGCGCGTCATTCCGCGGCTCGAGCAGTGGCTCGCGCGCTGGCCGAGCCCCGACGCTCTCGCCGCCGACTCCCCCGCCGAAGCGGTGCGGGCCTGGGACCGCCTCGGCTACCCCCGCCGCGCCCTGCGCCTGCACGCCGCCGCCGTGGCGATCAGCGAGCGGCACGGCGGCGAGGTGCCCCGCGACGTGGATGCTCTGCTCGCCCTCCCCGGCATCGGCGAGTACACGGCCCGCGCCGTGGCAGCCTTCGCCTTCGGGGTGCGCACCCCGGTGGTCGACGTGAACACCCGTCGGGTGCTGGCCCGCGCGGTCGCGGGTCAGGGCGAGGCGGGGCCCGCGCGCACGCGCGCCGACCTCGCCGCGATGGAGGCGCTGCTGCCGAGCGACCCGGCCGAGGCGCAGCGGTTCAACGCGGGCGCGATGGAGCTCGGCCAGACGGTGTGCACGGCGAGCACCCCGCGCTGCGCGAGCTGCCCCCTCGCGCGGCTGTGCGCGTGGCGCGCGGCGGGCTACCCCGAGTACGACGGCCCCACGGCCCCACGGCAGGCACGCTTCGCGGGCAGCGACCGCCAGGTGCGGGGGCTCATCATGCGCGAGCTGCGGCAGAGCGACACCCCTGTTCCCGCCGAGGTGGTCGAGTCGCTCTGGCCGGTGGCCGCGCAGCGCGAGCGCGCCCTCGCGAGCCTCCTCGCCGACGGTCTCGCGCTCGGCGACCCGAGCACGGGCTACACCCTGCCTGACTGAGGCGTGGGCACGGGCATCCACCGTTCGGAGGATGCGCGCAGCCGCACTGCGCACGTACCATCTGGGGCATGAGCACGCACGACAGCAGCCACGACAGCGCCACCGAGTCCGAACGGGTTCGCAAGCAGGCCTACCGCCGCCTCCGGGCCAAGCGCGACTTCCTGCGCTTCCTCCTCGTCTGGGCGGCCGTGTCGACGATCGTCGTCGCGGTGTGGGCGCTCGCGACGCCGAACACCTTCTTCTGGCCGCTGTTCCCGATCGGCGGCATGGGCATCGCCGCCATGTTCATGGCGATCGACGCCTACGGCCCGGGCACGGTCATCACCGAGTCGGCGATCGACGCCGAAGTGCAGCGCATGAACTGGCGCGGCGGCGCCTGACGACCGACTACCGCACCGTCAGCGAATACTGCGAGACTGTCCTCATGAGCGAGATGCAGTCAGCCCCCCGCAATCGGTTCACCGACCTCGTCGGCAAGCTCGGCCTCGCCGTGCTCGTCGTCATGGGCGCGCTCATCATCGTCGGCGCGGTCGCGCTGTCGATCGTGTCGATCGTGTCGACCGGCTCCATCGACCTCGGGCACTAGCGCGAGTCGGCCTAGCGCGCGTCGTCCTAGCGCGGGTCGTCGTCGAGCGCGTCGTCCTCGAGCTCCTCGTCGACCTCGTCGACGTGCTCCCGCGGCTTGACGTACGGGTCCGGGTCGCCCGCGTACTGCGCGGTGGCCGCTGAGCTGAGTGTGAGCTCGTCGCGCTCCCGTGCCTCGCGCAGAAGGGCTTCGATCGAGGCGGCGTTCTCGGGCACCCCGTCGGGGATGAACTCGAGAGACGGCGTGAGGCGCGTGTTGAGGTTGCGCCCCACCTCGGTGCGCAGCATCCCCGTCGCCGCCGTGAGGGCGGCAGCGCTGTCCGCGCGCTCCTGATCGGTGCCGTACACCGTGTAGAAGATGGAGGCGTGCTGCAGATCGCCCGTCACCTGCACGTCGGTGATCGTCACGAAGCCGAGACGCGGATCCCGCAGCCCCTTGTCGAGGCGCTTCGCGACGACCTCCTTGATGCGGTCGGCCACCTTGCGTGCGCGAGGGTTCGCCATGGTGCTGTCTCCTTCGAAAGAAGAGGGATGGGGTGCCCGCCCGTGCGGGCGGGCACCCCGGGGTTGAGGGAGCTCGCGCGCGCTACTCGCGCGGCTTCTCCTTCATCTCGATCGTCTCGATCTCGTCGCCGATCTGGATGTCGTTGAACTTGCCGAGACCGATACCGGCCTCGAAGTCCGTGCGCACCTCGGTGACGTCGTCCTTGAAGCGGCGCAGCGACTCGATCGCCAGACCGTCGCCGACCACGACGCCGTCGCGGATGACGCGGGCCTTCGCGTTGCGCGTGATCGTTCCGCTGCGCACGATGACACCGGCGATGTTGCCGAACTTCGAGGAGCGGAAGATCTCGCGGATCTCGGCGACGCCCGACTGCACCTCTTCGAACTCGGGCTTGAGCATTCCCTTGAGCGAGCCCTCGATCTCCTCGAGAGCCGCGTAGATGACCGAGTAGAAGCGAATGTCGACGCCCTCGCGCTGAGCGCGCTCGCGCGCCTTCGTGTCGGGGCGCACGTTGAAGCCCACGATGATCGCGTTGTCGATCGTCGCGAGGTTCACGTCGCTCTCGGTCACCGCACCCACACCGCGGTGGATGATGCGCAGCTGCACGCTGTCGTCCACCTCGATCTTGAGCAGGGCCTCCTCGAGCGCCTCGACGGCACCCGAGACGTCACCCTTGATGATGAGGTTGAGCGATTCGACCTTGCCGTCTTCGAGCGCCTTCGTGAAGTCCTCGAGGCTGATGCGCTTGCGCGCCTTCGCCAGGAGGGCGTTGCGCTCGGCGGCCTCGCGCTTCTCCGCGATCTGACGCGCCGTGCGGTCGTCCTCCGTGACGATGAAGGTGTCTCCGGCGCGCGGAACGCTCGAGAGGCCCTGCACCTGCACGGGACGCGACGGGTAGGCCTCGTCGACCTTCTCGCCGTTCTCGTCCGTCATGGCGCGCACGCGGCCGTAGGCCGTGCCCGCGACGATCGGGTCGCCGACGCGCAGGGTTCCCGCCTGGATGAGCACGGTCGCGACCGAGCCGCGGCCCTTGTCGAGCTTCGCCTCGATGGCGACACCGCGGGCGTCGCGCTGCGGGTTCGCGCGCAGGTCGAGACCCGCGTCGGCGGTGAGCAGCACGGCGTCGAGCAGCTCGGTGATGCCGATGTTCTTGAGCGCCGAGACGTCCATGAACATCGTGTCTCCGCCGTACTCCTCGGCGATGAGCCCGTACTCGGTGAGCTGCTGGCGCACCTTCGCCGGGTTCGCGCCCTCGGAGTCGATCTTGTTGACCGCGACGACGATCGGCACGTTCGCCGCCTGGGCGTGGTTGAGCGCCTCCACGGTCTGCGGCATGATGCCGTCGTCCGCGGCGACCACGAGGATCGCGACGTCCGTCACCTGCGCACCACGAGCACGCATGGCGGTGAACGCCTCGTGACCCGGGGTGTCGATGAAGGTGATGGCGCGCTCGATCTCCTCGTGCTCCGTCCACACCTGGTAAGCGCCGATGTGCTGCGTGATGCCACCGGACTCGCCCGCGACGACGTTCGCCTCGCGAATCGCGTCGAGCAGCTTCGTCTTACCGTGGTCGACGTGGCCCATGACGGTCACGACCGGCGGGCGGATGACGAGGTCCTCCTCGTCGTCCTCCTGCTCGAGGTCGATGTCGAAGGCTTCGAGGAGCTCCTTGTCCTCGTCCTCCGGGGAGACGATCTCGATCTTCCACCCGAGCTCCTCGCCGAGCACCTCGAAGGTCGCGCCGTCGAGCGACTCGGTCGCCGTCGCCATCTCACCGAGGTGGAACAGCACGGTCACGAGGTTGCCGGGAGGCACGCTCATGCCGCTGACCTGCTCGAGCTTGTCGGCGAAGTCGCTGATCGATGCGCCCTGACGCAGACGGATGACCTTCTTGCCATCGCCGCGGGGAACGCTGACGCCGCCGACCGACGGCGCCTCGCGCATCTCGAACTCTTGCCGCTTCGTGCGCTTCGACTTGCGCGCGCGCGACTTGCCGCCGCCACGACCGAAGGCACCTGCGGTGCCGCCGCCGGGGCCGCGACCACGGCCACCGCCACCGGGGCGCGGGCCGCTGAAGCCGCCACCGGGGCGGAAGCCGCCGGGCGCGCCACCGGGTCCACCGGCACCTCCAGGACGACCGGGGCCGCCCTGGCGCGTCTGGAACGGCGCGTTGCCGCGACCGCCGCCGGGACGGCCGGGGCCGCCCTCGGGGCGAGGCGCTCCCGGGCGGGGTGCGCCGGGGCGCGGCGGGCGCGGAACGGCGCCGCCCACGCCACCGGGGCGGGGCATGCCCTGGGAGGACGAGTACGGGTTGTTGCCGGGCCGCGGCGCACCGGGGCGAGACATGCCCTGCTGGGAAGCGAAGGGGTTGTTGCCGGGCCGGGGGCCTCCGGATGCCGCCGGGCGCGCGGGCGCGTCGCCCTCGGCGGGCTGCTGCGGAGCAGCCGGAGCCTCAGCAGCCGGCGCTTCAGGAGCCGGCTTCTCGGCCGACTCGGGAGCCGTCTCGACCGTCTCGGCGGGCTTCGGAGCCGGCTTGGGCGCGGCCTTCGCGGGAGCCTTCGCCGCGGGCTTCTCTTCCGCCTTCGGCGCGCCGAGGCCTGCTTCTTCGACCGCCTTGCGCAGCTTGCGGGCGACGGGGGGCTCGATCGTCGACGACGGCCCCTTGACGAATTCGCCGAGCTCTTTGAGCTTCTCGAGGGCGACCTTGCTTTCGATGCCGAGTTCGCTCGCGATCTCGTGCACGCGTGGTTTTGCAGCCACAATTCTCCTGTCTGGATCCGCACCCAGACAGGGGCGGATCACTAGTGGTGGACGGGTCTCATTTCGAGCCGCTCATTAGTTGTCCATTGGCCGATCAGCCTGTTCTCTCGTGGAGCCGGTTGCTCCGATGGTGTGTCGTACGTGGTCTGCGTCGAGCGGACCGCTCACGCGCAGTGCGCGCGCCCATGCCCGCCGCTGCGAGGCGGCTTCGACGCAGTCGAGGGTGGCATGCACCCACGCGCCCCGTCCCGGCAAGCGGGCCAGGGCATCCGCCTCGACCCTCCCCTCGCGCGCCACGACCCTCAGAAGTGAGGAGCGGGAAGCACGCTGGCGACAGCCGATGCAGGTTCTGACGGGTTCCATTGTAGCCCCTGGCCTACTCCTCCATGACGGAGTCGGGCTGAATGTCGATCTTGGCGCCAGTCAGCTTGGCCGCCAAGCGGGCGTTCTGGCCCTCCTTGCCGATGGCGAGGGAGAGCTGGTAGTCGGGCACGAGGGCCCGCACGGCCTTCGTGTCGGCGTCGATGACGAAGGCGTCGGAGACCTTCGCGGGCGACAGCGCATTCTTCACGAAGGTCGCGAGGTCGTCGGAGTGGTCGACTATGTCGATCTTCTCCTGACCGAGCTCGGCCGTCACCGCGCGCACGCGCTGCCCGAGCTCGCCGATGCACGCGCCCTTCGCGTTGACGCCGGGCTCGAGCGAGCGCACGGCGATCTTGCTGCGGTGCCCCGCCTCGCGTGCGATCGCGGTGATCTCGACGAGCCCGCTCGCGATCTCGGGCACCTCGAGGGTGAAGAGCTTGCGCACGAGCGAGGGGTGGGTGCGGCTGACGGTGATCGACGGACCCTTGAGACCCTTCGAGACGCTCGTCACGTACACGCGGATGCGACGGCCGTGCGCGTAGTCCTCCCCCGGCACCTGCTCCTCGGGCGGGAGGATCGCCTCGACCGTGCCGAGGTCGATGTGGATCATGCGCGGGTTGGGTCCCTGCTGGATGACGCCGGCGACGATGTCGCCCTCGCGCCCCTTGAACTCGCCGAGAACGCGGTCGTCGCCGATGTCGCGAAGGCGCTGGTTGATGACCTGCTTGGCCGCGAACGCGGCGATGCGGCCGAAGTCGTCGGGGCTGTCGACGGCCTCGCCGATGAGGTTCTCCTCCTCATCGAACTCGGGCACGTAGATCGTGACGTGGCCCGACTTGCGATCGAGCTCGGCACGAGGCTGCGGGCGGTCGGAGCCGCGGTGATCGTCCTGCTCCGTGTGCTTGAGGTAGGCGGTGAGGATGGCCTGCTCGATGATCTGCACGAGCTCGTCGAACGGGATCTCCCGCTCGCGCTCCATCATCCTCAAGACGGTCAGGTCGATGTCCACGGTGTCGCTCCTCTATTCGATTGCAGACCCCCACGGTACCGGACATCGCTAGTGTGTCTGAATGGACGCCATGGACGGTGTCAACGACCTCATCGCCTCTCTCGGCGGCTCGCTGTGGCAGTGGATCGTGCTGCCGATCGTCATCGGGCTCGGCCTGTATTTCACGGTGCGCACGAGGGTAGTGCAGTTGAGGCTCATTCCCGCGATGTTCCGCACTCTCACCGATGTGACGCCGCGCGATGCCGGCGGCGAGCCGCAGTCGGTCTCGGCGTTTCAGGCGTTCACCGTCTCGGCCGCCTCTCGCGTCGGCGTCGGCAACATCGCGGGTGTGGCGACGGCGCTCGCCCTCGGCGGCCCCGGCGCGATCTTCTGGATGTGGACGATGGCCTTCATCGGCGGCGCGTCCTCCTTCGTGGAGTCGACGCTCGGGCAGGTCTACAAGACGAAGGACAGGGACGGCTTTCGGGGTGGCCCCGCATACTACATGCAGCGCGGCCTCGGGAAGCGGTGGATGGGCATCCTCTTCGCCGTCGTCCTCATCGTCGTGTTTCCCTTCGCCTTCTCGAGCCTGCAGGCGAACACGATCGTGAGTGCCGTCGGGGGCGCAGCCGGCCTGGAGGACCCGGGGATGCTCCCCTGGGCTATCGGCGGCGTTCTCGCCCTCGCGACCGGCCTCGTCATCTTCGGCGGCATCCGTCGCATCGCGAGCGTGACCCAGTCGCTCGTGCCCGCGATGGCGCTGCTCTACCTCCTCATCGGCATCGTCATCGTCGCGATGAACATCGAGGAGGTGCCGCGCGTGTTCGCGCAGATCTACGCCGGCGCCTTCGGGTTCCAGTCGATCGCGGGTGGCGCGGTGGGCACGATCATCCTCGTCGGCATCCAGCGCGGCATGTTCTCGAACGAGGCAGGTCTCGGCTCGGCGCCGAACGCCGGTGCGGCTGCCGCGGTCACGCACCCGGCGAAGCAGGGCCTCGTGCAGACGCTGGGCGTCTACTTCGACACCTTCCTCGTCTGCTCGATCACAGCCTTCATCATCCTCGTGACGAATCCCGACCTCGCGGCCGCCGAGCGCGGCGTCGACCTCACGCAAGAGGCCGTCGTCTCCTCCCTTGGCGAGTGGGCCGGAGTGCTGCTCGCGGTCGTGATCCTGCTGCTCGCCTTCAGCTCGATCCTCGGCAACTACTACTACGGGGAATCGAATCTGGAGTTCATCACGACGAGCCGGCCCGCGCTCATCGTCTACCGCAGTCTCGTCGTGCTCGCCGTCCTCGGCGGCTCTGTGGCCTCGACGACGCTCGTGTGGACGACCGCGGACGGCGTGATGGGCATCATGGCGATCATCAATCTCGTCGCCATCGCGTTGCTCGGCGGCGTCGCCTTCCGCGTGCTCACGAACTACCAGGACCAGCGCGCGGCGGGGAAGGACCCGGTCTTCACGCGCGACCAGCTGCCCGACGTCGCCGGCATCGAGCTGTGGGTCGACGAGGACTCGGTGACGGGCCCGATTCCGCTCGTGCGCGGCACGCGCGGTGCCCGGCGCTAGTCGCGGCGGGTGCGACGCCGCGAGGCACCGACCGCGGTGATGACGACGCCGCCGAGGAGGAGCGCGCCGGCGATGACCCCGATCGCGAGGACGAGCTGGTCGTCGGCACCGGTCGCCGCGAGCTGCTCTTCCGCGTCTCCGGCGAGCTCGACGGCGGCGCGTTCGATCGCGATGCCGCCGGCGGTGAACGTCCCAAGGCCGCTCACCAGGTAACCTCCGCTGATCGCGGCTGCGTCGAATCCCCCCTGCGGCGAATCCTGCGTCACCGCGGAGAGGTCGCCCGCCGCGTCCAGAGGGGCCAGCAGATCGACACCGGGCTCCGAGGCCGAGGTGGGCTGCGTGCCGAACTCACTCAGGTCGGTATAGCCGAAGCTGAAGACGGCCATCTGACCTTGCTCGATGTCGGGCGACACGATCCAGAGGTTGAGTTCGCTGTCGAACTCTGCACCGTTCACCGTCACGGGGAAGAACGCCAACCGCGACTCGGTCTCGCCGCCCTCCCAGAGCACGCTCACGATGAGGGCCTCGTCGGTGAATCCGGCGACGATGACAGCGATACCGCTGCGCTCCGGATCCAGCAGTTCGGCCGGACCGGCCGAGATCGCGAGCGACTCGAAATCGCCGAAGGACCCGGAGGAGCCCGTGAAGACTTCCGTCACGGTTCCGGTACGCGCGTCGATGCGAACGGCTGTTCCGTCGCTGAAGTACACAAACGCCGCCGTGCTCGGCGCAGCCTCCTGGCTGACGCCGCTCTCGAAGTCGAGATCGAGACCGTACGCGCTGAGCACGTCGAGCAGAGCGAGGCCCGTGCACGCCACCGGCCACAGGCCGGTCTCGCCATCGTCAGGGTTCGCCACCGGCAGCGGCGACCCCAAGGGCACGCCGTCTTCGTCGTACACCCGAATCGCGCACAGGTACTGCACGCTCTCGCCGAAAATCTGCCCTGCGGAGAGGAGCGCCACGTAAACGCGGTCCTCTGAGTCGAAGCTCAGCGCCGTCGTCGTCCACGGCGTGATCTCCGGCGTCGTCGGGCCGCCAAACAGCTGCAGCTCGATCTCCGGCGGGGGCCCCTCGTCGCCGTCCGCGGGGAAGACCTCCGGAATCGCCCCGAAGGTGCTCTGGTCGCTGCTGAGGACGACGGGAGTGTCGCCCTCGACGGTGTCGGCGGCAGTCGCGGGGGCCACCGCACCGAGCGCGAAGGCGAGGGCCACACCGCCCGCCATGACCGTGCGTCGGAGGGCAGGGGCGGGGGTGGACAACATGGTGCTCCAGGGGCTCGGGAGGGGTGGGAAGGCGCTCGCGGCCGCGACAGGTCAACCGACCCGGCGACTCTTCACCCTAACCCGGACGAGCGCGGAAAGCGACGCGCTCTCACTGCGGTGCGTCGCGCAGGCGGTCGAGCACCTCGTGCAGCGCGATCTCCTCGAGCTCGCCCGTGCGGCGATCCCAGAACTCGACGCGTCCCTCGGCGGCTCCGCGACCGACGATGACGATGAGCGGCACGCCGATGAGCTCGGCATCGCCGAACTTGACTCCCGGGGAGACCTTCGGTCGGTCGTCGAAGAGCGTGTCGAACCCCGCACCCTCGAGCTCGCTCACGAGCGCCTCGGCAACGTCGAACACCGCGGCGTCCTTGCCGGTCGCGACGATGTGCACGTCGAAGGGCGCCACGTTGCGCGGCCACACGAGACCGCGCTCGTCGTGATTGGCCTCGGCGATGACACCGAGGATGCGCGTCACGCCGATGCCGTAGGAGCCCATCGTGACGGTCACGAGCTTGCCGTTCTCGTCGAGCACCTGCAGCCCGAGCGCCTCGGCGTACTTGCGACCGAGCTGGAAGACGTGCCCGATCTCCATGCCGCGCGCGGTCTCGATCGGCCCGGAGCCGTCGGGGGCGGGGTCGCCCTCGCGCACCTCGGCGATGTCGGCGAGGCCGTCGGCGGTGAAGTCGCGGCCCGCGACGAGGCCCAGCACGTGCTTCTCGTGCTCGTTCGCGCCCGTCACCCACGCGGTGCCGTCGACGACGCGAGGATCGACCAGGTACCGGATGCCCGTGCTCGAGCCCTTCCCGAGCACGGCGCCGCTCGGCGACCAGGGGCCGATGTAGCCCTTGACGAGGCCGCGATGCGCGGCGAAGTCCTCCTCGGTCGCCGCCGCGACATCTGCGGGAGCGAAGGCCACCTCGGCGCGCTTGAGGTCGACCTCCCGGTCGCCGGGCAGGCCGACGACGACGAGCTCCTTCGTGCCGTCGAGCGCCGTGAGCCGCAGCACGACGTTCTTGAGCGTGTCCGCCGCCGTCCACAGGCGATCCTCGCGCGGGTGCTTCTCGTTCGCGAGGGTGACGAGCGTCGCGATCGTCGGTGTCTGCGGTGAGTCGATGATCTCGGCAGCGGGGTGTCCGTCGATCAGCTGCGGGGCGGGCGAGACCGAGCGGTAGGCCTCGACGTTCGCCGCGTAGCCCCCTGCCGACCGCACGAAGGTGTCCTCACCGATGGGCGTCGGGTGCAGGAACTCCTCGCTGCGCGAGCCGCCCATGGCCCCGGCGTCCGCCTGCACGATGACGTACTCGAGCCCCAGGCGGGAGAAGATGCGCTCGTAGGCGTCGCGCTGCGCCTGGTACGAGGCATCCAGACCCTCATCGGTCACGTCGAAGGAGTATGCGTCCTTCATGGAGAACTCGCGGCCGCGCAGCAGGCCGGCGCGCGGGCGCGCCTCATCCCGGTACTTGTCCTGGATCTGGTAGATCGACAGCGGAAGATCTTTGTAGCTGCCGTAGAGGTCCTTGACCGTGAGCGTGAAGACCTCTTCGTGCGTGGGCGCGAGGAGGTAGTCGGCGCCCTTGCGGTCCTTGAGACGGAAGATGCCGTCGCCGTACTCCTCCCAGCGGCCGCTCGCCTCGTAGGGTTCGCGCGGCAGGAGGGCGGGGAAGTGCACTTCCTGGCAGCCGATCGCGTGCATCTCCTCCCGGATGACGGCCTCGACCCGGCGCCGAACGCGCAGGCCGAGCGGCAGCCAGGCGAAGACGCCCGGCGCCTGGCGCCGGATGTACCCGGCGCGCACGAGGAGGCGGTGGCTGGCCACCTCAGCGTCGGCGGGATCGTCGCGAAGTGTACGGAGGAAGAGCTGGGTCAGTCGCGTCGTCACCGGTTCAGACTACTGGCCTCGGCGCGTCGCGCCGGATGCGCTGGCCGAACCCCCCGTTCGGGGGCCAGAATAGAAAATAGGCCTGCGAGCGGCGGCAAGGGGGGCTTGGGTCGCTCGCAGGCCCTTCCCGCCCACCCGCGATGCGGCGTGAGAGGGAAACCTGCACGACGGAAGATTCCCCTGATCGCCTCGTGCGAAACGTGCACCGCCCCCCGGTGCTTCTCAGTGTCGACTCCCCCAGTCGATGACTTGAGCCTACTGACCGGGGGCACGTCGCGGTCAGTCCCCCGATGTGGGGTCACTTCTCTCGCATCGGCCCCTCGGAGGCGCGATCAGCTCGTGAGCACCTGCGGTTCGCCGACCGGGGCATCCGGCATCGAGGCCGCGATGCGGTTCGCCTCCTCGATGAGGGTCGCGACGATCTCCGACTCCGGCACCGTCTTGATGACCTCGCCCTTGACGAAGATCTGGCCCTTGCCGTTGCCGCTCGCGACGCCGAGGTCGGCCTCGCGGGCCTCGCCTGGACCGTTCACGACGCAGCCCATGACGGCGACGCGCAGAGGCACGGTCATGCCCTCGAGCCCCGCCGTCACGTCGTCGGCGAGCGTGTACACGTCGACCTGCGCGCGACCGCACGAGGGGCAGGAGACGATCTCGAGCTTGCGCTCGCGCAGGTTGAGCGACTCGAGAATCTTGAGGCCCACCTTGATCTCCTCCGCCGGCGGCGCCGAGAGGGAGACGCGGATGGTGTCGCCGATGCCCTCGCCGAGCAGGATGCCGAAGGCCGTCGCGCTCTTGATCGTGCCCTGGAAGGCGGGGCCTGCTTCGGTCACGCCGAGGTGCAGCGGCCAGTCGCCGCGCTCGGCGAGCTGGCGGTAGGCCTTGACCATGACGATGGGGTCGTTGTGCTTGACCGAGATCTTGAAGTCGTGGAAGTCGTGCTCCTCGAACAGGCTCGCCTCCCACACCGCGCTCTCGACGAGCGCCTCGGGCGTCGGCTTGCCGTACTTCTGCAGCAAGCGGGGGTCGAGCGAGCCGGCGTTGACGCCGATGCGCAGGCTCACGCCCGCATCCTTGGCCGCCTTCGCGATCTCGCCGACTTTGTCGTCGAACTTCTTGATGTTGCCCGGGTTGACGCGCACTGCGGCGCAGCCGGCGTCGATCGCCTGGAAGACGTACTTCGGCTGGAAGTGGATGTCGGCGATGACGGGGATCTGGCTCTTCTTCGCGATGATGTGCAGCACGTCGGCGTCGTCCTGCGTCGGTACCGCGACGCGCACGATGTCGCAGCCCGTCGCGGTGAGCTCGGCGATCTGCTGGAGCGTCGCGTTGATGTCCGTCGTCGGCGTCGTCGTCATCGACTGCACGCTGACCGGGGCGTCACCACCGACGAGCACCTTGCCGACCTTGATCTGGCGGCTGACGCGGCGGGGGGCGAGGGTTTCGGGAATCTTGGGCATTCCGAGGTTCACAGCAGGCACGATGCTCAGTGTACGCATCGAGGCTGAGCAGAGAACCCTCGCCCGCCGAACCCTCGCGCCACCCGGTCAGCCCGCAGCGTCGAGGTGCTCGAGGAGGGCGGCCACGAAGCTCTCGGCCTGCTCGAGGTGGGGCGAGTGACCGCACCCCTCGAACACGACCTCGCGCAGGGATCCCCCGGCACTCGCGTAGCGCTCGAGCACGGCCCGCGTCTGGCTCACCATCGGCTGCGGAGGTGCGACCTCGGCGCCGGGCCACCCGGGGATCGCCCCGAGCTGGCCGAGGAAGTTCAGGTCGAAGGCCGAGGTGTCGGAGACGATCGCGTCGGCGTCGCCGCGGATCCACAGGATCGCGGGCTTCGTCTCGAGCTCGGTGATGCCGGACAGGTTCAGGTGCGTGGGCGCCATCGTGTTGAGCACGCCGCGCGGCCCTGGAGCGAATCCCGGCCAGTTCTCCGACGGGACGCTGTCACCGGGGTAGTTGTCCTCCCCCGTCGCCGTCGTGAGCATCGACGCGACCCAGAGATCCTCGTGGGGCAGGCCATCGGGCTGCGCCACATAGGCGGTGCGGTAGACAGACCGCGGAGACGTCTGCTCCTCGCCGCCGAGGTCGCCCGCGGCGAGCCGTGCGATGAAGTCGGGGTTGCCGCCGCCCCCGCCCGTGCCGGCGGCGTCGGGGGTCAGGAGCGAGCCATCGAGGGCGGTGCCGCCGAAGCCGTATGGCGAGATGGGCGATTCGAGCGTGACGCTCAGCACGGCGTCGGGATTGTCGAGAAGGTACTGCAGCACGACACCCGCGCCCATGCTCCAGCCCACGAGGTGCACGGCGCCCGTGCCGAGCGTCTCGAGCACGCTCGCGACGTCGTCGGAGAAGTCGCGCAGCCCGCGGGTCGCGTCGACCGGCTTGACCTCGGAGCCGCCGAAGCCGCGCAGGTCGACCGCGAGCGCGCGCCACTGCGGCGGGAGCGCGAGCATCGTCGGCTGGTAGGAGTGCGAGGAGGACACGTTGCCGTGCACGAAGACGACGGTGCCGACGGGCTCTCCCTCGGCGGGGCGCTCGAGCACCGCCGCGGTGAGTCGCGGTGCAGGCACGGAGTGGGCAACGATGCCCGGCAGAAGCATCTCGGTCATGATCGGGCCTTTCAGTCGTGGACGGTCGCGGCGGGCGCCGCAGCGGAGGGGACGTGCAGTGCGTCGCTCACCGCGCGCGCGACGCGGCGCGCACCCGGCTCGGCGAGCACGATCGTGTAGTGGTTGACGTCGTCGACCTCGATGACGCGCATGCCCGAGATCGTCGGCTGCTCGCTCGTGCGCTCGGGGCGGTAGAGCGCCTCGGGCTCATCGAGGAGGCCGCGCGGTGCGCGCAGGAAGGTCGTCGGCTGGCGCACGCTCTCGAGCGCCCGGCGGTAGCTCTCCCCGCCGTACAGCTCAGCGACATCGGCGCCGACCGCCGCCAGGTCGCCCGAGGGCTTCAGGGCCGGGGGCTCACCGTGCAGGTCGTAGTCGACGTAGGCCTCGACAGCGCGCGACCAGCGGTCGCGGAAGGCGGGATGCTCACGCCAGAAGTC
Source organism: Chryseoglobus sp. 28M-23 (assembly GCF_014789785.1). Taxonomy (NCBI): domain Bacteria; kingdom Bacillati; phylum Actinomycetota; class Actinomycetes; order Micrococcales; family Microbacteriaceae; genus Microcella; species Chryseoglobus sp. 28M-23. The sequence goes on along the minus strand of NZ_CP061846.1, from coordinate 973,151 downwards.
GCGGTACTCCTCGACCGAGGCGAACGTCATCGAGAGGCGCCGCGCGGCTGGCCCGAGCACAGCCGTGCCGTCCGGTACCGCAGCACCGTGCGCCTCGTCGCCCGACCCCGCGCGCTCGGGCGGGTCGAGCGGCAGCCCGCCGTCCACGAGGGTCAGGGAGGAGACGCGGTCGGGGAAGCGCGCCGCGAGCAGCACCGCGACGAACGCCCCCATCGAGTGGGCGACGACGGCGACGCTCTCGAGCCCCAGGTGGTCGAGCACGGCGACAAGGTCGCGGGCGTGCTGCTCGAGGCCGTATGGACCCCCGAGGTCGCGTGATCGGCCGCGACCGCGCAGGTCGGGAGCGATGAGCCGCACGCCGGGGAGATGGTCTGCCAGGAGCGGCCAGCACCGGTGATTCGCGGTGATGCCGTGGATCGCGAGCACCGCGGGCGCATCCGGAGAGTCGTTCCAGATGCCGACCGTGAGCGCTCCCCCGAGGACGGGGACCGCGATCGTGGCGGGGGCGAACTCGGTCATCGTGCGCTCCACCCGCCGTCCATCGAGTACGAGGAGCCCGTGACCATGCCCGCCGCCGCGCCGCACAGCCACACCGCGAGAGAGGCGACCTCGTCGGGCTCGACGAGCCGCTTGACGGCGCTCTCGGTGAGCATGATGCGCTCGACGACCTCGTCCTCGGGAATGCCGTGCACGCGCGCCTGGTCGGCGATCTGCTTCTCGACGAGCGGCGTGCGCACGTAGCCGGGGTTGATGCAGTTGCTCGTGACGCCGTGCGGGCCGCCCTCGAGCGCGGTGACCTTCGACAGGCCCTCGAGACCGTGCTTCGCCGAGACGTACGCAGACTTGAAGGCGCTCGCGCGCAGCCCGTGCACCGAGCTGATGTTGATGACGCGACCCCAGCCGCGCTCGTACATGCCCGGCAGGGCGGCGCGCGTGAGGAGGAACGGCGAGACGAGCATGAGGTCGACGATGAAGCGGAAGCGCGCCGGGTCGAACTCGGCGATCGGGCTCACCGTCTGCACCCCCGCGTTGTTGACGAGGATGTCGGCGCGCAGCTCGACTTCGGCGAGAGCATCCAGATCGCTCAGATCGACCTCCCACGCCTCGCCGCCGATCGCCGCAGCGACGCGCGCGGCGCCCTCGCCGTCGCGGTCGGCGATGACGACGTGCGCCCCGGCCGCGGCGAGCGCGCGCGAGCACGCCTCACCGATGCCGCTCGCGCCGCCCGTGACGACCGCCCTGCGACCGTCGAGCTCTCCCTGCACGACCTGCGTCATGGTGCCCCCTCCTGGGTTCCGCGCGCTGCGAGCGCGTTCTCGATGAAGCGCATCATGCTGTCGAAGACGGCGTCGGGCACGTCGGTCGTGCCGCTCGCGAGCGGATCCGCGCTCGCCCCGCTCGCCCCCTCCTCGCCCCACAGCACCCAGCGCATGCCGATCATCTCGCCGACGCCCATGAGCGCCCAGGCCGCGACCGTCGGATCGATGTCGCCCACTTCGCCACGCTCGCGTGCAGCCGTGAGGCCCTCGATGTAGCCGTCGACGATGCGCGAGTAGTGCAGGCGCAGAGACCGCGGGGAGACGAACTCCGCCTCGCGCACGATGCGGTACAGCGCCGGATGCTCGGCCGTGAAGCGGAAGAAGCCGCGAAAGCCCTCACGCTCGCGCTCGATGCGGCTCATGTCGTCGGTCGCGTGCTCCGTCATCGCGTGCCGCACGCGGCGGTTGAGGTCGTCGACGAGCTCTTCGAAGACCTGCAGCTTCGAGTCGAAGTAGAGGTAGAACGTGCCCTGCCCGACGCCTGCGCGCTCCGTGATGCGCACGATCGACGACTCGGCGTAGCCGAGCTCGGCGAAGACATGCTCGGCGGCGTCGAGGATCGCCCGGCGGGTGCGCTCGCCGCGCGCCGTGCGCGGTGCCGCGCTCACGAGGCACCGCCCGTCGCGGCGAGCTGGGCGCCGCCCCAGGCCTCGAGCAGGTCGCGGCGGCGCACCTTGTCGGCGCCCGACCGGGGAATGGACTCGATCTCGAGGATGCGCGTGGGCACCTTGAACCGTGCCAGTCGCGCCGCGCAGTGCTCGCGCAGCGCCGTCTCGTCCCGAGGGACGCCCGAGCGCGGCACGATGTAGGCGACCGGCACCTCGCCCCATCGCTCGTCCGGCACGCCGATGACGGCGACGTCGGAGACCGCGGGGTGCTCGAACAGCACCGCCTCGATCTCGGCGGGCGCGACCGACTCCCCACCCGTGATGAAGATGTCCTTGATGCGATCGATCACGCGGTAGTAGCCGTCGTCATCGCGCGCCATGAGGTCGCCGGTGCGCAGCCAGCCGTCGGTGAGCGTCGCCGCGGTCTGCGCCGCATCGCGGAAGTACCCCGTGAAGACGCTCGGCCCCCGCACGAGCAGCTCTCCCGTGCCGGCGCCCTCGATCGGCTCGCTCGTCACCGGGTCGACGAGCAGCACCTCGACGTGGGGGTACGGCCGCCCCGCAGACCCGACCCGACGCCGAGCGTCCTCATCGGGCAGGCACAGCACGTTCGGCGAGGCTTCGGTGAGGCCGTAGCCCTGCGTGAGCGCGACGCCGCGAGCGTGCCAGGTGCGCAGGAGCGGCTCGGGCATGGGAGCGCCGCCCACGATCGCGTGCCGCAACGTCGACAGGTCGGTGCTCGCGAAGTCGGGGTGCTCGGCGAGCAGCAGGTAGTTCGCGGGCACACCCATGGTCGTCGTGATGCCGCGGTCGGCGATGAGGTGCAGCACTCGACCGGGGTCGAAGGTGCGCTCGAGCACGACGGTGGCCCCCATCCACCAGGCGAGCAGCGGCTGCACGTTCCAGCCGCCCACGTGGTACTGCGGCATGACGGCGAGCACGGTGTCCTGGCTCGTGATCTCGGCGGTGCGCGAGAGCGCGAGGTTCGTCCAGAAGCAGTTCGCGTGGGTGAGGATGACGCCCTTCGGGGCGGCGAGGGTGCCCGAGGTGAACATGAGGAGCAGGGCGTCGTCGTCGCCCACGGGGCGCTGCGGCGGGGCATCCGCGAGGCGGCCGCGCAGCGGCGCAGGCACCGCGCGCTCGACGCCTCGAGAACCGACGCTCGCGCGGGGCGGCGGGGCGAGAAGCCGCTCAAGCGACGCGGAGGCGAGGGAGGCGAACTCGTCCTCCACGACCAGCAGGGCGGGGTCGGAGAGCTCGAGCTGCTGCGCGATCTCGCGGGGCGACAGGCGCCACGAGATGGGCACGAGCACGAGCCCGGCCTGCGCGCACGCGAAGAACAGCACGACGTGGTCGGCGCTGTTGCCCGTGAGGGTCGCGATGCGGTCGCCGACGCCGTACCCGGCGCTGCGCAGCAGACGGGCGAGTCGGGATGCTCGATCGTGCAGCTCGCGATAGCTCAACTCGACACCGCGGTCGTCGATCGCGATGCGCTCCGGGGTCGCCCTGGCACGATCCCCCGTCCAGCGGCCGAGAGTGTGCAGGCCGTCGTGCTGGGTGTCGTGCGGGTGGGGGTCGAGCGGGTGGGTCTCGGTCATCGCGCCTCCTCGAGCGGGCGCTCCGGCTCAGGACGCCGTCGCGCCAGGCGCGCGGTCGCCCGACGCGCGAGGCCCGCCAGGCCACCGGGCAGAAGCACCACCACCAGGATAAAGAGGGTGCCGAGAATGAACAGCGGCTCGCTCAGCGGAATGCGCAACACATCGGGCAGGTCGGCGATCGTCTCGGAGCGCGAGAGGGCCGTGAGGCGCTGGTCGAGGAGCGTGTAGATGAGGCCACCGACGACCGCTCCCCAGCGGGACCCGACACCGCCGAGCACGACGATCACGAGCAGGGTGAGCGTGAAGTCGGGCGTCGTCACGGCCGGCGTGACGCCGCTCTGCAGGAGCAGGTAGACCATGCCCACGAGCGCCGCGAGCGAGCCGGCGAGCACGACGGTGATGAGTCGAACGGTGAACGGCGTCATGCCCAGCACGCGCACCCGCAGGTCGTTCTCCCGTGCCGCGACGACGACGTGGCCGGCGCGGGAGCGCTCGAACCACGTGACGATGAGGAACACGACCACGAGCATCCCGAGTGCGATCCAATACAGGTTGCGCGTATTGATGACGCCCACGAGCTCGGTCGGGATGTTCGCCACCTCGAGAGGCAGCCCCTCTTCGCCGTTCGTGATCGCCGCGTTGCGGCGCACGAGCACCGAGCCGGCCTGGGCGAAGGCGAGCGTCACCATCGCGAACGCGATACCCGTGACGCGCAGACTCAGCGCGCCGAGTGCCGCGGCGAGCACGACCGCGCCGAGCAGCACGACGCCCATGGCGGGCACGAGGGCGAGCTGCGTGTCCCGCAGCACGATCCCGAGGCCGTAGGCGCCGACCGCGAAGTAGAGCGCGTGGCCGAACGAGAGCAGGCCGGCGACTCCGAACAGCAGGTGGTAGCTGAGGGCGAGGGTCGCGAAGACCATCGCGAAGGCGAGCAGCTGCAGGGTGCCCGGCGTGTACGTCGCACCGGGCAGGATGCCGGGCAGGCTCAGGTTGAGCACCGGGAGGAGCGCGAACACCAGGATGAGCGCCCCGCCGATGACCCACGGGGTCGCGCGAGCGGTGCGGATGCGGTCGATGAGGGTCATGATGCCTTGCTCCCGAGGAGTCCCGTGGGGCGGACGAGCAGGACGACGGCCAAGAGCACCACGACCATGAAGTCCCCCGTTCCCCCCAGATAGAAGTTGGCGAACTGCTGCAGCACGGCGACGACGACCGAGGCGATGGCCGCCCCCGTGAGCGAGCCGAGGCCGCCGATCACCGTGACGATGAAGGCGAAGATGAGCAGCGATCCGCCGATGAGCGGGGAGACGTAGCCGAAGTAGTGCGAGGCGAGAACGCCGCCGATGCCCGCCGCCGCGCCGCCGATCGCGAAGACCATGGTGAAGGCTTTGCGCACGTCGATGCCGAGCGCCGTCACCATCGCACGGTTCTCGACGCCCGCGCGGATGATGAGCCCGTAGCGCGTGAACTTGAGGAAGAGCACGAGCGCGAGAAGCACGAGCAGTGCCGCCGCGATGAGGATGAACCGGTCGTTGGGGATGAGCGCACCCCCGATGTCGGTCGTCTGCGCGAGCCACTCGGGCCCGACGATGAAGATCGGGTCGACGCCCCAGATTCCCTCGAAGAGCGCGACGGTCGCGAGCGAGAGGCCGACGGTCACGAGCACCTGCTCGATGTGCCGCAGATAGAGCGGTCTGATGAGCAGCAGCTCGGTGAGCGCCGCGACGGTCGCACCGACGATCGCGCCCACGAGGATCGAGAGCAGGAAGGTGCCCCACGACCCGTCGTCCATGCGGCGCGCGAACTCCCAGCCGAGGAACGCGCCGAGGGTGAGGAAGGAGCCGTGAGCGAAGTTGAGCACGCCCATGAGGCCGTAGATGAGCGAGAGGCCGCTCGCCACGAGGAAGTACAGCGCCCCGAGCCCGAGACCCGTGATGAGAAGAAGGATCACGGTGCTCATCGGTCGACCTCCGAGTCGGTACGCGCGTCGTCGTCGTCGCCCGTCGTGTGGACGCCGAGGAGGCGCTGGGTGCGCTCGTCGTCGTCGAGGAGCTCGCCCGCGTCTCCCGTGTGCACCACGCGGCCGCCCTCGATCACGACGACGGTGTCCGCCAGGCGGCGCACGATCGGCAGGTTCTGCTCGACGAGCAGGATGGGAGTCGTGGCCGCGGCGCGCTCGAGCGCGGCGGCGACATCCTGCACGATCATCGGCGCGAGGCCCTTGGTGGGCTCGTCGACGAGCAGGATGCGGTTGTCGTTGAGAAGCGTGCGAGCCAGGGACAGCATCTGCTGCTGGCCGCCGGAGAGCGACCCGGCCCGTTGAGCACTGCGCTGCACGAGGTCGGGGAAGAGCTCGTCGACGAGGTCGCGATGAGGCGCGCCGCCGCGCGTGGCGAGCCTGAGGTTCTCGGCGACCGTGAGCTGCGAGAAGACCTCCCGGTCTTCCGGCACGTAGCCGACCCCGCGCTGCACGATGCGGTGCGTGGGCAGGCCGTCGATGCGCTCGCCCTCGAACTCGACCGTGCCGGAGCGGGTGATCAGACCCATGATCGCGCGCAAGGTGCTCGTCTTGCCGACGCCGTTGCGACCGAGGACGGCCGTCACGCCGGTGGGAGGCACCTCGAAGTCGACGGACTCGACGACCTGCTGGCCGTCGATGAGGGCGCTCAGGCCGCTCACGCGGAGAAGCGGTGCGGTGCTGGACGGGGCGCTCACAGGCTCTCTCCCAGATAGGCGGACTGCACGGTCGGGTCGGCCATGACGGCCTGCGGGGTATCCCACGCGAGCACCTGGCCGTGGTGCATGACCGCGACAGTGTCGACGAGCCCGAGCACGACGTCCATGTGGTGCTCGACCATGAGCACCGTGCGGCCGCTGCGGTGGACCCGGCGGATGACCTCGACGAGCTCGGGCACATCGCCGGAGGCGACTCCTGCCATGGGCTCGTCGAGGAGGATGACACTCGGCTCGGTCGCGAGCAGCATGGCGATCTCGAGCTTGCGCTTGTCGCCGTGCGAGAGCACGCCAGCCGTCGTCTCGGCGTGGTGCGTGAGCCCGACCTCCTCGAGCCTCTCCTCGGCCGCGCTCGTCGCGGCGTCACCCCGCCTCGGACGGGCGAGCACCGAGAGCTCGTGCCCGATCGACACCTGAGCGGAGAGGCGAACGTTCTCGAGCGCAGAGAGCCCCGTGAAGAGACTCGAGGTCTGGAAAGTGCGACCGAGACCAGCCCGTGCGCGGCGCTGCACGGTCAGGCGCGTCACGTCGTCCCCGCGCAGCAGCACCCGGCCCCCGGTGGGGGTCATGATGCCGCTCATGAGGTTGAACAGTGTCGTCTTGCCGGCGCCGTTGGGGCCGATGACGCCGAGCATCTCGCCGCGGCCGACCGAGAGCGTCACGTCATCGATGATGCGTGCGCCCCCGATCTGCAGCTCGAGGTGCTCGACGGCGAGCACGGGCTGGTCGGTCATGGTGCGAACTCTCTCTGTGCCGTGGGCCGGGCGACTAGCCGACGACCGGCGGGGCGACCGTGTCGGCCTCGACGATCTCGATGAGCTCCGGCACCCACGAGCCGTCCTGCTCCACCAGGCGGGCCTGGAACATCGGCTGCAGCACAGCGTGGTCCTCGGCTCGAATCGTCGTCGTGCCCTTCGGCCCCTCGAAGGTCCAGCCCTCGAGCGCCGCGATCATGCCGTCGACGTCATCGCCGCCCTCGCGGATCGCCTGCACGACCATCTGCGCGGCGACGAAGCCGTCGGGGGAGAACAGGTCCGGCGTGGCGCCCGCGGCCTCGAGGCGCTCGATCATGGCCGCCTCGACCTCGGTGCCCGCGGCCCCGCCGAAGTAGTGGTTGAGGAAGCTGATCTGGTCGCTCGCCTCGGCGTAGGCGCCGTAGGTGGCGACGTCACCGAGACCGGTGACGACGGGGATCGCGTCGAACACGCCCTGCTGGTCGAGCGCCTGCCACATGGCCGCGCTCGTCGCACCGGCCCAGGCCACGAAGACCAGGTCGGCGTCGGCGGAGAGGATCTGCTGGGCGAAGGGAGTGAACTCGGTCGCGTCCTCGGGGACGAGAATTCCCTCGACCTCCGCTCCCGCTCCGCCGAGTACCGCGTCGACGCCGGCGAGGTTGCCCTGACCGAATGCGGTGTCCTGCGCGAAGACGACGACCTTCTGACCGGCCGGGTCGCCGATGAACGTTCCCGCCGTGGCGACGTCCTGGTAGGTCTGGCGTCCCGAGCGGAAGGTGTAGTCGTTGATGCCCGTCACGGCGTCTGCCGCCGAGGGGCCCGCGATGTAGAGGATCTGGTTCTGCTCGGCCTGCTCGGCGAGCGAGAGGGCGATGCCCGAGGACACGGTGCCGGCGAGGATCTGGACACCCTGACCGATGACGTCGCGAGCGAGGTTGACGGCGGTGTCGGTGTCACCGGCGTCATCGTAGACCGTGACGTCGATCTCTCGGCCGTCGACGGCTCCCGTGCCGTCGGTCGCGTAGTCGAGACCGGCTTCGAAGCCGGCGAGGTATGCGCCGCCGTAGGCGGCGAGCGGGCCGGTCTCGGAGGTGATGACCGCGACGGGAACGGCGGGCTGCGCCTCACCGTCGGTGCCGGGATCGCTCGCCGTGGGCGCACAGCCCGCGAGCGTGAGGCCGGCGATCGCGAGGATCGCCGGGACGAAGAACTTCTGGGTGCGCATGTGCGTGCCTTTCCTGCTGCCGTAGAAGGATTCGGGGCTGTGACCTGACAGGTGGTTCAGGTTTCAGGAAACGTATCGTGCGTGTCACGACGATGTCAACGCGACACGGCGGTTCGCCCCGCCCGCTGACGAGCGAGCAGCGCGGTCAAGTCCCTGGAAGTGGTGTAACGGCTGATCCTTCGCTTTATGCGCTGAGAGCGATGAAGGTGTCGGCGACCACCTCGTCTCCGTTGTTGGGCAGCACCCGCATGCGGGAGCGTGCCAGGACCTCCAGGCCCAAGTAGCGGCGCCCCTCTGCCCACTCATCGGTCTGCTCGGCCAGAACGCCGCCGACCAGGCGGATGACGCTGTCGCGGTTGGGGAAGATGCCCACGGAGTCGGTGCGGCGGCGGATCTCGCGGTTGAGGCGCTCGTTGGGATTGTTCGACCAGATCTGCGACCAGACATCTTTGGGGAACTCGGTGAAGGCGAGAATGTCGGCCCGAGCGGTATCGAGGTGCTCGGCGACCGCGGGGAGCTTCTCGGCGACGTAATCCAGGGTCCGATCGAACTGGGCGTGGACGTCGGAGGCGGTGGGCTGGTCATAGACGGAGTGCAGCATCGCCTTCACCGCCGGCCACATGCTCTTCGGGGTCACGCTCATCAGGTTCGCCGCGTAGTGGGTGCGGCAGCGTTGCCAGGTGGCGCCGGGCAGGTTCGCTGCGATCGCGTCCTTTAAGCCGGCGTGCGCGTCACTGGTGACGAGCTGCACGCCGGTGAGGCCGCGGGCGACGAGGTCGGCGAAGAACGCATTCCACGCCGACCCGGTCTCGCTCGTGGCCGTCTGCAGGCCGAGGACTTCCCGGCGGCCGTCGCCGTTGACCCCGGTGGCGATCAGCACGACCGTGTTCACCACCCGGCCGCCCTCGCGAACCTTCATCGTGAGAGCGTCGGCAGCCACGAACGTGAACGGGCCCGCCTCAGCCAACGACCGATGTCGGAACTGGTTCACGTGCTCGTCGAGCTCGGCCGCCATCCGCGAGACCTGCGACTTCGATAGAGCGTGAATGCCGAGAGTCTTCACCAGCTTGTCCATCCGCCGGGTGCTCACCCCGGCGAGGTAGCAGTCGGCAATCACGGTGATCAGAGCCGCCTCGGAGCGCTTGCGACGCTCCAGCAGCCACTCCGGAAAGTAGGTGCCCGATCGTAGTTTCGGGATCGCGACATCGATCGTGCCGATGCGAGTGTCGAGGTCACGGTGCCGGTAGCCGTTGCGGTGCGTCACCCGATCAGGGCTGGGCTTGCCCCATTCGGCGCCGACCACAGCGTCGGCGTCAGCGGACAGCAGGGCGTTGATCATGGTCTGCAGCAGATGCCTCATCAAATCCGGCGAAGCCTCCGAGAGGGCTTCACCCAGAACGGTCGCAGGGTCGACAATGTGTGGAGCGGTCATCGTGTTGATGCCTTTCGAGTGGAGGTAAGAGACTTCTCGAAGCATCACACGGTGACCGCGTCCACGTCAGCAACGACGTGCGCGACCACCGTGCGTTACACCACTATGCGGGACTCCACTGGCAGCGCGCGGCGGTGCCCTAGTTGTAGTGCCCAGGCAGGTTGTTTAGCCGGCTGATGGGTGGGACCTTGCCGATGGCCGTGTGCAGCCGATGGTGATTGTAGTGATGGAGCCATGCCGGGAGGGCTGCTCGGCGGGCTGACTCGGAGTTGTAGTGCTTCGTGAATGCCCATCCGTCGGCCATGGTGCGGTGGAACCGTTCGATCTTTCCGTTGGTCTGCGGCCGGTAGGGGCGGGTTCGCTTCGGCGTGATCCCCAACTCACGGCAGGCGGCCCTCCATGCATGGGATCGGTAGGCGGAGCCATTGTCAGAGAGCACGCGCTCGACGGTGACGCCACGATCGGCGAACCAGGACGTTGCTCGCCGGAGCACCCCGATTGCGGTGGCTGCGGTCTCGTCGTCGTGGATCTCGGCGTAGGCCACGCGAGAGTTGTCATCGATGACGGTGTGAACGAAGGCGTGCCGCATCAGCTCGTTGTGATGTCTGCTGCGTGCGAGACCGGGTGTTGACTGACGATTTCGTCTGCCCTGTTCGCGGCCCACGAACCGCCACCCTCCGCCGTTGGGAATGTTGCCCAGCTTCTTCACGTCGACGTGGATCATCGCCCCCGGCCTGTCATGCTCGTAGCGGCGAGCCGGCTCTCCGGTCTTCACGTCCACGTGGGAGAGGCGGTTGAGTTTGCAGCGCACCAGCACCGCGTGCACGGTCGAGGAGGGCACGCCCAGCAGGCCAGCGATCTGAACCGGCCCGAGACGCTTCTTGATCCGCAAATGCACGATCTTCTTCACCACCGCCTGCGGCGTCTTGTTGGGATGCGTGTGGGGTCGGCTGGAGCGATCGGCCATGCCTTCAGGGCCGAGCTCGAGATACCGTTTGGCCCATTTCGCTGCCGTCGGATAGGACACGCGAAAGTAGTCAGCCGCGGCCGAGATCGACCAGCCATCATCGACAACCTGCCGGGCAAGGCGAAGACGTTGGCGAGGCGTCAGGGCGGCATTACCGTGGGACACGAGAACCTCCTTGGTTCAGAGCGGATGCAGTAAGCAGCTCCACTCTGCCTCGGAGGTTCTCGCCATGTCAGGACGTCCAGATCAAACAACGTCCCTGGGCACTACACCTAGAACAGGGTGATCGGCTTGACGATGTCGGCGTAGATGAGCAGAGCGCTCATGACGCCGAGCACCACCACCACGGCAAGCGTGATCGGCACGAGCTTGGCCGTGTCGACCGGCCCGGGGTCGGGCTTGCCGAAGAGCGCCCACAGACGACGGCGCGCACCCTCGAACAATGCCCCGGCGATGTGCCCGCCGTCGAGCGGCAGGAGCGGGATGAGGTTGAACACGAAGAGGGCGACGTTGAGCGAGGCGAGGAGACCCGTGAGCGCGGAGATGCGCTCGACGACGGGCAGCGTGTCGATGCTCGCGATCTCGCCCGCGATACGGCCGACGCCCACCACGCTGATCGGGCCGTTGGGGTCGCGCTCCCCCGGGCCGAAGGCGGCCTCGGCGACGTCGATCATGCGCTGGGGCAGCGTCAGGATGATCTCGCCCACCCGCACGATGTTGTCGCCCACGGCGGGGAGAACCTCGCTCGCGGGCTGCTGGGCCGTCTCGAAGGCTGCGCCGATGCCGATGAACCCGACCTGCTGCGTGAGCAGCTCGCCGTCCGCGCCCTCCACGAGCTGACCGCGCTCGTCGATCACGTAGCGCTCCGTGAGCAGCGGTGTGAGCGTGGTCGACACCGCCGAGCCTCCGCGGTCGAGGGTGAAGTCGAGGGGCTCGCCGGCTGCGTCGCGCACCGTCGTGAGCACGGCATCCCACTCATCGATCGGGGCGCCGTCGATCGCGACGATGCGATCCCCCGGCAGCAGCCCTGCCTCCGCACCCGGCGCGAGCGGATCGCCCGGCGCGCACTCCTGGCGCTCGCTCGTCGCCGGCAGCACGCACTCGTTGACGCTGCCGATCGTCGTCGAGGGCTGCGCGATGCCGAAGCCCATGAGCACGACCGCGTAGAGCACGACCGCGATGACGAGGTTCATGAGCGGGCCGCCGAGCATGACGATGACGCGCTTCCACACCGCCAGCCGGTAGAAGGAACGGTGCTCCTCCCCCTCGACGATCGTGTCGGCGGAAGCCGAGCGGGCGTCCTGCACGAGGGTCTGGAAGAAGCCCGTTGTCGCATAGCGCTCCGCCGAGCCGGCGGCGGGCGGATACATGCCCGCCATCGAGATGTAGCCGCCGAGCGGGATCCACTTGAACCCGTACTCGGTGCCGCCACGCCGCCACGACACCATCGTGCGCCCGAAGCCGACCATGAACTGGCCCACGCGCACGCCGAAGAGCTTCGCGGGCACGAAGTGGCCGAGCTCGTGCAGGGCGATCGACACCACGAGGCCGACGACGACGACGAGGATGCCGACGATGTACAGCAGCACGGTCTCCACGAGCGGTAACTCTAGTGCCGCGCGCTCAGCGTGAGCCGATGAGCGCGTCGGCCTCGGCGCGCGCCCAGCGCTCGGCGTCGAGCACGCCGTCGAGGGTCATGGCGTGCGGCTCGTGCCGATCGACGACCGCGCGCACGGTATCGAGGATCTCGAGGTAGCCGAGCGCCCCGTCATGGAAGGCGTGCACGGCCTGCTCGTTGGCCGCGTTGAACACCGCCGGGAACGTCGCCCCCGCAGCACCCACCTGCTTGGCGAGCGCGACGGCCGGGAAGGCCACCTCGTCGAGCGGCTCGAAAGTCCACGTGCTCGCCGTGCTCCAGTCGAGTGGCGCACCGACACCGGCGACGCGGTGCGGCCAGTCGAGGCCCAGGGAGATCGGCAGGCGCATGTCGGGCGGCGAGCACTGCGCGATCGTCGAGCCGTCGACGAACTCGACCATCGAGTGCACGATCGACTGCGGGTGCACGGTCACGTCGATGCGCTCGTAGGGGACGTCGAAGAGCAGGTGCGCCTCGATGACCTCGAGGCCCTTGTTGACGAGCGTGGCCGAGTTGGTCGTGATGACGCGCCCCATATCCCACGTCGGGTGCGCAAGCGCTTGCGCGGGCGTGACGTCGGCGAGCTCGGCACGCGTTCGCCCGCGGAACGGGCCGCCGCTCGCCGTGAGCACGAGCCGGCGCACCTCGTGGTGCTCGCCCGCGAGCAGAGACTGCGCGATCGCGGAGTGCTCGCTGTCGACTGGCACGATCTGGCCGGGCGCCGCGAGGTCCGTCACGAGGGACCCGCCGACGATGAGGCTCTCCTTGTTGGCAAGGGCCAGGATGCGCCCCGCGCGCAGCGCCGCGAGCGTCGGCGCGAGACCGACCGACCCGGTGATGCCGTTGAGCACGACGTCGCAGGCGACGTCCTGCACGAGCTCGGCTGCGGCCTCGGCGCCGAGGGCGACGTGCTGCACGGAGTGGTCTCGTGCCTGCTGCTCCACGAGCTCGCGATTGCGGCCGGCTGCGAGCCCGACGACGCGGAAGCGCTCCGGGTTCGCGGCGATGACCTCGAGGGCCTGGACCCCGATGGAGCCCGTGGAGCCGAGGACGATGATGTCGCGCATGCGCCCTATCCTGCCGCGTGCGCTCAGCGCGTGCCGAGGATGTCGACGACGAAGACGATCGTGTCCTCCGCGCCAATCGAGCCGTCTGGCGTGCCGCCCTGCGGGCCGTAGCCGAGGTCGGGCGGGATGATCGCGATGACCTGGGAGCCGACGGCCTGGCCGACGAGCGCATCGCGGAAGCCCTGGATGACGCCGTCGGTGGGGAACGTGGCGGGGGCGCCGCGCTGCCAGCTGGAGTCGAAGACGTCGCCCGTGTTCCAGTTGATGCCCGTGTAGTGCACGGTCACCTCGGCGCCCTCCTCGACGACGGGGCCCTCTCCCTCGATGAGCACGGCGAGGCCGAACTCGGCGGGCGGCGCCTCGTCGGGGATGACGATCGTCGGCGCGCCGTCGTCGTCGAGCGTGACCTCGGGGAAGCCGTCGGGCGCCTCGCCCGCCGCGCCCTCGGCGCGGTCGAGGGGCGCGTCGAGGATCTCGACGACGTCGATCACGAAGACGAGGGACTCGGTGCCCGCGAGCTGCAGCTCGGGGATACCCGCCTCGCCGAAGCCCTCAGCGGGTGGGATGACGCCCGCGATGCGGGCGCCGGGTGCGGCGCACTCGAGGAGGAGCGAGAAGCCGACGAGCTGCTCGCTCGCGGTGTCGATGGGGAAGGCCTCGGCGTTCTCGCCCGTGAAGCCCGTCGACGCGAGCTCGTCGCCGGTCTCCCCGTTGAACACGGAGTACTCGATGAGGACGGTGTCGCCGTTCTCGGCGCGATCGCCCTCGCCCTCGGTCAGCAGTGATCGCTGCGTCGACTCGGCCACGAGCGGAGCCTCGAAGCTGATCTCGGGCGCCGACCCGGCAGCGCCGTCGACCGCGACGGCCTGCGAGGCGTCACCGGCCTCGACGCAGCCCTCGAGGGCGGCGTCCGGTGAACCGTCGCCGGGGGTGCACGCGGCGAGGGAGACGAGAAGGCCCGCGGTCAGCAGGGCGAAGGGAGTACGGCGCACGAGGAAGCTCCGGTAGCGGTCGGGGACGGGCACGAAGTCTCCATCCTGCCATCAGAGTCTTGGTGCCCCCTGCGCGCCGGCGACGAGCGTGACCGGCTCGTGCGCGACGGGGAAGCTCACCGAGTTGGCGATGAAGCACAGCTCGCTCGCCCGCTCGTGCAGGTGCGCGGCCCGGCGCGCATCCTCTTCGCTGTGATGGGCGGCGAGCGTCACGCGCGGGCGCAGCGTCGCCTCGACGAGCCGGCCGCCCTCACCCTCCTGCTCGAGCGTCCCGCTCGCCTCGTCGCGGTAGTCGACGACGACGAGGCCGTTGCTCGCGGCGACATGCAGGTAGCTCAGCAGGTGGCACTGGCTGAGGGCTGCGATGACGAGCTCCTCGGGGTTCCAGCGCTCGGCATCACCGCGGAAGGTGCGATCGCTCGACCCCTCGATCTCGTGGGTCTTGCCTTCGGCGAGGATGCGGTGGTCGCGACCGTAGGAACGGTACGTGGCCGTGCCCTCGCCCCGATTGCCCGTCCACTGGATGCTCACCGCGTAGCCGTGCTCGCTGCCCATGTCGCGCCCCTTCGGTCGATCAGTGTCGCGGAGTACACTCATCCCACCATGACAGACACCCTCTCCGCCTCCTCCGCGAGCCTCGCGTCGGGCACCGACATCGCCCAGGAGCGCCGCGTCGTCACCGAGATTCCGGGCCCGCGCTCGCGCGAGCTGCACGAGCGCCGGCTGGCCGTCGTCTCCGCCGGCGTCGGCACGACGCTGCCCGTCTACATCGACCGGGCGCACGGCGCCATCGCCGTCGATGTCGACGGCAACCACTTCATCGACCTGGGCGGCGGCATCGGTGTCACGACGGTCGGCCACACCGACGATGCCGTCGTCGAGGCCGTGCGCGAGCAGGTGGGCCGTCTCACCCACACGCTCTTCACCGTGACACCGTACGAGCCGTACGTGCGCGTCGCCGAGCTGCTCGTGCAGCACTCCCCCGGCGACCACGCGAAGAAGGTCGTGCTCGTCAACTCGGGCGCTGAGGCTCTCGAGAACGCCGTCAAGATCGCGCGCAAGCACACGGGGCGCAACGGCGTCGCGGTGCTCGACCACGGCTACCACGGGCGCACGAACCTCACGATGGCGATGAACTTCAAGGCCGCTCCGTACAACACGGGCTTCGGGCCCTTCGCGGGCGATGTGCACCACGCCCCGAGCTCCTACCCGTATCTCGACAAGCTCTCGGGCCCCGAGGCCGCGAAGCGCACGATCAGCTACCTCGAGAAGCGCGTCGGCGCCGCCGACCTCGCGTGCCTCGTCGTCGAGCCGATCCAGGGCGAGGGCGGGTTCATGGTCCCCGCCGATGGCTACCTCCCGGCGCTCGTCGAGTGGTGCCGCGCCCACGGCATCGTGTTCGTCGCCGACGAGGTGCAGAGCGGTGTCGCGCGCACCGGTGCGTTCTACGCGAGCGAGCACTTCGGCATCGTGCCCGACCTCATCACGACCGCGAAGGGCATCGCGGGCGGTATGCCGCTCGCGGGAGTCGTGGGGCGTGCGGAGATCATGGACTCGGCCCACGCGGGAGGGCTCGGCGGCACGTTCGGCGGGAACCCCGTCGCGTGCGCGGCCGCCGTCGCCGTGCTCGAGCAGATCGTCAGCCGCGACCTGCTGGCCGAGGCGCGCCGCATCGAGGGAGTGCTCAAGCCCGCCCTGCTCGAGCTGCAGCGCCAGCATCCCGTCATCGGCGATGTGCGCGGCATGGGCGCGATGCTCGCGATCGAGTTCACCGACCCCGAGACGGGCGAGCCGGATGCGGCCACCGTCGCGCGCGTGGCCGCCGCCGCCGCCGAGCAGGGTGTGCTCGCCCTCACGGCGGGCACGTACGGCAACGTGATCCGCTTCCTCCCGAGCCTCGTCATCAGCGACGCGCTGCTGCTCGACGCGGTCGGCGTGCTCGACGCGGCGCTCTCCGCTTCCTGAGCGGGATGGCCGGCACCGAGCGCGCTCTCGAGCCCGCGGGCTGCGTGGAGCTCGCGCGGCTCGAGAGATCGGGGCTCGTCGAGTCGCGCCACCTCGGCGCAGCAGCCGTCGTCGACGCCTCCGGACGCGTACTGCGCGCCGTCGGCGACGTGCGCGCGACGATCTACCCGCGCTCGACGCTGAAGCCGCTGCAGGCGATCGCGATGCTCGAGGCGGGAGCGCGCTTCACCGACGAGCAGCTCGTGCTCGCGACCGCGAGCCACTGCGGGTCGCCCGCGCACCTCGCCGTCGTGGAGGGCATGCTCGCCGAGGACGGCCGGTCGCCCGACGACCTGCAGTGCCCGGTCGAGCCGCCGCTCGGCTCCCGCGAGCGCGCGGAACGACGCGCGGCGGGGCTGGCTGCCACGCGCGTCACGATGAACTGCTCCGGCAAGCACGCGGGCTTCCTGCGCGCGAGCGACGCCCTCGGGGCGGATGCCCGGCACTACCTGCACGTCGAGCATCCGGTGCAGCGGCGCGTGGTCGAGACGATCGCGCAGTGGACCGGTGAGGCCGTGCACCGCACGGCCGTCGACGGCTGCGGGGCTCCCCTGCACGCGACCTCCCTCGCGGCTCTCGCGCGGGGCATCGCCCGCGTCGCGGCAGGAGAGTCGGCGCACGCCGCCGCGTTCATGGCCGCCGTGCGGGCGCAGCCTTGGGCCATCGACGGTGTCGGGCGCGCCAACACTGTCGTCATCGAGCAACTCGGGCTGCTCGCGAAGATCGGTGCGGAAGGGCTCGTCGTGCTCGCGACCCCCGAGGGGGTCGCCGTCGCCGTCAAGGTGCTCGACGGCGGCATGCGCGCCACGACGCCCGTGGCGCTGGCGCTCCTCGTGGCAGAGGGCGTCGTCGACGCCGAGGCAGCCGAGGAGGTCGTCGCCTCGCTCGCGCCGCCCGTGCTGGGCGGCGGCGAGGTCGTCGGCGGCCTCGTCGTGAGCGTCTAGCGCCGTCCGGCCGTCCTACGTGGTCGTGGCGAGCTTGCGCCGCCGCGCGGCCGCGCTCAGCTGAGCGATGAGCACGAGCGCGATCGCGAGGAAGAACACGCCGGATGCGATGACGTTCGCCTCAGGCGGGATCCCTCGCGCGGCCGCGGTGTAGACGAAGCTCGGGAAGGTCACCTCGGCACCCCGGTTGAAGTTCGTGATGATGAAGTCGTCGAAGCTCAGGGCGAACGACAGCAGCGCAGCGGCCACGACGCCGGGCAGGAGCATCGGGAACGTGATGCGCCAGAACACCTGCCGCGGGTTGCCGTACAGATCGCGGCCCGCCTCCTCGAGCGCAGGGTCGATGCTCGCCACGCGGGCGCGCACGGTCACGACGACGAAGCTCAGGCAGAACAGGGTGTGCGCGAGGATGATCGTGCCGAGCCCCTTGGGCACGCCCGCCTGGAGGAACTGCGCGGCGAGACCGGCTCCGAGCACGACCTCCGGCGTCGTCATGGGCAGGAAGATCAGCAGGGTCGTGGTGTTGCGGAACCGGAAGCGGTACCGCACGAGCGCGATCGCGATCATGGTGCCGAGGGTCGTGGCGAGCACGGTCGCGACGACACCGATGAGGATGCTGTTGCCGAACGCCTGGCACACGGTCTGCGCCTCGCACACCGTGAGCCAGTTGTCGAGCGTGAACCCGCGCCAGATGATGTTCGTGCGTCGCGCGTCGTTGAACGAGAACACGATCGTGTACACGATCGGGATGAGCAGGAAGACGAACGCCATGCCCGCGTAGACCCAGATGGCCCACTTGCCGAAGCCTCTCACAGCAGCTCCTCCGTTCCCGAGCGCTTCACGTAGAGGCTCACGAGGATGAGGATCGCGGCCATGAGCACGATCGAGAGCGCCGCGGCGGCGGGGAAGTTCTGCAGCACGAGGAAGTTCGTCTCGATCACGTTGCCGATCATCGTCGTCTCGGATGATCCGAGGAACTCGCGGGAGGCATTGATGTAGTCACCAGCGGCGGGGATGAACGTCAGGAGCGTGCCCGACATGACGCCCGCCGCCGAGAGCGGAAGGGTCACCGTGCGGAAGGTCACCGCGGGGCTGCCGTAGAGGTCGTTGCCGGCCTCGAGCAGACGCAGGTCGAGGCTCGCGAGCGTCGCGTAGATCGGCAGGGTCATGAACGGCACGAAGTTGTAGGTGAGCCCGAAGATGACGGAGAACGCCGTGCCGGTGATCGCCTGCCCCGGCGGCAGGATCGCGAGAGCGCCGAGGACACCCGCGATGGGGCCTTCATCGGAGAAGATCTGCTTCCACGCGAGCGTGCGCAGCAGGAAGGAGATGAAGAACGGCGCGATCACGAGCACGAGGGCGAGACCCTGCAGCAACGGGTACGGCCGCAGCGTGATGCCGATGAAGTACCCGAGAGGGAAGCCGATGAGGAGCGCGAAGAGGGTCGCCAGCGCCGCGTAGCCCGCCGACCGCAGTGACTGCTCGCCGTAGGTCTCGAGCACCGTGACGTAGTTCTCCCACCGGAACGCGTTCGTGTAGATCCCGAACTGCAGCGGGTCGGGCGCCTGGAAGCTCGTGATGATGAGCGAGATGAGCGGCGTGACGAAGAAGAGCACGAGATAGAGCACACCGGGCAGAAGCAGGAAGAGCGCGATGGGGCTGCGCCGCTTCGCCGCGGGCTCGGCCGCGCTCGTCTGAGCGGAGAAGGCGGTGAAGGCCACGGCTCAGTCCGCCCCGAGCTCTGCCTCGAGCTTCTCGCGCGACTGGGTGGCGATCATCGAGGTGTCGGTGTCGTCCTGGAAGCGCGAGCCGGCTGCCGTGTAGGACTCGTCCGCGAGCCCGAAGGTGTGGCCGACGTCCCAGCTGAGCCAGACCTCATCGCCATCGTGGTGCATCGCGGTGATGCTCGTGTTCTGGGAGAACACGGTCACGACCCCGTGCGTGGGCAGCGTCACCTCGTACTGCGTGCTCACGCCGCTGAAGGAGACATCCGTCACCCGGCCGGGCCCGACGACGTTGCGGTCGCTGGACTGCTTCGGAGCGCTGTCGTGCAGCGTGACCTTCTCCGGGCGCACGCCCACGGTGATGCGCCCGCGGTGCCGCTGCGCTCGATCGGAGCGCACGTCGATCGTCGTGCCGGAGACGTCGACGGAGATCGAGGATGAGCCGCTCGACGTCACCTCACCGGTGAACAGGTTGGACTGCCCGAGGAAGGTCGCGACGAAGGCCGTGTGCGGAAGCTCGTAGAGCTCCTGCGGGTTGCCCATCTGCTCGATGCGGCCCTTGTTCATGACCGCGACCGTGTCGGCCATGGTCATGGCCTCTTCCTGGTCGTGTGTCACGTGCAGGAAGGTGAGACCGACCTCGCTCTGGATGTCCTTGAGCTCGATCTGCATCTGGCGGCGCAGCTTGAGGTCGAGCGCCCCGAGCGGCTCGTCCAGCAGGAGCAGAGCGGGGCGGTTGACGACAGCGCGGGCGAGAGCGACGCGCTGCTGCTGACCACCCGAGAGCTGCGCGGGCTTGCGGTTCGCGACGTGGTCGAGCTCGACGAGCTGGAGCGCCTCGTGCGCGAGCGGATCGGCGTTCTTGATCCCGCGGCGCTTGAGCCCGAACGCGACGTTCTCGATGATCGTCATGTGCGGGAAGAGCGCGTAGCTCTGGAACACCGTGTTGACCGGCCGCTGGTAGGCCCGAATGCTCGTCACGTCCCGACCGCCGATGAGGATGCGACCGGTCGTCGGCTCCTCGAGCCCGGCGATGAGCCGCAGGGTGGTCGTCTTGCCGCAGCCGGACGGGCCCAGCAGAGCGAAGAACGATCCGGCCGGGATGGTCAGATCGAGCTCCTCGATGGCAGTGAACCCGGGGAATCGCTTGCTGATGCCGACCAGCTCGAGGTCGGCACCAGCCTCAGCGAATCCACCCTGCGGAACCTCGTTGTTCGTCACGTCGGTGGTGCTCCTTGGGGAATGTTGCGCGGGGGTGGTCGTCAGGCGCCGAGCAGGATCGCCTGGAAGGCCGCCTGGTACTCGTTCTCCTCCTGGGCCGACAGGCCGCGGAAGATCTTGGTCTGCGCGAGAGTCGCCTCATCCGGGAAGATGAGCGGGTCGTTGGCGAGGTCGGCGTCGATGTCGAACATCGCCTCGCGAGCGCCCACGACGGGGGTGATGTAGTTCACCCACGCGGCGACTTCAGCAGCCACCTCCGGCTGGTAGTAGTAGTCGATGAGCGTCTCGGCGTTCGTCTTGCGCGGCGAGCCGATCGGGATGAGGAAGTTGTCGCTCCACAGCGTGGCGCCTCCCTCGGGCAGGACGAACTTCCACTTCTCGTAGCCGGCCTCGAAGTTGAGGACCGTGATGTCGCCTGACCAGCAGATCGCGGCGAGGGTGTCCTCGTTCACGAGGTCCTCGGTGTAGGCGTTGCCGCGCACGTTGCGGATCTGGCCGGACTCGACCTGCTCGCGGAAGACGTCGAGGGCGGCGTTGAACTCCTCGGCCGTGAAGTCGCCGGAGATGTCGACGCCGTTCTCGAGCATGATCACGCCGATCGTGTCGCGCATCTCGGAGAGCACACCCACGCGACCCGCGAGATCGGGGCGCCAGAGGTCGCTCACCGCGCCGACGGGGTCGGTCTGCTCGGTGTTGTAGGCGATGCCGGCGAAGCCCGACTGCCACGGGAGCGAGTGCTCGCGGCCCGGGTCGAATGCCGGGTTCTGCAGGCTGGGCGTGAGGTTGCTGGCGTTGGAGATGTTGCTCTTGTTGAGGGGCTGCGTGTAGCCGAGCTGGATCCAGCGGCTCACCATCCAGTCGGTGAGGCAGACCGTGTCCGCCCCGATGTCCTGGCCGAGCGCGAGCTGATCGCGCACCGTCGCGAAGTAGGAGTTGTTGTCGTCCACCGTGACGAGGTAGTTGACGTCGATGCCCGTCTGCTCCTGGAACGCGAGGAGAGTCGGGTAGTTGCCGTCGTCATCCTCGTCGATGTAGAAGGGCCAGTTCGCCCAGTTGAGCGTCTTGTCGTCGGCGGAGGTGTCCTCGGCGGGAGTGAGCTCCCCGCCCGCATCGGTCGAGCAGGCGGCGAGGGCGAAAGCGGTGGCACCGGCACCCGCACCGGCGAGCATCGCGCGTCGGCTGACCTGGGCGCGCTTGGCCTGCTGGATGAGGGTGCGGATCATCGGGTCTTCGGGAAGCGGACGGTTCATGGCTCTGCTCCTTGCATTCGCGGTCAGGTACGTCGGTGTCCTTGCGTGCTGTGACAGGTCGATACTGACATATGGACCGCGCTCACTGCACTACCCGACGCGGGATTCGTCTATTCTGAAACACGATTGTCACGAAATCAGCACATATCGGCAAAGATGAGTGCGGAATCCATCGTTCTGGGCCGCTACAGTGGTGCCGCAGCGCAGCGTGGCGTCGGGATGCTCCCCGCGCGACGCGCGCACCGATACCGTCGCGAGGAGAACTGATGAGAATCGCCGTTCCGGCCGAGGTCAAGAACAACGAGTACCGCGTGGCCATCACCCCCGCGGGAGTGCACGATCTCGTCTCCCACGGGCACGAGGTGCTGGTGCAAGCCGGCGCCGGCCTCGGGTCGCGCATCACCGACGATGCGTACGCCGAGCAGGGCGCGCGCATCGTGCCGGACGCCGCGGCCGCGTGGGGCGAGGCGGAGCTGTTGCTCAAGGTCAAGGAGCCGGTCGCCGCGGAGTACCCGTACTTCCGTGAGGATCTCGTTCTCTTCACCTACCTGCACCTCGCCGCCGAGGAGGCGCTCACCCGGGCCCTGCTCGATGCCCGCGTGACGGGCATCGCCTACGAGACCGTGCAGCTTCCCACGCGCAGCCTTCCCCTGCTCGCGCCGATGAGCGAGGTCGCAGGTCGCCTCGCGCCCATCGTCGGCGCGAACGCCATGCTGCGGCCCTACGGCGGCCCCGGGCTCCTCGTGCCCGGTGTTCCTGGCACCGACCCCGCGAACATCGTCGTGCTCGGCGGCGGCGTCGCCGGGACGAACGCTGTCGCCATGGCGGTCGGACTCGGAGCCGAGGTGACCGTGCTGGACACGAACCTGCAGCGCCTTCGCGAGCTCGACGCGCTGTACGCCGGGCGCATCCGCACGATCGTGTCGAACGGCTACGAGATCGAGCGGGCCGCCGTCGAGGCCGACATGCTCATCGGGTCGGTGCTCATCCCGGGTGCGCGCGCGCCGAAGCTCGTCAGCAACGACCTCGTCTCGCGCATGAAGCCCGGCAGCGTGCTCGTCGACATCGCGGTCGATCAGGGCGGCTGCTTCGAGGACTCCCGGCCGACGACCCACGCCGAGCCCACCTTCACGGTGCACGAGAGCACGTTCTACTGCGTCGCGAACATGCCGGGTGCCGTCGCGGCGACCTCCACCAATGCGCTGACGAACGCGACGATGCCGTACGTGCGGGCGATCGCGAACCACGGCTGGCGAGACGCCCTGCGCGCCGATGGGGCCCTCGCGCTCGGTCTCAACACGCAAGGGGGCCTCGTGACCAACGAGGCCATCGGCGCCGCGCACGGCCTCGAGTCGGTGGAGCTCTCGGCGATCCTCGCCTAGGGCTCGGATGCGCCGGCCGCGTCGTCGGCGAGCTCTCGCCACCGCGCGCGGACGAGGGGCGCCTCGGGCTGCAGGAGCCACACCTCTCCCCCGTGCGCGTGCAGCGAGGGGGGCCGCTCGCGCAGGCCGAGCAGGGCTCGCAGCTCAGACGGGCCGACCTCGGCCAGGATGACCGAGCAGGTGCGCCGCAGCTCCTGCAGAGCGCTCCAGCGGGTCGTCCAACCCTCGACATCGTCGAGGATGACGCGCGGCTCGAGAACCGCGGCACTGCCCAGCCCCGCAGCCTCCTCGGCCGAGTGGAGGACGAGGTCGGGGTGAGCACGGCGCAGTCGATCGCCGACCCAGCGCGGTCGTCGAGCGATGACGACGCACGGCCGGGGACCCGGGGCGACGATGTCGGGCACGGGGGGCGGCTGCGGCGCGGGCAGCGGGCGCGAAGCCATGATCTGCACCGCCGCACCGCGCCAGTGAGCGCGGCCGGGAGGCGCGCGACGCTCCGAGACCGCGGAGACCCTGGAGGGGGAGGTCGCGCTGCTGCTCTCGGTGCCGAGCTCGAGCGAGCTCGGGAAGCGCCCGCCGGTCAGGCCCTGCTGCAGACCGCCCGACGCGAGCGCGGCGACGACCGCTCCCCCGCGCCGCCGCAGGGCACTCGCGACGTCGTCCCACAGCCTCAGGAGTTCCGCACGCTCATCGCCGCACTGCCGCAGCACGTCGTCGAGGTCGTCAGCGAGCAGGATCGTGCGATCGGGGGTTCGATCGCGGAGCGCGAGGAGCGTCGCCTCGGCGTCCACCCAGTCTGCCGGGAGCGTCACGATGGCGCTCCCGTCCTCCTGGGCCGCCTCGGCGATCGCGGCGAGGGCGCTCGTGCGTCCGCTGCCGGGTGCGCCGACGACGGCGAGCGCGCCGTCGCGCTCGGGCCACCAGACGGCGCGAGTACGCCGCAGCTGCTCTGGTCGATCCGCTACCCCGAACGCCCACCCGGCCTCGACCGCGTCGTCGGCACTCTCCCGGGCGACCTCGCGCGGTGTCACGATGGTCGGCAGGGGCGGCTGCCAGAGGCGCTCCACGGCGGGAGAGTCTCGCCAGCGCTCGCGCACCGCCCGGACATCTTCGGGCGCGATGAGCGCGGTCTGCAGCTCGCGCGTGCCCTCGGCGTCGGTGACGAGTGCTCTCCCGGGCGGCAGAGCGCGCAGGCGGGGGGCGAGGCCTGCCCCGAGCATCCCCGCATCGGCGTTGTCGGCGATGCGGAAGGAGACGCGGATCGCGCAGTTCGCCGCGATCGCATCGCGCACGGCGCTGCCGGGGTGCTGCGTGCACAGCACGAGGTGGATGCCGAGCGAACGGCCCCGCGCCGACAGGTCGATGATCGTGGAGTGCAGCTCGGGGAGGGCCGCCAGCAGCGCCGCGTACTCGTCGATGACGATCACGAGTCGGTCGAGCGACGCTGCGGGATCGCGGACGTCGCGCGCGCCACGATCGCGCAGCCATCGCTCGCGGCGCTGGATCTCAGCGCGCAGCGAGGTGATCGCCCGCGACGCGGTGGACTCGTCGAGGTCGGTGATGACCTCGAGTGCGTGCGGGAGCTCGGCGAGGTCGGGGAAGCTCGCCCCGCCCTTGAAGTCGACGAAGAGCAGGGAGAGCTCGGCGGGCGACGACCGGTGCGCCCAGCCCAGCACGAGGGTGCGCAGGAACTCGCTCTTGCCGCTGCCGGTCGTGCCGCCGATGAGGATGTGGGGCCCCTGCGCGAGGGGGTCGATCGCGCACTGCCCGGCCTCGGAGCATCCGACCGGGATGCCCGACGACGACTCGCGCGCGGGCTCGAGACTCGACCACGCCACGTGATCGGGCAGGCGCGCCGAGTGCGCCTCGATCGCTCGACGGCGGCGCTCGCGCTCGGGCGCGCTCCAGAACTCGGGCCGAGCCCGCACGGGAGCCTGCCCCGCGATGCGCACGGTCATGCTGCTCGCCGCGTGCACCTCGATCTCGACGTCGGGGCGGGGAGCGCGAGCATCCGCGTCGACACCGGAGTCGTCGTGAGGGCCGTCGAGCGCGGCGAGCACCGTGACGCCGGGCTCGAGTCGCAGGCGGGCGACCATGGCACGCGCAGCGGGCCCGTCGCCGCGGACGGCGATAGCGCCGCGCGGCACGAGCACCGGCAGCGCGGGGTGCCAGCTCGCGCGGGCGAGAAGCACCTCCCGCTCGTGTGCGTGCGCGTCGGGTCGCGACCCCTCGATGTGCGCGGACGCACGCTCGGGAGCCCGGTCGCTCGGCGCGCGCGCGACCCCCACGCGCACGCCCCCGCTCCCCGTCGGGGCGACCTCGGTCGGCCGAGCGGGAGTCAGGGCATCCCGCTCGGCACGCTCAGCCCGGTGGGCCTCGTCGATGAGTCGCGCGTAGGCGCGGCACTCCTCCTCGAACCGCGACGCGTCCTCGCGAGCGCGCCGACGTGCCGTGCGCCGGCCGTCGAGCATGCTCGCGACCGCGATGACGGGGCTCAGCGCCGCGAAGACCAGGACGTAGGGCGAGCCCGTGATGGCCCCGATGAGGATCGCGCCGCCCAGCGGCGCGATCACGGCGAGCAACGGGAACGACGGTGACTGCGGCGGGGCCGGCTCGGCGGGCGGGGGCGGGAGGCGGCTCACGCCCCGAGCACAGCAGAGTCGCCCGCGCGCGTGGGAGCGAGAGCGCCATCTCGTGGTCTCGGACGAGGTGAGGAAGGGTGGGGAGGAGTCTGCTCAGCTCACCACGACGAACTGCTCGCCGATATCGATGCGGGTGCCGCGCACGATGCGGTAGCGGCGGCCGGGCTCGCACAGTCGCGGCGCGGCTCCCGGCTCCCGGATGACCGAGCCGTTGCCCGAGTGACGGTCGCTGAACCAGAAGGTGCCATGCTCGTGCCCGAACTCGAAGTGCGTCTTCGAGACAGAACGGCCCGGGTCTAGGATCGTCACGAGGTGGTCGACGAACTCGCCCGGCTCGGCGCGCGGATGCCGCCCGGCCAGCCCCGAACCCGTGACCGTGACGCTCTCCCCCGTGCTGAACTGCAGCACGAAGCGGTGCCCCTCCGCGGTGCGCGGCACCATGCGCGTCGCCTCGGTGTCCTCCTCCGGTGCGAGCTCCGGTTCGGGCTCCAGTTCGGGCTCCGGTTCGAGCTCCCGCCCGGACTCCGCTGCAGGCTCGGAGGGCGCCGCCGGCTCGGGCGGCGCCGCCGGCTCGGGAGGCGGGAAGCTCATCGGCTCGATAACGCGTGTGCGCGAGGCGAGAGAGGTGCCGCACTCGGCGCAGTAGAGGTCCTCCGGCTCTGCAGGGGTGCCGCACCGGGAGCATCGTTCGTGAGACTCCTCGAGGAAGGATGGGGAATCCGGCTCCGACGCGGGCTCCGGCTCCGGCTCCGGCTCCGGGCGAGCCTCCTCGCGCTGCGGCGCGGGCGGGATGGTGGGGCGCACGAGGGGCGGCGGCTGGGCGGCCGTGACCGAGCGGCCGCACTCGCCGCAGAACATCGCGATGGGCGGCAGCGCCGCGCCGCAGTGCTGGCACGTCACGGCTCTCGAACCCCCGCCTCGACCCGCATGCGGTCAGGATACCGCCGCAGGGAGCGCGTGGAGAGCGCCGCCCCCCAGCGCTGCCGCCGCGTGAGCGGCTGCAGCAGCGACGCCCGTACTCCGTCGGCGGCGGCCCAGACGCGGTCCGCCTCCTCGTGGTCAGGCTCATCGGGCGCGTAGACCGCGCGATCGGCGACGCGCGCGAGCACGAGCGCTTGCGGTCGGCCGATGACGCCGGCGACCTCGCGCCGGGTGCCCGTGGCGGGAAGGGCGAGGCCGAGGTCGCGCGCCGTGTCCGTCACGTCGCGCCACCCCCCGAGGATGCGCAGCGCGGGATCGCCCTGCCGCCGGCGCCGCAGACGCCGGCGCCGCTTGAGCAGTGCGATGGCGATGAGGGGCGAGGCGAGCAGGCCCAGGGCGAGTGCGAGGGGCCCGAGCACGCGGAGCACGGCGAGCACCGTCGCCCAGAACGGATCGAGCTGCTCGTCGTCGCTCTGCTCGATCTCCGGCGGCGCTTGGTCCTCGATCGCAGGCGGCTCCTCGACGGGAGGCTGCGCGGGGTTCTGCGGTCGCACGACGGGCACGGGCTCCTCGGGCTCGACCGGGGGCAGCTCGCGCCGCTCGGAGACGACGTCGACGGCCTGCCAGCCCGCGTTCGTGGAGACCTCGATCCATGCCGTGCGATCACTCGCGAGCAGGGTCGTCGGGCCGGCTTGAGCGAGCGGGCCGTAGCCGAGCACGATGCGCGAGGGGAATCCCAGCTCGCGGGCGATGAGCGCCGCCGCCGCGGCGTACTGCTCGGCATCGCCGACGATGGGCGCGCTGCCGATGAAGTCCTCGAGCCGCGCGAGTGAATGCCCCGGGCGGCTCGGCGCCTCGTCCTCGTCGACGCCGTGGGAGAGATACCCTTCCTCGCGCAGCCTCTCGAGCGCCGTCTCGAGCTGCGCTCCCGGCTCGTCGATGCCCTCGGTCACCTCGGCCACCCAGTCGGCGAGGGCCTCGGGCACCTGCGCGATGCCCGGTACGGCCGCGGGTCCCGGTGCCGCGGCGCGCAGTCCCGCAGCGGACTCCGTCGCGTCGAGCACCACGTCGAGCTCGTACGTGAGACCGGTCGGAGCCCCGCCCACGAGGGCCGCGGTGCCCGTCGTCGCGTTGTACACGAAGCTGTCGCGAAGGTCGTCGGCGTCGTCGGCGAGGATGCGCACGGCCGCGACCTGACCCAGGGTGGGCAACCAGACCCCGTGGTCTCGCTCGAGGGTGAGGGTCACCGTCGTGCGCTCACCGGGCAGGATGTCGGGCGGGCGCTCGGTCGGGATGCGCACGAAGCTGCCCGAGGCAGAGTCGACCGCGTCGCTGCCGACGGCGAAGACGACGCCGTCGTAGCTGTCGAGAGCGGCGATGCGGATGCGCGCGCCCGCGGGTGCACCCTCCACGCGCAGCGCCGGCAGCTCCGCCACGGCCGGGTCGAACACCGCACGATAGGCCGCGAGGGGGCTCGGTTGCTCGAGCGGCGAGAAGGGACGCTCAGCGGACGTGCGCAGCACCGTGCGGTTCTCGGGAGGGGCGATGAGGCCGGCGACGGCCGCGCCGGCGACCCCTGCGAGGAGGAGGAGCGCGGTCGCCGCAGCAAGGGTGCGGGCTCCGGCGCCGCGGGTCTCGACGGCGGAGGCCGCGAGCTCGTCCCGGCGGCGGTGGCGCGCCCGCGCCGCCATCCAGAGCAGGAGCGTCGTCGAGAGGGCGATGGTCGTGCTGATGGGCAGCAGCGGTGACTGCGGGCCGATCGCGATCACGATGAGGTACCCGACGATGGGCACGAGGGCGGCGAGCGCGGGGCGGCGGCCGCGTAGTGCGACGAGGAGCGTCAGGAGGGGGCCGACGAGGAGCAGCACGAGGGCGGGGACGAGCAGGGCCTCGTAGGCGCCCACGGGCAGGTCGATCGTCACGAGCTGCCGCCACCCGAGCACGACGCCGGCGAAGAGCTCGGCGAGCCCCTGCGGTTCGGGCAGCACCCCGTACACCGTGCGCCCCGGCACCGCGAGCGGCACCCCCACGACGGTGAACACCGCGACGGTCGCGCCGAGCACTCCCCAGGCCGGCCACCGGCCGAGCGTCGAGGCGAGGGCGATCGTCGTGGCGGCCGTGATCGCGATGACGGCCAGGGTCACGAGCTCGCCGGAGCGGTAGAGGGGCCAAAGGGCGACCGTGATGATCGCCCAGGCGAGCACCGTGAAGATCGCCGCACTCACGAGGACCGCCGGACGCGGCATGGCCGGGGTCGGGCGCGTGGCCGTCACGAGTCTCCACCCCGCATGGCGTGGCGCAGGTCGTTCAGCGAGCCGAGCGTGAGCACCGTGAACGCTCCGAGTCGACGACGACCGGGCACATGATCGGGGTCGCACTGGAGCGCGACGACCTCCACTGCCGGCGGGAAGCTCGCCGCCGCGGTGCGCAGTCGCGATGCGGTGACGGTCGAGCCGACGACGAGGAACGCGACGGAGATGCCGCGCGCGCTCTCGCCCGCGAGCCGAGAGGTGTCGAGGATTCCGAGCGCCGAGGGGCTGTGCTCGACGACGGCGAGGGAGTCGAGCAGGCGGTTCGGCGTGAGGGTCGGAAGGGTGTCGACGGCGAGCACCGCGCGCTTGGCGAACTCGGGAGTGATCGCGCTCACCACGACGGAGACTTCGCGCGCATCGCGGATGGCGCGAGCACCGAGGCTGCCCGTGACGCTGACGGCGAGTTCGAACTCGGCGTCGGAGCCGAAGTCGATGCTGGCGATGCTCAGCGCCACCACGAGGTGGCTGCGCCTGGTCTGCTCGAACTGCCGCACCATGAAGGTGCCCGTCTTCGCCGTCGACTTCCAGTGGATGTGTCGGCGCTCGTCGCCGGGCACGTACTCACGCAGCGCATGGAAGGCGAGGTCGCTCGACGTCAGATCGCGCGTCGGTTGGCCTTCGAGGTCGCGCACGAGCCCGCTCGAGGTGGAGGGGATGTCGATCGTGCGAGGGTGCACGACGAATTCCGCCGCCTCCGTCCAGAGCCGCTCGCGCCGAACGAGGCCGATGGGGTCGGCGCGCACCGTGCGCACCGGGCCGAGAGTGAGCCGCCCGCGGCGGTCGGTGGGGATGTCGACGCTGCGCAGGGCCTGCCCGTGCGAGGGAAGACCGGGCACGGGCACCGGGATGACGGAGGTGCCGACGGGCAGGTCGACGATCGTGCCGAAGGAGCGCCGCGCGCTGTCATTGCGCACCAGGATGCCTGCCTGCGCCGGATCGCCGACGGCGACGCGCTGAGGTGGAGGGGTGAGCGCGACCGTCCATCGACGACTGCCGACGACGTAGAGAAGTGCGACGAGCGCGAGCGAGGCGCCGACGACACCCGCTACGACGAGCTCCTGCCAGCCCCAGGCATAGCCCCCGAGCAGCGCGAGCGGAACGAGCGCGGCAACGACCCAGCCGAGCGGCGTGACGACGGAGGACGTCGCGGCGATCGCCCGCGAGACACCGGCGCGCGCCGTGCGCCATACCCGCACGATGGCCACGACGGCATCCGCCGCGGGGCCCGTGCGAGCGCCGACGATGCGCGTGCGGGCCGTCGTGACCGTGGCACCGAGCGAGTGCTCCTCGGGCCCGCGGCGGCCGGGCTCCGAGCTGCGGCCGCGCGAGTGCCGCACGGAGGGAGGGGACGTCACACGGCGATCCGCTCGCTCGGCGGCGGCGTCTCGACGAGCACCTCGCTGATCACCGCGGAGGGGGTCACGCCATCGAACTCCGACTCGGGGTCGAGACCGAGACGGTGCGCGAGCACAGGCTCCGCGAGCGCCTTGACGTCGTCGGGGATGACGTAGTGGCGCCCCTCGGTCGCCGCGAAGGTCTTCGCGCAGCGCACGAGAGCGAGTGCGCCGCGCACGCTCGCGCCGAGACGCACGTCGTCGTGCGCGCGCGTCGCCTCGACGAGGCGTGCGACGTAGTCGGTGATCGTCGGGTCGACGTGCACGGTGCGCGCCACGGAGATGAGGTCGCGTACGGTCTCCAGTTCGACGACGGGGTCGACGACGAGCGCTCGAGGGCCGCCTGCGCCTTCGAGGATGCGCACGGTCGCCGCGTGGTCGGGGTAGCCGATCGCGGTCTTCATGAGGAACCGATCGAGCTGAGCTTCGGGGAGGCGGTAGGTACCGGCCTGCTCGATGGGGTTCTGGGTGGCGATGACGAGGAAGGGAGCTTCGACGTCGTGCGAGACGCCGTCGATCGTGACCTGGCCCTCCTCCATGACCTCGAGCAGCGCTGACTGCGTCTTGGGGCTCGCTCGGTTGATCTCGTCGGCGAGCACGATCGTCGCGAACACCGGGCCGCGGTGGAAGCTGAAGTCGCCGCTGCGCTGGTCGAACACCGTGATGCCCGTGATATCGCCGGGCAGGAGGTCCGGGGTGAACTGCACGCGCGTCGTCGTGCCTCGCACGCTCTGCGCGAGCGCCCTCGCGAGCGAGGTCTTCCCCGTGCCGGGTACATCCTCGAGCAGCAGGTGGCCTTCGCTGAGCATCGCCGTGAGGCTCAAGCGAATCACGTAGCTCTTGCCGAGAACCGCTCTCTCGACGTTCGCGATGACGCGCTCGGTGATGTCGGCGAACCAGCGCGCCTGCTCGGCGGTCATCGTCATGGCCTGTACTCCCGGGTGTAGATGGTGGAACCGACGGTCACGGTGATGACCAGTCTGGGGTCGTCGGGTGCCGCAGCCGTGATGGTGCACTGGCCCGGCGCGTCGGGGTCGGTCGTGACCTCACCGCCCAGGCACTCGTACTGCACCGCCGTGTACGCGGCACCGGGCGTGATCGTCGACCAGGTGACGTCGACGCTGCGGTCGGGCGGTCCGGTCGAGATATCGGCGAACTCCGCGGTCGCGTCGATGCGCACCGCGGTCTCGAGCGGCACGGCCTCCGACCACTCGCCGCACACGGTGATCTCGGGGTACACCCGGCACCCGCTGAACTGCACCTGCAGCACGGCGCCGTAGTGGGTCGACCCCGCGGTCAGCGCGATCGGCAATTCGAGAGGAGCCGACTCCGCCGGATCGACGCCCTCGCCCACGAGTCGATAGCGCACGCGGTCGACGGGATCGCCGCCCTCGGTCGTCACGCCCGTCACGCGGGAGTTCCACCGACCGGTGTCGGTCTCGACGCCCGGAGTGATCGATGCGGCGACCACTTGCGAGGGCGTGGCGCGCGGCACGGCCGTGACCTCGACGCTCGCCGTGCATCCCTGCCCGTTGTAGGCGTAGACGACCGCACGGTACTCGGTGCCGGCGGAGAGGCCCGTGAAGACCGTCGAGCTGGTGCCGGCATCGAGCACGCGCACACCGGCTGGAGCACTGTGGCTCGGCGAGCCCTCGGAGACCCCCGTGACGGTGCAGGCAGGTGCGGAGCCCGAGTCGTCGAGCCACACGTAGTAGGCCTGCACGCTGCGACCGTTGCCCGCGAACGCCGAGGGCCAGGCGACCGTCACCTCGTGGTCGTCGATACCCATGCCCGAGGTCGATCCCGAGGCCGTCGGTGCCGCGGTCGGGATCGGCGGCCCGGCCGGAGTGCCGGTCGTCTGCGCCGAGTTCCAGCTCGTGAGGGCGCCGAAGGCGTCGTTGCGTGCGCTCACGCTCACGCTGTAGGACGTTCCGTTGGCGAGTGCGCCCGCGTCCACGACGTTGAGCCAGTACTCGGTGCCGACCGCGTCCGAGGCCGACACCGTCTGCGTGCGCGACACGGAGCCCACGGTGATGCGGTAGCTGCGAATGGGGGAGGCCCCCGCGCTCTGGTCTGGCTTGGTCCAGCCGATGCGCAGGCCGCCGTCGAGCGGCGCGACGCCGAGGAGCGAGGGGGCAGGCGGCACGAGATCCGACCACACCGGGTCGGCGAGGGAGGTCGGGTCGGAGTCGCCCTGCGCGTTGACCGCGACGACGCTCACGCGCACTCGGTTCGACGAGCCGTTGCCCTCCGTCGGCACCGTGCACGGCGAGGTCGCGCACGTCACCACGGTCGATGAGCCGGACTCGACGGTCGTCACGGTCGCCTCGAAGCCCTCGATGGGTGCGTTGTTGGATGATCCCGGCGACCACGCGAGCGTGAGCTGCCGGTCGCCGTAGCTCTGCACGCGGAGGTTCGTCACGGGGTCGGGCACATCCTGCACCGAGATGCGCACCGACCCCCACACGTAGCGCTCCGGGTCATCGGTGACGTCGGCGACCTGGTACTCGAGGTTGGTGTCGATGGGCGCGGCAGAGTCGCCGACCGTGACGGCGAGACTCTGACCGTCGTTGACCGGCTCGATCTGCACGCCGGCAGGCAGACCGCCGTCGAGGCCGCGCACGCCCACCACGCGCAGCGGCTGCCCGGGGAACGGATTCGTCGCCTGGTCGTTCGCGAGCACGTCGATGATGGTGGTCTCGCCTCGTGGCGCGATGGCCGCATCGGTCGCGGGGGCGGCGAGGGGGCGCGTGGAGGGCACGACGCTCACCTGGATGCGCCCCGGGGTTCCCGGCGCGGCATCATCGCGCACACTGAGCGTGACCCCGGTCGTGGTGCCGCGAGGCGTGCTCGCCGGCACGCTCACGCGCAGCCGCTGCCCGAGCAGGTCGGCCTCGAGTCCCGGCGTCGGGCCGTCGATGATGTCGTAGGCGAGCTCGTCGATGTCGTCGGGGTACGGGTAGCTCGTGACCCGGACGAGGTCGAGCTCGGCCTCCTGGCCAGGCTCGAGCTCGATGCTCGCGCCCACGAGGACGGGCGGCTGGTTCTCGCGCGGCGTGACCGTGATGGGCAGCACGATCGTCGCGACGCGCCCGTCGGGGTCGGTCGCCGAGTCGCCGTCGGTGACCTCGAACGACAGCGAGGCGGGGCCGAAGTACAGGTCGGAGGAGGTGAACCGCAGCGTGTCCTCGTCGACGACCGGGTCCTCCCCGTTGGAGCGCGAGGCCTGCACGGTCGCGGTGTCGGTGAGACGCACGGGCTGCCCGCCGACCGCGATCACGTAGTCGTTGATGTCGATGAGGATCGACTCCTCGCTCACGACCTCGATGCGCTCGGCGCGCCGGTCGAGCTGCGGGAGCGCGTCGTCGGTGCCCGGCACCCACACGAAGGCGGTCGAGCGCACGGCGGGGTCGTCGGGGTGCACCACCTGGAACGGGATGATCTGCCGCTCCTCCCGCACCTCGACGAGGATGCGGCGGTCGGGCTGGATGACCGCTCCCGCCTCGTATCCCGGCACGAGCTCGAGACCGAGGTCGGCGGTCTCCCCCTCGGAGAAGAAGACGCGCGCGAGCACGTCGACGGCCACGGACTCCTGCTCGAGGATGTCGGTCAGGGAGAGCACGGTGTCGCGCGCGACGGGCGGCGTGAGCGGGGCATCCGGATCGACCGTGACCGTCACGAAGGCCTGCGAGCGGCCCGCGAGCGGGTTCTCGATCGTGTAGACGAGGCCGTAGGTCCCCTGCGCTGTAGGCGGCGTGACGCGCACGAAGCGCCCCTCGACGACCTCGGCGTCGAGCGCGGGGTCGTTGGGCTCGACACCGACGACCGCGAGCGGCGAGCCGTCAGGATCGGTGTCGTTGTCGAGTACGGGCACGAGCACCGTCACGCCGGGGCGCACGACGACCGCATCGTCGTTGGCGACGGGGTTGCGGGCCCCCTCGAGCCGCGGGCTGATGCCGACCCGGATCGTGCCGCTCGCCCGAGCGCCGAGCGCGTCGACGACGGTGTACCGGAAGCTGTCGGTGCCCGCGGAGTAGCTGCCGGCCTCGTAGTCGATGTAGTCCTGCCCGCTCTCGACGATCGAGCCGCGCTCGGGACTCGTCTCGGGGCCGATCAGCTGCACCGAGTCGCCATCCGGGTCCATCGTGTCGACGGGGATGCGGATGCGGACGGTGTCGCCCGCGATGACGCGCGCGGTCACCGTGCTCGTGACGGGAGCCTCGTTGGTGGCCTCGTTCGCCTCCCGCACTCGGATGCTGACGGTCGCCTGCGCGCGCTCCTGACCGAGCGGGCCGAGCACCTCGTACACGGCGGTGAAGTCGCCGGGCTGGTCGGGAGCGAGGTAGCGGAGCCGGTCGCCCGCGACGAACAGCAGGCCCGATTCGCCGTCGAGGCCGCTGATGAGGTCGGGGGCGAGCGTGATGGGCTCATTGTCGGGATGCTCGTCGTTGTCGAGCACGGGAATCGACACCGCGTCGCCGACGCGCACCGAGATGCTGTCGTCGACCGCGATCGGGGGCTGCTGGCGGTCGGGGCGGGGAATCTCGATGACCGTGATCGTGCCGACCGACTCTGAGGCGCCGTTGCTGATGCGATAGCGGATGCTCTGCGGCGTGTCGAGCGGACGCGTGAGGGTGACGCGCACGTCGCGCTGGTCGATGATCTCGGCACGGATGCCCGACCCGGAGGGCACGTCGACGATGCCCGTGACGATGAGGACGCCGCCCGTCGGGTCGATGTCGGTCGTCGCGACGGCGACCGTGCTGTTGCTGAGGGTGCGCACGAAGGCGGTCTTCGGAACGGTGATGGGCGCTGAGCCTGATTCGGGCGGCGCGGCGACGTCGATGCGCACGAGCCCCGTCGCCGTCGTCGCGCCGTCGGTGACCACGTACTCGAGGTAGTGGGTGCGCACCTCGGTGCTGCGGAACCGGAAGGTGCCGCGGTCGAGGCTCGTCGTGATCGTCGCGCCCGCCTTGTCGGGCACCGCGCTGAGCCGGATGGTGCCGGAGCCTCCTCGCACGTGGATGAGAGGCTCGACGCGCACCTCCTGATCGGCGTACGCGAGCACCATGAAGGGCTCCGCGATGATGGGCACCTGACCGGAGGGGCGCACCGTCACCGCGAGCTCGCCCGAGCTCGACGCAGTGCCGTCGGAGACGGAGAGCGCGACCGCGCGCACCTCGCCGGCCCCGCCCGCCTCCGAGAAGGTCACCCGGCCGTCCGGCCGGAAGGTCGCCGTGTCGGGAGCGAGTGCGAAGGCCGACTCGAGGTAGATCGGGTCGCCGTCCGGGTCGTACCATTCCCCGAGCACGGCCGCGGTCGTCGTGCCCCCTTGCGCGACGGTCGTGCGGGAGGCACGCACCTGCACGGGCGGAGCGTTCTGATCCGGAGACCGCACGCTGACCGTCACTCGCGCCGAGTCGGCGCCGCCGCGGCCGTCGGTGATCGTGTAGTCGAACTCGATCTGCCCCGCGGCCGAGGGCTCGAGGGTGAGTTGGAGCTGCTGCCCCTCCGATACGAGATCGATGCGCCCGATGCCCGGCTCGATCGGCGTGACGGCGCTGATCGCGAGGACGTCGCCGTTCGGGTCGCTGTCGTTGAGCAGAACCGGCAGCACGGTCGAGCGTCCGGGGCGGGCCCCGAACTCGTCGTCCACGGCGACGGGCGGAGCCTGCACGCGCTCGAGCTCCGGGGGCACATCGAGGTCGTCGAGCTGCTCTTCGCGCTCGTCCTCGTCCTGCACGATGAGCTCGTCCCAGTTGTCGATGAGCGCGCCGTTCGACTGCACCGCCCACGCCGAGCCGGAGGCCGCGTCGCTCAGCACGAGACGGTCGTCGCGCACCTCGAACCGCAGCAAGGCGGCGGGGCTCATCCCCTGCAGGGCGAGCGCATCGGCCACCGAGCCGCAGCGCCGCCAGGCGCTGCCATCCGTCCACGCGGCATAGGAGCACTCGCCCACCCTCACGGGCGAGGCAGGAGCACCGGATCGGTCGGCCGCGAGCGAGCGCGACTCGCCCGAGTCGAGCAGCACCTCGACCAGGCCGCCGTCGTGCGCGAGCAGAAGCCCCGGGCCCTGCGGCGTCGGCGCCGGCAGTGCGAGGGTCGACCCCGGCGGCACGACGCCATCGAGAGGGATGCGGCGATCCGCCGTGATGAGCACCCGCTCGTCGCGATCCAGCACGACCCACGAGTCTCCGACGATCGTGATCGCGGCGTCAGCGGATGCGTCGATGTCGATCGCCCAGGTCTGCTCGACCCGATCGGTGCGATCGGGCAGAAGGCGGTAGACCTCTCCCGCCTCCGGAGCCACGACGACGACGCCGTACCCCTCCTCCTCGGCGAGCGCCGATCCAGCGCCGAACACGAACGACGCGCTCGAGGCGGCATCGAACTCGTCGAAGCCGAGGCGGGGAACGACCCAGGTCTCCCCGGTGCTCGCACTGTGCACGACCATGGATTCCGCGACCGCGCGCACCGAGGCGCCGTCCGGCGGCAGCGGCACCGTCTCGCGCACCTCGGACCTGGCGACGTCGAGGATGTCGGCCGTCGCGTTCACCGCGTCCACGACGATCACCTCGTCGTCGTCCTGCAGGATGTCGAGCTGCGACCCGCCGCTCTCGACGACGGAGTCGAGAAGGCCGATCTGCAGGTTGGCGCGACCCACCGTCTGGCGCTCACCGCTCGCGATCCACAGAGAGCCGTCGTCGAGGTCGACGCGCTGGGTCTCGAAACCGGGGGCGATGACGGCGAGCGTCGCGACGAGCGCGGCGACGAGGGATGCGCCGACCCCGGTGATGAGGGTCGAGCGTCGAACCGGCACTCTCAGTCGCATGGGGTGATCACTCCGCGACCGCGCACTTCTCGTCGCTCGGCGCGCCCACGCGCCCCTCGCGCGCGACGCTCACGGTGACGCACACGGTGTCGCCCTCGACGACGGCGACCGCGAACTCGGCGGTGCGCTGCAGGGTCGTGGCACCACCGTCGACCCGCACCTGATACGCGTCTCCCTCGGACAGGCCCGGGTCGTTCCAGGAGAAGATGATGGTCGACCCCGAGCGCTCTGCCTCGACGTTGCTCACCCGCGGCAGACCGCCGTCGGCAGCCTGGAGCGCCGAGAGCGTCGCGGTGGCGCCGAGGCCGACCACGACGATCGCGATGACGAGCAGCGCCGCCGCGATCATGCGCGACTGGCGCGCGCGCCGTGCCCCCGCGGTGCGCGGTGAGGCGCCTTCCGGCTCGGAGACGGCTGCGGCGACAGCTCGACGCCGACGCAGGCGGCGACCGCGCGTACCCCCGGCAGGCTTGCCCGCCGCCGCTCGCACGATCGTGCGGTCATGGGGGTTGCCCGCACTCGCGATCGCCCAGTCATCCATCGCGACGTCGGCCTGCGTGGGCGTGAGACCGAGCTCCGCCTCGATGCGCTGGAGGTCGCGCACGAGCTCCAGCACGGTCGAGTGGCGTCGCGCCGGGGCCCGGTTCATCGCGCGCCGCAGCACTGCCTCGAGCGACTCCGGCACGTCGTCGCGGTCGAGGGCGGGCACGCGTGCCCGACTGATGCGACCGATGAGAGCCTCGGAGGCGTTCGAGCCGTCCACGACCTCGAAGGGCGAGCGGCCCGCCAGGAGCGTGTAGAGCGTCGCGGCGAGCGACCAGACCTCGCTCTGCACCGAGCCGGTCGTCTCGTCGAGCAGCACCTCGGGAGCCGACCATGGAATCGACATTCCCACGCTCTCCTGCGTGGAGGCGGCGCTGAGCGAGGAGGCGATGCCGAAGTCGCTCAGCACGGGGTGGCCGTAGGCGGTGAGCATGATGTTGGAGGGCTTGATGTCGCGGTGCAGGACGCCCTGGCGATGCGCGGTCTCGATCGCGCCGCCGATGCGCACCCCGATGCCGAGCACCTCGGCCACGGGAATGCGCTCGGCGCGATACCGGGTGGCGAGCTGCGCCGAGCACAGCTCCATGACGAGGTACGGCCGGCCGTCGGCGGAGATGCTGGCCTGGTAGACGGTGAGGATGCTCGGGTGGCTCGAGAGCTGCGCCATGAGGTTCGCCTCGACCTGGAACATCTGCCGCACATGCTCCGTCACGACGTCCGAGAGCAGCACCTTCACGGCGACCTGCCTCCTGGGCATGTTCTGCTCGTACAGGAAGACGTCGGCGAAGCCACCCGAGCCGAGTACGCGCACGTGGCTGAACCCGGGCAGGATCGGAGGGTCGGACGGTCGACGTCGAACCATGACTACCCCCTCCCCAGACGGCCCTCGCCGCAGTACGGCGCGTACGTCAGTCTAGGGATTCCGACGGGGATGACGTCGGAGCGTGCACGACGTCGATGACGATGATGGTGATGTTGTCCCGTCCGCCCTGCGCGAGTGCGGCATCCAGGAGCGCGTTGGCGGTCTCGCGGGCGCTCAGGCGTGCGGCGAGGTGCAGGCGGATCCGCTCGGCGGGAAGCTCCTTCGTGAGCCCGTCAGAGCACAGCAGGAGCCGCAGGCCCGGCGCGAGGGGCACGGTCGTGAGATCGGCCTCCGGTTCGAGGGAGAAGCCGACGGCGCGCGTGATGACGTTAGATTCGGGATGCGCCTCGGCGTCCGCCGCGAGAATCTGCCCGGCGTCCACGAGCTCCTGCACGACCGAGTGATCGCGCGTGACCTGCGTGAGTTCATTGCCCTGGAAGCGGTAGACGCGCGAGTCGCCGACGTTGAAGACGCGGAACACCGCGCCGCCGTCGAGCACATCGAGACCGGCGCCCGTGACGGTCGTGCCGATGCCGCGCTCCTCCTCGTCGAGGTGGTGGATGTCCCACGTCGCGAGGTGCAGCGCCTGCTGCACGCGCTCGATGCCCACGAAGTCGCCCTCGACGCACGCCTGCAGCCGACGCACGACGGCGTCGCTCGCCCGGTCGCCGTGCGAGTGGCCGCCCATGCCGTCCGCGACGGCGAAGAGCGGCACATCGGCGAGATAGCTGTCTTCGTTGGCCGCTCGCCGGTAGCCCGTGTGGGTCACACCGTGCCAGGAGAGCTCGACCGTTCCACCGTGGCCGGGCAGGGCCACGGTGTGGCGCACGCTGCTGCGTCCGAGGGCGGTCACGGGTACTCCGGTCGATCGAGGGTGCTGGCGCCGCGCGGCGTCAGGGAGTCGCCGCGGCCACGAAGTCGACGACGACGGCATCGCCGATCGCGACGACGGCGTCGGGCAGGACGACACTCGTCTCGCCCGGGCGGAGCCGGCGCACCGGCCCCTCCGACCAGTGTACGTCGATGCCGTTCGTCGAACCGAGGTCGGTCACGACGAGGGTGTCGCCGAGCTGCTCAATGCGGGCGTGGCGCGCCGAGACATCCCGGTGCTCCGCCGGGATCTGCACGCGACGAGGCTGCGGAATCTCGTCGATGCGTGCCGCGCTCGGGTGACGACCGATGATCGCCGGTCGGTCGAGGGGGATCGTGAGGTCGGTGCCGCGGATGCGCACCGCCCAGATCGTGGGCGTGCGCTCGGGCTCGGGTCCGGCGGGCTCGGGCGGGAGATCGTGAGAGGGCAGAGGTGCGGTCGGCGCCGGCGAGGAGAGCATCGATCGGTCGCGGGCCGGGGCGTGCGGCTGGATGAGCCCGATCACGGTGTCCTCGACGTCGGCGACGGGATGCTCCGCGGCTGCGCCTCCCGCTCCGAGTGCTGGGGGGCGCTCCCGCAGGACGGTGTCCTCGTCCTCGGGCTCGATCGTGGACGCCACGGGTCTATTCCCCGAGGAAGCTCATGACGTGCTTGAGCCGCGTGTAGTCCTCGAAGCCGTACTGCGAGAGGTCCTTGCCGTATCCGGAGTGCTTGAAACCGCCGTGCGGCATGTCGGAGACGAAGGGGATGTGAGTGTTGATCCACACGCAGCCGAAGTCGAGGTCGCGCGACAGCCGAAGGGCGCGCGCGTGGTCGCTCGTCCACACGGAGGCGGCGAGCGCATAGCGCACGCCGTTGGCAAGCGCGAGGGCCTCGGCCTCGTCCCGGAAGGTCTGCACGGTGAGCACGGGGCCGAAGATCTCCTCCTGCACCGCTTCGTCCTCCTGCCGCATGCCGGTGACGATCGTCGCCTCGTAGAAGTAGCCCTTCTCGCCCTGCCGACGGCCGCCCGTGACGATGTCGGCGTGGCGGGGCAGACGGTCGACGACGCCGGCGACCTGGGCGAGCTGGTTCGCGTTGTTGAGGGGGCCGTAGAGGATGCCTTCCTCGTGGGGCGCGCCGGTGCGGGCGTGCGACCGCGCGCGGGCGGCGAGGGCTTCGACGACGGCGTCGTGCACGGACTCGTGCACGATCACGCGCGTCGCCGCGGTGCAGTCCTGGCCAGCGTTGAAGTAGCCGGCGAGCACGAGGCCCTCCGCGACCGCCTCGGGGTCCGCGTCGGGGAAGACGATCGCGGGCGCCTTGCCGCCGAGCTCGAGGTGCACGCGCTTGAGGTTCTGCGCAGCGGACTGGGCAACGGCCATGCCGGCGCGCACCGATCCCGTGATCGCAACCATCTGAGGCGTCGGATGCTCGACGAGAGCCGCACCCGTGCCGCGGTCGCCCACGACGACGTTGAGCACACCTGCCGGCAGGAACTCGGCCGCGACCTCGGCGAGCAGGAGCGTCGACTGGGGTGTCGTGTCGGAGGGCTTGAGCACGACCGTGTTGCCCGCCGCGATCGCCGGGGCGATCTTCCACACCGCCATGTTGAGCGGGTAGTTCCACGGCGTGACCTGCCCGACGACGCCGATCGGCTCGCGGCGCACCCACGAGGTGTGGCCCGCGAGGTACTCCCCGGCCGAACGGCCCTCGAGGTCGCGCGCGGCACCGGCGAAGAAGCGCAGCTGGTCGACCGACTGGTCGATCTCGTCGGCGACGAGGCTCGCACGAGGCTTGCCGGTGTCGTGGGACTCGAGGTCGGCGAACTCGTCAGCCCGCCTCTCGACAGCATCGGCGAGGCGGAAGAGCGCGAGCTGACGCTCCCCCGGCGTCGTGCGACCCCACGCGGCGAACGCCCGCTCGGCGGCGGCGTAGGCTGCGTCGATCTCGCCGGGCGTGCTCACCGGGGAGTGGGCGTACACCTCCTCCGTCGCCGGGTCCACGAGCTCGGTGTGGGCCTCCGCCGTGCTCCCGACGTACTGGCCATCGATGAAGTTCTGCAGGATGCGCGTGCTCATGTGTCCACTGTATCGCGGCTCGCGCGGAGTATCCCGGTCGATTTCGACGGATTTCGTCGCTGAGAATCCGCTTTTCCTGCGGATCCGCTTGTGATCGGCCTTCGAGACTGCCAGAATCGAGGCATGGTCGCCCGCCCGAAGCCCGTTCAGCTCGATGATGTCTCCAAGGCGATCATCGAGCAGCTGCAGACCGACGGTCGACGCTCCTACGCCGAGATCGGCAAGGCGGTCGGGCTGAGCGAAGCAGCCGTGCGCCAGCGCGTGCAGAAGCTCACCGAGTCGGGCGTCATGCAGGTCGTCGCGGTGACTGACCCGATGCAGCTGGGTTTCTACCGGCAGGCGATGATCGGCATCCGCGTCTCCGGCGACACGACCGCGGTCGCCGACGAGCTCGCCTCGCTCAGCGCCGTCGACTACCTCGTGCTGACCGCGGGCAGCTTCGACATTCTCGCCGAGGTCGTGTGCGAGAACGACGATGACCTCATCGACCTGCTGAACCGGCGCATCCGCGCCATCGACGGCGTCCACTCCACC
This sequence comes from Chryseoglobus sp. 28M-23, assembly GCF_014789785.1. Classification (NCBI taxonomy): domain Bacteria; kingdom Bacillati; phylum Actinomycetota; class Actinomycetes; order Micrococcales; family Microbacteriaceae; genus Microcella; species Chryseoglobus sp. 28M-23. The sequence continues at coordinate 931,344 of NZ_CP061846.1, read as the reverse complement.
GAGACGTTCGTCTATCTACGACTGCAGAAGCAGTTCTACAACTGGGGAACACGATGACACTCTTGAAGAAGAAGCAGAAGAAGCAGAAGGCCGACGCCACCGTGCACCACACCGACGCCGCGCCGCCCGCCCTGAGCGGCGCCGAGGCGCGTGCCGAGGCCGAGCTGCAGCGCAAGGCGAAGGACCACCTGTGGATGCACTTCGCCCGCCAGTCGGGCATGGCCGCCGGGGAGGGCGTGCCCATCATCGTGCGCGGTGAGGGGCACCACATCTACGACTCGCACGGCCGCAAGTACATCGACGGGCTCTCGGGTCTCTTCGTCGTGCAGGTCGGGCACGGCCGGGAGCGCCTCGCCGAGGCGGCGCGCAAGCAGGCCGAGGAGCTCGCGTTCTTCCCGCTGTGGTCCTACGCCCACCCGAAGGCCATCGAGCTCGCCGACCGGCTCGCGGACTACGCCCCCGGCGACCTCAACCGCGTGTTCTTCACGACCGGCGGCGGCGAAGCCGTCGAGTCGGCGTGGAAGCTCGCCAAGCAGTACTGGAAGCTCGTCGGCAAGCCGATGAAGCACAAGGTCATCTCGCGCGCCGTCGCGTACCACGGCACCCCGCAGGGCGCCCTCGCGATCACCGGCATCCCGGGCATGAAGGAGATGTTCGAGCCGCTCACTCCCGGCGGGTTCCGCGTGCCCAACACGAACTACTACCGCGCCGAGGAGATGGGCTTCCACGGCTCGCTCGAGGAGTTCGGGCAGTGGGCCGCCAACCGCATCGAGGAGATGATCCTCTTCGAGGGCCCCGACACGGTCGCCGCGGTGTTTCTCGAGCCCGTGCAGAACTCGGGCGGCTGCTTCCCGCCGCCCCCCGGTTACTTCCAGCGCGTGCGCGAGATCTGCGACCAGTACGACGTGCTCCTCGTGAGCGACGAGGTCATCTGCGCCTACGGCCGCCTGGGCGAGATGTTCGCGTGCACCGCGTTCGACTACGTGCCCGACATCATCACCTCCGCCAAGGGGCTCACGAGCGGGTACTCCCCCCTCGGCGCGATGATCGTGCGCGAGAAGCTCTACGAGCCCTTCACCCACGGTCAGACGGCGTTCTACCACGGATACACCTTCGCCGGGCATCCCGTCTCGGCCGCCGTCGCCCTCGAGAACCTCGACATCATGGAGGAGGAGGGCATTCTCGAGCACGTGCGCGAGAACTCGCCGAAGTTCCGTGCGGCGCTCGAGCGACTGAAGGATCTCCCCATCGTCGGCGACGTGCGCGGCGAGGGCTACTTCTTCGGCATCGAGCTCGTCAAGAACAAGGAGACCAAGGAGACCTTCTCGGAGGACGAGGCGGAGCGCCTGCTGCGCGGCTTCCTCTCCAAGGCCCTCTTCGAGGCCGGGCTCTACTGCCGGGCCGACGATCGCGGCGACCCCGTCATCCAGCTCGCTCCCCCGCTCACGATCGGGCCTGCCGAGTTCGACGAGATCGAGGGCATCCTGCGCAGCGTGCTCACCGAGGCCTCGAACCGACTGTGACCGGGTCGGACCATCGCGGCCTGAGCTTCTGGCATGCGACGGTCGACGATGATCTGACCCCGCGCCCTCCCCTGGAGGGCGACACCGAGGTCGATGTGGCGATCATCGGCGCGGGGCTCACGGGGCTGTGGACAGCCTACGAGCTGCAGCGACGCGACCCTGGTCTGCGCATCGCGCTGCTCGAGAAGGAGATCGCGGGGTTCGGCGCCTCCGGCCGCAACGGCGGCTGGGTCTCGGCGCTCTTCCCGCGGTCGACTGCGTCCCTCGCCGCGCAGCACGGCCGTGAGGCGGCGCTCGCCATGCGACGGGCGATGATCGCGACGGTCGACGAGGTTGGCGCGGTCGTCGAGCGGGAGGGCATCGACTGCGACTACGCCCGCGGCGGCACGGTCGTCTACGCGCGTTCGGACGCGCAGTGGGCGGATGCTCGTTCCCAGGTCGCCGAGGCGCGCGAGTTCGACATCGATGCCCTCGAGCTGTGGAGCGCCGAGCGCGTTCGCGCAGCAGGCGCGCACGGCGCGGTGTACGACCCGGCGTGCGCGCGCGTGCACCCCGCGGCGCTCACGCGCGCCCTCGCGCGCATCATTGAGTCGCGCGGTGCCGTCATCCACGAGCAGACGGAGGTCACGACGTGGTCGCCTGGTCGGGTCGAGACCACGCGCGGTGCCGTGCGCGCCCGCCACGTGATCGCCGCGCTCGAGGGCTACGGCGCCCGGCTGGCACCCCTGCGCCGGCGGGTGCTGCCCCTGTACTCGCTCATGATCGCGACGCAGCCGCTGAGTGAGGAGGTCTGGCAGCAGCTCGGCATCGAGCACGGTCAGACGTTCTCGGATGGGCGGCACCTCGTCATCTACGGTCAGCGCACCGCCGACAACCGCATCGCGTTCGGCGGGCGGGGCGCCCGCTACCACTGGGGCAGCGCGATCCGGCCTCAGTACGACCGCGTCGACGGGGTCTTCGCACACCTGGCGGCGACGCTGCGCGAGCTCTTCCCCGTGCTGCCCGAGCTCTCCATCGAGCACGCGTGGGGCGGCCCGCTCGGCGTGCCCCGCGATTGGCACGCGAGCGTGCACTACGACTCGAGCACGGGGCTCGGGCGGGCCGGAGGGTACGTCGGCGACGGCCTCGCCACGACCAACCTCGCGGGGCGCACGCTCGCGGACCTCGTGACGGGGGCCGACTCCGAGCTCACACGCCTGCCGTGGGTCGGCCACCGCTCGCCGCGGTGGGAGCCCGAGCCGCTGCGCTTCCTCGGCGCGAACGCCGGCCTGCTCGCGATGACGGCGGCGGATGCCGAGGAGCGCGCCACCGGCCGCTCGTCCGTCGTGGCACGGGTCATGGCGCCGCTCATCGGGCACTGAGCGCGGTCGCGTCGCGAGCACGGCGCGAGCACGCCATTTGCGCAGGATGTTCGGAGCCTTCGCGCCTACTCTCGACCTGGTCCAGGAGCATCGTCGTCCAGAAGGATCGGGGGCCGGGAGGTGAGCATGATCCGAGCACGGACGCAGGAGTCCGCTATCGCGGCGTCCGGCGACCACTCCGCTGTTCGGTCCGCCTTCGCGCTCACCGGATTCCTCGCGGCCTCCTTCCTCGTCGCCGTCATCGGCGGCGCTCTCTCGGCGCCCGCGATCTCCGGGTGGTACGACGATCTGGCCAAGCCGATGTGGACACCGCCCGACGCCCTGTTCGGGCCCGTCTGGACCGTGCTCTATTCGAGCATGGCCGTCGCAACCTGGCTGGTCTGGCGCCACCCTGCGTCGACCGCTCGTCGCCGCGCGCTCGTCGCGTACGTCGTGCAGCTCGTGCTCAACGGTCTCTGGACCCCGGTCTTCTTCGGGCTCGGCTCGCTCGTCGGCGCCAGTGGTCTGTGGATCGCGCTCGGCATCATCGTCGCGCTCGACTTCGCGATCCTCGCCACGATCATCCGCTTCGCCGACATCAGCAAGCCCGCCGCCGCCCTGCTGATCCCCTACTGGTTCTGGACCCTCTTCGCGACGACACTGAACGCCGCGATCGCCGTGCTCGCGGCCTGAGGGCGGTCGCGACAGTAGCGTGAAGGCATGAGCCATTTCTCGACCGAGCCGAGGCACGCGCGGCGCGATCGGGGCGCGCGGGTGGGCCGCGGCGCCCTTCAGGCGGTCGCGGCCGTCTGCATCGTCGGCCAGGGGCTCGTCCTCGCGGGCGCCGGCTGGGCGGCGGCGAATCCGCGCCAGGTGGATGACCAGCTCACGGTCTGGAGCTACGAGCCCGAGCCCACCATCGTGCGGTACGCCGACCAGGCAGGACTGAGCGAGCAAGGGCGGTTCCTCTTCTACGCGAGCGTGCCCGAGGTCCTGCCTCCTGAGCGCTTCGACCTGTTCTGCTCCTTCGAGGAGACGGGCCTGGGGGTGCTCGGCTGCTACACGCTCGCCGACGGCCGCATCTTCCTCTACGACGTCACGAACGACGACCTCGACGGCTACGAGGTCGTCGTCGCGGCGCACGAGATGCTGCACGCCGCCTGGGACCGCCTGAGCGCCGAGGAGCAGGATGCCCTCGCCGTGCTCCTCGAAGCGGACTTCGCCGCCCTCGGGCCCGAGCACGAGCTCGTCGAGCGCATCGCGGAGTACGAGGCGCTCGACCCCACGTCGCGCATCCCCGAGCTCTACGCGATCCTCGGCACCGAGATACCGACCCTCGCGGCCGAGCTCGAGCAGCACTATGCCCGCTACTTCGACGATCGCTCTCTCACGACCGACCTCTACGCGCGGGTCGCCGCCGTGTTCGACAGCCTCGAGGAGAGGCTGCAGCAGCTCAGCGACGAGCTCGACGCGCGCTTCGCCGCGCTCGAGGCCGATCAGGCGGAGTACGCCGACGCGGCGGCGGCGCTCGAGGCCGACATCACGGCGTTCAACGAGCGGGCCTCGCGACCCGGCGGCTACACGAGCCAGTCGGCGTTCGAGGCCGACCGCCAGGCCCTCCTCGACCGCCAGGCAGCGCTCGAGATCGAGCGGGAGAGCCTCAACGCGGCCGTCGACGACTACAACGCGCTGCTGGAGGAGCTCGAGGAGCTCAACGCCGAGGCCGCCGAGCTCAACCGGGCGATCAACGTCGACGCCGAGCCGCTGCCGCCCTCGCAGGGCTCCGACGACGACCTCGCCGACTGAGAGGCGCGCTCCCGGGCTACGAGGAGGGCGCCGAGTGGTCGACCCCGGGCGGGAAGAGCTCGTCGATCTCGGCGAGGTCCTCGGCCGTCGGGGTCCAGGCCTGAGCGGCTGCGGCGTTCTGCGCGACCTGCTCGACGGTCGTCGCGCCGGCGATGACACTCGCGAGAGCCGGGCGGCTCAGCAGCCAGCCGATCGTCGCCTCGAGCATCCCGATGCCGCGCGCAGCGCAGAAGACCTCGAAAGCCTCGATGCGGTCCCACGGCGCGTGCTCCACGAGGTGCGGGCGCTGCCGCATGATGCGTGTGTCGGCGGGCCCGCCCTCGCGGGAGAACTTGCCCGTGAAGAGGCCGTTGTAGAGCGGGAAGTACGGCAGGAAGCCGACGCCGAGCTCCGCGGCGGCGGGAAGCAGCTCGCGGTCGGCGCCCCGTCGCAGCAGGCTGTACTCGTTCTGGGCCGAGATGAAGCGCGGGTGGCCGTGCAGCTCGGCGAGCAGGTCGGCGCGTGCCAGCTGCCAGCCCGCGAAGTTGGAGTGGCCGATGTAGCGCACCTTGCCCGCGTCGATGAGCTCGTGCAGCGCCGCGAGGGTCTCCTCGAGCGGCGTGAGCGGGTCGGGGGTGTGGAACTGGTACAGGTCGATCGTGTCCGTCTGCAGGCGTCGAAGGCTGCCCTCGACGGCGAGGCGGACGTAGCGGCGCGCGCCCTTGGCACCCCAGTGCGGGATCGGGCTCTCGTAGTCGGCGTGCCCGAACTTGCTCGCGAGCACGACCTCGTCGCGGCGGCCCTGCAGCGCCCGACCCATCATGGTCTCGCTGCGTCCGTACTCGTACCCGTAGATGTCGGCACCGTCGAGCAGCGTGATGCCGTGGTCGAGCGCGGCGTGCAGAACACGCTCGGTGCCGTCCTGGGTCTCGGTCGCGGTGCCCGGTCGGCCGAAGTTGTTGCAGCCGAGGCCGACGGCGGAGACGCGCAGTCCGCTGCGCCCCAGGGTACGATACGTCATGGTCGTCATGCCCCCATCCTCGCGCACGAGCCTCCGCGCTCCCTCCTCAGCCGAGCGCGCATCGGCAGCGATCCCCGTGTCTGTTTTCCGCCGGTCTCGGGATGCTCGGGGCCGTAGTCTGCTCGGTATGACCCAGCTCGACACCGCGCCCGCCCGCCTCTCCCCCGCTGAACCCTCCGTCGCAGAGCCTCCCGCCGCGAGCGCCGTCGCCCGCCTCACGACGGCCTCACCGCTCGGGCGCATCGTCGTCGAGGGCGACGGCTCGGCGATCACGCGCCTCGAGATCGAGCGCGCGGGTGCGCTCTCCACCGACGGCCTGCCCGATGCGCCCGACGACCTCACTCGCCGCGCGGTCGACCAGCTCGGCGAGTACTTCTCGGGGTCGCGGCACGACATCGACGTGCCCGTGCGGCTGACCGGCACGCGGTTCCAGCGCGCCATCTGGGAGGGCCTGCGCGCCATCCCTTTCGGTGCAACCCGCAGCTACGGCGAGCTCGGTCGTGACACCGGGCGCGCCACAGCCGGGCGGGCGGTGGGCGGCGCCGTGGGCGCCAACCCCGTGCCGCTCATCGTGCCGTGCCACCGCGTCCTCGCGAGCGATCAGCGCATCACCGGCTACAGCGCCGGAGATGGCGTGCCGACCAAGGTGTGGCTGCTCGACCACGAGGGCATCGCGCACCGATGAGCCCGGCACCCGATGTGCGCATCGCCGACGACGGGCTCGCGCGGTGCGGCTGGGTGGGCGACGATGCCGAGTACCGCCGGTACCACGACGAGGAGTGGGGCGTGGCCCTGCACGGCGACCGCGCACTCTTCGAGAAGCTCTCCCTCGAGGCCTTCCAGTCGGGGCTCTCGTGGATCACGATCCTGCGACGCAGAGAGGGCTTCCGGCACGCCTTCGCGGGCTTCGACCCCGAGACGGTCGCCGGCTTCGGCGAGGACGACGTGGAGCGCCTGCTCGCCGACGAGTCGATCGTCCGCAATCGGGCGAAGATCGAGGCCACGATCGCCAACGCGCGGCTGCTCGTGACCCGCATCGCCCTCCACCCGGGCGGGCTCGACGAGCTCGTCTGGCAGCACGCCCCCGCGCCGCGCTCGACGCGCCCGGCCCAGCTCGCCGATCTGCCCGCGACCACCCCCGAGTCGGTCGCCCTCGCGCGGGCTCTCAAGGCCGTCGGCTGGCGCTTCGTGGGCTCGACCACGGCCTACGCGCTCATGCAGTCGGCCGGTCTCGTCGACGACCACATCGTCGGCTGCTGGCGCGCCGCGGCACCGCGCCCCTGATGTGCAGGCTCTGCCCTGCGGGCACTGCTGCGAGATCTGCTGCCCTGCAGGCTCTCAGGCTCGCGGCACCACGAGGTCGAGCTCGCCTGGAGCGCCCGGCCGCAGAATCCACCCGAGGTCGGCGGAGCGTGCAACGAGGCCGTCGAGGGTCGTGGGCATCGAGCCGGACTCGAGGAGCGCGCGCAGATAGCGTCCCTTGGCCGACTTGTTCGCGTGAGAGAGGGCGCGCGTGACGCCATCGTCGCCGGCAGCGACCACGCGCACGAAGCGGGCGTCATCGCGCTCGGGAATCGGCCCGAGAGCCGAGTAGGCCTCCGAGCGCAGGTCGAGAACGGGGCCGTGGCGCCGAGCGAGGATTCGCGCAATGGGGTCCGCCCAGTGGCGCGCCAGCCTGACGTCGGGCAACCGGGAATCGTGCGAGAGGCGGTATGCCGGAATCGGGTCGTCCGCACGCAGCAGCCCGAACAGCGCGGACTGGATCACGACGTGCTCGGCAGCGCGACGGCGAGCGTCCTCGCTCCACGCCTCCACCGCGAGGGCGTCGTAGAGCACGCCGGTGTACCGCTCCAGCGCCGGCAAGGTGGCCGAACTGCGCACCTGCCGGTTGCGCTCGAGCTCGATCGAGGCCGCTCGGGCGCTGATCCGCAGGGCCCGGGTACCCGTCTCGTCGTCGGCGGACACCGCCGCGAGCTGGTCGAGCATCGACGCGCGCAGCTCGGTCAGCACCGGATAGCCCAATCGCGAGAGGGCGAGGCGCGAGCGCGGCACTCCCCCGTCCCGCTTGGTCTCCGACGGCGGCAGGAGGAGCAGGGTCACGAGCGCAGGAAGGCGATCGCTTCGGTCACGAGCGCATCGAGTTCGGAGACGGTGTCGAGCGTGAGGCGCGGGCACGCATCGGCCGCACCCGACCAGGACGCGTACTCGTCCAATCGCTGCTCGACGGCGTGCCAGGTGGGTTCGGCGAGGTGCTCGAGATCGCGTCTGCGCTCGTCGAGCCGACGCCGATGCAGCGCAGTGTCGCTGCACACGGTCTCGATGAACCGCACCTCGACGCCCACACGCTCCGCGAGGAGGACCCACTGGTCACGGGCGGGCGACACGGCGTTGACGGCGTCGACGATGATGCCCTGGCCCGCGCGCAACACCGACTCGGCGATCGTCTCCGCGACCAGGTACGCGGCGAGTCCCGTGGGCTGGTCGCTCTCGATACCCGAGCGCAGGATCGCGGATTCGAGCGGATCCACCGAGACCACGGGAGTGCGCAGCTGCACCCCGAGCGCTTCCGCGACAGTGCTCTTGCCGGAGCCGGGCAGCCCGGCCATGGCGATGAGCACTAGAGCAGTTCGGCGGCGCCCGCGACGATTGTCACGGTGTTGTTCTCGACCGAGAGGAACCCGTCTTCGGCGCGCGCCGTGACGACGGCGCCCTCCGTCGGCGTGATGCGCACCTCTCCGGCGCCGAGGATGCCCAGCAAGGGCTCGTGACCGGGCAGGATGCCGATCTCACCCTCCGTGGTGCGCGCGACGATCTGCTTCGCGACGCCCGACCACACCTCTCGGTCGGCGGCGACGACGCTCACCGTGAGCTCGGCCACGACTAGTCGTTCTCCTTCTGGATCTGAGCCCAGCGCTCCTCGACGTCGCTGATGGTTCCGACGTTGAAGAAGGCCTGCTCGGCCACGTGGTCGTACTCGCCCTTGGCGATCGCGTCGAAGGACTCGATCGTGTCCTTGAGCGGCACCGTGGAGCCTTCGACGCCCGTGAACTTCTTCGCCATGTAGGTGTTCTGCGAGAGGAACTGCTGGATGCGGCGAGCACGCGACACCGTGATCTTGTCCTCCTCGCTGAGCTCGTCGACACCGAGAATGGCGATGATCTCCTGCAGCTCCTTGTTCTTCTGGAGGATCTGCTTGACGGTCGTCGCGACGCGGTAGTGGTCCTCGCCGATGTAGAGAGGGTCGAGGATACGGCTCGTCGAGGTGAGCGGGTCGACCGCGGGGTAGAGACCCTTCGAGGCGATCTCGCGGCTCAGCTCCGTCGTTGCGTCGAGGTGCGCGAAGGTCGTCGCGGGTGCCGGGTCGGTGTAGTCGTCGGCGGGCACGTAGATCGCCTGCAGCGAGGTGATCGAGTGGCCTCGCGTCGAGGTGATGCGCTCCTGGAGGATGCCCATCTCGTCCGCGAGGTTCGGCTGGTAGCCCACCGCGGAGGGCATGCGGCCGAGAAGCGTCGACACCTCGGAGCCCGCCTGCGTGAACCGGAAGATGTTGTCGATGAACAGGAGGACGTCCTGCTTCTGCACGTCACGGAAGTACTCGGCCATCGTGAGGGCCGAGAGGGCGACGCGGAGACGCGTGCCCGGCGGCTCGTCCATCTGGCCGAAGACGAGGGCGGTCTTGTCGAAGACGCCCGCCTCCTCCATCTCCATGATGAGGTCGTTGCCCTCACGGGTGCGCTCGCCGACACCGGCGAACACCGAGACACCGCCGTGATCGGAGGCGACGCGCTGGATCATCTCCTGGATGAGCACGGTCTTGCCGACACCGGCACCGCCGAAGAGGCCGATCTTGCCGCCGAGAACGTAGGGCGTGAGAAGGTCGATGACCTTGATACCGGTCTCGAAGAGCTGCGTCTTCGACTCGAGCTGGTCGAAGGCCGGGGGCTTGCGGTGGATCGGCCAGCGCTCCGTGATCTCGATCTTCTGACCGGGCTCGGCATTGAGCACCTCGCCGATGACGTTGAAGACCTTGCCCTTGGTCACGTCGCCCACGGGCACCGAGATCGGCTCACCCGTGTCGCGCACCTCCTGGCCGCGGACGAGACCGTCGGTCGGCTTGAGCGCGATGGCGCGGATGAGGTCGTCACCGAGGTGCTGCGCGACCTCGAGGGTCAGCGTCGTGGTCTCCTCGCCGATCGTGATGTCGGTCTTGAGTGCGTGGTAGATGCCCGGGATCGCGTCGTGGGGAAACTCGATGTCGACGACGGGGCCCGTGACGCGGGCGACGCGGCCGACGCCGTGCACGGTGGTGTCCCCGGCGGGCTTCTTCTTGGTTGCGGTAGCCATGAGCTCTCTTTCTCTAAGAAGCGTTCTGTGTCTGTTGGTAGACGCGCCCGTGGCGCGTCTACTTGGCCGAGCTGAGGGCGTCTGCGCCGCCCACGATCTCGGAAATCTGCTGGGTGATCTCGGCCTGGCGGGCGTTGTTCGCCAGGCGCTGGTAGTCGAGGATGAGCTTGTCGGCGTTGTCGCTCGCCGACTTCATCGCCTTCTGTCGTGCCGCGTGCTCCGACGCCGCCGACTGCAGCATGGCGTTGAAGATGCGGCTCTCGATGTAGACCGGCAGGAGGCCGTCGAGTACCTGGTCGACCTCGGGCTCGAACTCGTACAGCGGCAGGATCTCGGCGTCACCGGGCTCCTCGACACCGTCGACGACCTCGAGGGGCAAGACGCGCACGATCTCGGGAACCTGCGAAACAAGGTTGACGAAGCGGTTGTAGACGATGTGAATCTCGTCGACGCCCTCGCCGCCCTCGCCGCCGGCGATGAACGCCTCGACGAGAGTGTCGGCGATGTCCTTGGCCGTGGAGAACTCAGGCTGGTCGGTGTTGCCCGTCCACTCCTTGGCCGCGGCACGGCGACGGAACGCGAAGTACTGCACGGCCTTGCGACCGATGAGGTAGTTCACGACCTCCTTGCCCTCGTCCTCGAGTCGGGTGCGCAGCTCGTTCGCCTCACGAATGGCCTGCGAGGAGAATGCGCCCGCAAGTCCGCGGTCCGAGCTGAAGACGACGACGGCGGCCCGCGTCGGGTTCTCGCGCTCGGTCGTGAGCACGTGGTCGACGTTCGAGTAGGTCGCGACCGCCGATACGGCGCGCGTCACCGCCCGGGCGTACGGCGCCGACGCGGCCATGCGCGCCTGAGCCTTCTGAATCCGCGAGGCGGAGATGAGCTCCATCGCGCGCGTGATCTTCTTGGTCGTCTGGGCAGTACGAATCTTCTGCCGGTAGACCCGAAGTTGCGCTCCCATGTGTGTCGTCTTTCCTTAGGTGTCGTCGTGTGGTCGGTCGCGATCGAGCCGAGGCTCTAGCGCTTCCTCCGCACGATCTTCTCCTGGTTGATGTCGGCTTCCTCGGTCTCGTCGAACTCCTCCGAGCCGGCCTGCACGCCATCGGCGCCGCCGCCCTGGAACTCCTCGAGGAAGGAGTCGATCGCCTTCTCGAGCTCGCCCTCGGTCTTCTCGTCGAGCACGTTCGTCTCGCGCAGGGTGGTGAGGATCTCGGTGTTGCGGTGGAGGTGATCGAGCAGCTCGCGCTCGAAGCGCAGCACATCGCTGATCGCGATCGAGTCGAGCTTGCCCTTCGTGCCTGCCCAGATCGAGACGACCTGCTCCTCCACGGGGTACGGCGAGTACTGCGGCTGCTTGAGCAGCTCGGTCAAGCGCGCACCGCGCGACAACTGGCGACGGCTCGTCGCATCGAGGTCGGAGGCGAACATCGCGAACGCCTCGAGCGAGCGGTACTGGGCCAGCTCGAGCTTGAGCGTGCCGGAGACCTTCTTGATGCTCTTGACCTGCGCGTCGCCACCGACGCGCGAGACGGAGATGCCGACGTCGACTGCGGGGCGCTGGTTCGAGTTGAACAGGTCGGACTGCAGGAAGATCTGGCCGTCGGTGATCGAGATGACGTTGGTGGGGATGTAGGCGGAGACGTCGTTCGCCTTCGTCTCGATGATCGGCAGACCCGTCATCGACCCGGCACCGAGCTCGTCCGAGAGCTTCGCGCAGCGCTCGAGAAGGCGGGAGTGCAGGTAGAAGACGTCACCGGGGTAGGCCTCGCGACCCGGCGGGCGACGCAGGAGGAGTGAGACCGCGCGGTAGGCCTCGGCCTGCTTCGACAGGTCGTCGAAGATGATGAGCACGTGCTTGCCGCCGTACATCCAGTGCTGGCCGATGGCCGAGCCGGTGTAGGGCGCGAGGTACTTGAAGCCCGCGGGGTCGGAGGCGGGGGCCGCGACGATCGTCGTGTACTCCATGGCGCCGGCCTCTTCGAGCGCGCCCTTGACGGCGGCGATCGTCGAGCCCTTCTGGCCGATGGCGACGTAGATGCAGCGCACCTGCTTGTTCGTGTCACCCGACTCCCAGTTGGCCTTCTGGTTGATGATCGTGTCGACCGCGATCGCCGTCTTGCCGGTCTGGCGGTCGCCGATGATGAGCTGGCGCTGGCCGCGACCGACGGGGATCATGGCGTCGATCGCCTTGATGCCGGTCTGCATGGGCTCGTGGACGCTCTTGCGCTGCATGACGCCCGGCGCCTGCAGCTCGAGGGCGCGACGGCCCTCGTCGGCGATGTCGCCGAGGCCGTCGATGGGGGCGCCGAGCGGGTCGACGACGCGGCCGAGGTAGCCGTCGCCGACGGGGACGGAGAGGACCTCGCCCGTGCGGGTGACCTCCATGCCCTCGACGATGCCGGAGAACTCGCCGAGCACGACGACGCCGATCTCGCTCTCGTCGAGGTTCTGCGCAAGGCCGAGCGTGCCGTCGGAGAAGCGGATGAGCTCGTTGGCCATCACGCCGGGCAGGCCCTCGACGTGCGCGATGCCGTCAGCGGCATCGACCACGCGGCCGACCTCGGTCGCAGCGGCGGCTCCGGGAGCGTAGTCGCGCGCGAACTTCTTGAGCGCGTCGCGGATCTCGTCCGGGCTGATCGAAAGTTCTGCCATGTTCTTCCCTTTTCGTTCGCAGCCCCGACTCTGCGGGGCTCCGTCTGGTGTTCTCGAGCGGACCTAGCCGGCCAGTCGAAGTGTGAGTTCTGCCAAGCGTGCAGCGACGCTGCCGTCGATCACGTCGTCGCCGACCTGAACGCGGACCCCGCCGACGAGCGCGGGGTCGATGACCTGGTTGAGGGTGTGGTCGCGGCCGTAGCGCTCTCGCAGCATGGCCCCGATGGATGCGCGCTGCTCGTCGCTCAGCGGACGGGCGACGCTCACGGTGGCGATGCCCTTACCGAAGGAGTCGGCGACGATCGCCGCACCCGTGCGCACGAGCTCGCCGATGCGGCGGCCGCGAGGCTGCTGCACGAGGTGACCGGCGATCGCGACCGCCTGCGTGCTCGCGTTGTCGGCGAGCAGGCTCTCCACGAGCGACCGCTTGCCCTCGGCCGAACCGCGCTTGCTGCCGAGAGCGAGCTCGAGCTCAGCATCCGACGCGACAGCGGAACCGAACGTGAACAGCTCCGCCTCGAGACCCGCTTCCGCGGACGTCGACGACGCCACCGCGCGGATGCCGATCTCTTCGAGGCCGGCGAGGAACTCCTCGGCGTTCGACCAGCGCTGCTGCGCCATGGCGGTGAGAAGCGCGAGCGCGGCCGGGGAGAGACTGCCGAAGAGGGCCGAGAGCAGCGCCTCCTTGTCCTTCGGGGAGGCCGAGGGGTCGGTGAGCGCACTCTGCAACTGCGTCGACGTGCCGATCGTGCGCGACGCCGCGAGCAGCTGCTCGCCCGTCGTGAGATCGACGCTCTTCGTGGCGGCGAGTGCCGAGCGTGCCGCCTCCAGAGCGCTTCGCGTCGCTGAGCCCATGGTTACTTGGCCGCCGTCTCTGACTTCTCGAGGTCGGCGAGGAAGCGGTCGACGAGCGCCGTGGCCTTCTTGTCGTCCGCGAGGGACTCCCCCATGACGCCGCTCGCCAGGTCGATCGCGAGCGAGCCGACCTCCGAGCGCAACGAGACGAGCGCAGCCTGGCGCTCGGCCTCGATCTGGGCCTGCGCCGTTGCGGTGATGCGCGCGGCCTCGCTCGACGCCTGCTCTTTAAGCTCGGCGAGGATGGCGCCGCCGTCGACGCGAGCCTGCTCGCGGATCTTCGCGGCCTCGGCACGGGCCTCGGCGAGCATCGCGTTGTACTTCTCGAGCGCCACCTTGGCCTCGGCCTGAGCCGACTCCGCCTGCTCGATGCCGCCCTCGATCTTCGCGGCGCGCTCGTCGAGCATCTTCTGCATGCGCGGAAGGACGACCTTCCAGAACAGCAGCAGGACGAGCGCGAACGGGATGATCGAGTAGACGATGTCGTACCACGCCGGGATCAGGGGGTTGACGTCCTCCCCCGGTTCCGCCGCAATGACGAGTTCAGTGAGCATGGAGTGAGCCTTAGACGAAGATGAAGTAGGTCGCGATACCGATGAACGCGAGCGCCTCGGTGAAGGCGATACCGATGTACATGAGCACGGTCAGACGACCCTGCAGCTCAGGCTGGCGGGCGACCGACTCGATCGTCTTGCCGACGACGATGCCCACGCCGATGGCCGGGCCGATGGCCGCGAGGCCGTAGCCGACGGTCGCGATGTTGCCGGTGATCTCGGCGAGAACGGTGTTTGCGTCCACGAGGGGTGTTTCCTTCCGGTGAGGGACAAACCGAGCGGCTGCCCGGCTCTTGCGTTGTTAGTGCTCGTCCGCCAGCGCGAGCTGGAGGTAGACGGCGGTGAGAAGAGTGAAGACGTAGGCCTGCAGCAGCGAGACGAGGATCTCGAAGAACGTGAACACGATGCCGAAGGCCTGAGTGCCGACGCCCGCGAGAATCCACCAGCCGCCGAGGTCGACCATGAAGAATGCGGAGGCCGAGAAGAACAGCACGAGCAGCAGGTGGCCGACGACCATGTTCATGAGCAGTCGCAGCGTGAGTGTGACGGGGCGCAGCACGAACATGGAGACGAGCTCGATGGGCGTCACGATGATGTAGAGCGGCCACGGCACACCGGGCGGGAAGAGCGCGTTGCGGAAGAAGGCGACCGGGTGCTTGCGCAACCCCGCGTAGACGAACGCGAGGTAGGAGGCGGCGGCGAGCACGAGCGGCAGACCGATTACGGAGGTTCCCGCGATGTTGATGCCGGGAACGATGCCCGTGAGGTTGAGGAACAGCACGAGGAAGAAGATCGTCGTGAGCAGCGGCAGGAAGCGCTTGCCGTCGACCTTGCCGAGCAGGTCTTCCGCGATGTTGATGCGCACGAAGTCGAGCGCCATCTCGATCGTGCCCTGGAAGCGGCCGGGCACGATGCTCATACGGCGCGTACCGAGCCAGAACATGAGGATGAGAAGCCCCGCGATGACGAGGCGCAGCAGCATGATGCGGTCGATCTGGAAGAACTCGTTGCCCTCGAAGAAGATAGCCGGAGGGAAGAAGTCACCGATCGAGGGACCGCTGAACTCCGGCCCGTCCGAACCGTCAACGGTCGTCACTGGCAGGAACGGGATCAGGGCGGCAGCGCTCAGGGGAGTCTCCAGAATCGGGGCATCACGGGGTCATGACGCGGCGATCGGCATCGATTACTCCACCCTACCAACAGTTGGAGCGCCCGGCCGAATCGAGGTCAGCGCTACGAGGAGCCGGGCAGGGTGATGTCGCTCACGTAGGGCACGCGCCCGCGCGACACGGCCACGAGGTCGGTCACGAGACCGCCGAGGACGGCGATCACGAGGGTCACGAAGAGCACGACGGGGTCGACGAAGGAAGCCTCGCGCAGGGTGAACACGAGCACGAGGAACACCACGAACTTGAGCAGCCAGGCGCCGAGCACGAGGGCGAAGAACACGGGCGAGAGCAGGTCGCCCTTCGTGATCCGGTCGGCCAGCAGGATGCTCGCGGCGGTCACGGCGAGGAAGACGAAGCCCATGCCGGCGCCGATGAGCGCGCTGAGAAGCCCGGGAAGCTCGCTCACGAGCGCGCCGACGACGCTGCCGACGACGGCGATCGCGGCGAACAGAGCCGCGCCGTAGAGGAGGGAGAGCCGCAGGACGGGTGCGGCGCTCGAGCGAGGGGGTGTCGTGGTCATCGGGAAGTCTCCGCGGGGGTCGTCGGGGCCGTGGTTGTAGCCAGGGCCGTGGTTGTTGACGTGGCAGTGGTGTCATCGTCGTTCGTCGCGTCCGCTTCGAGCGATTCGGCGTCGTAGGACTCGACGGCGCGCCGCTTCTCGCGCGTGAGGGGGGCGAGCGTCACGAAGGCGCACGCGATGAGGCCCACGATGATCGCGGTGAGCGCCCACCACCAGGCGACGAACATGAACAGGAGGGTGCCGATCGCCACGACTGCCGTCCACGCGTAGAAGATGAGGACGGCGTGCAGGTGCGAGTGGCCCATGTCGAGCAGCCGATGGTGGAGGTGCTTGCGGTCGGCGCTGAATGGCGACTTGCCGGCGCGCAGGCGGCGCAGCACGGCGAGGCCGAAGTCGAGCAGCGGCACGACGAGCACGGCGAACGGCAGCAGGATCGGGATGAAGGCGGGCAGCAGCTGACCTGCGTCGACCGCGGCAGGGTTGATCTGGCCCGTCACGGTGACGGTCGAGACGGCGAGCAGGAGCCCGACCACGAGCGCTCCCCCGTCGCCCATGAAGATCTTCGCGGGGTGCCAGTTGAAGGGCAGGAACCCGGCGACGGCCCCCAGCAGCACGGCCATGAGCAGCGAGGCGAGGTTGAACGCGGTCTGCGAGGTGTTGATCGCGAGCAGGTAGCTGTAGATGAAGAAGACGCCACCGGCGAGGAGCGTGACGCCGGCGACGAGGCCGTCGAGGCCGTCGATGAAGTTGACGGCGTTCATCACGAGCACGACGGCGAGCACGGTGATGATGAGGGAGAGGTTCGGCGAGAGGATCGTGATGCCGCCGATGGGCAGGGAGAGGATCTGAACGCCCGCCCAGGCGAGGAACCCGCCGACGAGCAGCTGCCCGGCGAGCTTGGTGAGCCAGTCGAGGTCGTAGAGGTCGTCGACGACACCGATGGTGAGCATGACGAGAGCGCCGACGACGATCGCGAGCAGCGGGAAGGGGTCGGCGTAGACGAGTCGGAACCAGCTGATCTGGGAGGCGGCGGCGAGGGCGACGAGAATGCCGACGGCGATGGCGATGCCGCCGAGACGGGGGGTGGGTGTCGTGTGCACATCCCGATCGCGGATGCCCGGATAGATCTTGAAGCGATGGCCCAGCCGCAGCACCGCCCACGAGGCCCCGAAGCTCACGACGGCCGCGATGAGCCCGACGAGCACGTAGAAGGTCACGCCAGGCGCTCCGTACCGACGATGCGCGCGAGCTCCTCGGCGGAGATGACGCCCTGCCGCAGGATGCGCAGCCTGCCCTCGGGCAGGTGGAGGCTCGTCGCGTCGACGATGGTCGACCCGGGGTCAGCACCGTCAGCGGGGGGCGCCCCGACCTCGCCGGCGTCGAGGTAGACGCTCACGCGATCGCCGAGCATGGCCTGCGCCTCGGCGGCGGTGCGCGCAGCCGGTTCACCGCTGATGTTGGCGCTCGAGACGGCCAGCGGACCCGTGTCGGCGAGCAGATTCAGGGTGTAGCGATTGTCGGGCATCCTCAAGGCGACCGTTCCGCGAGTCTCGCCCAGATCCCACGCGAGCGATTCGCGCGCCTCGACGATCACGGTGAGGCCACCGGGCCAGAACTTCTTGACGAGCGCGGTCACCTCGTCGGGCACCGTCTCGGCAAGGGCGGCGAGAGTCGGGATGCCCGGGATGAGGACGGGAGGCGGGGCGTCCCGCCCGCGCTCCTTGGCGTCGAGGAGGCGCTGGACGGCTTCAGCGCGGAAGGCGTCGGCGGCGACCCCGTAGACCGTGTCGGTCGGCACGACGACGAGCTCGCCGCGTCCGATGGCGCCGCGCGCGGCCCGCAGACCCTCGAGGAGTTCGCTCTCGTTCGAGCAGTCGTACACCGTGGCCATGATGCCTCTCATCGTAGTAGGGCAGACTGGCGCTCTCATGAGCCTGCTGTTCCTCTTCGACATGGACGACGTTCTGTACGACTACGACTGGCGGGCGCGCATGGCGTCGCTCACGGAGCGCAGCGGGCACGACCTCGCCGAGCTGCGCCGGCGCTGGTGGGTCAACGGGCTCGAGTGGCGGGCCGAGGCGGGCGACCCCGCCGACGCGCACGAGTACTTGGCGAGCGTGTGTGCCGCGATCGGCACGGAGGTCTCGCGCGAGGACTGGGTGCGGTTCCGTGCCGAGGCAACGACCGCGCGGCCCGACGAGCTCGACGCCGTGCGGCGCGCGGCCGAGCTCGGCAGGGTCGCGCTGCTGACCAACAACGGCATCCTCATCCACGAGCACCTGCACGAGGTCGCCGCCGAGCTCGTCGACATCATGGGCCGTGACAACCTGCACGCGAGCGCCATCTTCGGCGCGCGCAAGCCCGACCCGGTCGTCTTCGAGCGCGCGATGGCGCACTACGGCGCGGTCGCCGAGAGCACCTTCTTCACGGATGACCGGCTCGAGAACGTCGAGGGCGCCCAGTCGCTCGGCATCACCGCGCACCACTACCGCGATGCGGCCGGCCTGCTCGCGGCCATCGAGGCCTTCGCGGCGGAGCGCGAAGCCGCCGCCGAGCGTCGGCCCTGACTTGGGGCCGTGGCTCGGGGCTCTGGCTCGGGGCTCTGGCGCGGGGCCCTCACGGCGGAGCCTAGGCTTCAGGCATGACCTCTCCTGATGCCTCCTCCGAGCTGCTGCGCCTCGGTGTGATGGCGACATCGCGCAAGGCCGATGAGCGACGCCTGCCGATCCACCCCGCGCACGTCGAGCGCATCGATGCCGACCTGCGGGCGCGCATGTTTCTCGAGCGCGGCTACGGCGCCCGCTTCGGTGTCGCCGATGCCGAGCTCGAGCCCCTCGTGGGCGGCATGCTCGATCGGCCGGAGATCCTCGATCGGGCCGACGTCGTTCTGCTACCCAAGCCGCAGGCCTCCGACGTGCAGGCCTTGCGCGAGGGCCAGGTGCTGTGGGGCTGGCCGCACTGTGTGCAGGATCCCGAGATCACGCAGCTCGCCATCGACAAGAGCCTCACCCTCATGGCGTGGGAGGCCATGAACCACTGGCGCAGCGACGGCAGCTTCGGCCTGCACGTCTTCCACAAGAACAACGAGCTCGCCGGGTACTGCTCCGTCATCCACGCCCTGCAGCTGTGCGGCTCGACGGGCGACTACGGCCGCCGCCTGACCGCGATCGTGATCGGCTTCGGGGCGACCGCACGCGGTGCCGTGACCGCGCTCAATGCGCACGGCGTCCACGATGTGCGCGTGCTCACGAATCGCGACATCGCCGCCGTCAGCTCACCGATCCCGTCGGTCGACATCGTGCAGTTCGAGCATGACGACGCCTCCCCCTCCGCGAGCACCGTGAACACCGATGAGGGGCCGGTCGCCCTGCCCGAGTACCTGGCGAAGAACGACATCGTCGTCAACTGCACGCTGCAGGACCCGAATGCACCGCTGACGTACCTGCGCCTCGACGATCTCGGCGCCTTTCGCCCCGGGAGCCTCATCGTCGACGTCTCGATCGACGAGGGCATGGGGTTCAGCTGGGCGAGGCCGACGTCCTTCGCCGACCCGATGTTCACGGTCGGCGACTCGACGAACTACTACGCGGTGGACCACACCCCCACGCTGCTCTGGAACTCGGCGACCTGGGAGATCAGCGAGGCGCTCATGCCGTTCCTCCGAACCGTGATGGAGGGGCCGGCGTCGTGGGCCGAGTCCGACACCATCCGACGCGCGATCGAGATCGAGGGTGGCCGCGTGCGCAACGAGGCGATCCTGACCTTCCAGGGGCGGTCGGCGGAGTACCCCTACCCGACAGCCTGAGGGCGTCCCCACCCACGTCAGGGCGATGCAGAGTCGAGTAGTCGCGTGACGATCTCGGGGATGCGAACAGTGACTGCCGCCCAGAAGAGGTCGTCGTTCATGCCGACATAGCCTGCGTGCGCGGCAATGATCCGCGTCGCCTTGATCGCAGTGACTTCGTCCGGAGTCAGCCGCTCGGCGAGTGCCGCGAACTCGGACCGCTCGAGCAGCGCCGCGAGACGGATGACGACCATGCTCGCCACGTCGTAGTGGGGCGCTCCCTCCGCGAACGACTCGCGACCCGCCTTGATGACGGACTCGCATCGTTGCTGGATGCGCTGCAGCTCGTCGCGAACATTCTGCGCGTCCG
Source organism: Chryseoglobus sp. 28M-23 (assembly GCF_014789785.1). Classification (NCBI taxonomy): domain Bacteria; kingdom Bacillati; phylum Actinomycetota; class Actinomycetes; order Micrococcales; family Microbacteriaceae; genus Microcella; species Chryseoglobus sp. 28M-23. The sequence continues at coordinate 911,427 of NZ_CP061846.1, read as the reverse complement.
TGCGCGAGCGTCGATCGGTGTCGCTTCGTGGCCGCGGCTCGAAGCGGCGCGAGTCGCCCGCGTCGCTCATAGTGCAACGGCCTCGAGCGTCGCCTCGGCGGCCTGAGGAGAATCGGCGGTGTCCGTGACCACGTCGACCGGGAACCCGGTCAAGGCGCGCACCTCCTCGCCGAACAGCGCCAGGTCGAAGAGGTCGACGCGCGGGCCAGGCGACACGAGGAGGTCGATGTCGCTGTCGAAGTGGTCTTCTCCGCGGACAGTCGAGCCGAACACCCGAACCCTCTCGATCCCCCGCCGTGCCGCGATCGCGGTGATCTGATCGGCGAAGTCGGCAAGGGGCAGTGACGGGCGATAGTCGGCCGCACGCAGCACTCTCTCGAGCATCTCGTCTGACGCCGCACGCGTGCCCTTCTCCATCTGCGCGAGACTCGGCTGGCTGATACCGGCGCGGCGCGCCAGCTCGCTCTGGGTGAGCCCAGCGTCGAGTCGAGCCCGACGAATGAGCTCGCCCGGCTGAGTCGTGAAGAAGCGAGCCATACTGTGAATATATCACCGCGCTATATCTCCGAAAAGAGGATGCCCTGCTCAGCGGGTGGCGGTCGTGGCGCGGTCGCGGCCGAGGAGGTCGCGGTGGTGGGCGATCGCGCTCCAGCCGTCGGCGCGCAGGAGCGCGGCGATGTCGGCGGCCTGCAGCTCGCCGTGCTCGAGCACGAGCGTGCCGCCGGGGTGCAGCAGGCGACGGGCCGTCGTCGAGACCGCGCGCACAGCATCCAGCCCGTCCTCTCCCCCGTACAGCGCGTGCGCGGGGTCGAACAGGCGCACCTCGGGGTCGCGCGGCACCGCGTCGCGGGGAATGTACGGGGGGTTGGAGGCGACGACGTCGACGGTGCCGTCGAGCTCCGGCAGAGCATCCGCGAGGTCGGCGAAGACCGTGCGCACGCGGTCGTCTCCCCAGCGGCGCACATTGCGGTTCGTCCAGACGAAGGCGGCGGGCGAGTTCTCGACGGCGACGACGCGCGCGTGCGGCACCTCGACCGCGAGGGCGAGGGCGATCGCTCCGCTGCCCGAGCCGAGGTCGACGGCGAGCGGCAGCGGGGAGGCAACTGTCACGAGGGCGTCGATCGCGTGCTGCACGACCTGCTCGGTCTCGGGCCGCGGCACGAAGACACCGGGGCCAACCTCGAGCTCGAGGGTGCGGAAGCCCGCGCGACCCGTGATGTGCTGCACGGGCTCGCGGCTCGCACGGCGCTCGATCGACTCGGCGATGATCATGCGCTGCTCGGCGTCGAGGGGCGCGGCGATGAGCGCCTTCGCCTGCACCTGGCCGCGACTGAACCCGAGCACATGGCCGATGAGCAGGTCGGCGTCGGCCTCCGGAGTCGGGATGCCCGCCTCGCGCAAGCGGTCGATCGCGTCGGCACGCACAGCGGCGAGATCGGGGGCCAGCGCCGGCCCGGCGGTCGTGCTCACGTCGCGATCGCTCACGCCGTCTCGTCGCCGAGAGCGGCCAGGCGGGCCTCCTCATCAGCGGCGATGCACGACTCGATGACGGGGCCGAGGGCACCGTTCATGACGGCGTCGAGATTGTAGGCCTTGAACCCCGTGCGGTGGTCGGCGATGCGGTTCTCGGGGAAGTTGTAGGTGCGGATGCGCTCCGAGCGGTCCATGCCGCGAATCTGGCTCTTGCGGGCGTCGCTCGCGAGAGCATCCCGCTCCTCCTGCTGCTTCGCGAGGATGCGCGCGCGCAGGACGCGCATGGCGGCCTCGCGGTTCTGGATCTGGCTCTTCTCGTTCTGCATCGACACGACGATGCCCGTCGGCAGGTGCGTGATGCGCACGGCCGAGTCGGTCGTGTTGACCGACTGGCCGCCGGGGCCGGAGGAGCGGAAGACGTCGATCTTGAGGTCGTTCTGGTTGATGTCGACCTCTTCGGGCTCATCCACCTCGGGGAAGACGAGCACGCCCGTCGTCGACGTGTGGATGCGGCCCTGCGACTCCGTCGCGGGCACGCGCTGAACCCGGTGCACGCCGCCCTCGTACTTCATGCTCGCCCACACGCCCTGGGCCGGATCGGTCGAGGTCGACTTGATCGCCGCCTGCACGTTCTTGTACCCGCCCATGTCGCTCGACGTCGAGTCGAGCAGCTCGACCTTCCAGCCGCGCGACTCCGCGTAGTACGTGTACATGCGCAGGAGGTCGGCCGCGAAGAGCGCCGACTCCTCGCCGCCCTCGCCGCCCTTGATCTCCATGATCACGTCGCGCCCGTCGTCGGGGTCGCGGGGGATGAGCAGGCGGCGCAGGTTCTCGGTGCGGTCGACGAGCTCCGTCTCGAGCGCGGGAACCTCGGCAGCGAAGGCCTCGTCGTCCTTCGCGAGCTCGCGGGCCGCGGCGAGGTCCTCCCCCGCCTGCTGCCAGTGCTCGTGCGCCGACACGATGCGGCTGAGCTCGGCGTACCGGCGGTTGAGCTTCTTCGAGCGCGACGGGTCGGCGTGCACCGCCGGGTCCGCGAGCTGGTTCTGCAGCTCGCGGTGCTCGGCGATGAGCGCGTCGACGGATTCGAACACGGCTTAGTCGACCTTGTGCGCGCCCGCCGCCGGCAGAGACTTCTGCACGGCGACGAGGAACTCGACGTTCGAGCCCGTCTCGCGCAGCTTGCCGAGCACCATGTCGAGCGACTGCTGGGTGTCGAGGCTCGCGAGCGCGCGGCGCAACTGCCACGTGACCTTGACCTCGTCGGCGCCGAGGAGCATCTCCTCGCGGCGCGTCCCCGAGGCCGAGATGTCGACGGCCGGGAAGATGCGCTTGTCGGCGAGCTGACGCGAGAGGCGCAGCTCCATGTTGCCGGTGCCCTTGAACTCCTCGAAGATCACTTCGTCCATCTTCGAGCCGGTCTCGACGAGTGCGGTCGCGAGGATCGTGAGCGAACCGCCGTCCTCGATGTTGCGCGCGGCGCCGAAGAAGCGCTTCGGCGGGTACAGCGCGGCCGAGTCGACGCCGCCCGAGAGGATGCGCCCGCTCGTCGGCGCCGTCACGTTGTACGCGCGGCCCAGGCGGGTGATCGAGTCGAGCAGCACGACGACGTCGTGGCCCAGCTCGACGAGGCGCTTGGCGCGCTCGATCGCGAGCTCGGCGACCGTCGTGTGATCCTCGGCGGGCCGATCGAAGGTCGAGGCGATGACCTCGCCCTTGACCGAGCGCTGCATGTCGGTGACCTCTTCGGGCCGCTCGTCGACGAGCACGACCATGAGGTGCGCCTCGGGGTTGTTCTTCGCGATCGCGTTGGCGATGGCCTGCAGCACGAGCGTCTTACCCGCCTTGGGGGGCGAGACGATGAGGCCGCGCTGGCCCTTGCCGATGGGTGCGACGAGGTCGATGATGCGCGTGGAGAGCATCGTCGGGTCGGTCTCGAGACGCAGTCGCTCGGTCGGGTACAGCGGAGTGAGCTTGCTGAACTCGACGCGCGCACCGGCCTCCTCGATCGTCTGGCCGTTGATCGAATCGACGCGCACGAGCGCGTTGTACTTCTGACGCCCCTGGTTCTCGCCCTCGCGCGGCTGGCGGATGGCGCCGACGACGGCGTCGCCCTTGCGCAGCTGGTACTTCTTGACCTGGCCGAGCGAGACGTAGACGTCGCTCGGGCCCGGCAGGTAGCCGGTCGTGCGCACGAACGCGTAGTTGTCGAGAACGTCGAGGATGCCCGCCACGGGGATGAGCACGTCGTCGTCACTCACCTCGGGCTCGGCGTCGTCGCCACCCGGGCCGCGACCGCGCTTGCGGTCACGCCCGCGACCGCGACCGCGGCCCTCGGAGTCCTGGTCGGCACGCTCAGAGCGCTCGGGGCCGTTGGTGCCGCCCTGGTTCTGGTTGCCCTGGTTGTTCTGGCCGCCCTGGTTGCCGCGGCCCTGGTTGCCGTCGTCCTGGCCGCCGTCGCCCTGGCCGCCCTTGGCAGCCTGGTTCTGGTTGCCCTGGTTGCCGCCGCGACCACGGCCGCCGCGCGCGCCGCCATCGGCGCCGTCGCCCTCGGAGCGCTCGCCACCGCGATTGCGGCTGCGGCCACGGCCGCGACCGCGACCGCCCTGCGAGGAGTCCTCGCCGTCGGCATCGTCGCCCTGGGTCTTGTCGGACTGCTCGGCCTTCGCGGACTGCTGGGTCTTGTCGGACTGCTCGGCCTTGTCGGACTGCTCGGCCTTCGCGGACTGCTGGCTCTTGTCAGACTGCTCGGCCTTCGCGGGCTGCTCGGCGGCCGCCTGCGGCGTGACCGTGTCGGTCGTCGCGCGGCGCGAGGAGCGACGCCGCGGTGCGGCCTCCTCGGCTGCCGGCGCGCTCGTTGCCGCCTGCTCGGACGTCTCCGCCGCTGGTGCGGTCTGCTCCGGCTGGTTGGCCGCTGGCGCGGCCTGCGTGGTCTGGTCAGCCGCGGGAGCGGCCTCGGTCGACGTGTCGCTCGCGGCGTCGTTCGGCGAGCTGTTCTGGATGGCGGCCACGAGGTCTCCCTTGCGCAGTTTGGACACACCGGGAATGCCGCGCTCGATCGCCAGACGCTGAAGGTCGGCGAGCTTGAGCGTGCTCAGATCGGTGGGGGTGCCCGTCGCAGACGACGGTGCTGTGGAATCGGTCACGGGGTTCAGGTTCCTTTCGTCTCCACTGGCGAGGAAGCGCTCAGGGAGGATGCTCTGCATTGAGCCCCCTCGATCGAGAGGCGACGCGAGGAAGAAACCGGTGACGGTGTCGTTCACGCGTGGCGCGTACGAGACGGGGAAACTCAGAGCTGAGGGTGAATTCCGGTCGGATCGTGGGCTAGGCCGCAGCGTCCGCCGGACGTTCGATAACTGTAGCACCCTTGAAATCGACGGCCAGCATGTGCGACTCCCACGGCGTGGTGGCGTGGCTCCGTACGAGCTCGGCGGCCTTCAGCCGCTGCGCCGGATCGCTGCACAGGACGAGGATCGAGGGTCCAGCACCCGAGACGACGGCCGCGAAGCCCGCGGTGCGCAGGAGCTGGATGAGAGCATCCGTCTCGGGCATGGCGCTCGCCCGATAGCTCTGGTGCAGGCGGTCCTCCGTGGCGGCGTGGAGCAGTTCGGGGCTCTGGATGAGGGCCGCGATGAGGAGGGCGGAGCGCGAGACGTTGAAGATGGCGTCCTGGTGCGGCACCGACTCGGGCTGGAGCGAGCGGGCGAGCGCCGTGGACATCGTGCTCGACTCGGGCACGCATACGAGGAGGGAGACCCCGCGGTGGACGGTGAGGCGCTTGTGCTGCGGACCCTCGGGAGTCACCCACGCGATCGTGAGGCCGCCGAAGAGCGCGGGGGCCACGTTGTCGGGGTGGCCCTCGAGCTCGGTCGCGCGCGCGAGCAGCGCGTCGGAGTCGAGGTCGACGATGCCGGCCAGGAGGCCTTTGGCGGCCATGACGCCCGCGACGATCGCGGCACCGGAGGAGCCCATGCCGCGCCCGTGCGGAATCACGTTGTTCGCCACGAGGTCGAGCCCGGGCATGGGCACGTCGTAGTGGTCGAAGGTGTGCCGGATCGCGCGCACGACGAGGTTCGTGTCGTCGGTGGACACCTCTCCCGCACCGACGCCGCGCACGTCGACGGTCGCGCCGGGCGCCTGACGCACCGTCACCTCGAGCTCGTCGTAGACGGAGAGCGCGAGACCGAGCGTGTCGAAGCCTGGGCCGAGGTTCGCGGTCGTCGCCGGCACCTTGACGTGCACGCTGCGCCCCGCGAGCCGGGGGTCGACCGCGGTCACGCGCTCACCCGCTGCAGGCCGAGCACCGAGGCGACCTCGGCGGTGTCGACACCGACGACCGTGGGCTGCACGTCGACGCCGTCGGGGCCCTTGAGCGCCCACTGCGGGTCTTTGAGCCCGTGGCCCGTGACCGTGAGCACGACCGTCGAGCCGGCCGGGATCGCTCCCGCCTCGGCGCGCTCGAGCAACCCGGCCACCGAGATGGCGCTCGCGGGTTCGACGAAGATGCCGACCTCGCGCGAGAGCAGACGGTGCGCCTCGAGGATGCCGGCGTCGTCGATCGCGCCGAAGTAGCCCCGGCTGTCATCCCGCGCCGTGAGAGCGAGCTCCCACGATGCCGGGTTGCCGATGCGGATCGCGCTCGCGATCGTCTCGGGGTGCTTGACGGGCTCGCCGAGCACGATGGGCGCGCTGCCCGCGGCCTGGAAGCCGAGCATGCGCGGCATCTTGGTCGTCGTGCCGCGCTCGAGCTCCTCGCGGTAGCCGCGGTGGTAGGCCGTGTAGTTGCCCGCGTTGCCGACGGGCACGATGTGGAAGTCGGGGGCGTCCTCGAGCACCTCGACGACCTCGAACGCCGCCGTCTTCTGGCCCTCGATGCGATCGGGGTTGACCGAGTTGACGAGGTGCACGGGGTAGTTCGCGGCGAGGTCGCGAGCGATGTCGAGACAGTCGTCGAAGTTGCCCTGAATCTGGATGAGCTCGGCCTTGTGGGCGACGGCCTGGCTGAGCTTGCCCATCGCGATCTTGCCGTCGGGCACGAGCACAGCGGCGGTGATGCCCGCGTGCGTCGCGTACGCGGCGGCGGAGGCGGAGGTGTTGCCGGTCGACGCGCAGATGACGGCCTTGGCGCCGTGCTCGACGGCCTTCGAGATCGCCATCGTCATGCCGCGGTCCTTGAACGACCCGGTGGGGTTCATGCCCTCGTACTTGACGAAGACCTTCGCACCCGTGCGCTCCGAGAGGTACCGCGCGGGGATGAGGGGCGTGCCGCCCTCCCCGAGCGTGATGATCGGGGTCGCCTCGCTGATGTCGAGACGATCGGCGTACTCGCGCAGCACGCCCTTCCACTGCCTGCTCATGAGAGCCCTTCTACTCGCAGCACGCTCGCGATGCGGTGCACCACGCTGCTGCTGGTCAGTGCCGCGACCGTTGCGGCGAGATCGGCCTCTGCGGCCCGGTGAGTACCGATCACCAGGGTAGCGGCGGCGGCTGACGGCTCCGAACCAGGCTCGGTCTCGGGCACCGTCTGCTCGAGCGTCTCGACCGATACGCCGTGCTCGAGGAACACGGCGGCGATCGCCGCGAGGACGCCGGGCTCGTCGAGCACTTCGACAGTGATCTGGTAGCGGGTCGTGATGGAGGAGATCGGCAGCACGGGGAGGTCGGCGTGCGTGCTCTCGGCGACCCCGGGGCCCCCGACGACGTGCCGACGCGCGGCCGAGACGACATCGCCCAGGACGGCGGAGGCCGTCTGGATGCCGCCCGCTCCGGCCCCGTAGAACATGAGGGGCCCGGCGGCCTCAGCCTCGACGAAGACTGCGTTGTTCGCGCCGTGCACGGCCGCGAGCGGGTGGGTGTCTGGTACGAGCGCGGGGTACACGCGGGCCGAGACGCCGTCGACCCCGTCGGCGTCGCGCAGGCGCTCGCAGATCGCGAGCAGCTTGACGACGTAGCCGGCCTTGCGCGCGGCGACGACCTGGTCGAGCGTGACGCCCGTGATGCCCTCGCGGTGCACCGACTCGATCGGCACGAGCGTGTGGAAGGCGAGGCTCGCGAGGATGCCGGCCTTCTGCGCGGCGTCGTAGCCCTCGATGTCGGCCGTCGGGTCGGCCTCGGCGTAGCCGAGCTCGCCCGCGATCGCGAGCGCCTGCTCGAGCGAATCGCCGCGCGTGTCCATGCGGTCGAGGATGAAGTTCGTCGTGCCGTTGACGATGCCGAGGATGCGCTCGACGCGGTCGCCCGCGAGCGAGTCGCGCAGCGGGCGGATGATCGGGATCGCCCCGCCGACGGCGGCCTCGTAGTAGAGCTGCGCGCCGACCTGGCCGGCCGCCTCGAACAGCTCGGGGCCGTGCGTGGCCATGAGCGCCTTGTTCGCCGTCACGACGTCCGCTCCCGAGGCGAGCGCCTGGAGGATGAGCGTGCGGGCCGGCTCGAGGCCGCCCATGAGCTCGACGACGATGTCGGAGCCGAGGATGAGCGACTCGGCGTCGGTCGTGAGCAGCTCGCGCGGCAGCTCGACGTCGCGCGGAGCATCCACATCGCGCACCGCGATGCCCGTGAGCTCGACGCCGGCGCCGATGCGGGCGGCGAGCTCGTCGGCGTGGGTCAGAAGCTGGTCGGCGACCTGGGCGCCGACGCTGCCGGCCCCCAGGAGGGCGATGCGGAGGTTGCGGTACTCGATCACTCGGTCTCTCCTTGATCGTGGGTTAGACGACCGGGACGGTCGTCTGCGCTGGCGTCGCGGTGACGCCCAGAAATGGGCGTCACTCTGAGCTCCAGCGCGCGGGGTCGACGAAGTCGTTCAGTTCGTAGCCGGTGTCCCGGCGCAGCAGATCGTGCTCGGTCTCGCGGCGCACGAGAGTGCGGGCCGTGCCGTCGCGCACGGCGACGACCGCGGGGCGGGTGAGGTAGTTGTAGTTGCTGGCGAGCGAGAAGCAGTAGGCGCCCGTCGCGGGCACCGCGACGAGGTCGCCCGCCCCGACGTCGCCCGGCAGCCAGTCGGCGTGCACGACGATGTCGCCGCTCTCGCAGTGCTTGCCGGCGAGGCGCACGAGCACGGGGTCGACCGTCGAGCTGCGGCTCGCGAGGCGCACCGAGTAGTCGGCGCCGTACAGCGCGGGCCGCGCGTTGTCGCTCATGCCGCCGTCGACGCTCACGTAGCGGCGCACGGCGTTGCCGCCGTCGTCGTCGAGGGCGACGACGACATCCTTCGTCGTGCCGACCTCGTAGAGGGTGACGCCCGCGGGCCCCACGATCGTGCGACCCGGCTCGACCGCGATGGCCGGCATCGGGATGCTCAGCTCGCGGCACACCTCGGCCACCGCCTCGGCGAGCCCCGTCGCGATGTCCTCGATCGCGGGCGGTGCGTCGCCGACGACGTAGGCGATGCCGAAGCCGCCGCCGAGGTTGAGCTCGGGAACGTCGCCCCCGGCGAGCAGCTCGGCGTGAACCGCGAGCAGCCGCCTGGCCGCTTCGAGGAAGCCGTCGACGACGAAGATCTGCGAGCCGATGTGCGAGTGCAGGCCGAGGAAGCGCAGCGACGGCCGCGCGCGGATCGCGGTGACCGCGGCGAGCGCATCGGCAAGGGGGACGCCGAACTTCTGGTCCTCCCGCGCCGTCGCGAGGTACTCATGGGTGTGCGCGTGCACTCCCGAGTTGATGCGCAGCCGCACCGCCTGAGTGCGGTCGTGGCGCTGCGCGGCGTCGGCGACGCGCTCGACCTCCTCGAGGCTGTCGAGCACGATCGTGCCCACGCCCGCGGCGACCGCGCGGTCGATCTCGGCGAGCGACTTGTTGTTTCCATGCAGGCCGAGCAGAGCAGGGTCCACCCCCGCTGCGAGCGCGACCGCGAGCTCGCCGCCGCTCGCGACATCGAGGCGGAGGCCCGCCTCGACCATCCACCGGGCGACCTCGGTCGTCAGGAGAGCCTTGGAGGCGTAGTAGACGGTCGCGCTCGAGCCGTGCGCCGCGAAGGCCGAGACGAAGGCCTCGCGCGTGCGGGCGGCGCGGGCACGGGCATCCGTCTCATCGACGATGTAGAGGGGCGTGCCGTGGTCGGCGGCGAGGCGGCTCGCCGCGACTCCCCCGATCTCGAGCTCGCCGGAGGACGTGCGCCGCGCGGTAGCCGGCCAGAGCGGCGAGTCGAGCGCGTTCGCGTCACCGGGGCGGATCAGCCACGGCGGAGCGAGCGCGTTGTCGAGCACGGTAAACACCTCACGGGGGAAATCTGCATGTGTTGTGAGGCGAGCGAACCCGGCTTGGTCCCTGAAGCCGCCGCCAGTCTAGCCGCGTCGCACCGGGCGCGGCCCGCACGTCAGCCGCAGGAGCCGAGCTCGGCGAACCCCGGGCCGCCCAGAGCGGTCTCCTCGGCCGCGAGCACGATGACGAGCTGCTCGTCGCCCACCTGCACCGACGTGAGGGTCAGTGCGGCGGGCAGAAGCTCGGCGACGCAGAAGTCACGGGAGTCGAGGAGCGGGTCCACGATGGCTCCGAACTGCGAGCGCAGCGCCTCGACGTCGATGCTCTGGCCGTTGAAGTCGATGCTGCGCGGCGTGAACGCGAGGCGGCCCTCGTCGACGGAGGGCTCGACGCCGATCGCGAGGTCGAAGCTCGCACCGAAGATCTCGAACCCGGTGCCGAATCTGATCAGGCGGTCGTCGAGCGCGATGTCGTTGACGACAGTGCCGGCGAGGAAGCCGGAGAGCCCCGCGAGGTCGCCCTCCGCGACGCGGTAGACGGCCTGGAGCTTCTCGGTGGGCTGCTCGAGGTCGAGCGGCACCCCCGATGCGATGATCTCGAGATCGCCGCGCAGCTCCCCCACCGGGAGGCCGGGCACGTCGACCGTGACGCCGTCGAGCTCACCGCCGGCCAGTTGCGCGAGCACCGAGAACCCGACGAACCCCACCTCGACCGGGTGGTCCTCCTCGAGATCGAAGGCCTCCCGCACCTCCGTCGCGATGAGCAGCGTGCCCTGCTGGCGCGCGATGGACTCGCCCACGACGGCCGCGACGACGAGGGCGCCGAGGAGCGCGAGGACGACCGCGACTGCGATGAGGATGCGCCGCCGTCGGCGGCGATCGTGCGGCGAGGTCTCGCCCGCGGACTGCTCCTGCGCCGCGGGCTCCTGCTCCACGAGCTCCTGCTGCCCGTGCTGCTGCTCCCTCGCCGGGTCGCTCACGGTTACATCCTCTCCGGGGCGGAGACGCCCAGCAGGGTCAGGCCGTTGCGCAGCACCTGGCCGGTCGCATCGCTCAGGACGAGCCGCGTGCCGTGCACGGCCTCGACGGGGTGATCGCCCTGCGGCGTCACGCGGCACGAGTCGTACCAGCGGTGGAAGGCGGCGGCGAGCTCCTCGAGGTACCGCGCGACGCGGTGCGGTTCGCGTAGCGACGCGGCCTGCGCGACGATGCGCGGAAACTCGGCGAGCGCTCCGAGCAGAATGCTCTCCGTCTCGTGGGTGAGCAGGCTCGCATCGAAGCTCGCGGCGTCGACCCCCGCTGCCGCCGCGTTGCGGGCGACCTGGTGGGTGCGGGCGTGCGCGTACTGCACGTAGAACACGGGGTTGTCGTTCGTGCGCTTGCGCAGCAGCTCGGGGTCCAGCGTGAGCGGGGAGTCGGCCGGGTAGCGCCCGAGCGAGTAGCGCAGAGCATCCGTACCCAGCCACTCCCGCAGGTCGTCGAGCTCGATGATGTTGCCCGCACGCTTCGACAGCCGTGCGCCGTTGATGCTCACGAGCTGCCCGATGAGCACCTCGATGTCGCGCTCGGGGTCGTCACCCGCCGCGCCCGCGAGCGCCTTGAGGCGGTGCACGTAGCCGTGGTGGTCGGCGCCCAGCAGGTAGATCGTGAGGCCGAAGCCGCGATCGCGCTTCGACAGGTAGTAGGCGGCGTCGGCGGCGAAGTAGGTGTAGACGCCGTTGCCCCGCCGGATCACGCGATCCTTGTCGTCGCCGAAGTCGGTCGTGCGCACCCAGATCGCGTCGTCCTCGTCGAAGACGTGCCCCTGCACCCGCAGGCGGTCGACGGCCTCGTCGATGGGGCTCGCACCGGATGCCGGGTCGGGAGCGTGCAGAGTCCGCTCGCTGAACCACACGTCGAAGTGCACGTTGAAGAGCTCGAGCGACGACTGGATCTCGGCCAGCTGCCACGCGTAGGCGAGCTCGCGCGCGACGAGGATCGCCTCCGCGCGCGGCAGGTCGCCCAGATCGGGGCGCTCCACGAGAGCACGGGCTCCGAGCTCGGCGATGTAGGTGCCGGGGTATGCGCCCTCCGGCGCCGGCTCGCCGAGCGCCGCGGCGAGCACCGACTCGCCGAAGGTGTCGATCTGCGCTCCCGCGTCGTTGATGTAGAACTCGCTCGTCACGGCGGCGCCCGCCGCGGCGAGCACGCGACGGAGCGAGTCGCCGAGGGCCGCCCAGCGGGTGTGGCCGATGTGGAGCGGCCCCGTCGGGTTCGCCGATACGAACTCGAGGTTGATGACCTCGCCCGCGAGCGCGTCGTTGCGGCCGTAGGCCTCTCCCTGCTCGACGATAGCCCGCGCGAGCTCACCGGCGGCACCCGCCTCCAGGCGGATGTTGAGGAACCCGGGGCCGGCGATCTCGACAGCGGCGACGCCCTCGATCGCGAGGATGCCCGGCTCGAGCTCCTCGGCGAACGCGCGCGGGGGCATCCCGAGTCGTTTCGCCCACTTGAGAGCGATCGAGGTCGCCCAGTCGCCGTGATCGCGATTGCGCGGGCGCTCCAGAGCGATGTCGTCGACCGTGAGCGAGGTCGCCTGACCGGCGTCTCGTCGCTCGACCGCGCCCTGGACGACGGCGAGCAGAGCGGAGGCGAGGTCGGCGGGATTCACGACTGCCGATCCTATCGGGCGGGCGACGCGCCCATCGCGCTGCTCAGGGCACCATCCAGCCGAGCACGGGCGTCGACTGCAGCACGATGAGCACCGTGATGAGCGCGAGCAGCCCCAGGCTCCACGGCAGGAGCTTGCGCAGCAGGGCACCCTCCGAGCCGGGCTGACCGACGGCCGCCGCACCGACCGCCAGATTCTGCACCGAGAGCATCTTGCCCAGAACACCCGCCGAGGAGTTCGCGGCCGCCATGAGCACCGGCGGCAGCCCCACCTGCTCGGCCGCGGCGACCTGCACCGGGCCGAACAGCACGTTCGACGACGTGTCCGAGCCCGTCAGAGCCACACCGATCCAGCCGATGATCGGCGACAGCACCACGAAGAAGCCGCCGGCAGACGCCAGCGCCACCCCGATCGACGTCGCCTGGCCGGAGAGATTCATGACGAAGGACAGCCCGAGCACCGCCGTGACCGTCACGATCGTCCACCGCAGCTGATGCAGCGTCGCACCGTACGCGCGCAGCGCCGTGCGAGGCGCCAGGCGGTAGAGCCCCACCGTGATCAGGCCGGAGAGAAGCAGCAGCGTGCCCGTGGCGCGCAGAGTGTCGAGGTGCATCGTCTGCGCGCTCGCCGGCTCGCCGGCTGCTGTCACGACGTCGAGCCCGGGCCAGGCGAAGGCGACGGTGCCGATCTCCGCGAGCCACTGCGCGATGACCGGAACCTGAACCAGCGAGAACACGCCGATAACGACCGCGTACGGCGCGACCGCCATGAGCACCTCGCGCGCCGGGGGCCGCTCGATCGCGACCGCGCCGACCTCCACCGCCCCGTTCATGCCGACGAGTTCGACGGGCTGCCACACGCGCAGCATCAGGAGCACGGCAATGATCGTGAGCACCGCCGCGACGACGTCGGTCAACTCGACCGCGAAGAAGTTCGCGGTCACGAACTGCGCGGCCCCGAACACGAGGCCCGCCACGAGAGCGACCGGCCAGGTCTGACGAATCCCGCGTCGGCCATCCACGAGGAACACGAGGATGAGCGGTACGAGAACCGCGATGAACGGCGTCTGACGGCCCGTCATCGCTGCGATGTCGGCGAGCGGCAGGCCCGTGACGCCCGCGAGAGCGATGACGGGCGCCGCGAGCGCCCCGAAGGCGACCGGCGCCGTGTTCGCGAGCAGGGATACGAGTGCCGCCTTGAGCGGTGCCATGCCCGCCGCGAGCAGCATCGCCGCCGAGATGGCCACCGGTGCGCCGAAGCCCGCCAAAGATTCCAGGAGCGCACCGAAGCAGAACGCGATGAGGATCGAGAGGATGCGCAGGTCGTCGCTCACCGAGCGGATCGTGCGGCTGAACACCTCGAACCAGGGCGTCACCACGGTCAGCCGGTAGATCCAGAGCGCATTCACCAGGATCCACAGGATCGGGAAGAGCCCGTAGAACACGCCCTCGGCCGCCGCGCTCAGCGCCTGCACGGGCGGCATGCGCCACGCCACGACAGCCAGCACGATCGACAGGGCGAGCGCCGCGAGAGCCGCGAAGGGCGCGCGCACCTTGAGGGCGCCGAGGAGCACGAACAGCAAAAGTAGCGGCAGAGCCGCCGCGATCGCCGACAGCGCGAGCGAACCGAACAACGGGGCGATCTCCTGCTCGAACACGAATGCTTACGCTGTCACCGGGAAGAGCCCGCCGCAAGAGCCCGACCCAGAATGAGGACCAAGGTCCCGACGACCCTCCTCCCCGCTCGACCTCAGCGGGGCGACAGCTCAGCCGAGCGCGACCAGCGCGTGCGGGTCGTCGACCGTCGGCTGCACGGCGTCACCCCACGCCCCGGCGGCTCGCACACTTAATCCCCGCAGCATGAGCGCCGAGCCGTCGTTCGCCAGAAACGCCGTGTCCGCCGCATCGCGACCCGTCGCGATGCGCAGCATGCCCTCGCGGGGCGCGAGCCCCGTCGCATCGACAACCCACCACCGACCCTCGATCGCGACCTCGACGACCGCATGAAAATCCATAGGAGACAGCTCCGGCGCATAGACCGAGACGAGCCGCGCCGGCAGATCCGTCGCCCGCAGCAGACCGGCCATCAGGTGCGCGAAATCACGACACACGCCCTTGCCCGTCGCGAGAACCTCCGGCAGACCATCCGTCGCCGCGGACGACCCCAGCGAATAGTCGAGCAGCTCGCCCACCATCGCGCGCGCCGCAGCGATGCGCGCAGCCGGGTCCAGCGCTCCCAACGCCGCCACCTCCTCCGCGTCCATCAGAGCACCGGGCAGCAGATCGGACTGCACGTAGCGGCTCGGCCGAACGTCCTCCACCAGATCCCGCTCCACGACCAACGCCGGAGTCGCACGACCTTCCACCTCCGCCCCGTACCGCACCTCCAGCTCGCCGGCCGGCACCGTCGCCCGATGCCAGCGCGTGCCCGCGCGACCCTCCAGCTCACGCAGCTCCACGGGGCGGCCATCGACCTCGACCGAGAGCGACTCGACCACCCGCAGACCCGGCGATCGGGCCACCGCGACCGCCAGAACGATGCTCGTCGGCTCCCCCACCGACGCGCTCAACGAGCAGCCCACCGCGCGGTGGTCAGAGCCGCTCACCGGGATCGTCATGCGCACATGCTGGCACGGAAGCCGGTAGGATCGACGCATCCCGCCTCCGTAGCTCAGGGGATAGAGCGCCAGTTTCCGGTACTGAAGGTCGCAGGTTCGATTCCTGTCGGGGGCGCTGTGCCGATTCCTTCTTGGCTGTCCGTATTGCTACGCGGCCGCTGGCGCTGCGAGCGCGGTCAGCGGTTGCGGTTGCGGCGGCGGATCTCGCGCGGAGCGCGGCCTCCGAGGAACGACTTGGCGGGGTCCACGAGGAAGCCCTGACGCAGAGCCTGGCGCCCGATGAGCATCCGGAACCCCATCTCGTCGCGGTTCGACAGCGTCATCTCGGTCTCGATCTCGCGGCCGAGCAGGGCGATTCTCATGATGACGACGATGCGCTCCTCGACATGCCCCGACGACGAGCGCACGTGGCGACGATCATGGATCGGGCACTCGACGACGACCGCATCCTCGCGCGACTCCTGCCACGGCTGCAGCCGGAACCTCACCCGCTCGGAGGCGCCCTCCCCGGTGAGCGTGACATCGTAGGCGTGCACAGAGGAGCTGCGGGCGCCCGTATCGAGCTTCGCCTTGATCCACGGCACCCCGGCACCCGGCAGGCTGACCCACTCGCGCCACCCCGCGACGATGCTTGACTGGGCCTTGTCCGTCACTCGACCATCATCCCAGGGAAGTTCATGAAACTCGGCATCCTGTCGCGCGCACCGAAGTCATACTCCACGCAGCGGCTGCGCGCCGCGGCCGTCGAGCGCGGGCACGACGTCAAGGTGCTCAACACGCTGCGGTTCGCCATCGACCTTTCCCAGGACGAGCCGGACCTGCAGTTCCGCGGCCGTCCCCTCTCGACCTACGACGCCGTGCTGCCGCGCATCGGCAACTCGATCACCTACTTCGGCACCGCGGTCGTGCGCCAGTTCGAGCAGATGGACGTCTTCACGCCCAACACCGCGAACGGCATCAGCACCGCGCGCGACAAGCTGCGTGCCACGCAGGTGCTCTCCCGCCACGGCATCGGGATGCCCGCGACGGCCTTCGTGCGGAACCGCGCCGACGTGCGCCCCGCCATCGAGCACGTCGGAGGAGCCCCCGTCGTCATCAAGCTCCTCGAAGGCACCCAGGGCATCGGCGTGATCCTCGCCCCCCAGGTGAAGGTCGCTGAGGCGATCATCGAGACGCTGCACTCGACCAACCAGAACGTGCTCATCCAGCAGTTCATCGCCGAGAGCCGCGGTCGCGACATCCGCGCCCTCGTCGTCGGCGACCGGGTCGTCGCGGCGATGCGCCGCACCGCCGAGGGCGATGAGTTCCGCTCCAACGTCCACCGCGGCGGCAGCGTCGAGGCCGTCGACCTGAGCCCCGAGTACGTGCGCACCGCGGTGCGCTCCGCCCAGATCATGGGCCTGCGGGTCGCGGGCGTCGACATGCTCGAGGGTAACGACGGACCTCTCGTCATGGAGGTCAACTCCTCCCCCGGGCTGCAGGGAATCGAGTCGGCGACGAAGCTCGACATCGCGGGCGCCATCATCGACTACATCTCGCACGAGGTCGCCTTCCCCGACATCGACGTGCGGCAGCGACTCGCGGTGTCGACGGGTTACGGCGTGGCCGAGCTTCTCGTGCACGCTGGAGCCGACGTCGTGGGTCGCACGCTGGGTGAGTCGGGCATCCTCGACAAGGACATCACGGTGCTGACCCTCAATCGCGGCGCGACGGTCATTCCGAACCCCCGCATGAAGCAGGTTCTGGAAGCCGGAGACCGACTGCTGTGCTTCGGCAAGATGGAGGAGATGCGGTCGATGACGCCGTCGCGCCGGCGACGCCGGGCCTCGGTGCGCAAGCTCCCCAAGCAGCCCCCGATCTCCTCCTGAGCTCGCCCCCGGGGCGTCGTCAGCTCTCGCCGTCGCCCGCGTGCTCGTCGAGGAACGCGTAGAGCTCCTGATCGTCCACGCCGGGGAAGGTTCCGCTCGGCAGCGGCGACAGGATGTGCGCGTGCAGCTTCGCGCTCGTCCACGCCTTGCCCCGCCAGCGCTGCGCGAGATCGCTCGGCGGGTGCTTGCAGCACACCGGGTCGGGGCACGTGGAGTGCTCGCGGTTGCTCGTCTCGCGACCGCGGAACCACTTCGCATCGGCGAACGGCACCCCCACCGTGATCGAGAACTCGTCGTTCGCGCTCGTCGTACCGGTCTGCGTCGACTCCCAGAACGTGCCCTCGGGAGTGTCGGTGTACTGGTAGTACTCGGTCGTGCGGTTCGTGCGCGTCATGGCCACGCGCGCACTCCACTTGCGGCACACGAGCTGCCCTTCCGTCGAACCGGTGACGTCGACAGGCAGCCTCAGCCCGTCATTCTCGTAGGCCTTGTACACCGCGCCGTCATCGCCGACGCGGAGGAAGTGCAAGGACAGGTCGAGGTAGGTCGTCGCGAGGTTCGTGAAGCGCAGTGCCGCCGCCTCGTGCGTGACGCCGAAGGCGTCGCGGAAGTCCTCGACCGCGATGTTGCGGTCGGCCTTCGCCTGCGTGAGGAAGGCGACAGACTGCTCGCGCGGCATGAGGCAGGCGGCGGCGAAGTAGTTGATCTCGAGCCGCTGGCGCAGGAACTCGGCATAGGTCGCCGGCACGCGGTGCTCGAGCAGGCGGTGCGCGATCGCCTGCAGAGCCATCGACCGCAGGCCGTGCCCGCCGGGAATCGACGCAGGCGGCAGGTAGATGCGCCCGTTCTCGAGGTCGGTGACCGAGCGCGCCGAGTGCGGCAGGTCGTTCACGTAGACGAGCTCGAACCCGAGGCGCGTCGCCATGAGTCCCACCTCGCGGTGCGTGAGGGCGCCGCTCACGTGGCCGGTCTCGGCGACCATCCGCTCGGCGAGCTCCTCGATCTCCGGCAGATGGTTGTCGAGCGTGCGCATGTGCAGCCGCTGAGCCGTGTTCGCGCGCCGTGCCTCTTCTGGCGTGGCGATCGCTTGGCGCTGGCGTTCGATGAGCGCCCGATGCAGGCCCACGAGCGACTCGAGCACGTCGTCCGGCATCGAGCGGGATGCGCGGACCATGGGCAGACCCAGAGCCGCATAGTGCGCGCTGCGCTGGGCGCGGTCCAACTCGATCTCGAGCGCTGCGCGCGGGGTCGGAGGGGTGTCGTCGAGCAGGTCGGCGACGGTCACATCGAGAGTTTCGGCGAGCGCGCTCAGGAGCGTCACCCGCGGCTCTCGACGACCGTTCTCCATGAGGGAGAGCTGACTGCCCGCGACGCCCACGCGCTCGCCGAGCGCATCGAGGGTCAGACCGGCCGCGTTGCGGAAGTGCCGCAGGCGCTGGCCGAGGGTCACGAGATCGTTCATGGATTCACCATATCGAAAGAATGGCCATTCTTTCCACCATTTTCCCGGCAAGATGCCCCTTCCTCGCGCTCAAGATGGTCACAGCGGCCGATCCTCACACGCCGACACCGCCGCACACGGGAGAAGACCATGACGCTCATCGACCAGCGCACGCGAACGATCTCCGACGACGACTCGACCCCGCGCACCCCCGATCCCTCCTCGCCCGAATCGGGCGCCATCGGCATCGGCATGGACCGGCCGCAGGACGTGGTCGCGTGGGTCGACGAGCTCGCGGCGCTCATGGAGCCCGACGCCATCCACTGGGTCGACGGCTCGGCCCGCGAGCGTCACGCCCTGCTGCAGGGGCTTGTCGCGAGCGGAACCATCCAGCAGCTGAACCCCGATCTGCGACCGTACAGCTTCCTCGCCCGCTCGGACGCGAGCGATGTCGCCCGCATCGAGTCGCGCACCTTCATCTGCTCCGTCGAGAAGGACGACGCCGGCCCCACCAACAACTGGCGCGACCCCGCAGAGATGCGTGCCAAACTGGGCGAGCTCTTCGCCGGCAGCATGCGCGGCCGCACGCTCTACGTCGTGCCCTTCGCCATGGGCCCCCTCGGGTCGCCCATGACGAAGTACGGAGTGCAGATCACCGACTCCCCGTACGTCGTCGTGAGCATGGGCACGATGACCCGCATGGGCGATGCGGCGCTCGCGATGATCGCCCGCGGCGCCGACTGGGTTCCCGCCGTGCACAGCGTCGGCGCTCCGCTCGCGCCGGGCGAGACGGACGTGCCCTGGCCGTGCAACGACACGAAGTACATCGTGCACTACCCCGAGACGCGGGAGATCTGGTCGTACGGCTCGGCCTACGGCGGCAACGCCATCCTGCCGAAGAAGGCGTTCGCCTTGCGCATCGCCTCGGTCATCGCGCGGGATGAGGGCTGGCTCGCCGAGCACATGCTGCTCATCAAGGTGACGGCGCCCTCGGGCAAGTCGTACCACCTGGCGGCGGCCTTCCCCAGCGCGTGCGGCAAGACGAACCTCGCCATGCTCGCCCCCACGATCCCCGGCTGGACGGTCGAGACCGTCGGAGACGACATCGCGTGGCTGCGCATCGGCCGGGATGGGCGCCTGCGCGCCATCAACCCCGAGGCCGGCTTCTTCGGCGTGGCTCCCGGCACCGGCCCCGAGACCAATCGCACGGCCATCGACACCCTGTGGGGCAACACGATCTTCACGAACGTCGCCCTGCGCGAGGACGGCGACGTGTGGTGGGAGGGGCTCACCCCGACGCCGCCCGCGAATCTCACCGACTGGCAGGGCGAGTCGTGGACCCCGCAGTCGGGGCGTCCCGCCGCGCACCCCAATTCACGCTTCACCGTGTCCGCCCGACAGTGTCCGAGCATCTCGGACGATTGGGAGGACCCGGAGGGCGTCGTCATCGACGCCATCATCTTCGGCGGCCGCCGAGCCAGCAACGTGCCCTTGGTGGTAGAGGCGCGCGACTGGGATCACGGCGTCTTCATGGGCGCCACGATCGCTTCCGAGCAGACGGCGGCCGCCGAGGGCACTGTGGGAGAGCTTCGCCGCGACCCCTTCGCGATGCTGCCCTTCACGGGCTACAACATGGCGGACTACTTCGCCCACTGGCTCGACTTCGGCGCCCGACTGCGCACCTCCGCCCGTGTGCCGCGCGTGTTCCAGGTGAACTGGTTCCGCAAGGGCGACGACGGCTCGTTCCTGTGGCCCGGCTTCGGCGAGAACGCCCGAGTGCTGCAGTGGATGATCGAGCGGCTCGAGGGCACTCAGCGCGCCGTCGAGACCCCTCTCGGGCTCGTCCCGACGACGACGGGCCTCAACCTGGAGGGGCTCGACATCTCCGAGGAGCAGCTCAGCGAGCTGTTCCGCATCGACCCTCGCGCCCTCGATCTCGAGACGCACGACATCGAGGAGTTCTTCGACACCTTCGGCCACCGGCTGCCGACAGAGCTGTACCGTCAGCTCGAGCTGCTGCGGGCCCGCCTCGGCGCCGAGTAGACGACTCGGCGCCGAGGGAGCCTCGCACGGCCGCGGTCAGCGGCGGTTGAGGAGGAACAGCAGCCCTGCGATCGCGTAGGCCGCGGCGACGATCGTCGCCAGGATCGCGCCGATCGAGATCCACCCGAGGGTGGTGGCGAGCCAGAGCACCGAGAGAATCGCGGGAACGAAGAAGAACCAGCGCGAGAGTCCTCGCGCGACGCCCTTCTGGTAGGTAATGATGGCTCCGACGATCGCTCCGACCGCGATGAGGACCACGCCGATGGTGCGCAGCTCCCCGGGCAGCGATACGCCGAAGACCCCGAGCAGCGGGACGAGTCCGAGCAGCAGAAAGCCGATACCGAAGGCGACGAAGCCGATCTTGCCGAGCACCGAGCCGCCCACGACGCCGTTCGATCCGGTCTGGCCGAAGGCGAGGAAGAAGCCGCTGGCTCCGAGCAGCAGGAAGCCGATGATCGTGAGCCAGCTCGTGAGCTCGCCGCCGGACCCCGCTCCCTCCACGAGCAGCGCGATGAGCCAGAGCAGCGCCCCGAGGAGCATTCCTCCACCGCCGAAGAGCCTCCAGTTGGCAGAATTCTTGGTGACGCGTGCCATATCGATATCTCCTTCGATCACGATGGCGCCGACGCGGGGGTGGATCGGCGTCCGGGCACAGCGTGCCAGGGATTCGCTCGCGCGGATAGAGCCGGGGCGCAGACTGCTCGCGCCTCACCCCAACGTTCACCGCGCGATGAGCGTCTGAGAGGGTAAGGGCGCACGACGGCGCCGCGCGCCAGGATCGTGCGGGATCGGGAGGCACACGTGCAGGAGACGGCTCGGGCCGGCTGGGAGGGCGTGCTCGAAGCGCTCGTCGCCGAGCGCGGCGACGCCCTCGTGCGCTACGCCTACCTGCTGTGCGGCGACCCTGACGACGCGGCCGACCTCGTGCAATCGGGCCTCGTGGCGACCTTCGGCCGCCTGCGCAACGGCTTCGCGCTCGAGCGTGCCGAGTCGTACGTGCGCCGGGCGATCGCCTCGGCCTACCTCGATCGGGGTCGGCGCGCGACGCGCTGGCGGCGGATCGCCCACCTCCAGGCGCGTCCCGAGAGCGTCGACTCGTCAGACCGCACTGTCGACCTGCACCTCGACGTGCGGGCCCAGCTCGACGCGCTGAGCCCCCGCGAGCGCGCCTGCATCGTGCTGCGCTACTACGAGGACCTCAAGGTCGACGACATCGCCGATCGCCTCGGCATCAGCGCTGGCGCGGTGAAGCGGTACCTCAGCGACGCGCACGCGAAGCTCGCCGACGCGCTCGCACGCCACGAAGGAGACGTGTATGACCCCGCATGATGACCTCGCGGCACGCCTCGCCGAGGAGGCGGAGCGCTCGGCCCCGCACCCCCGCTTCGACGTCGACTCCCTCGTGCGCCGCAGCCGGGCGCGACGCCGCCCCGCCCTTCTCGGTGCCGGAGTGCTCGCCACCGTCGTGATCGTCGGCATCGGTGGGCTCGGGATCGGCGCGCTCAGCGGACTGGTGCCGAACGATTTCACTGCGGCAGACAGCGCCTCGACCGCGGAGGAGTCTGCGATCGAGCAGGGTGGCGCCGATGACACGGGCGGGGGCACGATGGCCGAGGGGGAGTCCGCACTCGAACCCGACTGGCTGCAGAACCGCTGCGGTGCGGCGCCCATCACGCCCGCCGATGTTCCCGACATCGACGTGCGGCTGGAGGTCGACTTCCCCACCGCCGCCCCCACCGGCACCGGGGCGATCGCTGGCACCGTGCGCATCACCAACACCGGGGAGGACCCGGTGAGCGGACTCCTCTCGGCAACGCCCGCGATCACCCTCGCCTCGCAGGGCGTGACGGTCTGGCACACCTCGGTGCGGTCCGACCGCGGCCCCCAGGCGATCGCGCTCGACCCCGGTGAGTCTCGAACTGTCGATGCCGAGCTGCGCGCGCTCGACTGCACGACCGGTGACGAGGGCCGAGGAGGTGACGAGGATCTCGATCCACTGCGACCCGGCGAGTACGCCGTGTCGGCCGTCCTCGACATCACTCTTGATGACGACTCCGCGGCACGCGTGCCCCTGGTCTCCGAGCCCGAACCCCTCCGGCTCATCGAGCCGACGGGCTAACGGAGGCGCCGGCCACGCACGATGTCTCGACACCGCGCCACACTCGATGGCTAGAATCACGGCACCAGCCGAGAGAGACGGTGCGATGCACGCGCAATCGATCAGGACACGCCCGACCATGCCGACGATGACGCGGCGACGCACCCCCGCCTCCCTTCTGCTCGCCGCGCTCCTCGGGGGCTCGCTCCTCGTCGGCGCCGGCCCCGCTCACGCCGCCGAGCCCCTCGACATCGGCGGCGCCTACGTGCTCGACGAGGCCGGCGTGCTCGGCGACGACGCACCGCGCGTCGAGGCGGCCCTCGAGAGCCTCGTCGACGAGATCGGCGCGCCCCTCGTCGTCGTCATCGTCGACACGTTCGAGGCGCCGCAGAACGGCGCCGAGTGGGCCGACGCCGCAGCGATCGCCTCGGGACTCGGCGAGCGGGATGCCCTGCTCGCGATCGCCGTGCAGGATCGCTCATTCGGTATCTCGCCAGGGCTCGACTTCCCGGTGAGCGACGACGCCCTCGCGAGTGCGGAGGCCGAGGCGCTCATCCCCGCGCTCCGCGACGACCGCTGGGCGGACGCGATCGTCGACTACGCCGAACGGCTCGCCTCGCCGGGCGGCTCACTGCTCCCCCTCCTCATCGGCGCCCTCGTCGTCGCCGTCGTCATCGTCATCGCCGTCCTGGTCGTGCGCTCGCGTCGGCGCGGCGCGAGCGCGACGCGCGCGCCCGAGAAGCAGTCCCTCGAGCAGCTCGACCAGTCGGCGTCGCGTCGGCTCGTGGAGCTCGATGACGCGCTCGCGACGAGCGAGCAGGAGCTCGGATTCGCCGAGGCGCAGTTCGGCGCCGAGCCCACGGCGGGCTTCCGCGACGCCCTCACCCGCGCACGCGCGCTCGTCACCGAGGCGTTCCGAGCGCGCGGCGCGCTCGAGGACGCGACCGTCGAGGCGGGCCCGCGACGCGAGGCTCTGCTGAGCATCATCGCCCAGTGCGACGAGGCGGACGCTCTGCTCGCGGCCCAGGAGGACGCCTTCGAGGCGCTGCGCGAGGTCGAGCAAGACCTCTCGGGCTCGATCACGACGGCCCGCGGTGCCCTCGACGCGGCCGCCTCGGCCGTCGAGGCGGCGACGGCGACCCTCGATCGGCTCCGCGAGGAGTACGCGGCGAGCGCCGTGAGCGATATCGCGGATGCTCCCGAGCAGCTGCCGCGGCTGCTGCAGCTCGCCGAGGCCGAGCTGCAGGCGGCCCTCGCCGCCCACGAGCGCCAGGAGCCCTCCGCGGCGGCGGTCGAGGTGCGCTCTGCCCAGCTCGTCCTCGCCCAGCTGCACAGCACGGCAGCGGCGGTGGACCGCCGAGCGGCCGAGCTCGGCGAAGCACGGTCGGCGGTCGCCGATCAGCGCTCCGACCTCGCCTCGGGTATCGAGGCCGCCCGTGCGATCCCGTCGACCTCCGCGGGCTCCCCCGAGCTCACGGCGGCGGTCGCCGTCGCGCAGTCCGCCCTCGACGCGGTCGACGACCGTGACCCGGTCGCGACTCTCACGCGCCTCGTGGCCGCGGATCGGGCACTCGATGCCGAGCTCGCCGACGCGCGCGAGGAGTCAGAGCGCCGAGCTGCCGCTGAGGCCGCCCTCGAGCGCACGCTCGCCTCCACGCGCAGTGCGATCCTCAGCGCGGCAGAGTACATCGCCTCCCACCGCGGCGCCGTCGACGCGAGTGCTCGCGCCCGCCTCGCCGAGGCGCAAGCGCAGCTCGACGTGGCTCTCGACGCGCGCGCGAGCGACCCGGTCTCCGCTCTCGAGACCGCGCAGGGCGCCCATGATCTCGCCCGACGCGCCCTCGAGGCAGCGGAACGCGACGTGCGCGGGGCCCTCGAACCGCGAGGAGCCATCGGTGGCCTGAACGGATCAGGCTCGTCCGGCGGAGGCGGCGCGCTCGTCGGAGGGCTGCTCGGCGGTCTCCTCGGCTCGGGCGGCGCACCCTCCCGCCCGCGCTTCGGCTCCTCGGGCTCGCGACGCTCGTCCAGCTCCCGCTCCTCGGGGTCGGCCGCCCGTTCGACGTCGCGATCCTCCACGCGCTCCGCACGCCCGACCCGCTCCTCCCGTTCCCGCTCCGGCCGCAGCCGCGGCGGCCGCTTCTGACCCCGCACCACCGACGCTCTCCTTGGAACATCCCCACAGAAAGGCACCATTCGTCATGACCAAGCAGTCCATCTTCGGCCGCATCGCCCAACTCGCGAAGGCCAACATCAACGCCCTGCTCGATTCCGCGGAGGACCCGCAGAAGATGCTCGACCAGATGGTGCGCGACTACACCGCGAGCATCCAGGAGGCGGAGGCGGCGATCGCGCAGACCATCGGCAACCTGCGCCTGCTCGAGCAGGACTACGCGGAGGACGTCGCCTCGGCGCAGGACTGGGGCCGCAAGGCCGTCGCCGCGAGCGCCAAGGCCGACGAGCTGCGCCAGGGCGGCAACACCGCCGATGCCGACAAGTTCGACAACCTCGCGAAGGTCGCACTCGGCAAGCAGCTTGCGGCCGAGTCGCAGGCGAAGGCCGCCGAGCCCACGATCGCCTCGCAGACCGAGGTCGTCGAGAAGCTCAAGAGCGGGCTCGAGGGCATGAAGGGCAAGCTCGGCGAGCTGCGCGCCAAGCGCGACCAGCTCGTCGCGCGCTCGAAGATCGCCGACGCCCAGTCGCAAGTGCTCGACGCCGTGAAGAGCATCGACATCCTCGACCCGACGAGCGAGCTCGGCCGCTTCGAGGAGAAGATCCGCCGCGAGGAGGCGAAGGTGCTCGGCCAGCAGGAGCTCGCCTCGTCGAGCCTCGACGCTCAGTTCGAGGCGCTCGAGGACGTCGGCGTGCAGGCCGAGGTCGACGCGCGGCTCGCCGCCCTCAAGCAGGGCAACGCCCCGCAGGCGATCGATCAGTAGAGCATCCGACGTCGCCGTCCCCGACCGCACGCGCGGCGGGGAGGGCGCTCGATGGCACGGCGTCGATGCGGCGCGCGGGCTGGCGATCATCGGCATGATCGCCGCGCACGCGTGGCCACGGCAGGATGACGGCGAGCTGCTCGTCGACGGGCGCCCCTCGGTGCTGTTCGTCGTCGTCGCGGGCGTCGCGCTCGGTCTCGTGACCGCGCGCGCCGCGCAGCCGAGCGCGCCCGTGGATGCGCGACGGGAGCAGCGCATCCGCCTGCTCGTGCGCGCGGCGATCCTGCTCGTGATCGGCCTGCTGCTCTGGATGCTCCCCAGCGGTATCGCGATCATCCTCGACTACTACGGTGTGCTGTTCGTGCTCGCCCTGCCGCTGCTGTTCGCCGCGCGGAGGCTGCTCGCCATCGTGAGCCTCGCATTGCTCGTCGCCGCGCCGCTCTCCCGTGACGCGCTCGTCGCGGCGGGGGTACCCGGCGAGAGCCCGCTCGAACCCGTCGTCGACTACTTGTTCACGGGCTACTACCCCGCCGTGCTGTGGCTGCCGCTCGTCGGTCTCGGCCTGCTCGCGACGCGCTCGGGGCTCGATCGCGCGCGCACGCGCGCCGTTCTCATCGGCGGAGGCGCCACCGCGGCGCTCGGCGGCTACGGTGCCGCGGCCCTCCTGCCGAGTGTCTCGGCCGAGGCGCACAGCGGCACGACCGCAGAGCTCGTCGGCTCCGGCGGGCTCGCGTTCGCGATCATCGGGCTGCTGCTCGTCGTGCTCGACCCCGGCACGCCCTCGCCGTGGCGTCGCGTCGTGCTCGCGCCGCTCACCGCGCTCGGCCGAGTCGCCCTCACGGTCTACGTCGGCCAGGTCGTCGTCATTGCGGCCTTCGCCGCGCTCGGGCCCGCGGGGCGCTTCACGAGCCCGGTCGGGGAGACCCTCACGGTCGTGCTCGTCGTGGCGGGCATCCTGTTCGGCCTCGCCTGCTCGGCGCTCGGGCGGCGGGGACCGTTCGAAGCGCTCCTGAGCTCGGCAGCGGCCGCCGTCGGCCGCGCGGCGCTACCGCCCGCCCCGCGCTCGATGGGAGACTGACGGCATGGCCGCCCGCTTCCTCGTCGTCCCGCAATGGCAGGGCTCCGGCTCCGACCGCGCCATGCGTCTCGTGGAGGGCGCCGAGGCGATCTACGCCGACCTGCCCGCCGCCGCGACCGAGCGCGTGGAGGTGCCGCTCGAGGCCGGCGACCACGAGGGCACGGGCATCCACCGCTGGAGCTCGATCCGCCTCGTGCGCGAGCGTCTGGGCCGCGCCCTCGCCGAGCACAAGAGCGACCGCGACGACCCGGTCATCGTCGTCGGAGGCGATTGCGGCGTCGAGTACGCGAGCATCGACGCGGTCGCCGCGCGGGCGCGCCCCGTGCTGCTGTGGGCCGACGCGCACGCCGACCTCAACTCGCCCGAGACCTCCCCGAGCGGCGCGTTCCATGGCATGGTGCTGCGCGCGCTCCTCGACGACGGCATCGTAGCCCCGGAGGACGTACTGCTACTGGGTGTGCGCGACCTCGACGATGCGGAGGCGGACGCGATCGAGCGGGTCGGCCTGCGCCGAGTAACCGCTGACGAGGTGGCCGATGCGGTCGCGGAGCGCGCGAGCGACGGAGCGGATGCCCTGCTCTACCTGCACGTCGACCTCGACGTTCTCGACCCCGGCGTCTTCGCGGGCGTCGGCTTCCCCGCCCCGTTCGGGCTCGGGCTCGGGGAGTTGTGCGACGCCCTGCGGGCGGCGCGCGGCGCGCTGCCGCTCGGCGGTGCAGGGTTGTGCGAGTACGCCCCGCCCGAGGGAGCGCGCGATGACGAGGCGGGCGACGACAGCGCCGCCATCCTGCGGATCATCGGCGCTTTCACCCGCTGAGCGCCCTGCCTCAGTACCCTGGCGTGCATGACTGAGAAGCGCGTCACCGTCGACCGCGACGGCCCCCTCCTGCTCATCGGCCTCAACCGCCCCGAGAAGCGCAACGCCGCCGATGTCGCGATGCTCGAGCAGCTCGCGCTCGCCTACGGCGAGCTCGACCGCGACGACGAGGCCCGCGTCGGGGTCGTCTACGCGCACGGCGACCACTTCACGGGAGGTCTCGACCTCGCCGACGTGGCCCCCCGCATCGGGCCCGAGGGCCTCTCGATGGTGCCCGAGGGCGGCATTCATCCCTGGGGCATGGACGGCTCACGCGTGAGCAAGCCCGTCGTTCTCGCCGTGCAGGGCACGTGCCTCACCCTCGGCGTCGAGCTCGCTCTCGCCTCCGACATCACGATCGCGGCCTCCGACACCGTGTTCGCTCAGCTCGAGGTGGCGCGGGCGATCCTGCCCTTCGGCGGGGCGACGACCCGGTTCGCCGCGACGGCCGGCTGGGGCGACGCGATGCGCTGGATGCTCACGGGCGACCGCTTCGACGCCGCCGAGGCGCACCGCATGGGTCTCGTGCAGGAGGTCGTCGAGCCGGGCCAGCAGCTCGAGCGAGCGCGCGAACTCGCCGAGCGCATTGCCGCCCAGGCGCCGCTCGCCGTGCAGGCGACTCTCGCCAACGCCCGCCTCGCCGTGCGCGAAGGAGCCGCGGCAGCGGAGGCGCGTTTGCCGCACGAGCTCGTGCGGCTCGCGCAGACGGAGGATGCACGTATCGGCATGCAGGCCTTCCTCACCCGCACCGACCCCGCGTTCGTGGGGCGGTAGAGGCGTGGTGTCGACAGCGGCCGTGGACGGCAACCAGAACGAGCCAGAGTCGTACGACGTGGTCGTGATCGGCGCCGGAGCCGTGGGCGAGAACGTCGCCGACCGCGCCGTGCAGGGCGGCCTGAGCGTGCTCATCGTCGAGAGCGAGCTCGTCGGCGGCGAGTGCTCGTACTGGGCGTGCATGCCCTCCAAGGCACTCTTGCGCTCCGGCAGCGTGCTGCGCGCGGCGCACGCCGTGGGCGGTGCGCGCGAAGCCGTCACGGGCAGGCTCGACACCGCCGCCGTGCTCGCGCGGCGCGACACGTTCACGAGCCACTGGGACGACAGCGGCCAGGTGCGGTGGCTCGAGAAGGCGGGCATCGAGCTCGCCCGTGGCCGGGCTCGGCTCGACGGCGACCGCCGCGTCATCATCACGGGGGACGACGGCGATCAGCGCACCGTGCTCGCCCGCCACGCGGTCGCGATCTGCACGGGCAGCGAGGCCGCGGTGCCGCCCATCGACGGCCTCGCGGAGGCGAGCCCGTGGACCTCCCGCGAGATCACGAGCACCGAGACCGTGCCAGACCGGCTCGCGATCATCGGCGGCGGGGTCGTCGGCTGCGAGATGGCGACCGCGTTCACCTCGCTCGGCAGTCGCGTGACGCTCCTCAGCCGCGGGCGGCTGCTCTCCGGCGTCGAGGAGTTCGCAGGTGATGCCGTCGCCGAGCGTCTGCGCGCGGACGGCGCCGAGGTGCTCATCGGCACGACGCCCGAGCGCGTCGACCGGCTCGCCGACGGCACCGTGCGCCTCGCGCTGCCCGAGGGCCGCGAGCTCGTCGTCGACGAGGTCGTCGTCGCCACCGGCCGCCGGGCCGCCACGCACGACCTCGGGCTCGAGACGGTCGGGCTCGCCCCCGGCGAGTGGATCGACGTCGACGACACCCTGCGCGCCCTCGACGCCGACGGGCGCGCGAGCGAGTGGCTCTACGCCGTGGGAGACGTCAACCACCGTGCGCTCCTCACGCACCAGGGCAAGTATCAGGCGCGCGCCGCAGGCGACGGGATGGCGGCGCGCGCGAGCAGAGCATCCCGCCAGGAGGCCGCGTGGGGCGCGCACGTCGCGACCGCCGACCACGCCGCCGTACCCCAGGTGACGTTCACGGCGCCCGAGGTCGCGAGCGTCGGCCTCACTCTCGCCGAGGCGACCGAGCGCGGACTGCACGTGCGCGCCGTCGACTACGAGCTCGGGTACGTCGCCGGCGCGAGCGTGCACGCCGACGACTACCGCGGCACCGCCCGCATGGTCGTCGACGAGGACCGCCGCGTGATCGTGGGCTTCACGATCGTGGGCGACGACGTCGCCGAGCTGCTGCACGCCGCGACGATCGCCGTCGTCGGCGAGGTCACCCTCGACCGGCTGTGGCACGCCGTGCCCTCCTACCCGACCATGAGCGAGATCTGGCTGCGGCTGCTCGAGCAGTACGGCCGCGCGAGCGCGACGGGCTAGCCCGTGCGATTCGTGCGTGCCGTGTTCGCGCTGCCCGGGTACTGGCTCGCGACCGCGCTCGCCCTGATCTGGGGCGCACCGCTCGCGCGATTCCGCGTCGCGCGCCACGGCGACCTGCTCGTGTGCGCGGGACTGCCGCGGTGGGCCTTCGGTCGGGGCGGCACGACCATCGGCGCCGTGTACCTCACGCACGGCAGCGTGGGCGAGGCCGTGCTGCGGCACGAGGCCGTGCACCGGCAGCAGTGGCGGCGGTACGGCCTCGCGTTCATCGTGCTGTACGTCGCGGCGGGCCGCGACCCGCTGCGGAACCGCTTCGAGATCGAGGCAGGACTCGAGGATGGCGGCTACCGCCGCCGCGCGGCCCCCGCTGCGGCGCCCACCGGTGCGGCGCCCACCGCAGCGCCGCCTACCACTGCGGCGGGTGCAGACGCTCCGGATGCGCCCGCTCCCACTGCGCCCCCAGCGCGAGAAGATCGGCCTCCCCGCCCGGGCGCCCGATGAGCTGCACGCCCATGGGCACGCCCGGCACCTCGGAGTCGGCACCCGTAAGGCCGATCGGCAGAGTGAGCGCGGGCAGCCCGGCGACGTTGACGAAGCTCGTCCACGGCGTGTACTGCACCTGCTGCGCGAAGTTGCGCTCCGGGTCCTGCGCGTCGAACCAGCCGAGGGGGCGGGGCGTCATCGCGAGCGCGGGCGTGACCACGATGTCGACCGTGCCGAGATGGCGGATAACGCGGCGCTCGAACCCCGTGAGCCACGTGAGCGCCTCCGCGAGCGCCGTCGCGGGCAGCGCCCGGCCCTGACCGACGAGCCAGGCCGTGAGCGGCTCGAGCAGCGCGAGCTCGTCGTCGGTCCGGGCGGGGATGCCCGCGGCCCCCGCCATCCACACCGTGCGGAAGTGCCGGGCGTAGTCGGGCTCGGCGGGCAGCGTGAGGTCGTCCACGCTGTGGCCGAGGCGCTCGAAGCCCGCGATGGCCGTCGTGAGGGCATCCCGCGCCTCGAGAGCGATCGTGATGTCGGTGAAGCCCTCCCAGGGGGTGCTCGTCATGACGCCGAGCTGGAACCGGCCCTCGCCGCGCACGGCAGCGCCGAGGAAGGGGCCGTCGTGCGGGGACGGCGCGCGCGTCGCGAACTCCCACGGTGCCGCGGAGACGAGCGCGTCCAGCATGAGCGCGGCGTCCGCGACCGTGCGGGCGAGGGGACCGGGAACGACGAGGCCGGCGGGGCGGTCGAGACCGCTGCCGGCGGGGATGCGCCCGCGGGACGGCTTGAGGCCGACCAGGCCGCACGCGGCGGCGGGAATGCGGATGCTCCCTCCCCCGTCGGAGCCCGGGGCGAAGGGCAGCAGTCCGGCCGCGACCGCGACCGCCGCCCCGCCGCTCGATCCACCGGCGCCACGATCGAGCGCGAAGGGGGTGCGCGCGGGAGGCGCCACGAGGCTCTCGGTGTAGGAGGGCAGACCGAACTCGGGCGCCGCCGTCGCGCCGAGGCTGATCGCACCGGCATCGTCGAGGTGGCGCACGAGCTCGTCGGACTGCTCGGGAAGGTGCTCGGCGAACAGGCGCGAACCGAAGGTCGTGCGCTGGCCCGCGCGCGGCACGAGCTCCTTGTCGGCGATCGGCAGACCCCAGAGCGGCGCCGTGCGGGGAACCTCCCGCACCACGCGCTGCGCGGCCTCCCGAGCGCGCTGCGCCTCCACGACGGTGAACGCCCCGACATCGTCGTTGATCCGCTCGATGCGCGCGAGGTAGTGCTCGACGAGGTCGCGGGGCTCGAGACGGCCCTCGTGCAGCCACTGCCACTGCTCGAGCGCGGTCAGATGGTGGAGTTCGAACACGCCGTCGAGCCTACGCGGGGCGGCTTCGTATCGATTGCGCAACGAACGCGGGATGCCCCGCTCTGCACCCCCGATCGGAGCACTCTTGGCACAGCTCGGCTGATAGATTCTCGCCCATCAGCCCGGCACCACCGAGGCCCCGGCACCACCGAGAACCGCAAGGAGATCCATGCTCGAGCGACGCCCCCTCTTGCGCCACCGCGTGCTGAGCGGCGCCGCCGCCCTCGTGCTGGTTGCGGGCCTCAGCGCGTGCGCCGCCGAGGAGGAGCCGGTCGACGAGCCCGAGGTCGTGCCCACCGAGACGTCGGAGCCCGAGCCGGAGCCGACGACCGAGCCCGAGCCGGAGGCCTTCGCCCTGCCCGCGGACTGCACGGAGATCTTCCCGCAGGAGCGACTCGACAACCTCGAGGGCCAGAACCTCGTGCTGCGCGGTGGCCCCGGCAGCACGGAGGGCAACGACGTCTTCGTCGACCCCACCCCCGAGCAGCGGGTGGGCGGCATCAGCTGCATCTGGGCGAACCCCGATGGTGAGATCGCCGACCTGCTCATCAGCGTCGCACCGCTGACCCCGTCGACGCGCGCCGGCGTGGTCGACGACCTCACAGCGCAGGGTCTCAACGAGAGCACCCTCGAGGACGGCACGATCACCTACGGCCTGCTCGGCGACGAGCAGGGTGCCCCCGCCATCTACAACGAGGTGCGCATCGACAGCTGGATCTCGGTCATCAGCGCCTTCGGCGGTCAGGTCTTCTACGACGAGGCCGTGGTGTTCGTCGAGGAGATTCGCGGCGAGGTCTACCAGTAGCGCGGTCGGCGGGCGCTCAACGGCGTGCGTCCGCCGGCTGGCTCTTCGACGGCCCGAGCGACTTCTGCAGCAGCACGATGCCCAGCCAACGGTCGAACTTGTAGCCCACGCGCCCCATGGCGCCGGTCTGGCGGAAGCCGAACTTCTCGTGCAGGCGGATCGACGCGTCCGCCCCGCGATCGGCGATCACGGCGATGATCTCCTTGACGCCGGCCTCGCGCGAGCGCTCCATGAGCTCGGCGAGCAGCGCGGTGCCCAGCCCCTTGCCGGTCGAGGCCGGCCCGAGGTAGATGGAGTTCTCGACCGTGTAGCGGTACGCCGCCTTCTCCTTCCACGGGTATACGTAAGCGAAGCCGAGCACCTGATTGGTCGGCGACACGGCCACGATGAAGGGGTACCCGAGCTTCTGCACGTGCGCGAACTTCGCGCGCAGGCCGCGCAGAGTCCAGCTCTTCTCATCGAAGGTCACGGTGCTGTTGGCGACGTAGTGGTTGTAGATCTCGCGGATGTACGGAAGGTCTGCCTCCGTCGCGGGGCGCACGCTGAAGCTGAAGGTCGGCTCGGGCGGCGGTGAGGGGCGCAAGTGGCGCGGCAATCGCCGACGCGGTTGGTACTCCTCCTCCAGCACGCTCCCAGCCTACGACGGCAGGTGCCAGTCGATGCCCGGGGAACCCTGGGAGTCGAGAAGCTCGTTGACGCGACTGAAGGGGCGCGACCCGAAGAACCCGGCGTGCGCCGAGAGGGGGCTCGGGTGCGCGGTCGCGACGATCGGGATGCCGTCGAGCGCCGGCGCGAGCGACTGGGCCTGCCGCCCCCAGAGCACCGCGACGAGGGGGCCGCCGCGCTCGACGAGCGACCGCACCGCGTGCTCGGTGACCTCCTCCCACCCACGACCGCGATGCGAGCCGCTCGCACCCGCGCGCACGGTGAGCACGCGGTTGAGCAGCAGCACGCCCTGGCTCTGCCACGCCGAGAGGTCGCCATGCTCGGCGGGCGTCACCCCGAGGTCGTCGTGCAGCTCGCGGTAGATGTTCGCGAGGCTGCGCGGCAGAGGCCGCACCGAGCGCTCGACGGCGAAGCTCAGGCCGATCGGGTGGCCGGGCGTCGGGTACGGGTCCTGGCCGACGATGAGCACGCGCACCTCGGCGCGCGGCGCCGTGAACGCCCGCAGCACGGCGGGCCCCGCCGGCAGGTACGGACGACCCGCGGCGACCTCGGCCCGCAACCAGCGCCCGAGCTCCTCGATGCGACCCGCGACAGGGGCGAGAGCATCCACCCAGTCCGCAGCCACGAGGTCGCTCAGCGGTCGCGGCGTGCTCATCCGATCACGCTAGCGGGCCGCGCCTCGACATGAGGATGCCGCACGCTAGCATCGCGGAATGGCACAGCTGCTGCGCGGACGGTCTGGGGCGATCACTCTCGGGCTCGTGGGATACCTGTTCTTCGTCGAGTTCGTCAGCGGGGTGCTGCAGGGGTACTACATTCCGCTCATCCCCGACATCGTCGAGTATCTGGGCATCCGCGACCCCGACTTCAACTGGTTCGAGGCCGCGCAGCTGCTGCTGAGCGCCCTCGTCGTGCCGATCCTCGCCAAGCTCGGCGACATGATCGGGCACAAGAAGGTGCTGCTGCTCTCGACCGTGCTCACGGCGGGAGCCAGCTGGTGGCTCGTGTTCGCGGCCGACTTCTGGAGCTTCCTCTTCGCGTGGGCGCTGCAGGGCTTCTATGTCGTGTGGCTGCCGCTCGAGGTCGCCCTCATCTTCGACCGTGGCCGCAGCGAGAAGCGTGGCGCCTCGCAGACCCGTCGCGCTGCCGGGTTCCTCGTCGTCGCCCTCGAGGCGGGCGCCATCGCGGGAGCCCTCGGCGGCGGTCGCTTCTTCGAAGCGGTCGGCGGCAACGTCCCGCTCGCGCTGTCGGTGCCCGCCGCGGCGACGACGGTCGCGTTCTTCGCGATCCTCTTCGGCGTGCCCGAGTCGACGCCCATCCCCGGTCGACGCCTCGACACCGTCGGCTTCGTGCTGCTCACGATCGCGCTGCTGACCATCACGAGCGGCCTGACCTTCCTGCGCATCAACGGGCCGGAGGCCTGGTGGGTCTACCTCCTCATGGCCGTCGGGGTCCTGCTGCTCCTCCCCTTCGGCCGCTGGGTGCTGCGCCACCCCGACCCGGCGATCGACCTGCGCGTGCTGCGCCAGCCGTCGATGTGGCCCATCCAGCTCGTCGCGGGGCTGCTCGGCATCAGCATCCTCGGCGCCCAGGCCCCTCTGAGCCTGTACGCGGGCACTGACCCCGTCGTCGGATACGGCCTGGGGCTGTCTTCCTCGGCGATCTCGAACATCATCGGCGCGTATCTCATCGCCATGATCGTCGGGGCGCTGCTCTTCCCCGTGCTGTCGAACCGCACGACCCCGCGCATCGCGCTCATCGTGGGCACGACCTTCATCGCCGTCGGCTACCTCATGTTCCTGCCCTTCAACGCGACGCCCCTGCAGGTGACCCTCAACATGGTCGTCGCCGGCATCGGGTCGGGTGCGCTCGTCGCCGCTCTCCCCGCAGCCGCCTCCGCCGCCGCGCCGCTCGGCCAGACCGGCATCGCCGCGGGCCTCACCAACACGACGAAGACGATCGGCGGTTCCTTCGCCTCCGCGATCTTCGCCGTCGTGCTCATCTACGCGGGCGGCCAGGCTGCTCTCGAGACCGTGGGAACCTACGCGGGCTACCTCACGGTGTTCGCCATCTGCGGCGGCACGGCGCTCGTGAGCGCGATCCTGCTTCTCGCCGTGCCGAAGCTCGCCTTCAGCGACGAGGTCGTCGCGGGCGAGGCAGCGCCGGTCACTCCCGCGGCGCCTCGCGCGGCCGCAGCGGACCCCGAATGAGCTTGTGCTGCGCGGCCTGCGCGACCGGGCGCATCGTGATCTCGTCGAGATTGATGTGGCCGGGCAGGGCGAGGGACTGCGCGATGACGAGGGCGACATCGTCGGCCGTCAGGGGACGCTCGACCCCCTCGTAGAGCGCCGCAGCACGCTCGGCGTCACCGCCGAGTCGGTGCAGGGTGAACTCGTCGGTGCGCACCATGCCCGGGGCCACCTGCATGACCCGGATCGGCTCGCCCGCGAGCTCGAGACGCAGTGTGTCCATGAGCGCCCGCAGGCCGAACTTCGAGGCCGCGTAGCCTCCGCCGCCCTCGTAGGCGCGCTGACCGGCCGTGGAGGTGACAGCGATCACATCGGCGAACCCTCGCTCGAGGGCTCCCTCGCGCAGCAGCGGCAGCAGGGCGGCGGCGACGCGCTGGGCTCCGAGCACGTTGACCTCGAACATGCGCGCCCAGTCCGCGGGGTCCGCCTCCTCGACGGGGTCGACGCCGATCGCGAGGCCGGCGTTGAGCACGAGCGCGTCGAGCGGCTGACCCGTCGCCGCGATGTCGTCCGCGAGCGCGGCCCGCAGGGCGACCACGTCGTCGTCGCGCGTGACGTCGACGACGCGCACCGAGCATCCGGTCTCCTCCGCGAGCGCCGCGAGGCGGTCCTCTCGGCGGGCCACGGCGAGCACCGACCAGCCCGCGTCGCGCAGGCGGCGCACCGTCGCGGCGCCGATGCCCGAGCTCGCCCCCGTGATGACTGCGCGTCTGCTGTGCATGCGCCTACGGTACTCCGAGCGGGGCGGCGTACCCTTCCTGCCCATGGGGGCTTCATCGACCGCGACCTCGCGCGTGCCCGTCTGGGACAACGCGCGGTTCGTCGCCATCACGTTCGTCGTCGTCGGGCACGGCATTCAGAGGTTCACCTACGACTCCGATGCCGGGCTCGTCGCGTACCTGTTCATCTACGCGTTCCACATGCCGCTCTTCGCGATCATCAGCGGCTACTTCTCGAAGTCGGGGCCGCCGACGGCTCGCCAGATGCGGCGCGTCATCACGGACATCATCGTGCCGTACGTCATCTTCGAGTCGATCTGGACTCTCCTGCACTACGTCGTCGAGGGGCGCGTCGCGGTCAACCCGACGACGCCGTCGTGGACGCTGTGGTTCCTGCTCGCGCTCGGCATCTTCCGGTTGATCCTGCCCTACCTCGCGCTGCTGCGCTGGCCCCTCCTGTGGGCCGTGATCGCCTCGATCGGGGTCGGCTACTTCTCGAACGTCGACTCGACGTTCTCGCTCTCCCGCGCCATCGGCATCCTTCCCTTCTTCGTGCTCGGCTGGAAGCTGCGCGAGTGGCATCTCGTGGAGCGCTGGCGGGTCGCCGAGGCGCCCGCCGCGCTCGTGCGCATGGGCGCCCTCGCCGTGCTCGCCATCTGGGCGGCCGTTCTGTGGGCCTTCATCGACGTGTGGCGCGCGACCGACCTGCGCTTCTGGTTCTTCTACGACGACTCCTACGACGGGCTCGGCGAGGATCAGTGGTGGGCCGGAGCCGTGCGCCTGAGCCTTCTCGCGCTCGCCGTGCTGCTCTCGGCGTGCGTTTTCGTGCTCGTGCCGCGCCGTCAGCTCGTCTTCACGCCGCTCGGGCAGGCGACCATGTACATCTACCTGCTGCACTCCTTCGCGCTCTACCCGATCCGGGAGTCGGGCATCATCGGGGACGAGATCACCGGGTGGCCCTGGCTGCTCGTCATGACGGTCATCTCGATCGGCATCTCGTTCGGCCTCGCGAGCCCGTGGGTGCGGTGGGCGGCACGGCCGCTCGTCGAGCCGCGCCCGCGGTGGTTGCTCCACCGGGAGATCGACACGACGACGGGCCCCATGCGGCTCGGCCCGTCGCGCACCGACCCCACCGGGGCGCGGCGGGGCTGAGCGCACCGCACGTTACGGCGTGTGTCGGGGGCCGTTGACCGCGGGCGCGTGTGGCCGTACCGTCACTGACACGTAGCGCTGACACGTCGCGTCGGCACGCACCGCAGACCCGAGGGAGCTCCACCATGTCCGACACCTGGAAGTTCGAAACGCAGCAGATCCACGCGGGGGCCCAGCCCGACCCGGTGACGAACGCGCGAGCGACCCCGGTCTACCGCACGACCGCCTACGTCTTCAACGACGCCGAGCACGCCAAGAACCTCTTCGCACTCGCCGAGTTCGGCAACATCTACACGCGCATCCAGAACCCCACGCAGGATGTCGCCGAGCAGCGCATCGCCGCCCTCGAGGGCGGCACCGCGGCGCTCCTGCTGTCCTCCGGCCAGTCCGCGACCACCTACGCGGTGCTCAACATCGCGAACGCCGGCGACCACATCGTCTCCTCCTCGAGCGTCTACGGCGGCACGTACAACCTGTTCACGTACACGCTCGCCAAGCTCGGCGTCGAGGTCACCTTCGTGGAGGACCAGGACGACGCGGAGGCGTGGCGCGCGGCGATCCGCCCGAACACCAAGCTCCTCTTCGGCGAGACGGTCGGCAACCCCAAGGTCAACATCCTCGACATCGAGAAGGTCGCCGGCGTGGCCCACGAGGCTGGGCTGCCGCTCATCGTCGACAACACCATCGCGACCCCGTACCTCATCCGCCCCCTCGAGCACGGTGCCGACATCGTCGTGCACTCGGCGACGAAGTTCCTCGGCGGCCACGGCACCGTCATCGGCGGGTTCATCGTCGACGGCGGCAAGTTCGCGTGGTCGAAGAACGTCGAGAAATTCCCCGGTCTCACCGAGCCCGACCCCTCGTACCACGGCGCGAGCTACACGGGCGTGCTGGGCGACGGCATCGCCTACATCATCAAGGCGCGCGTGCAGCTGCTGCGCGACATCGGCTCGGCCATCTCGCCCGACAACGCCTGGCAGCTCATCCAGGGCATCGAGACGCTCAGCCTGCGCATCGAGCGCCACGTGCAGAACGCTCAGGCGGTCGCCGAGTGGCTCGAGAAGCACGACGACGTCGCGACGGTCGACTACTCGGGCCTCGCTTCGAGCCCCTGGTACGAGGCCGGCCAGAAGTACGCCCCGAAGGGCGTCGGCGCGGTGCTCTCCTTCGAGCTCAAGGGCGGCGTTGACGCGGGCCGCGCGCTCGTCGACAGCGTGAGCCTGTTCAGCCACGTCGCCAACATCGGCGACGTGCGCAGCCTCATCATTCACCCGGCCTCGACGACGCACTCGCAGCTCACGCCCGAGCAGCAGCTCTCCGCGGGCGTCACTCCGGGCCTCGTACGCCTCTCCGTGGGGCTCGAGAACCTGGACGACATCATCGCCGACCTCGAGTCGGGATTCGCGGCCGCCCGCGCCGTCTCGGCGGCGAGCGCCCGCTAGCAGCACCCCGTTTCGCACCGCGCCCGGTCTCACGTCGTCATACGACGGGTGGCCGGGCGCGACTGCGACAGAATGGTCTGAGCATGGACTGGCAGACGAGCGAAGACACGGTGCCCTCGGCGTTCATCACCGAGGCGAGCCGCCGCGCGCTGCGCGGCACGCCTCCCACGACGGGCGCGTGGCGCGAGGGAGACGACCCTGGCGAGCGCCGCTTCGTCGACCTCGGGCCGCTCGAACTCGAGTCGGGTCGCTCGCTGCCGCACGTGCGTCTCGCCTACGAGAGCTGGGGCGAGCTCGCCCCCGACCACTCCAACGTGGTGCTCGTGCCGCACGCGCTCACGGGCGACAGCCACCTCATGGGCCCTCCCGGCCCCGGCCACGCGACAGCGGGCTGGTGGGGCGGCATCGTCGGCCCCGGGCTCGCGATCGACACCGACCGCTGGTTTGTGCTGGCCCCTAACGTGCTCGGCGGCTGCCAGGGCTCCACCGGCCCGGCGTCGTTCAGCCCCGACGGCTCCGAGTGGGGCTCGCGCTTC
This sequence comes from Chryseoglobus sp. 28M-23, assembly GCF_014789785.1. Taxonomy (NCBI): domain Bacteria; kingdom Bacillati; phylum Actinomycetota; class Actinomycetes; order Micrococcales; family Microbacteriaceae; genus Microcella; species Chryseoglobus sp. 28M-23. The sequence goes on along the minus strand of NZ_CP061846.1, from coordinate 872,512 downwards.
CCCTACCTGACCATCCGCGACCAGGTGGCCGCGCAGCGCATGCTCGCCGATGCCCTCGGCATCGAGCGCTTCGCGGCGGTCATCGGCGGGTCGATGGGGGGCATGCACGCGCTCGAGTGGGCGGTGGAGCATCCCGATCGGGTCGCGCGCGTCGGGGTGCTCGCGGCGCCCGCGTTCTCCAATGCCGACCAGCTCGCCCTCAACTCGGTGCAGATCGAGGCGATTCGCATGGACCCGCTCTTTCGCGAAGGCGACTACTACGACGAGCCGGAGGGGCCATACCGCGGGCTGGCTCTCGCGCGGCGCATGGCACTGCTCAACTACCGTTCTCCCGACGAGCTCAACGCGCGCTTCGAGCGCAGCTGGCAGGGCACGCTCGACCCGCTCGGCCACGGCGGGCGCTTCGCCGTGGAGAGCTACCTCGACTTCCACGGCAACAAGTTCACGCGCCGGTTCGACGCCAACAGCTACATCGCGCTCGTGGAGGCCATGAACTCGCACGACGTGACACGCGGGCGCGGGCCGCTCGCCGAGACGCTCGCGCGCGTGACCGCGACCTGCCTCGTGCTCGGTATCGACAGCGATCGACTGTTCCCGGTCGAGACGCAGCACCTGCTCTCGGCGCACCTGCCGCGCACGATCCACGGCTCCGAGGCGGTCGTCATCAGCTCGCCGTTCGGGCACGACTCCTTCCTCATCGAAGACGACCTCGTGAGCCCCCACCTCGCCGAGCTGCTCTCGAGCTGACGTGCGCGGCCGGGCGGGCTTCCTGCGCGTCTCCGCGCTCGTGCTGCTCGTCGCCCTTCTCACCTCGTGCGCTCCCTCCCGGGGTGCCGACCCGCCCGAATCGCCGCCTCCCCCTGTCGGGCCTGCGTCGAGTGACGAGGTCGATCTCGTGGTGGAGGTCTACCGCACGCGCTTCGACCCCGAGCGCGGCACGATGCAGATCGCGGTGCGCAACGCCGGTGCGACGCCCGTCACGGTCGTGAGTGCGAGCCTTGACTCCCCCGCGCTCACTGGCCCGCTCGCGCGCGACGACGAGACGACGATCCCCGCCGGAGCGACGCGCGACCTGCCCGTGCTCCTCGAGGGCGCCCGCTGCCCCACTTCGACCACCGCGGCGCCGGATGCCCGGCTCGAGATCCTCCTCGCCGACGGCTCCACGGCCGTCGTCGATGAGCCGACCGTCGACCGGCTCGGGCAGTGGGCCGGGTGGCTCGCCGCGACGTGCGAGGCGGCGGCCGTCGACGCGGTCGTGGAGCTCACCCTGCGTCGTGCCCCCGAGCGCGACGTGCTCGACGCAGGGGCGAGCAGCGTGATCGGGCTCGATCTCATCGTCGTCGGTACGGAGACCGCCGACGATGCCGTGATCATCGAGTCGATCGGCGGCACCGTGCTGCTGAGCGTCGTCGACGGCAACGGGCTGCGGGGGTCGAGCATCCCGATCGATGCGCGCGTCTCGCCCGGCGAGCGCACCGTGGTGCCCGTGAACCTGACGCCCGCACGATGCGACCCGCACGCGATCGCGGAGGACAAGCAGGGCACGCGGTTCCCCGCCACCGTGCGGCTCGACAGTGGCGCCGGGCCCGCGATCACCGTGATCGTCGCCGCGGATGACGATGTGCGCTCGGGGCTGTACGACGCAGTCCGTCGTGCATGCGGCCTCCCGGGCTGACGAGGCCTTGGGAGTGGTCTACCCTCCTGGATCGGAGGACGGCACCAGACCCAGGCCAAGTGCGTCAGAGGTTACTGGAGTGGAGACGGCCCTCCCGTCAACGCCTCCAGTAGTCGCACGGCGCAACGTTGATCGACTGATCCGAACCTAGCCACATTCCGGGCGGAAGGCCGCCACTGGGCACGTAGAAAGTTGCGGTGACTCCGTTGCCGTCGGACCCCAAGGAATCGACAAAGTATGTTGCGTCGGGCTCCATCGAACCCACCCCGCCGAAGCCACTGCCGGGAGAGACAGCGTTGTACGCGAGAGGGTCTCCGGTGCTTAGCTTCTGCGAAGGGTCCCACTCGGCGATCGTTTCTGGGTACTTCCTGTCGCCCTCGACGACCACCGCCTGCGAGATCAGCATCTCGGACAACTCGAGATCCTCGCAAGCAACGACCACCAGACCCTCGTCTCCCTCGCCAAGAGCGAACGGGCCTCGATCTGCGGGCACTCCGCCGCACGAGGTGAAGAGTGAAGCCGCGCCCAACACGAGCCCGAGCGCGGCGAGAGGCCGAAGCATCAGCACTCCCGTCCACCTGTCGCCACCTACGACCGGATGGCAGCCAGGTTATCGCGACCTATCTGACCCGAGCATTCCGCGGACACTGCCCTGCCCGGTGCGGCCTCCCGGTTCGCAGGCCACGCTGGTGCCAGACTGAGCGCGATGAGGTATGTCACCAGGGCGACGCCGCGATGATCGAGCGCGAGCGCAAGCTGCTGCTGCAGCGCGCGGCACGCGCCTTCGGGCTGTGCGGCGTGCTGCTCGCAGGGTTGAGCCTCTCGTTGCCGGGGGTCGTCGACGCCGACGTGCTGCCGAGCGTGCTCATTCTGCTCATCGCTCAGGCGGGCGCCCTCGTCATGGTGGGGCGCAGCTCTCACCTCGGCTGGGTCGTACTCACGATCCTGCTCGGCTTCGGCGCGCTCGCCCTCGCGCAGCTGCCCTGGGGGCAGGGCTCCTCCCTCGCCCTCCCGCTCTCCCTCGCGCCGCTCGGCGCCGCGGGGCTCGCGGGCGTCGGCATGGTGCTCAGCGAGGGCACGGTGCGCTGGCTCGTGTGGGCCGCGGGAACCCTCGGCAGCAGCCTGCTCGTCGCAACCGCGGGCCCAACGGGCGGACTCATCTCGACCCCGGCCATCGCGACGCTCGCCTCGTGGGTCATCATGCTCATCATCGGCACCTGGGTCACCGTGGGAGTGGAGCGAGCACTGCGCCGCATCGACGGCATCGGCCGCGCGCACACCGTCGAACGGCAGGCGAGCGAGACGGAAGCGCAGCGGCGGCAGAGCGCGCGACTGCTGCACGACACCGTGCTCGCCACCCTCACCCTGCTCGCCCACTCGGGCGTCGGCGTCACCGAGGAGGCCATGCGCGAGCAGGCAGCGGAAGACGCACGGCTGCTGCGCCAGCTGCGGCTCGGCTCGACCCCCATGCCGCGATTCTCGGGCTCCTACAGCCTCGAACCTGTCGCCGAGACGCCGCTCGGCACGACCCTCGAGTCGGTCAAGAACCGCTTCGGTCGCATGGGGCTCGATGTGCGCTGGCACGGCACCGGCCAAGTGCTGCTGCCGAGCGACGTGCTCGACGCCTTCCTGCTCGCCCTCTCCGAGTCGCTCGAGAACGTGCGCCGTCACGCCGGCGTCGAGCACGCCGACGTCACCATTACGCAGACCGACGACTCCCTGCGCGCCGTCATCACCGACGCCGGGGTCGGCTTCTCGCCCGAAGAGATCGCCGCCTCCAGCCTCGGCTTCACCGAGTCGATCGTCGCCCGCCTGCGCGACGTCGGCGGCTCCGCACGCGTGTTCTCCACCCCGGGCGCCGGCACGACCGTGATTCTGGAGGTGCCGCGATGAGCACTCACCAGCTGCCCGAAGAATCCACTCTCGGCGGGTCGGTGCGCCCCGCTGGCGCGCGCTCCTCCAACCGCCGCGGCTCCCCCACCTCGACGCACGCCTCCGCGCTCGGCTCCGGCTTCCTCGGCATCGGCGTCGCCATCATTGCCGCCCTGCAGTCGATGCTCGGCATCGCCCTGTTCATGTCGCGTGCCGGCGACTACCCGACCCTGCTGCCGGTCGTCGGAGCCTGGCTGCTGCTCATGGTCACGTTCCTCGGCCTCACCATCACGATCTCCGCGACCGGTGAGCGGCTGCCCGATTGGCTCTACTTCTTCTTCCTCGCCGCACTCGGCGCCGTCGTCTGGCTCGACTTCGTCGCGATTGCGCCGCTCCAGAACGTGGGCACCTATGCGACAGCCTCCATCTCGGCGGGCTTCGTGCTGCTCATCATCGTCACGCTGCGCGCCCAGTGGGAGGTGCTGCTCGCCACCGGCGCACTCGCGGTCGCCTTCATCGTCGCGATCCTCACCACGACGCCCCTCACCCCCACGACGCTCCCCGCCCAGATGGTCGTCGTCGCGCTCGCGGTCGGCCCCGGCCTCACGGGCGTCCTGCTCGTGAGCGGATTCGAGAGGATGCTCAAGCGCGAGCTCGACCGCGTGCTCGTCCAGTCGACGGTCACCGCACCGCGCCTCGCCGTGGGCATGCTCGCCTCCGAAGAGCTCGCCCGACTCGACCAGGATGCCGAGGAGCTGCTCGAGTCGGTCGCGACGGGCACCGCCCCCCTGCCGCTGCCGCCGGCTCTCGCCGCACGCGCCTCCGGGCTCGCCACCGAGCTGCGGCTGCACCTCATCGAAGGGCGACGCGAGACGTGGCTCTTCCACGCTGTCACCGAGTCTGAGCACCTCGGCCCCCGCGTCACCGTGAGCGACCCCGCCGCGCTCGCCGGACTGCTCGACAGCACCCAGCGGGATGCCCTGCTCGCCGCGATCTGGCTGCTCGCCTCCGACCCCGCCTCAGGTGCGCCTCCGAGACTCATCGATGTGGCCCTCGGCCCGCTCTCCTCTCCCGACCCGGATAGCGCCTCCGAGCAGCAGGAGACGATCATCCCGCTCGTGCTGTCGGTGGCGGGCGTGAAGCGAAATCGTGTCGACCCCGGTGTGTGGGAGGCCCTCGACCGGGTCGGGCGATACAGTGACAGCACAGCGAACGGCAGGTTTCGCATCGAGCTGGACTGCTCGGTCGAGAACCCGGTCGACGCAGCGCGACCCAGCTGAGCTATGCAGGAGGAACCGATGGCAGCGACGGACACCCCCATTCGACTGGCTCTGGTCGACGACCACCGCATGCTGCTCGGGGCACTCACCGAGTGGATTCGCCAGGCAGCCGACGACATCGACATGGTCGCCGCGGTCGCCACATGGCCTGACCTGCTCTCGCACCCGGCCTTCCCCGTCGACGTCGTGCTGCTCGACCTCGACCTCAAAGACAACATCCCCGTCTCGCTGAAGATTCAGACCCTCAAGTCGACGGGCGTGCGCGTCGTGCTCATGAGCACCTACAGCGAGCCCAACGTCGTGCGCGAGGCCCTCAATGCCGGTGCGCTCGGCTACCTCGTCAAGAGCGAGGACGCGGGCATGATCGTCGAGGCGATCCGCGCCGCGCATGCGGGCGAGTCGTTCATCTCCGCCGAGCTCGACCTCGCGCTCAACGCCGCCGACGTCGGCGGGTCACCGCGCCTGAGCGCGCAGGAACGCCGTGTGATGGCCCTGTACGGCGCCGGGGAACCGGTCAAGTCGGTCGCGTACCAGCTCGGCATCTCGGAAGAGACGGCGAAGAGCTACCTCAAGCGCATCCGCGAGAAGTACCGCATCGCGGGCATCGACGTCGGCACCAAGGTGGGCTTGCGCAAGCAGGCGATCAACGACGGCATTCTCGTCGACGCCCCGGGCGGAGGCGGCGGGCTCTAGCCGTCACCCCAGCTGCGAACGGCATGCACCAGGCCAGGGCGCAGCACCGCGCACTCAACTGGTGTCGGTGCTTTCTCGCGCTCTCGGCGGTGCCGGGCCGCCCTCGGGATGGGTCACGTAGGTGGACCCGCTCGGTGATCGCCAGCGCAGGACGCCGCCGCCCTGCTGCGACACCTGCCACGCACTGCGATGCTTCAACTGATGGTGCGCCGGGCACAGGTGCGCCAGATTGTCGATCGACGTGGTGCCGCCGAACTGCCAGTCGATCGTGTGATCGATGTCGCTGCGACGTGCTGATCGACCGCACCCCGGAAACCTGCACGTGCGATCGCGAATGCGCAGGGCCGCCGTCAGGTCAGCGGGCACCGCATAGCGATCACGCCCGACCGAGAGCACCGCGCCCGACTCTGGATGCCTGAGCAGTCGAGTGAAGGAGGGCGCACGCGCAGCCAGTTCTCGAGCCGTGTCGTCGTCGAGCGGGCCGTAACCCTCGAGCTCCGCTTGCGGGATGAACGCGGCGGTGATGGGCACTGAGGTTGCGGGCGCTGAGGTTGCGGGCGCTGAGGTTGTGGGCGCTGAGGTTGTGGGCGCGGGCGACGTGTTCGTCGCCGCCGCGCCGAGCAGGCGTTCGACCGGCACGGTGACGTGCACCGTCGCGCGAATTCCCGTGCCGCATCCCGTCGCATCGACAACCCCGTCGACGAGGAGGTCGGTGAACACGTCGGCGCGCAGCTGCGAGAGAGTGCGCGAGTCGTCGTCGCTGCCCGACGCCGTGCGCGTGACGTCGAGCGCCACCGTCGTGAGTCGCTCGTAGATGGCGCTCGCTCGTGCTGCCGGCAAGAAGGCGCTCAACCAGGCCATGCCGTCGTGCGCGGGCTCGAGACTCACGTTCCGCTCCGTCTCACCCGCCTTCACACGCTGCTCGATGCTCTCGGGGTGGCAGCGCTCGCGTTCGATGCGCGCACGGGGGCGAAGACGGGCGGCGGTGAGTCGCGCGGCCACCGGCAGCACGGCGGATTCGAAGCCAGGGAGAGCCGCGTCAGGCAACGACCGAGCCTCGTCGATGATCACCTGGGCGTGCCGATAGCTGATCGAGCCCTCGGCCAGAGCACGATGGGTCGCGCTCAGGTGACGTACGAGCTTGTCGCTCTCGTCGATCAACCGCTCGGCCGAGCGCTCAGGCACGCGCAGCGCGCACGCCACCTCGCTCGCGAGCACTCGGTGCGCGAGCTGCCGACGCGCCGACGGCGAGTCGGCACGCTGCAGCTCAGCAGACTCTGCGTCGGCGGTCAGCTCGGCGAGTTGACGCGCTCGGTCGATCACCTCGGCGCGCATCGCCTGCGCCCTCGCCATGACACTCTCCAGAGTGGCGGCCGCCTGCAGAAGATCGGCGAGCGAATCGTCGAGCACCGTCGACGGGCGCGGGTGCTCAGTGAGCGAGAGCCCGGGTGCGTCCATGAGGCAATCACACCATCGACCACCGACACTCTTCAGTCGACGAAATGACCGGTGTAGGCAGCGAGTTCTCGCCGTTCCGCTGCGAATCGAGCGCGGCCTCGAGGCAGCGGGCTCTAGCCCTCTCCCTGCGCGTCGAGCGCCGCCTCGAGCCGCTCGATCTTGCCGTCGAGCTCGCCGGTGTGCCCGGGCCGGTAGTCGGCCTTGAGCACGAGCGAGACCCGCGTGCCGTGCTCCGCCACGGCGAGGGTCGCGCGCTTGACGACCTCCATGACCTCGTCCCACTCCCCCTCGATCTCGGTGAACATCGAGGAGGTGCGGTTGGGGAGGCCGGAGTCGCGCACGATGCGCACGGCCGCCGCGACGGCGTCGTGCACAGAATCCGACGACGTACCACCCGAGGGGGCGACCGAGAACGCGACGATCATGAGGATGCTCCTTCCGTGAGCTTGCGGGAATCGTACGCGCCCGACCGGCGCGGGTCGCGTAGCAGGCCCGTCAGGCGCGAGACGGCCCACGCCCACAGTGCCAGGTAGAGCAGGTTGCGCACGGTGAGCACGAGCACGAGCACCGGGTCGAGCGCGAGCAGCCGCTCGTAGAGCACGGGGTACACGACCTGGGTCGAGGCCGCGATCGCCAGTGCGAGGACAGCGGGCACGACGAACGACTCGCCACCACGCCGCTGCAGCAGGAGACCCAGGATGACCGGCACGACGACCCACGAGGCGAGCTGCGGCGACCCCACCTTGTTGACGAGCACGAGCGACATGACGAGGGCGAGGGCCAGCACGGGCAACAGCCTCGCCTCCGCCACGCCGCGTCGCACCGCGAGCAACCCGAGCACCGCGACCGCGATCACGACCAGTGCAAGGGCAGGCGTCGTGAGCGCCGCGGTGAGATCGGTGCCGGCGCCAAGGACCTGGAAGGTCAGCAGCGCCGGATCGTACGCGACCTGCGCACCGCCCTGCCCCGCGACAGCGGCCCACAGCCACGGCGTCGCGACAGGCGATTCGACCTGCAGCCCGCGCGCACTCTGCTCGGTGACCGCGCTGAACAGCGCTGCCCCCGCACCGAGGGCAAGCCCCACCCCGACCACGACGAGGCTCACGGCGACCGCCCCCACGAGCACCGAGACCCGTCTCCGCACGGCGATGAGCGCTGCAACGAGCAGTGCCGCGGGCCACACCTTCACCCAGGCGCCGACCGCGAGCAGGGCGCCCGCCCATCGGGGGTGGTCGGGCAGCAGCACGACGGCCACGATCGCGAGCGCGACCGTCACGGCGTCGATGCGGCCGAGCGCGATGGGCCCGAGGAGCAGGAGGAAGAGCATCCAACCCGCGGCGATCGCGGCACGCGACGCGGGCACGATCGCCCGAGCGCCCAGAAGGGCGAGGAATGCCGCGGCGTGGAGGGCCGTCACCATGCCGAGCCACACCGTGCCGTACCACTCGGGCCCCGCCGCGTAGGCGGCAAGCATCGGCACGAGAGCGAGCAGCGGGTAGACCCACGAGGTGTCGATGCCCACCCACTGGCCGTCGACAAGGCCCCGCTCCACCCAGAACGGGTAGACGTGCAGGACGTCGCCGAACGGCTGGCCGGGCCCGATCAGATTCAGGATGCCCAGCCAGGCATGTACGAGAGCGAACAGCACCCACAGCACGAGAGCGCGCCGCCCGAGCGCGAGGAATCGTGCGGTGGCCGGCATGCTCGCCAGCGTAGTGCCGCTCTCGGAGCGACGGCGCTCGTGCGCGCAGACCTGCAGGCTTCAGGCGCTCAGCCCCGCCGCCGCCAGGTGCTCAGGCCCGCAGCACGAGCAGTTCGGCGATCGCCGGGCCCAGCCGGCCGCACAGATCGAGCACCGTGAAGGGGCCACCACCGGAGGCCGCTCGCCCCGCCCGACCGTGCAGCACTGCGGCCGTCGCCGCGAGCGGGCCGAGCAGGCTCGGGTCGTCAAGCACGGCCCGGGAGTGGGTCGCGACGAGCGCCCCGAGGATGCCCGCGAGAGCGTCCCCTGCGCCCGCGGTCGCCAGCCACGCGGGCGCTTGCTCCACGTGCAACGGCGCACCCGTCGGCCCCACGACCGTCGTGCGGTAGCCCTTGAGCAGCACCGTCGCGGCGTAGCGCTGCGCGGCCCTGCGTGCACTCGCCACCGGATCGGCCTCGACGCTCGCTCGCTCGACCCCGAGCAGCCGCGCAAGCTCGCCCGCGTGCGGCGTCAGCACCATGGGGCCGGCGCGGCCCTCCGCCCGTGCGAGCGCTCCCGCGTCGAGCACGAGCGGCAGTCCGCTGCTCAGCGCCCGCTCGACGTGCTCGGTCACCTCGGAGTCTGCCCCGCCGTCCTCGTCGGGCCTCGGCATGCCCGACCCGAGCAGCCACGCCTGCACGCGACCGGGCGCGGTGACGACCTCGGGCCGTCGGTGCAGCACGAACTCGGCGGCACGGGACGGGCCCAGGTAGCGCAGCATGCCGACTCCCGTGCGCAGCGCCGCCTCGACGGTGAGCACAGCGGCACCGGGATACACGGCGCTACCGCTCACGACGCCGAGCACGCCGCGGGAGTACTTGTCGTCGGACGGCCCCGGCACGGCGAGATGATCGGCCGCCTCACGCAACCCGAACTCGACGCTGTCGTCGCTCGTCGCGCCCTGCGCCTCCGGCTCCATCGGGCCACCCTATCGAGCGCGTGCGGGCGCCACGCGGGAATGCACCGGCCATCCGTCCGCTTGGATGAGAGTGTGACCTCCGCTCTCTTCAGCCCCATGACCCTCCGCTCGCTCACGATGCGCAACCGACTCTGGGTAGCCCCGCTCTGCCAATACTCCGTCACCGAGGCCGATGGCGTGCCGACCGACTGGCACCTCGCCCACCTGGGTTCCTTCGCACGCGGCGGCGCGGGCCTCGTCATGGCGGAGGCCACGGCGGTGACGCCCGAGGGTCGCATCAGCCCGCACGACACGGGCATCTGGTCCGACGACCAGCGCGAGGCCTGGCGCCGCATCGTGCAGTTCGTGCACTCGCAGGGCGTCGCGGCTGGCCTGCAGCTCGCGCACGCGGGGCGCAAGGCCTCCGTCTACCCCGAGTGGGGCGAGACCACGGAGGGGCACTCCGGCAGCGGCACGATGCCGGTCGAGCAGGGGGGCTGGCAGACCGTCTCGGCCTCGCCGATCGCCTTCGAGGGATACGCGCCACCCGTCGCCCTCGACGAGCAGGGCATCGAGGATGTTCGGCTCGCCTTCATCGCGGCCGCCCGCCGCGCCGTCGACGCGGGCTTCGACCTCGTCGAGGTGCACGCCGCCCACGGGTACCTCCTGCACCAGTTCCTCTCCCCCCTCTCCAACGAGCGCGCCGACCAGTGGGGCGGCAGCCTCGAGAACCGTGCACGGCTGCTGCTCGACATCGTGCGCGGGGTGCGCGCCGAGGTCGGCCCCGACCTGCCCGTGCTCGTGCGCTTCTCGGGCACCGACTGGACGGAGGGCGGCTGGGACGAGCAGCAGACCGCGACGGTCGCCGCGTGGGCGCTCGAGGCGGGCGCCGACCTGTTCGACATCTCGAGCGGCGGCCTCGTGCGGGCCCGCATTCCCGTGGGCCCCGGCTACCAGGTTCCCCTCGCCGAGCACGTGCGCACCGCAGGCGGAGTGCTCGTCAACGCCGTCGGGCTCATCACCGACGCCGAGCAGGCCGAGCACATCATCGCGAGCGGCCAGGCCGACGCAGTCATGATGGGGCGCGAGTGGATGCGCGACCCGCACGCGGGGCTGCGCTTCGCTCAGCAGCTCGGCGTCGAGGACGCCGTGGCTCCCTGGCCGCCGCAGTACGAGCGCGCGCGGCCCTACCCGGCCTAGCTGCGTCGCGCCCTAGCGACGCCTCGTGGCGTCCTGCACCTCGCCGACGAGCTCCTCGATGATGTCCTCGAGGAAGAGGACGCCGCTCGTGCGGCCTTCGGCGTCGACGGCGCGCGCAAGGTGGGCACCCGAGCGCCGCATGATCGCGAGAGCGTCCTCCAGGTCGGCGGTCGCGAGGATCGAGACGAGGCGACGGATGCGCTTGGGCGGCACCGGGTCGTCCTGCTCGTCCTCGGGCAGATCGATGACGTCCTTGAGGTGCAGGTAGCCGGTCGGCTCGCCGCGCTCGTCGACGAGCGGGTACCGGCTGAAGCCGCGCTGCGCAACGGCGCGCTCCAGGTCGATCGCCGAGGCGTCCTCCGGCAGGGCCACGAGCGTGTCGAGCGGCAGCGCGACATCGTCGACGATCTTCGTCGTGAACTCGAACGCCGCCGTGAGCGCACCAGAGGTATCCATGAGCAGTCCCTCCCGCGTGGACTGCTGCACGATCGTCTCGACCTCCTCGAGCGTGAACGCACTCGTGGCCTCATCCTTCGGCTCGACCCCGAACAGCCTCAGCACGCCGTTGGCGATGCCGTTGAGACTCCAGATGATGGGGGCGAAGATACGCGCGACGGTTACGAGCGGCGGCGCGAGGATGAGCACCGCGCGCGTCGGCAGCGAGAAGGAGAGGTTCTTGGGCACCATCTCACCGAGCACGACGTGCAGGTAGGAGACGAAGAGCAGCGCGATCGTGAAGGCGATGCCCGCGATCCACTCGGGGCCGAGCCCCGTGAGCTCGAGCGGAACCTCCAGGAGGTGCTTGATGGCCGGCTCGGAGACGTTGAGGATGAGGAGCGAGCACACCGTGATGCCCAGCTGGCTCGTCGCGAGCATGAGCGTCGCGTGCTCCATGGCCCATAGGGCCGTCTTCGCAGCCCGGGAGCCCTTCTCGGCGCGCGGCTCGATCTGGGAGCGCTTCGCCGAGATGACGGCGAACTCGGCGCCGACGAAGAAGGCGTTGCCCGCGAGCAGGATCACGAGCCACGCGATGCCCCACCAGTCAGATTCGCTCATCGCAGCTCACCCGCCTCGACGGTCTCGACCTCGTCGCGGGCTCGCGGCGTGAAGCGCACGCGGTCGATGCGCCGCCCGTCGAGCCGCTCGATGCGGAAGGTCCCCTCGGGGATCTCGATCGTGTCAGCCACACGGGGCAGGCGCCCCAGTTCGGCCATGAGGTAGCCACCCACGGTCTCCCACGGCCCGTCGTCGGGCACCGTGACGCCGGCGCGGTCGCGCAGCTCGTCAGGCCGGAGGATGCCGGGGAAGGTCAGCCAGTCGCGCGAGCGCACGACATCGACGATCGCGCGATCGTGCTCGTCGCTCACCTCGCCCACGAGCTCCTCGACGAGGTCTTCGAGCGTCGCGACGCCCGCGGTGCCGCCGTACTCGTCGACGACGATCGCCATCTGGTAGCCCTGGGCGCGCAGCTCACCCAGCAGGGTGTCGAGCTTCATGGTCTCGGGCACGCGCAGAGCATCCGACTGCAGAGCGCTCGCGGGAACATCCGCGCGCCGCTCCCGCGGCACGGCGACCGCCTGCTTGACGTGCACGATACCCACGATGTCGTCGATGGAGTCGTCGACGACGGGGAACCGCGAGTGCCCCGTGCGCCGTGCGAGATCGATGACGTCCTGCGCGGAGTCTCCGCGCTCGACCGCCGCGACGCGGGGGCGGGGCGTCATGACGTCTTGCGCGGAGTGCTGCGAGAACGCGAGAGTGCGCGAGAGCAGCGTGGCCGTGTCGGCCTCCAGACTGCCCTGGCTCGCCGAGCGGCGCACGAGCGAGGCGAGCTCCTCGGCCGTGCGCGCACCGCTCAGCTCCTCCTTCGGGTCGACGCCCATCGCCCGCAGAAGCGTGTTCGCCGAGTTGTTGAGGAAGACGATCGCGGGCCGGAAGACGGTGGTGAACGCCCACTGGAACGGGATGACAAGCTTCGCAGTCTGCCGGGGCAGCGAGAGTGCGAAATTCTTCGGCACGAGCTCTCCGACGATCATCGACAGGAGCGTCGCGGCGACGATCGCGGTGACGGAGCCGACGGGCCGCACGGCGGCCTCGGGCAAGCCCAGCGCCGTCAGCGGCCCGGCGAGCAAGCTCGAGATCGCGGGCTCCATCGTGTAACCCGTGAGGAGCGTCGTGAGCGTGATGCCCAACTGCGCGCTCGAGAGGTGCGTCGAGGTGATCTTGAGCGCCGAGATCGTCGGCCCGAGCCGCTTCTCACCCCGCGCTTGACGTGCCTCAAGCTCGGAGCGGTCGAGGTTGACGAGCGCGAACTCGCTCGCCACGAAGAGACCGGTGCCGATCGTCAGCAGCACACCGAATCCGAGGAGAAGCCACTCGCCCCCTGGAAGGGCGCCGCCGGCGAGGGCCGCGCCAAAGACCTCAGCGCCCACGGGCGGGGCCCATCGCGCATCGGGCAGAAATCAGAGAGTGCGGACTATGAGGAGGCTCCGCAGGGGCTGACGGGGGTTCCATTATCGCGCCAGTATAGGGCCCCGTACGGGCTCGCCCCCTGCGAGTTCGCCTGCGTGCGAATTCGCCTGCGTGCGAATTCGGCTACCAGGAGACCGGCAGGGCCTTGCCCTCGTCGTACCCCGCAGCCGACTGCGTGCCCACGACGGCGCGGTCTCGGAACTGCTCGAGGGTCGAAGCGCCCGCATACGTCATCGAGCTGCGCAGGCCCGACGTGATCATGTCGAGCAGGTCGTCGAGGGAGGGGCGCTCGGGGTCGAGGTAGATGCGCGAGCTGGAGATGCCCTCCGCGAAGAGAGTCTTGCGGGCGCGCTCGAAGGCGTCCAGGCGCCGGAACCGCTGCTCGACCGCTTTCGTCGAAGCCATACCCCAACTGCTCTTGAACGCCCGCCCCGTGTCGTCGAGCTCGATGTCGCCGGGCGACTCGAGCGTGCCCGCGAACCACGAGCCGATCATGACGGCCGAGGCGCCCGCCGCGAGCGCCAGGGCCACGTCGCGCGGGTACCGCACTCCCCCGTCGGCCCACACCCATGCGCCGTGCTCACGAGCCGCCTCTGCCGTCTCGAGCACCGCCGAGAACTGCGGGCGCCCGACCGCGGTCATCATGCGCGTCGTGCACATCGCCCCCGGCCCCACGCCGACCTTCAGGACGTCTGCCCCCGCCTGCGCGAGCTCGACGGCCGCCTCCGCGGTGACGACATTGCCCGCGACGATCGGCACGCCCAGGTTGCGCGCGCTCACCTCGCGAATGGCCAGCACCATCTGCTCCTGGTGCCCGTGCGCCGTATCGAGCACGAGCACGTCAACACCCGCCTCGACGAGGGCCGTGGCCCGCTCGGCAGGATCACGCGTGACGCCGACCGCGGCGGCGACGCGCAGCCTGCCGTGAGCATCCAGAGCAGGAGGGTAGATCGTGGACCGCACGGCGCTGCGGGCACTGAGCGTCGCGATGATCTCGCCGTGGTGCCGCACCGCGACCGCCTCGACGCCCGCGGCCTCGATGAGGGCGAACGCGGCGCGGGAGTCGGTGACATCCTCATCGTCGATCGCGGGAATTTCATCGGCCACGACGTCGGTGATCCGCGCATCGGGCAACCAGTGACGCAGTGCCGACACCGGGAGGCACCGAGCCGGACGATCCTCGGCGTCGAGAATCGTCACGACGGCTCCCGGGGAGTCGTAAGCGCGTGCGAGTGCCTGACCGACCGTAGCGTCAGCGGGGACGCGCACGAGAGGGTCGTACAGCGTCGGGGCGCCCTTCACGTGCTGAATCGCCGCATCGAGATCCTGCAGGGCGAGGTCCTGCGGCAGCACGCCGACACCGCCGCGTCGCGCCATCGCGGCCGCGAGCCGAGGCCCCGTGACCGAGGTCATGTTGGCGGCGACGAGCGGCATGCGCAAGCCGCACGCATCCTCGACCGTCAGATCGACGGAGAGCCTGCTGCCGACGCTCGAACGCTGCGGCACGAGGAACACGTCGGAGTAGGTCAGGTCGTGGGAAGGACGCTCGGTAAGAAATCGCACATATTAACGCTAGCGGCACGGCCTGCGCGGCTCGGACGCCCCCGGCGAGCGGTTAAGCTAGTGGCCACGGCGGTTCAGCGGGTGAACCGCACAGCGACAAAATCTAGCGAAGCGAAAGTGGGCGGTCGGCCGTGTCAAGCCAAGTGACCGGATCGAGCTCCGACGGCACAGCCTCGGGCGAGTTCGGTGCCAACGAATGGCTCGTGGACGAGCTGTACGAGCAGTACAAGGACGACAAGAACGCAGTAGACCCATCCTGGTGGCCCATTCTGGAGCGCTACCACCAGTCGGCGAGCACTGACTCGCAGCCGGCGCCGACCACGACGGTGACGATCCCCGACGTGCCGGTGCCCGCCTCGACCCCCACCGCGGCACCCGCCTCCGTGCCCGCGGCCTCCGTGCCCATCACGGGCAGCCAGCCGGTCGCGCGCACCACCTCGATCGCCCCGCAGCCGCAGCCGATCCCCGCCCAGGCGCCCTCGACGGCGTCGGTCCCCGTCGCCGCGGAGGACCAGGAGGCGCCCACGGAAGACACCGTGACGCCGCTCAAGGGCATGGCGAAGGCCCTCGCGACCAACATGGATGCGAGCCTCACGGTTCCGACCGCGACGAGCGTGCGCACCATCCCCGCGAAGCTCCTCATCGACAACCGCATCGTCATCAACAACCACCTCAAGCGCGCACGCGGCGGCAAGGTGTCGTTCACCCACCTCATCGCGTGGGCCATGATCCAGGCGCTCAAGGAATTCCCGAGCCAGAACGTCTACTACGACGAGGTCGACGGCAAGCCCGTCGTCGTGACCCCCGGGCACCTCAACCTCGGCATCGCGATCGACCTGCCCAAGCCCGACGGCACGCGCGCCCTCATGGTGCCCGGCATCAAGAAGTGCGAATCGCTCTCCTTCCACGAGTTCCTCACCGCCTATGAGGACGTCGTCAAGCGGGCCCGAGACAACAAGCTCGCCGCCGACGACTTCCAGGGCAACACGATTTCCCTCACCAACCCGGGCGGCATCGGCACGGTGCACTCTGTGCCGCGACTCATGCGCGGTCAGGGCGCCATCATCGGCGCGGGAGCGCTCGAGTATCCGGCCGAGTTCCAAGGCATGTCGGCCGCGACCCTCGCCGAGCTCGGCGTCGGCAAGACCATCACGCTCACGAGCACGTACGACCACCGCGTGATCCAGGGCGCGGGCAGCGGCGAGTTCCTCAAGAAGGTGCACGAGCTGCTCATCGGCGACCGCCACTTCTACGAGGGCATCTTCGCCGACCTGAGAATCCCCTACGACCCAATCCACTGGGCCCAGGACATCCATGTCGACCTCGCCGACGACGTCAACAAGACGGCGCGCGTGCAGGAGCTCATCAACTCGTACCGCGTGCGCGGCCACATGATGGCCGACGTCGACCCGCTCGAGTACCGCCAGCGCTCGCACCCCGACCTCGACATCGTGAGCCACGGGCTCACCTTCTGGGATCTCGACCGCGAATTCGTCGCGGGCGGCTTCGGCGGCCGCCGCAACGCGCTCCTTCGCGAGATTCTCGGCGTGCTGCGCGACACCTACTGCCGCACCGTGGGCGTCGAGTACATGCACATCCAGGAGCCGCAGCAGCGCCGCTGGTTCCAGTCGCACCTCGAGAAGCCCTACGAGAAGCCGACGCACGACGAGCAGATGCGCATCCTCGGCAAGCTCAACCAGGCCGAGGCCTTCGAGACGTTCCTGCAGACGAAGTTCGTCGGCCAGAAGCGGTTCAGCCTCGAGGGTGGCGAGAGCGTCATCCCGCTCCTCGACGAGATCCTCCAGGGGGCAGCCGAGCAGGGCCTCGACGAGGTCGCGATCGGCATGGCCCACCGCGGCCGTCTCAACGTTCTCGCCAACATCGCGGGCAAGACCTACGGTCAGATCTTCCGCGAGTTCGAGGGCACGCAGGACCCGAAGTCGGTGCAGGGCTCCGGCGACGTCAAGTACCACCTCGGCACCGAGGGCGTCTTCACCTCGGCGAGCGGCCAGCAGATCGAGGTCTCCCTCGCCGCGAACCCCTCCCACCTCGAAGCCGTCGACGGCGTGCTCGAGGGCATCGTGCGGGCCAAGCAGGACCGCAAGGGCGACGGCGCCTTCAGCACCCTCCCCGTGCTCATCCACGGCGACGCGGCCATGGCCGGCCAGGGCGTCGTGCTCGAGACCCTGCAGCTCAGCCAGCTGCGCGGCTACCGCACGGGCGGCACGATCCACGTCGTCGTCAACAACCAGGTGGGCTTCACGACGCCCCCCGGCGAAGGCCGCTCCTCGATCTACTCGACCGACGTCGCGAAGACCATCCAGGCCCCGATCCTGCACGTCAACGGCGACGACCCGGAGGCCGTCGTGCGTGTCGCGGCTCTCGCCTTCGCCTACCGGCAGGAGTTCAAGCGCGACATCGTCATCGACCTCGTGTGCTACCGCCGTCGCGGCCACAACGAGGGCGACGACCCGTCGATGACGCAGCCGCTCATGTACAACCTCATCGAGGCCAAGCGCAGCGTGCGCACCCTCTACACGGAGGCCCTCGTCGGTCGCGGCGACATCACCGAGGAAGAGTTCGAGAACGCGCACAAAGACTTCCAGGAGCGCCTCGAGGTCGCCTTCGCCGAGACGCACGCCGCGCAGACGGGCACCATTCCCGTCGTGGGCGGCACCGCGGGGCGTGAGGATGCGGGCTCGCCTGCCGGCGAGCCCGAGTCCACCGGGGTCGATGCCGCGGTCATCGCCCACATCGGCGACGCGCACGACAACCCGCCCGCGGGCTTCACCGTGCACTCCAAGCTGCAGGCCATGCTCAAGAAGCGCGTCGACATGAGCCGCAACGGCGGCATCGACTGGGGCTTCGGCGAGCTGCTCGCCCTCGGGTCGGTGCTCATGGAGGGCACGCCCGTGCGGCTCTCGGGCCAGGACGCCCGACGCGGCACTTTCGTGCAGCGCCACGCCGTCCTGCACGACCGGGCCAACGGGCAGGAGTGGCTGCCGCTCGCCAACCTCAGCGAGAACCAGGCGAAGTTCTGGATCTACGACTCGCTCCTGAGCGAATACGCCGCGATGGGCTTCGAGTACGGCTACTCCGTCGAGCGCCCCGACGCGCTCGTGCTGTGGGAGGCGCAGTTCGGCGACTTCGCCAACGGTGCGCAGACCATCATCGACGAGTTCATCTCCTCCGCCGAGCAGAAGTGGGCACAGCGCTCGAGCGTCGTGCTCCTCCTGCCGCACGGCTACGAGGGCCAGGGGCCCGACCACTCCTCGGCACGCATCGAGCGGTTCCTGCAGCTCGCCGCCGAGAACAACATGGTCATCGCCCGGCCGTCCACGCCGGCCTCGTACTTCCACCTGCTGCGCCGCCAGGCCTACGCGCGCCCGCGCCGCCCGCTCATCGTGTTCACGCCGAAGGCGATGCTGCGCCTGCGTGGCGCGACGAGCGAGGTCTCCGACTTCACCTCCGGTCGCTTCGAGCCCGTGATCGACGATGCGACGATCAGCGACCCCGGCTCGGTGCGGCGCGTGCTGCTGCACGCGGGCAAGATCCACTACGACCTCAAGGGCGAGATCGAGAAGCGCGGCACGAAGGGCGTCGCCCTCGTGCGGCTCGAGCAGTTCTACCCGCTGCCCGAAGAGGCCCTGCGCGCGGTCATCGAGCGCTACTCGAACGCCGAGCTCGTGTGGGTGCAGGACGAGCCCGAGAACCAGGGCGCCTGGCCGTTCTTCACGATCGAGCTCGCCAAGCGCGGCATGAAGTCGGTGCGCGTCGTCTCGCGGCACGCTTCCGCGTCACCCGCGACGGGCTCGAGCAAGCGCAGCGCGCAGGAGCACGCCGACATCATGGACGCAGCGCTGAGTTGATCGACTGATCATTGCCCGCGACTGACTGGGGTCTCCCCGCGAGCGTCATAGTTGCCGCGGACAAGCTCGCTGATCTGGGAATCGGCGTTGTCGCGACACTGCTGGGCATTCTCGTCGTCTACATCATCGCTCGACCGAACATTGAGTTCGCCGACCACGTCTTCGCTTCCGAGAACCCTAGCGGCAGCATGCGATACGGCATCCACGTTCGCCCCCGCAACAGGTATCTGAGGCTAACGGAGATGCGGGTGAGCGCGCATCTCCTTATGGGCCCCGAGGGTCGCCAGACGAGCGTCCCGGTTCCGCTCTCGCGCGACACATGGTTGGATGTCAAGCGCTCGAAAGACGCCACTCGCCGGGCAGCGGCGCCTCAACTTTTCTTGAGTGAGGTGCAGTGGAAGCGACACCTCACTCGAAACGTTCCACCCTTGCGTCCGCACCGGCTCGAGTCAGTCATGTCAGAGAAGAACGCGCGGCTCATCGTGGTCGTAGTCTCGGTCTCTGCGGTTTTTGGGGTGACAACGGTGTCTCAGCACACGTACTCGGTCGACTCAGTGGAATTCCTCACACCAGCTGCGGGAGAGTCGGCCAAAGGCTTCTCGCTCCTGATCCGCCGCGCCCTCGGACGCGTGCGGATCTGTCAGAGTGCAACACGCTCGCGACTACAACGCTGAAGAACCGGCACATAAAGCCACAACCGGCAATCGCTCATGTGGCCTGACCCCAGATTTTCGGTCCGTTCGTTATGAGAGTCGTCTTGTTGCCCCGCTCGTCGGGGAGGAAGACTGGATTCATCATGACCACGAGAAGGCGCCGGCACACGCCGGAACAGATCGTTCGCAAGCTCGGCATCGCTGACCGTGTCCTGGCCGATGGCGGCGACGTTGCAGCTGCCTGCCGGGAGCTCGGCGTGTCGGAGCAGACCTACTACCGGTGGCGCAACCAATACGGCGGCCTGAAAGCAGAAGACGCGAAACGGCTCAAAGAGCTCGAGAAACAGAACGCGACCTTGAAGCGACTGCTGGCTGAGGCGGAGCTGGAGAAGGCGGCGTTGAAGGAGCTGGCAGAGGGAAACTTTTAGGCCCGGGCAGACGCCGCGCCGCGATCCGTCACTTGCTGAGCGTGTTCGACATCAGTGAGCGGATGGCGTGTCGTCTGGTCGGGCTGAGCAGATCGGCCTGGCGCCGACCCTTGGTCTCGGAGACCTGCGCCGACCCAGACGCTGCATTGCGGACGTGGCTGCGAGCGTGGGCGAAGACTCATCCTCGGCGCGGCTACCGCAACGCCCACGCCGACGCCGTCGGTGAGGGCTGGGTGGTGAACGTCAAGAAGATCCAACGGCTCTGGCGTGAGGAAGGCCTGCGGGTGATCGTGCGTCGTCGCCGCAAACGCGTCGGCGCCTCCACCGCTGAACCTATCCCGGCTGACGCGCCTAACACGGTGTGGGCGGTGGATTTCCAGTTCGATGCCACCGAGAACGGTCGCAACCTGAAGATCGCCTCGATCATCGATGAGCACACCCGCGAATGCGTCGGCGGGCTCGTGGAGCGCTCGATCACCGCCGACCGGCTCGTGGACGAACTGGAGCGCATCGTCGCCCACCGTGGCCTGCCGACTGTGTTGCGGTGCGACAACGGGCCCGAGTTCGTCTCCCAAACCCTCGCCGACTGGGCGAACGACTCGGTGGGGATCTCCTACATTCCGCCGGGCCAGCCGTGGCGCAACGGCTACGTGGAATCGTTCAACTCCCGCATTCGCGACGAGTGTTTGAACCTGAACAGTTTCTACAGCCTGCACCATGCCCGGGTCGTGATCGGCGACTGGAAAAGGGACTACAACCATGGCCGTCGCCACTCCGCGCTCGGCTACCGGACCCCGGCGGCCTATGCTCGGGACTGCACGCATCGAAACCCGTGACGACTCCCAAACGGCGTGGACCGAAACACGGGGTCAGGCCACATGCACGGCCTCCGGGACCCGGCGTTACTCAGGCGTCGAGGCGTTCGATCGAGCCCATAATCATCGCCTTGAGGTCGTCGGGGGCGGTCTCCTGACACGCCTCCTTGACCTTGCTGCTGAGGGTGAGCCCCACGAGGTGCTCGGCCGAGCAGTCGTCGCAGTTCGCGAGGTGCTCGCGAATGTCGGCGCACTCGGCGGCACTCAACTCGTTGTGCAGAAACTCCTCGAGCTCTGCCTTGGCCTTGTCGCAACCGCAGTCCGTCATGTCGTGCCCTTTCTCGCGGTGCTCGCCGGAATCGTCGACGCTGTCATGCCGCGCTCGCGGGCATAGTCGGCCAGCAGCTCCCGCAGCAGCCGTCGGCCGCGGTGGAGGCGGCTCATGACGGTTCCGACGGGCGTTTTCATGATGTCGGCGATCTCCTGGTACGCGAACCCCTCCACGTCGGCGAGGTACACCGCGAGGCGGAAATCTTCGGGGATCGATTGCAGAGCATCCTTGACGGCGCTCGACGGCATGCGGTCGATCGCCTCGGCCTCCGCTGATCGCGTGACCGTCGTGGTCGCCGACTCGGCGCCACCGAGCTGCCAGTCCTCAAGCTCGTCGATCGTGCCCTGATAGGGGTCGCGCTGCTTCTTGCGATAGATGTTGATGTAGGTGTTGGTGAGGATCCGGTAGAGCCACGCCTTGATGTTCGTGCCCTGCTCGAACTGCCCGAAGGCGGCGAACGCCTTCACGAAGGTCTCCTGCACCAGGTCGGCGGCGTCTGCCGGGTTGCGCGTCATGCGCATCGCGGCACCGTAGAGCTGATCCATGAGAGGCAGAGCCTGGTCGTGGAACAGCCGTCGTCTCTCGCTCAACTCGTCGCTCATCGGTGCCCACTCTACTGTCGAGCGCCGTGCGGGTGCCTCGAGAAGGCTCGTGGCCATCACGTGCTCCCTTCGGTGAGTGATCGTGCGTGCCGTTACTGTAGACAACCGATGCAGGTCTTCACCTATTCCAGCCCGCGATTCTCTCCCTACGGCGACGAGGATCGATCCGAGGCATCCGACTCCCCCGTCGAGCCCGGTGGCTGGCGCGCGCCCCGCGCGACGAGCCCTCTCGACGCGCGCGTGAACCTGCCCGGCTCGAAGAGCCTGACGAATCGCGAGCTCGTCCTCGCCGCACTCGCCGACGGCACCTCCGTGCTCAGGCGACCGCTGTTCTCGCGCGACTCGATGCTCATGATCGACGCGCTCGCCTCGCTCGGCGTCTCGATCGAGCGAGTGGATGGAGATGGCGCGTTCGGACCCGACCTGCGCATCACGCCGCCGGCGGATCTGACGGGCAGCACGACGATCGACTGCGGTCTCGCGGGCACGGTCATGCGCTTCCTCCCGCCCCTCGCGGCGCTCGCGCTGGGCCCCGTCGCCTTCGACGGCGACGAGTCGGCACGGCGGCGGCCCATGCGCACGACGATCGAGGCGCTCCGCTCCCTCGGCGTCGACGTCAACGACGACGGCCGAGGCGCGCTGCCCTTCAGCCTGTGGGGCGCGGGCGCGGGCTCGGTGCGGGGCGGCGAGCTCTCCATCGACGCTTCGGCGTCGAGCCAGTTCGTCTCGGGCCTGCTGCTCGCGGCACCGCGTTTCGAGCAGGGCCTGCAGCTGCGGCACACGGGCGAGCGCTTGCCGTCGATGCCGCACATCGCGATGACGATCGAATCGCTGCGGCGCCGGGGCGTCGAGGTCACGAGCCCCGAACCCGGCGTGTGGATCGTCGAGCCCGGCCCGATCGCCGCGACCGAGACAGTGATCGAGCCCGACCTGTCGAACGCCGCGCCCTTCCTGGTCGCCGCGCTCGTCGCCGGCGGGACCGTCGCGATCGAGGACTGGCCCGAGACCACCACACAGGTCGGCGCCGACCTCGAGCACCTGCTGCCGCGCTTCGGCGCTCGCGTGCATCGCGAGGCGGGGGCGCTCGTCGTCGACGGCGGCCTCGGCCTGTGCGGAGGGCGCGCAGTCCCGGGCGTCGACCTCGACCTCACGACGGGAGGCGAGCTCGCGCCCGCACTCGTGGCACTTGCGGCCCTCGCCGACGCCCCGAGCACGATCGACGGCATCGGCCACTTGCGCGGCCACGAGACGGATCGGCTCGCCGCTCTCGTCGCGGAGATCACCGCGCTCGGCGGCGGCGCCCACGAGCTCGACGACGGGCTCGCGCTCACTCCTGGAGCGCTGCACGGCGGGCTGTGGTCGACGTACGAGGACCACCGCATGGCGATGGCAGGCGCCATCATTGGCCTCGCCGTCGACGGCGTCGAGATCGACGACATCGGCACGACCGCCAAGACCCTCCCCCAGTTCCCCGAGCTGTGGCTCGGCATGCTCGGCGCTGGCTCCGAGGTCGCCGCGCCGTGAGCTGGCTGCCGCCCGACTCGGTCGAGCCGTACGACGAATACGACGAGGCCGACTACCGCGCACGGCCGAACCCGAAGGCGAACCGTCCGCGCTCGAAGCAGCGGCCCGCCCACGACGACGCGGTCGTCGCACGCGTCACGACGGTCGACCGCGGCCGCTACACCGTGCTCGTCGACGAGGGCGCTCCCGAGGAGCGCACGGTCACGGCGACGCGTGCCCGCGAGCTGCGGAAGCAGTCGATCGTCACGGGAGACCGCGTCGATCTCGTCGGCGATGTGAGCGGTGACGAGGGCTCGCTCTCGCGCATCGTGCGCGTGCACGAGCGCCGAACCCTCCTACGCCGCAGCGCAGACGACACCGACGCCGTCGAGCGCATCATCGTCGCCAACGCCGACCAGCTGCTCATCGTCGTCGCCGCGGCCGACCCCGAACCGCGGCCCCGGCTCGTCGACCGCTACCTCGTCGCGGCGTTCGACGCGGGCATCACTCCCCTGCTCGTCATGACCAAGACCGACCTCGCCGACCCGAGCGCCTTCCTCGCCCACTTCACGGGCCTCGACCTGCAGGTCGTCACGAGCTCGCCCGAGCATCCCCCCGTCGATGCCCTGCTCGAGCGACTGCGCGGGCGCACGACCGTCGCCGTCGGACATTCGGGCGTCGGCAAATCGACGCTCGTCAACGCCCTCGTGCCGGGCGCCGACCGGGCCGTCGGAGTCGTCAACGCCGTCACGGGTCGCGGGCGGCACACCTCGTCCTCCACCGTCTCGCTGCGTCTTCCCGAGGGAGGTTGGATCATCGACACCCCCGGCGTGCGCTCCTTCGGCCTCGGGCACGTCGACCCGGAGAACATCCTGCGGGCATTCGGCGACCTCGCCGACGTCGCCGCTCAGTGCCCCCGGGGGTGCACTCACCTGACGGATGCCCCGGACTGCGAACTGGTCGAACGGGCGCAGCGGAGCGAGCTCGGCCCGCTGGGCCCGCAGCGACTGGACTCGCTGCAACGACTCCTGACCACCCTGCGCTCTCCCCGCGGGCGCAGCACCGCCGATAGCCTGGACGAGTGACCGACAGCACCGCTCCCGCCTCCTTCTCCGACGATCTCGCCCTCGCCCTGAGGCTCGCCGATGCCGCCGACGTGATCGCCCTCCCGCGGTTCCGCTCGCTCGACCTCATCGTGACCACCAAACCCGATCGCACGCCCGTCACCGACGCTGACCAGGCTGTCGAGCGCGCCATTCGCGAGGGGCTCGCCTCCGAGCGCCCCGACGATGGGATCCTGGGCGAGGAGTACGGAACGCACACCGGATCCGGCGACGGAGCCCAGCGGCAGTGGATCATCGACCCCATCGACGGCACCGCGAACTTCCTGCGCGGCGTGCCCATCTGGGGTACCCTGATCGGTCTCGCTGTTGACGGCGTTCCCGTCGTCGGCGTCGTGAGCGCGCCCGCGCTCGACCGACGCTGGTGGGCCGCGCGCGGCGAGGGCGCGTGGGCTCGCGACGCCCGGGACGACGAGTCCCGTCGCTTGCGCGTGAGCGGAGTGAGCGAGCTCGCCGATGCGCGCTTCAGCTACAACAGCCTGCTCGGCTGGGACGACGCGGGGCGCCTCGAGCAGCTGCTCGACCTCACGCGCACCGTGTGGCGGGCGAGCGCGATCGGCGACATGTGGTCGTACATGCTCGTCGCCGAGGGCGCGATCGACATCGCAGGCGAGTTCGACCTGCAGCCCTACGACATGGCCGCGCTGCAGCCCATCGTCGAGGAGGCGGGCGGGCGCTTCAGCTCGCTGGACGGTGAGGCAGGGCCGTGGCACGGCAGCGCCCTCGCGACGAACGGCGTGCTGCACGACGCGGTGCTGCGGCGCGCGAGCGCCCGGCAGGATCCTCGCGCTAGTGCTCGGTAGGATCCTGGCATGACCGCCTCCCGCCTCCCGCGCTCCCGCCACCGCGTCGCGGTCGTCGCCGCCGCGCTGGTCGCCGGTCTCGCCCTGAGCGGATGCAGCGCGCTCGACTCGCTGACCGGCGCCGACCAGGCCGTGCGTGACGAGGAAGGCCAGGTCGTCAGAGGCAACGACGAGACCGACGTCTTTACCCTCCAAGTGGGCGACTGCCTCAACGACGGCGAGATCGGCGAGACCGTCACTGCCGTGCCCACCGTGCCGTGCGACGAGCCCCACGACAGCGAGATCTACGCGTCCTTCATCCTCGGCGACACCGACTTTCCCGGCATCGACACGATCCTCGAGGAGGCCGACGCCGCGTGCCTCGCCGACTACGCCGAGTTCGTCGGCGTCGACTACCTCGAGTCTCGCTTCGACTTCAGCTACTACCACCCGACCGAGAGCAGCTGGCAGGGCGGCGACCGCGAGATCCTGTGCTTGATCTACGACCCGGCGGGCGAGCTGATCACCGACACGCTCGAGGGCATCCAGGAATAGTGCCAGCGCCCGCTACAGGGTGAGCACGAGCTTGCCCGCGACCGCGCGCTCAGCCATGCGGCGCAAGGCCTCGGGCGCATCCTCGAGAGGCAGGACGGCGTCTACGGGCGCGCGCAGGCGACCGCTCGCGAGGTCGTCGAGCAGCACGCCGATGTCTGCCCCGTTCTCGCGCTGCATCGCGCTCGTGAGCCGGTGCGGCACCCAGGGGCTCTGCAGCGACGCGAGCATCTCCCGCTCGAGGCCGCCGAGAAACGGCCCCCCCCGACCCCGTCGGCCCCCACGATCACGAGCGTGCCCCGCGGCGTCAGGGCCCGGCGCAGCACCGCGAGGGGCCGCCCGTCTGCCGTGTCGATGACGACGTCGTGCGGCCCCCACTGCGCCGGATCGGGCGTCACGCGGTAGTCGATGGTGCGCTCGGCCCCCAGGTCACGCACGAAGGCGGACTTCGCGGCGCTCACGACGCCCGTCACGTGAGCCCCAGTCGCCACGGCGAGCTAGGTGAGGAACGAACCCACTCCCCCGCCAGCACCGATCACGAGCACGCGCTGACCGGCCACGACCCGCGCGGCGTCCCGCACCGTCTGCAGCGCGGTACTCGCCGAGATCGGCAGAGTCACGGCATCGACGCTCGAGACGGCGTCGGGGATGCGGGCCACGCGGTCGGCCCGCGCGACGACGAGGTCGGCGAAGGCCGCCGGAGCCGAACCCGCCACGCGGTCGCCGACAGCGAGCCCTCCGACGCCGTCGCCGAGCTGCTCGACCACTCACGCGAAGGCGAGCCCGATGACCGGCTGCCGCAGAGTGCGACAGCCCAAGAAGAGACGCAGCACCCGCGGCTCTCCCGTCAGGAGGTGCAGGGTGCCCGAGTCGGGGCTCACCGCATCGACGCGCACCCGCACCTGACCGCGGCCGGGCGTCGGCTCGGGGCGCTGCTCGATGCTCAGGCACTCGGGGCCGCCGTAGCCGTGCTGCACGACCGCCCTCATCGTGCACCCGCCCGCGTGGAGTCGGGGCCGGGGTACTGGAAGACCTCGTCGAGGGGCACGTCGAACACGCGCGCGATCTGGAAGGCGAGCTCGAGCGAGGGCGAGTGTTTGCCCTGCTCGATCGCGATGATCGTCTGCCGCGTGACGCCGACGGCTTCGGCGAGCTGCGCCTGCGTGAGCTCGCCGTGCGCGAAGCGCAGCGTGCGGATCGCGTTGGTGACCTTCGTGGGCTTCACCATGCGGGCACACCTCCGCGGTAGAGAGCGATCTTTGTGACGCCTTCGAGGATGCCGACGAGGATGAAGCCCAGGACGATCGCGTGGGCGATCCAGAAGTGGTCGGCCTCGAGCATCGCGAGCACGAGCGCCGTGAGCGCGCCCAGGATGAGGAGGCCGCGCGAGGTGAACTCTGCTCGGGCGCTGATCTGTTTGTCGCGCACGTCGGTTGCCCCTCCGCTGTGAGATATGTCTGATTTTCTTTACACGATGACAGTAAAGGGTTCTCGACACAGTGTCAAACTTTCTTTGCATAGATCGACGTGGCGACGATCAAAATATGTCGACGATGCAGTTGCCGGGCGACCGGCGCAACACCGGCGCCATCCGATGGTGTTGACAGCTGTCGTCGCCGAACGGTGCAGGATCGCACCGGCCCGGTGCGGCGAGTTCAAGGTGTCCGGCTCCGATTCCAAGAACGAACTCGGCGACGGCGTCGATGAGATCCTGAAGGAGCCACACTCTATGCGGGCGACCAGGCGCATCCTCTCCCATAAGCAGGAAGCGCTGATCCCTGAATGCACGGCGTTGCCAAAGCTTATCCCTTGCGCTTCTTCGACTAGTATACTCTTTATGGAGAGTGAACGACCCAAATAACACTCTCCAAGGAGGGAGACTTCGTGCGCATCCTTGTTCTCATTAAGCAGGTTCCTGACACCTGGGGGGATCGACGCCTCGATCCGGCCAGCGGACGCATCGATCGCCACGAGCCTGAGCCAGTGATTGACGAGATCGGGGAGCGCGCCGTCGAGGTCGCACTGAGATATCGCGATGGTTCGGAGGCCGAGGTCGTCGTACTCACAATGGGTCCCGAATCCGCAACTGACATGCTACGCCGAGTGCTCGCGATGGGCGTCGATCGCGCCATCCACGTCGTCGATCCTGCACTCGAGGGCGCTGACATGATGACGACAGCCACAGTACTCGCGGCCGCCATCAGGCACGCTGGATTCGATATCGTCGTCGCAGGAAATGAATCCAGCGACGGGCGCGGCGGAGTCCTCCCCGCTATGGTCGCCGAACACCTCGGCGTCCACCACCTCACAGGTCTCGATGAAGTCGTTATCGACGAGGAGAGCGTTCGCGGCGTTCGGGTTGTCGGATCGGAGCGCGTAACCCTTCGGGCCGCGCTGCCTGCGATCATCTCGGTTACCGAACGCTCGCCGGAGGCCCGCATAGCCGGTTTCCGAGGGATCATGCAAGCGAAGAAGAAGCCGCTCGAACGCTTCAGTCTTGCCGATATTTCTGCGGAACTTCCTGCCAGACGCTCCATCGTGACCACTGTAGAGCAGGCACCGATTCGTACCGCGGGCACCACCATCGTCGATTCGGGCGACGCGGCCGTGCAACTCGCGGACTTCCTTACCTCGCAACGATTGGTTTGAAGGAGAACACCATGGGTACAGTACTCGTGCTGGCGAGCACGGACCGGAAGGGTCGGATCCGCGAGTCAGTGGGCACGCTGCTGAGTATGGCGCGCCACCTTGGCGACCCGGTCACCGTGGTGGCAGCCCGTGCGGACGAGGTCGACGACGCCGTCGAAACAGTGACTGCGGCTGGGGCCAGCAAAGTTCTCATCGCCGAGATCACTGGCACGGGCGAATGGCGAGAGAACGCGGAGCTTGAGGCGGCTACCGCGGCGTACGCGGCGGTCAATCCGATCGCAGTACTCGCAATCAATGCCGTCGGTGCACGCGAGGTCGCTGCCCGATTGGCTGTCCGCATTGGTGCCGCGCTCGCCACCGATGCCGTCGCCGTGCGAACAGTCGATGGCGCTCCGCTCGCCGAGCACTCGGTGTTGGGCGGGTCATTCACCGTGGAGTCGCGCGCCGACGCGGGACCCCTGGTCGTGACCATCCGGGAGGGGGCGGCGGCGGCGGCGGGCGATGCGACGACGCCTGAAGTGAGTCGGCTCGACAATCTCGCCGATGCCGAGGCAGTCACAGTGGAGAGTGTCGAGGAGATCGAGGCGAACGAGGAGCGTCCCGACCTCCGCACTGCGCAGCGCGTCGTCTCCGGAGGACGCGGGCTCGGCTCGGCAGAGGGCTTCGAACTTGCTGGCCGCTTGGCCGACGCCCTCGGTGCCGCCGTGGGCGCTTCGCGCGCCGCGGTCGACGCCGGATACGCCTCGCAATCACTCCAAGTGGGCCAGACGGGAGTGACGGTTGCACCCCAGCTCTACGTGGCGCTCGGGATCTCCGGTGCCATCCAGCACCGCGCGGGCATGCAGACGTCGAAAGTCATCGTCGCGATCAACAAGGATTCGAAGGCACCGATCCTGGAGATCGCCGACTTCGGCATTGTGGGCGACGTCTTCACGATCGTGCCGCAACTGATCGACGAACTCGACCGCCGCCGATGATTCGCTCAGACATTCTGGCTTCTCGCCGGGCGCGCTGGATCGCGACAACGATTGTTGCGGTCATCGTGGTCGTCGTCGGAATATTCGTGGCCCGCGGGATGCGCACACTCGAGCCGGTCTCGTCCTTCATCGCGGACTATCCTGGCGTGCTCGAGCCGCTCCCCGGGACGCCGGAGGGGCTGCCGGTGTGGCTCGCCTGGCAGCACTACCTCAACGCGTTCTTCCTCCTTCTCATCGTCAAGACTGGCTGGGAGGTCCGCACAACGCAGCGGCCACGCGCTTACTGGGCGCCGCGCACCAGCCGCTTCACCGGCACAAAGATCAGCGTCACATTGTGGTTGCATCTTGCGTTGGACGTGCTCTGGGTCCTCAATGGCGTCGTGTTCGTGATACTCATCTTCGCCACCGGCCACTGGGCCCGGATCGTCCCGACCACGTGGGAAGTCGTACCCAACGCACTCTCGGTCTTCCTGCAGTATGCGTCTCTTGACTGGCCGACCGAGAACGGTTGGATCGCGTACAACGCACTCCAGGTTCTCAGCTACTTCGGCGTCGTATTCATTCTCGCTCCGCTCGCGATCGTGACCGGACTTCGAATGTCGCCACTGTGGCCCTCGTCGGCCGTGCGTCTCAGCCGCGTCTATCCGATCGAGATCGCACGAGCGGTGCACTATCCGACGATGCTCGCGTTCGTCGCGTTCGTCATTGTGCACGTCACGCTGGTTGCTACGACGGGGCTGCTGCGCAACCTCAACCACATGTACGCTTCACGCGACGACGTGTCCTGGTGGGGAGCGCTCGTGTTCGCGATCGGCACCGCCGCGATGATTGCCGCATGGTTCCTGACTGGGCCGACCATCACCAGAACTCTCGCCGCACGTACCGGCTCGGTGACGCGCGGCTGAATCTCGTCCTTCGGTCGATGACGTCGCACGCAGCCTCGACGGCTAGGCTCCTCGACGACGAGCTCTCGAGCAGCTCGACAGTTGCAGTCTCGGCGTAGTCGCTCGTCATAGGGCGAGGTAACAAGATGACTCCCATCGCTGATGGACCGAAGTTCCCGGGTCAGGCGACTCCGTGCGGGCCGCGATCTCGACGCGCTCCCGACTACCTACACTCTCGTTTGCGATGAGCCGCTATTGTCCATCACCATGGCCGCCCGCCATTGACGATGAGAAGTTCGCCCGTTACATAACTCGCCGCGCTACTGGCGAGATAGACCGCGGCGCCCGCGATCTCTTCAGGCCGACCTACCCGACCCATCGGAACGGTTCCGATGATCGCGCGGTGGGATTCGTTGCGCGGTGTACCGTCCTCGCTTACGAGGCCCGGGCACAACGCGTTGACTCGGACGGTGGGAGCAGCCTCAACAGCGAGATAGCGGGTGAGCATCCACAAGGCGGCCTTACTCACCCCGTAGGGGGCCAATTCCGGCGTCGGTTGCAGGCCAGAGCCAGACATGAGATTGATGATGCAGCCCGAACCGGCTGCCGTCATCTGCGGGAGTAGCCGCCGCGCGAGCCGAAGGGGCGCCCAGAGATTTGTCGAGAACACCGTGTTCCAGAGTTCGTCGTCTGCCGACACGATCGATGTCGTGCCGCCGGTGATGTGCGCGTTGTTCACCAGAATGTCGACCGGACCGGCGTCGAGCTCCCGCATCACCGAGTCGAGTCCCTCGGTCGAGGCGATGTCAGTAGCGACCTCGCGGACCACGACTCCGGTCTCTCCCCGAATCGACTCCGCGACGCGTCCGAGCCTCACGGGGTCCCGTGCGACTATCACCAAGTCCGATCCAGCGTGAGCGAACGCCGACGCGATTGCGCGGCCTATATTGCGGCTAGCGCCGGTGATGAGCGCCGTGCTGCCGTCGAGGCGGAACGACGGTGCGGCTGGAAGCTGCTCCACAATGACTGTCCTTTCGAGCGACGACGAAACGAGTCCTAGTGCATTGATTCCAGATCGACGTGACCGTGGGACTGCACCCTTCGGTCGCCAACAAAGGATTCAAAGCGGATGATGTCTCCCGATCGGGCCGCGCGCACGATGATCTCCTCGCCGGGCACGATTGGCGCAGTGAAGCGAACCCCTGTGGCGCGAACGCCCTGCCAGCCCTGATCCGCGAGATCTCGGACGACCCGGTGCACGACCATTCCGAACGCACACAGCCCGTGCAGGATCGGACGCTCGAATCCTGCGCGCCGCGCAGCCTCCGGATCGACATGGAGTGGATTATGGTCGCCGGTCTCGGCGTAGAAAAGCGCTTGCCGGTCGAGGGTTGGCACGACGAGCGTAGCGATGTCGCCAGAGAGCTGCTCCGGCACTGCGACGCCGACATCTGCAGTCCGGCCCACCGAAGCGCGGCGAATCACGCTCGTCACTACATTCCGCGCGATGACCCGATCGTCACCGTCGCGGCTCACCGTCTCCCGCCGAACGAGCACGCCGCTTCGGACGTCTCCGACGTCCAAGATCCGGGATGTGCTCGTCCCCGCGGTCGTCGGACGCAACGGACCGGTCAGCTCGACTTCGTGACCAGCGTAGATCACGTCGAGCGGATCGAAGGTTAAGCCGCGAAGCGGAACGTTCCGCAGACTGTGGCCGTCCGCGAGCAAGCTCGCGAAGGTCGGCAGAACGTCCGGCTCGTTGGTGGTGACCAACCGGAGATCGCGCCTATCAATCACCGAATACGGCGCTCCGACCGCGAGGGCGTATCGTCTGACCTCTGCCGGAGACCATTGCCACGCGAGCGGCGCATAGACGGGCGCCACCCAGCCCGGCACTAGAGCGCCTCGCGAGGCAGATGGGACCCCGGCGGCGTATGCATGGCTAGAGAACGACCGAAGAAGTAGGCGACGCCGATCGCAAGAAGGAGAACGACGAACTGAAAGAGCCAGCCCACTGAGTAGCCGCCGAACTCGACGAGCGCACCGAATGTGAGCGGTCCGATCGCAAGGCCGACAAAGAACCCGCGCAGCATGCGAGAGGCCGAGACACCCACCGCATCTCGTTTGACATTCTGCATGATCGTGACCATTCCGAGGGCGTTCCATCCGACGATCGACAGGCCGCCCATTCCTGCGGCGAACCACACAGCCCAGTCCCCGACGGCCGGCGCGACCAGGCACAAGAGCGCCGAGATTGCTCCAATGACCGCGACCGCACCCAACAGCTGAGCGGGCGACCATGTGGTTTCGCTCAATCTCGCCCAGACGATCCGGGCGATGACGGACAAGACGGCAAAGACGGCGAAGACCAGGCCCGCCTCGACAACACCAAATCCCAGGCTGTGGGCGTACAGCACGTAGAAGCCATTGCAGATCCCAGTGGCCACGCCGAGCAGGAGGGCATAGCCTGCAAGCCAGGAAAGCCACGTCAGTCTTCGCGGTTCGTGCGGGTCCGTGGTCACCTCGGGTTCCATAGCGGCCTGAGAAGATCGCCGACCGATCAGCACTGTAATCACCGCGAGGATGGGAATGATCACCGCGGCGAGCGACGCCCACCGCCAGCCGACGGCCACGGCGAGACCGGGAAGCACCACGGCCAGGTAGAGACCGGCGCCGGTGGCTCCCGACTGCTTGATTCCAGTCGCGAATGCGCGCGATCCGGGCGGGATCCGGTGAGCGATCATGCCATTGCTTCCTGGGTTCGACGCCGCCATGGCAAGCCCGGCGAAAAGGGCCGAGGCGGCCAGTCCTATGATCGAGAAGCTAGCCGCGAGCAATACAGTTCCGACCAGGGAGCACGCCGAACCGACGAGAACGACGAGCGTCGGGTCAACGCGATCCGTGATCCTGCCGATCACACCGCTCGACGCCGCGGCGACTGTATACAGACCGCCGAAGAGAAGGCCCATCCCACCCGGCGTCATCCCAAGACTCGGCAGTAGGAATGGGGAGAGCGTGGCATAAGAGTAGGTCCCCGTCGCGCCTGTCGCCATTGCGAGGGTCAGTGACGCGATCAGCAAAGCGCCCCCTTTCGCCGCCCCGGGTTTCGACGCCATCAGGGCCTCCGGCGGACCGCAAGCGCGTGGCTCCGAGGCTTCAACGCCGACGTCTTCCGGTCGTCGCCCATTCCCCGAGCAGCTGCTGATCAGCACCGAGCTGCGGAGCGGTCCGTCGTGGAGCATGCGGTGACCCGCTCAGCTTGATGGGGTTGCCAGCGACGGTGAGGCGACCGATCACGGGGTCGTCCACATCGATGAGCATCTCCCGCACAGCCACCTGGGGATCGTCGAAGAGCTGTGCGACATCCTGTACCGGACCGGACGGTACACCAGCTTTGGACAGCAACATCGTGATCTCCAGGGACGTCTGACCCGATGCCCAATCCTCGATCGCGGGGCGCAGGATGGACTCCTGATTCGCTGCACGTTTGATACCCGTCGAGAGATCGGGTGCCGTCGCCAAGTCGGGCCGACCGATGGCGGCGCAAAACCTCGCCCAGATTTCGTCGCTCGCGATCCCGATTGCGACCCAGCCGTCCTTGGTCCGGAAAGCGCCATACGGCGCCGAAGTTGGGCTCAATCCTCGCTTAGGCATCTCGCCGAAGTGCGACACGTGGCCGATCAGCTGCTCGTTCAACGCCACCATGACGTCGTACATGGCGATATCGACGTGCTGGCCACCACCCTTCTCATCGACGCCCCGCAACGCTAGTACAACCCCGAAAGCAGCCATCATTCCCGCCAGCTGATCGGCGATAGGCGAACCGAGGTACATCGGTGGATCACCTTCCTTGCCGATGCGCAGCATCGCGCCGCTCATCGCCTGAGCAACGATGTCGAAAGCGGGAAGACTCATATACGGTCCGGCCGGAAGTACGTCTCCATGTCCAAAGCCAGAGATCGTGGCGTATACGAGACGCGGATTGCGTGCCTTCAAGTCCTCCCAACCGAGACCGAGCCGTTCCATCGCCCCGGGACGCAAGTTCTCCCACACGACGTCCGCCTCATCCGCGAGCGCGAGAAAGTCCTCTCGCCCTTCCTCGGTCTTCAAATCGAGAACGACACTCCTCTTGTTCCTGTTGACGCGAAGGAAGGAATAGCTCATTCGCCCGTCCTTCGTGTGGTAGTTGGGCGTCGCCCGACGATAGCCATCGCCTTCGCGAGGCTCCACCTTGACCACTTCAGCGCCGAAATCGGCCAGCATCATGCTCCCGTAGGGACCGGAGAGGAAATTCTCAATCGCGAGAACCCTCACTCCGGAAAGCGGGCCCCCCTTGTCCTCGTCTGCCATCCCGAACCCTTTCATCCGCGCGTCCATCCTGCCGACACGGCGCCGGCTTCTTCGAGAGAGCTGAATAGGGCTTCAGGTGAAGCCAGCGGCCGGACGACGATATCTGTGGCTCCTGCGTCAACATAAGCCCTGAGCTTCTCCGCGACGACGTCCGCCGACCCGCACGGTACGCACCGCTCGACCGTTCGCGTCATATCCTGGTGGTACTGCGCGGTGAGGTAGTCGGTCGCCTTGCGACGGGCGACGTCGGCGTCGGCGTCGAAATACACGAAGACGTGCGCGATAATCCGCTTGTGCCGATCCGGTGCAAGCTCGTCGATGCGTCGAGCCCCTTCCGCAACGCGATCGGGACTCATGAGGTACGGCATCCACCCGTCGCCGAGCGTCGCGGCCCTCCTCAGGGCCGCATCAGACCGGCCGCCCACGATGATCGGGATGTTTTCCTGAACGGGCGCTGGCAGCACCAGGGCGTCCTCGAAATCGAAGTCGGCGTCATGCCAGCTGACTGCCTCCCCTCGCCAAAATGCACGAAGGAGGCGAATGGACGTGTCAGTCCGTGGACCACGACGTCGCATTGCCACCCCCGCCGCCGCGAAGTCCGCCTCGAACTCACCGCCTACCCCCACGCCGACGATCGTACGTCCGCCGCTGATGTAGTCCAGGCCAGCGAAGGAGCGTGCCGTGGCAGCCGGAGACCGCAGCGGAAGCAAGTAAACCCCCGTCGCCAGGCGAATGGTCGTGGTACGTGCGGCGACCGCCGAGAGCAACACCACCGGGTCGATGAGCGGATGTTGCCAGGAGACGTGGTCATTGACCCAGAAGTGGTCGAATCCGAGCTCTTCCGCCCGCTCAGCGAATCGCAAGACCCCGGCCCCGGACGGGAACCCCAGCGTGCCCGGTCCGAAGCCAATTCCTAGGGTGGAAGCCCCCGTCACCGGATCGCCCCAACGGCCCTCAAACCCGAGATGCGAGGCTCGTCGTAGCCCGCCTCGCGCAGAACCGCATCGGTGTCCGCGCCGAGTGTTGGAGCCGCAGATCCGGCTACCTCGGGCGAATCAGCGAAGACGAACGGAGAGCGTATCCGATCGTGCGGCTCAGAACCGCCAAGGCGCCCGCGGCTGCGGAAGTGCTCGTCGTCGAGCGCATCGGCGATGGTGTGGCAGGGTGCGGCTGGCACGCCGCTGTCCCGAAAGACCGCGAACCATTCCTTGACAGAGCGTGTCGCGATGATTGCCCGAAGCCGGGCGTCCAACTCGTCGAAGGCCTTCGAGTCACGTTGTCGGCCGACGTCGTTGGGCAGATCGAGCACGCCGCACAGCCGCTCCCAGAATATCGGCTCGAGGCACCCGAGGCTGAGCCACTCGCCGTCGGCGCCCTCGTAGATCCCGTACCCCGGTACGGCCCCGGTAACCGGCAACCCGTCAGGCGTCGGGTCGTTCCCGGTCGCGAGATACCACTGAGCTCGTGTCTGCTGCCAATAGAGCGCGCCCTCTGCCATGCTCAGGTCGAGGTAGTCGCCGCGGCCCGTCGCCGCCCGACGCACGAGGGCAGCGAGAATGCCGGAAACCGCGAGCATCGCACCACCGCCGATGTCGGCGATCGGGAGCCAGGGGATGCGCGGCGCGTCGCGACCGCCGAAGTAGCGCAGGATGCCGGCAAGCGCCTGGTAGTTGATGTCGTGTCCGGGTAGGTCGGCGTACGGCCCAGTCTGGCCGTAACCCGAGATCGATGCGTAGACGAGTCCAGGATTCACCGAGCGCAGGGCCGCGGGGCCGATACCGAGTTCGTCGACGACTCCGGGACGGAACCCCTCGAGCACGACGTCGAACGAGCGGGCAAGCTCGAGGACTACTTCCTGCCCCTGCGTCGACTTGAGGTCGATCGCGATTGATCGCTTGCCTCGATTGAGCATGCCGAAGCGATATGCGTCCCCGTTCTCTCCCAGGGGGGCGCTCGAACGCTCCGGATCACCGCCGCGAGGATGCTCGATCTTCACGACCTCCGCGCCAAGATCAGCGAAGATCATCGTCGCGAATGGTCCGGGAAGGATGCGGGTCAGGTCCAGGACCCGGATTCCCGCGAGAGGTGGCGTGGCGTGCATCATGGGCGTCTCCGTTCTCATCATGTGAGGACTCCTTCGGCCCGGAGCTCCGCAATCTCCCCGGGTGAGTAGCCCGCGATCGCACCGAGAACCTCGTCAGTATCGGCGCCGAGTAGGGGCGCGGGCGACGCGAGAATGCCCGGAGTCATCGACAGCCGCGGCGTCGGTGCAGAATAGACGGTCCGACCCATCACAGGATGCTCGAGCCATTCGAATGCGCCACGCTCGCGCAATCCGCCGACACCGGCGAGAAGCTCGTCCGCGGTACGGACGGGGGAAGCGGCGATGCCCACGGATGCGAGGGCTGCCGCGAGCTCGTCGGCGTCCTGCGATGCCGTCCAGTCTGCGAGCAACATTTCGATCTCGTCCTCGCGCACCTTACGTCCTTCGAGATGAAGCAATTCCTGATCGGCAAATTTCGGAATCCCCGCCAGCTCCGCGAGGGCCTGCCATCGACGATCGTCGACGACCGCGATGGCAATCCACCGGTCATCACCACGAGTCGGGAAGACACCGTGGGGTGCCGCGTGCGGAATGCGATTTCCCGCACGCGTAGGGCTTTCCCCGAGGTCCGCGTGCTCGATGGCAGGGCCGATCACGTTGAGGGTCGATTCGAGTTGCGACAGTTCGATGCGCTGGCCCTCCCCTGTCGCATCCCGATGGAGCAGGGCGGCCAGCACCGCAACGACCGCATGCATCGGGTTCGGTACATGGTCGGGGTAGTTCGTGCCCGTCCCGACCGGTTCCCGGTCGGGGTAGCCGCACAGTTCGTGGAGTCCGCAGAGCGCTACGAGGGTCGCCCCGAACCCGGAGAACGTCGCGTGCGGTCCCCATTCCCCTTGCATGGGCATCGCAAGGTAGATCAGATCGGGTCGCACCGCGATCAACTCCTCATAGCCGAGGTTCCACTTCTCGAGCGTTCCCGGACGGAAACTCTGCGCGCAGACATCCGTCGCAGCGGTGAGGCGAAGGACAACCTCTCGCGCACGGGGATGCGTCATGTCGAGCGCGATGCTCCGTTTACCGGCGTTCCTGTCAGCGAAGTAGCCGGAGCGCTCGAGAGGATCATCGCCCGAAGCGAACGGTCCGGTCCTTCGCAACGGATCGGGTCGCCTGCGCGACTCGATCTTGATGACGTCGGCACCGAACTCAGCCAACAATTTCGTGCCGATCGGTCCCGCCCCGACCCAGGTGAAGTCGAGCACGCGGATGCCGTTCAGCGGCGCAATCGCGCTCACGCCGGCACTCTGGTCGGGACTGGCAACGACCACGGCGTCGCGGAGAGCCGAAACGGCGCTCCGACTGACCGGCGTCGATCGGCGGTGACGAAGAAGTCGCGCGCGTTCAGGTGCTCGCTTGCGAGAAGGTCCTGCGGACTATTGACGGGACACACAGCGATGTTGCGACGCTGCGCCTCGACGTACAGGTCGGCCTTCGATCTGTCTGCTGCGAACGACTCGAAGATTCTGCGGAACTCAGCCTGAGCCGCTGCAGACTTGCGATACTCGTGGTCGGTCCACTCCGTTGTGCGTAGGCCGGCAGTGCCCGGCACCCCAGCCTCGTCGAGCCAGTCCAGCAGATTCACCCACCCTTGGGCTGTACTCAGTCGTCCAACCATGACATAGACGAATCCGTCGCTACACGCGTACACGCCCGTGCCAGCCTCCTGATAGCCAGCGCCGACCCGACGCCGAACCACACCTTCGAGATCGCTGTACTGCAGAGCGTTCTCGAGTGCCGTGGCGACCGACTCCTGGACGCTTACCTCGACCTGCTGTCCCGAGCCCGAAATCGCGCGGGCCCGCACGGCGAGCAATGCTCCGACGGCTGCATAAAGGCTCGCCATCCGAAGACTCTGATCGCCGTATGCGCGCGTCGGCGCACGATCCGGCCATCCGCCGAGGGCCAGAAAGCCACCAGCTGCGCTGCTGATCAGGTCAGTGGCGGGTGTCCCGGCTCGTTCGCTCTGGATGCCCCACGGGCTGATCCGCGTGCGAATCAGCTCCGGGTCGGCCAGTGCCGGATGGTCGAGGTCGAGGCCGAGCGTCGCGAGCACATCCGTCGAGCCGGACTCGATCGTGATGTCAGCGCCGCGCAAGAGCTCGGCGATCGCGGCCGATCGGTTGGACTCCTCAGCCGGAAGCATCACCTCGGCCTTGCCCCGGTGTAGGAAGTCTTGCACGACCGGATCAGGATCCACGCTCCACGAGTCGGGCGCCGCCGATTGGGGGACGCGCGCACGCACCACTTCGGCTCCCAGCCCGGCGAGGAGGCGACCCGCGTAGGCACCACTGTCATCGCCGATCTCCACCACTCGAAGGTGGGCAAGTGCCGCGGTCATGCCCGGTTCCGCCGCTTGATTGAGAGTCGTGCGATCTGGCCGCGATGGATTTCGGACGGACCCTCGAGGATGCGTAGCACCCTGCTGTTGCGGTAGACGAACTCGATCGGGAGCTCCTTCGAGTAGCCCATCGCCCCATGCACCTGCAGAGCGCGATCGACGACCCGGCTCAGCATCTCGGTCGCCTGCACCTTGACGATGCTCGCTTCGAGACGGATGTCGCGCTGGCCGGTGTCGAGCCGTGCGGCCGCGTCTCTCACCATGAGCCGCGCGGCGTGCACCTCCATCACCGAATCGGCGATCATGAACTGGATGGCTTGGCGCTCCGAGAGCGGTGCGCCGAATGTGTGCCGCTCCTCGCTGTAGCTACACATCATGTCAATCATGCGCTGGGCCTGCCCGACGCAGCGGGCTCCGATCTCGACCCGACGCACACCGAGCCGGTTTGTCAGAGGCGGAAACGCCTCACCGACCTCACCGAGCACGGCATCAGCGGAAACGCGCACGTCGTCGAAGAACAGGGCGAACGGCCGCTGCTCCCCCATGGTGGGGATCGGTTTCGAAATCTCGAGTCCTTCGGCGTCCCGGTCGACGAGAAACGCAGTCATCCCGCCCCGGTTGCGCTTCTCAGGGTCGGTCACGGCAATGACAATGAAGAAGTCGACCGCGTCGGCCCAAGAGATCCACAGCTTGCTGCCGTTGATCTTCCAACCATCACCGTCGGGGACGGCCGAGGTCTGGATACCCCCGGCATCGGCACCTGCCTCAGGCTCGGTGAGTGCGAGCGCCGAGGACTTGTCGCCGCGACACAGCGGGTCGAGGTAGAGCTCGCGCTGAGCGGGCGTCGCAACCGCGTCGAGGTAGGAGATATTGGGACTCTCAGGCGGAAGTCGATACGGCGTGATGGAGTAATTGATCTCCTCGACGGCCACAGCCTTCGCGAGCAGACCGAGCCCAGCACCGCCGAGCTCCTCGGGCACTTCGATGCCCCACAGTCCGAGCTCGCGAACTTCCCGGGTGAGTCGTTCCTCGTCCGCCGGGTCGATGACCGGAATCGGGTCGAGCCCCCGAGTGCTCTCACGCTGGATCACGGAACTCTCCAACGGCATGAGCGACCGGCGGGTGAAATCCCGCGCCACCTGCTGAATGGCCTCGAGCTCTTCTGTGAGATTGGTCATGCGCTCTGTCCCCTCTGGTTGCGTCTCGGCTCTGCGTCGCGGAGCCACTCATCTATGACGTCGTTGTCGGCGCCGAGCTGTGGTGCTGCTGTGGGGGCGAGCGGTGGTATCGCGGTGGACGTGAGAGGGTTTCCCGCCACGCGCACGCGACCGAGCACCGGGTCCGGCACGTCGATGATCATCCTCCGAGCCGCCACATGCGGGTCCGAGAACAGATCTTCGACGGTCTGGACACGCGAGCTCGGGACTCCGGCTGCGCCGAGCACGGCGAGCACCTCTTCGACGTCACGTATGGACATCCACTCCTCGATGATCGGAAGGAGGAGCTCGTCCATCGCCTGCGACCGCAGAGTGCCGTTAGCCAGTCGAGCGTCTCCGATCAGATCGGGTCGGCCAATGACCTCGCAGAACCGGGCGAAAATCGGCTCGCCCGAGACGGCGACGGCGACGTACCCGTCCCGCGCTTGCAGGAGTTCAAACGGGGCCGAGCTGGCGAGTCGGCCGCGAACGGGCGTTTTGCCCGTCCAGCCAAACGCTCCGATCGCGTACTCATTGAGATGCAGGCCCACATCGAACATCGAGACGTCGACGTGCTGACCGACGCCGGTGCGTTCGCGCTGGAAAAGGGCGAGAAGCGTCGCGGTCGCGGCCCAGTCGCCGGCCGCGGTGTCGATGAGCGGGAAGCCCACCGGGGCAGGGGGATCACCGTCCTGACCGGAGGTGAAGGCAATCCCCGACATGGCCTGCCCGATGAGATCGAACGCGGGCATCGAGGTGTAGGGGCCCGGAAGAACGTCAGGCTGCCCGAATCCAGAAATGGAGATGAGGATAATCCGCGGATTGATCTCGCTCAAGCGCTCATATCCCAGCCCGAGTCGACCGAGGGTTCCCGGTCGGAGATTCTGCACGACCACATCCACGGCTCCGATCAGCTCGAGGAACCGGGCGCGACCCTCCTCCTTGCCAATGTCCAGCACGGCGCTCTTCTTGCCGCGATTGAGTCGCGCGAACCAGACACTCGACTCGCCGGCGTCGGATCGTTCGACCGGGGGGAAGCCTCGGTAACTGTCTCCCCCCGCGGGTTCGAGTTTAAGCACCTCGGCACCCCAGTCGGCGAGCAACATGCTCGCCGTCGGGCCCGCGACAAAGTTCTCCAAGGCGAGCACGCGCACACCCGACAAAGGGGGATCAATGTGATCAGCAATCACCATCGAGGCCTCACTTCCGAAAGCAAATAGGATAAGATTAGCGTAGTTATCGGATCACAATTGAATCCGGTCGGTGTCTCACTTAACCGTCGCGCGGCCTCGTAGCGGCGCGATCCGATAGGTTCCAGTAATGCCTGAAGTAGTCTTCGACAAGATCAAGCAAGGAAAGCTTGCCGAGATCATCGCGGCGCAGATCCGCGGCGAAATCCGCAGTGGTGCTCTCGCCCTCGGCGATCGCCTCCCCCCAGAGCGCGAACTCATCGAGCAGCTCGGAGTCAGTCGGGCGACAGTGCGCGAGGCGCTCATGCTTCTCGAAGCCGACGGTTTCATTCAGATGCGCGCGGGTCGCCACGGAGGCGCCTATGTGACGAGCCCGAAGATCGAACGGCTCGCGACGATCCTCGATGTCATCCTGGCAGTTGAGCAGACAACCACCGAACAGCTCCTTGAGGCGCGCTCGCTCATGGAGCCGCTCGCGGTGCGTCTCGCCACCACCCGCGCGACCGAGAGCGACTTCGAGCGCATACGAGCATCGATCGAGCGGGCCGAGAAGCACCTCGGCTCGAGCGAGATCGTCGCTGAGGAGGCCGCGCGCTTCCATGTGCTCGTCGCCGAATCCACCCACAACGGCGTAGTCTCCGCGCTCACGGCGACGACTCAGCAGCTGATCTACAGCCGCGCCTTCCTGGAGTTTGGCACCGAGACAGCAGCGACTCTCCGCGCCCACCGGCGCATCCTCGACGCCATGCAGGCCCGCGACCCCGAAGCCGCAGTTCGCCGTATGGTGCGCCATGTTGACGCATTCCGAGATGTGCTCGATGCACCCCGGTCGATCGAGCTCGGGGGCGAGGGCTGACCTGGACATCAGGATACCTCAGGCCACTGGGCGGAACTTCGGGATTGCAAACTCTGCGGTGACGTCGTCAAAGACGACTTCGACCCGTTGCCCGATCTCGATCGCGTCTAGATCGGCCTTGACCACGTTCGAGATCATGGTGTGCGCGCCATCGACGCGGATAAGAGCGACGTTGTACGGAAGGTCCGGAGTCCATGCCTGATTGAACGACTGGTGGTAGACGATCCAGGACAACACCTCGCCCGTGCCCGGTAGCACCACCCAAACGTGCTCGGGCGACAGGCAGTTTGTGCACACTGGGCCGATAGGCCAGCGTCGATGACCGCACGCCGTGCACTCCTGGATCGTGAGTTCGTGCCGCTTGCAGGCTTCCCAGAACGGACCGCTGCCATCGGTGGGAACCGGAAGGGGTTTGTCATACGTCATTTTGTCAGCACCAATGCAGTCGCAGTGTTGAGGGCCATGCCACGGCCCGTGACTAGGCAGGTCTCGGCATCCGGCACCTGTCGAGGACCGGCTTCGCCTCGGATTTGTCGCACGCCTTCGACGATGTGCGTCCAACCCTGCATGTACGCGTCGGAGAGACTGCCCCCGTGGGTATTAGTGGGGAGCGTGGAACCCATCTTCAGGTTGCCGTCGGCCACAAAGGCACCGCTCTCGCCGCGCTTCACGAATCCGCCGTGCTCGAGCCAGAGCAGAACAGAGAACGTGAAGTTGTCGTACAGCTCCGCGACATCGATGTCTCCCGGGCCGAGACCCGAGGTTGCCCACGCCTCGTCGAGTACAGCCTTCTGATGAGGCAGGTACCACCAGTCGTCGGCTTCGCTCTTGCGAGCGGTGTACCCCTGCCCCATTCCAGCAATGCGCACGGGTGGCTTCGCGAGATCTCGCGCTCGCTCCGCCGAGCTGACGATGATCGCCACGCCGCCGTCAGAAATGAGGCAGCAGTCGAGCAGATGGAAGGGTTCGACGACCCAGCGCGACGCCTGATGGTCCTCGAGGGTTATCGGCTTGCCGTGCATTACTGCGTCCGGGTTGTTCTGAGCGTGCTCACGGAAAGTCACCGAGACGGCACCAAGCTGCTCGCTTGTCGTCCCGTACAAGGACATGTGGCGGCGCGCGCCGAGCGCGCTGTTGGCCTGGGGGCCGAACATGCCCCAAATTCCCCAGCTCAACCCCGGGTCACCGTTGGGAGAGTTAAACCTCTGCCCGCCGGTCAGCGCCGCGTCGCCGAAGACGCAGGCAACCGTCGTCGCAAGCCCGGCGTCGATGGCCATGATCGCTTCCTGCACGAGGGCTCCGGCGGTCGCGCCTCCCATCGACTTCGACCCCGCGTAGCGCGGATCGATGCCAGCCGCCTCGGCGAGGCGCAGATAGTGATTAGCACCTTCGCGAGAGGTGGTGCCGGGGTGGGTGAGAATTCCGTCAATCTCCGACTTGTCGATCCCAGCGTCGTCGATCGCTAGCTTGAGGGCCTCAAGACCGAGCCCGAGCGCCGTCGATCCCGGCATCTTGCCCATCCGGGTGCGTCCCACCCCGACGATCGCGCCGCGTCCGCTGAGACCACGGTGTGCTGTGCTGTCCATCTCTGTCTCCTTTGTCGAACGGCTAATCATCGACCGCGGAACACGGGAGGCCGCTTCTCGGCGAAGGCTGCGCGGCCCTCCGCCCTGTCTTCCGTGTCGCGGATCAGGTTGAACAAGGTGCGCTCGAGGATCAACCCCTCGGCGAGAGGCAGGTGGCGACCGCGAGCGACGGCCTGCTTGACGGCCTGGATGGCGAGGGGAGCGTTGTCGCCGATACGGTGCGCGATCTCCAGCACGGTGCCACGTAGCTCCTCTGGAGGGACCACTCCATTGATGAGTCCGGCGTCGCGAATTCGCTGTGCGTCCCAGCGATCACCTGTGAGCAGGAGTTCCATCGCGAGCGCGTGCGGTGCCTGCCGGATGATGCGCTGGGTCCCGCCGGCCCCCGGCATCGACCCGATGCGTACCTCCGGAAGTCCGAAAGTCGCTGTTGATGAGGCATACCGCAGATCACACGAGAGGGCAAGTTCGAATCCGGCGCCAAGCGCGTAGCCGTTGACCGCCGCGATCAGAGGCTTCCACACCTCCATACCCCGCGACAGGTGCTGCGGGGGCGGGCTGAACTGGTCCTCGAGCGCCGTGACGTCGGGCGCGCCACGGAGGTCCATCCCCGAGCAGAATGACTTATCACCGGCACCCGTGATGACGATTACCGCGATCGCGGGGTCTTCTCGGAACTCGGAGAGTGCCTCGCCGAGCGTCGCGATGAGCGTGGAGTTCAGGCTGTTGTGGGCATGGGGACGGTTGAGGGTCAGAATGCCGACAGCGCCTTCGCGTTCGACAAGGAGCTCCGCAATGCTTCCCTCGGTCATAGTCCGAGCGCCTTCGCGAGAATTCTATGCTGGATCTCCGTGGTGCCT
This sequence comes from Chryseoglobus sp. 28M-23, assembly GCF_014789785.1. Taxonomy (NCBI): domain Bacteria; kingdom Bacillati; phylum Actinomycetota; class Actinomycetes; order Micrococcales; family Microbacteriaceae; genus Microcella; species Chryseoglobus sp. 28M-23. The sequence continues at coordinate 828,014 of NZ_CP061846.1, read as the reverse complement.
TCGACGATCTGGAAATACCGGACGTCGCGGTACAACCTCTCGATGGGGGCTTCGCGCATGAAACCCATACCGCCGAACACTCGCATCATCTGGTCGACGACCCAGAGAGCCGTCTCGCTCGCCATGAGCTTCGCGTGCGCGACCTCCCGGACGGGAACTTCGGATCGAGAGTCGCACAGCACGGCCGCGCGATAGGTGAGGAGCCGGGCAGCAGCGATGCGAGCGTCCGCCTCGGCGAACTTCATCGAAATCTCTTGGAACCCGCCGATCTTGCGGCCGAAGGCGGTGCGCTCCTTGGCATACGCCAGACCGAGGTCGAACGCAGCGGTGGCGACGCCGAGCGACGCGGCGGAGATCAGGATGCGTCCGCGGATAAGCACATCGAGGATCTCCTCAATCTCGGAACCCTCGGCCGGTGAGATGCGCCGCGATTCGTCCAGGCGCACGTCATCGAAGACGAGCTCGCCGACTTGCGAGGAACGGCAACCCAGCTTCTCAAGCGTGCGCTCGACGGCGTAGCCCTCGTCGCCGGCCTCGACCATGTACACCGCGAACTTGCCATTGTCCTGCTTCGCGACGACGCCGACGGCTCCTGCGATCGGCCCATTGGTGATGAAGGTCTTGCGTCCGCGCAACACAGCACTAGACCCGGCGACCTCAACCGTCGTGCGGATGGCGCGCACATCCGAACCCGCGTCCGGCTCGGTCAGGCCCCAGGCCGTGATGAGTTCGCCCGCAATCGCCGGACGCAACCATCGCTCTTTCTGCTCGTCGGATCCGAATCGCGCGAGATAGGCGGTGCCAATCTGGCCCTGAATGCCGAGTCCAGCGGCGATTCCGGCACACACTCGCGAGACCTCCTCGCGGAAGATCATGTCCGGAAGCAGACCGGCATCGGAACCGCCCCAGCGCTCCTCGAACTGTAACCCCAGGAGGCCGGCGGACCCGGCCTTCGTGAACAACTCGAGCGGGAAGGTGGAGGTGCGCTCCGCCTCGTCTACGAGCGGTGCGACCTCCCGCTCCGCGAACGAGCGCGCAGACGATCGGAATTCTTCGAGTTCGGCCGGGAGCTGGAAGAGCTCCCCTACATTGCTAGTCATCGGATCACCTTGCTTCGAACCGCGGCGGGCGCTTCTCGGCGAAGGCTCGCGGCCCCTCCGCTGCGTCGGACGTCGCGAACAGTTTTTTGCTCAGTTTCTGCTCAAGAGCGAGAGCTTCGTCGAGCGGCAGGCCAGCTCCCTCGTCGACCGCCTTCTTCGCCGCTCGAACCGCGAGCGGGCCATTGGCCGCGATCGCCTCGGCGAGCTGCAGGGCGCGCGACATGAGATCCGCCGACGGTACAACTGCGTTGACCAGACCGAGCTCGTAGGCTCGCGCGGCCGAGATCGGCACGCCCGTCATGAGCATTTCCAGCGCGATTGCACGAGGAATCTCGCGAGCCAGACGCTGGGTCCCCCCACCTCCGGGCAGCAACCCCCACTTCGCCTCCGTCAACCCGAGCTGGGAGTTGTCGGCCGCGATACGCAGATCGCACGCAAGGACCATCTCCAGCCCACCGCCATACGCCGCGCCGTTCACAGCGGCGACGATGGGCTTGTCCGTATAGAAGTCCCGGGTGATGAAACCGAATGGTGGCGCTGTGTATGCGGGGTCGGCGCGCTCCGCTGGATCCATCTCTTTGAGGTCTGCACCGGCGCTGAACGCTCTGTCTCCCGCCCCGGTCAGCACCGCGACTCGCGCGCCGTCGTCCGAGGCGAATCCGGTGAATGCCTCCTCGAGACCTGCCCTCGTCTCCCGGTTGATCGCGTTGCGGGCCTCAGGGCGATCGATGGTGATGATCCGGACAAAGCCCTCTGACTCTACTCGGACGGACACGCTAGCTCGCGCTCGTGTAGAGCTCGGGGACGTCGCGCCGGAACTTGTTGAAGTCGGGCTTGCGCTTCTCAAGGAATGCCTTTGTGCCCTCCATCTGCTCCTCGGAACCGAGGTAGTTCGGCGCGAGCATGCGCTGCACAGAGAAGGTGGGATTGCGCAGGTTGTCCAGTGCACCCTCAAACGACGCCTTGTTCACGCGCAAGCACGTGGGGCTCTTCGCCAGGATTTCCTGGCACCACTGGTCGACTTCTTCGTCGAGCTTGTCATACGGCACGACCGCGTTGACGAGGCCCCAATCGAGCATTTGCGCGGCGGTGTACTTGCGGTTGAGGAACCACATCTCTCGAGCGCGCTTGTGCCCAATGATGGTCGACAGGCGAGCGACCGTGAAGCCGTCGGCTGGACTGCCGACCGACGGACCGTTCTGACCGAAGATGGCGTGATCGGCGGCGATCGTGAGGTCGCACGCATATGCCATGTGGTTGCCGCCGCCGATCGAGTAGCCGTTCACTCGCGCGATCACAGGCTTGAGGCAGCATCGGATGGCGTTGTGGATGTCAGGGAAGTAGTCATACGTGGCTTCGAGGCCGCCCTCGTCCTCCCACTTGACGTCGCCGCCCGCGCAGAACGCGCGGTCACCGGCCCCGGTGATCACGACCACGCCTACCTCACCGTCGAACGACGCGTCCTGGATAGCGAGCACCAGCTCGCGCATGGTGTGGTTGGTGTAGGCGTTGAGGGACTTGGGCCGGTTGATCGTAATCCGGGCGACGTGGTCAGCTTTCTCGTAGATGATGTCGGTGAATTCAGATGTGGCAACCATGACGTGATTCTCCTTCGGATCGGTGTTGTCTCGGGGTCTTTGCTCAGTCGGTGGGGTAGTCGTACCAGCCGCCGCCGGTCTTCCGACCGAGTCGGCCAGCCGCAACTCGGGAAACGAGGCTGGGCGGCGGCGCGAAACGCTCGCCATAGGCCTCGCGCAAATTTCGCGAGCCCTGGAGTGCGATGTCGAGGCCGTTGTAATCGTTGAGCTCGAACTGACCCATCGGGTGATTGAAGGCCAAACGCATGGCCTTGTCGAGGTCCTCCATCGAGGCGATACCCTCCTCATAGATCCGAATGCACTCCAGCCGCAACGCCATGATCGCTCGGGTGGTGATGAAACCTGGCGCATCACGCTGGCAGACGACACTCTCCTTGCCGAGCTGCTCAGCGAGCGCGACCGTGCGATCGAGCATCTCGTCCGACGTGAGCGTGCCGCGAATGATCTCGACGAGGCGCATCATCACAGGTGGATTGAAGAAGTGCATCCCGACCACCCGCTCAGGGTGGCTGGTCACCGAGGCGATGGCTGTGATGCTGAGCTGGCTGGTATTCGTGGCGAGAAGCGTCGACTCGTCGGCTCGACTGTCGAGATCGGCGAACACCTTCTGCTTGAGCTCGAGCACTTCAGGAACGGCCTCCACGACGACATCCGCGCCCGAGACCGCCTTGTCGAGGTCGTTGACGAATGACATCCGGCCGAGAATATTGTCGGATTGCTCCTGGCTAATCGAGCCCTTCTTGACGAAACGGTCAAGACTCGTGCGGACTCCCGAACGTGCCCGGTCCAAGGCCGCGGAATCGACGTCGAACACGCGCACGTCAATGGCCTGCATGGCGGCGAGTTGTCCAATACCGTGTCCCATCGTGCCCGAGCCGACGACGGCCAGTGTCTTCACGGATGTCATATCTTCTCCTTCGAGGCGATTATATCTTATTATAATATACTACAAAATAAGGATTGCCTAGTACACTGCTAGGCGCTCTCCGTTGGCGCCTCGCGAGGCGCAGTGCGCATCAGTTCCAACGGGACCGGTCGGCCCGCAAGCTTGGGTCCGCTCGTCTGGAGGTGACACGCGACCGTGCCACCTCCGTCGACGGGGGTGTGCTCCGGCCGGATGACGTGGCACGGTTCGAAGGCAGCTGGGCAACGAGACACGAACGGACACCCCGCCGGTCGCTGGGACGGGCTGGGGGGATCGCCCTGCAGCAACACCTTCGCCCGGGCACGACCGTGCGAAGGCTTCGCCTCCGGGACGGCTGAGAGCAAAGCGGCTGTGTACGGATGTGCGGGGCTGTCGACGACGCGATCTGCTGGCCCGAACTCGACGATCTGACCGAGATACATCACGGCGATGTCGCGACTCACATGTCGCACGACCGACAAGTCGTGCGAGATGAACAGGATGGTGACACCGAACTCCTGTTGCAGCTCAAGCAGCAGGTTGAGGATCTGCGACTGAATCGAAATGTCCAGGGCACTCACGGCCTCGTCGCAGACAAGGATCTTCGGGTTCGGCGCCAGAGCGCGTGCGATGGCCACGCGCTGGCGCTGGCCCCCGGACAGCTCGTCAGGGAACCGCCGAGCGTGCGTAGCCGACAGACCGACGCTGACCAGGAGCCGTTCGACCTCGGCATCCAGGTCGTCGCCCTTCAGCTTCCGGTGGAACGCGACCGGCTCGCCGATGATGTCACCGATGCGCATTGTCGGATTGAGCGAGGAGTAAGGGTCCTGGAACACCATCTGCATGGACCGGCGAGCACGACTCAAAGCCTTGCCACGCATCCCCGTCACGTCCGAACCGTCCAGCAGCACCTCGCCACTCGTGGTGCCCACCAGTCGCAGGAGCAACCGACCCACCGTCGACTTGCCTGAACCCGATTCACCCACCAATCCGAGGGTGCGGCCCGCGTGGAGGCTCAGGGTCACCTCGTCGACCGCACGCACCTGGCTACGGCTACGGCGGAACAGTGAAGAACGTCCGGCGAAGTCCTTCACGAGATTGAGACCCTCGAGCACTACGGGGCCCAACTCGTCCGAGCTGGCGGACGATTGCGTGGCCGTCATTCTCCTACTCCCGGCAAAGCGAGCTCCTCAGCGCGAACACATCGCACCGCACCGCCGTCGAGCCCACGCAGAGGTATCGGCTCCACATCACACCGTCCGTGCTGAACAAAATCACAACGGGCCGCGAAACGACAACCCGACGCGACATGACCGAGGGCTGGCGGAGATCCGCGAAGCACTGAGAGCTGCTGAAGTGGCGGCTGGTTCTCCGGTAGCGACTGCAGAAGCGCCGACGAGTAGGGGTGCCGCGGGCGGACGAAGAAGGGGTCTATGGGGGCCTGCTCGACGATCTGCCCGGCATACATGACCATTACCCGATCGCAGAATTCAGCGATAACCGCAAGATCGTGGCTGATGAGCACGATCGACATGTCCATTTCGGCACGCAACCGTCGGAGCAGATCAAGGATCTGCGCCTGCGTCGTGACGTCGAGTGCCGTCGTGGGCTCATCGGCGATGAGCAGACTCGGTCGGCAGGCGATTGCCATCGCGATGCACACTCTTTGTCGCAGACCTCCGGAAAGCTCATGCGGATAGGCATCGGCGCGTCGTTCGGGATCGGATATCTCGACAAGGCGGAAGTCCTCGATCACCTGAGCGCGAGCCTCGGCCCGACTGACACCGTTGTGCCGACGGATCACCTCGGCGACTTGATCGCCGACACGGTATGCGGGATCAAGTGCCGTCATCGGCTCCTGGAAGATCATCCCCACCTGGCTGCCCCGGATCGCGCGCAGATCGCGCTCGGGCAGGGCGGTGACGTCGACCCCATTGAACAAGATCCGACCTCCGCGCTGACGCGAGATGCGCTTCGGCACGAGACCGATGAGCGACATCGCCAACGTCGATTTGCCCGAACCCGACTCGCCGACCAGTCCAACGACCTCTCCTGCACCGACCGTCAGGCTGATGTCGTCGAGCACCGGTAGATACTCACGCCCCGGAGCGATGTCGAGCGAGAATCCCTCGACACTCAGTAGCGGTGCCGCGTCGGTTTTCGTCGCCGCGTCCGTGCGTTCCATCGTCGTCATCCTTCTCGACCTCCTGTTACCTCATCACGGAGCACGTCACCGAGCGTGTTGAACGCCAGAGACGTGAAGAAGATCACGAGTCCCGGCGCGAGCACGAGCCACGGTGCAATCTCGATGTACGCCTTGCTACCGCCGATCATCGACCCCCAGCTCGCGTCCGGTGGCTGAACGCCGAGACCCAGATAACTCAGGCTGGACTCGATGATGAGAGTGAGACCGAGCATGAAGGAGATCTGGATGATGAGAGCCGGCCAGGCGTTGGGGAGCATGTGCGCCCAGATGACGCGATGTCTCGGAATTCCGGTCGATATGGCGGCTTCGACAAACGTCTCGCTACGAACGAAGAGGATCTGCCCGCGCACAATTCGCAGGAATCTAGGCGCATAAGCGATACCGACGGCGAGCATCGCATTACCCAGACCTGGGCCGAGAATGGCGACGATGGCGAGTGCGAGGAAGAGCGATGGGAAGCTCAGCAGCACGTCCGCGATGCGCGTCACGATCGTGTCGAACCAGCCACCGAGGTAACCCGCTAGGACACCCGGCAGCACGCCGAAGACTAAACCGATCCCGACCGCTTGGAACGTCGCTGAGAGCGACACCCGCCCGGCGACGAGAAGCCGTGAAAACACGTCCCGTCCCAAGTCGTCGGTTCCGAGCACGTGCTCGAAGCTCGGCGCTTGAAGGACGCCGCGCAGGTCGTTCTGGTTCGGATCGAAGGGCGTGATCCATGGGCCCAGCAGTGAGATCACCACGAGTACTACGAGGAAGATGATGCTCACCAATCCCGCGGGCCGCGCGATGATGCGGCGAGCGAGACCTCGACGACGCCGAGAGGACTCCACGGGAATGACCGCAGTGGCCGGGGACGGGGGGGTCATTGAACTCTCACCTTCGGATTGATCAACGCATAGGCGAGATCGGTCAAGAAGCTCGCCACCACCACGAGCAGCACGGTGAAGAGAATCACGCCCTGCAGAACCTGAATGTCTCGCGAGAAAACGGCCTGTACCATCTGGCTGCCGATACCCGGTAGGTCGAAGACGGCTTCCACCACGACTGCGGAACCTATGGCGATCGGCACCTGCAGCCCGAGTGTGGTCACTGCCGGACCGAGCGCTGATCGCAGCGCGTGCTTCCCGACGACGCTCACTTCGGACAGGCCAACCGAGCGCATGGTGCGCACGTAATCGCGACGAAGATGGTCACCGAGCGACGCCCGCAACTGGCGGGTCAACTCTGCCGCCAGTGCGTGGCCCAAGGTGATGGCGGGCAGCAGCAAATGAAGGAACCATTGCCCAGGATTTTCAGTGATCGAAACATAGCCTGTGGCGGGCAACCATCCTAGCGTCAGGCTAAACAAGAGCACCAACAAGATGGCGAACCAGAAGTTGGGGATGGCTATACCCGACGTCGCGATGGCGAGGGAAACGCGGTCAGCCACACCGTTGGGGTGCAGTGCCGCGACGATACCGAGGGGAAGCGCGATGAGAAGCGCGACAAGGAAGCTGAGCAGGACGAGACTGAGGGTGACGGGCACCTTGCGCATCAGGATGTCGGTGACCGGTTCGTTCGTGCTGAACGAAATCCCCAGGTCGCCCGTCGCGGCATTGACGACGAAGTCGAAGAACCGTGTCACGAGGGGTTTGTCGAGCCCGAGCTGTTCGCGGTACTGGGCGATCAGCTCTGGTGTCGCCGACTCGCCTCCCGCTCGTGCGATCGCGGCGTCACCCGGGAGCAGCGAGGTGAGCACGAAGACGACGAGTGCAGCAATGAGCATTTGCGGGATGAGTGCGAGGAGGCGGCGGATGATGAAACTCAGCATGACCTTGCCGATCGGAAGAGTCCTTCGGTATTACGCGTCATTGCGGTTTCCTCGATTCCACCGCCCCCTCGATGGGACGGCCATTTTCCACTGGAGAGTCTGTGGTTCTCGGCCGGCGCCGTTGATCAGATCACTCGGCGGCGAGCACTCCTACGTTCAGGAAGTTGGCCTTGCCGGTCAATTCCGTCGAGTACCCGACGACGTTGTCCCTGATGACCGTGGTCACGCCGGGGAACATCAGCGGGATCATCCGAGAATCCTTCATGATCAGTTCCGACGCCTCGCGGAACAGTTGCCCGCGCTCATCCTGGTCGCCACTAGCTCGCGCCTGTTCGAGCAATTCGGCCAGTTCCGGATCAGTGATCTTCGAAGGATTGTTGAGACCGGACGGCCCGAACAGGTTGTCTAGCGTCTGCGACGGGTCGGCGCGACCTCCCCACGGCGTGAAGTAGGCGGCAACGGCGTTCTGGTAGTAGAACGCGTCGAGTAGCGCTGGACCCTCCATGGTGATGATGTTGGTCTCAATTCCGACCTCGGCGAGCATTCCGGCGACCGCCTGAGTTGCCTGAACACGGAAGGGCTGCGAGTTCGTCTGAAAGTCGAATGAGAAGCCGTCGGGATAGCCTGCCTCAGCCAGCAGCTCACGAGCCTTGTCCGGGTCGTAGGGGTACATCTCCTCGAGTTCAGGATCGTTGGCGAAGTATCCCGGCGGGAAGGGTTGCCACGCAATGATGCCGGTGCCGCGGTAGATGCCCTCGAGAAGTGCCTCGCGATCGATCGCGTAGTTGATCGCCTCGCGGACAAGCGGATCGTCGAAGGGCGGGATTGAAATGTTCAACCCGATGTGGTCGATCGCCAACGCCGCGTCGGTGCGCACTTCGAGACTCGAGTCCGCGGATGCGAGCTGGACCTGTGCGGCAGAGATCTGCGCGACATCGACCTCGCCCGCGCGGATCGCGTTAAGGCGGGTGTCGTCGTCGTCGATCAACCGGATCGTGAGCGAGGCAAGGAGCACCGAGTCGGGGTCGTAGTAGTCATCGAACCGCTCGACCGTGAGGTGTTCTCCGGGTGCGTAATCGACGGACTTCCACGGCCCCGCGCCGACAGGCTCGATGGCGAGGTTTGTGCCGTCGTCGAACGCCGTCGGGGAGATGATCATGCCGCTACGATCCGCGAGCTTCGCCGGCAACGCAGCGTCGGGCGCCGACAGCTCGATCGCCACAGTTCGGTCATCGGTTGCCTCCACCGCACTCACGGTGGACAGGTCGCCCTTCACGCTCGAGGTCTCGAGGTTCATGGCTCGTTCCAGGTTGGCAACGACAGCGTCAGCGTCCAACGTCGTGCCGTCGTGGAATGTCAACCCTTCGCGCAACGTGAGAGTCAACGCATCCTCCGTGAGCTCCCACGTCTCGGCGAGCCCGGGCGCCACCGAGCCGTCATCGTTGTAGCTCAAGATGCTCGCGTACACCGGGAGCAGCCAGGGCAGGTCCTGGGACGAGGTGCCCTCATGTGGGTCGAGACTGGTCGCCGGTTCGAAGTAGCCGAACGTGAGGCTCCCATTCGGATCGATGTCTTGCTCAGGTCCCTCGGTCGCCGCGGGGCCGCAAGCCGTCAACACTAGGGCGGCAAGAGCCACCGTCGCTGTCGATGTAAAGCGGCGCAATCGCCGCGGACTCATGTCATTCATCATCGAACTCCTGGTTGTAGGGGATGCCGAGACAACATCGTCGCGGCCCGTCCAGCATAATCTGATAAGAGTAAACCATGTCAAGGGTTCCGATCACAATCGGGTCAATTTCCGCGATCGGCGACGGCATGTGGGTGATCGAGCAGGCCGACCTCGGCGAATCGAACGTCGCCTTCACCAACTGCTACGTGCTCGAGGACACCGCGGGCGATGTTCACCTCATCGATCCCGGTGAGAAGCAATGCGTCGACGTAGGGGGCCTGCTCGAGCGGACCGCCCGCGGCGCGAGCGAGCAGCACCGAGAGGTACACGATGAACGTGATGATGCCGACGATGAGGCCGACCCACGCTCCCTTTTCTTCATACGCCACGAGGCGCTCCTTCACTGAGGGGGAATGTCAGGTTTTCTCGACACTCTGACAGTAAAGGATGTTCGACATCGTGTAAATCTTTATTGACAGAAATCCCGTGGCGATCCTGCGTCTCGGCCGGGCGACACGGTTGTCGGGGATCGAGCGCTCATGGTATTTTCCTGGGGCAAGCTCGGGTTCGTGGTCTTCGCGACGGTCACGCACCGTGACGAACGGAGTGGACCATGAAACGGCGCGATCGCCCAGCACCGGGCATCCTCTTGGCCTCGGTGCTCGTCGCCGCTCTCGCCGCCTGCGCGCCGCCCGATCCCGGCTCCGAAGACGAGCCTGCGGACGGCCCTGAGGACTCGGTCGTCGACGAGGCGGGCGAGGAGGCACCCGAGGAGGACAGCGGCGACGCACCGCAAGGCGATGCCGACTGCCTCGCCTCCAGCTGGTTGCTCGACAACGAGTCGTGGCGGCTCATGCTCGCACCACTCGCCCAGCAGTCGGGAGGCACGCTCGAGTCGGTGACGGGCGAGCTCGTGCTTGATTTGAGCGAGGACGGCACGTACAGCAGCTCGTACACCAACTGGGCCGTCACGACGAGGGTCGACGGGGGCAGTGCCGTGATCGAGCGCAACGGCGTCGACTCAGGAATCTGGGCCCACGACTCCTCGCTCGGCACGCTCGAACTCATCGAGTACGAGCTCGGCTCCCAGATCGAGGGATACATCGAGGACCCAGTCAACGGTCGCACCCCGCTTCCGGCGACCGGAACCGACGACTCGGCCTCGCTCGAGAACGTCGAGTACATCTGCGGCAGCGAAGACCTCCTCATCACCCTCGAGCTCGGGACGGTCTTCTTCACACCGCTGCCCTGATCGCAGCGAGGCACCGGCCGGCTCGGCGCACGCGTCAACCGATGTCGACGATGCGCTTGCCGAGCGGCAGCAGCGCCACGGGCACCATCTTGATGTTCGCGATCGCGAAAGGGATGCCGATGATCGTGATCGCGAGCGGAATCGCCGTGATGATGTGGCTCAGCGCCACCCACCAGCCGGCCAGCACGACCCAGATGATGTTGCCGATGAGGGCCCAGAACCCCGAGGTCGGCGTCTCCACCACGCGCTTGCCGAACGGCCACAGCGAGTAGACGCCGATACGAGCGGCGGCGATGCCCCACGGGATCGTCACGATGAGCACGAACATGATGACCGCTGCGAGCATCCAGCCGAGAAACAGCCAGAAGCCGGAGAGCACGAGCCAGATGACGTTGAGAAGGGTGCGCATGCGCACAGTCTGACATCGCGCGGCGCGAGCGGAGCATCCTCAGCGCGTGACAGCGGCCGGTGGTGGAGATGGGGGGAATTGAACCCCCGTCCACTGCTGTGATTCGAAGTCTTCTACGGGCGTAGTCTGCGGAAAGCGTTCTACTCGGCTCCGACCTTTGTCGCAGACACCTAGGTCGACGAGCCCAGCCTCAGTTGAAGTCCCACGTGCTCCTGAGACGCAGGCACGCAGCAAGTCTCCTCAATGACGCCAGCGACCGGGGCGGAGACGTACCCGGGCTGACGGACTATCTACTCTGCCTTAGGCGGCGAGAGCGAAGTCGGTGCGCTTGGAATCGGCACCTGTTGGTTACAGAGATCGTTAACGAGATAACTCTGCATCCTCGACCCGCTTCTCTTCGTCTCGCAGGCAATGTCGAAACCGATCATCCCCATGCGTCACTGCCGAGCACCCGAGGGTGCCGAGCGAGGGTCGCTGTCACGCGCTGTGGAGTTGAGAACGTGCGGCCGGTCACCCAGCGCACTCGAACGTCGTTGCCGACGTAGCCCTTCAGTATACGGGATGCTCGGGGCAGGAGCCAGACCGGTGCGTCGACTCTGCCCTGTGCCGGCTAGGTCGTGCGCGCGTCCTCGAGCGTGTTCATGGCACCCACGCTCCGCGCGCGCAGGTCGGCCAGGGCGAACCCGAGCGCAATGGCGATGAAGCCGAGGATGACGAGAGCCGCGTGCAGATAGGCGTCCTGGTAGACGACGATCTCGGTCTCGGTTCCCGTCTCGGCGTAGACCGTCACGTAGAACGCCGCGGTCGCCGCCGCGAGGCCGACAGCCGTGCCGACCCTCTGCCCGACCTGCTGAATCGAGCCCGCGACACCGCCCGACGTGACCGGAATGTCAGCGAGGGCCAGTGTCTGGTTCGGCGCAATGACGGCGCCGCCGCCCGTGCCCGCGATGCCCATGGCGATCGCGACCGCCCACGGTACGGCGGCGGCGGGCAGGACGAGAGCGGAGACGAGCACGAGGCCGAAGCCGACGAAGACGATGGCGAGACCCGTGACGACGAGCCCGCGGCCGTAGCGCTCGACGACGCGGCCCGAGTAGAACGAGCTGAGCGCCATCATGAGCGCGAAGGGGATCGTCACCATGCCCGCGAAGACCGCGGCGAGACCCTGCCCGAGCTGCAGGAAGAGGGTCAGGGTGAGGAACATCGACGGCATAGCAGCGAAGTACGCGACAGCGAGGAGGGTGCCGTTGCGGTAGCTCGTCACGCGGAAGAGGGCGAAATCGACGATGGCCGAGCGGCCGGATCGCGCGTAGCGCCGCTCCCACCACACGAAGGCTGCGCCCGAGAGGGCGAAGACGGCGAGCCATGCCCACCGGGCGGGGTCGTCGTCGGGGCCGCCGGTCGTGAGCACGAACGGCAGCATGAGGCTGAGCACGGCGACACCGAGGAGGGCCGTGCCGACGAGGTCGAGATCGCGCGAGCCGCTGCTCGCCGGCTGCGTGCGCGGCAGGAGCTTGTAGGCGAACGGGAAGAGCCCGATGACGAGCGGCACGTTCATCCAGAAGATGAGCCGCCACCCGAGGTCGTCGCCGCCGAGGTCGACGAAGAGCCCGCCGAGGGTCGGGCCGAAGGCCGTCGAGAGCCCGATGACGGCCCCGAAGACGCCGAAGGCGCGCCCGCGCGCCGGCCCCTGGAAGAGCTGCTGGATGAGGCCGAGCACCTGCGGCATGAGGAGACCGGCGGCGACGCCCTGCAGGATGCGCGAGCCCGCGAGCACCTCCACGGTGGGCGCGACCGCGCACAGGAGGCTCGCGATGAGGAAGACGACGAGGCCGAAGAGGAACAAACGGCGACGCGAGTGCTGATCGCCGTAGCGGCCTGCTGGGACGAGGACGACGCCGAACGCGAGGATGTACCCGGCGATGATGATCTGGATCTCGGTCGGGCCCGCGCCGAAGGCATCCTCGATCGCCGGCACCCCCACGTTGACCTTCGACAGGTCGAGGATCGTGAGCGAGGCGACCGACACGGCGACGGCGAAGGCCCTCCAGCGGGTGCGATCATCCATCTCTGGCTCTGCTGCGCGCGCATCGTTCGTCACGAGGGTCCAGGCTACGCGCGCCCTACTGGGAGGCGGCGCCAGAGAGGCGCGCTACTCGCCGCGGATGTTGCGCAGCCGCATGGCCCGCTCGGCCTCGCGCTTGTCCTGCTTCTCGCGCAACGCATGGCGCTTGTCGTACTCGCGCTTGCCCTTCGCCACGGCGAGCTCGACCTTGGCGCGCCCGTCGCTGAAGTAGATGCTCAGCGGCACGAGCGTGTAGCCGCCCTCCTGCGTCTTCTGGCTGATCTTGATGATCTGGGCCTTGTGCAGCAGCATCTTGCGCTTGCGGCGGGGCGGGTGGTTGGTCCACGTGCCCTGCGTGTACTCGGGGATGTGCACGGCGTCGAGCCATGCCTCACCCCCGTCGATGAAGCCGTAGCCGTCCACGAGGCTCGCCCGCCCCATGCGCAACGACTTGACCTCGGTACCGCTCAGCACGAGACCGGCCTCGTAGGTGTCCTCGATCGTGTAGTCGTGGCGCGCCTTGCGGTTGGTCGCGACGACCTTCCTGCCCTGCTCCTTCGGCACGTCGCTCACCTCCCGTTCACGCCCGATGCGGATGCTCACCGCGCGTGTCGCGGCAGCCCTCCAGCATACCCGCGCCGATGCGGATTCGATCAGACGCGCAGGTAGCGCGTGATCGCGACGTTCGCCGACACTGCGGCGAGCAGCGCCCCCGCCACGAGCAGCACGGGTGCGACGAGCAGCGCCTCATCGAGCCCCACGAGGGACGTGAGAGGCAGCGCCTGCGTCAGGTAGCCCTGCACGAAGAACTCGACGATCGCGATGATCGCGACCCCCGCGAGGGCCGAGCCGATGAGCGCGGCGACGACGCCCTCGAGGATGAACGGCGTCTGGATGAACCGGTTGGACGCGCCGACGAGCCGCATGATGCCGAGCTCGCGGCGGCGCGAGAACGCGCTGAGCCGGATCGTCGTGGCGATGAGCAGCACGGCGGCGACGAGCATGAGCGCCGCGATGCCGACCGCCGTGATGCTCGAGGCGTTGAGCACGTCGAAGACGCCGTCGAGGTAGGCCCGCTCATCCTCGATGCTCTCGACGCCGGCGAGGCCGCCGAGCGCATCGACGAGGATCTGGCTCTGGTCGACGTCGACGAGGTCGACCCAGAAGGCGGGAGGCAGGAACTCGGGCGAGACGAGCTCGGCGGCCGCGGTGCCCGCGAACTGGTCCTGGAAGTTCGCGTACGCCTCCTCCTGCGTCTCGAAGTAGTACGTGTCGATGAACGGCGCGAGTGTCGCGGACTCCAGCTGCGCCTCCACCTGGGCGATCTGCTCGGGCGTCGCGGCCTGCTGCTCGCACCCGCCGATCGTCGCGAACTCCGTGCACAGGTACACGGCGACCTGAGCGCGGTCGAACCAGTACGACTTCATCTCGGTGATCTGCATCTGCAGCAGCATTGCGGCACCCACGAAGGTGAGGGAGATGAACGTCACGAGCACGACGGAGACGACCATGGAGAGGTTGCGGCGCAGCCCCTGGCCGACCTCGCTGAGGACGAGACCGAGCCTCATCGCGGCTCACCCGCCTGCGACACGCCCGACTGCGACTGGCCCGCGTGCGACAGCACGGGGTTCGCCTGCGTCTGGTACCCGCCGCCGCGCTCGTCGCGCACGATGCGGCCGCCGATGACCTCGATGACGCGACGTTGCAGGCGGTCGACGATGCCGGCGTCGTGCGTCGCCATGATCACCGTCGTGCCGTTGGCGTTGATGCGCTCGAGCAGGGTCATGATGCCCGCGCTCGTCGCCGGGTCGAGGTTGCCGGTGGGCTCGTCGGCGAGCATGATCGCGGGCTTGTTGACGAGCGCACGTGCGATGGCGACGCGCTGCTGCTCTCCGCCGGAGAGCTCGTGCGGAAACCGCCCCTCCTTGCCCTCGAGGCCGACCGTTCGCAGGGCATCGGGCACGGCCTCGTGGATGAAGCCCTTGCTCTTGCCGATGACCTGCAGGGTGAAGGCGACGTTGGCGAAGACCGTCTTGTTGGGCAGCAGCCGGAAGTCTTGGAAGACGACACCGAGATTGCGGCGGAAGTACGGAACCTTGCGGCTCGAGATCGCGCCGAGGTCTTGCCCGAGCACATGGATGGACCCGCTCGTCGGCTTCTCCTCCTTGAGCACGAGGCGCAGGAAGGTCGACTTGCCCGAGCCGGAGGCGCCGACGAGGAACACGAACTCACCGCTGAGAATCTCGAGGCTGACGCCGTTGAGCGCCGGTCGAGCCGTCCCGCGGTACACCTTGGTGACCTCTTCGAAGCGAATCATCGCGATCAGAGTATGCGGGTGCCCCAGCGACGCCGCGGTGCGACACCCTGCCGCGTTGCCTTTCTCAGCCGGTGCTTACACCACGGGAGCGCGCTTGCGCCACTTGATGCCCGCGGCGATGAAGCCGTCGAGGTCTCCGTCGAAGACGGCCGAGGGATTGTTGACCTCGTACTCCGTGCGCAGGTCCTTGACCATCTGGTACGGCGCGAGGACGTAGGAGCGCATCTGGTCGCCCCAGCTCGCCGTGATCGTGCCGGCGAGCTCCTTCTTCGTCGCAGCCTCCTGCTCCTTCTGGAGGATGAGCAGGCGCGACTGCAGCACGCGCATCGCCGCGGCGCGGTTCTGGATCTGGCTCTTCTCGTTCTGCATCGAGACCACGAGACCGGTCGGCAGGTGGGTGATGCGCACCGCTGAGTCGGTCGTGTTGACGGACTGCCCGCCCGGCCCGGACGAGCGGAACACATCGACCCGGATGTCCGTCTCCGGCACCTCGATCGCCGCACTCTCCTCCAGCAGGGGAATGACCTCGACAGCGGCGAAGCTCGTCTGCCGCTTGCCCGCGGCGCCGAAGGGCGACATGCGCACGAGGCGGTGCGTACCCGCCTCGACGCTCAGGGTGCCGAAGGCGTGGGGCGCATCCACCTCGAAGGTCGCGGACTTGATGCCCGCCTCCTCCGCGTAGGAGATGTCCATGACGGTCGTCGAGTAGTCGTGCTGCTCGGCCCAGCGCAGGTACATGCGCAGCAGCATGTCGGCGAAGTCGGCCGCGTCGACGCCTCCCGCCCCCGCGCGAATCGTGACGACGGCGGGGCGTGCGTCGTACTCGCCATCGAGCAGGGTGCGCACCTCCATCTCGCCGAGGGTCTTCTCGATCGCCGTGAGCTCGGCGGCGCACTCGGCCGCGGCGTCCTCGTCGTCGGCTTCCTTCGCCATCTCGATGAGCACGTCGAGGTCGTCGAGTCGCTGCTGCAGGGCCTCGATGCGCTCGAGCTCGGTCTGGCGGTGGCTGAGATCGCTCGTGACCTTCTGCGCGTGAGTCGTGTCGTCCCACAGGTCGGGGGCGGAGGCCTGCTCGCTCAGCGCGGCGATCTCCGACTGCAGTCGGTCGACGTCGACGACGGCACGAATGTCGGCGAAGGTGCTGCGGGCGGCGCCGATGCGCTCAGAAAAGTCCAGGTCGATCATGTCTGCCCCAGCCTATCGCCGCGTACCGGCGCGAGGCGCGGCCGGCGCCGTCGTGACTCGTCAGGCGTGGTGGCCGCCGTCTGGCGCAGAACCACCGTCAGCCGCAGAACCACCGCCAGGCGCAGACCCGCCGTCTGCAGCCGAGCCCGCGGCCGGCGCCGACTCCGCCGTCTCGAGCGGCATCTGCGCGGCCATCGCGACGGCCGGGTGGGCGCCCGTCGGCGTCGTCGCCTCCTCGGCCTTCACCATCTGGCTGGTCGCCGCGGGCACCTCGCTGAACGCCGTCGACGGCAGATCCTTCTCGTCTCCGGCGATCGCCGCGACGATGCGCTGCGCGACGGCAGCCGGCTCGAGGCCGGTCGGGAACTTCGGCGTCTCGCCGGCGATCGGGTGGCGGGAGAGCTCGGTCTCCGTGTGGCCGGGACGCGCATCGATGACGCGGATGCCCGACCGGCGCACCTCGCGAGCGGCGACCTGCACGTAGGCGGCGAGGGCGGACTTGACGGCCGAGTACGCGCCGATGCCGTTGGTGGGGTGCTCGCTCACCACTCCGCTGAGCGTGAGCACGAAGGGCTCCCTGCCCTGCTCGGCACTCTCGCGCAGGGAGGGGAGCGCGGCCCGGAGCATCCTCATGGGGGCGAGGGCGTTGATCGCCCACAGTGCCTCGATCGTGTCGTCGGCGGTGTCGGCGAGCGCGCCGAAGGCGACGGCGCCCGCGGCGTTGACGATGCCGTCGAGCTGGCCGTGGGCTATGACCGCCGTCGCGACGAGGGTGCGCACGGCGGCCGGGTCGGTGAGGTCGGCGGGCACGAGCTGGCCGGGGATGCCGAGGGCTTCGAGGTCGGTCATGGAGCGCGCGCTCAAGGTGAGGTGCGCGCCCGCGTCGGCGAGCTGGCGAGCCAGGTGCCGACCGAGGCCGCCCGTCGCTCCGACGACGAGGATGGAGGATCCCTGCAGAGTGGTCATAGTCGAAGGGTAGGGCGACTCACTGGGAGCACGCAGACAACACTCAGGCAGTGCGACGCGGGCTTGGCGCTGCGGGAGCTCAGCAGTGCGTGGGCTCAGTCCCGCTGCATCTGCTCGATGTACTCGCGGATCGTCGGCACGCCTTCGAGCTTGTCGCGGAAGAACGTGTTCACGAGGTTGATCACGTGAGCACGGGCCGCCTCGAGGTCGCTCGTGCGCCGCTCCCCCGCATCCTGGTCTTCGAGCGTGCGCCGCAGGGTCATGAGGGCTGCGACGATCTCCGCCTCCTCCTCGCCCTCGAGCTCGGCGATGACCTGCATGATGAGGGCGTCGGCCTGGTCGCGCACAGCGTCGATCGGGATGCTCGTGCCCGGCTGGGTGGCGTTGTCGAGCGTGGAGAGGAGCGACCACACCTGGTACAGGATGGTCGCCGGCTCGTCGAAGAGCTCGCGCACGTATGCGGCATCCACGTGGCGGCCGGAGAGCCGGAAGATGTTGTACATGCGCTTGGCGGCCTTGCCGTAGTTGACCTGCTTCGTGAGGTACTTGCGCACCTCGCTCTCGAGCCGCTCGACGTACTCGTCGAGGGCGTCGTCGCTCACGAACTTCGCGACCTTCGCGAAGGTCGGCATGGCGTCGGCGTCGAGGTAGACCTCCTGGAAGTAGGCGTCGAGGTAGCCGTCGAGGGGCACGATCTCACCGTCGGGGGCCTCCCACGTGACGTCGATGACGTTGCTCGCGTTGGAGAGCGCTTTGCGCTCGGGGTCGGCCACGACCCAGTCGAGCTTGCACCAGCCGGGGTCGAGCGCGGCCTCGTGCCAGGTGAGGGTGCGTGTCGTGCCGTCGGCGAGGTCGAGCCGGATGCTCTGCTCCTCGACCTCGGCGGGGGTCCACGTAATCGGCGTGCCCTTCTTGCGCGCCTGGCCGCCGTGCTCGCAGTTCTCGGGGTAGTTGCCGAGCTTGGCCTCGAGGAACTGGAAGGGGTCGCCCGTCGCCGTGCGGCGAGCAGCGTCGCGCATGAGGTCGGCCATGATGCGGCACGCCTCCTCGCGCGTGTCCGCCCTGATGTTGAGCCGCTGGAAGTAGTCGCAGTCGCCGGGGAAGGACTGGATCTTCGACTGCGCGGCCGAGCCGCTCAGGGCGAGGGCACTCTCGGCGACGCCGGACGGGCCCGTCACTTCGACGATCGCGCCGATGCGGCGGAAGCGCTCCAGATCGCGGGGGGTGAAGTCGAGCATGCTCACGCGGTGGCCGAATGTGCCGCTCTCGTGGGCGACGATGTGGTCGTCGCTCACGGCGTCGGCCGCGATCGCGGCGAGCCACTGCAGGGCACCCTCCTCGTCGAGCTGCACGCCGAGGCGCTGGGCCGACTCGATGATGCGGGCCAGGTCGTCGTCAGGCGCGTTGGCAGGGTTCTGACCGGTGTCGGGAGTGGGGGCGTCGGCGGGGGCTGCGGAGCTCATCGGTGAGACCTCTCGGGTTGCGCGCGCGGCGGCCCGCACGCTGGTCAGGCGCCCGCGGAGCGCTCCTGCTGCTCGGCCCGGATGGCCCGGAACAGCGTCGCCTGATCGCGCGCGTCGTCGAGTGCATTATGCGTCAGGACCATCTCCAGGCGATAGTGCTCGGCGACGCGGTGGAGGCTCGTCTCGCCCCAGGGAACGCCGGTCACGCCTGCGTAGTAGGCCTTGACGTCGAGCGCGGCGTGCCCGAGCGGGTTGCGGCCGAGGTAGCGGTGGAAGTAGTCGGCGACGAACATCCAGTCGAAGGGGGCGTTGAAGCCGACGAGGAGCGGGCGGGACTGCCGCGGCGTCACCGCCTCGATCCACTCGGCGAACGCGGTCATCGCTTCGCGGGGCGGGGTGCCGGATGCTCGCAGCCCGTCGAGCGTGAAGCCCCCGATGCTCATCGCCGCGTCGTCGACCGTCTCGCGGTCGGGCTGCAGCTCGATGTAGAACGCCTGCTCGGGGTCGTCGACGAGGCATGCGCCGATGGAGAGCATCGCGTAGTCGCTCGGGCTCGGGCCCGCGGCCTCGATGTCGACGGAGATGAGGGTGACGGGTCGAGGGTCGGGCATAGCACCACGCTAGACCGTGCGCGCAGTCTCGGGGCGCGGTCAGTCGAAGACGCTGCGCGCCGTCGCGGTGACCTCGAGGCGCAGGCCGTCGGGCACGAAGACGGTGAGCGCGGGCGAACGCCAGTAGCTCGAGAGGGTCACGCGCGCGCTCAACCCGTCGGGGCTTGTCGCAGACTCGAGCGCGAGCCCCTCGACGGAGCCGGTCGGAGCCGCGGCGAGGTACGCCGAGACGTCCGCGCGCACGCGCGCGTCGGTGAGCCTCGGCCTCAGCACCTCCCCCTCGCGCACGGTCACGTCGCCGAGGTCGAACGACTCGGCGCCGACGAGCGCCGCGCCGTCGGCGAGCGTGAACAGGCGCGCGCGCTCGAGGTACAGCGCCGTCGCCGCCGTGACGAGCAGCACGACCACGAGCGCGAGCCCCGCGTAGCCGATGATGAGCGGCAGGGTCGAGCCGCGGTCGTCGTGAAGGGCCCGTCGCCAACGGTGCACGTCAGCACTGCGCCTCGCCGACACCGGGCCACTCACCGCGCGCCCCAGAACCGGGAGACCTGCTGGGTGGCGCTCGCGTCGATCGGCACCGCGAGCGGCCCGCCGAGCTCGACGACGGGCGGCAGCAGCGGCAGCGGAACGCGCACACTCACCTGCACGGTGACCCATCCGCGGCGCGTGTGGCACTGCGCGGGCACGGGCGAGCACCGGATGCTCAGGGCCACGTCACTCGCCGTCACCCCGTGGTCGGCCAGGGCCAGGGCGAGGGCTCGCTCGGCCGCCGCGCTGCCCGCTGTCATCGATTCGGCCTGCACGAACACGCGCGCCGCCTGCCGCGCGGCTCCCTCCGCGGCGAGCGCCGCCGACTGGATGGCGCCGAGCGCGAGCACCAGGTAGACGAGCGGCACGAGCAACAGCATTCCCGCGGTGAGGAACTCGAGCGATGCCGAACCGCGGTCGTCGGCGGCGCGCGTACCTACCGGGCGCGAACGCGCCGGGCGACACCGCTCAGCGCAGCGGTTCGAGCGCGGCACGCCCGCTCACCTCCAACCCGCGGTCGAGCCCCGCGAGCCCGAGGAGGGGCAGC
This sequence comes from Chryseoglobus sp. 28M-23, assembly GCF_014789785.1. Taxonomy (NCBI): domain Bacteria; kingdom Bacillati; phylum Actinomycetota; class Actinomycetes; order Micrococcales; family Microbacteriaceae; genus Microcella; species Chryseoglobus sp. 28M-23. The sequence continues at coordinate 807,381 of NZ_CP061846.1, read as the reverse complement.
GGGGAGCGCACCGTCACGACCACGACCGGGTGGCCCTCGTAGCTGCCGAATCCTGCCGAGATGTCAGCTGCATAGGACTCCCCGACGGCCGTCGCGATGAGGTCGCGACTGCGCTCCACCCCGGCCGCGAGGCTGCTGTCGGCGAGCGCCGCGTGCCGGGCGCCCTCCGCCGCCGCATCGATGAGAGTCGACCGCACGTGGAGGGCGAGCGCGAGCTGCAGCACCGACACGGTCACGAGGGTCAGCAGGGCGCCGACGAGGACGAACTCGACGGGCGCCGAACCTCGGTCGTGCGGGTATCGGCGAGTGACACGTCGGCAGAGCATCCTCACGCGGCACCCCGGTACTCTGGAGTGTCCTCCCCCGCACGCACTGAACGGAACTGATGATGACTGAGCCCACTTTCACGATCCGCGGAGCCACCGAGGACGACTACGAGGGCGTGCACGCGATCCTCACCAGCCCCCACATCATGCAGGGAACCCTGCGGGTGCCCCTCGCGAGCACGGACTACTCGAAGGCCCGCCTCTCGCCGCGCAACGGCGTGCACCAGATCGTCGCTGTCGACAACGAGACGGAGGAGATCGTCGGATTCGGCGAACTCATCACCACCCCCGACGAGCCGCGCGCCCGTCACGCCGGCGAGATCGACCTCGTCGCGGTGAGCGAGGACTCGCAGAGCCAGGGAGTCGGCTCCGCGCTCATGGACTCCATGATCGACCTCGCCGACAACTGGCTCGACCTCAAGCGCCTCTCCCTCATCGCCTTCGTCGGCAACGACCGCGCTATCGCCCTCTACGAGCGCCTCGGCTTCGAGCACGAGGGCATCATGCGCCGCGTCGGCTACGGCGACGGCGACTGGATGGACGCCGTCATAATGGCGCGCCTGCGCGACTGACGCACCGTCGAACCACGACGGGCTCGCGACGCTCAGCGCCGAAGGGCCGGCGTCCACGCTAGAACGCGGTCACCCGGTCGATCGCCTGCTGGAACACGCCCTGCAGCGCGGGACCCGCAAGGGCCCAGATCATGATGACGAGGCCCGCCGTCATCAAGGTGATGAGCACCCAGCCGGGCACGTCCCCTCGCTCGTCGCCCCGCCACTGCTCGATCTTCCCCATGAGTGCATGCATGCATGCAGTGTGCCAAGAGTCCCGCCGGTCAGAGTCGAGTTGTTCACAGGATCGAACTTGCCAATCGGCCCGGGCTAGGCGAGCGTTAGCGCATGAGCGACAAGCGCGACGACGATCACCACAACGAGGAACACAAGGAGAAGCAGCGCGAGCGACGCGCCGAGCTCGGCGACAACGACGCCCCCGTCGAGGGGGAGCTCGAGAAGACGTTCGACGCGACCGTCGAAGAAGGCGCCGAGCGGCTGCAGCGCACCTTCCCGAACATGCTCATCACGGGGTTCTTCGGCGGACTCGAGGTGGGGCTAGGCGTCATGGCATACCTCTTCGTGCTCCATGAGACCGGCAACCACCTCCTCGCGGCGCTCGCGTTCGGCATCGGGTTCATCGCCCTCCTGCTCGCCGGCAGCGAGCTGTTCACCGAGAACTTCCTCATGCCCGTCGCCGCCGTCATCGCCCGCGAAGCGTCGGTGAAGCGGCTCGCGATGCTGTGGGGCGGCACCGTCGTCGCCAACCTCGCCGGCGGCTGGCTCTTCATGGGGCTGCTCATGATCGCCGTGCCCGCGTGGCACGAGCTCGTCATCGAGACCGCGCGGGAGTTCGCCGAAGCCCCGCTGACCCTCGAGACGGCGGCCCTCGCGATCCTCGGCGGCAGCACCATTACTCTTCTGACGCGCATGCACCAGGGCACGGAGTCGACAGTGGCGAAGATCATCGCGTCGGTCGCCGCAGCCTTCCTGCTCGCGGGCGTGCCGCTCTTCCACTCGATCCTCGACTCGCTCCTCATCTTCGGCGCGATCCAGGCGGGCGCCGACTTCGGCTACCTCGAGTGGCTCTCCTGGTTCTGGTGGACCCTCATCCTCAACGTCGTCGGCGGCCTGCTGCTCGTCACTGCTCTGCGGCTGCTGCGCACGAAGGACCTCGTCGAGGAGCGCCGCGAGGAGTCACCGGAGGACCCGGACGCGCCGCGGCGCTGACCTCGAGGACGGCGCCGCCGTTCAGTCCTGGTTGCTGAAGGCGGCGTCGAAGGACGCGGTCGGCTGATCCCACAGCAGCGAACGGATGAACCCCGCGGCCTCCTTCGCCCCGTGCAGTCGATCCATGCCGGCGTCCTCCCACTCGACCGAGATGGGCCCCTCGTAGCTGATCGACCGCAGCGCGCGGAAGGAGTCTTCCCACGGCACGTCGCCGTGACCGGTGGAGACGAAGTCCCAGCCGCGCCGCGGGTCGCCCCACGGCAGGTGCGAGCCGAGGATTCCCGCGCGACCGTTCGCCGGACGCATCCGCGTGTCCTTGCAGTCCACGTGGTAGATGCGGTCCTGGAAGTCGACGATGAAACCGACCGGGTCGATGCCCTGCCACATCATGTGCGAGGGTTCCCAGTTGAAGCCGAACGCCTCTCGGTGCTCGATCGCCTCGAGGGAGCGCACGCTCGACCAGCAATCATAGGCGATCTCGCTCGGGTGCACTTCGTGGGCGAAGCGCACCCCCTCGCCGTCGACGACGTCGAGGATGGGGTTCCACCGGCCGGCGAAGTCCTGGAACCCCGCCTCGATGACGTCGGCGCCGACGGGCGGGAACAACGCGACGTACGGCCAGATCTTCGAGCCCGTGAACCCGACGACCATGTCGACGCCCAGTCGGCGCGCGGCCTTCGCGGTGAGCTTCATCTCCTCGGCTGCGCGCCGTCGCACGCCCTCCGCCTCGCCGTCGCCCCACACGCGCGAGCCAACGATCGCCTGGTGGCGGAAGTCGATGGGGTCGTCGCACACGGCCTGACCCTTGAGGTGGTTCGAGATCGCCCACACCTTCAGGTCGTACTTCTTGAGGATGTCGAGGCGCTCCTGGACGCCGCTCCTGGACGTACGGGTCGCCCTCGACGGCGCGAGCGACATCGAGGTGCTCGCCGGAGCACGCGGTCTCCAGCCCGTCGTAACCCCACTCGGAGGCATACCGCGCCACCTCCTCGAGGCTCAGATCGGCCCACTGGCCGGTGAACAGGGTGACGGGGTGCGTGCTCATGCGGAGTACCTCTCGTTCTGCAGCGCGGTCAAGTAGTCGTACGTGCGCTCAGCCAGAGCATCCTGACTCTGCCCGAGGGGATGCCAGATGGAGGCAGCAGTCGCGATCGTGTCATTGTCGGCGGTGAAGCTCTCGAAGTTGAGCGGGCCCGCGTAGCCGACGTCGTCGAGCGCGTCGAGCATGGCGGGCCAATCGGTGTGGTCGTCGCCGACGACACCGCGTCGTTGCCGCACACCTGTACGTGCGTCAGGTGGTCGCCCGCGAGCCGGATCGCGGCCGCGGGACTGTTCTGCTCGATGTTTGAGGTGATAGCTGTCGAGCGCGAGCCCGACGCCATGGCCGAGCGGAGGCTCGAGTGCGTCGAGCGCCTGTTCGACGGTGTTGACGAGACTCGTCTCGTAGCGGTTGAGGGGCGGCGAGCTCGTCAGAGATGATGTTCTTGATCTCTGCCGGGTCGGCTCCCGTGAAGTAGTCGACGGCCGCGATGCCGACCTCCTCGAAGAGACGCTCGGCCGTGGCCCAGCGCTGCTCGAGCACGTCGACGCCGGGCAGGATGCGCAGCGCGACGACCTTGTCGCCCTCCTCGAGGTTGTCGATGAGGAAGTTGGCCGACTCGATGCCCCACGCAAATCCACCGATGGGGTGGATGAACGTCGTCGGGCAGTCGGTGTTGACACCACGGTCTAAGACGATTCATATCGCCGGCGCACTCGTCGGCCCGGCCGGGCACCCCAACTCAGTCGGGCACGGCGACATTTCGGCCACGGCAGGCGAGACGCACGCGAACCCGTCGATTACGACAAGCTCGAGCGCTGCCCGACCGCACCGCGCTCCGAGCGAGGTCGAGTGTCAGGAGTTCGTCTGTGCACCTGACAGGGCGCCCCGTTCTCTGTCCTGGCGTGACAACCGCAACAATGACCCGATGGTGAAGGCGACCGCTGAATGTCAGCAATCGGCACGGGTGGGTTCCGTGAAAATCACCCGCGAATTCGACTGCGGCGACCTCGACACCGCGCCGTACAGCGAAGCAAGGTTCTAGGCCGAGGGGGCGTTTGCCAGCTTACTCATCACCTCGCCGAAGATCCGCTCGATCGCAGGGTCTGGGCGGCCAACACCGCCACCAGCGACCCAGCCACCGTCGACCACGAGGTTGGACCCGGTCACATAGTCTGCCTCGTCAGAACACAGGTACACGGCCGCCAAAGCAATATCCTCGGGCCGGCCAACGCGAGGGTTGAGCAACGAATTCTCGACTGGCTCGCGCCCTCCGGCGTCGAGCAGTGGTCGCGTGGCGGGGGTGTCGATGAAACCTGGCGAGACGGTGTTGACCCGAATGTTCCACGGAGACAACTCAACTGCCAGGTTGGTCGTCAGCCGCAGCACCGCACCCTTCGCCACGTTGTGCACCAGGTTGCCCGCAACGTTTCCGGGCATTGCCGAGCCCACCATAGCGGCGACCGATCCAGTGTTCAGGATGACGCCGTGGCCCTTGCGTTTGAACACCGGCAGTGCCTTCTGGATCGCCAGGAACAAGATGGTGACCTCGTTCGTCATGTCGAAGTCCCAGTCAGCGCGAGTGAGGGACTCGATGGTGCCTCCTCTCACCCCAGAGGCATTGTTGTAGAGGATGTCGAAGTCGCCATACGCGTCGACAGCGAAGTCAATCCAGCTCTGCACCCCGGCTTCGTCGCTCAAGTTCAGAGGCTGCATCGACACCATGTCGCCTCCCTTCGCGCGCACCATCTCGACCGTCTCTTCAGCGAGGTCTGCCTTGAGATCGCATCCCACGATCTTGGCGCCCTCGGCAGCGAAGGCTAGTGCCGCCGCCCTGCCCTGTCCGTCCGCGGTGCCGGTGATGAGAGCAACTTTTCCCTCCAGGCGTCCTGCCATGAGCTTGTCCTTCCGTCCTGCAATGATGGTTCTCTGGATTGTGAAGCACCGATATTGTCTGACCGACACGCGCCGTCAACGGCCCGTGTCGCCTACTTCGGTGGACTCGCCTACTTGGGTGGACGTTGGATGAACGCCCGTCGCATAGGCATACGACTGCCTGATCAAGCCCGCCGCAATCGCCGCTTCACCAGCATCACGTGGGGAGTAAACCATAACAGCTCCGGGCGAGATAAAACCGAGGCGCGCAATGGGATGCTGCTCGGCCCAGCCAGCTTCGATCGCTGCTTCGGCAACGGCTTGCGGCAGCACAAGGTGCAGGGAAAAGTCTGGTGCCGGGTGGAGGTGCGCAAACTCCCTGTCGATCATGAAGGCCTCGGGCGGCCCTTGGCCGGTGCCAGGAGGCAACGTCAGCGCTTGCGCCCCGGGCACTGAGATCATTGAGCCCGCCCATACAACCGGAAGGTCGCCCAGCAATTCGATCAGCCGCAACCTAGGTTGATGATCCACGGGCTGTTGGTCGAGCTGTGTGTGCGGGTTCGTCGACGTCGTCGACGGGCGCGGGCCAGAGCGTCGTGGATATTCCGTCATCTCGTCCTCGCGATTCATGCCACCACCTGCGCAGCGAAGTCTGCTCCGAGAATATCAGTGGCCAGCAGCGCAGTATGAAGCGGACTGAGATCCTCACCGATGTCCCTGCCAAGGATCTCCTCAGCTCGGCGAAGCCGGTAACTCACGGTGTTCTTCGAGACATGAAGCCGCTGAGCCGCGGCGTACTGACTGCGATTGACATTGAGATACTCCAGCATGGTGCTTCGAAGGTCCGTCTCGCGACCGCTGTCCCCGAGGAGTCCGCCGAGCTGAACCTCGAGAAACCTCTGAAGACGTTCGGGACGAGCGGCGAGTTCAGCGACTGCCCCATAACGGTCATACGGCAGGATTCGCCCGAGGTTGCGCCAGCCGGCCATCATGGCGACCTTCTGCAGAGCACGCGCCTCGTCATGACTGGCGATGAACCCCGCTGCGCCGCTACCGGGGAGACCGACCGTCATGGTCCATCCATTACACGGTGGCGGTGGCTCTAGACGGAGATCGCCAGCAGTGCGAACGCTCCCCCACGCCCAGAGCACGTTGGGTGCGATCTTCACCTTGAAGATCTGATCGCATCCCATCCCCTCGAGCGCCTTTACGGTCGTGGCCACGAGCTTCTCGGGTTCTTCCCGCTGGCTGAATGCGACTGCGGCCACGTGGATTCGGTCAAGCGGATATCGGGTGACCTGTTCGAATCGTTCCGGTCGGCCTCGACCGCTCAAGAGAGCAGCGAGGACTCCAGATTCCGTTTCATGAAGACCCCGCACCGGATTCTCCGTTGCTGGATGCATGTCGGTGATGACATCCGCGAGTTGGTTGTGCGTATCGACCACGCTGCTGACAAGTGCCCGCATGTTGGCGCCCTGCTCACCCACGGGAATGAGCCGTTCACACTCGTGAAGGAGCGCTTCGGTGATTCCAGCTTGCCCGAGGTTGAGAGCTCTCAGGACGGCGGCCAGAGTCGCGCCCTCATTCATGGCCCCTTGCGCCAATTGCAGGACCAGGGGCCTCGTGAGCCGGCCAAGATTCGGATCCACTAACCGGAGGATGGTGTCCAGGAACAATAGCTCCGTTGTCTCATGGACTGTTCTCCCTAGAGACGCGAGAGACGGATCCGTCCTGACGATCAGATTCGCGACACCGGCCGCTTCAGACGCAACCCACTGAGCGGGGCCGGGGCCAAGATGCTGGCGCGCTACCTCGCGCGCCGTGTCGGTCAGCTCGCCGGGAACGTCGGAGACGGAAGAAAGCTCCAGTATCCACGTGAAGGTGTGCGGGGACCTTTCCGAGGCCCCTGTATCGATCGGAGGCGACGTGGCGGGTTGTGTCATCGCGTGATTGTACTCCTGACCGTCGAGTACGAATGCACTCATGTGTCTTGAACGCCGAACTCTTCAGCAAAGCTGACTTTGCCACGGCTTTCGCGACGACCAGCGTCGAGGCTGTTCAGGAGCCGAGAATTCTCGATGATGATCATGTGCACGTCCTCCGAATTGGCATAGTGCCGGTGCCAAATCCAGGGGGGAGTGAAGACAAAGTCACCTTTGCTCCAGGTGACAACCTGGTCGCCGATCTCCGACCATCCGCCACCGTCCGCCACGTAGTGAACGGACTCGTGGACGTGCCTCTGGAGGTCCGTCGAGGTCTCCGCCGGAATCACCTGGAGTACGAACTCCACAGTCTTCATCGGCACGTGACGCAGCAGACCGAGGTGGGAGGGATTGTCCGTCCCACCCGTGAGCCAGTAGGCGTCCTCCGAATGCGTGACGAGATGAGGTTCGGTCACGTGCTGATCATCCCGGTGGTGCATGCGGTCAATTTCCTGCATGAACTCCTGGAGTCCTTCTTCGCTGAGCTTCGCACTGTCGTTGCCCATAGTCGGCGTTCCTTTCCTTCTCTATGCTGAACATTTTGTGTGAGCTAGTCGACCGGCAGTTCGCCTGTCTTGAAAGTCTCACGCGTCATGAGTGTTGCGATGAGGGAGATCAGTGCGAGCGCCCCGATGTACCCGGCAACGGACCAGGTGTTCCCCGTGGCGGCGAGCAGTGCCGTCGCGATGAGCGGCGTGAAGCCTCCCGCAATAGCTGCAGTGAGCTGCACACCGAGCGACACGCCGCTGAGCCGCACGCGCGTGGGGAAAGCCTCGGCGAAGAACGCGCCCGATGGTGCCGCAAGAGGTGCGTGGCCCATTCCCATTGCAAGGATCAGGGCAAGGTACACCAGAGGCATGGCCGTGGTGTTCAACAACAGGAAGAACGGTACTGTGAAAACGAGCAGGAACGCCGCGCCGAAAATCATCACCGGCCGACGTCCGACTCGGTCGGACAGAGCACCCCAGAGCGGAAGTGTGATCATCTCCACGATTGCGGCAACGAGAACAGCGTTGAGGATGTCAGCACGTGCGATGCCCAGGAACTGACTTCCGTAGCTCACCGAGAACGTTGCGATGAGGAAGAATGCCGCGGTCTCGCCCGACTTCATCCCGATCACCAACAGAATTTGACGCCAGTAGCTACGTATGACATCGATCATGGGCGAGCGTGTCGTGCGCTGCCCGGTCTTGGCGGCCTCGAACACGCTGGTCTCGGGCACGCCGAGTCGAATGGCAAGACCGATTGCGACCAGGACGAGACTGATGAGGAATGGTACTCGCCATCCCCAGGAGAGGAACGCCGCCTCGTCAAGCGCCCCGGCGAACGCACCGAAGATGAGCGTCGCCAGAACAAGCCCGCCTGCCATGCCCACTCCGGGCCATGCACCTAAGAAACCACGGCGCAGTGAACGCTGACCATCGGATTCTGCGGCCATGACGATAGCGCCACCTTGCTCGCCCCCCATCGCGACCCCCTGAAAGAGCCGCAGAAGGACTAGCAGTATGGGAGCCCAGATCCCGATCGTCTCATACGTCGGAAGCAACCCGATGATCGTCGAGAAGATGCCCATCCCGATCATGGTGATGATGAGCACCTTCTTGCGACCGATTCGGTCACCAAGATTCCCGAAGATTATGCCGCCAAGCGGACGGGCGACGAAGCCAACCCCAAAAGTTGCCAACGACGCCAACGTGCCGATCACGGGATCCACCTGCGGGAAGAACAGCGGGCCGAACACAAGTGCAGCCGCAGTTCCGTAGAGGACGAAGTCATACATCTCCATGGCGGTGCCGGCCGCAGTCGCCGCAACCGTGCGAAGGGTTCTACGGGGAACTTCTGGTGCTTCCGAAGAGGTCAGAGTCGAATCATTGATCGTCACTGGAGCTTCCTTTCATCGCGGTCGGGCTCCGTCGCCCGACACGTCTTGTGTCGTTCCTTGTTGGGGGTTCGATGGTGCAGTTTGCGAGGAGCTCTCGCAACGATGTCCGACTAGCGGGCGGGGCCAGCTACGGCACCAACCGTGTAGCTGCTCCGCAATTCGGCCCACCTGGTGCCCGCCTCAGTGGCCCCGTCTAGATACGACTGGGGAGCGGTTTGATAGGGCGGGCGCGGCGGGCCGGGATCGATGACACCGGCTGCCGCAATGCGCGCCTTGTCGAGGGGGATGTTGTACCGCGAGAAACTTGCGAAGTCGCCCTGGGGCATGAGCGTTGAGTACGCGTATTTTAGCTCCTGGGAGATTGCCTCCGCAGCGACCCAATCCGAGGAGACCATCGCGTTGCGTAGCCGTTCGAGGGGTTCGGTGCCACATGCGGCACTGGGGCTCCAGCAGGCAGCGGCGGCATCCCCCACAATCCGGTGTGCGTCTAGCCAATCGGCATCCATAGGGAGCAACCGGATTCGATCACCACACGCTTCGACGTCATCCGCGTACTGGGGGCCGAGGAAAGTGTACTTCGCGCCGATGAGCGTGGGAATCTCGGATAGCCTTGAGTACAGCGCTGGCGAGAGCTTGCTCTTGAAAGCCGAAGGGTTGTCGTACAAGATGACGGGGACTTCGGGCAGAGCTTCGGCGATGTCGGAGTAGAAGCCGACGATCGCATCGTCATCCATCTCGCACCACATCGGGCGCCCGAGAAACAAGCCATCAACGCCGATGTCGAGAAGCATTCGAGCGCGGCGGATCGTGTCGCGGGTATTTAATGTTGTCGCACCTGCGAATACTGGCGTCTTCCCACTTTCAGACACCACAATTCTCATGAACGCGGCGACCTCAAGCTCGGTTACCGTCGCGCCTTCGCCAAAGGTACCGAGGGTCAACAGTGCGTCGACGGCCGGCGCAGCACCTTGGATCATCGCGGTAGTCACGCTCGTCTCAATCGTATTGTCCGTGTCCCAGCGTGCCGAGTCGGGAGTCGACGGCGTCGGAACGATTCCGACAATCCCCACGAGATCCTGTGCTGTGTACTTTTGCGCCAAGCTATCCTCCTTGATGAGCGTGCGAGTCGTCGAACCCCAACCCTCTGGCGAGTGACTCCACCGAACGCTCACGCTAGCGACATAGGGGCGCTTGATCCTTGGTCCACCAGACCAATCTTTTTTCCTGTCGTCGTGCAGCGTTCGCTGTGCCGAAGAGGATGGGGGTTGCCGGTCGTGAACACGTCGACGGCACCGATGACTAGAGATGCATCGGCAGCAATTGAGCCGGGATGCTCGATACCCGGGTGCACAAACGGGGCCAACCTCGAAGTTGAGGAGCTCTCGCTGAGTCGCTGATCACAACCCGAGCTGCAGCACCATGAGGCCCGGCCAGACCGCGAAGAGCACCGTGACCGGGAGTATGAGGAACACGAGCGGTACGAGCATCGTGACCTCGCGCGTGCCCGCGGCCTCCAGTAGGGCACGCTTCGACTCCTCGCGGGCGTCGAGCGCGTGGGCGCGCAATACCTCGGCGAGCGGCGACCCGCGGTCGAGAGCCGCGAGCACTTGGTCGACGAGGCGCGTGATGGAGGGCATCCCGAGGTCGTCACGTAGTTCTGCGAGACAGGCCGCCACCGGCTGACCGGTCGCGGCGCGCGTCACAACACGGTCGAACTCGGTGGCGAGCTCGCCCGAGCCCGTGCGGGCGACGCGGCGGACCGCGTCGAGGATCGACTCGCCCGCCGAGACGCTCAGGGCGAGGAACTCGACGATGGTCGGGAACTCGTCGGCGATACGGGCGACACGACGCTTCGCCGCCCGGGCGAGCAGCTGGTCGACAAGAGCGAGCCCGGCGATCGAGCCCGCGAGCACTCCCCCGACCGCGGCGAGCACGATCGTGCCCGCGTCGCGCACCGCGACACTCGCGACCGCGACCCCTGCGGCGGCCCCGAGCGCGGCACCCGCGAGCTGCCGCGTGCGATGCCCCGCGATCGTCGTCGACGCGCCCGACTGCCGCAGGCGCGTGCGGATCGCCTCCTCACCGCCGAGCACGCTCTCCAGCACGCGACTCGCGCCCTCCACGAGCGGGGCGAGCAGCGCCGAAGCGACCGGCAGCGGATCGCTGCGCTGCCCCGATGTCATCGCGTGCGCAGCGGGCGAGACATCGACGAGGTACGGGGCGAGGCGGTGCACGAGCCTCGGGCGGCCGAGCCGAGGCACGAGGCTCACGAGCAGCCAGAGCCCCGCACCGAGCCCCACGCCGCACAGCAGCGCCCAGCCGAGCAGCGGGCTCACGAGCGCGCCGCTCACCGGAACCACCGCTTCATCGGAACCACCGACCTTCCTCGGGCAGGCGCCCGAGCGCGATCATGATGCGGTAGGCGACGAGAGTCACCGCGAGGCCCGCGACGACGAGCACGGCGCCGCCGACCGAGTTGTAGGCGGCCGCGGCCTCGGGCCTCGTGCCGAGCAGCACGAGTACGACCCAGGGCGCGACGACGCCCAGGCGGGCGGCGGCGCGCACCCACGATTGCCGAGCATCCACTTCACCGCGCACGGCCGCGTCGGCCCGCAAGTACTGCGAGAGCGAGCGCAGCACCATCGGCAGCTCGGTGCCGCCCACCTCGCGCGCCATGCGCAGCGTCTCGATGATGCGGTCGGCGACCGGGTCGGCGAGGTTCGCCTTGAGGGTGTCGAGCGACTCCTCGAAGCGCGCCGTGCGCACGTAGTCGCGGCGGAACTGGCGGAAAGGCTCCTGCACGCTGCCCGGCGCCGACTCGGCGAGAGTCACGATCGCCTGCGGCAGGCCCAGCCCCGACCGGATGCCCGACAGCAGGTGATCGACCACGTCGGGCCACACCGACCGCAGTGCGCGCCGCCGCGCCGCCGCCCTCGCCCGTAGCGCGACGACGGGCAGCGCCGCGGCGACCACTCCCGCCACGGGGGCGAGCGCGACGACCGGTACGAGGATGAGCGTGAGGGCGGCACCGATCAGACCGACGAGGATGTCCAGGGCCACGAACGTCGCCGGCGCGACCCCCGTCACGCCCGCGCGCGCGAGCAGGTCGGCGACGGCGCCGAGCGTCCGACTGCGCTCGGCGGGCCGGCGATCGTGGTCGCGCGGCCACAGCCACGGGGAGACGACGAGCAGCACGCCCGCCGCGAGAACGAGACCGAGCGCGACGCTCACGCGGGCACCGCTCGTGGGCCGGCGGACGGGTTGACGGCTGGGGTGACAGCGGTGTTGACGGCAGAGCGCAGCAGCGGGCGCGGGTCGAGCCCCGCGCGTGCGAACACCTGCTCCCGCGGGGGCAGCGTGCCCGTCGCCGCGAGCTCCTCCCCGCGCAGGCTGAAGATCGACTCCGCCTCGATCGTGCCCTCGACGACGTCGCCCGTCGGCGCGACGATCTCGGCCACCCGGCGGCGCCCGCCGCGCACAAGCTCGCAGTGCACGACGAGGTCGATCGCGCTCGCGACCGTCGGCACCACGAACGACGAGTCGATGTTGCGCCCGGCGAGGAGTGGCAGGGTGGCGAGCTTGACGAGAGCATCCCGAGCGCTGTTCGCGTGAATCGAGCACATGCCCGGCAGCCCGCTGTTGAGGGCGATGAGGAGGTCGAGGGATTCTGCCTCGCGCACCTCGCCGACGACGAGCCGGTCGGGGCGCATGCGCAGGGCCTCCTTGATGAGGCGGCGCAGACTGATCTCGCCCGAGCCCTCCAGGTTGGCGCTGCGGCACTGCATCGCGACGACGTCGGGGGCGCTGAGGTCGAGTTCGAAGGTCTCCTCGACCGTGACGATGCGCTCGCTCGGTCGTGCGCCCGCGAGCATCGCGCCCATGAGGGTCGTCTTGCCGGAGTGCGTGGCGCCGCTCACGAGGATGTTCGCCCCCGCGAGGACGCTCATGCGCAGGAACTCGGCGGCCGGCGGGGGTAGCGACCCGAGCTCGACGAGGCGGGACAGATCACCGATGCGCTGCGAGAACTTGCGCACGTTGACCGACCAGTGGCGGCGCGTGACGTCGGGGATCACCACGTGCAGGCGCGAGCCGTCGGGCAGGCTCGCATCGACGAACGGACTGCTGAGGTCAACGCGGCGCCCGGTTGACTGCAGCATGCGCTCGACGAGCGTGCGCACCTCCTCGTCGGTCAGCTCGAGCGTCGTGCGCTCACTCACCCCGTCGCGCGCGATGAAGACCGCGTCGGGGGCGTTGATCCAGATCTCCTCCACCTCGGGGGCGTCGAAGTAGGGCTGCAGTGGGCCGTAGCCGATCAGGCCAGCGAGCACCTCGCCGAGCGTCTGCGCCTCGTCGTCGATGACGGGCAGCGTGCCGCCGCCGAGCGAGCGCTCCGCGTAGCGCCGCAGCTCCTCGCGGGCCAGCCGGTCGGCCGCAGCCGGATCACGGTGCAGGTCGAGCCGCTCGGCGCGCACCCGGTCGCGCACCCGGGCGGTGATGAGCGAGGCGGCGGAGGGCATGGCCGCCATTCTGCAAAGGCGGCCCCGAGCATCCCGCCCGTTCTCCACAGCCGTGTGCCGCGAGGGCGATGGCGCGCGCCAGATTGGACGCAAACGGGGCCGTTGCCGCACGCCGAGCGCCCTTTTGCGCCAGATCTGGCACGAAAGGGCGCTGGGGCGCCAGGGGATCCGTGGCCGGGCGGCCACCATAGCGCCCGGCCACGGAAGTGTGGGGTGCGGGATGCCGTCGGGCCTTCAGGCCCGACGAGCATCGCGCACTCAGTTCTTCGGGATGAAGGTGTACTTCGTGGTGAGGTACTCGTGGATGCCCTCCAGCGAGCCCTCACGGCCGATGCCGGACTGCTTGACGCCGCCGAACGGCGCCGCGGCGTTGGAGATGACGCCCGCGTTGAGGCCCATCATCCCTGTCTCGAGACGGTCGATCATGCGCATGCCGCGGTTCAGATCCTGCGTGTAGACGTAGGAGATGAGGCCGTACTCGGTCGCGTTGGCGAGCTCGACCGCCTCGTCCTCAGTGTCGAACGGCACGATCGCGAGCACGGGGCCGAAGATCTCCTCCGACAGCAGGCGCGTGCCCGCTGCCACGCCCGTGAGCACCGTCGCGGGGTAGAAGGAACCCGCGCCGTCCGGAATCTGCCCGCCCGTGGTGACGGTCGCGCCGCGCGCGACCGCATCCTCGACCAGTTCGTGCGAACCGGCCACCGCTTTGTCGTCGACGAGCGGGCCAATCTGCACGCCCTCCTCGGTGCCGCGACCCATGCGCATGGCCGCGACCCGCTCCGTCACGCGACGGCTGAACTCCTCGACCACGTCGCTCTGCACGAGGATGCGGTTCGCCGCCGTGCACGCCTGCCCGATGTTGCGGAACTTGGCGAGCATGACGCCGTCGACCGCCTTGTCCAGGTCGGCGTCGCCGAACACGACGAAGGGAGCGTTGCCGCCGAGCTCCATCGACGTGCGCAGAATGCCGTCGGCCGCCTGCTTCATGAGCGCGCGACCGACCCCCGTGGAGCCCGTGAAGCTCAGCTTGCGCAAGCGCGGGTCGGCGATGATCTCGCCCGAGACCGCGCTCGACTGCGAGGTCGTGACGACGTTGACGACACCCTTCGGCAGGCCCGCCTCCTCCAGCAGCGCGACGAAGAGGAGCGTCGTGAGCGGCGTGAGCGCGGCCGGCTTGATGATCGAGGTGCAGCCCGCGGCGATCGCGGGCGCGATCTTGCGCGTCGCCATCGCGAGGGGGAAGTTCCAGGGCGTGATGAGGAACGAGGGCCCGACGGGGGCGTGCGAGACGACGATCTGCCCCGTACCCTCGGGGTTCTGCCCGAAGCGGCCCGTGATGCGCACGGCCTCCTCGCTGAACCAGCGCAGGAACTCGCCGCCGTAGGTGACCTCGCCACGTGCCTCGGCGAGCGGCTTGCCCATCTCGAGCGTCATGAGCAGGGCGAACTCGTCGGCGCGCTCCTGCAGGAGGTCGAAAGCGCGGCGGAGAATCTCCCCGCGGGCGCGCGGCGCCGTCGCCGCCCAGTCGGCCTGGGCGTTCGCCGCGGCGTCCATCGCACGCTGGCCGTCGGCGACGGAGGCGTCGGCGATCTCGACGAGGGTCTGCCCCGTCGATGGGTCGGTCACCGCGAGCGTCCGGCCGCCCTCGGCATCCACCCACGCGCCGTCGATGTAGAGGCCGCGCGGAACCTTCGCGAGCAGGTCGGCTTCCGTGATCATGTCGTTCCTCCGATTCAGTTCGCCTCGAGCGCCTCGGCGATGACGCCGAGACCCTCGCGCAGCAGGTCGTCGCTGATCGAGAGCGGGGGCAGCAGGCGGATGACGTTGCCGTCGGTGCCGCAGGTGAGCACCACGACGCCGTTCACGTGGCAGTGCTTCGCGACGGCAGACGTGAGCGCAGCATCCGGAGCCCCGTCCTCGTCGACGAGCTCGATCGCCATCATGGCGCCGCGCCCGCGGATGTCGCCGATGCGTCCGTCGCGCGCCTGCATGGTCGTCAACGAATCAAGGATGATCGCCTCGAGCTCGCGCGCACGCCCGAGCAGATCGTGCTCGTCGTAGGCACGCAGCGCACCGAGAGCCGCAGCGGTCGCGATCGGGTTGCCGCCGTACGTGCCGCCGAGGCCGCCCGCGTGGGGAGCATCCATGATCTCGGCCCTGCCGGTGACGGCCGCGAGCGGCAGCCCGCCCGCGATGCCCTTCGCGAGGGTGATCATGTCGGGCACGATTCCCTCGTGCTCGCTCGCGAACATCGCACCCGTGCGGGCGAAGCCGGTCTGGATCTCATCGACGATGAAGACGACGTCGTTCTCGTTGGCCCAGGCCTGCAGCGCGGGCAGGAAGCCCTCGGCGGGCACGACGAAGCCGCCCTCGCCCTGGATCGGCTCGATGATGATCGCGGCGAGGCGGTCGGCGCCGATCTGCTTCTCCATCGTGTGGATGGCGCGGGCCGCGGCCTCCGCTCCGCTCAGCCCATCGCGGTAGGGGTACGACATGGGCGCGCGGTACACGTCGGGCGCGAAGGGGCCGAAGCCGGCCTTGTAGGGCATCGCCTTCGCGGTGAGCGCCATGGTGAGGTTGGTGCGGCCGTGGTAGCCGTGGTCGAAGGCGACGACGGCCGACTTGCCCGTGTAGTAGCGCGCGATCTTGATGGCGTTCTCGACGGCCTCGGCGCCCGAGTTGAAGAGGGCGGTGCGCTTGGCGTGGTCGCCGGGAGTCAGGCGGTTGAGCGCCTCGGCGACCTCGACGTAGCCGTCGTACGGCGTGACCGTGAAGCACGTGTGGGTGAAGCGCTGCACCTGCTCGATGACAGCCGCGGTCACGTGCGGGTCGGCGTTGCCGACGTTCGTCACGGCGATGCCCGACCCCAGGTCGATGAGGCTGTTGCCGTCGACGTCGACGATGACGCCGCCGCCCGCGGCGACCGCGTAGACGGGCATCATGGTGCCGACGCCGCTCGAGACGGCGGCCTGCTTGCGGGCGATCCAGGCTTCGCTCTTCGGGCCCGGGATGCTCGTCACGAGCTCGCGCTTCTGGGGCAGGCTCGGGCCCCCGGTGACGGGTGGGCGGTCGGCTGCGGGGGCATCCATCATCATGCTCATGCGGCCAGCGTAGGTGCGGGAGTGCGCCTCGTCAGTGTCCACGGCGTACACTCTCGACCACACGTGTGTACGTCGCGTACACGCCTCTCGAGCAGGGAGCCCCATGCCCATCACCGTCGCCAACCTCACCTCGCACGCGCAGCTCGGGCTGCGCATCGTGTGGGCAGACGAGCGGGCCGCCGCGCGCCCCTGGAGCTGGGTGCACTCGAGCGACCTCGCCGACCCCACCCCCTTTCTCGGCGAGGGCGACGCCCTGCTGACCACCGGCACGCAGTGGAGCAACGACGACGACATCGAGCCGTGGGTCGCACGCCTCGCGGCCGCCGGCGTGCCCGGCGTCGGCTTCGGCACGGAGGTGATCCGCGACGGCACGCCGGAGGCGCTCGTGGAGGCGTGCGAGCGGCACGGCATCGCCCTGCTCGAGGTGCCGTACCGCACCCCCTTCATCGCCGTCACGCGCGCCGTCGCCGACGCGGACGCACGCGAGAGATACGCCCGCGTGCGGTGGACGCTCGAGACCCAGCGCGCCCTCGCCCTCGCCGCGCTGCGACGCGAGGGGGTCGCGGCCGTGCTCGCGGAGCTCGCCCGCCGTATCGAGGCACCGGTCGCGCTCGTGGAGGCCGCCGGCGCACACGGCGAGGCTCCTGAGACTGTGGCCGACGCAGCGCACCGGATGCTCGCCGCGGGCCGCCGCGCCGCCCGCACGGTCGACGGCTGGAGCCTGCAGACCGTCGGCGCACCCGGGTCGCTTGCGGGCGTGCTCGCCGTCGGCCCGACGACGCCCGACGACGACGCCGTGCGCGCCGTCGTCACGAGCGTCGTCGCCATGGCCGGGCTCGCACCGCGCGCCCTGCGCTCGTCCGAGAGCGGTGATGCTGGCGAGCGGCTCGAGCACCTGCGCACGCACCTGGCGCGACTGCTCGCCGAGAGCGACCCGGCTCCCCCGCTCCTCCTTGAGCACGGCGACGAGACAGCCGCCGACCTGCTCGCGACACTGCGCGCGCACGACTCCTCGACAGGCGAGCAGCTCGAGGCGACCCTCACCGCCTGGCTGCAGGAGGACGCCGTGGCGGAGGCGGCGGCGCTGCGGCTGGGCATCCACCGTCATACGGTGCGCGCCCGCGTACGCCGCGCCGGCGACGTGCTCGATCGCGACCTGTCGTCGCTCGCGGCGCGCGCAGAGCTGTGGGCCGCGCTGCACGCCGAGGCCCGCCTCTGAGGGTTTCGCCGCCGATACACTGGCCCCACCAGCGGGAGTGGTGGAATCGGCAGACACGCAGGATTTAGGTTCCTGTGCCTTCGGGCGTGAGGGTTCAAGTCCCTCCTTCCGCACGGTGCGCCGCGCGCCGCGCACCGCACGTCGTGCCAGATCTGGCGCGAAAGGGCGCTTGACGAGCGGCCAAGGCCCAGTTTGGGGCGAATCTAAGCGCGCGGGCTCGCGTAGGGGCGCTCGCGTAGGGGCGCCCACGACACCGCGACGCGACGCGGCGCGACGCGCGGCTACAACACGAACAGCAGCGCGAGCAGCCCGCCGAGCACGAGGTAGGCGAGCGCGGTCGGCACGGTCGTGCGCAGCACCTTCCCCTCCTGGCCCGTGAGGCCCACGGTCGCGACCGCGGCCACGATGTTGTGCGGCGCGATAATGTTGCCGACCGCGGCGCCGAAGCCCTGCGCGCCGAGCAGCGGCAGCTCGGGCAGCGCGAGCGCCCGTGCGGTCGAGCTCTGCAGGTCGGTGAACAGCAGGTTCGAGGCGGTCGCCGAGCCGGTGATGAACGTGCCGAACGCGCCGACCAGGGGCGCAAAGACGGGCCACGCGAGCCCCAGCCCGGCGGCGGCGAGCGCGAGCTGCTCGGTCATGCCCGAGGCGGTCATGGTGCGCGCGATCGTGATCATCGCCACGAGCGCGACGAGCACGGGGCCGAGCTGCAGCGTCGCCGTGACGAAGGCCACGCGGATGCGCCGCCAGGAGGCCCGCTGCAGCAGCGCCCCCGCGAGGAACGCGATCGTGAGCAGCATCGTGGGGTGGTAGAGCGGCTGCACGCTGCCGGCGAAGCCTCCGGGCAGCTCCCACGCCAGAGTGACTGACTGCAGAGTCTCCCGCAGAGGGCCGATGAGCCGCGTCAGCAGGACGACGCCGACCAGCACGAGGTACGGGGCGGCGGCGCGCAGAACCGTGATCTCCGCGGTGACGACGTCGCGAGCATCCGGATGCGGATGGGTGGTGACCACCTCATCGGGCACTCCCGTCTCGCCGCGCGCGTGGACGCGCCGCCGATGCCGCACGAGCACGAACGAGAACACCAGCACGCCCACGAGAGCCCCGCCGAGGGTGGGCAGCTCAGGCCCGAGGAACCACGCGATGAGCCCGTACGGCACGAAGAAGCACACGGCGGCGAGCGCACCCCACCACCACAGGCCGCGGAAGTGCCCGTAGGCGCGCCCGATGATGACCACCATGACGGCAACGAGCACGACCCCGAGGGCGAGGTGGTACACGACCGTCGACTGCGCGAGCTCGGCGCTGGTCGCGTCGACGAGGGCGCTCTGGGCGAGCACGGGCGTGCCGATCGCCCCGAACGAGACGCCCGCCGCGTGACCGACGAGCGCCGCGGCGACGGCCGGCAGGGCGGGCATGCCCGCAGCGACGAGGAAGGGCGCCGCGAGAGCGACGGGCGTGCCGAAGCCTGCCGCGCCCTCGAGGAAGAGCGCGAAGAACCACGCGACGAGGATCGCGCCCAATCGCGGGTCGGGGTGCAGCATCGCGAGCGCCTGGCGCAGGCGGGCGGCGGCGCCCGTGCTGCGCTGCAGATAGTGGATGCCCAGGGCCGGCCCGATGATGCCGATCACGGTGAGCGCGATGAAGCCGGCTTCCGCGAGCACCCCGGCGAGACTCGCGGCGACACCGACCTGGGCGTCCTCGCCACCGAAGCCGAACACGGTGAGCGCGAGCACGAGCGTCACGGCGGCCGTGACGAGGCCTGCGCGCGCGGCCGACCAGCCGAGCACCGTCATGAGGACAAGCACGAGCAGGACGGGGGCGAGCGCGACTATGGTCAGCACGCGACCCAGCGTACGGGGGCATCGGCACGATACTCTGTCGTGACCGCACCACGCGGTTGTCCGCCCACGTCACGACCGGAGTCGCCATGCTGCCGATGGATATCGGTCTCTTCGACGTGGAAGGCATCATCACGGGAGCGGGGCCCTGGGCTCTCGCGGTCGTGTGCCTCATCGTCTTCGTCGAGACCGGCCTCCTCGTCGGCTTCCTCCTGCCGGGCGACACGCTCCTCATCCTCACGGGCGTGCTCACCTTCACCGGGGTCATCCCGCAGCCGATCTGGCTCGTGGCCCTGTGCATCATGCTCGCGACGATGGCGGGCGACAACCTCGGGTACCTGATCGGCCGCAAGGTCGGGCCGCCCATCTTCGAGCGCAAGTCGGCCGGCTTCTTCAGCCGCCGCAGCGTCGCCCGCACTGAGGCGTTCTTCGCGAAGTACGGCGGCTGGGCGGTCACGATCGCGCGCTTCATCGCCGTCGTGCGCACCATCTCGCCCGTCGCCGCGGGCGTCGGCAAGATGCAGTACCGCAAGTTCTTCCTCTTCGACACCCTCGGTGCCGCGCTGTGGGGCGTGGGCCTGCCCGCACTCGGCTACAGCATCGCGCAGATTCCGGGTGTGGCCGCGTGGGTCGTGGAGTACATCGACCTCGTGCTGATCATCCTCATCGGCCTCGTGCTCATCGGCATCGGGTACCACTGGTTCCACGAGCGCCACCAGCAGCGCAAGGAGGACGAGCTCGAGAGGCAGGGCGTCGAGCTGCCTCCCGTGGAGATCTGGCAGGACGAGCCCGAGCACGACGGCAAGCACGAGGCGAAGGAGCCCGCGTCGAGCCGCCGCACGTACGGCATCGGCCCGCACGATGGCAAGCACGAGAAGAACGACGAGCTGCCGTGACCGCGTCCCGCACGCGCCGCCTGACGCGCACGGTGCTCGACGCCGTCCGCGGCGCTCTCATCGGCCTCGCCGAGATCGTGCCAGGGGTCAGTGGCGGCACGATCGCCCTCATCGTCGGCGTGTACGACGCGCTCATCGACGGGGCCGGCCACCTCGCGCGCGGTGTCGCGCGCCTCGTCACGGACGGACTGCGCGGTCGCAGCATCGCCCCCGCGGTCGGCCACTTCCGTTCGGTTCGCTGGGCGGTCGTCCTGCCGATCGGCATCGGGATGCTCGCCGCCATCGTCGCCGGCGCCGCCGTTCTCGCTCCCCTCGTCGAGGGCTACCCGACGGCGACCCGCGCGGTCTTCGCGGGCCTCATCGCGGCATCCCTCATCGTTCCCGCGCGCATGGTCGGCGGTCGCTGGAGCGCTCGCGAGTACGCGCTCGGACTGCTCGCCGCGGTCGCCACCTTCCTGCTCACTGGGCTGCCGCAGGCGCCGGACCAGGACCCGGCGCTGTGGGTCGTGGCGATCGCCGCCGCGATCGCCGTGTGCGCGCTCGTGCTGCCGGGCGTCTCCGGCTCCTATCTGCTCCTCACGGTCGGCATGTACGCGCCGACGCTCGCCGCCGTCAACGACCGCAACATCGCCTATCTCGGCGTCTTCGTGCTCGGCGCGATCCTCGGGCTCGGCGTCTTCGTCTCGGGCCTGCAGTGGCTGCTCGCCCACCGGCGCAGGGTGACGCTCGTCATCATGACCGGCCTCATGGTCGGCTCCCTGCGTGCCCTGTGGCCGTGGCAGGACGACACGGGCGGCGTGCTCGCGCCCGGCGACGACCTTCCGCTCGCGGTCGTGCTCGCCATAGCCGGTGCAGCCTTCGTGCTCGGCCTCATCGCCCTCGAAGCGTTCCTGCTGCGCCGCCGCCTCCTGTCGGCCGACGTCGCCGCAGACCCGGCGCTGAGCGTCGTCGACGAGTCCCGCGCGCTCGACGAGACGCAGGCGCAGGATGCCGCCGCTGCCGAGGACCGGGACGCCGGAGAGCGCGAGAGCTAGGGCACCGCTGCCGGGTTCTCCGCCGCGAGCCACAGTGCACCCGCCACGGCGGGCGCGAGCACGACGACGGCGCCTCCGCGGCGACGCACGCCGACTCCGGCCCCACCGCTGTCCACCGACGCGACCGTCACAGCGTCGTCGAGCGCGAGCCCCAGGCGGTCGACGACACGCAGCACGTCGGGGTCGCGGTCGCTGATGCGCACGATGACTCCCTCGAATCCGGGAGGGGCCTCGTCGAGGCGCACGGCGGCCGGCCTGCGCAGCGAGCCGTCGGCGGCGGGAATCACGTCGCCGTGCGGGTCGCGACCGGGGTAGCCGAGCTGGGCGTCGATCGCGTCGAGCAGGCGGTCGCTCAGGGCGTGCTCGAGCACCTCGGCCTCGTCGTGCACCTCGTCCCAGCCGTAGTCGAACACGCGCACGAGCCAGGTCTCGATGAGGCGGTGCCGCCGCACCATCGCGACCGCCCTCTCCTCCCCCAGCCCGGTGAGCCGGATGGCACTGTACGGCCGGTGGTCGACGAGGCCGGCGGCCGCGAGCTTCTTGACCATCTCGGTGACGCTCGAGGGCGCGAGCCCGAGCCGCACGGCGAGCTGGCTGGGCGTGATGGGTTCGGCCTGCCACTCGGTGTGCGAGTAGATGACCTTGAGGTAGTCGTCGATCGCGATCGAGGTCGAAGTGCCGTTCACGGGTGCACGCTCTCGCGGCGCTCGTGCCCCTGCGGCTCGAGCTGGAAGGTCGAGTGCGCCACATCGAAGTGCTCGTCGAGGCACTCGTCCAGGTGGGCGAGGAGCGCGCTCGCCCGGTCGCCGTCGAAGACGTCGTCGCGCACGACGACGTGGGCGCTGAACACGGATGCTCCGCTCGTGATCGACCAGACGTGCACGTCGTGCACGCCGACGACGCCGGGGGCGGCGAGCACGTGCTCGCGGATCTCGGCGATGCTCGTCTCGGGCGGTGCGGCCTGGCTCAGCACGCGCAGCACGTCCCGCAGCAGCACGAGCGCCCTCGGCACGATCATCGCGACGATGACGAGAGAGGCGACCGCGTCGGCGGGCGCCCATCCCGTGAGAAGGATGACGCCGGCAGCGACGATGACGGCGAGCGAGCCGAGCAGGTCGCCGAGGACTTCGAGGTAGGCACCCCGCATGTTGAGCGACGTCTGGGCCTCGCGGCGCAGCAGGAGCGCCCCGGCGATGTTGCCGAGCAGGCCCGCGACGGCGACGAGCAGCATGGGCAGGCTCTGCACCTCGCCGGCCTCGGGCTCCAGCAGGCGCGAGGTCGCCTCGACGGCGACGACGACGGCGACCGCGAGGAGGATTCCGGCGTTGAGCGCGGCGCCGAAGACCTCCGCACGGCGAAAGCCGTAGGTCTGGCGCTCGGTCGCGGGGCGACGGGCGACGGTCAGCGCGATGAGCGCGACGATGAGCCCCACGAGGTCGCTCGCGACGTGCCCCGAGTCAGCGGCGAGCGCGAGGGAGCCGGTGAGCACGGCGCCGACCAGCTGCACGACGAGCACGACGGCGACGATCGCCATCGCGGCAAGCAGGCGCGAGCGCGACGCCGCGTGGGCATGGTCGTGGCCCCGTCGGCGCGGCGGCGGGGTGGAGGATGCGGGGTGCTCGGCCATCACGATCCAGCGTAGGCGGCGACCGCCCGCCGTGCGCTCAGCGGTAGCGGTTGCGCAGCACCGCGGCGAGCGCCGTGAAGGCACGCGCACGGTGACTGATGGCGTTCTTCTCGTCCGCGGTGAGCTCGGCGCTCGTCACCTCGTGACCCTCGGGAACGAAGATCGGGTCGTAGCCGAAGCCGCCGCCCCCCGCCTCCTCGCGTGCGATGGTGCCCGGCCACACGCCGAGCTCGACGTGCTCGAATGCCGGGTCCTCTCCCGGGTCGACGAGCGCGGCGGCGCACGTGAACGCTGCGACGCGGTGCTTCTCGTCGGCCAGATTCTTGAGCACGAGCCGCAGGTTGGCGCGATCGTCGCGGCGCCCCGAGTAGTGGGCCGAATCGACGCCCGGTTCGCCGCCGAGTGCCTCGACGCTCACGCCGGAGTCGTCGGCGATCGCGGGCAGACCCGTGTGGGCGGCCGCGGCGCGCGCCTTGATGAGCGCGTTGGCGGCGAAGGTGCCGCCATCCTCGACGGGGGCGGGGCCGTCGTACGCCTCCAACTGGATGCCCGGCAGCTGCTGCTCGAGAATCCGCTGCAGCTCGGCCACCTTGTGGGCGTTGTGCGTCGCGACGACGACCCTCATGAGGCGAGCGCCTCGCGCTGCAGGCGCGTGAGGTCGACGCCGCCGGCGAGACCCAGGTCGAGCAGGGCGTTGAGCTCGTCGCGGTCGAAGGGAGCGCCCTCGGCCGTGCCCTGCACCTCGACGAAGCTGCCCGAGCCGGTGACGACGATGTTCATGTCGGTCTCCGCCCTCACGTCCTCCACGTAGGCGAGGTCGAGCATGGGGGTGCCGTCGATGATGCCGACGCTCACGGCGGCGACCGAGTCGGTCAGCGCGACGGCCTTCTTGCCGATGAAGCCCTTCTCGCGACCCCACTCGACGGCGTCGGCGAGCGCGACGTACGCGCCCGTGATCGCCGCGGTGCGCGTGCCGCCGTCGGCCTGCAGCACGTCGCAGTCGATCTTGATCGTGTTCTCACCGAGCGACCGGGTGTCGATGACGGCGCGCAGGCTGCGGCCGATGAGCCGCGAGATCTCGTGCGTGCGCCCACCGATCTTGCCCTTGACGCTCTCGCGGTCCATGCGCTCGTTCGTCGAGCGCGGCAGCATGCCGTACTCGGCGGTCACCCAGCCGGAGCCTTTGCCGACGAGCCACCGCGGCACGCCGTTCGTGAAGCTCGCGGTGCACAGCACCTTGGTGCTGCCGAAGCTGATGAGCGCGCTGCCCTCCGCCTGGGCGCTCCAGTTGCGTTCGATCGTGACGGGGCGCAGCTGCGACTCGGTGCGTCCGTCGGCGCGCAGGCCGCTCGTCTCAGCGATGGTGGCGTTCATGGTGTGCCTTTCGGAAGGGGGATGGTGCCGGTCGGGAAAGCCTCGACGTGGCCGATCTCGGGCCCGAGAAACCGTGCGGCCAGCGCGCGGAAGCGCGCGGTGTCAGAACCCGTGGCCTCGAAGACGTGACCGGGAGCATCCTGTCGCGTCGTCTCGAGGCCGTGGTCGACGAGCCGGCGGTAGACGTCGTATGCGGTCTCCTCCGCGCTCGAGACGAGGGAGACGTCGGGGCCGAGCACGAACTGGATCGCACCGGCCAGGAGCGGGTAGTGCGTGCAGCCGAGCACGAGCGTGTCGATGTCGGCGGCCTTCATCGGGGCCAGGTACTCCTCGGCGAGCGCCAGCAGCTCGGGGCCCGTCGTGACGCCGGCCTCGACGAACTCGACGAAGCGCGGTGCCGCCGCGAGGGTCAGCTCGATCTGCGGATCGGCGACGAACGCCTCGGCATAGGCGCCCGAGCGGATCGTGCCCTCCGTACCGATGACGCCGATGCGCTTCGAGCGCGTGCGGCGCACGGCCTGGCGCACGGCCGGTTGGATGACCTCGACCACGGGGATGCCGTGGCCCTGCTCGAAGCGCTCGCGAGCGTCCCGGAACATCGCCGCGCTCGCGGTGTTGCACGCGATCACCAGGAGCTTCACGCCCTGCGCGACGAGCTCGTCGAGCACGGCGAGGGAGTGCTCGCGCACCTGTGCGATGGGCCGCGGGCCGTAGGGGCCGTTAGCGGTGTCGCCGAGGTAGAGCAGCTGCTCGCGCGGCAGCTGGTCGATGATCGCGCGGGCCACAGTGAGCCCGCCAACCCCCGAGTCGAAGACCCCAATCGGCGCGTTGCTCACGCCCCTCAGTCTAGGCGCGCGCCCTCCCCTACCCGCACGCGCCAGATCTGGTGCAAAGGGGCGCTTGCGGCGAGGGTGAGCGCCCATTCGTGCCAGATCTGGCCCAAAGGGGGCGTGCGCCCCCGGTCAGTAGTGGGTGCGGGCGCGCTCGTGGGCGACGAGCTGGTCGCGGTCGGCGAGGCGGCGCAGGCCCGCGAGCGGCTGCGCCATGCGGTGATTGCCCCGGATGCTCGGCTCGACCAGATCGAGAAACGCCCAGTACCCCGCGGTGAAGGGGCAGGCATCCTCGCCCACACGCTTCTTCGGGTTGTAGCGGCACGACCCGCAGTAGTCGCTCATGCGGTCGATATAGGCGCCGCCGCTCGCGTAGGGCTTGGTCGCCACGACTCCCCCGTCTGCCCACTGGCTCATGCCGACGACGTTCGCCGGCATGACCCACGGGGTGCCGTCGACGAAGGCGCCCTGGGACCAGCGGGTGAGCTCGGCGGGGTCGTAGCCGCGCTGCAGCGCGTGGTTGCCGAGCACCATGAGGCGCGGAATGTGGTGAGCCCAGCCCTCGCGCCCGACCTGCGTGAGCACGCTGCTGAGGCACGCGGCGTCGAGCTCGGCAGCCAACTCGGTGCTGTCGAGCGACCACCACGATGCGGGCAGCGGGGTGCGAGCATCCAGCGCGTTGCTGCTCGTCGTGTAGTCGGGGCCGAGATGCCAGTACAGGTGCCACACCCAGTCGCGCCAGCCGATGAGCTGCCGCACGATGCCTTCGACACTGCCCAGCGGCGCGCGCCCCGCCTCGTACTCGGCGACGACGCGCTCGACGACCTCGAGCGGATGCAGCAGCCCCAGATTGAGCGGCACGCTCAGGCGCGAGTGCGCCATGACGCCGTCGCCCGCGAGCATCGCGTCCTCGAACGGCCCGAAGTCGCCCAGCGGCACGTCGAGGAAGTCGTCGAGGGCGGCGAGCGCCTCCTCTCGCGTCGCCGCGACGCGTCGCGGGCCGTCTGACCCGAGAAAGTGCACGCCGTCGGCCTCGAGCGCATCGAGCGTCTCCCGCACCTCGGTGTCGATGTCGTCCTCGACCGGCGTCTACGGGGCCGGCAGGCCGAGCGTCGCGGCGCCCTTCGGCGGGCGCTCGCGATTGTCATGGTCGAAGCTGAACTGGCCGCCCGCCGGCTGCGACCCCTCCATGAGCATGCCCGTCTCCTCCCGCACGGGACGGTAGAAGCGGTCCATGACCAACTGGGAGGGTTTCCGACCCTCCGCCCACGCCGCGAAGCTCGCGCGCGAGGTCACGAATCCGCGGTCGGGCAGCACCGTCGCACCCAGCCGCTCGGCGAGCGCGCGCACCGCCCACGAGGTCGCGCCGACGACCTCGAGCGACTCGCCCGTGAGGCCGCGCTCGCGCAGGGCATCCTCATAGGAGTCGGCGGTGACGAGCGCGACACGGTCACCGCCCGACCGCGACCGATGCCGCAGCGCCGAGAGGTAGAGGTGCGCCTTCTGACGGTGCGTCGGGCGGCGCCGGAACACCGCGTGATTCTCGACGAGGATCACGGGGCCGCCGTCGTCGAAGTGCGGCCCCAGCTGCTCGGCCGTGAGCCACCGGGTCGGCGCAGTCGTCATGCCGACAGGCTACGGACGTAGTCTGGGCGCGTGACGACCTCGCTGCTGACCGACCGCTACGAACTCACCATGATCGATGCGGCCCTGCACTCGGGCCGCGGCCTGCGCCCGTGCGTGTTCGAGGTGTTCGCGCGCCGACTGCCCGTCGGGCGCCGATTCGGCGTCGTCGCCGGGCAGGGGCGACTGCTGGATGCTCTCGCCGACTTCCGCTTCGATGCCGACGATCTCGCCTGGCTGGCCCGTGAGCGGGTCGTGAGCGAGACGACGCTCGAGTGGCTCGCCGACTACCGCTTCGCCGGATCGATCACGGGCTACCGCGAGGGCGAGGTGTACGTGCCCGGCTCGCCGCTGCTGACCGTCACCGGCACCTTCGCCGAAGCGGTCGTGCTCGAGACGCTCGTGCTCAGCACGCTCAACTACGACAGCGCGGTGGCGAGCGCGGCCGCTCGCATGGTCGCGGCCTCCGACGGCCGGCCGCTCGCCGAGATGGGGTCGCGCCGCACGAGCGAGGCCTCCGCGGTCGCCGCGGCGCGGGCCGCCCATATCGCGGGGTTCGACGCGAGCTCGAACCTCGAGGCCGGGCGTCGCTGGGGTGTGCCGACGATGGGCACGGCCGCGCACTCGTTCACGCTCCTGCACGACAGCGAGGAAGACGCGTTCCGCGCCCAGGTGGAGACCCTCGGCACGGGCACGACGCTCCTCGTCGACACCTTCGACGTCGAGCGCGGCGTCGAGACCGCCGTGCGCGTCGCCGGCACCGAGCTCGGCGCCGTGCGCCTCGACTCGGGCGACCTGCCCTCTCTCGTGCGGGAGGTGCGGGCCCAGCTCGACTCCCTCGGGGCGACGGGCACGCGCATCACCGTCACGAGCGACCTCACCGAGCACACGATCGCGGGCCTGCGCGGCGCTCCCGTCGACAGCTTCGGCGTCGGCACGTCCGTCGTGACCGGCTCGGGCGCGCCCGCCGCCGGCCTCGTCTACAAGCTGGTAGCCCATCAGTCGCAGGAGGGTGGGGACTGGCAGCCCGTCGCGAAGGCCTCCCCCGGCAAGGTCTCGCGCGGGGGCACGAAGCGCGGTGAGCGCCTCATCGACGGCCGCGGTCGCGCGGTCGCCGAGCACGTCATCATCGACGACACGAGGGACGGCCTGCCCGACGGCGGAGCCACGAGCAGCGGGGTCGACGGCGAGGGCGGGGCGAGCATCCGCTCGCTCACCGTGCCTCTCGTGACCGACGGCGAGGCTGATGCCCGCTGGATGGGCCAGGAGGGCGTGCGACTCGCGCGCGCCCACTGCGCGGCCGCCGTGGCCGAGCTGCCCGCCGAGGCGATGCGCCTGGGCGACGGCGACCCGGCGCTGCCGACCGTCTACAAGTAGGGCGGGCTCACGCGCCGCAGCGCGGCAGAGCGTCGAGGTCGCCCTCGTCGGCGATCGTCTGCAGGACGACGATCGCCTCGTCCAGCGTCGCGACCGAGAACACCTCGAGCCCGTCGGGCACCGCGCCCACGACCTCGTCGCAGTTCGCCGCGGGGGCGAGGAACCAGTCGGCCCCGAAGTCGACCGCGCCGTGCATCTTCTGCTGGATGCCCCCGATCGGGCCGACCGCGCCATCCGCCGCGATCGTGCCCGTGCCGGCGACCTCCGCGCCGCCGGCGAGCGAACCCGGTGTGAGCTTGTCGACGATGCCGAGGGCGAACATCATTCCCGCGCTCGGGCCGCCCACGTTGCTGAGCTCGATCTCCACCTCGAAGGGGAACTCGTACTCGCCCGCGACGAGCACGCCGATGATCGGCACACGATCCTGGCCGTCGCTGAGCACGGGTGTGATGAGCGCCGTCTGCTCGGCTCCCCCGCGCACGATGAGGAACTCGGCGGGGCCGCCCGTGCCGTTCACGCTGATGAGCTCGCGCAGCGCCGTGACATCGCGCACGGCCGTGCCGTTGACCGAGACGATCACGTCGTCGGGCTCGAGCACGCCCTCCGCCGGCCCGGCCTGCATCGACTCGACGACGACGAGGGAGCTCTCGTACGGCTCGCCGAGGGCGCGCAGCGCGGCGGCGACGGCCTCGCGCTGCGAGTTCTGCATGTCGACGCGGGACTGCTCACGGCGGTCCTCCGTGGACACCCCCTCGGGAAAGACCGAGTCGACCGGCACGACGGCCTGCGTCGGGTCGATCCACGCCTGCAGCACGTCGAACCAGGAGGGGCGGCTGTCCCGATTGCCGACGACGTTGACGGTGAGGAGGGCGAGCGAGCCGGGCGTGTCGTAGGTGGGCTCGGTGGGAATGTCGATGAGCGGCACGTCCTCGCCGTCGACGGAGACCGCATCGAGCGTGTCGAAGACCGGCCCCGGTCGTTCGATGACGTACGGCGAGGGCAGGATCGCCAGGGCCACGACGCCGAACAGCGTGAGTGCCAGAAGGGTCCACCCGACCCGACGGCCTCGCGACCGCGCCTCGAGCTCGGCGGTCGCCGCATCCTCACTGAACAGACTCACCCGCACCCTCTTCTCACCGTGTCGATCCACGGCAGACTGCCGGGTCATTCCGCCCGGCGCGAACCTGATCGGTCGGCGCCAGGCACTCGCACTAGCGTAGGGGCCATGGCTGAGGATCCCCTAGGCGGCGCGGAGGACGAGTTCCGCGAGATGATGCGCAAATTCCTCGCGGGCGAGGGCGATATCGACCCTTCCAAGCTCGCGGGTGCCGCAGGGCTGCCGACCGACCCGCTCATGGTCGCGCGGCTCATGGGCCAGCTGCAGCAGGCGATGAACTCGACAGGCGAGGGCATCAACTGGCAGCTCGCACGCGACGAGGCAGGCCGCATCGCCGCGGAAGGCTCGCTTCGGCCCAACCAGACGCAGCTCGACGAGCTCCGCCAGGCGCTGCACCTCGCCGCGCTGTGGCTCGACGAGGCCACGAGCATCACGCAGCTCACGAGCGAGCCGAGCCTGACGACGCGCGCCGACTGGGCGCGGCTGACCCTGCCGGTGTGGACGCAGCTCGCCGAGCCGGTCGCGCTCTCCATCGCCGACTCGCTCACCGAGGTTCTCGACGAGCAGGTGCCGGAGGAGCTCAAGAGCATGGTCGAGAACGCCGGGCAGATGATGCGCTCGCTCGGCGGCACCCTCTTCGCCCTCCAGCTCGGGCACGTCGTCGGCCAGCTGTCGGCCGAGGTCGTCTCGGGCGGCGACATCGGCATCCCCCTCCTGCCGGGGCGCGAGGAGCACGACGTGCAAGCCTCCCTCCTGCCGCAGAACGTCGCCGCGTTCGGCGCCGACCTCGACATTCCCCACGACCAGGTTCAGCTCTACCTCGCGGTGCGCGAACTCGCGCACGCCCGCCTCTTCCGCCACGCGCGGTGGTTGCGGCAGCACCTCATCAGCGCCATCACCGAGTACGCCCGCGGCATCCGCATCGACACGAGTCGCATCGAGTCGCTCGCGGCCGAGTTCGATCCCGCGAACCCGGAGAGCCTGCGCGAGGCGCTCACGAGCGGCGCGCTCATCCCCCCGAAGTCGGATGCTCAGCTCGCCGCCCTCGCCCGCCTCGAGTCCACCCTGGCCCTCATCGAGGGCTGGGTCGACGTCGTGACCGCGCACGCGACCACCCGCATCCCCCGCGCCGATGCGGTCGCCGAGACCGTGCGGCGCCGCCGGGCCTCCGGCGGACCGGCCGAGCGCGCCTTCGCGACCCTCGTGGGCCTCGAGCTGCGCCCGCGCCGACTGCGGGAGGCCGCAGCCTTCTGGCAGGCGATCACCGACGCCGTGGGCGCGACGCGGCGCGACGAGCTGTGGGCGCACCCCGACCTGCTGCCCTCGAGCGACGACATCGACGACCCGCAGCGCGTCATCGCAAGTCTCACGGGTGAGAGCGCCGAGCCCGACGACGTCGACCGCGCGCTGAGCGACCTGCTCGCCGACGACAGCGGAGACCGCCCTATCGAGGGCAGTCCGGGCGAGGGCGCCTCCGGCGAGGAGCCGAGCGGCCCCGACGATGACGAGGACTCCCCCAGGGCCTAGCTCCTCGGCGAGTGCGGGCTGTGCAGAGTTGCTGCAGCGCGATCAGCCGCGCGCGCATCATGTGCGGCATGATCCTGCGACTCGACCCCTCCCGTCCCCTCGTGTGGCGCTCGCCCTTCAGTCTGCAGATCGGCGTCGACCCCGTCGCCGTCGTGCTCGACGAGGTCGACGACGGGGATGCGCGCATCATCGCGACGCTCGCGACGGGAGCCACGCGCACCGCACTCGACCGCTCTGCCACCGCCGCGGGGGTACGGCCCGCGCGGGTCGACGAGCTGCTGCAGCGCCTCGAGCCTGCACTCCTCCGCGGCTCGCGCGCGATCACCGCGCCCCCGGAGCGCGTCGCCGTGCGCGGCGCGGTCGACGGTCGAGCAAGCGTCGGCCGTGTGCTCGCCGAGGCCGGGTGCACGATCGTCGACGGCCCCGCGAGCGGTACCGCGCGCGCGCCCGCGGCGCAGGCCGCCGTGATCGTGAGCCATCACGTCGCCGACCCGCTCGAGCACCAGACGTGGCTGCGGCGCGACATTCCGCATCTTCCGATCGTGTTCGGCGAGCGCGCCGTCACGATCGGCCCGCTCGTCGTGCCCGGCGTGAGCCCGTGCCTCGCGTGCCTCGAGCAGCAGCGCGCGGACGCCGACCCCGCGTGGCTCGCCATCGGCAGTCAGCTGTGGGGTCGACGGGCGGCCGCGGAGTCGGGCCTCACCGCGACGCTCGCGGCGCTCGAGGCGCTCACGATGCTGCGCGAGCTCGCGGCCGGGCGGGGAACGAGCGGCACGAGCATCCGCCTCGATGTCGCCGACGACTCGCGCACCGTCACGCAGTGGGCCGCATCAGCGCGATGCGGATGCCGCGGGCTCGAGCTCAGCGCGCGCGCGAGCGGGACGCGCTGACGCCGGCGCCGCTCGGCGCCGCGGGAGCCCGCACCTCGTCGAGGAAGCGGCTCGGGGCACGCTCTGCTCGGGCGCTCGAGGCGCGCTTGCTCCACGAGAGCTCGAGGGCCCGCCGGGCGCGCGTGATGCCCACGTACAGCAGTCGTCGCTCCTCGTCGACCGCCTCGAGCCCCTGCGCGAACGTGATCGGCACGAGCCCCTCGCTGAGCCCGGCGATGTACACGGCGTCCCACTCGAGTCCCTTCGCCGCGTGCAGGGTGGACAGGGTCACCGCCTGGCGCGTCGGCTCGTGCTGCTGCTGCTGGCGGCGCTGCAGCTCGCGCACGAAGTCGGCGAGGGTCGTGCCCGGCGGCGCCTCCTCCGCGAGACCGAGAAGGGCGTTGAGGCTCTCCCATGCGACCCGCTCGGCACCGCCGCCCTCCGGCGGGTCCTGCCGCCAGCCGAGACCGCGCAGCACGTCGCTCACGCTCTTGAACAGGGGCTCGTCGACGATCGAGATCGACGCGCCGCGCAGCAGCAGGATCGCCTGCTTGACCTCCTGCTGGTCGAAGAATCGGCTGTTGGCGCGCGACTGCACGGGCACCTCGAAGCGCCGCAGGGCCGCCTCGAGCGCGATCGACTGCGTGTTGATGCGGTACAGCACGGCGATCGACTCGGGCGGAGTGCCGTCGGCGATGCGCTGCGCGATCGACTGCGCGATGCTCGCCGCCTCCGCTGCGTCGTCGACGTGGGCGCTCACGCGCGGCGTCGGGCCCGACTGCGCGCCCTCCGTGGCGGCGTGCAGCGTGAGGGCTCCAGGGCGGCCGCGCATGAGCCGGTTGGCGAGCGTGACGATGGGCGCGCTCGACCGGTAGTTGTCCTCGAGCCGCACGACGCGCGCCTCCGGGTACTCGCTGCCGAAGCGCACGAGGTAGTCGCTCGTCGCACCCGCGAAGGAGTAGATCGTCTGGGAGGCATCGCCGACGACGCACAGCTCGCGCCGTCCGCCGAGCCACAGGGCGAGCAGGTCGTGCTGCAGCGGCGAGACATCCTGGTACTCGTCGACGACGAAGAAGCGGTACTGCTCGCGCACCTGCTCGGCGACGCGCGGCTCGTTCTCGATCATGCCCGCCGTCGCGAGCAGCACATCCTCGAAGTCGATCTGCTTCCGCTCGTCCTTGAGGTCCTCGTAGCGCTGGTGCAGCGCGACCATCGCGTCGACGCTCAGCTGCGCGGGCAGCGTGCGCGAGTGGGCGACGCGCGCGTAATCCTCGAGCCGCAGGCGCGAGACCTTGCGCCACTCGATCTCGGCGGCGGTGTCCCGCAGCGCCGCCGTATCCAGGCGCAGCTTGAGCGCACTCGCGGCATGGCCGATGAGGGCCCCCTTGCCGTCGAGGATGCGCGGCGGGCTGCCGCCCGCCACGACGGGCCAGAAGTAGTGCAGCTGACGCAGTGCCGCGGAGTGGAAGGTGCGTGCTTGCACGCCATCCGCCCCCAGGGCGCGCAGGCGGCCCAGCAGCTCGCCCGCCGCGCGCGTCGTGAAGGTGAGCGCCATGACGCGCTGCGGGTCGTAGGTGCCCGTCGCGACGCCGTACGCGATGCGGTGCGTGATCGCGCGCGTCTTGCCCGTGCCCGCACCGGCGAGCACGCACAGCGGTCCGCGCAGCGTCTCGGCGACCTCCTTCTGCCGCTCGTCGAGGCCCGCGAGCAGCCGGTCGGGATCGCTCACGAATCCTCGAGCGGGCCGCCGAACCAGTCCTCGATGATCGCGCGCGCGATCGAGGTGCGGCCCGGCAGCAGGATCGAGTCGAG
Source organism: Chryseoglobus sp. 28M-23 (assembly GCF_014789785.1). Taxonomy (NCBI): domain Bacteria; kingdom Bacillati; phylum Actinomycetota; class Actinomycetes; order Micrococcales; family Microbacteriaceae; genus Microcella; species Chryseoglobus sp. 28M-23. Next base: position 773,735 of record NZ_CP061846.1, on the reverse strand, counting down.
GCCCGCGGCGAGGTCGTCGCGGCTGAACCAGCGCAGGTCGAGGATCTCGGTTCCGTCGGGGCGCAGGAGGTTCTCGGCGTCCGCGTCGAGCGTCGCGCGGAATCCGAGCATGAGCGAGGCGGGGAACGGCCACGGCTGCGAGCCGACGTACTGCGGGTCGACGATGCGCAGGCCCGTCTCCTCGAACACCTCGCGCACGACGGCGGCCTCGAGCGACTCCCCCGGCTCGACGAAGCCGGCCAGGAGCGAGAATCGGTTCGACTCCCACAGCGCGTTGCTGCCGAGCACGAGACGATCCTGCGCGTCCGTGATGCCCACGATGATCGCCGCATCCGTGCGCGGGAACATCTCCTGGCCGTCCTCGTCGTCGATACGCACCCAGCCGCCCTTCGCCGGCGTGGTCGAGTGACCGGTGCGCGGCGAGAACCGGTGCGTCTCATGCCAGTTCGCGATGCCGAGCGCCTCGATCGCGAGACCGGCGTCGCGGTCACCCAGACGGTGGCCGAGGGTGCGCGGGCTGCGCCATCGAGCGATGTCGACATCGAGCGCCTTCGCGGTCTCGTCGTCGAACACGGCCGCGACGATGGGCGAGCCCGCGGGCAGAGCCGGGTCGACGTCGAGAGCGCGGCCCAGGTAGATGCGCAGCAGCCCCTCGGGCACGGCGTCGGTCGTAAGGTACTCGAGCGCGGGCGCCTCGTCGTCCTCGGCGATGAGCACTTCGCCGCGCCACAGCGCGACGACGCGCGTGCGGGGGTCCTCCCCGAGCTCCTCGAACAGGCGCGGCCGCTCCCGCGTCAGGTGGTCGCGGTCGATGCGATAGCGAGACAGCGGCAACCGGGCGGTGAGTGATCGATGCATGGTGAGCCCTCTTCTTGACCGGGCGCACTGCGTGGCGCGGGCCGCCGAGCACGCGCCTCGACTTACTCTGTCGGTATGGCCCGTTCGCCCCTCACTCTAGCCGCGCTCGCGACCGCCGCCGTGCCCGGCCTCGAGGTCGCGGGGGCGGCCGCGCTCGGTTCGCACGGGCGCGGCGACGTCGACTCGGCACTGCTGTCGACGCGCGACGGGCGCTCGCTCGTCATCCGCGTTCCGCGCACACCGGCTGCCGAGAACGAGCAGTCGGCCGACCTCGTCGCGCTGCGCGCGCTGAGCGACGGCGTGCGGTCTCGCCTCCCGTTCGCGGTGCCCCGGATGCTCGGCCAGGCTCCCGTCGACGGCACCCGCGCCCTCGTCTCCGAGTTCGTGGCCGGCACACCGCTCTCGCTCGAGGCCATTACTCCCGGCATCGCCGCGTCGATCGGCCACGCCATCGCGGCGATCCACGGCCTGCCGACGAGCGTCGTCGCCGACGTGGGGCTGCCGCAGCGCCGCCCGACCGACGTCGTGCGCGACGCCGTCGTCACGATGGACCGCGCCGCGGCGACCGGGCTCGTGCCGGCGGCGCTGCTCGCCCGCTGGGAGGCGGCAGCGGAGGACTCCACCCTGTGGCAGTTCACCCCGGCCGTCATCAACGGCTCGCTGGGGGCATCCTCGTTCCTCGCCGTCGGCGAGACCGTCACGGGCGTGCTCGGCTGGTCGCACCTGCAGGTCGGCGACCCGGCACGCGACCTGTTCTGGCTGCTCGGGGCGAGCGACCCGGTCGTCGCCGAGAGCGGCCTCGATGCCTACCACCAGGCGCGCGGGATGCACGACCGCCAGGTCGGCCGCCGTGCCGTGTTCGCCGCCGAGCTCGAGGTGGCGCGCTGGCTGCTGCACGGCACCGAGCAGCGCTCGACAGAGATCGTCGACGACGCCGTGGAGATGCTCGGCGCTCTGCTCGACCGCGTGCAGGGCGACGTCATGAACCCGCTGACCCCCGAGCCGTCGCGCAGCGCGACGCTCACCGATGCGATCGAGCTCAGCGAGTCGACCCCGCCCGGCCCACCGTCGGGGGATTCGCACGCCGAACCGGGCTGGTCGGGCCCGCGGCACCCGAGTTCGCCGTAGCTGGAGAACGGAGAATGCCGTGAGCACCGCTGAGGTCGTCGACACCGTCACCATCGTGGGTCAGGCGATCACGCCTTTCGCGCTCATCGTCGCCGGGTTCTGGGCGCTCTTCTCCTTCGGACGCGCCCGACGCAGCGTCGCGACCCGGTGGGCGGTCGAGCAGTTCAAGTCGTTCTACACCGACCCCCACCTGCTCACCGCGCGGCAGCTGATCGAGCACCGTTTCGAGGCCGATCTCGCCCCGATCCTGCAGCTTCGGGTCGTCGACCGCGATGTGCGCATCGATCCGACTCACGTCGTCAACAAGGCTCACTTCGACTACTTCATGAACTTCCTCGAGCAGCTCCTGTATCTCGAGAAGCAGGGAGAGTTGAGGACTCGAGATCGCGACACGTTCTTCTCGTACTGGCTCTCTCTGCTCAATGAGCCGAAGTACGGCCCGCTCCGGCGGTACGTCTGCCGACGTGGCTTCGAGCTTCTCGCCGAGACGGTGCGCGCGACGCACAAGGACCACGAGCACGTCGCGGTCTACGGCACCCTCCTGAGCGGTACGACACGGCAGGAGCAGCTCGGGCTCGACTCGCGGTTGTCGTTCTTCGCCGCGTCCACGATCACGGGAACGCTGTGGGACCTTCCGACCTGCCCCGGTTACACGCCAGACGGACAACGGGAGCACGCGATCGAGATCTACTGCGTTCCTGTCGCGGAGGAGCGCCTCGTCTTCGACATTCTCGACTGGTTGGAAGAGTACGCGCCGGGCAATGATGCCGGGTCACGGTTCGTGCGGCGGTCGATGTGGGACGCGCGCCACGAGCTCGACTTCTGGGTGTACCTCATCACCGAGGACGCGATCCCCGAGAACAGTGCGACGATTGCTCACGCCGACTGGCTCGACTTCGTCAGCGAGACGGGAAAAGCCCTGCCCCCGCGCCCACCGCACAGTGACAGCATGCCGGAATCGCTTCGCCAGCGAATCGGTCAGACCTCGCTCTTCCGGTGAGCGGCGACGCGGCCGATCACGGGCTTCGCGGCGGAGTGAGCGCGGCGGCCCACAGCGCGGCGAGCTCGGCCTCGTCTGGCAGTGTCTCCGGCCGCAGCACGGCGTCGTCGGCGACGAAGTAGAACGCGGCACTGACGTCGTCGAGAGGTCGCCTGCTCCAGCGGGCGTAGGCGAGCCGGTAGAGGGCCAGCTGCAGCTCCTTCGCGCGGCGGTCGTCGTCGTCGCGGGGAGCGCGCCCGGTCTTCCAGTCGACGATCTCGACACCCTCGCGCCCGTCGGGCAGCGTCGTCGCGTAGACGGCGTCGATCTTGCAGACGAGGATGCGCCCCGCGAAGGGCACGTGCAGCTCGCGCTCCACGTCGAGCGGTTGGCGGGTGGCCCACGGCGAGCTCTCGAAGGTGCGCTGCAGTGCGGCGATCGCGGCCTCGTCGACGTCCTCCCCCGGCCCGTCGTCGCTCTCTCCCCCGAAGGGCAGGGCCAGGCCGTCGACGGTGTCGGGCAGCGCGGCGAGGCCGTAGCGCTGCTCGACCCAGCGGTGGAAGACCGTGCCGAGCCGCGTCTGACGGTAGGGGCGTTGCGGTACGGGGCGGCGCAGCCGCTCGGCCGAGCCGGCGGGGTCGCCGACGAAGTCCTTGAACGCCGAGGCGGGCACGCGCAGGGGCACGGGCACGAGGTCGGCGCGGCGGCGGCGCTCGTCGCGCTCGGCGAGCAGCAGGTCGACGTCGGCGTGCCAGCCGTAGGGGTCGGTGCCGGGTCGAGCGCGGGCATCCTCGTACCGGCTCGCGTCGACGGCGCGCACGCGCTGCGCGGCCGCCTCGAGCTCGCCGCGTCGCCGACCGAGCGGGTCGCCTGGCCACCACGCGGCGGTGTCGTCCTCCGGCGGGCGGGGGTTCTCCTCATGCTCGCTCTGCTCGGGCCACGGGGGCAGGATGCTCCGCTCGGCGAGGGGACGGAAGAAGCTGCTCGGCCCGCGCGGCTGGGTCTGGCTCGCCCACCACGATCCGCTCAGCAGCAGGCGGTGCCGCGCGCGCGTGACGGCGACGTAGGCGAGCCGTCGCTCCTCCCGCTCGTGGTGAGCGGCGACCTCCGACTGGAAGTCCTTCACCGCGTCGAGCAGCTCTTTGCGGTCGGCGGCGCCCCGCCAGGCGAGCTGCGGCAGCTCGGCGGCGTCGCCCCGCAGCTCGTAGGGAAGCACGCCGAGGCTCAGCCAGCCCTTCGTGCCGTCGCGCGGGCGCGCGGGAAGCTCGCCGTCGACGCAGCGCGGCACGGCGACGTGATCCCACTCGAGCCCTTTCGCGCCGTGGATGGTGAGTACCTGCACGGTGCCGGGCTCGGGGTCTTCGGAGCGCGGCGAGAGGTTGTCGCGCCACTCGGCCTCCCGCAGCCAGGAGAGGAAGCCCCCGAGCGTCGCGTGGTCGGCAAGGCTGAGGTAGCTGTCGAGGGCGTCGAGGAAGGCAGTGCGGGGAGCGTCCCCGAGCACGCGGTACGGGTTCGCGGCGACCTCGATGTCGAGCTGCAGCTCGTGCTCGACCGCGACGACGAGGTCCGGCAGCGCGAGCGAGCTGCGCCCGCGCAGGGTGGCGAGTACCCGGCCGGCCTCGCGCAGCCGGGCGAGGCCGGCTGCGCTGAAGCGGCGCAGCTGCCCGTGGTCCTCGCGCGCGGTGGCGACGAAGTCGAGTGCGTCGACGAGCGAGACGCCGTCGCCCGCGGCGACGGAGGCCCGCAGCGCCTCGATGACCTCGGGGGCGAGGGGGCGCTGGGCGAGGTCGCGGTCGCGCAGCCAGCTCGCGACACGGGAGAGCGCGTGCAGGTCGGCGACGCCGATGCGCCAGCGCGGGCCCGCGAGCAGGCGCACGAGCTCGGTGCCCGCGCTCGGGTCGTGCAGCACGGCGAGGGCGCACACGAGGTCGCTGATCTCGGGCTCCTCGAGCAGACCGCCGATGCCGAGTACGTGGAACGGCACCCCCGCCTCCCGCAGGGCGGCGAGAAACACGGGCTGGGTCGTGCGGTTGCGCATCAGGAGCGCGGCGCTCGGGCGCAGCGGCCGGCCGTGATCGTCGGTCGCGCCAGGCGCGGCTCCCGCGACGGGCTCTCCCAGACGCTGGGCGAGCCATGCCGCGACGGCGGCGGCCTCCTCGTGCAGCTGCTCCTCGAAGACTGTCTCGACGGCGTGCGCGCTCGCGCTCGGACCGCTCTCGAGTCGCGCGACGGCGACGCTGCCCGGCGTCGTGAGGGGCTCCACGAGCGCGTTGGCGACGTCGAGGATGCGCTCGCCGTTGCGCCAGCTCACGCTCAATGAGTAGCGAGCGACCGGCTCCCCCGCACCACCCTCGGCGGCAGCACCGCGGAACCGCGTCGCGAAGTCGTCGAGCCCCGCCGCGCTCGCGCCGCGCCAGCCGTAGATCGACTGGTGCGGGTCGCCCACGGCCATGACCGGGGTGCCCCCGAACAGCTCGGCGAGCAGCCAGGTCTGCGCGACGTTGGTGTCCTGGTACTCGTCGAGCAGGACGACGCGGTACCGCGCGCGGATGCCCGCCGCGACCTCGGTGTGAGCGCGCACGATCTGCAGGGCGAGCGTCACCTGGTCGGAGAACGCCACGTATCCCTCGCGCTGCTTGGCCAGCTCGAAACGCTCGACGAGGTCGCTGAGCGGCAGGGTCGCCTCGAGGGTCGTCGCGAGTCGGTCGACGTCGGCGCGCGCATGCCGGTCGGGGCTCGGCAGGTCGCGCATGCGCACGAGCTCGACGATGAGGGCCCGCAGGTCGTCGACGGTCGCGTGGTGCTCAGCGAGGCCGTGGGCGAGGCGCAGCACGGCCTCGGTCGCGGAGTCGACGGAGAGGTCGAGGTCGGCGAGCCGGGCATCCGTCGCGGAGGCGACGATGTCGCGTGCGAGCTGCCACGCGCCCGCCTCGCCGAGCACGACGCCGTCGGGGTCGCGGCCGATGAGTACCGCGTGGTCGCGGTACAGGCTCGAGGCGAAGGAGTTGTAGGTCGACACGGTCGGCTGCGTGAAGGCATCCACGAGGGGGCCGCCGTCGGGGCCGGGCGGCAGCAGACCGCTCGCGCCGAGGGCGATGAGGCGGGAGCGGATGCGCGCGGCGAGCTCCCCCGCCGCCTTGCGGGTGAAGGTGAGCCCCAGTACGCCCTCGGGTGCGACGTGGCCGTTGGCGACGAGCCACAGCACCCGCGCGGCCATGGTCTCGGTCTTGCCCGAGCCGGCCCCCGCGACGACGAGAGCCGGGCCGAGCGGTGCCTCGATGACGGCGCGCTGCTCGTCGGTGGGCCGGTAGATGCCGAGCGCGTCGGCGATCGCATCTGCACTGAGGGAACCACCGCTGATCGTGGCGCGCGCGCCGCTCACGAGTCGTCCCCCGTGACGGGCGGCACGCGGTGCACGCGGTGCGCGAGAGACCCGTAGTCGTAGCGCCCGACCGTGCGGGGCCCCGCGAGCTGATCGACGGTGATGGCCGCGAGGGCGAGGCGCAACCGCTCGCGGAACGCCTCGAGCGCCTCGTCGTCGAGCACGGCCTGCACGGCTTCGCGGTAGGACTGGTCGCCCTTGCCCTCGCGCACGTAGAGCAGCACGGCTCCGCCCGCGGTCACGGGTGCCGCGGGGTCGAGCGCCCCGCGGTCGCGCAGGGGCCGCAGCGCCTCCTCGAGCGCGTCGTCGAAGGCGCCGTCCGCGAAGGCGAGCTGGTACGCACCCAGCTGAGCGTTCGCGGCGACCTTGGCGGCGTTCGTCTCGGGCCGGCCCGTCTTGAGGTCGATGATGCGCAACGCGCCGTCGGCGCCGACCTCCATGCGGTCGACGATGCCGCGCACCTGCACGCGGTCGACCTGCACGGTGAAGCGCTGCTCGGCGGCGACGGCCGCGCGGCCGTCGCCAGCGGCATCCCGCAGGTAATCGGCGAGACCGACGGCGTAGCGGCGCGCGAGGCGGCGCTGCTGCTCGGCGAGCCACGGCGATTCGAAGCTCAGCTCGCTCCACCGCGCCTCGATCGCCGCCCACACCTCCTCGACGCCCACTGCGGGCGGGGCAGCGGGGTCGAGAACCTCGGCGCTGAGTGATTCGAGAGCCCAGTGCACGATCGTGCCGATGCCCATCGCGGGGGTGCTCTCGCCCGGCGCGATCGTGTCGAGGAACCAGTCGAGGGGCGAGCGCTCGATGCTCTCGATCTTGCTCGGCGAGAGCCCGACGGTCTCCTCCTCGACGAACAGCGGCGCCTCGGTGGAGACGTCGAGCAGGCCCCACCACTCGTCCGGGTCGGCCCCGGGCACGCGCTCGGCGGCGAGGCGCGCGAGCGCCGTCGCGGCCTCCGCCCGCCGGTCGTGGCTCTCGCGGGGGTCGGTGAGCACACGGCGCAACTGGCCGACGGTGCGGCGCAACGAGCGGGCGCGGATGACGCGGTGCGGCGGCGCCGCGTACGGTGCCCCCTCGCGGCGCGGGGGCGCCGCACCGGCCGTGCCGGACCTGCCGGTGTCGCCCTCCCTCAGTGCACGCTCGCGTTCGGCCACGATCTCGTGCAGGGCGCTCGGCTGCTCGTCCTCTCCCGCGCTCGCGGTGACGACCACCTGGCGGCGAGCGCGGGAGATCGCCAGGGAGAACATGCGCAGCTCGTCCTCGAGCACGAGACGCCGCTCGTCGAGGTCGCCCGTGGGCAGGCCGCGCGCGACGCGGCTGAGCAGGGGCGCGTGCAGGAGGCTGCCGCGCAGGCGCAGATCGGGCCACACCCCGTCGAGCACGTTCGCGACGACGACGACGTCGACCTCGAGGCCGGCCGCCGCGGAGGGGGACGTGACGAGTACCGCCTCGGTCGTGCGGGCGGGTGCGAGGAGGTCGTCGGCGACGTCGCTGTCGAGCACGCGGGTGAGGAACGTCTCGACGGTCGCCTCGGGCACCGTGTCGACGATGACGGTCGCCGTCGTGAAGACGGCGACGACGGCGTCGAGCGCACGATCGGCCTCGCCCCCGGTCGTGCCGCCCGCGACGGCGTCACGCTGCCAGCGCTCGACGACGCGCGCGTCGTCCCACGCGATCCAGAGCAGCTCGTCGACGGTCGCGCCCTCCGCATGCCGCTCGGCGATGCGGGCGAGCGTGCGAGCGAGTCTGGCGGCGCGGCGTGCGACCCGGTGATCGATGGTCGCGAGCCGATCGGGCGCCGAGAGCGCGTCGACGAGCAGCTCGTCGGCCGTGCGCGCGCCGTCGCCGGCGAGCTCCTCCGCGCGCAGTGCGCGTCGCAGTCGGCGCAGGTCGACGCGGTCGAGGCCGCCGAGCGGCCCGAGCAGCAGCTCGGTCGCGGCCTCCGCCGTGAGCGGCGCACGCCCGACCCCGAGGTCGACGTGGCGGATGAGGGCGCGGGCAGCCGGATGCTCGCGCAGCGGTCGCCCGGGAGCGGTGCTGCGCACGGGCACCTCGGCGAGGGCGAGGGCGCGCACGAGCGGCGGTACGAGAGCGCCGCTGCGCACGATGACGGCCATGCGCGACCACGGCACCCCGTCGATGAGGTGGCGCTCGCGCAGCACGTCGGCGATGAGGGTGCGCTCGCGCGCGGGGCTCGAGGCGGTGAGCGCGAGCAGGGGGCCGCCGAGCTCGGGCGCCTCGGCCTCCGCGCCGCTGTGCTCGTCACCGCTGGGCCCGACGCTGTGCCCCGGCCGTGCGCGACGCTGCGCACCGGCCGCCGCCGCGCCGATGCGGCTCGTGAGCTGCGCCGTAAGGGCGCGCAGCGTGGGGCTCTGCCGGTGCGCCGTCTCCAGCACGAGGGTGGGAAGGCCCGCGAGTCGCGTGAGGGATTCCGGCTCGGCCCCGCGGAAGGTGTTGGTCGCGACGTCCGGATCGCCGAGCGCGATGACGGTCGCACCGCGAGCGGCGAGCGCCGCGAGCAGGTCGAAGCCGCTCGGGGTCGCGTCGTGGGCGTCGTCGAGGATGACGAGCGACGGCGCCTCGGGCGCCGCCGGGTGCGGGTCGGCGAGCAGACCGACGGCGGCCCGCACGAGCTCCGCCGGGTCCTGCTGCCCGAGTCGCGCCCCGCCGAGGCTGTCGCGGTACTCGTCGGCGAAGTCGGCGACCGCGGCCCACTCCGGCCGATCGAGCCGTGCCGCCGCCGCCCGCAGGTCGTCGGTGCTCCAGCCGTGCTCCGACAGCCGGGCGAGCACGTCGCGCAGCTCGGTGCGGAAGGCCGTGAGCTGCCGCACCTCCGGCCCCAGGTGCTCGGGCCACGCGGGCCCGGGCGACGCGACCTCGCCCAGCACGGCCTCGAGCGCGCTGCGGTCGAGCAGCTCGGCGATGTCGGAGTCTTGATCGGCACCGCTGAGCAGCCGCGGCTCCGGTGTGCCCGTGAGTCGAGCATCCGCCTGCACGACGCCGAACGCGTACGAGGCGATCGAGCGCGCGAGCGGGCCCGGCAGCACCGAGGCGGGGCCCGCGAGGCGCAGGGCGAGGCGGTCGCGCAGCGCCGTCGCGCTGCGCCGTGACGGCGTCAGCACGAGCACGCGCTGCGGGTCGAGGCCGTCGACCTCGATCGCGCGGGAGACGAGCTCCACGACGGTCGCCGTCTTGCCCGTGCCGGGCGCCCCGAGCACGACAGCGCCGGGCCCGCGCCGGGCATCCAGTACCGCCTCCTGCGAGGCGTCCAGCGAGACCGGATGCGCGAGCTGCGCGGGGGGCGCGGCATCGAGGGCGGTCATGGCTCCACGCTACTGGCGGGGTCGGACACCGTCGGGCGCGGTCCGCACTGCGCCCACAGTGAACGCGGCCGCCGCCGGCAGAGCGAAAAGGTACGCTGACGGACGTGGACATTCGCATCGGAATTCTCAACAGCCCCCGCGAGCTCTCGTTCGAGTCGTCGCAGCCCGCCGCCGACATCCAGAAGGCCGTGACCGCGGCGATCGAGAAGGGCGCGCCCCTCCTCCAGCTGACCGACGACAAGGGCAAGCACTACCTCGTGCCGACGAGCGCGATCGGCTACGTCGAGATCGGCTCAGACTCCGCCCGCCGCGTCGGCTTCGTCGGCTAGGAGCGCACCGTGGAGCTGCTCTTCGTCACCGTCATCGGCGCGTCGATCTCGCTCGGCGTGCGCTACCTCGTCCCCGGGCGGCAGACGCACGGCGCCCTCCTCGTGCCCGCCGTCGGCGCGGCCGCGACGGCCGCCGTGTGGGCGATCTGCGTGTGGCTCGGGCTGACCTTCGACGGCGGCTGGATCTGGGTCATCGCGCTCGTGCTCGGCCCGCTCGCCTCCCTCGCCGTCGCGCTCGCGCTGCCGAAGCGCCGCGAGAACGCCGACGCCGAGCTGCTCGAGCGGCTCATGAAGCCCACCGCCGCGTAGCAGCACGGGCGGCGGCACCGCGCGAACGGGTCGCCGCGCGAGAACAGGTCCGGCCGCTAGAACAGGGCAGGCAGCGACAGCACGCCGAGCACCGTGGCGATGATCGTCACGACGAGCAGCACGATCGAGCGGTCCTTGCGCACCGCGATCGCGATCCAGCCCATCACGGCGGCCACGACGAGCGCGATCGTCGCGGCAGCGTTGAGCGTCACGTAGATGATCGCGCCCACCGTCCCCAGGGGCGCCACCAGAACCGGGGCGAGGAACGGGATGATCGCGCCCGCCGCGATCGCGACGATCGCGAGGATGCCCGAGCGACGCCCGAGCTCCGTCTCGGGCATCTGCGGCCGAGGTCCGTACGGCTCCGCCATCAGGCGGTCAGCCCCAAGCGGTCCATGCGGCGCGTGTGCGCGGCGATGAGCTCGGTGAAGACCGGCTCGATCTGCGCCTCCTCGCGGGCGTGGTCGCCGTGGAAGACGAGAGCCGAGCGGGCCTGCAGCATCGTGTCGCCGACGAGGCGGCGGCACCACAGCGCGAGCCGCGACGACAACCGCGGGTTCGCGGCGATCTGACCCTCGATGATGCGGTGCATCGGCGACTGCAGGTCTCCCTCGCTCAAGGCCGCCTGCACCGCCTCCCGCGTGGGGCTCGGCAGACCGCCGGCGAGGCGCATCCAGAAGTCGGTGAGGAAGCCGATCGTGACGTGCGCGCTCGCGACCTGCTCATGCCAGTCGGCGCCCTGCGTACGCCGCTCGAACTCCTCCACGCCCAGCAGGTGCGGCTCCATGACGTCGGTGCGGTCGAGCTTGTGCCGCTCGAGCTCGGCGACGAGAGCCAGGTAGCGGCGCAGCGAGATGTCGCACACGCGCGCCAGCGCGTCCTTGTCGGCGATGCGCGGCGCGTTCGCGGTCGCGTGGCTGAGCGCCTCGAAGAACGTCATATGCAGTGCGGCGCATTGACCGAGGAAGTGCTCGACGGGCGGGGTGAGCTCGGCCAGATCGACGCGCAGGGCGGCGACAGCGGCGTCCCGCGGGGTGAGGGAAGGAGCCTCAGCGCGCGGGCGGGAACGTCGAAACCACGGTGCCACCCGCTCAGCCTAAGCGATGCCCGCGACCGCCCGGCCTCGTGGCGGCTAAACTGGTGCCACTCATCTATATAGACAGGCGATACACCCACGTGACTTTCTCCGACCTGGGCATCGAGACCGACATGGTCGAAGCCCTCGCAAGCAAGGGCATCATCGAGCCCTTCCCCATCCAGACCCAGACGATCCCCCTCGCGCTCAGCGGGCAGGACATCATCGGCCAGGCCAAGACCGGTACAGGCAAGACCTTCGGTTTCGGGCTTCCGCTCATCCAGCACCTCGGCCTGCACCCCGAGCCGGGCGTCAAGGCGCTCGTCGTCGTGCCCACGCGCGAGCTGTGCGTGCAGGTGACGCAAGACCTCGAGCTCGCCTCCGCCAACCGCGACGTCAAGATCGTCTCCATCTACGGCGGCAAGGCCTACGAGGGCCAGATCGAGCAGATCAAGGCGGGCGCGCAGATCGTCGTCGGCACTCCAGGCCGCCTGCTCGACCTCGCGAGCCAGCGGCTGCTGTCGCTCGCCGACGTGCAGGTCATGGTGCTCGACGAGGCCGACAAGATGCTCGACCTGGGCTTCCTCGGCGACATCGAGAAACTCTTCGCGCAGACCAAGCCCACGCGCCACACCATGCTGTTCTCGGCCACCATGCCGGGCCCCATCGTAGCCTTGGCGCGCCGCTTCATGACGCGGCCGATTCATATTCGCGCGACCGACCCCGACGAGGGCCTGTGGCAGTCGAACATCAAGCACATCGTCTACCGGGCGCACGCGCTCGACAAGGATGAGGTCATCGGCCGCATCCTGCAGTCCGAGGGGCGCGGCAAGACCGTCGTCTTCACGCGCACCAAGCGCGCCGCGGCGAAGATCGTCGAAGAGCTCAACGACCGTGGCTTCAGCGCCGGTGCCGTGCACGGCGACATGACGCAGGAGGCGCGCGAGCGCTCCATGGCCGCCTTCAAGGCCGGCAAGAAGGACATCCTCATCGCCACGGATGTCGCCGCGCGCGGCATCGACGTCAACGACGTGACGCACGTCATCAACCACACGGTGCCCGACGACCACGACGCCTACCTGCACCGCGTGGGCCGCACCGGCCGCGCGGGCAAGACCGGCATCGCCGTGACGTTCGTCGACTGGGCCGACATGCACAAGTGGGCGCTCATCAACCGCGCCCTCGACATGGGCCAGCCCGACCCGGTCGAGACGTACTCGTCGTCGCCGCACCTCTATGCCGACCTCGACATTCCCGAGGGCTCAAAGGGCCGCCTCAAGGCGACGCCCATCCCGCGCGTCGAGCGCGAGGCCTCGCGGCCGCCGCGTGAGCGCGGTCGTGGCGGGTCTGGCGGGTCTGGCGGCGGCGGTCGTTCGGGCGGCCAGGGTTCGGGCGGTCAGGGTTCTGGCGGTCAGGGCGGCGGGCAGCGCTTGGGCGGTGGCCGTGACAGTGAGTCGTCGCAGGGCGCTGGCGCAGCATCCGGATCAGGCGAGGGCGGCGCACCGCGTCGGCGTCGTCGGCGTCGCAGTGGCGGCGGCTCCGGTGGGCAGGGTGCTGGTGGGCAGGGCTCGGGCGGGAATGCCGCAGCCAGCTCGTAGGTTGGCCTCGCGGTGACCACCTCTCCTTCCGCGCCCGCCGCAGCATCCGCTTCGTCGCCGACGACGATGGATGCCCGGCACAGCCTCGTCATCTCGCTCCTGCTCGTCTCCGCCTTCGTGGTGATCTTGAACGAGACGCTGTTCGGCGTCGCGATCCCCGAGCTCATCGACGACCTCGGCGTGACGGCGGCGATGGCGCAGTGGCTGACGACGGCGTTCATGCTGACCCTCGCGGTCATCATTCCCATCACGGGGTTCCTGCTGCAGCGCTTCCAGACGCGCCCCATGTTCATCGTCGCGATGAGCCTGTTCAGCCTCGGCACGCTGCTCGGCGCGCTCTCCCTCGGTTTCGAGATGCTGCTCGTGTCGCGCATCGTGCAGGCGAGCGGCACGGCCATCATGATGCCGCTGCTGTTCACCACCGTGTTCGCGCTTGTGCCGCCGCAGATCCGCGGCCGCATCGTGGGGCGCATCTCGATCGTCATCGCCGTCGCGCCCGCGCTCGGGCCGTCGGTGTCTGGTCTCATCCTCGACTCGCTCGGGTGGCGCTGGCTGTTCATCGTCATGCTGCCCATCGCGCTCGGCGCCCTCGCGCTCGGCGCACTGCGCGTCGTCAACGTGGGCGAGCCGCAGCCGGGCCGCCTCGACCTGCTCTCGGTGCCGCTCTCGGCGATCGGGTTCGGCGGCTTCGTCTACGGGCTGAGCCTGCTCGGCGAGGCCGGGCAGAGCGGCGGCGCGGGCGGCGAGGCGGGAGCATCAGCGATCAGCGAGGCGACGACGACCGCGATCATCGCGATCGCTATCGGGATGCTCGGTCTCGCGCTGTTCGTCTGGCGCCAGCTCGTCCTGCAGCGCCGCGGGGAGCGTGCCCTGCTCGACCTGCGCACCTTCCAGGCGCGGCAGTTCACCCTCTCGATCATCACCGTGTCGGTCGCGTCGATGGCGCTGTTCGGGGCGATCATCCTCATCCCCCTCTACGTGCAGCAGGTGCTCGGCCTGAGCCCGCTCGTCTCGGGCCTGCTCATCCTGCCGGGAGCGCTGCTGCAGGGGCTCATCGCGCCGCTCATCGGGCGCCGCTACGACGCGGTCGGGCCGCGCGGCCTCGCCCTGAGCGGAGCGATCCTGCTCGCCGTCGCCATGTGGGGCATGACGTTCCTCTCGGCCACGACGCCGCTGTGGCTCATCACCGCCGCGCACATCGGGCTCAGCATGGGCCTCGCGCTGCTGTTCACGCCGCTTCTCACGAACGGGCTCTCCGCTATTCGCCCCGAGCTCAACTCCTACGGCTCGGCCATTGTCGGCACCATTCAGCAGGTCTCCGGGGCCGCGGGCATCGCGCTCTTCATCTCGGTCGCGGCCGCCGCCGGCGGGCCGGGCAGCGTGGCGAGCGAGGTCTCGGTGCCGGGCATCCAGCTCGCCTTCATGGTCGGCGCGATCATCGCGACGCTCGTGCTGCCGGTCGTCCTGCTCGTGCGCCGGGTCATCCCTGCCGAGCCGCCGACGGCCACCGGTCAGATCGCAGCGCAGACGCCGCTGCACACGGAGGCCGAGCCGACGAGCTAGGGGCTCTGGCTCGGTGGCGCGCGACACCACTTGTGCGCGTTGCCGCTCGAGCGCACCCCGTCACGCCGTTCGTGACACTCCACGCCGAACGTTTCGCGTGTCTTGTCACAATCGGCGTGACTCGCCTCGCGCCCGCCCTAGGCGCGCACGGGCCGCACGCCGCTCGTGCGCGCGATGAGGCGCTCGAGTGCCTCGGGCTCGGTCGTGTTCTCGGCGAGGCGGTTGGGCTTGCCCTCGCCGTGGTAGTCGCTCGACCCGGTGACGACGAGGTCGAACTGGGCGGCGAGCTCGAGCAGGCGGGCGCGGCCGTCGGGCGTGTTCTCACGGTGACCGACCTCGAGCCCCACGAGCCCCGCCTCGACGAGCGCCGCCATGCCGCGGTCGTCGACGACCGCCTCGCGCCCGCGCGTCGCCGGGTGGGCGAGCACCGCGGCTCCTCCGCCCTCGGTGATCATGCGCACCCCGTCGAGCACCGTCGGCGCCTCGTGCGGCAGGTAGTAGCCGCCCGTGAAGTGCAGGATCGACGCGAAGGCCTCGCTGCGGGTGCGCACGATGCCACGCGCCACGAGCGCGTCGGCGATGTGGGGGCGGCCGATGCTGTCGCCTCCGCTCTGCGCGAGCACGTCATCCCAGCTGACGTCGTAGTCGCGCGCGATGTTGGTGACCATGCGCTCGGCCCGGCCGAGACGGTCGGCGCGGATGTGGGCCGTCTCGGCGACGAGCTCGCCGTCGTTGGGGTCGAAGAGGTAGCCGAGCACGTGCACGCTGCGCCACTCGTAGCGCGTGCTGAGCTCCATGCCCCGAATGATCTGGATGCCCGTGCCCTGGGCCGCGGTCAGCGCCTCATCCCACCCGGCCGTCGAGTCGTGGTCGGTGATCGCGACTGTGTCGAGGCCCGCCTCGAGCGCGGCGCGGATGAGCTGCGTGGGGGTCTCGGTGCCGTCACTGACGCTGCTGTGCGTGTGCAGGTCGATGGGGCCGCGGGGCATGGGGTTAATCGTAGGTGGCGCGGGTGTACCAATCCTTGACTACAACTGCTGTCGCACATGGTGTCTCAGCAATCAATCCGGGAGTTTCGGCGACGAGAACTAAGGCAAACAGCCGTACGTCAGGGCAATCGTGTTGGCGCCTTCGCTCGTCCATTCAGGCTGAAACGACGCTGTGACGGAAACGACCTGGGGAAAGCCCCAACGGCAACGACGCCGAAGTCACGAGCGGCTGTCGGCGCCCTGGCGTCCCCATGCACATAGTCAGAATCACCCACGCCGGAAAGCTTCATGCGGCAGAGAGGCTCACGGACGGTGCGATGAACGGAAATTCTCCATCATCTCCTGTCCACGGTTTCGCCTCGATCAGACTATGCCTCATGCCATTCCACTTCTTGTCGCTTCGTCGATCATCAGGCCGCCGCGGACCTCACGAGGACTTTTGGACAGTAGGACCATCCCGATGCGAGCTAGAGACCGTCGACCGACGAAGGCGCAGCGGCCGAGGGTAGACATATCGTTCTATATCTGTTTGCCTGGGTGTAGGTGACCTGATCAATGGTCAATACCTTCGAGTGAACGGAGCTAATGTGAAAAAGATCAAGACATTGGCCGCACTGGCCTTGGCGGCAATGCTTTCCGGAGTCGGAGCCACACCCGCGATGGCCGACGATGCGGCCGCTCTTCGAGCACTCGAAGCGGTAGATGAGATCGTGGGCGCTAACCTCGCAAATTCCGCCTTGAAGCCCGGACGCAGCAGCGTTCTTGAGGTTCGCTCTCCGTCAGGCCGCCTAGTTGGGATCGAACCCGCAGTAGACCGCGGCACAATTCGAACGAGTGTCGAGCGCGACACCACCGTAGTCGCCACCAACAAGTCACACTCGTACGTATTGACGCGTGGAAAGGGCACACCCGGATCGGCATACGTGGTTCTCGAAGAACCAACGAGCGATGCCATTCACCGATTCACGATCACCATTGACGGACAGCCCGCGACCTTGAAGTCTCTTGATGGCGGTTGGGTGACAATCTCCGACGAGGCCGGGAACCTCGAG
The DNA here is from genome assembly GCF_014789785.1 of Chryseoglobus sp. 28M-23. Taxonomy (NCBI): domain Bacteria; kingdom Bacillati; phylum Actinomycetota; class Actinomycetes; order Micrococcales; family Microbacteriaceae; genus Microcella; species Chryseoglobus sp. 28M-23. The sequence continues at coordinate 757,150 of NZ_CP061846.1, read as the reverse complement.
AACATAATTTCGCCTGCATGGGCGCTCGATGCACAAGGAAAGCCCGTCCAGACACACTACGAGATCGATGGATCAACTCTTGTGCAAGAAGTTGCGCTCACAGGCAAGGAGTCTTACCCCGTTGTCGCCGATCCCGCGCTCGCCTGCGACTGGCTGTTCTGCACGGTAGAAATGAACCGATGGGAGACTCGCCAGATCGGCTTCTACGGTGGGCTCGGCACCCTCACGGCGGGAATATGCGCCCCCCTGTTGCCTGCTGCAGGTTGGCCGGCCGCGATCTGCGCCGCAGCAATCGCCGGGATGGCACTGTGGATTCAAGGCACGGCTGCAGACGCCTATGACCAGGGAAAGTGCTTGGGCATTAGGGCCATGATCTACAGTCCCACAGCGACAATGCACCCGGTCATTTATGGCCCGGGCGGCAACTGCTACTAGCGAGAGGGGTGATCAAGAGGTGGACCCCACTGTGAACCCTAGGCGACGGTCAAGCTACTCAGCACGGCTCCTCAGCCTGACAGCGGCTTTGTGCGCGATCGGCGCACTGATGGTTGCGCTGTTGGAGTACCGCACCATCGACCCGTCACTCGCGAATGGGTCGTTTGCAGCGGTTTCTGCGATCGCCTACGCAGGATTCTTCTGGTCGCACCGAAACCTGTCCGGCTCAGGAAACACTCGGCCGGGACTGCGGGCCACCCTGGTGCTCGCGGCGGCTCTCATCGTGGTGATAGCCGCGATAGTCGGTGTGATACTCACCAGCAGTTGGCAACTCTTAGTTGCTGCTTCCTTATTGCTCGCGGTCGGCGCACTAATCCTCAAGCCCCGAGTGTGAGGAATCTGGTTGGGGCGGAGACGAAAACGCGCCTCCGCCCCGACCGGGTCAACCCAATTGCCCCGAGCGGCGCCCACGACATTCGCCGCCAATTACAGCAGCTGGATCCCAGTTCGCGTGACGTCTGCGCAAACCCGCCGGTTGACAGGACCTTAGCCAGATCGCCGGGATAGGCTCGCGGAACAATGATCCGCCGAGTTGTTTCCGCCGCCGTGCTGCTCGGTGTGGGTGCCGCGCTGCTCGTCATCGCGTGGCCCGCCCTGTTCGGGTTGTCGGAGGCGCCCGTCGTCGCTCAACTCGTATCGATTCGGGCGCTCAGCGCCGCGCTCGCGATTCTCGGAGCCCTCACGCTCGCCCTCGTGGCGATGCTGTGGCCCGCGGCGCGGCGCTTCCTCGCCTCCCTCGCCCTGATCGCGATCGTCTTTGCGGGAGTAAACGTCGCCGTGCTGTCGACGCGCGGGTTCGGAAACGAGTCGTTCCCGACCCGGGCACCCGCAGAACTCTCCGTGCTCAGCTGGAACACCCTCGGCGACGCCCCCGGCACCGACCGCATCACGCAGCTCGCCCTCGACGAGCAGGCCGACATCATCGTGCTGCCCGAAACCAGTCAGGAGACGGGGGTCGAGGTCGCCGAAGGCCTGCGTGCTGCCGGCCGACCCATGTGGGTGTACTCGTTCGCCTTCGACTACATCGCCAAAGCGCGCTCGACGACCGTCCTCGTCTCCGCCGCGATCGGCGAGTACGTGGTCGACGACAGCGTCGGCAACACGACCGTGCTGCCGAGCATGGTGCTGCGCCCCGACGGGCACGACGGCCCCACCATCATCGGCGTGCACCCGGTGGCTCCGCTGCCCAGCCAGCTCGCCAACTGGCGCGCCGACCTCGACTGGGTGGGCGGCATCTGCCGCGGCGAGCAGACCATCCTGGCCGGCGACCTCAACGCGACCGCCGACCACTTCCGCGCCATCGGCGGCGACTCCGGCGGGGCACTGCGCCTCGGCCTCGGCGACTGCCTCGACGCGGGCCTCCTCACAGGCAACGGCGCCGTCGGCACGTGGCCCACCCGCCTCCCGGCGATCCTCGGCGCGCCCATCGACCACATCATGGTCACCGACGACATCACCGTCACCGGCTTCCGCGTCATCACCACCGAGGACGGCACGGGCAGCGACCACCGGCCGATCGTCGCGCGGCTCATTCTCTGAGGCGCGGCTCTGCGGCGGGCGACCGTCGCAGAAGGGCGGAACAACTGGGTGGATGCTCCGGGCCGGCCCTGAGCATCCGGTGCCAGAATGGGCGCATGGCCGACACCGAACTCAGCGCAGCCAGCGAGACCGAGACCACCGAAGCGCCGCCGCGCGCGACCGAGAACCGGTCGACGACGCCGCGCTCCGACGCCTTTCAGCAGTACATCTCGACCGGGTGGGCGGAGCGCGCGACCGGCATCGGCGGGCCGCGCGAGCAGGCGCCCTTTGCCGCGGCACGACGCGCTCGCCTCAGCGGTCTGTACACAGGCGTGCGGCTGCTCGTGCCCGCCGGCGACGCCCGCCAGCGCTCCAACGACACCGACTACCCGTACCGCGCGCACAGCGCCTTCGCGCACCTCACCGGGTGGGGCAGCGACGCCGTGCCGGGCAGCGTCCTCGTGCTCGAGCCCCACGCCGACGGGGCCGAGGGGCACGAGGCTGTGCTGTACTTCCGCGAGGCGGCCGGGCGCGACTCCGACGAGTTCTACGCCAACCCCGCCGTCGGCGAGTTCTGGACGGGGCCACGGCCGTCGGTCGACGACGTCGCGACCGACCTCGGGCTCGACGCTCGGCCGCTGAGCGCGCTCGACGCCGTGTGGGACGCCCTCGACGCTGACGGCCCCGAGACCCTCATCGTGCGCGAGGCAGAGCCGTCGCTGACCGACCGACTGGATGCTGCGCGCATCCTGCACGCCGGCGCCGAGCCCGGCACGGCCGAGGTCGACACGGCGCGCGACGACGAGCTCGCGCGCGACCTCAGCGAGCTGCGCCTCGTCAAAGACTCGTTCGAGCTCGCGGAGATGCGCCGTGCCGTCGAGGCGACCCAGGTCGGATTCGACGACATCATCGCCGACCTGCCGCAGATCGTGGCGCACCCCCGCGGCGAGCGCCTCGTCGAAGGCACCTTCAACCGACGCGCGCGAGCCGACGGCAACACGGTCGGCTACGACACGATCGCCGCGAGCGGGCCGCACGCGTGCATCCTGCACTGGACACGCAACGACGGGCCCGTCGTGCCGGGCGACCTCATCCTCATCGACGCGGGCGTCGAGCTCGACAGTTACTACACGGCCGACATAACCCGCACCCTGCCCGTCTCGGGTGAATTCACCGAGGTGCAGCGGCGGGTGTACGAGGCGGTGCGCGAGGCGGCCGACGCGGCGTTCGAGATCGTGCGGCCGGGCATCCGGTTCAAGGATGTTCATGCCGAGGCCATGCGCGTCATCGCGCGCGTCACCGCCGAATGGGGACTGCTGCCCGTGAGCGCGGAGGAGTCGCTCTCGCCCGAGGGCGGCTACCACCGGCGGTACATGGTGCACGGCACCTCCCACCACCTCGGCATCGACGTGCACGACTGCGCGCAGGCGCGGCGCGATCTGTACCTCGACGGCGTGCTCGAGGAGGGCATGGTGTTCACGATCGAGCCGGGGCTGTATTTTCAGCCGGACGATCTGACGGTGCCGTCTGAGCTTCGTGGGATAGGTGTGCGCATCGAGGATGACGTGGTTGTGACGGCTGATGGGGTCGAGAGTCTGTCGGCGGGGATTCCGCGCACGGCGGATGAGGTCGAGGCGTGGATGCGCGAGGTTGCTGGGCGCCGGTAGATCGCGCTGAGGGTGCATCCTCTCCTCCACAGGCCGCGCTCTACGCGAGTTATCCCAAGATTTCCTCATACCTCTTGTTCGAACGTATGTTCGATGGGAGCATGGATGCATGACCTACCCCGCACCCCTCGAGCACCTGACCGCCCTCGTGGCGGCGCTCGAGCGCGTGCCGCTCGACGCGACCGCACTGCGCGCGCTCGGGGACGACGATCTGCTCGCAATCACGCAGCTCGGCGCACAGGCACACCGATTGCTGGATGCCCGAACCGCACTCTTCGCGGGGGAACTGGCCCGGCGCTCGCGCCCAGAACTCGCGCACGACGGTCTTGCCCAGAGGTCGGGGCACCGCACGGTCGAAGAGCTCGTGCGTGTCACGACCGGGGAGTCCCGGCGCGACGCTGTTGCAGCAGTCAACACGGGTCGGATGCTCGTAGCGCCCGACACCAGTGCGGGGCGCGAGGCCGGCTCTGACGACCTGCCGATGGTTGCCCCCTACTTGACCGCGGCACTGCAGGCGGTGCGCACGGGCAGCATCAGCATCGGCGCGCTCGACGTGATTCGTGCCGTCTTCGACGGCATCGATGAGTCGGTGGCGCCGGACGCACTTCGGTCGGCCGTCGCCCGGGTCGTGGAGGCGGCTGCGCACCTCGACGTCGACAGACTGCTGCGGCTTGCTCGCCACGCGCGCGAGGAGCTCGATACGGCGGCACTCGTCGATCGCGAGCGCGCACAGAGAGATGCGCGGTCATTCCGACTGTGGACGCTGCCAGACGGCATGACGCGTGCGACGTGGATGCTCGACCCGGAATCCGCCGCACAGGTTCGTGAGCTTGTCGAACGAGCGACCTCCCCGAAGCGACGTGGCGTGCACTTCGTCGAGACGGTCGGCGCGGGCGACGATGCTGACGCTGCGAAGGCCTCACGCATCGCCGAGGATGAGCGCACGCCCGAGCAGTACGCGTCAGATGCCCTCGTGCACCTGCTCGCCGCAGGAGCCGACGCCGACTCGAGCATGATCCTCGGCACCGGCGCACCGCAGGTACGCGTGCTCGTCACCGCCGCTGACCTCGCGCGGGGAGAAGGATCAGGGTCCATCGAACCGGCGACGGGCAGCCCCGAAGGCACCGTCGTCGCGCTCCCAACCGTGCATCGGCTGCTGTGCGGAGGCGTGCAGACCCCGATCCTCATCGGCTCGACCGGTCAGCCGCTCGATGTCGGCCGGTCTCAGCGCCTCTTCACCGCCCGCCAGCGCGTCGCCCTCGCGGCCCGCGACGGCGGATGCCGTTGGCCCGGGTGTGAACGCCCGCCGAGCGGGTGCGAAGCGCACCACATCAATGAGTGGGAGCGTGATCGCGGCCGCACCGACGTCGACGTCGGAATCCTGCTCTGCCGACACCACCACCTGCTGCTGCACGACCACGGGTGGCGCATCACCAGAGTGGGGCCGTCACCGGAGTACGAACTCGTGCCGCCCGCGACCGTCGACCCACAGCAGAGACCACGCCCCATGCTCAGTAGGGGTCGAGAATGGCAGCGCGCCCTCGCAGGCTGAGCTGCGCGCGCGAGTGCTAGTCGCGCTTCTCGGCGGGCGCGTCGACCGGGCCCGAATCGGAGGGCGGGGCGTCGGCAGGAGCGTCAGAAGGAGCGTCAGCCGGGCTCGAGGCCGAGGGAGTCGAAACAGAGGGAGGCGGCGAGGCGTGCTGACCGCGCGGGGACTCCGTGAGCGAGATCGGCGCATCCGGGTTGCCGCCCGCGAGCACCGTGCGCGCCCGTGCCGTCTGCATCGGGTCGATGATCACCTGGTACGACGACGCCAGCACCTGCTGCTGCGATGCGAAGTCACGCCGACGACGCGCGAACGCGTACGACACGAGACCCAGGAGCATTCCGAAACCCGCACCGATGAACACCGCCGCGAGAATGAACGAGAACTCCGGCTCCGGCGAGAACAGGAAGAGCAGCAGACCGAAGAACAGGCCGAACCAGATACCGCTCAACGCACCCGACAGTGCCGCGCGCCCGTAGCTCAGGCGCCCCCCGATCCGCTCCACCGTCTTCAGGTCGTGACCGACGATCGCGAGACCCTTCACGGGGAACTCCGCCTTCGCGAGACGGTTCACGACGCTCTGCGCTTCCGGGTACGTGTCGTAGCTGCCGAGCACGTCCCCTCGCGGCACGCTCAACGGCGCGGCACTGCGACGACTGAAAGGACTCTGGTTGCTCACCAGACCATTGTGACAGGGCGACGATAAGGTTTAGCCGTGAGCGCCTCGACTGTCTTCGTCGCCCGGCTCAACGGGTGCTCCGTTTTCGACCCCGCAGGCGACCGGGTCGGCAAGGTGCGCGACGTCCTAGTCGTCTACCGACCCACCGAATCGCCCCGCGTCGTGGGCCTCATCGTCGAAGTGCCCGGTCGCCGCCGCGTGTTCCTCTCCATCGGGCGCGTCACGAGCATCAGCAGCGGGCAGATCATCACCACCGGCCTCATCAACCTGCGGCGCTTCGAGCAACGCGGCGGCGAAGTGCGGGTGCTCGCCGAACTCGTCGGCCGCACCATGCGCTTCCGCGACGGCGGCGGCACCGCCGTCATCGAAGACGTCGCCATCGAGGAGTCCGGCCCCGGCGAATGGGCCGTCGAGCAGCTCTTCCTGCGCAAGCCCCGGGCCGTCCCCGCGCCGTTCACGAAGGGTCAGAGCGTCTTCGCCCGGTGGAGCGACGTCACCGAGGTGACGGGCAGCACCGAACCGCAGAGCGCCGAGAAGCTCATCGCCGAGTACAACGACCTGCTGCCCGCCGACCTCGCCGCCACCCTCCTCGAACTGCCGGACGGCCGCCGACTCGAAGTCGCCGAAGAGCTTCCCGACGAGCGCCTCGCCGACGCCCTCGAGGAGATGCCGGAAGCCGACCAGGTCGCCCTCCTGACACGCCTCGACGACGAGCGCGCGGCCGACGTGCTCGACCACATGGAACCAGACGACGCGGCCGACCTCATCGCCCAGCTCCCGGTCCTGCGCGGCGAGGCGCTGCTCGACCTCATGGAACCCGAAGAGGCGCAGGACGTGCGCTTCCTGCTCTCCTACGACGCCGACACCGCCGGCGGGCTCATGACCACCGAGCCGATCATCGTCTCCGCCGACGCGACCGTCGCCGAAGGCCTCGCGCTCATCCGCCGCCACGAGCTCGCGCCCGCGATCGGCGCTGCCATCTGCGTCACGCTCCCCCCGTACGAGCCGCCGACCGGCCGGTACCTGGGCATGGTGCACTTCCAGAGGATGCTCCGCTACCCGCCGCACGAACGCCTCGGCACCCTCCTCGACCAGGGCATCGAACCCGTCACGCCCGAGACCTCGGCCGCCGAAGTCTCCCGCCGCCTCGCGAGCTACGACCTCGTCTCCCTGCCCGTCGTCGATGAGACCCGTCGACTCGTCGGCGTCGTGACGATCGACGACGTGCTCGACTACCTCCTGCCCGACGACTGGCGCAGCACCGATGAGCACTCCCCCGCACCCCCTCGCCCACCGGCACGCGGCAAGGCTCGGGGCCGCGTGCCCGGGTCGACGGCGCCCGCACGCGACCGCAGTGCGACCGTGGGCGAGCATCCCGCTCCTGGCCGGTTCAGCACCGCGAACCCCAGCACGACAGCGATTCCGGTTGTCGCCCCGGAGACGCCGCGCACCGACCCGCCTCGCCACGACGCCCCTCCGGGTGATCGCCGATGACCGCGCGCGACAAGGACGCCGCACGTCGGCGCGCGACGCGCGACTCGGGCAGCCTCTCCGCTCCCAAGGGGCTCCGCGCGGGGCTCCTACCGAGGTTCTCCAGCCGCGACCGGTTCGGCCGCTTCACCGAGGGCGTCGCCCGCGGCATGGGAACCCCCTGGTTCCTGTTCGCGCTCTCCGTCTTCGTCGCGGCCTGGATCACCTGGAACACCGTCGGCCCTGAGTCGTTGCGCTTCGACTCGCTCGCGCTCGGCTTCACCGCGCTGACCCTCATCCTGTCCCTCCAGGCCTCCTACGCTGCCCCGCTCATCCTGCTCGCCCAGAACCGGCAGGACGACCGCGACCGCGTGCAGATCGAGCAGGACCGTCAACGGGCCGAGCGCAACCTCGCCGACACCGAGTACCTGGCCCGCGAGGTCGTCTCCCTGCGGCTGGCGATGAAGGACGTCGCGACGAAAGACTTCATCCGCGCCGAGCTGCGCGCTCTGCTCGACGAGCTCGATCGCGAGCCGCACGACACAACCGATTCCGAGCGCGGCGAGGGCACGACCCGGTGACGGCGGAATCCACGGCGAGCGCCCTCGAGCAGCGCGTCCTCGCAGCCCTCGCGCGCGTCATCGATCCGGAGATCCGTCGCCCGGTGACCGAGCTCGACATGATCGACGGCGTGCACGTCGCCACCGACGACGCCGGTGCGACGCGCGCCGAGGTGCAGCTACGACTCACGATCGTGGGCTGCCCCGCCGCGGACCGCATCGAGCGCGATGTACGCACCGCGGCATCCTCGGTCGACGGCATCGACGACGTGACCGTCGACGTGGGCGTCATGGATCGCGCCACGCGGGATGCTCTCATCGAGCGTCTGCGCGGCGACCGGCCGCGCGGCCACCCTTTCACTCCGGATGCCCTGACTCGCGTCATCGCCGTGACGAGCGGCAAGGGCGGCGTCGGCAAGTCGACCGTCACCGCCAACCTCGCGGTCGCGCTCGCCCAGCGCGGGCTGCGCGTCGGGCTCATGGACGCCGACGTGTTCGGCTTCTCGATTCCGGGCATCCTCGGCATCGCCAACGCCAAGCCGACCCGCGTCGGCGAGATGATCATGCCCCCGCGGGTGCACGGCCTCGCCGTCATCTCGATCGGCATGTTCGTCGACCCGCACACCTCCGTGTCGTGGCGCGGCCCGATGCTGCACCGCACGGTCGAGCAGTTCCTCACCGACGTCTACTTCGGCGATCTGGACGTTCTGGTGATCGACATGCCGCCCGGCACGGGAGACATCGCCATCTCGATCGGACAGCTGCTGCCGCACGCCGAAGTGCTCGTCGTGACGACGCCGCAGAAGGCGGCAGCCGATGTCGCCGAGCGCTCAGCGCTCGTGGCCCGGCAGACGGGTCAGACGGTCATCGGCGTCGTCGAGAACATGACCGGCTACGTGCAGCCCGACGGCAGCGTGCTCGAGCTGTTCGGCTCCGGTGGCGGCGACGAGACGGCCCAGCGGCTCGACGTCGATGTGCTCGCGCGCGTGCCCCTGAGCCTGGCCCTTCGCGAAGGGGGCGATGCCGGTCGGCCGATCGTGCTGCGCCGCTACGACGCACCCGGCGAGACGGATGCGGCCGCCCAGGCGATCCTCGACCTCGCCGATCGTGTGATCGAACGGGGCCGCGGGCTCGCCGGGCGGCCGCTCACCGTCACCCCGCGCTAGCCGAGGCACCCGTCAGGGGCGGGCCGTCCTCGCTGGCGGAGCGACCCGAGTCAGAGGGTGCGCGCCGGGACCTGTCGGTAACCGTCGCGCACCGTCACAACGGCGGTCGCAGTCACGGCGACGAGGGCCAGGGCTGCGGTGACGATTCCGATGATCATGGCGCGTACTCCTTCTGTCGTGTGGCTCGCGCACTCCGGGAGCGGCGAACCCGTTCTGTCCTGAACAGTGACCAGTCCATCGCATCGGTATCTTTAGCACAATCGATTGTTTCTACACGTAGCGTGTAGTTTCTCTACATGGACGTACACCGTTTGGAACTGCTCCGCGAACTCGCCGACCGGGGCACCATCACGGCCGTGGCCGCCGCGACCCACCGCACCGCATCCGCCGTCTCGCAGCAGCTCAAGCTGCTCGAAGCCGAAGCGGGCGTGCCCCTCACGGAGAAGGAGGGGCGGGGCATCCGGCTCACGGGGGCGGGGCGCGCCCTCGCCGAGACGGCGCGCAGAATCGCCGTCGCGATCGAGTCGGCCGAGGCGCTGTGGTCGGAGTACAAGCAGACTCCGACCGGCACGGTGACGCTCAGCACCTTCCCGACCGCGGGGCAGATGCTGCTGCCCGGCGTGCTGGGTGCGCTCGAGCGCGAGCCCGCCCTGAGACTGCTCGTCACCGACCAGGACCTCCCCCTCGCCGACTTCGCCGAACTCACGCCCGACTTCGACATCGTGCTCGCCGACTCGCAGGGCGTGCCCTCGCACTGGAACGAGCGAGGGCTCACGACCGTGCACCTCATGACCGAGCCCTTCGACGTCGCCCTCCCGGCCGGCCACCCGCTGCTGGAAGAGAGCGTGCTGAGCCCCGCCGACGTCGCCGACTACCCGTGGATCGGCGCACCGATCGGCTACCCGTACGACCGCTGGCTCGACGCGCTCGGTGCCGCCGTCGGGCGGGAGCCGCGCATCGTGCAGCGCATCATGGACAACCTCGTCGTCGAGGGCCTCGTCGCGGCCGGGCTCGGCCTAGCGATCCTGCCCCGCTTCACGACCCGCAGCCACGGCACCGACATCGCCACGCGGCCTCTCGTCGGCATTCCCGCCGAACGGCAGATCTCGGCGCTACTGAGGGCCGATCGCGCCGAACGGCCGAGCGTGCGGCGGGTGCTCGAGCTCCTGCGTGCGGAGGGCGAGCGCGTCGCCGCGAGCCACCGCATCATCGGCACTCGCTGAGCGCCGAGCCCCGAGCGCGCCGGGCGTCAGCCATAGGGCGTCAGGCCGAGCACGTGCCGTCAGCTCTCGGCGTCCTCTACGTGGCCTCGAGGTCGAAAGGCGCCGGCTTGCCCTCGCGGATCAATCGCTGACGCTGGGCGTAGGCCGACTCGCGCTTCGGTGCCGACACCGTCGGCGCGACCGGCTTCTCCTCATCCTCCAGGAGCGCCTCCCGCACGATGCGACGCGGGTCGTACTGGCGCGGGTCGAGCTTCTTCCAGTCGATGTCGTCGTAGTCGGGGCCCATCTCCTCGCGCATGCGGTCCTTCGCCCCGCTCGCCATGTCGCGCAGCGAACGCACGAGTCGCCCGAACTGCGCCGCGTACATCGGCAGACGGTCCGGGCCGATGAGGAGCACAGCAATGAGACCGATCAGCAGCAGCTTCTCGAACGTCAGGCCTAGGGACACCCCTCGACAATAGCCCGGCGAGACCGAGTCTTCGCCCTAGGCTGGGCGCAACGAGGAGTGCGTGTGCCGAGCAAAGAACTGTCCTGGAAGTACGTCGAGGAGACCACGGTCGAACCCGATGTGATCGCGCGCGCCCGCGCGCAGTCGGTCGAGCAGGGCATCGACGCGGTGAGCCCCGCCACGGGAGCCCAGCTCGCGCTTCTCTGCGGCGCTGTCGACGCCCAGTCGATCATCGAGATCGGCACCGGTCTCGGCGTCAGCGGGCTCTGGATGCTCAGCGGTGCGCCGCACGCCCACCTCACGTCGATCGACCTCGAGGCCGACCACCACGAGGTCGCACGCACCGCGTTCACCGATGCGGGGCATCCGGCCGCGCGCGTGCGCCTCATCACGGGCCGTGCACTCGAGGTGCTGCCGCGCATGAACGAGGCCAGCTACGACGTCGTCCTCGTCGACGGCGACGCCGCGAGCATTCTCGACTACATCGCCCACGCGATCCGGCTCGTCCGCGTCGGCGGGCTCGTGCTCGTACCGCACGCGCTGTGGCGCGACTTCGTACCAGAGCCCGCGAAGCGCGACGGCGTGACGGCGCAGCTGCGCGGAGTCCTCCGTGAGCTGCGCGAGTCACCTGCCGTGCGCATCGCGGTGTCGCCCGTCGGCGACGGGCTGCTGCAGATCCTCACCCTGCCCGAGTAGCGGGCGGGCGGGCGGGCGGGCGGGTGCGCTAGGAGATCGCCGCGGCGAGCGCGTCGTGCAGCTCCTGCGCCTCGGCGTCGTTGACCGACACCACGAGGCGTCCGCCGCCTTCGAGGGGCACGCGCACGATGATGAGGCGACCCTCCTTGACAGCCTCCATCGGTCCGTCTCCGGTCCTGGGCTTCATGGCTGCCATGGTGGTATCCCCTTTCAATGAGACTTCCCCTCTATTATCCCGCATCCGCCGACATTGCCTAAATCGAGGGGATGCTCGGGGCCGCAGTCGAGCGTCGCGAGGGTCACGGCGGGGTCCAGTCGTAGCCGTCGACCCACCAGCCGAGGTGCACCCAGAGCACCTGGCCGGCGATGCCGATCGCGATGGCGAGCGCGGCGAGCACTCCGCGCAACGGGCCGACCCCCGGCCGCGATAGCCGCCGCCCGAGCGGCCCGTTCCCCACGCTCACGATGCCGAGCGCGATCGCCCCGAGGGCGGGCGCGAGCGGCACGAGCAGGCGGAACGTGCTCGACTGGGGGAAGAACACCGCGAGCAGGTAGAGCGAGTAGGCGACGATCCAGCAGCGCAGCTCCACGGGCATGCGCCGCATCGCCGGGAGCGCGAATGCGCACGCCACGAGCAGCAGCACCGTCACGAGCGCGACAGGGCCCAGCATGTCGCCAAGCCACCATTGCGCGCCCTGCCACCACGGCGTGAAGGGCACGAGGTGCACGTCGCCGATGTACGGTCGGCGCCAGGCGAGCTCGGTGTCGGTGTACCCGAGAAAGTCGCCGGTGGCGAGGGCGACGATGCCCGGCCACGCGAGGCCGGCGAAACCGGCGACGGCGGTGACGCTGAGCAGAGTGACGCGCTCCCGCATCCCGAACGGTTCGATGCCGCGCCGCGCCCGGCGCCACCGCCACAGCCAGACCAGCGCGAGCAGCAGCGCGAAGGCGAGCCCGCTCGGGCGCGTGAGGGCCATGACCGTCACGACCACGGCGAGGGGCACCCACCGCCGCTCGAGCACGAGCAGCAGCGCGAGGAAGAGGAGCGCCAGGTGCAGCGCCTCCGCGTACGCGACCTGGTAGATCGGCGAGAGCGGCGCGATGCAGAACAGCGCCGTGCCGAGCATCGCCGCCCCCGCGCTCATCCAGCGCCGCAGCAGGGCGTGGAAGAGCAGCGCGGCAGCGCCGCCCGCGACGACCGAGATCGTCACCGCGACGGCCGCGAAGTCGGAGGCCGAGCCGCCGCCCATGAGACCGAGCCCCGCCCGCACGAGCATAGGGTAGACCGGCATGAACGCCCACGCGTTCTCCTGCGCGAGGCCGTCCTCGTCGCGCGGGATCTCCTCGGGGTAGCCGACGGCGGCGATGATCCAGTACCAGTGACCGTCCCACAGGCGCGCGAAGTCGAGGTAGCCGGGGTTCGCCTCCGTCCACGGGTTGTCCTCCTGGCGGGCCGCGAACGCCAGGAGGATGCTCGTGGTCACGACCCGAGACGCGCTGTAGACCGCGAGCACCCACGCCCACCACGGCACGCGGCCGAAGGCGGTGGCGAGGCGCCAGGCTGCGTGCCCGACGGCGGGAACCGCTACTGCCCGCTCAGCCACGCGCGAAGGCCCCGCTCGCACGCGAGGATCTGCTCGACCGGCACGCGCTCGTCGTCGGCGTGCGCGAGCGACCCGTCGCCGGGACCGTAGTTGACGGCGGGGATGCCGAGCTCGGCGAAGCGCGCGACGTCCGTCCAGCCGTACTTGGGGGCCGGAGTGCCGCCGACCGCTGCCACGAAGTGCTGCGCGAGCGGAGCATCCAGTCCCGGCCGGGCGGCGGAGGACTCGTCGGTCACGACCATCTCGAGGCCGCGCGCCGCGGCGTCGCCCGGCAGCAGCACCGAGCGCACGTGCTCGAGCGCCTGCGCGACCGTCTTGTCGGGGGCGAAGCGGTAGTTGACGGTGAGCACGGCCGCATCGGGGATGACGTTGCCGGCCACTCCCCCGCTCACGCCCACGGCGTTGAGCCCCTCGCGGTAGGCGAGCCCGTCGACCTCCACCGTGGCGGGCTCGTAGGCGGCGAGGGCGGCGAGCGCCGGCGCGAGGGCCTGGATCGCGTTGACGCCCATCCACGACCGCGCCGAGTGCGCCCGGCGGCCCGAGGCGCGCAGCTCGACACGCACGGTGCCGTTGCAGCCGCCCTCGACGACGCCGTTCGAGGGCTCGCCGAGGATCGCGAAGTCCGCCGCGAGCAGCTCGGGGTGCGTGCGCGCGAGACGGCCGAGACCGTTGAGGGTCGCCTCGACCTCCTCGTGGTCGTACCAGACCCACGTGACGTCGTGCACGGGCTCGGCGAGCTCGACCGCGAGGGCGAGGGCGACCGCGACGCCGCCCTTCATGTCGACCGTGCCGCGCCCCCACAGGGTGCCCGTGAGCTCGTCGCCCTCGAGCCGGGTCGGCAGGTTGTCGTTGATGGGCACGGTGTCGATGTGGCCGGCGACGATCACCCGCTGCGCGCGCCCGAGTTGCGTACGGGCGACGATCGCGTCGCCGTCGCGCGTGACCTCGAGGTGGGGCGCCTCGGCTCGCAGCGTCGCCTCGAGGGCGTCGGCGAGCATCCGCTCATCGCCGGAGACGCTGGGCAGGTCGCACAGGGCGCGGGTGAGGCCGACGACGCCGGCGCGCACGGGAAGGGTGGCGGTCACATCGCCCAGCCTAGTTCGGCGCCCCGGTAGCCTGGAGTCATGGCCTCGAGCACCTCCCCCACTGCGACTGACACCCCCGCCGACGGCACCGCGCCGACCCACGCCTGGGGCTACGGTCTCGCGACGGTGCGCGCGAGCGACGGCGAGGTGCTCGACACCTGGTACCCCGAACCGCACCTCGGCACGCTGCCGGAGGGCCGCGACCCGTACATCGTCCCCGCCGAGATCGCCCGCCTGCAGGGCGAGGACGAGCGGCGCGGCGTGCGCCTCGAGGCCCGCACGGTCGAGATCGAGCTGGATGCGCCCCCCGCCTCGACTCCCGACGCCTACCTGCGCCTGCACCTGCTCAGCCACCGACTGGTGCTGCCCAACACGATCAATCTCGACGGCGTCTTCGGCCACCTGCCGATCGTCATGTGGACGACCGGCGGCCCCGTGCACCCCGACGACCTCGACGCGCTGCGCCCCGGACTGCAGCGCGCGGGCCTCTCGCCGCTCGGCATCGACAAGTTCCCGCGCATGCTCGACTACGTCACGCCGCCGCGCGTGCGCATCGCCGACGCCTCCCGCGTGCGCCTGGGCGCCTACGTCTCGCCCGGCACGACGGTCATGCACGAGGGCTTCATCAACTTCAACGCCGGAACCCTCGGCGCCTCCATGGTCGAGGGCCGCATCAGCCAGGGCGTCGTCGTCGGTGACGGCACCGACATCGGGGGCGGCGCATCGATCATGGGCACGCTCTCGGGCGGCGGCACGCACCGCATCGCGATCGGCGAGCGCGCGCTGCTCGGTGCGAACAGCGGCATCGGCATCTCGCTCGGCGACGACTCGGTGGTCGAGGCGGGGCTCTACGTGACCGCCGGCCAGAAGGTCTACGTGGTCGACGGAACGACCGGGCCGGATGGTCTGCCTCGCGCCGTGAAGGCTGCCGAGCTGAGCGGGGTCGCGGGGCTGCTGTTCCGCCGCAACTCGCTCACGGGCGCCGTCGAGGTGCTGCCCCGCACGGGCGCGGGCGTGCAGCTCAACGAGGCCCTGCACGCCTAGCCCGCGGTGCGGGTGCTGCTAGCGCTGGGGCCAGTCGCGCGCGGCCGAACCCGTGTACAGCTGCTGGGGACGGCCGATCTTCGTGCGCGGGTCGTCGTTCATCTCGCGCCAGTGGGCGATCCAGCCGGGCAGGCGCCCGATCGCGAAGAGCACCGTGAACATGCGCGTCGGGAAGCCCATCGCCTTGTAGATGACGCCCGTGTAGAAGTCGACGTTCGGGTACAGCTTGCGCTCGATGAAGTAGTCGTCCGCGAGCGCGATCTGCTCCAGCTCACGGCCGATGTCGAGCAGCGGGTCGCTCATGCCGAGGTCGGCGAGCACGGCGTCGGCGCTCTCCTTGACGAGCTTGGCGCGCGGGTCGTACGACTTGTAGACGCGGTGCCCGAAGCCCATGAGCTTGACACCGTCCTCCTTGTTCTTGACGCGCTCCACGAACCGCTCGACGCTCTCGCCGCTGTCGCGGATGCGCCCGAGCATGCTCAGCACCGACTCGTTCGCGCCGCCGTGCAGCGGACCCGAGAGCGCGTTGATGCCCGCCGAGATGGAGGCGAACAGGTTGGCCTGCGTCGAGCCGACGAGCCGCACCGTCGAGGTGGAGGCGTTCTGCTCGTGGTCCTCGTGCAGGATGAGCAGGCGCTCGAGCGCCTGCGACAGCACGGGGTTGATCTCGTAGGGCTCGGCCATCGTGCCGAAGTTGAGGCGCAGGAAGTTGTCGACGAAGCTCAGCGAGTTGTCGGGGTACAGGAAGGCCTGCCCGACCGACTTCTTGTGCGCGTAGGCGGCGATGACGGGCAGCTTCGCGAGGAGGCGGATCGTGGAGATCTCCACCTGCTCGGGGTCGTGCGGGTTGAGGGAGTCGCCGTAGTAGGTCGAGAGCGCCGACACCGCGGAGGAGAGCACCGACATGGGGTGCGCCTGGTGCGGGAGCGAGTCGAAGAAGCGCTTGAGGTCTTCGTGGAGGAGCGTGTGGCGGCGCACGCGCGAGTCGAAGGCGTCGAGCTCGGAGGGCGTGGGCAGCTCGCCGTAGATGAGCAGCCAGGCCACTTCGAGGAAGGAGGCGTTGGCCGCGACATCCTCGATGGCGTAGCCGCGGTAGCGCAGCACGCCGTTGTCGCCGTCGATGTAGGTGATGGCGCTCTGCGTCGAGGCGGTGTTGACGAAGCCGTAGTCGAGCGCGGTGAGACCGGTCTGCTTCGTCAGCGTCGAGACGTCGATGCTGGAAGCGCCGTCGACGCTCGTCAGGATCGGGAACTCCGCGGTTCCTCCCGGGAACTGCAGGGTGGCCTTCTGATCGGCGTCGCTCACTGCGCCTCCTCGCGTTGGTCGTGTCCGGGTTGGACGTGTCCGCATCGGTCGTGTGTCCGCGTTGGACGGTTCTGGGGAGAGGACCCTCCGCTGCGCGCCGAGGTGTGGTGGCGTGCGGGAGTGGTCCGCTTACAGCCTAGGCGCAAATGGGAGCCAGTGCGCCACCCGCCAACGCAGACGCTCAGGCGTTGGAGGATGAGACCAAGCGCGCGGCCGCCGCGGCGATGCGCTCATCGCTCGCCGTGAGGGCGAGGCGCACGTGGCGCGACTGCTCACCCTCGTAGAAGGTGCCGGGGGCGACGAGGATGCCCTGCTCGGCGAACCATGCGACGGTGTCGAGGGCGGGCTCGTCGCGCGTGCACCACAGGTACAGCCCGGCTTCGGAGTGGTCGATGCGCAGTCCCGCGGTGCGCACGGCTGCGGCGAGGGCATCCCGTCGCGCGCGATAGAGCTCCTTCTGCTCGGCGACGTGGACGTCGTCTCCGAGGGCGGCGATCATGGCCGCCTGCACGGGCGCGGGCGGCATGAGGCCGGCATGCTTGCGCACCTGCAGGATGCTCCGCACGAGCTTCTCGTCGCCGGCGAGGAACGCGGCGCGATAGCCGGCGAGGTTCGACTGCTTGCTGAGCGAGTAGACGCTGAGCACGCCGGTCGGGGGGCCGTCTCCGACCACGCGCGGGTCGAGGATGCTCGGCGCTGGCCGGTCCGCCCACGGGGCATCCCAGCCGAGTTCGGCGTAGCACTCGTCGTTGACGATGACGGCGCCGAGCTCGCGGGCTCGCGCGACGGCAGCGCGCAGGGCGTCGACGTCGAGCACCGCTCCCGTGGGGTTGCCGGGGCTGTTGAGCCACACGAGGCGCACCTCGGCGGGCCACAGCGCGGGGTCGTCGGCGGCGACGGCGGTCGCACGCGCGAGGGCCGCGCCGACGGCGTAGGTGGGGTAGGCGACCGTGGGGTGCACGACCACGTCGCCGGGGCCGAGCCCGAGCAGGAGCGGCAGCCACGCGACGAGCTCCTTCGAGCCGATCGTGGGCAGCACCGCGTCGGGGCCGAGCCCGCTCACGCCGCGTCGGCGGGCGTACCAGTCGACGATCGCCGCGCGCAGCTCGGCCGTGCCCGTCGTCTGCGGGTAGGCGTGGGCATCCGTGGCCGCGCGCAACGCCTCGCGCACGACGTCGGGCGTCGGGTCGACGGGCGATCCGACGGAGAGGTCGCAGATCCCGTCGGCGTGCTCACGGGCGCGCGCCGCGTGGGGCGCGAGGGAGTCCCACGGGAAGTCGGGTAACGCGATACCCACCGGTACGGCTACTGCTGCTGCGGCGGCAGCGCGGCCACGATCGGGTGGTCGTAGTGGATGACGCCGACCTTGGCTGCTCCACCGGGAGAGCCGATCTCCTTGAAGAACTCGACGTTAGCCGTGTAGTAGTCGGCCCACTTCTCTGGGATGTCGTCTTCGTAGTAGATGGCCTCGACAGGGCACACCGGCTCGCAGGCGCCGCAGTCGACGCACTCGTCGGGGTGGATGTAGAGCATCCGGTCACCCTCGTAGATGCAGTCGACGGGGCATTCGTCGATGCAGGCGCGATCCTTGAGGTCGACACAGGGGAGGGCGATGACGTAGGTCACGGTGCAGTCGAGTCCTTCTCTTTGGCGGGCCCCTCCATGCTAACGGCCCGAAGCCGTGAGAGCCGTGCAGGGTCGGGCCACGCGATCACGACGAGGGCGATGAGTGCGACGCCGAAGGTCCAGGCGAGGCCGACGGCGTTGGCGGGCACGAGCACCGTGCCGCCGACCGGCAGGCTCAGGATCGCGCTCATGCCGGCGACCCCGAGCGCGCCCGTCGCCGCGGGCGACCGCACGGATGCCCAGCTGCGCAGCCCCGTGAGGAACAGTCCGACCGTCCCGAGGGCGACGATGAGCCCGATCGGCGGCAGCGACTGGTGGAAGAACGTGCCGATGAAGCCGAGCACGGTGCCGAGCAGCAGGACGATCGCGAGAGTGCCCGCCTGCGCCCAGCCGGGCATGCGGGCGAACTCGTGCTCAGGCATCCAGGCGCAGCATCCAGCCGTGCGGGTCGGGGCGGCGCCCGTACTGGATGTCGGTGAGCTCCTCGCGCAGCGACATCGTGAGCTCACCAGGCTCGGCGTCGGCGGAGCCGATCGTGAAGTCGCGGGCCGAGATCATGCCGATGGGCGTGATGACGGCGGCGGTGCCGCACGCGAACGCCTCGACGATGTCGCCGTTCGCGACGCCCTCGCGCCACTCGTCGATCGAGACCTGGCGGCGCTCGACGGTGTGGCCGCGGTCTTCGGCGAGCTGCAGCACGGAGTCGCGCGTGATACCGGGCAGGATCGACGGGCTCTGCGGCGTCACGAGCGTGCCGTCGCGCGTCACGAGCACGATGTTCATGCCGCCGAGCTCTTCGAGGTAGCGCCCTTCGACGGAGTCGAGGAAGAGCACCTGCTGGCAGCCGTGCTCGGCGGCCTCGGCCTGCGCCACGAGCGAGGCGGCGTAGTTGCCACCCGTCTTGGCGGCGCCCGTGCCGCCCTTGCCCGCGCGCGAGTACTCGGTGGAGAGCCAGATGGAGACGGGGCTCACACCGCCAGGGAAGTAGGCACCCGCCGGGGAGGCGATGACGTAGTAGGCGACCTTGTGGGCGGGTCGCACGCCGAGGAACGCCTCCTTGGCGAACATGAAGGGCCGCAGGTAGAGACTCGTCTCCGGCGCGGTCGGCACCCAGTCGCCGTCGACGGCGACGAGCTGCCGCAGCGACTCGATGAAGTACTCCTCGGGCAGCTCAGGCAGCGCCATGCGCCGCGCGGAGGCCTGCATGCGGCGCGCGTTGGCGTCGGGGCGGAACGACCAGATGGAGCCATCGGCGTGGCGGTAGGCCTTGAGCCCTTCGAAGATCTCCTGGCCGTAGTGCAGCACGCCCGCCGCGGGGTCGAGGGCGATGGGGCCGTAGGGCTGCACGCGGGGCCGGTGCCAGCCGCCGTGCTCGCTCCAGCACACGTCGACCATGTGGTCGGTGAAGGTCTTGCCGAAGCCGGGGTTGGCGAGGATCGCCGCGCGATCGGCGTCGCTCGCCGCAGACTCGTTGCGCGTCACCGCGAACGTGAGGTCCTTCTGGGCTAGGGGCAGCGAGATCGTCATGGTGTGTCCTCGGCAGGTCGACGGCGGCGCGTCTGCGCGCCGGTGAAGCGTTGGTCTAGCGTACTCCGGGCTGTCGCATGACGCCCGTGCGGGATGCTCGGCTCAGGCCGCGGCGGCCTCCGCGATCGCCGCGCCGATCTCGACGGTGCTGCGCGGAGTCGAGCCGCGCGCGGCGAGGTCGGCTTCGACGGCGCGCGTCACACGGGCCGCGGCCTCGCCGAGGCCGCTCTGCTCGAGCAGCAGCGCCACGGAGAGGATCGCCGCGGTCGGGTCTGCCTTCTGCTGGCCGGCGATGTCGGGCGCCGAGCCGTGGACCGGCTCGAACATGCTGGGAAAGTCGCCGCTCGGGTTGAGGTTGCCCGAGGCGGCGAGGCCGATACCGCCGCCGATGGCGGCGGCGAGATCGGTGAGGATGTCGCCGAACAGGTTGTCGGTCACGATGACGTCGAAGCGCGCCGGGTCGGTGACCAGGAAGATCGTGGCGGCGTCGACGTGCAGGTAGTCGACGCTCACGTCGGGGTGCTCGGCGGCGACCGCGGTCACGACGCGCTGCCAGAGCCCGCCCGCGTGCACGAGCACGTTGGTCTTGTGGACGAGGGTGAGCTTCTGCCGCCGCGCGGCGGCCTGGGTGAAGGCGAAGCGCACGACGCGCTCGATGCCGAAGGCGGTGTTGACGCTCGTCTCGTTGGCGATCTCGTGCGGCGTGCCGACGCGCAGCGCGCCGCCGTTGCCCACGTAGGGCCCCTCCGTGCCTTCGCGCACGACGACGAAGTCGACCTCACCGGGATCGGCGAGCGGTGAGGTGACGCCGGGCAGGATGCGCGTGGGGCGCAGGTTGACGTAGTGGTCGAACGCGAAGCGCAGCTTCAGCAGCAGCCCGCGCTCGATGATGCCGCCCGCGAGCTTCGGGTCGCGCGGGTCCCCGCCGACGGCGCCGAGCAGGATGGCGTCGTGCTGGGCGAGCTTCTCGAGGGTCTCGTCGCCGAGAATCTCGCCGGTCGCGAGGTAGTGCGCGGCACCGAGCGGGTAATCCGTCTGCGTGACCGTCGCCTCGTCGCCCACAGCGGCGCGCAGCACGCGCAGCGCCTCGGCGGTGACTTCAGGGCCGATGCCGTCGCCGGCGATGACGGCGAGGTCGAGGGTGCGGGTGCGGATCACGGGGCCTCCATCAGGCGATTCTCAGTCAACGGGCAGGATCCGCACTCCTGCGCCGATCTGCCGCTCTCAGGCTAGCGTCTTACCCCACGTCGCCCGGGTCGGGAACCTCGCGAGCAGGCGCGGCCCGCGCTACGGTCTCAGTCGGCTCCTACCGGGGTCACAACGAAAGGACCACGTCATGAGCATTGGTTTCGGAATCTTCCTGTTTGCCGTTGGCGCGATCTTCGCCTTCGCCGTCAACGTCAGCCTCGACTGGATCGAGCTGTCCACGGTCGGCTACATCCTCATGGTGGCCGGTGCCATCACCATCATCATCGGCGGTGTCCTCATGGCCCGTCGTCGTTCGGCAACGCAGGAGACGACCGTCGACCCCGCATCCGGTGCGAGCACGACGCGCCGCACCACGACCGACCCGGTCGATTAGCGCGCCGACCCAGAGGGGTCGGGCCTGAGGGGTCAGGCCTCGTAGAGCGTGATCTCGCGCAGGAACGAGGCATCGATCTCGCCGCGCAAGCGCTCCAGCAGCTCGTCCGGCACCTGCGAGTCGACGGTCAGCACGCTCAGTGCCGGCCCGCCCGCGGTGTGCCGGGCGATCTGCATGCCGGCGATGTTGATCTGGGCCTCGCCGAACTCCTTGCCGTACACCGCGACGATGCCCGGCCGGTCGGTGTAGAGCATGACGATGAAGTGCTCCGCCATGGGCACTTCGACGTCGTAGCCGTTGATCTCGACGATCTTCTGCACCTGCTTCGCGCCGACGAGCGTGCCGCTCACGGACAGCTGCGTGCCGTCGGCGAGCGAGCCGCGGATCGTCAGTAGGTTGCGGTACTCCTCGCTCACCTCGTCGGTGATGAGGCGCACCTCGACGCCGCGCTGCTCGGCGAGCAGCGGCGCGTTGACGTAGCTGACCTGCTCGGAGGAGATACGGCCGAAGATGCCCTTGAGGGCGGCGAGCTTGAGCACGCCCACGTCGTGCGCGACGATCTCGCCGCGCACCTCGACGTCGATGCTCGCGAACGAGTGATCGGCGAGGCTCGCCCAGACCTGGCCGAGCTTCTCCATGAGCGGGATGCCCGGGCGCACGCTCGGATCGATCGTGCCACCGGCCACGTTCACGGCGTCGGGAACGAGCTCGCCGTCGAGCGCGAGGCGCACCGACTTGGCGACCGAGACCCCGGCCTTCTCCTGCGCCTCGTCGGTCGAGGCGCCGAGGTGCGGCGTCAGCTGGATGGTGGGCAGGTCGAGCAGCGGGGAGCCCTTCGGCGGCTCGCTCACGAAGACGTCGAGGCCCGCGCCGGCGATGCGGCCGCTCGCGAGGGCCTCGTGCAGGGCATCCTCGTCGATGATGCCGCCGCGGCTCGCGTTGACGATGCGCAGGGAGGGCTTCGCCTTCGCGAACTCGTCCGTGCTGATGAGGTTCGTGGTCTCGGGCGTCTTGGGAATGTGGATCGTGATGACGTCGCTGCGCTCCATGAGCTCGTCGAGGGTCACGAGCGTCACGCCGAGCTGCGCGGCGCGCGCCGGTGGAACGTAGGGGTCGAAGCCGAGCAGCTCGACCTCGAACCCGGCGAGACGCTGGGCGACGAGGGTGCCGATGCGGCCGAGGCCGACGATGCCGATGGTCTTCTCGTACAGCTCGAAGCCCGTGAAAGCGGAGCGCTTCCACTCCCCCGCCTTCATGGAGGCGTTCGCCTCGGGAATGTGGCGGGCGAGGGCGAGGATGTGCCCGACCGCGAGCTCGGCGGCGCTCACGACGTTGCTCGTGGGCGCGTTGACGACCATGACGCCCGCCTCGGTCGCAGCCTTGACGTCGACGTTGTCGAGCCCGACCCCGGCGCGCGCGACGACCTTGAGGGCGGAGCCGGCGGCGATCGCCTCGGCGTCGACCTGCGTCGCCGAGCGGATGAGGATCGCGTGCGCCTCCGGCAGGGCGGCGAGCAGGGCGGCGCGGTCGGTGCCGTCGACGTGGCGCACGTCGAAGTCGGGGCCGAGAGCGTCGACGGTGGCGGGAGACAGCTGTTCGGCGATGAGCACGACGGGCTTGGACACGAGTGGAACCTCACGGGGGTGTCGACAGGATGGGCGGACTGCGGGCGAGCACGGGGCTCGCACAGGGCGATCACGGGGCGCGGTGGTCGGGGCGCCGTTGGTCTGTGCCTCCAGGGTAGTGGAGCACTCACGGCGCCCAGGACCGCGGGCACGAGCGGGCCCGCCCCGGCCGCGCCGACCGGCTAGCGTGAGGCCATGGTCGGCACGTCGCACATGCGCAGCGTCGAGGAGCACCTCGACGACATCCTCGCGGGCGTTCGCGAGCGTCCCGTGGAGTCCGTTCCGCTCGACGCGGCGCTCGGGCGCGTGCTCGCGCGGCAGGTGACGGCGCAGACGGCGATCCCCCCGTTCGACAACTCGGCGATGGACGGCTACGCCGTGCGCGCGGAGGACGTGCGCGGTGCATCCGAGACCGCATTCGTGCGCCTGCCCGTCACGGCCGATCTTCCCGCGGGCGCCGCGGCGGATGCTCGGCTCGAGCCCGGCACGGCCGCACGCATCATGACGGGGGCCCCGGTGCCGCTCGGTGCTGATGCGATCGTGCCCGTCGAGCACACCGACGGCGGCACGGCGAGCGTGCGCGTGCACCGGGAGGCGGTGCTCGGGGCGCACGTACGACGCGCGGGCACCGACCTGGAGGCCGGCGCGACGGTGCTCTCCCCCGGCGTGACGCTCACCTCGCGCGCGATCGCGGCGGCGGCGAGCGCGGGACGCGCGACGGTCGACGTGCACGCCCGCCCACGAGTCGCCGTCATCTCGACGGGCAGCGAGCTCGTGCCGCCCGGCGAGCCGACGCGGCGCGGTCAGATTCCCGACTCGAACTCCTTCCTGCTGGCCGCCGCCGTCGAGGAGGCGGGAGGGGCGGCCCTGCGACTCGGCTCGGTGGCCGACGACGTCGACGCTCTGCGCGCGCTGCTGGAGCGGGCCGCGCGCGAGGCCGACGCGATCGTGCTCTCGGGGGGCGTGAGCGTCGGCGCCTACGACGTCGTGAAAGAGCTGCTCGCGCCGCTGGGCGTGCGCTTCGGCAGCGTGCGCATGCAGCCGGGCAAGCCGCAGGGCTTCGGGCACTGGCTCGACGGCACTCCGCTCTTCGCGCTGCCCGGCAACCCGGTGAGCGCGGCGGTCTCGTTCGAGGTCTTCGTGCGGCCGGCGCTGCGGCGCCTGCAGGGACTCGCCGAGGTGCAGCGCCCGCGGGTCGACGGCACCGCCGAGGTCGGCTGGCGCACGCCGCAGGGCCGCCGGCAGTACATCCCGGTGACCATCGTGCGGGATGCCGCGGGCGCGGTGCGCGTGCGCCCCGCGACCGCGGGCGGCTCGGGTTCGCACCTCGTGGCGAGTCTCGCACTCGCCGACGGCCTCGCGGTCGTCGACGCGGAGGTCGAGGAGGTCTCCCCCGGAGACGTCGTCGAGGTGCTCGACTGGCGGGATCAGCCGCCTACCGCGTGAGCGACGGCTCCGTGTCGGGCCGAGACGCGGGCTCGGGCGCGCGATCGGTGTCTGGCGCATCGGTGTCTGGCGCATCAGCGCGATGCGGCTCGAGCCGCACGACGACCGCCTTCGAGACAGGCGTGTTGCTGCCCTCGGCGACGCTCTCGAGCGGGACGAGAACGTTGGCCTCCGGGAAGTAGGCTGCGGCGCACCCTCTCGCCGTCGGGTAGGCGACCACGCGCCAATCGCTGAGGAAGCCGTGGTCGGCGCCGCGCCACTCGCTCACGATGTCGACTCGCTGGCCGTCCTCGAGGCCGAGCTCGGCGAGGTCGTCGGGGTTCACGAACACGACCCTGCGACCCTTCTTGATGCCCCGGTAGCGGTCGTTGAGCCCGTAGATGGTCGTGTTGAACTGGTCGTGCGAGCGCAGGGTCTGCAGCAGCAGGCGACCGGCGGGCCGCTCGACGGCCTCGAGCGCGTTGACGGTGAGCATGGCGCGCCCCGTCGCGGTCGCGAAGCTGCGGGAGTCGCGCGGGCCGTTGGGCAGCACGAAGCCCTCGGGTCGCCGCGCGCGCGCCGAGTAGTCGTCGAAGCCCGGCACCACGCGGCTGATGCGGTCGCGGATGAGGTCGTAATCGCCCTCGAAGTCGCGCCACGGGATGCTCACGCGGTCGCCGAGCACGGCCTCGGCCATGCGGCACACGATCGCGACCTCCGAGAGCAGGCGCTCGTCGACGGGTTGCACCGCGCCGTAGGAGGCGTGCACGGCGCACACCGTGTCCTCGACCGTCACGAACTGCTCGCCGGAGGCCTGACGGTCGATCTCGGTGCGGCCGAGCGTGGGAAGGATGATCGCCTCGCGCCCCGTGACGACGTGGGAGCGGTTGAGCTTGGTCGAGATCTGCACGGTGAGGTCGGTGCCGCGCATGGCCGCCTCCGCGGCGGCGGTGTCGGAGATCGCGCCGACGAAGTTGCCGCCGAGCGAGACCCACGCGCGAATCTCGCCGCGCCGCATCGCCTGCACGCCGTGCACCGAGTCGACGCCCTCTTCGCGCGGCGGGGCGAAGCCGAACTCCCTCTCGAGCGCGTCGAGGAACCACGCCGGCATCTTCTCCCACACGCCCATCGTGCGGTCGCCCTGCACGTTGCTGTGGCCGCGCACGGGGCACGCTCCCGCGCCGGGCTTGCCCATGTTGCCGCGCAGCAGGAGCAGGTTGACGATCTCGCGGATCGTCGCGACGGCTCTCCTATGCTGCGTGATGCCCATCGCCCAGGTGATGATGACGCGGTCGGCGCGCAGATAGCGCTGCCCGAGCTCGTCGATCTCCTGCGAGGTCAGGCCTGTCGCGGCGAGCACCTCGGCCTCGTCGACCGCGCTCAGGTGGGCGATGGTCTCCTCGACACCGCTCGCGTGCTCGGCGAGGAAGGCGTGGTCGAGCACCGTGCCCGGTGCTGCCGCCTCGGCCTCGAGCACGCGGCGGGAGAGCGCCTGCAGGAGCGCCATGTCGCCGCCCGAGCGGATCTGCAGGTACTGGTCGGCGATGCTCGACCCTCGGCCCACGACGCCGCGCACGGTCTGCGGGTTCTTGTAGCGCTTGAGGCCTGCCTCGACGAGCGGGTTGACGGCGACGACGCTCGCACCGTTGCTCTTCGCCTCCTCGAGGGCGGTGAGCATGCGGGGGTGGTTGGTGCCGGGGTTCTGGCCCATCACGATGATGAGGTCGGCCTGCGCGAAGTCGTCGTAGGCGACCGTGGCCTTGCCGATGCCGAGCGTCTCCGTGAGCGCTGCGCCCGTCGACTCGTGGCACATGTTGGAGCAGTCGGGCAGATTGTTGGTGCCGTAGGCGCGCACGAACAGCTGGTAGAGGAAGGCTGCCTCATTGGATGCACGCCCGCTCGTGTAGAAGGCCGCTTGGTCGGGCGACTCGAGCGAGGCGAGCCGCTCGCCGATGATCGAGAACGCCTCGTCCCAGCTCACCGGGTGGTAGTGGTCGCTGTCGGCGGGCTTGTGCACGGGCTCGACGAGGCGCCCTTGCTGACCGAGCCAGTACTCGTCACGCTCGAGGAGGTCGGTGAGCGAGTTCTCGGCCCAGAAGCTCGACGGCACCGTGAGGGGCGTCGCCTCCCACGTGACCGCCTTCGCGCCGTTCTCGCAGAACTCGGCGGCCTTGCGGTGCGCGGGGTCGGGCCACGCGCAGCTCATGCAGTCGAGGCCCTGCTGCTGGTTGAGCTTCGTGAGGAGCGTGAGCGAGCGCCCCAGCCCCATCTCGGCGAGCGCCGGCCCCATCGCGTGCAGCACGCCGGGGACACCCGCGGCCCACTCCTTCGGCGCGGTCACGACGAGGTCGGGCTCGGGGCTCGCGGGTACGGGGCTGGCTGGGAGGCCTCTGCGGTCGGTCACGGGACGAGTTCCTCCTGAGGGAGCGTGAGCTGAGCATCCGTGATGCGCTCGATGCCCGTGTAGACGACCATCGACTCGCCGCGCAGGAAGCCCACGAGGGTCATGCCGTGCTCCTCGGCGAGCTCGACCGCGAGCGACGACGGCGCCGAGACGGCCGCGAGCATCGGAATGCCCGCCATCGACGCCTTCTGCGTGAGCTCGAAGCTCGCGCGGCCCGAGACCATGAGCACGGTGCCGGTGAGCGGCAGCCGGTCGTTCATGAGTGCCCAGCCGACCACCTTGTCGACGGCGTTGTGCCGCCCGACGTCCTCGCGCAGCACGAGCAGCTCGCCTGTCGCACCGTCGACGAGCGCGGCCGCGTGCAGCCCACCCGTCTTCTCGAACACCGCCTGCTGCTCGCGCAGGCGATCGGGCAGCGTCGTCAGCAGCTGCGCGCTCACGACGAGCGGATCGTCCGCGACGGGGTGCCGCGAGCTCGTGCGCACCGCCTCGATGCTGTCCTTGCCGCACAGCCCGCACGAGCTCGTCGTGAAGAACGTGCGCGCGAGGCTCGGGTCGGGTGCCGGAACCCCGGGAGCGAGCGCGACGTCGAGCACGTTGTACGTGTTGCTCACCTGCCCGGTCGCGCGATCCTCCGCAGTCGCGTCGACACAGTACCGTGCTGCCGAGAACTGCTCGCCGCGCGCGACAACGCCCTCCGAGACGAGGAAGCCGGCAGCGAGCTCGACGTCGCTGCCCGGGGTGCGCATCGTGATGGCGAGGGGCAGGCCGCCGACGCGGATCTCGAGCGGCTCCTCGACGGCGAGCACGTCGGCGCGCTCGCTCGGCGCGTGACCGAGCGTGATCCGCGTGACGCGGCGGCGTTGCGTGATGCGTCCCACCCTCCGATCGTCGCACATGCCGCCCCACTAGCGTGGAGCCGTGATCGTCGACGCTCTCGTGCTCAGCGGCGGCCGGGGTGCGCGACTCGGCGGCGTGGCCAAGGCCGGGTTGCTGGTCGACGGCGCGACGCTCCTCGAGCGCACGGTCGGCGCCCTCGGCGCGGCGCGCTCCCTCGTCATCGTCGGCGACGCTCCCCCGCGGCTGCTCGACGCCCGCGTGAGCGCAGCGCGCGAGCACCCCGCGTACGGCGGCCCGGTCGCGGCGCTCGGTGCCGGCCTCGCGGCCCTGGATGCTCGGCGCGAGCCCGCCGCCGATGCCGTCCTCCTGCTCGCCGTCGACATGCCGCACGTCGCCCCGCTCGTGCCCGAGCTGCTGGCCGTCCTCGCCGCGCTGCCCGCGGCCGAGGCCGTGCTCGCGCTCGACGAGTCGCAGCGCCTGCAGCCGCTCGCGGGCGTCTACCGCACGGTTCCCCTGCGTCGCGTGCTCGCCGAGCTCGAGGCGGGCAGTGGTGACGCGGAGGGCGCACGGCGCGCGGTCGAGCATCGCGCACCGCACCCGCTCGCCTCCCTGCCCCTGCGGGCGATCACCGCGAGGATGGTCGTCGAGACGGTCGCGGCGCCCCCGGGGTCGACGGCCGACGTCGACACGCTCGACGATGCGGCGGCGCTCGGCGTCACCGTGCCCCGCGTGACCGAAGGAGACCGCTCGCCATGACCGACGATCGAGACGCCCTGCTCGCCGACTGGGTGGACGAACTGTGCGCCGCCCTCGGGCTCGAGCAGCCCCCCGCCGACATCGACACCGTGCTCGCGCTCGCCGGACGCGTCGCGCACGGCGTCGTGCGTCCCGCCGCGCCGCTCGCGACCTTCCTCGCCGGGTACGCCGCCGGCCGACGGGCCGGGAGCGAGGATGCTGCGCTCACGCCCGGAACCGGCGCCGGCATCGATCCGGAGCTCGCGACCATCGACCGGTTGCTCGCCGAGCGCGGCGCCGCATCGAACGAGGAGGGTGCCTCGTGACCGTCGAGCTCGCGCTCGACCTTGCGCGCATCATCACGGCCGTCGTGTTCGTGGGCATCGGCATCACCCACTTCGTGCCGAGCGTCGTGCGCACGATGGCCGCGATGGTGCCCGCCGTCTTCCACGGCCGCCCGTTCAGCCCGCGCGGCTGGGTCTGGGTCACGGGCGTCGCGGAGATCGCGGGAGGGATAGGCCTGCTCGTGCCGGTGACGCGGCCCGCGGCGGGCATCCTGCTCGCGGTGTTCCTCGTGTGCGTGTTCCCGGCCAACGCCTACGCGGCGCGCCATCGCGACCGCTTCGGCGTCGTCGCGGTGCCGCTCGTGCCGAGACTGCTCCTGCAGCTCGCGCTCATCGCCCTCGTGCTCTGGGTCGGCCTCGCCTGACTCGCCTAGCCGAGGACGGCATGCGCTACAGAACCACGAGAGTGCCGGTCGCGACGGCGATGAGGCTCAGCCTTGTCGCCGCGATCGCCGCGAGGCTGGCGATGAGCACGAGAGTCAAGCGCGCGAGACTCAGGCGCACCCCGATGACGACCGCGGCCGCGTAGTACACGACGGGCATGGCGACGCCGAGGACGAGCGCCGGCCACGGCACGCTCTCGGCGAGCCCCAGGTCGGTGAGCAGCTCGGGGAGGGCGATGAGGTTGCCGACGGCGTCCCACGTGAACCAGGCGACGACGAGGCCCAGGAGCAGGATGACGCCGAGACGCGCGGCACGGGAGCCGCGGTCGACGGGGGCGGTGCCTGCCGGATCGGTGCGGGGAGGGGTGAGGTCGCGCGCGTCGGTCACGTGAGCACCCCCAGCACGAAGGGCCAGGGCATCAGGACGAGGGAGCCGAGCGCGAGCCACCCAGCGCGTCGACCGACTCGACCGGCCGTGAGCATGACCGCTGCGACGAACCAGAGGGCGCTCGCGATGATCGCGAGGAACTCGGCGAACTGGTACAGCACTTCGAGCACGAGCGTCGGCCCGCTCAGCGGGAGGCCGCTCACGCCGACGATCCACGCGATCGAGTAGGCGAGGTACAGCACGGCACCGACCGCGGTGATGAGCGTCATGGCGAGCGCGCCGCGCGACGGCTCCGGCGATGCCGGCACGCCCCCCTCGCGCTCGCCGACGCCGTCAGAGCCCGCCTCGGCTCCGCCGTGCGACGCCGTGCACTGCGCCTCGACCCAGCTCGGGTCGTCGACGTCGTCCCACCGCAGGGCGGCGTCGTCGTCGGGCGGTGTACGAGGCATGGTCGAGAGCCTAGCGAGGGCCCCTGCGCGGATTCTGCCCGGTGCGCCGGTCAGCTCGGGCCGGCAGGCGGGGTGCTCGCCGTGAACCGCCGCACGAAGTCGGTCGCAGGGTGCGCCGTGAGCTCCGCGAGGGTGCCGCGCTGCACGACGCGCCCGCCCTCGACGACGAGCACCTGCTCGGCGAGCGCCGCGACATCGTCGCGGTCGTGGGCGACGACGACGGTGACGCCGCCGAAGGCGCCCACGTGCGCGGAGAGGTCGGCACGCACCGCGTCGCGCACCTCGACGTCGAGGGCGGCGAGCGGCTCGTCCAGCAGCAGCAGGCGCGGGGCGACCGCGAGAGCGCGTGCGAGCGCGGCCCGCTGCGCCTCTCCCCCCGAGAGACCGCCAGGCCGACGGTGCGCGAGATGCGCGATGCCGAGCCGGTCGAGCCACGAGCGCGCCAGCGACCGTGCGGCGACCCGGGTCTGCCCCCGTTCGCGCGGCCCGAAGGCGACGTTGTCGAGCACGCTCAGGTGCGGAAAGAGCAGCGCGTCCTGGAAGACGACGCCGACCCCGCGGCGCTCGGGCGCGGTGTCGAGCTCGACGCCGTCGATCGACACGGCTCCCCCC
Source organism: Chryseoglobus sp. 28M-23 (assembly GCF_014789785.1). Classification (NCBI taxonomy): domain Bacteria; kingdom Bacillati; phylum Actinomycetota; class Actinomycetes; order Micrococcales; family Microbacteriaceae; genus Microcella; species Chryseoglobus sp. 28M-23. The sequence continues at coordinate 726,704 of NZ_CP061846.1, read as the reverse complement.
TCGAGCTCGATCGCCCCGGCGAGGGCGAGCAGCAGAGTCGACTTGCCCGCGCCGTTCGGCCCGATCACACCGAGCACGCCCCCGGTCGGCACGGCGAACTCCACGTCGAGGGCGAACTCCTCGCGCCGCACGCGCAGCGCGGCCGAGAGCCCGGTCATCGCGCCACCTGCGGCACCCACCGGTCGCGGAACGCGAGCAGCACGACCACCGAGACGGCGATGAGCACGAGGGAGAGCGCGATGGCCGCATCCCGGTCTCCGAGGGCGAGCTCGCCGTAGATCGCCATCGGGAGGGTCTGCGTGATGCCCGGGATGCTCGTGGCGAACGTCACCGTCGCCCCGTACTCGCCCAGCGCCCGGGCGAAGCACAGCGCGGCTCCCGCCGCGATGCCGGGCGCGATGAGCGGCAACGTCACCCGCATGAGACGGCGACTCGGCGTCGACCCGAGGGTCGCGGCGACGAGGTCGAAACGTCGGTCGGCACCGCGGACGGCACCCTCGATCGCGAAGACGAGAAACGGCATGGCGACGAAGGTCTGCGCGAGCACGACGGCGGCGGCGCTCGTCGGCGGCGCGAAGCCGAACCAGTCGGCGAGCGGCTGGGAGACGAGCCCGCCCTCGCCGAGCAGGGCGACGAGCGCGACACCGCCGACGACGGGCGGCAGCACGACGGGCACGGTCACGAAGGATCGCACGATGCGCACGCTCAGCGACGAGCGTCCGCTCGGCGCACCGGCGAGGAGCAGGGCGAGCGGCAGCCCGAGCAGGAGGCTGAGCCCCGTCGCCGCCGCGGCGGTGCCGAGGGAGATGCCGAGGGCGTTCAGCGCGCTCTCGCGCGATACGATCTCGAGAATGCGCGGCCACGGTGCGCGCAGGACGATCGCGAGGAGCGGGCCGACGAGCAGGAGGAGACCCGCGACGGCGAGAACCACGAGGGGGCGCGGAGTGCGCGTGACCGGCGCGAGACTGCTGCGGCTCATCTCCTCCTCCTCTCGGTCATGCCTGCGACAATCTCACCATGCCCGACGCCTCCCGCCACGCGCGCCAGCTCGCTCTGCCCGGCTTCGGCACCGCCGCGCAGGACGCGCTCGCCCGTGCGCGCGTGCTCGTCATCGGCGCGGGAGGGCTCGGCAGCGTGCTGCTGCCGCAGCTCGTCGGCGCGGGGCTCGCGACCGGCCCCGGGGGGCGTCTCGGCATCGTCGACGACGACGTCGTCGAGCTCAGCAACCTGCACCGCCAGCACCTGCACGGCACCGCCGACGTGGGGCGCCCGAAGGTCGACTCCGCCGCGGAGCGCCTGCGCGCTCTCGACCCCGCCGTGACGGTCATGACCCACCGGCAGCGGTTCACGAGCGAGAACGCGCTCGAGCTTCTCGCCGACTACGACCTCCTCGTGGACGGCAGCGACGGCTTCGCCACGCGCTACCTCGCCGCCGATGCCGCCACCCTGCGCGGCATCCCTCTCGTGTGGGGAGCCGTGCTGCAGTACGGCGGGCAGACCGGCGTGTGCCCGGTGGGCGGCCCCGGCTACCGCGACCTCTTCCCCGCTCCTCCCGCGCCCGATGCCGTGCTCGACTGCGCGACGGGCGGCGTGCTGCCCTCCGTGTGCGGAGTCATCGGCGCGATCATGGCGGGCCAGGTCGTCACCCTGCTCACGGGTGTCGGCGATGCGCTCATCGGCCGCGTCACGACCTACGACGCGCGCACTGGCCGCTTTCGCGAGCTGCCCTTCGGCCACGACCCGCAGGCCGCCCCCGTGACCGAGCTCATCGACTACGAACAGTTCTGCGGCACAGCGCCCGCGCCCGCCGCCACGGGCGACTCTGGCCGATCGCTCGAGGTGAGCGCCCGCGAGCTCGCCCAACTTCTCGAGACCGTCTTCGCCGATGGAACCGAACGGGATGCCCGGCCGCTGCTGCTCGACGTGCGCGAGCCGTGGGAGCACGAGCTCACCGCCCTGCCCGGCTCGGCCCTCGTGCCCCTCGGGCAGCTGCCCGCCGCGATCGGTGCCCTCCCCCGCGATCGGGAGACGATCGTCTACTGCCACCACGGCATCCGGTCGCAGGATGCCCTGCGCCAGCTGCTCGCGGCCGGCATCCCTGCTCGCCACCTCGCGGGCGGCATCGACGCCTGGTCGCGCGACGTCGACCCGGCCGTCGCGCGGTACTAGGGAGCGGCTCAGCCGTCGACCTGCACGGTCACGGCGTGGTACCCCTCGGCGCCGTCCGGGGCGACGGGCACGTACTGCGCACGCTGGGTGAAGCCCGAGGCGTCGGTCGCCCGAGCCTCGATGACGTGGGTGCCGCTCGTGGCCTCCCACATCCACACCCACTGCCGCCAGGTGTCGACGGAGATCGCCTCGGCGAGACGCGCCTCGTTCCACGCACCGCCGTCGACGCGCACCTCGACGCGCTCGATACCGGTCTGCTGGGCCCACGCGATGCCCGCGACGGGCACGGTGCCGGCCGAGACGCGGGCGCGCTCGCGCGGCACATCGATGCGGCTGTGCGTCTTGACCGGCCCCAGCGCTGACCACCCGCGCGGCGTCCAGTAGCCCTGCTCGCGGTCGAAGCGCGTCACCCGCAGCTCGACGACCCACTTCGTCGCGGAGACGTAGCCGTAGAGCCCCGGCACGACCATCCGCACGGGGAACCCGTGCTCGAGCGGCAGCGGCTCGCCGTTCATGCCGATCGCGAGCAGGGCATCCCGTTCATCCTGCAGCACCTGCAGGGGCGTGCCCGCCGTCCAGCCGTCCTGGCTGACCGAGAGCACCATGTCGGCCTCCGGTAGCGGGCGGGCCCGTGCGAGAACCTCCCTGATCGGATGCCCAAGCCACAGCGCATTGCCCGTCAGGTCGCCCCCCACGTCGTTGGAGACGCACATGAGCGTGACGTAGCTCTCCTGCAGCGGAAGGGACGACAGCGCGTCCCAGTCGAGCTCGATCTCCTGCTCGACCAGCCCCGTCACGCGCAGCCGCCACTGGCCGGCGTCGATGCGCGGCACCTGCAGGGCGGTGTCGATGCGGTAGAAGTCGCGGTTGGCGGTCACGAGCGGGGTGATGCCGGCCACGTCGAGGCTCGCCCCCGCGGGGATGGGCGCAGCCGCCGTGGCCGGCGCGGGCAGGGTCAGGGCCTCCCGCACGGCGGTGACGGCCGACGTTGCCGAGTTGGCCACGCGCGCCGCAATGCCCGCGATCGCCGCGCCGGCGGCGGTGCCCACGAGGCCGCCGAAGAAGGTGCGCCGGGCGAGCGCCGTCGCGGGCTCGGGCGTCCGGGCGGGGGCGGCGCTGTCGAGGCCAGTGCTGTCGGGGGCAGCGCGCGCCTGGTCGCGCGCTCGCGCCACGAGCCACGCGGCGAGCCGCGCCGAGAGTCGGCGCAGCGCGACCACGCCGACGAGGGTTCCCACGAGTGTGGGCACTGCCCAGAGCGGCGAAGCCTCGGCACGCGTCACGACCGCGACGACCGCGACGGCCCCCACGACGCCGAGCAGTGCGGCACCGGTGGGCGGGCGGCGGCGCTCGAGCATCCCGCTCGCAATCGCGAGGATCGCGACGAGGAGGATGACCATGGTGAGCAGGAAGGCCTTGTTGTCGGTGCCGAACACGGCGATCGTCGCGTCCTTGAGCCACGGCGGCGTCAGGTCGATCACGAGCGAGCCGACGGCAAGAACGGGGCTGCTTGCCGGCGCAAGGAGGAGCGCGACGACCTCGGCCGACGCGAGGGTCGCCGCGGCGGCGACGAGGCCGACTGCGGCGCTCCAGACGAGGGGGCCTCGAGCGCGCGGCAACGACGCGGGAGCGACCGTGCGCGCCGCCGTACCCGTGCTCGCCATGCTCGCCGCCTCTCTGCAGGGTCGCCGTCGTGGTGGGGTCGCCGTCACGCTGCGCGGCCCTGTGCACAGGTTAGGCCGCGAGCCTCCACGTCGCCCCTGGCAGACCTTTCCGAATCCTTACAGGGGCGCGGGCCGGTCATCGGCGCGGCTCGCCTACGTGGGACGATGGAATCGTGACGGATTCCACCGAGGGCCGCGGGCTGAGCCACCTCGACAGCGACGGGCGCGCGCGCATGGTCGACGTGGGTGGCAAGGACGTGACCGCTCGCCGGGCGGTCGCGGCGGCGCGGTACGTGACCCGGCCGGACGTCATCGCCCTCCTGCGCGACGACGGCCTGCCGAAGGCCGACGTGCTCACGACCGCCCGGCTCGCCGGCATCGGGGCGGCGAAGCGCACGAGCGAGCTCATCCCGCTGTGCCACCCGCTGCCGCTCGACGCGGTGAGCATCGACCTCGACCTGACCGACGACGCCGTGCTCATCACCGCTACGGCCTCGACGAGCAGCCGGACGGGCGTCGAGATGGAGGCGCTCACGGCCGCGACGGTCGCGGGGCTCACCCTGCACGACATGATCAAAGCCGTCGACCCCGAGGGCGCCCTCACCGACGTGCGCCTGCTCGAGAAGACCGGCGGCAAGCGCGGTGACTGGCGGCGCCAGGGCGGTGCTGGTGAGGCCAGGGCCGAGTCCGCAGCGCGTGAGCCGCACGCGCAGGGCAGTACCGGGCGTGGCGGCCCCCCTCGCGGCACTGTGCGCCCGGGGACGGCCATCGTGCTCGTCGCCTCCACCCGTGCGGCGGCAGGCACGCGCGCCGACGATACCGGCCCCACGATCGCGCACTGGCTCGCCGACCGCGGGCTCACCATCGACGAGCCCGTCGTCGTCCCCGACGCTGAGATCGGCCCGGCACTCGCGAGCGCGCTCGCAGACTCCCCGGCGCTCATCATCATCACGGGCGGCACGGGAGTGAGTCCGAGCGACCTCACTCCGGAGGCCGTGCGGGCCGTCCTCGACACCGAGCTGCCCGGCATCGCCGAGGCCGTGCGCGAGCGCGGGCGGGCGGCGACCCCGACCGCCGTGCTCAGCCGCGCGGTCGCCGGAATCGCCCGGGGCACCGTCGTCGTCGCCCTCCCGGGCTCCCCCGGGGCGGTGCGCGACGGCCTCGCCGTGCTCGAGGGCAGCCTCGAGCACCTGCTCGCCCAAATCGCGGGTGGTGGCGGGCATGAGTGAAGCCGTGCGGGCGACCGTCAGTGAGGGCACTCTCGACGCAGCTGACCTCGAGTCGTGGGTCGCCACGAGGGCCGACGGTGCCGTCGTGACGTTCCGCGGTGTCGTGCGGGATCACGACCACGGCGTCACCGTGCGGGGGCTCGACTACCGCGCGCACCCTGACGCCGAGAGCATGCTGCGCGCCGCCTGCGCGCGCCTGCACGAGCGCACCGGCCTGCGGGTCGCGGCGGCTCACCGCACCGGTTCCCTCGCCGTCGGCGACGTCGCCCTCGTCGCCGTCGTCGCCTCCCCCCACCGCGCCGAGGCGTTCGCCGCCATCGAGGCGCTCGTGGCGGAGATCAAGGCGAGCGTGCCGATCTGGAAGCGCCAGCACCTCGCCGACGGCTCGACGGAGTGGGTCGGGCTCTAGCTCACGCTCTGTCAGCCCCCCGCGAAGGGCGGCAGCACGTCGACGCGCGCCCCGATCGGCGTCGCGTCATCACGCTGCACGACGCCATCGACGAGGAACGAGCCGTTCTCGAGCACGCGCGCCATCGGCTCGCCGTACCGGACGATGAGGTGCGCGCGCACGGCGCCGACCGTCGTGAGGGTCGCGGACCGCTCGGCGTCGAGCACCTCCTCCTCGCACCCGGCGGCCTCGGCCGCCGCCGCGAAGTAGCGCACGAGCAGCTCAGCCACCGATGGCCCCCATCGTCCGCTCGGGGCGGCGGAACCCGGCCAGGGACATCCCGTGACCGGCTTGCTTGCCCCACATCGCCGCGCGCCACCGCTCGGCGAGCTCGTCGTCGTTCGCACCGCCGCGCAGCAGGCCGCGCAGGTCGGTCTCGTCGTCGCCGAACAGGCACGAGCGCACCGTGCCCTCGGCCGTCAGGCGCGTGCGATCGCACGCCTCGCAGAACGACCGCGTGACGGAGGCGATGATGCCGATCGTGGCGGGGCCGCCGTCGACGAGCCAGGTCTCGGCGGGAGCGTGCGGGTCGTCGCGGTGCGGGTGGCTGAGCGCGAAGCGGGGCGCGAGGGACGCGACGAGCTCCGCCGCGTCGACCATGTTCTCGCGCACCCAGGTCTCGTCGGCGTCGAGCGGCATCTGCTCGATGAAGCGCAGCTCCACCCCGTGCTCGAGCGCCCAGGCCACGAGATCGCCCGCGCCGTCGAGCGTGTCGCGCATGAGCACGGCGTTGATCTTGAGCGGCGTCACGCCCGCCCGGCGAGCCGCCTCGATGCCCCGTAGCACGGCCGGCAGACGGTCGCGGCGCGTGAGGCGCGCGAAGTGGTCGCGGTCGATCGTGTCGAGCGAGATGTTGAGGCGGGTGAGCCCGGCCGCGAGGAGCGCATCGATGCGTCTCTCGAGGCCGATGCCGTTAGTCGTGAGAGACAGGGATGCTCCTGCCGCCACCCGCGCGCTGCGCTCGACGATCTCCACGAGGTCGGGGCGCAGCAGCGGCTCGCCCCCCGTGAAGCGGATGTCGCGCACGCCGAGGTCGTGCACCGCTAGAGCTACGAGCCGCGCGATTTCCTCAGCGCTCAGCAGCTCGTCCCGCGGCACGACCGGCAGCCCCTCGGCCGGCATGCAGTAGGTGCACCGCAGCGAGCACGCACTCGTGAGCGAGATGCGCAGGTCGCGCGCGACGCGACCGAACCGGTCGACGAGGGCCGGCGTGTCGGGGCGCCCCGAGGTGTCGAGCGCGGCGTCGGGTTCCGCGCGGCGCACGCCGGGCATCCCGAGAGCAATCATCGACATGACGTCACCCTAACCGCCGCGACCGAGTACCCCGTTGTCGCTCTCGACCGACCATGCCCGCCCCGTACGATCGAGGAGGAGGTTCCCTCATGCCGTTTCTCACCGCCGCGGGCGAGCCGCTCGACGCGCTGCCGCTCGTGTACCGGCGCGGTCGCGACTTCCAGGTCGCGGAGGACTTCCTCTACCTCAACCCGCGCGACGGCACCAGCACGCTCGTGCGCGCGCACGAGCTCGACCTGCCGCCGCGCGACGGCAACAGCACCGACTTCGCCTCGGTGCCGCCGTTCCTGTGGGGGCTCATCGCCAACTACGGCACGCAGACGCTGCCCGCGATCATGCACGACGCGCTCGTCGGGCAGCTGCTGCGGGAGCCCGAGGAGCAGCGGCTGGGGCTACGGCGCGATGCGGACGAGCTGTTCCGCGTCGCCCTCATCGACAACGGCGTGCATCGCTTGCGAGCGCGGGTGATGTGGGCGGCGGTCGGCCTCGAGAGCTGGGGACGGCACGGTGGAGCGCTCGGGCGCCTGCTCATCGGGCAGGTCGCCGCGGGCGTGCTCGCGATCGTCGCCGCGGTCGCACTGGGCGCATCGGTGTCACCGTGGTGGTTCGGGCTCGCGCTCGCTCCGCTGACCCTCGCCGTGCTCTGGGGGTCCAGGTTCGGTCTCGTCAGTTCGGCGACCTACCTGGCGGCGCTCTACGCCCCGCTCATCCTCGGTGCGTTCCTCGCCTCGCACGTCGAGAACGCGATCGCGATGATCGTGTGGCTCGCGACCGGGTGCAAGGGTCCCCGGCCGCGCGCCGAGCCGACGGTCGCCTGGAAAGAGGAGTACGCGCCCGAGTCGGCGGCCCCGAGGGCGCGCTGACCCGGGCGCGCCCGGTCATGCTGTGGTGCTGCTAGCGCGCAGCGCTGCCGTCCGTGTAGTCCGAGTCCTGCTGCTTCCACGCGAAGAGCGAGCGCAGCTTCTTGCCGGTCGCCTCGATGGGGTGCGCGGCACCCTGGTCGCGAAGCTTCTGGAACTCGACCGCACCGTTGTCCTGGTCGTCGATGAAGCGCTGCGCGAAGGCACCGGACTGGATGTCGGCGAGAACAGCCTTCATGTTCTCCTTGACGTTCGGGTCGATGACGCGCGGGCCGGAGACGTAGTCGCCGTACTCGGCGGTATCGCTGATGCTCCAGCGCTGCTTGGCGATGCCGCCCTCCCACATGAGGTCGACGATGAGCTTGAGCTCGTGCAGCACCTCGAAGTAGGCGATCTCGGGCTGGTAGCCGGCCTCGGTGAGGACTTCGAACCCGTACTGGACGAGCTGCGAGGTGCCGCCGCAGAGCACGGCCTGCTCGCCGAAGAGGTCGGTCTCGGTCTCCTCGGTGAAGGTCGTCTTGATGCCGCCGGCGCGCAGGCCGCCGATGCCCTTGGAGTACGACCACGCGAGGTCCCACGCCGAACCGGTCGCATCCTTCTCGACGGCGACGATGACCGGCACGCCACGGCCTGCCTCGTACTCGCGACGGACGGTGTGGCCGGGGCCCTTGGGTGCGACGAGCACGACGTCGACGCCCTCGGGCGCCTTGATGTAGCCGAAGCGGATGTTGAACCCGTGGCTGAAGAGCAGCGTCTTGCCCTCGGTCAGGTTGTCCTTGACGTCGGCCGCGTAGAGACCGCGCTGGTGCTGGTCGGGGGCGAGGATGACGATGACGTCGCCCCACGCCGCAGCTTCGGCGGGCGTGTGCACGGTGAAGCCGGCCTCTTCCGCCTTGGCGCGGCTCTTGGAGCCCTCCTTGAGGCCGATGCGCACCTCGACGCCCGAGTCGCGCAGGTTGAGCGCGTGGGCGTGGCCCTGCGAGCCGTAGCCGATGACGGCGACCTTCTTGCCCTGGATGAGGCTCAGATCGGCATCCTTGTCGTAGATGACGTCAGTCATGCGTGTGATTCTCCTTGTACTCGGGGTGGATGGGCGGGGCCGACCGGTGGGCCGGCGCTAGTTCTTGAGGACGCGCTCGCTGATGCTCTTCGAGCCTCGACCGATCGCGAGGAGACCCGACTGCGCGATCTCCTTGATGCCGTAGGGCTCGAGAACGCGCAGGAAGGCTTCCACCTTGGGGGTGTCGCCCGTGACTTCGATCACGAGGGAGTCGGGGGCGACGTCGACGACGCGGGCGCGGAAGAGGTTGACGGCCTCGAGCACCTGCGAGCGCGTCGCGTTGTCGACGCGCACCTTGACGAGCATGTGCTCGCGCTCGACCGCCTGCGAGGAGTCGAGCTCGACGATCTTGAGCACGTTGATGAGCTTGTTGAGCTGCTTCGTGATCTGCTCGAGCGGCAGGCCGGAGACCTGCACGACGACGGTGATGCGCGAGAGGCCCTCGACCTCGGTGGTGCCGACGGCGAGTGACGAGATGTTGAACCCGCGGCGCGCGAAGAGCCCGGCGACGCGCGTGAGGAGGCCTGGCTTGTCTTCGACGAGCAGGGAGAGCACGTGGTAGGTCATCGGTCTACTCCTCGTACCAGTCGGGGGCGTGGTCGCGGGCGTACTGCACCTGCGAGTTGCCGACGCCCTGCGGAACCATGGGCCACACCATCGCGTCGCGGCTCACGATGAAGTCGATGACGACGGGGCGGTCGTTGGTCTCCATTGCGAGGCGGATGGCCGGCTCGACCTCCTCGGGCGTCGTGACGCGGATGCCGAGTGCGCCGTAGGCGTCGGCCATCTTCACGAAGTCGGGGATCATGACCGTGTCGTGCCCCGTGTTGAGGTCGGTGAACGAGTGCCGGCCCTCGTAGAAGAGGGTCTGCCACTGACGCACCATGCCGAGCGAGGAGTTGTTGATGATGGCGACCTTGATGGGGATGTTGTTGATCGTGCAGGTCGCGAGCTCCTGATTGGTCATCTGGAAGCAGCCGTCGCCGTCGATGGCCCAGACGAGCCGGTCGGGCTGCGCCACCTTCGCGCCCATGGCGGCGGGCACCGCGTAGCCCATCGTTCCCGCGCCGCCCGAGTTGAGCCACGCGCCGGGGCGCTCGTACTTGACGAACTGGGCCGACCACATCTGGTGCTGACCCACGCCCGCGGCGTAGACGGCCTCGGGGCCGGAGAGCTCCCCGATCTTCTCGATGACCCACTGTGGCGACAGCTGGCCGTCCTCCGGCAGGGTGTAGCCGAGCGGGTACTGCGACTTGAGGGTCTTCAGTCGAGTCCACCAGTCGGCGGTGTCGCTCGGGTGCGCGGCGACCGCCTCGTCGTAGGCGGGCAGGAGGTCGAGCAGCACTTCGCGCACGTCGCCGACGATCGGCACATCGGCGTGGCGGATCTTGCCGATCTCCGCAGGGTCGATGTCGACGTGGATGACCTTGGCGCCGGGAGCGAACTCGCTCACCTTGCCGGTCACGCGGTCGTCGAATCGTGCTCCGAGGGCGATGAGCAGATCGCTCTCCTGGAGTCCCAGCACCGCCGGCACGGTGCCGTGCATGCCGGGCATGCCGAGTTGCTGGGGGTGGCTGTCGGGGAAGGCACCGCGCGCCATGAGGGTCGTGACGACGGGCGCCCCGGTCTTCTCGGCGAACTCGAGCAGCTCGCGGTGCGCACCGGCGCGCACGACGCCGCCGCCGACGTAGAGCACAGGTTTGCGGGCCTCGGCGATGAGCTGCGCGGCGGCCTGGATCTGCTTGCCGTGCGCCTTGGTGACGGGGCGGTACCCGGGCAGGTCGATCTTGGGGGGCCAGATGAACGGCGCGCTCTTCTGCTGGGCATCCTTCGTGACGTCCACGAGCACGGGGCCGGGGCGCCCCGTCGTGGCGATGTGGACCGCCGCGGCGATCACCCCGGGCACGTCCTCGGGCTTGGTCACGAGGAAGGAGTGCTTCGTGATGGGCATCGTGATGCCCGTGATGTCGACCTCCTGGAAGGCGTCCGTGCCCATCGAGGTGGAGAACACCTGGCCGGTGATGGCGAGCATGGGCACGGAGTCCATGTGAGCATCCGCGATCGCCGTCACGAGGTTCGTCGCGCCGGGCCCGGAGGTCGCGATGCAGACGCCGAGCCGGCCGCTTGAGGAGGCGTAGCCCTCGGCCGCGTGACCGGCGCCCTGCTCGTGGCGGACGAGGATGTGCCGGATGGCGGTGGACGCCATGAGCTCGTCGTAGAACGGCATGATGGCACCGCCGGGCAGGCCGAAGACGTCGGTGACGCCGAGACGCTCGAGCGAGGCGAGAATCGCACCAGACCCGGTGAGGATGGGAGGCTCAGCGGCGGCCTTCGCGGACGCCGCCGACGCGGTCTTGCCCGTAGCGGCACGCGCGGGCGGGTTCGGCACGGGAGTCGATTCCGTGGTCATGAAGTTGCACGTCCTTGCAGAGTGTCGGCGATCGTGGGCGGGCGCACCGCGCGCATCACCCGGTGACCGCTCCCTGTGCGGCGGACCGCACGAGCTTGGAGTACTTGGCGAGAACGCCACGGGTGTAACGCGGGGGCAGGGGCGCCCAGTGGGTGCGGCGCGCATCCAGCTCGGCCTCGTCGACCAGTAGGTCGAGTGAGCGAGCAGCGATATCGACCCGTATGAGATCACCATCGCGCACGAAGGCGATGGGACCAGCGTCCACCGCTTCGGGAGCTATGTGGCCGATGCACAGCCCGGTTGTGCCGCCTGAGAATCGACCGTCGGTCAAGAGTAATACATCCTTGCCGAGTCCCGCGCCCTTGATGGCGGCCGTGATGGCGAGCATCTCGCGCATGCCGGGGCCGCCCTTGGGGCCTTCGTAGCGGATGACGACGACATCGCCCGCGGTGATCTCACCGTTGGTGAGGGCGTCCATGGCGGCGCGCTCGCGCTCGAAGACGCGCGCGGGCCCCTCGAAGACGGCGGCGTCGAAGCCCGCGGTCTTGACGACGGCCCCCTCGGGAGCGAGGGAGCCCTTGAGGATCGTGAGGCCGCCGGTCGCGTGGATCGGGTTGTCGAGAGTGCGCAGCACTTCGCCGTCGAGCGGGTCGGGGTCGAGCTCGGCGAGGTTCTCGGCCATCGTCTTGCCGGTGACGGTGAGCGCGTCACCGTGCAGGAGCCCCGCGTCGAGCAGCGCCTTGAGCAGCACCGGCAGTCCGCCCTGCCGGTCGACGTCGTTCATGACGTAGTTGCCGAAGGGCTTGAGGTCGCCGATGTGGGGCACCCTGCTGCCGATGCGGTTGAAGTCGTCGAGGGTGAGCTCGACCTCGGCCTCGTGCGCGATCGCGAGCAGGTGCAGCACGACGTTGGTGGAGCCACCGAGGGCCATCGCGACCGTGATCGCGTTCTCGAAGGCCTCCTTGGTGAGGATCTGCCGCGCCGTGATGCCCTTCTTGAGCAGGTTCACGACGGCCTCGCCGCTGCGGTGGGCGTACATGTCGCGACGGCGATCGTAGGATGCTGGGCTCGCCGACCCCGGAAGGCTCAGGCCGAGCGCCTCAGCGACGGAGGCCATCGTGTTCGCGGTGTACATGCCGCCGCAGGCACCTTCACCGGGGGCGAAGGCGCACTCGATGCGATGAGCGTCCTCTGCCGACATCTTGCCGGCCTTCACGGCGCCGACGGCCTCGAAGGAGTCGATGATCGTGATGGGCTTTTCGGTGCCGTCGCTGAGCTTGACCCAGCCTGGCGCGATCGAGCCGGCGTAGAGGAAGACGCTCGCGAGGTCGAGGCGTGCCGCGGCCATGAGCATGCCGGGGATCGACTTGTCGCAGCCGGCGAGCAGCACCGAGCCGTCGAGGCGCTCCGCCTGCATGACCGTCTCGACGCTGTCGGCGATGACCTCGCGGCTGACGAGGGAGAAGTGCATCCCCTCGTGGCCCATCGAGATGCCGTCGCTCACGCTCACGGTGCCGAACTGGAGGGGGTAGCCGCCTCCAGCGTGCACGCCCTCCTTGGCACCCTGCGCGAGACGACCGAGCGAGAGGTTGCACGGCGTGATCTCGTTCCACGAGCTCGCGATGCCGATCTGCGCCTTGTCCCAGTCGTCATCGCCCATCCCGACGGCGCGCAGCATGCCGCGCGATGTCGTCGCTTCGATGCCGTCGGTGACGACGCGGGAACGGGGCTTGTGATCGACCTCGGTCATGCCCTCGAGTCTAGGACGTGCGGCTGATGCTCGCCGACCTGCGCCCGACTCAGTCCTCGTCGTCGTCGCTCGAGACGATCCTCGAGCGCGAGGCCTCCTCGATGTCCGGCGCGAGCTCGTCGGCGACGAGCCCGTCGGGATCGTAGGCGCCCGTGCGATATCCAGAGCGGCCGACCATGTGGGCCGAGATGGGCGAGGTCAGCATCTGGAAGACGATGACGGGCAGCAGGAGCAGGAGCGCGACCCAGCTGCGGACGCTCAGGGCGAGCGCGATGACGATGAGGATCAGACCGAGGATCTGCGGCTTCGTCGCCGCGTGCAACCGTGCGAGAGCATCCGGAAAGCGGATGAGGCCGACCGCGGCGGCCAGCGAGAGCGCCGCTCCCACGACGAGGAGGACGGCCGAGGAGATGTCGAGGATCGTGTCCCAGGGTTCGAGCTCGACCATCACGGCACGTCCTTCCGCCACGGGCTGCCCTCGGTCTTCGTCACGAAGCGCGCGACCGCAACGGTGCCGAAGATCGCGGTCGCCGCGAGGATGACCATGAGCGGGATCGTGCGCGTGTGGGCGTTGATGACCATCTCCGTCGCGACCACGAGGATGAGCGTCGTGAGCAGTACATCGGAGGCGATCACGCGATCGAGGATCGTCGGGCCCACGATGACGCGGTACATCGAGATGATCGCCGTCGCGGCGAGCAGGGCGGCGGCAACGCCGTACAGGATCTCGAACATCAGCGCACCAGCTCCCACTCCGCCTTCGACCCGATCGCGGCGATGATGAGTCGCTCCATGCTCAGGGTGTGCTGCCGCGCTTCCTCGACATCGTCGGCGTTCGAGGCGCCGAGGACATGCACGTAGAGCACGGCGTGCCGTCGATCGACCTCGATGACGAGAGACCCGGGAACGAGCGAGATCGTGATGGAGGTGAGGGTCATGATGATGTCGGCTCGTGTGCGCAGCTGCACGCGCACGATCGCACTGCGGGTTCGACCCTTCGGGGCGAACGCGAGCGCCGCCACCTGGAAGGACGCGATGAAGAGCTCGCTGAAGAACTGGGCGAGGAAGGCGATCGCCCAGAAGGGGTTGAAACGGCGCGAGAGCTCGACAGGCGGCAGGTAGAAGACGCGCGTGACGAGCAGAGCGACGACGATGCCCGTGAGGATGGTCAGCACGGAGACGGAGCCCCACAGCATCATCCAGAGGAGCACGAGTGCCACGAGCAGCGGTAGCTGCTGCAGGAAGGTGGCGTGGGCGCGCTCCTCCGACATGGTCGGGAGGTCGCCTTCCGCGGTGTCGTTCCGGGATGCGCCGTCGTTGACGGTGTCGTCGATCATGGCTCCACCCCCTGCGGGAACACGATCTGGATGTACTGCTCGGGCCCGTCGAGGTTGTCGGCGGCGCGATCGGCGAGACCGTAGAGCGGCCCGGCGAAGACCGTGAGCGCGATACCGACGACCACCATGAGGACGGTGCTCACGGTCATCAGTCGTGAGGTCGCACGGGTCGCGGCGATCGTCGTCGTGGAGTGCGGGGCCTCCTCGACCGTGCGCAGGAGCCGCGTCTCGTCGCCCTCGACCTCACCCGCCGGGCGCCAGAACGCGAGGTTCCAGACGCGCACGAGGGCGTAGAGGGTGAGGAGCGAGACGAGAGCACCCGCACCGATGAGGACGTAGGCGAGAGCATCCCCCTGCTCAGCAGCGGCCTGGAAGAGCCCCAGCTTGCCGATGAAGCCGGAGAACGGCGGAATGCCGCCGAGGTTGAGAGCGGGCACGAAGAACAGCACGGCGACGAGCGGCGCACTCGCGAGCAGACCTCCGATGCGCGTGATGGAGGTGCTGCCGGCCTCGCGCTCGACCAGGCCCGCCGCGAGGAAGAGCGTGGTCTGGATGACGATGTGGTGGGCGATGTAGTAGATCGCGGCCGCCGTGCCCGCCGCTGTGCCGAGCGCGACACCGAGGATCATGTAGCCGATGTGGCTCACGAGCGTGAAGGAGAGGATGCGCTTGATGTCCGCCTGGGCGACGGCACCGAGCGCGCCCACGACCATCGTGAGCAGTGCCACGACCATGAGCGCCGCATTGAGCTCAGGGCCGGGGAAGATGACAGTCTCGACCCGGATGATCGCGTACACGCCGATCTTCGTGAGCAGACCCGCGAACGCCGCGGTCACGGGCGCGGGAGCGCTCGGATACGAGTCGGGCAACCAGAACGAGAGCGGGAAGACTGCGGCCTTGATGCCGAAGGCGACAAGGAGCATGAGGTGCAGCAGCACCTGGACGTCGGCAGGCAGGTCTTGCATGCGGGCGGCGACCTGCGCAAGGTTCACGGTTCCGAGAGCACCGTAGACCATCGCGATCGAGGCCAGGAAGAGCAGGGACGACAGGAGGCTCACGATGACGTACGTGACGCCGGCGCGGATGCGCGCCTCCGTGCCGCCGAGCGTGATGAGCACGTAGCTCGCGACGAGGAGGATCTCGAAGCCCACGTAGAGGTTGAAGAGGTCGCCGGAGACGAAGGCGACCATGACACCGGTCGTGAGGATGAGATACGTGGGGTTGTAGATCGAGACCGGCGTCTCCTCGTCGCCGTCGGCGATGCCCTGACCGACCGAGAAGAGCAGCACGGCGAGCAGCACCACGGCCGAGACGAGCACCATGACGGCCGACAGGCGATCGACGACGAGGACGATGCCGAACGGCGCGGACCACCCGCCGAGCTCCATGGCGAGCGGGCCGCCGGCGTCGACCGCGACGAGGAGGGCGATGCCGAGGCCGAGCTCGATGACGAGGGCGACGATCGCGACGATGCGCTGCGCCTGGGGCCGGAAGCCGAGCGCGAGCGTGACCGCCGCGCCGAGCAGCGGCACGAGGACGACGAGGGGTACGAGGGCGGTCATACACGACTCCCCTGATCGCCCGTCGGAAACTCGGTGTCCTCGGCGTCCGGCGCGGTCTCCTCGACCGGCATCTCCACAGCACCCTCGCGCAGGGCGACATCGTCGGCGTCGTCGGAGACGTCGTCAGCGTTCGCGAGGCGCCACGAGCGGTAGATGAGGGCGAGGAGGAAGGCGGAGACCGCGAAGGTGATCACGATCGCCGTGAGGATGAGCGCCTGCGGCAGGGGGTCGGTGTAGGCGTCGTCGGCGACGCCCTCCTCGACGATCGGGGCGATGCCCGCCTCCCCCGCCATGATGAGCAGGAGCAGGTTCACGGCGTTGCCCAGCAGGAGGAAGCCCAGCACGACGCGCGTGAGACTGCGCTCGAGCAGCATGTACACCCCTGCGGCGAAGAGCGCACCCATGGTGATGACGAGGATCAGCGAGATGCTCACGAGCGGCCCTCCGTCATCGAGTCGGGCTTCATCGAGTCGGGCTTCACCGAGTCGGGCTTCACCGAGTCGCCGCGGCGGGCGTTCGCCCGGTCAGAGGCGTCGTCGCCCTGGCGGTCGACCTCGGCGCCGAGGCTGCGCAGCACGTCGAGCACGAGCCCGACGACGACGAGGTAGACGCCGATGTCGAAGATCGTCGATGTCACGAAGGAGACCTCGCCCAGAAGCCAGAGCTCTGCCTCCCAGTAGGTCGAGGTGAGGGCATCCGCGCCGAACAGGAGGGGCACGATCGCGGCGCCCGCGGCGATGGCGATTCCCGTGCCGAGCACTGCACCCGCTCCCAGGGGCACGGCAGCGGTGAGCTCGTGCCGACCGCCCGCGAGGTAGCGCGCGACGAGCGCGAGCCCCGCGATGAGTCCGCCCGCGAAGCCGCCGCCTGGCAGATTGTGCCCTGTGAAAAGCACATAGAGCGACAGCACGATGACGGCGTGGAAGATGAGGCGCACGACGACCTCGAGAAGGATCGACCGATGACGCGGGTCGAGCGTCGGTCCAGCGAGGATCCAGGCATTGCGGCGCTCGCCGGGGATCGACTCGACGCGCGACTGCTGCACACGGGCACGCGCACGCTGCCGCATCGTGACACGCTGCGCCCGCGAGGTGGAGTCGACGCGGCCCCGGATGAAGAGCAGGCTAGCGACGCCGGTCGCCGCCGCGATGACGACGGCGAGCTCTCCCATCGTGTCCCACCCGCGGATGTCGACGAGGGCGACGTTGACGATGTTGCTGCCGTGACCATCGACGAAGGCGAGTTCGGGCCAGGCGAGGGAGATGCGCTCGGTCGTGCGCGCGCCGGCCGCGACGAGTGCGATGAGCACCATGACGACGCCCGCGGCGATCGCGATCACGGCGCGCAGCAGTCGATGATGGCTGCCGTGCCGGTCACCGAGCTTGGCCGGGAGACGGCGCAGCACGAGCACGAACGCGATGAGCGTCACGAGCTCGACCAGAATCTGCGTGATCGCGAGGTCGGGTGCGCCCTGCAGCGCGAACAGCGCTGACATCCCGAATCCCGTGACGCCGACCGTGACGAGCGCGGCGAAGCGCTTCTGCACCTGCGTCGCCGCGATCGCGGCCGCGATCATGACGACGGCGATCGCGAGCTGCGCGGGGTAGTCCCACACCCGCACATCGGTGCGCCAGGTCGAGCCCGCGACGAGGCCCGCGGTCGTGACGGCGATGAAGACGAGCAGGATGACGCCGAGATAGAACGAGAGGGAGCCGCGCTGCGTGAGACTCGTGATCCGCGCGGAGACGCGGTCGACGCCCGACATGACGTCCCAGTACGCCTCGCTCGCGCTCAGCCCCGTCGAGAGCCGCTTCTGCACGGCTGCGACCCGAGTGCGAGCGGCGAAGAGGGCGGCACCGAGCACGATCGTGAGCGCCGAGAGACCGAGCGCGGGCTCGAAGCCGTGCCAGAGGGCGAGCGTGTACGGCTTGCCCTCCGGCGCCTCGAACAGGGCGGGATAGCCCGCGAGGGCACGATCGGCGAGACCTGCGAGCGGCCCGAGGGCGAGCGAGGTGACGGCCAGGACGGTGGGCGCGAGCAGGAAGCCGCGGCGCACGTGCTCGAGCGAGGTGACGTCGTCCACGCCGGCCTTGCGCGCGAACGCACCCCAGAAGAAGCGCAGGCTGTAGGCGACCGTGAAGACCGAGCCGAGAACGACCCCGACCACGGCGACGACGGCGATCGGGTCGCCCGACTCGACGCCCACGAGCAACCCGTGAAGCGCGGTCTCCTTGGCGACGAAGCCGAAGAGCGGGGGGACGCCCGACATCGAGGCGAGCGAGAGGGCCGCGATCGTCGCGAGGATCGGCGAGCGTCGACCGAGCCCGGAGAGCTTGCGCAGGTCGCGAGTGCCCGCCTCGTGGTCGATGATGCCCACGATGAGGAAGAGCGCGCCCTTGAACAGGGCGTGGGCGAGCAGCAGGGCGAGAGCCGCGAGCGCCGTGTCGCGCGTGCCGTAGCCCGCGACGATCGTGAGGAAGCCCAGCTGACTCACTGTCCCGTAGGCGAGGAGGAGCTTGAGGTCGGTCTGCTTGAGCGCGATGTAGCCGCCGAGCAGCATCGTCGCGACCCCGAGCCCGACGAGCACTTCACGCCAGCCCGGCATATCGAAGAACGCCGGCGCGAAGCGGGCGATGAGGTAGATGCCGGCCTTGACCATCGCGGCGGCGTGCAGGTACGCGCTCACGGGCGTGGGCGCGGCCATGGCACCGGGCAGCCAGAAGTGCACGGGCACGATCGCAGACTTCGACAGGGCGCCGACGAGCACGAGGAAGACCGCCGTGGTAGTGAGGGCACCCGCGGGCGAGGAGGAGAGGATCACGTCGAGGGAGGACGACCGAGCCTGCACCGAGAGCAGAACGAGGCCCACGAGCATGACGAGCCCGCCCAGGGTTGTCGTGATGAGAGCCTGCAGGGCGGCACCGCGGCTCGCCCTCCGACCGGTGTAGTGGCCGATGAGCAGGTAGGAGAAGACGCTCGTGGCCTCCCAGAACACGAAGAGCAGGTAGACGTCGTTGGCCGTGACGAGACCGTACATCGCCCCCGCGAACGCCAGCAGTACGGCGGCGAAGCGCCCGAGGCCCGGCTCGTCGTCAGCGAAGTACCAGGAGCAGTAGACGAGCACGAGGCTGCCGATGCCCGTGATGACGAGAGCGAGCACCCAGGAGAGCGGATCCATGCTCAGGTCGAGGGTGAGCTGCAGCTGCGCGACCCACGCGAGACGCTCGATCGGATACCCCTCCGGATCGCCGTCGAGGATCGCGGGCGCCTGCAGCAGGGTGTGCACGAAGGCGCCGAAGGAGACGAGTCCTGCGACGAGGAAGACCCGACGGCCGAGGACGCGCACGAGGGCCGGAAGAATGATCGCGGCCACGCCGAACACCGCTAGGACGAGGAGCAAGCGTCCTCCCTCGGTGTCGGTGCGGCACGAACGGGATGAGGCGCCGCATCGAGCGGAGCTGTGGCTCTAGCCTATCGAGCCGAAGCCGAGAGAATCCCGCGACGGCGCACGGCGAGCTCGGCGAGCAGAGCGGCCATGGCGGCAGGGTCGGGAACGCGGTGCTCGGCGACGGTCGCGGCGGCGCCGACCTTGACGCCGAGGTCGCACTCGCCGAGCGTGCTCAGAGCATCCTCATCGGTCACATCGTCTCCCGCGAAGAGCACGGCGTCGACGCCGAGCCGCTCGCGCAGGATGCGCAGCCCGTCGCCCTTGGTCGCGTCGCGCACGGCGAACTCGACGACGTTCTTGCCGTCGCGCACCGTGAGGCCGGTATCGAGAGAGGATGCCCGCTCGCGCGCGTCGCGCTGGAGCGCGGCCGCGGCATCCTGCTCGACAACGCGCGTGTGCACGGCGAACCCCGCTGGCTTGTCCTCGATCCAGGCGCCGTCGACGGCATCCACGAGCGGGGCGAGCGCAGCACGGAGCGCGTCGACGCGCTCACGATCGGCGGCGTCCACCGCGGGTTCGGGTGCGCCGGCGCCGAGCCTCACCTCGAGACCGTGGGAGCCCACGAGCGGAGTCTCGGGCGCCAGCTGGCCGACGTGGGCGAGACTCTCGAGCGATCGCCCGGAGACGAGGGCGACGACGGTCTCGGGCAGCGCGCGGAGGGCCTCGAGCGCGGCCGCCGCCTCGGGGAGCGCGCGCGCCGAGAGCGGGTCGTCGACCTCGGGCGCGAGGGTGCCGTCGAAGTCGAGCGCGACGAGCAGTCGGGGCGCAGCCGCGACGCGATCGAGAGCGGCGTCGAGTGACGGGGCGAACGGGTCAGCGGGCGTCACATCGACCTCGCCGCGTCGGCGCTCTGCCGCAGCGTGGTGAGGAAGGAGTCAGACCACGAAGAGACATCGTTGTCGCGCACGCGCCTGCGGAGAGAGCGCATGCGTGAGGCACGCTCCTTCTTCGGCATGCGCAGCGCCTTCACCATGGACTCCTTGAGCCCGTCGATGTCGTGCGGGTTGATCAGCAGAGCGTTCTTGAGCTCGTCGGCGGCACCGGCGAACTCGCTCAGCAGCAGCACACCATCGTCGTCGTGGCGGCACGCGACGTACTCCTTCGCCACGAGGTTCATGCCGTCGCGCAGCGCGGTGACGAGCATGATGTCGGCGGCGAGGTAGAGCGCGGCCATCTCCTCGCGCGGGTAGCCGTGGTGCAGGTAGGCGATCGCGCTGTGGCTGATCGTCGAGTACGTGCCGTTGAGGCGCCCGACCGTGAGCTCGATCTCGTCGCGCAGCTGCATGTACGCGGCGACGCGTTCGCGGCTGGGGCTCGCGACCTGCACGAGCACGGCGTCGCCGACCTCGATGTCGCCGTCCCGCAGCAGCTCGCCGTACGCCTTCAGACGGTGGCGGATGCCCTTCGTGTAGTCGAGCCGGTCGACGCCGAGCATGATCGTCGTGGGGTTGCCGAGCTCCTCGCGAATCTGCCGCGCGCGCTCGATCGTCTCGGGGCGGCGCGCGAGCTCCTCGAAGCTCGCGACGTCGATGGAGATGGGGAATGCCTTCGCGATCGCGATGCGCTCCGGCCCGCCGTCGGGGCTCGGTACGCGGATGCTCGTGCCCTTCGTCGTCGTCGGCCCGTACAGTCGGCGCACGGCGCGCGTGAAGTTGCCCGCGTCGGCGACGCGCTGGAAGCCGATGAGGTCCGCACCGAGCAGCCCTTCGACGATCTGACGGCGCCACGGCAGCTGCGCGTAGATGCCGTACGGCGGGAAGGGGATGTGGTTGAAGAACCCGATGACGAGGTCGGGGCGCTGCGCCCGCAGCATCGCGGGCACGAGCTGCAGCTGGTAGTCCTGCACCCACACCGTCGCGCCCGGCGCAGCGACCTCCGCCGCTGCATCGGTGAAGCGCTGGTTGACGACCTGGTAGGCCTCCCACCACTCGCGGTGGTAGCTCGGCGCGGCGATCACGTCGTGGTACAGCGGCCACAGCGTGTCGTTGCTGAAGCCCTCGTAGTAGCGCTGCACCTCGAGCGCGCTCAGCGGAACGGGCACGAGATCGATGCCGTCCTCTGTGAACGGCTCGAGCTCGAGGTCGGGCTTCCCGGCCCAGCCGACCCAGGCGCCTTCGGAGGCGCGCATGACGGGTTCGAGCGCGGTGACGAGCCCGCCCGGCGAGCGCCGCCAGTGGGCGGTGCCGTCGGGCTCGACGACGCGATCGACGGGAAGTCGGTTGGAGACGACGATGAAGTCGTTCTGGCTGGAGTCGGTCATGGCGCGCGTGCGTCTCCTCGTGGGGATGCGTCGAAATGGCGGGGGCCGGCGGTCGTCACCGTATCAGCCGAAGGTCAGAGACCTCCCAGAGTCCCGATGGCCGGCGTGCGCGGTTCGCCCGCGCGTCACCGAGAGTTCACGGGTCGCTCCCGCGCCGCCGCCCGGGTCGCGACGTACAGTGACGGTGTGACTCAGATCGGCATGGGTACGACGAGCGTCCTCCCCCGACGCCTGCGCGACGCCTTCCGCCTCGCGGCGGAGGCCGGCTTCGACGGCATCGAGGTCATGATCACGAGCGACCGCGGCACGCACGACCCCTCGCGATTGACCGCTCTCAGCGAAGAATTCGGGATGCCCGTGCTGAGCATCCACGCACCGGTACTGCTCTTCAGCAGCCACGTCTTCGGCCGCAACCCTCTCGTCAAGCTGCGCCGCAGCGTCGAACTGGCCGACGCCCTGGGCGCGACGACCGTCGTCGTGCACCCGCCCTACCGCTGGCAGCGCCGCAGCGCCGCGCTCTTCGTCGAGACCGTGCGGCGGCTCTCCGAGCGGTACGGCATGCGCATCGCGGTGGAGAACATGTTCCCCGTCACGCGAGGCGGCATCGAGCACGACCCCTTCGCCCCCGGCTGGAACCCCGGCGCGCTCGACGTCGACGCGCTCACCCTCGACTTCTCGCACGCGGGCATGAGCGGGCGGTCGGCTGCGGACCTCGCGCACGAGTGGGGCTCGCGCCTGCAGCACGTGCACCTGTGCGATGCGGCGTGCACCGAACCAGGGGGCGCATTGCTCGACGAGCACCTCGTGCCCGGGCGCGGCGCCCAGCCGGTCGCGGAGGTGCTGCAGGGTCTCGCCGACTCGGGGTTCGCTGGCCACATCATCGCCGAGATCAACACGCGCGCGTGCGGTCGCGATGACGAGCAGCGTGTCGCCTGGCTGCGGGAGACGCTCGAGTTCGCCCGCTCTCACACGCGCGTGCTGCACTAGCTCGCTCCCCCGGCCTCCGCACTGCTCACGCCATCGACGGCGCGAACCTCCTCAGCACCGCCCGGCGTCGCGCCCGACCCGCGGCCAGGCGCGCGACGATGAGCGAGATCGCCGTGAGGATCACGAGGCTCACGGCCGCGGAGAGCGCCCGGTCCGCCGAGCCGCCCGCAATGATCGCCGTGAGGCCGTCGGTCGCGTGCGAGAGCGGCAGCACGGCGCTCAGAGCCGGGAAGGGCGCGGCGAGCGCCTCGATGGGGACGACGCCGCCCACGACGATGACCTGCACGGCGAGCGCGAGAAGCGACACGACCAGGCCGCCACGACCCAGCCACTGGGCGAGGGCGACGTGGAGCGCGGTGAAGGCGAGCGCGATGAGCGTCGTCAGGCCGAGGACGGCGGGGGCGAGCGCCCACGAGACTCCCGCGACGGTGTGCGCGAGCAGAGTGACGAGGCCTGCTTGCGCGAGGGAGACCCCGGCGAGCAGCAGCAGTCGGCGCCGCAGCAGGGCTCCCGCCCCGAGCGGAGACCCCACGATCGCGGCACCGCGGGCGGGCAGCGCGAGGGTCACGGCCATGGCCCCGAACCACAGGCCGAGCGGGCCGAGGACGGCGATGATGAGCCCGCCGATCCCCTCGAGCGGATTCGCACGGTTGGTCTCGAGCGCGATGGGCTCGGTGACGGCATCGGGCACGGTCGCGACATCGTCGGGTACGGATGCTGCGCCCTCGTCGAGGCCAGCCGCGAGTTCCTCCGTGCCGGCCGCGAGCTCGCTCGCGCCGGCGGCGAGCTCGGCGTTGCCGGTGGCGAGCTGCGCAGCGCCGTCGGCGAGCGTGTAGGCGCCATCCCTCGACTGGCCGAGCCCGTCGGCGAGCTCGCCGAGCCCAGCCGCGAGGCCTCGGGCTCCCCCGCGCAGCGCGGCGCTCTCGCTCGAGAGAGCTGCGGCACCGCTCGCGCTGTCGCTCACGCCCGCCTGGATGCCGGCGAGCGCCGGAGTGACCTGCGCGCTCGTGCCGATAGCCGTCGCGGCGAGGGTCTGCGCCTCGACGAGCGTCGCCTGCGCCTCTGCGATGGTCTGAGCGCTCGCGCCAGACGTCTGCGCCTCGTCCACGGCCGCTTGGGCCTGCACGACGAGAGAGTTGGCGAGGCTCGACACGTTCGCGACGGCACCGCTGAGCGCGCCGAGCGCGCCTGCGGCCGTGTCGAGCTGGCCGAGCCCGGAGGCCAGGGCGTCCACGCCCTGCGTATACCCGCTGATGCCGGAGGAGAGCGCCGCGGCGCCGTCGGCCGACTCGCGCGCGCCCGCCGTCGCCGAGCCCAGCCCGCTGCCGAGCGCACTCGCGCCGCTCCCGAGGCCGGAGACGCCGTCTCCGATCTCCCGCACGCCACCCGCGATCTCGCGGGAGCCTTCGGCGAGATCGCTCGCGCCACCCGCGGCGGTCTCCAGCGACTCGCCGAGCTCGCCGAGCCCGCCCGCGAGCTCGTCGATGTAGAGGGCGGTGATCTCGGAGCCGAACTGTGCGACGAGGCCGCTGCCGATGGCCTGCATGACCGAGCCGGCCAGGTAGCTGTGGGCGTCGTCGGTCGCGACGCGGATGGACGCCGGCTGGGCATCCGTCTCCGAAATCGTCGTGAGCGACGCGGAGAAGTCGGAGGGGATCGTGACGACGGCGTAGACCTCGCCCGCCTCGAGGGCTCGCGCCGCCTCCTCCTCGCCCGTGGGGGTCCAGTCGAAGCCCACCGAGTCGGGGCCGGTGAGCTCGGTGACCAGCTGACGGCCCGCGAGGAAGAGCTGCTCCTCGCCGTCGGCGCCCACCGTCGTGACCAGTTCGTCGTTGTTGACGATCGCCGCGGGGATGCGGTCGAGCGCCTCGTCGCCGTCGCCGACCGCGGCGAGCGCGAGCCCCACCAGGCTGAGCGGCACGAGCACGGCGCCGACGACCGTCGCGATGCGGCGCCGGGAGCGCCGGGCGGGCTGGGGTGCGGAGCTGTCGGTCATGAGAGGAGGGCCTCCGGGGTTCGGGCGTCGTGGGCGCCGGCGGGCGCGAGGGGGTCGAGCGTGAGCGCTGCGGCGTCCTCGCTCGCAGCGTCGCCCGTGACGAGGCGGGCTGGCTGCGGCTCGGCGAGGGCGACGATGAGGGCGTCGGCGGCGTCGACGGTCGGGCGTGCGAGACCTCCCGCATCGATGAGGTGCACGGTGGAGCCGTGCGATGCGGCGAGGGCGGCGAGGCCGAGCGCACGGCGTTCGGGCGACAGCGACACGAGGGTGTCGTCGAGCTCGACGGTCGCGAGCGGGGCGGCGGCGCCGCCCAGCCGTCGAGCGGTCGCCGTGACTCCCCGCCACCAGCGCTCGATCTCGCGCTGCCCCATGCGCCCGGGGCGTGCCGCACGATGCTCGGTCGCGAGCTCGCGCACCGTGAGGGTCGGGTCGAGACGATGGGGCTCGAGCTCGAGCAGGCTCACGCGCTCGCTCGCGGCACCCGCCTCGGAGGGCAGAAGGGCACCGGCGACGCGCGCGCGTCCGCTCGGTGCGGCGAGATAGCCGGCGAGGGTCGCGAGCACGAGACCGCGCTCGGCAGGTGCCGCATCGACGAGGACCCCCGCACCCGATTCGACCCGCAGGCTGAGGGTCTTCTCCGTGCCGGCGATCTCGAGCCGGTCGGCGACGACCTCGGCGTCTCCTGCCGCGACCGCCCACCGGGCCGTATCGCGATGGTGCCGCAAGCGGGCGCCTTCGACGTCGAGATCGGGCAGCAACCGGTCGAGGAAGCGCGGGAACCACCAGCCCGCGCGACCGAAGAGCGTCATGAGCGCGGGGCCGAGAAGCATGCGCACGACGAACGCGTCGACGGCGATGCCGACGGCGAGTCCGAGGGCGATGGGCTTGATGAGCCCCGCACCCTCGGGCACGAAGGCGGCGAAGACGAAGAACATGATGAGCGCCGCGGCCGTGACAACGCGGGCTCCGGTCGTGAAGCCCTCCTCGATCGCCTCTCGCGGGGTCGCGCCGTGCACGTGCTCTTCGCGCATGCCCGAGACGAGGAAGACCTCGTAGTCCATCGCGAGGCCGAAGAGCACCGCCATGAGGATGATCGGCATGAAGCTCAGGATGGGGCCGGGCTCGGCGTGGAGCAGCTCGGCGCCCCATCCCCATTGGAAGACCGCGACGGTCACGCCGATCGCGCTGCCGACCGTGAGGAGGAAGCCGAGAGCGGCCTTGACGGGCACAAGCACGGAGCGGAAGACGGCCATGAGGAGCACGATCGAGAGGCCGACGACGATGATGCCGAAGGGCACGAGGGCCCCCGTGAGGCGCGTCGAGATGTCGATGCCGACCGCGGTCACGCCCGTCACCGCGAGAGGCGTGCCGTAGTCCTCCTCGACCTGCTGACCGAGCTCGCGCAGCTCGGCGACGAGCGCCTTCGTCTCGGGCGCATCGGGCGCGGTCGTCGGGGCGACGCGGAAGATCGCGAGCTCCAGGCCCGGCGACGGGATGCCCTGGCTCACGCTCGCGACGCCGGGGAGCGCCTCGAGCTCCGCCCCGATGTCCTCCAGGTCGTCGACGATGTCGGTGGTCTGCGTGATGTCGAGGGTCACGAGGAGCGGCCCCGCGGTGCCCGGCCCGAAGGACTCGGCGATGAGGTCGTAGGCGATGCGCTGCGTCGAGCCCTCGGGCTCCTTGCCGCCGTCGGGCAGATTGAGGTCGAGGGAGAACGCGGGGATCGAGATCGTGCCGAGCACGAGTACGACGCCGACGGTCGAGAGGATCGGGCGGCGCATGACGCCGCGCACCCAGCGGCGCCCCATCGTCGGGCGGCTCGCCGCCGTGGGGTGCGAGCGCTTCCAGGCGCGCGAGCCCTCTCGCGGGATGAGCCGATCGCCCGCGAGCCCCATGAACGCCGGGAGCAGCGTTGTCGCTGCGAGCATCGCGACGGTCACCGCGACCGCAGCGCCGATGCCCATGACGGAGAGGAACGGCACGCCGACCACCAGGAGCCCGAGCAGGGCGATGATGACCGTCACGCCCGCGAACACGACGGCACTGCCCGCGGTGCCCACAGCGATGCCGGCCGACTCGAGTGGCCGCTCGCCTCGGGCGAGCTGGGTGCGGTGTCGGGACAGGATGAAGAGCGAGTAGTCGATGCCGACCGCGAGCCCGATCATGAGGGCGAGCAGGGGCGCGGAGCTCGAGACGGGCACGAAGGCCGCCACGCCGAGGATGCCGCCGAGCGAGATGCCGATGCCGATGAGGGCGGCCGCGAGCGGCATGCCTGCGGCGAGGAGCGACCCGAAGGTCACGATGAGGACGGCTCCGGCGACGAGCACGCCGATGACCTCGATGATCGTGATGCCGACCGTGGTGTTCTGGAACACCTGCCCGGCGAACTCGACCCGCACATCGCGCGCATCGGCGGTCGCGGTGATCGCGTCGAGGGTCTCGGTCGAGATCGACTGGGAGGTGCCCTCCAGGCTCGCCTGCACGATCGCGACCGACTCGTCGTCGCTCACCTGGTTGCTCGCGAACTCGTCGAACGGGCCGAGGACGGTCTCGACGCCGGGGATCGACTCGAGGTCGGCCATGAGCGCGTCGATCTCGCCGCGGATGTCGGCGTCCGTCACGAGGGAGTCGTCCTCGGGCGCGACGACGGCCTGCACCGTGGTGCCGGCGGCCTCGGGGAAGAGCTGGTCGAGCTGGTCGAGCGCCTCCTGCGACTCGGTGCCAGGAATCGAGAAGCTCTCGTCGGTCTGGCCGCCGAGGCTGAGGCCCACGCCGAGTGCCGCCGCGAGGGCGATGACCCACACGGTGATGACGAGCGCGGCGCGGCGGAAGGCGAAGCGCCCGAGACGGTAGAGGAGGGTGGCCACGTCAGTCCTTGGGGGTCGAGTCGGCGAGGGAGGCGGGGGCGAGCGAGTGCTCGGAGGGCACGAGCAGTTCGTGCAGGATGACCAGGAGTGCGCCGCGCAGGTCGACGACGTCGATCTCGCCGCTGAGGCCGAGACGCTCGGCGGCCGCGAGCGTGTAGGCGACTCCGCCGAATGCGACGCCGAAGCGCAGCTTCTCCATGGTCGAGCCGCTCGCGAGCCGGAAGAGTTCGGCGACGCGGCGCATGATCTCGGTCGAGCGGTGCATGACGGGAACGTCGTCGAGCGTCGCGCCCTGGTTGATGATGAGGGGCACGACCTCGCGGTGCCGCAGCAGCAGGTCGACGAAGCTCTCGACGAAGTCTGCGTGGTGCAGGCCGCTCGCCGTGTCGATCGAGTCAAGCAGGCGATCGAGGTCGTCGACCGCGGGGCTCACGATGTCGGCGAGCAGGAGCTCCTTCGACGCGAAGTGGTAGAGCACGCTCGCCTTCGACGTGCCGGCGAGATCGGCGATGCGCTGCAGCGAGGTGGCCGCATACCCGGAGGTCGCGAACTCGGCAAGCGCGATCGCGCGCAGTTCGTCATGGAGAGTCACGGCGGCCACGTTAGTTGACCGATCGGTCAGGAACTGACCATTCGGTCAGATGCCAAGGTTGCGCTGGGCGACTTCCCAGCCCCGCGCAACAGCCTGGACACGAACTGGACGCTGGCGGCATCCGCACCGGGTAGGGGCGATAGCGTGGAGCACACACGACGAGGGAAGGTCACCGCATGCGCAAGTACATCCTCAACGGTGCCGTGGTGAGCGCCGTGTTCTCCGCCTGGAATGTCATCTCGACCACTCGGCACGGCCCGCGCGACTGGCGCCTCGCCCTCATGTGGGCCAGTTGGGGCATTAGCGTCGCAATCGCCGTCGGCACCGTGATGGAAGAGAACAAGGCGATCGACGCCCCCGGCATCGACGACTAGAGCGTCGCCAGGCACGAAAAAACCCCGGCAGCTGGCGAGAGCGAACCGGGGTTTTCGTACACCCCCCGGGACTTGAACCCGGAACCCACTGATTAAGAGTCAGTTGCTCTGCCAATTGAGCTAGAGGTGCGTAGGCCTTGACGGCCGAGAGGAAACACTACCACCGCGGCGGGGCGGCCTCCACTCGGGCGGCATTCAGCGAGCATCCGGCCCGCATTCATACACTGAGACCCTCACCGCGGAGCCGACCTGCGCCGCGCATCCCGTTCACGCAAGGAGCCCCCCATGGCCAGCACGCGCCTCGAGGCGGGAACCCCCGCCCCCACCTTCAGCCTCCCCGACAAGGATGGCAACCCCGTCTCGCTCGGCGACTTCGCCGGCCAAAAGGTCGTGCTCTACTTCTACCCCGCGGCCTCGACGCCCGGCTGCACGACGCAGGCGTGCGACTTCCGCGACAACCTCGCCTCGCTCGCGAGCGCCGGCTACCAGGTGCTCGGCGTCTCGAAGGACGAGGGGGATGCCCTGCGGCAGTTCGCCGACGAGCAGAACCTGACCTTCCCGCTCCTGAGCGACCCCGGCCTGGCCGTGCATCACGCCTACGGCACCTACGGCGAGAAGTCGATGTACGGCAAGACCGTGACGGGAGTCATTCGCTCGACCTTCGTGATCGACGAGCAGGGCATGCTCGAGCACGCGCTCTACAACGTCAAGGCGACCGGCCACGTCGCGAGCCTGCGCAAGAAGCTCGGGCTCGACTGAGGTCGCCGCCCGTCAGCCGCGGCGGGAGAGGTGCTCGGTCACGCTCGGCGTGAGCGCGAGAATGATCCCCAGCACCGAGGGGATGATGATCCACGACGCGATGTCGGGCCGCGGCACGAAGCCCTGAAGGCTGCCGACGCCGATCGCGAGCTGCAGGAAGTGGTAGACGAGGATGCTGCCGCGCGTCCACGCCCGGGCCCGCCACACGCCCACCGTCATCGCCACCAGCCACACGACCACGAGCGCGGTGAGGCCGACGAGTGCGAGCGCCGTCACCGGGAAGTCTGCCTGCTGCCCCACGAGCTCGATCGTCAGAGCGACCGTCACGACCGCGAGAAAGACCGCCTCCAGCGCCAGGATGGTGACGAGCAGGATGACGAGAGGTGTCCGCCGGGTGTCCGACACGAGAACCGTCCTATACAAAGCTATTGATTTGACTCAGGCCCTGTGAGAGCCTATATGCGGTTGATCTGACGCCTACAGTGACGTGGGCGGCATCCCTCTCAGTCTCACTCGCCCCAACTTTCGTCGGTGAGTTCACGGATGTAGCGCGTCCCCAACCTCACTCGACGTGCTACGGCAATGCACAAAGGAGCACGTCCCATGGATTGGCGCGACAAAGCAGCCTGCCTCACCGCTGACCCGGAGCTCTTCTTCCCGGTCGGCAACACTGGTCCCGCTGTGGACCAGATCGAGAAGGCCAAGACCGTCTGCGGCCGCTGCTCGGTCACCGAGACCTGCCTGCAGTACGCCCTCGAGACCAACCAGGACTCCGGCGTGTGGGGCGGCCTCAGCGAAGACGAGCGCCGCGCCCTCAAGCGCCGCGCCGCCCGCGCGCGCCGCGCCTCCTGACCGTCTAGCGCTCAGCCCGTCTCGGGCTCAGCCGGCTCCGCCGCTCCACTCGTCGAACGAGTCCCATCCGCCGCGCGCGGAGAAGACCCGACCCCCGACGAGCAGAGCCGGTCCGTCGTCTCCCGCCTCGACGACGCGCCCGATCACCCGGAACCCTCCGGGCAGCGACTGCCCAGGGCCCGTCGCCGGCGGGAACGTCGCGAGCAGCGAGTGGTCCTCCCCGCCCACGATCACGTGCGGCAGACGGGAAGCATCCACCCCCGCCGCCATGCACACGGCGGCCGCGTCGAGGTCGAGGCTCACGCCGCTCGCGCGTGCAATGCGCCGGGCGTCGAGGGCGAGGCCGTCGCTTAGGTCGAGCATCGAGGTGGCTCCCGCGAGCGCGGCGGCAACGCCGTCCGCGATCGGGGGGCGCGGCGTGAGCTGGTCGGCTACGGCGCCGGGATGCTCGGAGCGCAGTCGCGCGGCGGCCCCAGCATCCGGCACCCCCTCGTTGTCGACCGCGTGCTCGAACAGCAGCGCGAGCCCCTCAGCGGCCGAACCCAGTGAGCCGGAGACCGCAACCACGTCTCCCACGCGCGCGCCGTCGCGCCGCACGGGCTCGCGCCCCTCGAGGTCGCCGAACGCGGTCACGGCGATCGTGAGGGTCGGCGAGACGCTCAGGTCTCCCCCGACGACACCGCATCCCGGCGCGAGCTCGGCGCACGCCTCGCGCAGCCCGTCGGCCAGGGCCTCGAGGTCACTCACGGGCGTTTCGGCCGGTGCTGCGAGCGCCACGACGAGTGCCGTCGGTCGCGCGCCCATCGCTGCGACATCGCTGAGGTTCGTCGCCGCAGCCTTGAACCCCAGGTCGTGCAGGCTCGACCAGGCCAGCCGGAAGTCGGGGCCGTGGATCATCATGTCGGTCGTCACCACGTAGCGGCCGTCGGCAGCCGCGAGCACCGCCGCGTCGTCGCCGGGGCCCAGCACGGTCGCCGCGCTCGGCGGCAGGCGCGGGATGATGCGGGCGAGGGCGTCGAGCTCGCCGACGGAACCGAGAGTGTCGGCCCCGCGGCTCGACTCTGCAGCGGCCCGCGTGCCCGCGCCCTCGGGAGGGCTCGACTCGGCTTCGCTCATGCGCTCAACGGTAGCCTGAACGACGATGACTACCCGCTCCCCCCTCCTGGCCCTCGGCGTCGCCACCCTCGCCATCGTGCCCCTCGCCGGCTGCGCTCCGACCGTGCCGCTCGAGGCGGCGCCCGAGGCGAATGCTGTGGCGTGCGCCGAGATCTCGGTGCGGCTGCCGCAGACGATCGGCGAGCTCGACCGCCGCAGCACGAACGCGCAGGCCACTGCCGCCTGGGGCGAGCCCACGGCTGTGATCTACCGGTGCGGGCTGCCCGATCTCGGCCCGAGCGACCTGCCGTGCTTCGACGTCGACGGCGTCGACTGGCTGCTCGACGAGAGCGATGCCCCGCAGTACGTCTTCACGACCTACGGCCGCACGCCCACGACCGAGGTCATCGTCGACATCACCTACATCGCCGGCGCGGACGCGGTGCGCGCCATCAGCGGAGCGGTCGCCGCCACTCCGGCCGAGGCCCGGTGCCTCGCCGCCACCGACGTCTTCGGCGGCGGCAGGGTAGCACCCTCCACCGACTAGCGCCCCGCGCATCCCCGCTCGCCCCGCCCGCCCCGGCACCTCCCTCACCGCACGCACCTCGCTCAGCCGAGCACCCCAGCCACCCCGCGCACCTCGCTCAGCCGCGCAGATTCGCCGCATATCGGGAGCATCACGCACCGCGAGCGCCCATTCGTGCCAGATCTGGCACGAGATAGCGCGCGGGTTTGCGCTCGCGCGCCGCAGTCAACGCCGCAGATTCGCCACATAGTGTCGGAATCTCGGGCGACGAGCGTCCATCTGCGCCAGATCTGGCACCAACGCGGGCGCGCGAGGCGCGCGGGCGCGCGTGCGGCGCCGCTACGCGCGGGGGCCGTCGAGGCCGACGAGCTTGCCGGCGATGCCGCCCGCGGCTCGCAGCGCGGCGCCGCCGCCGAACCCGGCCTGGGGAAACACGACGCGGCGGTCGCGAGCCTCGGTGAGAGCATCCACGAGAACGGTCGCGGCAGGCTGCTGCGGCGCCCACAGGTACAGCGAGAGCGCGCCGGGAATCGTGTTGACCTCGTTGACGTAGAGCTCGCCGCCCGCCTCGTCGAGCAGCAGGTCGACGCGCACGATGCCCGTGAGCCGGGTGACGTCGGCGACGCGCTCGGCGAGTTCGCGCGCCCGCGCGTGCACCGCGTCAGGCACCTCGGCCGGGAACTCGCGGGGAGCGCTCGTGAGGCCAGCATCGGCACCGGCCCCGCCCGCGAGGTACTTCTCGGCATAGCTGTAGAGCGCACTGCCGGCGGGCCCGCGCAGCGGCTTCTCGAGCTGCGTGATCTCGAGGGTCGGGAAGGTGCGGAAGGCGATGTTGAGGTCGACGAGCTCGGGGCGGTACGGCTCGACCACGGCGCCCGTGCGCAAGTGCACGCTGCTGGCCGCGAGAGCGCGGGCCGCCGCCACGTCCTCGGCGATCTCGATGCCGATCGAGGAGCCGCCGAAGCGCGGCTTGACGATGTAGGGGCCCTCGAAGGCGGGCTCGGTGAGCGTCGACACCGCTTCGCGGGGAAGGCTCGGGATGCCCGCGGCCGACATGAGGCCGCCGAACGCGAGCTTGTCCATGCCCACGGCGCCGGCGAACAGCGTGGACCCGGTCGCCGGAATGCCGAGGAGCGAGAACACCGCTGCAGCGCCGCCGCCCTCGCCGACGCCGCCGTGCAGGCACAGCAGGGCCGCCTCGAGGTCGAGTCGCTCGGCGCCGAACGTCTTGCGGCGGTACAGGCCGGGGTCCCCGGAGACGCGCGCCTCGAGCGGCATCGAGTCGCGCGGCGCGCCCTCGAGGTAGTCCTTCGCCTCGGTGCCCGCGGGCACGCGGAACCAGTCCCCCGTCGGCGACCAGTAGATCGGCACGACGTCGTGACCGGCAGCGGTCAGGACGCGTTCTGCCTGGAGACCCGTGAGGATCGAGATCTCATGCTCGGGGCTCGGACCGCCGAAGACGACGGCCCAGGGGGCGGTTCCAGCCATGTGCACCTTAATCAGTGGGTTCTGAGATCACGGATAGTGATCGGGCAAGTCGTTCTCATAGAGGATAACGCCCCGCTCCCCCGCGACCGTGACCGCCTCGGCGACCGCGTGCTCGCGCGAGCGCACGGCGTCCGCCCCGAGCGCCTCCGCCGTCGCCGTGCTCGCGTACCCGGCGAGGAGGGCGGCCCGGTTGGTGCGCGCGACCGCGAACAGTCGCGCTCCGACAGCACCGATCGCGGCACCGAACGCGTGGTTGCGCTCAGCCTGCACGGGGCCGAGCTCGACCATGCCGGGCGTCACGACCACGAGAGGGCCTCCGCGCTCGGCGGCCAGCGCCGCCGCGCTCTCGAGCGCGCGCAGCGACCCGACGGGGTTCGCATTGTAGGTGTCGTCGATCACGAGCGCTCCGCCCGGCGCCTGCTGCACCTCCGCGCGGTGCTGCGAGCCCGGCAGTGCGTCGAGGCGCGATGCGATGACGGGGGCGGGCACACCCGCGGCAAGCGCGATGCCCGACGCGACCGCGACGTTGACCGCGTGGCCCGTGCTCGCGACGGTTACGGGCACCGGGTCGGCACCCCGGCCGAGAGCGATCGTCGCCCCCGCATCGCCCGATGCAGGAGACAGCACGACGTCGGCGTCGGTTCCCGCCACGCAGCTCACCGTGACGACCCGCTTCCCGTTCATGCGGTCGGACGCGGCAAGAGCGGCGAGGCGCGCATCGTCGATCGGCAGCACGACCGTGCGCGCGCGATCGGTGATCGTCGACTTCTCCTGCAGAATCGCCTCCGTCGTGCGCATGCGCTGCAGGTGGCCCTCACCGATGACCGTGATGGCCGCGATGTCTGGTGGGAAGTGCTCGCAGAGCTCCGCGATCTGGCCGGGAGCATCCATGC
Source organism: Chryseoglobus sp. 28M-23 (assembly GCF_014789785.1). Lineage (NCBI taxonomy): Bacteria > Bacillati > Actinomycetota > Actinomycetes > Micrococcales > Microbacteriaceae > Microcella > Chryseoglobus sp. 28M-23. The sequence continues at coordinate 692,788 of NZ_CP061846.1, read as the reverse complement.
CCATCTCCGCGACGAACATCTCGGTGCCCGGCACGAGCTTGTCATTCACCGAGCGGGCGAGCCCCAAGCGATTGTTGAAGGATGCTGGGCTCGCGACCGTCGTGAACGTGGCGCTCAGCAGGTGGGCCACGTAGTTCTTCGTGCTCGTCTTGCCGTACGACCCGGTGATCGCCACGACCGTCGGCCGCACCTGGGCGAGCCGCTTCTTCGCCGCGGCCACGTACCGCTGCGATGCGGACTTCTCGATGGGCGCCATGATCGCGAGCGCGAGATCGGTGAGCGGCGCGCTCAGCAGGAGCGTCAGGGCTGGGCCTGCGGGGCCGAGGAGGAGAGTCAGTACCACGCCGACCGCGAGGTGCAGAACTATCCACACTACGAGCAGTCGCTTCACGCGCGACGTGACCGCGAGAGGCTTCGAGGTGCCCCGGAAGCTCAGCCCGAAGGGGAGCAGCCCCAGCAGCACGATGGCAGGGAGCGGCAGCGCCTGCAGGGCGGGAACCGGCACGATGACCGCCACCGCGATCGCCACGAGCACGACGGCCGTCGCGGGGCCGGACCCCGGCTCGCGGCGCAGCCACAGCCAGGCCATGCGCGTCACCGAGCCGGGCACGTAGTGCTCCCGCTGCGCGACGCGCACCCAGCGAGCCGCGATAGGGATCGCCGCGAGCGCCGCGAGCACGCTCGCCGAGACAACGAACGGCACGTACAGGGCGGCTGCCAGGGCGCCGGCCATCAGCCCTGCCCCGCCGTCTCGGCGATGAGCGCGAGAAGCTCCTCGCGCACGGCCAACTCGAGGTCACCCTCGAGCAGGTGGGCACTGCCCGGCACGACGCGGAACGGCGAACCGACGCGCTCGGCAGCCAGCCGCCCAGCCTCCGTCGGCGCCGCCGTGTCGTGCTCGCCCCACACGAAGCGCACGGGCACCGTTCCCGCGGCGAGCTCGTCGAGCTCCTCGTCGTACGTCTCGTTGACGACGCGCACGAGCACGCCGCGCAGCACGCCCTCGGCGGCGCGATAGTCGGCGGATCCGCGCGCGTTGCGCAGGGCATCCATGCGCTCGTCGCTCAGCAGGCCGCGCTGATTCGCCCAACGCGCCACGCGGTAGCCCAGCGGTGGCGCGGTCGGCGCCTGCAGCCTCAGCAGCGGCACGCCCGTGAGGACGAGCCCGCGCACGAGCTCGGGGCGACGAGCGGTCAGCCGTGCTGCGACGCGACCGCCGAAGGAGTGGCCGACGATGATGACCGGCGCGTAGGCGGCGACCGCTTCGGCGACGAGCTCGGCGTAGTCCTCGCTGCCCCACACCTCATCGGGCGCCGGAGCCGGGCCGAAGCCGGGAAGGTGCAGGCACACCGCATCGAGGCCTGAGACGATCGTGCCGAAGTCGGTGCCGTCGCGTGCCCAGCCGTGCAAGGCGACGACCGTCGGAGGGGTCGCCCCGTGCTTCTCGGCGAGGACGCGGCCGCCAGCGAGGGTCGTGATCACGAGAGCCAGCCTACCGAGGCGTCACTCGCCGTGAGGCTCGACGCGGCCTACCGCCTACTCGCCCTGAGGCTCGTCGGAATCCGTGGCGAGGTGCGGGGCGAGCTCGCGCGGGTCGAGGGTTCCTTCGAGCACGCGCGCGACCTGCGCGACGATCGGCATCGAGACGCCCTTGGTCGATGCCAGTTCGAGAATCGGGCCGACGGAGGAGAGACCCTCCGCTGTCTGGTTCATCTGCGCGATCACCTGCGCGAAGGCGTAGCCCTGACCGAGCAGCCGGCCCGCCGTGTTGTTGCGCGAGAGCGGGGATTCGCACGTCGCGATGAGGTCGCCGAGACCCGCGAGCCCCGTCATGGTCTCGGAGCGGCCGCCGAACGCGACCGCGAAGTCGGTGATCTCGACGAGCCCGCGGGTGATGATCGATGCCTTCGTGTTCTCGCCGTAGCCCACGCCGTCGGTGATGCCCACGGCCACGGCGATGAGGTTCTTGAGCACTCCCCCGAACTCGGTGCCGACGACGTCGGTGTTGACGAAGCAGCGGAAGTACTCGTTCGACGCCACCTGCGCGACGGCGACGGCGGTGTCGCGGTGGGCGCTCGAGACGACGGCCGCGGTCGGCTGGCGCTTCGCGATCTCGAGGGCCAGGTTGGGGCCGCTCACGACGGCGATGCGCTCCTCGTCGATGCGCAGCTCGTCGCGGATCACCTCGCTCATGCGCAGCCCGCTGCCCTTCTCGACCCCCTTCATGAGGCTCACGACGGGCACGTCGGCGGGCACGATGTCGCGGATCGAGGCGAGGTTGGCGCGCAAGCTCTGGCTCGGCACCGAGAGGTACACCTGCTCGGCACCCGCGAGCACGTGCTCGAGCGAGTCGTGGCCGCGCAGATTGCCGGGCAGGTTGATGCCGGGCAGGTAACCGCTGTTGCGGTGGGTCTCGGTGATCTCGTGCGCGACCTCGCGCCGGCGTGCCCACATGACGACGTCGGCACCGCCGTCGGCGAGGATCTTCGCGAAAGTCGTGCCCCACGAGCCGGCGCCGAGCACGGCGACGCGCGGCGCATCAGCATCGAGGTTCGGCAGCGGCAATCGCACCGCTTCCGTCAGAGGCGGATGCTCGCGCGCAGCGTCCGCGTCACTCAAAGCGGCCCGTCTCGGCCTGGTTGTTCTTCGCGGGATCCCAGCGCTCCGCCGGCGGCTGCTCGTCGCGCAGGTCGCCGAGCAGATCGGCGATCGCCGTCATCACGCGACGCGTGCCCTCGGCCAGCGTCGCCGAGTCGAGCGGACGCCCCTCGAGGTCGCTCAGGTCGACGGGATCGCCGATCTTGCAGTAGATGGTCTTGCGGGGGAAGAAGCTGATCTTCTTCGAGTAGCGCGCCATGATCTGCTGCGTGCCCCAGTGCGCGGCGGGAATGATCGGCACGCCCGCGGTGAGCGCCATGCGCACCGCGCCGCTCTTGCCCCGCATGGGCCACAGGTCGGGGTCGCGCGTGAGGGTGCCCTCGGGGTAGATGATGATCGCGAGCTCGCGATCGACGAGCTGCTGCGCCGCCTTGAGCGGAGCATCCGACCGCCCTCGCCCTTCACGCTCCACCGGAATCTGGCCGGACCAGCGCAGGATCGCTCCCACGACCGGAATGCGGAAGACGGAGGCTTTCGCAAGAAAGCGCGGAACCCGCCCAAGCTTCCACATGAAGCGGCCCATGATGACGGGGTCGATCTCGCTGTAGTGGTTGGGGGCGAGGATGAAGGCGCCCTGACGGGGAAGCTTGTGGCCGTCGATGACGGGGAACCGCGCCATGAGGGTCAGGAGCGGGAGGCACAGGGCCGCGATCGCGTACCAGAGTGCGGTCTTCTCCCGACGTCGACGGCGCGCGGGGCGGCCGTCGTCGTCGACGGTCGCGGGGGTGGCGTCAGTCACGGGTACAGGCTAGTGCGTGACGAATGCCGGCGCAGGAATGGAGTCGGCCATGACGGTGCGAGCAGCTCAGGAGGGCAGCTCGAAGTCGGCGCCGAGCTGCCGCAGCTTGTCGATGAACAGCTCATAGCCGCGGCTGATGATGCCCACGTTGCTCACCGTCGACGTGCCCTCCGCCGCGAGCGCGGCGATGAGGTGGCTGAAGCCGCCGCGCAGGTCGGGCACACGCACGTCGGCGCCGTGCAACGGGGTCGGCCCCGTGATGACAGCGGCCTGCTCGAGCGGTCGGCGCGGCACGCGGCGCGTGATGGAGGCGAGCCCCGACTGGTGCACGACGATGTTCGCGCCCATCTCGTTGAGAGCCTCCGTGAAGCCGAACCGGTTCTCGTACACCGTCTCGTGCACGACCGACTCGCCCACCGCCTGGGTGAGGGCCACGATGAGCGGCTGCTGCCAGTCCGTCATGAAGCCGGGGTGCACATCCGTCTCGATCATGACGGGCTTGAGCGGTCCTCCAGGGTGCCAGAAGCGGATGCCGTCCTCGAGCACGTCGAATTCGCCGCCGACCTTGCGGTAGACGTTGAGGAAGGTCATGAGCTCTTGCTGCGTGGCACCGCCGACGGTGATGTCGCCGCCCGTCGCCAGTGCCGCCGCCGCCCAGCTCGCGGCCTCGTTGCGGTCGAAGATCGCGGTGTGGTTGTAGCCGCGCAGCGTCTCCACGCCCTCGATGACGATGACGCGGTTGGGCTCGACCGAGATGATCGCGCCCATCTTCTGCAGGATCGCGATGAGGTCCATGATCTCGGGCTCGATCGCGGCGTTCTTGAGCTCGGTCGTGCCTTCCGCCCGCACGGCGGTGAGGAGCACCTGCTCGGTCGCCCCGACGCTCGGGAACGGCAGGTCGATATCGGCGCCGACGAGCTTGTGGGGCGCCGTGAGGTGGATGCCCTGGTACGACTTCTCGACGACCGCCCCGAAGGCGCGAAGGGCGTTGAGGTGGAAGTCGATGGGCCGGTCGCCGATGCGGCAGCCGCCGAGGTCGGGGATGAAGGCCTCGCCGAGCTGGTGCAGGAGGGGGCCGCAGAACAGGATCGGGATGCGGCTCGAGCCGGCGTGCGCGTCGATCTCGGCGAAGTGCGCGCCGACCACGTTGCTCGGGTCGAGCGTGAGCACGCCGGGCGCGGAGGAGTCGATCGCGACCCCGTGCGCCTTGAGCAGCCCGCTCACGACGGCGACGTCGCTGATCTCGGGCACGCCCTTGAGCGTGCTGGGGGTGTCGGCGAGCAGAGAGGCGACCATCGCCTTGGTGACGAGGTTCTTCGCGCCGCGGACCTCCACGCGACCCTTCAACGGCTTGCCGCCGTGGATGGTGATGCTGTCGGAGATGAGGCCGACGCGTGCGGCGGCCTTCTGCGAATCCTGGGTGAGCGAGTTCATGCGCCCTTTCCTGGTGCGTTGTCTCTGCGAACCCGCGTCAGCGAGCGGGCAGAGTCGTCGGCCGCCAGCTTTCACGGCGGGCTTCGAAATCGGTGATCGCCTGCTCGTCGCGCAGCGTGAGCGCGATGTCGTCGAGCCCTTCGAGCAGGCGCCAGCGCGTGTAGTCGTCAATCTCGAACGAGGCAGTGATATTCCCCACCGTCACGGTGCGGGCCTCGAGGTCGACCGTCGCCTCCATGCCGGGGCTCGCCTCGAGCTCGGCCCAGAACTGCTCGACCGTCGCCTCGTCGACCTGGCCGGCGAGCAGCCCCTGCTTGCCGGCGTTGCCGCGGAAGATGTCGGCGAACTTGGGGCTGATCACGGCGGCGAAGCCGAAGTCGCGCAGGGCCCACACGGCGTGCTCGCGGCTCGAGCCGGTGCCGAAGTCGGAGCCCGTGATGAGGATGCGGGCGCCGGCGTACTCGGGGCGGTTGAGGATGAACTGCGGGTCCTTCCGCCACTCGTGGAAGAGCCCGTCGTCGTAGCCGGTCTTCGTGACGCGCTTGAGGAAGACGGCGGGGATGATCTGATCGGTGTCGACGTTGGAGCGCCGCAGGGGCACGGCGACGCCGGTGACGGTCGTGACCTTGTCCACTACGCACTCACCCCCTCGACGCCGGTGTACTCGGTATCGACGGCAATGCCGTCCGCGAGCAGGTCGGCCGGGCTCGAGAGCGTGCCCCGGATGGCCGTGGCTGCCGCGACGAGCGGGCTCACGAGGTGGGTGCGACCGCCCTTGCCCTGCCGACCCTCGAAGTTGCGGTTGCTCGTGGAGGCGCAGCGCTCCCCGGGTGCGAGCTGGTCGGGGTTCATGCCCAGGCACATGGAGCAGCCCGCGAAGCGCCATTCAGCACCGAACTCCTCGACGATCTTGTCGAGCCCTTCGGCCTCCGCTTCGAGACGCACGCGCGCAGAGCCGGGAACGACCATGACGCGAACACCCTCGGCCTTCTTCTGGCCCTTGATGATCGAGGTGAACGCGCGCAGGTCGTCGAGCCGGCTGTTGGTGCAGGAGCCCATGAACACGGCGTCGACGGGAATCTGCTTCATGGGCGTGCCCGCGGCGAGGTCCATGTACTCGAGGGCGCGCTCGGCCGCGGCACGCTCGTTGGCGTCGATGATCGTCGCGGGGTCGGGAACACTCTCGCTCAGCGAGACTCCCTGGCCGGGGTTGGTGCCCCACGTGACGAAGGGCTCGAGCTCGCCCGCGTCGAGGTACACCTCGGCGTCGAACACGGCGTCGTCATCGGTGCGCAACGTGTCCCAGTACTCGACCGCTGCATCCCAGTCGGCTCCTTCCGGAGCGTGCGGGCGGCCCTTGAGGTAGGCGTAGGTCGTCTCGTCGGGGGCGACCATGCCTGCCCGCGCACCCGCCTCGATCGACATGTTGCAGATCGTCATGCGGCCATCCATGGAGAGGGCGCGAATCGCCGAGCCGCGGTATTCGAGCACGTAGCCCTGCCCGCCGCCCGTGCCGATCTTAGCGATGACGGCGAGGATGATGTCTTTCGCCGTCACGCCGGGCTTGAGCTCGCCCTCGACCGTGATCGCCATGGTCTTGAACGGCTTGAGGGGCAGCGTCTGGGTGGCGAGCACGTGCTCGACCTCGCTCGTGCCGATGCCCATGGCGAGGGCGCCGAAAGCACCGTGCGTGGAGGTGTGGCTGTCGCCGCACACGACCGTGATGCCCGGCATCGTGAGGCCCAGCTGCGGGCCGACGACGTGCACAATGCCCTGCTCGACGTCGCCGAGCGAGTGCAGGCGAATCCCGAACTCTTTCGCGTTGGCGCGCAGCGTCTCGATCTGCTTGCGGCTCGTCGGCTCCGCGATGGGCTTGTCGATCGCGAGCGTCGGCGTGTTGTGGTCTTCCGTCGCGATCGTCAGGTCGGGGCGGCGCACAGGACGGCCGGCGAGACGGAGGCCGTCGAAGGCCTGCGGGCTCGTGACCTCGTGCACGAGGTGCAGGTCGATGTAGAGCAGGTCTGGCTCGCCCCTCGCGCCTTCGGCGACGAGGTGGGAGGCCCAGACCTTCTCGGCGAGAGTGCGGGGCCGGTCAGTCGTCGTGCTCACGGAATCGGTCGTCATGGGTGGTCACCCTTCTAGCAGTTCGAATCGAAGCGGCCGCGTCGAGACTCCGCGGCGAGAATGCGACCTGGGGTGATCAGGACTCGCCGCGGCGACGAAGGAGAAGGAACCGCTCGCGCTGCATGGAGCCAGGTTACCACCGGGGGATGCTCGGCTCAGCGCTCGCTGCGAGTCTCGGTGCTCTCGACCTCCGCCGCGGCCGTCGCGGCAGCAGCGACCTCCTTATCGTCGTCGCCGCCGCCACCGATGATCGCGGTCGGCAGGTAGCGGCCCTCGCGGCGGATCTTGAGCAGGCTCAGCACGACCGCCACCGCCATGGCGACGAGGATGACGATGAGCGACGTCCAGGTATCGATCTCGGGCACGGGCACGTGCTCGCCGCCGTTGATGAAGGGCAGCTCGTTCTCGTGGAGGGCGTGCAGCACGAGCTTCACGCCGATGAAGGCGAGGATGAACGCGATGCCGTACTTGAGGTACTCGAGCTTGTCCACGAGGTGCCCGAGCAGGAAGTACAGCTGCCGCAGCCCCATGAGGGCGAAGACGTTCGCCGTGAAGACGATGAACGGGCTCTGAGTGATGCCGAAGATCGCGGGAATCGAGTCGAGGGCGAAGATCACATCGGTCGTGCCGATGGCGATGAGCACGATGAGCAAAGGCGTGAAGAAGACCTTGCCGTCGATGCGCGTGCGCATCTTCATGCCGTCGTACTCGTCCGTGATCGGGATGCGCTTGCGCAGGAACCCGATGAGCTTGCTCTCGCGCTCCTCGTCGTCCTCGCGGCCGCTGAAGGCCTGCTGCGCGGCGGTGACGAGCAGGAACGCTCCGAAGATGTAGAAGACCCAGCTGAAGTTCGCGATGAGCGCTGCTCCGAGCAGGATGAAGATGCCGCGGAACAGCAGCGCCAGGATGATGCCGATCATGAGCACGCGCTGCTGCATGCGCCGAGGAACACTGAACTGCGCCATGATCAGCACGAACACGAACAGGTTGTCGATCGAGAGGCTGTACTCGGTGAGCCAGCCGGCCACGAACTCGCCACCAGCGTCGGCGCCCGCGATGAGGAACATGAGCCCGGCGAAGATGAGCGCGAGCGTCACGTAGAACCCGACCCACAGCCCCGACTCCTTCGGGCTCGGAACGTGCGGCCGCTTGATCACGAGGAGCAGATCGGCGATGAGGATGGCGCTCAGCACCATCAGAGAGCCGATCTCGAACCACACGGGAATGACGACGTCGCTCACGGGAGCCTTTCGATGGGAGGGGTCAGAGGAACTCGACGGTCTCTCCCCCACCGCAGTACGGTGGCGCCGCGCCCGGACCGGACTGCAGAGTCGGGTCGTGATGACGATCGCGGCGAATCGGGATACTCCCCCTCGCGCGTGACAGCCTAGCGACTCTGGGCGCGTGCGCCCGACACGAGCCCCGCGCCCGTGTTATTGCGGCGAGAGGGTGAGAGTCCAGAGCGCGTCGTCCTGCTCGCCGTCGAGGTCGATCGTGGAGTCACCAGCCTCGTACGGCCCGCTCATCGTGGCGATGCCGTCGTTGAACACGATGGAGACCGTGAGAGTCGACCCAGCCACACCCCAGGTGTCGCTCGCATCGTCGTAACTCGCGCCGTTGAAGGTGAACCCGAGCGTGCGATCCTCCTGGAACTCGAGCACCCAGCTGTCTCCGTCCGAGTCCACGCCATCCCAGGTCGTGCCGGCGAGCGCGTCTTCGGCGCTCGCGTTGCCGCCCGCCGCCGGGTCGGCAGAACCCTGGTTGAGGAGGCCGCCGGGAAAGCCGAAGCAGCCGCTCAGGCCGACGACGAGCGCGGCGGTGAGCGACACGAGAGACACACTCCTAAGCATTGTCATGTGCCACACAGTAGACCCCCTGGAACCCCAAAGGAAGAGCGGGTTCGCAGCATCGCGTCGCGGGTTAACTGACGAAACCGCCCGGACGATTCCGGGCGGTCTCAGACACGTGACCCCAGCGGGATTCGAACCCGCGTTACCGCCGTGAGAGGGCGGCGTACTAGGCCGCTATACGATGGGGCCGTCACGCAACCAGTCGAGTATGCCATAGGGCGAACACCCCGACCAAACCGGTGCCGCGACCGCTATGCGAGCACTCGCAGCGAGCCTTCCTGCATGTGGATCTCGACGGGCAGCGGAGCGATGCGCTCCCCGTCGGCGTAGGCGACGACGCCGTCCGCCTCGATGCGCACCTGGCGGGCGCGATGGACGACGACGCGGCTGTCGGTCACGTGGGTTCCGGCGAAGACGCGCGGGTAGATGCGCAGGAACGCGAGCCGCCCGAGGGGCCGCACGAGCACGACGTCGAAGAGCCCGTCGTAGAGCGAGGCGTCGGGGGCGACCTTCATGCCCCCGCCGAAGGAGAGGTTGTTGGCGACGGCGACGAGCAGCGCACGCTCGACGTGCTCGACGCCGTCGAGCGTGAGCCGGTACTCGATCGGGCGCAGCCGTGCGAGCTCCACGAGCAGCGCGATCGTGTACCGGCTGCGGCCGCGCGGCCAGCGCATGCGGTTGGCGCGCTCGTTGACGAGGGCATCGAAGCCGGCCGAGAGGATGCACGCGAACCGCGCCCGGCTGCCGTCGAACGCGATGCGTCCAGCGTCGATGACGCGCGGCGGCCGATGCAGCGCCGCGGCGAGCGCCGTGATCGCCGCCTCGGTGTCCCCGATCGGGATGCTCAGCCCGCGCGCCATGTCATTGCCGGTGCCGCTCGGCACGATCCCGAGCGGAATACGTGTGCCCTCGAGCGCGGTGACGCCGAGGTTCACCATGCCGTCGCCGCCGACGACGACGAGCGCATCGGGCTTGTCGCCGAGCGCCGCGCGCGTCGCGTCGAGCAGTTGCGCGAAGTCAGGCTCGGTGAGGCTTGTCACCTCGTGGCCCAGTCCGCGCAGCGTGGTGACGACGGCCGGCCCGACCTCGCTGCCGCGGCCGAAGGATGCTGCCGGGTTGATGGCGACGACCACGCGACGCGACGACGATGTCATCCGCTGATTATGGCGCGAAACCGCGTCACGATCCGCCCGACGGCTGCTGACGACTCCGCGCGTCAGCCGCGGCGCAGCAGCTGCGCGTTGAGGGCGACGACGATCGTCGACACGCTCATGAGCACGGCGCCGAGCGCGGGCGAGGGCAGGAAGCCGACGCCCGCGAGCACGCCGGCGGCGAGCGGGATGCCGACGACGTTGTAGCCGGCCGCCCACACGAGGTTCTGCTGCATCTTCGCGTACGTGCGGCGGCTGAGCTGAATCGCCTCGTCGACGCCGCGCGGGTCACTCGAGGCGAGCACGATGCCCGCCGACTCGATGGCGACGTCCGTTCCCGCTCCGATCGCGACGCCCACGTCGGCGCGGGCCAGGGCGGGGGCGTCGTTGACGCCGTCGCCGACCATCATGACGCTCGTACCGCCGCGCTGCAGCTCGGCGACGACGTCGGACTTCTGGCCGGGCAGCACTTCGGCGTGCACCTCGTCGATGCCGAGCTCGCGCCCGACCCACTCGGCGACGGGCTGCGAGTCGCCCGTGAGCAGCGCGACCCGCACGCCGCGCTTCTGCAGAGCCGTGACGGCTTCACGCGACTCGGGGCGGATCACGTCGGCGATCGCGAAGAGCGCGAGCACGGTATCCCCCTCGAGAAGATAGACGACCGTCTGGCCTGCCTCGCCCGCCTCGCGGGCCGCCGCGACGAGGGCGCCCGGCACCTCGATGCTCTGCTCGGTGACCCAACGGCCGCTCGCGACCGAGTACTCCGTCTCGCCGACGCGCGCGGTCACGCCCTTGCCGGAGACCGCGGTGAACCGCGCGCTGCGGCGCTTCTTCAGGTCGCGATCGGCGGCCTCGGCGATGATCGCGCGGGCGATGGGATGCTCGCTCTTGGCTTCGACGGCGGCGGCGAGCGCCACAGCCTCGTCCTCGTCGACTCCGTCGGCGACGACGACCGTCTCGACGCCCTGACGGCCCTCGGTGAGGGTGCCCGTCTTGTCGAACAGCACGACGTCGATCGAGCGCGCCGCCTCGAGCGCCGCACGTGAGCGGATGAGCAGCCCGCGCTTGGCGCCGCGGGAGGTGGAGATCTGCGCGACGAGCGGGATGGCGAGACCGAGGGCGTGCGGGCACGCGATGACGAGCACGGTCACGACGCGCGCGAGCACGAAGTCGGGCTCGCCGGGGCGCACGATCACCCACACGATCGCCGTGATGATCGCCGCGGCGAGGGCGAGGTAGAACAGGAGCGCCGCGGCGCGATCGGCGAGCAGCTGCGTGCCCGACTTGGAGCTCTGGGCGTCGGCGACGAGCTTCATGACGCCCGCGAGGGCCGTGTCCTCGCCCGTCTTGGTCACCTCGACGGTGAGAGAGCCGCCCCCGACGACGGAGCCGGCGACGACCGAATCGCCCGTCTGCTTGCCGATCGGCTCGGACTCGCCCGTGAGGAGCGACTCATCGACGTCGCTCTCGCCGTCGACGACCGTGCCATCGGCGGGGATCGCCGACCCGGGGCGCACGATCACACGGTCGCCGACCGCGAGCTCGGAGGCTGCGACCGTGCGGGTGTCGTCGCCGTCGACGAGTTCGGCCTCATCGGGGATGAGGGCGGCGAGCTCACCGAGCGCGTTCTGCGCTCCCATGACAGCCGACATCTCGAGCCAGTGGCCGAGCAGCATGATCGTGATGAGCGTCGCGAGCTCCCACCAGAAGTCCATGCCGTCGAGGCCCAGCGTGACGGCGGCGCTGTAGCCGAAGGCGACGACGATCGCGAGGGAGATGAGGGTCATCATGCCGGGCTGCTTCTGCCGCAGCTCGACCCAGGCGCCGCGGAGGAAGACCCAGCCGCCGTAGAAGAAGAGGAATGCACCGAGCCCCGCGGAGATGAACTCGCTGCCGGGGAACCGCGGCCCGTCGAGGCCGAGGAGACTCTGCAGGCCGGGCGAGAAGACGAGGATCGGGACGGTGAGCGCGAGGCTCAGCCAGAACTTGCGCCGGAACTGCGCAGGGTCGTGACCGGTGTGGTCGCCGTGGGCGCCGTGCCCGTGCGGTGCCTCCCTCGTCGCGACTGCGCCGTCCTGCTCCGCGGCGTCGTGGCCTGCGTGGTCGTGGTGTGCGTGATCGTGCGCCATGGTCACTCCCCCCTGTTGTTCTTGAGCTCGAAGACGGCGAGCAGCTCGGCCATCGCCTTCTCGCGCTCGTCGCCGCCCACGTCGAACATGTCGGTCACGTGCGTGCGCAAGTGGTTCTCGACGAGCAGCTTGTTGAGGCTGCGCAGGCTCTTCTGCACGGCGAGGGACTGCGTGATGATGTCGACGCAGTAGTCCTCGTTCTCGATCATCTTCTCGATGCCGCGCAATTGGCCCTGCAGGATGCGCGAACGGTGCAGGGCTCGCTTCTTGATGTCGTCGATCACGCGGTCGACGATACCCCCCTGGGGTATAGAACGTCAAGGGACTGCGCACGATCGGTGAGTACAGTGTGCCCATGATTCTCACCAACAGTGTGCCCATGATTCTCACCAAGCGCGAGCACGCGTGCCTCGTCGTCGAGCACGAGGGAGCGAGTCTCGTCATCGACCCGGGCAGCTACACAGCCCCCTTCTCCGCCGAACATCTCGCCGCGATCGTCGTCACGCACGAGCACGCCGACCACATCACGCGCGAGCACCTCGACCGATTGCTGGGTGCCGCGGAGGGTGCCGTGCACCTGTTCGCTCCCGCGGGAGTCGCCGCCGCGCATCCCGACTACGACTGGACCGTCGTGGATGCGGGAGATGTGCGCGCAGCCGGGCCTTTCGCGCTCGCCTTCTCGGGCGGTCGGCACGCGACCATCCACCGCAGCATCCCCGTCATCGACAACGTGGGCGTCTTCGTCAACGAGACCCTCTACTATCCCGGCGACTCGTTCACGGTGCCGGAGCGCTCCGTCGACGTGCTCGCGGTGCCCTCGAGCGCGCCGTGGCTCAAGATCGGCGAGGTCATGGACTACGTCGACGCCGTGCGCCCCCGCCGCTCGTTCCCGACTCACGAACGGATCAACTCGGAGATCGGGCAGAAGATGGCCAACGCGCGCATCCAGCACGTGACCGAGCTGCACGGCGGCACCTTCGTGGCCCTCGAGGCCGGAGACTCGCTCGAGCTCGACTAGCGCCCCGGCCTACCAGCCGCGACCGATGCCGAGTGCGGGCAGCCGGTGCAGGCCGAACTCGTGCCTGAGAGCGCTGCGGGCGGCGTACGCGCCGCCGAGGCCGTGAACCCCGGGCCCGGGCGGGGTCGCTGAGGAGCACAGGTAGAGGCCGGGCACGGGCGTTCGCCATGGCTCGGGCGAGAGCGTCGGGCGGGCGATGAGCTGCCGCAGCGTCGCCGCGCCGGCCGCGATGTCGCCGCCGATGTAGTTGGGGTTCTCGATCTCCATCTGGGCGGCCGTGGCGCTCGAGGCGGCGAGGATCAGGTCGCGGAAGCCCGGGGCCCAGCGCTCGATCTGGCGCGTGATCGCCTCCGTCTGGTCCACGGTCGACCCGCTCGGCACGTGCGTGTATGCCCACAGCACGTGGTGCCCGGCGGGTGCCCGCGAGTCGTCGACGATCGACGGCTGCGAGAGCAGCACGTACGGGTCGGCGGAGTGCTGACCGCGCGCGACCGTCGCCTCGGAGGCGGCGATGGCCTGTCGCGTTCCCCCGAGGTGCAGTGTTGGCGTCTTCTCCAGTTCGGGGTCGGCCCAGGGCACGGGGCCGCTCAGCGCGAAGTCGACCTTCGCGATGCCCGGGCCGTATCGGTAGTCGAGCAGCAGGCGCCGGTAGCGATCGGGCAGCGCGTCCCCCGCGAGTCGCTCGAGCGCACGAGGGGTCAGGTCGAGGAGCACGACGTCGGAGGGCGGCAGGTCGGCGAGCGAGGTGATCTCGGCCCCGGCCTCGATCGTGCCGCCGTGGGCGAGCAGGTCGTCGACGAGGGCGTCGGTGATCGCCTGACTGCCGCCCACCGGTATCGGCCAGCCGCCGGCGTGACCGGCGGTCGCGAGCGAGAGGGCCGTGCCGGCCGTGCCGAGCGAGGGCATGGGCTGCACGGAGTGCGCCGCGACACCCGCGAGGAGTGCCGGCGCGGCCTCGCCGCGCCACCGCAGGTCCCAGGCCGCACTGCCCTGCTCGAGGGCGCGCAGCCCGAACAGGGCCGCCGCGATCGGATGGTCGGGCACGCGCACGAGGCTCGAGCCCGTGAACTGCGCAATGTCGGCCGCGCGGTCCACGAGGGGTGCGAAGAACCGCGTCCACGCCGGACCGTCGACCCCGAGGCCGTGAGCGGTGCGCTCGAGGCTGCGGTAGGCGATCGCCGCCGGGCGGCCATCGAGAGGATGCCCGTACGAGCGCTCGGGAGTGCGCAGCTCGACGCGCTTGTCGAGCTGGAAGCGGCGGAAGAAGCCGGAGGAGACCGCGAGGGGGTGCACCGCCGACCCGACGTCGTGCCGGTAGCCGGGCAGTGTCAGCTCGGCCGTGCGCGCCCCGCCGCCCACGTGGGTGGACCGCTCGTAGACCGTGGTCTGGATGCCCGCCCTGGCCAGGATGACGGCGGCCGCGAGCCCGTTCGGGCCCGAGCCGACGATCGACGCGGCATGAGGTGCCATGCCTCGAACCTAGGGCGCGGGCATGCGCTCCGTCGACTCGCTCACAGCGGGCACCCGGCCGCGGCGGGCGCCCGGGGTGAGCACGGTCGCTGCGGCGACCAGTGCCAGCGCGGCGATGGCGCCCCCGATCGACAGAGTGAGAGCATCCGGAGCGATGATCGACTGCCCCCGCAGCGCCTGCATCGTGACGAGACCGACGACGGCGAGGAAGGTGCCAGCACCCGAGAGGACGAGGCCGCGGCGCACCGCGGAATCGCGGAGGAGCGAGAAGCGGCGCGCGCCGACTTCGAGGAGCAGCGCGAGCAGCGGGATCGCCTGAAGCGCGTGCATGCCGATGAAGTGCGGGATGCGCAGATCGCCAGCCACCGTGCTCCAGCCGAGGACGGGCAGACCAGGGCCGCCGTCGGCGACCCCGACAGCATGGGCTCCCGCGATGCCCTGGAAGTCGTTCAGCTGGTCGGCATTCGGCCCCGTCATGAGGAAGGCGAGCCCCATGCCGAGGAGAGAGATCGCGACACCCGAGCGGATCGCAGCGCGCCGTGCAGGGTCGGCGCCCGGATTGCGCCACAGCGCGACCGCGGCGACGAACGTCGCGACCCAGAGTGTGGTGATCGCCGTCGCCATGATCGACCACGCCGTCGTCGTGAGGGGGCTGGAGACGTTGAAGTGACTCGTCATGCCGACCGCGGCGAACCCGACGATGATGACGAGCTCGATCGCGAGGGTGACCGCGATGATCGTGCCCGCCCACCATGCGGCGCGGCGCAAACGCGCGAAGTGACCGATGAGCCACGCCCAGGTGACGGAGTAGATCACGCCCGAGATCGCGAACTTGAACGGCTTCTCCCACACGCTGACGCCGAGCAGCTGCCGGTCGTCGATCGCCCAACCGACGAGGGTCGCGAGCGTGAGCACCCCGAGCGCGGCGGCGAGGACGAGCAGGGGCCGATGCCACCGGCTCGGCGGGAGGTCGAGGCGCCAGTCTCGAGGGTCGAGGACATTGTCGCTGCGGTTCTGGGCGGTGTTCAGCACGAGGGATCCGTTTCGAGAAGGGTGGGCGCGGGCGTGCCCGCAGGGAGGGGGAAGCGGCGGAAGGACTCCGCCTCCTGGGCGATGCGACGCAGCCCCGCGAGGAGCGCGTCACCGAGAACGGTGCCGACGATGACGACGTTGGTCATCTCGTCGCGGTCGGGGACGGATGCCACGGCCGCGAGGTCCGCGCCGGCAACGCGGTCGGCGGCCTCCGCGTAGTCGTCGAGCACGGCGTGCAGACGGTCGTGACCGAGCGCGGAGTAGGTGTCGAGCACGCGGGCCGCCTGCGCGAGCCCGGGGTTGTTGCTGTGCACACTCCAGCCGCGCCGACGACACAGGTCGAGGATGAGCCTGCCGCCCGGGGTGCCGGCGGTGAAAGCGGTGAAGGCCGCCTCCTCGGTCGGGTCGCTCAGAGCGCCGGCCGGTGGCGTGACCGCGCGCTGCGCGACGCCGAACACCGAGCTGAGCGGCAT
Source organism: Chryseoglobus sp. 28M-23 (assembly GCF_014789785.1). Taxonomy (NCBI): domain Bacteria; kingdom Bacillati; phylum Actinomycetota; class Actinomycetes; order Micrococcales; family Microbacteriaceae; genus Microcella; species Chryseoglobus sp. 28M-23. The sequence goes on along the minus strand of NZ_CP061846.1, from coordinate 676,710 downwards.
CGCGTCGTCCTCGAGGGCCGCGACGATGTCGCGCGCTCGAGCGACGCTCACGTCCCCGACGTCGATGAGTGCGCGCACGAGGCGCACGCGTTCGACGTGCGTCTCGTCGTAGCGGGCCTGGTTGGGGCTCGTGCGCTCGCCCGCATGCAGGAGCTGCTCGCGCAGGTAGAACTTGAGCGTGGGCACGGTGACACCGGTCGCGGCGCTGAGCTCGGACATCCTCATGACCAGATAGTACCACTATCGATAGTGTCACTGTCTATAGGGCGCGACGCCGTCGCCAGACTGAGCCCCGTTAACGAACTCAGGGCCCGCATCTGCGGGCCCTGCGAGTCACGAGTGGCTGGGGTACCTGGACTCGAACCAAGAACAACTGAACCAGAATCAGCCGTGTTGCCAATTACACCATACCCCACCGGTTCCAGCCGGAGCCGGACCGAGTTGCGAGTTTACCCTACCGCCGGAGTGACGAGATACGACACCTGGCAGAAGCCGGCCCCGAAGCACGTCACCTCGGCGACGACGTCCATGCCCGCCGCCGATCCCGTGTCGGACCTCACGACCTCGGGGCGCCCGGTCTCGCGCGCATCCGAGATCGCCTGCGCGAGATCGCGAGCGGGCGGAGCGGTGAAGCCCAGATCAGGCACGCGCTCACTCACCTCGAGGAAGGCGTTGGTGAAGGTGAGCGAGCCCCGCTCCTCCACGCGCACCGAGGCGAGCTGACCCCCTGCCGTCGTCACCGTGAACTGCGGTGTCGTGAAGAGCGCGCCGTTCGGCTCGCCTTCGGTCGCGATGAGCACGAGTCGGTAGTCGAGACCCGTCGGATGCGGGCCGACCGTGAGGGAGCCGTCCTCGGGCAATCCGAGCTCGGCGGCGTCGACCGGCGGCGAGCTCAGGTCGATGCGCGGGGTTCGCGCGTCATCGATGAAGCGCAGACCCTGCTCGGTGAACACCGACCAGTTGAGGTCGGTCACCTGGTCCTCGCCGGCGGGACCCGGTCCCGCTGCGAGTCGCGGCCCCATGATCGCGGCCACGAGCACCGCGCCGACAATGATGACCAGAAGGATCGCGGCCGGGATCCAGCGCACCCACTCGGGGCGGTGCGGGTTCAGGGTGGCCATGCGTCATTCTCCCACCGCGACTCCCCCTGCTGCGACGAACGCTCGCGCGTCGACACGGTGCCGGATGCCCGGCCGCCGCTCACCGCGCCCCCACTCGTCGACGACTACCGTAGAGGGGTGCCCGACGCGAGACCCCGCCGCCGACGCGTCCTCGTGGTCGCAGCCGCTGCCGCACTGCTCGCGCTCGCGGCGGCCGTGCTGCTCGCCCGCTGGTGGCGGGACACGACGACCGGAGCCGCCTTCCTCACCGACTACCCCGGCACGGTCGCGCCGCCGCCCGGCACCCCCGAGGGATTCCCGGCTTGGCTGAGCTGGACCCACTACCTGAATGCGTTCTTCCTGCTCTTCATCGTGAGCTCGGGCCTGCACATCCGCTCCCGCACGCGACCGATCGCCTTCGTCACGCGGCGCAACCGCGGCCTGCTGCGCACGGCACGAGCGCCTCAGCGGCTCGGCATCCACACCTGGTGGCACCTGGCCGTCGTCGCCCTGTGGGTCGTGACGGGCCTCGTGTACCTCGTGCTGCTGCTCGCGAGCGGGCACTGGGCGCGCCTGCTGCCGACTGAATGGGCAGTCGTACCGAACGCCGTCTCGGCGGGCGTGCAGTATCTCTCGCTCGACTGGCCGGCGCACGACAGCTGGCGCAGCTACAACAGCCTGCAGGTGCTGTTCTACTCCGCGACGGTGTTCGTCGCCGCGCCTCTCGCGCTCCTCACCGGGCTGCGCCTCTCGCCCGTCTGGCCCCGCGGCTGGATGCGCGCCACGGGCCTCCTCGGCGACGTCACCGCTCGGCGCACCCACGCCTGGGTTCTCTGGTACTACCTGGCCTTCACGGTCGTGCACGTCGGTCTCGTGCTGCTCACGGGCATGCGCGAGAACCTCAACGGCATGTACGCGGGCGTCGAGGACTCGGAGAGCTGGCTCGGCTTCGCCGTCTTCGCCGCCTCGACCATCGTCATAGCCGTCGCCTGGGTGCTGCTGCGCCCGCCCGCGCAGGCGTCCATCGCCGAGCGCGTCGCCGACGTGCGCCGCCTCCCCGCCCCACCCGCGTAGCCCTTTCGCGCCAGATCTGGCGCGAAAGGGCGCTCGGCTCTGAGCGCACGCGCCCCTCTGCGCCAGATCTGGCCCACAGTGGGGTCGAGGGGCGTGACGACCCGGGGGAGGAGCTGCTAGAGGGTTGCTCGGAGGGCGCGCAGGCGTGCGAGGGTCGACTCGCGGCCAAGCAGCTCCATCGACTCGAAGAGCGGCGGGCTCACGCGGCGCCCCGACACGGCGACGCGCAACGGCCCGAACGCGAGGCGCGGCTTGAGGCCGAGCCCGTCGACGAGAGCTGCGCGCAGGGCCTCCTCGATGGCCGCGGTCGTGAAGTCGTCGAGCGGCTCGAGCGCCGCAACGCCCGCGTCGAGCACGGCGGCCGCGTCGTCCTTGAGGCTCGCGGCGGCGTCCGGCTCGATCTCGAGCGCGTCGTCGGCGGTGAAGAGGAACGCGACCATGCCGGGCACCTCACCGAGCAGCCCGACGCGCTCCTGCACGAGCGGCGCGGCCGCCGTGAGCAGCTCGCGCTCGGCCGGGCGCGGCACCTCGTTGAAGAGGCCTGCATCGGCGCAGTACGGGATGCTGCGCTCGACGAAGTCGTCGAGACCGAGCATCCTCACGTGGTCGCCGTTGATCGATTCCGCCTTGGCGAGGTCGAAGCGCGCCGGATTGGGGTTGACGTCGGCGATGTCGAACGCGGCGACCATCTCGTCCATCGTGAACACGTCGCGGTCGTGCGTGAGCGACCAGCCGAGCAGCGACAGGTAGTTGAGCAGTCCCTCGCGGATGAAGCCGCGCTCGCGGTGGTGGAACAGGTTCGAGGCGGGGTCGCGCTTGGAGAGCTTCTTGTTGCCCTCCCCCATGACGTACGGCAGGTGGCCGAACTGCGGGATCGCCTGCGCGATGCCGATCTCGATGAGCGCGTGGTACAGCGCGATCTGGCGCGGCGTCGACGACAGCAGGTCCTCCCCGCGCAGCACGTGGGTGATGCCCATGAGCGCGTCGTCGACGGGGTTGACGAAGGTGTACAGCGGGGCTCCGTTGGGGCGCACGACGACGAAGTCGGTGAAGCTGCCGGCGGGGAAGGTGATCTCGCCGCGCACGAGGTCGGTGAAGCTCAGCTCGCTGTCGGGTACGCGCAAGCGCATCGCGGGCTCGCGGCCCTCGGCCCGGTAGGCGGCCTTCTGCTCGTCGGTGAGGTCGCGCTCCGAGTTGTCGTAGCCCATCTTCGGGTCGCGACCGGCGGCGACGTTGCGGGCCTCGATCTCCTCGCCCGTGAGGTAGCTCTCGTACAGGTGGCCCGAGGCGGTGAGCTGCTCGATGATGGCGCGGTAGATGCTCGAGCGCTCCGACTGCCGGTATGGCGCGTGCGGCCCGCCCGTCTCGACGCCCTCGTCCCACTCGATGCCGAGCCAGCGCAGGCCGTCGAGCAGCTGGTGGTAGCTCTCCTCGCTGTCGCGTGCCGCGTCGGTGTCCTCGATGCGGAACACCATCGTGCCGCCCGTGTGGCGCGCGTACGCCCAGTTGAACAGGGCGGTGCGGATGAGCCCGACGTGCGGGGTTCCGGTCGGCGACGGGCAGAAGCGCACGCGAACGTCGGCGCCGGTGGCGGTGGAGAAGGCGGGGCTGGTCACGGGGAGCCAGTCTAGGCGGTGCGGGATGCCCGGCCGTCGATCGACCGCGCGCGAGAGCCCCGGCTCAGCAGCGGTAGAACCCCGCCACGCGCGGCGAGAGCGCGCCGAGACCGCCGAGCAGCACGAGGTCGTCGGGGTTCTGGGCGCGCAGCGCGGAGTGCGCCTGCGACGGCACGCACCCCGGTCGCACGGTGAACAGGGGTGCTCCGAGTGCGCCGGCGGCGGCACCGCCGGAGAGTGCGTCGGCGAAGCCCGTGCCGGTCGCGAGGTACCCGCGCGGGGCATCCGGGAAGTGCGCGGCACCGATCAGCGCCGCCGTCGTGTAGCGGTCAGCGCCCGCGATGCGCGCGACGCCCAGCCCCGCCGCGGAGAGCGACTGCTGGATGCCCGACGAGACGGCGCCCGTACCGCCGACGATCACGACCCGGTCCGTGCCCAGGTGGCGCAGCAGCGCGAGAGTCGCGGAGTCGGCGGACCGGGATGCGCCGGGCACGAGCACGACGGGTGCGTCCACGGAGGCGGCCGCGGGGCCGGCGGCGAGAGCGTCCGCGTACCCGGACCCCGTGGCCAGGTAGACGACGGGCGCGCCCGCGCCACCGTAGGAGTCGAGAGCGAGCCTGCGAGAGGTGTCATACCGGTTCGCACCGGCAACCCGGTCGACGCGCGGAGCCACGCCGCGCAGAGTCGAGATGACGGAGGAGGTCACGACACCGGACCCCCCGGCGACCACGATGCGGTCGGGGTCGAGGCGCCGCAGCTCGCGCAGGATCGCCGACGGCACGGAGGAGCGCGAGACGAGCAGCAGGGGCGCGTCGGCCGCCCCGGCGAGGGCCGCCGCGCTCAGGGCATCCGGGAAGTCGAGACCCGACGCGATGTAGACCGTGTGCGCCCCAGACGGGAAGGTGCGGGAGGAGATCTGGGCCGAGGTCGCGAAGCGGTCGCTGCCCGAGAGGCGGTAGACGTCACCCGGAGGGGTCGGCGGCGCGCTCGAGTATCGGCCGAAGTTCTGCGTGTAATAGAGGCGCCCGGTCGAGCTGACGGCGACGCCGATGCCGATGTCGGTGTGGTTGGCCAGCATGTTGGCGCGGTGGCCGGACGAGCCGGCCCACGCACCCACGACCGCGCCGGGGCTGTAGCCAGCGGCGACATTCTCCGCCGCGCGCGACCACCCGGAGGGGTACAGGAGGTGGAAGCCGGGCCGGTGCGACATGCTGGAGGTGCGCGCCTGCTGCACCGACCAGTCCTGCGCAATGTCGTTGAGGGCCGCGTTGAGGCGCAACGGCGGCAGACCCCGCGTCGCGCGCAGGTCATTCGTCTGCTGGAGGATGAGGGCGCGCTCCGACTCGTAGACACCCGCGGTGGGCAGCAGGCCCGAGGTCGGCGTGATCGTGCGCGCGGCCGGCTCGCGCTCGCGGTGCTCCTCCGGCGCTGGGGACAGCAGGCCCGGTTCGACGGTGTCGACCTCGGCGGCGGTCGCGCTCACGGGGGCGGCCATGAGCACCGCTGACATCACGATGGTGACGACGACACGCACTCTCACGGTTCCCCCCGAACCCGCTGCAGCACCCTCGACTCCCTGGTCAGCCGCCACCAGGTCGCGCGGTGCCGCATCGCGGCCCCCTGCCGCAGCGTGCCCTCAGTCTAGGCGGAGCGATCGAGGAAGCCGAGGGGCCGCGCTACCCCCTGTTCGCGGGGCGAACACCGCGGGGAGACACGAGCAGCGCGGCGAGCACGACGCCGACGAGCGCCATCGTCACGAACGACAGCCCCGAGTAGCCCAGCCCGGCGAGCAACGGGCCCGCGAGCGCCCCGCCGATGGCCCCGCTGCCGCTCATGAGCAGGTCGCTACGCCCCTGGACGATGGGGCGCCGCGCCGGTGCCGCCGACTCGGTGAGCAGTGCGGACCCCGCGACGGTGCTCGCACTCCACCCGAGGCCGAGGAAGATGAGCCCGGCGACGACCCAGCCCTCGCTCTCGGCTCCGATTCCGGTCATGACGAGGCTCGCGAGCAGCATCCCCTGGCCCAGGAGGATCGTCGGGCGTCGGCCGAGGCGGTCGGAGAGGATGCCGAAGAGGGGTGCCAGCGCGTACATGCCCGCGATGTGCAGGCTGATCGTGAAGCCCACGATCACGAGGCTCGCGCCGTGATCGGTGAGGTGCACGGGCGTCATCGCCATGACGGCGACCATCGTCGCGTGACTGAGCGCGATCGACAGGAGAGCGAGCCGCACTCCCGCGCGGTCCTCCGACAGCGCGGCCGGCACGGGGGCTGCGACCCCGGAGCGGGCTGCCTCGGCCGCCGTGGCGCGATCCTGCTCGTCCTGCCAGGCGGCCGCGAGGGCGAGCGGGTCGGGTCGGAGCCCGACGAGGTAGAGCGCGGCCGCCAAGCACTGGGCGAGCACGGTGAAGAGAAAGGGCCCGCTGAGCTCGGGCAGGCCCAACACCGCGCCGAGGCTCTCGCCCGGCCCGATGAGGTTCGGGCCGCTCACCGCGCCGACCGTCGTCGCCCAGACGACGAGGGAGAGGTCGCGCCCGCGCGTGGCGGGAGCCGCGAGATCCGCTGCAGCGAAGCGCGACTGAAGATTGACGGCGGTGCCCGTTCCGATGAGCAGGATGCCCAGCAAGAGCAGCGGGAAGCTGCTGATACCCGCGGAGACCATGGCGAGCACGGCGCCGAGAGCCGCCGTCACGGCGCCCGTCGCGAGCGCGGGTGCGCGGCCCGAGCGCCGGGCGAGCCGCGCGAGCGGCACGGCCGCGAGGGCGGCGCCGAGGGTCGACATCGTGGCGGCCATGCCGCTGAAGGCGGGCGAGCCGGAGATCTGCGCCGCGAGGATCGCGCCGATGGAGAGCGTGGACCCCATGCCCAGGCCGGCGAGCACCTGACCGGCCATGAGCACGCGCCGGGTGCGGCGCTGCGCCGCCGCTACCGTCTCTGCGGTCACCGGCACGGTGGTGGTCATGCCGGGTCGAGCCGATCGTCGCGGTTCTTGGCGGGATTGCTCAGCACGCCGAGCCCTTCGATGTGGATCTCCACCGTCTGGCCGTCCACGAACCCGCCGAGACCGTTGGGGGTGCCGGTCATGATGATGTCGCCGGGCAGGAGGGTCCACGCATCGGTGATGAACGCGATGATGTCGGGGATCGAGTGGATGAAGTCGTTCGTGTTGCCTTTGCGCCGCAGCTCGCCGTCGACGAAGGTCTCGATCTCGAGGTTGGTCGGGTCGAGGTCGGTCTCGATGTACGGTCCGATGGGCGCGAACGTGTCGTACCCCTTGGCGCGCGCCCACTGCCCGTCGGCAAACATGACGTCGCGCGCGGAGACGTCGTTGCCGATCGTGTATCCGAAGACGACGTCTTTCCAGTCCTCGGGCTTGACGCGCTTGGCGATCGCCCCGATGACGATGACGAGCTCGCCCTCGTGCGTGATGCGGCCCTCGACGGGCGGCAGGATGATGGGCTCACCCGGCCCGATCACGGCGGTGTTGGGCTTCATGAAGATGAGGGGCGTCTCGGCCACCTCGTGGCCCATCTCGGCGGCGTGCGCCGCGTAGTTCATGCCGACGCACACGACCTTGGAGCGCGGGATGACCGGTGCGAGGATGCGCGCCTGGGCGAGCGGCACGCGCTCCCCCGTCGTGGCGAACCCGTGATACATGGGGTCCCCCGTGAGCACGACGAGGTGGTTGTCGTCCACGATGCCGAACTGCGGGGCCTCTCCCTCGGTGCTGAAACGCGCGATCTTCACCGCATCAGCCTACTGCCGGGCTTCGCGTGGATTCGAGGTGACGGCATCACTGGCGGGATGCTCGGCTCACGCATTCTGCTTCTTGAGACGCGAGGCGGCGCGGGCGCGCAGCGTCTGGTCGAGCTCGACCTTGCGGATGCGCACCTTCTCGGGGGTCACCTCGACGCACTCGTCCTCCCGGGCGAACTCGAGGCACTCCTCGAGCGTGAGCTGACGGGGCGGGGTGAGTCGCTCGAGCTCTTCCGCCGTGGAGGAGCGGATGTTGTTGAGCTTCTTCTCCTTGGTGATGTTGACGTCCATGTCGTCGGCCCGCGAGTTCTCGCCGACGACCATTCCCTCGTAGACCTCTTCGGTCGGGTTGACGAAGAACGTCATGCGCTCCTGGAGCGTCATCATCGCGTTGCTCGTCACGACACCCGAACGGTCGGCGACGATCGAGCCGTTGTTCCGCGAGACGATCGACCCCGCCCACGGCTCGTAGCCGTGGAAGATCGCGTTCGCGATGCCCGTGCCTCGTGTGGTCGTGAGGAACTCGGTGCGGAAGCCGATGAGCCCGCGGCTCGGCACGAGGAACTCCATGCGCACCCAGCCCGTGCCGTGGTTCGTCATGCCCTCCATGCGGCCGCGGCGCGCGGCGAGCAGCTGCGTGATGGCGCCGAGGTACTCCTCGGGAGCATCGATCGTGAGCTCCTCGAAGGGCTCGTGAAGCTTGCCGTCGACCTGCTTGGTGACGACCTGCGGCTTGCCGACCGTGAGCTCGAAGCCCTCGCGGCGCATGTTCTCGACGAGGATCGCGAGGGCGAGCTCGCCGCGGCCCTGCACCTCCCATGCGTCGGGGCGCCCGATGTCGACGACGCGGATCGACACGTTGCCGATGAGCTCGCGGTCGAGGCGGTCCTTGACCATGCGAGCGGTGAGCTTGTGCCCCTTGACCTTGCCGACGAGCGGGGAGGTGTTGGTACCGATCGTCATCGAGATGGCGGGGTCGTCGACGGTGATCGCCGGGAGGGGGCGGATGTCGTCGGGGTCGGCGATCGTCTCACCGATCGTGATCTCGTCCATGCCTGCGACGGCGACGATGTCGCCCGCGTAGCCGGACTCGGCCGGGTAGCGCTCGAGGGCACGCGTCTTGAGCAGCTCGGTGATGCGAACGTTCGTGTGGCTGCCGTCGTGGCGCACCCACGCGACCGTCTGGCCCTTCTTGAGCGTGCCGTTGAAGATGCGCAGGAGCGCGATGCGGCCGAGGAACGGGCTCGCGTCGAGGTTCGTGACGTGCGCCTGCAGGGGGTGCTCGTCGTCGTAGCTCGGCGCCGGAACGTGCTGCAGGATCGCCTCGAAGAGCGGCTCGAGGTCGTCGTTGTCGGGCAGCTCGCCGTCAGCGGGACGGTTGCGGCTCGCAGCGCCGGCGCGACCCGAGGCGTAGATGACGGGCAGGTCGAGGATGGCGTCGACGTCGAGATCGGGCACCTCGTCCTGCAGGTCGCTCGCGAGCCCCAGGAGCAGGTCGTGCGTCTCCTCCTCGACGGCCTCGATGCGCGCGTCGGGGCGGTCGGTCTTGTTGACGAGCAGGATGACCGGCAGCTTCGCGGCGAGGGCCTTGCGCAGCACGAAGCGGGTCTGCGGCAGCGGACCCTCGCTCGCGTCGACGAGGAGCACGACGCCGTCGACCATGCTCAGGCCGCGCTCGACCTCGCCGCCGAAGTCGGCGTGGCCCGGGGTGTCGATCACGTTGATCGTGATCTCCTGGCCGCCGGCGTGCTTGCCCTTGTAGGTGACCGCGGTGTTCTTGGCGAGAATGGTGATGCCCTTCTCGCGCTCGAGGTCGTTCGAGTCCATCGCCCGATCCTCGAGGTGGGCGTGCGCGGCGAAGGAGTCGGTCTGGCGCAGCATGGCGTCGACGAGGGTGGTCTTGCCGTGGTCGACGTGGGCGACGATCGCCACGTTGCGCAGGTCGGTGCGGGTGGCGAGTGCCATGGTGAATCAGTCCTTGGTTGCTGCGCGCTGCTCTCGACGCTCCCGCTGCGCCACTGGATCGGGCAGGGGAACAGCGGCGATGAGGCGCTGAGTGTAGGGGTCCTGGGGATTGCGCAGAATCTGATCGCGCGAACCCTGCTCCACGAGTCTACCGCGATGCATGACCGCGATACGGTGCGCGAGGATATCGACGACTGCGAGGTCGTGGCTGATGAACAGGCAGGCGAACTGCAGGCGCTGCTGAAGCTCCTGCAGCAGGTCGAGGAAGCGTGCCTGCACCGAGACGTCGAGGGCGCTCGTCGGCTCGTCCGCGACGAGAAGCTCGGGAGTCAGCGCGAGGGCGCGGGCGATGCCGACGCGCTGCCGCTGACCACCGGAGAGCTCGTGCGGGTAGCGGTTGCGGTAGCTGCGGGGCAGCTCGACGGAGTCGAGCAGGTCCTCGACGCGCGTGTTGAGCTCGGAGCCCTTCGCCTCCCCCGCGAGGTAGAGCGGCTCGCCGATGCTCTCGCCGATCGGCATGCGCGGGTTGAGGCTCGACCCGGGGTCCTGGAAGACGATCCCTGCCTTGCGGCGCAGCGGCTTCAGGTCGCGGGCGTTTGCGGTCGAGATGTCGAGGCCCGCCGAGACGAGTCGACCCTGCTTGATGGGCAGCAGGCCGACGGCCGCGCGCCCGAGCGTCGTCTTGCCGGACCCCGACTCGCCCACGAGCCCGACGATCTCGCCGGGGAAGACCTCGAGGTTGATCTCGTCGGCGGCGAGGAAGGCGGGCACTCGACCGCGCTTCGGGTACTCGATCGAGACGCTCTGGAAAGAGAGCGCGGGCTCCGCCGTGCGCGTCGTGCCCGCGCGGGATCCCTCCTCCGTGAGGTTGACGCCCAGGTGCGGGACGGACGCGAGAAGCGACTGCGTGTAGGGGTGCTGCGGCGTCTGGAAGATATCGAGAGCCGTGCCCTGCTCGACTGCCTCGCCGTCCTTCATCACCATGATCGAATCCGCGAGGTCGGCGACGACGCCCATGTCGTGCGTGATGAGCACGATGGCCGAGTCGAGGCGCGTGCGCAGACTGCGCAGCAGTTCGAGGATCTCGGCCTGGACGGTCACGTCGAGCGCGGTGGTCGGCTCGTCGGCGATGAGCAGCACCGGGTCGCACGAGATCGCCTGGGCGATCATGGCACGCTGCCGCTGGCCGCCGGAGAGCTGGTGCGGGTACTTGTGGAACGCCGTGCCCGGGTCGGGCATGTCGACCTTGTCGAGAAGCTCGATCGCCCGCTCCTTCGCTTGCGCGGGGGTGAGGTCGAAGTGGGTGCGCAGCGTCTCGACGATCTGGAAACCGACCGTGTAGACGGGGTTCAGGGCCGTCATGGGCTCCTGGAAGATCACGGCGATCTCGCTGCCGCGCACCTTGCGCAGCTCGTTGGCGCCAAGCCCGGCGAGCTCCCGTCCCAGCAGCTGGATCGAGCCGGTGACCCGCGCGGTGGGCGGCAGAAGGCCGAGGAGCGCCATCGAGCTCGAACTCTTGCCCGAGCCGGACTCACCGACGATCGCGAGCACTTCACCGCGGCGTACCCGGTAGGTGAGTCCGACCGCAGCGGGGTAGTACTCGCCGTCCACCCAGAAGTCGACACCGAGGTCGGCGACCTCGAGAACGGTCTCGACAGCAGTCGAAGCTGTGGGGGTCACGAGTGATCCTTCCGTGCAGTGTGGAGCGGGGAATCTGCGAAGCTGACAGCATGCGCTTTCAGCCCGCGAGCTTCCGCCCGGCGTTCGGTCGCGGCCTCACGGTCGTCGTCATCGCGATCGCCGTGGCCGGCATCGCGGGCTTCGTCACGGTCGGCGATGTGCTCGGTCTCGTGCGCTACGGCTGGTGGTTCGCCGTGCTCGCGGTACTCGCCGTAGCCCTGTTCTGGCTGCCTCGCGTCGACGTCCTCGAGCACGCTGTTCTCGTGCGCAACCCCCTGAGCACGTGGCAGGTTCCGTGGAACGCGATTCAGATCGTCGACACGAAGTACGCGCTCACTCTCACGACCCCTCGAGGCCGCATCGAGGCCTGGGCGGCGCCGGCGTCGGGCCGGTACACGGTCTTCACGCTCAGCCCCGAGGACACGCGGGTGAGCGAATCGGCTCGCGTGGCCGGCGCAATTCGCCCCGGCGACACGCTCTCGAGCCAGAGCGGCGCGGCCGCGAACCACATCCGGCGGCACTGGGAGCAGCTGCGCGACGATGGCATGCTCGACGGGCCGCTCGAGCCGGGCGCGCTGCGGCGCACGTGGCATCCGACGACGATCGTCGTCCTGGCCGCGCTCACGGCCGCGGGCGTGCTCGGCCTCGTGCTCTAGAAGCATCTCGGCACGCATCTACGAGTTCCTCGTCGGGCCGCCGTCGGCGCCCCCGCCCGTGGAGCCCGAGCCGCGATCTGACTCATCGGGGGCATCGGCGTAGAACCCTCGCCCGGCGCCGCCTACGGCCGTGCCGCCCGCCTGCATGCCTGCACCGCGCGACGACACGATCGTCGAGGCACGATTGAGGGTCTCGGTGCGCATCTTGGCGAGCTTGCGCGCGTTCGGCAGTCGCTTCTGCCGAGGGTCGAAAGCGTCGCGCAGACCGTCACCGATGAAGTTGATGCACAGCGCGATCGCGATGATGAAGACACCCGGCCACCAGAACAGCCACGGGCGCGTGGCGAACGCCGCCTGGTTCTGGCTGATGATGACGCCGAGGGAGGTGTCGGGGGCCTGCACCCCGTAGCCCAGGAAGCTCAGGCCCGTCTCGAGCAGAATCGCCGCGGCCATGAGCAGTGTCGTGTTGACGATGATCACGCCGACCGCGTTGGGCAGGATGTGCTTGAAGATGATGCGGCGGTCGCTCGCGCCGGCCACGCGAGCCGCGTCGACGAACTCGCGCTCCCGCAGACTCAGCACCTCCGCGCGCACGAGTCTCGCGAGACCGGTCCAGGTGAAGAGACCGATGATGATCGCGAGCACGAAAGCGCCCAGGCGCCCGAACGCGAGACCCAGAACCGCACCGATGACGATGAGCGGGATGGTGATGATGATGTCGGTGAAGCGCATGAGCACCGAGTCGACCCAGCCGCGGTAGTAGCCGGCGATCGCCCCGATCACCGTGCCGATCGCCGTCGCGATGAGGCCGACGACGATCATGATGACGATCGACTGCTGCGTACCGCGCATGACGACCGCGAAGGTGTCTCGCCCGATCTCGTCCTGCCCGAAGGGATGGTCGCCGAAGCGGATGCCGTCACCGCCCAGGAACTCGGGGATCAGGCTCAGAGTCGGTGCGCCGCCGTTCTGCGGCGTCGGGATCGACGTCCACGTCCACTGCCACCAGCCGGCGGTCTTGATCGTGAGGTCGAAGACCGCGAAGTCGAAGCCGACGGCGCTGAAGGCGAGCACGACGATGATCGCGAGCACCACCATGGAGACGACGGCGCCGCGGTGGCGGAAGAACCGGCGCCGGACGATCTGCCCCTGGCTGAGGCCCTCGACCTCCTTGAGCTCGATCGAGTTCTCGGCATCGGCGACGCCGGAGTTGGCGTCACCCGGCTGAAGGGAGGATGGAGTAGTCATCAGGACACCCGGATTCGCGGATCGAGAGCGGCATAGGCGAGGTCGGCGATGAGGTTGAAGAGGATCGCGAGCCCTCCGACGACGACGAAGAAGGCCATGACGGGGTTCGGGTCGACCTGGTTCAGGCCATTGATGAACAGCTGTCCCATGCCCGTCCAGCCGAACACCGTCTCGGTGATGACGGCACCGCCCACGATGCCGCCGACGTCGAAGGCCACGATCGTGGCGATGGGGATGAGGGCGTTGCGGAAGGCGTGTCGGACCACGACCGTGCGCTCGTTGAGGCCCTTGGCTCGAGCGGTGCGGATGTAGTCCTGGTTCATCACTTCGAGCAGGCTCGAGCGCGAGTAGCGCGTGTAGGTCGCGAACGAGATGAGGATGAGCGCGATCGTCGGCAGCAGGAGGTGCGTGTAGATGTCGACCCCCTCGACCCAGAGCGAGCCCTCGAGCCCGGGAGTGGACGACCCGATGGTCGCGATCGGTCTGCCGCGGATGCGGCCGGAGCTGGCGTAGTCGTCCCACACGATCATGAAGCGGTCGAGCAGGATCGCCAGTGCCGTCACGACGCCCGTGAACGCGGTGATGCGCATGATCGGGCCGCGGTCGTGCCCGCCCATGAGCCGGCCCACGAGCAGGCTGACTCCTACGGTCGCGAGACCCAGGAGGATGAGCATCCACCATTCGGTGATGAAGAACGAGACGTAGTACTGGAACGGGAAGTAGACCGCGAGGCCGATGCCCGCCGTCACGAGCGCCGCGCGCAGTGCCCGACGGTTCTGCAGGCCCGTGATGAGGAGGGTGAAGCCCACCGCGGCGCCGATCGCGGCGATGGACACACCGATGATCGTGAGACCGGGCACCGTGAACCAGTCGACGAGATTCATGATCGCGAGGATCGAGACGGTCGCGCCGACGGCGATCACGAAGGTGGTGATCTTGCGCTTCATGGCGCCCGGGATGATCGACGCCCACAGAAGCCCGGAAGCGGCACTCAGCAGAGCGATGAGCCAGACCGGCAGCTGCGGGTCGTCCTGGAGGAAGTCGTTGAAGCCGATGGCGATGTACTGCTTGAGCAGCACGGCGACCCAGAAGATCGGCAGGGAGAAGAACAGGAACGAGATGAAGGTGACCGTGTAGTCGTACCCGCTGTACTGGCGCAGCGCGGTCGTGATGCCGACGATGAGGCCGAGGATGATGGCGAGGACCGTGGCGATCGTGACGAGCTGCAGGGTCGAGCCGATGGCCTGCTCGAGCATGGCATTGACGTCGCGCCCTTGCACGCTGATGCCGAAGTCGAGTCGCAGAACGCCGAAGAACCAGATGAAGTAGCGCAGCGGAGGCGCGACATCGAGATTGAGGAGTCGCGTTCGCGACTCGATGAGCTGCTCCTTGTTGGGAGCGTTGCTCGTGCGCAGATCTTCGAGCGGATCGCCGGAGAATGCGACGAGGTTGTACATGAGGAACGTCGCTGCAAGCAGGACGAAGACGGAGGCGATGAGTCGCCTGACGACGAACGTGGCCATCGAGAATGGCGCCCTTCTGTGAACGGGGAGTCTCAGCGGGAGGCGCTGGGGCCGCTATCGCGGCCCCAGCGCCCTCTCACTGAGTCGAACTGACGCGAGTCAGTCGGTGAAGAACCTACCGACTAGTTGTTCTCGGTCGGCTCCCAGTCCCAGACGTTCCAGAAGATCGTCGGCGACAGCGGGCCCGGGTTCACGTTCGTCACGCGGTCCGAGAACGCGGTGACGGCCGGGAACTGGAAGATGGTCAGACCGTAGAAGTCGTCCATCAGCAGCTTGTCGATCTCGATCTGGATCTCGATCTGGCGCTCGGGGTCGATCGTGACATCGAGCTCGTCGAGGAGAGCGTCAACCTCGGTGTTGCTGTAGTAGCTGAGGTTGTTGATGCCACCCGTGCGGAACGTCGGCGAGCTGTTGGTCACGCCGAGGCTCGTCGACTGCCACCCGAAGAAGGTCGCGTCGTAGGCGCCCGGCGTACCGAGCAGACCGCCCCACTCGGGGCTGCCGCAGTCCTCGACGACGAAGCCCGCCTCGGTGGCCGAAGCCTGGATGAGGGCGAACTCGTTGACGCGGCGAGGGTTGTTCGACGCGTAGAGGATGCAGACGGCAGGGTCGGTGACGCCGGCCTCGGCGATGAGCGCCTGAGCGCCCTCGATGTCGACCTCGCCGAAGTTGGCCGCCATGCCGTTGTTCTCGACGGTCTCGTCGTAGCCCGGAGCACCCTGGAGGAACAGCTGCGAGTTGCGCACCGTGGCCTCGGGGTTCAGCGGCACGATGAGCGTGTCGACGATCTGCTGGCGCGGCACCGTCTTGAGGAAGGCCTCACGCAGGAGCGGGTCGTCGAACGTGCCGTTCTTCGAGTTCTCGAACGTCAGGTCGATGTGCTCGTAGACACCCTCTTCGCCACCGAGCACGGTCACGCCGTCGAGCGCGTTGAGCGCGTCGGCGACGTCGGCCGTGGCCTGGGGGCTGATGATGTCGACCTCGCCGTTGGCGAGCGCCTGCACAGCCGCGAGCGGGTCGTCGATGAAGCGCACCGTGACCTCCTCGATGGCGGGGAGGTTGTCACCGGTGTAGTTCTCGTTCGCGGTCATCGTGATGAACTGGTCAGCGACGAAGTCCGTGATGAGGTACGGGCCGCTGCCGACGACGAGGTCGGTGTCCTCGGGCATCTCGGAGAAGTTGAAGCCCGAGTTCCAGAAGCTCGAGATCGCTGCGAGCGCCTCGGTGTCCTCGTTCACGACGGCGTCGATGAGCGCCTGCTTGGCCTCAGCGGGGTCCTCGATGCCGAGCGCCTTCTCGGCGACGATGTGCGCCGGCAGGCCCACACCGAAGACGAGCTCCCAGTCGACGAAGAACTCGTCGTAGGTGAGGGTCAGCGTCTTGCCGTCGAACTCGGGGAAGGCGGTGAGGTCGAGGCCGGTGCCGAGCGAGCCGTCGAAGTAGACGACGTCGGTCGGGTAGTCATCGGTGAACTCGCCCGTGTCGGGGTCGGTGAACTCGCCCGGCTCGAAGTCGGGGGTGTTGAGGCGACCGGTGTTCGCAACCCAGGCGAGCAGCATGTCGGCGGCATCGACGGCCACGCCGTCGGACCACTCGGTGTCCTCGTTGATCGTGTACTCGACCGTGAGCGGGTCCTCCGAGATGACCTCGTAGGTGCCGAACGACTCGTCACGCACGAGCGCAGGCTCGTTGTTGTAGTAGTTGAAGCCCGCGTTGGTCATGTAGATGATGTTGGCGTTCGCCGTGGCGTTGCCGAACGAAGTGTCGTCGTTGTACGAGTAGAACGCCTGGTTCCACGCGACCGTGATCGAGCTTCCCTCGACGACCTCGGACTGCGGCGCTGCGCAAGCCGAGAGTACGAGAGCGCTCGCCGCGACCGTGGCCACAGAGGCCCCGATTCTGCTGATTCGCAATTTTCCTCCTGTGCAAGATGGATACGTGCAGCACCGACTTGCGGTCGGCCGCGCACGCGTATTGGATCTGACCCTAGAGAGGCTGAGTCATCGGAGCCAAACTGGCGCGGCATTCGTTACACACCAGTAACGATGTGCGCGGGAAAACGTCGTGGCCAGTGTTTTCATGCGCGAAAGCGCCGTTGAATGCATTTATCTTGCGTTTGATGGCGCATCCTTGATGAATTCGGCGATACCTGCCGACCCGGTGCCCAGTGAGCGAGGAGATGCCCTGGTGGTTTGCGCCAAAGAACAGACCGTTTTGTCCACCCCACGTTGGGGGAAGTCCACAAAGTGCGCGTTCGCGCGCTCGCTCGTCGGCGTGGTTGCCCACGCGAACGCGCCCTCGAACACATGACTGATCAGCCCCGCCCCGTCGGTCTCGAGATCGCGCCGCTCACCGCGGCTCGCGTGCGCCTCGAGATCCTGCTCGTGCTCGGGCTCTCCCTCGGTGCGAGCGCGGTCTACTCGGTCGTCGCGATCACCAACCGGCTCACGCGGGAGGTGCCTCTCTCGCAGCAGACCGCCACGATCAACGCATCCCGAGACGACCGCGAGATCTTCGACCTCGTCTACCAGCTGCTGAGCATCGCCTTCGGGCTCGTGCCCGTCGCCCTCGTCGCATGGTTGCTGTGGAGCGCCGCGCGACCCCACCTCCACCGCCTGGGGCTCGACGGCACGCGGCCCTGGCACGACGTGCGCGACGGGCTGGGGCTCGCCCTCCTCGTGGGCGTGCCCGGGCTCGGGCTCTATCTCGCCGGTCGCGGCCTGGGTCTGACCGTGACGGTCGTGCCCACCGCACTCGACGAGTACTGGTGGACGGTCCCCGTGCTGCTGCTCGCGGCGCTGCGCGCGGGCCTGGTCGAAGAGGTCATCGCCGTCGGGTACCTGTGCGCCCGACTGCGCGACCTGCGCTGGAGCCCCTGGGCGATCATCCTCACGAGCGCCCTGCTGCGCGGCACCTACCACCTCTACCAGGGCTTCGGTGCGTTCGTCGGCAACGTGGCCATGGGCATCCTCTTCGGATGGCTGTACACGCGCACCGGTCGCGTGGCTCCGCTCATCGTCGCCCACACCGCGATCGACGCTGCGGTATTCGTGGGATACCCGGCCTCCGCGGCGGCCTTCCCCGACCTGTTCGGCATCCCCGCCTAGGCGAATGCGTCGTGTCGCGCCGCAGGCGCGCCAGACAAGCACGGTGGGATGCCGGTGGAGGCAATCGCCTCTATGCGAATGCCTCCACCGGCGGACAGGAGCAGACGACGTTGCGGTCACCGTACGCCTGGTCGACGCGGCGCACGGGCGGCCAGTACTTGTCGGCCCGCGTCGCCCCGAACCCCCCGTCGACGGTCGAACCGGCGAGGGTGGCTGGGTAGGCGGCAAGCTCGCGCGAGTACGCGTGCTCCCACTGCCCGACGATGACACTCTCGGCCGTGTGCGGGGCGTTCACGAGGGGGTTGTCGTCGGCGGGCCACTCCCCCGCGGCGACGGCGTCGGCCTCGTGGCGAATGGCGATCATGGCCTGGATGAACCGCTCGAGCTCGGCGAGATCCTCCGACTCGGTCGGCTCGACCATGAGGGTGCCCGCGACGGGGAACGACATGGTCGGCGCGTGGAAGCCGTAGTCGATGAGGCGCTTGGCGACATCGTCGTTCGAGATGCCGGTCGCCTCCTTGAGCGGCCGGAGGTCGAGGATGCACTCGTGCGCGACGAGCCCGTTCTCGCCCGCGTAGAGGACGGGAAAGTGCTCGCGCAGGCGCAGGGCGATGTAGTTCGCGGCGAGGACGGCGGTCGCGGTGGCCTCGGTGAGCCCCTCGGCTCCCATGAGGCGGGCGTAGGCCCACGAGATCGGCAGGATGCTCGCACTGCCGTAGGGAGCGGCGGACACGGGCGCGCCGCGGTGCACGACGGTGCCGACGGTTCCCGTGCGCATGTCGAACGGCGGGTGCGCCTCCATCTGGGCCAGCGGATGCCCGGGCAGGAACTCGGCCAGGTGCGCCTTGGCGGCGACCGGGCCCACGCCGGGACCTCCGCCACCGTGGGGGATGCAGAAGGTCTTGTGCAGGTTCAGGTGGCTCACGTCGCCGCCGATGTCGCCGTAGCGGGCGTAGCCGAGAAGGGCGTTGAGGTTCGCGCCATCGATGTAGACCTGGCCGCCGGCCTCGTGCACGGCGGCGGTGACGTCCATGACACCGTGCTCGTAGACCCCGTGCGTCGAGGGGTAGGTGATCATGAGGGCCGCGAGGTTCTCGCCGTGCTCGGCGATCTTCGCGCGCAGGTCGACCAGGTCGACGTCGCCGGTCTCGGTCGTCGCGATGACGACCACGCGCATGCCGGCGAGGACGGCCGAGGCCGCATTCGTGCCGTGCGCGCTCGAGGGGATGAGGCAGACCGTGCGGTGGTCGTCGCCGCGTGACCGGTGGTAGCCGCGGATGGCGAGCAGGCCGGCGAGCTCGCCCTGGCTGCCGGCGTTGGGCTGCAGCGAGACGGCGTCGTAGCCCGTGAGCTCGGCGAGCCAATCCTCGAGCATGCCGATCATGACGAGCGAGCCCTGCACGTCGTCGACGGGAGCGAAGGGGTGCAGGCCGTTGAACTCGGGCCAGCTCACGGCGGCCATCTCGGTCGCAGCGTTGAGCTTCATGGTGCACGACCCGAGCGGGATCATGCCGCGATCGAGCGCGTAGTCGCGGTCGGCGAGGCGCTTGAGGTAGCGCATCATCGCCGTCTCGCTGCGGTGGGCGTGGAACACCGGGTGCGTCATGAACTCGGATGCCCGGCGCAGGTTCGCGGGAATCGGGCTTTCGAACACCATGGCCCAGTCGGATTCGAGACCGAAGATCGCGACGATCGCCGACCCGATCTGCCCCCCGCCCAGGGTCGTGCCGCGCACGGGCGAGACAGCGGTCGTCTCGTCGAAGCTCAGCCGCACCGTATCGTCGTCGACCTGCCAGAGCAGCACGTCGTGCTCGAGTGCGGCTGCGACGAGCTCGGCGGCGCGGCCCGGCGCGATGACCTCGAGAGTGTCGAAGAACGCGTCGTGCGCGACCTCGTAGCCCGCGCCCTGGAGCTGCGCAGCGATGCTCGCGGCCTGCTGGTGCACGCGCTCGGCGATCCGGTGAAGGCCATCGGGCCCGTGGTAGACGCCGTACATCGACGCCATGACGGCGAGCAGCACTTGCGCCGTGCAGATGTTGCTGGTGGCCTTGTCGCGGCGGATGTGCTGCTCGCGCGTCTGCAGGGTGAGCCGGTAGGCGGGGCGACCATCGGCATCCTTCGAGACGCCGACGAGACGGCCGGGCAGCTGACGCTCGAGGCCTGCGCGCACGGCCAGATAGCCGGCGTGCGGCCCGCCGAAGCCCATGGGGATGCCGAAGCGCTGCGTCGTGCCGACCGCGACGTCGGCGCCGAGCTCGCCGGGTGGGGTCAGAAGCGTGAGAGCGAGCAGGTCGGCCGCCACGACCGCGAGCCCGCCCTGCTCGTGCACCTGGGCGATGACCGCGGACGGATCCCACACGCGACCGGATGCGGCCGGGTACTGCACGAAGACGCCGAACGCCTCGGGCAGGTCGGCCGGGTCGGTCTCGGCGAGCGGCAGGTAGGCCAGGTCGAGCCCGAGCGCCTCCGCACGCCCGTCGAGCACGGCGCGCGTCTGCGCGAAGAGGTCGCTATCGACGAGGAAGAGGTTGGAGGTGCTCTTCGAGGCGCGGCGGGCGAGCAGCATGCCCTCGACGACGGCCGTCGCCTCGTCGAGCATCGAGGCGTTGGCCGTGTGCAGCCCCGTGAGGTCGGCGACCATCGTCTGGAAGTTCAGCAGTGCCTCGAGGCGACCCTGGGAGATCTCCGGCTGGTACGGCGTGTACGCCGTGTACCAACTGGGGTTCTCGAAGACGTTGCGCTGAATCACCGCGGGGGTGACGGTGCCGTAGTAGCCCTGCCCGATGAGCGAGCGGCGCACGGTGTTGTGGTCGGCGATCGCGCGCAGCTCGGCGAGCACCTCCGCCTCCGATGCCGGTTCGGGCAGCGTGCGCAGCGGGCTCGACTGACGGATGGCGGCGGGTACGGCCGCATCCATCATCGATGCGAGATCGGGGTACCCGAGGGCGTCGAGCATGAGCTGGCGGGCGTCGGAGTCGAGGCCGATGTGACGGTCGGCGAAGGCGTGGCTCACGGGTGTCGAGGCTCCCAGGGGTCGAATGCGGAAAGGCGGGTGCGGTGCGCCGGTCAGGCGCTGATGAGGGTGCGGTAGTCGTCGGCGGTCATCAGAGCGGGCGGCTCGCTCACACGAAGCTTGACGAGCCAACCCTCGCCGTACGGATCCGCGTTGATCGTCTCGGGCGCATCGACGACACCCTGATTGGCCTCGACGACCTCGCCGGCGAGCGGGGCATACAGCTCGCCGACCGACTTGGTCGACTCGACCTCGCCGACGATCGCACCTGCGGCGAGCGCCGCACCGACGGCGGGCAGCTCGACGTAGACGACATCGCCGAGGGAGTCGGCCGCGTACTGGGTGATGCCGACCGTCGCGATGTCGCCCTCGAGGCGCACCCACTCGTGCTCGGCGGTGTACTGCAGGTCGTCGGGAACGCTCATGACTCAGTCCTCTTTTCGGTAGAACGGGAGGGGGACGACGGTCGCGGGCACACGCGTGCCGCGCACGTCGACGTCGAGCACGGTGCCCGGCGCGCGGTGGTCGGGGTGCACGAGCGCCATCGCGATCGGGTACCCGAGGGTGGGCGAGAGCGCCCCGCTCGTGACGGCGCCCACGGCGTCCTCGCCGTGCAGAACGGAGTACTCGGCGCGCGGAGCACGCCGGCCTTCGGCGCGCAGGCCCACGAGCACGCGCGCGTCCCCGGCGGGTCCTGCCTCGATCGCCGCCTTGCCGACGAAGCGCGGCTTGTCGACGGCGACAGCGCGCCCGAGGCCCGCCTGCTCAGGAAGGATGTCTCGACTCAGCTCATGGCCGTACAGGGGCATACCCGCCTCGAGTCGCAGGGTGTCGCGCGCCGCGAGACCGCATGGCATGAGGCCGTGCGCCTCGCCCGCGGCGAGGAGTGCGCGCCACAGCGCGACGGCGTCGGACGCATCGACGTACAGCTCGAACCCGTCCTCGCCCGTGTAGCCGGTGCGGGCGACGAAGACCGGGCTGTCGCGCCAGGTCATGCCCATCGCCGCGTAGTACCCGAGCGTGTAGAGCGTGCGGCCCCGCGAGAGCTCGTCGCGGGTAGCGAGCCCCTCGGTCTGGTCGAGGATCGCGCGCGCCGCCGGGCCTTGCACGGCGATGAGCGCGAGCTGCTCGGTGAGGTCGGCGAGCTGCACCTCGAAGTCAGCCTGTCGGGCGAGGAGTGCTTCGACGACAGCGTGCCGGTTGCTCGCATTCGCGACGACGAGGTACTCGGCTTCTGCGCTCGCGTAGACGATGAGGTCGTCGATGATGCCGCCGCTCTCGTCGAGCAGCAGTGAGTACTTCGCCTTGAGCAGCGGCAGTGCCGACAGTCGGCCGGCGAGTGCGACATCGAGGAAGGCGCCGGCGTCAGCCCCGGTGACGGAGATCTCCGCCATGTGCGAGAGGTCGAACAGTCCCGCCGCTGTGCGCACGGCCGCGTGCTCCGCGAGGTCGCTGCTGTAGCGCACGGGCATCTGCCAGCCGGCGAACCCCGTGAAAGTCGCACCGAGTGCTGCATGCTCGTCGTGCAGCGGCGACCTCTGCATCGCCGCGAGGGGGGTGGTGTCTGACACGGAGTTCTCCTGACACGTCGGGTCGGTGGAACTCCCCCTCTGTCATGAGCCTGAGAGTTTCACGCGCCCGAGATGCGCGGGCGGCGCTTTCACCGTGGGCGAGGAGGCGCGGGCGCTCTCCTGCTTTTCAGAGCGGCCTGGTCGAGCGGTACGGATGACCTGAGAGATTGGCGGGGAGGCTTGCTCCTTCGGTGCGCGGCCGTGGTGCTGTGACTCGCGCTCTCCCGCCCGACGGTGACGGCCGAGTGTTCAGTTGAGAGTGATGCTGGGCGCCACTCTACTGCGTGCGATCGCCATCCGGGCCGTCATCGTCGTCGTGTTCGTCGCGGAAGTACCGCACGGCCTGCCAGATGAGCAGCGCGACGACCGTGAGCGCCATGAGCGCGAAGACCGGACCAGCCCAGGCGGCTGTCGCCGCATCGGTCGGGATGGGAAAGGCCGCCTCTGCGTTCATGCGATCAGCCTAGAAGGCCGCGCACCTCACTCGCCCGAGCCGTAGCGGAAGTCGTCGGGGCTCGGGAAGCCGTCGTCCTCGACCTGCAGGGTGAGCATCTCTGCAGCCCCCTCGGTCGCCTCGATGATGCCGCGCAAGAGTTCCTCGGTCGTCGACGAGCGCAGGAGCGTCACCTGGTCGAGCGGCCCCACCGGTGCGATGCCCGCGAGCTGCCAGACGGCCGCGATCGGATCGTCGTCGAGAACGATGTCAGCGGGCCACTGCTGCTCGACGAACTCGCTCGCCTGGGCGATCGTCCTGCGCACGAGTTGCTCGGCCTGCTCGCGCAGGGGCTGCAGGGAGTCCTGCCACTCGAGTTCGGGCAGCTCGCGCACCTCCGCCTGGGGGTGGGGGTCGTCGTCGAGCCACTCGACGATCTCGATGCGGCGCGAACCCTGCGCGACCAGCCCGATGAAGCCCTCGCTGGCCTCGACCTGGGTGATCTGCGCGACGGTTCCGATGGGGAACCGCTGCTCTCCCCCGCCGACCTCCGAGCCTCGCTCGATGAGCACGATGCCGAACTCGGAGGGCTCCTCGTCGAGCACCTTCGAGAGCATCACGATGTAGCGCTCCTCGAAGATGCGCAGTGCGGCGGGCATGGACGGGAACAGCACGCTGCCCAGCGGGAACATCGGCAGTACCGTCATGCCGCCAGGCTTCCACCCCTTCCTGCGGATCTCCCACCAGGGCATACCCCCTGGGGTATTGTTGCGGCATGACCTCCCCCCGCGCCGACCCCCGCCCTCAGCCCGTGATCGGTCAGTGGGTCGAGGGCATCGAGACTCCCGTCGTCAACGAGCGCGCCGTGCGCGGCTCCGCCGGCATCCTCTTCCTCGCCGGCTTCACCGCCTGGCTCATCGGCGTGATGACGGGAGACCTCTCGGCGATGCGCGCGTTCGGCGCCGTCTTCGCGCTCGAAATGTACCTTCGCCTCTTCCTCGGCACGCGGTTCACCCCCACCCTCCTTCTTGGCACGTTGCTCACCCGCCCCCAACGGCCCGAATGGGTCGAGGCGCGCAGCAAGCGGCTTGCCTGGGGACTGGGCTTCGGCATGGCCCTGGCCGGCTGCCTCGCTCTCGGCTGGCTGGGCCTTGCCGCGGTCATCGCCCAGACCGTGTGCGGGGTGTGCCTCGCGCTGCTGTTCGCCGAGGCCGCCTTCGGCTACTGCCTGGGGTGCGAGCTCGCCCGGCGTCTCAGTCGCACTCCGCCCACGCTGTGCTCGGGCGACACGTGCACGTACACGCCTCCGCGCCGCGGTGAGAGCCACCGGGTGGAGTAGCGGGACGTTCGACCCTGCCGATGGGCCGAGCCGCTGACTAGCCTGGCCATGCGCGTAGCCGCGCATCCCTCGATCAACGAGCATCATGCAGATCACCTCGAAGGTCTTCGTCGTCACGGGCGCCGGCAACGGCATCGGGCGCGAGGTCGCCCTCCAGCTCGTCGAGAAGGGGGCGAAGGTCGCCGCCGTCGACCTGAGCGAGGCGGGTCTCGCCGAGACCGTGAAGCTGGCGGGAGCGAAGGGCGATGCGATCTCGACGCACGTCGTCAGCATCACCGATCGGGATGCCGTGCTCGCGCTGCCCGCGGCCGTCACCGCCGCGCACGGCCAGGTCGATGGGCTGCTCAACATCGCCGGCATCATCCAGAAGTTCGTACCGGTCGCCGATCTCGGCTTCGACCAGATCGAGCGCGTCATCGACGTCAACCTGTACGGCACGATCAACACCATCAAGGCCTTCCTGCCCGAGCTTACGCAGCGGCCCGAAGCCGCGATCGTCAACGTTGCGAGCATGGGCGCCTACGCACCCGTGCCCGGCCAGTCGCTCTACGGCGCGACGAAGGCCGCCGTGGCTCAGCTGTCACGCGGACTGCACTCCGAGCTCATGGCGACGAACGTGCAGGTCACCGGAGTCTTCCCGGGAGCGATCGGCACGAACATCGCGGTGAACTCGGCGATCATGACGCCGGAGGAGATGGCGGCGATGAGCGCGGGCGCGGGCGGCAAGGAGCGCAAGACGACCCCCGCGCCCGAGGCGGGGCGGCAGATCGTCGCGGCCGTCGAGAAGGGCAGCTACGAGATCTTCATCGGCTCCGACGCTCGCTTCATGTCGCGCATGGCGCGCCTCTCCCCGAAGCGGGCGGCGGCACTCATCTACTGGCAGATGAAAGACCTGCTCGGGCACTAGGACGCGGCCAGGCCGTTCTCAGAGCTCGTCGGAGAGCGTGGCGAGCCAGGCGCGCATGATTCGTTCGAGTTCGGCGCGATCAGGCTCGGGGACGGCCTCGAGAAGCGTGCGCTCGTTCGCGAGGTGAGCCTCGATCGCCGCATCGATGAGCGTGCGCCCCTCCGCGGTCAGCCCGACCACGCGCGCGCGGCCGTCGCTGGAGACGCGCCGACGGCGCACAAGCCCGCTCCGCTCGAGCCGGTCGACGCGCTTGGTCAGGGCTCCCGCAGTGACCATGGTGCTCGCGGCGAGCTCGCTGGGGCTGCGCTCGCACGCACCTCCCGCTCGACGCAGCGTCGCCAGCACGTCGAACTCGCCCGCAGTGAGACCGTAGGCGCGGAAGACCCGATCAAGCTCCTGGTCGATCGCATCCGTCAGCCGAGCAAGACGGCCGAAGACGCCCTGAGGGGACGGGTCGAGGTCAGGTCGCGCACGACGCCACTCTTCCTGGATGCGTTCGACCCGATCGGCGATGCGGTGTGCGGAGATGTGCGGATCCATGGGGGAATAATACTTTCCTCGGAAGTCTTCTGCTTTCCATGGAAACTAAATGGCTCTGGCTCGCCGTTGCGGCGATCGCGCCGGTCGTGTGGGGGTCCACGTACGTCGTGACCGCCGAGACGATGCCGGCGGATGCGCCGCTCTGGGGCGCCGCCCTTCGTGCATTGCCCGCAGGTCTCGTCCTCCTCGCTCTCTCGCGTCGTTTTCCGCGTGGCGAGTGGTGGTGGCGTTCGATCGTGCTCGGCGTGCTCAACGTCGGTGCGTTCTTCGTGCTCGTCTACGTCGCCGCCCACCTCCTCCCGTCCTCGATCGCCGCGATGCTCATGGCCCTCGCGCCGCTCGTGATCCTCGTGCTCGCCTGGCCGCTCGCCGCCGAGCGGCCAGCGCCCCTGTCGCTCGGCGGTGCTGTGCTGGGCTTTGCGGGCGTAGTGCTGCTCGTGTCGGGGGCGGAGGATCGCGTCGAGCCCTGGGGGATCGCCGCATCGGTCGCCGCCATGCTCATGTCGTCGGTGGGCTTCGTGCTCGCGCGTCGCTGGCGGGATGCCACCCGCGCTCTCGACATGACCGCGTGGCAGCTCACGATCGGCGGACTCTCGCTCACCGCCGTCGCGGCTCTCGTCGAGGGTGCACCACCCGCGCTCGACGCGCAGGGCACTCTAGGCGCCGGATACCTCTCACTCGTGGCCACGGCGCTCGCGTTCGTGACCTGGTTCACCGCACTGAGGCACCTGCCCGCGGGTTCCGTCGGGCTCATCGGCCTCCTGAACCCCGTCGCGGGAGTGGCCCTCGGCGCCGCCGTTGCCGGCGAGAACATCACGCCCGCACAGCTGCTCGGCATGGGTGTGACCCTCGGCGGGGTGCTCCTCGGTCAGCGCTGGTCCCCCCAGCGGTCGCGAAGGAACTAGCCGGCGGCACGACCCCGGCGGTGGTCGGCGGTGTAGCGCTCGAACACCTCCGGCGCGGCCGGGGGATCCGTGCGCCGGCCGCCGAGAAACGCGCCGTGGAGGTACTGCGCCAGGTCGCGCAGGGCCGCGTCGAGCACCGCCCCCGAGTGTCGCACCTCGGCGTCGGGTGAGGCGAGCGCGGCTTCGGCGATGCGCCACGCCGCGTGCAGCGCGGAGGAGAGCGAGGCTCGCTCGTCGAGGTCGCGGAAGTAGTAGGTCTCCGTCGACTGCACGTAGTCCACGCGGGCGACCGCGATCTGCTCGGCGATCGACTCGATGATGACCGCCGCCGCGGTGCGCGGAGTCTGGGCGAGCGACTCGGCGAAGCCTGCCTCCTCGAGCTGCGAGACCCGCAGGGCGAGTGAGCGCCGCCGGGCGAGCGCCCCGTGCAACTGGAGGAACCAGGTTGCGCTCGCCGAGAGCAGCGCGAAGCCGGCGAGCGCCTCGACGGGGGCGAGCACGCGCAGCCACGGCTCGATGGGCACGGTGTCTCCGAAGCCGAGCGTGGTGAGCGTGGCGCCCGAGAAGTAGATCGCCTCCCAGAAGGCGACGAAGCTCGCGGGGTCGATGTCGTGCGAGTAGGCGAACCCCTCCGGAATGTGCGGCGTGTAGATGAGGGCCCATCCGACGACCTGCGTTGCCGCCCAGATCGCGATGACGGTGACGACCGATGCAGGGCCGACGGCGAGTCCCAGGCGGCGGGCCCGCCGTGTGATGCGCCAGGAGAGCGCGAAGATCAGCCGACTGATGGTGCCGCGCCCGCTCGGATTGAGGAGCGTGTGGAAGACGTCGTATGCGCCCGCGAGGACGAGCGCGGTGCCGAGGGCGGAGACGAGCCAGTCCATGCCGCCGAGGGTAGTCGAGTGCGTCAGCCTCCCGGCTGGGACCGTTCATCGCTCGCTTCGCGCGCGGCGAGCCGTTTGCCCCGGTGCAGCCCCGCCTCGTAGGTCGTGACGACGATGAGCGTGAGGGCGATGAGCGGCACCACGAACCACAGCATGACGTCGGTGAAGCCTTCCAGGGCATTGTGCTGGGTGGCCGCGAGCACGAGGTAGGCCGTGTAGGCGATGTAGATCGCCACGAAGAGACCGCCCTCCCAGCGCGCGATGATGAACCCCGTGAACGCGATCGGCAGGAGCGCGATCGCGGTGGCGAGCATGACCGGCAGGTCGAGCGCGATCGCGGCGGCGGGAACGGGGATGCCCTCGCCGAAGATGATCGCCGGCAGACCGAGCACCATGCCGATGTTGAAGATGTTGCTGCCGACGATGTTGCCCACCGCCATGTCGCGCTCACCGCGCCGCACGGCGATGATCGACGTCGCGAGCTCGGGCAGCGAGGTGCCGATCGCGACGACCGTCAGGCCGACGACGAGGCTGCTCACGCCGAGCCCGGTCGCGATGCTCACGGCTCCGGTCACGAGCAGCTGCGAGCCGAGCACGAGAAGCCCGATGCCGACGACGAGCAGCAGGAGCGAGAGCCAGACCGGCGTGGGGCTGCCGGGGGTGGGGATGGGCGCAGTGCCGGCACCCTCCGCCCCCACGCGCACCTCTCGACGCCCGATGAGGATGCTCAGCACCGCGTGCACGACGAGACCTGCGAGCAGCAGCACGCCGTCGAGCAGCCCGATCTGACCGTCGAGGCTCACGGCGACGAGGAGAATCGAGAGGCCCACCATGACGGGGATGTCGAACCGCACGAGCTGACGCTTGATGAGCAGCGGCATCACGAGGGCGGAGAGCCCGAGGATGAGCAGGATGTTGACGATGTTGCTGCCGATGACGTTGCCGACGGCGAGGCCGGGCTCGCCGCTGATGACCGAGCCGACCGTCACGGCCAGCTCGGGTGCCGATGTGGCCGCGGAGACGACGATGAGGCCGACGATGAGCGGCGACATGCCGATGCGGGTCGCGATGCTCGCCGCACCGCGCACGAGCGCCTCACCGCCGACGATGAGGAGCACGAGCCCGCCGATGACAAGGAGGACGTCGAGAATCTGCACCAGCCCAGCCTAGAGTTCGCGCGTGAGCGTGAGCCGGAAGAGTCGCACGACGCGGCCCGACTCGCGCTCGTAGGACCGGTACCCCGGCCACTGGTGCTCGATGCGACGCCAGGCTGCCTCCCGAGCATCCCCCTCGATGAGGGCGGCGCGTACCGCGAACCGCCGCCCGCGCACCGCGATCTCCGCGTCGGGATGGGCGAGCAGGTTGTACGTCCACGCTGGGTGCTTCTCGCGCGCGAAGCTCGTGCCGGCGACGATCGCGCAGCCGTGGCCGTCGGCCGTGTACATGAGGATCGAGTCGCGCGGTTGACCGCTGCGCGCCCCGGTGGTGCGCAGCACGAGCGAGGGCACGAGCAGCCCGCTCAGTTGGACCGAGCTGCCGGTGACGGTCGCGATGGCGCGCTCGATCGGCGGCATGACGCGCGGCGCGAGCCAGCGGAAGGTGCGCGTGCGCGTGATCGGCGCCACGACGGCGCGGACGGTGCGGACGATCGGGTCGCTCATGCCCCCAGTGTGGCGTAGGCGGTGCCGTGCGTGCTCGGCGCTCGAACCCTCAGCCCTGGGTGGGCATGGCCGGCAGGGGTCGCAGGGCGAGGGTCATGACGAGGCTGTCGTAGGCCTTGCCGGGCCACTGGATGACCTCGCGCTCGGCGAAACCCCAGTAGTGGTAGATCTCGACCAGGTCCTCGGCCGGCCGCGCCGTGTCGATTCCGAGGAACGCCGCGCGGCGGCGGATCGCCTCGTCGCGGATCTTCTCGAAGAGCGTGCGGGCATGGCCGTCACCGCGATGGTCGGGATGCACGGCCAACTGGTTGAGCCAGGCGGCGCGCCGCACGTTCGCGACCTCGCTGAGATTGCGCAGCACGCTGCTCGGCGGCATGCTCAGCGTTGCCATGCCGATGAGCTGGCCCTCGAGCTCGAGCACCCACGTGCTGCCCTGGAAGGAACGGCGGCGCGTCGTGGCGACGGTCTGATCGACGCCGGAGAAGTTGAGGCCCCGGTCGGCGAGTTCGGCGTGCGCGAGGTGCAAGAGGCTCGTCATCTCGACGACCTCGTCCCGGTCGGCCTTGCGCAGAATCGGACCGGTCATGCGGCCCTCGGGGAGATCATTCCCCCTAGCCTACCGAGGTCGCTCGCCGGCGGCTCGCGGGCTGCTGAGGTCGAGCCTCTCGTGCAGGTAGTCGCCGAGCGGTCGGAGCGCGCTGTCGGGTGCGGTGGGGATCCACCGGACCAGCACGCCGTCGTCGGTGAGGACGAGCGGGCCGGCCTCGGCGCGCATGGCCGACTCATCGTCGAGCGGGAGGGGGCGGGAGTCGAGCACGACGGTGGTTCCCTCGCGAAAGCCAGCGTCGAGCGCGGTCTGCCGCAGAGCCCGCCGCTCCTGGGCAGACGCGGCCTGATGGCCGGGGAGCACCTGGCGTGTCGCTCGCAGGATCGTACCCGGGTCGAAAGCCCCGCCGTCGACGGTGGCGAGGATCGCACCGAGGAGGAATCCTTCGCCGGCGCGCCGCATCGTCGCGGGTCGCGGGATGATTCCGAGCGCACGACGGAGCGGCACCGTGGTGGCGAGCTGCTCGGGCGGGATGCCGCGGGCGGCGAGCTCGGCGGCGGCCGCGGCGAGCGCCTCTCGGGCGTCGGTGAGCGCGCGCTGTGCATCCACGCCTCTATCGTGCCGGAGGCACCTGGGCGCTGCGCTATCACCTACCCTGCGAGCGGCGCTGTTGTCCACGAGGTCAACAACGGGTTAGCGTGCCAGAGCGGGCCGTTGCGTCGGCACCGCACCGGCGGGAGGAGACGAGGACGCTCATGGACAGGCTCGCTGATCGCACGCTCAGTGCCACGATCGTCACCGACACCGCTCACGACCCGCTGCCGCGCCGAGCCGGGACCATCGTCGTCGGCGGCGGCATCATCGGGGCGAGCATCGCGCTGCACCTTGCCGAGGCCGGGGTCGACGACGTGCTGCTGCTCGAGAGGGCCGTGCTCACGAGCGGCACGACCTGGCACGCCGCAGGGCTCGTCGCGGGAGCGCGCGGGTCGACCGCCATGACGGGGCTCTCGTCCTACGGGCTCGCGTTCTACGCAGACCTGCAGCAGCGCTCGGGGCTCGACGTCTCGTTCGAGCGATGCGGGTCGCTGAGCCTCGCGCGCCACTCGGGTCGCGTCGACGAGCTGGCGTACGCCCGCGACGTCGCCGTGCAGAACGGCATCGAGGCGCGCCTGGTCGACCCCGAGGAGATCGCGAAGCTCTGGCCGATCGCGTCGACCGAAGGCGTGCTGGCGGGCCTGCACTTCGCGAACGACGGGCACGTGAACCCCGGCTACGCCGCGCTCGCCATGGCGAAGCTCGCGCACGAGGCCGGCGTGAGCATCCGCGAGGGCGTCACCGTCACCGCGATTCTGCACGAGCACGGGAGCGCGACGGGCGTCGAGACCGAGCGGGGCACCGTGCTCGCCGACCGCGTCGTCATCGCGGGCGGACTCTGGAGCCGCGACCTCGCCGCCACCGCGGGCGTGCATCTGCCGCTCTATGCGACCGAGCACGTGCACGTGCGCTCCGAGCCGATCGAGGGCGCCGTCGCCTCGCTGCCCGTGCTGCGCGACGTCGACCACAGCTACTACATCCGCCATGAGGCCGGGCGGCTGCTCGTCGGCGCGTTCGAGCCGAACGGCATCCCTCGCGCGGTCGGCGACATCGCCACGACGGGATTCGCGACCTTTCCCGACGACTGGGCGCATTTCTCCCCCGTGCGCACAGCGGCCGAGCGCACGGTGCCCACCCTCGGCCCCGCCGGGTACGACCGCTTCCTCACCGCGCCCGAGAGCTTCACACCAGACACCTCGTTCCTGCTCGGCGAGACGGCCGAGGTCGAGCAGTTGTTCGTCTCGGCGGGACTCAACTCGCAGGGCATCATCTTCGCCCCCGGCATCGGGCGCGAGCTGGCACGCTGGA
The DNA here is from genome assembly GCF_014789785.1 of Chryseoglobus sp. 28M-23. Taxonomy (NCBI): domain Bacteria; kingdom Bacillati; phylum Actinomycetota; class Actinomycetes; order Micrococcales; family Microbacteriaceae; genus Microcella; species Chryseoglobus sp. 28M-23. The sequence goes on along the minus strand of NZ_CP061846.1, from coordinate 645,285 downwards.
TCGTCGAAGGGTCGCCTCAGTTCGACTCGGCCTCGGTCGACGTGCAGCGCTTCTCACGGCATCAGAGCAACCGCCGCTACCTGCACGCCCGCACCGTCGAGAGCCTCGGCAGGCTCTACGCGATGCACTGGCCGCACCTGCAGTCGGAGACCGCACGGAACGTGCGCCGGACCCCGTTGGACTCCCGGCTCGCCGAGCTCGGTGCGCGCTTCGGCGAGATCAACGGCGGTGAGCGCGCGAACTGGTACGGCGGCCCGACCGCGGCGGAAGGGTACAGCTACGGCAGGCCCGGCTGGTTCGAGCAGGTCGCGGCCGAGCATCGGGCCGCGCGCGAGGGCGTCGCCCTGTTCGATCTGAGCCCCTTCGCGAAGTTCGAGATCGTAGGGGCGGATGCTCTCGCCGTCGTTCAGCACGCCGCGACGAACAACGTCGACGTGGCCGTGGGGCAGGCCGTCTACACGCTATTCCTTAACCGCAACGGTGGCATCGAGCTCGACGGAACCGTCACCCGCCTCGCCCACGACCGGTTGCTGGTCGTGACGCCCTCGACGAGCCACCACAAGTCGCTGTGGCTGCTGCGGCGGGCTGCGCGCGGGCACGCGGCCGTGGTCGTCGACGTGACGGCGGCACTCGCGACGATCGGGGTCATGGGTCCGCTCAGCCGCGATCTGCTCTCGCGCGTGTCGCCGGACGACTGGTCCGATGCCGCGCAGCCCTACACGACGGGACGCGAGGTCGAGGTGGCCGACGGCTTCGCCTACAGCCTGCGCATGAGCTTCGTCGGCGAGCTCGGCTACGAGCTCTACCCGTCGGCCGATCTGGCGCTCAACGTGCTCGACGCGCTGTGGGATGCGGGCCAGCATCTCGGTGTGCGGCTTGCGGGCTATCACGCGCTCGACTCGCTGCGCAGCGAGAAGGGCTACCGGCACCTCGGCCATGACATCGGCGCGACCGACGACCCGTACTCGGCGGGCCTCGGATTCACGGTCGCCCTCGACAAGCCAGGCGGCTTCATGGGGCGCGACGCTGTTGCGGCGCTCGACCCGAAGGCGCCACGGCACCGCACCGTGCATGTGGCGCTCGACGACCCCGAGCCGGTGTTCGTGCACGACGAGACCGTCTTCGCGGACGGTATCGCAGTCGGGCGCATGACGAGCGGCGCCTACGGTCACACGCTCGGCCGTGCGGTGGGCATCGCGGCGATCTCACCAGCGGTCTCGCTCGACGCACCGTTCACGGTCGAGTGCAAGGGCGAGCGCCACCCGGCCACCGTGTCGCGGCGCCCCTTCTACGACGCTCGAGGAGAGCGGTTGCGAGGATGACGGTGGCAGTGGGACTCACGACGAGGAGGATGCGATGAGCACGCACGATGTGATCGTGGTGGGGGCGGGCCTGGCGGGCTTGAGCGCGGCGCGTGACCTTGCTGCCGCGGGGGCCGACGTACTCGTGCTGGAGGCGCGCGCCCGAGCAGGCGGACGGGTCGAGCAGACGACGACGGCGGATGGCCGGCTCGTGCAGCTCGGCGGGGAGGTCGTCGGCGCCTCGCACACCTCCTACCGCGCCCTCGTCGGCGAGCTCGGCCTCACGCTCGGCCCGAGCTTCACCGACATTCCGGGCGAGTCGACGTGGCTCATGAACGATGGGCGGTTCCTCGGCGACGAGATGCCGTGGATGTCGGCGCGCGATCGAGCCCTGTACGAGGAGATCGAGCGGCGCTTCTCGGCGCTCGCGGGCAGCGTCGACCCCGATGACCCGTGGGCGCATCCCGATGCTCGCGCCCTCGACCGGATCTCGGTCGGCGACTGGCTGCGGTCGGAGGGCGCGACGCCCGACGTCGTGCGCGCGATGGAGCTGCGTGCGATGGGCCTCGCCGACGCCTCCGTCGAGCGACGGTCACTGCTCGCCGATCTGCGCAAGGAGGCCTCGGCGGGCGCACTCGGCTTCTACGACTACGAGGCGTGGGAGAGCGAGAAGGTCGTGGAGGGCTCGGCGACGGTCGCGCTCCAGATGGCCGAGCAACTCGGTCACCGGGTGCGGTACTCGAGCCCCGTCGCATCGATCGACGTGGGTGGCGACGGAGTGCGGGTCTCGCTACATAGCGGCGAGCGCTTCCGCGCGGGGGACGTCGTGTGCGCGCTGCCGGCCGGGCCGCTACGGGACCTTCGCATCTCAGGGGTGAGCGCCGAGTACCGGGACTCGCTGCGGCGCCGGGAGCACGCCCCGACGGCGAAGCTCGTGTCCGTCTACGACTCGTCGTTCTGGGAGGCCAACGGCCAGAACGGCACCGGCTACTTCGAGCGGACTCTGCTGGGTGGCACGTGGGTGCAGAACACGGGCATGCTCTCGGCGCTTGTGCCCGTCGACCGGCTGGGGCCGTACCGCGCGCTGCCGGCGGATGCGCGGACGCGCGTGCTGCTGGGCGAGCTCGGCGAGGCGTACGGCCCGGAGGGGGCGTCGCCCGCTGCCGTGTTCGTGCGCGACTGGCACGCCGACACGTGGACGCAGGGCTACATCACCGCGTGGCGGCCCGGCGAGCTCACGGCAGTGGGGCCCCTGCACGGCTCGCACGAGCCGCCGTTCTGGGTGGTCGGCTCGGACCAGTGGGTGTGCGGCTACATGGAGGGCGCGGTGCGCACCGGTCGCGCAGCGGCCCAGCGGCTCATCTCGGGCTGAGCGGCGAACGTCGGCGCGGCGCCGCGGCCCCGCCGACTCGCGCCTCGCGCCTCGCGCCTCAGCCGATGAGGCCGACGACGAGGCCGGCGAGGGTGAGCCCGACGATGTCGCCGCCGACCTCGATCGCCCAGACGCGGAAGCCGTCACCGCCGAAGAGACGGTGCGAGAGCGAGCTCGCGGCGGCGAAGCCGATGCCGAGGAGGAGGCCGGCGAGCGCGCCGCCGAGCAGGCCGACGGGGCCCTGCACCTCGGCGACGAACCACAGCACGCTCGCGAGGGCGACGACCTGCACGAGAGCGCCGACCGCGGTCAGGCCGAAGAGCAGCGCCGGCCCGTGCAGGCCAGGAGGGTTCTCGGGGTCGTGGCCTTTCGCTCGCATCCATGCGGGGTAGAAGGTCTTCGGCCCGAACCAGATCGCGCCCGTGATGAAGTAGACGACGAACCCGGCGAGAACGCCGAGCCAGTTGAGCTCGAGAAGGAACATGCGCTGACGCTAGCGCGCGAGCAGTGCGCGCGTCCATGTTCGATTTCTGGGCGTCATGTGCGGGTGGTGTGTGCGGGTGCGGCGTGCGGGCTGTGTGTCGGCTCTGTGACGGCGCCGGTCGGAATGCCCGTGATCGCCATGTGCCTCTCGCGGCACATGCCTCGCAAGGCACACTCCCCCTCCGTGCGTGTCGGCTCCCACGGCGACATACGCTTGACCCATGGTCGTTCGACGTCTCGTCGCCCGCGTGTTCTGGGCCGTCAGCCGCTGGAAGCTCGTCTCGGAGCCCGCCCCGAATCGCCCCACCGTGCTCATCGGGGCCCCGCACACGTCGAACTGGGATTTCGTCTTCATGCTCGCGATCGCCTGGCGGCTTGACCTGCACTTTCGCTGGCTGGGAAAGAAGAGCCTGTTCCGCGGGTGGCGAGGGCCGATCATGCGTCGCCTCGGCGGCATCCCGGTCGACCGGGATGCTCCGGCTCTCGTCGTGTCGGAAGTGCTCGAGCGCATCTGCTCTGGTGACGTCTTCGGCCTCGTCGTCACCCCCGACGGCACCCGCAAGGGCCACAGTCACTGGAAGTCGGGCTTCTACCGGATCGCCCGCGAAGCCGACCTGCCGGTCACGCTCGGGTACGTCGACCGCACGACCATGACGACGGGCCTCGGCCCGACGATCGAGCTCTCGGGCGATGTGCCGAGCGACATGGACCGCATTCGCGCCTTCTACGCCGACAAGTCGGGGGCCCGACCCGCGCACCGCGTCGAGCCGCGGTTGCGCGAAGAGCTCGCGCCGTGAATCTGTGAGTCGCCGGCCTAGTGACTCTCGCCAACGAGCATGCTGACGACAAGCGCGATCATTAGCTCCTTCTCCTTCGGATCGCTCATCGCGACCATCAGGGTGATGGCGGCGAGAGCGTTGTTGGAGATGCGAGGCGTGTCGCCTCCGCCAGACAACGCGTCGTTTCGCTGAAGGAAGTGAACGAAGAGCGCGGCGGCGCTGCGCTTGTTTCCGTCGGTGAGCGGATGATCCTTGATGACCAGGTAGAGAAGGTTCGCCGCCTTCGACTGCACGGTCGGGTACAGCTCGACTCCCCCGAAACCCTGGTAGATCGTCGCGATGACGCCTCTCAATGCGTCGCCTCGTTCGCCTCCGAAGAGGGTGTCCGCCGGAAATTCAGCGCCGACCTGGTCGATTACTGCACGCGCTTCGTCGTACGACAGCACCCAGGTCGGTAGCGTGCCTGCCGCGTGCTCGATCTCGCCCTCGTCATACGCACGCAGCGCGCGCAGACTTGGCAGGTATCGTTCGACGACTTCGGCGACGCCCGCGACGAGTTCATCGGTGGAGCGAGAGAGCACGTGAACGATGGACCCTAGTTGCTCCAGCCGCCGCGCGTTGAGCGCCACTCCATTGAGCACGTATCGCCGCAGTACCTGTGTTGCCCACCGGCGAAAGTGGACGCCCTCAATTGACTTGACGCGGTAGCCGACCGAGATGACGACATCGAGGTTGTAGTGTGCGACCGCGTAGGTCTTGCCGTCCGCGGCAGTTGTTGCAATTTCTGCAACAACTGCTTCACGATCGAGTTCTCCGTCCCCAAATACGTTGCGAAGGTGTCGTGAGATAGTCGACTTGTCACGACCGAACAGCGAGACGAGTTGTTCAGCTGAGAGCCAGACGGTCTCCGAGTCTGTCTGCACCGCGAGCTCGAAGTCACCGCTCGACGAACGATACAACTCGACACTGTGCGCCGCGTTCATGCAGAACCTCGCTTCGATCGTCTCGATTCAACTGCTAGCCGGATCAGCGTTCGAGCCACCACACAGGTCAGGCTATCCGGCACCACGGACAGACCCGATCGTGTGAACTTTGATTCTTGGAGCGTGAAGGCGGGTCCCAACCTCTGCGCGACTCCATAGTCACTGCAGGGGCACACAACACCAGTTCTCGTGGTTGCGCGATCCGAGTGCCAGGATGGTCGAGTGAGCTTCGTGTTCAGCCTCCTCGGCGACTTCCTGGTCGGGTGGCTCTGGTGGCTCATTCCCGAAGAGGTCGACCGGCGCAACGACCGCAAACGGCTGCTTGCGCGGGAAGTGCGGTGCTCGATCCGTGCACTCGATCGACGCGTGCTGAACATTGGCACTGACTGGAGCGGCGGCGTCGCCACCGTGGAACCCGGCCTGTTGCGCTTCAGCCCGTCGATCGGGATCGTCGGTGATCGCGTCGTGCCCGTGCAGAGCATCCGCTCGGCCCCGTCGCCTAACGCGCTCTCCATCAGTGGCGCGCCACTCGGGGGCGCCTCAGGCGGAATCGGCACCGGCTTCATCATCACCACCACCGGTGGAGAACTGACGGCCACCTTTCCGACGGTGGTTGCCACGGAGGTCGCCGACCTCCTCTCGAGCGCACCCCGCGCGGCAGACGCTGCCGAGAACTGAGCCGTCGCGCCACCTCGGAGGCGGGCTGCTAGCGGAAGAGGGGAGCCTGGCTGATTCCGTACGTGAAGAGTGAGAGCCAGACGATGAAGAAGATCACCTGCACGGTCGTGCCGACGATTCCGACGATCAGGGCGGCTGTGGCGAGCCCCCGACCTCCCTCATGCGTCACGGCGATCTGGCGGCGAGCCATCACGCCGAGCACGATGCCGACGATCGGGAGCATGAAGCTGGCGATGAAGCCGACGAGTGCGAGCGTGTTGGTGCGGGGAGGGTAGGTCGTGGTCACGGCTCATTCTCACACGCCGTCGCGGCGCAGCATCGCGAAGACGTGAGCGCGCTCGCGACTATGCGTCGTCGAGGTCCGACTCCGCTCGAGCCGCGTCGGCGATCTCCTCCTCCGGTCGAGGGGCGATCGTCTCGTCGTCTTCGAGCTCGGGGATGCTCGACTCGTCGGGCGCGGGCACGCGGCCCTCCGAAGAACCCTCATTGTGGGAAGTCATCTCGGCTCCATGTCGTCGATGAACCGGTGGACGGTCTCACGAGCGAGTATCTCGGTGTGATGCTCAGGGACGTTGTTGTGTGAATCGTGTGTGATCTGATGGGCCAGTTCGCGCGCTGCGAGATACTCCCGTGCGCCGGTCAGGTCAGCTGTGAGATTTCGAACAAGTGGCCATCCGGGTCGCGGAAGAACGCCCGAATCTCGCCACCTCGATCAAGAGGTGCGCTCAGAAACTGGGCTCCCCGCGCGCTGAGCATGTCGTATGTGCCCTGACAGTCATCGACCCGAAAGATGAGCTGCGAGCTGACGTGATCAGCATCACCCGGGGCGGCCAACGTGACAGTCGGCTTCTCCGGGCTCGGTCCACCGCCGGTGACGAGCAACAGCCAGTTCCCCAGCAGATCCAGCACCACCGAGGTGCCTCCGTATTCGCCGTAGACGGAGGCACCCAAGACCTTGACGTACCAGTCACGACTGGCGGTCGCATCTTCCACAACCAGCATGTTCGTCATCACTCGGGCCTCGAATTGTTCCATGCCCGCAGGCTACTCCGACGGCCCGACTGCGGACACCTACGCGAACGCTTCGGTCAAGCACCTCGGCCGTTACGCGACCTGGAGCGGCGTGATCGCGGCGATCTGGTCAGCTGCTCGATCCTGCGCGCGATCGAGCTCGTAGTGCGTCTGCAGGTTCAGCCAGAACTCGGCCGACGTGCCGAAGTACTTCGACAGCCGAAGCGCGGTGTCTGCGCTGATTCCGCGCGTGCCATGCACGATCTCGTTGATGCGACGCGGAGGCACACCGATCGCGACGGCGAGGCGGTTCTGGGTAATGCCGAACCCCTTGATGAAGTCCTCCATGAGAACCTCACCCGGATGAATCGGGGGAATGTTGTCAGTGGTAGTCAACGATCTCCACCTCCTCTGGCCCAGCGTCGGTCCATACGAAGCAGATCCGCCACTGGTCGTTGATTCTGATGCTGTGTTGCCCGGCTCGATCGCCTTTCAGCGCCTCAAGTCGGTTGCCGGGTGGGATTCGCAAGTCGTCAAGAACGGTCGCGGCTCCCACTTGGCGAAGCTTTCGCAGCGCCACCGAATGTATCCGCGGATCGATCGACGGCACTCGTTCACGACGCCACAGTCGCTCAGTGTCCTTGTTGCCGAACGACCGGATCACTCAGTCAGTGTATAACGCTTCGCGTCAATAACGCTAGACGTTATAGTGCAACTCGGCGCCTCCAGCGACACATGATGAGTCTCTACAAGCGGACCGCCCTCGCCCCGTGGGGCCGTTAGGACTCACCGTTCTTCACGTCCGGCTCGACAACGGGCTACAAGCCGCGGCGAAGATCGTCCGAGCGCTCGAAGGGGTGACGGGCGCGGTCCCGGAAGTCAGCTACGCCCGTGCGTGTGAGCACGGTCACGACGCCTGGTCTCGCCACCAGGCGTGCACCTTCTCGATGAACGGCAGTTCGGCTTCTGAAGTCGCGGAGTCCAGACCGTACCTATCTCGCAACGCTGTGGCGAACACCGCACTGAGGTCAGCCGGTGACTGCCCCGACTCAAGGCCTTCGCGAAGCGTGCCGACAAGGTCGTCATACTCTTCGTCGTCTTCTGGACGGAAGACTGAATGATAGACGCCGAGCAAGTCGTACTCGAACAGTAGGTTTGCCAGACCCATCGAACGGTCATCGAAGTGCTCTCGAAGACTCATCCTTGACCCCTACACGTTGAAGCGGAACTCGACCACGTCGCCGTCCTGCATGACGTAGTCCTTGCCCTCGATGCGGGCCTTGCCCTTCGCGCGGGCCTCCGCGACCGAGCCGCACGCGACGAGGTCGTCGAAGCCGATGATCTCGGCCTTGATGAAGCCCTTCTCGAAGTCGGTGTGGATGACCCCGGCGGCCTGCGGTGCCTTCCAGCCCTTGCCGATCGTCCAGGCGCGCGACTCCTTCGGGCCCGCCGTGAGGTAGGTCTGCAGGCCGAGCGTGTCGAAGCCGATACGCGCGAGCTGCGAGAGCCCGCTCTCCGTCTGGCCCGTCGACTCCAGCAGCTCCGCCGCGTCGTCCGGGTCGAGCCCGATGAGCTCGCTCTCGATCTTCGCGTCGAGGAACACGGCTTGCGCGGGCGCGACGAGCGCAGCGAGCTCGTCCATGCGGGCTCGGTCGCCGAGCACGCCCTCGTCGACGTTGAACACGTAGATGAACGGCTTCGCGCTCAGCAGGCCGAGCTCGCGGATCGGGGAGGCGTCGAACCCGGCTGCGGAGAGCGTGCGCCCGGCCTCGAGGTGGGCCTTCGCGGCGAGGGCCGCATCCAGGACAGCCGGGTCGAGCTTCTTGCCACGCAGCTCCTTCTCATAGCGAGGAAGGGCCTTCTCGAGCGTCTGCAGGTCGGCGAGCATGAGCTCGGTGTTGATCGTCTCCATGTCGCTCGCCGGGTCGACGCCGCCCGCGACGTGCACGACGTCGCTGTCGGTGAAGGCGCGCACGACCTGCGCGATCGCGTCAGACTCGCGAATGTTCGCCAAGAACTGGTTGCCGAGACCCTCGCCCTCGCTCGCGCCCTTCACGATGCCCGCGATGTCGACGAACGACAGAGTGGCGGGCAGGATGCGCTCGCTGCCGAAGATCTCCGCGAGCACCGTGAGACGCTCGTCGGGCAGCTCGACGACACCCACGTTCGGGTCGATCGTGGCGAACGGGTAGTTCGCCGCGAGCACGTCGTTCTCGGTGAGCGCGTTGAAGAGGGTGGACTTGCCGACGTTGGGCAGGCCGACGATGCCGATAGTGAGAGCCACGGGGGTTCAGCCTACCGGCGACCGCTGAGCCGAGAGCGCCGATCGAGGGCGGGCCTGGAGAGCTGCCCTCGCCGTCGGTAGCATCGAGGGATGCTCGGCCTCCGCCCTCGCGCCGCCACAGCCCTCGCCCTCCTCGCCGGCGCGGGCATCGTGCTCGCGGCAGCCGCCCCCGCTCAGGCGGAGCGACCCGCCGTGCCGACCTCACTCGGCTCGACGCAGCCCATGACGTCGACCGTCTCGCCCGCCGCCGCGACGACCGAGCGCATCAGCGGCGCCGACCGCTACGCGACCTCCGTCGCGGCGAGCGTCGCGACCTTCCCCGGCCCCGACACCCCCGACGTCGTGTACCTCGTCTCGGGCGAGAACTTCCCCGACGCGATCGTCGCCGGGCCCGTCGCGGCGGCCGCCGGCGGGGGCCTGCTGCTCACCGCCTCGCGCAGCCTGCCGCGCGTCGTCGCCGACGAACTACGACGGCTCGACCCCGATCGCATCGTCGTCGTCGGCGGCACGAGCGCGATCTCGTCGTCGGTCGCCAGGGCCGCCGAGGCCATCGCGCCCGTCGAGCGCATCGGCGGCGCCGATCGCTACGCGACCGCTGAGCTGCTCGTGCGCTCCGTCTTCAGCAGTGCCGACACCGTGTTCGTCGCCACGGGCGCGAGCTTCCCCGACGCCCTCGCCGCCGGCCCCGCCGCGGGCTCCGCGGGAGCGCCGGTGCTCATCGTTCGCGGCAACGGCTCTCGTCTCGACCGCGCTGCTCTGCGGCTGCTGCGCGACCTCGGCACGACCTCGGTCGTGCTCGTCGGCGGCACGAGCGTCGTCTCCCGCGGCATCGCATCGCAGCTGAGTTCTGAGCTGGGCTCGAACCAGGTGCAGCGCGCCGCCGGCGCCGACCGTTACGCCACAGCACGCGCGATCTCCGAATCGGCGTTCGGCACGAGCGCGCCCCGCGTGCTCGTCGCCTCCGGCACGAGCTTCGCCGACGCCCTCTCCATCTCCGTGCTCGCGGCCCGCGAGGACCTGCCGCTGTACCTCTCGCTCCCCTACTGCACCCCCAGCTCCGTGCGCAGCGCCCTGGGCTCGAGCGCCATCACGACGCGCACCCTCGTCGGCGGGCCGGGCGCCCTGAGCCCCGGGGTGGAGCGACTCGAGGAGTGCCGAAGCGTGAGCTCAGCATCCTCGCTGTGGGTGCTCGTCAACAAGCGCAACGGCATCCCGACGAGCTACGTGCCGAGCAGTCTGCGTCGCCCCTCCCTTCCCAGCAGCGGCTCCTACGTGCTGCGGTCGGATGCGGCGACGGCCCTCGAGCGCATGTACGCGGGAGTGCGCGCGGCCGGCGCGGGGAGTGTCGGGCTCACGAGCGGCTACCGGCCCGCGTCATCGCAGGCGGCGATCTACAACAACGCCGTCCGCACGCGCGGCCAGACCTACGCCGACCTGTACGTCGCGCGACCGGGCCACAGCGAGCACCAGACGGGTCTCGCCGCCGACCTGTACCCCATCGGGGCGTCGAACTGCAGCTCGTACACGTGCCTCGGCGCGACCAGCCAGGGGCGGTGGCTCGCCGCCAACTCGTGGAAGTACGGCTACATCCTGCGCTACGAGCAGGGCGCCACGGCCGTCACCGGGTACGAGTACGAGTCATGGCACTTCCGCTACGTCGGGGAGACGCTCGCCGCCGACTACGCCGCGAGCGGCCGCCGCACGCTCGAGCAGTTCTACGGCCAGCCTGCCGCGCCGCGCTACTGAGCGCCTAGCGTGGGAGCATGACCGCCGACTCCCCCGCCCCCGCGTTCACCCCGGCGCCCTCCGACCGCACGCGCCCCGAGCTGCGGGGAACCTTCGGCATGGCGGCGAGCACGCACTGGCTCGCCACCGGCACCGCGCAGTCGGTGCTCGAGCGGGGCGGCACCGCCGTCGACGCCGCCGTGGCCGCAGCCTTCGTGCTGCACGTGGTCGAGCCGCACCTCAACGGGCCGGGCGGGGACCTCACCGCGCTCGTGGCGCCCGCGGGCGAGCATCCCTTCGTTCTCGCAGGACAGGGCGCCGCGCCGGCCGCCGCGACCATCGAGCACTACCGCTCGCTGGGGCTCGACGAGATTCCCGGTGCGGGGCCGCTCGCGGCCGCCGTGCCCGGCTCGGTAGTCGCGTGGCTTCACCTGCTCGAGACGCGCGGCACGTGGGAGCTGGACGACGTGCTCGCTCCCGCCCTCGGCTACGCGCGCGACGGGCACCCCGTGCACGAGAGCGTGGTGCGGGTGATCACCGCTGTGGCCCCGCTGTTCGAGGCGCACTGGCCGACCTCCGCTGCGCAGTGGATGCCCGGCGGCAAGATTCCCGAACCCGGCGACATGATCACCAACGAGCCGTGGGCCGCGGTGCTCGCGCGCCTCATGGGTGCGGGCGAGGCGCCCTCGTCGGGTGCCGGCAGCAGCCGCGAGTCGCGCGTGCGCGCCGCGATCGACTGGTGGAACCGGGAGGTCGGCGCCTCGGTCGAGGAGTTCGTGCGCGAGCCCGTGCAGCACTCGCTCGGCGGGGCGCTGCCCGGCGTGGTCACCGCGGCGGATCTCGCCGCCTACGCGCCCGCCGAGGAGGCGCCCGTCGCGCTGACCTTCCGCGGCGTCGAGGTGGTCAAGGCCGGCCCGTGGAGCCAGGGGCCCGTGCTGCTGCAGGCGCTCGCCATCCTCGAGGCGCGCGTCGCGACGCACGGCGACGCAGTGCTCGACCCCTCCACAGCGCTCGGCGTGCACACCATCACCGAGGCTCTCAAGCTCGCCCTCGCCGACCGCGACGCCTGGTACGGCGACCCCGCCCAGACGGACGTGCCACTCGCCGAACTGCTGAGCGCGTCGTACGCCGCCGAGCGCGCCGCGCTGATCGGCGAGACCGCGTCGCGCGAGGTGCGCCCCGGGCACCCCGGCGGCCGCTCGCCGTGGATGCCGCCCGTGCGATCGCCGGGCGACACTGCCGCCACTCCCCTGCCCGGCTCGGGCGAGCCGACGCTCGACCGCGCGGGGCGCCAGCGCGGCGACACGTGCCACCTCGACGTGGTCGACCGGTACGGCACGATGATCTCGGCCACGCCCTCGGGCGGCTGGCTGCAGTCGTCGCCCACGATTCCTGCGCTGGGCTTCTGCCTGGGCACGCGCCTGCAGATGGCGTGGCTCGACGAGGATGCTCCGTCTCGGCTGGAGCCGGGCATCCGGCCGCGCAGCACGCTGTCGCCGACCATGCTCGTGCGCGACGGGCGCGTGATCGAGGCGCTCGGCACGCCGGGCGGAGACCAGCAGGACCAGTGGCAGCTGCTCTACCTGCTGCGCCGACTCGTGGGCGGCTACGAGCCGCAGCAGGCCATCGACGCGCCCATGTTCCACACCGACGCGATGGTCGCGTCGTTCGAGCCGCGCACGGTGCAGCCGGCGTCGCTCACGGTCGAGGCGCGGCTCGGCGATTCGGTCATCGATGAGCTTCGGGGGCGCGGCCACGAGGTGACGGTCATGGGGCCGTGGAGCCTCGGCCGCCTGAGCTGCGTGGGTGTCGACCCCGAGCGCGGCTGGTTCTACGCTGCGGCGAACTCGCGCGGGGCGCAGGGGTACGCCGCCGGGCGCTGAGCGCGGCATCCGGGGTGGTCTGCGCTGCAACTTGAGACGCGGGCACGCGGCCCAGCGGCCTGCCTCGTCAGTCGGAACCATAGGAGGGACGCGTTCTTCCTGTGTGCCTCTCACGGCACATGCCTCGCGAGGCACACTGCCCCGTTGGGCGCTGCGGCCCGAGGGGCGCGGCGTCCCGAAGCACCCACCGTCCGTCCGCAGGGTGGCCAGCCGGGTCTCACCGTCCCGAACGCCCTGCTCGACGCAAACCCGAGGGTCAGCGGGGCGTCGGCACGAGGGTCACGTCGTGCAGCGCGCCGTCGGCGATGCGCGCGGTCATGACCGTGCCGACGGGCTGCCGCCGCCGGTCGGTCGGCGAGCCCGGGTTGAGGAGGCGCACGCCGCCGGGGGTCGTCGAATCCCACGGGATGTGCGAGTGGCCGAAGACGAGCACGTCGGCGGGGGCATCCGAGTCGGGGCCGAAGAGGGCATCGCACCGACGCTCCCGACCGGCGGCGGCACCCGTCTCGTGGGTGACGGCGATACGTACCCCCTCGACCTCGACGCGCGCGACCTCGCCGAGCCGAGCGTGCAGCTCGGCGCCGTCATTGTTTCCTGCGACGCCGACGAGGCGCGCGGCCCTCGACTCGAGCGCGTCGAGCGTCGCGACGTCGACCCAATCGCCCGCGTGGATGACGAGGTCGGCCTCGTCGACGAGGCTCCACACGTGCGGCTGCAGAGCCTTTGCGCGCGCCGGCAGGTGCGTGTCGCTCAGCAGCAGCAGTCTCACGCGAGTGAGGGTACGACCTCGGCGTCGACGATCGGCATGATGTCGCGCGTGATCGACTCGAGGATGCGCGCGTTGAACTCCGGCCCGAGCTGGTTCGGCACCGTCACGAGCAGCGTGTCGGCCGCCTGCACGGCGGCATCCTGCGCGAGCTCCGCGGCGATCACGTCCGGTGCTCCGATGTAGGAGCGGCCGAACCGCGAGCGCGAGCCGTCGAGCATGCCGACCTGGTCGCTCTGCGCGCCCTGCGCCTGAATGCCGAAGTAGTACTGCGTCTCCTCGTCGATGATCGGCAGGATGCTCCGACTCACCGACACCCGCGGCGTACGAGCATGACCGGCCGCCGCCCAGGCCTCGCGGTACATCGCGATCTGCTCCGCCTGCAGCTCGTCGAACGGAACCCCGGTGTCCTCCGTGAGGAGCGTCGAGCTCATGAGGTTCATGCCCTGCTCGGCCGTCCACACCGCGGTCGCGCGCGTGCCCGCGCCCCACCAGATGCGGTCGCTCAGCCCCGGCGCGTGCGGCTGGATCGGCTGCATCGCGGACGTGCCCGTCATGTGCGGGTTCGCGGGCGCGAAGCCCTCCCCCGCGATCGCGCGGCGGAAGACGTCGGTGTGGCGCCGCGCCATGTCGGCATCGGTCTCGCCCTCGGCAGGCTCGAAGCCGAACGCACGCCAGCCGTCGATGACCGTCTCGGGTGACCCGCGGCTGATGCCGAGCTGCAGTCGTCCACTCGCGATGAGGTCGGCCTGCGCCGCGAGCTCAGCCATCGCGAGGGGGTTCTCGTAGCGCAGGTCGATGACGCCCGTGCCGAGCTCGATGCGGCTCGTGCGCGCCCCCGCGGCGGCGAGCAGCGGCCACGGCGAGGCGTGCTGGCGGGCGAAGTGGTGCACGCGGAAGTACGCGCCGTCGACGCCGACCTCCTCGGCGGCGACCGCGAGCTCGATCGCCTGCTGCAGCACTTCAGCGCCCGTGCGCGTGCGCGAGCCGGGGACGTCCTGCCAGTGTCCGAAGGAGAGGAATCCGAGCTTCGTCATGCTGGGGTCAATGCGTCTGCATGCAGAACTATTCCCGGTGCGCGGGGTCGGCCGGAGCATCCGGGTCGAGCGGCTCCGGCAGAACGGGAATGCCGGGCTCGCTCGCCCTGCCCGGCCGCGTCGTCAGGTACACGCCGACTAGCACGACCGCGCCGCCGACGACCTGCCCGATCGTGAGGACGTCGCCGAACGCGAGAGCGATGACCGCCGTGAACACCGGCAGGAGGTTGAGGAACACGCCCGTCTTCGACGCGCCGAGCTGACCTACGGCGATGTTCCAGAACAGGTAGGCGAGGGCGGAGGGGAACACCATGATCCACACGAGCCCCCACCACGCGCCCGCGCTCGGCCCCGCGGCGATGCCGGGCGCGCCGAGCAGCGCGACGACGGGAACGAGCATCACGGCGCTCAACCCCGCCTGCACCGTCGTCGCCGTGATCGGCGGGGTCGACACGCGTCGGCTCGTGATGACGTACGCGGTCCACATGCTGATCGCGCCCAGCATGAGCAGATCGCCGGGCGAGAAGCTGAGCCCCTGATCGAGGCCCTGCCCGGTGAGGATCACGACGAGCACGCCGGCGAAGGACACGACGATGCCCACCACGCCGAGTCGTCGGATGCGCTCGTGCAGCACGATGACCGCCGCGACCGCGATGACCGCCGGGTTGAGCGCCGTGATGACGCTCGCCGTGACGGGCGACGTCGACTCGAGTGCCGAGTAGAGGAAGAGCGTGTACGCGACCATGCCGAGGAAGGCTTGCAGGAGGTGCAGGCGCCACTCGCGCAGGGCATCCCGCCACCGGGGCTTCTCCAGCCACCACGCGACGACGAGCAGAATCGGCAGCGCGCCCACCCAGCGCAGCCACGTCAGCTCGAGCGGCGAGAACTCGGCGACGACCCGGTCGGCGACGACGAAGTTGCTCGCCCAGAACAACTGCGCGAGCACGGCGGGGCTGAAGCGGCGGAGGGCGTTCACGGTCTCAGGCTAGGGCCGACCGGCGCGCCCGGAGCACGCGGTAGGGGGCGCATGCGAGCATCGAGACGTGCCCCTGAACTTCACAGCCATCGACTTCGAGACCGCCAACAACGCCGCGGCCTCCGCGTGCTCGGTGGGGCTCGTCAAGGTGCGCGAGGGCCGCGTCGTCGACAAGACCGGGTGGCTCATCCGCCCGCCGCTCGGCTTCGACCACATGCTCGAGTGGAACACGCGCATCCACGGCATCACCGCCGCCGACATCGTCGACGCGCCGCTGTGGTGCGATCAGGTGGATGCCCTGCTCGACTTCGTGGACGGCGACGTTCTCACCGCCCACAACGCGGGGTTCGACATGGGGGTGCTGCGCGCCGCCTGCGAGGCGAGCCGGCTCGAGACGCCCGACCTGCGATACCTGTGCAGCCTGCGGGTCGCCCGCAAGACCTACCACCTCGACTCGTACAAGCTGCCCGTCGCGGCGATGGCCGCCGGCTTCGAGGACTTCGCCCACCACGACGCGCTCGCCGACGCCGAGGCCTGCGCGGCGATCATCGTGCACGCCGCGAAGCGCCACGACGTCTCCACGATGGAGGACCTCGCGCGCATCACCGGCGGCGGGCTGGGCCTCATCGGGCCTTCCGCCGAAGCAGCAGCAGCCGACCGACGCCCGGCCGTGCTCGGCTAGGCGGAGTCGATCCGGCTCAGACCCGACGGACGGGCGCGGCTCAGCCCTTGCGCACCGAGGCGCTCACGGGCGTCGCGTTCGCGAAGAGGTCGAGCACCGGGCAGTGGGCGTCGACGGTGTCGCGCAGCTGCTCGTAGCGTTCCTGCGACTCGGGACCGGTGATCGTGATCGCGAGGCGCACGTCGCTGAAGCCGGCCCGCACGCCTTCGTCGATGCCGAACAGGCGGCGCGCATCCAGATCGCCTTCCGCGTCGATAGAGATGTCGTCGACCTGGATGCCGAGCGCCTGCGCGTACAGGCGGTAGACGACGACCTGGCACGAGATGAGGGCGCCGAGCGCGAACTCGACGGGGCTCGGTGCGACGTCGTCGCCCGCGAGCGCGGCCGGCTCGTCGACGACGAACGCGTGCTTGCCCGCGCGGATCGTCGTCGCAACCGAGCCCTCGCCGACGCCCGAGACGCGGTAGGTGAGCTGCGCGGAGGTGGCGTCGGCGGCGATGCGGTCGCCCCAGGCGGTGCCCGCCTCGGTGAGGCGCGCGGCCCGCTCGTCGGCGGTGGACGTGGGGACGGAGGGTGCGGTGAGAAGAGTCATGCGGGCGACGCTAGGCGGGATGCCCGGCGCGCGTCGAGGGCGGCCGTCACGCACCGCAACACGGCGTCACGCAGTGACGCGCGGCGTCACACCCCGCAACAAGCGCCAGATCTGGCGCACACGGGCGCGTCGGAGGCGCCGAGCGCCCTTTTGCGCCAGATCTGACGGGAACTGGCGCATCCGGAGGCGGCGAGCGCCTCTTTGCGCCAGATCTGGCAGTGGATGCGACGCTGCGGGTGGAGCCCCGCAGTGGCGGGCGCATCGTGCCCGAAGCTGGGAGGCGGCTCCCGCCGACGGGCTACCGTGGCGCGTGCTCGCGGCCCCCGACTGCCGCGCGCGGAAAGGGGAGCGTGATGTGGTTCGACTCGTGGGGAGACATCGCGCGGGTGCTGCTCGTAGGGAGTGCCGCGTATGCGACGCTCATCGTCGTACTGCGACTGAGTGGCAAGCGCACGCTGAGCCAGCTCAACGCCTTCGACTTCGTCATCACCGTCGCCATCGGCTCGACGCTCGCCACGATCCTGCTGAGCTCCGATGTGTCCTGGTCGGAGGGCCTCGCGGCGCTCGCCCTGCTGGTGGGCCTGCAGTTCGTCGTCGCGCTCGTGTCATCACGGTGGCCGCGCGCCCGGTCGCTCGTCTCGACGAAGCCTGTCGTGCTCGTACGGGACGGCGAACTGCAGCACACGGCGATCGCGCGCAACCGACTCACGGAGACCGAGGTCGAGCAGGCGGTGCGCTCAAGCGGCAGCGCGGACCTCGCGAGCATCGCCGCGGTCGTACTCGAGACCAACGGCACGCTCAGCGTCATCCCGCGCGAGAAGTACGGCGATGGCTCCGCGATGGGAACCATGCGCGAGCGGGACACCGCCGACGAGACCTAGTCGTGTGTCGTGCCCGCGCACGCGCCCGCGCCCGCGCCCAACCCGATCGCCGCCCCAAGCCCGTGCCTCTTGCCCCGAGCCCGTTCATTGTGCTTCCAGAATTGCCCCAGAAAGGCTGAACCGCGGGCGGCGAGCGCCCCTTTGCGCCAGATCTGGCACGAAGGGGCGCTCGCGCGGAGCGGAGCGGCGCGGCGCTCGCGCGGAGCGGAGCGGCGCGGCGCTCGCGCGGAGCGGAGCGGCGCGGCGTTCGCGCGGAGCGGCGCTAGTTCTGCGGGAAGCCCAGGTTGATGCCGCCGTGCGAGGGGTCGAGCCAGCGCGAGGTGATCGCCTTCTCGCGCGTGAAGAACGGGATCGCCTGCGTGCCGTACGCCTTCGCGTCGCCGAAGAGCGAGTTCTTCCAGCCGCCGAACGAGTAGTAGCCGACCGGCACGGGGATGGGCACGTTGATGCCGATCATGCCCACGGTGACCTCGTTCTGGAAGCGCCGCGCGGCTCCGCCGTCGTTGGTGAAGATCGCCGTGCCGTTGCCGTACTGCGAGCCGTTGATGAGGGCGAGCCCCTCCTCGTACGTCTTGACGCGCACGACGGAGAGCACGGGGCCGAAGATCTCGTCGGTGTAGACGCGCGAGGTCGTGGGCACCTTGTCGACGAGGGTCGGGCCGAGCCAGAAGCCGTTCGCGTCGCCGTCGACCTCGATGCCGCGCCCGTCGACGACGATCTCGGCGCCGTCCTCGGCGGCGACGTCGAGGTAGGAGGCGACCTTGTCGCGGTGCTCCTGCGTGATGAGCGGGCCCATGTCGCAGCTGCGCGTGCCGTCGCCGACCTTCAGGCCGCTCATGCGCGAGCGGATCTTGTCGATGAGCTCATCGGCGACGGGCTCGACGGCGACGACGACCGACACGGCCATGCAGCGCTCGCCGGCCGAGCCGAAGCCCGCGTTGACGGCGGAGTCGGCGACGAGGTCGAGGTCGGCGTCGGGCAGCACGAGCATGTGGTTCTTGGCGCCGCCGAGGGCCTGCACGCGCTTGCCGTTCTTGGAGGCGGTCTCGTAGATGTAGCGGGCGATCGGCGTCGACCCGACGAAGGAGATGCTGGCGATCTCGGGATGCTCGAGCAGAGCATCCACGGCCTCCTTGTCGCCGTTCACGACGTTGAGAACGCCGTCCGGCAGACCGCACTCCTTCATGACCTGCGCCATCCACAGCGACGCCGAGGGGTCCTTCTCGGAGGGCTTGAGCACGACCGTGTTACCTGCAGCGATCGCGAGCGGGAAGAACCACAGCGGCACCATGGCGGGAAAGTTGAAGGGGCTGATGATGCCGACGACGCCGAGAGGCTGCTTGAGCGAGTAGACGTCGACGCCGGTGGAGACGTTCTCGCTGTACTCGCCCTTGAGCAGCTGCGGGATCGAGCAGGCGAGCTCGACGATCTCGAGGCCGCGCGCGATCTCGCCGGCCGCGTCGCTGAGCACCTTGCCGTGCTCCTCGGTGAGGATCGCCGCGAGCTCGTCCTTGCGCGCGTTGAGCGCCTCGCGGAAGGCGAACATGATCTGCTGGCGCTTCGCGATCGACGTGCCAGCCCACCCGGGCTGCGCTACTGCGGCGACGGAGACGGCGTGGTCGACGTCGGCGGTCGAGGCGAGGGCGACCTCGCGGGCGACGGCGCCGCGAGCAGGGTTGTAGACCGGCGCGGTGCGCGTAGAGGTGCCGGCGAAGGCCTCGCCGCCGACCCAGTGCTGCACGAGCGAATTCTGGACATCGGTCATGGGGTGCTCCTTCACGCGGACGACGGTGGTCGACCCCAGTCTGCGCTCCCCACGCTCTGCGATCAAGCACCGAAGTCGCACACGCTATCTGCGAAAACGCACAGCACTAGCCACCCGGCATCAGCTCGGCGCGACGCCGGTCAACCTCATCGCGCAGCGCCTCGCGCACGATCGCGACGGCATCCACCGCGGGGCTGTCGGGGCGCGTGGAGAGCGTGAACGGCAGCCGGAAGTCGACCGCGCCGGGCAGCACCGGCACGAGCCCCTCGACGCCCTCGGCCATGAACGCGTGCAGCAGCCCGATGCCCGCCCCGGCGCGCGCCGCCTCGAGTTGCGCGAAGACGCTCGTCGAGCCGAAGCCGAGCCGCATGTCGCCGAGCACGGGGGCGAGGTCGAGTTCGTGCACCGTGAGCAGGGCATCCACGTAGAAGACGAGGTCGTGGCCGGCGAGGTCGGCGGGGTCGCGGATAGGCGGCCGCGCGGCCAGGTACTCGGGCGAGGCGTAGAGGCGCAGCGAGTACTCCGTGAGAAGCTCGGACTGCACGCGCGACCCCGCCGTCGACCCGATCGACACGACGAGATCGAAACCGGAGCCGCGCAAGGAGATCGGCTTCGTGGAGGTCACGAGCTCGACGGCGATTCCGGGATGCTCGGTGCGCACCCGCGCGAGCGCCGCAGCCGCGAACACCGCGCCGAAGCCGTCGGGCGTCGCGACCCGCACGGTGCCGCGCACGACGTCGCTGCCGGACGCCGCCGCGACGACCTGCTCGACGAGCCCCTCGAGGCCCGAGGCGCGCTCGACGACGTCGCGCCCGATCGCGGTGAGCTGCCACCCGTCGGCACCGCGGTCGAGCAGTCGCACGCCGAGCGCCGCCTCGAGGCGGTCGAGCCGCCGCCGCACGGTCGTGTGGTCGACGCCGAGGAGCGCCGCGGCCGACACCATGCGGCCGACGCGCGCGACGGCGACGAGGTAGCGCAGGTCATCGGTGCTCACGTCGAGGGAGCGCGGCGCCTGGGTCATGCCCTCACGATACGACCACGGCCACCGTCTCCTCGGGACGATCGCTGTCGGATGCTCCTGGCACACTGGCTCGTATGGACTTCCTGCTCCCGCTCCTGCTCGGCCTCGTCGTCGGCGCTGTGCTCGGCGTCATCATCGGCCTCCTCCTCTCGCGTCGCGGGGGCGCAGCGGCAGAGCTCGCCGCACTGCGCGAGCAGGCCACCGCTGCGGAGGTGCGCGTCGCCCAGGCGGAGTCGCGCGCGAGCGCCCTCGACGAGCAGCTCGCCCTCGCCCGGCATCGCGACCTCGAGCGGGAGGAGCGCGACAAGCAGGAGAGCCGCGTGCTGCAGGCCCTCGCGCCCGTGCAGGAGTCGCTGCGCACGATGCAGTCGAAGGTCACCGAGCTCGAGGCGCAGCGCAGCCAGCAGCACGGCCAGCTCGCGCAGCAGCTGCGCGCGGCGACCGAGTCGGAGGAGAGGCTGCGCAGCACGGCCGAGTCGCTCGCCTCGGCCCTGCGCTCGAACAGCGTGCGCGGCGTCTGGGGCGAGACGCAGCTGCGCAACGTCGTCGAGGCGGCGGGGCTCATCGAGCGCGTCGACTTCGACGTGCAGTCGCGCATCACCTCCGACGCCGGCGCGGGTCGCCCCGACATGGTCATCCACCTTCCCGGCGGCAAGAACATCGCCGTCGACGCCAAGGTGCCGTTCGAGGCGTACCTGCGCGCGAGCCAGATTCCCGTCACCGCGACGGGTGAGGAGGGCGCGCAGCGCGAGACCCTCATGAAGCAGCACGTGCGGCTCGTGCGCGGCCACATCGACACCCTCGCGAGCAAGGCCTACTGGGCGGGCCTCGAGGCCTCGCCCGAGCTCGTCATCGCCTTCATTCCGAGCGAGTCGCTCGTGTCGTCGGCCATGGAGGCCGACCCGGGCATCATGGACTACGCCTTCAGCAAGCGCGTGGCCCTCGCCTCCCCCGTCACCCTGTGGTCGGTGCTCAAGACCGTCGCGTTCTCCTGGCAGCAGGATGTCCTCACCGCCGATGCGAAGGTGCTCTTCGATCTGAGCCGCGAGCTCTACGGGCGCCTCGCGACGATGGCCGGGCACGTCGAGAAGCTCGGGCGCTCCATCGAGAGCACGATCAAGAACTACAACGGCTTCGTCGGGTCGATGGAGCGCCAGGTCTTCCCCACTGCGCGCAAGCTGCAGCGCCTCGACGAGTCGACCGTGCTCGGCACGCTCGACGCGATCGAGGAGGGGCCGCGCGAGCTCACGGCCATGGAGCTCGTCGCTGAGCTCGAGCAGGGCGAGGCGAGCACGGAGCGCGGCTCCGAAGCGAAGGGGTAGCGCCCCGGCGGGCGCGGTGCCATTCTGAGCGGCAGGGCGGCGATCGCTCCGCCGACACGAGAGGGGAGCATCCGATGCCCGACTACGTCTACGGATTCAGTGGGCTCGCCGTGCCCGACATCGACGCCGCTCGCACCTTCTACCGCGACACCCTCGGGCTCGACGTGACCGACGCGGAGATGGGCCAGCTCTCGCTCACCCTCCCGGGCGGCGGCTGGGTACTCGTGTACCCCAAGCCCGACCACTCCCCCGCCACCTACACGGTGCTGAACCTCGAGGTCTCCGACATCGACGACGCCGTCACCGACCTCATGGCACGCGGTGTCGAGATGACCCGCTACGAGGGTTTCGAGCAGGACGAGCTCGGCATCGCCCGCGGCATCGAGGGCGACTTCGGGCCCGATATCGCATGGTTCACAGACCCGGCGGGCAACATCCTCTCGGTGTTGGAGAATCCCACAAGCACCTAGCCGCAGGGCGACCACTGCTGGCTAGGATGAGCCGCACACACCAACGGCGGTGATCGATCGTCGTTGACCCTACGGCGAAAGATCAACGATGACCGAACGCCCCTGGCTCGCCCACTATCCGGCGGGACTGCTGAAGGTTCTGGTGACTCGTCTTCTTAGGCCGCGGATGCGGCCCGTGTGGTCATAATTGCTTCGAACTCGACCGGCGTCAATCTGCCCAGTACTCGTTGTTGGATCGCCATTCTGAGGGCCGCGACGGCGAGCTCCGAGGTCATCCGGTCAGCGATGGAGTATCCGACGATGCGGTTGGAAAACACATCCTTCATCGCGCACAGATAGACCTTCCCCTCGCTGGTGGGATGCTCGGTGATGTCCGTCAACCACAGCAGGTCAGGCCGATTCGCAGTGAACTCGCGTCGGACGAGGTCGTCGCGCACCGGCGGCCCGACCAGGCGGCTCTTGCCCCGCTTCTTGCGCACGAACGCGCTGGTGATGCCCATCTGGGAGCACAGCCGCCAGACGCGTCGCTCCGAAGCGGTGAAGTCGGCGTCAGCGAGCTCGTCGGCGATGAACCGATACCCGAACGCCGGATCGTCGACGTGGATATCGATCGCAGCGTTGATCAGGTGCGCTTCGTCCCAGTCCCGTTGCGAAACCGGGTCGGCAAGCCACCGGTAATAGGGCTGCTTGGCGATCTTCAACACCCGGCACGTCACCGCGACCGGCACCCTCACGGGAGCGCCGGGCGCGGCCAGCTCGCGGACGAGCGGGTAGATCATTTTGAGATAGCGCCCTGAGACAGATAGGCAGCCGCTCGACGGAGCACCTCGTTCTGAATCGGCCTGACTTTCGTTCCGTTCTTCAAGTAAGGATGGAACACGATGAACAGGAAGTATTCGCCGGAGATGCGTGAGCGGGCGTTGCGGATGCTCGCGGAGACGCGGCCGTCGCACCCCACGATGATGAGCGCCGTCCGCCACGTGGCAGGGCTGCTCGGGATGAGCCCCGAGACGCTGCGGCTGTGGCAACGCCGATACGAGGTCGACGCCGGGGTGACGACCGATGCAGCGGCTGAGATCAAGCGATTGCAGAAGGAGGTCTCGGAGTTGCGAAAGGCGAATGAGATCCTCAAGGCTGCGAGCATCTTTTTCGCGAAGGAGCTCGACCACCCCTCGACGAGATGATCCGGTTCATCAACGAGCATCGGGATCGTTTCGGGGTCGAGCTCATCTGCCAGGTCCTGCGGCCGGCAGTGAGAGGATTCCTGACCTCGCGCGGCTATCGCGCTGCGGCGGGCCGAGCGCCGTCCGCTCGGCAGTTGCGTGATGATCTGCTCGTGCCCGAGGTTGCGCGGCTGCACGCGGAGAACTACGGCGTTTATGGGCGACGGAAGATGCACGCGCTCCTGCGCCGGCAAGGGTGGGGCATCGGTCGCGATCAAACTGAACGGCTCATGCGGCTCGCCGGCGTGCGAGGCGTGAAGCGATCCAAGAAGGTGTTCACGACGAAGTCCGATCCGACGGTGGAGAAGCCGAAGGATCTCGTGCAGCGCCGGTTCACGGCCCCTGGCCCACGCCGTCTCTGGGTCGCCGACGTGACCTACGTTGCGACGTGGTCAGGGTTCGCCTACGTCGCGTTCGTCACCGATGTCTACTCGCGTCGCATCGTCGGCTGGAACGTCGCGTCGACACTGAGATCCGACATCCTGCCGTTGCAGGCGCTCGACATGGCCGCATGGGCCGCCGGTGGTCGACTCGACGGGCTGATCCACCATGCCGATCACAGGTCGAACTACCTCGCCGTGGTCTACACCGACCGGCATCGAAGAACTCGGCGCGAAACCCTCGACGGGGACCGTCGGCGATTCCTTTGATTGTCAGTCTGTTTCTGCCCGATCTCGCGAGGATGGGGTAGTCCTGGCCGTGACGGTCTGACCCATCTCTACGATTGGCCCGCATGGTGCCTTGGCGTTGATCTGTCGACCGTCCGGTCGGGCATGCAGTAACCGCTGCCGCCGGTCGGGCGTGACCTGATAGGAGCCTGGAGCAGTCTCGACAACGCGTCCCCATGACAGTCCTGTCCACCCGCCGACGTCAGCGTGACACCACGCTAACTGGCAAGGAGACAGCACACTATGACCCAGATAGAGCCCGTCCGTTCCGGACACGTCGTCATCGGCGTCGATACCCATAAGCACCTCCACGTCGCGGCGGTGATGGACTCTGTCGGTGGGATCCTCGCGACGCTGACGATCGCGACCGACACCGCCGGGTTCCGACAGATGCTGGAGTGGGCATCGTCTTTCGGGAAGATTGTCGCGTTCGGGATCGAAGGCACCGGCTCCTACGGTGCTGCGCTGACCTCGTTCGTTCGCCGACACGGGCACAAGGTCATCGAGGTCTCACGGCCAGACAGGCGGCTGCGCAGGCTGAACGGCAAGTCCGACACTCTCGACGCAGAGAACGCGGCACGAGCCGTGCTCGCTGGCATCGCGACCGCGATCCCGAAGGCCGCCGACGGGGCCGTCGAGATGATCCGGCAGCTGAAAGTCGCCCATGACACAGCGGTCAAGGACAGGTCAGCGGCGATGATTACGTTGAAGGCGATGCTCGTCCACGCGCCCGAACAACTCCGGGCAGAGACCGCACGCAAGACGCGGAAGATGATCGCGAGGCACTGCGCCGCGCTGCGACCACGCAGCCTCGAGACCCCGGACGACTCGATCCGTCACACGCTGCGCTCGATCGCGAAACGGTGGATCGCGCTCGACGAAGAAGTCCAAGAACTCGTGGCAATGATCGAGCAGCTCGTGATCAAGCGCGCGCCGCACCTGCTGGACGAGTTCGGCATCGGCGTCGATACCGCCGCGGAGATCCTGATCGTCGCCGGCGACAATCCTGAGCGGATCAAGAGCGAAGCCGCGTTCGCGAAACTCGCCGGGATTAGCCCTGTCCCGACCGGCTCGGGAATGACCAGCGGGAAGCACCGGATCAACCACGGCGGGCACCGGCAACTGAACGCCGCGATATACCGGACGGTAATCGTTCGCATGCAACATCACGAGCCAACGAAGGCCTACGTCCTCCGACGCACCGCCGAGGGCAAGAGCAAACGCGACATCATCCGATGCCTCAAGCGCTACGTCATCCGCGAGGTCTACCAGCTCATCAGAGTGAATGGCAGAACCGGAGAAATCACTAGTTGACAAACATAGGAGCATCAACGCCCTCGCTGAGGCCGTGAACGGACTCTACAAGACGGAACTGATCCGTCAGCGCGGGCCGTGGCGAACCGTCGAGCGGTCGAGCTCGCGACCCTCGAAT
This sequence comes from Chryseoglobus sp. 28M-23, assembly GCF_014789785.1. Taxonomy (NCBI): domain Bacteria; kingdom Bacillati; phylum Actinomycetota; class Actinomycetes; order Micrococcales; family Microbacteriaceae; genus Microcella; species Chryseoglobus sp. 28M-23. The sequence continues at coordinate 619,951 of NZ_CP061846.1, read as the reverse complement.
ACGTGTGGTGGTGGAACAACGCTCGCCTCCACGGCGAGCTCGACATGCGCACCCCACTTGAGGTCGAGCAGGCGTACTACGCTGACCTCGAATCAGCCCAACCGGCACCCGCCGGACAAGGCTCCCGATAGGAACGAAAGTCAGGCCGATTCAGTACTTCTTCGACTGCCTCACGGCGGAGGGTGTCCGCGAACTCGTCTGCGAGGCGCCCCCGCAATCCCGCGCCGACCTCGTTCACGGGGATGCGGTGGCATTCATTAGCGACGGTGCACCGTGCTGGTCGGAAAATCCGAACCATCGGACGACAAGTGCGTTCGACGACCCTCGCTCGGTAGTCGACGACGGAAATGCCTCAGCGCGACGGCTCCTGGGCTGACAGTTCCGAATGCATCCGTCCGTCGGGTTGCTGTTCAAGCTTGTGCCCTTCGATGTCGAGGTCGGGAAGGATCCGCTGGAGCCAGCGGGGTGCCCACCAGGTCGCCCGACCAAGGATCGCGAACGCCGCGGGGATGAGGGTCATGCGCACCAGGAACGCGTCGATGAGCACACCAATAGCGAGGGTGAAGCCGATCTGGGCGATCATCGTCTCCGGGGAGAAGATGAAGCCGGCGAAGACGGATGCCATGATGATCGCTGCGGCGACCACGACGCGCGAGGTGGCCGAGAACCCGTTGACTATGGCCTGCTGCGGGCTTTCGCCCCGGAGGAAATGGTCGCGCATCGACGAGGACAGGAACACCTGGTAGTCCATCGCCAGTCCGTACAGGATGCCGGTGCCGATAATGGGGATGACCGGCACAAGGGGAGTGCCGGGCTCCACATTGAACAAGCCGCCTAGCCAGCCGTCTTGGAATACCAGAGTCGTCAGGCCCAGGGTCGCCAGGATGGATAGCACGAAGCCGCCGGTAGCGAGTATTGGCAGCAGCACGGAGCGGAAGGCGAACAGCAGGATGATCATCGACAGGATCACGATGATGGCGATATAGATCGGGAAGACCTCAGCCATCTTCTCGGTCATGTCGATCATCACAGCAGTGAGCCCGGTGACTCCCAGCGTTGCGCCGTCGCCGGAACCGTCCACGGCCGTTTCACGCAGCTCGTCCACGAGGTGCGCGGTCCGCTCGTCGCCCGGCCCGGTCTCGGGGATGACCATGAAGGCGACGGTGGCGTTGTCGTCGCTGGTGCCGATCAGCTGGGCTAGCCGCACGCCGTCCGCGTCGGAGATCCGTGTCGTGATCTCTGTGATCTGTTCCTCGTCGAAGTTGGACCCGGCCTCGGCCTCGGCGACCGCAATGAGCGGCCCGTTGAAGCCGGCGCCGAACGAATCGCCGACCGCATCGTAGCTCTGCCGGGCGGATGAGTCCGGGCTCGAGTTGCCGCCGGTGGGCATCCCCAGGGTCATGTTCGTGGCGGGTAGGGCCGCAAGTACGATGATGACCGTGGTGCCCAGGAGCACTAGCCAGCGGCGCTTGACGATGAACCCGGACCATCCGCGTGCGATGCGGTGGTGTTGATCCGCGGTCGCGCCCGTGGCGCGTGCTTTGACGGAGACGACCCTTTCGCCGACAAGGCCGAGGACGGCGGGCAGCAGGGTCAGGGCCACCAGGACGGCGACGGTGACGGTTCCGGCCGCGACGAGGGCCATCGCGGTGAGCATCGAGACGCCCACGGCGGCGAGGCCGACGAGTGCGACGACAACGGTGAGTCCGGCAAACACGACGGACGAGCCTGCGCTGCCAACTGCACGGCCGGTGGCCTCGCGAGCGGTGAGCTGCTGGACCCTGATCAGGTTGCGTTGGCGGTTGACGATGAACAGTGAGTAGTCGATGCCGACCGCAAGCCCGATCATGACGGCGAGGATCGGGGTCATCAGGTTGATCGGCTCGCCAGCAGCGGACGCGATGGCAATTCCCACGCCCACGCCGACGCTGACGATGCCGGTCACCAAGGGCAGGGCGCCTGCCAAGAACGAGCCGAGAACGAGTACCAGCACGACAGCTGCGATCAAGACGCCCACGATCTCGGCGGCGCCCAGCGCGGGCAGCGCGAACTTGAGTGATTCGCCGGGCAGGACGGTCAGGCCGGCCTCTCCGTCGTAGGCCTCGCCGGCCGCGATGATCTTCTCGATGTCAGCGGATCCCATCGACTGCACCTGCTGATCGAGTGCGAACTGGAACAGAGCTGCACTCTTGTCCTCGGAGATCAGCACCTGCGGGATGGGAAGCCCGTCGACGATCAGCGGCGCGAACCCATAGTCGTCGATCTGCTGCTGGATCTGCGCGTCTGCCTGCTGCTGGATCTGCGCCAGGTATGCCGCCTGTTCCGCTGCGGGAAGCGCAGCGGCCTGGGACATGAGGGCTTCGAGCTGCTCGACGAACGGTTGCTGCGCCTCCTCGACGGACCCTACGACGTGCTCTGTGCCGTAGACCGATTCGACCACGTCCATAATCACCTCGACACGCTCCGGCTCGGCAACCGAGCTGCCGTCTTCGGCGGTAAGGATGAAGCTCCCTTGGCCACGCGCCGCGTCGGGCAGCTCATCGGCGAGCGTGTCGAGGACATCCTGGGACGGAGTGCCGTCAATAGACAGGTTCGATGTGAGCTGTACGCCTCCCACCGCAATTACGGCGCCGAGCACCCCCAGGACGAGAGCCCAGGCGCTGATCGCGATCCAAGGTCGATGGAACGAGGAAAGGCCGAGGCGGTAGAGAAGGCTTGACATATGTGAACTCCTGGGTTTGCCGGTGGCAGTTGTGTGTTACCGAGTGTTCGCGAAACCAGAGCGAAGTCTGGCGAACATCACGTTGATGAGCGGATCCATGTTGTGGGCGAGTGTGGGCAGCGCGTCGTCACCGCGCGCCGGGAGGGCGATCTCACCCAAAGTGATTGCGCTGAAGATCCCACAGCAGGCGTTCACCAATAGCAGGGTGTCAAGGTCAGCACCGACGCCGCCAGTGGTCATGCCGAGGGCGCTGAGGAGTGGTCGCATGACCTGGCCATAGGTGGCGAGCAAGTACGGGCGCAGAGCAGGGTGGTCGCGTGCCAAGTCCTGCAACTGTGTCAATCGCTCAACGTTGCCCTGATTCAATTGCGAGCGTATCGCCCGTTCAAGTGCGTCGATGGCCGTCTCGCCCGACTCGACGCGCATACCTTTCAGCACCTGGAGCGCATCGATCACCACTACCGCTGCAACCGCCTCCTCTTTGCAGGAGAAGTGGTTGGCGAACGTTCGCCGGGAGTAACCGGCGGCGGTAGTGACTTCGTCAATCACAAAACCGTCCATCCCACGCTCGACCGCCAGACGGAAACTCGACTCAGCAAGCAGCCGCGAGGTCACCGCACGCTTGTCTTCTCGTAGCCCAGTCATGCCCCAACCGCAAATTGCCCAAAATGCAACATTATTCTATGGGCAACTATGGCTGGATCCACGGAGCGCCTTGCGAGATACCTGGCGCGGGGCGTGAGCAGAGCGAAAGCGCGCCCGGCGTCCGCCAGAGGCGCCCTTCAATGATTACACTTGCGCAAAGTTGCATAACTGCATAGTTTATACCGGTGCAAGAGATCGCTCTGCCGCCGCTTAGGGAGCGGCACCGCGCCGCCACGTGGGCAGCCCTCCGCGAGGCCGCGGCGAACCTAGCCCTGGAACATGGCTTGACCGGTGCAACCATTGACGCAATCTCTGCCCGAGCGGGCGTCTCACCTCGCACCTTCTTCAACTATTTCTCGAGCAAGGAGGAAGCGGTGCTCGGCATCCAGTCGCCAGTCATGCCCGGCGGTGCCATCACCGCCTTCGATGCACGCGATACGGATCTCTTCACTCGCACTGTCCGGCTCTTCGCTGCGGTCTCGTCGACCACCGTTCGCGACCATTCGGATCTTGCGATTCGCCGCGACCTCGTCCAACGCTTCCCCGAACTGCGAGTCCACCTCACCCGGCACGTTGCCCAGGCAGAACACCTCGTCGAAGAACTCCTCGAGGACCGAGTCGCAACCGGGCGTATCAGCCTGGCGGGCGCTCCGGAGGCTCTCCCCGCCTCGCTTCGCGCACTCGTCGTGCTCGCCGGCACGACCATTCGCTTTGCGTTCGAGCGCGGCGGTTCGCTCGGCGGCATCCCATCTGACACCGACCTGGACGCTGCAATCGCACTGTTCCGCACCGTAATGGAAGAAGCAAAGTGACTCACCCAGCTGCATTGGCATCGCCGACCCAGACCGGCACATCCCGCAACATCACGCTCCTCTTTGGTGCGCTTCTTGTCACTATGCTGCTCGCTTCGCTCAGTCAGACTGTGCTGTCCAGCGCGCTCCCGACGATCGTTGGCGAGCTCGACGGCGTGGAGCACATGACCTGGGTCATCACTGCCTACCTGCTTGCGTCCACCATTGTCATGCCTGTCTACGGCAAGGTGAGCGACTCGTTCGGTCGAAGGCCGGTGCTACTCGTCGCCATCGTCTTGTTCGTCATCGGTTCGGTCCTAGGGGCTTTCGCGAGCGACATGGGAGCTCTCATCTTTGCCCGCGTCGTGCAGGGGCTCGGTGGTGGTGGCCTCATGATCCTCAGCCAGGCGGCGATCGCCGATGTCGTCCCTGCGCGGGACCGCGGTCGGTATATGGGCGTTCTCGGCGCGGTCTTCGCCGTGTCCTCCGTCGCCGGCCCGCTTCTTGGCGGTTGGTTTACCGAGGGGCCGGGATGGCGTTGGGCTTTCCTGATCAACATCCCTCTCGGCATCCTGGCCATCGTTGCCACTGCCCTGCTCCTGCGCCTTCCTGCCAAGAACAATCAGGAGCGACCGAAGGTCGACTACCTCGGCATGGCCACGCTAGGAGTTGCCACTACCGCGATCGTCCTCATTGCCACCTGGGGCGGGTCGACTTTCGACTGGAACTCGCCCACAATCATCGGCCTCATTGTCGGCGCGGTAGTGTGCGCGGGCATCTTCGTTCTTGTCGAGACACGTGTCTCCGAACCGGTTATGCCGCTCGCACTTTACCGCGACCGCAACTTCAACTTGACGACAGTCGCCGCCTTGCTCACCAGCATCGCGATGTTCGGTGCAATCGGCTACATGCCGACCTATCTTCAGATGGCCACCGGGGCGACCGCCACGGAGGCGGGGTTCCTGATGATCCCCATGATGGGGGCGTTGCTCGTGACGTCCATCGGCACCGGGCAACTGGTTTCGCGGACGGGAAAGTACAAGCTGCCCCCGATCATCGGCTCGGTGATTCTTGCCGTCGGTATGTGGCTGCTGTCCACGGTGAAAGTGCACACTCCGATCTTTGAGATCTGCGTCGCCCTTGCTGTGATCGGCCTCGGCCTCGGCTCGAGCATGCAGATTCTCACGCTCGTGGTGCAGAACTCCTTCCCGCACCGCATGGTCGGAACCGCGACCGCGTCGAACAACTATTTCCGCCAAGTCGGCGGCAGCCTCGGCTCCGCCGTGGTCGGTTCGGTGTTCGCCGCCCGGCTTACCTCGCTGCTTGCCGAGCGGCTGCCGCAAGCAGGAAGTGGAGGCGGGAGCGGCAACTCACTGACCCCTGCGGCTGTCAGCGACCTGCCTGACGCGCTCCGACTGCCGATCATACTTTCGTACAACGAGGCACTCATGCCGATCTTCATCTTCATGGTCCCCCTCGCCATCGCCGCCGCGATCGTCTTGTGCTTCATCGTCCAGAAGCCGCTCTCCACTCGCATTGAGCAGGAGATCCTCGCCGAGGCGCTCTCGGAGGGACAGCTCATGCCCCCGTACCTGGACGACGACCGGCGCTAGGGCATTGTTCCTATCCGGTCTGGTGCTTGTGGATGCGAGACGGCAAACCGGATTCCAGGTCGAACGCCGCGTTCATGTTTGAGCGGGCATGAACCGAGGCTTCGCGCTGACCAGCGTCGTGGTCGGCCGTGCGGCCGGGCGCGATTCAGCTCAAGAACGCTTTTCAGGACACGTGCGGGGTGGCGATGCTCGTTCCTACGTCGCTCCAGCCAGGTTGCCTATCTCCGCGGGCGTGAAAAACGAACTCTTGACAACCGATCTTTAGTGCCGGTTCGAGCGCACGAGAAAGAGACCATCATGCCCGGTCTTCCTCTTTATCGTCTGCGGCCTCACATCAGGATGGATGTACTCTCCTCAATTCGCTTTCGCCAAACCCTTCAATATTGACGTCTATCCCCTCTTGCAGATCACAACGCGTTTGCGATCACGAGACCGACGAGCACGGCGCTCGCCGCGGGACCACTCGTTGGCGTGGTCGGCAGGATGCCGAGGTCGGCGATGTGCAGACCTTCGATCCCGTGCACGGCACCGCGGCCATTGACGACCGACGTTGAAGGGTCGGTGCCCATGGGCGTCGTGCCGCAACTGTGCAGCGCTGTCGAAAGACGGCCGCGCATCCAATCGTCAAGGGCATCGTCGTCGAGACCACCTTCGAGCGATGGATACTCCGGCCGTACGCCGATCTGTAGGAGTGGCTCACTCGCGAGTAGGGCGGCAGCGAGTCGCGCGGCGACCCGTAAGCGCGCGCGATCGCCAGGGGTGCGAAGATATCTAAAGTCGAGCCGTGGTATCCCGCCACTGTCAAGCAATAGCTGGCCCGGTTGCTCTGTGCGCAGCGCAGAGACCAGCACGCTGAGGCTAGTGTCACCTGTGTCGCTGTCGAGCAGACGACCCATGGGACGCAGCACTGAGAGCACCTCGACGTCACCGGGCACGTCCTCCGCGCTCGTCCCGGGGTCACAACGGCTGGAGCCGTGCACTACCACCCCAAGCGTCGTCTCGGTCGGGTGGTCCAGCACCTCGGTCGGCACTCGAAAACGCAGCTCGAGCTGCGGGTGGTCGTGTAGTTGCGCCCCCACTGGCAGATCCCGCACGACGGTCGCGCCCGCTGCGCGCACCGCGCCCGGTGGGCCGACACCGCTGTGCACGAGTAGCTGTGGAGTGGCGATGGCACCGGCGCACAACACGACGCGGTCAGCCCTGATGGCCTCGACCGCGTCGTCGACGACGATTTCGACACCGGTCGTCTGCCCTCCTCGATTGAAGAGAACGCGCGTCACGGTGCATCCGCCCCGGATGGTGAGCCCTGAAGTTGGGGGCTCTAGCCAGGCGCGCGCCGTGCTCCAGCGCTGCCCGTCGCGAGTGTTTGTGGGCAACGCGCCGACTCCGGGCGGCGGGTCGGGGCTGGCGTTCTGGTCAGGGACAAACGGTAGACCGAGCTCTACTCCAGCGGTGAGCAGTGCGGCGCTGAGCGGATGGTCGAGGGAGCTGCGTGTGATGGGCATCGGGCCCGAGCCGCGATGCCCGTACTCGCGGTCACCTTCAATCTCGGCCCAGAGCGGCAGAGTAGCCGAGGCGCTCCAGCGGTGGTCGGCCGCGACGGCGGCCCAGCTATCAAGGTCGCGACTGCGCGGGCGCCTGAAGTAGGCGCCGTTGATCGCCGTCGAGCCGCCCGCGACGAGCCCGCGCACCACCGTGTGATCGCGACCCGGCGTGAGGGTGCCGCGGTAGCTGACCGCAAGTGGATGCCCGGGGACGGCCGCGGCGAGGCTCGAACCGTCCCGCGTCGAGTGGGGTGCGGGCACTGGGCCGGCCTCGAGCAGCAGCACGCGCTCGCCCCTTTCAGCGAGTCGAGCCGCGAGCGGAGCACCCGAGCCTCCCGCCCCGACCACAATCACATCGGGCGCGCGAGGGGTCATCAGCGCGGGCCGGGCTCGTCGAGCAGCATGAGGTCGCGAGCGGCGAGGAAGCCCTGGTCGAGCAAGTCGCTCAGTGATGCGTCTTCGTGCTTGAGCCATTGCTCGTAGGCGGCGATCGAGACACCGAGACACACCCAGCCAATTGTTTGGGGCAGGAGGCCGCTCGGCGAGGTGTCGAGTCGCTCGGCGACGAAATCGGCGATCACCTGGCGCCACGACTCGTAGCGGATGGTCGAGTGCGCGACGAGGGAGGGCACCGTGAGCAGTAGCGTCATCCGCTCGCGGTGATACTGCAGTTCTTCGGGAGGTGTGCGGTTGAAGACCACGATGGCGATGCGGAGGGTGTCCCTCAACGGGACACTGCGCGGCAGGGAGTCGAGGTGCTCGCGCATGCTTCGCAGCATGTCGTCGAACTGACCCCAGGGCAGGTCGTTCTTCGAGGGGAAGTATCGGAAGAAAGTGCGGCGTCCTATGCCGCAGGCCGCGGCGATCTCATCAACTGTGACCTGATCGAAGCCGCGCTCGATGAACAACCGCAGGCCCGTGTGGCTTATCTCGGCATGCGTTGTGGCGGGATGACGCCCGATGCGCACCACGGGGTTGGCCGCCGCGTCTACGAACTCACTCAACTCTCATCACCTGCCTCTTCCCTTCGGCACTGAGTGCCACTACAGTACTGAGCACTGGGAGAATCCGACACCGATGTCAGAAACCCTACGCGGAGGAGCATGCCATGAGCCACGCCGACAACCGACCTGAGGCCCCGATCGACGAACTTGTCGACGAGGAATCGCTCGTCGAAGAAGTCTCGATCGATGGAATGTGCGGGGTGTATTGAGCCCCTCATGGACTCCATCAGGCTCGACGCCACACTCACAGTTCACCCTCGCGTCTCGATTCGGCCCGAACCCTTCGGTGCCCTGCTGTACCACTTCGGCACCCGACAGCTGAGCTTTCTCAAAGATCGCGTGCTGCTCGATGCCGTAAGGGCCTGCGACGGCACCCGCACTCTGGCTCAGGCTCTCGCCGAGGCTGCCGTGCCCGATGCTCAGGTTGAGCGTTACCGGCGCGCCGTCGCGACGCTAGTGCACTCGACGATGCTCGAGAGCCGACCCGCGAACGAGGTGGCGGCATGACGCTCGTCGCCCCATCGCCAGTACAGACGTCGCCGGTCGCCCCCGCTCGCACCTCGAGCACCCTCATCGGCCACTTCGAGGCCGGTCTGGATGCTCCCATCTGCTTGACCTGGGAGCTCACGTACGCCTGCAACCTCTCCTGCAGCCACTGCCTCTCGAGCTCCGGTCGACGCGACCCGCGCGAGCTCACCACGGAGGAGTGCAAGGCCGTCATCGATGAGTTGCAGCGCATGCAGGTCTTCTACGTCAACATCGGCGGCGGCGAGCCGACCGTGCGCAGCGACTTCTGGGAGCTCGTCGACTACGCCACCGACCACCAGGTGGGCGTGAAGTTCTCCACCAACGGCATCAAGCTCACCCCCGAGATCGCCCAGCGCCTCGCCGCGAGCGACTACGTCGACGTGCAGATCTCCCTCGACGGTGCGACCGCCGAGGTCAACGACCACGTGCGGGGCCCCGGGTCGTACGACACCGCCATGCGCGCGATGCAGAACCTCGCCGACGCGGGCTTCCGCGGCTTCAAGATCTCCGTCGTGTGCACACGGGAGAACATTCCGCAGCTCGACGAGTTCAAGGCCATCGCGGATCGCTTCGACGCGCAGCTGCGGCTGACGCGCCTGCGCCCGAGCGGCCGCGGTGCGGACGTGTGGGACGACCTGCACCCCCTGCCCGAGCAGCAGCGCGAGCTGTACGACTGGCTCGTCGCCCACGGAGAGGGAGTGCTCACGGGCGACTCGTTCTTCCACCTGTCGGCTTTCGGCAGCGCCCTGCCCGGTCTCAACCTGTGCGGTGCCGGCCGCGTGGTGTGCCTCATCGATCCCATCGGCGATGTCTACGCCTGTCCTTTCGCGATCCACGACGAGTTCCTCGCCGGCAGCATCCGCGAGCCGGGCGGCTTCGAGGCGGTGTGGCGGGAGAGCGAGCTCTTCCAGCGGCTGCGCGAGCCGACCGGCGGCGGGGCGTGCGCGAGCTGCTCGTTCTACGACTCGTGCCGCGGCGGCTGCATGGCGGCGAAGTTCTTCACGGGCCTGCCGATCGACGGCCCCGACCCCGAGTGCGTGCGCGGCTTCGGTGAGCAGCTGCTGGCCGAGCGGGCCGAGGATGCTCTGCCGAAGCCCTCGGGCGACCACTCGCACCGCACTTCGCCGCCGCGGCCGCGCGGCGGGGCGGGCCCCGTGCCCCTGACTCTCAGCGTCCGACGACCGGACGCACCCCCGGCGCACGCCTGCGCCGAGAGCCCGCTCGCCGGGTTTTCACCGACGACGACCGCCGCGGGTTGCGCCTGCGGCACCGACCACTAGGAGCCGCCGCACCCGAGACCACGCTCGAACCCAGCACGCTCAGCGCCTCACACACTCGCCTCACCCACGCCCGCTCGCCTGCCGGCGTGGCTCTCAGTCGTACCCGAAAGGACATCTCATGGGAATGCTCGACGGAAAAGTCGCCCTCATCACGGGCGGCTCGCGCGGCCAGGGTCGCGCCCACGCCATCACGTGCGCCAAGGAAGGCGCCGACGTCATCATCATCGACACCCTCGACCAGATCGAGTCGGTCGCCTACCCGATGGCGCAGCAGGCCGACTTCGACGAGACCGTGCGGCAGGTCGAAGATCTCGACCGGCGCATCGTCTCCGTCGTCGGTGACGTGCGCAAGCAGGCCGATCTGGATCGAGCGGTGTCGGAGGGCATCGCGAGTCTCGGCCGCATCGACATCTTGATCGCCAACGCCGGCATCTTCTCGCTCGCCCCCGCCCACGAGCTCACCGATGAGCAGTGGGATGACATGATCGCCGTCAACCTCACGGGGGTCTGGAAGTCGGCGAAGGCCGTGCTGCCGCACATGATGGAGCAGGGCGGCGGATCGATCGTCATCACCTCGTCGATCAACGGCATCGAGCCCGGCGCGAACTACGCGCACTACTGCTCGTCGAAGTTCGGCGTCGTCGGCCTCATGAAGACACTCGCGCTCGAGTACGCGAACCACGGCATCCGCGTGAACTCCGTGCACCCCGGCGCGATCTTGACGCCGATGACGAGCTGGCAAGGCGCCTGGGACATGATGTCGGGCAAACCCGCCGGCGAAGGCACCGAAGACGACATGCTCGAGGCGGGCTACCACTTCCACGCCCTCAAGGGCAACGGCTTCTTGAGCCCTCAGCGCATCGCCGACGCCGCGCTGTACCTCAACTCCGATCTGGCCTCCGCCGTGACGGGCGTCACCCTTCCGGTCGACGCCGGGCACCTGCTCATTCCCGGCGTAAACGCGTCACCGGTGCGCGCTTAGTCGCCCGACACCAGACGTCACCGCGCCGCGCGGTTCGCGGCACACCAAGGTGCGGCAAACCCGCACCCAAACAGAACGGAGAACGCAATGGGGCGTTTAGATGGAAAAGTGGTTTTCATCACGGGTGTCGCCCGGGGGCAGGGTCGCAGTCACGCGATCCGGTTCGCCGAGGAAGGCGCCGACATCATCGGTATCGACGTGCTCGAACCGATTGCCGGGTCTGTGTCCGACCCCACGACGCAGGCCGATATGGAGGAGACTGTCGCCGCGGTCGAAGCTCTCGATCGGCGCATCATCGCGACGAAGGCCGACGTGCGCAGCCTGGAGCAAGTCAAGAAAGCGGTGGATGACGGGGTCGCCGAGCTTGGGCGACTCGATGTCGTCCTGGCGAACGCGGGAGTGTCGACGTTTACGGGGCCGACAGAATCGTTGAGCGAGGAGGCATTCACGGATCTCGTGGATATCAACCTCAACGGCGTCTGGCGCACGTGCGCCGCGGCTATCCCTCATATCAAGACTGGTGAGCGTGGCGGATCGATCATCATGACGAGTTCCGCTGCTGGACTAACGGCCCTGGCAAACCTCGGCCACTATGTCGCGGCGAAACATGGTGTCGTCGGCCTCATGCGAGCGCTCGCTCTCGAGCTGGCCCCTCACAAGATCAGGGTCAATTCCATCCATCCGACAACGGTGGACACTCCCATGGTCAACAACGAGGCCACGTTCAAGCTCTTCCGGCCCGATCTCGACAAGCCCGGCGTTGACGACTTCCTCGAGGCGGCCAAGGTCATGAATGCTCTGCCCGTGGGCTGGGTTCAGTCTGTCGACATCTCGAACGCGATGGTCTGGCTCGCCTCGGACGAAGCGCGCTACGTCACAGGCGTCACGTTGCCCGTCGATGCCGGAATGCTCGTCAAGTAGATTGCGACACCGACGTCGCGGCGCCCCGCACGGCAGAACCTCGCTAGGCGGGGCGCTTTTCACACACAAATCGAAAGCAAGGAGATCATCATGGGACGGTTGGACGGAAAAGTAGTTCTCATCTCGGGCGTCGCTCGCAGTCAAGGCCGCAGCCATGCGCTGCGGTTCGCTGAGGAGGGGGCCGATGTGATCGGCTTCGATGTCTTGGATGAAATCAAAGGCTCGGCATCGGGACCGGCGACGCAGGCCGACATGGACGAGACAGTGAGACAGGTCGAGGCTCTCGACCGGCGCATTATCGCGACCAAGGCCGATGTGCGCGATTGGGCGGGGGTGAAGGCCGCGGTTGACGACGGCGTGGCCCAACTCGGGCGTCTCGACGTCGTCCTCGGCAATGCAGGTGTGTTCACGGCGCCGTCGCTCGCCGAGGACATGGAGGACGACATCTTCATGGACACTCTCAACATCAATGTGGCCGGCGTCTGGCGCACGGCGAAGGCGGCGATCCCCCACCTCAAGAACAACGCGAATGGTGGCTCCATCATCATGACAAGTTCCGTCGCCGGCCTCTCAGGGATTGCCAATTTCGCACACTACGTGGCGTCGAAGCATGCTCTCGTCGGACTGATGCGGACATTGGCGCTTGAGCTTGCACCGAGTCAAATTCGCGTGAACACGGTCCATCCGGGGACGGTCAACACCGTCATGGTGATGAACGATGTCCTCGCCAGAGTATTTCGGCCAGACCTTGAAAACCCGACTGCTGATGATGTCATTGCTGTGGCACAGCAGATGAACCCCATGGGTGCCGACATGCTCGAACCGTACGATATCTCGAATGCGATGGTGTTCCTCGCATCCGACGAGGCGCGTTATATCACGGGCGTGACGTTGCCGGTCGACGCCGGATCGATGGTTCAGTGACCGACGCCTCCACCGTCTCGGCGAGCCGTGACCGGGTCGCCGGGCACCTCGTCGGCCGCGAGCGTGAGATCGAACTCACGCTCGCGGCCGTCGCGGCCGGACGCGACATCGTGCTCGAAGGGCCCCCCGGCACGAGCAAGACGACGATGTTGCGGGCGATCACCGACGAATGGGGCATTCCGCTCATGTTCGTCGAGGGCAACGCCGATCTGACGCCAGCCAAGCTCGTCGGGCACCACAACCCTTCGCGCGTGCTGCGCGAGGACTACTCGCCCGACAACTTCGTGCCGGGCCCGCTTACCGAGGCGATGCAGACGGGCGGGTTCCTCTACATCGAGGAGTTCAACCGCGCCCCCGACGACACCCTCAACACGCTGCTGACGGCGATGGCCGATCGGCGCCTCGCGATACCGCGCGTCGGCATGATCGAGGCGCTGCCAACCTTCCGGGTCATCGCGTCGATGAACCCCTACGACAACGTCGGTACGACAAAGCTGTCGTCGTCGATCACCGACCGTCTCAATCGACTGTCGGTCGACTATCAGGATGCTCCGGCGGAGGAGAGCATCGTGCGATTGCGAGCGAAGCCGACATCCGCGATCGCAGACCGGCTCGTGGGCGATGCGGTCGCGGTCACCCGGGCAACCCGTGAGCATCCGTACATCAGACAGGGTTCGAGCGTGCGCGGCGCGATCGACCTGGTCGCCGTCGCCGAGCAGCTCGCGGGCCTGCGCTCGATCGCAAGCTCCGACCACGAGCGGTACACCGAGCTCGTCTACGACGCCATGGTTGTCGCGCTGTCGGGTCGCATCCACATTGATGAGGCCGTCGACATCACGCCCGAGGCTGTGCTCCGCGAGATTTGGGAAGACCGTTTCGTGCTCGAGCCGGCGATGGCCAAGCCGGGATGAAGAGAACTGCACCTCGATTCGCCCATCCAACGCAAGCGCTCGGGTCAGAGGTCGACGACGGCTGCGCGGCCGCTCTCGCGCACCCCGAAGCAGCTCGACCAGAAGCCGACGGTATTCGAGCCGGGGCAGGGCGGGGCGGGCATGGTGTTCCGCTCGCGGCCGGGAAGCCGACCGGGGCACGCGAAGCAGCGCCCGGGCGGCTCGGCCGAAGGCTTCACCGACGAGGTCGCCGAACTCGTGCCGATCGAGGCGTCGGGCACGCTCGACCCCGCGGTGCGAGCGCTCGCGCGGCAGATCGCCTCGCGTCTCATGATTCCGCGACCGAAGAAAGACTCGCGCTCGCAGCGGGGGTCGGGGGCGTTCGCCAGTGTGCCCTACCGGCGCGGCAGCGACGAGATCGATCTCGACAAGACCATCGAGATGCTCGCCGAGAAGCCGGTGCCCGACGACGAAGACATCATCGTGCGCGAGCGGGTGCGCACGCGCCGGGCACTCGTGCTCGTCGTCGATGTCTCGGGATCGATGAAAGGCGAGCGCATCCGCACCGCGGCCGCGATCGTCGGCGCCCTTGCGGGAGAATTGTCGAACGACGACCTGGCGCTCATCGCATTCTGGTCAGACGCGGCCGTGCTGCAGACCTTTGGCCAGCACCAGAGCTCCGACCGGCTGCTCGACTTGCTGACGAGCATCCCTGCTCGAGGGCTGACGAATGTCGGATTCCCCCTCGAGCTCGCGGCGAAAGAGCTGCGCAAGCGGCCCGCGCAAGACGCCCGGGTGCTGCTGCTCTCCGACTGCGTGCACAACGCAGGGCCCGACCCGCGCCCGATCGCAGCGCGGCTGCCGCGACTCGATGTGGTGTTGGATCTCAGCGGCGAGCACGACCTCGAGCTCGCCCGAGAACTGACCCGAGCCGGACGAGGGGCGATGCAGACCGTGCTCACCCACCGCGATGTCGCGACCGCGCTGACCCGCATCTTCACGACTTGATCACACCCACGATGACTGCAAGGAGAAATCACGATGAGTAGGAACGCCTGGTTCGAGACCGTCGCCGAAGCACAACGTCGCGCCAAGAAGCGACTGCCTGGTCCCGTCTATGCCGCCCTCATCGCCGGCTCGGAGAAAGGCGTCTCTCTCGACGACAACATTGCGGCGTACAGCGAGCTGGGGTTCGCCGCTCGCATTGCCGATCATCACGCGGTGCGCGACCTGTCGACCTCAGTCATGGGCATCGACATCTCTCTGCCCGTCATCATCTCGCCGACCGGCGTGCAGGCGGTGCACCCCGAGGGCGAGGTCGCGGTGGCACGCGCTGCGGCCAACCGCGGAACGATCATGGGCTTGAGCTCGTTCGCGTCGAAGCCGGTCGAAGACGTCGTCGCGGCGAACGCCAACACTCTCTTCCAGGTCTACTGGAGCGGCGAGCGCGACGAGATGATCCACCGCATCGAGCGGGCCAAGGCGGCCGGCGCCAAGGGCCTCATCGCAACGCTCGACTGGTCGTTCTCGAACGGTCGTGACTGGGGCAGTCCGCAGATTCCGGAGCGACTCACGCTCGGCGCCGCCATGAACTTCGCCCCGCACGCGCTGCCGCGCATCCCGTGGTTGTGGTCGTTCGCGAAGACCTTCAAGATTCCCGATCTCAAGGCGCCGAACCTCAAGCCCCGAGCAGGCGGCGAGCCTCCCACGTTCTTCGGGGCGTACGGCGAGTGGATGTCGACCCCGCCTCCGACGTGGGACGACGTGCAATGGTTGCGCGAGCAGTGGGGCGGCCCCTTCATGCTCAAGGGCATCGGCCGCGTCGACGACGCCAAGCGGGCCATCGACATCGGTGCGACGACCATCTCGGTCTCGAACCACGGCGGCAACAACCTCGACACGATTCCGGCGCCGATCCGCATGCTGCCGGGCATTGTCGACGCTGTCGGCGACCAGGTCGAGGTCGTGCTCGACGGCGGCGTTCGGCGCGGCGGCGACGTCGTGAAAGCTGTGGCGCTCGGGGCGAAGGCCGTCATGATTGGGCGCGCCTACCTCTGGGGCCTCGCGGCCAACGGGCAGGCCGGCGTCGAGAACGTGCTCGACATCATGCGCGGCGGCATCGACTCGGCCGTGCTCGGCCTCGGCCGCGGCGCGTTGAGCGAACTCGAGCGCGACGACATCTACGTGCCCGACGATTTCGAACGAGAGCGCTGAGCCGTCGCAGCCGCCCGATACGGTGGCGTCGTGACGCGACTCGATGAGGCGGCCTGGCCGTCGGTGCCGATGGAGCCGCTACTGCTCGTGCCGCTCGGCTCGACCGAACAGCACGGACCGCACCTGCCGTTCTCGGTCGATACCGACATCGCCGCGGCGGTCGCGCGAGAGGCGGCAGAACGGCTCGGCGCTGTCGTCGCGCCCGCGCTCGCCTACGGGTCGAGTGGCGAGCACCAGGGGTTCGCGGGCACGCTTTCGATCGGGCAGGATGCCCTGCGCCTGCTGCTCGTCGAGCTCGTGCGCTCGGCGCGCACGTGGGCGGCACGGGTGGTGCTCATCGCGGGGCACGGCGGCAATGCGCCCGTGCTGTGGGAGGTCGTGCCGACCCTGCGCGCCGAGGGCCATGAAGTCGCGTGGCTCGGGCTGGGGGCACCGAACGGCGACGCGCACGCAGGCCTCACCGAGACTTCGCTCATGCTGCACCTCGATCCAGCTCGCGTCGGCGCGTTCGACAACGTGGTGGGTGCGACTGAGCCGATCAGCGACCTGCTGCCGCACCTGCGTGAGGGCCGACTGCGCGAGGTCACGCCGAACGGCGTGCTCGGCGACCCGCGTGCTGCGACCGCGGCCGAGGGCGAGACACTACTCGCACAGATAGTGAACGAGGTGGTCGTGCGCATCGGGCTCGATCGAGTGGGAGCACACGGCGAGCTGCAGGCTCGATCGTGAAGCTGCCCAACGGCTTCACGGTGCGCCTCAACAGGCGCACGCATGTCGCTGACGGCGGCGCCACCCTTGTCGGCGGTGTGCCGACACGAGTGCTCTACGTGACAGCACTCGCGCGGGCGATGCTGACGGGCGGTCGCCTCGTGGTCACCTCACCCACGACCGCGGCGCTTGCCGAGCGACTGCTCGACGCCGGCATCGCCGACCCGGTGGTCGCTGAGCTGCCCAAGCAGGCTGAGGCAGTGACGGTTGTGGTGCCTGTGCACGATCGGCCCGAAGCGGTCGCGCGGCTGCTCGCCAGTATCCCGAGCGGCATTCCCGTGATAGTAGTGGACGACTGCTCACGGAATCCGAAGGCCGTGCGCGACGTAGCCGATCGCTTCGGTGCGAATCTGATCGCCTTGCCGGAGAACCTCGGGCCTGCCAGCGCCCGAAACGCGGGGCTAGCTGCTGTGACAACGCCATTCGTCGCCTTCATCGACAGCGACATGGTCATCGACGCCGACACGGTTCCACGCCTGCTACGACACTTCGCCGACCCGCGAGTGGGCCTCGTGGCACCGCGTATCGTGGGTCTCGAGCCCGAATCCGGCCCGAACTGGATTACGCGCTACGAGGCAGCGCGATCGTCGCTCGACCTCGGCGCCGAGCCCGCCAACGTGCGCCCGGGCGCGCGAGTGTCGTGGCTGCCCGCCGCCTGTCTCGTGGCGCGCACCGAAGTCATCGGCGCGGGATTTTCCCCCGGTATGCGAGTCGCGGAAGACGTCGATCTCGTGTGGCGGCTCGTCAAGAACGGGTGGCGCGTGCGATACGAGCCCGCGGTCGAAGCTCGGCACGAGCATCGCCGCACCGTGCTCGACTGGCTCGGACGAAAGGCGTTCTACGGCACGGGCGCAGACGACCTCGCGGCCCGCCACGGCGACACCGTCGCGCCCGCGGTCTTCACGCCGTGGACCCTCGTTTTCGTCGGCGCGCTGCTGGCTCAACGACGCTGGTCGCTGCCGATCGCGGCCGGCGCGGCTGCACTGGCAGCAGTGCGCATCGGCTCACGCTTGCGCCCGACCCCCGATCGCGCGCGCATCGCCGTGCGGCTCACGGGCCTGGGGGCGCTCGCCGCGACGGCGCAGACCGCTGAACTGCTCACGCGCCACTGGTGGCCCGTCGCTGCGGTCGGCTCGCTCGTGTCGCGCAGACTGGGGCGGGCGGTGGTCGTGGCTGCGGTCGCCGATGCCGTGTACGAGCATCGGCGCACCGCCACCGGCATGGGGCTGGCCTCCTTCGCGATCGCCCGACGCTTGGACGACCTCGCCTATGGCGCTGGCCTCTGGATTGGTGCCATGCGCGAGCGGTCGAGCCGTGCGTTGCGACCGGTTGTGCGGGTCCGGTCGCGTATTCGCTAGCCGAACCCGGACATGCCTTTGGCAACGATCGTGATTCGGGCTAGCTCAATGGTCTCAGGCGACCGCTCGTCATGTCATGATCACTGCGCACTATCGACCCTCTCCCTATAGACGGAGGCTCACACGTCGTGAGCCTCCACATCTACGTGGAGGAGTGCTTCGATGGCTCGCAGGCGCGGTTCGAATGTCGGTGACATGCAGTTGTCTTTCGACCTGTGGGGGCTCGAAGACCCAATCCCGGACGACGGCGCGCCGGCATCTGCCGGCGATGAGGAGAGGAATGTCGATGAGCGATCAGTTCAGTCCGGACCCGCAGCTGGTGCGGCAGGTGGAGATCGACCTGAACCGTCGAACGGTGTCGGCCGACGACCTGTATCTGAAGCGGATGGGGTTGTTCACGAACGACCGGATGGTGGCGAACAAGATCGCCTACGCGGAGCAGACAGCGGAATACTCCGAACTTGGGTACTGGACCACGAAAGCGGAGCGCAACTACTTTCTGACCGCCAGGCCAACCGCGCTGGAGGCTTTCCAGCTGCTGTATCGGCACGCGAGGAACGCGCCGATCATGCCGAGCCCGATAGCTCTGGAGCTGCTGGAGTACGTGGAGGACTCGGAGCAGATGGACGAGCTGGCGTGGTCCAGCGAGTACCGGTCGCTGACGCTGTTCTGGATGTCGAAGGAGCAGGAGCAGTCGCTGCGGAGGGCGCCGGAGGTGGTGGTGGCGCTTTCGAAGGTGATGGAGCCGGTGGCGAAAGCGCAGGGGCTTTCCTGGCCGATGAATCCGATGCAGTTGCGCGTGCTGTGGCGGATGCTCCGACTGTGCGAGGACGAGCGCGCGTTCAGTTGGGAGTATCTGCAGGACGTGTGCTCCAGCAGCTGGTTCTTGAGTCTCGAGCGCCGACCGAAGAAGAGCGGCGTCTTCTAGCTTGCTGGCCGGGGAGGGGTGCCACCCCGGAACTGTTCGACGAGGACGACGCGCGCTACGCCGACGAGCGCGCACAGCTAAAGGCACTGTGGACCGACGGGGAGTGGGCGGCAGCACGCCGCACGGTGTTGAACGCCCACTACACCTCCCGCGACTTCGCCCACGGCATCTGGGAAGCGCTCGCTGAGAGCGGCGTCACCACCGGTGAGGTGCTGGAGCCTGGAAGCGGCTCGGGCATCTTCATCGGCACCGCCCCTGCCGGCGTGCACATGGTGGGCGTTGAGGTGGACCCGACGACGGCCCGCATCAGCCAGTTGGTCTATCCGCAAGCGCAGATCCGCATCGAGTCGTTCGCCGACACGCAACTGACCGGCGATGGGTTCGACGCAGTGGTCGGCAACGTGCCGTTCTCCAACGCGACCCTGTACGACCCGGCGTACAACATCGAGAAGCTGTCCATGCACAACCACTTCATCATGAAGTCGTTGGCCATGACCAAGCCCGGCGGAATCGTCGCGGTGCTCACCAGCCGGTTCACGCTGGACTCGAAAGACGACGCGGCCCGTCAGCGGATGGCGGAGCTCGGGGAGTTCCTCGGCGCCGTGCGGTTGCCTGCCGGCGCTCACGATGACGTCGCCGGCACCGATGCGGTCACAGACCTGGTGATGTTCCGTCGGCACCTGCCGGGGGAGAATACGCAGTCCCGCACCGACCGGCTGACCTCCTCTGACCGGCTGATCGACGGAAACACCGTCCGCGTGAGCGACTACATCTATGCGAACCCAGCACAGGTTGTTGGCACACTCGCCTCCCGTCAGGGACGGTTCGGATTCGAGCCGACCGTGCCGCCGCCTGACGGTGGCCATGACGCGATCGCCGCTGCGTTCCGTGCGGCGGCGATCGACGTCGCCACCCGTGCGCGCAGGGCGGGCCGTGGATGGGCCGCCGAAGGCCAGATCGTCACTGACAGGCCGCCGGCGCGCATCGCGCAGAAACCCGGCGGTGTGGTCGGAAGTCTGCTGGTTGACGCGATGGGGCAGATCGTCGCCCAAGGCATCAACGGTCGCGTCGAAGTGCGCCTGCCGGCAGCGGTCTCAGGTGAGCTGCGGAAACTGATCGGCCTGCGCGATGCGGCGGTGACGGTGCTGGAAGCAGAGTCACGGTCATCCCACGACGGCGACCTGCTGGCTGAGCTGCGGGCAACGCTGAACACTTCCTACGACGACTACGTGCGCGCGCATGGCCCCATCAACCGGGTCGAGACGCGCGGCACGGGGCAGTTCGACGACGACGGCGAAGAGATCGTCAGGCGGAAATATCCACGGGCGCTGCTGGAGTTGCGCCGCGACCCGCACTTCGCAGTCGTGGCGGCGTTGGAGATCTTCGACGAAGACTCCGGGCGCGCCCGCAAGGCGGACATCTTCACCAAACGTGTCATCGGCTACGTCGACGAGGTGACCCGTGTGGACTCACCGGAAGATGCCGTCGCGGTCAGCATGGACCGTGAAGGGCGCGTCAGCGTACCCCTGGTGGCGGAACTGCTCGGCGTCGACGAAGCGGCCGCGGTCGCCCTGGTGACCCCGTTCACGTTCCCTGACCCGGCGAAACACGGACAGCTGGTGCCGGTCGCCGAATACCTATCGGGCGACGTGCGCGCTCGCGCGCGGTTGGTGCGGGAAGAGCTCGCCGACGACCCGACACTGGTGCGCAACCTGGCCGCGCTCGAGGCGGTGATCCCGCCTGAGCTAGGCCCGGAGGACATTGACGTGAAGCCCAGTGCTTCGTGGGTGCCGGAGAAGACGAGTCACCAGAACCTTCAGCAGTCCCGGCCGATGTCGAGCACGAGCTCGTGCCCCCGCCGTTCCGTACTCTGCCGGAGCTCATCGCGAATGCGGCCGCAGAGTATGCCGATACCGTCGCGTTCACGCAGTGCATGCCCAATGGCATGAACGGCTCGCTCACCTACGCGCAGGTCGAGGCGCTCTCCGACGCCTTCGCCTCATACCTGCGCGAGGATGTGGGCCTGAAGGCGGGCGACCGCGTCGCGGTGCAGATGCCGAACTGCCTGAGCTACCCGGTCGTCGCCTTCGGCATCCTCAAGGCCGGCTGCGTGCTCGTGAACACGAATCCGCTCTACACCGCGAGCGAGATGATCCACCAGTTCTCCGACTCCGGTGCGAAGGCGCTCGTGATCATCGACATGTTCGCTGACCGGTTGCCGGAAGTGGTCGCGCCGACCGACGTCGAGACCGTCGTCACCGTGCGCATCGGCGAGTTCTTCCCGCCCGTCATCGCGGGCGTCATCCGTCTCGTGCAGAAGTGGTGGAACCGCTCCCTGCCGGCCATCACCGTCGAGCACACGGGGCTGCAAGCGGCTCTCGCGTCAGGCCGCGAGCGGCTCGGCAAGGCGGAGAGCTATGTGGCGCATCTCGACGCCGACTCGCTCGCCGCCCTGCAGTACACCGGCGGCGGTACGACGGGCGTCGCGAAGGGCGCGATGCTCAGCCACGGCAACCTCGTCGCCAACACGCTGCAGATGATGCAGCTGCTCAGCACGCACATCCGCCCCGGCAAGGAGGTCGTGCTGACGGCCCTGCCGATGTACCACATCTTCGCCTTCACGGTGAACCTGATCGGCTTCTTCCACGAGGGCGCGCGCAACATTCTCATCCCGTCGCCGCGACCGCCGAGCAACCTCAAGAGAGCCTTCGAGAACTACAAGATCACCTGGACGACGGGCGTGAACACACTGTTCAACGCCCTCCTCAACGAGCGGTGGTTCTCCGAGAACCCGCCGAAGCACCTCGTCGCCTCGGCGGCGGGTGGCATGGCCCTCCACGAGTCGGTCTCCGAGCGGTGGCGGGCCGTCACCGGCACGCCCATCGTGGAGGGCTACGGACTCACCGAGACCTCGCCCGCCCTCACCTTCAACCCGCTCGGTGGGGTGGGCAAGGACGGCACCATCGGCATCCCCGTACCGTCGACCGACATCCGCTGCGTCGGCGAGGACGGCACCGACGTCGGTGTCGGCGAGCCTGGCGAGCTCATCGCCCGAGGGCCACAGGTGACGGCCGGCTACTGGAACCGCCCCGACGACACCGCGAATGCGATGCTCGACGGCTGGTTCCGTACCGGTGACATCGCTCAGATGGACGAGGACGGCTACTTCACGATCGTCGACCGCAAGAAGGACATGGTTCTCGTGAGCGGCTTCAACGTCTACCCGAACGAGGTCGAGGAGCGCATCGCCGCGATGCCGGGAGTGCTCGAAGTCGGTGTGATCGGGCTGCCCGATGAGAAGACCGGCGAATCCGTGCGCGCCTACATCGTCGCCGCAGACAACCCACCCACCGAGGCCGAGGTGATCGCCCACTGCCGGGAGACCCTCGCCGCCTACAAGGTGCCGAAGTCGGTGCGTTTCGTCGAGGAGCTGCCCAAGAGCCCCATCGGCAAGATCCTCCGTCGCGAGTTGCGAGCCATCGGGGTCACCTCCGATACCGCGAGTATCGAGACGCAGGGAAGGGAGCTGTCATGACCGGGGCGTCGCTCATCCACCTGACTCAGACCGTCGTCAACGAGCAGGACGTCGTCACCGAGTTCGAGCAGATCCTGCTCGTCGGCCTCGTGTTCGTCATCATGTTCGGCCTCGGTGCGGGCCTCACGCCGCGAGACTTCCGCTCGGCCCTGCGTCGCCCGTGGGGTCTCATCATCGGCTTCGTCACGCAGTTCGGCATCATGCCGCTCCTGGCCTATGTTCTCGTGATCGCCGTGCTCTTCCAGCTGCCGCGCGAGTACGCCGCTCCCGTCGCCCTCGGGGCGCTGCTCATGGGCTGCGTGCCGGCCGGGACGACGTCGAACATCTTCACGTACTTCTCGAAGGGCAACCTTGCGCTCAGCGTCATCATGACGACCAACTCGACGCTGTGGGCGATCCTCATGACGCCGCTCGTGCTCGCGTTCTACGGCTCGCTCGTCTTCGATGCCGAATCAGACCTGCAGATCCCCATCCTCAACATCGTCGTGACGCTCGCGACGTTGCTCATCCCCGTCGTCGCTGGCATGATCCTGCGCCGCTACAGCGCCAATGTCGGCGCCGTGATGGAACTGCTCGGCGGCTTCTTCGGCCTGTTCTTCATCGTGTTCCTCATGGCCACGTGGGTGCCGCGCAACTGGGCGCTGCTCACCTCCACGCCGTGGCAGACCTACCTCGTGGCGATCGGTCTCGGGCTGTTCGGCATCGCGATCGCCTACGCCATCGCGCGGGCGATCCGCATGCACCCGATGAACGCTCGCACGATCGGGCTCGAGACGGGCATCCAGAACGGCCCGCTCGCGATCGCGATCGTGCTGCTGACCTTCGCGGGCAGCCCCGACATCGGGCTCATCCTCATCGTGCCGGCGCTCTACTCGCTCTTCATCGTCATCGTGTCGACGGTCGTGACGTTCTACTTCCGCCGCGCGAACCTCGCCGAGGAGCAGAAGATCCCGAACCTGCTGTAGCGCGTTCGGCGAGTCTTCAGGAGTCCAGCCACTTCGCGACGAGGTGGTCGGCGATGACGCGGCGCACGGTGCCCGAGCGCGAGCGCAGCACGATCGACTCGGTCGTGATGATCTCGCCCTCGCGGCGCACGCCGCGCACGAGTTCGCCGTCGGTCACGCCCGTCGCGACGAAGAAGGTGTTGTCGCTGCGCACGAGGTCGTTCGCCTCGTAGACGTGGTCGAAGAGAAGACCCGCGGCCTCGCCCTTCTCGCGCTCGTCATCGCTGCCCGGCGCGAGCCTGCCCTGAATGAAGCCGCCGAGCGCCTTGACGGCGCATGCGGTCGCGACACCTTCGGGGCTGCCCCCGGTGCCGATGCACATGTCGATGCGCGAGTCGTGGCGCGCAGCGTTGATGCCGCCGGCCACGTCGCCGTCGAGAATGATGCGCGTGCCCGCACCGGTCGCGCGAATCTCCTCGATGAGCTGCGCGTGCCGCGGGCGGTCGAGAACCGCGATGCGCATGTCGTCGACACGCTTCTTCTTCGCCGCGGCGAGGGCCCGAATGTTCTCCTCGACCGACTGGCGGATATCGAGGACGCCGATGCCCTCGTGGCCCGCGACGATCTTGTCCATGTAGAACACGCTCGAGGCGTCGAGCATCGACCCGCGATCCGCCACGGCGATCATCGAGATGGCGTGCCCGCGGCCCGCGGCCGTGAGGGACGTGCCGTCGATCGGGTCGACGGCGATATCGCACGCGGGGCCCTGCCCGTTGCCGACCTCCTCGCCGTTGAACAGCATGGGGGCGTTGTCCTTCTCGCCCTCGCCGATGACGACCAACCCCGAGAAGTTGACGGTGCCGAGGAACTTGCGCATGGCGTCGACAGCCGCTCCATCGGCGGCGAGCTTGTCGCCCTTGCCGATGAACGGTGCCGAGCGGATCGCGGCCGCCTCGGTCGCGCGCACGAGTTCCATCGCGAGGTTGCGGTCGGGGTGGAGGAACAGCGTTCCGGTCTCAGTGGTCACCACGATGGCGTCCTTTCCGTGGGTCGGCGATGCGTCGAGAAGATGAGGACGCGCCGGGTGGCAGTGCAGCGCGCGACCAGCCTAGCGTCGAGCCTGAACACCCGTCGGGGCGATCAGCCGGTGGCAGCGGGCACGCCCGTGGCTAGACTCGATGCGAAACCACGACACCCCCAGTACCGAGGAGTCTCATGCCCATCGCCACGCCGGACCAGTACGCCGAGATGCTCGACAAGGCCAAGAAGGGCGGCTTCGCCTACCCCGCGATCAACGTCTCGTCGTCGTCGACGATCAACGCCGTGCTGCAGGGCCTGAGCGACGCCGGCTCCGACGGCATCATCCAGGTCACGACCGGAGGCGCCGACTACTTCGCCGGCCAGAGCGTCAAGGCCCGCGCGTCGGGAGCGCTCGCCTTCGCCGCCTTCGCCACCGAGGTCGCCAAGAACTACCCGGTCACCGTGGCCCTCCACACCGATCACTGCCCGAAGGATGCCCTGCCCGGGTTCGTCATGCCGCTCATCGAGGCGAGCGAGGCCGAGGTGAAGGCCGGCCGCAACCCGATCTTCCAGTCGCACATGTGGGACGGCTCGGCGGTGCCTCTCACCGAGAATCTCGAGATCGCGAAAGACCTCCTGCCCCGCATGAAGGCCATCAACGCCATTCTCGAGGTCGAGATCGGCGTCGTCGGCGGCGAGGAGGACGGCGTGCAGCACGAGGGCTCGAACGACGCCTTATACACGACTCTCGGCGACGTCACCGCGGCGGTCGAGGCTCTCGGGCTCGGCGAGCACGGCCGCTACATGGCCGCTCTCACCTTCGGCAACGTGCACGGCGTCTACAAGCCGGGCAACGTCAAGCTGCGCCCCGAGCTGCTCAAGGAGATCCAGGACGGCATCCAGGCGAAGTACGGCACGGATGCTCTGCCTCTCGACCTCGTCTTCCACGGCGGCTCGGGCTCGACCGATGACGAGATCGCCACCGCGGTCGCCAACGGCGTCATCAAGATGAACATCGACACCGACACGCAGTACGCCTTCAGCCGCTCGGTCGCCGACAGCGTGCTCAAGAACTACGACGGCTTCCTCAAGGTCGACGGCGAGATGGGCAACAAGAAGGTCTACGACCCGCGCGCATGGGGCAAGGCGGCGGAGAGCGCGATGGCCGCGCGCGTCGTCGACGCGACCCGTCAGCTGGGCTCAGCGGGTCACTCGGGCAGCTGAGCCTGACGCTGCGCGAGCGGCGGCTTCGGCGACCGCGGGTCAGGCGCGGTCGTAAAGTCGAGCGCGATCGATGACCCGTTGCGCCAGCGGATACCCGTGACGGTCGACTGCAGGCTCACGTAGTAGGGCTCGAGGAACGTCACGCGGCGCCCCTCGGCGAGAGTCGTGAGAATTCTGAGCGCGACCGCGATCGTGCCCTCCGCGGGCGACCGCAACTCGATGCGCGCAGACACGAACCCGGAGGCGGGGTCGTCGAGCAGGGCATCCAGCATCGCGCGCAGAGCCGTACGCTGCGCCACGCCGAGGCGGTCGGCGAGCCGATCAGGGTCGCGCACGCTCAACGGCCTGCCGCGCGCCATGCGCTCGAGCCAGCTGTCGTTCGCCGACGCGAGCAGCTGCTCTCTCAGCCTCGTCGCCACCTCGGCCGCCCTCCCCTGGTCGCGGTCGTCGATCTCGCCGCGCTCGACGACGCCGGCCAGCAGCGCGAGCGCTTCCGCCAGCTGCGCGCTCGTCTGCTCGTCGACCTGCGCGATGAGCAGCTCGGTGCCGTCTGGATCGCCTCCCGCATCGTGGACGGCGGCGGCCGGCCCCTCCGACCACGGGCGCTCCGACCACCGTGTGAGCCGCCTCGTCACGGTGACGATGAACGCGACGGCGCCGGCGGTGCCGAACACGACGGGCGAGACGATCATGCTCGTCGCGGCGAGCGGGGGCCACGCGCTCGCCGCCCCGGCGTCGAGCAATGCGGCGGCACCCAGCGCGGTGATCAGCAGCACGAGCCCCGAGAGCAGCACGCACGGCGGGTCGCTGTACGGTGCCATCGCGAGCAGCAGCAGGGTGCAGACGAAGGGCGCCCACCACAGCTCGAGCACGATCTCGTCGTTGCCGCGGTGCGCGGCGGCCGAGATCAGCATCCCCGCGCTCACGAGCGCGACGGCGACCGCTGCTCGGCCGCCCGACAGCGGCCCCCGTCGGGGTCGGGTCGAGAAGAACAGCGACAGCAGCCCGAGCGTCGCGAGCAGCAGGGCGACGCCCTGCATCAGGAGCGGCGTGCCGCTCTGGCCGCCGACGAGCATGACGATGGCACCGTAGACGAGGGTCACCCCGATGGCCCCGAGCGGCAGGTTCGGCACGGCGAGCCAGCTCAGCGGATCGGCGTCCCACGGCGTGCGATGCTGCCGGGGTGCCGCCGCACGGCCGCTCATGGGGCGTCCTCTCGCAGCGGCGCGGTCAGCATGACCGTCGTGCCGTCCTCGCCCGCCCAGATGCGCACCGAGCCGCCGACATCCTCCACGCGACCCCTGATCGCCGTGCTCAAGCCCAGGCGATCCGCCGGCACCGCGTCAGGGTCGAAGCCGCGACCGTCGTCGACGACGAGGAGAGAGACCACCCCCGCGCGCTCGCCGACGACGAGGTCGGCGTGATCGGAACCGGAGTGGCGCGCCACGTTGTCGAGGGCGGCACGCGCAGCGGCCAGCAGCGCATCGGCGACCCGCGCCTCCACGGTGCGTGCGAGCATCTCAGCCCCGCTCACCTCCACGCGCACTCCCGTCCACTGGAAGTCGTGCGCCAACTCGAGCAGCGCCGAGCCGAACTCGGTTGCGACCGGCCGGGTGGCGGCCGGCTCCCGCACGCTCGACGACCGGATGACGTCGATGTCGGAGACGAACCGCGCGCGGGCGCGATCGCTGAGCGCACCGGGCGATGCCGCGACCACGGCGAGATCGGCGAGGACGGTATCGTGCACGACCGCCGCGGAGCGCAGCTCGAGCGCTCGCTGCCGCTAGGCTCGCTCGAGCGAGGCGAGCGCGTTCTCGAGAGCCGGGGTCGCGAGCTGGGCGCGGCGCTGGGCGAGCGCGAGCATGCCGTAGGCGAGGAACGACACGATGAACAGGAGCAGCGGGCCCCATCCCGGCGCCGCCGAGCCTCCCCCGGCGGCGAGCCCGACGGCGAGGCTGCCATAGGCCACGATGAGACCTGCCATGCTCCACACCATCCCGCTCAGCGCGCTGCCGTGCAGTGCGCCCACGAGCACGAGTGCGGTCGCGGTGCGGTTGAGCGCGAACGGTCCAGGCTCGGCGAACCCGGGGTCCACGGTGAGGCCGAGGGTGATGACCGCGACCGAGCTCACCGCCCCACCGGCGAGGAAGAGGGACGCCGTGAGCAGGGTGGGCCGCCAGAGGAGGACGAGGGCCAGCAGGGAGACCGCGAGGACAGGCGCGATGACGAGCGTCGTGTACCCGCCGTGCCCCCGGGCGGCGAGCAGGTCGGCGATCGTGAGGGCGCCGAACTGCAGGCCGAGCACGACGATGAGACGCTGAGCCGCCGCGAGACCGCGCACGATGGCGGCCGCCGCCACCGGCCTGGGTGTTTCGAAGACGGCCATGCCGCTACCGCTGACCCTCCGCGTCGACGTCGAAGCTCACGACGAGCGACTCCCCGTTGCGCCACTCGATGCGCCTCACGACGGACTTCACGCTCAGATAGTAGGGGGCGAGGACCGTCGTGCGCCGCCCCTCGGGAAGATCGAGCGAGACCGTGACGGCCACGGCCACCGCGTCGTCCCCCGCAGCCGCCAAGCGAAGACGAGCCCCGAAGACACCCGCGTCCGGGTCGGAGAACAGGCCGGTGATGAGAGCTGTGATGGCACTGCGCTGATCGACCGTGATCGTGCCGGCCAGGCGGTGCGGGTCGTCGACGTGCACGGGCCACTCGGCCACGATCGCGCTCAACCACGACTGCGCGTCTCGATCGACGAGCGCCCGCCGCAGCTCGTCGGCGAGCGCCGCGGCACGCCGACGATCTCGGTCGCTCACCTCCTCCGCCGCAGCGATCGACTGCAGGAACGGCTGCATGCGCTGCGACCAGGCGCCCGCCGTGACCCGCTCGAGGATGGCGAGCACGGGCTCCTCCTGCTCATCCTTCACGCGGGCGTCGCCCACCAGGCCGCGCCAGCGCTCGACGTCGGCGATCATGACGCCCGTGAGCACCGACCCCCCGATGATGGCGAAGAGCACGGGGGAGGACGCGGTCAGGGCAGCGGCCACCGGCAGCCGCACGCCCTCTCCCCCCGTCGCGCTCAACGCGCCGAGGATGGTGCACACGGAGAGTCCGATCATGCCGGGCAGGAAGACGCGGCCGGGCACGAACGGGGCGAGAGACATGGCGATGAGCGCTGCGGCGAGGGACGCCCACCACAGTTCTGGCACGACGGCCTCGCCGCGCAGGCCCGCAGCCGAGACGAGCACCCCGAGACCCGTCAGCACGAAGACGGCGATCGACAGCGCCGCACCGAGCCGCCCCCGGTACGGGCGAGACCCGACGTGGATCAGGACACCGGCAGCCACGAGGAGGACGAGGGCGAGCACCTGCGTCGTGATCGAGCCACCGGCCTGCCCGCCCGCCGTGATCGAGACGATGCCGTGGAGCGCGACGACGATCGACACCCAGATCGTCACGAGGGACGACGTGAGCCAGCTGAGCGTGTCGACATCGATCGCCGAGAATCGCCACCACCGTCTCATCGCTCGACCTCGTCCACTGTCGCGACCGGCTCGGCGGGAACCGACAGCAGCACGGTCGTGCCCGTCGACCCCGACCAGACGCGCGCCGAGCCTCCCACGCGCTCGACGCGGCCGACCACCGACTCCCGCAGGCCGAGGCGGTCCGCGGGCACGGTCGCGGGGTCGAACCCCCGACCCCCGTCGACGATCATGACGGTGAGCAGCCCCTCGGCCGACCCCAGTGTGACGTCCGCATGAGTCGTGCCCGAATGCGCGACGACGTTGTCGAGGGCGGCCGCGGTCGCCCCCAGGATCGCCTCGGCCGCGTCATCACCGGGATACCCGAGGGCGGCATCAGCGCCCGCGACGTCCACGCGCATGCCCCGCCAGCGCACGTCGTCGACAATGGCGAGCAGGCGCGCACCGAGGCTCGCGCGCCGCGGATCCGGTGCCGGCGACGTGCCGCGTGGAGACACCGTCGCGGTCGCGACGATGCGAAGATCACGACGGATGCGCTGCCGCAGCCGCGCGTCGAGCTCGGGCGCGCTGCGCGCGACGAGCGTGAGCGCGGCGAGCGCCGTGTCGTGCACGACCGCGGTCGCGGCGCGCTCCCGCACGCGCTGATCCTCGCCGCTGCGGGAGGACTGCGTCAGCGCAGGCAGCTCGGGCAGGCGCTCCCGCCGGCGGCGCCAGCCGATCGCGACCATCGCGTACGCCCCGCAGATGATGCCGGCGTCGGTCACGCGGTCCCAGGAGAGCACGTAGGTCTCCCCGACGAGCGCGGCCCCCGCGGCGAGGGAGACGCTGCCCGCGAGCCACGCGCCCGAGACCCACAGAATGCCGTTCGAGGCGCGCGGTCGGATCGCGCCGATGAAGATGAGGGCGGTCGCGACGGCCTCGATGAGGTAGGCGCTCTGCGACTCGCCCCGCGACAGCGTGAGCATCGCGACCGCCGCATAGACCGTGCCGGCGACGGTGCCGAGCGCGAGCTGCGCCGCCGCGAGCAGCGCCGTCGGTCGCCACGCGAGCGCGAGCGAGCTGACGAGCATGAGGGCGAGGAGCGCCGCGAGCGGTGCGACGCTCGCGAGGTCGCCGCGTCGAGCGCCCACCTCGAGCAGGATGCCACCGGCCAGAAGGATGCTCGCGGGGCCGATGAGGCGCTGCGCAGTCGCCAGCCCGCGCACGAGAGCGCTCGCCGTCACCTCGCGAGGGGGAGGCAGTCGCAGCGCCGAAGCGGTCGCATCGGCGGTGGTCATGGAGCCAGCCCGTCAGGCCCGCGTGCGCCCGCCGAGCGCGCGGTCGTCACGCTTGCCCGACTTGTCGACCCGTAGCTCCTTCGGCAGCGAGAACAGCAGGTCCTCCTCGGCCGTCGTGATCTCCTCCACCTCGCCGTAGCCGGCGTCGGAGAGGTCGGCGAGCACCTGCTGCACGAGCACCTCGGGAACGCTCGCCCCGGAGGTGACGCCGACGGTCGCGACACCCTCGAGCCACTCCTGCCGAATCTCACTCGCGTAGTCGACGCGGTAGGCCGCCCGCGCACCGTACTCGAGCGCCACCTCCACGAGGCGCACGCTGTTGGAGCTGTTCGCCGACCCGACGACGATCACGAGATCGCACTCCGGGGCGACCTTCTTGATCGCGACCTGACGGTTCTGCGTCGCGTAGCAGATGTCGTCACTCGGAGGGTCCTGCAGATGCGGGAACCGCGCGCGCAGACGCCGAACGGTCTCCATCGTCTCGTCGACGCTTAGCGTGGTCTGCGAGAGCCAGATGAGTTCGTCGGCGTCGGGCACCTCGACGGTGTCGGCCTCCTCCGGACTGCCGATGAGGATCGTGCGCTCGGGCGCGTGACCCATCGTGCCCTCGACCTCCTCGTGGCCAGCATGACCGATGAGCAGAATGCGGTAGTCCTGCTTCGAGAAGCGCACCGCTTCGCGATGCACCTTTGTCACGAGCGGGCACGTCGCGTCGATCGCGGCGAGGCCGCGGTCGGCCGCGCCCTGCACGACGGCCGGGCTGACTCCGTGGGCGGAGAAGACGATGTGCGAGCCCGGCGGCACCTCCTCGACCTCGTCGACGAAGATCGCACCGCTCTTCTCGAGCTCGGTCACGACGTGGATGTTGTGCACGATCTGCTTGCGCACGTACACGGGTGCGCCGTACTGCTCGAGCGCCTTCTCGACCGCGATGACCGCCCGGTCGACGCCGGCGCAGTACCCGCGCGGCGCGGCGAGCAGCACCCGCTTGCTGCCCGCGACGGGTTCGTCGGTCAACCGCGCGCGCCGCGCGGGAACGATCGGTGTGCTGACGGGGGCTCCGTTGGTGATGGTGCTCACAGGGCCCAGTCTAGGCGCGGGCCCCTGAAGGTGGACTCCGTGCCCATGTGTCGCCGCCCGCGGCTACCCTGGGGGCGTGACCGATGCCCCCGAGGCTCCCCGCCGCCCGGGAGCCGCACCCGATCCGACGGCGAGCGCCGCCGACGCGCCGTGGCCGGTGGGGCAGCTCTCCTCGAAGCTGAAGGGGTACATCGACCGCCTGGGCACGGTCTGGGTCGAGGGCGAGATCACCCAGTGGGGCGTCTCCGGCGGCAACGTCTACGGCAAGCTCAAAGACCTCGCAGCCGAGGCGACCGTCTCCTTCACCATCTGGTCCTCCGTGCGCGGGAAGCTGCCGGAGGGACTCGGTCAGGGCGATCGGGTCATCGCTCTCGTCAAGGCGAACTGGTGGGTCAAGGGCGGCACCCTGACGATGCAGGTGTTCGAGATGCGACGCGTCGGCCTGGGCGACCTTCTCGAGCGCCTCGAGCAGTTGCGGCGTCAGCTCACGGCCGAAGGGCTCTTCGCCCCCGAGCGCAAGAGGCCCCTGCCCTTCCTCCCGCAGTGCATCGGGCTCGTCACCGCACGCGACAGCGACGCAGAGAAGGACGTGCTGCGGAACGCGCAGCTGCGCTGGCCGTCCGTCTCGTTCCGCGTGCACCACTCCGCCGTGCAGGGCGACCGGGCCGTCGGCGAGCTCGTGGCGGGCATCCGAGCGCTCGATGCCGACCCCGACGTCGACGTCATCATCGTCGCGCGCGGCGGCGGCGACTTCCAGAACCTGCTGCCCTTCAGCGACGAGGCCGTGGTGCGCGCCGCCGCCGACTGCGAGACGCCCCTCGTGAGTGCGATCGGGCATGAGAACGACCGACCGCTGCTGGACGATGTCGCCGACCTTCGCGCCTCGACACCGACCGATGCCGCGAAACGGGTCGTGCCCGATGTCGGCGAGCAGCTCGCGACCGTGCAGCAGGCCCGGTCTCGGCTCATCACCCGGCTCACCTCGATGCTCACGACCGAGATCGAGCGCGTGGCGCAGTTCCGCTCCCGACCGGCGCTCGCGAGTGCGACGTGGATCATCGCCACGCGAGCGGAGGAGCTCACGCGCCTCGTCGCGCGCGGTGCGGAGTTGACGACGCGCCGCCTCGACAGCTCGCTCGACGCCCTCGACGAGCGGCGCCGCCAGCTGCGGGCGCTCTCTCCTCAGCGGACGCTCGATCGCGGCTACGCGATCGTGCAGGACGACGCCGGGCGCGTGGTGAGCAACGCCGCGCGAGCGTCGCTCGACGATGCGCTGCACGTGACTCTCGCCGCGGGCCGCCTGACCGCGACCGTGACGGGCACCGAGCCCTCGCCGAACGACGCCCCATCGCACACTCCCACCCCGAGCGAAGGAAAGCAGACCTAGCATGACTGACGTGACCGACTCCCCCGCCTCCGAGACCTCCCCACCCGAGCGCGCCGAGGTCAGCGGCCTGAGCTACGAGCAGGCGAGAGACGAGCTCGTGCGCGTGGTCTCCGAGCTCGAGCAGGGCGGCGCGACGCTCGAGCAGTCGATCGCCCTGTGGGAGCGCGGCGAGGCGCTCGCGCGACGATGCGAGGAGTGGCTGCTCGGCGCGAAGGCTCGCCTCGACGCTGCTCGCGCCGCCGCCTCCGATGACGGCAGCGCCCCGTGACGTCTGCGGGAGCGGGCAGGGTCGTCGCCGAGCTCGGTCGGCCCGAGACGCCGGAGGAGACCGCGGCACGCGTGGCCGAGTCGCGGCGCCGTCGCCGCGCGAACCAGTCGACGAAGAATCTCGTGCTCTCCCTCGTCGCGTCGCTCGGCATCGTCCTGTTCCTCGTCGTCGTCGTCGTGCGGCAGACACCCACTCCCCCGCCCGTGGACTACCCGTCGACCGCAGCAGATGCCTCCGCCGCGCTCGGCACGGACGTGCTGGCGCCCACCGTCCCCCCGACCTGGTCGGCCAACCGCGCCGACCTCACCGCGAGCGGCGGCGTGCGCGAGTGGTACATCGGCTTCCTCACCGACACCGACGCCTTCATCGCCCTGGTGCAGGGCTTCGAGACGAATCCGACGTGGCTCGATGACCTGCTGCGGGGTGCGTCGGGCGGAGAGCCCGTGGAGATCGCCGGGGTCGAGTGGAACCTCTACGATCGACGTGGGGTCGACGCCGTCGGCAGCCGCCAGTACGCCCTCGTGACCGAGGCCGCCGAGAGCACGATCGTGCTCTACGGCACCGCGTCGGAGAACGAGTTCGCGCTACTGGCTACTGCGATCGCCGCCGACCTTCCTGCCGAGGACGAGACCGAGACCGCACCGTAGTCGCGGCCTCGATCGATCAACGCGAGGTGACCGCATGACTGCAACCCGACGCACCCCCGCCCAGGCCTGGCGCGAGATGGAGCGCGGCAACGCGCGGTTCGTCTCGGGCGAGCCGCAGCATCCGCACCAGGACGTCGAGCGGCGCACCGAGCTCGCCGGCTCGCAGGCCCCTGGCGCGGCCTTGTTCGGCTGCTCGGACTCTCGACTCGCCGCCGAGATCATCTTCGACAAGGGACTCGGCGACCTGTTCGTCGTGCGCAACGCCGGGCAGGTCATCAGTGACAGCGTCGTCGGCTCGCTCGAGTACGCCGTGGCAGTGCTGCGCGTGCCGCTCATCCTCGTGCTCGGGCACGACGAGTGCGGTGCTGTGCGGGCCGCGATGGACTCCGCCCGACCCGGCGCCGAGCCGTTGCCCGTGCACATCCGCGGCATCGTCAACCAGATCCTCCCCGCCGTTCAGCGCGTGCGCATGAGCGCGGGGGCGAGCGCGATCGACCAGCTCGACGCTCTCGAGGTCGGTCGTCAGCACTTGCGCGACACCGTCGGAGCGCTGCTCTCGGCGAGCGAGCTCATCAGCGAGGAGGTCGCCGCCGGTACGCTGGCCATCGTCGGCGCGAACTACAAGCTGCGCGAGGGTCGCGTCGAGCCCGACGTCGTCGTGGGCCAGATCTGACCGAGCTCGACGCACGCCGAGCCGACACCCGGGCATCCTCACCCGCCACCCGCCGACCAGACACCCCACCGCCACGCACAGAAGGACGCACATCGACGTGACCGAGACAGACGACTACCGCATCGAGCACGACACCATGGGCGAGGTGCGCGTGCCACGCGACGCCCTCTACCGGGCCCAGACCCAGCGCGCCGTCGAGAATTTCCCGATCTCCGGCTCGGGGCTCGAGTCGGGGCAGATCATCGCTCTCGCGCAGATCAAGCGCGCCGCCGCTCTCGTGAACGCCGAGCTCGGAATTCTGGATGCTCCGCTCGCGCAGGCCATCGCCGAAGCGGCAGAGCAGATCATCGAGGGGCAGCATCACGATCACTTCCCGGTCGACACCTACCAGACGGGCTCGGGCACGAGCTCGAACATGAACATGAACGAGGTGCTCGCGACCCTCGCGACGCGCATCGCGGGGATGGACGTTCACCCCAACGACCACGTGAACGCCTCCCAGTCGTCCAACGACGTCTTCCCCACCTCGGTGCACGTCGCCGTGACGAGCGCGCTGCTGCACGAGCTCATCCCCGCGCTCGAGCACCTCGCCGTCGCCCTCGAGCAGAAGGCCGAGGTGTGGTCGACCGCAGTCAAGGCCGGACGCACCCACCTCATGGACGCGACGCCGGTCACTCTGGGGCAGGAGTTCGCCGGCTATGCGCGACAGGTGCGCCTCGGCGTCGCGCGCGTGCGCTCCACGATCGAGCGCGTCGCGGAGGTGCCGCTCGGCGGCACGGCGACGGGCACAGGAATCAACACCCCGCTCGGATTCTCGCAGAAGGTCATCGTTGAGCTCGCGAGCTCCACGGGGCTGCCGATCACCGAGGCCCTCGATCACTTCGAAGCGCAGGGCGCCAGGGACGGCCTCGTGGAGGCGAGCGGCGCCCTGCGCGTCATCGCCGTGTCGCTCACCAAGATCTGCAACGACCTGCGGTGGATGGGGTCGGGCCCGAACACCGGCCTCGGGGAGCTGCGCATCCCCGATCTGCAGCCGGGCTCGTCGATCATGCCGGGCAAGGTCAACCCGGTCGTGCCCGAGGCTGTGCTCATGGTGTGCGCGCGCGTCATCGGCAACGACGCGACCGTTGCGTGGGCGGGCGCATCGGGCTCCTTCGAGCTCAACGTCGCGATCCCCGTCATGGGCACGTCGCTGCTCGAGTCGATCCGCCTCCTCGCCAACTCGACGCGGGTGCTCGCCGACAAGACCGTGACCGGTCTCGAGGCGAACCTCGAACGCGCTCGGGCCCTCGCCGAGAGCTCGCCCTCGATCGTGACGCCCCTCAACCGCGTCATCGGCTACGAGGCGGCCGCGAAGGTCGCCAAGCACTCCGTCGCTGAGGGTCTCACCATTCGCGAGGCCGTGATCGACCTCGGATTCGTCGAGCGCGGCGAGGTCACGCTCGAGCAGCTCGACAGCGCTCTCGACGTGCTGCGCATGACGGCGCCGGGCCTCTAACGGAAGTAGTGCGGTCTGCTCACGTAGGTGTCGGAGACGAACATGACGCCCGCTGTGAGGTCGAGCAGTGAGCGCAGACCCTCGATGAGATCGTCCGCCCGGTCATCGGGCACGACCGTGATGATGAGCGTGAGCGCGTCCCGGTCGTTGAACAGTTGCCGGCCCTCGTGAGCGAAGTGGTGCCCGAGACCGGTCACCGCAGGCAGGCTCGTGTAGCCCGTCGCTCCCGCCGCGACGATCTGGCGGCGCACCGCGTCGGCATCGACCGTGCGCGCCACGATCTCGATCTTGGTCATCCTCGTCAGTGCTTCGCGGCTCATGCCGCCTCCTCTCCTGCAGTCCACTCGGCGCCGGGCAGCTGCCACGACTGCCACCCTGCTCGGGTGTACCGCTCCCACTCGCCGACCGTGTCGCCCGGTCGCACGAGGGTCACCCATTCGCCGTGCACGAGATCGTGCACGACGTCGGCGCGCTCGACGATGCGCTCGATGCGCTCGCGCGGCGCGTCGACGACCACGAGCAGCCGCACGGGCTCGTGGTGGAGACCGTCGCGGGTGCCGACCGATTGCCACGGCAGGCCGAGTCGCAGGTCTCCCGACGGCCCGCTGAGCACTCCAGCGCCCGCGACGAGATTGTGCACCGTCTTCGACCCGGCGCCGAACACCTCGGGATCGACGGCGGAGTAGTAGTACTGCGCGTTGATCCAGTGCGCAACGACGAGCGGTGCCGTGAGGATCGTCTCGAGCGCCGTGCCCTCGGCGTCGTGCTCGGGCGCGTACGAGTGCAGGAAGACGCGGCGCTCGAGGTCGGCGCCCGCGGTGAGCGACCGCGGCCCGATGACGATCGCGGCGTTCCGCGCGAGACCCCACTCCGGGTACACCTGAGCCCAGTCCCGCGACCGACGAGCGGCGGCGATGCTCGCCGGCGTGCGCGCAGACGCGCCCGGCAGATCCAGCATCCGTTCGGCGGCGAGGTCGTGCCCCGCTGCCCGAGCGTCTCGCTCGACCTCGGCGGCGGCGTCGCGCCGCACCGGTTCGAGCCGGTGCAGGTCGGCGAGCGTGACCACGTCAGTAGCCGTGTCGTGCTCCCCGGCGAGGAAGACGGTGGCCTCAGGGATGCTGATCCCCCGCTCGCTCAGTCCCACCCGCACCGCCGGCGTGTTCAGCAGCGCGGCGGCAGCCCGCGCATTGGGAGCGCCCCGGTGGCCCCCGCACGCTCCGCAGTCGAGCGCCGTTCGGTAGGCGTTGTTGGTCGTCGACGTGCCGTGGCCGACGAAGACGACGAGAGGCGCGAACGACTCCACCATGCCCATGGTGCGCAGAATCACCTCGGCCGTGTCGAGCTGCGCCTCAGGGGTGAGCGCGCTATCGAGGTCGAGGAGCGTGGGCACGCTCATGGCCGGATCGTCGGGGCGCCCCGCGCGCACTGCTCGCCCGGCCAGCAGGCTGCGCGCGATCGAGCGCGGGCCCAAGAGCCACCCGGTGACCTCGGCCCAGCCGAGCGGGGCGCCGGGAAGGGCGTCGGGCGCCTTGACGCTCGAGCGCAGGGCGCGGCGGAGGGCGAGAGAGCGCACGAACCGAGCGGCGTCGCGCCACGCCCCGGGTGCCGGTCGCTCGGCCACGCGGTAGCGGGGAGTCACCAGCACGGGGCATGCTGCCGCGGGCTCGGTCGCGGCGAGGGGCTCCACGAGCGCGGCGATTCCGAAGAAGCCGGCGAAGCCGGAGGTGGCGTAGGGGCCGCGACGCTCGAGGTGCCGTCGCAGTCCTTCACTGCGGGGGTCGATGCAGAAGACGAGGTGAGCGCGGGGTGCCGAGGCGTCACGGTGACGACCCGAGCATGCGGTGATCTGCTCGAGCACCCGACGATGGGGGGCCGACTCGAAAGCCTCCTGCCAGACGAGCGTGCGCACGGCGCCCGCCTCGTCGCCGTGCCCCGCAGCGGGCATGGGTCGAGGCTCGTCGAGTGCCCATTCGAGTGCTGCGCGCACGGCGAGGAGGTCGACGATGTCCACATCGCCCGCGGTCTCGGCGCGCCATCGCACGTAGGCGGCCCAACCGGGCAGCCGGGCGAGCCCGGCGCGAAAGTGCGCGAGCTGCTCGTCCTCGCTCACGTCGGTGATCTCGAGAACGGTGGCGAGGGCACGATCGGCGACGTCGGGGAGTTCGGCGATGCGACGCCTCGCCTCTCGCGGGAGGGTCGCGTCGTGGAGCGCGAGGGCGCGCCACGCGCCGAAGTATCCGAGCTCGGCGACGGGCACGGGCCACGCCGCGGCATCGGGGGCGAGCGCTGCGCGGCACCATTGGGCGAGTCGCTCGTCGACGGCGCTGATCGGCTGCTGCTCGAGCGGTGGAGGCGGGGCAGCACGGGTGAGGAACCGCGTGACGAGCTGCGCGTCGGTCGCCCCCCGCGGGGACTCGGCGTCGCGGCGACGGATCGCCTGGGCGAGGTCGGCCTCCGCGATGCGACCGGAGTCGAGCAGGTCGCGGTACTGCCCCTCGGAGAGCGCCCCGCGGGCTCCGAGCGCGGGTGCGGCCCGCGTCACCGCACCGGCGAACCCCTCGGAGAGCGAGGGCAGGAGCGGGTTCACTGCGATCGCCGCGTCGAGGCCGTAGTACGGGGCGATCACCGAGGCGGCGATCTCGGCGCGTGCCCGGGCGCGGAGGGCCGCGCGCATGGGTGCGACGATATCGGTCATGACGAGGCTCCTGTCGTGAGCGGGCTGCCGAGGGGGTCGGATGCGGGGATCGCGCGCGCCGTGGATGCTCTGCCCGCGGGACGCGGAGCGCGAGGGTCGCCGAAGCCGAGACCGAAGGCTTGCAGGGCCAGACCCGTCCGGCTCCCCGGGAACCATCGACGCACGACGCCGAGAGCGACGACGAGGAGGAGGGCGAGCACCGCGACGACCACGATGGCGGGCTGCGCCTCGGGCGCAGACTCGGGTGTGATCACCGCCGAGAGCAGCGATGCAGCGAGTGCGTACGCCGCCGCACCGCCCGCGAGCAGGGTGGTCGACGCGGCGGCGAGCGCGGTGCTCGGGGCGAGTCGTGCCGCGCGGGCGCCCGCGGCGGCGAAGGCCGCGCCCACCACGACGAGGAGCAGGAGTTCGGGCACGCCCCGGCCGCCCGGGTACACCGCGACCGCCACGGCCGCGAGTGTCATCACGGGGAGCGCGATGCCCGCGAGGGCCCGGGCCGCGGCGCTGGGGCGGGAGAGCGCGAGGACCGCCGGGGCGCGGCGGTCGTAGGCGCGACGGTCGATGCCGTCGCTCGAGGCGAGGAAGAGCGAGCTCTTGTACAGGCCGTGGGCGACGAGGTGCACGAGCGCGGCGGCGGCGAGGCCGAGGGCGGCGCACAGCAGCATGAAGCCCATCTGCGCGACGGTCGACATGACGAGTCGGCCCTTGACGTCCGTTCTCACGAGCGAGGCCGTCACACCGACGAGGAGGCCGACCGCCGCGAGGAGGCTGAGCGCGAGGGATGCCAGGGCGCTCTCGCCGATGAGGGGCAACTGGGTGATGACGAGGATGCCCCCGCCGTTCACGATGCCGCCGTGCAGAGCGGCACTCACGGGAGTCGGAGCGTAGAGAGAGCCGACGAGCCAGCTCTGCGCGGGCGGCAGGGCACAGCGCAGAACGGCGGCGATCACGAAGAGCAGTGCTGCGGCATCCCCCTCGGCACCGAGCGACATCAGAACGATCGCGGCCCAGAGCGCGACGTCGGCGGCGACGAGCCATACGGCACCGGGAAGGAGTGCGCGCACTCCCCCGCCGAGACCGAGGGCCACAAGCGTCGCGACGGTGGAGGCGCTCCAGGCGAGGCCGAGCATCCAGAGCGGGCCCGCGACGGCGAGCAGTGCCGTCGTCGCGAGCATCGCACCCAACGCCATCGTGAGGGCAGTGCCGTGCCGGTCGCCGCGGAGTGAGCGGTGGGCGAAGGGCACGACGGCTGCGGCGATGCCGACGACGAGGACGAGCAGCACCAGCGCGACGCCGTCGAGTCGCCACAGGCCACCATCGATCGGGGGCATGGGTGCCACCGCGAGCAGTGCGCGAGGGTCGAGGGGGGTACCGGCTGAGAACATGGAGAACCTCCTTGCGCGCATCACAATACACGATTGCTAGTTCGCGTATTGCACAACGTGCATTTCGATGCCGGACGGGGCGCGATGTGGCTCGTACAGTGGTCGCGTGGCCGAGTGGACGTTTCTGACGAATCACACGCACGTGCTCGTGTGCCTCTCCGACGACCCCGATCTGCGCATGCGCGACATTGCCGAGCGCGTCGGCATCACCGAGCGCGGCACGCAGCGCATCGTCGCCGAGCTCGTCAAGGCCGGCTACCTCGTCAAGACGCGCGAGGGCCGACGCAACCG
Source organism: Chryseoglobus sp. 28M-23 (assembly GCF_014789785.1). Lineage (NCBI taxonomy): Bacteria > Bacillati > Actinomycetota > Actinomycetes > Micrococcales > Microbacteriaceae > Microcella > Chryseoglobus sp. 28M-23. Next base: position 579,433 of record NZ_CP061846.1, on the reverse strand, counting down.
CTACAGCGTCGTCGACGACGAGCCGCTGCGGCACCCCCTCGAGCGCACGCACACGATCGGCGAGCTCCTGCGCGCCGTCGGCGACCGCGCGCGGCAGCGTGGCGAAGCACCGTCAGGATCGCCGGGCGACCAGGGCTGAGCGGAGTCGCGCTCCGACGCGCAGCACAGCTCGAATAGCACGAGAGGGGTGCCCGACAGGACACCCCTCGCCGTGCTGATCAGGTGCGCTCAGGCGAGCTCGTTGCCCTCCAGGAGCTCGGTGACGAGCGCCGCGATGGCGCTGCGCTCGCTGCGCGTGAGGGTGATGTGGCCGAAGAGCGCGTGGCCCTTGAGCGTCTCGATGACGCTCGCGACGCCGTCGTGCCGCCCGACCCTCAGATTGTCCCGCTGGGCGACGTCGTGCGTGAGCACCACCTTCGAGTTCTGCCCGATGCGGCTGAGCACCGTCAGCAGTACGTTGCGCTCGAGCGACTGCGCCTCATCGACGATCACGAACGCGTCGTGGAGCGACCGACCGCGAATGTGCGTGAGCGGCAGCACTTCGAGCAGCCCGCGCTCGATGACCTCGTCGAGCACGTTCTGCGAGACGACCGAGCTGAGCGTGTCGAACGTCGCCTGCGCCCAGGGGTTCATCTTCTCGCCCGCATCGCCCGGCAGGTAGCCGAGCTCCTGCCCCCCGACCGCGTACAGGGGACGGAACACCATGATCTTGCGCTGCTGCTGACGCTCGAGCACCGCCTCGAGACCCGCGCAGAGCGCGAGCGCTGACTTGCCCGTGCCCGCGCGACCGCCGAGGGAGACGATGCCGATCTGGGGGTCCATGAGCAGGTCGATTGCGAGGCGCTGCTCGGCAGAGCGGCCGTGCAGACCGAAGATGTCGCGATCCCCGCGCACGAGGCCCACGACGTCCTCGCCGAGGACGCGCCCGAGGGCCGACCCTCGGTCGGAATGGATGACGAGCGTCGTGTTGACGGGAAGCTCGCGCACCGCCGCGCTCGACACCGTCTCCCGGTCGTAGAGATCGGCCATCTGCTCGGCCGACAGCGTGATCTCGGCCGTGCCGGTCCACCCGCTGTCGACGGCGAGCTCGGCCCGGTACTCCTCGGCCGCGAGACCGACCGACGAGGCCTTGACGCGCAGGGGGAGATCTTTCGAGACGACCGTGACGGCCAGGCCCTCCTGCGCGAGGTTCAGAGCGACCGCGAGAATGCGCGAGTCGTTGTCGCCGAGCTGCAGCCCGCTCGGCAGCACCGACTGGTTCGAGTGGTTGAGCTCGACCCGCAGCGAACCGCCCTCCTCCCCCACCGCGATCGGGAAGTCCAGGCGCTCATGCTGCACCCGCAACTCGTCGAGGTGGCGTAGCGCCTGACGCGCGAAGTACCCGATCTCCGGGTCGTGGCGTTTCGCCTCCAGCTCGGTGATGACGACGACAGGGAGGACGACGGCATGCTCCGCGAACCGGAACATGGCTCTCGGATCGCTGAGGAGGACCGAGGTGTCCAAGACGTAGGTGCGCTGCATCACCTCCGTCGTCGACGCCGTGGTGCGGGATGTCTGGGAGGAGGTTCTCGATGCGGCCACCAGTGCTCCAACCCCGGAAGCGCGGGCGCCCCCGGACTCATCTGACGTGCCGGCCAGGGCTCGCAAGACGAACTTCCGGCCGTCTCGACCAGGCTCGATGCCTGATGAGCGCCACGCTATGCCTCCCGTCGCGCTCGACGCGCAACGACACGCGCGTGTTACGGGTTGGTTCACCCAGGAGAGAGCACGGTGCCTCCCTCAGTGCCGCGTGGCGGCTCGGAAGGTGAGCAGGGCCGTTCGCAGAAGTGCGAGCGTGTCCTCGCTCGTCGACACGTGGGCGCTCAACCGCACGCGCCCCTCTCGACTGGTCGCTGAGATGCCGTGGTTGTGGAGAGCGGCGGCGAGCACGCCGAACTGGTCGGCATCGGGCTCGACGACCACGATGCCTGCCCGCTCCTCGTCCTCCCGCGGGGAGACGACCGCGAGACCTGCCTCGTCGACGAGTTCGAGAATGCGGGCGGTGCGGTCGAGCACCACAGGGGCGATGACCTCGACGCCGACACGGACGACTGCCTCGACAGCCGCAGCGAGTCTCGCCTCGGCACCCGGGTCTGCAGCGCCCACTCTGAAGGCACCCGCATCGTCCTGCGGCGGCAGGATCTCGTGAACGGGCTCCACCGAGCCCTGCGCGAGCCACCCCGACCAGACCGGCGTGAGGCTCTCGCGGGCTCGATCAGAGAGCACCAGATACCCGGTGCCAGGGCCGGCGCGCAACCAGGTCCGGCCTCCGCCCGCGATCACGTCGACCGCCTGCCACGGTGCGTCCACGACCCCCGCGCCCTGCGAGGCGTCGACGATGAGCAGCCGGTCGCCGATGACCTGGCGCACTCCCTCCAGGTCGACGACCTGGCCGGTGCGGTAGTCGACGAGGCTCACGATCACCGCGACCGTGTTCGCCCCCACCTGCTCCTTCACGACTCCCGGCGTCACGCGCTCGTGCTGCGGCACGAGGTCACGCGGCACCAGCACGCCGAGGGCCTCCGCCGCCCGCGCGAGGGCGTAGCCGACGGCGGGGAAATCGCCCGGCGATGCGGAGACGCCACCCGTCAACCCGAACATGACGTGCATGAGCGCCTGCGAGGCACTCGGCTGGAAGACCACCTGATCGGGGCGGAAGCCGAGCATCTCGCCGAGCGCGGCCCGTGCCCGGGCATCCTGCTCAGCGAGTGTCTGGAGCGAGCCGAAGCGCGCGCGCGCGAGAAGTTCGGCGTGCGCGCGCTCCTCGGCCAGGACCGGGTCTCCCACGGGGGCGAGACGGGCGAAGTCGAGGTAGCCGGGGTCTTCGTGGAAGTCGGCGATGAACGCATCGAGAGCTGTCATGAGGGTCTCCAGGTGTGAGACGGCGAGCCTACTGGCCGAAACGGCGCTGGCGGCGGGAGAAGTCGCGCAGAGCACGCAGGAAGTCCACCTCGCGCAGGTCGGGCCCGAGGGCCTCCACGAAGTAGAACTCGCTGTGAGCGCTCTGCCACAGCATGAAATCGCTCAAGCGCTGCTCGCCCGACGTGCGGATCACGAGGTCGGGGTCGGGCTGGCCTCCCGTGTAGAGGTGGTCGGCGATGTTCTCCGGTGTGAGCAGCTCGCCGAGCGCGTCCAGAGTGCCGCCCGCCGAGGCGTGCTCGTGCACGAGCGAGCGCACGGCGTCGGCGATCTCGCGCCTGCCGCCGTAGCCGACGGCGAGATTGATGTGCAGGCCCTTGTGGTCTCGCGTGCTCGCCACGGCGGCGTCCAGCTGAGCCAGGAGCGGGTCCGGGAGGCCGTCGCGGCTGCCCACGTGCTGCACGCGCCAGTCGCGGAACTGCGACAGGGCGCTCGCGAGCTCGCCGATGATGGGGATGAGCTCCCGCAGCTCCTCCGACTCCCGCCCCGTCAGATTGTCGGTCGAGAGCAGGTAGAGCGTGACGACTCCGATGCCCGCGTCGTCGCACCACGTCAGGAACTCGCGAATCTTCTCCGCTCCGGCGCGGTGCCCGTGCGCGCTCGTGCCGCCGGCGCGCAGTCGCGCCCAGCGCCGGTTGCCGTCGAGGATCATCGCGACATGACGAGGGTGCGTGGCATCGGACAACTGATGCCGCAGCCGGCGCATGTAGAGCTGGTAGAGCACGCCGCGCCCGCGGAGACTTCTCCTCGATTGCACAGCCATCACGGTAGTGCACCGTGCTCGCATTGTTCACGGTCTCCAGTCGAAAGGCGCCTGTGAGCTGGGCGGGCTACGATCGCGGCATGACGCCTGCCGCTGAGGAGCCCGTGACCACCGCCGCAGACCGCGTCGACGACGAGCCCGCGGCGGACATCCCGAATGTCCCTCTCCTCGAGGAGTCGATCGAGTACGAGCGGATCGAGCAACGAGAGGAGAAGCCGACCTGGCGCGGCTGGATTCACGCCGGCACGTTCCCGCTGGCCGTCGTCGCCGGCATCGTGCTGCTGATCGTCGCCGACGGTGTCGCCGCCACGTGGTCGAGCGCCGTCTTCATGACCTCGTCGCTCCTGCTTTTTGGCATCTCGGCGACGTACCACCGGTTCCACTGGAGCACGCGCACGCGCATACTGCTCAAGCGCTTCGACCACGCCAACATCTTCCTGCTCATCGCCGGCACCTACACGCCCCTGGCCATCATGGCGCTGCCCCCGGACAAGGGCTACCTGCTGCTCGCGCTCGTCTGGGCGGGTGCTCTGCTGGGCATCGGCTTCCGCGTCTTCTGGATCACCGCGCCTCGCTGGGCGTACGTGCCGCTCTACGTGCTGCTCGGGTGGGCGGCTGTGCTGTACATCGTCGACCTCTTCGCCGCGAGCCCGGCCATGATGACGCTCGTGATCGTCGGAGGGCTCGCCTACACGGCTGGGGCGGTCATCTACGGGCTCAAGCGCCCGAACCCGGTGCCGGGCGTGTTCGGCTTCCACGAGATCTTTCACACCCTGACGGTCGTGGCGTTCCTATGCCACTGGGCGGGGGTCCTCATCGTCGCCCTCGACCCGCCCTACGGCGGCTGAGGCCTGCTCCTCCTCGAGGCGTTCGCGCACCTCTCCGCGATACCGCACGCGGCGCACCCGCCGCGACATGTCGATGATGAGCAGAATCGCACCGACCGCGACGAGGAGCGTGACGACGAAGCCGATGACGCCCGGCGTCACGAGGTTCTCATCGACCTGGATGGGCGGGAGGAGCGGGTCGTCCACAGGGTTCGGCCCGATGCCGGTTCGGTGAACGGTCAGCCAGTGCACGCGTGCTCCTCGAGTCGATCGGCGTGGGATTCACGCCGAGGGGGGAGGGCGCCGAGCGCTCGCCTCTCAGCGGCGCCGACTACCCTGAGAGCCACACTATCGAGCGCATCCGGATGCTCGCCGACCACCCGCACAGGAAACCATGACGACGACCCAGCAGCTCCTCGATGAGCGCTACGGGCGCAGCGCCGGGAGCGAGCGCCGTACTCGCCGCATCCTCATCGCAGGAGCCATCACTCTCGCCGTGGTCCTGACCGCGTGGGTCGTGTGGGGAGGACTATCGGGCACGAGCGCGACGCTCGAGACGCGTGAACTGGGCTATACCGACGTCACCGACACGTCGATCACCGTGCAGTGGGAGGTGACGGCACCACCGGAGACCACTGTGCACTGCGCACTGCAGGCGCTCAACAGCAGCTTCGGCATCGTGGGGTGGACGATCGTCGAGATCCCCGCCTCTCCTAAGCGCACCCGGTCCCTCGCGCAGACCGTGCGAACTTCAGAACCAGCCGTGACGGGTTTGCCGTACCGCTGCTGGCTCCCGTAATATCCTCAGATCACTGCGGCGAGCCGACCCACCGGGTCGGCTCTGTTGCGTCAGGAGGCAGACAAGATGAGCGACACCACCGACACGAAGTGGCTGACCCAGGAGGCCTACGATCGCCTCAACGCCGAGCTCGAGCAGCTCAGCACCGAGGGTCGCGCCGAGATCGCGCGGCGAATCGAGGCTGCCCGAGACGAGGGCGACCTCAAGGAGAACGGCGGCTACCACGCCGCGAAGGACGAGCAGGGCAAGATCGAGGCGAGAATCAGGACGCTCTCGGCCCTGCTGAAGAGCGCGACCGTCAGCGAGGCGCCCCAGTCGAGCGGCGTCGTCGAGCCGGGCACCGTCATCGTGGCGACGATCATGGGCGATGAGGAGAAGTTCTTGCTCGGCAGCCGTGAGATCGTCGGCGACGGCGGAGAGCTCGCCGTCTACAGCGAGCAGAGCCCCCTCGGCTCGGCGATCCTCGGGCTCAAGGTCGGCGACTCGACGAGCTATGAGGCGCCGAGCGGCGCGCAGGTCTCCGTCACGATCGTGAACGTCGAGACCTACACGCCCTAGCGGACCGTGCCGTCTCCTCTGACGGCCCGCCTCACCCGTTCCCGAACAGACGACCGGGGCCGTCAGAGGAGACGGCGCTCGAGAAGTCGACGCGCGGTTCGCACCCCGCAACGCGCGAGCGTTGCGCGCGAACGCCAAACGTCGACGCGCGGCCTCGACCTCCAACGCGCCAGCGTTGCGCGCGCACGCTAAAAGTCGACACGCGGCTCATACCCTGCGTCCCGCAGCGCGCCCAGCACCTGGTCGGCGTGCTCGGGGCCGCGGGTCTCGATGTGCAGCTCGAGCTCGACCTGGCTGATCTGCAGCCCCGTGCCGTGGCGAGTGTGCAGCACTTCGACGACGTTCGCGTTCTGCGAAGCCACGATCTCGCTCGTGCGAGCGAGCTGGCCGGGCCGGTCGGGCAGGGGGATGCGCAGCTTGAGATAGCGCTCCCCCGCCGCGAGACCGTGACTGATGACGCGCTCCATGATGAGCGGGTCGATGTTGCCGCCCGACAGGATGACGACGGTCGTGCCCTGAGCACTCACCTTGCCCTGCATGACCGCGGCGACTCCGACGGCGCCCGCCGGCTCGACGACGAGCTTGGCGCGCTCGAGCAGCACGAGCATGGCCTGGGCGATGTCGTCCTCCTCGACGGTGACGACCTCGTCGACGGCGTCCCGGATGATCGCGAAGTTGAGAGCGCCCGGCCGTGCGACGGCGATGCCGTCGGCGATGGTCGAGCCGATCGTGATGTCGGTCGGCTCGCCCGCGGCGAGCGAGATGGGGTAGGCGGCCGCGTTGGCGGCCTGCACCCCGATGATGCGGATCGTGCGCCCCTCCTCGGCCGCCCGTCGCTTGAGCACGCTCGCGACGCCGCTCGCGAGCCCGCCTCCGCCGATCGGGATGACGACGGTCTCGAGGTCGGGAACCTGCTCGAGCAGCTCGAGCCCGAGCGTGCCCTGACCGGCGACGACGTCGGGGTGGTCGAAGGGCGGGATGTAGACGGCGCCCGTGCGCTCGGCGTACTCGGCGGCGGCCTGAAGCGGCTCCGACACGGAGTGCCCGCGCAGCACGACCTCGGCTCCGTAGTCGCGGGTCGCCTGGAGCTTGGGCAGGGCCACCCCGATCGGCATGAAGATCGTGGCGTGGATGCCCAGCTCGCGCGCGGCGAAGGCCACGCCCTGCGCATGATTGCCGGCACTCGCGGCGACCACTCCGCGCGAGCGCTCCTCCTCGGTCAGCCGCGCCATGCGCGTGTATGCGCCGCGAATCTTGTACGAGCCGGTGCGCTGCAGGTTCTCGCACTTGAGCAGCACGGTCGCGCCGAGGATGTCGCTCAGGTACCGGGAGGTCTCGATGGGCGTCGTCTCCGCGACTCGGCGCACGAGGAGGCGCGCGGCCTCGACGTCGTCGAGCGTGGGGCCGGCCAGCGTCACGGGGGTCGTCATGCTCGCCCTTCTGTCGTGGGGGGATCGTGATCGTGGGGCGCTATGACGTCGGAGAGGCTCGGCCGAGGGTTGGTGCGCCACTGCCCACGAGAAAGGTAGCGGACGACGACGTTGAGCACCGCCACGATGGGCACGGCAAAGAGCGTACCCGGGATGCCTGCGAGGAATCCGCCCGCGGCGACGGCGAGCACGACCGCGAGCGGGTGCACCTTGACCGCGGTGCCCATGACGAGGGGTTGCAGCACGTTGCCCTCGATTTGCTGCACGAGCAGCACGATGCCGAGCATGATGAGCGCGATCACGATGTCGTAGTAGATGAGCGCGACGAAGACGGCGAGCGCTCCGGTGACGACGGCGCCGACGATGGGCACGAACGCTCCGAGGAACACCGCGACCGCGATGGGCAGGGCGAGCGGCAGTTGCAGGATGACCGCACCGAGCCCGATGCCCACCGCGTCGACGAACGCGACGAAGATCTGCACCTTCACGAAGTTGGTGAGGGTCAGCCACCCGGCTCGACCGGCACCGTCGACGGGGGTGCGCGCCCGCCGCGGGAACAGCCCCACGACGAACTGCCAGATGCGGCGCCCGTCGATGAGGAAGAACAGCACGGCGAAGAGCACGAGCACCGAGCCCGTGAGCACCTCGGTGAGCGTGGAGCCGACGGAGAGCGCTCCGCTCACGAGCCAGCCTCCGCCCAGGTCGAGCTGGGCGACCGTGTCGTCGATGACCGTCGCGAGCTCGGCGTCGGAGAGCTCGAAGGTCGCCGACAGCCAGGAGAGGAAGTCGGCGTAGCGCTCGACCGATCGCTCCTCGAGCGAACCGTAGCCGGCCCGCACCTGGGAGACGACGAGCCAGACGAGGCCTCCGACGACCGCGATGAGGGTCAGCATCGCGGTGAGGATCGCGAGCCAGCGGGGAAAGCGGAGGCGCGAGCCCAACCACGATGCGTAGGGGACGAGCAGCGCCGCGAGCAGCACGCCGATGAAGAGCGGGATGACCAGGAGCCGCAACTGGATGATGAGGAAGATGAGGGGCCCGGCGGCGCCCGCGATGGCGAGGAAGCGCCAGGACCACTCGCTCGCGATGCGCACACCCGGGGGGACCGTGGAGACCGCGGGCGCGCTGCTCTGCTCTGCGGAGCGGAACGCGCGGAACATGCGGTCAGTCTACGAGCCCGCGAGGCCCCGTTCGCGGGTCGCTGGTCCTCGATAGCCTTCGCAGGTGGACCGGCTCCGAAGCGATCAGGCTCGGCGGCTCGCCCTCGGGGCGGGCGGCTTCGCCCGCCCGCATCCCGAGACGATCGGCGCGCGCCAGCTGACGGCCGCCCTCGATCGCCTCGCGGTGCTGCAGCTCGACTCGGTGAACGTGTTCGCGCGGTCTCACTACCTGCCGCTCTTCGCGCGACTCGGCTCGTACGACCCCGCACTGCTCGACCGGCTGATCTTCCACGCCCGAGGCCGCTACACCGAGTACTGGGCGCACGAGGCGGCGATCATCCGTCGCGATGATTGGCCGCTGTGGCACTGGAAGCGCGAGGCGCTGCGCGAGAAGGAGAACCGCTCGAACGCGTGGGTGCGCGACAACGCAGCGATGCTCTCCTGGCTGCTCGGCGAGCTCGCCGCGGTGGGACCCATGACCGTGGGCGACGTCGAGCACGAGGCCACCGCGCGACGCGGGCCGTGGTGGGGGTGGAGCGACGTCAAGATCGGGTTGGAGCACCTGTTCGCCGTGGGCGACGTCGTGAGCGGCGGGCGGCGGGGCTTCTCGCGGGTGTACGCCCTGCCCGAGCAGGTGGGCCTCGGCGAACTGCACGCGCAGCGGGTTGCGCGCGACGATGCGCAGCTCGAGCTTGTCCGGCGTAGCGTGCGAGCCCTCGGCGTGGGCACGATCGGCGATATCGCCGACTACCACCGGCTGAAGATCGCTCCGACGAAGGATGCCCTGCGCGCGCTCCTCGACGCGGGCGAGGTCGTACAGGTCGAGGTGGAGGGGTGGGTGCGCGGAGGCCGGCCGCTCCCGGCGTTCATGCCCTCGGGCGCGCGCATCCCGCGCCGCATCGAGTCGACCGCCCTTCTCTCTCCCTTCGACCCGGTCGTGTGGAACCGTGAGCGAGCCCTGCGGATGTTCGGTTTTCCCTACCGCATCGAGATCTACACACCGGCTGCGCACCGCCAGTACGGCTACTACTCGCTGCCCGTGCTCGTCGACGATGCCCTGCTGGGGCGCATCGACCTCAAGAGCGACCGCCAGGCGGGGGTGCTGCGCGTGCAGTCGGCGTGGGCCGAGCCGGGCGTGTCAGCCGGTGCGCTCGCCGAGCGCATCGCCCCGGTGCTGAGACGGGCATCGGCCTGGCAGGGGCTCGGGGAGGTTCTCGTCGCCGATCGGGGCACGGCCGCCGCCGCCGTGCGGGAAGCACTGCGGGGTCGATGACTGCTCGACCGGCTAGAAGCGCGTCGAGTTCTCCATGAGCCGCTTCACCCTGTCGGGGATAGGGGGGTGGGTCTGGAACATGCGGTCGATCACTCCGGGCTTCATCGGGTCGCTGATCCACAAGTGCGCCATCGTCGAGCTCTGCTTGCGCATGGGGCGCGCGTAGTCGCCGAGCTTCTGGAGAGCGCTCGCGAGCGCCTCCGGGTCGCGCGTCGTGAGAGCGCCCGTCGCATCGGCGAGGTACTCCCGCTGCCGGGAGACGGCCGCCTGGATGAGGCTCGCGACGAGCGGCGCCACGATCATCGCGACGAGGCCGAAGATGAGCACGATCGGGTTGCCGTTGTTGCGATTGCCGCCGAAGAAGGCCATGCGCACCAGGATGTCGGCGAGCAGCCCGACCGCGACGACGAGACCGAACACGATCGTCGACACACGGATGTCGTAGTTCTTCACGTGGCCCAGCTCATGCGCCATGACCCCCGTGAGCTCCCGATCGTCCATGAGCTCGAGCAGGCCCGTGGTCGCAGCGACGCTCGCGTGCTCGGGGTCGCGACCCGTCGCGAAGGCGTTCGGCGCAGGATCGTTGACGATGTACACCTTGGGCATCGGCATGCCCTCCGTGATCGCGAGGTTCTCGACGATGCGGTAGAGGCGAGGGTTGTCCCGCTTCTCGATCTGGCGGGCACCCGCCATCGAGAGCGCTTGCGAGCTCGACGCGAAGTACTGGAACAGTACGTACGCTGTCGCGCCGATGAGCGTGCCGATGAAGATCGTCATGCCGCCGCCGTACAGGTAGTCGGCGACAAGGCCGAGACCCCCGATGAGCAGCACGAACACGATGATGATGAACACCGTGTTGCGCTTGTTCGCCGCAATGGCGCGATACACGTGCGGTTACTCCCTGCTCGCGAGCGCGGTGATCAGAACTGCACGCGCGGAGGCTCCGCGATCGCCGCGGCATCCGCCACCTCGAAGAAGTCGCGCTCGGTGAAGCCGAGGCCGCGCACGAAGAGCGTGTTCGGGAACTGCTTGATCTTGACGTTGAGCTCGCGCACCCCACCGTTGTAGAAGCGGCGAGACGCCTGGATCTTGTCCTCCGTGTCGACGAGCTCCCCCTGCAGCTGCAGGAAGTTCTGGCTCGCCTGGAGCTGCGGGTACGCCTCGGCGACCGCGAAGATGCTCTTGAGCGCCTGCTGCATGTGGTTCTCGGCCGCGCTCGCCTCTGCCGGGCCCTGCGCGGTCAGCGTCTCGGCGCGCGCCTTGGTGACGTTCTCGAAGACCTGCTTCTCGTGCGCCGCGTAGCCCTTGACGGCTTCGATGAGATTCGGCAGAAGGTCGGCACGGCGCTTGAGCTGCACCGTGATGTCGCTCCACGCCTCGTCGACGCGCACATTGAGGGTGACGAGCGAGTTGTACGTCGCCCATAGGTAGATGCCCGCGATGACGACGAGAAGGACGATGACGCCGACGATGACCAAGAATTCCATGAGCACAGCATAGAGCGCGCATCCGACCCGCAACAGGCGCCAGGCTTGGCGCCTCCTGTGGAGCCGCCCAGCAGTCACCGGCCCAACACGACATGATGGTCGCGAGGATGGTCCGATGTCGGCGCGCCGGCAGCACCGAGGGCCGTCACCCTCACGAGCGGAGAGGGGGATGAGCATGGGCCGCTCATCGTCGCCCGCTCGCGGGATGCTCAGGGCTGCGATCGTCGTCGCCGCGGCTACCGCACTCGCCGCACTGCCCTCCGTTCCTGCGGCGGCCGCAGCCTCGTTCACCGAGCCGACGAGCGACTTCGTCGGCACCGGGCACGTGGTGCTGCAGGGCACGAAGGAGGCCGAGAGCGCGCTCGAGCTGCGCCGCGCCGGCGCCGGCGTGGTGTGCACGATCACCGCCTCAGCGGCGACGACCTGGCAGTGCCCGTCGATCTCGGTGCCCAACGGCGAGCAGACCTTCACGGGGGTGGAGACCCTCGCCGACGACTCCGTCGAGCCGCTCGAGCCTCTCGTGCTGCGCGTCCTGCGTCCCCCCACGCTCGACGGTTCTGGAGCTCAGATCACGACGACGGGCCGGTTCACGGGTCAGGCTGAGCCCGGGGCGACCATCCAGGTGCAGTCTGACGGGTCCGGAGCTCCGCAGCAGCACTCGTGCCCAGCGGCGGTCGACAGCGGCTTCTGGTCGTGCGTCGTCATCCTCCCCGAAGGCGAGCACGAGGTGCGCGTGAGTCAATCGCTGCCCTCTCTCGGGCCGGAGTACTCGAGCTACTCCCCCGCGACGACGGCGACGATCGACCGCACGCCTCCCGCTGCTCCCCTCATCACGAGCCCTTCGAACGGCGATGCGGTGAGCGGCCCCGCGGTGACCGTCGCGGGCGAGGGAGAACCGGATGCCCGGGTGCAGGTCTTCACGCACGGCGACATCGCGTGCGAGGCCGACGTCGAGCCGACCGGCGAGTGGAGTTGCGCACTCGGCCTCCCCGGCCCCGGAGAGTGGACCCTGCAGGCACTGCAGCGGGATGTCGCCGGCAACTTCAGCAGCGCGAGCGAGCGCGTCGAGATCATCGCCTCCCCCCGCGGCCCCGACGGGGGAGGCGGATCGCCGGGCGGCCCTGCGGTGCCTCCCGCTCCCGCCCCGGAACCCGGTGGCACCGGGTCGCCCGAACCCGAGAGCTCACCGATCCCCAGCCCCACGACGCCCCCCGAGCGGCCGGCCCCCGGCGTGCCGTCGCCCCCGTTCGGCGAGAGCGGAAGCGGCGGTTCACCCGCCACCCACTGGGGCACCGAGACGGGTTTCGGAAACTCGCTGCCCTCCGCCGAGCAGATCATCGAGCGCGGCGGCTGGGCACTCGCCCCGATCGTGGCGCTCGCCTACCTGCTGCTCATCGCGCTCCCCCTGCGCGCGTACGCGACCATCGTCGGGCCACGGCTCGGCACCTCACCCTGGCGGCTCACCGGCCGCAACCGCCAGGACGAGGAGCCCGATGATGAGGAGCAGCAGGGCGAGGAGGGCGGCGAGCGGCCCGTCCTCTCCCCTCTCCTCGTCGTCGTCGCCACCTTCGCGGGTGCCGCGCTCGTCGCCGCGCTCTCCGGAGGCATCACGGCGGAAGTGCGGTACATCAGACTCATGGCTGCCATCGGGCTCGGGCTCGTGCTGCTCAACCTCTTCGCCGTCGTCATCCCCGCGAGGATCGCCGGGCGCGTGCTGCACGCCCCCGCACGCGCGCGACTGCTGCCGGGCATCCTGATCGTCGCCTTCGTCGCCGCGCTCCTCTCGCGCTTCCTCGACCTGCAGCCACCCGTCCTGCTCGGCGTGCTCCTCGCCTGCCTCGCCCTCGAGCCCGCGCGCCTGCGCGCGCGAGGGGGAGTCGCCATCGCTCAGATCGCGGGCGTCGCGACACTCGCCCTGCTCGCGTGGGCAGCGCACACCCTGCTCATGCCGACCGTCGGATTCTGGGAGACCTTCGCCGCCGAGACGATGGCGGCGATCGCCCTCGGCGGGTTCGGGTCGCTCCTGCTGCTCCTGCTGCCCATCGGCGGGCTGCCCGGTCGCGAGCTCTACGCCATCTCGCGAGGCGGCTGGGCCGTCGTCGCCCTCACGAGCGCCTCCGTCACGGGCGCGATCGTCGCCTCGGGCGCGAGCTTCCCGCTGCTCGCCCTCGGCCTCATCGCGCTCGGAATCGCCGCGGTGCTGACCGCGCTCACCGTCTGGGTGCGCTGGGTGGCACCCGCCCTCGACAGCTAATGTGGCGGGCGGGCCCCGGTAGCCCAATTGGCAGAGGCAGGCGACTTAAAATCGCTTCAGTCTGGGTTCGAACCCCAGCCGGGGTACTTCGCACGCGCGCGACCGCATAACCTGCGGTCGCGGGCACTAGCCCTTGGGGCGGGCCGCGAACTCCTGGAAGTATGCCGCGGGCTCCTCGCGCGCCGAGAGGCTCACGTTGTCGCGCCCGAGCACGAAGTTGCCGACCCAGTCGCCCACGACGCGCAGCTTGCGCTCCCACATGGGGATCGCGAGGCCGTGGTAGCCGCGGTGCATGACCCAGGCGGGGAAGCCCGTGACGGCGAACTTGCCCGACTGGAAGGCTCCGTAACCGAGGCCCAGGCCGGCGACGGCGCCGAGGTTCTTGTGCTCGTAGTCCTTCGGGTCCTCACCGCGCAGCACCGCCACGATGTTCTTCGCGAGCTGCTTGCCCTGGCGCACGGCGTGCTGCGCGTTGGGCACGCAGAACCCACCGACTCCGCCGCCCGAGAGGTCGGGCACCGCGGCGACGTCGCCCGCGGTCCACGCGGCGTCGACGATGCCGTTGTCGTCGATCACGCGCAGGTCTGCCTGCGCACGCAGGCGACCGCGCTCGTCGACCGGCAGGTCGGTGCCGCGTAGCACCGGGTTCGCCATGACGCCCGCCGTCCAGATGATGAGGTCCGACTCGAGGCTCTCGCCCGTCGACAGCTCGATGCGGCCGTCGACGGCGCTCGTGAGCTGCGTCTCGAGGTGCACGATCGCGGCACGCTGGGCCAGGTTCTTGAGAACCCAGTGGCTCGTCTTGAGCGACACCTCGGGCATGATGCGGCCCATCGCCTCGATGAGGTGGAAGTGCGTGTCGTCGATCGTCAGCTGCGGGTGGTCCCGCAGCAGGGCGCTCGCGAGGCTGCGCAGCTCGGCGAAGGTCTCGATGCCGGCGAAGCCGCCACCGACCACGACGACGGTGAGCAGCCGATCGCGCTCGGGGCCGGCCGGCAGCAGGGCGGCACGGTGGAAGTTGTCGATGAGGCGGTCGCGCACCGCGACGGCCTCCTCGATCGACTTCATGCCGATGGCCTCATCCGCGACGCCGGGAATGGGGAACGTGCGAGAGACGGAGCCGGCGGTCATGACGACGTGGTCGTAGTCGAGCTCGAAGGGCTCCCCCACCTCGGGCTCGATCGTGGCGGTCTTGCTGGCGTGGTTCACTCCCGACACCTTCGCCGTGATGACGCGGGTGCTCCTGAGGTGGCGCCGGTGCGAGACGACCGCGTGACGCGGCTCGAGGGAGCCCGCCGCGACCTCGGGCAGGAACGGCTGGTAGGTCATGTAGGGCAGCGGGTCGACGAGAACGACCTCGGCCTCACCCTTGCGCAGCCACTTCTCGAGCTTCAGAGCGGTGTAGAAACCGGCGTAGCCTCCACCGACGATGAGAATTCTGGGCACGAGAAAAACACTCCTTGTTTGGGGGAACCCGGTTAATCTACTCCGACGGCGTGCGCCTGGCGAACTGCACGGCGCCTGCGGTGACCGCTCCCACGACGACGAGCAGGAGCCCGAGCAGCAGGCCCACGATCGGCAGCACGGGTGCCGCCGCGGCGATCGCGGGCCGGGCATCCGCGACAGAGTCGTTCGCGAACGAGCCGCGGGCGATCGGTTCGCGCGCCGCGGGAAGGTCGGCTGCGACGGTGTCGGCCTCCGCTCGACGGTGCACGACGACCCACTCGGCGAGGCTGCCGAGCGGGTTGCTCGCGACAGGAGCGACGCTCGCGCCCACGGCCGCGCGCGCGTCGATGAGGCCGTAGCCGTAGAGCGGATCGGGCACGGTGGGCGTCGCGGGGCGGGCGGTGCGCAGAATGCGCTCGATGACGTTCGCGGCATCGAGCTCGGGATGCGCCGCGCGCACGAGCGCCGCGATGCCCGCGACGATCGGCGTGGCCCCGCTCGTGCCCTGCCACAGGGCGTGCCCGCCGCCCGGCACGGCGCCCACGAGCTGCTCGCTCGGAGCCATGACCCCGATCGTGATGCCCTGCGACGAGGCGTTGTCGCTCGCGACGCCCGAACGATCCACTCCGCCGACCGCGAGCACTCCCGGCATCGTCGCCGGCGCTCCCACCGACTCGGTGCCGCTGCCCCGGTTGCCCGCCGCCGCGACGACGACCACGTCGTTCTCCTCGGCGTAGCCGAACGCGTCGTCCCAGCTCTCCGGCCAGCCCAGAGTGTTGCGCGTAAGGGAGAGCGAGATGATGTCGGCGCCGTTGTCGACGGCCCATCGCACCGCGTCCGCGACCTGCGCGTCGGCGCTGCGCTCCCCCGCTCCGAAGGCGAGGGAAATGCTCAGCAGCGAGGCCGCTGGAGCCGCGCCGATGACGCCGTTCGTGGGCCCGCTGCCCCGTCCTGCCGCGAGGGAGGCCACCATGGTGCCGTGCGTGCTGCCCGTTCCGCTGACCGGCCGCGTTCCGTCGTCGGCTCCCCGCCCCGAGACGTCGGTACCCCCGACGACCGCGCCCGCGAGATCGGGATGCGCCGCGTCGACGCCCGAGTCGATGACCGCGATCGTGACACCGGCGCCTCGCGTGATCTGCCACGCCTCGCGAATTCCGTACTCGTCGAGCCAGTACTGGAGGTCTCTGATCGAGTCTGCGCGGGCATCCGGAGCCGGAGCGAGCGCGAGAGCGCCAGCGCCCGCCACGGCGAGCACGGTCAGGCGCGCTAGGAGCCGCGCAGGTCGGGAGTGCACGCGCACACCTCGGGGGTCCAGCCGCACTCTGCGAGGGCGCGGTCGCCGATCGGGTTGACGCCCGGCCCCACGGCCAGGGAATGGCCGACGAGGGCGTGCAGGCACTTGACCCTCGTCGGCATGCCCCCGGCGGAATAGTCGTCGATCTCGGGAACGTCCAGCAGCTGCCCGCGGTCGGCCAGGTACGCCTCGTGAGCGGCGCGGTACTGCGCAGCGACTGCGGAGTCCTCGGCGAGCATCGCCGTGAACTCGGCCATGCGGCCGTCGGCCTCGAGCCGCGAGACGGCCGCCGTCGCCGCGGGGTGGCTCAGGTAGTAGAGGGTCGGGAAGGGTGTTCCGTTCGAGAGCCGCGGCCGGGTCGCGACGACCGTGGGCGCGCCGCACACGCAGCGGGCGGGAATGCCGACGACGTCGCGCGCTGGGCGACCGAGCTGCGCACTCACGAGCGCGACATCGCCTTCGCTGAAGGGTGCGAACGGCGGCCGGCTCACTGCGCCCCCTCGAACGCAGGGGAGACGAGAGAGTCGGCCGGCAGGTCGGTGAGGCCCGCCGTGACGAAGGACGACAGCAGCGCGCGCGTCCAGTCGACGCGCGTCGTCTGAATCTCGTCGCTGATCGGCTGACCGTCATCCGAGGCGGGAGTGAGCCCGTCGTCGATCACGAGATAGCTGATGTCGCCCGGGTACACGTACAGCAGTCGACCTCGCGCTTGCGCCTCGATGTAGGCAGGGTCCTGCCAGCGATCGATCTCGATCTCGAGATCCTCGACCGCCGCCTGCTGCTCGGCGACCGTTCGCTCCAGCTCGGCGATCTCCTGCCGCTGCTCCACGAGGATGCGCAGGGAGGGCGCGAGCACGACGAGCCCCGCGACGATCAGCAGGAAGACGGTAACGGTGAACCCGGAGAGCTGAAGGTTGCGGAACCAGGCGCCCACCCCCAGCGCCTCCGCGGCCGGAGCCGGGGAGGCGCTGCGCGGGGGGCGGGCCACGGCTCCGCCTAGGCGGTGAAGCGCGGGAAGGCCGAGCGACCGGCGTACACGGCGGCCTCGCCCAGCTCCTCCTCGATGCGCAGCAACTGGTTGTACTTCGCGACGCGCTCCGAGCGCGCGGGCGCGCCCGTCTTGATCTGGCCGCAGTTCGTCGCGACCGCGAGGTCGGCGATCGTGGTGTCCTCCGTCTCGCCCGAGCGGTGCGACAGTACGGCCGTGTAGCCGCTGCGCTGGGCGAGGGAGACAGCGTCGAGCGTCTCGGTGAGCGTGCCGATCTGGTTGACCTTCACGAGGAGCGAGTTCGCGGTGCCGTGCGCGATGCCCTTCGCGAGTCGCGTGGGGTTGGTGACGAAGAGGTCATCGCCGACGATCTGCACCTTCGTGCCGACGTCGGTCGTGAGCGAGGCCCAGCCGTCCCAGTCGTCCTCGTCGAGCGGGTCCTCGATCGTGACGAGCGGGTACGCGTTCACGATCTCCGCGTAGAAGGCGGCCATCTCGGCCGCCGTGCGGGTCGAGCCCTCGAAGCTGTAGGCCCCGTCGGAGTAGAACTCGGTCGCCGCAACGTCGAGCCCGAGCGCGATGTCGGTTCCGGGCGTGAAGCCCGCCTTCTCGATCGCCGCGAGCAGGAAGTCGAGCGCGGCCTTCGTGCCGGGAAGGTCGGGGGCGAAGCCGCCCTCGTCGCCGAGACCGGTCGAGAAGCCGCCGGCCTTGAGCTCGCCCTTGAGCGCGTGGTAGGTCTCCGCACCCCAGCGCAGAGCCTCCGTGAAGCTCTCCGCGCCGATCGGCAGGATCATGAACTCCTGCACGTCGACGCCCGTGTCGGCGTGGGAGCCTCCGTTGATGACGTTCATCATCGGCACGGGAAGCACGTGGGCGTTGGGTCCGCCGACGTAGCGGAACAGGGGAAGGTCGGCAGAGTCGGCTGCCGCCTTCGCGACGGCGAGGGAGACGCCGAGGATGGCATTCGCGCCGAGCTTCGACTTGTTGTCGCTGCCGTCGGCGGCCATGAGAGCGGCGTCGATGAGACGCTGGTCGCTCGCGTCGAGGTTCTCCACGGCCGGGCCGAGCACGTCGAGCACGGCATCGACGGCCTTGAGCACGCCCTTGCCGAGGTACCGGCCCTTGTCACCGTCGCGCAGCTCATAAGCCTCGAAGGCGCCCGTCGATGCGCCCGAGGGCACGGCCGCGCGCGAAACCGTCCCGTCGTCGAGCAGAACCTCGACCTCCACAGTCGGGTTGCCTCGCGAGTCGAGGATTTCACGGGCTCCAACGGCCTCGATAGCTGCCACGGGTCAGTCTCCTTCGGTGGTGGTCGAATCTGCGGCTCCGAGCCTACGCCAGTCGAGAAGCGCGGGGTCGGGTGCGGAGTCGTGCGCCACGGGCGCGAAGCGGCGGAAGCCGTCCGCGTCGAGCTGCTCGAGAGCGGCGCGCAGATTCTTGGGCCGCTTCAGCAGACGCACCCGGGCGCCCTCCGCGACGAGGGCGGCCTGCAGGGTCACGATCGTCGCGGGAGCGACATCGCGGTCGTAGACGAGAGCCGCATCCTCTGCGCCCCCCGTCGTGGCGAGCTGCACGAGGTCGATGAGGCGCTCGAAGCCGAGCGAGAAGCCCGTCGCGGGCACCTCGCTGCCGAGGAACCGCCCGATCATGCCGTCGTAGCGGCCTCCGCCGCCCAGCGAGTAGCCGAGCTGCGGGTGCGCGACCTCGAAGATCGGGCCCGTGTAGTAGCCCATGCCGCGCACGAGGAACGGGTCGAACTGCAGCGGAAGCTCGGGCAGTGCCGCGCGCAGTGCGCGCAGATCGTCGAGGGCGGGGCTTCCGTCGAACGCGGGACTCTGCAGCAGGCTCCACGAGTCGTCCTCGTCGGCGGCGAGCGCCTCGAACAGGTCCCGCGCCTGCGTGACGCCGAGGGCGACGAGCTCCTCCACCACCCCGTCGACGCCGAGCTTGTCGAGCTTGTCGATCGTGATGAGCGCCTGCGGCTGCAGAGTCGCCGGCACGCCGTGCCGCGTGAGCCACGCCGTGAGCAGACGGCGGTCGTTGACGCGGATGCTGCAGTCGGGGATGCCGAGGGCGTCGAGCGCCGCCGAGGTCGCCGCGATGAGCTCCACCTCGGCGATGATGCCCGGCTCGCCGATGATGTCGATGTCGCACTGCACGAACTGCCGGTAGCGGCCCTTCTGCGGGCGCTCCGCCCGCCACACCGGCGCCACCTGGATGGCGCGGAACACGGTCGGCAGCTGCCCGCGGTTGCTCGCGTAGAAGCGCGCGAGCGGCACCGTGAGGTCGAACCGCAGCCCGAGGTCGGCGAGGTCGAGCGGCGACTCGGCGGTGCGCAGGTCATCCACGGTGAGACCGCGCCGCATGACCGCGAACGCAAGCTTCTCGTTGTCGCCGCCGAGGCCCGCGTGCAGGCGGTCGGCGTCCTCCATGACGGGAGTCTCGATCTCGTCGAAACCGTGCGCGCGGTACACGCCGCGCACCGTCGCGAGCACGCGCTCGCGCCGGGCCTTGTCGGCGGGCAGGATGTCGCGCATCCCGCGGGGCGGGGTCACCGGGCTGGCCATACGCTCGATTCTGTCACGCAGCCCGGGCGCCTCCGGCGCGCTCAGGCGATGCGGCTGCCCTTCGGCAGGCGACCCGCCGGGGTGCGCGTGCGCGCGATGCCGCCGCCCAGTACGAGTGCTGCGAGCAGGAGGTGCAGCAGCAGGCCGACGAACCAGCTGGGCACCGTGCGCTCAAAGATCTCCTGAGGCGTCTCGTAGTCGTTGAGAAGGTCGAGGTCGCCGGCGAGCGCCGCCGCGCACTCGTCCGTGACCATCTCGAGCTCGGGGGCGAGCTGGGCCGCCCGCACCCCCGTCGCGATGGTGCCGAACAGGTCTTGCGGGTTGCCATTGCTGTCGAACGTGGTCGGCGCGGCATCGGCGAGCACGACGTACGGGTTCGCGGCGAGGATGCCCCACACGTGGTCGAAGCGCGGCACGAGGTATTTGTAGGTCTCGGGCGGAAGGCACTCGACCTGCTCGGGGAATCCTGTCTGCGGATCGAACTCGCCCCCGACGGAGTAGTCGACGCCGATGTAGGTCGAGCGAACCTCTGACTGGAAGGCGAGCCCGCCGAGCGTGAAGGCGATGAGCGTGCCGATGCTCAGCGCGGCGACGGCCAGGTAGGTCGTCACGACCGAGAACAGGGCTCGAGACATGAGTGCGGAGAGACCGACGCCGATCGCGGCGACGACGCCGAGCTCGAGCACGAGCACGCCGAGCGAGGCCAGGAGCGTGTCGAGCCGCACGCCGCCCGCCACAACGGAGAAGACGAGGAACGGCAGGGAGGCGAGCAGGAAGGTGAGCGCCACGGTCCAGGCCGCCACGAACTTGCCGAGCACGATCTGCGGCGCACTCGCGAGCGTCACCTGCGTCGTCGCGAGCGTTCCGGCGTCCCGATCGCCGTTGACCGCGCCCCCGCTGATGGCGGGCGTGACGAGAGTGCCCACGAGCAGCACGAAGAAGATGATGGTCGAGTAGACGCCCGCCGTCTCGGCGTCGCCCCCGAAGGCGGAGATCGAGGCCCACAGCATCGCCGTGACGACGCCCACGAGCACGAAGACGACGATCACGAGGACGATCCAGGCGACCGAGCGGATGCGCTGCCGCAGCTCGAGCAGGATGATCGTGCCGAGTGTGTCCCAGTACCGGGTCATCGCGCCTCCTCCGGCCGCTCGCCGCGCGCCAGGTCGAGGAAGGTGTGCTCGAGGTCGCCCACCGCCGGCCCGAAGGCGCTCACGGCGACTCCCGCGCTCACGAGACGAGCCAGCAGGGCGGCCGCGTCGGCCTCGCTCGCCACGGAGACCAGGGTGCCGAGGTGGTCCTGACCAGCGCTCTCGACGCCCTCGCTCGCGAGCGCTGCCGACAGAGCCGCGGGGTCGACCGCGCGGATGCGCCACTGTCGCGCCCCCGCACGCGAGGACTCGATGCGCTCGGCGCTGGCGGTGACGCCGTGGTCGAGGTACACGGCGGCGTCGGCCATCTCGTCGAGCTCGGCGAGCACGTGGCTGGAGACGAGCACCGCGACGCCCTCCGCAGCGAGCTGCCGCACGAGGACCCTCAGGTCGACGCGCGCCGCCGGGTCCAGGCCCGACGCGGGCTCGTCGAGCAAGAGCACGTCCGGCCGATGCACGAGCGCGCGCGCGAGGCTCAAACGCTGCTTCTGGCCGCGGCTGAGAACGCGCGTCGGCTGATCGGCGAGGGACTCGAGCCCTACGAGCTCGATGAGCTCGCGCGCCCGCTCGCGGGACTGCGCCGGCGTGAGCTCGTACAGCCGCCCCGTCGTCTCGAGCGTCTGCCGCACGCTCAGCGTCGCCCACGAGCCGAGCACGTCGGGCATCCACCCCATGCGCTGGCGCACCGCTCGCGCATCGTGCACGGGGTCGGCTCCGGCGATACGCACGGTTCCCGCATCCGGCGCGAGCAGGGTCGCGAGCACGAGCATGAGCGTGGTCTTGCCGGAGCCGTTGGGGCCGATGAGGGCCGTGACCGACCCGGCGTGCGCGGTGAAGCTCGCGTCGCGCACGGCGTGCACGTCTCCAAAGGAGCGCGCGACCCCGTGTACCTCGATCGCGGCGCCGCTCGAGGCGTGCGAGGGGGTTGCCGTCATGAGCGTCAGTCAACCACTGTGCGAGCCGCTGCCGACTCTGCCGCGCGGATGCGCGACTCGAGATCGCGCACGGCGGCGCGCAGGGCGCGCTCGGCGTCCAGCCCCTGTGCGCGGCCCGCGGCCACGAGGCTCAAGAGCCGGTGCCCCAGTTCGGCCTCGTCGTCGAGACCCGGCTCGCTCTCGTCGACCGCGATGTCGGCGGAGACGCTGTGCGCTCGCCCGAGGACCTTCTCGGCCCGGGCGAGCGCGGGCAGGCCTGCCGGGACGCCGTCGAGCACCGAGGTGCGTGCTGGCTTCTGCTGCCGCTTCCACGTCTCCCAGTTCGCCGCGACGTCGTCCGCTGTGTCGGCGACCACGTCGCCGAAGACGTGCGGGTGGCGGCCGACCATCTTCGCGGTCGTCGCGGCCGCGACATCCTCGATCGTGAACGGATGCTCGGCGCTCGCCGCCGCGATGTCCGCGTGGAACAGCACCTGGTAGAGAACGTCGCCCAGCTCTTCGAGCACGTCCTCGCGCGAGCCGTGCTCGATGGCCTCGATGAGCTCGTGCGACTCCTCGACGAGGTACTGCACGAGGCTCTCGTGCGTCTGCTCAGCGTCCCAGGCGCAGCCGCCGGGAGCCCGCAGGTACTCGAGCACGGCGATGAGTTGGTCCAGCTGCGGGTGCGGTCGCGGGGTCGGGAGCTCGCTCATGCCGCCATCCTCTCAGCCCGCCTCGCTGCCGCGTGCAGGAGACTGGGGGCGTGCTCCCCGACCTCGACTGGCTCACTCGGCTCGCGGCCGCCCTCCTCGCGACCGGCCTGCTCGTGCTGTTCCTCGTGCGCGCCATCCGCAAGGATCGCCGCGAGTACGCGCGCTTCCGCCGCTACCGTTCGACGGTGCGCCGCCAGGCGATGCTGCGGCGCTGGCTCATCGAATCGCTCGCCCTCTTCGGCGGCACCGCCGCTCTCGTGCTCCTCGCGGTGCACCCGTTCGTCGCGCCGCTGCTCGCCGAGACGCAGGCCCTGCCGCCGGTGGCCTGGCTGCGGGATGCTCTGACCGGCGGCCTCGGAGCCGGCCTGCTGCTCGGCGCCGTCGTCGGCGGCACCCTGCTCACCGTGCTCGGCGTGCGCAGCGCCCGCGCCGAGGGCGGCGTCATCATGGTGGGCGACATCGCCTCGCTCCTGCCGCGCAACCGGCCCGAGCTCGGCTGGGGCGCGGCGCTCTCGGTCAACGCAGGGATCGTCGAGGAGGCGCTGTTCCGTCTCGCGCTCCCCGCCCTGCTCGTGATCGTGACGGGCGAGCCGCTCAGCGCCTTCGTGCTCGCCGCTCTCGTCTTCGGCGCGCTGCACGCCTACCAGGGGTGGCTCGGTGTCGTCGCGACGAGCGTCGTTGGCCTGCTCTTCACGACGCTCTACGTCGTGAGCGGCAGCATTCTGCTCGCGATGCTCGTGCACGTGCTGTTCGATCTGCGCACGCTCGTCGTCATCCCGATGGCCGTGTACCGCGTGCACAAGGTGCCGGGCAGCGTGCGGTTCCCCCGCCCTCTCGCCCTCGCTGCCCAGCCGGAGGCCGACGCCTAGTCGCGAGCGGCGGATGCGGCGGGCTCTGCGGCGTAGAGGTTCTCCAGGGTGCGCCCGACCCATTCGATGAGGTCGTCGTCGCTCGCATCCTTCGGCAGCGGAACGGCGACGGCGCGCTGCTGCGCGAAGTACTTCGCCCCCGGGTACATGCGCTGCAGCCGCAGCTGGCGCGAGTCGGGCAGCTCGAGCCCCACGATGCGCAGCATCTGCCCCATGACGACGACGTCGCTGAGCCCCAGACCCTGGGCGAGCCGCCGCAGTCTCGACACCGCGAGCAGGGCGTGCACGGGGGCGGGTGGGTCGCCGTAGCGGTCGGCCAGCTCCTCGAGAACCGCACCGAGAGCATCCTCGTCGCTCGTCGGCGCCGCCGCGGTCGAGAGCTTCTGATAGGCCTCGAGCCGTAGGCGCTCGCTCTCGATGAACTCCTCGGGAATCCGCGCGTCGACGGGCAGTTCGAGTCGCAGCTCCGTCTGCTCGGCAGCCGCGTCGCCGCGGAACGTGCTCACCGCCTCGCCGATCATGCGCAGGTAGAGGTCGAAGCCGACTCCAGCGATGTGGCCGGCCTGCTCGGCCCCGAGCAGGTTGCCGGCGCCGCGGATCTCGAGATCCTTCATGGCGATCTGCATGCCTCCGCCGAGGTCGGTGTGCGCGGCGATCGTCTGCAGGCGGTCGTGCGCGGTCTCGCTGAGCGGCTTCGACTCGTCGTACAGGAAGTATGCGTAGGCGCGCTCGCGCCCGCGGCCGACGCGCCCGCGCAACTGGTGCAGCTGCGAGAGACCGTACTTGTCGGCGCGGTCGATGATGAGCGTATTGGCGTTGGCGACGTCGAGGCCGGTCTCGATGATCGTCGTCGACACGAGCACGTCGAACTTGCGCTCCCAGAAGTCGACCATGACCTGCTCGAGCAGTGACTCGCTCATCTGGCCGTGGGCGACGGCGACGCGCGCATCCGGAACCAGCTCGGCGAGGTGGGAGGCGACCCGCTGGATGCTCGACACGCGGTTGTGCACGTAGAACACCTGCCCCTCGCGCAGCATCTCGCGGTGGATCGCGGCGGCGACCTGCTTGTCGCTGTAGGCGCCCACGTAGGTGAGGATCGGGTGGCGGTCCTCGGGCGGGGTCGCGAGCGTCGACATCTCGCGGATGCCCGTCACCGCCATCTCGAGCGTGCGGGGAATCGGCGTCGCCGACATCGCGAGCACGTCCACGTTGTGCTTGAGCTTCTTGAGCGCGTCCTTGTGCTCGACGCCGAAGCGCTGCTCCTCGTCGATGATCACGAGCCCCAGGTCTTTGAACTGGACGCCCTGGCTGAGGATGCGGTGCGTGCCGATGACGACGTCGACGGTGCCGCGCTCGAGGCCCTCGAGGGTCTCCTTCGCCTCGCGGTCGGACTGGAAGCGGCTGAGCGCGCGCAAGTGCACGGGGAAGCCCGCGAAGCGCTCGGCGAAGGTCTCCATGTGCTGCTTCACGAGCAGCGTCGTCGGCACGATCATGGCCACTTGCTTGCCGCCCTGCACGGCCTTGAACGCCGCGCGCACGGCGACCTCCGTCTTGCCGTAGCCGACGTCACCAGCAAGCAGGCGGTCCATGGGGATCGGCCGCTCCATGTCAGCCTTGACCTCGTCGATCGTCGTGAGCTGATCGGGGGTCTCCGCGAAGGGGAAGGCCTCCTCGAGCTCGCGCTGCCACGGGGTGTCGGGCTCGAAGGCGTGCCCCTTGCTCGACATGCGTGCCGAGTAGAGCTTGACGAGCTCGACGGCGATGTCGCGCACCGCGCGGCGGGCACGGCCCTTCGCGGCGGCCCAATCGCTGCCGCCCATCTTGCTGAGCGTCGGCGCCTCCCCGCCGACGTAGCGGCTGAGCAAGTCGAGCTGGTCGGTGGGCACGTAGAGCTTATCGCCGGGATAGCCGCGCTTGCTCGGCGCGTACTCGAGCAGGAGGAACTCGCGCGTCGTCTTCACCGCGTTGCGGCCGCCCGTGGAGACCTCGCGCGTCGTGAGCTCGACGAAGCGCCCGATGCCGTGCGTGACGTGCACGACGTGGTCGCCCGGCGTGAGCTGCAGCGGGTCGACCTGCGTCTTGCGGCGGCTCGCGAGCTTCTTCGGCTGCCGCGAATCGTAGCCGACGCTGCGACCGTAGAACTCGGTCTCGCTCAGGAGGCCCAAGCGCAGCTCGGGCAGCTCGAAGCCGTGCTCGACGCTGCCCTGCACGAGGTAGACGACGCCGGCCTCGAGCACGTCGGGCAGCTCATCGACCTCGCGCGCGGCGACCTCCTGCTCGGCGAGCACGTCGGCGGCGCGCTCGACGAGACCATGACCGCCTGCGACGACGACCATCGACCAGCCGGCCCGCGCCCGCTCGGCGACGTGGTCGACGGCGCCCGCGCTCGTGCCCGCGAAGCTCGGAGGCTCGGAGGCGTCGATGCGCACAACCTCGGGGTCGTCGGCGTCGAACGCGCTCACCGTGAACCAGGCGCGATCGCCCGCCGCGAGTCGCAGGCCGTTCACGGTGAGGAAGTCGCCGGCGTCGAGGTCGATGGGCGCCTCAGCCCCCGCCGTCGCGGCGTGCCAGGCCGCCGTGAGGAACTCGCGGTTGGTCTCGGCGAGGCTCACGGCGCGCGTCGCGACCCGCTCGGGGCTCAGGACGGCGACGGACGCTGCGGCGGGCAGGTAGTGCGTGAGCGGCACGAGCTCGTCGACGAGGGCGGGCGCGAGGCTCTCCATTCCTTCGACGGGAATCCCCTCGCCGATCTTCTCGAGCAGCTGCTGCAGGCTCGGGAACTCGTGCTGCATCTCGCGCGCGCGCTGGCGCACCGCGTCGGTGAGCAGCAGCTCGCGCGTGGGCGGCAGCTCGACGCTCGCGACCTCGTCCGGCAGCGAGCGCTGGTCGGCGACGGAGAACTCGCGCAGCTGCTCGACCTCGTCGCCGAAGAACTCGACGCGCACCGGGTGCTCGGCGACCGCGGGGAAGACGTCGAGGATGCCGCCGCGCACGGCGAA
The DNA here is from genome assembly GCF_014789785.1 of Chryseoglobus sp. 28M-23. Classification (NCBI taxonomy): domain Bacteria; kingdom Bacillati; phylum Actinomycetota; class Actinomycetes; order Micrococcales; family Microbacteriaceae; genus Microcella; species Chryseoglobus sp. 28M-23. The sequence continues at coordinate 552,983 of NZ_CP061846.1, read as the reverse complement.
CTCGCCGCGGCGCGTCACCATGTCGACGCGCGTATAGGCCAGATCGACCAGATGGCGCGTGACCTCGGCGAGGTCGTAGCCTCGACCGCCGGCCCTCAGGCGCACGGGCTCGATGTCGGTCAGGCCGGTGGCGAGGGGCTGCAGGGCGGCGCGCACGGACGCGACGACGACCAGGTCGCCGCGCCGGGCATCCTCATCGTGCTCCCATGCCGCGAGCGCCCGCAGCGTGCGGATGCGCCGGCCGACCGTCTCGGCGCTCGGGCTCAGACGCTCGTGCGGCAGAGTCTCCCACGCCGGCAGGTCGAGGATGGTCGTGCCGGGTGCGACGCACGCGAGCGCCTGCTGCACGGCTTCGGCCTCACGGCCGGTCGCCGCGATCACGAGAAGGCACTGCGGGCCGTCACGACGCTCGAGCAGGCCCGCCAGGAGCGGAACGCGCAGGCCTTCGACGACGGAGAAGTCGGTGCTGCGCGCAGCGTGGTCGAGCGCCTTCTCGAGGGTGCGGGCGCGCGACAGGGCAGGGATCAACCGCTCGAGACTCACGTCGGACGAGTCTACGCGGCCACCCTGACGCTCGGCCGGGGGCGGGATGCCCGGCTCAGGCTCGCGGAGCGTGCACGCGCTGCTGGGCAGCGAGCAGACCCTCGTCGACGATGAGCTCGACCGCGTCGGCGGCGTCCGACAGCACGAACGGCAGTCGGGCGCGCTCGGCGGCCGGGAAGTCGCGGAGGACATAGTCGGCCGCCTCCTGGCGACCCGGAGGCCGCCCGACCCCGACGCGCACGCGCACGAACTCCGGGGTGCCGAGCGCCTTGATGACGTCGCGCACGCCGTTCTGGCCGCCGTGCCCGCCGTCGGCCTTCAGCCTGATCGTCTCGAACGGCAGATCGATGTCGTCGTGGATGACGATCGTGCGCTCCGGCGGAATGCCGAAGTAGGCGGCAGCGCTCGAGACGGGGCCGCCCGAGGTGTTCATGTAGCTCAACGGGCGCGCCAGCACGAGCTTGGGCCCGCCGGGCCGCACGCGCCCCTCGGCGAGCATCGTGGTCGTGCGGTGCCGACTGAAGCGCGCGCCGATGCGGTCGGCGAGCTCGTCGAGCACCATCGCGCCTACGTTGTGGCGGTTGCCGGCGTAGCCGGGCCCGGGGTTGCCGAGCCCGGCCACAAGCCAGGTACTGCCGTCTGCCGCGCTCGGCTGCGAGCGCCGCTGCAGGCCGAACATGGTGGCGGGGTGCTCGGCTCGCTAGTCGTCCGACTCGGAGTCGCCGGCCTCGGCCGACGCGTCCTCGGCGGTCTCGCCCTCGGCGGCCTCGCCCTCGGCGGCTTCATCGCCCTCGGCGACCGTCGCGCGCGGCACGGTGATGTTGACCACGAGCGCCTCCGGGTCGGTGATGAGGGTCGTGCCGGAGGGCAGCTCGACGTCGGATGCGTGAATCTGCGCGCCCTCCTCGAGACCCTCGATCGAGACCGTGAACGACTCGGGAATGTGCGTGGCCTCGGCCTCGACGGTGAGCGTGTTGTGGTCGACCATCGCGATCGTGCCGGGGGCGGACTCGCCCTCGAGGTGCACGTACACGTCGACGGTGACCTTCTCGCCCTTGCGCACGACGATCATGTCGATGTGCTCGATGAGCTGGCGCACCGGGTCCTTCTGCACGTCCTTGACGAGCGCGAGCAGCTTCTCGCCCTCGATGTCGAGCGTCACGATGACGTTCGACTTGCGCAGCAGCAGCGCGGTCTCGTGGCCCGGCAGCGCGATGTGGCGCGGCTCGGTGCCGTGGCCGTACACCACGGCGGGGATCTTGTGGGTCGCGCGCAGCTTGCGGGCCGCGCCCTTGCCGAAGGCCGTGCGGTCCTCGGCGATGAGCTTGTTCTGGTCAGCCATGGGTGAATCTCCTTGATCGGTGGGCTCCTGGCCCGGTCTGTGGTGTCGTCTCGAACGCGCGAACGCGTGAGGAAAGACCGTGAATGCCTTGCCCACCGCGTCGATCACGGAGCGTGTAGCACGCTCCCTCGCCGAAGTCCGCCCGTCAGTCTACCCGAGCACGGGGCGGTCGAACACCGCCGCGATCTCCTCGGCGAGAGACTCGACGCTGCGCGCGGCGTCGACCTCGATGACGACTTCGTCATCCTCCGGGTCGTCGAGCGTCGCGAGCTGCGAGTCGAGCAGCTGCTCGGTCATGAAGTGGCCGGTGCGCCCCGCGAGGCGCTCGGAGAGCAGTTCGCGTGTCGCCCGCAGCAGGACGAAGGCCGTGAGCGGAGCATCCTGCCGCAGTCGATCGCGATACGACCGGCGCAGGGCGCTGCACGCCATGATGCAGGGCGCGTCGTCGCGCAGGGATGCGGCGACGGCGTCCAGCCAGGGGGCGCGGTCCTCATCGGTGAGAGGGATGCCCGACCGCATCTTCTCGACGTTAGCCGGGCTGTGCAGGTCGTCGGCATCGAGGAACCGCACGCTCGCGAGCGCGGCCGCCTCGAGGCCCACGGTCGTCTTGCCTGCCCCCGAGACGCCCATGAGGACGAGCGAGAGGGTGCCGCTCAGAGCGCACCCCGGCGAGCATCGCCGACGGGCAGGGGAGCGAGGCGCGTGACCTCGACCGGCTCCGCCAGATGACCGTCGAGTGCGGCGACGAGGGCCGCGACCGGGGCGCCCGCGCCGTGCGCGTCGAGCTCGGCCGCGCTCGACCACTTCTCGAGCATGACGATGCTGCCATCGGGAGCATCGTGGATCGCGTAGAGCTCGCACCCCGGCTCGTCGTGCACGAGCGGGATCGCCTCGCGCAGAGCGTCGAGCACGGCACCGCGGCTCTCGGGCAGCGGGCGGAAGTACGCGGTCACAACGACGGGCTCGGCGGAGGTCATGGGGTCAGGGTACCCGTCGCACCGCAGAATCCTGGGCGCCCGCTCACGGCGCGAGGGACTCGCGAGAGGGGAGGCTCTAGGCTGGGAAGAGCCGTGCGACCGCGTCCCGCACCCCCGTGCATCTCATCCGCCCCACACCCGCAGGAGTTCCCCGTGACCCAGCCCACCGCCAACATCGGAGTCGTCGGACTCGCCGTCATGGGGTCGAACCTGGCCCGCAACCTCGCCAGCCGCGACGGCAACACGGTCGCCGTGTACAACCGCTCCTACGAGAAGACGGAGACTCTCCTCTCCGAGCACCCCGAAGCCGGTTTCGTCGCCACGCAGGACTACGCCGAGTTCGCCGCCGCCCTGCAGAAGCCCCGCACCGCCATCATCATGGTGCAGGCCGGCCGCGGCACAGACGCCGTCATCGACGCGCTCACCGAGGTGTTCGAGCCGGGCGACATCATCGTCGACGGCGGCAACGCTCTCTTCACCGACACGATCCGCCGTGAGAAGGCCGTGCGCGAGACGGGCATCAACTTCGTGGGCGCCGGCATCTCCGGCGGCGAGGAAGGCGCCCTGCTGGGGCCCTCGATCATGCCGGGCGGCTCCGCCGAGGCATGGGTCACGCTCAAGCCCATCCTCGAATCGATCGCGGCCGTGGCCGAGGGCGAGCCCTGCGTCACCCACGTCGGCACCGACGGCGCCGGCCACTTCGTCAAGATGATCCACAACGGCATCGAGTATGCCGACATGCAGCTCATCGCCGAAGGCTACGACCTGCTGCGCCGCGTCGGCGAGCTCGACCCCGCCGAAATCGCCGACATCTTCGCCGAGTGGAACACCGGCGAGCTCGAGAGCTACCTCATCGAGATCACCGCCGAGGTGCTGCGCCAGGTGGATGCCGAGACCGGCAAGCCCCTCGTCGACGTCATCCTCGATCAGGCCGGCGCGAAGGGCACCGGTGCGTGGACCGTCAAGAGCGCCCTCGACCTCGGCGTGCCCGTGAGCGGCATCGCCGAAGCCGTCTTCGCCCGCTCACTCTCCTCCAAGCCCGCGCAGCGCGCCGCCGCCGCCGGCATGCCCTCCGGCGCCGAGGAGTGGCGGGTCACCGACCGGGACGCCTTCATCGAGGACGTTCGGCGCGCGCTCTTCGCCTCCAAGATCGTCGCGTACAGCCAGGGGTTCGACGCCATCGTCGCGGGCGCCGAAGAGTACGGCTGGAGCATCGAGAAGGGCGACATCGCCAAGATCTGGCGGGCCGGCTGCATCATCCGCGCGCGCTTCCTCAACCGCATCACCGACGCCTACGCCGAGCAGCCCGACCTCGTGGCCCTCGTCACGGCACCGTACTTCGCCGACGCCGTCTCGGGTGCGCTTCCGTCGTGGCGACGCGTCGTCGCGGGCGCCGCGCTCGCCGGCATCCCCACCCCCGCCTTCGCCTCCTCGCTCTCCTACTACGACGGCCTGCGCGCCGACCGCCTGCCCGCCGCCCTCGTGCAAGGGCAGCGCGACTTCTTCGGAGCGCACACGTACCAGCGCGTCGACAAGGACGGCACCTTCCACACGCTGTGGAGCGGCGACCGCGCCGAGATCAGCGCCGCCGACACGCACTGAGGACCTTCAGCTGCGGGAGTACTTCGCTCGGGCGAGGGACTGGTCTCCGCTCACGCGACCCACGAACCAGCGGGTGAAGAGGAGCAGGCCGGGCACGAGAAACGCGATGAGAGCGGCGCCCGTCGAGAGCGACACGACGAGCACCGTCGCGAAAGACTCCCCCGCGATCGGCTCTCCCACGCGCAGCGCCCCAGCGGCACCCGTCACGAGAACGCTCGCGGCATAGCCCGCGAGCGTCGTGATCGCCACCGCGGGCGCCACGGTCACGACGCGCGAGGCGGCGTACCAGGCGCCGGCGAGACCCGCGGCCTGCGCGGCGGCGCCCGCGAGCCACTCCGGCTGCGTCCAGAAGTACAGCTGGGGCGCGCCTCCCAGGGCCAGGGAGCCGAGCAGCCCGACGGCTCCCTGCAGGCCCCACACGAGCGCCGCGCTCAGGAACGCCCACACGAGCGTGCGACCAGCGCCCAGCGCCGCCACGGCCCGCCCCGGCGAACCAGCCGCGGGGCCCGTGGGGCCCGTGCGGCGCGCGGGCGGAGCCTCGTCGAGGTCGGACTGCCACTCTGGCTCGTCCGACCCGAGCGGTCGGGGCGCCACGAAAGTCTCGATGCGCACGCCCGCGACGCTCAGCGGCGGGTCCAGCACGAGAGCCTCGCCCCAGAACGTCTCGATCGTGCGACCCGGCAGCGTCGGCGGCGCGGGCGACGTCGCAAAGGCGGTTGCATCGGTCGAGGGGCCCTGCGAGGTGAGCATGGCATCGCGCAGCGACTCCAGCTCGAGCGCGGTGCGCGCCAGCGACAGGCGACTCAGCGACCCCGCACCGGTGTGGCGGGCACGCGCGACAGCGCGCAGAGCGGCCGCCGCCGCGAACCAGCCCGTGGCGTGATCGAGCGCCTGCACAGGAAGGGGCACCGGTGTCTCGGCGGCAGCCTGCAGCATCCCCCGGTGCGCGATGCCCGAGGACATCTGCACGAGGCTGTCGAAGCCGCGCCGCCCTGCCCACGGGCCCGAATACCCGTACGCGTCGATCTGCACCTCCACGAGTCCGGGTCGCACGCGCCGCAGCGTCGCGGCATCGAGCCCCATCGAGTCGAGGGCCCCCGGGCGATAGCCGTGCACGAGAACGTCGGCCTCCGCGAGCAGGGCCAGCAGCTCCGCGCGATCCTCCACGTCGTCGGTGTCGAGGCGCGTGCACCGCTTGCCGAGCGTCATGTCCGGCGCCACCGACGGCTCATTCCAGCTCGGCGGATCCACGCGCAGAACATCGGCCCCCAACAAGGCGAGCACGCGCGTCGCCACAGGCCCGGCGAGCACACGCGTCAAGTCGAGCACCCGCACGCCGGCGAGGGGCCGCTCCGCCACCCCCGCGGGGAGCGGTCGACCCGCCTCGCGCACGTCCACCGCGACGAGAGGCTCCGCGGCCACCGCGATGCCCTGAGGATGCCGCGACCACTGCTCGACGGACCGCATGACCGCGGCGCATCCGCCGGCGATCACGACCTCCGTCTCGAGCACGTCGCCGGTCCACCGCTCGACCGCCGCGGCGACCGCCGCGCGGTCGGCCGGCTCCGGCACTCCGAGCACGCGCAGGGCGACCGCCCGATGGTGGGGAGCGTTCGTGTGCAGTCGGATCCAGCCGTCGGCCGTGCGGTAGTCGCCCGCGATCGCGTCCCACGGCGAGGCAAGCGGCTGAACCGGTCGCACCGCCGCGGAGAACCAGGCGTCAGCGAGAGGTCCGTCGACCACGACCGAGCCGCTCGCCCCCTCCGCATGCGCGGACTCCTCGACGGCAGGATGGCCCGACCCTTCGGCGAGCCTCGCGAGCGCGAGGCCGACCGCGCCGACGGCTTGCGCTGCGAACACGCTGACCGGGTACGCGCCGCCCAGGGTCGGCGTGCCCGTCACGGCGACGGCGGGTGTCTCGGTCATGCGTCCTCCGGGGTTCGACGCGACGGTGCTGCGCCGCCGCGGACGGCGAGCACCCGCACGAGTAGCCCTGCCGCCAGCAGCACGGCCGTGCCGAGCAGCGAGCCCCACGGCAGCGCGGCGACGAGCAGCACGCAGCCGAGCAGGCCCGCCACCGCGACGGCGCGCGGCTGCCAGCGGTACTGCGCCTCCTGACGCAGAGCCGCGAGGTGCGCGATCGCGTAGTAGAGCAGCACCGCCGCACTCGAGGCCGCCACGAGCTGCGCCGGCTCGAGCAGCAGCACGATCACGATCGCGACCGCAGCGATCACCCCCTCCGCGACGACCGGAGCGTGGGTGCGCGGCGACACGTGGGCGAGCACGCCGGGCAGGTCGCGCTCGCGCGCCATCGCGAGCGACGTGCGACTGAGCCCCGCGAGGATCGCCATGAGGGAGCCCAGGCACGCGACACCCGCGAGCACCGCGACGAGCGGGCGCCACGCGGGGTCGAGAAGCTCCGCCAGCGGGGAGGCGCTCGCGGCGATAGCACCAGACGACAGTCGACTCGTGAGCGTGATCGCGATGATCGCGTAGAGGGCGAGGACGACGCCGAGGGCGAGAAGAATCGCGCGCGGCAGCGTGCGCCGAGGATCGCGCACCTCCTCCCCCAGTGTCGCCATGCGCGCGTAGCCCGCGAAGGCGAAGAACAGGAGCGCGGCGGCCTGCACGACGTCGTACGGAGTGGCGAGCGTGAGGTCGAGCTCGGGGCCGCCCGGCTGGGGGGCGGCGAAGGCCGCGACGAGCATCCCGATCAGACCCGTGAGCACGACCGAGACGATGACCAACGACACACGGGCCGTCGTGCGCACTCCCGTCATGTTGAGCGCGGCGAACACGACGATGAGGCCGACGGCGAGCGGCGTACGGGCCTCCGGCCACACGTACGCGGCGGCGACCGACGCGATCGCGGCGGCCGACGCCGTCTTGCCGGTCACGAACAGCCACCCCGCGGTGAAGCCCCACCACGGGCCCACCCAGCGGCGCCCGAACGCGTACGCCCCGCCCGACACCGGGTGCGCCATAGCGAGCTGCGTCGTGCTGAACGCGTTGAGCGTCGCGACGACCGCGGCGACGAGCAGCGCCACGAGCAGACCGCCCGCGCCGGCAGCCGCCGACGCCGGCGCCCACACGAAGAACGCCCCAGCACCGATCATCGACGCGAGCCCGATGCCCACCGCCCCGACGACGCCGAGGCTGCGAACGAGCCCCCCGGGCGACGACGTGGGCACGCTCGGGCTCATGGACGCCAGACTATCGGCGCGCACAGGGTCCGGAGCGGCGGGTGCGAGACTGGAGGAGATGGCCGATGACGAGAACCCCCGCGAGCTCGACGACTGGGAGCCCTACGACGCCTCCGACGACGAGGCGACCACCCCGTGGGAGCGCCGCCGCCGGATCATGCGCATCGTCGCCCTCATCACCATGATCGCCATGGTCGTACCCGGCGCGCTCACATCATGGGCGATCGCGCAGTCCACTGCCGAGAGGTCGTGCCGCATCGCGGTCGACTACTACGCCAACGAGCGCACGCCCTCGCGCGTCGCCTTCGAGCTCGGCTCTCCCGACACGCTCGGCTGGAACTGCTACGCCGTCGCCCCCACCGGGGAGGTGCGCGTCGCGCTGCTCGGGCTCATCCCGGGCCCGCCCCGCCTCGTGCCCACGACACGCGTCTGACGCTCGCGCTCGGCACAGGCCGAGCCGAGTCTGGGCGGTTCAGACCGGCTGACTCACGATGTGGTCTTGCGCTTGAGCCAGCCGAAGATGCCGGTGGCGAGGAAGAGCACGATGCCGACGACGGCGAGCCAGAAGAGGCCCTCGATGACGAAGCCGAGAATCGACAGCACCAGCCAAATGACGAGAAGGATGACGATGAACTGGATCATCTCCGCCACGCTACTCGGCTCTCGGTAACGCGCCCAGGAGGGCGCCCAGGAGATGCACAGGCTCTCGGCGCCGCCGCACGAGTGCGCACTGCGCACTCGCCGCCAGTCCGGGACAGAATGAGCGCATGACCGTCATCGATCGCACCCGACTCACCGAACTCGCCGAGCGCGAGCAGGCCGCCTTCGCCGCGGCACGGCCCCGCTCGCGCGCCGCCTACGAGGGCGCCGAGCACCTCTTCGGACGGGTGCCCATGACCTGGATGAACAAGAAGTCGGGCGCCTTCCCGATCTACCTCGATCGCGCCCAGGGCAATCGCGTGTGGGACATCGACGGGCACGAGTACATCGACTTCGCCCTCGGCGACACCGGCTCGATGGCCGGGCACTCGAACCCCGCCGTCGTCGAGGCCGTCACCCGCCGCATCGACGAGCTCGGCGGCCTCGTGACGATGCTGCCGACGGAGGACGCCGAGTGGGTCGGCGCCGAGCTGTCCCGCCGATTCCGCATGGACCGCTGGTCGTTCTCGCTGACGGCGACGGATGCGAATCGCTGGGCGATTCGACTCGTGCGCGCGATCACCGGAAAGCCGAAGATCCTCTTCCACTCGTACTGCTACCACGGATCGGTCGACGAGTCGCTCGTCGTCGTCGGGCCCGACGGCGAGAGCATGGCGCGCCCCGGCAACGTGGGCGCCCCGGTCGACGTCACGGAGACGTCGCGCGCCGCCGAGTACAACGACCTGCCGGGCCTCGAGCGCGCCCTCGCGCACGGCGACGTCGCCGCGGTGCTCATCGAGCCTGCCCTGACCAACATCGGCATCGTCCTGCCCGAGCCGGGCTACCTCGAAGGCGTGCGCGAGCTGACCCGCCAGTACGACGCGCTGCTCATCATCGATGAGACCCACACGTTCTCGGCCGGGCCCGGTGGCATGACGACGGCGTACAACCTCGAGCCCGACCTGGTCGTCATCGGCAAGTCGATCGGCGGGGGCATCCCGACCGGGGCCTACGGCCTCTCAGCCGAGTTCGCCGAGCGCGCGCTCGCGCGCGACGACCTCGACCTCGTCGACATGGGAGGCGTCGGCGGCACCCTCGCGGGCAACCCGGTCTCGGTCGCGGCGATGCGCGCGACGCTCGAGCACGTGCTGACCGACGAGGCCTTCGCGCACATGATCGACACGGCGACGTACTTCACCGACGGGGTCAACGAGCTGTTCGACCGGTACGAGCTGCCGTGGGCGATCAACCAGCTCGGGGCGCGCGCCGAGTACCGCTTCGCCCGGCCGTACCCGATCAACGGCACGCTCGCGGCCGAGGCCGCCGACGGCGAGCTCGAAGACGTCATCCACCTCTACCTCGCCAACCGCGGCATCATGCTGACGCCGTTCCACAACATGGCGCTCATGGCGCCCATGACGACGCGGGCCGACGTGGATGCTCACCACGAGGTCTTCGAGGCGTGCATCCGAGAGCTGCTCGCGCTGTAGCTGTCTCCGGCGCACGAGTGTGCCACGTAGTGGCAACTGTGCTCGCTGTAGGCGGCACAGTTGCCACCCACGGGCACAGTTGTACCAGGCGGAGGTGCCGCAGCAGGTTAGGCGGCGCCGTCGAACATCGAGGTGACCGACCCGTCGTCGAACACCTCGTGGATGGCGCGCGCGAGCAGAGGCGCGATGGGCAGCACCGTGAGGCGATCCCAGCGCTTGTCGGCCGGCACGGGCAGCGTGTCGGTCACGACGACCTGGTCGATCGACTCATCCTGGAGGATCTCGAAGGCCGGGTCGCTGAAGATCGCGTGAGTCGCGGCGACGACGACGCCCGTGGCGCCCGACTTCTTGAGCGCCTCCGCGGCCTTGACGATCGTGCGACCGGTGTCGATCATGTCGTCGACGAGCAGGCACACTCGGCCCTCCACCTCGCCGACGATCTCGTGCACGGTCACCTGGTTGTGCACCATCGGGTCGCGCCGCTTGTGGATGATCGCGAGTGGAGCATCCAGCTTCTGGCTCCAGATGTCGGCGACGCGCACGCGCCCCATGTCGGGCGAGACGACGGTGAGCGTCGCCGGGTCGAGCTGGGCGCGGAAGTGCTCGAGCAGCACGGGCATCGCGAAGAGGTGGTCGACGGGGCCATCGAAGAAGCCTTGAATCTGAGCGGCGTGGAGGTCGACGCTCATGATGCGGTCGGCGCCGGCGGCCTTGAACAGGTCAGCAACCAGTCGCGCGCTGATGGGCTCGCGACCTCTGCCCTTCTTGTCTTGACGCGAGTAGGGGTAGAAGGGCGCGACGACCGTGATGCGCTTGGCGCTGGCCCGCTTGAGGGCGTCGACCATGACGAGCTGCTCCATGAGCGCCTCGTTGATGGGCTTCGCGTGCGACTGCAGCACGAAGGCGTCGCACCCGCGCACGCTCTCGTCGTAGCGAGCGTAGATCTCGCCGTTGGCGAAGGTGCGGGCGTCGGTGTGCACGACGTCGGTCTGCAGGTATTCGGCGACCTGCGCGGCAAGCTCGGGGTGGGAGCGCCCCGACACGATGACGAGTCTCTTCTGGCCGGTGATCTTGATGCTGGCCACTACTGCCCGCCTTCCGCCGCGATGTGCGACTTGTCGTGTTCTGGTCGCCTACTCGGTGCTCTGGTCCCCGTCGGCGTCGGATGCGGCCGCTGCCGCCTCCGCCGCAGCCGTCCCCGGGCGATTCGCCGCCACCCACCGTGGAACAGTGCGCTGAGGTGCGTGGTTCACCGCGAGGGCGCCGGCCGGAACATCCTTGCGGACCACCGTTCCCGCTCCCGTGTACGCTCCGTCCCCAATCCTAACGGGGGCGACGAACACGTTGTGCGAGCCCGTCCTCACGTGCGCGCCCACCTCGGTGCGGTGCTTGGTCACGCCGTCGTAGTTGGCGGTGATCGTGCCAGCGCCGATGTTGGAGCCCTCCCCCACCGTGGTGTCGCCGATGTAGCTCAAGTGCGGCACTTTGCTGCCGAGCCCGATGACCGCGTTCTTGGTCTCGACGAAGGTGCCGATCTTGCCGTCCGCGGCGAGCCGAGTGCCGGGGCGGAGGTAGGAGAAGGGGCCGACGGATGCGCCCGCTCCGATCACGGCGAGGGTTCCGTCGGTGCGGCTCACCCGCGCGTCCTCGCCCACCTCGCAGTCGGTGAGGGTCGTGTCGGGGCCGACGACGGCGCCGCGCGCGATCGTCGTCGCACCCTTGAGCTGCGTGCCGGGCAGCACCTCGGAGTCCTCCTCGAGGGTGACGGTGCGGTCGATCCACACGCTCGCGGGGTCGCTGATGGTGACGCCGGCGAGCTGCCAGCCGCGCACGATCATCTGGTTGAGGCGCAGGGCCGCGTCGGCGAGCTGCACGCGGTCGTTGATGCCCGCGACGATCCAGCTCTGGCCGGCGGGCAGAGCGGCGACGGGATGCTCGTCGCCGCGCAGCAGCCCGATGACGTCGGTGAGGTACTTTTCCTGGGCCGCGTTGTCGGTCGAGACGAGGGCGAGCTTCTCGCGCAGCGGAACCGTGCGGAAGACATAGGTGCCCGAGTTGATCTCGGTGAGCGCGCGCTCCTCGTCGGTGGCGTCCTTCTGCTCGACGATGCGGTCGAGCGCGCCAGAAGGGTCGCGCACGATGCGGCCGTAGCCGGTGGCGTCGTCGAGCACGGCGCTCAGCACGGTCGCGGCGGCCTCGGCTCCGCGGTGCCGCGCGAGCAGGGAGGCGAGGGTTTCGGCGTCGAGCAACGGAACGTCGCCCGAGACGACGAGCACGTCGCCGTCGAAGTCGTCGGGCAGCGCGGCGAGGCCCGCCTCGACGGCCCGACCCGTGCCGGGAATCTCGTCTTGGTCGGCGATGATCGTGTGGGCATCCAGGTCGGCGATCGCGGCGGCGACCACGTCGCGCTCGTGACGCACGACGGCGACGACGTGCGCGGGGTCGAGGGCACGGGCCGTCGCGAGAACATGGCCGATGAGCGGCACGCCGGCGAGCGGGTGCAGAACCTTCGGGGTGCGCGACTTCATGCGCGTGCCCTGCCCTGCGGCGAGGACGATGACGGCGAGGCGCGAATCGGTCATGGCCCCATTGTGTCAGCGGTCGTCATTGTGTCAGCGGTCGTCGCCCACGGGAGCGGACCTCGAGTACTGTGCCGATTTGTTTCCCCTTCCAGCTTCTTGGAAGTTATTTCGAGAAAACTGAGTTGTTTCTTGATACAGTGAAAACTGTGAAATCTGGAAACAACCCCGGCATCGCTGTTCTCATGAACGTCGTGCCGCCCGCCATGATGCCAGTCGACGGCATCAACCATGTCGAGCTCCGCTACAACGGCACAACGATCCGACTCGATCCAGAATGGATCGGTGAAGGGTTCCCTGCCGACGTTCGAATACTGCTCAATAAGGCGCGCAATCCGGAGCAGCGCGGAACAATGGTCGTCACCGCGCGCCGCATGAGCCCCGGTGCAGTCGAGTTGCTCACTGAGCACCGGCTCTCGTGGGCGGATGCCGCTGGTCACGCAGAGATCACCCCAGATAGCGGCATATACATATCCCGACAGAAGCCGAAACCGATCCCGCGCCGCATGCTGACCGGAATGAACTGGTCACCCAGCGCGAAGCGGGTCGTCGAGTACATCCTCAGCCGTCAGATATCCGCGGTGAGTCCAGCACCCACACCGTGGAGCAGTATTGACCGCATCTCGTTGATCGCTGAAGCAACAGGGATCTCGCCAAGTTCGGTTGCCAAGGTCCTGCTCATGCTCGATAACGAGGGCTACACCTCCAAGTTCGGCCCAGAAAGAGGGCCGACATCGTGGCGAGAGCTTCCGCAGCGGGGGAGGCTGTTGAGCGATTGGGCGGCCTGGTACAAGCGATCCACCCACAGCGAGGAGGGTGCAGAACTTCACGTGCTCTCGCGCGAACCTCGCGATTGGCAACGCTACCTTTCCCAAGGTCTCACAACTACACCGTGGGCAGTCTCCGGCTGGCTTGGTGCCTCTGCACTTGCCCCGTTCACAACATCTGTGCCGGACATGATTGTCTACGTTCCCGACAAGGACTTCGAAAGCTCAATCGAGCGACTAACGCGCCACGACGACATGACGGTCGTCGATCGGGGTGGACGCGTGCATCTTCGCAGCGCACCGCGCTTCACCTTCGAATTCGATCGACACATCGATGGGCTGCCCGTCGCGTCTCCGGTACGGGTCTATGCGGACCTGGTGCGTTCTGGCGGGCGGGCGCTAGAGGCTGCGGAACACCTTCGGGAGATCGCGATTGGCTTCTGACGAGCGAAGTAGTGCCACCCGTCACCGGGCGGAAGAAGTGCTCGTGCGGTTGGCCCTGCTTGCAGGACCTCACGTTTCCGACTTCGTCGTCATCGGCGGGTTGAACCCCGACTTCTTGGCGCCCGACTCGCCATACCCGCACCTGGGAACGACCGACGTGGATTTACTCTTCGAGTTGGGTCTCAGTCTTGAGCGCGATGATCAGGACTTCGAGTGGCTGGATCAGGCTCTCGAGGCTGCGCAGTTCCATCCCAGGTCAGGCGACCACGGGTGGCAATGGAACGGAGTGCTCGGTGACTCCGTAGTAAGGCTCGATCTGCTCAGCGATGTCTACGACCACCCCGGTCAACCGATGGCGCTCCCGGGGGGCGACCAGGGCGAGGGTCCAAAATTTTCGCGGGCCGGCGGCTGCGTTGCACGATCCTATCGAGCGCAACCTCCGGGTTCCGACCGCGATACTTGCAGAGTTGCCGGGAGCGCCGGATGCCGTGCGCTTGAAGTTCGCCAGCTTGGGGGGTTACCTGGCCGCGAAGTCTGCAGCGATGATGTCGCGCGGCGAAGACAAGGACGCGTACGATCTCGCTTTCGTGATCATGTACGCGCCGCGCGGGCCTCGTGCCGCTGCGGCCGCCGTTGCGGAGGTTCGGCTACCTCCGCACGTGGAGCCGGTCAGGGAGATAGTTGTAGAAGCCGTGAGCAAGCTCGCAGACCCGGCGTCCGGCATTGTGGGCGCAGTTGTGCTCCAACTCAACCAGGCCGGTGACGATTCGCCGACGGAGCAACTGCGGGCAGACGTGAGCCAGTCGGCTCAAGCGTTTCTTCGCGGACTAGAGAGTGCCTAGCCAGCCAAAGTTCTCGAGCGTGTCGGCGCCCATTCACGACGTGACTCGACTGACCGTCACTCCGGAGCGATCCTTCGGATCGCTCCGCCCCCAGGACTCGAACCTGGACCTAACAGCTCCAAAGGCTGTCGTGCTGCCATTACACCAAGGCGGAAAGCGCCCCCAGAGAGGGACGGCTCCAGTCTGCCAGAGCGCGCGCGAGCACTCGAAAGGGCGACGCCGAGGCGCGCACCTCGATAATAGAGGGATGACGCAGCCGGACGAGGTCGACCGCATCGTCGACGCGTGGCGCCGCGAGCGCCCCGACCTCGACGTCGAACCGCTGCAGGTGCTCTCGCGCGTGAGCCGCCTCGCGCGCCACCTCGACCGCGCGCGCAAGGCCGCCTTCGCGGCCTCCGAGCTCGAGTCGTGGGAGTTCGACGTGCTCTCCGCTCTGCGTCGCGCGGGTGAACCCTACGAGCTCAGCCCCAAGGCTCTGCTGCAGCAGACGCTCGTCTCGAGCGGCACCATGACCAATCGGGTCGACCGGCTCACCGTGCGCGGGCTCGTCGAGCGTCGCACCGACCCCAACGATGGGCGGAGCATCCGGGTCAGGATGTCGGCGGAGGGGCGCAGCCGCGTCGACCGCGCGATCGGCGTGCTGCTGCAAAGCGAAGCCGAGCTGCTCGAGAGGCTGCCGCGCGCCGATCAGACGCAGCTCGCCGACCTGCTGCGCACGCTCGGTGCAGGCTTCGACGAGATGCCTGCCTGAGCTGTGCCTACGCGCTCGCCATGAGGGGCAGCAGGAACGCGACGATCGTCGCGATCGCCCCGACGGTGGTGAGGATGCCGCCGAGAGTCAGAAGCACTCGCCCGTCGTGCGAGGGGTCGTCGAGGCGCGGCGTGTCCGGGCGCGAGGGGTGCACCCACACAGTGCGGGCATCCCCGACAGCAGGAATCTGACCCGTGAGCGGCGACGTGCTCTCGCGCACCTCGCCCTCCTCCCCGAACCAGCGGATCTTCGCATCGCGGTCGCGCACCGTCGCGACGACAGCTTTCGCCGTCGTGTAGCGGCTCGACCACGCGCGACGGCCGATGCCGATCACGAGGAGCACGAGACCCACGGGGAGGGCGAGCCACGCGAAGACCTCGGCGGCGATCGCGATGGCATCGAGGGGCTCGGTCACCCTCACATCGTAGGGCCAGTCGGGCTCAGGCGGTGGGGACGAGCTCCGCGAGGAGCGCCTGGATGCGGCCCTTGATGTCGTCGCGGATCACGCGCACCGACTCGATGCCCTGCCCGGCAGGATCCTCGAGCTCCCAATCTTCGTAGCGCTTGCCGGGGAAGATCGGGCACGCGTCGCCGCAGCCCATCGTGATGACGACGTCCGAGTCGCGCACGGCCTCCGTCGTGAGCACCTTGGGCGTGTTGTTCGCGATGTCGATGCCCTCCTCCGCCATGGCCTCGACCGCGGTCGGGTTGATCTGATCCTTGGGCTCCGAACCGGCCGTGAGCACCTCGACGCGGTCGCCGGCGAAGTGGCGCAAGTAGCCGGCGGCCATCTGCGAGCGGCCGGCGTTGTGGACGCAGACGAACAGGACGGTGGGGGTGTCGGACACGGGTGCTCCCTCGTGGGTGAGTAGGTGCGCGGGCGGGCCGACCCCGGAGGGGTCGCACCTGATGTATTGATGAACGTCGATGACCAGGATACGCTCGTCGCATCGACCACTGTCAATGGAACAGCCCGACGGTGAACGCACGATGAACGAGGGGATGCCCGCATGACCATACGAGAACTGCTGCCCGTCATCGACGCCACGGCGTGCTGCTCGCCCCTCACGCGCGAGACGATCAGCGCCGACCACGCCGACGACCTCGCCCGTTCGCTCAAGGCCCTCGCCGACCCGGCGCGATTGAGGCTCATCTCGATCGTCGCCGCGAGCGAGGGCGCCGAGGCATGCGTGTGCGACCTCACCGAGCCGCTCGGTCTCAGCCAGCCGACCGTCTCGCACCACCTCAAGGTGCTCGTCGACTCCGGATACCTCGAGCGCGAGAAGCGCGGCACGTGGGCGTACTTCCGGCTCGTGCCCGGCTCGCTCGACTCCGTCGCCCACCTCCTCGCGACGGTCTAAGCCCGTGACCACTCCCCCGCTGCCCCGCCGCCTGCTCGCCGAATACCTCGGCAGCGCTCTGCTCGCCGCGATCGTCATCGGCTCCGGCATCATGGCGACGACCCTCACGCCCGACGTCGGCGTACAGCTGCTCATCAACGCACTCGCGACAGCGATGGGCCTCACGGTGCTCATCCTCGTCTTCGGCCCCGTCGGCGGGGCGCACTTCAACCCCGCCGTGACCCTCGCCATCGCGACCCTGGGCGGAATGCGGTGGCGGGATGCCCCCGCGTACGTCGTCGCGCAGATCGCGGGGTGCGCATCCGGCGCGATTCTCGGCAACGCGATGTTCGCCCTGCCCGCGGTCACGATCAGTACAACCGCACGCGCGACGGGGGCCAACCTGCTCGCCGAGGTCGTCGCCGCAGCGGGACTCGTGCTCGTGATCCTCGCCCTCGTGCGCTCGAACCGGCTCGACTGGGTGGCGCCCGCGGTCGGTGCCTACATCGGCTCGGCGTACTTCTTCACCGCCTCCACGAGCTTCGCGAACCCCGCCATCACGATCGGGCGGATGCTGTCAGACACCTTCGCGGGAATCGCCCCGGCGAGCGCCCCGCCCTTCATCGCCGCGCAACTGCTCGGCGCAGCCATCGCCGTCGGGCTCGCCGTGCTGCTCTACCCGCGCACCGTCATCGTCGTCGCCGAGACGCCGCGCGACCCCGACGAGCCCGGCACGCTCACGGACGCCGCCGCGAAGCACGGCTACCGCGTCGACCTGCAGATGGGCCTCACCCGCTGATCAGCCGCGTCGAGTTGTGCGCTTCTGTCGAACAGGAGTGTCGCGAACCGTCAACTCGACAGAAGCACTCGACTCGACACCTCTCGGCGCGCTAGTGCCCGGCGCCGAGGTGGCCGGCGAGGCGCCCGTGCAGCGCTGACGACTCGTCATTCATGTCGATGATCTCGACGCTCTTGCCGTAGCGCTCGTACTTCGTCGTGATGGCGTCGAGCGAGGCGACCGTCGAGGCGTCCCAGATGTGCGAGCGCGAGAGGTCGATGACGACGTACTCGGGGTCGTCGCGGTAGTGGAACTGCGTCGTGAGGTCGTTGCTCGAGGCGAAGAACAGCTCCCCGTCGACCGTGTACAGCGCCGACTGCGTTCCGTCGAGCGCGTCGACGATGCGCCGCTCCACGGTCGCGAAGTGGGCGACCCGGCGGGCGAAGAGCGCCATGGCGACGACCACACCGAGACCGACCCCGATGGCGAGGTTGTGCGTGACGACGACCGCGACGACCGTCGTGACCATGACGGAGGTCTCGCTCTTCGGAATGCGCCGCAGCGTGCCCAGCTGCACGCTGTGCCAGTCGAACGTCGCGAAGGCCACCATGACCATGACGGCGACGAGCGCAGCCATGGGGATCGCCGCGACGACATCGCCGAGGGCGAGTACCAGGACGAGGAGGAACACGCCGGCGAAGAACGTCGAGAGGCGTGTGCGCGCTCGCGAGACCTTCACGTTGATCATCGTCTGGCCGATCATGGCGCACCCGCCCATGCCGCCGAAGAAGCCGCTGAGCACGTTGGCGATGCCCTGGCCGTACGCCTCACGGGTCTTGCCCGACGGGGTGTCGGTGATGTCGTCGACGAGCTTCGCCGTCAGCAGCGACTCGAGAAGCCCGACGACCGCGAGGGCGATCGCGTATGGCCCGATGATGCCGAGCGTCTCGAGGTTCAGCGGCACGTCCGGCCAGAGCAGCTCGGGCAGGCTCTCGGGCAGGTCGCCCTGGTCGCCCACAGTCGGAACCGTGATCGACATCCACGCGACGAGAACCGTCACGACGACGACCGCGACGAGCGGTGCCGGCACGACAGTCGTGAGGCGGGGCATCCCGATCATGATGAGGAGGCCGACCGCGACGAGCGGGTAGACCTGCCACGGCACATCGAACAGGTAGGGCAGCTGCGCGGTGAAGATGAGGATCGCGAGCGCGTTGACGAAGCCGACCATCACCGAGCGCGGGATGAAGCGCATGATCTTGGCGAAGCCGGTCGCCGCCATGACCACCTGGATGAGCCCGCCGAGAATCACCGTGGCGATGAAGTAGTCGGTGCCGTACTCGCGCGCGACCGGCGCGATCACGAGCGCGATCGCTCCCGTCGCGGCGGTGATCATGGCGGGGCGACCGCCGAGGAAGGCGATCGCGACGGCCATGACGAACGAGGAAAACAGCCCGACGCGCGGGTCGACGCCCGCGATGATCGAGAAGGCGATCGCCTCGGGGATGAGCGCGATCGCGACGACGAGGCCCGCGAGCACCTCGCGCGTGAGGATGCGCGGGCTGCGCAGCGCGCCGAGCGTCTGGGACTGGCGGAACGGAATCTTGGACAGCAGGGACACGGAGGTCACCCTTCGATCGGGCGCGGATCGCGCGCACAGGACATGACAGGAGCGCGTCATCGCGCGGCAGGCAGTCCTGCGGATTCAGCGGCGGCCGCGGCGCACAGGCACAAGCGGCGTCCAGATCGAACCGGGGGTGTGGGAAGGTGACGCAGACTGCGGCGTCGCTCCCAGCCTACACGGAGCGTCGCCAGGCACTCCGGGCAGTGTTCTCTAGGCGAGCAGCTCGCCGAGCTCGAGCCAGCGCGTCTCGACGGTGGCGAGCTGCGACTCGAGCCCGCGCACTTGCTCGTGCAGAGCGCCCATGCCGGCGTAGTCGGCGGGGTCGTGCTCGGCGAGCTGGACGTGCAGCGCGTCGATCTGGCCCTGCAGCTTGGCGATCTTGCGCTCGGCGGCGGCGAGCTCCTTCTCGGCGTTGCGCTTCTCCGCCCCCAACAGGCGAGAGACGGGGGCCGCGGTCGCGGATGCTCCTCCCGCCTCCGTGACGGAGGCCACGGTCGCGCGCCCCGCATCCTGCGATCCCGTGGGCACCGCGGCGGACGCCGCGATGCGCAGATACTCGTCGACCCCACCCGGCAGGTGGCGCAGCCGCCCGTTCAGGATCGCGTACTGGTTGTCGGTGACGCGCTCGAGCAGGTACCGGTCGTGGCTCACGACGACGAGCGTGCCGGGCCACGAGTCGAGCAGGTCCTCGATCGCCGCGAGCATGTCGGTGTCCATGTCGTTGGTGGGCTCGTCCATGATGAGCACGTTGGGCTCGTCGAGCAGGATCAGCAGCAGCTGGAGGCGGCGCTTCTGTCCACCGGAGAGGTCTTTCACGGGGGTGGAGAGCTGGGCCGAGGTGAAGCCCATGCGCTCGAGCAACTGGCCCGGCGTGAGCTCTTTGCCGCCCGTGACGTAGGTCGTGCGCTTCTCGGCGATGACGGCGCTCACACGCTGGTGGGCGACGGCGCTCAGGTCGCCGAGCTGCTGGTCGAGTGTCGCGACGACGACGGTCTTTCCCCGCTTGACGCGGCCGGTGGTGGGCTCGAGCGAGCCGTCGATGAGCTTGAGCAGTGTGGACTTGCCGGCGCCGTTGATGCCGAGGATGCCCGTGCGCTCGCCGGGAGCGATGCGCCACTCGACATCGCGCAGGATCTCGGTGTCGCCGTAGCTCACGCCGACGTCGAGCAGGTCGATGACGTCTTTGCCGAGGCGCGAAGTGGCCATCTGCGCGAGCTCGACGGTGTTGCGCAGCGGCGGCACGTCGGCGATGAGCGCGTTCGCGGCCTCGATGCGGAACTTCGGCTTGGCCGTGCGGGCGGGCGCCCCGCGCCGCAGCCAGGCGAGCTCCTTCTTCATGAGGTTCTGGCGCTTCGACTCCATGGTCGCCGCTTGACGGTCGCGCTCCATGCGCTGCAGCACATAGGCCGCATAGCCGCCCTCGAAAGGCTCCACGATGCGGTCGTGCACCTCCCACGTGTTCTCGCTGATCTCGTCGAGGAACCACCGGTCGTGCGTCACGACGAGCAGGGCGCCCTGCCCGCGCGGCCACCGGCGCTTGAGGTGCTCGGCGAGCCACGCGACGCCGCCGATGTCGAGGTGGTTGGTGGGCTCGTCGAGCACGACGATGTCCCATTCCCGACTGAGAAGGGCGGCGAGGGCGACGCGGCGGCGCTGGCCACCGCTCAGGTCGTCGACCAGGGTGCTGCCGGGGATGTCGGCGATGAGCCCCGCGAGCACGTCGCGCACGTTGGCGTCTCCCGCCCACTCGTGCTCGTCGCGGTCGCCCACGACGGTGTCGATGACCGTGCGACCCGTTCCCAGGTCATCGGTCTGGTCGAGCATCCCGAGGGTCACGCCGCGGCGGCGCGTGACGCGACCGTCGTCGGGCTCCTGGAGGCCGGCGAGGATGCGCAGCAGGGTGGACTTGCCGTCGCCGTTGCGCCCGACCACGCCGATGCGGTCGCCGTCGCCGATGCCCACCGTGACCCCCTCGAGGACGACGCGGGTGGGATATTCGACGCGGAGCTGCTCGGCTCCCAGCAGGTGGGCCATTCGCATCAGCCTAGAGGCAGGCCGCTGGGCGGTCGCGGGGTGCCAGACGGGCGCGCGCCGAGGCGCGGCCGCGGAGGCTCAGCGGCCGGGCGCCCGGGAGAGCTGCTGCGTGAGCGCGTGCGCGTGCTGCAGGAGCGCGCGACCGAGCTCGCGGCGGCGGTCGTCGCGAAACCCCGACTCGATGCCCGTGAGCGAGAGGGCCCACGCGGGGCGGCCGCGCTCGTCGAACACCGCCGCGCCCATGCCCCAGCTTCCCTCGACCAGGAGGCCGGGATTCACCGAGTACCCGGTCGCGCGCGTGCGCTCCAGACGCTCGAGGAGCTGCGCGGTGGCGTGCGAGACTCCCCACTCTCCCTCGAGGCGAGCGCGGTCGAGGTACTCATCGCGCTCCTCCTGGGGCAGGAAGGCGAGGATCGCGAGGCCCGCCGATGCGACGCCGAGGGGGAAGCGGATGCCCTCGTGCAGCACGAACGAGCGGATCGGGAAGCTGCCCTCCTCCCGCAGGAGGCACACCGTCTCGTCACCGCGGCGCGCGGAGAGGAACGCGCTCTCCCCCGTGAGGCGCGCGAGCTCGCGCACGTGCTCGCGCGCGAGCTCGGCGATGTCGTAGCGCTCGGCGGCGATCGAGCCCATGAGGTAGAGCTCGGGGCCCGTGACCCAACCGGCACCATCTCGATCGAGGAAGCCCTCGGTGGCGAGCGCGCTCAGCAGGCGGTGGGCCGTCGGGCGCGTGAGGCGGGTCGCGGCCGCGACGTCGCTCGTCGAGATCGGCGCGGGGGCGTGGGCGCTCACCGCCCGCAGCACCGCACCCACGCGCGCGACGACCTGCGTACCGGTGCGCGGCTCGAGCGGAGCATTCATGTCCACATAATGGACCATCTCCGCCTCGGATTCCACAATGAGTGCAGACGTTGACCGTCCAGCGGGGGCTAGATAGCGTCAGCACTCATCAGAATGTGGTCACCGGTGACCCGCTGAGGAGGAGTCGAGATGGGCAGCAGCAAGGTCAGGAGCTCGGCGGCGGAGGCTCTCGAACCCGTCGTCACCGACGGGCAGACGATCGCGGTCGGAGGATTCGGGCTCAGCGGCAACCCCACCGACCTCATCGAAGCGCTGCGCGACCTGGGCGTGAAAGACCTCACGATCGTGAGCAACAACATGGGTGTCGACGGCGTCGCACTCGGTCTGCTCATCGAGAACCGACAGGTGCGCCGCGTCATCTCCTCCTACGTGGGCGAGAACAGACTCTTCGCCGAGCAGTACCTCTCGGGAGAGCTCGAGGTGGAGTTCGCACCTCAGGGGACGCTCGCCGAGCGCATGCGCGCGGGAGGCGCCGGCATCGGCGGCTTCTACACGCGCACGGGGGTCGGCACGCCCGTCGCCGAGGGCAAGCCGACGCGCGAGCTCGACGGCGTCGAGTACGTGCTCGAGCGCGGCATCGTCGCCGACGTCGCCCTCGTGCGGGGGCACCGCGCCGACCGCGAGGGCAATCTCATCTACCGGAAGACTGCGCGCAACTTCAACCCCCTCGCCGCCATGTGCGGCCGCGTCACCTTCGCCGAGGCGGAGATCATCGAGGAGAACTACCTCGACCCCGACGAGATTCACACCCCCGGCGTCTTCGTGCAGCACGTCGTGCCGGCGAGCGACCGCGAGAAGCCCATCGAGAAGCGCACGACGCGCCCGCGAACGGCGAGCGCAGAGACAGACGGAGGTCGCTGACATGAGCTGGACGCGTGAAGAGATGGCCGCGATCGCGGCACTCGAGCTCGCCGACGGGCAGTACGTGAACCTCGGCATCGGCATCCCGACCCTCGTCGCCAACTTCCTGCCCCCCGGGGTCTCGGTGTCGCTGCAGAGCGAGAACGGGATGCTCGGTATGGGCCCCTTCCCCGTCGAGGGCGAGGAGGACGCCGACCTCATCAACGCCGGCAAGCAGACCGTGACGATTCTGCCCGGCGGATCGTACTTCGACTCGGCGACCTCGTTCGCCATGATTCGCGGCGGGCACGTCGACATCGCCATCCTCGGCGCCCTGCAGGTCTCTGCCCGCGGCGACCTCGCCAACTGGATGATTCCCGGCAAGCTCGTCAAAGGCATGGGCGGCGCGATGGACCTCGTCGCGGGCGTGCCCCGCGTCGTCGTCATCACCGAGCACTGCGCGAAGGACGGCAGCCCGAAGATCGTCGCCGAGTGCGATCTGCCCCTCACGGGCGTCGGCGTCGTGCACCGCATCGTGAGCGATCGCGCGGTGTTCGACGTTACCGACAACGGACTCGTGCTGCGCCGCCTCGCGCCGGGCGAAGAACTCGATGCGCTACGGTCCGACACGGGCGCACCGTTCGCCGTCGAGCTGGAGGAGGCCGCATGAGCACCGTCATCGCGGGGTACGCCCGCACACCCTTCGTGAAGTTCTGCGGGGTCTTCTCCGCCCTCTCCGCGACAGAGCTCGGCGCGCACGCGACGACGGCCGCTCTCGGTCGCGCAGGAGTCTCCCCCGATCAGGTGGACCTCGTGATCGCCGGGCAGGTGCTCCAGGGCGGCGCGGGCCAGAACCCTGCGCGGCAGACAGCCGTCGCGGCGGGCATCCCGCTCACGACCCCCGCCGCCACCCTCAACGTCGTGTGCCTCTCGGGCAGCGAGGCCGTCGCCGCCGGCGCCCGCGCGATCGCCGCCGGCGAGGCGCGCATCGTCGTCGCGGTCGGCCAGGAGTCCATGACGCTCGCGCCGCACGTGCTGCGCGATGCCCGCATGGGGCGCCGCTATGGCGCGATGGAGGTCGTCGACACGCTCGAGCACGACGGTCTGAGCGATGCCTTCGAGCGCACCTCCATGGGCTCGCTCACGGAAGGCCACACGGCCTCCGCGCGCATTTCTCGCGATCGGCAGGACGCCTGGGCGGCGCGCTCCCACGAGCGCCTCGCGACTTCGGTCGGGATGCTCGCCGACGAGATCACGCCCGTGACGCCCTCCGCCAAGGTCGGTGCGATCACCGCAGACGACGGCCTGCGCGCCGACACGACGCCCGAGTCGCTCGCGCGTCTGCGCCCCGCGTTCGCGAGCGAGGGCACCGTCACCGCGGGCAACGCCTCGCAGATCTCCGACGGTGCGGCGGCGCTCGTGCTCGTCGAGGAGTCCTACGCCGCCGAGCTCGGCCTCACCCCGCTCGCGCGCATCGAGGCCGGCGCGCTCGTCGCCGGGCCCGACCTCTCCCTGCTCGAGCAGCCGGCCCGCGCGATCGAGGCGGCTCTCGACCGCGCCGGTCTGCGTGTCGACGAGCTCGCGGGCGTCGAGATCAACGAGGCCTTCGCCTCCGTGGCCGTGCGATCCGCCGACGTGCTCGGGGTCGATGACGAGCTCATCAACCCGCACGGCGGCGCGATCGCGCTCGGCCACCCGATCGGGGCCTCCGGTGCTCGCCTCGTGGGGCACCTCGCCCGCCGACTCCAGGCGCTCGGCGCGGGCTCGCTCGGCGCAGCTGCCCTGTGCGGCGGCGGCGGTCAGGGCTCGGCGATCGTGCTGCGCGCTCTCTGACTCCGCGCCCCTCCCCCACAGGGCAGAATAGGGGGATGCCCGCCGACGAGTCGCACGCCCAGCCCGCCAGCTCCACACCCGCCGACGGGCCGTCGCCTACCGCGAGCTCTGTGCCGGCGGAGGAGCCGATCGAGACCCGACCGATCCGCCGCGTGCTGCCGTGGACTCTCGTGTGGGCGGCGAGCATCATCCTGTTCGACCAGGGCACCAAGTACTGGGCCGAGGCGACGCTCGAGCGCGGCGTCGGTGTTCCCGTCATCGGCGACTGGATCGAGTGGCGGCTCGTCTACAACCCGGGGGCGGCCTTCGGCATCGGCGGCGACTACACCTGGATTCTGGCAATCGTGGCGGCGGTCGCCGTGGTCGGCATCGCCATCTTCGTCGCCCGCATCTCCAGTGTGCCGTGGGCTCTCGCCGGCGGAGCGCTCCTCGGCGGTGCGATCAGCCACCTCGGCGATCGGCTCTTCCGCGAGCCTGGCTTCGCGCGCGGGGAGATCGTCGACTTCATCGACTACTTCGGTTTCTTCGTCGGCAACGTCGCCGACATCGCCCTCGTCGGCGGTGCGATCGCGATCGTGCTGCTGAGCCTGCTCGGCGTCAGCCCGCGACGACCCGTGCCCCGTGAACAGGACCCGTCGCGCGCAGCACCGTCAACCGGGACGCACTGAGCGCAACCTGCAGCTCGAGCGCGGCATCCGCGTCGGCCGCGAGGAAGGCGACTGTCGGGCCGGAGCCCGAGACGATGCCCGCGAGGGCGCCCTGCAGCTCCCCCTGCTCGAGGGTCTGCGCGAGCTCGGGCTGCAGGTGCAGGGCCGGTGCCTGCAGGTCGTTGTAGAGGTACTCGGCGAGCTGGTGCGCGTCGCCCGCGCGCAGTGCCTGCAGCACCTCGACCTCGACGGCGGGCTGCTCGGGAGCAGGAGCGATGTCGCTCGCGTGACGCTCTCGATGCCGGTCGAGCTCTGCGTAGACCTCGGGCGTCGACAGCCCGGAGTCGGCGAGGGCGAGCACCCAGTGGAAGGTGCCCTGTGCGAGCGCGGGCGAGAGGCGGTCGCCCCGGCCCGTGCCGACGGCCGTGCCGCCCATGAGGGCGAAGGGAACGTCGGCGCCGAGCTCGGCGGCGAGAGACTGCAGCTCATCCCGACCGAGCCGGGTGCCCCACAGGTGGTCGCACGCGACGAGGGTCGCCGCCGCGTCGGCAGAGCCGCCCCCCATGCCGCCGGCGATCGGCACGTGCTTCTCGATGTCGAGAGCCACGCCACCGCGGTAGTCCGTCGTGCGGGCGAGCAGGCGCGCCGCGCGGATTGCGAGATTGCTGCCGTCGGTCGGCAGCCCGGCCGTGTCGATGGGGCCGCGGAAGCGCACCGAGAAGTCGTCGGCGTCGCGCGCGAAGACCTCCTCGTAGAGGGAGATCGCCTGATAGGCGGTCGCGACGTCGTGGTAGCCGTCGTCGAGGAGCGAACCGACCTTCATGAAGACATTGATCTTGCCCGGCGCCCGCGCGTGCACGACAGGAGGGGTCGCCGCAGCCGTCATGCCACCACCCTATGCGAGCGGCGTGGGCTCCCGATCCTTTGCGCCCTGGTCCTGCCCGCTGGCGCCCTCTCCACGGATCGTCGTCGCAAGAGGAGCTTCGATGAGGAAGACGAGCACGGCGGCCGCCGCGAGGGCGAGCGGCACGACGGCCAGGAAGATGGGCATGAGCGCATCGTTGTAGGAGGCGACGATCGGCAGGCGCAGCGCCTCCGGCAGTCCCGCCACGAGCTCGGGCGTGAGGGAGCTCACGCCCGGTGCTGCGGCTGCCTCTGCGGGCACTCGGTCTGCGAGTAGCCCCGTGAGTCGCGCCGCGAACACGGCACCCACCACCGCGGTGCCGAGCGTGCCCCCGACCTGCCTGAAGTAGTTCTGCGCGGCCGTGGCCGTGCCCACCTCGCGATGGGCGAAGGTGTTCTGCACGATGAGGGTCATGACCTGCATGCTCGTGCCGAGCCCGACCCCGATGAGCGCCATCCAGGTGCACACGAGCGCGATCGGGGTCTCGAGCCCGACGGTGGAGAGCAGGCCGAGACCGATCGCGAGCACCACCGAGCCGATGATCGGCAGCACCTTGTAGCGCCCCGTGCGCGAGATGGCGATTCCGACCACGATCGAGGTCGTGAGGAAGGTCGCCATCATGGGGATCATCAGCAGCCCGGCCTCGGTCGCGCTCGCACCCGCCGCCATCTGGAAGTACGTGGGCATGTAGCTCATGGCTCCGAACATGGCGACGCTCACGAGCATGCCCGCTGTCGTCGCGAGCACGAAGTTGCGGGACCGGAACAGACGCAGCGGGATGACCGGCTCGGGCGAGCGCCGCTCGACGACGACGAACAGCCCTGCGGCGAGGACGCTGCCCGCTATGAGCGCGACCATCGTCGCCGAGCCCCAGGCGAACTGCGTACCGCCCCACGTGGCGATGAGCACGATGCCCGTCGTCGCGAGCGTGAGCAGAACCATGCCGGGGTAGTCGATGCGGGCGCGAGCTCCCCGCGCAGGCGGCGGCACGGGCAGCAGGATCGCGATCGCGACGACCGCGACGACGCCGAGCGGCACGTTCATCCAGAAGGTCCAGCGCCATCCCGGCCCCTCGGTGAACCAGCCGCCGAGAAGGGGGCCGGCGACCGAGGAGAAGGCGAACACTCCGCCGAGGATTCCCATGTAGCGCCCGCGCTCGCGCGCCGGGACGACGTCGGCGATCGCGGCCTGCGAGAGCACCATGAGCCCTCCACCGCCGAGACCCTGGACGGCCCGAGCGATGATGAGCATCGTCATGTCGTGAGCCAGCCCGCCGAGCACGGAGCCCATGATGAAGAGGATGACAGCCGCGAGCAGGAGGGGTTTGCGCCCGAGGAGGTCACTCACCTTGCCGTAGATGGGCATCGTCACCGTGGCAGCGAGGAGGTACGCCGTGATCACCCAGGAGAGGTGCTCCACGCCATTGAGCTCGCCCACCAGGGTGGGGAGCGCGCTCGAGAGCACCATCTGACTGAGGCTCGCGAGCAGCATGACGACCATGAGGGTGAGGAAGAGGAGTGTGAGGGTGCGGCGGTCGACGCGCTCGTCGACCGGGGCTGCTGGCACGCCCGCGGGGGCCGTCACCGGGCGATCCCGAGGTCGCGGAAGGTCGAGAGTCCTTCGCGGATCTCCTCCGCAAGGAGAGGTGCCACGAGCGCCTCGACAGCGGCGACGTGCGCGTCGAAGGTCGCCCGCAACTCCGGGTGGCGCTGCACGAGGGCCAATCGGCGACCGCCGACGTGCTCGGGCAGAGTCACGGAGGAGAACGCCGCGAAGATGAGTCTCACCGTGCGCTCGAGCAGATCCGCGGGACCGATGCGGAAGGCGTCGACCGCTTCGGCGCTCAGGCTCGGCGTGCGGAACCCGATGATGGCGTCTTCCTTCGTGGCGAAGTAGTTGAAGAACGTGCGGGTGGAGACGCCGGCGCGTGCGGCGACGGCGTCCACCGTCACGGCCGCGGGACCGCCGTCGAGCGCGAGGTCGGCGGCGGCGCGATGCAGGGCATCCCACGTCTCGCGACGATTCTGCTCACGCCTGCTCATTTCTTGCATTCATGCAGTATATGCACAACTGCAAGAATTTCGCTGGCGGCTCCTAGTCCTGCGCGAGCGGGCCGCGCGACTGCTGCGTCACGCTCGGCACCAGGAGTCGGTACACGAAGAGGCCCACGACCTCGATGCCGATGCCGAGCGCGACGACGACGGGTATGAGCTCGAAGCCCTCCTCGAACGCCATCGCGATGGGCAGCACGAGGAGCCCGTTGCGCGCGGCACCGCTGAATGTCAGAGCGCGCACCTGCGAGAGGGTGAGGCCCGCGGCCGTGCCGACGAGGATGCCGACCGGCGTCATGAGGATGAGGTAGACGCCGAACAGCGGCGCGACGGCGACCAGCAGCTCGCTGCGCTCCGCCGTGCGCGGCAGCCAGACCGCTACGACGAGCCCCGCCGCGATGGCGGTTGCCGGCACTGCGAGCGCCGCCCCCTGCCGGCTCGCGCGCTGCAGTCGCGGCGCGCGAGCCGCGAGAAGCTGCAGCAGCGTGACGACCGCCGCAGGAGCGACGATGCCCAGCAGCACAGCGAGAGGGAGACGGGAGAGGTCGAGGCTCAAGAAGCCGTCGCCCGCCGTGAAGAGCACCATGAGAGCCGGGAGGCTCACCGCCTGGATGACGAGCATGAGCGGCGCCGTGGCCAGCAGCGACTCGACCGCCCCGCCCGCGCGACGCACGAAGATGGCGACGATGCCCACGCCGGGTGCGAGCAGCACGAGCAGCAGCCCCAGTTGCAGGTCGGGGTCGCGGAACACGATGCGGCTGAGGATGAGCGCGAGCACAGGCGAGACGACGACGTTGAGCCCGATCACGGCGAGCAGGAAGCGACGGTCCACGACAGCGCGGCCGAGCGAGGCGAGCGGCACCGGCAGCAGCGTGATCGCGATCGCGACGGCGACGACGGTGGCGACCACGGCATCCGGAACCTCCGCGAGGCCGGGCACGAGCACGCCGGCGAGGAAGCCGGCGCCGACACCGGCGAGGATGACCGGCACGGGGTACTCGCCCGGCCAACCCAGGACGGGGCCGACCCCCTCCGGCCGCGCGGTCGTCACGACGGCGACGCCTGCGCGAGCCGCAGGTAGTCGTCGAAGCCGAGCTGCTCACCGCGCGCCGTCGGGTCCAGCCCCGCCGCCTCCAGTGCAGAGGTCGCTGCGGCCGACGAACCGTAGAGCTCGGCGAGCGCCTGCCGCAGCATCTTGCGGCGCTGCCCGAACGCGGCGTCCACGATCTTCCCCAGACGAATGCGGTCGGCCTCCGATCCGGGCGGCGGCGTGCGCGTCATGCCGACGAGCACGCTGTCGACGTTCGGCACCGGCCAGAACACCTGCCGGCTGATGGTGCCCTCGACGCGCCACGGCCCGTACCAGCGCGCCTTGACGCTCGGGCTGCCGTACACCTTCGACCCGGGGGGCGCCGCGATGCGGTGGCCGACCTCGGCCTGCACCATGACGAGAGTGCGGTCGAGGGTCGGCACGGTAGCGAGCAGATGCAGCAGCACGGGTACCGAGATGTTGTACGGCAGGTTCGCGACCAGAGCCGTCGGCGGCGCCGACGAGCCGGCCAGCTCGGTCACGCGCAAGGCCGCCGAGTCGACTCGCATGGCGTCGGCGGTGACGACCGTGAGCGGAGCATCCGGCTGCATCTGCTCCACCGTGCGCGGCAGCTGGGCGGCGAGGCGCGCGTCGATCTCGACGGCGATGACCGGATGCCCGGCCTCGAGCAGCCCGAGGGTCAGCGAGCCGAGCCCGGGGCCCACCTCGAGCACCGTCGCGCCCGCGGGCAGCCCGGCGGCGGCGACGATGCGCCGCACGGTATTGGCGTCGTGCACGAAGTTCTGGCCGAGCCGCTTGGTGGGCTGCACGCCGAGCTGGTCGGCGAGGTCGCGCACCTCCGCAGGGCCGAGCAGTGCGCTCACGGGTGGGTCGTCATGAGCTCGAGGTCACGAGCCCGAGGAGTCGGAGCCCGACGTGCTGGAACCCGAGTGATCGGGCCCGTCCGTCAGATCGGCCGGGTGGCCGGGGATCTCGTCGATGCGGTCCGCCCACGGATCGCCGGGAGAGGTCACCGGCTCGGCGTCCCAGTGGCCGTAGACGAGCTCGGTGTTCGAGCTCAGCTGAGCCGCGAGCATCGAAGGGTCGGTGCCGAGGTGGTCGGCGATCGCGCGCACCGTCCACGGCAGCAGGTACGGACCGTTCGGCCGGCCGCGGTGCGGGTGCGGCGTGAGGAACGGCGCGTCCGTCTCCACGAGCAGCAGCGCTCGAGGCAGAATCTCGAGCGAGTCGCGCAGGTTGCGGGCGTTCTTGAACGTCACCGTGCCGGCGAACGACGCGTACCACCCGCGCTCGGCGAGGATGCTTGCCAACTCGATGTCGCCGCTGAAGCAGTGGAACACCACGCGCTCGGGGGCACCGACGCGCAGAAGCGTCCGCACGACATCGTCGTGCGCGTCGCGGTCGTGGATCTGCAGCGCCAGGTCGTGCTTCTTGGCGAGCTCGATGTGCGCTTCGAAGGAGCGGATCTGGGCGGCGCGTCCACTCTCGGAGTCGGTGCGGAAGTAGTCGAGACCCGTCTCACCGATCGCGACGACGCGGGGCTGCGCGGCCAGCTGGTCGATCTGCGCGAGTGCGGCATCCAGCTCGCCCGCGTCGACGAGAGCAGGTGCCTCGTTGGGGTGCAGCGCGACGGCAGCGAGAACGCGCGGCTCGCGCGCGGCGACCGCGGCAGACCAGCGGCTCGTGACGACGTCGGTGCCCACCTGCACGACGCCGCGCACGCCGACGGCGGATGCTCGATCGAGGTGCTCGCGGTAGTGCAACGGGTTCTCGCCGTCGGCGATCTCCAGGTGCGTGTGGTTGTCGTAGACGGGCACGACGAGCGCCTCGGGGCTCGGCGGGTAGCTCAGGTCGCGGCTGGAATCCTCCATCGCGGCGCGCGTGCGCACGTGCGAGTCGACTGGATCGGTCATGCCTTGCTCCTTCTCTCCCCGTCGCCGGTGCGGCGTCGCTAGACGGCCGCCTCCTGCTCGATGCGGGGGAACAGTCCCTCCATGGGCGACACCACCGCGCCGGCGGGCAGCTGGCCCCACACTCCGACGTCGGGGATGCGCTGGTCGGTGAGCGAGCCGAGGGCGCTCTCGGCGCCCAGTGCCCGCCACAGCTTCTGCGTGGCCTGCGGCGTCACGGGCGACAGCAGCACGGCGAGCGCGCGCAGGCCCTCCGCCGCCGTGTAGAGGATCGTGTGGAGGCGCGCCGTGCGCTCCTCGTCCTTCGCGACCTTCCACGGCTCCTGCTCGGTGAGGTAGCCGTTGAGCTCGTCGACGACCGTCCAGATCGCCGCGAGCGCCTCGTGGATCGCGAAGCGCTCCATGGCACCCTCGGCGCGGGTCACGGCGCTCGCGAGAACCCCGTGGATGCGCTCCTCCGCCTCCGTCACCTCGGTCGCGGCGGGCAGGATGCCATCGCAGTAGCGGCCCACCATCGAGACGACGCGCGAGGCGAGGTTGCCGAAGCCGTTCGCGAGCTCGGCCTGGTAGCGGGCGCTCAGGTCCTCCCAGCTGAACGAGCCGTCCTGACCGAAGTTGATGGCGCGCAGGAAGTAGTAGCGGAAGGCGTCCGACCCGAAGACCTCGGTGATCTGGCTCGGCGCGATGCCCGTGAGCTTCGACTTCGACATCTTCTCGCCGCCCACGAGCAGCCAGCCGTGCGCGAAGACGCGACGCGGCACGGGCAGGTCGGCGGCCATGAGCATGGCCGGCCAGATGACCGAGTGGAACCGGGCGATGTCCTTGCCCACGATGTGGTTGCTCGGCCAGAACCGCTCGAAGGCGGGCGCATCGGCGGTCGGCTCCCAGCCGAGCGCCGAGATGTAGTTCAGCAGCGCGTCGAACCACACGTAGACGACGTGAGTGTCGTCCCACGGCACGCGCACGCCCCAGTCGAAGCTCTGGCGCGAGATCGACAGGTCGTCGAGGCCGCGGCGGACGAACGACACGATCTCGTTGCGCACGCTGTCGGGCTGCAGGAAGTCGGGCTGCGACTCGTACAGGTCGAGCAGACGCTGCTGGAAGTCGCTCATGCGGAAGAAGTAGTTCTTCTCCTTGAGCACCTCGACGGGGCGGCCGTGGATGGGGCACACGAGCTGCCCGTCGAACTCGCCGGCGCCCTCGACGAGGTCGCCCTGCTGCTTGAACTCCTCGCAGCCGACGCAGTAGAAGCCCTCGTACTCGCCGTCGTAGATGAACCCGGTGTCGTAGAGCTTCTGCAGGAATGCCTGCACGACGCTCTCGTGGCGCTCCTCCGTCGTGCGGATGAAGTCGTCGTTCTGGATGTCGATCGTCTTGAGCAGCGGCACCCAGGCCTCGTCGACGAGCTTGTCCGCCCACTCCTTGGGGCTCACCCCGTTCGCGACGGCCGTGCGCAGGATCTTCTGGCCGTGCTCGTCGGTGCCCGTGAGCGACCAGGTGTCGCGGCCGCTCTGCCGGTTCCACCGCGCGAGCACGTCGGCGGCGACTTCCGTGTACGCGTGCCCGATGTGGGGCGCGTCATTGACGTAGAAGATCGGCGTCGAGATGGAGAAGGTGTCAGCGGCGGCCATGATGCCCCCAGTCTATGGGCGGGCTCCTGACTGTGACGGCGGGGCTGGACAGCGCCTGGGCGACGGCCGAGCGGCGGGAGGGACCGCGTCAGGTGCGGCGAGCGGCGAGCGCCGCCTCGTAGAGCTCGCGCTTGCCGAGCCCCGTGGCGTCGGAGACCGCGGCGGCGGCGTCCTTGAGCCGCTCCCCCGCGACGGCGCGCGCGAGCACCTCCTCGACCGCGGTGGGCAGATCGGCATCGCTCTCGCGCGCTCCCTCGACGACGAGCACGATCTCGCCGCGGGCGCCCTCGGCGAACCGCTCGGCGAGCTCGGCCAGCGACCCGCGGGCGACCTCCTCGTAGCGCTTCGTGAGCTCGCGGCAGACGGCGCCGCGGCGCTCGGCGCCGAAGGCGTCCCGAGCGTCGGCGAGCGCCGCGGCGATGCGGTGGGGGGCCTCGAAGAACACGAGGGTGCGCGGCTCCGCGGCGAGGGCGCGCAGCGCGCCGGCGCGGCCCTTGCGCGGCAGGAACCCCTCGAAGGCGAAGCGGTCGGTCGGCAGGCCGCTCAGCACGAGGGCCGTGAGCATCGCGCTCGGGCCGGGCAGCGCCGTGACGCGCACGTCGGCCGCGATGGCCGCCTCGACGAG
Organism: Chryseoglobus sp. 28M-23; assembly: GCF_014789785.1. NCBI lineage: Bacteria > Bacillati > Actinomycetota > Actinomycetes > Micrococcales > Microbacteriaceae > Microcella > Chryseoglobus sp. 28M-23. Next base: position 519,675 of record NZ_CP061846.1, on the reverse strand, counting down.
GATGTAGCCGGGGTCGCTGATGCCGGGCATCCCCGCGTCGGTCAGCACGAGGATGTCGCTCTCGCGCGCCCGCTCCACCAGGTTGGCCGACCGCTCCCGCTCGTTGTGCTCGTGCAGGGCCTCCAGCCGCGGCCGGTTGTCGATGCCGAGCGCGCGCAGCAGGTGCGCGGCCGTGCGGGTGTCCTCCGCGACGACGAGCTCGGCCGACTCGAGCGCCTCGACGAGGCGTCGGCTCGCGTCGCCGAGGTTGCCGATGGGCGTCGCCGCGAGCACGATCATCCGGCCATCCTCCCACCCCGCCCGTAGCATGGGCGCGTGGTCACCCGAGAGCGCCTCCTGCGATTCGGGATGCCCGCCGCGGTGCTCGGCGCCGCCGCCGCCACCCGGCTCATCGCGCTCGACCAGCCCGGCGTGCTCGTCTTCGACGAGACGTACTACGTGAAAGACGCAGCGTCGCTGCTCGAGCTCGGCTACGAGGGCCGCTGGCCGGAGGGCGCCAACGAGCTCTTCGCCGCAGGCACCCCGCCGACGGTGGGCGAGAACGCGGCGTTCGTCGCGCATCCGCCGCTCGGCAAGTGGGTCATCGCGCTCGGGATGCTCGCCCTCGGCCCCGCATCCCCCTACGGCTGGCGGCTCGGCGTCGCGGTCTCGGGCGTGCTCCTCGTCGCCGCCCTCATGCTGCTCGCCCACCTGCTGTGGCGCCAGGTCGCGCTCACGACCCTCGCCGGCGGGCTGCTCGCGATCGACGGCAACGCGATCGTCATGAGCCGGGTCGCCCTGCTCGACGGCGTGCTCGCGCTCGTCGTCGTGCTCGCCGTCATCGCGGTCGTGCTCGATCGGCGGTCGTCGCGCGCAAAGCTAGCCCGGTGGTTGGCCGCGCGTCGTGCCGGGGGCCGGTCGACCGACTGGGGCCCGGCGATGCTCGCACGCCCGTGGCTGCTCGCGGCGGGAGTGCTCTTCGGCCTCGCGGTGTCGGTGAAGTGGAGCGCGCTCTACCTCTTCGCGGCGTTCGCCGTGCTCACCGTCGTCGCGGATGCTCTCGACCGGCGCCGCGCAGGTGTCGCGCTGTGGGCGAGCGGCACGCTGCTGCGTCAGGCACCGCTGAGCGTGCTGCTCACGATCCCCGCCGCCGCGGCCGCGCATCTCGTCACGTGGTGGGGCTGGTTCGCGACGAGCGGCGGCTACGGGCGGTCGCGCACGATCGACGCGGCCGAGCGATGGCCGGGCATCCTGGGCGCTGCTCCGGATGCTCTGCAGAACTGGTGGGCGTACCAGCAGAGTGTCTACGGCTACCACGTCGGGGAGTCGTCGCCGCACCCCTACGAGGCGCCGGCGGCCGGTTGGCCGCTGCTGCTGCGCCCCACGTACATGCACTACCTCGACCGGGGCGACGGCACGGCCGAGGCGCTCACGGGCATTCCGAACCCGCTGCTGTGGTGGGGGTCGGTCGCCGCGGTGGTCGTGATCCTCGTGGGGTGCGGTATCGCGGCGTGGCGCCGTCGGCCCGCGCAGTGGAGAGCGGCCGTGGAGCCCGAGGCACCGCACCCCGGTGCGACCCCGACCGGTGCTGCCGACGCACCTCTGCCGTTCGTCGGCTCGCCCTGGGCGATCGCGGTCGTTCTCACGGGCGTCGCTGCCGGCTACCTGCCGTGGATGCTCTACCCCGAGCGCACGACATTCTTCTTCTACACGATCGTGATCACGCCGTTCCTCGTGCTCGCGCTCGTGAGCGTGCTCGGCGCTGTGCGCGGCCGGCCCTCCGATACTCCGGAGCGCCGCCGCCTCGGGACGGCACTCGTCGTGACCATCGTGACCGTGCTCGTGCTCCTGAGCATGTTCTTCCTGCCCCTGTGGACGGGCACGCCGATTCCGATCGAGTTCCTGCGCATGCACTACTGGCTGCCCAGCTGGATCTAGCGCGGTCGCCGCGTCGCGCCCGGCTTCGCCGAGACCCACACCGCACGAATCGCCCCGACTGTGCTCCTCAGTGGCGTGTGGGTGCGCTCGCGCGGGCACGGATGCCACCGACGGGCACAGTCGTGCAGCGCTGTGGAGCGCCGAGGCCCGGGCGCGGGTTCGACTCGAGGTGCGGGCGCCGCTCGAGGCACGGTTGCGGAGCTCGTGCTCTTCCACCACTTCGGAGTGGACTGACACCCGCTCACTTTTTTCCGAAGTTCTGGAAGGGGATGGAGCAGCTGTTCGCCACTGGCGGGTGACGCCGGTCAGGGCCTCGAGCCAGGCGCCTCGGGCGCCCCGGGTGCCGCAGGCGCAGTAGCGGGAGCGGGGAGCGCGGGCCGACGTCGGTAGACGACGCGGCGGTAGAGCCACTCGGTCGGCCCGGGCTTGTCGACCGCGCCTAGAACCCCCGCGATGATGAGCGTGCCGAGCCACGTGAGCACGGCGATCTGTGTCGCCTCGGCCACCGAGACGACGCCGCCGAGGCCGAGCGTGTACGGCGCGAACAGGATGAGGAACACCACCGACTGGGTCAGGTAGCCGCTGAGCGAGCGCTGTCCGAGCGCCGCGAAGAGGCGCGAGATCGGGCCGCCCGTGCCGGCGCCCCCGACGATGAGGGCGATGAGGGCGACGTATCCGGCACCGCCGATCGCGCCCGTCACCACGTGCAGCATGCTCACGAAGGGCTCCCCCAAGATGCCCGGTTCCCAGACACCCAGCAGCGCGAGCGACATCGGCAGAGCGCCCAGCAGCGACACCGGCACTCCGATGCCGGCCATGAGACCGAGCGCGCGCCGGTGACGCGCCGGCTCCTCGAGCATGCGCCGCCGCGCCGCCCACATACCCAGGATCATCGGCGCCAGTAGGCCGAAACCGCCGAACGGGATCGCGAGAAGGCCCAGGGACCACTCGAGAGCGCGCTGCAGCGTCGCGAGGAGGTAGGAATCCGCACCGGGAGAGGTGAAGACTGTGAGGCCCGCCTCGGCGCCGCCGAACTTGTTCAGCACGCCGGTGAGACCCTCGGCGAAGCCCGTGATCGCGAGCACGCCGAACGAGATCCACCCCACGATCGCGAGCACCTTGCCCGACACCCGGATGAGCAGCACGAGGGCGAGGCCGAGCAGACCGTATGCGCCGAGGATGTCGCCGAAGAAGAGCAGCACTCCGTGCGCGGCGCCGAAGGCGATGAGCCACAGGTTGCGGCTGACCAGGAGGCGCCGCACTCCCCGCCACTCGGTGCCGCGCGCGTGCTCGCGCGAGAGGATCTGCGTGAGGCCGTAGCCGAAGAGCAGCGCGAAGAGCGGGTAGCTGCGGTTGTCGGCGAGCAGTGCGACCGCGGCGTTGACCCAGGGGTCGGCGGGAGCATCCGTCACCGGCTTGAACATGAGGCCGACCTCGCGACCCCACAGCAGGAACGGAACGTTCGCCACGGCGATGCCGAGCAGCACGAGGCCGCGCGCGACGTCGGGGGCGAGGGCACGGTCGCGACGAGAGGTCGGGCGCGTCGCGGGGGCAGGGGTCGGGGGCGCTGTCGACTCGCTCATGCCTTGAGGTTACGAGCGACCATTGCTCAGGCGCCTCCACCCTGCGGCGGATTCCGCGCCCACCGTTCGGGGGACGGACGCGGTGTCAGGGCCATGGACGAGGCGGCGTCGGAGCACAAAACTCATGCCGTGCCGACCGATGGGAACCGGGTGAGCCTGAGGAAAGAGGGAGTGTCGCTACGCGTTACGGCGCGAGTATGCTGTCGGCACCCCAGTACTTCACGCTCCTCTACCCGAAAGTTGCGAGACGTGAGCCCTGCACCCGCCTCGGCGCGCCCTGACGCCCGCCCGCGCACTCGACTCGCGCATGTGGCCCTCACACTCGGTCTTGCCGGCGCACTCGCGCTCGGCGGCGCCGGGGCAGCAACCGCGATCGGCTTCAGCTTCTCGATCAGTGCGGGTCAGGTTCTGCAGTCGGCGAGCGTCAGTGTGAGCGGCACCAAGAGCTCAGACAGCGTGCTCACTGTCGAACTGCGCACGCCCCGAGGGGGCGGCTGGCAGAACGTGACGGCGTCGTGCGGTGGCGCACAGGTGGGCTCTACCTCCTGGAGTTGCTCCCTCGGGGCTTCAGGTGAGCGACCGCTCGGCGATCATCACCTGCGCTTTACAGAGACCAGCGATGCCGGTAGCGCGGTCAGCGCCGGGCACTTCGTGGTCGTTCCTCCCGCGGTGAAGAACGCAAGCGTGACACCGCCCCCAGAGCCAGAGCCAGAGCCCGAACCCGAACCCAAACCTGAACCTGAACCCGATCCCGAGCCTCGACCCGAGCCTCGACCTGAGAACCCTAGACCGTCGACGCCGTCACCGCCGACTGACCGCGAACGCCCCAGTATTCCCTCCCCGCCTGCTCCCTCCACGCCCGCCGAGCCGCCGGTCATAGCACCCGAGGCGACGGCAGGCCCCGGGCTCGAACTGCCGACCGAATCGTTCGCCGAACGCTCCACTCCTGAACGCACGAACGACCCCACCTTGCGAGCGACGAATCGCAACGATCTCGCCACTCCGAGCGCGCTCAGCATGGGCATGATCACGGCCGCTGATGTGTGGCGCGACCCCTTTATCCTCGCCGTCGCCGGAGGCGTCGGCGCGCTCTTCCTGCTCCTCGTCGCCATTCCCGCCGAAATGCTCAACTCGGCACTCGAGCGCAACGCTCACCGCTGGCGCTGGATGTACGCGTGGGCGCTGCCCTTGGCCGCACGTTTGCGCGCCTCCGTCGGCCGCATGCCTCCCTGGGCATCCTCAGCCCCCGTCGTCATCGTGCTCACCAGCATCGCATTCGGCTTCGCCGACCCCGATTTCGGATTCGACCTGACCTCGCTGCGCCTCGTCGCTTCGCTCGCGCTGGGCCTCCTGCTCGTCGTGCACCTGCCGAACAGGATCACCGCCGCACTGCTGGGCCGTCGATGGCACGTCTCGAGCGCGATCATTAGCCAGCCAGGCGCCATCGTGATCGCCGTGTGCGGCGTGCTCGCCTCACGCCTGCTCGACTTCAGTCCCGGCCTCCTCATCGGCCTCGTTTTGGGGCTCGAACTCGCCTCGAATGCGCGCCGCGAAGACCACAAGAGAGCGGTGGCCACACGCATGGTGGTCATGCTCGTCGTGTCGGTGCTGGCATGGGTCGGCTACTCGTGGCTCACGGATGCCGTCTCGCCCTCAGAGCAGAGCGTGCTCTCGCTCTTCCTGTCAGAAACCCTCATCGCCGCGGTGCACGAAGGGCTCACAGGCCTACTCGTCGCGCTGCTTCCCCTTGTCTTCCTCGACGGCAAGGTGCTCTTCGACTCCGACAAGAGACTCTGGGCGGCCCTGGCAGTGCCGACCGCGGTCGCGTTCGCCCTCCTCGTACTTCCGACGTCCGAGGTTCTGGACGACAGCGCACCCCTCCTGCTCTGGGTCACCGTCTTCGTGGGCTTCTGCCTCGTGGTCGCGGCCGTATGGTTTACCTTCCGGCTGCTCGAGCGGCGGGAGAGCCGTGGGGAGGGCGACGCGGAAGACCGTGCCATGACCGTCGATGGGGGCGGCTCGACCTCATCGCGCACGATGGGGTGAGCAGCGCCCGCACCGTGAGGCGTGGCGAAGGTTACGTTGCGTAACGCGGCGGCTCGGCCCTGAGCATCCGCTCGCCTAGCCTGGAGGGATGGCCGACCGCGAATACGGATTCAGGACCCGCGCGATCCACGCGGGCAACGTGCCCGACTCGGCAACCGGCGCCCGCGCCATGCCGATCTACCAGTCGAGCGCGTTCGTCTTCGACTCGACCGAGGACGCCGCCGCGCGCTTCGCCCTGCAGAAGTACGGCAACATCTACTCCCGTCTCGCGAACCCGACCGTCGCGAGCTTCGAAGAGCGCATCGCGAGCCTCGAGGGCGGCCTCGGCGCCGTCGCGACCGCGAGCGGGCTGAGCGCGCAATTCGTCACGTTCGCCTCCCTCGCCGGCGCGGGCGACCACATCGTCGCGTCGTCGACCCTCTACGGTGGCTCGATCACACAGCTCGACGTCACCCTGCGCCGCTTCGGAATCGACACGACCTTCGTCGCGAGCGACGACCCGACCGACTATGCGGCCGCCATCATCCCCGGCCGCACCAAGCTCCTCTTCGCCGAGACCGTCGCCAACCCGAGCGGCGACATCGCCGACATCGCCGGACTCGCCGACGTCGCCCACGCGGCCGACATCCCCCTCGTGATCGACTCGACCATCGCCACGCCCTACCTGTGCCGGCCCATCGACTGGGGCGCCGACATCGTCGTGCACTCGGCCACCAAGTTTCTCGGCGGCCACGGGACGACCCTCGGCGGCGTCGTCGTCGAGTCGGGTCGCTTCGACTGGTCGAACCACACCTTCCCCCTCTTCGAGGAGACCGTGCCGCACTACGGCGGCCTCACCTGGCACGGCAACTTCGGCGAGTACGCGTTCCTCACCCGACTCCGAGCCGAGCAGCTGCGCGACATCGGGCCGGCCCTCGCGCCGCACTCGGCCTTCCTGCTCGCGCAGGGCGTCGAGACGCTGCCGTACCGCATGCAGGCGCACGTCGACAACGCGCGCGCCGTCGCCGAGTGGCTCGACGCCGACGACCGTGTCGAGGCCGTGCACTGGGCAGGTCTACCCTCGCACCGCCATCACGAGCGCGCCGAGCAGTACCTGCCGATCGGGCCTGGCGCCGTCTTCAGCTTCGACGTCGCAGGGGGCCGCGCGGCCGGCCAGAAGGTCATCGAGAACGTGCAACTCGCGAGCCACCTCGCCAACATCGGCGACGCGAAGACGCTCATCATCCACCCCGGCTCCACGACGCACGCGCAGCTCACCGAGCAGCAGCTCGTCGAGGCGGGAATCGGGCCGGGCCTCGTGCGGTTGAGTGTGGGTATCGAGGATGTCGCCGACATCATCGACGACCTCGACCAGGCGCTCGACGCGGCGAAAGGAGCATGAGGATGTCTGACACCGCTGCCTATGAAGCGTCCGGCACCGAGACGGTCACGCTCGCCAACGGGCTCACCTGCGCGATTCCCGCGAGCTCGCCGCTCGCGAAGCTGCTCAAGTCTCAGCGCACCTGGGTGGGGCCGGGCGCGAAGGAGCGGCTGGGCATCCTGCGGAAAGCGAAGAGCATCGCGATCGTCGGCGCCTCGCCCAACCCCGCGCGCTCCTCGTACTTCGTGGGCACCTACCTGCATCAGTCGAGCGACTACCGCGTGTACTTCGTCAACCCCAACGCGAGCGAGATCTTGGGCCAGCCCGCCTACCCTGACCTGGCCTCGCTGCCCGAGGTGCCCGACATCGTCGACGTCTTCCGCAAGGCCAGCGACATTCCCGCAGTCATCGACGATGTGCTCGCCGTCGGCGCCTCCACCGTCTGGGTGCAACTCGGCATCTGGAACGAAGAGGCCGCCGTCTACGGAGAGTCGCAGGGCCTCACCGTCGTCATGGACCGCTGCATCAAGGTCGAGCATGCGCGCTTCCACGGCGGGCTGCACCTCATGGGCTTCGACACCGGGGTGATCAGCTCGCGCCGCCAGGTGCGCTGACCCCTCCTTCCCACTCACCCAGCCGCCCAGGGGTCAGACTGGTCGCATGACCGAGCGCTCCCGCCGAACACGACTGCGCCGCACGATCGCGCTCTCGACCGTCGGCGTGCTCGTTCTCGGCGTCGCGGCGGTCGGCACTCTTGCACTCGCGGCCGGCTGGTTCGACAAGCCTGAGCGGCAGGCCGGCCACGCCCTCGCGAGCGCGACACCCGCGGCACCCGTGGTCGCGGTGCGCGACGCCGAGCTCATCGACCGCCGCACCGGTGACACCCTCGCGCTCCTGGGTGCGAACTGGCCGGGCTTCGAGTACGCGTGCATCCAGGGTCGAGGCCACAACGACGGCGGAGACGTCGATGCGGCCGTCGCCGCCATGACCGAGTGGGGCATGACCGCGGTGCGCATCCCGCTCAATCAGGACTGCTGGTTCGACGACCGTCCAGCGATCGCCTACGCCTCGGGCGTCGAGTACCGGGCGAGCGTGCGCGAGTGGGTGGGGCGCCTCACGCAGGCGGGCCTCGTGGTCGTGCTCGACCTGCACTGGAGCGCCCCAGACGGCATGCCCGCCGACGGCCTGCGGCCGATGCCCGATGCGCGCTCGGTCGAATTCTGGGGCTCGGTCGCGAGCGAGTACCGCAAGCACCGCGGTGTGATCTTCGATGTCTTCAACGAGCCGCACTCCCGCTTCGACGCCACGGCGGGCGCGTGGGCGTTCGAGCTCGACTGGAGGTGCTGGGCCCACGGCGGGTGCGCCGTGCCCGTCGAGAACGACCGCGCTCAGACCCGCAGCGGCGAGACCTACACCGCGGTCGGCATGATCGCTCTCGTCGACGCCGTGCGCTCCGCCGGTGCGACTCAGCCGCTCGTGCTGAGCGGAGTCGACTACGCGAACGACCTGCGCGGCTGGGCCGCGGCGGCGCCCGACGACGACCAGCTCATCGCGAGCGTGCACCTCTACCCCGATCAGCGCTGCGCCGACCGCGCCTGCTGGGCGCGCGAGCTCGAACCGCTCGCCGACCGCGTGCCCGTGCTCGTCGCCGAGTTCGGGCAGAGCGACGGCGGCGACGCGTTCCTGCGCGACGCATACGCGTGGGCGGAGGACCACGCGGTCGGCGCGCTCGCGTGGGCCTGGTGGGACATCACCGACGAGACGTCGCCGGATGCCCGCTTCGCGCTCGTCGACGGCCCCGACTTCGCCCCGCGAGCGCCCTCGGGCACGGCGCTGCGCGAGCTGCTCGGCGGTTGAAGGGCGCACTCACTCCTGAGCCGTCAGCTCGGCGAGCGACGTCACCGGCACGCGGCACACGAAGTCGGTGCACAGGTACGCGGTCGTCCGAGCGCCGAGCGTCGTGCGGTCGTCGAGGAGGGCGAATCCCGCGCTCGCCCACTCGGTCGCCTGCGTGGCCCTGACAGCGAGCGCGAGCGTGCCCGACGTGTCGAGGCCCCTCGCGTGCGCGACGAGCTCATGGGCGTCGTCCCCGGGACTGCTCACGACGACGAGTTGACGGGAGGGCTGGGCGAGCGCGGCGGCGACGCCCAGTGTCGCGCCGAAACCGATCGGACGGGACACCGCGAGCGTCGCGAGGGGTGCCACGAGACTCTCGGCGAGCGAGCGGTAGCGCGGCTCGGCGGTGAGCTGGTGCATCACGAGAGCCGCGCGCGCGAGCGCCGCCGTGCCGCTCGGCGCTGCGCCCTCCTGAGGGTCGTCGACCGAGGCGAGGCCGTGGGCGACGAGCGTCGCGTCGTCGCCTCCGGGCGGGCGCACGAGCGACCCCTGCCCGTCCTGCGGAGTGACGACACACGCGTCGACGAGGTCCCGCGCGACGGATGCCCAGCGGGCTTCCCCCGTCGTGATCGCGAGCTCGAGCAGGCCGACCGCGAGGTCGCCGTAGTCCTCGAGCGTTGCCGCGGCGTCCGAGAGTCGACCGTCGCGGCTCGCACGTGCCAACCGGGCACGCCCGTGCTCGTCATCGGGCAGCCGGTGGGCGGCGAGCAGCCCGCCGGCGAGCTCGACGGCGAGGGCACGGGCCCGCGCGGCCGAACGGGCATCCGCGAGACGTCGCCCGGCGACGGAGAGGCCGCCGATCGCGAGCCCGGTCCAGGCCGTGAGCACCTTGTCGTCGAGCGCAGGAGGGTCGACCCCCGCGCGCTGGGCCGCCGTCAGAGCGTAGTAGCCGCCCTCGCTGCGCTCCCCGCCGAGCACGCTCTCGCTGTCCTGGCCCGAGGCGAGCCCGCCGGGCACGCGCAGCACCGAACCGAAGAAGTCGATGATGCCGGCTGCGGGCTCCTCCAGCCCCGCGCGAGCATACGCCTCGAGCAGCAGAGCGTTGTCGTAGAGCATGCGCTCGTAGTGCGGCTCGCTCCAGTCGCGCCGGGTCGCGTAGCGGAAGAACCCGCCCTCCACGGGATCCCGCAGGGGGCTCACCTCGAGTCGCTCGAGGGTGCGCTGTGCCAGCCCTGCCGCGTCGCGGTCGCCGGTGGAGCCCTGCGCCTGCAGGAAGAGCAGGACGGGAGCGACCGGGAACTTGGGTGCTCCCCCGAACCCGCCGAACTCTCGGTCCTCGTACCCGATGAGTTCGGTCACGGCGTCGCCGAGCTGCTCCACCGTCGGCAGGCTTCCTGCGTCGCGGCGGGTGGCCTCGCGCAGAGCATCCTGCAGCCCTTCCGCGCTCTGCAGCACCTCGTCGCGACGCTCCGTCCACGCCTCGAGGACCGCTTCTGCCACCTGACGGAACGAGGGGATGCCCTGCACGGGCTCGGGAGGCAGATAGGTCGCCGCATAGAACGTGCGGCCCTCGGGCGTCGCGAAGACGGTGAGCGGCCAGCCGAGCTGCTCGCTGAACGCGCCCGCGGCCGCGAGGTAGGCGGCATCGACCTGGGGATGCTCCTCCCGATCGACCTTGATGCTGACGACTCGATCGTTGAGCCACTCGGCGACGGTCGGGTCGCTGAACGTCTCGCGGGCCATCACGTGGCACCAGTGGCACGTGGCGTAGCCGATCGAGATCATGACGGGCACGCCGCGGCGGCGGGCTTCCGCGAAGGCGCCGGCGCCCCACGGCCACCAGTCGACGGGGTTGTCGGCGTGCGACCGCAGGTACGGGCTGACAGCGTTCTCGAGTCGGCGAGCCATGCCCGCCACCCTACGAGCGCCGCCTCCGCGCCCCCTAGAAGTCGGTGTTGTCGGGGTGGGCTCCGACGCGCTGGCCCTTGTCCGCCGCGGCGATCGTCGTCATCTCGTCGGAGCTCAGCTCGAAGTCGAACACGTCGGCGTTCTCGATCATGCGCTCGCGCTTCGTCGTCTTGGGGAAGACGATGAGGCCCTCCTGCAGGTGCCAGCGGATCGCGACCTGCTGCACGCTCTTGCCGTGGGCCGCCGCGATGTCGGCGAGACCGGGCAGTTCGGCGAGCTCGTACTTGCCCTGCCCGAGGGGGCCCCACGACTCGGTGTGGATGCCCCACTGGGCCTGGTGCGCCCGCAGAGCGCGCTGCTGGAACGCGGGGTGCAGCTCGATCTGGTTGACGACCGGCGACACGTCGGAGACGGCGGCAATGTCGTCGAGGTGCTTCTCGAGGAAGTTCGAGACGCCGACCGAGCGGGCCTTGCCCGTCTCGCGCAGCTCCACCATGGACTGCCACGTCTCCACGTGCTTGCCGTACTTCGGCGCCGGCCAGTGGATCAGGTACAGGTCGACGTAGTCGAGGCCGAGCCGCTCGAGGCTCGCGTCGAGCGCGGCGGGCGTCGTGTCGGCGCCCTGGTCGCTGTTCCACAGCTTCGTCGTGATGAACAGCTCCTCGCGCGGGATGCCGCTCTTCGCGATCGCCCGACCCACGCCCTCCTCGTTCTTGTAGACGCGAGCGGTGTCGATGTGGCGGTAGCCGACCTCGAGAGCCTCGCTCACGACGCGCTCAGCCTCGTCGGGATCGACGAGGAACACGCCGAACCCGAGCTGCGGGATCGTCGTGCCGTCGGAGAGGGTCACGTTCGGGGTGGGGATGGCGTCAGTCATCCCCCCATCCTCTCGCACCGCCCGTGGCCGGCACTCAGGATGCGGGAACGTGCCGCTCGTCGGGCCCGGTGTACAGGCTCAGCGGGCGGATGAGCGCGTTCGCGGCGAGCTGCTCGCGCACGTGCGCCGTCCACCCGGTGACGCGCGCGGCGATGAACAAGGGCGTGAAGAGCGCCGTATCGAAGCCCATGAGGTTGTATGCGGGGCCCGAGGGGTAGTCGAGGTTCGGCTTGATGTTCTTCGCCTCCCCCATCGCGGTCTCGAGCGCGTCGTACAGGTCGAGCACCTCGGGCCGCTCGTAGTGCTCGACGAGCGTCGCGAGGGCCGCACGCATCGTCGGCACGCGCGAGTCGCCGTTCTTGTAGACGCGGTGGCCGAAGCCCATGATCTTGCGCTTCTCGGCGAGCGCGGCATCCAGCCATGCTTGCGCGCCGTCGGCCGACCCGATCTCCTCGAAGACGTTCTGCACGGCCTCGTTCGCGCCGCCGTGCAGGGGGCCCTTGAGGGCGCCAATCGCTCCCGTGACCGCCGAGTACACGTCGCTGAGAGTCGACGTGATGACGCGCGCCGTGAAGGTGGAGGCGTTGAAGGAGTGCTCCGCGTACAGGATCATCGACACGTCGAAGGCCTCGACCACGACGAGCTCGGGCACCTCGCCGAAGGTCATGTGCAGGAAGTTCGCCGAGTAGCCGAGGTCGTCGCGCGGCTCCACGAGGTCCTCATCGCGCAGGCGGCGCTGCGCGTAGGCGACGATCGCGGGCAGCTGCGCCCACATCCGGATGCTCCGCTCGAGCGTGAGGTCGGCATCGATCCACGTGGCGTCCGTCGTGAGGGTCTCATCGAGCGCGCCGAGCACGCTCACGGCCGTGCGCACGACATCCATGGGGTGGGCGCTGAGCGGCAGCGCGTCGATCGCGTCCTTCGCGGTCGGGTCGAGGTGCCGCATCGAGCGCTCGAGCGTCTCGAACTCGGCGAGCTGCCGCTCGTCGGGCAGTTCGCCGTGCCACAGCAGGTAGGCGACCTCCTCGGCCGTGCAGCGCTCGGCGAGCTCGTGCACGGGGTACCCGCGGTACAGCAGGGAGTTGGTCTCGGGGTTCACCTTGGAGACGGCGGTCTCGTCGACGACGACGCCCGCGAGCCCCTTCTTGATCTCGGTCTCAGTCATGGGGTCTCCTTGGGTCTAGCGGCCGTTGTAGGTGTAGATGCTCGCGTCGAAGGCGTTGTACGCCTCGTAGTCGAGCAGCTCGTAGAGCCTCCCCCGAGTCTGCATGCTCGGCACCTCCGCGTCGAGGGTGCCGTCGGCGAGCAGGGTGTCGAGCCCGCGCTCGATCGCCCCGAAGGCGATGCGCAGGAGGGAGACGGGGTGGATGACGAGGTTCACGCCGACGTCGTGCAGCTGCTGGTGCGTGAAGAGCTCACTCTTGCCGAACTCGGTCATGTTGGCGAGCAAGGGCAGGTCGACGGCGGCGCGCATGGCGGCGAACTCGTCGAGGCTCACCATCGCCTCGGGGAAGATCGCGTCGGCACCGGCGTCTTGCAGGGCCTTGGCGCGGTCGATCGCGGCGTCGAGACCCTCCACTCCGCGAATGTCGGTGCGGGCCATGATGACGAGGTCGCTGTCGCGCCGCGCGTCGACGGCGGCGCGGATGCGCTTGATGGCCGTGTCGGCGTCGACGACGGCCTTCCCGTCGAGGTGCCCGCAGCGTTTGGGATTGACCTGGTCCTCGAGGTGGAGGCCCGCGATGCCTGCGTCCTCCAACTCGTGGACCGTGCGGGCCACGTTCATGGGCTCGCCGAAGCCCGTGTCGGCGTCGACGAGCGTCGGCAGGTCGCTCATGCGGCTGATCTGGTGGGCGCGCTGAGCGACCTCGGTGAGCGTCGTGAGGCCGATGTCGGGCAGGCCGAGCTCGGCGGCCATGACGGCACCGGAGATGTAGGCGCCGTGGAATCCCTTCTCCTGGATGAGGCGCACGCTCAGCGGCGTGAACGCTCCGGGGAGCACCTGCAGCTCGCCGCTCGCGAGCCCTGCGCGAAAGGCACGGCGGCGCGCGTTCGGCGTCGTGGTGGTGGAGAGCATCAGAAGAGTCCCTTCGGCGCGGCGGGCACGGGGACTCTGGGCGTCACGGTGAGGCCGGTGAGCTCGTCGGCGGTCAGCTGCGGCAGCCGTTCGGCGACATCGAGGAAGCGGTCGATCTCGGTCTCGTCGAGGATGCCCTGCGCGAGCATCCGGAACTTGGCCACGTACTCGGCGCGGCCGAAGGGCCGCGCGCCCTGCGGGTGCGCGTCGGCGACGGCGATCTCGTCGACCACCCGCTCGCCGTTCGTCAGCTCGATCTCGATGCGGCCGCCGAAGGCCTTCTCGCTCAGGTCGAGCGAGTGGTAGCGGCGCGTCCACTCCTTGTCTTCGACCGTAGTGATCTTCTGCCACAGGTCGACGGTGTCGGGGCGGGCCGCGCGCTCGGGGGCGTAGGAGTCGACGTGGTGCCAGCCGCCGTCCTGCAGGGCGACCGCGACGATGTAGGGGATCGAGTGGTCGAGCGTCTCGCGGCTCGCCGTCGGGTCGTACTTCTGCGGGTCGTTGGCTCCCGAGCCGATGACGTAGTGGGTGTGGTGGCTCGTATGGAGGACGATCCGCGTCACGTTCGCGGGGCCACGCAGCTCGGGCCGCTCGGCGCCGAGACGGCGCGCGAGGTCGATCCAGGCCTGCGCCTGGTACTCGGCGGAGTGCTCTTTCGTGTAGCTGTCGAGGATGCTCATGAGCGGTTCGCCCTTCTCGGGCAGGGGCACGTCGTAGCGAGCATCCGGCCCGCCCAGGAGCCACGCGATGACGCCGTCCTCGCCCTCGTAGATGGGGCTCGGGCTTGTCTGGCCGCGCAGTGCCCGATCGACGGCCTCGACGGCCATCTTGCCGGCGAAGGCGGGGGCATGCGCCTTCCATGTGGAGATCTCGCCCTTGCGCGACTGGCGCGTCGCCGTGGTCGTGTGGAGCGCCTGGCCGATGGCCTGGAAGATCGTCGCGCTATCGAGGCCGAGGAGCGTGCCGATGCCGGCGGCAGCGCTCGGGCCGAGGTGGGCGACGTGGTCGATCTTGTGCTCGTGCAGGCAGATGGCGCGCACGAGGTCGATCTGGATCTCGTAGCCGGTGAGGATGCCGCGCAGGAGCGCGGCGCCGTCGGCACCCGTGTGCTGGGCGACGGCGAGGATCGGGGGGATGTTGTCGCCGGGGTGCGAGTAGTCGGCGGCGAGGAAGGTGTCGTGGTAGTCGAGCTCGCGCACCGCGACGCCGTTGGCCCACGCGGCCCACTCGGGGCTGACCTTCCTGTCGGCCGGCAGACCGAAGACGGTGGCGCCGGGGCCGAAGGGGTGGGCTTCTGCCTGACCGCGCGCGGCGACGACGGGCGCGCGGCCGAGGCTCGCGACAGCGACGGCGGCGTTGTCGATGACGCGGTTGATGACCATGTCGACGGCCGCCTCGTCGAGGGGTCGCGTCGTCTCGGCGGCGAGGTCGGCGAGCCGGCCGGCGAGCTGCTCGCTCGGCGGCAGGTGCTCGCTGCTCTTGCGGGTGCGGATCTCGTAGGTCTTCACGGGGTCTCCTGACGGTCGTGGGAGGTGAGGTGGCTCTGGATGCTCGTGAGCGCGTTATGCAGGTGCAGCCGGGTGGCGGCGACCGCGCGTTCGGGGTCGCCGTCGGCGATCGCGTCGGCGATCGCGCGATGCTCGGCGGCGGCGGCGAGCAGTCGCCCGTCGTCGTCGCGCGCGAGGCGGCGCACGCGCGCGAGGTGCAGGCGCACGCTCGCGATCGCGGTGGCGAGGTAGGTGCTGCGGCCGCCGAGCGCGGCGTCGATGGCGGCGTCGAAGGCGGCGACGAGAGCGTAGTAGCCGTGGCGGCTGGCGTCGTCGTCGCGAAGGGATTCGACGGTGACGGTCCCGAAGCGCTCGGCGAGCGTGCGGAATTCGGCGCGGTCGTCGTGGGTCGCACGGCGCGCGGCCAGGCGCGCCGCCTGCTCGTCGAGCGTCGTGCGCAGCTCGAAGAGCGCGACGACGTCGTCGGGGTCGATGCTGCTGACGAGGAGAGTGCGGGGACCGCGCTCCTCCACGAGTCCATCGGCGACGAGGCGTGCAAGAGCTTCGCGCACGGGCGTGCGACTGACGCCGAGGCGCTCGGCCTGCTGCGCCTCCGTGAGGGGCGTGCCGGGCGTCAGGGTGCCGTCGACGATCTCGGCGCGCAATGTCGCGAGGACCCGATCGGCCGCGGAGCGGCTGGCGCGTGCACGCGGGCCCGCGCCCGGCGTTGCGCGCTGCAATCGCTCGCTCGTGTCGACCATCCCCTCACTGTATACATTGCTGACTCTCAAGTCGAGCCAACGCAGATTCAGGGTCTATTTCGTATACATTGCCCGCCGCGGAGCGCGGTGAGACCGCTCGAGAGCGTCCGACCTCCTGATGCACCAGCACAACTCGGGGTCGTCGTCCTTCCAGCTCGGTGCCGGCTCGTGGCCGATGTCGTACTCGTGGCCGTCGAGGTCGAGATCGTCGTACTGGGCGCCTTCGCGCAGCTCGAGGATGCGCTCGATGAGGGCGGCGAGGGCGCCGATGACACGCGGGCTCAGCCGATAGACACGCACGTTCTCCGCGGGTCGGCTAATGACGAGCCCTGCCCGAGCGAGCAGCGACAGGTGCTTCGAGATCGCTTCACGCCCGACTCCGCGCTCAGTCTGCACAGCGTTGGCGATCTCGCCCGACGCGTGCTCGCCACTCGCGAGAATCTCGATAATGCGCCATCGCACGGGCTGAGCCAGGAGGAAGAGGGTGTGCATTCGGCGAGTGTGCCTGCTGAGGCATGTGCCGTGAGAGGCACACTCGCGAAACGGGGATACCGCGCGGCAAGCGCCGACCCGGGAGGAGGAGTGAGGAGGAGGAGGAGGAGGAGGAGGAGGAGGAGGAGGTAGAGGAGTGGACGTCGCGCTGACCGGGTGGGCGGCGCAGGGGTGGGCGCCGGCGGGCGGGCGCAGGCCAGCGCCCACCCGCGGCGTCAGCGCTAGCGGCGCCCCTCGTCGCGGCGGTAGAGGGTGGTCATTCTTCTCCTCCCAGCACTGCGCGCAGCGCATCGGTGTAGTCCTCGAAGGCGCGACGGCCGCGCCGGGTGAGGGTGACGAACGTGACGGGCGTACGGCCCTGGTGGCTCTTCTCGACGGCCACGTACTCGGCCTCCTCGAGCTTGCGCAGGTGCGTCGACAGGTTGCCCGCCGTCATGTCGAGCAGCTCCTGCAGCCGCGGGAACGTGATGCGGTCCCCCGGCTCGAGCGACGCGAGCGTCGCCGTGATGCGCAATCGCGCAGCAGCATGGATGACCGGGTCGAGATCGGTCATCGTGCTCGCCTGCTCAGAGACGCGCGCATGACGATCGCCGCGACGAGGAACGCGCCGCCGCCGAGCACCGCCATGACGAGGTTGTTGGTCGGCGCGCCGAAGAACGGTGCGACTGTGCCGGCGACGATGATGACCGCACCGAGAACGAGCTGGTCGATCGAGCGCCAGAGCGCAGCGCCCATGAGGTACATCGCGCCCGCCACGAGAGCGTAGATCGCCGGAAAGTAGAGGCTCTGCAGCGTCGAATCCATGCCGCCCAGCGCCAACGCGACACCGATGAGGTACGCGCCGAGCGAGACGACCGGCCACGCGATGCCGTACACCGCTCCCGAGAAGTTCGAGGGGCCGCGCACCCCGCGATTGAGGCGCATGCCGATCACTGCGGAAATGGCGATCGAGCCGATCAGCAGCGCGCCGAAGATGACCGCGGCGACAGCGAGCGGGATCTGGAACCAAGGGTTGCCGCCCTCGTACCCCGACCACAGGGCGAGGAACCCGACACCCCATGCGACGCCCCAGACCGCGAGGATCCAGGGGATGCCGCTCAACTGGTCGCGCTCGAGAGCGGACTGCTGCACGCGCAGCAGGGCGAGCGCCTCATCGGGGCTCTGCAGGGGCTCGTCGTCGACAGGAGGGGTGGAGTTCGTCGTCATGACTACTTTGTACTGCAAACTACTTTGCCCGTCAACTACCGGGCGGGTGGGGTGGAGCGGCGCAACCGTAGACTGAAGGGCTCATGACTGCGCCCGCGAGCGGCCCCGTGCCGCGCATCCACTACCCGGCTGACCTGCCGGTGTCGCAGCGGCGCGACGACATCGCCACCGCCATTCGCGACCACCAGGTCGTCATCGTCGCGGGCGAGACCGGCTCGGGCAAGACGACGCAGCTGCCCAAGATCCTGCTCGAGCTGGGCCGAGAGCGCATCGCCCACACCCAGCCGCGCCGCATCGCCGCGCGCACCGTCGCCGAGCGCATCGCCGAAGAGCTCGGTACCGAGCTCGGCGGCCTCGTCGGCTACAAGGTGCGCTTCACCGACCAGGTGGGCCGCGACACACGGGTCACCCTCATGACCGACGGCATCCTGCTCGCCGCCCTCCGCGGCGACCGCGAGCTGAAGAACTACGACGCGATCATCATCGACGAGGCGCACGAGCGCAGCCTCACGATCGACTTCCTGCTCGGCTACCTCAAGCAGCTCCTCCCCCGCCGCCCCGAGCTCAAGGTCATCATCACCTCCGCGACGATCGACCCCGAGAGCTTCGCCGCGCACTTCGCCGACGCGCAGGGCCAGCCCGCCCCGATCATCGAGGTGAGCGGGCGCACCTTTCCCGTCGAGGTGCGCTACCGGCCGCTCGTCCCCGACGGCGCCGACGTCGAGAACCTCACCGATCCCGACGACGACGAGAGCGACGGCCCCAGCACCCCCGGTGAGGCCATCGACATGCTCGACGGCCTCATCGCCGCGGTCGACGAGCTCGGCCGCGAGGGCGACGGCGACGTGCTGTGCTTCTTCAGCGGCGAGAACGAGATTCGCGACGCCGCGGATGCCCTGCGCGGGCACCTCGCGAACGCCGGCCCGCGCGGCGCCGCCACCGAGGTGCTGCCGCTGTACGGCCGCCTGAGCGCGGCCGAGCAGCATCGGGTGTTCGAGCGGCCCGCGCCGGGCATTCGGCGCCGCATCATCCTCGCCACCAACGTCGCGGAGACGAGCCTCACGGTGCCGGGCATCCGTTACGTCGTCGACACCGGGACGGCGCGCATCAGCCGCTACTCGGTGCGCGCGAAGGTGCAGCGGCTGCCCATCGAGCCAATCTCGCAGGCGAGCGCCAATCAGCGCTCCGGCCGCTCGGGGCGCACGAGCCCGGGCATCGCGATCCGCCTCTACTCGGAGGCCGACTACGAGCGGCGGCCCGAGTACACCGACCCCGAGATTCTGCGCACCAACCTCGCCGCCGTCATCCTGCAGATGATCTCCCTCGACCTCGGCGACATCGCGCAATTCCCCTTCCTGCAGCCACCAGACAAGCGCGGCATCAAGGACGGCCTCGACCTGCTCACCGAGTTGCAGGCCATCACCACCAAGGACGGCGAGCCGCGCGTCACGAAGGTCGGCCGCGAGATCGCCCAGCTGCCGCTCGACCCGCGCTACGCGCGCATGGTCGTCGAGGCCTCCAGGCTCGGGGTTGCGCGGGAGGTCATCGCGATCGTCGCGGGGCTGAGCATCCAGGACCCGCGTGAGCGGCCGGTCGAGAAGCGGGAGCGCGCCGACCAGCTGCACAACCGGTTCCGCGACCCGTCGAGCGACTTCATCAGCCTCTTGAATCTCTGGAACCACCTGCAGAAGCGGCAGCGGGAGCTCAGCGGCAACCAGTTCCGCAAGGAGGTGCGCAGCGAATTTCTCAACTACCTGCGCATTCGCGAGTGGGCTGATGTCGAGCGTCAGGTTCGCCGTCAGGTAAAGGCAGCCGGGAAGAAGCCCGCCGATGGCGAGACGGGAGCCGATGCCACCGCCATCCACAAGGCCATCCTCTCCGGTCTCCTGTCGCACATCGGCCTCAAGGACCCCGCGAAGCGCGACTACCTGGGCGCGCGCCAGCGCCGCTTCGTGCTCTTCCCCGGATCCGGGCTCGCGAAGAAGCAGCCCGACGCCGTGATGGCCGCCGAACTCGTGGAGACGAGCAGACTCTTCGCCCGCACCGTCGCCGTCATCGATCCCGCGTGGGCCGAGCCGCTCGCGGGCGATCTCGCGAAGCGCCAGTTCAGCGAGCCGCGGTGGGAGAAGAAGCAGGGCTCCGCCGTCGTCACCGAGAAGATCACGCTCTTCGGCCTGCCGATCGTGCCCCGCCGCCGCGCGCAGCTCTCGCGCTTCGACGTGCCGCTCGCGCGCGAGCTCTTCATCCGCCACGCGCTCGTCGAGGGCGACTGGGATGTCAGCCGGCTCGACAAGCGCGTGACCGCCTTCCTGCGCGACAACGCGGCCCTGCGCCGCGAGCTCGAGCAGCTCGAGGAGCGCAGTCGCCGCCGCGACATCCTGCTCGACGACGAGCGCATCGTCGAGTTCTTCGAGGAGCGCATTCCCGCGGACGTCACCGACGTGCGCCGCTTCGAGCGATGGTGGCGGGATGCCCGAGCCGAGCATCCCGACCTGCTCACGCTGCGCCGCGCCGACCTCGTGGAGGTCGAGGAGGAGCCGGAGCACGACGCCGACGCCTACCCGACCCGGCTCACGCTCGGCGACCAGACGCTCAGTGTGGGCTATCGCTTCGAGCCCGGTGCCGCCGACGACGGCGTCACCGTCACCGTGCCGCTGCCCCTGCTGCCGCGGCTCGACGAGAGCGGCTTCGACTGGCTCGTGCCCGGTCTGCGGCACGAGCTCGTGACGGCGCTGCTCAAGACGCTGCCGAAGGCGATCCGCCGCAACGTCGTGCCCGCCGCCGACTGGGCCCGCAAGCTGCTCGACGCCGTGCCGGCCGAGGCCGACCTGCGCGAGCTGCCGCTCACCGAGTTTCTCGCCCAGGAGATCCGGCGGCAGACGTACACGCCCGTCGACCCCGACGACTTCGAGGTCGACCGGCTGCCCGCCCACTTGCGCATAGGGTACGCCGTCGTCGACGATCGCGGCCGTCGGCTCGCGCGCGGCACCGACCTGCGCGGCCTGCAGGCGAAGCTGCGCGAGCGCACGCGCGACTCGGTCGCGCGCGTCGCGACCGCCGCGGCCCCCAACCCCATCGAGCGCGGCGGCATCACCGCGTGGGACACGTCGATCGGCGACGGCGGGCGGCTGCCGCAGCAGCTCGACACGCGCCGCGGCGAGACGACGATCCGCGCGTACCCCGCCCTCGTCGATGAGGGCGCGAGCGTCGCCGTGCGCGTGCTCGCGACGCCCGAGGAGCAGGAGCGCGCCCACCGCGCAGGCGTGCGCCGCCTCGTGCAGCTCGGCGTGCACTCGCCGATGTCGTACATCCAGGAGCACCTCACGAGCGCCGAGAAGCTGAGCCTCGGCGCCTCGCCGTACCGCTCGACGGCCGCGCTGATCGACGACGCGCTGCGCGCCGTCATCGATGCCGAGCTGGATGCCGCTGCCGACATCCCTCGTGACGCCGCAGCGTTCGAGTCCGTGCGCGATCGCGTCAATGCGGGCCTGCCCGACCGTCTCTTCGGCGTCGTCTCAACGGTGGCCGGAGTGCTCGCGGCGGCCCGCGAGGCCGACGGGGCGATCAGTCGCGCCTCCTCGCTCGCGCTCATGGCGCCGCTCGCCGACGCGCGCGAGCAGCTCAACGCGCTTGTCTTCGACGGCTTCGTCGGGCGCACCGGGCTCGAGCGCCTCCCGCGCCTCGCCGTCTACGTGCGGGGCATCAGCTACCGTGTCGAGCGCCTCGCCGAGAACCTCGGCCGCGATCGCGCGTGGATGCTCGAGGTCGCCGAGGCTGCCGAGCTCTACCTCCGCGCGGGCGGGACTCTGCCCCTCGCCTCCGACTCGCCGGCTCAGATCGTGGAAGCTCGGTGGATGCTCGAGGAGCTGCGGCTGTCACTCTTCGCGCAGCAGCTCGGAGCCCGCGGACCAATCTCGGCGCAGCGCATCCGGAAGGCGCTTGTCGCTTCCGGATGATTAGCACTGGAGATCACGCGAGACCCGCGCCATCCCGTCATATCTCAATCAACCTTCCGTCGAGGTCAATCGCTCGTGTGCATCGAATCAACCATGCTCGCTGCGTCGCGTCGTTGGGCCGGTGTGAGCCCACTTGACGCGAATTCGAGCACGATGAAGTCGGACACATGCGCGTCGTCCGCTTCAGTGGCATACGTCGCGGCGTCTTCTCGGGTGGCGAAGCGCCAGACAGTGAGCTGGTCGGTACGAACGACCTGAACACAGGGAGCCGGATTGGCGCATAGTGACGCGGAATCGTCGCGGATTCCAGATACTGGGATGTTCGCTTGCGCGTAGGTGTCGATGACATGCCCCGCGTCGATGGTGGAGCGCGGATCACTGCAACCCGACAAGACCACCGCAGCGACGACAACGGGCACGAGGAGACGGGCATGGGTTCGCACCAGAGTTCCTCTCGTTCGCTTGCACGGGTTCCCACGGCCGAAAATTGCTCGACCGCGGGAACCTCGGTCGGTTACCAGTTGCACTGATGGCTCAGGGAGGTCGGGAGCCAATTGGAGAAGTTTGCGCGGAACCGTTCGAGGTTCCACTGGCCCTCAAAGTAGCCTCCGACCACGTGGCAGTCGTACTGCTGCCGGAGGGTTGCCTTGTTGGTAATCGCCGGCCAGGGAGTCCTGAGTTCATCCCACCCGGCACTCTGCATAATCGCGATGCCCGCGGCCAGCCCACCAGCACCGCCACCCTGAGCGAGTCCGGTGTGCACGGACACACCCCATGATGTGCGCGAGAAGTTGTACCTGATGTCCCCGCTCTGAGTGGAAGTCGAAAGGCCCTGGAACAGGTTGATGCCGAGCCACGGATCCGCGACGACCGGGTAAGCCGACGCCTTCCCGTGATCGACGTGCTGCACCAGCGTGTTGCCCTCAACGCGGAACGAAGTCGGCACGACCTCGCCCTTGGCGTCCAATGCCCAAGCTGGCGCGACACCCCCGAGGAAGGTGCCCGCAGCGTTCCAGAACGTTACGAGGCCATCGATATCGCGCACTTCCGCCCCGGCAGGAAGGCTGAGTGAGTAGCGGTACTCGGTTGGCGCGGCTGCACTCTCGATCACGGCCGCGATCTGCACCGAACCGTCCGGCTGGGCGATCGGGACACTCCAGGAGCCGTTCCCGTGGTCGAAACCCGCAAGGCCGTCTCTAAGTTCGGCCCGCGTGCCGGTTTCGAATGGCAGTCCGATGGAAAGGGTGCCGTTGGGCCCGTAGATCACCGCATCGTCGTCCGCGGATACGGGTAGACGAACGGTGAGAGCGTCCTCGTTCGGACGAATGGCCAAATCTGGAATCGTCAAGAACTCGTCGGGTACAGCGTCGAGCGCGATCAGTAGCTCCCGCTCGCCGAGTGACGAATCATCAACGGTCGCGTTCGCCGCCTGGACACTACCGATCGCAAGGGCTGCCGCGGACACTACCGCGGCGACTACTCGCTTCTGCATGTGGACCTCCCGTCTCGTTGAGGTCGTGACCTAGCGAGTCGCGTAAGCAGGAGCCCTACGCGCGAGAATGGCCTCCGCTACGAGGGCAACTCAGATCACTCGCTTTCTGAGTAATAGAGTATGCACTTTACATACTCCGCACAAGGGAATATTTCGCTTCCCTTCATATAGCGGCATGTGGCGTATCATGGAGTCATGACTCACGTGTCACTAGGCGAGTCCGCCTTCTGGATTCTGGCCACCCTCGCCGACAAGCGTCGGCATGGCTATGCAATCATTCGAGAAGTCGAGCGAACCTCCGGAGGTGAGGTGGTGCTCAAAGTGGCGACCCTCTATGCTGCCCTGGAGCGCCTGGAGCGGGTCGGTTGCCTCGTCGCCGACGGCGAGGAGGTAGTCGACGGGCGGGTGAGGCGCTACTACCGTCTGACCGAGGCGGGCCTCGACCGGCTGACTGCTGAGATTCGGCGCCTGGAAGATCGGGCGAGCGCTGCACGCGTACGACTCCAGTCCCGAACAGCGCTGGCTGGGGGACCATCGTGACCGCTGCGCTCGAAGACCAGTACCGTCGACTTCTCGGATGGTATCCGTCGCGATGGCGCGAGCAACACGCCGATGTCATCCTAGGAACATTGATGGAGGCCGCTGAGTCTGAGGGTCGGCAAAGACCGACGATGCGCGAGACGCTCTCGCTGGTCGGCCACGGTCTTGGCGGACGACTCAACGTGCGAAGCGGCATCTTCCTGTCTGCCCTGGGCCTAGCCGCTGCAATCCTGGCCGGGCTCTTGCAGCTCCTTGTGATTCCGTACTTCGGGGCGCCGTGGCTGGGTACCAGCATGCTGGTGCTGCAGGTGTTCCTCGCCCCAGCTCTCATCGCTACCGCGCTGGCCGCGCTGCTTCGAGAGAGCGGCACCCTTGGAGCGCTTGCGTCGCTAGCCGTTGCCGTGCTGGCATTGGCTGGGTTCGCGTCCGCACTTGCCGTGGCCGCGCTGTGGGAGTCGGCGTTCGCTGCTGCAGAAGCGGGAACCGCCGCGACGGCCGACTACAAGGCCGGACTGCTGATCTCCATTGCCGTCGGCTGGGCGACGGGGGCCGCGGCCATCGCCACCGGACTGCAGTCTGCGCTGGTATGCCTTGGCTTCAGCCGCGTCGACCGCTGGGCGTGGGCTGGCCTCGTCGCCGTCTTGGCCGCACCCGTACTCGCGTTGTCTCTACTGTCACCGACCCTGGGCGTACTGAGCGGGATCGTGATCCTGAGTCTATTGCTGAACCACCGTGGCCACCGTGAGCAGCGAGGCGCGCGATCGCTACCGCCGATCGTCGCGGCGGAGCCGGTGTCCGGTTTGGGCCGCGCTGCCGCAGCGTCTCTCGCCTGGCTAGGCTTTGCCATCGGGACCATGTCGGTCGCGTTCGCGCTGACGGGCTCCCATTGGCCCGGGGTCGCCTTGGATGGGACGCAGTCGATGCAATGGGGCATCGCCGGCGGATTCCTCAGTGCACTCATGGTTGTCCTAGCCCTCGCGGGCCTGGCCGTGGTGCGCTATCGCGAGCTCCGTGCGCGCATTTCCCTCTTGGTGGGTATCAGCCTCCTCGGTCTCGTGATCGCAGCCGTGACATCCTTGCCGCTGTTCGACGCGGCATCCCCGATTCGATGGGCCGGCGTGCTCGCCACGGTCCTCTGCGGCGCAGTCTTCTTGGCCACAGTCGCCTACTGGCGCATTCGCGGCTCACGCGGCATGCGCTCGGGGGTGGCGGTAGCAATCGGTGCAGGGTACTCAGTCACCGTGGGCTTCATTGTCACTTTCGCCGTAGCCTTCCTCGCACCCATCACTGGGCTACTGCTCGCGCTGTGGATGTCGCGTGGGTCTCGCCTGGACACAGCAGGAGCACTCAACTAGAAGGAACTCGCGATGCGCTCGAGCGGGCGGAACGTTGCGTCTAGTCTCCGACTCACCGAGGTTGGTAGTGAAGGCCCGCTGGATGCGCTAGGAGTTGCTGATCTCCCGCTCAGTGCAGCAGCTCGGAGCCCGCGGCCCGATCTCGGTGCAGCGCATCCAGAAGCACCTCGCCGGCTAGCCGAATCGAGGGCCCGGCCCCCGCGCTCTCAGCGATGCTGGTCGATGAGGATCGCATTGCCGTCAGGGTCGCGCAGGGTGATGTGGGCGGGGCCCTCGCCGTCGGCGGCAACCTTCTCGTCGAGCTCGATGCCCCGATCGAGCAGCGACGTCTCGATTTGCCGCACGTCGGTGAAGGGGTCGACGTTCTGCGCCTCGGCGGACCACCCCGGATTGAAGGTGAGGATGTTGCCCTCGAACATCCCCTGGAACAGGCCCAGGTTCGTCGTCCCGTTGCGCAGGATCAGCCACCCCTCCTCGGCCTGCCCGCCGACGACCTCGAAGCCCAGGGCGGAGTAGAACTCGCGTGACGCCGCCAGATCCTTCACGGCCAGACTCACAGAAAATGCACCCAGATCCATCGCTGTCTCCTCGTCTACTCGTGTGCGGCCGACTCTAACCCTCGTCACGCCCCTGCGCGAGGGCCACGGGGAGGCGGCGGTTATGCTCGCCGCATGGTCGCCGTCCACTCCGATCCGATCGGGCGCTTCACGATGCTGTCCACCGCGCTCCTTGAGGAAGTCGGCGTGCGTCGCGCCGACGACGCCGTGCACTCTGCCCTGTGGCCGACGGTCGGCGCGGTCGCCGGCCACGTGACTGCCGTCTACCGCTGGGTCACGACGATCCTGCGCACCGGCTCGCCCGCCGATCGCGCAGAGTCGCCTCTCGACGACGACACCAAGACGACGGTGCTGCGGGATGCTCGCACCGAGCTGCTCGCCGAGCTCGAGCGCGACGATCGCGAGTGCTGGGTGATCGGCGGCGCCACCGGCACGACCGCCTTCTGGCGGCGGCGCATGGTGCTCGAGTCGCTCAAGCACCTGCTCGACGTGCGCACTGCGCCCGGCTCCCGATTCGCCGTGCCCTCCGAGCTCGACGCCGAGCTCGCCGCCGACGGCGTCGACGAGTTCCTCGGGGTGTTCCTCGCTCGCAGCCGCGCGTCGCTCGAGCCCCTGCCGGGAGCCGTACGCCTGACCGCGACCGACGCCGACCGTACGTGGACCCTCACGCCCGACTGGTCGCTCGACGACGAGACCGACCCGACGGCGACGATCGAGGGGTCCGCGGCTGCGCTCCTGCTCCTCCTGTGGGAGCGGGCGAGCGCGCTCGACGAGCCCGACCGCTTCCGCGTCACCGGCGATGCCGCGCTGGTGCGCGCGTTCGAAGGCGCGCCGATCCACCGCTGACGTCCTGGGCCTCGCGGTGCCCTGCTACGTTCGGCTCATGAACGCGGTAGCCGATGGGTACCGACGCTGGGCAGCGTTGGAGGCTCACGGTTCGAGCGCTCAGTACGAGGCATGGGCCCTCGCCGTAGCAGCAGACGGAGAGCTGTGTGAGCGAATCAGTGCCCTACCTCGCGAGAAACGGCAGCCCAATCTCCTCTTCGCTGCCGCTCGAGTTCATGGCGCGTCCGCTGACACCGCGGACTTCCCGCACTGGTTGGGACAGAACTGGGATGCGGTCTGCACCACGGTCCTGACTCGCATCAACCAGACGAACGAACCAGCTCGATGCGCTTCTCTCCTGATGGCTCTGAGCCAGATTCCCGGCCCCATCGCTTTGCTGGAGCTGGGTGCATCTGCAGGGTTGTGTCTCATCCCCGATCGATATAGATACCGATTCTTGTCCGACGCCGGCGTTCACGAGCTTCGCCCCCGGAACGAGTCCCGCGGGGTCACGCTCGAGTGCTCACTGATGGCGGTTTCGTCGCCGACTTCGCTCCCCCACATCGTCTGGCGTGCGGGAATCGATAGGTCGTCGGTCGATCTGCAGGACGCCGAGGAGCTGCTCTGGTTCGAGTCCCTAGTCTGGCCAGAGCACGACGAGCGCCGGGTCCGCCTGCGAGACTCCCTCCGTCTTCTCGCTGAAAGCCCTCCTCGGGTGGTCCAGGGCGACCTCCTCGAGTACCTGCCGAGCATCGCTGCCGAAGCTCCGAGCGAAGCGACTCTGGTGATCATGCACAGTGCCGTGTTCGCCTACCTGGACGAGCAGCAACGACAGCTGGCTCAGACCCTGATCGACCGCACCGGCGCGCGCCACGTGAGTCTCGAAGGGGCTTCCGTCATGACAAGCGTTCTCCCGCGGTTGCCGAGCGGGGTGCTCGACGACCCGCGCTTCGTACTCGCGCTCGACGGAGTTCCGATGGGCATGGCCGCGCCGCACGGCGGAAGCTACGAAGCGCTCCCTCTCTCGTAGACGCGGCGGCCGGCGACCCAGGTGCCGACGCAGCGCGTCTCGTGGATGCCCTCGACGGGTCCCGCGAAGGGGTCGCGGTCGGTCGCGGCCAGGTCGGCCACAGCACCCACCTCGATAACTCCGGTGACCTCGGCGTCGCCCCGCCCGCGCCCGTTGATCCACGATGACCCGGCCGTGTAGGCGTCGAGCGCCTCGGCCAGGGTCAGCACTTCGTGCGGGAGCAGCGGCTCGGGGTCGAACTCGGGGTCGTCGACGGGCAGGCGCCGGTTGACGGCGACGTGGATCGCCTGCCACGGGTCGGGCGTCGAGACGGGCCAGTCGCTGCCCGCGCACAGCACCGGCCGAGCATCCCGCCGCTCCGTTACGCCACCCGCATGAAGGATGCTCGCGAACGGGTACTGCTGCGCGCCGCGCTCGGCGCCTACGACGGGCAGGGTGAGCTCGCGCATCTGCGGCTCGTGGCAGGCCCACACGGCCTGCGCGTTCGCAGTCACGCCGAGCTCGGCGAACCGTGCCGCATCGTCGGGATGCACGAACTGCAGGTGCGCGAGGTGGTGGCGCCGCGCATCCGTCGCCTCGCGGTCTGCCCATCCGTTGGCCGCGCGCGCCGCCGCGAAGCCGTCCAGCGCCTCGCGCACCGCCCGGTCGCCGATCGTGTGCACGTGCACGAAGAGCCCCGCCGCGTCGAGGGCGACGATCGCGTCGGTGAGCGCCTGCCCGCCGACGAAGGCGAGCCCGCGCGGGTTCTCGCCCTCGCCGAAGGGGCCGAGGTAGGGCTCGAGCAGGGAGGCCGTGCCGTTCTCGATGACGCCGTCGGCCATGATCTTCACGGCGGTCAGACGGAAGCGCGCAGCGGGCCCGAGGCGGGCAGCGAGAGCGTCGCGGCGGGCGACGAGCTCGCGCACCTGCTCGATGCCGCGATCGCGATCCCACCACATGGCCCCGACGACGTCGGCGGTGAGCTCGCCGCTCTCGAGCGCGGCTGCGTACACGAGCGCCGTGTCGGAGGCGCCGAAGTAGGAGCCGACGATGGCGTCCTGCCAGCCGGTCACGCCGACCGAGTGCAGGTAGCGCTGCGCCTCGAGCAGCGCCGCATGCTCGTCCTCGGCCGTCGTCGGCGGGGCGAAGGCGGAGACGAGTCGCGTGGCGCCTTCGTGCAGCGTGCCGGTCGGTCGGCCGTCGGCGTCGCGCTCGATGCGGCCGTCGGCCGGGTCCGGGGTCGACGCATCGACGCCGGCGACGCGCAGCGCGGCCGTGTTGGACCATGCCCCGTGGTGGTCTCGGTTGAACAGCAGCACGGGCCGGTCGGGCACGACGGCGTCGAGCGCCTCCGCGGTGGGCGTGCCGCCCGGGAATGAGCTCATGCTCCAGCCGCCGCCCGTGATCCACTCGCTGCCCGACACGTCACTGCGGGCCGGATGCTCCCGCGCATGCCGCGCGACGACCTCGAGGTACTCGGCCGCGGTCGACGCCGAGGTGAGGTCGCAGCCGAGTCGCTCCAACCCGCCCTGGATGGGGTGGATGTGGGCGTCGACGAACCCGGCGTGCAGCATCCCGCCCGCGAGATCGACGACCTCGGTGCCGGGCCCGCGCCACGCGCTCAGGTCGGCGTCGATCGCGGCGATGCGCCCGTCGACGACGGCGACCTGCAGCGGCTCGGGGCGTGCGGAACCGCCACGGCCCGCGCCTCGAGGGACGACCCCTCCCAGGAAGAGGAGGTCAGCGTGAGGCACGGGCCGTGGGGGGTTGTCGGCGAAGGGCTCGGCTATGCCGAGGTCTTCGCGTTGACTTCGTACGACGTGTTCGTCGACTCGAAGAAGTTGACGAGCTGCAGCGTGTCGTTCGCCGTCGCCATCCACTTCGCCGGGTTGGTGACGTTGTACTCGGTCTCGAAGCCGAGCTCCTCGAGGCGACGGTCGGCCAAGTACTTCACGTACTGGTTGATGTAGTTCGCGTTGAGGCCGAGGATGCCGCCCGGGAGGAGGTCGTGGTTGTACTGCTCCTCCATCTCGACAGCGTCGAGGATCATCTGACGGATCTCGTTCGCGAACTCCTCCGTCTGCAGGTCTTCATTCTCTTCGAGCACGGTGAGGATGAGGTTGATGCCGAACTTGAGGTGCAGGCTCTCGTCGCGCACGATCCAGTCGACGAGCGACCCGAAGTTGCGCAGCAGATTGCGCTGGCGGAACGACAGGGCGACCATGAAGCCGCTGTAGAACCAGATGCCCTCGAGGATCACGTTGTAGGCGACCAGGTTGCGGATGAAGTCCTGCTTGCCCTCGGTCGTCGTGATGTCGAGCGTGTCTTCCGTCATGCGGCGGATGAACTTGACCTCGAACTCTTCCTTGCGCGCCATCGACGGCACGCTCACGTGCGAGTCGTAGGCGGCCGCGCGGTCGATCGGGAAGGTCTCGAGCACGTACTCGAAGCTCATGCAGTGGTTCGCTTCTTCCCACATCTGCTTCGCGAGGTAGAGGTGCGCCTCGGGAGCGTTGATGTAGGGGTAGACGCCGAACGCGAGCGCCTTGTTGACGAGCAGCTCGTTCGGGTTGAAGTAGCTCATGAGGAACGTGATCGCGTGGCGCTCCTCATCGGTCATCTTCTTGAAGTCGGCGATGTCTTCGCCGAGCTGAACCTCGTTGGGGAACCACGTGTTGGCGACCGCCTGGTCGTACAGCTCCATCGCCCACTTGTAGGTGACGGGCTTGAGCAGCAAGCCCTCCTGAATGCCGGTGCCGAGAATGCCCATGGTCGGTGACTCGTCTTTCTGGTCGTCAGTGCACCGGTGGCCGGTGCGGGTGAATAAGGAGCAAACAGGGGTGGATGCTCGTGCCGAGCGCTGCGCCTACTGGCAGCTCTCGCAGTGCAACTCGTCCATCGGGTCGATCGGCACGAGGTAGTCCACCTCGCCCGTCGTCCCTCCGGAAGCCTGGGGGCCGCGGCGCATCACTCTGCCGCCTTGCTGGCGCCGCCGAAGCCGAAGCCCCGCTTCGGTGCGGACGCACCGACGGTCTCCGCCTCGGTGCTCGCCGGGGCGGCGGAGCCGGAGGACGCCGCGCCGAAGCCCTTGCGCCGCGTGCTCGAGCCGTCGCCGCCGACGGTCTCAGACTTGTTGACCTTGACGGTCGACTGCTCGGCCGTGTGGCGCGGCTTCATGTGCAGGTAGTAGGTCGTCTTGACGCCCCTCTTCCAGGCGGCCGTGTAGATGTCGACCATCTCGTCGACGTCGCGCGTCTCGAGGTACATGTTGCGGCTGATGGCCTGGTCGATCCACTTCTGGGCGCGCGCCGCGACCTCGAGGAAGGCGTACGGCGAGAGCTGGAAGCTCGTCTTGTAGGTGGCCTTGACGTCGTCGGGGATCGCGCTGATGCCCTGGATATCGCCCTGGCTGCGCAGGATCGACTCGCGCACCGACTCCCACAGCCCGCGCTCGCGCAGCGCCTCGACGAGGTTGCGGTTGACCTCGAGGAACTTGCCCGAGCTCGTGGAGCGGCTGAAGATCTGCGAGAACTGCGGGTCGAGTCCCGGCGTCGTGCCGGCGACGAGGCCGATGGATGCGGTCGGGGCGATGGCCATGAGGGTCGCATTGCGCATGCCGCCCTTGACCTTCTCGCGCAGCGCGTCCCAGTCGAGTCGCGTCGTGCGGTTGACCTGCATCTCGAGGCCGCGATCGGCCTCGGTGAGGTCGATCGTGTCGATCGGCACGATGCCCTGCGACCAGCGCGAGCCGGCGAAGTTGTCGTAGGAGCCGCGCTCCTTCGCGAGCTCGGCCGACTCGTCGATCGCCGCGTAAGAGACGTGCTCCATGATCTCGTCGATGAGGTCGAAGGACTCCTCCGAGTCGTAGGAGTAGCCGAGCTTCTCGACGACATCGGTGAAGCCCATGACGCCCAGACCGATCGCGCGGTTGGTCGTGTTGGCGTGGTCGGCCTCGTCGACGCTCGACACGGTGATGTCGATGAGGTTGTCGAGCTGGCGCACCGCGAGCCGCGCGCTCTCGGCGATCTTCGCGAAGTCGAGCCGGCCATCCACGAGGTGGCGGCTGAGGTTGATCGAGGCGAGGTTGCAGACCGAGATGTTGTCGCGGTCCTGCGGCAGGCAGATCTCGGTGCACAGGTTCGAGAGGTGGATCGTGCCCGTGTTGTTGTTGATCGCGCGGTTGTTGATCGTGTCCTTCCACGTGAGCCACGGGTGGCTGGAGGACTGCAGCGAGATGAGGATCTGCTTGAACTGCTCGCGCGCGCCGATCTTCTTGAACATGTTCAGCTCGCCACGCTCGGCCATCGCCACGTACTCGGCGTAGCGGGCGGAGAAGGCCTTGCCGTAGAGCTCGTTGAGGTCGCTCACCTCGAGCGGGTCGAAGAGGTACCAGTCCTCGTCGTTCTGCACGCGCTTCATGAACTCGTCGCTGATCCAGACGGCCGTGTTGGCGGTGCGGGTGCGGCGGTAGGGGTCGCCGGAGTTCTGGCGCAGGTCGAGGAACTCCGGGAAGTCCATGTGCCAGTTCTCCATGTAAAAGCAGAGGGCGCCGAACTTCTTGCCGCCGCGGCTGACCGCGCGCAGCACCGAGTCGATCGTGTGCATGAACGGGATCGGCCCGGTGGAGGTCGTGTTGTTGGAGCGGATGGGCGAGCCCTGCGCACGAAGCTTGGTCACGGAGAGGCCGATGCCGCCGGTGCCCTTCGTGAGCCACATGACGTCGCGCACGCTCTTGGCGATGTGCTCGATGTCGTCCTGCATCTCCATGACGAAGCAGTTCGAGAGCTGCGGGTAGCTCGTGCCGGCGTTGACGAGCGTGGAGCCCGCGGCGAGGTACTCGAGCGCCGACATCTTCTTGTAGAAGGCGATGGCGTGGCTCGTGGGGTCGGCCTCGTTGAGCGAGAGGCCCATGGCCACGCGCATCCAGAAGTACTGCGGGGTCTCGAGGGGCTGACCGTTGCGCGCCTTGATGCCGTAGCGGTTGTTGAGGGTCACGACGCCGATGTACTTGAGCAGGTCGTCGTGCGAAGGGTCGAGCGCAGCAGCGAGCGCCTCGAGGTCGAAGGCGTCGGGGAAGCGGGAGTCGAGCAGGTTCTCGCTCACGCCGCGCTGAATGTACGCGGCGAAGTGCTCGCGGTGCAGGTCGCGCAGCTCGGCCGCATTCTCGTAGTCGCCGAGCACGCGCTTGTAGATCGTCTTGAGCAGGAGGCGCGCGGCGACGGTGTCGAACGCCGGGTCGTCCTTCACGTTCTGCAGAGCGACCTGGATGACGGCCTCGTCGAGCTGCTGCGTCGTGATGCCGTCGAAGAGGGTGAGCTCGAGCTCGCTCGCGATCTGCGTCACCCACGTGATGTTGTCGTCGAGGCCCTGGGCGGCGTGCTCGATGGCGAGGTTGATCTTGTTGGCGTCGTACGCCTCTCGGCTTCCATCGCGCTTGACAACGGTGATGCTCACGTCTGCTCCCTCAGTGTTTCGCCGGTGCCGCCGCCTCGCTGTCGTGCGAAACGGCGTCCACGGTCGGAAAAAGCCCCGAAATCCGGGCTCTGCACGCCTTCCCCCGGCGCACGGTGTGATCACTATATATCGGGTGCCGCGTCGGATCGGCACCCAACATCTTGTGGGCGTGTCGTCCACACCTGTGCATAAGTTCGCCTGGTTATGCACATGTTTCCACCGACCTCCGACACGGCGCGGAA
Organism: Chryseoglobus sp. 28M-23; assembly: GCF_014789785.1. NCBI lineage: Bacteria > Bacillati > Actinomycetota > Actinomycetes > Micrococcales > Microbacteriaceae > Microcella > Chryseoglobus sp. 28M-23. Next base: position 486,695 of record NZ_CP061846.1, on the reverse strand, counting down.
GGCCTCCGAACGCCCGGAAATCCGAGAATGCGTCCACCTGGCCAACAGGCTCTAGGCTGGTGCCCTTGTGAGTGGATATGGCGACCTGTTGAGAACTCCCGGCGTGGCGCGCATCATCTCTGCGCAGCTCACCGCCCGACTGCCCTCCGGCATGCTCTCGCTCGCCTTCCTCATCCACATCGAGGGCATCTTCGACTCCTACGCGGCCGCGGGCCTCGTGCTCGCGGCGACGAGCGTGGGCCAGGCGGTCGCCGGCCCCCTCACGAGCCGATGGATGGGAGCCCTCGGGATGCGCCCCGTGCTCGTCGTCACGCTCATCGTGTGCGCCACGGGCATCCTGCTCATCGCCTTCGCACCCATGCCCATCTGGCTCTACATGATCGTCGGTCTCGTCACCGGGCTGTCGACCCCGCCGATTCAGCCCGCCGTGCGCACGATCTACCCCAAGATGGTGACATCGCGCCAGCTGACGCCGCTGTTCTCGCTCGACGCCTCGGCGCAGGAGATCATCTGGATCATGGGGCCGGTCATGACGGTCTTCCTCGCCACGCAGGTCTCGAGCGTCATTGCCATAGCCGTCGCCGCCGTGTTCCTCATCGGCGGCGGCACGTGGTTCATCGCGTGCCCCGAGGTCGGCAAAGTGCGCATCCCGCGCAGTCGGCGCCGCATGGGCGTCGTCCTGCGCAACCGCGCCATGCTGCTGTCGACCATCACGGGCTTCCTGCTCATCGGCTCGGCCGCGTCGATCGAGGTCGGCGTCGTCGCGGTGTTCGGTGAGGAGGGCGCCGAGGCGGGCATCCTCTTCGGCATCTGGGCGATCGCCTCGCTCGTCGGAGGCCTGTCGATGGGCCACCTGCCGATCGGGCCGTGGGCGCTCGCGCGCCGCATGGGCATCCTGTTCGTCGGCATGGCGGCCGCGCCGTTCGCCCTGGAATTCTGGTGGCTCGCCTTCGCTCTCGTCATCGCCGGCATCGGCATCGCACCCGCCCTCGCCGTCATGTTCGCGATCGTCTCGGCGAGCGTGAAGTTCAGCGAGACAGCGGAGGCCTACGGGTGGCTCGGCACCGGCCAGCTCATCGGCGCGGCCTTCGGTTCCGCCGTCGCGGGCTTCCTCATCGACGAGATCGGGCCGCTCGGAGGGTTCTACACGGCGATCGGCTTCGCCCTCCTCGGCGTCATCGTCGCGAGCGCCTTCCATGGCTGGCACCCCGACCTGCGTGGCCGCGATGCGAGCCCCCTGGCCGACACGGAGCCCGTGCAGCAGATCAGCTGAGCGTGCCCGCGCCCCGCGCTATGTGCGCAGCGCGGCGAGCGGTGCGGCGAGCGACGCGAGCTCGTCGATGACGGCCTCCATCGCACGCTCGCGCGAGTCGTCGTGCGCGAGCGTGCCATCCTCGATCTGGCGGCTCGCACCGGGAATGATGACGTCGGCCGTCGAGCGCACCATGCCGAGCGCGAGCAGCACGGGTTCGAGCGCCGTGACGCCCCGCAGGCCGCCGGAGACTCCGCCGTAGCTCACGAACGCGACGGGCTTGCGGCTCCACTCGCGGAAGAGGAAGTCGAGCGCGTTCTTGAGCGCCGGGCTGTAGCTGTGGTTGTACTCGGGCGTCACGAGAATGACCGCCTCCGCGGCGTCGACGCGCTCGCTCCACGCGACCGTGTGCGGCTGCGTGTACTGCTTCTTCGCGGGATGCGCAGGCTCGTCGAGGAATGGTAGCGCGATCTCGGCGAGGTCGGCGAAGTCGACCTCGTGACCGGCCGCCTCCACGCGCTCACGCACCCACTGCGCGATGGGGAGGCCGATGCGGCCGGGGCGAACGCTACCGACGATGATCATGATTCGAGTCATGATGCGCACAACGGCGCCCTGCTCGACGACATTCCCCCACTCAGGGGAATCCCCGGCACCCGGGAGGGTCACCGCTTCCAGTAGCCCTTCACGACGGCACGCTCGACGTCGATGCCCCACGCGGCGAGCACCTGGCGCACGGGCGCGACGATCGACTGCTCGCCGCACGCGAAGACGAAGCGCTCGGCGGCGTCGGTGGGCGCCGGCAGCGCTTGCAGAGCGCTCACGAGGGCGGCGCTGGGGTGCGCGGCATCGGGGTTCAGGATGCTCAGCCGCAGCCCCGCGGGCGGCTCGATGCCGAGCGACGCGAGGTCGAACCGGGTCTCGAGCAGCAGGTGCCCGGTGATGCTCGAGCCGAGCATCCCGAGGTAGCGGCGCACCGCCGGGAGTGCGCTGTCGTCGCCGGCGATAACGACCTCACCGGGGCTGCCGTCGAGAACGACCGATCCCTTGGGGCCCATCATGACGCCGGGCGACCCGAGCGGTGCGCGCGCCGCCCACGCTCCGATCACGCCGGCCTCGGCGCCCGCCGCGCCGTGCACGAGCACGTCCACGTCGATCCAGCCCTCGGTCACGTCGTGCGCCACGACCGTCTCGGTGCGGGACTCGCCACGAGGGTGCCCGTCGTCGTCGAGCACGACCGGGCCGCCCTCGGCAGAACCCACCACGATGCGCACATGGTCGCCACCCCCGGGCGCGATGAAGCCCGCGAGCTCACCGGGTCGCGACGCGACGAGCCGCAGGCGCGCGTAATGCTCAGTCGAGGCGGTGCGGCCGTCGCGATACTCACCCTCGGCGCTCGCGAGGACCGTGCGCGCCCCGAGCCTCAGCTGGCGCACCGCGGGCGTAAACGGGTGGCGCGTGAGGGTGTATGGCATGGGCCGCCCGCCCGCTACCAGCGCTCGTGGATGGCGGCGCGAAAATAGCGGTCGTACAGCTCGACAACGCTCTCGTGGAAGGCGGGCGGCAGGTCGTCGACCTCGCCCGCGGCGGCGTTGGCGCGCGCTTGTTCGGGCGACCGGGCTCCCGGTATGACCGTGCTCACGCCCGGCAGCTGCGCGAGCCACGCGAGAGCGGCGGTCGCGGGTGCGAGCCCGTGCTGCTCGGCGAGCGCGGAGAACTCGACGGCCGCGGCGACGCCCGACTCGTAGTCGACGCCCGAGAAGGTCTCCCCCACGTCGAAAGCAGCGCCGTCCCGGTTGTAGTGGCGGTGGTCGTTCTCCGCGAAGGTCGTCTCGCGCGTGTACTTGCCGCTCAGCAAGCCCGAGGCAAGCGGCACGCGCGCGATGATGCCGATGCCGCGATCGACGGCGACGGGCAGAACGGCGTCGAGCGGCTTGAGGCGGAAGGCGTTGATGATGATCTGCACGGTCGCCAGATTCGGGCGCTCCATGGCGGCGAGCGCCTCGTCGACTCGTTCGACGCTCACGCCGTAGTGGCGGATGCGGCCCTCCTCGACCAGCTGGTCGAGGTCGTCGAACACGCGGTCGATCGAGTAGACAGCGGTGGGCGGGCAGTGCAGCTGCACGAGGTCGAGAGTGTCGACGTCGAGGTTCGCCCGGCTGCGGTCGTTCCAGGCGCGGAAGTTCTCGGTCGAGTAGTTCTGCGGCTCCTGCGGAAGGCGTCGGCCCATCTTCGTCGCGACGAAGACGTCGGCCTCCGGGCGGTCGGCGAGGTAGCGGCCGATGAGCTGCTCGCTGCGACCGTCGCCGTACACGTCGGCGGTGTCGAACACCGTGACGCCCGACTCGAGGGCGGCATCGAGTACGGCCCGAGCATCCGAATCGGAGACGTCGCCCCAGTCGGCGCCGAGCTGCCAGGTGCCGAGACCGAGAGAGGAGACTGCCGCGCCCGTGCGGCCGAGAGTGGATGTTCGCATCCCTCCAGCGTATGCGCCTTTTGCGAGGCGAGTCTCAGCCGTGCTCGCGGATGACCCGCTCGACAGCGCGCGCAAGCTTCGGGCGGATCAGGTGGTCCATGCCGCTCACGCGCGTCATCGTCACCTTGCGCAGCTGGGACACGATCTTGAGCCCTCCCGGCGCGATGAACGGGTCGAGTGTGCCGTGCACGATGTCGATCGGGGCGGTGACGTCAGCGAGGTCGGCCAGGGAGGTCTGCGACTCGATCGCGTTCTCGAGCGACAGCACGAACGGGGTCCAGTTGCGGGGCGAGACCTCCAGAACGTCTTCGATCGGCGCGATCGAGGCGAGCACGTCGGCCGCTCGCGTGGTGAACTCTCGGTTGGTGCGCAGGAACTGATAGGCGGCGAAGTACAGGCCCATGCTCGCGCGGTCGGCAGGATCGCCCATCGCGGCGGGTGGCAGGTAGACGGGCGGGCCGACCATCACGAGGTGGCTGACTTCGTCTCGGCGGCGAGCCGCGTACCGCGCGGAGATGAGGCTGCCGAGCGAGTGCCCGACGAGTGTGAACGGCCGCCGCAGGCGCAACGACTTGATCGTGCGGCGCAACGCGGCAGTGTGCTCATCGAGCGTGTAGCGCGCATGCTCGGGGATCGGCGACCGGCCGAAGCCGAGCAGGTCGATCGCGATGCAGCGGTAGTCAGGTTCGAGAAGCGGCACGAGGTTGTCGAAGGTCACGGAGGAGGACGCGATGCCGTGCACGAGCACGACCACGGGACGGTCGTCCCCGCGCCCCTCGCCCGAATCATGGGCGATGTGCAGCCGGGGCGGTCGCCGCAGCAGTCGGTCGAGGAAACCCATGCTTCGAGTCTCTCGCATCGTCCCCGAGATTGACTCGCCGATGGCGCCTAGGTGAGGAATGTGTGAGGGGGCCGGCGATCGCCAGCCCCCTCTCCTTCGCGTCCACCCCTAGTCGCGCAGGTCCATACGTTAGCCACCGTAGCCACCGGCGAGCCGTCGAGGGCCGGTTGTCATCGGTCCCTCAGGATGCTCAGGGCCGGGGGTCAGGTCACAGTTGCGTTACTGCGCAAAACGTTGGGTGGTGGCACGCCGGTGCGCGGCTCTAGCGTGAGCGGCATGACTCGTCGACTGCGCCTCACGACCGCCGCCTCGCTCACCCTGCTCGCCGCTCTCGCGCTCGGCGGATGCTCCGCCGGAGCCTCCGACTCGGCGACCGACTCGGGCGGGCCGGCCTTCGGCGGTGACTCGGGCGGCGAGCTCGGTAGCGAGTTCGGCGACGCGCCGGCCGCCGAGGAGGCGGCGCAGGATGGCGAGGTCTCCGACGGGCGCTCCGTCATCACCACAGGGCACCTCTATCTGACCGTCGACGCGCCGCTCGACGCCGCGGAGGAGGCCGCGCGCATCACCGAGCGCGCGGGCGGGCGGGTCGACGGGCGCACCGAGTACTCCCCCGACCAGGTCGGCTATGCCGCCGCCGAACTGCTGCTGCGCATCCCCTCCGCGACGCTCACGGCGACGCTCGAGGAACTGCGGGCGCTCGGCGAGGTGGAGGAGCTCACGCTGCAGACCGACGATGTGACGCGCGAGGTTCAGGATCTCGACGCGCGCATCACGGCGCTGCGCTCCTCGGTCGAGCGACTGCTCGCCCTGCAGGACACCGCGGCGACGGTCGAGGACCTCATCGACCTCGAGACGGCGATCAGCGATCGTCAGGGCCAGTTGGAGAGCCTCGAGGCGCAGCAGCGCTACCTCGCCGATCAGGTGGAGCTCTCCACACTTCGACTCACGCTCGGCTCTGACGAGACCGCGCCTGTCGACGAGCCCGACACCTTCCTCACCGGCCTCATCGCCGGGTGGGAGTCTCTCGTCGCCGTCGGCTCGGGCCTGCTCGTCATCGCCGGCGTGCTGCTGCCCTGGCTCGCGGTGCTCGGCGCGCTGGCCCTCGTGACGCTGCTCATCGTGCGCGGAGCTCGTCGTCGCCGGGCCCGCGCCGCCGAGCCGACTCCCTAGACGGCGGGGTCGGCCTGCGCGGCGGTGACGACGTCCACGAGCGCCGACCGCAGCGGGTGCCCCTCGTCGATTCCCATGACCTCCGTGACGAAGGTCGAGGCGTCGTCGGCCGCGAGGCGCACCGCGAGGGCGAGGCTCTCCGGGTCGTCCTCGGCCCGAAACCGCAGGGCCGCACTGATGGCGGCGAGAATCGCCACGGGGGTGATGCCGGCCTCGGCGAGCGCCGCGGCCGGTGAGAGGAACCGCTCGTTGCGGCTGAGCTTACGCAGCGGCTGGCGCCCCACGCGCGTCACCGGATCGGCGAGTGCGGCGTTCGCGAAGCGCTCGAGCGCGGTAGCGCGGTAGGAGTCCTGCGTCTCGACGTCGAAGCCGTGCCGCGCGACGAGCAGCTGGGAGGTCTCCTCGAGCACGGCGGTCACGGCAGCGCGCACGCTCGGCATGGCGATCGCCTCGTGGATGGTCGGTGCACCGGCGAGATGCCCGAGATAGGCCGTCGCGGCGTGCCCCGTGTTGACGGTGAAGAGCTTGCGCTCGATGTACGGGGCGAGGTCGTCGACGAAGTGGGCTCCCGGGATGCTCGGGGTCGAGCCCGCGAAAGGCCCCGCCTCGATCGCCCACTCGCAGAACGGCTCGACGCGCACGTCGAGGCCGTCGGCCGGGTCGGCGGTCGGCACGATGCGGTCGACAGCCGTGTTGGCGAAGACGGCACGCTCGAGCGCGTGGCGATCGCCCTCCAGGGACGTCGCGATCGACTCGCGCAGAGCATCCGTGGCGTGGAGCGCGTTCTCGCACGCCATGACGATGAGGGAAGCAGCGTCGTCGCTGCGCTCGCGCAGCGCGTCGGCGATGACGGGCGCGATGAAGCGCAGGACGGTGGGGCCGACGGCGGTCGTGGCGATGTCTGCCGTCGCGACCGCGCGCACGGCGGCATCACGGTCGGCGGAGGAGTCGATCGCGGTGAAGCCCGTGACCGTGTGCTCGCGTCCGTGCGGGCCGATCTCGATCACGCGGTACGACTCCGCATCGCGGATCGACGCGATGAGCTCGGCGTTGACATCGACGAAGGTGAGGTCGTGACCCGCCTCGTGGAGCAGCAGGCCGATGAAGCCGCGCCCGATGTTGCCGGCTCCGAAGTGGACGGCGCTCATGGCGGCTCCTACTCGTCGACGGCGTCGTTGACGTCGCCCAGCAGGGCGAGCACTGCCTCGGGAGTCTCGGCGGCGAGCACCTGTTCGACGGCGGCGTCATCGCTGAAAACCATCGCGAGCGCCGAGAGCACGCTCATGTGGCCGCCCTCCTTGCCGGCGATCGCCGCGACGACGCGCACCTCGTTGCCATCCCAGTCGAGCGGCTGCTCGTAGCGCACGAGGGTCATGGCGGAGGCGAGGATCGCCTCCTTCGCCTCGTTGGTGCCGTGCGGGATAGCGAGGTAATTGCCCATGAAGGTGGAGACCAGGGATTCGCGCTCCGTCATCGCCGACTCGTATGCGGGCGTCACGGCTCCTGCTGCCTCGAGTAGGCGCGCCGCTTCGGCGATCGCCTCCTCGCGCGTGCGAGCGGTGCCGTTCAGCACGATGCGGTCGGTGGTCAAAACGGTGGTGGTCACGCGAATCCCTGGCCTTTCACTTCACTCGATCGGTCGCGGTCAGCTCTGCTGACCCTTGATGTGCTGCACGACCTCGTCGTACTTCGGGCTGTTCATGAAGTTCTCGACCGAGACGTGCTCGGCGCCGGGCGCCGCGCCGCGGGCCCTCTCGGTGAGGTCCTGGTGAGTGATCACGAGATCTGCTGAGGCGTCGAGGTTCGCGATCGCCTTATTGGTGACCGTAACACCCGCTACCCCGGCGTCTTTGAGCTTCTTGCGCAGCACCGTGGCGCCCATGGCGCTCGAGCCCATGCCCGCGTCGCACGCGAAGACCACGTTCGAGATCGTCGTGCTCGTCGCAGTACCGCCCTGGCCGAGCAGCTCGCCGACGCGGCTCGAGCCGCCCTTGTTGTCGGCGTTCTGGTCGACCGCCGAGCCGAACGCATCCTTGCCACCCTCGAGGGCAGCAAGATCGCGCTTGCGGCTCGCTCGCAGGATGATGGCCGCCACCAGGAAGCTCACGGTCGCGGAGAGCACGACCGAGAGGATCACTCCGATGTAGCTGTCGTTCGCGGTCTGGATGAGCACCGCGAAGATCGAACCGGGCGAGGCGGGAGCACGGAGCCCCGAGTCGAAGATCAGGTTCGTCGCAACACCCGTGGCGCCACCGGCAATGACCGAGAGCACGAGGATCGGCTTCATGAGCACGTACGGGAAATAGATCTCGTGGATGCCACCGAGGAACTGGATAATGATGGCGCCCGGTGCGGAAGCGCGCGCGATGCCGACGCCGAAGAACATGACGGCAAGCAGCAGACCCAAGCCGGGGCCGGGGTTCGCCTCGACGAGGAACAGCAGCGACTTGCCGTTCTCCGCGGCCTGCTCGATACCCAGAGGCGTCAGAACGCCGTGGTTGATGGCGTTGTTGAGGAAGAGGATCTTCGCGGGCTCGACAAGGATGCTCGCGAGCGGCAGGAGGCCGGTGAGGACGAGGAAGTCCACTCCAGCACCCAGCGTGTCGCTAAACGCGGTCACCAGCGGCGAGATGCCGAAGAACGCACCGATAGCGAGCGCGAAGCCCAGAATGCCGGCCGAGAAGTTGTCGACGAGCATCTCGAACCCTGCGCGGATCTTGCCTGCCCACAGCTTGTCAACCTGCTTCATGATCCAGGCCGCGAGCGGGCCCATGATCATGGCGCCGATGAACATCGGAATGTCCGTGCCCACGATGACACCCATCGTCGCGATGGTTCCCACGACGCCACCGCGCGTGTCGTAGACCATGCGCCCGCCCATGTTGGCGATGAGGAGAGGGAGCAAGTAGATGATCATCGGGCCGACGAGACTCGCGAGGGTCTCGTTCGGCGTCCAGCCGGTGGGGATGAAGAACGCGGTGATGAAGCCCCACGCGATGAAGGCCGCGATGTTGGGCATGATCATGCCGCTGAGGAAGGTGCCGAACTTCTGCACTCTCACTCGTGCGCCGGGGCGCGCGGGGGCTGACGTCGTCGTCATGGTGTCGTACTCCTTTTTCGTGAGTGGTCGTGGCGTGAGGTGGAGCCGGTGGTGCTGACTTACGGGTGGACTGCGTCGAGAACTGCCGCGCGGGCGGTCTCGGCGCTCTCAGCCGACACAGCGAGTGCGGCGAGTCTGCGGGCGTCCCCGAGCGAGTGCATCGAGAGTTCTGCACGCACGTCGGCGATCGCGGAGGAGGACATCGAGAGCGAGGTCGCGCCGAGGCCCACGAGTACGACCGCGAGGATCGGGTCGGCGGCGGCTTCGCCGCAGATGCCGACGGGCACGCCGTGCGCGGCGCCTGCGGAGCCGACCGTCTCGATGAGGCGCAGCACCGAGGGGTGCCACGGGTTCTGGAAGGCCGCGACCGTGCCGAGCAGCCGGTCGGCCGCGAGGGTGTACTGCGTGAGGTCGTTCGTGCCGATGCTCATGAAGTCGGCGTGCTGCGCAACGTGGTCGGCGAGGATCGCGCACGAGGGAACCTCCACCATGACGCCCGCGATCGCGATGCCGAGCTCGTGGGCGAGGTCGCGGAAGTACTGCGCCTCCTGCGCCGTCGACACCATGGGCGCCATGACCTGCACGATCGCGTCGGAGTCCACGGCAGCCTGAGCGAGAGCGGTGAGCTGATCACGCAGGATCTCTTCGTGCGCGGCGAGGGCGCGCAGCCCGCGCCTGCCGAGCGCGGGGTTCTCCTCGCCCTGGTCGGTGAGGAACGCGAGCGGCTTGTCGGCTCCTGCGTCGAGCACGCGCACGACGACCTTCTGACCGGGGAACTGCGCGAACACCTCGCGGTAGGTGGCCGCCTGGTCCTCCACACTCGGCGCCTTCTCGGCTCCGAGGAAGAGAACCTCGGTGCGGAAGAGGCCGACGCCTTCCGCCCCGCGCGCGACGGCTTCGCGCGCCGAGTCGACCGACCCGATGTTGGCGAGCAGCGGCACGGCGCGGCCGTCGGCGAGCGCGCCGGGCCCCGAGCTCTGGGCGCGAATCGCCTCGAGGGTCGCGGTGCGCTGCAGGGCGAGGTCCACGCGCTCCTGGTCGGGGTCGCGCTCGACCGTGCCTGCCTCGGCGTCGACGAGCACGATGTCCCCGTCCTGCAGCGCCGCCGCTCCCGAGGCGCCGACGATCGCGGTGATGCCCTTCTCCCGGGCGAGGATCGCAGTGTGCGAGGTCGGGCCGCCGTCAGTCGTGACGAGGGCGAGCACCAGGTCGAGGTCGAGCGTCGCGGTGTCGGCGGGCGCGAGGTCGCGCGCCACGAGGATGAACGGGGTCTCCGACTCGGGCACGCCCGGCGCGGGCAGCCCGCTCAGGTGGGCGATCGCGCGCTGCGCGACGTCATCGAGGTCGCCGGCGCGCTCCCCCAGGTAGCCCCCCATGCCGACGAGCATGTCGCGAAAGCTGCCCATCGCCGCGTGGATCGCGTACTCCGCGGTCGCGCCGTCCTCCGTGCGGTGCTGCACGTCGGCGGCGAGGGCCGGGTCCTCCGCCATCATGGCGAGAGCATCCAGGACCTCGGCGGCCGTGCCGCCGGCGCTCTCCCCCCGCTGCCGCAGCTGCGCAGCCGTCGCGGTGAGCGCCTCCCGCGCCCGCTGCGCCTCCTCGTCAGGCGTGCGCTCGCTCGCCGTGTCGGCGGGCTGCGGCACCGGGTCGGGCATGCGGATGACCGGCCCGACGGCCGTACCCCGCCCGATGCCGACCCCCTGGAGCAGGTTCGCGTTCGTCGCGGCCGCCATCACGCGTCGTGGTCCTTCTCGAGGAAGGTCGCGAGCTGGTCGAGCACCGCCTCTTCCGTCTCCCCCTGCACACGCAGCGTCACCTCGTCGCCATGGTTCACCCCGAGGGAGACGACGCCGAGGATGCTCGCGGCGTTGATGGCGCGCTCGCCCTTCTGCAGCTCGACGGTGTGACCGGAGTCGGTGACCGTCTTCACGAAGAGCGCGGCCGGTCGGGCGTGCAGCCCGTGCGTGGAGGCGACGGTCAGAGTGCGTTCAGCCATGAGAGAGGCCTTCCCGTTCAGTGGTGGAGGTGAGCAGCGCGACGGCGTCGCGCGCGGCGGTCAGATGGTCGGCGTGCGCGAGCACGCCGACGGGAACCTCGCCCATCGCGGAGCGCACGAGGTCGAGCCGTGGGGCGACGTGCTGGCCGAGCAGCACGAGGTCGAGGCTCGGGGCGCGGTCGACGAGCTGGTCTTCGGCGAGCGCCTCCACCGTCCAGTCGAGGCCGCGTTCGCGCACCAGATCGCGCACGGCGCGGGCGAGGAAGGTGCTCGAGACGCCGGCACCGCAGACGATCGCGACAGTGCGGGTCATGATCGCCTCCTTGCGGTCTGCGGAGCGGGTCGAGCGGGTGGGACGAGCACGAGGACGTCGTGCCGGTCGCCGTGCGATTCCCATCGTGCGCCAGCGCGCCCGAGCGCCGCCAGCAGACTTCCTTCCCACCCCGCGGAAGCCCCCTCGCCGCCCCGCGCGCGGGGCAGGCCTCCCGTCGCGGGGAGCGGCCGGTCTACAGTGACTCCTGAGATGGCCGACAAATACGAGCGGATGCTCGAACTGCTGCTGCAGGCGGACGACTGGGTAACGGCGTCCGAACTGGCCGAGCAGCTCGGGGTGACGACGCGCTCCGTGCGCAGCTACGTCGCGGCCGCGAAGACGGCCGCGCATCCCCTGGCCCCCCTCACCGCGTCGACCGCCGGCTATCGCATCAACCGCGAGGCCTACGCGGAGTTCATCGCCGTGAGTCGCGAGCGCGGCACCTCAGCGGAGACGCCGCAGGATCGCGTGCACCACATCGTGCGCCGCCTCACCGAGACCTCGGCGGGGCTCGACGTGCACGGCCTCGCCGACACCCTGTTCGTGAGCGAGTCGACGCTCGAGGCCGACCTGCGGCGCGTCAAGTCCTTCGCCGACGAGAGCGGTGCCACGGTCGAGCGGCGCGGCAGCCGGGTCGCGCTGGCCGGCAGCGAGGGCGCGCGGCGGCGACTGCTGAGCAGGCTGCTGCAGAGCGAGATGACCCAGGGCATCCTCGACCTGGAGACGATCGAGCAGGAGTTCGCGCTCTCCGGGCTCGGCGCCTTCAAGACCGAGCTCATCCAAGAGCTCGACGGCGCGGGCTTCTTCGTCAACGAGTACGGCATCGACGCCGTGATCCTGCACGTCGCGATCGCCGTCGACCGCGCGCGACGCGACCAGCATCTGCCCGCGGGCGGTGCCACGGTCGTGCCCGAGCGGCACGTGCCCATCGTCGAGATCCTCACGCGGCTCGCGCGCGAGCACTTCGCCGTGGAGCTCACCCCCGCCGACACCGACTACCTGGCGCGACTGCTCGTGACGCGCGTCATCGCGCCCGGCAACGGGCCAGCGGGCGACGCGCACGTGGACGAGGACGACCTCGCGACGGTGCGGCGCATCGTCGATCAGGTGCTCGAGGAGTACGGCGTCGACTTCCACGACGACGCCTTCGTGGCGCGCCTCGCGATCCACCTCGGCAACCTCGTCACCCGGGCACGCGAGAACGCCCACACGCGCAACCCCCTCACGCGCTCGATCAAGAGCTCGTACCCGATGATCTTCGACATCGCCGTGTTCATCGCCTCGATCGTGCAGCGCGAGCGCGGCATCACCGTCGACGACGACGAGATCTCCTACATCGCCCTGCACCTGGGCTCGCACCTCGAGCGGCTCTCGCGCCGCGAGGAGCGGGTGAGCTGCACGATCGTGTGCCCCAGCTACTACGACCTGCACGCGATCCTGCGCACGCGCGTCGAGCGCGAGCTCGGCAGCGAGGTGAGCGTCGAGTTCGTCGTCACCCGCACCGACGTCGACCCGCGCGAGCTCACGAGCGACCTCGTGATCTCCACGATCCCGACCGTCGCGGTGCGGGAGGGCGTCGTGATCGTGCAGCCGTTCCTCACCGACGACGACATCGACGCGATCCGGGCGGGCATCTCCCGCGTGCGCCGGCACCGCCGCCGCGCACGCATCGCCGACGAGCTGCTCGAGTACTTCGACGCCTCCCTGTTCTTCGTGCCGCCTCCCGGCGACGACCCCGAGTCGATCATCCGCGGGCTCGGTGCCGCGCTCGTGGAAGCGGGAGTCGTCGACGAGCCCTACGTGGCCGCGGCGCTCGAGCGCGAGCGCATGTCGTCGACCGCGTTCACCGAGGCCCTCGCGGTGCCGCACGCCATGGGGCTCACGGCCGAGCGCACCGCGATCGCCCTCGCGCTCTCCCCCACCCCGATCCCGTGGGGGGATGCTCGAGTCTCGGTCATCGCCTTCATCGCGTTCAGCGCCGAGGGGCGGGCACGGTTCCAGCCGCTGTTCGACCAGTTCGTGGAGGTCTTCGCGGCACGCCGCGATGTCGCCGAGCTCGTGCGCGAGTCGAGCGACTTCGACTCGTTCATCGAGCAGCTCGCGCAGCTCATCGAGAGCGGCTGAGCATCCCGCCCCTGGCGGTGGCGCGCCTCGCACAGCGCCCGCTAGCCTCGTGGCATGCCGCTGACCGGAGAGTACGCACCCAGCACATCCGAGTGGGCCCGCGAGCAGGCGGAGCTCTACGAGCGCACGAACGGCCAGGAGGGCAACGACCTGCGCGGGCGCAGGATCATCGTGCTCACGACCCTCGGCGCCAAGACCGGCATGCTGCGCAAGACGGCGCTCATGCGCGTCGAGCACGAGGGCGACTATGCCGTGATCGCGTCCAAGGGTGGCGCTCCCGAGCACCCCGTCTGGCACCACAACCTCGCCGCGCACCCGCTGTGCGAGCTGCAGGACATGGCCGAGAAGCACGACTACCGGGCGCGACTCGTCGAGGGCGACGAGCGCGCCGCCTGGTGGGCTCGCGCGTGCGCGGTCTGGCCCGACTACGCGACCTACCAGACGAAGACCGACCGGCAGATCCCCGTCTGGGTGCTCGAGCGCGCGTAGCGCACGCGCGCGCCACGCGCCGCGCGCCACGCGCCGCGCGCCGCGGCCCAGATTTGCCGCATACGGGCGGTACGCCCAGACCCAAGCGCCTTTTCGCGCCAGATCTGGCGCGATGCGGCCCTCGCGCGCACCCCGCACCCACCCCGCGGCCCGCACCCCACGGCCCGCGCGGCCCAGATTCGCCGCAAACGGTGCGAACGCGCAGAGCCAAGCGCCCTTTCGCGCCAGATCTGGCGCGATGCGGCGCTACGCGGCGCGGCGCGGCGCGGGCTACGCGCGACGAGTGAGGAGGTCTTCCGCCGCCACCCAGGCGAGCATCGCGCACTTGACGCGCGCGACGTACTTCGACACTCCGCTCAGAGCGGCCGCGTCACCGAAGCGCTCCTCGTCGAGGGGGATGGCGCCACGCGAGCGCAGTGCCTCGCGGAACTCCTCGATGAGCGCGGCGAACTCCTCCGTCGTCCAGGGCGAACCCTCGTCGGCGGACTCTTCGGCGAGGGTCGCGAGCAGGGACGCGCTCGACTGCGAGATCGAGCATCCGGCACCCTCCCACGCGATCGCCTCGATGCGGTCGCCCGCCGCGTTCCAGCGCAGGGCGAGCGTGATCTCGTCGCCGCACACGGGGTTGCGCTGGTGACTGGTCTCCTCGCCGACCTCGAGGCCGACGCCGTGCGGGTGCTTCGAGTGGTCGAGGATGATCTGCTGGTAGAGCTGTTCGAGTGCGCTCACGGGGTGCTCCCTTCCGCTCCGAAGAACGACCGGATGCCCGCGACCGCGTCGAGCGCGAGCTCGACCTCCTCGGGCGTCGTGTGCACCGCCGCGCTGAGCCGCAGACTCGCGGTGGCGCCGAGCCGCCGATGCAGGGGTTGGGCGCAATGGTGGCCGACGCGGGCGGCGATGCCGCGGTCGTCGAGGAACTGCCCTGCGTCGTGCGCGTGCACTCCGTCGACGACGACGCTCGCGAGCGCGACCGTCGGCGCGGCGGGGTCGGTGCCGAGCAGCCGCACACCGGGAATGTCGGTGAGGCCGTCGCGCAGGCGCTGCGCGACGGCATGCTCGCTCGCGGCGATGCGGTCGAGGCCGAGCTCGTCGACGAAGCGCACGGCCTCGGCGAGCCCGATCGCCTGCGCGATGCGCGGAGTACCCGGCTCGAAGCGCTGAGGGCTCGGCAGGTACTCGGCCTTCTCCATCGTGACCGTGGTGATCATCGAGCCGCCGTAGAGGAACGGCGGCAGGGCGTCGAGCACCTCGGCGCGGCCGTAGAGCACCCCGATGCCGGTGGGGCCGTATAGCTTGTGCCCGCTGAAGACGGCGAGGTCGACGTCGAGCTCGCGCGGGTGGAGGGGCACGTGCGGCGCGGCCTGGCACGAGTCGAGCACGACGAGGGCACCGACCGCGCGCGCGAGGGGCACGAGCTGGGCGAGGGGGCTGACCTGGCCGGTGACGTTGGAGACGTGGCTGAGGGCGAGCACGCGCGTGCGCTCGCCGATGACGCTGCGGGCGACCTCGACGTCGAGGGCGCCGTCGTCGCGCACGGGGATGTGCCGCAGGGTCGCGCCGGTGCGGGCGGCGAGCTCCTGCCACGGGATGAGGTTCGCGTGGTGCTCGAGCTCGGTCGTGACGATCTCGTCGCCGGGCTGCAGAGAGTAGGGCGCCGCGGCGGCGCCGCCCATGCCGAGGCTCGCGTTGCCGAGCGCGTAGGCGATGAGGTTGAGCGCCTCGGTCGCGTGGCTCGTGAACACGACCTCCCTCTCGTCGACGTGCAGGAAGCGCGCGATGGTGAGCCGAGCATCCTCGTACAGCTCGGTCGCCTCGCCCGCGAGGGTGTGCGCGCCGCGGTGCACCGCCGCGTTCGCCGTCGCGTAGAAGCTGCTCTCGGCGTCGATGACGCGCTGCGGCTTCTGCGCCGTCGCCGCCGAGTCGAGGTAGACGAGCGGGTGACCCTGCACCTCGCGCTGCAGAATGGGGAACTGCGCGCGGATCGCCTTGAGCTCGCTGCCCGTGAACGGCTCGGCGGTCGGGGTGCCCGTGGGCGTCGCAACAGTCACGCCTCCAGGGTAGAGCGTGCTCCTACGGCGCGAGTGCCCACTCGACGGCGGCCTCGGCGTGCAGCCGCGTCGTCGGGAAGATCGGCCGGGCCACGTGGTGCTGCTCGATGAGCATCTCGATCTCGGTGCACCCGAGCACGATGCCCTGCGCGCCTCGGGCGACGAGCCGGTCGATGATGCGCCGGTACTCGGCGCGCGACTGCTCGGAGACCACGCCGCGCACGAGCTCCTCGTAGATGACGCGGTGCACGACCTCCTGGTCGTCGGGCTCGGGCACGAGCACGTCGAGCCCGTGCGAGGCGATGCGGTCTCGCAGGAACGGCTGCTGCATCGTGAAGCGCGTACCGAGCATCCCGACGCTGTCGAGGCCGGCTGCGGAGACGGCGCGCGCGGTCACGTCCGCCAGATGCAGCAGCGGGATGCTCACCGCTTCCTCGATCGCCGGCGCGACGAGGTGCATGGTGTTGGTGCAGAGCACGATCGCCTCGGCGCCGGCCGCCTCGAGACCCTGCGCCTCCCGCGCGAGCAGGTCGCTCGCCGCCGCCCAGTCCCCCGCCGCCTGCAGTCGCTCGACCTCGGCGAAGTCGACCGACACCATGACGAGGTCGGCCGCGTGCACGCCGCCGAGCCGCTCGGCGACGAGCTCGTTGACGAGCGAGTAGTAGAGGGCAGAGCTCTGCCAGCTCATGCCGCCGAGCAGTCCGAGTCGTCGCATGCTCCCTAGTCTTCCAGCGGGGGTTGCTGGGCCGACAGCGCCTCGCGCACGAGGGAGCGAGCGCCCTCCGGCAGCGCGTCGACCCCGCGCACCTCTCCGACCGAATCGCCACCGGGCCCGCGGGCGACGCTCACGCTCGCGGCGACCCCCGGCGCGTCGACCGCGAGGCGCACGTCCGCGCGGGCGAGCTCGTCGTCGTTCCAGTGGGCTCGCTCGATGGCCAGGCTCACGCGTGCGCCGTCGTGCTCGATGACCGTCGTCACCCGGTCGATGTAGGGGCACCACGGCGGCCCGGCTCCGTCCATGGGCGTCCACTCGCGCGTCGACTCCGTGACCGGCCGCACGTCGTCGAGACCGATCGCCGCGGCGAGCGCCGGGAGGGTCGAGCGCAGGCTCTGCGCGACGGTCTCCCACGAGGGCTCGGCAGGGTCGGCGGGCGGCGGGCTCGGCTCGGGCATCCCGCTCGCATCACCGGAGCGCGCAGCGCGCACCGCGTCAGCGAGTGTGGAGGTCGCAGACAGAGCGCGCGCCGCCGCGACGTGCACATCGCAGAACCAGCCCTGATTCTCGGGATGCCCCACCGCGCGCTCGGCCCTCGCCGCAGTCGAGCGGCCTGAGCCGCGCGCGAGCACGAACGTCACGAGCCGATCGGCCGTGTCGTCGAGGTCGACCCCGCACACCTCGCAGCTCGGCGGCCTCATGTCTCGCACCTTACCCGCGACGGCCCCCGGCGCGAGGGCAGCCCGAGCGGGCGTGGCTCTAGGCTGAGCGCATGATCCGACACATCGTGCTGTTCCGCCTCGCCGCCGAGGACGACACCCAGCGCCGCGAGGACGCGGCCGAGATCGCGAGCCGACTCGAGGCCCTGCACTCGCAGATCGCCGGCATCGAGAGCATTCGAGTCGACCGCGACCTCGGGCTCGTCGACGGGCACTGGGACCTCGCGCTCGTCTCCGAGCACGAGGACAACGCTGCCCTCGAGGCCTACCAGGTGCACCCCCTGCACAAGGAGGCTGCGGCATTCATCGCCTCCGTCGTCAGCGATCGCGCGGTGGTCGACTACGCGGTGTGAGTCGCGGTCGCCCCGGTCTTCGTGCGGGCGAGCACCATCCGGCGAGCACGGTGTCTACGTCGAAGCGCCCGTGATGTGAACCCCCGCGGAGTCGACGGTCACGTCGGTGAGCGTCACGCCAGCGTCACGCAGCACGGCATTGACTCCCGCGAGCCCGTCGTCCAAAAGACCGAGAACCTCGGACGGCACCTCCGCCTCGATGCCGTACACCACGGCGCTCGCCTCGGCGCTGAGCCCGCCGTCCTGCCCGACCGCCGGTGCGATCCGCACGTCCAGAAAGCCGAGATCGTAGGAGAAGTATCCGTCTCGAATGTCCACCCCGGGGAGGTCGAGCAGGCTTGCCGGAATCGTCGCCTCCCGGGCGCCCGACGTGATGAGCGGCTCGAGATAGTCGACGACGGGGCGGAGCGAATGCGGAACCGACGCCCGAAGCTCCTCCAACGCAGCGGTCACCTCCGCCGATGGCGCGGCACTGGGGTCAGGAGCTGGCGGCGGCGGCGGCTCCGTCGCGGCTGAGCCGGGCGGCCCAGCAGCGCCCGGGGCCGCGGGAGCACTCGCGTGAGCCTCCGTAGTCGCGCTCTCGGCCTCCGACGCGGTCGCATCCGGATCGGTCGGCGTGGTGGGCGGCGTGCCGGTCGGCGCGGGCGAATCGGCGACGTCGCCTTCGGCGGGTGCCGTCGACGAGACGGCGTCGGGAGGGTCCACCGATTCAGGACGCTCGTCGGCAGGACGTGGCTCGGGGGCGGTCGTATCGGGCCCTCGAGAGTCGACCGGTTCGGAGGGTTCTGGTGGCTCAGCCGCGTGCGCTGAAGGGTCACCCGTACTCGTGCTCGGGGTGACGTCGAGCGAGATCGTGATCTCGCCGTCGTCCCCCTCGATGACGGCGCCGACGCGCATGACGGCCCCGTGCGTTCCCACCCAGCCCTCTCGGTGGCTTCGACCCTCCGTGTCGGCCGTGAAATCCCATCGCTCACTCTCGGGTAGCTCGATGACCGCGCCCTGCCCGCTCGCGCGCATTCGTTCGAGCGCCGCGCGTGCTTCTGCGCCAGAGAGAACTACCGTGCGCGTGCCGACGCCGGGTGGCGTCGCCGGCCCGCTCGCAGCCGCACCAGCAGAAACCGTCACCGCCGTCGTGCGGCGCAGTGCGGTGTGCGCGCCTGCGCCGCTGCCGCCCGCGCCCGCGAGCAGTCCCACCAATCCGCCGGCGACGAGGGCAGCGGCTCCCGCCCCGAGTGGCGTGCTCAGGGGGTCTCCGAGAAGGTCGAAGACGACCGAGCCGGAGCACGAACTGCCGTCGGCGAAGCTCCACTCCAGCCTCCCCTCGTAGAGGCCGGTGCCGGCGTTGAGAAGCTGCCCGATGGGGAGCACTCCCGTTTCAACACCTGCACCGTCGCCGTCTGGGTCGACATCGTCGTCGCCCTGACTGAATACCGGAATGTTGGCACCCATGTAGGTGAGACCGCCCCACCCGCTCGTGATGCCCGAGGGCTTCGTGAAGCTGTAGGCGATCGTCGCGTCGCGGTCGGCGACGATCACCGGATTCGCGACGGTCAGCTCGGCGAGCGACTGCCCGTTGACGCTCATCTCGCACGACCCGCTGAGGTCGGCACGCGCGGGCGATGCGGCGCCCGCGTCGAGGCCGAGCATCCCGCTGGCGCCGACGACGATCCACGCCAGGACCGTCACTACGCTCATTCCCGCCGCCGCACGGACCGGCGACGTTCGGCGCAACCGTGCGTTGTAGCGGGCGACGGTCACGGCCCACAGCAGGGAGGGCACGATGATGCCGACGAGGAGGCCTGCCACGAGCGCCTGGATGAGCCGACCGACGTCGAAGACCGCAAGGCCGAACTGCTGCAGGATCATGGCGCCGCCGATGCCGAGCGCAAGGCCGGAGAGGATGCCGCCGACGCTGACTCTCGGAGTCCAGCGCAAGGGTAACCCCGGGTCGCGCTTCGGCGGATACTGCTTCGCACGCGCGACCGCGAATGCGCGCCGCACGAAGAACTGAACAACGAAGGACACCACCGCTACGACGGCGAGGCCGACCCAGCCCCAGACGAGCGTGGCAATCGTCACCAGCGCGAAGAAGACCGCCTGGATGAGGAACGAAGCGATTCCATGACCTACACGGGCAGCAGTGGCAGACATCGCCCACTCCAGAGTCGTTGATGGGGCGACTCGGGCTGGTCACCCTCGTGCGCGCCGACATTACCAGCATCCGTGCGCCCAGGGAACCCGCGGCGCTCTCGCATGCCTGCACCGACACACATCAGGTCTCGACAGCGCCGCCGATGTCGCGCAGGTGCTCCCGCAGGGTCAGCGAGGGCTCGTCGCGCTGGCGCTTCCGGTACTCGGTGTACCGCACCTGCGCCCGCAGGTTCACTCCTTGGCGCATGCGGTCGGCCTGCGCGGCCTCCGTCTCGCGGATGCTCGCCGCGAGCTCGAGCAGCTCCTCGCGGCGATCGGGGCGAACGACGAGCACGCCGTCCTCATCGAGCACCACGAGGTCGTCGGGGGTGACGGGCACGTAGCCGAGGCGAGCGCTGCGGCGCACGACGCTCGTCGCGGGTGCACGGCGCGGACCGTACGGGTGGGCGCCGCAGCTCACGATCGGCAGCCCGATCTGCCGCAGCTGCTCCGTGTCGCGGTGCCGCCCCCAGATGACGATCGCAGCGAGCCCCGCACGGTGGGCCTCGAGGGCGATCAGGTCGCCGACGCAGGCCTCATCGTCGCGGCCACCATTGTCGACGACGAGCACCGACCCGGGGCGCGCATCATCGATGATGGCGAGGAACGCGTCGACGCTGCCCTCGTGCGTGACCGGCAGTGCGAGCCCCGCGACGGGATGCCCGGCCCCGAGCATCCTCATCGTCGGGGGCGCGCTCGGCACGTCGAGCTGCAGCCGCACCGCCGCGTCGGCGATCGCGGCGGTCGGCAGGGCGGCGAAGGTCGCACGGTCACTCATGCCTCGAGCCTGGCAGGCACGCCAGTGCCGGGCGAGAGCCACCCGGGACCGCGTGGCCTGCGCAGCACCGGCGGCGCAGCTCTCCGGAGGATGCCGTACCGTGCCGTGCATGCCTGCACTCACCGACGGAACGACTCTGCCCGACATCGGCTTCGGCACGTACCCGCTGTGTGACGAGGAGGCCACGAGCGCGGTGCTCAGTGCCTTGGAGGCCGGCTACCGACTCATCGACTCCGCCGTCAACTACCGGAACGAGGATGCCGTCGGGCGCGCGATCGCGCGCACCGACGTGCCCCGCGACGAGATCATCGTCGCGACGAAGATCCCCGGCCGCGACCACGGCTTCGACAGCACGCTGGCCTCGTTCGACCGATCCACCGACGCTCTCGGGCTCGAGCACATCGACCTGTACCTCATCCACTGGCCGAACCCGCGCGTCGACCAGTACGTCGACACCTGGCGCGCCATGGTTCGCCTGCAGGAGGAGGGCCGTGTCGGGTCGATCGGCGTCTCGAACTTCACGCCGGAGTACCTGACCCGGGTCGCCGACGCGACCGGGGTCATGCCCGCTCTCAACCAGGTCGAGCTTCATCCGTTCTTCCCGCAGGTCGTGCTGCGCGCGTTCCACGCGCAGCACGGCATCGTGACGGAGGCCTGGAGCCCGCTCGGTAGAGCCGCACCCGTCAAGGAGTCCGCTCCCGTGGCGGGAGCTGCCGCGACCCACGGCGTGACGGCAGCGCAGGTGATCCTGCGCTGGCACCAGCAGATCGGCTCCCTGCCGATCCCGAAGTCGGGCGATCCCGACCGTCAGCGCGAGAACCTCGACCTCGGCGGGTTCACGCTCACCGACGACGAGGTCGCCGGGGTCTGCTGCACGGATAGGTGACACGGTTTAGTCACGCAGCCAGTGCGGCTGGCGTGTTCATGATGGCCTCGAACTCGACCGGGGTCAATCGGCCCAGAGCGGCTTGCCGGCGTCGCCGGTTGTAGGTGCGTTCGATCCAGGTGACGATCGCGATGCGCAGCTGGTCGCGGGTGCCCCAGGAGCGGCGGTTGAGGACGTTCTTCTGCAACAGCGAGAAGAACGATTCCATCGCGGCGTTGTCTCCCGCAGCGCCGACTCTGCCCATCGATCCGACCATGCGGTGACGGCTGATCGCTCGGAGGAATTTCCGGCTTCGAAATTGGCTGCCTCGGTCGCTGTGGATCACGCAGCCGGCGACGTCGCCGCGCATCTGAGCGGCGTTCTCCAGCGCTCGAACGGCCAGGCTTGACTTCATCCGCGAGTCGATCGAGTAGCCGATGATCTTGTTCCCGAACACGTCTTTGACGGCGCAGAGGTAGAGCTTGCCTTCCCCGGTTCGATGTTCGGTGATGTCGGTCAGCCAGAGCCGGTTCGGGCCATCGGCGGTGAACTCATGCCGGATGCGTCCGGTCTCGTCCACGACCGCGCAGAGGTCGTCGTGGACTGGCGGGCCTGCCTTCTTGCCGTTCCTGCCGCGCTTCTTTCCGAACGCGCTCCACCAGCCGTTGTCGCGGCAGATCCGCCACGCCGTCCGATCAGCCATCGATTCTCCGGCGTCGCGAGCTTCGTCGGCCAGCAGCCGATGCCCGAATTCCGCGTCATCCTGGTGAGCATCGAACAGCGCGTTCGCGCGATACGCCTCCACCCGATCAGCGTTCGTGATCGGCTTTTTCAGCCATCGGTAGTAGGGCTGGCGGGAGAGCTTGAGAACCCGGCACGTCACCGTCACGGGTATCCCGTCAGCGGCGAGCTCTGTCACGAGCGGGTAGAACCTTTTCCCGGCAGATGGGCCTGCCCCAAATACGCCGCCGCGCGGCGGAGCACCTCGACCTCCTGCTCGAGCAGCCGATTACGCTGACGCAGCTCCCGCAACTCGGCATCACGATCGCCCGGGGACAGCGACCCCGACTCGGCAGCCTGCCGGGTAGCGCGGGAGCGGGCGAGCCACTTCGTGAGCGTCATCGGGTGAACCCCGAAATCGTTCGCGATCTGCTCGACCGTCACTCCCGGTTCGCGATTCTCCGCGACGCGCACGACGTCATCGCGGAACTCTTTCGGATAAGGCTTAGGCACGATGGCATCCTTCCAGGCCCACCCCTCGGGCAAGCCATGTCAGATGTCACCTATCCGTGCAGCAGACCCCCGCGATGACCGCGCTGGGGCGCCCCGACGGCCGCCTGTTTGGCGGTGACCCGGAGACCCACGAGGAGATGTAGGCGCTCCGCGCGATATGCGGTCACGCGTAGAGCACGAGCCGTGCGACAGAGCGGTGGGATGGTGGACCTGAGGGGAGTCGAACCCTGTGACCGCAGGTTATGCGGTCACGCGTCGCGCTAGAGTCGCGCAACAAATCGGTGGGAGGGTGGGGATTTTGCATTCCTACTCAAAACATTGTGAAGTAGGTTCTTCACCCTTGAAGCTGCTATTCGCTTCGCGCCGATCCAGTCGTGACCAGGAAAAACAGTCCACCCCTGTCAGCCGAGCACTGCAGCTGCGCGAAGATGAGATCGATCGGCTGGTGGCTCGATTCAAGGAAACCGGCAGCGTCAAGGACGTGGCCGTCGAGTTCGGCATAAGCCGGCAGACCGCGGCGAAGCACATAAAGCAACGCGGGCTGCTGACCGTCAACCGGATGAACGAGCAGCAGATCCTCGAAGCCGCGGAGCGCTACCTCGATGGCGCGTCGGCGAAGGCGATCGGTCTCGCGCTGGGCTTTGATACCCAGACGGTGCTCAGGGGCCTGAGGAGTGTCGGTGTTCCGATTCGCCCTCGCGTAGGTTGGTAGGCAGATCGAGCCTCAATTCATTCGAAATGAAACTAAGCCCCGTCTCGCAATGAGACCTGCGGAGAACTGGCGACTATCGTGATCGACTTTCGAGCCCGCGAAAGTGCCACATAAAGGTTGCGAGGATCACGCATCTTGCTCAGATTAGCGATGACCACGTGGTCATACTCCAGGCCCTTGACCAGCAGCGTCCGCGAGGCGATCCGCGAGCCATTTCGTCTTCCTTGACGTCGTAGTCGCTCTCTGACCCGCCCCAGGTTGAGGACCGGAAGTTCACCGTTTTCGGCGGACATTTCGATCGCCTTCAGGGTGTCGTTCCATGCTTCCCATCGGTAAACCCTCACCGTGGCATTCGCGCGAATCACATGCGCGGATGCAACCAACTTGCCATAGTTCGGGTTCACGCGAAGAGCTTCCAGCGCCGCCATGACATCCTCAAGGCCAGCACGGTTCAGCCCCACAAGACTTTGCGCACCAGACAATCGACCCAGAACAGGCCCGTTGATTTCTGCCAGGCCAATGATGCACTGCTTTGCAAATCGGGCGAGCCATTCGGCGATCCGCGGATCACCATCGATTGGCAAGGCCTCGATGCCGTTCCGTGGATCGCCCCCGAGGTGAGCACGCATGAAATTGCCGCTGATGTCTTCCATGACTGAATACGCCCCACCGAGGCGACTCGCATGACCAGCGACGTCGCCAGGCCACTTGTCTAGCAGCACCACCGACTGCTCGAAATCTGAAAAGCCGTGAGCTACACCTGCAACTCCCGTCGGCCTCGTGTCGTTCACGATGGACAATCCTGGAACTGAAATCGCGCCGAAGTCGATGGTGTTTCCGTCGGCAAGTTGGGGACGAATGCTCATTAGCCAATCGCCAAGTTGCTCGTTGTGCCCCTTCCATCGATGCGGAACGGGAGCAATCTCGAACGGGGCAAAGCTCGTCTCGACTTCTGTGGCCCACTCTGCAAGTGGGCCAGCGAAGCCGAAGATGGCTTGCAGTCGGTCGCCCAGTACAACCGTCCTGGGTACAGCAGCCGAGATAGACAAGACAAGTGCGTGCTGGGTCAGCGTGCAATCTTGGTACTCATCGACGAAGAGGTAGTCGAAGCTGACGCTGTGGACGTCTACTCCCGTCAATGACTGGAGCACATTGGTTGCACCGGCTATGTAAGCATCAGACTGGCTCCAGTCAGGCACGTCCGACACAGAGATGCCAGCGATCACTGGATACGCACCGACCAACGAGAACGCCCAGCTTGTGATGGTCTCTACGCGAACAAGCCCGTTCGGAACGCCGAATAGCTTTAGTCGTTTGCGAATCGCATCCACGCCAGCATTTGTGTGGGTCAGTACCAGGCAGCGTTGGCTGCTCTCTGAAGCGACTGCAACTGCCGCAGCGAGTAGGTGAGTCTTGCCAGCTCCTGCAGGCATCTCGACCGACGCGGGGGCGGCGGCCAAGAGTTGCTCACAGGTTCGACGAAGCTCTTCATCCAATTCCATCAGAATCGCCTTGCGCCGTTGGAGCTGGCATCACCGGTGGCGCCGGATATGTGAAGGTCTTCACTTCGTCAAGCTTTGCCACCACCCGGGCTAGTCCCGGGCTATCTCGATGAGCATGGATCCAGTCGCCAAGAGATCGACCGCCATCAACTTCCTTGAACCAAGCCCGCTTGGTCGGGTCTGCTGCACGGATAGGTGACACGGTTTAGTCACGCAGCCAGTGCGGCTGGCGTGTTCATGATGGCCTCGAACTCGACCGGGGTCAATCGGCCCAGAGCGGCTTGCCGGCGTCGCCGGTTGTAGGTGCGTTCGATCCAGGTGACGATCGCGATGCGCAGCTGGTCGCGGGTGCCCCAGGAGCGGCGGTTGAGGACGTTCTTCTGCAACAGCGAGAAGAACGATTCCATCGCGGCGTTGTCTCCCGCAGCGCCGACTCTGCCCATCGATCCGACCATGCGGTGACGGCTGATCGCTCGGAGGAATTTCCGGCTTCGAAATTGGCTGCCTCGGTCGCTGTGGATCACGCAGCCGGCGACGTCGCCGCGCATCTGAGCGGCGTTCTCCAGCGCTCGAACGGCCAGGCTTGACTTCATCCGCGAGTCGATCGAGTAGCCGATGATCTTGTTCCCGAACACGTCTT
Organism: Chryseoglobus sp. 28M-23; assembly: GCF_014789785.1. Classification (NCBI taxonomy): domain Bacteria; kingdom Bacillati; phylum Actinomycetota; class Actinomycetes; order Micrococcales; family Microbacteriaceae; genus Microcella; species Chryseoglobus sp. 28M-23. The sequence goes on along the minus strand of NZ_CP061846.1, from coordinate 461,179 downwards.
TGACGGCGCAGAGGTAGAGCTTGCCTTCCCCGGTTCGATGTTCGGTGATGTCGGTCAGCCAGAGCCGGTTCGGGCCATCGGCGGTGAACTCATGCCGGATGCGTCCGGTCTCGTCCACGACCGCGCAGAGGTCGTCGTGGACTGGCGGGCCTGCCTTCTTGCCGTTCCTGCCGCGCTTCTTTCCGAACGCGCTCCACCAGCCGTTGTCGCGGCAGATCCGCCACGCCGTCCGATCAGCCATCGATTCTCCGGCGTCGCGAGCTTCGTCGGCCAGCAGCCGATGCCCGAATTCCGCGTCATCCTGGTGAGCATCGAACAGCGCGTTCGCGCGATACGCCTCCACCCGATCAGCGTTCGTGATCGGCTTTTTCAGCCATCGGTAGTAGGGCTGGCGGGAGAGCTTGAGAACCCGGCACGTCACCGTCACGGGTATCCCGTCAGCGGCGAGCTCTGTCACGAGCGGGTAGAACCTTTTCCCGGCAGATGGGCCTGCCCCAAATACGCCGCCGCGCGGCGGAGCACCTCGACCTCCTGCTCGAGCAGCCGATTACGCTGACGCAGCTCCCGCAACTCGGCATCACGATCGCCCGGGGACAGCGACCCCGACTCGGCAGCCTGCCGGGTAGCGCGGGAGCGGGCGAGCCACTTCGTGAGCGTCATCGGGTGAACCCCGAAATCGTTCGCGATCTGCTCGACCGTCACTCCCGGTTCGCGATTCTCCGCGACGCGCACGACGTCATCGCGGAACTCTTTCGGATAAGGCTTAGGCACGATGGCATCCTTCCAGGCCCACCCCTCGGGCAAGCCATGTCAGATGTCACCTATCCGTGCAGCAGACCCGTCGCTGCTTTTGCTACCCGCTCCCGTGCCACCTCAATCGTCATCCCATCAGACAACCAATCTGATACGTCGAGGGTCGACACGGTGCTTGTCGCATCTGTCCAGTTGATGTCATCAAGCACGGTCTGATGAGCACTTCGGCGCTCCACCCCCGCGGCGATGAATGAAGTCAAGGTCTCGGCATCCAGCTCGAAGCTGATTTGCGACTCTGTGTTGTGTTGAACGTCCCAACGGAAGATGTTCACCCCGCCAGCTTCCGCGGATGTGACGGCTGCGTCGCTCGTGCGAACGTCATTGTCCATAAAGCCCGCCACCTCATAGCCGATTTCGGCTAGTGCGAGAGCTCGCAATGGGACCTCCGAACCGCCCATCCCGTCCTGGATCGCGATTCCCTCGCCGGCAGAGGTCGATAGACCGATAGTGGTTCGTTCTTCATCCCAGTAGTCCAGCATTTGGAGAAGGAGGCCATGTTCCGTCTTTCCTTCCGCAACGATCACGCGACGAGCGAGAAGGGTTGATGGTCGGGATCGACGAACACGCTGAAGAACATCCGAGGCCCCTCCAAGCGAGGTGACAGTTACCGTCCCGCTTACCGAACGAACGGTTGCGAGGTTCTCAATCTGGGCTTGCTCCACGATCACCGGCGAGTGAGTGGTGACCACAACCTGCGAGTACGCGTCGTCAGTGAGCAGATAGTTAAGCAAGCGAACCGCTCGATGCGGCTCCAAGCCGTCTTCAATTTCGTCGACAACGGCAACAGCACGATTGCCCGCCGCTAGTTGCTGGACTGCGAAGCTCGCAAGTCTCCTGCTTCCGAGACCAAAACTGGTGAGCGGCACCATGCTCTCGTACAACGCAAGTCCAGCACCCATGGAGGAACGGGAGGTGTCAAGTCCAGGTTTGATGTCTTCGAAGCGGCCGCCGCCGATCGCGTTTGCTCGCTCTTGAATCTTCTGTGCGAGATCGGCAAGCGAGGAGCTTTCGTGACTCGCAAGAGCGGATTGTGCAGCTCGGGATGCAGCTGCCAGCGCGTCCCGCTCGCCGCCGTCCTGCGCGGACATGCGACCAAGCGCCGATGTCCGGCTCCATCGCAGTTGAGTGTCGGTACGGTCGTCGATCTTGAAGGTTGAGAAGTGGCGTCGCTGCGCGACCGTCAGCATGGTTTCCTGTCCATCGACCCGCTCGACCGTCCACTTTGGCTCCAAGCTGGAATCAACCGACAGGCTCGCAATCAGTGCCGGTGAATATGAATCTTCAGGATCTTGGTGCAGCTCCCCGTCATCGTCTACCCCACTCAGCCACAATCCGAAAGCGGTGTCTTTACGAAGAGAGTCGGGAAGATCGATAAGTACGGCACGGATTGATATTGGCTCATCGACGTTCCCCCCGTAGAAGTCAATGTCCGAAATTGGGATGTTCCAGCGGTCGCCGAGTAGGTAGTGGATCGCATCAAGAAGTGTTGACTTGCCGCTGTCGCCTGGACCAACAAGCACGACCAGGCGCTGGTCAGCCGGGAGGGTCCAGTCGAGTGACTTAATGCCGCGGAAATTTCGAATCTGTAGTCGCCTGATCCGCATGCTTCACCCAGCCTCTGCCCTGGCGAGGAACTCGACACTCTCGACTTCCGGCTGAATCACTTTGACTCACCCTTCAAGATGGTCCCTAGAGACTTGTGAAGCGAGCGCAGGATCTTCGCGCCCTCGGCGCTCGGGCGGGCAAGCCCGTCCTCAACGAGCCGACTCGCAATAACCCTCTTGCCTGGAATCGTGAGCTTTTCAGATCGAGCCCATGTGGCCTGACCCCGTGTTTCGGTCCACGCCGTTTGGGAGTCGTCACGGGTTTCGATGCGTGCAGTCCCGAGCATAGGCCGCCGGGGTCCGTGAATCCCCCCGGCGTGTTCGGAGAGCGTATTGCTGGTGTCAGCCCGCTTGTTCGAGGGGCTCGGTCAGAGCATATTCGAGCTGCTCCAGTTCGATCGGGGTGAGGTCATCGATCGAACTGTGGATGCGTTCGGTGTTAAACCACTGCACCCAGTCCGCGGTCGCGGCCTCGACCTGATCGACGTTTCGCCAGGGCCCTTCGTGATGGATCAACTCGGTCTTATAGAGTCCGATCTGGGACTCCGCGAGGGAGTTGTCGTAGGCGTCGCCGACGGATCCAACCGAGGGGTCGATGCCTTCCTCGATCAGGCGGTCGGTGAAGGCAATGGACGTATAGACGCTGCCGGCATCGGTGTGATGCGTCAGTCCGGCGAAGTCGGCGACGCCCTCGCGGCGCCTGGTCCAGAACGCCATCTCCAGGCAGTCGAGCACCAGCGGCGTCGTCATTCTCGTCGCCGCCCGCCAGCCCAGGATGCGGCGGGAGTGAACATCGAACACGAACGCGACGTAAACCCATCCGGACCACGACCACACGTAGGTGAAGTCAGCGACCCAGAGTTGGTTCGTGCGGAACCTGGCGAAATGCCGATCGACAAGGTCGGCAGGTCTGGTCTCGCGCGGGTCAGCATCGACCGGATTGGTGCGTTTCCCACGTCGCACGCCAGCGATGCCGAGCTCGCGCATGAGGCGCTCCACCGTGCAACGGGCAATGTCGTGGCCCTCGCGGCGCAGACGCAACCAGAGCTTCCGAGCGCCCAGCACGCGCCGTTGCCGCTGCCAGCAGCCCAGCACGATCGGCTTCCACCGCTCATCGGACACCTGCCGCGCTGAGGGTCGACGCTTGCGGGCGTCATAGTAGGTCGATGGGGCGATCTTCACCTCATGCTGGGTGAGCACGGCGCAGATCGACTCGACACCCCATCGCAGGCCACCATCATTGCGGTCCTTGTGGTCGGTGATGAACGCGACTATCGCTTCGCTGGCCGGTCGAGTTCGGCCGCGAAGAAAGCCGAAGCCGCCTTCAATATCTCGTTCGCCCGCCGCAACTCGGCGTTCTCTCGTTTGAGCTTCTTGATCTCCGCCTGCGCCTCGGTGGTCACCCCCGGCCGTTGGCCGACATCGACCTGCTGCCGCCGAATCCAGGTTCGGACCGTTTCGGGCGAGCCGATGCCGAGCATGCCGGCGACCGCGGTGATCGCGGCGTGCTCGCTGGGATAGTCAGGCCGCACCTCGGCGACCATGCGGACTGCGCGCTCACGAAGCTCGCGCGGATACTTGTTGGGTCGTGCCATGAGACTGATCCTTCCAAGGAATCGAGTCTCCGAACACGCCGGGGGGATTCACCGGTAGCCGAGCGCGGAGTGGCGACGGCCATGGTTGTAGTCCCTTTTCCAGTCGCCGATCACGACCCGGGCATGGTGCAGGCTGTAGAAACTGTTCAGGTTCAAACACTCGTCGCGAATGCGGGAGTTGAACGATTCCACGTAGCCGTTGCGCCACGGCTGGCCCGGCGGAATGTAGGAGATCCCCACCGAGTCGTTCGCCCAGTCGGCGAGGGTTTGGGAGACGAACTCGGGCCCGTTGTCGCACCGCAACACAGTCGGCAGGCCACGGTGGGCGACGATGCGCTCCAGTTCGTCCACGAGCCGGTCGGCGGTGATCGAGCGCTCCACGAGCCCGCCGACGCATTCGCGGGTGTGCTCATCGATGATCGAGGCGATCTTCAGGTTGCGACCGTTCTCGGTGGCATCGAACTGGAAATCCACCGCCCACACCGTGTTAGGCGCGTCAGCCGGGATAGGTTCAGCGGTGGAGGCGCCGACGCGTTTGCGGCGACGACGCACGATCACCCGCAGGCCTTCCTCACGCCAGAGCCGTTGGATCTTCTTGACGTTCACCACCCAGCCCTCACCGACGGCGTCGGCGTGGGCGTTGCGGTAGCCGCGCCGAGGATGAGTCTTCGCCCACGCTCGCAGCCACGTCCGCAATGCAGCGTCTGGGTCGGCGCAGGTCTCCGAGACCAAGGGTCGGCGCCAGGCCGATCTGCTCAGCCCGACCAGACGACACGCCATCCGCTCACTGATGTCGAACACGCTCAGCAAGTGACGGATCGCGGCGCGGCGTCTGCCCGGGCCTAAAAGTTTCCCTCTGCCAGCTCCTTCAACGCCGCCTTCTCCAGCTCCGCCTCAGCCAGCAGTCGCTTCAAGGTCGCGTTCTGTTTCTCGAGCTCTTTGAGCCGTTTCGCGTCTTCTGCTTTCAGGCCGCCGTATTGGTTGCGCCACCGGTAGTAGGTCTGCTCCGACACGCCGAGCTCCCGGCAGGCAGCTGCAACGTCGCCGCCATCGGCCAGGACACGGTCAGCGATGCCGAGCTTGCGAACGATCTGTTCCGGCGTGTGCCGGCGCCTTCTCGTGGTCATGATGAATCCAGTCTTCCTCCCCGACGAGCGGGGCAACAAGACGACTCTCATAACGAACGGACCGAAAATCTGGGGTCAGGCCACATGTTTCAATGACGCTTGGCCACGGGACGCTTCTATCGGGCAACTCCGGGAGGTCGGGAATGTCCGAGTTGTGTATACGCGGGTTGGCTTCCGCGATGAGCGACCGAACGGCTGTTCGGTATGAATCGGCATCTAGGAGATTTTCGAGGGTCACCGCGCCTAGCGTGACGATCTGGGTCGCCAAGACGCCACCCTTTATGAGAGCTTTGCGGAGGTCCGCACCTCCAGCATCGCCATCCACGAGAAACGCGACGCGAGCACCTGCAAGATCCAGGTCGGGATACATGGCAGAAGGTGTTTCGGAGATTCCCGGCGCGACTTGATACTCCAGATCTTCGAGTCCAACGGCGGCCTTGATCAGCGAAGGAAGCAGCAACATCTCCGATGCACCTTCCGCCAGGACAACGTAGCGAGCGGTCGAGAAGGCGGCGGCCCCTGCCCCCATCGCCAGCATCAGCGGCGAGAACCCAGCAGCGCCGTGCCAAAAACTGCCTTCGACGACGCTCCGCTGACCATTCGACTTGTCAGGTAGGACGGCACGAATGTTCGACCCGAGGTCGGGTGGCAAGCAAGCAGGCGAGTGCGTGGTGTAGATGATCTTCGCGGCTTGCTGTTGGCGCATAAACGTGTTGACTAGATCGGCCTGCGCATCGATGTGAAGGTGTGTCTCAGCCTCATCGATCAACAAGACAGGCGGAACAGTTTGGCCTCTGACCGCGAGGAACGCGACGAGGGCAACGAACATCTGGAGACCGGCGCTCCGCTCATCGAACTGCGTGATTGTCGACCCGTCTTGCTTGATGCGGATAGAAAGTACAGTCCTCTCGATCTTGAGCTGCACGGTAATGTTCGACTGTCTCCAGGCAACTTCGAACTTGCTCTGAAGTGTTTGATTAGCGCGCTCGATGTGAGTTTCGCGCGCTCCCTCGTCCCCATTACTAATGGTTCTCCAAAGCTCTGCCAACGAGAGCTCGGCCATGGTTGCGACGTTGTTCAGAGCCGCTGGTGGCTGCGCGACAACTTCTTCCGACAACGTGTAGGTCGAAGAAAGCGTTCGGTCTTCTTCGGCAAAGAGAAGGATGTCTGGCGCCCGACTGTGAAGACGCTCGGCAACCTCCGTTGTCGGGTCTTTGCGGCTCAACCACTGATCGACGCCTTCGAGCGCTTCTCGAATGGGACTCGATATCCCATGCTCGGCAAACTCGGCGATCCAAGATGCAGGGTTTAGGTCTGCGGCAACCTTGAGGTAGTCAGGTGCATCGCTGTCCACTCTGAGCAATTGGACAGCGTCCGACAGGCGCTGATGAAAAGACTCTCGACGCTCGTCAGGTCCATCCTCGTCCTCGCTTGTGGATGGGCCTACTTCTAGTTCAGCCAGCGCCTTCTTGGTTGCGGACTTCGTGACGGCCTTCAGGGCTGCGACAAGAGGTCCGGTTGCCTTTCGCGGCGCTGGTTCGACCCGAGTCGCCGTTTCGCCGGGGCCAGCAGTCCGAGACAGCCAGAGCGATGTCGGAGGCTCCTGAAGGTCAAGGTTTGCTACCTCTGCGCGATCGTCGTCGTTCAATAGGTACTGAGCCCTGACTACGACGTGCTTGTCAGCAACTTCGGGCTGGGCGCCACGAGATCGTTCGGTAACGGACAGACTCTTGCCGTTGTCGATATATGCAAGCGCCTTCAGCAGCGTCGTCTTGCCCGCCTCGTTCGGACCGACTATCGCGATGACCTTGTTGTCGAGATTGATCTTGCCTTGAGCGAGACGTCCGAAACCGCTGAACTCCGCTTTGACGAGCCTCACTTGGTACCGCCGTTCCCCGCGAATAGCTCGGCCTGCTCCAGAACGAGCTCAACTGCTTTGTCCTCCTGGTCAGGTGGATAGTCATACTTGGCCAGGAGGCGCCGCACCTTCGCACGCATCGCAGCACGAACGCTGTCCTTCAAATTCCAGTCAATCGTCGCACTGACACGTACGGCAGAGACAAGTTCGTGTGCGATCTTCTTGAGGGTGTCGTCGCCCAGCTCGAGTACGGCTGCGTCATTCGTGGCGATGGCGTCATAGAAGGCGATCTCGTCCTCGGCGAGGCCGAGGTCTTCGTGCCGCTTGGCATCGTCCCTCATCTGTTTGGCGAGCTTGACGAGTTCAGCGATGATCTCCGCGGTGGTCAGCGATCGGTTGGTGTACTTGTTTATCGCCTCTTCAAGTTGCTCACTGAACTTGCGGCCCTGAACAAGATTGGTGCGCTGTACCGTTCGGATCTGATCATTGAGCAACCGGCGGAGAAGCCCCATCTGCAGGTTCGGTCGGTCCTTGTCAGCGAGTGAATCAAGGAACTCATCAGAGAGGATCGAAAGGTCTGGTGTCTCAACTCCGGCCAACTTATAGATGTCGACGACCTGGTCTGCGGCAACGGCCTCGTTAACCAGCTGGCCGATCGCAGTGTCAATCTCGACGGCACCAGACCCTCCCCGACCTGAATCAGGGTTGAGAATCTTGAGAATGGCAGCCCGCACGTCGGTAAAGAGGCGGATGTCGTCACGAATCTCTGCAGCCTCTTCGGTGGCCCCGGCAAGCGCGTAGGCCTTGGCCAGTGCGAGGACCTGATCGTTGTAGCGGCTTGTCCGATCAGGGTCGGCCATGACGAAGTCGAGGACCTTTGCGTACTGGGCCAGTCGCTCGGACGCGGATAGAGCCGGTGAAGAGTTGTAGTCGCAGCCATGCAGTAGACCGCGGATGACATCGTGCTTCTCCAGCATCACAGCTACGAGTTCCTCGATCGGCACTCCGGCCTGGTCACGGTCCGACGGCGAGTACTCGACAAGTGCATCCTGAAGATTCGAGAAGACCCCGATGTAGTCGACGACCAAGCCACCGGGCTTGTCGCGGAAGGTGCGGTTGACCCGAGCGATGGCCTGCATAAGGCCGGCACCCTGCATGGTCTTGTCGACGTACATGGTGTGCATGGATGGAGCGTCGAAGCCGGTCAACCACATGTCACGAACGATCACGAGCTCAAGCGGATCGTCCGGGTTCTTGGCACGCGCCTTCAGATCCTTGCGCACGTCCTTGGAGTGGATGTGCGGCTGGAACTCAGCCGGGTCCGCAGCGGAGCCGGTCACGACCACCTTGATTTTGCCCTTGGCAGGATCGTCCGAATGCCAGTCGGGGCGGAGCGCGACGATCTTCTCGTAGAGGCGAACGGCGATGCGGCGCGACATTGTGACGATCATGCCCTTGCCGAACTGCGCCTCTCGACGCTTCTCCCAGTGCTCGACGACATCGCGTGCAATTAGATCGAGCCGTTCCTCCGCTCCAACAATTGCTTCGAGACGCGACCAACGCGACTTCGCTCGCGAGGCAGCATCCTCTTCGACTTGCTCGGTGATTTCATCGGCGAGTTCGTCCAGCGCTGCGTAGTCATCGACGCTGAGTTCCACTTTTGCGAGGCGAGACTCGTAGTAGATCTTTACGGTTGCGCCGTCCTCGACTGCGCGAGTCAGGTCATAGATGTCGACATAGTCGCCGAACACCGCCTTGGTGGACTTGTCGTTCGATTCAATCGGAGTGCCAGTGAAGCCCAGATAGGTGGCGTTGGGCAAAGCATCTCGCATGTGCTTCGCAAGGCCAGCTCTAAGGGTTCCGTCGGCAGAGAGAGTTTCACCGAATCCGTACTGTGAGCGGTGCGCTTCATCCGCGACAACTACAACGTTGCGTCGTTCGGTCAGAACAGGATTGGCGTCTCCGTCTTCGCCCGGCCGGAACTTCTGAAGTGTCGTGAAGACGATGCCACCTGATGCACGACGCAAGAGAGTGCGTAGTCCGGCCCGTGTGTCAGCCTGGACCGGCTTCTCCGGAAGAATCTCGGCGGGTGCGAAGACCTCGCCGAAGAGCTGGTCGTCCAGGTCGTTGCGGTCGGTGATGAATACCAACGTCGGGTTCTGCATGCGGGGATCGCGCATGATCTTCGCGGCGTAGAACACCATCTCGAAGCTCTTACCTGAGCCCTGCGTGTGCCAGACCACACCGCCACGTCGGTCGCCATCGACGCCCGAGGCTTTCACCGTCGACTCGACAGCCGCGTTGACCGCCCAGTACTGGTGGTACTTGGTGACGCGCTTGATCAGCGCCTTGATCTTCTGACCGGTCTTCTTGTCCGTGACACTCTCTTCGCTGAAGACCACGAAGTTGCGCACTATGTCGAGGAAGCGGTGCTGGTCGAAGATGCCCTTAATCAGCACTTCGAGCGCCGGGAGATTTGTCACGACTTCCCGACCGTCGACGGTCTTCCACGGCGCGAAGTGTTCGAAGCCGCCAGTGAAGGAACTCATGGCCGCGCTCGTGCCATCGGAGATAACGGCAACAGCGTTCGGAAGGAACAGTGACGGAATGTCGTGACGATACGTCTGGAGTTGATTCCACGCGCCCTTTAGGGTCGCGTGCTCATCGGTTGGATTCTTCAACTCGAGCAGCCCGAGCGGGATGCCGTTGACGAACACGATCACGTCTGGCCGGCGGTTCTTCCCGTTCTCAATGATCGTGAACTGATTAATCGCGACCCAGTCGTTGTTGGTCGGGTCGTCGTAGTCGATCAACCCGATGCGAACGGTGCGAACTGCTCCGTCGGCCCCCCTGTGCTCTACCGGCACGCCTCCCGTGATGAGCTTGTGAACACGAAAGTTCTCGGCAACAGGGTTCTGAGACTCTGCTCGCCCAAGACGCACGATTGCTTCGTCGATTAACGCTCCGTCAACGCCTGGATTGATGCGTCTGACTGCGGAGCGAAGCCGCGCCTGAAGGTAAACCTGCTCGAAGGACGTGCGTTCTTGCCCAGGCTCACCTGGTGCAAGGCTGGGTCCCCACGCAGTCTGATAGCCGAGCTGTGCGAGGTACTCCAAAGCGGCATCTTCGACGGTCGCCTCATTTACGTTGCTCATGCGCGCACCCCATCGGTGGAGCGAGGGAGGATATTTCCAGACAGTAGGTCCGGGAGAATTGCATCGCGAGTTGAAGCCAGGGCAAGATTTTCATCCCGAAGCTGTTTCATTCGATCGAACAACGGCTGGCTTGCGTCGTTGAACTCAGCAAGCGCAGATTCGATCGGCGGCGAGATCTTGTAGTCATCAAGATTGCTTGCAGCGAATCGCTGGCGACCAGACGTTCCCGTCATGCCACGGATCGCGAATTCGCGCACTGACTCATGGCGAACCAGACAGTAGATCCATGCAGTGGAGATCAACCCACGAGGACCAAGGACGATGTATTCGGTTGAGCCCCAACCAACTTCGTCGGGATCAAGCATGTCCACTACGGCAGTCTTCCCGTTTTCGAGGCACGGCGTGATCCGAGCCATCAGAACATCGCCATTGATGAACTTCTGTCCAGACCCGTACACCTTTGTCTCCCACTCGTAGATCTCTGCGGCAAACTCTGGCAACGAGGACATACCGACGTAAGTGGCGTTACTTCCTCGAGGGAGAGAGCGGCGCGGATTAACGTGCACCAAGTCGGAAATCGGTACACCTGTCGGGTCCTGCGAGACGTCAAACAACTGATCAAACCTTGATCGAACAAGCGCTTCGATCAAGGACTGTGCCCGCCGGTTCGACGCAATCTTGTCGTCAAGTGCGCCTAGGGTCGCTGCGACCTCTCTCTGTATCTGACGATCAGGAAGGCGTACTTTCTCGGTGTCGAGGAAGTGCTCAAACTGAAAGTTTGCGATTCCGGTGGAGCGATTCTGATACGACCAGGTCCGTTCCTCGGCATACATGCCCTGCAGCCACCAATAGACGTAATGGGGATCTGCAAGTTCCTTATCAATACGGACGAGTCGGCAGAAACTGGCGGGTATCACGTCATGCGAGAAACCATCAAGTAGCCTCTCCGAAACGAAGACCGTGCGCCCGGTAGGGCGTTCAGATGTCCCTCCCGAGATCTCCAAAATGATGTCGCCAACCTGGAGTTTGCGTTGCGGAATCTTTCGAGCTGCCTCCCACCGGACAGGGACGCGGGACGTGTCTCCGTGGGCAACAGCTGGAAAGTCTGCACCTCGAATGACAGCAACTTGCTCCGTACCTACTTCGTGAGCGTCGAGTCCCCAGCCGCCTCCCACGGCCCGCTCAACGAGTGCTCGCATTGGTACCGAAGATGCCGTCACGAGCTTAGATCTCCGAGGCGTTCCCGTACCTCATCCTCAATCTCACGCCCGTGGTCGAATTCTGCAAGAAGCGCCGCGGTGAGCCTCTCAATCCTCTCGGGCAAGGGCTCGCTATCGTCTTCGACATCCTCCGCTCCGACATACCTGCCAGGCGTAAGGACAAAGCCATGCTTTTCAATCTCATCGATCGTTGCCGACTTCGCGAATCCTGGGACATCTTCGAACCCGCCATCATTGTTGCGCCAAGAGTGGTAGGTCCCCGAAATCAAAGCAATGTCATCGTCGCTAAGTTCGCGCAACTTTCGGCTGACCAGCTTGCCCACCTTGCGCGCGTCGACAAAAAGAGTCTCACCGCGGCGCTCACGATGACCGTTTCCGTGACGGTTCTTGGACAGGAACCAGAGGCTAACTGGGATTCCAGTGCTAAAGAACAACTTGTCCGGAAGGGCGACCACGCAATCGACGAGATCGGCTTCAACGAGCTTTCGACGTATCTCCCCCTCGCCGCTGGTCTTTGAGCTCAAGGAACCATTGGCTAAGACGAATCCCGCAGTGCCGTTCGGTGCGAGGTGGTGAAGGAAGTGCTGAACCCAGGCGAAGTTTGCATTGCCCTCTGGTGGCGTGCCGTACTTCCATCGCGGGTCGTCAGCGAGCTTTGCGTCCCACCAGTTCGAAACATTGAAGGGCGGATTTGCGATGATGAAGTCGGCGCGCAGGTCAGGGTGTAGATCCTGCGTAAATGAGTCCGCAGAACGGTCGCCCATGTCGGCCTCGATGCCGCGGAGAGCCAAGTTCATCTTGGCCAGCTTCCAAGTCGCGTCGGTGAACTCCTGGCCATAGACGGAGATGTCAGTGCGCTTGCCACCATGGGCCTTCACGAACTTGGACGACTCGACGAACATTCCCCCAGAGCCTGCGGCTGGATCGTAGACACGACCCTTGTACGGTTCGAGCATCTCGACGAGCAGTTTCACAACCCAGCGCGGGGTGTAAAACGCACCGGCATCCTTGCCGGTCTCTTTGCCTGCGAACTGTCCAAGGAAGTACTCATAGACACGACCGAGCACATCGTCGCTGCCGTGATCGTCGGTTTCCGTGAAGCCGATAGATCCAATCAAGTCCACGAGCTGGCCAAGACGTCCCTTGTCGAGTCCTTCGCGACCATAGTTGCGCGGCAGGACTCCACGAATGACCGGGTTCTCCTTCTCAATGAGATCCATCGCCTTGTCGATGTCTTGGCCGATGCTTGGCAGCTTGGCTTTCGCCTGAATGGAGTCCCATCGCGCGTCAACCGGGACCCAGAACACGTTGTGGCTGGTGTATTCGTCGCGGCTTTCGATGAACTGCTGACGGCGAGCCTCGTTAGGGATGAAATCATCCGATGCCGGATCACTCAGCGAAGACTCGATTGACTTTCGACGCTCCTCGAATCTGTCGGAGATGTATTTGAGGAAGACGAGGCCGAGGACGACGTGCTTGTACTCAGAGGGCTCCTGGTTCCCACGCAAGGCGTCGGCAGCATCCCAAAGCCTTTGCTCCAGGGTTTTCGCTTGCTTCGGCTTTGCTGATGGTCTGGCCATGTTCTTGAGTCTTCTCCTCCACACCGAAGTGCGATTAGTCAGTTGTCCACGAGTCTCCGCTTCAGGTTATCGGCGCACTCAGACACTGGAACCTGACGAGTTCGGGCGATTCACCCCCGGGAGGAACCTCGAACCGAGAGCTGAATTCTGCTCTATTTATAACACGATGGGGTGATTCTGCCCACCCCTTAAGCCGGTTGGAGGAACCGCGAAGACAAATGGGGCGGCGGCCAGCCGGACGAGAACTCAAGGTTCTGCAGTCCAGCCAGTCGCCGCTGAGTCAGAGAGTGTCTTCTCTGAAGATGGGCAACACGTCCTGGTCGAGGACCGGAACGACGCGAACATCAGTGGCCAACGCCCACCGCTCCAGCAGGAGCATCGCCCAGATGACTGCCTCCCAGTAGTCGGTGTACTTCGCAGCGTTCCGATGCCACTCGGTCTCGCCGATCACCTGCACTTCGACCCTGTAGACCAGGGTCTCCGTAAGCAGCGAGAGGACGGTCTCGGGGACATCGGTTGTGTTGCCATCCTCGTCAGGCGCGCCGACAATGACAGCGTTGCCGACCAGCATGGCCCGCTGCCTGGCTTCCGGAACGTGGAACCACCACAGGAAGGTCATGCGCGAATTCAAGGGCAGATGCTGCAACAGTCCCTCCTCATTGACGAAGACCATGACCCCGAGTGACGGGATGTTGACTGCTTCGATCCACCCGCCGACGGCCTGCTGATAATCGCCGAACTCCGAGAACTCGCGAACTTCGAGCGCGGCTTCTGCGTCGTGTGGCACGACGATGCCTTTCGTCATGACTTCAACCTCCTTGATGCGAGCGGCCGGGAACCGGGTGGTTCTCTGATTAGCCGCACAGCACCAACGAGGGCGAAAGGTAGGCGACGGCCGCCCCGGGAGAGCGCAGGACGCGCTCTATCCCTAGGGCGACCGCCGACGCCAGTCACTCTTCGGTGGACGACTTGCCCTTGGCGCGTGATGCGCTTGCGGGGGCTGGTTCACCACCGAAGATGGCCTCGATCGCGCTCTGCTTGGTCTTCGCTTCGCGCTCGATCTCGGCTCGAACCGTCTCGGCCCTGGCGAGCACCTTCGGGTCGGACTTGCTGGTCACGACCCAGGCCTCGAGGGCGATTCGGATCTCTTCGGTGACGCTGCGGTCGTTGAGCTGGGCGATAACGTCCAGCTGCGCGCGCAGGTCATCGGTGATGCGCACAGCGAGCGTCCGCATCTGACTGGTTACCGGATACGCTCCGGCCGGCGGGGTGGCATCGGTCATGATGCTCCTCACCTCCTCCTCTTCGAGCGGCCGACGAACCCGGAACTGGGTTCCTCTGCTTGAGCCGCTCTCGGACGAGGAAGCGTGGGGATGAGTATGAACCGAGCGCGTCAGGCGTCAATATTCCGTTCGGATACGTTGGCAAAAGCACAACACTTGACTGCCTATTGACGGCTTAGGTCAACGAGGGCTCCAGCGCGAGACGGTCACAGCCAGACCGGTGAAAACATGCCTCGCGTTGAAGTAGATATCCGGATCACCACGAGTGACGGCCTCGTATATCGGGATCTTCTCGCCACTCCAAGAGAGCCTTAGTCGCAAAGGAAGCAAGGTGGTCTTGCCGAGAGTCTCGAGTTGAGTCCTGAGTCGTTGGTCCTGATCTGAGCGTTCAATTTCGGGAGAGAAGACTTCCACAACCTCTCCACCGACTCTGAGCGAAGGTGTCCCCATTCGGAGACGCGGAGGTATGCGCAGATCAAGTCCGACGCGGACTTCGTCACCAACTACCACGACGACGAGTCGCGCTCGCGGTTGTGTCCACGGGGTCTTGCCGAGGATCAGAAGAGCGAGCTTCTGGATGCCTGCATCGCTCCACCGGCGAACAGTTCGAGGATCGACGTAGTGTATCTCTGAGAACTCAACGAGCCGGTCAAGCGACGTCTCCCGGCTGGTCCCCCACCCGAGGCTGGCCATCGCCGCTTCGATCTCTCGGTCTCCGCTTTGCTCTTGTGCGAGATCAACGAGTCGCTTTAGTGCGACTGATGGATCTGCGCCGCCGAACGCCATGAGGATCGCGCGAGCGCGAGTCAGCTTCGACTCGTCGAGCTGACCTGGAAGCTTGCGCAATGCGCGCAGCTCACCAGTGATCGTGGCCTTCAATGAGTTAGTTGGCATCAGCTAATGTCCGGTGGGCAGAGGAGCCTGATCATCAACTTATTGCCGAGAGTCTCGGTACTTGCGCCCGTCGCCTGGTCCAGCCAGTGAACGGCGAACTTCGGCCAGAGCTCTCCTCGCCAAACGACAGCCAAGGATGTCTCCAGACCGGAATCCGGCACCAACATGGTGCCTCGTAGGCGTGCATGTTCAGCGTCGTCTCGTACTTCTCGAACCCAGTTGAGCGGCGGGTCGCTGTGTCGATTACCGACCAACACCTCGACCTCCACGTCACCCATTTCGACAACGAGAGGCCTAACCGTGCGCAGCATGACCGCGCTGCCCTGGTCGAGAGAGTTGATAGCGACGTCCAGGGAGGGAACCGACTCAACGGCCCAGTTCGAGGCGATGAGTACTGACAGCGCTTCCAAGCCTTTGTCGCTTAGGCGGCGCACCTGTCGCTGATCCAAGCCGCCCAGGTCGCCTCCCGCTTCCACAAGCCGGTCGAGGTGCGTCGCTCCACTACTGCTGAATCCAAGAGAGGCCGCGGCTGCTTTCGCGCTCCGACCCGAGGTTGCGTCCAGCAAGGCGTGCTGTAGCCGGGTGTAAGCAAGATAGGGATCACCATCCCCGAGGAGCCGCGTAATGGTTCTGGACGTGGCGAGGCTCTCAACCGTGACGCCAGTTGTTCCGCGTCGCAGTTCCTTCAGTTCTCGTAGGACTTCGCTCTGCAGGGATTCGTCCAAGTTCGATGTCACTTTTCTGTCACGACGGGGACAAGGCTCGATTGATTCGATCTTCTCAGAGGTTCGGACCCGAACTTCTTATCAAAGTCGAAGGGACATCTCATGTTCGAAACGAAGACCGAGCTGGCTCCTCTCGGGGGCGCCTTCAGCTCGAACGGACTGGCGCAGATGAGCGGCAGCGCGCAGCGCCAGACCGGCCGCGAGATCGAGCGCGTTCAGGCGCAGGCGCTCGTGGCCGATGTGCGGGAGCAGGGCCGGGCGCTTCTCACCAACACGGCGCTGCGGAACGTCGGCGCCTTGTCGGCGCTCGAGGCGCACCTGATCCAGGTCGCCCCACTGGGTGAGGCGCGCTACAAGCACATCGTCGACGCATACGCCATGGGCGCCGCGCAGGCCGTGGCGCGGTGGTGAGCCGTGCAGTACCTGGCGCTGATTGCGCTGCCCTTCCTGCTCGCAGGTGGACTCATCTACTGGGCAGGGGTTGGGGTGATGTCGCTCGTGGACTGGTGGCGTGACCGGCGGCGACGTCGCATCGCTCGAATCGAGGCCGAACTTGACCGTCAGCAGGCGGAACTTCGAGCCACCATCCTGAATCCCCCCGGCGTGTTCGGAGAGCGTATTGCTGGTGTCAGCCCGCTTGTTCGAGGGGCTCGGTCAGAGCATATTCGAGCTGCTCCAGTTCGATCGGGGTGAGGTCATCGATCGAACTGTGGATGCGTTCGGTGTTAAACCACTGCACCCAGTCCGCGGTCGCGGCCTCGACCTGATCGACGTTTCGCCAGGGCCCTTCGTGATGGATCAACTCGGTCTTATAGAGTCCGATCTGGGACTCCGCGAGGGAGTTGTCGTAGGCGTCGCCGACGGATCCAACCGAGGGGTCGATGCCTTCCTCGATCAGGCGGTCGGTGAAGGCAATGGACGTATAGACGCTGCCGGCATCGGTGTGATGCGTCAGTCCGGCGAAGTCGGCGACGCCCTCGCGGCGCCTGGTCCAGAACGCCATCTCCAGGCAGTCGAGCACCAGCGGCGTCGTCATTCTCGTCGCCGCCCGCCAGCCCAGGATGCGGCGGGAGTGAACATCGAACACGAACGCGACGTAAACCCATCCGGACCACGACCACACGTAGGTGAAGTCAGCGACCCAGAGTTGGTTCGTGCGGAACCTGGCGAAATGCCGATCGACAAGGTCGGCAGGTCTGGTCTCGCGCGGGTCAGCATCGACCGGATTGGTGCGTTTCCCACGTCGCACGCCAGCGATGCCGAGCTCGCGCATGAGGCGCTCCACCGTGCAACGGGCAATGTCGTGGCCCTCGCGGCGCAGACGCAACCAGAGCTTCCGAGCGCCCAGCACGCGCCGTTGCCGCTGCCAGCAGCCCAGCACGATCGGCTTCCACCGCTCATCGGACACCTGCCGCGCTGAGGGTCGACGCTTGCGGGCGTCATAGTAGGTCGATGGGGCGATCTTCACCTCATGCTGGGTGAGCACGGCGCAGATCGACTCGACACCCCATCGCAGGCCACCATCATTGCGGTCCTTGTGGTCGGTGATGAACGCGACTATCGCTTCGCTGGCCGGTCGAGTTCGGCCGCGAAGAAAGCCGAAGCCGCCTTCAATATCTCGTTCGCCCGCCGCAACTCGGCGTTCTCTCGTTTGAGCTTCTTGATCTCCGCCTGCGCCTCGGTGGTCACCCCCGGCCGTTGGCCGACATCGACCTGCTGCCGCCGAATCCAGGTTCGGACCGTTTCGGGCGAGCCGATGCCGAGCATGCCGGCGACCGCGGTGATCGCGGCGTGCTCGCTGGGATAGTCAGGCCGCACCTCGGCGACCATGCGGACTGCGCGCTCACGAAGCTCGCGCGGATACTTGTTGGGTCGTGCCATGAGACTGATCCTTCCAAGGAATCGAGTCTCCGAACACGCCGGGGGGATTCATCCTCCACCTCGCTGACCAGCTGGGAGTCGAAGCTCACGAGGCGCGCAAGGCGCTCATCCGCGAGTCGTTCCTCGCGTCGGGCAAGGTTCCTCCGCCCGAGTAGTGCCGCCAACAACGGGAGGATGCGCGAGCTCGTGCGTCCTCCCGTTGTTCATTCCACATCAGCCGCAACTGCGGCAGCCACTACCTGACAAGACGCGGCATGCGGCCCCTGTGCGTCGCCGTCCGCCCGACCTGTCTCGTCGCCTGACCCCGTCAAGCGACCGGAACATTGCCGACCAGCCGACATTCCCGCATAACCATCCCTCGACACCCGGCACACATCCGGGCGAGGAAGGAGAACTGATGAAACAGAATGAAGCCGACAACCCGCCGCAGCCGAAGCGGTTCAAGGTGGTCTACGCGGACCCGCCATGGGACATCGCCCAGAAGGGTGCCCGCGGCGCGAGCCAGCACTACGACGTCATGAGCCTGGAACGCATCAAGGCGATGCCGATCGGGGATCTCGCCGACGACAACTCGACCTTGCTGCTATGGGTGACGAACGCTGCCCTGCCGGCGGGGCTTGAAGTCATGGAGGCCTGGGGCTTCCGCTACATCACGAACGTCGTCTGGGACAAGTACTACATCGGCCTCGGGAACTACTTCCGTGGGAGCCACGAGATCCTGCTCCACGGCGTGCGCGGCAAGGCACCGTTCAAGTTCCACGGACAGCGATCAACCCTGCTGTTCCCGCGGCAGGACCACTCCCGCAAGCCCGAGGAGATGATCCCGCTGATCGAGCGCGTGCTCGACGGCCCGTACCTGGAACTGTTCGCCCGGCAGCGTCCGAACAGTCACAAGGACTGGAGCATCTGGGGCAACGAGATCGATTCCGACATCACGATTCCTGGCTACCCGGTGCCGAGCGACTTCGCCCGGCAGTCCACCGTCAACGGAGACCGGGAGGGATGAGGCGTGGCTGGATCGGAGCCGACCACGCTCGCTCGCCGCATGCTGAGCTTCTGCTTCGCCGTGCTCGTCAGCGTCGTCCTGCTGACCCTCGCGCTGGAGCTCCTGGCGAAGATCTGGGGCTGGCTTGCCCTCATCGCGGTGCTCGTGAGTGGCGTGTGGTTGGCCGTGAAGGTGCGCCAGTGGAGGTCGCAGAAGTGGTGATGAGCATGAGCACGTTTACCTCTGACAAATCGTTGCGGAATGAACAACATCGCTTGACAAGCAGGCCCGATGAGTTCATAACCGGTGCCAACCCAATTGGGACTTCCCTGCGACCGCTCCCCACCGCGAGCACCTCGGAGCAGAACAGAAGGGAGGTTTCCTATGTCTCAGCGCCGTAAGCGCAAGACCCCAGGCCGCCGCGTCTGGGTCTTCAGCGAACTCAATCACGACCTGCAACCTGAGCAGATCGCCCGCATCCTTGTCGCCGCAAGCCTCGAGCAGGCCCAGTGTGAGGCCGACGCCCGCCGCCTCGCAGCAGAGATGGGCAACTCCGACGTTGTTGACGGATCTGGTGGCGAGGGAGGTCGTCATGACTGATGTCGTCTTCCACACCGCTCACCTTCCTCGTCCCCTTGAGGCGGCAAGCGTTCGCAGGATTATCGAATCGCTGGCTCGTCCGACCGCACCGCGGCCGGACGTATTCGAGCTTCGGGCTGACGACGCGGGAGTGCGCCATCTCGTTGGTGTCGCCCCCGAGTCGATCCATCAGCTCACGCAACTGATCTCGACCTCGGTCTTCGACGGTCGCACGACGAAGGCTGAAGCGCGGGAACCGCTGCCGACAGTCAGACGCGTCGAACTGTCCGGCGGCCTGCCCGTCAAGACCGACGACATCGAGGCTTCAACCCACGCCGTCTACTCAGCAATGAGCGCGCGCAAGCGCGGTGAGGTCGTGGCCCTCCAAGTCGCCCTCGGTGCCGCGCACAGCCCCCAACTCGTACCGGACAAGGTCGCCAGCCCGGCGCAGCAGTCGTTGTGGCAGACCCTCACCACGGGGCCTGCGCCCGCCAGTGCTGAGGTGCGTCGCCGGATGAAGACTCGCGCTGCACAAGCGACCATCATGACGACGATCCGAATCGGCGTCACAGCAGCCACACCTGCTCGTCGGCAACACCTGACCCTGATGCTGTTCGCCGCCCTCCAGGGACTCGAGGCGCCTGGTGCGACGCTGCGGCTCGTCGCCGAGCAGGCTGGCGTGTTCAACGCGGCAACTCTCAGCCGTCGCCCGTCAGGCCGACTCAGTGTCGACGAGGTCATCGAATTGCTCGGCTGGCCGATCGGCGACGCCGAACTACCCGGCATGCCGAGCACCCACCCTCGACGCATCGCTCCACCCAAAACCCTCAGCTCGTCGGACGGCGTCTTCGCCACCAGTAACTCACCCGGCAATGAACGCCATGTCGGAATTACGGCGACGGCAAGGCTGCAGCACACCGTCGTCACCGGGCCGACCGGTTCTGGGAAAAGCATGGTGCTGGCTCGGCTCGCGCTCGACGACATCGCGGCAGGCCGGCCACTGGTTCTGGTGGACCCGAAGCGGCAGCTCGTGGACTACATCGTCGACCACGCTCCAGCCGATGCGGCGGGTCGGATCGTGATCCTCGATGCGGCTGACGATCGGCCGGTCGGCTTCAACCCGCTCGACACCAAGGGCCGACCAGCCGACGTCGTTGTCGACGGAATCCTGTCCTCACTGAAGGCCGTCTTCCACGACGGCTGGGGACCGCGCACCGAGGACCTCCTCCACGCAGGACTCCTCACGCTGGCCCGGGCAGGTGATGCGCGCAATGAGCCGTACACGCTGATCGACCTCCCCCGCCTTCTAACCGACGCAGCTTTCCGCCGTTCGGTTGTCGGCGCTGTCGCAAACGACCAGACCTTGTCGTCTTTCTGGGCAGCGTTCGAGGAGATGAGCGTCGGGCAACGGGCAGCCGTTATCGGCCCACCAATGAACAAGCTGCGCAAGTTCGTCCTGCGGCCAAACGTCGCCGCAGTGCTCGGACAATCACGCCCGGCCTTCCGACTGCGGGATGTCTTCCGCGACGGCGCCCATGCCGTGCTCGTGCCCCTCAACGATGCGCTCCTCGGGCCGGGCGCAGCGCAGTTGCTCGGCAGTCTGATCGTGGCTGAAGTGTGGATGGCAACCCTCGAGCGCGCTGGCGAGAAGGAGCCCACCAAACGGCCCGGGATGGTGTTCGTGGATGAGGTGCAGCAGTTCCTGAACCTGCCCACCTCGATTGCGGACGCGCTCGCCACCTCCCGCTCGTACGGTGTCGGTTGGCACCTGGCCCACCAGTTCCGAGACCAACTTTCCCCCGCCATGCGCGCCGCGTTCGATGCGAACGCTCGCTCGAAAATCGTCTTCGCGCTCGGCCCCGACGACGCACGAGACATGGCCCGCATGGCTCCTCGGCTGGTCGTGGAGGACTTCCAGTCACTCGCCCCCTACGAGATCTACGCCACCCTCGTCGACCGCGGAGCGCCTTCTGGTTGGTTGTCCGCGAAGACGCTGCCACCCGAGAAGCCGAGCCGACACGGCGATCTGATTCGCAGAGCAAGCCGCGACCAGTTCGGCACCGCGATCGCGAACGAGGTGCCGTCGCCCCCGCCTGAGCCGCCGCGTGCGGAGCCGGGGTCGCACCGGCGAGCGAGGCGAGCATGAGCGCCCAGTTCGTTGCCTCCAAGTGTGGTGTGACCTCTGGGGCAGGTATTCCGGTCGCTATTCCGGCCACGACGACCACCACCGGCCCACAGGCCCGCACCGTGGCCGCTGGTGGCGGCAACTGGGATGGGACTCCGCTGCTTTGCCTCACCGGTTCACCGTCCCGTGGAGGCCAACCATGACGGCCACCTGGACGCCCTACCGAATCAGGCAACTCTCCGAGCAGTTGACCGAGCGAGACCAACAGATCCTGACCAGCCTCGAGCAGTACCGAATGCTCTCCACCCGGCTCATTCAGCGTCTGCACTTCCCGGCTCTCCCGCTGGGCGATCACTCCAGCATCTCGGCAGCCACCCGCGGCACCACCCGCGTGCTCGGTCGGCTCGAACAGCACGAGCTGATCACACGACTGCCTCGTCGCATCGGCGGCATCAAGCACGGCTCGTCCGGCATCGTCTGGCAGCTGGCCGCCACCGGCGAACGATACCTGCGGGCGCAACGTGCAGATGGGCAACGTCGCCGCTTCGTCACCCCCTCAACGACGTTCATGGAGCACACACTCGAGGTCGCCGAGCTGGCCGTTGACCTGATCGAGAAGTCACGCACCGGTGCCGTCGAGGTGCTGAGCCTTCAGACCGAACCAGCCTGCTGGCGCGAATACACCTCCCCCAGCGGATCGTCCCTCGCGGTGAAACCCGATCTCGCGGTCGTGACTGCCGACACCGATTTCGAGACCCACAGCTTCGTGGAAGTCGACCGAGCCACCGAACACGGCCCGGCGGTGCTTCGGACGTGTCGCACCTACCAGCAGTACTTCCGAAGCGGCATTGAGCAAGACCGCACCGGAGTGTTCCCGCTCGTTGTCTGGGTGACCCCGGACGAGCGTCGCGCCGACCGTCTGCGGCGCAGCATCGCCGATGACCCAAGCCTTCAGACGGCCCTGTTTCACGTCATCCCGAAGGAGAACGCGCTGAGCGTTCTCGCCCCGGATGCAAGCCCTAACCCGAAAGGAGGAACGACATGACACCAACAATCATCACCCCGGATCAGACTGACAAGGCACGGCAGATCATCACCCTGATGATCGCCCTTGACCCCGAAGCGCAAGGGCACACCCTCGCCCGGCTCGTCGCAGCAACCCTGCACGGAGGCCCCGGCACCGCGCTTGAGCGCTTTGCCTCCAGCGGCACGCTCGAGTCCGAGGCGGCGCTCGCTGAACTCAACGAGCTGCGGGTTCCCCTGGAGCAGGAGGACTGGATCGACACCCTCGGCCGCTACATCCTGCTCAACGCCGGAGCACGCTCATGACCGAACGCGAACCCACACCCCGCAGCCACGAGCAGATCGACCTCGAGCGCTTCAGGCGAGCGGCCACCCGATTCGAGAACGCGATCACCCTCGGCATTGAGGCCGCGCGTTCGACAGGCCGTGAAATCGATGACGGCACAGCGCAACTGATCGCCCATGTCCTCGGGCGAGGCCTTGGTCGCGACTCCCAGCTGGCCGAGCACGGTCGCACGCGTCAAGGTGACGCGGAGGCCATGCGCGCCGAGTTCATGACGCTCTGGGAACACCCGCGCACCGGGGGGCTGACTCGCGAGTGGATCAACTGGCTCGGCACCTACCTCCTACATTCCGAGCCCGGTCCTGAGGTGCCAGACGGTGATCAGGTGGAAGCGGCGCGAGCGCTGCTGCGCAGCACCCTCGTCACCGATCAGCTGAACGTGGGAGGTGTCGCCCTCACCGTCAACATCCCCGCGAGCCTCACTGGCCCCGAACTGCGGGAGGTCGTCGCGCGCCTGGAACAGCTGCCGGAGATCTTCGAGCAGTCCTTCCACGCGTTCCTGACCCTGCCCGACGTCGATGCATCGGCGGAGAACGTGGCCGACCTGTTCGAGCAGTACTTCGTCGGACGCTTCGAATCCGAAGACGACGCCATCGAAGGCCTCACGCCAATCGATGAGTGGGAAACCCGACTGGGCGAATGGACGGCAGAGCTGGGACTGCCGGCCGAAGCGGTGTCGCTGGATCGGTCGGTGATCAGCGCGCAACTGCGTGAGGTGTATGACGTCGTCGAGATGGAAGGTCGCATCTATGCCTTTATTCGGTAGACCGCGCAGCGTCCCGAATCACCTTCCGGGGGTGTTCTCCCACGGCAGACTTCGAGCGATGCGGAATAGTCAACAGGCCCGGAATTCCGGGCCTGGCGAGGTAAAATGGGAGGGTAAACGGAGACCAAAGCCGATGTTCACGACTGCATCGGGCCAGCGTCCCAGCCCATTCCTGAATGGGGCGCCCACTCCACCACCTCTCTCTCGAAAGCACCACTTCGAGACTGCTCTCACTCCCACGGAAGGAGGGCAGTCATGAACCTGCCCGAGAACCCCACCACCTCCGCCTTCGTCGCAGCACCCCCGCGACTGCCCGACATCGCCCCTCACGTTGAGGTCGGCCCGAGCGAGACGACGATCATCAACCCGATCGCTGACGTCGTCGCGCCTACCGGATCGCGCGCTGTGGTCTACCTGCGCGTGTCATCCAAAGGTCAGGTCAACACCGACTATGACCCCGAAGGCATCTCGATCCCCGCCCAGCGGCAGTCCTGCCAACGCAAGGCCGAACAGCTCGGGCTGACCATCGTCGCCGAGTACGTCGAGGCCGGTATCTCGGGAACAGAGATGACCAAGCGCATTGCCTTCCAGCAGATGCTGGAGCGCATCCGCCGCGACAAAGACGTCGACTACGTCATCGTCTACAAGCTGTCCCGCTTCGCCCGGAACCGTACCGACGACGCCATCGTCATGGCCGACCTGCAGAAGCGCGGCGTGACGTTGATCTCCGCAACCGAGTCGATCGACTCCACCCCGGTCGGGCAACTCATGCACGGCATCCTGGCTGCATTCAATGAATACCGTTCCCGCGAGGACGGCGCTGACATCGCTTACAAGATGGGGCAGAAGGCACGAAAGGGTGGAACGCTCGGCCGTACGCCTCTTGGCTACTTCAACACCCTTGAGCGTCTGGACGGTCGCGAGTTTCGCGGAGTCGCGGTCGACGAAGAACGCGCGCCATTCGTGAAGCTCGCTTTCGAGCTTTACGCGACCACCGAACTCACAATGGAGGAGATTGCCGAGGAGCTGGAGGATCGAGGCCTCACCACCAGACCAACTCCCAAGCGGAGAGCACAGCCTGTTTCGGCGTCAATGCTGTCCCGGATGTACCGCAATCGCTACTACATCGGAGAAGTGACCTACAAGGGTGAGGTCTTCGAGGGTCGTCACCCGGCCATCGTGAACCGGGACCTGTTCATGAAGGTGCAGCGGAGACTGGAGAGCACCGGCAAGGCAGGCGAGCGAAAGCGCCTGCACCACAGCTACCTAAAGGGCAGCCTGTGGTGCGGCGAGTGTTTTGCAGAACGCGGCCTTAGCGACAGTCGAATGGTGATTCAGCGTGCCATTGGACGAAACGGATCGGACTACTTCTACTTCTTCTGCCGCGCTCGGCAGGAAGACATCTGCACGTCACGCCACCTGCCGATCGATGCAGTCGAAGATGCAGTGATCGATCACTACCGGACTGTGCAACTTCGACCCGAATTCATCGGCTTCGTCGAAGGCCAAGTCGACGATGCACTCGATGATCAAGTGAGGGCTCAGCGCGAGTGGAAAAACCAGCTCGAGATGCGGCGAAACGAACTCGACGCAAAGGCAGCAAACCTGGTCGAGCTCGTCGCCGACGGAGGACTGGCCGTTGAGCTGGCCAAGCAACGGCTGCGCCAAATCGAAGTGGACCGCGCAGACATCGACACCCAACTCGCCACAGTCGTCCAAGACCTATCGGCAGGGGTCGAGTACCTCAAGGGATGGTTGGAACTTCTTCGCGATCCTCACGCTCTCTACGTCCGCGCCAGCAACGAGATGCGTAGACGGCTCAACCAAGCGATCTTCGTTCGGATCTTCATCGCTGATGAGGGCCGGGTCGCCAGCGAGTTGTCTGAACCAGCGCGGCTCTTGCTTGAAGCGCAGAGCCGCTGGCAATCCATGCACTCAGGAGACGGAATCGGCTCAGCCAACGCTACGGCCGCTGCAGGGCTTCAAGAACAAACAACCACCGACAAGGTCGATGGTTGGAGTAAGGACTATTTGGTGGACCTGAGGGGAATCGAACCCCTGACCTCTTCATTGCGAACGAAGCGCGCTACCAACTGCGCCACAGGCCCGTGAACCGTCGACAACACTACCACCGGCGCGCGGGGCCACCGAAACGGCGAGAGTCTCCTCAGCCGGCGGCGCGACGGCGCTGCAGAACCTCGTCGAGGTCGGGCGCCCGCGTCGGCAGCCCGTCGACGATGCCCATGCGCGCGAACCGCGAGTCGCCACGCTCCGCGTCGGCCTCTGCACGGGAGACGCGCGCGGCGGGAGCCTCGCGAACTGTTGGGCCCGGCGCCTCGGTCGGCGCGGCGGGAGGCTGCGCGAGGCGCTGAGCCCGCTCGGCCTCCGCGGCGGCGGCCGCGAGGACGGCGGCGTGGTCGATCGTGGGCTGAGCATCCCGCACCGCCGCCGGAGCCGAGGGCGCGTCGAGGTAGGTGGGGCGCGGAAGCGGCACGGGGGTCCATGCGCGCTCGCGCGGCGCCTGACGCCCGGCGGCCGGCGCGGCTGGCGCGTAGTCAACGAACCGGGGTGCGGCCGGGGCGACCGCGGCGGTGCGACGGCGGCTCGCGCGGGCGAGGCCGCGCAGCAAGAGCATGCCGCTCAGGGCGACGAAGCCGGCCAGGCCCGTCCACGCCCACGCGCCGAACGCGACGGAGACGCCCACACCGACGAGAGCGGCAAGGGTCAGCAGGCTCGTCCCGGCGCGCGAGCGGCGCAGGCGGCGCTGACCGAGACGGGAGGCGTCCACTTCGGCGACGAGACCGGGAGCGGTCGAGGCGAGCTGAGCCCGCAGGGCACGCTGCCGGGCAGCCTCGCGCGCGCGCTCGATGGCGAGCTGCTCACGTTGCCGCGCGGCGAGCGAGCGCTCCTGCGCGGCGATCTCGCGCGCCGTCATCTCCGCGCGCACGGCCTCCGGCAGCTCGGTCGTCTGCGCCATGATGCGCAGGGTCTGCTGCAGGCGCACGGCGTTGCGCTCGGTCGCTAGGTACTCGCTGCGGCGGCGCCACATGGGCACGAGGTAGAGCAGCCACAGTCCTGCAGCGAGCGCGATGAGGATCGCTGTGCCGCCGCCCGAAGTGTCCACGCCGCAACGGTACGTCTGCCGCGCGCCTCCGGGCGGGATGCTCAGCGCGTGTCCGCCGGACGCACCCCGCCTACCCGGCCTGCAGCGCGCCCACGATGGCGCCCATCGCGGTGAACGCGACGATCGCGTATCCGGCGTTGATCGCGAAGTGCCGGAAGGGGCGGCGCTCGAACAGGTACACGACGCCGAGCAGCGTCGACACGAGGGTCGCGCCGGTGACGAGACCGGCGATCGTGCCGAAGAGCGGCCCCGCAGAACCGATGAGGAAGGCGAGGCTTGTCGCCGCGACGAGCGACAGCACGAACGAGCCGCCGAAGACGAGCGGGGCGCCCCGACCCAGCTGATCGTCGCTCACTCCCGCTACACGCTGCCACGGTCGCGCGAAGAGCAGCCCGAACCACAGCCCGCCCACGACGAACATCGACACGGCGGCGAGCAGGATTCCCCACACATTGACCGCTGCTTCCATGACTCCTCCTTCACGCACGCGCCCCGAGGGGCTCGGCGATGACTCTAGTGAGAGCGAAGCGGGTTCGTCTTGTACGGAATTACCGGTGCGCGGGATGGTCGAGCGGCACGAAGGTGGCGTACTCGAGGCCGAACTCGCCCAGGTCGTGCAGGAACCGCGCCGGCGGCGAGCCCGCGAACCGCGTGAAGGCGCGCGTGATGTGGGGCTGGTCGTAGTAGCCGTACTCGGCGACGAGCTCGGCCCAGCTCGGCAACGGATCGCGCGAGGCGAGCGAGGTGAGGAGGGCGTCGAACCGGGCCACGTCGGCGAAGCGCTTCGGTGTGACTCCGCACACCCGCGAGAAGCGCGCGCTCAGGGCACGCGGGCTCAGTCCCTCCGCCGCCGCGAGCCCGGCGATCGACGCGGGTCGATCGCACTCGAGCGCCACGCGCACACGCGTGACCACCGGGTCGGGGTCGGGGCCGTGCCGCGCTGCGTCGAGGAGACCCACGAGGTCGTCGAGCAGGCCCTCCGGGTCGTCGCTCAGCCGGCCCCGCGCAGCGAGCGCGTCGACACCCGGCACGAGCGGCTCGGCCGGCAGCACGGCGTCGACGAGCTCAGCTGGCTGCGCGCGGGCGAAGAGGCCCGCACCGTCGGCGGTGAACTGGGCCACGAGCATCCGCAGGTCGGTCGGATTCTCATTCACCAGGTACTGGGTCTGCACTCCCGCGAAGAACGGCCCCGCGAGCTCGACGCCCGTCGTCGTCGCACCGCGCGCCAGCTGACGATAGGGGTCGGAGAGGTTGACGATGAGGTGCGCGCGGGGGCTGGGAAGGATCTTCTCGAAGCGGCGCTGCGGCGCCGCGTGGAGGTACCAGAGCGCCTGCACGAACGGTGCCAGATCCTCGGGCACCGCGCGCGGCACGAAGAGCGGTGCCGTCACGGCAGCGGGAGCCCCCGCCGCGCCGCGATGACGTCCGTCTCGGGCACGGTCGCCGCCCCCGCGGGCACGCGGCCGGCGCGCCAGCGCTGCAGCACCCCCGTAGGCACCTCCTCGACGGTGAGCGCGAAGCAGAAGTGGTC
This sequence comes from Chryseoglobus sp. 28M-23, assembly GCF_014789785.1. Taxonomy (NCBI): domain Bacteria; kingdom Bacillati; phylum Actinomycetota; class Actinomycetes; order Micrococcales; family Microbacteriaceae; genus Microcella; species Chryseoglobus sp. 28M-23. The sequence continues at coordinate 432,968 of NZ_CP061846.1, read as the reverse complement.
GCGCCAATCGTTGTTGATGTGGATGTAGCGCCGCCGCAGCCCCTCGTAGCGGAAGCCGAGCTTCTCGACGACGCGCAGGCTCGCCGCGTTCTCGGGCCGGATGCAGATCTCCATGCGGTGCAGCCCGACAGTGAAGAAGACGTGGTCGGTCGCGAGGGCCACCGCCGTCGGCGTGAGACCGCGACCCGCGAACCGCTCCCCCACCCAGTAGCCGATCGTCGCCGACGCGAGCGAGCCGTAGCTCATGCCCGACACGTTCAGCTGGCCAGCCAGCCGGCCCTCCGTCTCGATGATGAACGGCAGGCCCTGCCCGGAGCGCGCCGCCACGAGGAGACTGCGGATGCTGCCCTTGGTGTCCCACGACATCGGGGCGACGGGGCTCGTCGCCTCCCACGGGCGCAGCCACGTCCGGCTCTCGATGAGCTCGCGCTCGAGCGCGCGGGCATCTCGCACGCGGATCGGGCGCAGCACGGTGACCCCGTCGCGCAGGGTGGGGATCGCGTTCACATCGCCTCGAGGTCGGTCGGTGAGGGGCTGCGGGGTCCGGTCAGCGCAGGGTCTCGTCAGCGCAGAGTGTCGGCGAACTCGACGAGCCACGGCCGAAGCTCCGGGCCGAGGTCGTCGCGCTCGGAGGCGAGCTGCACGATCGCCTTGATGTAGTCGAGCCGGTCGCCCGTGTCGTACCGGCGACCACGGAACACCACGCCGTAGACGCCGCCGTGCTCGACATTGCCGGCGAGCTCAAGCAGGGCATCCGTCAGCTGAATCTCGTCGCCCTTGCCCGGCGGCGTGTTCTCGAGAATGCCGAAGATCTCGGGGCGCAGCACGTAGCGGCCGATGATCGCCAGGTGGGAGAGCGCCGTGCCGGGGGCAGGCTTCTCGACGAGGCCCGTGATGCGCACCACGTCGTCGGTGTCGGTCGGCTCGACCGTCGCCACGCCGTACAGGTGCGCCTGGTCGGGCTCGACCTCCAGCAGGGCCACGATCGTCGCGTTGCGCTCCTCGTGCACCTCGATCATGCGCTCGAGCAGCGGGTCGCGCTCGTCGATGAGGTCGTCACCGAGGAGCACGGCGAACGGCTCGTGCCCGACGTGCATCTTCGCGCGCAGCACCGCGTGCCCGAGTCCCTTCGGGTCGCCCTGCCGCACGTAGTGCATGTCGGCGAGGTTCGTGGAGTGCATGACCTTGGCAAGCCTCTCCTGGTCGCCCTTGATCTGCAGCGTGTTCTCGAGCTCGGTCACCCGGTCGAAGTGGTTCTCGAGAGCGTTCTTGTTGCGCCCGGTGATCATGAGCACATCGGTGAGGCCCGCGTGCACAGCCTCCTCCACGACGTACTGGATGGCCGGCTTGTCGACGACGGGCATCATCTCCTTCGGCATCGCCTTGGTCGCGGGGAGGAATCGCGTGCCCAGGCCCGCGGCGGGAATGACGGCTTTCGTGAGCGACATGGCCTCAGCGTATCGGGGGAGGGCGCCTAGCATGGTGCGTATGATCAGCGAACCCGCAGGTGCCAAGCGCGCACTGCGCGCCGAGTTGCGCGAACGGCGGCGGATTCGCCCCTCGGCGGAGCGCGACGCGGCCTCGGTCGAGCTCACCCGCCAGCTCATCGCCCTCACCTCGGCGCTCGGCCCCCGAACCCTCGCGTGCTACCTCTCGACCCCCGACGAGCCCGAGACCCGCCCCTTTCTGGCGTGGACCGCCGAGCAGGGCCTCGACGTGCTGCTGCCGATCTCCCGCGACGACGGCCTCCTCGACTGGGCCCCCTACGACGCGAGCGACGAGGGCAGCGACGTGATCGGGATGCCCGTGCCCACGAGCGACATCGTGGCACCCATCGCGATCAACGACGTCGGGCTGATCCTCGTGCCGGCCGCCGCAGTCGACCGCACGGGCATGCGCATGGGATGGGGGCGCGGGTACTTCGACAAGACCCTCGGGTCGATGGATCGGCGCCCGCCGGTCTTCGCGGTGCTGTTCGACGACGAGCTCGTCGACGAGCTGCCGCGCGAGAAGCACGACCAGCCCGTCGACGGCGTCGTGACTCCGGGCGGCATCCAGCGCTTCTGAGCCGACGTATCCTTGTCGGCGGAGGTTCACATGCCCACCTATTCCTACCGCTGCACGGAATGCTCGACCGCGTTCGACATTCAGCAGGCGTTCACCGACGACTCCCTCACCGAGTGCCCGACCTGCGAAGGGCGACTGCGCAAGGTGTTCTCGTCCATCGGCGTGACCTTCAACGGCTCGGGCTTCTACCGCACCGACAGCCGGGCGGCGGAGCGATCGAGCTCGGGCGGTGGCTCAGGCTCGAAGGATTCCGGGTCGAAGGATTCCGGGTCGTCGGGTTCCGGCTCCGGCACGAAGGAGTCGAGCTCCTCATCGACCCCGGCAAAGAAGGAGACGACCAGCTCCGGCTCCAGCACCTCGACGTCGACCGCCGCCGCGAGCTAATCACGACCATCACGAACCGCATCATCGGCTGAGGAGGCACCCATGCTCAAGGGCTTCAAAGAATTCATCCTGCGCGGCAACGTCGTCGAGCTCGCCGTGGCGGTCGTCATCGGGGCCGCGTTCACTGCCGTCGTGCAGGCGATCGTCAGCTCGGTCATCAACCCCGCGATCAGCGCGCTCTTCTCTGCCGAGACGCTGGCCACGGCCCTCCCGGTCGTGATCCCGACCGTCTCCGGTGGCGAGGCGACCATGTACTTCGGCGCCGTCATCGGGGCTCTCATCAACTTCATCGTCGTCGCGTTCGTCGTCTACTTCGCGCTCGTGCTGCCGATCAACACGCTCAAGAAGCGCGCGGAGGAGCGCCGCAAGGCGGGCGAGCCTCCGGTGTCGGCCGACGCGCCGCCGACCGAGCTCGATGTGCTCACCGAGATTCGCGACCTGCTGACCAAGCGCGAGGCCTGAGTCCACTCAGTAGTGGGGCGGCTTGTCGGCCGTGAGCCGCTCGTCGTTCTCGGTGCCTCGGTTGCGCGCGGGTTCGGCGCCGTGCGGGTCTGAGCTCGGAGCCGGATCCGACCCCGGCGGGGGCGGGGTGGTGACCCTCCGGCGAGCGCGACGGGCCGCACTGAACCGGCCCTGCGCATCCTCATCGCTCATGCGCCCAGGCTACCCACCTCGGGTTGACGGGGCGGGATGCTCGGCTCAGGTGACCGCGGGGCGCGGGCGCGGCGTCTCGGGTGCGAGAGCCTTGCCGGCCATGGCGACGATGCGGTCGGCGACGCCGTCCGGATCGCTGAACAGTTCGAAGACGTGCACGCGCGCGTAATGCCAGCCGAGGCGCCGCAGCAGGTCGGGGCGGAGGCGCAGAGACTCGCGAAGGCTCGTGCCCGCGAGCGACGCGTCGGTCTCGATCGCGATGCAGTAGCCGCCGCGGCTCGCGACGAGGCTGAGCTTGCCGCGGTGCCCCAGCGCGGTCTTGAGCCCGCGAGCCTCGAGGCGCCGAGCGAGGTCGATGAGCATCGGGTCGCTGTCGTCCTGCAGCTCGACCGCGGAACGCCGCGCCTCGATGTCGGCGAGCAGATCGCCGAGAGCGCGAGCCCCGTGCGACAGCCGGTCGTCGTCGAGGTCGCCCGCGCGCAAGCAGCTGACGATGCGCACGAAGCGGCGAGCGCGCGTCATGGCGACGGCGAGCAGGCGGTCGCCGCCCGGGCGGCCGAGCGCGCCAATCTCGCTGAGAACGCGACCGTGCGGGGTGCGACCGTAGCCGATGGAGAAGATGACACGGTCGCGCGACTGGGCGACGGCCTGCTCGATCGTGAGCACGCCGAACGGCTCCGCCCGGTCGCCGAGCACGAACTCCTGCAGGTCGGGTCGGGTACCGATCGCCTCGAGCACGGCGTCCTGCACGCGCGCGGCGTGCCGATGACTCGCGGTGATGACCATGAGCGACTCGGCGGGGCGCGCGGTGGCGTGCTCGAGCACGAGGGAGACGACGCGCTTCACCTCCGCGTCGACGCTCTCGATCGCGCCCGTCTCATCGTCGGGCATACCGTGCCCCTCATCGAGGTAGTCGACGGCGATCGACGGATGCCCGAGGAACGAGCCGGCCCAGGGAAGCGAGTCGATGCGACCAGCGTAGAAGCGGCGGTTGACGAGCTCGGCGAGGTCCTCGCCGCCGGCGCGGTACGAGCGCGTGAGCGACTGCACCGGCAGGAGGTCGGCGAGCTGGAAGAGGGCGGAGGAGGCGTGCCGGGCATCCTCATCGGCGCTCGAGGCCCCGGCCGCATCGCGGCCGGCTGCGGGAGCCGCAGCGTCCACGGCCACCGAGAACGGTGCGGGGGTCTGGGTGACGGGGTCGCCCACGGCGACCACCTGCCGGCCGCGGCGCACAGCGCCGGCAACCTCGGGCACCGTCACGGCACCCGCGTCGAGCACGATGACCGTGTCGAAGGGAATCTCGTCGCTGATCTCGTGCACGTCGTACGGCGAGGCGAGCCACACGGGCGCGATCGGGCGGGACAGATGGGGAGCCTCGTGCTGGAGCTCGTGCGGCGTGATCGAGCCGCTCTTCAGCCGGGCCCGCAGGGCGTCGGCCTCCTCCGGCCAGTCGGTGATGCCGATCGACCAGTTCTCCGCGAGCTGCCAGCCGAGCAGCGAGGCGCTGCCGGCGGCGTGCGCCTCGTCGACGAGGCGGAAGTCGGCCTCGAGCCGGTCGAGCACTGCCGTGTCGGCGCCGAGCAGCGCGCGGTCCTGCTGCAGCAGGCTGTCGAGAGCGGAGCGCCACCACGCGAGCTCGAGCTCGGCGGCGACCTGCGACTGCGGCACGTGGCGCTCGGCGAGGTCGGCGAGCAGCGGCTGAACATCCCAGCCCTCGAGCAGGCGCAGCAGCTCGGTGCGCTCCTGCAGGTTGGCGAGCACGTCGCTCTCGGCCGCGAGGCCCTCGAGCAGGGCGTGCAGCTCGGCCAGGGGTCGATGCACGAGCGACCGGTCGCGGCTGTCGTGCCCGAGCGGAGCATCCAGCTCCTCGAGATCCTGCTCGACCTGCTGGTAGGCGTGGTGCACGTCCGCGATGCCCACCGGCACCGTCGGGGTGAGACCGGCGGGAACGAAGCGCTGCCACAGCACGCGCTGCTGCTGGATGCGCGTGAGCGCGTCGTGCAGATCGCCCACGTGCACGCCCGGCCGCAGGTACTCCTTGGCGAGGCCCTTCAGGCGGCGGCGCGTCGCGGCGGGCATCGTCGAGCCCTCTCGTCGCGGAGCGGTCGCCGCGATGAGCTCGCTGAGCGAGCGGTCGAAGACGGCCGGCTGGAACCGGTCGAGGGTGTCGCGGATGTCGGTGAGGAGCCGCAGGTACACACCGAGCTCGGCGAGCGTCTCGAACGGGCGCAGCGGCGTGGAGGCGATCAGCGCGCGACCGCGCTCGACGAGGCGCGGCAGGAGGTCGACGTGCAGGCGGCGGGCGCGCTCCTGGGCGCGCGCCGCGTCCTCCGCCTTCGAGAACCGCGCGCCGTACCAGGGCGAGTCACCGGGGCCGTAGCTGAACTGCCCGAGCTCGGCGGCCTGCACCATGGCCTCGGCCGCGGGGCGGCGATCGGTCGCGAGCAGTTCGACGGCCTGCCTGCTGAGGCGCGCTCGCGTGGAAGGCGGCGTGGGCAGGAGCGCGAGCCGACTGAGCTCGGTGACGCAGTCGAGCACGCTGATGCCGAGCACCGAGTCGGGGCGGGCGAGAGCCTCGCGGTAGTCGAGCAGCACGCCGCGGAGCCGAACGAGGGCTTCGTCGACCTCGACGACACGGGGGCGCTTCGCCTTCTCGTTGCGACCGATCGCGCGGATCAGGTCGCGGCGCAGCGTCGGCGCGGTCGCCGTGATGCCGGGCAGGCCGATGTCGGCGAAGCGCTGCGAGATGCTGCGCAGGCTCGCGCGGCGCGGGCTCACGACGAGCACACGCTTGTTCTGGGCGACGAGGGCGCCGAGGGCGTTGACGACGGTCTGCGTGCTGCCGGTGCCGGGGAGCGTCTTGACGACGAGCGAGGCACCCGAGGCGATGGTCGCGATGACCTGCTCCTGCTCGGCGTCGGCATCGAGAAGCAGCAGGTCGGTCTCGGGCGGCCGCTCGTCGGCGGGAACCGGCACGACGGGCTCACCGCCCTCCTGCACGGCCCAGCGCGCGCTCGTATTGCCGGCGGCCGCGTCGAGGATGGGATGCCCGAGCTCGTGCGCATCCGCCGCCATCGGCGCACCCACTTCGGCGAAGGTGGAGACCACGAGGCGCGGCGTGATGGTGAAGCCGTCGAGGTGCGCGGTGAGGCCGCGCAGGCGGTCGAGCGGCGGGTTCGGCTTGAAGGCGTCGCCGTCGTGGGCGAGCGCGACGAACGCCGCCTCGTCGAGGTGCAACGCGAACTGCTCGGCCAGCGTGCGCACGAGGGCGGGGTTGAGGCGCACCCGACCGCGCAGGGTGAGCTCGACGTCGCGCCCGCGACGCCGCAGGGCGAGGGGGCGCAGCAGCAGGGGCGCACGGTGGTCGATGCCGTCGTAGCTCCAGGCGACCATGCCGATGCCGAGGGCGATCGCGTCGATGCCGCGCACGCTCGAGAGCTCGAGGCCCTTGTCGACGATGCGCTCGGCCGCGATGCGCGCCGAGCGCAGGGCCACGTCGTCACGCACGAGGTTGCTCAACAGTGTGGGGCTGCCCGCGATGAAGCGGGCGAGGCCGCCGGGGTGGCTCGTGCCGAGCTCGATGCGGCCGCGCGGGTCGTCCTCGAAGTGCAGCAGCGTGCTGCGTCCGCCGAGCGCGGCGAGGTCGGCGCGCCAGCGCTCCCACGTCGGTGCCGCGACATTCATAGGCAGCACGCGGGGGTCGCCGACGCTGATCGACGAAGGCTGCGGACCGCCGTTCACGGTCGCAGGCTCGTCGATCTCATGATCGTCGTAACTGTCGGCACGCCACACGCCGTCACCCTATGACCGTCGCCGCGAAATACTGGGGATTCCGGGCGGTCTGCCGTCGAATCGGCCGCAACCGTAGACTCGCCACCGTGGAGCTCTTCGACGGCCTCGTGTCGATCATCGTCACCGGCGTCGGCACCGTGCTCGTCGTCGTCGCGGCCGTGTTCGTGGCCGGCATCATCGTCGTCTCACGGCGGCGCGCCCGGCCGCAGGCAGCCATCGATGTCGTGCGTCGCCGCGCAGGGTCGGCGCTCGTCCGCGCAGACGACCGCGTGGATGCGGCCGCGACCGACATCGACTTCGCGCTCGCCCAGTTCGGTGAGCGCGAGACGGCCGACTATCGCGCCGCCCTGTCGCGGGCGCGCGAGGACCGCGCCGAGCTCTTCCGCCTGCACCGCATGCTCGAAGACGAGCCGGGAGCCCGACTGCGCCACCGCGAGCGCGCCGACCGCATCGTCATGCTCGCCGACCGCATCGAGAGCACCCTCGATGCCGAGGCGGCGCGCTTCCGAGATCGCCGCACGGTCGAGAGCGGCGCCGAGGCCCGTGCTCACGGGCTGTCCGAGCGGGTGAGGGCGCTGCGGGATGCGGCGCGCGAGCGCGCCCTCGAGCGGGATGCCCTGCGCGAGCTCTTCGCCGAGGCGGCGCTCGGCGCGGCATCGACGGCGCCCGAGCGGGCCGCGGCTCTTCTCGACCGCGCCGATGCCCTCGCCGCCGAGGCGAGCGCCGAACTCGCGGTGGCCGCGGCGAGCGCCGTCGGCCCGCTGCTCGCCGACGCCGAGCGACTCGCCCACGAGGCGCACCAGCTGCTCGACCTCGTGCCGAGCACCGCCGCGCGACTGGATGACGCGCTCGCCGCGCTCGAGGCGTTGCGCGCCGACGCCCGCACGGCCCGCACCGAGGCCCTCGCCGACCTCGACGACGCACCGGACGCCGGCACAGCAGCCGCCATCACGTCCGCCGTCGCCGGGATCGACGCCGCGATCGTGGCCACCGGGGCGGACGAGGCGAGGCATCCCGTTCCGGCACTCGACCGCATCCGCGCGGCGATGGATCAGCTCGAGGTCGCCCTCGCCGCGAGCCGCACTCAGGCGCAGCGGCTCGCCCACGCGCGCGAGGCCTACGCAGGGGCGCGCGTGTCAGCGCAGAGTCAGCTCGCCGCCGCGCGCGCCGCACTCGGCCGCGGAGGCAGCGCGGGTGCTCGCGCGCGCCTCGCCGAGGCGGAGGAGGAGCTCGCCCTCGCCGAGCGCTCGACCGACCCCGTCGAGGCGCTCGACGCCGCCCGCCGCGCCATCACGCACGCGCGCGACGCCGAGGTGCTCGCCCGCTACTAGCCCGCGCCCGCGGCGCGCGGCGCCGAGCGCCCAGCGCGAGGCGCCCCTTTGTGCCAGATCTGGCCCGAACGGGCGCTCGGCGCCGTCGTTCAACCCACTTTCGGGCAAATCTGGGCTGCGCGCCGCGCGCGTGTACCTGTGCGGCGCGAGCCGCGCGGCAGGCGTGCGCGGTGCGCGTGCGCCGTGCGCGTGCGAGCTATGCGCCGTTCTGCAGGTAGGCGACGACGGCGAGCACGCGGCGGTGGTCCTCCCCCGTGTCGTCGAGCCCGAGCTTGGCGAAGATCGCCGACACGTTCTTCTCGACGGCGCCGACCCCGATGTGCAGGGCCTGCGCGATCGCGGTATTCGTGCGGCCCTGCGCCATGAGCTCGAGCACGTCGCGCTCACGCGGTGTGAGCGCCTCGAGCGGGTCATGCCGTCGTGCCATGAGCTGACTCACCACCTCGGGGTCGAGTACGGTGCCGCCTGCGACGATGCGGTGCAGGGCATCCCGCACATCGTCGAGGCTGACGACGCGGTCTTTGAGCAGATAGCCGAGCCCTGCACTGCCGGCGGCGAGCAGCTCGTGCGCATAGGTGAGCTCGACGTACTGCGACAGCAGCAGGATCGCGAGGCGCGGGTGCCGACTCCGCAGCTCGAGGGCCGCCCGCACGCCTTCGTCGCGGAAGGTCGGCGGCATGCGCACGTCGAGCACGACGGCGTCGAGCTCGAGCTCCGCGACCTCGGCGAGCAGCGCCTCGGCGTCGCCGTAGGCACCGACCACGTCGAGGCCTGCGTCGCGCAGCACGCGCACCAGCCCTTCGCGCAGCAGCACCGAGTCATCGGCGACGGCAACGCGAAGGGCTGGCATGGGGGCAAGCCTAGGCACGCGGCTCGCGGTCGGCGGCACGGTCGGCGGGGGCGGATGCTCCGCTCACGCCCGCGAGCGGCAGCGTCGCCCGCACGACGGTCGGGCCGCCCTCGGGGCTGTCGATCGTGAGCTCGCCACCGAGCCCGTGAGTGCGGTCGCGCAGCCCCTCGAGGCCGTGGCCCGTGCGCTCGACCGCGCCGCCCATGCCGTCGTCGCTCACCGTGATGGTGAGTGCGCCGTCGGCAGCGACCACCGCGAGCCGGATGCGCGTCGCCTGCGAGTGCTTGGCAGCGTTGGCGATGAGCTCGCTCGCCACGAAGTACGCGTTGCGGGCGACCTCGTCCGGCAGGTTCGCGGTCGCGCCGAGCTGCGACTCGAGCGCCACCGGGATGCTCGAGCGGCTCGCGAGCGACTCAAGCGCGGCGAACAGTCCGCGATCGAGGAGCAGGGGCGGCGCGAAACCGCGCGACAGGTTGCGCAACTCGTCGAGCGCGTCCTGCGCCTGACGCCGGGCATCCGCGACGAGGCCGCGCGCCTCCTCAGGGTTCTCGGCGATGCGGCGCTCGGCCGCGGCGAGGTCCATCTGCAGCCGGATGAGGCGCTGCTGCGGGCCGTCGTGGATGTCGCGCTCGATGCGGCGCAGGGCGCTGCCCTCGGCGGCGACGGCCGCCTGCCGGGAGGTGAACAGGCTCGATACCTGGCGCTCGAGCTGCTCGTTGCTGAAGCGGCCGAGGAACGGGCGCGCGATGGCGGCGTGCAGCCACGTGAAGCCGCGAAGCACGTAGGGCAGTGTGACGAGGGCGACGACGCCGAGCACGATGGCGGTGGCCGCGATGGCCGGCGCGAGGCTCTCCAGCCGCCCCTCGGCGACCACCCAGTCGGCCGTGGTGTAACCCTCGACCGAGAACTGCAACCCCCTCGTCGCGAGGGCGATGGGCACGGCGATGGCCACGACGGTCAGGCTCAGCCAGACGGTGAGCACGACGAAGCTCACCGTCGCGATAATCGGCGCGATGACGGCCCCGTGCAGCAGGGCGAGCCAGTACCGGCCGTTCGCGAGGGGGCGCAACCAGCGCTTCCACCACACGGCGGTCGGGTCGCTCTGCCACTCGGGCGGTGTGATGGGCGCCTCACCCGAGAAGCGCAGGCGAGCGATCTCGAACGCGCCCGCGTACCGCGACAGCAAGAGGGTGAGGGAGAGCACGAAGATGCCGACGACGAAGACGAGCAGGCTTGCTGCGCCCGAGACGAGCGACGTGAGAATCGCGCTCACCGCGATCGCAATGAGGAACGTGGGAACGAGGTAGCCGAGAGCGCGCGGCACCCGGCGCCACACGGCGCCGTAGCTCCAGCTGTCGGGTACGGCCGGCGCCGTGGGGGCGGGGGCCGCCGGCGCGGGGGTCGGGGATGCGGTGGTCATGGGTTTCTCCTGGGGTCAGACTGCCACGGCGCGGGGTGCGGCGCGGTGACTCCAGCCTCGTGACTCGCCCTCGCACGGGCCATCCGGCCCACCCACGAGCCGTACGGGGGTTATCCCCCGCACGCTTCGCGCCAGATCTGACGCAAATGGGCGCTCGTGGCGCCCGTGGAGCACAGTTTGAGGCGAATCTGGGCGAGCCGTGGCGCGGGGCCGGGCGGCGCGGGGCGACGACACGTGGGGCGGCGGCGCGCGCCGCGCGGCCGGACTACTCGAGCTCGAGGGTCACGACCGTGACCGCGATCGTGACGTTGACGGGCGCGGCCCACTCCTCGAGCACGGCGCGCACCTTCTCGCGGTCCTGGTGGAACGCGTTGGGCCCCATGAACACGGCGTCGAGGGCCTGCTCGATCGAGAGTGCGACCCGGCTGCGCACCTCCCGCGCGGAGACGAGCCGGGCATCCGGGATGCTCGCCGCGACCTCCTCCGCCTTCCCAGCGGGCACGCGCAGAAGCTTGAGCCCGTGCTGCAGCTCGCGCTGGTGGTCGCCGTGCGGCACGACGAGCACGGCGCGGCCGCCGGGGGCGAGGATGCGGCGCACCTCGGCAGCGGAGCCTGGCGAGAAGATGCGCAGCGCCACGGCGACGCTCGCGTCGCGCAACGGGATGCCCGTCCACACATCGGCGCTCACCGCTGCCAGGCGGTCGTGGGCGCGCGCGGCGACGCGCACGGCGGGGGCGGAGGCGTCGAGCACGATGCCGCGCAGGTCGGGGCGGGCATCCAGCACCTGCGAGGCGTACCAGCCGGTGCCGCCGCCGAGGTCGGCGAGCCAGCCCCGCGCGTCCTCGGGAACCGCCTCGAGCACCGCGTGGAGAATCGCGTCGTGGAAACCGTCGGCCTGGAACCGCTCGCGCGCCTCGAGCATCTCGGGGGTGTCGCCCGTCGCGGGAGCGCCCTTGCCCTTGTGCGCGGCGCGCAGGCTCAGGTAGCCCTGGCGGGCGCGGTCGAAGCGGTGCCGATTGCCGCACTCCGCTCCCCCGTCGGCGGGGGTGAGCGGCTCGCCGCAGCTCGGGCACTGCAGAAGGTCATAGGCCGCGTCGAGGGTAGTCACGCGCGCAACGCTATCGGTATCAGTAGAGTCGAAACATGTTCATCGTGACCAGCGTGCTCGGCCTCATCACCGTGTTCGACATCGTCATCCACGTGGTCACCGATCTGGTCGAGCCGTGGCGCATCGCGGGCAACATCATCGTGCTCGTCAGCGTGTTCGGCGTTCTGCTGCTGCCGAGACTGCGCCGCGTGTGGGTCGCCATTGCCGCCGGAGGGTGGAATCTCGCGCTCAACCTCATCCACATCAGCCTGAACGGCATCGGCGCGCTCGGCATCGTGCTCATCGCCACCACGACCGTGCTGTGGCTCGTGCTCGCGATCCTGTTCGCACGGCGGCCGAAGCCGGTCGTCTGAGCCCTACTGGGGCAGGGCGACCGGGCGCCAGCGGTGCGCCGGCTGGCCGGCGACGGGCAGGTCGACGAGGAAGAGCATGCCAGCACCGGGGTGGCGCTCGACCTCGGCCGGCGACAGGTCGCGGCTCGCGGTCGTCACGAGTGCCCGGTTGAGCGAGCTGCCGACGAACGCGAGGCTCGTGACGTGCGGCACGTCGAGCTCGATGTCTCCGTGCGGGTGGCCCAGAGCATCCAGATGGCGGATTCCGCCGCCACCCCACAGCGCCACCCACAGGCCGCCCTCCGCGTCGACCGCGAGGCCATCGGGCGTGGCGTCCTCGATGCGCGCGAACTCGCGACGGGCACCGACGTCGCCAGACTCGTAGTCGTAGGAGCGGGCGTAGACGACGTTCGCGGTGCTGTCGATCGAGTAGAGCGTGGCGCCATCCGGCGAGAAGCCGAGGCCGTTCGAGAGGCCCAGATCATCGTCGAGGGTCGTGACGGCGCCGTCGTGCTCGAGGCGCAGCAGCACGTTGCCCGAGTGGTCGCCGGTCATGCTGAGCCCGCCCACGATGAGCCGCCCGGCCGGGTCGATCACGCCGTCGTTGAAGCGGCGCCCCTCGGGCAGCAGCTCGCGCGAGGTCGTGACGTTGCCGAGAGCGTCGACGAGCGCAAGACGACGCTCGAGGGCGACGAGGAACTGCGCGTTGCCGAGCCGGAAGGCGCAGCCGACGTGGCTCTCGAAGTCGAGGGTGCGAATGACCTCGACCCGGTCGTCGGAGTCGAGGCGGCCGACGAACACGCGGCCGGCCTCGATGTCGATCCAGCTGACGGTCGCCGTCGCGGTATCCCACGCGGGCCCTTCGGCGAGCACGTGGCGGTCGGTGGAGAGCATCGTGACGGAGGTCATGCCTCCACCCTAGAAGCTCGCGCTCGCCGGCGACTCAGCGGCGGCGACTCTGCGCGAGGCGCACGACGACGCGCGCCCCGATGAGCACCTCCATGACGGCGGCGGGGCGAATCCAGCGCGAGCGCGGCAGGTCGACCATGCCGCCCCGGGCGAAGCTCGCGACGGTGAGCGCCCCGACGGGCATCGCCCACGCCGCGAAGGTGGCCACCTGCCACGCACGGCTGGTCTCGTAGCGCAGTGTGAACCAGGTCCACAGTGCGGCGTCGGCGAGGTAGTCGCCTTGCGTGCCGAATCGGGTGACCGTGCCGGTGCTGCGCGCGAGCTTGCCGTCGACGAAGTCGGTCGCGAGGGCGAGCACGGGCACGGCGGCGCCGAGCCGGTGCGCGGCGGCGGGCAGTGCGGCCCGGGCGACGGTGAGCAGATTGGGTGCGCCGAGCGTGCGACGCTGCTCGAGCATCCCGAGATGCGTGACGGTCATGATCCAGCTGGTGAGGAGCCAGGCGCGGCCGCGCGGGTGCGCGAGCGCGCCGATCGCGAGGTGGATGGCGGTCGCCTCGGCGACCGCGACGGGTCGCTTGCGGGCTTCGAGCATGCTGCGGCGGGTCGCGTCGTACACGAAGCGACCCAGCGCCCTCGGCCCGAATCCCTGCGCGCGCAGCCCGCTGAGGAGAGCCTCGGTGGCCGCGCGGCTGTCCGCGCCGGCGAGGGCGGCGAGCCGCGCATGCTCGACTCGCCGGAGAGCCCGCGCACGCACTCTCGCGCGCGCTGCTGCGGCGTCCGTCATCGCGGCCTCCCTCGCTCGTCACCCTATCTTCGGTGCATGCCGCGAAGAAGAGGGGCCGGGGAGGCCGCGACGGTTGTTCGGCCGGTTCAGCGGCCGGTCGCGTCGGGAGCGCGGTCGACATCACCTCGCCAGGAGCCGCTCTCGAAGCCGTTGTGCTCGATGAGGTCCTTGAAGCTGCGCAGGTCGCGGTCGATCTGAATGTCGTCGATCTGCAGGAGCGAGCCGATGCGCTCGACGGCGCCCTTCGGCTCCCAGGTGAGCTGCAGGGTGACCTTCGTCGTGTCGTCGCTCAGACGGTGGAAGGTCACGACGCCCGCGTGCTCCTCACCCGCCGTCGAGTTCCACGCGATGCGCTCGTCGGGGGTCTGCTCGACGATCTCGGCGTCGAACTCGCGGGAGACGCCCGCGAGGGATACCTCCCAGTGAGTGTGGGTGTCGTCGACCTGGCGCACCACGTCGACCCCGGACATGAACTGGGGGAAGGTCTCGAACTGCGTCCACTGGTTGTAGACGGTGGAGATGGGGAGGTCGATGTCGATCTCTGCTCGAACAGTGCTCATGGTGTGATCCTGTCTGTCTCGATGTGTCTGGCTCGATGCCGCGTCGAGGTCGTCGACGTGCGGTCGCCCCCACGGTAGGCGCGCAGACGGCGCTCAGGCAGGGGGTTGACTTCTCAGGAAGAGTTCTGCGGTGCGCCGCGCCGCACCGTCAGGCGGGGAAAGCTCACGAGATGCGGACGGTGACAATGTGTCCTACTATCGCCCCTCGTGGGTGATATCCGTCAGCACCTCAGCACGAACGTCGAGCAGTACTGTCAGCGCATGAAGATGCGTGACGACGTCGACGCTCCCCGCGAGGTCGAACACGTCGCACTGTTCCGCCGTATGCGCGACGCCGCGGAGGCGGCGCGCGACCTCGAGTCGCACGGCTACCACGCCGAGGTGACGCGTCGAAAGCTCACCAGGGCGACGCTCACCGCGACGAAGACGGCCGCGGTCGATGTGGACACCGCGGACGCGATGACCGAGGAGGTCTACACGATCGTGTGCGACCACCGCGGCGACTACGACGGTTGGGGCGCGCCCGTCCTGGCGCGCGGCTGAGCCGAGCTACCGACTTCCGCGGGCGCCTGTCGCGCCCCGCACCCGTTCGACCGCGAGCGTTTCGGCCGCGTCGAGCGGCGTGACGCCGTCGGCCTCGGCCGCGTCGAGCACGCGTGCGAGCGTGTCGCCGATGGCGCGCAGCCGGGCATCCAGCACGACGGACGTGGCGCCCTCCGCCGAGAGTGCGAGGTGGATGACGCCTCCAGCGTTGACGAGGAAGTCGGGGGCGTACAGGATGCCCCGCTCGGCGAGCTGCGCGGCCCCCACCCTCTCGGCGAGCGGATTGTTGGCCGGGCCGACGACTGCTCGCACGGGAAGCTGCTCGATCGCCGAGGCCGTGAGCGCTCCCCCGAGACCGGCGGGCACGAGCACGTCGGCCGGTGTCGTGAGCGCCTCCTCGGGCGGGATCCACGTCGCGCCGAGCTCGTCGGCGAGTTTCCGCTTGTCGACGATGTCGGTCACGATCAGTCGGGCGCCGGCGGCGGCGAGTCGGCTGGCCAGGCGCGACCCCACCTGTCCGAGCCCCGAGATGACGAAGGAGCGGTCGGCGACGTCGCGTGAGCCGAACAGCCGCTCCAGCACGACCTCGAGGCTGGCGTGCACGCCGATGGCGGTGCCCTCGGCGGGCTCGCCCGCGCCGCCGAGGCTCGTGGGCAGGCCGACGACGTGCGGCGTCCGCTCGCGCACGACGACCATGTCGTGCTCGGTCACTCCGACGTCTTCGGTCGTGATGTAGGTGCCGTCGAAGCTCGCCACGAGGTCGCCGAGGTCGAGCAGGGCATCCTGTCGTCGGCCGTCCTCCAGCGCGTCGCCCTCGCCCAGGATGATGACCGCTTTGCCGCCCCCGTAGTCGAGGCCGGCGAGGGAGTTCTTGAGGGTCATCGCGCTGGACAGCCGCAGCACGTCGCCGAGTCCGTCGCTCCAGTGGCCGTAGCGCCACAGGCGGCAGCCGCCGAGGCCGGGGCCGAGCGCGCTGGAGTGCAGGGCCACGCCGAGGCTGAGGCCGGAGCGCGCGCCCGTGACGAGTTCGACGCGCTCGTGGGTGAGCTCGGGCAGGGCGAGGCTGGTGGGCGTCATGCCTCCAGTGTGCCGTGCTCGGCGGCGTCGCGTTCGGGGGCGGCGCTCAGTTCGGGTGTGAACGGCGGGGCGACCCGTGGGGCGCCGAGTGCCGACCCCGGCGCAGCGGCGGCGTGCTCGAATGCCCACGCGTACGCGAGCAGCGCCGTGTCGTCCCATCCGCGGCCGGCGAACGTGAGCCCGATGGGCATCGCGATGTCGTCGAGCATCCCCATGGGCACCTGCGCGGTCGGAATGCCGAGGTGCCGCCACACGAGGTTGCCGTTGGCCACCCACGTGCCGTTGCGCCAGGCGAGCTCCGCGCTGCGGGGGTTCACGTCGGCGTCGGCCGGGCCGATGTCGGCGACGGCGGGGAACACGATCGCGTCGAGACGCTCAGCGTCGAGCCAGGCGTCCCAGTCCTGACGTCGGGTGGCGTCGAGCCCGCGCACGCCGTCGGCGAGGTCGGGTATCTGCTCGAGCGTCGGCACGCCGCTGGCCCGAGCCCGGTGCACGTAGTCCTCGAGCGGCACGTCTTCGGGGGCGAAGCGGCTGAGGTGGTCGTCATACCGGCCCGGCAGGGATCCGGGCGGGGTGGGGAAGATGAGGTCGGGGTCGACGTCGACGAGCCGGTGCAGGGCGGGATCGCCGTTCGCCTGCAGAAACTCGTCCCAGCCCCACATCGACAGCTCGTAGAGCTCGTGGTCGGCGAACGCGGGGGGGCACGAGTCCGCGCGCGACCATCGAGCGGTCGACGGCGCGCCCCCGGGACTCGTAGTTCGCCACGACGGGCAGGTCGACCTCCACGACCTCGGCGCCGGCGGCTTCGAGGACGGCGCGCGCCTTCCGCCACTGCGCGACGACGCTCGGTCGCGTGATGATCGGGTCGTCGGTCGCCTCATCGGCGTTGATGTAGAGGCGCGGGATGCCCAGCCGACGCCCGCGCAGGGCATCCGGGTCGGCGAGGGCGGGGTACGAGGCCGGCCGCACCTCGCTCGACGCGGGGAGGGGCAACCACGGCTGCGCGCGCCAGAAGTCGCCCCGCACGCCCGCACCCTCGACCCCGGCGTCGTCGGCGACGATCGCGTCGAGCACGAGCAGCAGCTCTCCCACGGTGCGCGTGTAGGGCACGACGACGTCCATGGTGGGCACGAGCGGCCAGTTGCCGCGCACGGAGATGACGCCCCAACTGGGCGTGTAGCAGCACAGACCGTTGTTCGAGGCGGGGCCGCGGCCGCTCGACCAGGTCTCTTCGGCGAGGGCGAAGGCGGCGAGGGAGGCTGCCAGCCCGGCCCCCGAGCCGTTCGATGACCCTGAGCCGAAGGGTGCCGGCAGGAAGTCAGGGTTGTACGGGCTCTCGGCCCGCCCGTACAGCCCGCGCTGCATGCCGCCGTTGGCCATGGGGGGCATGTTCGTGAGCCCGAGGCAGATTGCCCCGGCCGCGCGCAGACGCTCGACGGTGAACGCATCGTGCTGCGCGACGAGGTCGGCGAAGGCGGGCGAGCCGCTCGCGACGGTGAGGCCGCGCACCATGTAGCTGTCTTTCGCGAGGTACGGGATGCCGTCGAGAGGCCCGAGGGATGCGCCCCTCGCGCGCCGCTCATCGCTCGCGCGCGCCTCGTCGAGAGCTGCCGGGTTGTCGACCACGACGGCGTTCAGGGCGGGTCGCGCACCGTCGCCGGAGGGCTCGCGGTCGTACGCCGCGATGCGGTCGAGGTAGCCCTGCACGAGTTCGACCGCGGTCAGCTCG
This sequence comes from Chryseoglobus sp. 28M-23, assembly GCF_014789785.1. NCBI lineage: Bacteria > Bacillati > Actinomycetota > Actinomycetes > Micrococcales > Microbacteriaceae > Microcella > Chryseoglobus sp. 28M-23. The sequence continues at coordinate 415,428 of NZ_CP061846.1, read as the reverse complement.
CCGGCGGCGAGTGCGGCCGCGAGGTCGGGAATGCTCGTCTCGACGAGCGGCGTGCGGCTCACGCCGCACCGCTGTCGCCGACGGGCAGCCCGCTGCGGGGCTGCTGCTGCGTGATGCAGTGGATGCCGCCGCCGCGCGCGAGGATCTCGCGGGCGTCGACCGTCACGACCTCGCGGCCGGGGTAGGCGGCGCCCAGCAGGTCGCGTGCGCGGGCATCCGCGACCGGGTCGTCGTACCCGCACGCGATCACCCCGCCGTTCACGGTGAGGTGGTTGACGTAGTTCCAGTCGACGAAGCCCTCGTCGTCGCGCAGCTGGCTCGGGGCGGGCAGATCGATGAGCGTCAGCCTGCGGCCTGCGGCGTCGGTCGCCCGCTCGAGCACCCCGCGCACCTCGCGCATGACGGCGTGGTCGGGGTGCGACTCGGCGGGCTGCTCGTGGACGAGCACGACGCCGGGTGACGCGAAGGTCGCGATCATGTCGACGTGCCCGCGCGTGCCGAGCGGCTCGTAGTCACGCGTGAGGCCGCGCGGCAGCCAGACCGTCTGGGTCACTCCGAGTGTGCGCGCCAGTTCTGCCTCGACGCGCTCCTTCGTGGCGTAGCGGTTGCGGCCGGGGTCGAGCTGCACGGTCTCGGTGACCATGACGGTGCCGTCGCCGTCGACGTGGATGGCCCCGCCCTCGTTGACGAGCAGACTCGGGATGCGCGTGCAGCCGGCCTGCTCGAGCACGAACTCGGCGATGAGCGCGTCGCGGGCGAACGCGCCGCCCTGGTCGCCCCAGGCGTTGAAGATCCAGTCGACGCCGCCGAGCTCGCCGGTCTCGTCGTCGACGACGAACGTGGGGCCGATGTCGCGCATCCAGAAGTCGTCGAGCGGGGCCTCGACGACTTCGATCTCGGCGCTCAGCAGCTGACGTGCGCGTGACCACTCGCTGGGGTCGACGACCATCGTCACGGGCTCGAACGGCAGGATCGCGTGGGCGACCGCCGTCCACGCCGCGTAGGTCGCCTCGCGCGCGGCCGAGCTGTCGCCCATGACGTCGCCCTCGCGCGGGAACGCCATCCAGATGCGGTCGTGCGGCGTGGTCTCGGCGGGCATGCGCCAGGTCATGGATGCTCCTTCCGGGCCTGTCGAGAGCCTACCGAGCGTGCCGCCTGGCCCTACCGCTCCTCTTCCTCGGCCCGCGAGAGGCGCTGCGAGATGTAGACGGGAATGAAGGAGAAGAGGATGAGCACGGTCGCGACGACGTTGACGAGGTTGCCCTCGTTGGGGCGCGCCATCGTGTTGAGGAACCACAGCGGCAGGGTGTCGACGCCGGGGGGAGCGGTGAAGATCGAGACGACGACCTCGTCGAAGCTCAGCGCGAAGGCGAGCAGGCCGCCCGCGACGAACGACGTGCGGAACTGCGGGAAGGTCACGAGCCGGAAGGTCTGCCCGAGACCCGCGCCGAGGTCCATCGACGCCTCCTGGAGGTTGGGGCTCATGCGCCGCAGCCGGGCGAACACGTTGTTGAACACCATGACGATGCAGAAGGTGCCGTGGGCGATGATGATGCCCAGGTAGCCGACCTGGATGCCGATGGGGTCGAGGATCGACGTGAAGGTGTTGCTGAACGCCACACCCGTGACGACGCCGGGGAGGGCGATGGGCAGCACGATGAGCAGGTTGACGGTCTGCTTGCCGAAGAACGAGTAGCGGGAGAGCGCGAACGCCGCGAGCGTGCCGAGGAGGAGCGCGATGACCGTGGCCCCGAGCCCGACGATGACCGAGTTGAGCACGGCCGCGCGGATCGGCTCGGAGGTGAGCGCGACGCTCCACCAGCGCAGCGAGAACTCGTCGACGGGCCACGCCGCGATCTGCGCATCGTTGAAGGCGTTGAGCATGACGAGCCCGAGCGGCACGTACATGAAGACGAGCACGACGCCGACGATGACGCCGAGCAGGGCCTTGGAGCGGCGGTTGAGTCTGAGCATGGGCCTCTCCCTACATCCGCTCGAGCGCGCCGGTGCGACGCGTGACGAGCAGGTAGATGACGACGAAGGCGATCGGCACGACCGAGAACGCGGCCGCAACGGGCGGGTTGAGGTTGATGTTGGAGGCGATGATCGAGCCGATCATCTGGCTGTTGGGGCCGCCGACGAAGCGGGCGGCGAGGTAGTCGCCGAGGCTGAGGGAGAAGGTGAAGATCGAGCCGGCGAGGAGCGCGGGCGTGAGGAGGGGGATGACGACGGTGCGGATGGTCGTCCATCCGCCGGCACCCAGGTCGGCGGAGGCGTCGAAGAGGTTCGGGGGTATCTGGCGGATCGCCGTGTACACCGGCAGCGCCATGTAGGGGAACCACAGGTAGGTGAGGGTGAGGATGACGGTCGGGATGCCGAACCCGGGCCCGCTGCCCCCGACGAGGCCCGCGATCGAGTTGAAGAAGCCCTCCTCGGTGAAGGTGATGCGCATGGCGACGACCTTGACGAGGTACCCGGCCCACAACGGGAGCGTGATGGCGATCGCGAGCAGGGCACGCAGCCAGGGCGAGGCGAGCTTGGCCATGAAGATGCCGAGGGGCACCGCGAAGAGAGCACTGATCGCCGTGACGGCGAGCGCGATGCCGAGCGTGCGCAGAGAGGTGCTCACGTAGGCGGGGTTGCTCACGAGCAGCGCGAAGTTGTCGAGCGTGAAGCCGGGCCGCACGAGGGAGGTGAAGGGGTCGACGATCCAGAACGCGGTGATGAGGAGCAGCGCCAGCGAGAAGATGTAGAGCCCGATGAGCCAGGCCATGGGCAGAGCGAGCAAGCCGGCGAGGCGCACACGCCGTCGACGGTGCAGCGCCGTCGAGAGCGGGCGGCGCACGAGCGTCGAGCTCGGCCCCGGGCGCCGCTGCGAGGCGGCAACGGTCGACGTCACGGTGACAACTCCCTGATCGATGGTGCGGAGAGGTGGAAGGGGTGGGGTGGTGGTGCTGGGGGCCGGCATCGGTCGGGCGCCGGCCCCCAGCGCTTCACTGGTGGTGCATCAGCCCTTGACGGTCAGCCAGGCCTGGGTCCACTGCTGGAAGTTCGTGCACTGCACGTCGGTGCGGCCGTCCACGCACTGCTCGATCGGCGTGGTCCAGTACCAGACCTGGTCGAAGTAGTCCTCGTTGGTCGCGTTGAACTCCTCGCAGTGAGCGGCAGCCTCGTCGCTCGTCTCGCAGAACGCGGCGTTGGCCGGGGCCATGCCGAAGTTCATCGCGATGGCGCCGTTGACGTCGGGGGCGCTCGTGTAGTCCATCCAGAGGTAGGCGCAGTTCGGCGAGTCGGACTCGGACGAGATCATCCAGGCATCCGACCATCCGGTCGAGCCCTCGACGGGCAGGGTGCCCTGGAACTTGTCGTCACCCGTCAGCTTGCGCAGGATCTCCCACGACGTTCCGACGACGGTCGTGCCGCCGGCGAACGACGTGATCTGGGCGACCGGGTCGGCCCAGTACTCGGAGACGATGTCGTTCTGCTGCTGCAGGAGCGCGATCGCGGCGTCGAGCTGCGTCTGGTCGAGCGCGTAGGGGTTCGTGATGCCGAGCTCCGGCTGCGTCGCCATGAGGTACACGGCGGCGTCGGCGATGTAGATCGGTGCGTCATAGGCGATGATCTGCCCGGCGTAGGGGCTGTCGGCCTCCCACACGACGTCCCAGCTCTCGGGCGCCTCGGGGATGACCTCGCTGTTGTACTGCAGGATGTTCGCACCGCGGCCGATCGGAACGCCGTAGCTGTTGCCGTTGATCGTGTCGTAGACCTGACCCTTCATGCCCTCGACGATGTCGTCGCCGAAGTTGGGGATGAGGTCGAGGTTGATCGGGGCGACGTCGCCGCCGGCGATGAGGCGCAGGCTCGCATCGCCCGAGGCGGAGACGAGGTCGTACTCGCCCGTGCGCATGAGCGTGACCATCTCGTCGCTCGTGCCGGCGACGCGACGGTTGACGACGCAGCCGGTCTCCTCGGTGAAGGTGTCGGCCCACTCGGGCTCGACGAATCCCGACCACGCGACGATGTCGACCGAGCCCTCGGCCTCGCCGAGCTCTTCGAGCATCGGCACATCCGGCACGTCGATGAAGAGACCGTCTCCGGTCTGGGCGTCCGTGCTGCATCCGACGAGCACGAGCGTCGCTGCCGCCGCGAAGGCGGGCAGGAGCAACTTCTTGTTCATGGCTGTTCTCTCTCTTCTGTGGGGTGGTGCAGGGCGGGGAAGGGTCTCAGGGCACGATCGCGGCGTGCTCGGTGAACCACACGGCACGCACAGGGTCGCCGCGGTGGAACGCCGAGGTGTCGTCGGGGGCGTGGTCGTTGTGGCGCTCGGCGATGAGCTGCAGGCCGAACTCGGTCTCGACGATGTAGCGCGTCGTCGGGCCGGTGTAGACGGTCTCGCTGATCGTTCCGCGCACGCTCGTCTCGTTCTCGCGCGGAAGGTCATCGGGGGCCGTGACGCGCACGCGCTCGGGGCGCACGCTCAGGGCGGCGGTCGCGCCGCAGAGCTCGCGGGCGAGCGGGGCGGGGATGAGGTTCGACAGCCCCAGAAAGCTCGCGACGAACGCGGTACCGGGGTACTCGTAGACCTCCCGGGGAGTGCCGACCTGCTCGACGCGCCCCTCGTTGAAGACCGCGATGCGGTCGCTGAGGGTGAGCGCCTCCTCCTGATCGTGCGTCACGAAGATGAAGGTGATGCCCACCTCGCGCTGAATCTGCTTGAGCTCGATCTGCATCTGCTCGCGCAGCTGCTTGTCGAGGGCGCCGAGCGGCTCGTCGAGCAGCAGCACGCGAGGACGCAGGATGAGCGCGCGCGCGAGCGCGATGCGCTGGCGCTGGCCACCGGAGAGCTGGTGCGGCAGCCGGTCGGCGACGTGCGCGAGCTTGACCTGCTCGAGCGCCTCGGCAACCCGGTGCGAGATCTCGCTCTTGGGCGTCTTGCGCACTCGGAGGCCGTAGGCCACGTTCTCCGCGATCGTCATGTGCGGGAACAGCGCGTAGTCCTGGAACACCGTGTTGACGGTGCGGTCGAACGGCGCCGCCGAGGTGACGTCCTGCCCGTCCAGCAGGATCTGCCCGCGCGTGACGTCCTCGAAGCCCGCGATCATGCGCAGCACGGTCGTCTTGCCCGACCCCGAGGGCCCGAGCATGGAGAAGAACTCGCCAGGCTCGACCACGAGATCGAGGTCGGTCACGGCGACCGTGTCGCCGTAGTGCTTGGCGACGCCGCGCAGCTCGACGCCGGAGTCGACACTCGCGGGAGCGTCCGAATCGAGGGTGGCAGCGGGGCTGTCAGTACCGGGCATGAGCGCGGGGACTCCTTACGAGCGTCATTGGATCGAGGCGTTAACCTCTAAAGATATAGTTTCATAGCTTTTATTTCCAGTGTGTAACGGAACCGCGTCATCGACGTATCGTTCGCGGCTGTCGGTTCGCGGCCCCGCACCGGGGTGCGTACGTCACAATGAGGGCATGGTCGTACCCCCTCCCCCCGCTGGGCAGAAGAGCTCCGGGCGATCCGGGCGACCCCACCGCCTCGTTCGAGCGGTGTTTCAGCCGATCGGCGATCAGGGGCGCGCCGCCCTCGTCGAACGGCGCATCGCCGACGCGATCATGGGCGGAGTGCTCCACGCCGGAGAGCGGCTCCCCGCGGAGACAGACCTCGCGCAATCCTTCGGAGTCGCCCCCGCCACCGCGCGCGAGGCGCTCCTCGCCCTCCGGGAGCGTGGGCTCATCACCACCCGCCGTGGGCGTCACGGCGGCAGCTTCGTCGCCGACACAGCCGACCCCACGACGTTCGCCCTCGACGCGCTCGCCGCGACCTCGCGCGTGGCCCTCCGAGACGCGGCGACGCACTACGCGACGATCACCGCCGCCGCGGTCGAACTGGCGGCCCGTCGCGCCGACCCGAGCGAGATCGCCCTCATCCGTCACCGCCTCGAGCGCGTCGACCCCGCCGACCCCATCGGCTGGAGGAGGGCGAGCGACGATGCCCAGATCGAGCTCTCCGCCCTCAGCCAGTCGGCCCGGCTCACGCGCGAGCAGATGCGACTGCAGGCCGAGCTCTCACCGCTCTTCGCCCTCGCCGACCGCGAGCCCGAGAGGCGCACCGCCACGCGCGAGCGATTCTGGGCTCTGCTCGACGCCGTCGAGCGCGGCGACCCCACGACCGCCGTCGACCTCAGCCGCGCAGCCGTGCGTGACGCAGTCGAGTGGCTCATCGACCTGCGCGAGTCGCTGGGTGCGTCATGAGCGACGGTGGCCGGGCATCCCGAGCATCGATAGCATTCCCCACCACGAGCGCACTGCGACCGACCTGGAGGCCCCGACCATGACGACGATTCCCGTGACCCAGTCCCCCGTCGAACTCGTCGCAGACTACTTCGGCCGCGCGATCTCCAGCCTCGAGTCGTGGAAGCCGCTGCTCGCCGCCGACATCGCCGCGGCACGCGCTGCCGGGCCGTTCACGAGCGAGAAGCTCGACGACCTCGTCGAGCCTTACGCGCACCGCACCTTCGACTCGCTCGAGCTGCCCGTGTACGGAGCCGGCTTCATCGCCGCCCTCGACTCGCTCGCCGACGCCGGCAGCCACCTCGCCTGGTGGCAGGGCGCCGAGCGCACCAAGCTCGTGCTCGCGAGCCAGTCGGTCAACAAGGAGCACATCGACTACAGCGAGCTCGAGTGGTACCGGGTGCCGCAGGCGACGGGCGAGGCGCACGTCGCCGGCCCCTACGTGGACTACCTGTGCAGCGACGAGTACACGATCACGGTCGCCGCTCCCGTCGCCATTGACGACGACTTCGTCGGCGTCGCGGGGCTCGACCTGCTCATCGACAGGGTCGAGCACGACCTCACGCCACGGCTCGCCGTCTTCGACGCCCACGTGACGATCATCAACGGCGTCGGGCGCGTGCTGCTGTCGACCGATGCGCGACGCGAGACCGGCGACACGCTGCGGGGAAGCGACCTCGACGCCTTCGAGCGGCACCCCTGCCCGGGCATGGCTCTCGAGGTGCTGCTGCACTGAGGTCGCCTGCCGAGAGCTGACAGTCGCAGTGAGCGCCGCAACTTGCCGCCGAGACGCCCCGCACGCTAGACATGCTCACACATCTACCCAGTACCGGGGGCACCATGGGCACACTGACCTACGACTCGACGTTGTCGGCCGACTTCGATGACCGCACGCTTGCACACCTGCAGATCGTGATCGGTGCGAAGCTGCGCCGCAACGAGGCGTTCTACTTCAGCTGGAAGGACGATGCCTCGATCGGCAACGGCCGCAGCGTGATCTGGGTGCACCCGACGATTCCGATCTCGTTCAAGTTCTTCGGCAGCCGGCCCCCGTCGATCAACCGCACGTGGGTCGACGACCTCATGCTCTCGGCCAACACTCCCGCGGGGCTCCACATCCTTCCCGAGCCGCCCGTGCCGAGCGAGGAGGAGTCCTGATGCGCACGACCATCCACTACGACGGCAAAGAGTACGTCGTCGCCCGCCACGCGACGGAGCTTCAGGAGGAGATCGCCACGATTCTTGCGACGGGAGCGCCGGGCTGGCTGCGCGTGAACCACGGCCGAGGCCAATTGCAGAAGGCCGACATCCTCGTCGACCGCGGCGTGCCGATCGGCCTCGTCGACTCGAGCGATCCGGAGTGACCCGCTCTTCTGGACCCCGCCCTTCCTGAGCACCCGCTGTCAAGGGGGCCCGGAAATGTTGTCCCCCGAACGGGGGCCATGCCAGCGTAGACTCTGAGCCCTCGCCGAGTACCTCGAGGGCAGTCAGGAGCCCCGCATGGCAGAGCAAGAGCAACCCGGCACGACGACGGCGACCACGCCGACTCCCGACCACGGCGAGTCGAGCTACGTCGGCTCAGGCAAGCTGAACCGCCGACGCGCCCTCATCACGGGAGGCGACTCCGGCATCGGTCGCGCGGTGGCCATCGCGTTCGCACGCGAAGGGGCCGACGTCGCGATCGTCTACCTGCCCGAAGAGCAGGAGGACGCACGCGTCACGGCCGACCAGATCGAGGCGGCCGGGCGCGAGGCGACGCTCATCCCCGCCGATGTTCAGCAGGAGGACGCCTGCCGCATGATCATCGCGACGACGGTCGACGCCCTGGGCGGGCTCGACATCCTCGTCATCAACGCGGCGTACCAGCAGTTCCGCGAGAGTTTCGAGGCCATCACGACCGAGGAGTTCGAGCGCGTCTTCCGCACCAACCTGTATTCGCTCATGTGGCTCACGCGCGAAGCTCTGCCGCACCTCGGCGAGGGTTCGAGCATCATCACGACGTCGTCGATCCAGGCGGCGAATCCTTCGGCGGGCCTTGTCGACTACGCGATGACCAAGGCGGCGCAGGTCGCGTTCACGAGCGCACTCGCCGATGACCTGGGCCCACGCGGCATCCGTGTCAACGCCGTCGCTCCCGGCCCGATCTGGACTCCGCTCATTCCGGCGACGGACTGGCCGGAGGGAAAGCTGGAGCAGTTCGGGCAGGACACGCCGCTCGGCCGCGCCGGTCAACCGGCGGAGCTCGCGGCGACGTACGTTCTGCTCGCCTCGGACGGCGGCTCGTACATCTCGGGCGCTGTCGTGCCCGTCACCGGGGGCAAGCACTTGTGAGCTGCGGCGGTCGCACTCACCGAATGTCAGGGGGATCGGAATCATGGGGACACTGCGGTACGAGATGGAAGAGTTCTCCTTCGACGACCGCGTGCTCGCGCACGTGCAGATCGTCATCAGCACGAAGCTCCGGCGTGGCGAGAACTTCTTCCTGACCTGGTCACTGCCATCGTCGGCAGGCAGCGGTCGCCACGCGCTGTGGATCGATAACGGCGTGCCGATCCACATCAGCTACTCGGGATCGCGCGCACCCGCCATCAACCGCGAGTGGGTCGAGTCGCTCATCCTGTCCTCCGCAACCGGCGGAGTTCACCTGAGCGAGGAGCCTCCCGAGCACGAGGACGGCTAGCCGTTCACCGTCGAAAAAGCAAGGTGTGTCCCTCGTCAGGCTGACGGGTTAGCGTGGCCCGCGGACGGAGGCATCCATGACGACAGTGACACTGACGATCAACGAGCACCGCATCCCCCTACGGGACGACATCGATGTCGCGGCGCTCACCGAAGAGATCGTCGAGGCGGTCCGCGGCGGCGGGAATTTCATCCACGTGGACGACACGCGCGGCCAGAGTTTCGAGGTACTCGTGACGCCGCACTCGCGGGCGATGATCACGCAGTCAGAACCGATACTGGACATGGCGCCGCCCGAGAACGGGTGGGCTCAGAGCCTCGAGCTCGACTTCTGACGACGATGCGCCTCACCGCACGGAGCGAATCGGCAGAACGGCGATCGCCCCGAGCACGCTGAGCACCATCGCGAAGGGGAAGAGCGCGGCGAACCCGAACAGCAGCACGATGCTGCCCGCGACCGCGGGGGCCAGGGTCTGCGGCAGCGTCGCGGCGATGTTGACGACCCCGAGGTCCTTGCCGTGGGCGTGCTCGCTCGGCAGCACCTGCGAGACAAGGGCCGTGTCGACGGCCTGGAAGGCGCCGAAGCCGAGCCCGGCGAGAACGGAGAAGGCGATCATGCCCTCGAGAGTGGGCCACACCCACGGCACGATGAGGGCAGCGCCCACGAGCAGCGACGAGGCGACGACGAAGGGCTTGCGACGCCCGACTCGGTCGCTCCACGGGCCCGAGATGGCGATCGAGAGCACGATGGCAGGCAGACCGGCCGCGGTCACGAGCGGCACGAGGCCGACGGCGTCGTCGCCGAGCCCGATGTAGTCCTGCAGCAAGTAGAGCAGGTAGCCGGAGACGGCGAAGTACCCCGTGTACAGCAGCAGCCTGCCCGTGAACGCCCAGAAGAAGTCGGGGTGGGCGATGGGGTTGACCCAGAAGGTCGAGAGGAAGCTGCGCACGTGGAACGGTGGCGCGGGCTCGCCGCGGTTGTCCCGATCAGGGTTGGCGATCACGAAGCTCGTGAGCACGACGATCGCGAACCCCGCGAGCAGCAGGTAGGCGACGGGGATGCTCTCGGCGAGGCTCGAGGCGAGGATCGCCCCGCCGATGGCGCCGAGCATCGTCATCGAGCCGATGACGGCGGCGAAGGTGCCACGCACGGCGGCGGGCACGCGGTCGGGCAGGATCGCCGTGAAGGGCCCCTGCACGATGTTGAAGGAGATCTGCACGAGCACCCAGCACAGCGTGATGAGCATGAGTGAGCTCGAGAACCCGAGCGCGATCAGGGCAAGCCCGCCCATGAGCGCTCCCCCGACGAGGTAGGGGGCGCGGCGGCCGTAGCGTGTGCGCGTGCGGTCGCTGATGCGCCCCGCAATGGGCTGGGCCACCATCGCGGCGAAGGCTCCGATCGTCGTCACGAGGGCGAGGTTGGCGACCTTCGCCGCCGGGTCGATGTCTTCTACCTGGAGGGGAAGCAGAATCGTGGGGATCGCTCCCCACAGCACGTAGATGCTGAGCGTGCCGGGCAGGAACCACAGCAGCAGGCGCCGCAGGGGGCCCTGGATGCCCGGCCGCGCGGTGCCCGTCGCCGCGGGCGCTTCCTGCTCGGGCCCGACCGACTCAGGGCCCGTGTTCGTCGTCGACGTCATCGTCTCGCTCACTCTCGTCGCGCACCGTCGCGCTGCCAAAACAGTATGGGATGCGGTTTTCGCGCGCAAGCGCTAGCATCGCCCACCATGAGCACCCGCGGCCCCTACGCGAAGGGCGTCGAGCGACGCCGCGAGATTCTCGACGCCGCCCTGCGCGTCATCGCGGCCGAGGGCTACGCCGGGGCGACGGTCGCCGCAATCGCGGACGCCGTGCAGATGAGCTCCAACGGGCTCCTGCACTATTTCGCGTCGAAGGACGAGCTGCTCGTCGAGGCGTTGCGTCGGCGGGACGAGCTCGACAGCGGCGGCGTCGACGAGCACGCGCTCGCAGCCTCTCTCGACGACCATGACCCGACCCTCGACGAGCTCGCGGAGCCACTGCTCGCGGTCGTGCGCCGCAACGCCGAGAGCGCAGGCCTCGTGCGGCTCTTCGCCCACCTCGCCACCGAGGGCGTCGACGACGGCCACGCGGCCCACGACTTCTTCGCCGAGCGCTACGCGCGGCTACGGCGGATGCTCGCCACCGCCGTCGCGCGCCTGCAACAGTCCGGCAGCGTGCGCGCCGATGTCGAGCCCGAGCAGGCCGCCGCGCTCGTGCTCGCTGCCATCGACGGTCTGCAGACCCAGTGGCTGTACGACGACAGCGTCGACATGCCCGCCCACCTGTCGGCGCTGCTGCGCCTGCTCAGCACACCCGAGGAGGGCCCGTGACGAACGACCACCCCACCGACCATGACGTGAGCGAGCTGAGCCTCGACGAGCAGGTCTCGCTGCTGAGCGGAGCCGACTTCTGGCGCACCCGCGCGCTGCCCGAGCGGGGCATCCCGCAGGCGATGCTCAGCGATGGGCCGCACGGTATTCGCGCGCAACCCGAGGGCGGTGACCATCTCGGGCTCGTGAGCAGCACGCCCAGCACGTGCTTCCCGACCGCCGTCACGACCGCCGCGAGCTGGAACCCCGCCCTGCTCGAGGAGGTCGGCGCCGCCGTGGGTCGCGAGGCGCGCGCCCTCGGCGTCGACGTCGTGCTCGGGCCTGGCCTCAACCTCAAGCGCCACCCGCTGTGCGGGCGCAATTTCGAGTACTCGAGCGAGGATCCTCTGCTGGCGGGCACCTTCGCGGCGGCGTCGGTGCGCGGCATCCAGAGCACGGGCGTCGGTGCCTGCCTCAAGCACTTCGCCGTCAACAACCAGGAGCACCGCCGCTTCGTGATCGACGCGATCGTCGACGAGCGCACCCTGCGCGAGCTCTACCTGCGCGGCTTCGAGCGCGCCGTGAAGCAATCCTCCCCCGCGACCGTGATGGCCGCCTACAACCTCGTGAACGGGGAGCACGCGACCGATTCGCGCGAGCTGCTCACGACGATCCTGCGCTCCGAGTGGGGCTTCGAGGGCCTCGTCATGAGCGATTGGGGCGCCGAGGCGGACCGCGTCGCGGGCATCGCGGCGGGCATGGATCTCGAGATGCCCGGCGGAGCCGGCACCGAGCCGCTCGTGCACGCCGCCGTCGACGAGCGCCGGCTGAGCATCGTCGACGTGGCGCGCAGCGCGGGCCGCGTCGCCGCCCTCGCCCGTCGCGCCGAGCGGGCGCGCACCGCGGCCCCGATCGAGACGATGGATGCTCTGCTCGAGCCGCACGACGCCCTTGCGCGCCGCGCCGCCGCCGCGAGCGCCGTGGTGCTGCGCAACGAGGGCGCACTGCCGCTCGCCCGCGAGAGCCGGATGGCCCTCATCGGCGCTTTCGCCGAGACGCCGCGCTACCAGGGCAGCGGCAGTTCTCTCGTCACGCCGACGCGTCTCACGACCGTGCGCGAGGCTCTCGCGGCGGCGGGTGTCGAGGTGACGTACGCCCGCGGGTACGACCTCGGCTCCAGCGGCGCGGGCTCGGCAACCGATGCGGCCCCCCTGGCGGAGGCGGTCGCGGCGGCGCGCGACGCGGAAGTCGCCGTCGTCATGGTCGGCCTCCCGCCGACCGCCGAGAGCGAGGGCTTCGACCGCGACACGCTAGAGCTGCCCGAGCAGCACAACGCTCTCGTGCGCGCGGTCGCCGCGGTCGCCCGCCGCACGGTCGTCGTGCTGAGCCTCGGCTCCCCCGCCGTGCTGCCGTGGCGCGACGAGGTCGACGCGATCGTCGTGGCGCACCTCGGCGGGCAAGCCTCCGGAGGCGCGGTCGCAGACCTGCTGCTCGGCGAGGTCGAGCCTGCGGGGCGCCTGACCGAGACGTGGTTCGCGAGCCTCGAAGACATCGCCGCCGACCCGTACTTTCCCGGCGGCCCCCACCAGGTGCAGTACCGCGAGGGCCTCTTCGTCGGCTACCGTCACGCGACGTCCGCGGGCGTGGCTGTGCAGTACCCATTTGGCCACGGCCTCGGCTACGGCAGCACAGCGTGGTCGGGGGCGATCGCCTCGAGCGACGAGCTCGCGCCGGGCGGCACCCTCGCGGTCGCGGTGGACGTCGAGAACACGGGCGACCGCTCGCGCAGCGACATCGTGCAGGTGTACGCGCACGACCGCAGCGGCGTCGTGCTGCGTCCGCGGCGCGAGCTCGTGGGCTTCGCGCACGTGACCCTCGCACCCGGCGAACGCCGCCGCGTCGAGGTCGAGGTGCGCGCCGGTGACCTCGAGTTCTGGGATGTGCGCCGGCACGACTGGGCCCTGCCGCGCGGGGAGGTCGACCTGGAGGTCGGCCGCTCGGTGGAGCGCATCGAGGCGACGCTCACGGTGCGGCTCGAGGGTGACGCGGTCGATTCGGCCGAGCCGCCGAGCACCCCGGCGGTGGCGGCGGGCGACGCCGAGTTCTCCGCTCGGCTGGGGCGCAGCATCCCGAGCCCGAAGGCCGACCGCCCGTTCACGCGAGACTCCACGATCGGCGACCTGAGCGCGACCCTCGTGGGCCGCGGCCTGCGCGCTGGCCTGCGCCGAGCGATGCCGGTGAGCGATGCCGACCGCGCCGACCCCGCGACGGTCGCGATGCTCGAGCGCTCCGTCGATGAGCTGCCGGTGCGCGGCCTCGCGCAGATGTCGGGCGGCCGCGTCGGCTGGAAGCACGTGGATGCTGTGCTCGCCTTCGCGAATCGGCGACCGTTTGCGGGGGTGCGCGCGCTGCTCTCACGGCGCTGAGCTCGCCCGACGGTTCGTGCGACTCCGGACTGTCGGCAATCGCCCTGCGCGCCCGTGCCACGATGAACTCGTGACCGCACCCCTCCCCCTCTCCGTCCTTGACCTCGCGCCGACCCGCCCGGGCGCTCCCGTGCGCGAGGCGCTCGCGGAGACGGTCGCGGTCGCGCAGGAGGCCGAGCGCAGCGGCTACCGGCGCGTCTGGTACGCCGAGCACCACAACATGGCGGCGATCGCGTCGAGCGCGACGGCGGTGCTCATCGCGCACGTCGCCGCGCACACGTCCACGATTCGTCTCGGCTCGGGCGGCGTCATGCTGCCGAACCACTCCCCGCTCGTGATCGCCGAGCAGTTCGGCACGCTCGCCGAGCTGCACCCGGGCCGCATCGACCTCGGTCTGGGCCGCGCGCCCGGCACCGACCAGGTGACGCTGCGCGCTCTGCGCCGCACGCCTGAGTCGGCCGAGTCGTTCCCTGCCGACGTCATCGAGCTCGGCCACTACCTCGGAGACGACCTGCCGGTGAGCGGCGTCAACGCGTATCCCGGCCGCGGCACTCACGTGCCCCGCTTCATTCTCGGCTCGAGCATGTTCGGCGCCGACCTCGCCGCGAAGCTGGGCCTGCCGTTCGCCTTCGCCTCGCACTTCGCCCCGGATGCCCTGCACGCGGCCCTCGCTCACTACACGAGCCGCTTCACCCCGAGCGACGAGCTCGCCGAGCCGCACGCGATCGCGGCGGTCAACGTCGTCGCCGCCGAGTCGGAGGCCGACGCCGCCGCCCAGCTGGAGCGTGTGCAGCGCGAACGCGTGCGCCGATTCCTGAGCCGCGGGCGGGAGCGCGAGTTCACCGAGGAGGAGTCGCACGTGCTCGTCGACACCCCTGCGGGCCGCCAGATTCTCGCGATGGGCCGCTACACCGCCTCGGGCACTCCGGTCGCAGTCGCCGAGCAGCTCGCCGCCTTCGCCGCCGACTGTGGAGCGCACGAGCTCATCACCGTGCACGCGGCGATGAGTCTCGAGCAGCGCCTCGCCTCGCTGCGCCTCACCGCCGAGGCGTGGGCGTCCCGCGACTGACCCGACGGAGGTCACGCGCGCACAGCGCGCGCTCGACCGGCACCGAGCCGAGTCTCAGCGTGGTGGCGTTGACTGTGGTCAAGACCGCGACCGTCGGCCTTTTCCCGCAGACGAAGGATTCCGCATGCGCAGCGCCACGAACCCCCGCTTCGACCTCTGGGAGGCCATGGAGGGCTTGCGCGAGCAGTTCGGCCCCCGCATGGAGGCGATGATGGGGCACGCCGACATCCGCTCCGCGGTTCTCGTCGCCCTGCTCGACGGCCCGAAGAACGGTCACCAGGTCATGCAGGCGATCGGCGACCGGATGCCCGGCTCGCGCACCCCGAGCGCCGGCGCCGTCTACCCGATGCTGCAGCAGCTCACCGACGAGGGTCTCGTGAGCAGCGAGCAGCACGACGAGCGTCGGGTGTACTCGCTCACCGAGGCCGGGCACGCCGTGGCGACGGAGGCCTCCGAGAGCATGCACGACTCGGGTCGCGACCACGGCTGGGAGTCGCGCATGCCCCGCTTCGGCGAGCACTCGCGCGCCCTGCCGAAGGCGGGTGTGAAGCTTGCGCAGGCCGCGTCGCAGGTCGCGCAGAGCGGCACGGTGGAGCAGCAGGAGCGCGCGGCGAAGCTGCTCGACGAGACGCGTCGAGCGCTCTACGCGATCCTCGCCGAGGACTGACCACCGTGGATTCCGCCCGCGGCGCGCTCGAGGCGCCGCCGGCCGATCGCGCGTCCCGCGCCCGCTATCGGCGCATCATGCGCTTCGCGGCACGCGCGCTCGCGCAAGCCTGGTGGTTCGAGCTCGTGCTGCCGCGGTTCGGGCTCGCGCGGTTCGCCGCGCGGGGCCGCATCCGGCGCCTGCAGAAGCTCGCCCGCCGCTTCCACGCGCTCGCCGCCGACCTCGGTGGGCTCATGATCAAGGTCGGGCAGTTCCTGTCGTCGCGCCTCGACGTGCTGCCGCCGGAGATCACGCGCGAGCTCGAGGGGCTGCAGGATGAGGTGGCTCCCGAGTCGTTCGCGAGCATCGTCGCGCAGGCGGAGCACGAGCTGGGCATCCCGCTCGATCGCGCCTACGCAACGTTCGAGAGCGAGCCGATCGCGGCCGCCTCCCTCGGGCAGGCGCACCGCGCGCGCCTGACGCCGACCCTCGCCGCCGATCTGGGGTTCAGCGACGTTGTCGTGAAGGTGCTGCGACCCGGCATCGAGCAGATCGTCGAGGTCGATCTGGCCGCTCTGCGCCGTGTTGCCCGCTGGCTCTCGCGTGTGAAGCTCGTCAACCGTCGCGCCGACGCGCCCGCACTTATCGAGGAGTTCGCGACGACGAGCCTGGAGGAGATCGACTACGTGCACGAGGCGGGCAACGCCGAGCGCTTCGCCGACATCTTCGCCGACGACCCGCGCGTCGGGGCGCCGGTGATCGTGTGGGAGCGCAGTGCGCGCCGCGTGCTGACCCTCGCCGACGTGACGGCGATCAAGATCACCGATGTCGGCGCGCTGCAGGCGGCGGGCCTCGACCCTGATGCGGTCGCCGCCGAGCTGGCCCGGGCGACGTTCGAGCAGATCTTCGTCGCCGGCTTCTTCCACGCCGACCCGCACCCGGGCAACATCTTCGTGACTCCGAGCGCCGAGCACGGCTTCACGATCACCTACATCGATTTCGGCATGATGGGCGAGATCACCGACGAGCTGCGCGACGGCCTGCAGCAGTTCATCTTCGCCGTCGCCTCGCGCGACGCGCGCGGCTGGGTCGTGGCAACGCAGCGCCTCGGGGTGCTGCTGCCCTCGGTCGACACTGTCGAGCTCGAGCGCGCCGTGACCGCCCTCTTCGACCGCTTCGGCGGCATGGGCGTGGCGGAACTCACGGCGCTCGACCCGCGCGAGCTGCAGCAGTTCGCGCTGCAGTTCAGCGAGCTCGTGCGCACTCTGCCGTTCCAACTGCCGGAGAGCTTCCTGCTGCTCATCCGCACCGTCTCCCTC
Organism: Chryseoglobus sp. 28M-23; assembly: GCF_014789785.1. Classification (NCBI taxonomy): domain Bacteria; kingdom Bacillati; phylum Actinomycetota; class Actinomycetes; order Micrococcales; family Microbacteriaceae; genus Microcella; species Chryseoglobus sp. 28M-23. The sequence goes on along the minus strand of NZ_CP061846.1, from coordinate 398,674 downwards.
ATCTCCGGCGTCACGAGCGCCCTCAACCGCGACTTCAACATGTGGGACGCCGTCGACCCCTTCGCCCGCACCCTCCTGCGCGGCGGCGGCACGTCGACAGCGCGCAGCGTCGGCCGCGAGGCGGTCGCCATCCTCTCGGCGCTCGCGCGCCTCCCCCAACGAGTGGATGCTCTGGCCACGCGCCTCGACCGCGGCGAGCTCGCGGTGCGGAGTCCGGAGGTCGAGCAGCGCTTGCGCGTCCTCGACGGCACCGTGCGCCGCGCGACCTCGGCGATCCTCTTCACCGCGCTGCTGCTCGCCGGGGTCATCCTGCGCCCGACCGACGAGGTGCTCAGCTGGGTGCTCATCGGAGGCTCGGCGCTGCCCCTCCTCCACGCCGTGGCGCCCTGGCGGCTGCGCTAAGGGTGAGGACGTCTCTCCTGAAGGGGAGCGCGTCACGCACTCACCTTGATCGCGACATCGATAGCGATGTTCGCAGTTCAGGCGGGATCAGTCGGGCCGCATCGCTATCGGCAAACACTGTCACTGTGCCATGGAGGTTCAGCGCGGTGACGGGCCAGTCCACGTCGACCTCGCCTCTGGCCAGGCGCCGCAATGGCTCAGCCTTCGAATTGCCCTCGGCAATCACGACAAGTTCGGTCGCGTCGAGGATCGTGCCGATGCCCTGAGTGATGCACCACTCCGGCACAGCAGCAACATCATCGTCGAAGAATCTCGCATTATCCCTGCGAGTTTGATCCGACAACCTCACGACACGAGTGCGGGAGTCGTGAAGGGAGCCTGGTGCGTTGAAGGCAATGTGGCCGTCCGTTCCGACCCCGAGTATCTGAAAGTCGATTCCTCCTGACCGAGTGATGTCGGTCTCGTATTCAGCACACGACGCCTGCAGATCGTGTACGTCGGGATTGGGCACGCGGACGGATCCCGAAGTGAAGTCGACGCGCGACGTGAACTCGCGATCAATAACGTTGCAGTATCTCTGCGGATGGTCGGCAGGCAGTCCCACGTATTCGTCGAGCAGGAAGGCACCTGCCGAGGAGAATGACATGGCGCCCGCATTCGCTCGCCTCACGAGCTCGTCGTACAACGCCAGTGGACTCGACCCGGTAGCGAGTCCAAGGATTGCGTCCCGCTTGCGATCCAAGAGCGCCTGAATACGATCCGCAATGCTCTTCGCGAGTGTTGGTGGGTCAGCGATAACGAACCTCATGTCAGCCCTTCACCGCCCCCGCCGTCAGTCCGGACACGATTCTCCTCTGAAGAACGAGCGCCAAGATCACCATGGGAATGGTGACCATTACCGATGCGGCCGTGATCGTGCCGATCGGGCGCTGAAACTCCACGGCACCCGTGAACGCCGCAATGGCCACCGGAACCGTCTGTGCGACTTCCGCGTTCCTGGGCGCGAAGGTACTGGCCAGCAGAAATTCGTTCCACGATGTGACGAAGGTGATGATGGCGGCCGAGAACAGACCTGGCCCCGCGAGCGGCAAGATGACCTTGCGGAAGGCTTGCAGCGGTGTCGCCCCGTCGATCTTCGCGGCTTCCTCCAGTTCACTCGGGATCGCGGCGAAGAAGGTCGTGAGAATAAAGATCGTCAAAGGCAAGCTGAATGACACATAGGAAACGTAGAGTCCCTCCCACGTATTGAGCAGCCCGATCGAGCGCCAGACTTCGTAGAGCGGCGGCACGAGCGATACGGGAGGAAAGAGCGAGGCAGCGAGCACGCCGGAGAGCCACAGTACCCTGCGCTTGAGGGGGAGTCGCGCGATGGCGTATGCGGCCAGTGCTCCGATGATGGTGCACACAACGGTCGTCATCGTCGCGACGACCAGCGAGTTGCGCATGTTCAGTAGGAAGCCCTGCCCCAGCACCGCGATGTAGTTGTCGAGTCCGAATGGTCCTTGAAACAAGTCCGGATCGTTGAGAGCCCGATCACCGCGTTTGAAGCTCGTCATCACGAGCCAGAAGAAGGGCGCGAGGCACCACACGAACACGATTCCGAGAAGGACGCTCCACCGTGCATCCATGATGCGCCGAGGGGGGCGCTGCCGTGCGGTACGTGCGTGCGCGGTCTGGGTAGTCATCGGCTTCTCTCTCCGAACACGAGGTGGCTCCCGATCGCGCGCACGAAGATCACTCCGATCGCGAGAACGAGCATGAAGGTCAATGTCGACAACGCTGAACCGACACCAGGGTCGGGTGTTTCGACGATGTACTGTTGCACGAGCATCGAGAGCGACTCCGTACCGAACGCCCCGCCCGTCATGACTTCCGGCAAGTCGTACACGCGCAGTGCGTCCACCGTGCGGAACAACAGCGCCACGAGAATCGCTGGTCGCAGCAGCGGAAGTGTGATGTACCAGAATCGCTGGATTGAAGTTGCTCCGTCGACCTTCGCGCTTTCGTACATCTCGGAGGGAATGGTCTGGAGGCCCGCCAGCAAGAGGAGGGCCGCAAATGGTGCCGTCTTCCACACATCTGCGATGATGACGGTGCCTGCGGCCCAACCAGACTGCCCGAGCCAGTTGAAATCTCCGAGGCCGAGCAAGCCGTTGATGGAGCCCGGCGTGATGTTGAACATGAAGGCCCACATCTGACCGGCCATGACCGTCGGAATGATCCAGGGGATCAGGATCGTTGCCCTGACTATTCCCCTTCCTCGCAGTGCTCGATTCATGATCAGCGCGAATCCGAGCCCGATGATGAACTCGAGACCGACGGACGTCACGGTGAAAACCGCCGTGAACGACAGCGCCTGCCAGAAGACGCCGGAACTGAGCACCTCGACGTAGTTGTCCAGGCCCGCGAAGCCCTCACGTTGCCGACGCGTATAGGCATTCAGGCTCGTGACGAGAGCGTACAGAATGGGAAAAACGACGACGAGCACCATGACGGTGATCGACGGTGCAAGGAAGAGTCGCGCGAGCGCTGTCTCCGAGATGCCACGCCATCGGGCCGGTGCACGAAGGCGGCTGTTCGCCTCCGGGCTCCGCCGTGCGGAGCCACCGTGCATGGTGCTCGTGTCGTTCGGCATGATCTGTCTCTCTGCTCAGGTTCAGCCGTTGAGCGTGCCCTCGAGGAACGTGCGCATCTGCTCAGCTGCGTCGCGCGCAGACATCTGCCCATTGGCGGCTTCGAACAGGGTGCGCTGCATCTCCAGGCTGATCTCAGCCCACTGCGGCGCCGCTGGGCGCGGCTTGGCGTCCTGCAGGATCTCGCCCAACTGCTGCATCACGGGATCGTCGGCGAACTCGTCGTAGAGAGGCACGTGCACGGGGAGCACTGCGTCCTCGGCGAGGATCGTCTGCACCTCCACACTGGTCGCGGCCCACACGACGAAGTCTTTGGCGATGTCCTGGCGCTCCGAGAACGCGCTGACCGCGTTGTTGAATCCACCGATCGCCGATACTCCGGGCTCGCCGGTGAACGACGGCAGCGGAGCCACGCCCGTGACACCGTTTGCGGGGCTCTCGCTGTCATCAGCGATGAGAGCGTACGGTCCCGGCCAGTTGCGCATGAAGGCTGCATCGCCCGACTGGAACGCGATTCGCGACTCTTCCTCCATTGCTGTGTTGTAACCCGGGGCGAAGCAGCCGTCGTCAACGGATTCGGCGATGAACTCAGTCACTTCAGTCGCCAGATCGACATCGAACACGACCTCCGACTGGTCGGAATTGTAAAGGTCGCCCCCCGCGCTCCAGAAGAGCTCCAACCAGTTCACGACGAATCCTTCGTATCGGGCACCCTGCCCGATGAACCCGTCCATCCCTTCCTCGGCAGCGATCGACTCCGCTGCGGCGCAGAGCTCCGTCCAAGTGCGGGGCGCTTCGTCCACCAGGTCAGTTCGGTAGTACAGAATGCCCGCATTGGTGTTCAGCGGTGCAGCCCATAGCTCACCTCCCCACGACGACGACTCCATCGGCCCGGGGAGCGTGACCCCTTCGAGATCGGCGCGAACATCTTCGAGACTCACGATCCAGTCGTTCTCGACGTACTCTCCGGTCCAGATGACATCCAGCCCGAGAACGTCGAACTCCGAGCCGCCAGCTTGGAGTACAAGGGCTTGTTGCTCTCGAGCGCCGTCGGCTGCCTCAGGCAGCGCCTCGACGCGAACGGGAGTGTCGGGGTTCTCCTCGTTCCACAGTTCTGCAATGCTCAAATGCGCACCTCCCGGCTGCGAGCGAGGTCCGCCGATCGCCCACACGATCTCGCCCTCTTCGGCGTTGTCGGCGGGGGCGGGTGTGCAACCGGCGACGACGGACACGGCCGTCGCGACCGCGGCTGCCGCGAGGAGCCGCCCTGCTGTGTTCTGCTGTTTCATCTCTTCCTCCTTGTTGGTGTGGTGTTGCGACTTGTGGTGTCGGGATCGCCTATCGAGAAAGCCCGGCGCTACGCACTCGCGTCTGATACCCAGATCGGCGAGCTCCAGGCGTGCTGATCATCGACTTGGCTAACGCGCACGTAGTACCAGTCCTCGCTCGTTCTGCCGCCCTTGTCACTGATCTCCCACTGCAGGCTCGCGTCTGTGTTCTGAACCGCCTTCTCAAAGGCGAACGCTCCGCTGAGAAAACCACCGAGATAGTGCACATGGGGGCCGTCGAGCATGTCAGTGATGGTTGCCGTGAACTCTCGACCGTTCACGGTCGCCACGAGTTCGGCGTTCCGATCGGCGCTCACGTGCACGGCCAGTCGTTGCGTGGCATCCGTACTCACCGTCGGATTGCCACGGGTCCGCGTGCGTAGCCGAATCGTGCGCTCGTCACGCTGCTCCCATGCCGAGAACGAATACTTGTCCGTCTCGCCCGCTTGGTCAGCCAAGGTGTCGTATCCGTGAAGTCGAGGCTCCACAGCGTCAATCCGACCGCCGCGAAGTTCGAGTTCGACATCCCAGTCGACAGGAATCCCCACCTCGCCCCAGCCCATGGCCACCGATACGATGCCGGAGAAGTCGGCGTCGCGCGCCGCGGCCGTGGCGAGCTCGTTCCGGGCTATGACCTCTCCATTGCGAATGATCTCGACCCGATCCAACGCATTGCCTCCGCGAACATCCACGAGGATGCGGCGCTCCCCGTTCGCCACGACCGTCGAACCCATCGGGGCGCCGTTGATGCTCGTGGCGAGCATGATCCGCCCACCGGTGGCCGCGTAGGTTCTGCGCTGCCGGATGGCTTGCCAGATGCTCTCTCTCGTCAGGTCTTCCGCCCACACCATGGCCAGACCGTGCCCATAGCTTCCGGGGTGCGCGCTGTGGTGATCGGTAGAACCGATGAAGCCGAAGCGGCCGCCGCGAGCAAGCCCTGTCGTGGCGGTACTGCCGATGTCGCGCGGACCCATCGTGTGCAGATAGGGGCGCGGAGAATCATGGTGCTCGCCGCTGCCGTGCATGGAGACAAGTTCCACGACAGGCGAGAACTCCTCTGTGTAGGCGTCCCAATTGACCCCACGTCGACCTGAGCGATAGCCGATGTGGTGTGGGAGCACCATCGCGTCGGCGCCGCGCAAGCGGACGTCGCGCAGAGCGCGGCGGAGGGAGGGAAGATCGTTGGCGTTGGACGGGTCGAGCGGCCCGCGCCCCGTGTCGTAGTACACGCAGTGATCCCCGTACGCGAGTGAGTGCCATTCGAAGGAGAGGAATGAAACGAAGGAGTGCGGGTTGTTGACCTCTTCGGTGAAGTCCTGGACTTCTCCCCAGTGTTCGCGCAGGCGCGCGAAACCGCGTCGATGGTATTCCGCGACGTGCGCTGGCTCATCGGGCATGTCGTGCCACGCGGCATGCCCGGTCACCGAGGCGAAGTCGAGTTGCAGTCGAGCATTGCGGTAGGCATCGTCGATAGAGCCGTGGCCGTAGCTGATACCGCAGTGGTTGTGGATGTCTCCAGCGAAAGTCGTCAAGCCCTCGTACCCAGGCAAGCCGCTGCCGCGGCGAACGAACGTCATGGCGTTTCCTCTCTGGGTGGCGGGCCCGGCACCGTTGGCGGGTGCGCCGCCCGCGCCAGTTCGGGCAGATCATCGATGAAGGCGAATCGTCGACGCATGTCCTGGGCGTCAGTGTCTCCGCACTGAGCACGGCCGTCGGCGGCGCGCCTCCACGCTGCGATGTCGTCGAGGGTCGGTGCAGACAGAGATCCCGTGACCCGGGTGGTCGAGAGCGCCGCAGCGAGTGACGCCAACTCAAGTCGGTCTCGCAAGGACAACCCCCATTCGGTGGCGGCAACAAAGCCGCTGACGAAGACATCTCCCGCTCCTGTGGTGTCGACAGCTCGGACGGGTACGCCGGCAACGGCAGCGCTCTCCCCCGTGAGACTGTCGACCGCTATTGCGCCTGCTGCTCCCTGAGTCACCACAGCAACCGGGATCGTTTCGGCGAGCACGCTCAATGCGCGGTGCGGATCCTCGGTCCCCGTGTAGGCCATCGCCTCTACGGCGTTGGGCAGAAAGGCATGGCAGCCTGCGAGTGCCTCGAGAGTGTCGCGACGCCACGTCTCACCGGCATCCCACGCCACGTCGGCGAAGACTTTCGCGCCCCTGGTAATGGCCGTGCGCATCTCGTCGCCGCCAATTTCTCGACCATCCAGGTACAGAATGATCGACTTGGGGTCTCCAAGATCGCGGAAGGGCGCCGCGGAGTCAGCCGGCCGAGGCGCATCCCATGTCACCATCGCGCGATCACCCTCGACAGCGAGCGAGGCGGTGGCTGATGTCTGGGCGGCCGCGACGACGAACGACAGATCTACGCCCTCGTTGCTCAAAATCTCGCGACACCACGAACCCGCAGCGTCGTCGCCGATCGCGGAGCACATCGACACGGAGAGCCCGAGCCGTCGCGACGCAATCGCCTGATTCGCGATGCCCCCGGGCGCTATGCCGAAGTCACGAGCACGCACCTCAGTTCCTGGGCGGGGAACTCCGTCGACGCCCGCGAACACGAGGTCGAGGAAGACATCGCCCGCGACCAGGACGTCGCAGCCGTCCATGGTCGGGTCTGTGGGACTCGGCCACATCGACATAGCTTGCCTCCTCGCATGCTCTACATCGCGCTCAGGCACCACGCCCGATAACTGCTCATTCATGATCGATACTGCACGCTATCACGCACTTACGAGCATGTACATGTCGCTTTCTTGCGCGTTCATGCTCACAACCTGGTAATCTCATGCCCATGCTGAGTTCAACCCGCCGTGCTTCGATCGTCACCGAGCTTCAACAGTCCGGAGAAGTCTCGGTGCAGCATCTCGCCGATGAATTCGGTGTCAGTGCCTCCACCATCCGACGCGATCTGAACGCGCTCAGCAAGCAGGGGCGACTCCAGCGAGTCCGCGGCGGAGGGTCGATCGAGCCGGATCCGCGACCCTTCAACCAGGTCGCCCCGGCGTTCGCGGACGAGAAGGAGCGAATAGGCAGGCGTGCGGCTGAGCTGGTCTCCGACGGGGATGTCGTCATACTGGACATCGGCACGACCGTTGCACAGATCGCCCGACACCTTCGCGGGCGTCGGATCACCGTGATCACCGCATCCATCGCAGTCGTCGACCTTCTTCGCGACGATACCGACGTCGAGCTCATCGTTCTCGGCGGCGTCCTGCGAAAATCGTATCTCTCCCTCGTCGGCGCACTCACGGAGCAGGCGCTGAGCCAGATAACCGCAGACATCTGCTTCCTCGGTGCGAGCGGCGTTCGAGATGACGGTAGCGTTCTCGACTCGACGGGCATCGAAGTCCCGATGAAGCACGCGATCCTCCGCGCTTCTGAGCGGAGCGTGTTCGCCGTCGCCAGCGACAAGTTCCCGGGAACCGGACTGCTGTCCATCTGCGGTCCCGACCGCATCGACGTCGTAGTCACGACCTCAAAGGGGTGCCCGGCGCTGGACAGTCTGCGCAGCCAGAAGGTGTCGGTGATCGAAGCATGAAGCTGTCCATCATCGGAGGCGGTGGATTCCGTGTCCCCCAGATTTACCAGGCGGTATCCAGTGGCGATTCCCCGCTACTCATCGACGAGATCTCTCTCTACGATGTCTCCTCGGAGCGCTTGAGTGCAATCACCGCGGTCATCACGGAACTGGCTGCAGATGCCTCGCGCACCGTTGTGGTCTCGGCCACGACGGATATCGACGAAGCTCTGAAAGGCGCGAGCTTCGTGTTCTCTGCTATGCGGATCGGGGGACTTGAAAGCAGAATTCTCGACGAACGGATCGCTTTGGAACTCGGAGTTCTCGGCCAGGAGACCATCGGGCCCGGCGGACTCTCCTATGCGCTGCGGACTCTTCCCCACGCTCGAGAACTCGCGCTGAGAATCCGCCGACATGCGCCCGAGGCGTGGGTGATCAACTTCACGAACCCCGCCGGGATCATCACGGAAGCCATGCGCGAGATTCTTGGCAGTCGAGTAACCGGTATTTGCGACACGCCTATCGGCCTCATGCGACGGACGGCGCGCGCCGTGGGCCACGCGCCCCACGACGTCGACTTTGACTACGTGGGTCTCAACCATCTGGGGTGGCTGCGTCGCCTCAGCGTCGGTGAGCGCGATCTCCTTCCCGAGCTACTCTCCGACGATGCGACGCTGACGACCATTGAAGAGGCGAGGATCTTCGGCGCCGACTGGGTCCGAGCTTTGGGGGCCCTGCCGAACGAGTATCTCTTCTACTACTACTTCGGACGTGAGTCTTTGGAGCGAATCTCGTCGTCACCGTCAACCCGCGGGCAGTATCTCGCGCGCCAGCAGAATGCGTTCTACAGCCGCATGAGTTCTCCGGGTCGCGGCGGTGCGCGGCAGGAGTGGGAGCGAACGCTTCACGAGCGTGAGTCAAGCTATATGCCAGAGTCTCGCCCGCACGATGCGGCCGACCAGCGTGATCACCGAGATGTGGAGAACGGCGGCTACCAGAAAGTTGCTCTCGACTTGATGACGGCGTTGGTCGTCGGACAGTCCGCGACGATGATTCTGAACGTCTCGAACGACAGTGCGGGCGGAGAGCTCCTCGTGCCAGCTCTGCCCTCGAACGCGGTCATCGAGGTACCGTGCACCGTGGACAGCAAGGGGATCCATCCGCATCGAGTAGGTCCGGTTCGCGGAGACATGCTGGGGCTCATGGTGCAAGTAAAGGCGTGCGAGCAACTCGTCATCGAAGCATCGACGCGACGATCCCCTGAACTGGCGTGGCGCGCGTTCGCCGGGCACCCGCTCGTCGATTCTGTCTCAGTGGGCCGTCAACTTCTCGAGCAGTACCGGGAGCTCATTCCCGGCGTGGCGGAATCGTTCAACACGGATTAGCGCGTTGGGTGCGCGAGGTTGCGGAGCGCCCATCAGCGCGGGCCGCGAGTCGGGTGAACCGTCGATGTTACGCGTCACGGGTAGTGTCGACGTTTGCTTGCATCCCACGTCGAACCTTGGACGCATAGTGAACGCGCTCGTGGTCAGTACAGTTCGCAGCTTTCGGGAAATCCTGCTTCTTGCGATATCTCGCGACCGGGCCAACGAAGTTACCGGGCCTGTTCCTGAAACACACCACTCCGGGCCGACACTGCTCTGCGGCTGCACTGAGCAGGCACGCCATACCGCCCGTCAGCCGTTCGCATTGAACTCGTGCCGCAGAGAGCACGCGAGCAGGCTGTGCGGCCTGAGAAACGCCGGTAATCGAGAGGTTAAGGGGCTCTTCGCCGTTGAGTGTGGGTGGCGGGTGACGCGCCGGTAGCCGGGGCTGCTGGGGAGATGGGTCGAGGTCCCCGAGGATCAGAGGACTCTTACCTCTTCTGATCGCGAGGACCCCGACGATGACCGAGCCTACGACGCGCTGCCGAGCCGACGGCAACTATTGCGACCGCTGCGATCTTCTCCTGGGCCTGGAGGGGTTGCGGGTGATTGCGGTTGAGCGCCGCGGCCTGGGATCGCTGACCGTGACGGTCGAGTCCCCACCTGGTCCAGTCGGCTGCCCAGGCTGCGGTGTCCTCGCGACCGGTCACGGGCGCGCGCCGGTGCCTCTGGTGGACGCACCCGCGATGGGCCGTCCGGTCCGACTGCTCTGGCGAAAGCGCCGATGGCGCTGCGCGGAAGGTGCCTGCGAGGTCGTCACGTTCCTCGAGCAGGACCACACCGTGGCGTTGCCGCGCGCGAAGCTGACCACTCGGGCGGCGTGGTGGGCGATCGAGCAGATGCGCCGCGAGCACGCCTCGGTGAACGGTATCCGCCGGCAGTTGGGCACCAGCTGGCGAACAGTGTGGGAGACGATCAAGCCACTGCTGCAGATCGCCGAGGCGGATCCGGCTCGCTTCGATGGCGTGACCGTGTTGGGTGTTGATGAGCACGTCTGGCATCACGTGTCGACCAAGCCGATCAGCGTCGGCGGGCGGGGGCCGAAGGAGCTCACCGGCATGGTCGACCTGACCCGTGACGCGGCGGGCCGCACCCGCGCCAGGCTGCTGGATCTCGTCCCGGGCCGCTCGGGTGAGGCTTACCGGGCGTGGCTACAAGGGCGCGGCCCCGATTTTCGTGACCGGGTGAAGATCGCAACCTTGGATCCGTTTCGCGGTTGCAAGAACGCCATTGATGATCAACTCGACGACGCGCGCGCCGTGCTCGACGCGTTCCACGTCGTCAAGCTCGGAACCAAGGTCGTCGACGATGTCCGCCGCCGCGTGCAGCAGCAGCTCCACGGCCACCGAGGGCGCAAGGGTGATCCGCTCTATGGGATCCGGAACCTCCTGCGGGCAGGCGAGGAACACCTCACCGAACGGCAACGCACAAGACTCGCCCGCGCTTGGGCCGCCGATGAACAGCATGTCGAAGTCGAGGTCGCCTGGCACTGCGCGCAGCAACTGCGATCCTGCTACCACCAAGCCGGTCACCGCGAAGGTCGCGTGATCGCCGAACAGGTGTTGAGGTCGTTCTTCACCTGCCCGATCCCGGAGGTCGCACGCCTGGGCCGGAGGCTGCGAACCTGGCGAGATGAGTTTCTCGGCTACTTCGACACCGGCGGCGCGAACAACGGCGGCACCGAAGCGATGAACGGCCTGATCGAGCTCCACCGACGCATCGCCCGCGGCTTCCGCAACCGAGACAACTACCGCCTCAGGATGCTCCTCATCGGCGGCGGGCTATTCGCATGACCCACACTCAACGGCGAAGAGCCGGTTAAGGCATAGCTCACGGCGCTCGACCCGCGTGAGCTGCAGCAGTTCGCCCTGCAGTTCAGCGAGCTCGTGCGCACCCTGCCCTTCCAGCTGCCCGAGAGCTTCCTGCTGCTCATCCGCACCGTCTCCCTCATCTCGGGCGTCACGAGCGCCCTCAACCGCGACTTCAACATGTGGGACGCCGTCGACCCCTTCGCCCGCACCCTCCTGCGCGGCGGCGGCACGTCGACGGCGCGCAGCGTCGGCCGCGAGGCGGTCGCGATCCTCTCGGCGCTCGCGCGCCTCCCCCAACGACTGGATGCTCTCGCCACGCGCCTCGACCGCGGCGAGCTCGCGGTGCGCAGCCCGGAGGTCGAGCAGCGCCTGCGCGTCCTCGACGGCAGTGTGCGCCGCGCGACCTCGGCGATCCTCTTCACCGCGCTCCTGCTCGCCGGGGTGATCCTGCGCCCGACCGATGAGGTGCTCAGCTGGGTGCTCATCGGAGGCTCGGCGCTGCCCCTCCTCCACGCCGTGGCGCCCTGGCGCTTGCGGTAGGGGCTCGACCCCAGCGGCACCTACGCTGGTCTCATGAGCGATGACGACGACCGGCCCGTAGGTTTCCTCGGCCGCCTCCGCTCGGCGACGCCAATTGCGTGGGTGCTCATCATCGGCCTCGTGGGCGTGACCGCGAGCGGCGCCACGCTGCTCGTCATCCTGCTGGGCAGCTAGCGCAGGACGTCGACGTCGAGTCGTCCACAGGTACGCGGCGGCGCCACGACCCCACTGTCGCGAGACCTTTCGCCGCGCCCGCGGATGCGGGTCTCTACGTTGGCGGGAGCGTCGTCGCTCACGACGGTCAACCCGCGCTGTGTAGACTCGTGTGTAAGGAGGCAACGATGGCGACGAACTTGGCACTGGATCCCGAGCTTCTCGATCGTGCGCTCGCGGTGAGCGGTCAAGCCACTAAGAAGGCTGCCGTGACTCTCGCCCTGCAAGAGTTCATCGCCAGGCGAGAACAGCTCGGCCTTCTCGACCTCGTCGGCACGCTGGAGTGGGACGACTCCTTCGACTACAAGGCGGAACGCGCGCGGGCATGACTGTGCTCGTCGACACGAGCGTATGGTCGCTCGCACTTCGTCGCGACCGCCCGGCGATCAGCCCCGCCGTCGCTGGGCTGAGGACCGCGCTCGAGTCAGACCTGGTCGTGACGACGGGCCTCATCGTGCAGGAACTACTTCAAGGGTTTCTGCCCGAGCGCACCCAGTCCGAGATACGCCGACGCTTCGGCGCGCTCCCTGCCGTGCAGCCGACGCGCGACGACCACATCGCCGCGGCCGAACTGCGCAACTCATGTCGCCGCGCCGGAGTGCAACTCGGCACCATCGACGCCCTCATCGCGCAACTGTGCATCACCCACGACCTCGAATTGCTCAGCACAGATCGCGACTTCGAGTACGCATCCCACCACTGCACGCTTCGACTGTGGAGCGGCAGCGACTCGTAGCCATGAGAAGAGGCCGTGCAGCCCGGGAGCGTGCTCGATGGCAGCGCACGCCGCTCACCGCTCCTCCGCGATCGTCACGGCGGCGAGGATGCGGTCGAGCTCGAGAACGTCGTGCGTGCTGAGCCCGGCGAACGCGGGCGCGACGGCCTCGACGTACTCGCGTTCGAATCCGGAGATCTCGCGCCGAGCATCCTCACTGAGCCTGATGACCCGCCCGCGCTTGTCGCCCTCGCTCACCTCGCTCGTGACCAGGCCGGCGGCGCGCAGCGTGTCGACGGTCTGCGTGACGGCGCCGCTCGTGATGCCGAGCCGGTGCGCGAGTTCGGCGACGCGCGCGCCGTCGCGGCGGGCGAGCGCGAAGAGCAGGTTCATGGATGCTCGGCCGAGCCCGCGCTCCTGAAACGGGTACGCGCCCCGCGCCGTGACCTCGCGCGTGACGACGGCGATGCGCTCGATGACGCGCGCGAGCGACGCGGCACGGGCGTCGGTGTCGGCGTCGCTGCTCACGTCGGTCACTACTTGCTCACGAACGGCAGCTCGTGCACGAAGGTGTCGTCGTCGACCTGCGTGAGGATGAAGCGCGCGAGGTCGGCGCGGGCGATCTGCGTGCTCGCGTTGACGCCCACCCACCCGACGCGGTAGCTGCCGGTCGCGGGGGCATCGGTGAGGCGCGGGCCGCGCACGACCGTCCAGTCGAGGCCGCTCGCGCGCAGCGCCGCGAGGTGCGCGATCGCGTCGTCGAGCACGGCCGGCGAGAGCCGCCTCAGCAGCCACCGGATGAACCTGTCGGGCACTTTCGGCTGGTCGTGCTCCTCGGCGGGCAGACCGCCGCCGGAGAGCGAGATGATGCGCCGGATGCCCTGCTCGGCCATCGCGTCGACGATCGCCTGCGTGCCCTCCGTCTGCAGGGTGGGCGGCGAGCCCTTCACCTGACCGAAGACGCTCACCACGGCGTCGGAGCCTCGCACGGTCTCGCGCACAGCATCGCGGTCACGCACATCGCCCGCGACGACCGTGAGCCGCTCGTGGGCGTCGAGCACCTCAGGGCGGCGCGCGAGGGCGCGCACCGCGTGCCCGGCCTCGAGCGCCTGGGCGAGAACGTGGCGGCCGGTCTTACCGGTCGCGCCGAAGAGGGCGAGAGTGCGAGGGGTCGTCGTCATGTCGATACTTTAGCATCTAAAGTACTTAGTGCTCGGACTGTCCCGGGGGGGGCTACCGTTCCTCCGCCCCTCGGCGCACACTGTCGCCATGAGCGAGTCACCCCAGCCCCTGACCGACTACATCGCCGCGGCACCCGAACCGGCCCGCGCGGTGCTCGAGCACTTCCACCGTCGTGCGCTCGCCCTCGCCCCCGACGCCGAGGAGGCCACGAGCTACGGCATGCCCTCCCTTCGGTATCGCGGCAAGTCACTGGTAGCGGTGCGCATCACCGGCTCGGGCTACTCCGTGTACCCCTGCAGCGGCACGGTCGTGGAGAAGATCGGCCATCTCGCGGAGGGCTTGAGCATGTCGAAGGGGGCGATCCGCTTCAGCGACGCCCATCCCCTCAGCGACGACGCCTTCGACGCGCTCGTCGCGGAGCGCATGGACGAGATCGACGGGAGAAGCTGACCGCGACCGCCGAGATTGCGCTCGCGGTCAGCACGGCTCGCTAGTCTGGGCGCCCCCGCCGGGCGGCGACCGCCGCCCACCCGGGCCCACGACGAGGAGCAACCATGGCGAAGTCCACGAAGAACAGCAAGGCCACCAAGGCCGCGCTCGATGCGGCAGCAGAGTCTGCGAAGGACGCGAAGAAGCTCGCGAAGACCCTTCCGAAGAAGGTCGTGGGCAAGGCCATCGGTGCCATCGCGGCGATCGCCGCGGCGGCCGGGAAGGCCAAAGGCAAGGCGCAGAGCCGCCGCGCTTTGGCGCCCGCCGACAGCCGGGGCGACAGGGACGTCTCAAAGAGAGCGAGCGCGAAGGCGGCGGTGAACGCCGAGGCAGAGAAGGTGCGCACCGCAGAGAACACGAAGGCGAAGAAGCCGGCCGCGAAGGCCGACTCAACCCCCGTGTCGAAGCCCGACGACCTGTCGTCCCTGACGGTCGCGCAGTTGAAGGAGCGCGCGCAGAAGGAAGGGCACACGGGCTACTCGCGGTGTACGAAGGCCCAGTGGCCTGACCCCAGATTTTCGGTCCGTTCGTTATGAGAGTCGTCTTGTTGCCCCGCTCGTCGGGGAGGAAGACTGGATTCATCATGACCACGAGAAGGCGCCGGCACACGCCGGAACAGATCGTTCGCAAGCTCGGCATCGCTGACCGTGTCCTGGCCGATGGCGGCGACGTTGCAGCTGCCTGCCGGGAGCTCGGCGTGTCGGAGCAGACCTACTACCGGTGGCGCAACCAATACGGCGGCCTGAAAGCAGAAGACGCGAAACGGCTCAAAGAGCTCGAGAAACAGAACGCGACCTTGAAGCGACTGCTGGCTGAGGCGGAGCTGGAGAAGGCGGCGTTGAAGGAGCTGGCAGAGGGAAACTTTTAGGCCCGGGCAGACGCCGCGCCGCGATCCGTCACTTGCTGAGCGTGTTCGACATCAGTGAGCGGATGGCGTGTCGTCTGGTCGGGCTGAGCAGATCGGCCTGGCGCCGACCCTTGGTCTCGGAGACCTGCGCCGACCCAGACGCTGCATTGCGGACGTGGCTGCGAGCGTGGGCGAAGACTCATCCTCGGCGCGGCTACCGCAACGCCCACGCCGACGCCGTCGGTGAGGGCTGGGTGGTGAACGTCAAGAAGATCCAACGGCTCTGGCGTGAGGAAGGCCTGCGGGTGATCGTGCGTCGTCGCCGCAAACGCGTCGGCGCCTCCACCGCTGAACCTATCCCGGCTGACGCGCCTAACACGGTGTGGGCGGTGGATTTCCAGTTCGATGCCACCGAGAACGGTCGCAACCTGAAGATCGCCTCGATCATCGATGAGCACACCCGCGAATGCGTCGGCGGGCTCGTGGAGCGCTCGATCACCGCCGACCGGCTCGTGGACGAACTGGAGCGCATCGTCGCCCACCGTGGCCTGCCGACTGTGTTGCGGTGCGACAACGGGCCCGAGTTCGTCTCCCAAACCCTCGCCGACTGGGCGAACGACTCGGTGGGGATCTCCTACATTCCGCCGGGCCAGCCGTGGCGCAACGGCTACGTGGAATCGTTCAACTCCCGCATTCGCGACGAGTGTTTGAACCTGAACAGTTTCTACAGCCTGCACCATGCCCGGGTCGTGATCGGCGACTGGAAAAGGGACTACAACCATGGCCGTCGCCACTCCGCGCTCGGCTACCGGACCCCGGCGGCCTATGCTCGGGACTGCACGCATCGAAACCCGTGACGACTCCCAAACGGCGTGGACCGAAACACGGGGTCAGGCCACCAGCTTGTCGACCTGCTCTCACGCTGACGCGCCCGAGCACGACACCGTGAGACTTCACACGGTGCCCCTGGAGGGACTCGATCCCCACCGTGCCGCCTCGACGCCGCTTGCGGCGCCGCGGACTGCGCGGCGTGGGCCCACGTAGGGTTCTCGAAGCTTCCACCGGTACTGATGCGAAGAGCCGACCCTTCGGGGCCGGCTCTTCGCATCAGTGCACCTGCTACGGGTTTACTCGAACCCCGCGCCCGGGGTCGCCGCACCCCAGGAGCTGCTCTTCCGGTCGAGGTCGCGAGAGAAGCAACCGACTGGCCGCGCTCCGCGCCGGCGGGCTCGGCAACTGCGAGCAAACGAAGCCGAGCTCGTCGTTACTCGCTACCTCGCCGTCCGCAATATCCGAACCGTTGCTACGGAGTTCCAGGTCTCCCGAACGACTGTCGCCCGCATCCTGACAAAGCACGGGGTTGACGCGTCGCGCAGGATGACCGACGCCCAGATCACCGTCGCCGCCGGTCTATACGAGCAAGGGCTATCGAGTGCTGCAGTCGGTCAACGCCTGGGGTTTGACAACCACACAATTCTCAAAGCCCTCCGGGGGCGTGGCATCGAGATCCGAGCTCGCGCCACGACCGACCCCCTAAAGCGTGTCGCCGAAGTAGATTAGGCCCGACCGTGGGGTACGGCGTACCACCGCACCCCACGTGGGCTAGAACTCGGCGATCACGTTCCAGGTTGCCCCGCCATCATCGGATCGACTGACACCGCTGATCCCTCCCGAAACGATCGCGCCATCACTTCCTACAGAGAGGGCATCCGTGAGGGGCGGCGCCAACCCGATCGATGTCCATGTCACGCCATCGGTGCTGGTGTGGATGTATCCATCGACATCGACTCCGACGAGGAACGCATCAGTCGACGCGTCTTCTGGGCTCGACGCAATCAGAACCAGGAGCGGGGCTTCGTTCACCGGCGTGAACGTCATCCCATCGTCTCTGCTGACCAGGAGGCCTTGTTCTGTCGTTGCATAGAGCGCCTCGGCGGCGGTATCCCAACTGAGTGAGCGGGCACCAATCGACGCGCCAGTCATCCAGCTTCCCGCTCCGTCTCGACTGACCATGACCTGACCGGTCGCCGAGTCAATGCCCGCCAGTGTTGATCCCCCCGGTGATTCCTTGATGGTCATGCTGTGGAAGTCCACGTCTCCGACGAGGGAGATCGGGGCGAACCCTTCGCCTACGAGGTCGAGTTCGTAGACGCCGATGTTCGCTGGGAGATTCTCGTCGAGCGCTGGGTGGCCAGAGAAGTAGATCGTGTCTCCGAGTCGCGCCATTCCCATGACGTCGCCTCCCCACTCGCCGAGACGTTCCACCGACCCGTCGGCCGTGACGTGCAGAACTCCGTTATGGGTCGCCACGTACACCGCTCCCGTTCGCTGGTCAAGATCGACGGCGTGCACGTGCGACACCACGATGGGCTCCTCAGCAATGGGCATGTCCGTTGCCGGTGATGTGCATCCCGCAACGGTGACGGAGAGGGCGGCGACCGCCATCGCGGCCGCCGCTCCTGTCCGCTGCATTAGGAGTTGAGCATCGAGCGCATGAGCTCGATCTCCGCCGTTTGGCTGGCGATGATGTTCTCCGCCAGCTCGCGCACACCGGGGTGCTCGCCATCAGCAAGAACATCGTCGGCCATCTCAATAGCGCCCTCGTGGTGCACGATCATCTGCTCGAGGAACAGGTCCCCGGCTTCAGGTCCACTGGCGTCCTCAAGTGCCCGCATGTCCTCCTCGGTCATGCCTGCCATGCCGTCCATTCCGCCCATGCCGCCGTGATCCATTCCGTCCATGCTGTCGCTCATGGCGGGCATGCCCCAGTCATCGAGCCACTGCTTCATCTGCTCGATCTCGGGGCCCTGGGCAGCCTTGATCTGCTCAGCCAGCTCAACAACCTCAGGGTCGACGCCCGACTTGGCAAGCAACACGTCGCTCATCTCGATGGCTCCTTCGTGGTGCGGAATCATCATCTGAACAAACATGACGTCTGCCATGTTGGCGCCGGAACTCTCGGACGGCTCGGTAGTGGTCGAACATGCAGCCAGCCCCATCACGGTGATCAGGGCGAAGGCACCAGACGCGAGCGCGCGGATGCCGAATGACTTCTTCATGGTTCTACTTCTTTCGTCAGTGTTGGTTGTTCGGTCGCAGTGATGGTGCGTATTCACGCAGACATCGGGCGGCGAATCACTGACGAATGATGCAGAGTTCCGTGAGCTCAGGCGGGCGCGGCTCAGCGAGCCGACGGGGTGTGGTGTCGACCCTCGACACTCCCGGCGCTAGCAGCCCATGACGAAAGGCAACGAGTGGCAGGACCAGGCTGATGACCACAATGAGCGCCAGGAACACACACGCCATCAACAGCCCGGCGTGATCGCCAGCACAATCCACGCACGTGGAGTTTTCGTCGTCAGAGAAGTTCGCGTCGAGATGAGGAGCGACAGGCGCAGAGTGGTCGTGCTCCAGGGGCAAGGCAGATCCAGCAACGGAGCTCGTCACGGCAGTGGAGTGACCGACGGGGGTCGAGCCATGAGTGCCCATCGCGATGCCGACGACGGTAAACGTCGCAATCAGCAGCACGTACCCTAGGCGCCGAAGCATCTCTCATACCTCCAGGGGGTATGGTCTCACATCTCCCTCAGTCGAAATAGCGTATTCGCTGAGAACAGAGCGCACGATCGATGCACAACGCTCCGGGTCGCTCAGGGGCAAGCGATGGCCGCCGGGCAGGCGTGTGACGGTGATGTTCGGGTGCGTGCGTTCGAGCTCCTCGGCGCGACCGGGAACTTGCACCGGGTCTTTCTCACCGTCGACCAAGTGAACGGGCACATTGCGCGCAGCTAGGTCTCCAAGCGCGTCCGACCAGCCCGGATCGCGCACCAGCGAGTCGAACCCTGCGATGTACCCCGACCAGGTGTGTTCGACCGAGTCCCGGGCGACCGCCACCGGGAGTCGCGGGCTGATCGCAATGGCAACCCCGCGAGCCACCGTTCGGTTGTGACACATCCACTGGCATACCCGTTCGGCAACAGGCCCTTGGGCGAGCAGCGCCTCGAACCAGCCCATGTGCCGAATCCGGTCGCTGGCCTCTTCTGCCGAACGATACAGAGGAGCGTCGAAGGCCACGACAGCACGTGTCGGTGTGTGTCGCGCCCCAACCCGGAGGGCCAGAGATGCGCCCATGGAGTGCCCGACAATCACGACCGGGCGCGTGTGCAGTTTGAGCGCCCGAAGTGTTGCGATCACGGAGTCAGCGTGAACATCAGCGTCGACGGTTGCCCGAAGCGCTGGATGCTGGATGGAGGCACCGAATCCGATCGGGTCGATGGCCACGACGCGCGCATGGTGTCCGAGCACGTCGTAGGCCTCACCCCAGAAACGCTCGCTCGAGGCGAGACCTGCGAGAAGCACGACGACCGCCTCGCCGGTCCCGTGCACCCGTACGCCAAGGCCTGCGGCTTTCGCGCGCTCTCCCGCACCTGGTCGCCAGGAGTGAACCTCCGGCGAGAGCGCGTGAATTCCCGACCACACCAACGCTGGCGCTGCGAGGGCGGCCGCCGTGAAGATGCGTGATGCTTTCATGACGTCGAAGCGTAGCTAGCCCGCCACGGTTGCGCTCGAGACGACCTCGGGGAAAAGTTCCCCACCCCACTCAACCGCGTGCGAATCGCACACGAGAGAAACGCTTCTTGCTCTCTAAAGATTCGCAAGCAAGACTTCCATCTCGGCGATTTCATTAGTCTGCTGTTCGATGATGGCGCGCGCCAGCGCGACGGCTTCGGGGAACTTTCCGCCGTCAACTTCAACTTGGGCCATCTCTACGGCGCCCTTGTGGTGCACGATCATGCCTTCAAGAAACAGCCGCGCGGCCTCGATGCCCTGGGCGTCCTCGAGCGCCATCATGTCGGTCTCGCTCATCATGCCGCTCATCATCATGGAGTGACCTCCATGGCCACCAGCCATGCTGGGCGTACCCCACGCTTTGAGCCAATCATTCATTTGGTTGATCTCAGGCTGCTGCGCAGCTTCAATTCGCGCGGCGAGATCTTGAACTTCCGCAGGTATCCCCTCTTTTGCCAGGATCACTTCTGCCATCTCCAGCGCGCCCACATGGTGGGGAACCATGTTCGAGGCGAACGACACGTCCCGATCGTTGAATGGTTCGGCTCGGTTCATCCACGCCAGCGCGCCCGCGGCACTGAGCCCGACGAGCACGATGACGCCGGCAATGATTGCTATTCGTTGTTTCATTTCTGATTCCTCCTTCCACTTTCGTGGGTTATTGGTCCTCGACGTCAAAACAAGTCGAGGCGTAGCAGTGGCAACACCACTGCTACGCCTCAGCTCGTTCTAGGAGCGCACCAATCGTGCGATCGCCTTGGTTGCCTCATCAAGCTTCGCGTCAGCAACATCGCCGCCAGATCGGACAGCGTCCGTGACGCAGTGCTTGAGGTGCTCATCAAGCAGTCCGACGGCAACACCCTGCAAGGCGCTGGTGAGCGCTGAAATCTGGGTCAGGATGTCGATGCAGTACTGCTCCTCATCGACCATGCGGTGAATCCCACGCGCCTGACCCTCGATGCGCTTCAACCGGACGAGATACTTCTCCTTATCGGCAAGGTAGCCATGGTTTCCCTGATCAGCCGACATGCGAGAGCTCCTTCCTCTGTTCAGGCGCCGAGCCCAAGATTGCTTTCGCACTTGCCTCGGGTCGCAGGTCGAGTCGACGCAGCCACTGCGCATTCAGGGCGACGACGATCGTCGAGACCGACATCAGGACAGCGCCGACCGACATCGGCAGCACGAATCCGATCGGAGCAAGCACACCAGCGGCAAGCGGAACAGAAAGGAGGTTGTAACCCGCCGCCCACCACAAGTTCTGCTTCATCTTTCGGTATGAGGCCTTCGACAGCTGAATGACCGACAGCACCGAGCGAGGATCAGAGCTTGCCAGAATGACGCCAGCCGAGGCGATGGCAACATCAGTACCCGCGCCAATCGCGATCCCGACGTCCGCCTGCGCAAGTGCCGGAGCGTCATTGACCCCATCGCCGATCATCGCCACCGACCGGCCCTCTTTTTGGAGCTCCCGCACCTTAGCGGCCTTATGCTCCGGCCGAACGCCAGCAAAGACACGATCAATACCCAACTCGGCGGCAACCGTATGGGCAACGGCCTCTGCATCGCCGGTGATCATCACTACCTGACGGCCAAGAGCGTGCAGTGCGTCAACCGCTTGGCGCGACTCATCTCGGATGGCATCAGCAAGGCGCAACGCGCCAATGACTGTCCCGTCCGCAACCACATGGAGGATGATCGCTCCCTCCTTGCGCCACTCGTTCGCAACAGGGAGCTCTGTTTCATTCTCTTCAGTCAGCAGGTGTGGGCCACCAACGCGAACCCTCTTGCCCTCGACCAGCGCGGTCACTCCAACCGCCGGGGAAGAGCTGAACTCACTCGCTCTGGGCACGTCGATTCCGCGGCTTCGCGCAGCCTCCACGATTGCGCGAGCTAAGGGGTGTTCCGAATCCGACTCGGCCGCCGCGGCGAGAGCCACAACCTGCTCTTCCGTGAACCCACTGGTGGGTTCGACCGACGTGACCGTCGGCTCACCCTTGGTGAGCGTGCCGGTCTTGTCAAACAGGATGGTGTCAACGGTCCGCATACTCTCCAGCGCGAGTCGATCCTTGATGAGAACGCCGCCGCGGGCGGCACGTTCAGTAGCAATAGAAACAACCAGCGGAATGGCCAGACCGAGTGCGTGCGGACACGCAATCACAAGCACCGTGACGGTGCGGATGACTGCTTCATCCGGCATGCCTACGAGACTCCACACACCGGCCGTCACTAGCCCGGCGGCAAGCGCAAACCAGAACAACCACGCAGCAGCTCGATCGGCAATTCGCTGCGCCCGCGAGGTCGAATTCTGCGCCTCTGTGACCAGGCGCTGAATTCCGGCCAGTGCAGTGTCGTCGCCGACCGCCGTGATCTCAACACGAATCGAAGAGTCGGTTGCGATCGTGCCCGCGACGACGATCGCGCCTTCATTCCGCGTGACTGTCTTTGACTCACCGGTAATCATCGACTCGTCCATGCTCGCAGACCCCGAAACAACCCGGCCGTCCGCGGGGACGCGGCCACCAGGGCGCACCACAACAACATCGCCGACTGCTAGGTTCGCCGGCGCAACAATGCGGACCTGCTCACCGTCGATGACTTCTGCTTCGTCCGGGAGCAGCGCAGCCAGTGAGTCAAGCGCTGATGTCGTTTGCGCAAGCGAACGCATTTCGATCCAGTGCCCAAGAAGCATGATGACGATGAGCAACGCGAGTTCCCACCAGAAATCAAGTTGGTGATCAAGGAGCCCGAGGCTGGCACCGAGTGAAGCGACAAAGGCGACCGTGATGGCCAATCCGATCAGCAGCATCATCCCCGGCTTGCGGGACCGGAGCTCCGAGACGGCGCCCGTCAGGAAGGGCCGGCCACCCCAGAAGTACATGACGGAGCCGAGCACCGGTGAAGCCCAGGCAACCCAAGGGGTGTTTGGAAGCTCATAGCCGACAAGCATCGCGAACATATTTGAGAGCGCAACCACAGGCACTGCCAGCACGAGCATGATCCAGAAGAGTCGGCGAAATTGGCCCACATGATCGCCGTGGCCAGCATGACCACCGTGGCCCATCGCTGAGTGACCCGACGCATCGTGCCGATCGATCGATGCGTGTGGGTCAGCGCCGTGGTCGTGCTCGCTCCTGTGCACCGCGTGCTTGGACTCCGGTGCGCTCGTCGATGCGAGCGAGTGGTGGTCATGGTGATCGTTGTGCTGCATTGCGTCTCCTTACCCACGAGGGATTGTCATCTCATGATACCCCAGGGGGGTATGCGAGTAAAGACCTTTGGACTCGCTCGATGGACTTGCTGTTGTCAGGGATCGGCCCACATCTCGATGACAGGAGTCCGGTCGCAGGACACGCTGCGAAGTCGAGCTGTCCAACTGCACGCGTTGAGAGAAGTTCCGCCGACCGGAATAGCCGACCGGAATAGCAGTGCACCTGGAGGGACTCGATCCCCACCGTGCCGCCGCGACGCCGGCAAGCCGGCGCCGCGGACTGCGCGGCGTGGGCCCACGAAGGGTTCTCGCGGCTTCCAGGGTTCAACGCGCGAAGGGCCCGTCCTTGAGGACGGGCCCTTCGCGCGTTGTGCACCTGCTACAGGTTTACTCGAACCCCGCACCTGGGGTCATCACACCTCAAGAACTACTCTTCCGCTCGAGCCCCCGCAACCAGGAAAGTTCGACAACCGGAACTCGTCGGCGAGCCCGCCAACTGAGGGCTGACGAAGCAGAAGCTGTCGCGACCCGTTACCTCGCGGTGCGCAACGTTCGAACCGTCGCCGCCGAGTTCGGACTTTCCCGGACTACCGTGGCCCGAGTCCTGAGCGATCGCGGAATCGACGCGTCACGAAGGATGACCGAGGGTCAGATAGCGATCGCCGTCGAACTCTACGAAAGTGGCCAGTCGAGTGCCGTGATCGGCAAGCAGTTAGGCTTCGACAACCACACGATCTTGAAGGGGCTGCGAAGCCGCGGCGTCAGGATCAGGCTTGCGGCCGCTCAAAGGCGAGAGGGTGATTCAGGAAGCGTCTCCTAAAGGGTCAGCCTCCCGTCGAGACGATGACGCTGCAGACGCCCCCCGGTTCGCAGTCGGTCGGGTCGAGGTCTCGACCCGCCGCGATCAATTGATTCAATTCAGCTTCCAAGACAGCAAGCTCACGTTGCCGCCGCTGCACCTCATCGAGCTTTTCCTCGAGCAGAGTTGAGACATGAGCGCAGGGCGCTTCGCCCGCGTCGCGGATGTTGATCACACTGGCGATCTCAGCAAGGGTGAGACCCGCCGATTGCGCGGATCGAATGAAGTTCAGTCGCGATACGGCCGCGTGGTCATAGCGGCGATAGCCATTTCCTTCACGCGCAGAGGGCGAAAGAAGTCCTCGTCGCTCATAGAAACGGATTGTCTGTGAGGGAACACCGCTGACGTTGGACAGGTCGCCGATCTTCATGGGCTCCATTTCACCACTTGACCTTGCATCGCGCTACAAGGTTTATTCTCCGAGAATGGAGATCACGCTGCAGTACTTCACTGGTTGCCCGAATTGGTCGATCGCCGCCGAGCGTTTGGCAACGATCGCCTCCGAACGCCCCGACATCACCGTTCTTCACCGGCTCGTCGAAACGTTCGATGACGCGGAGAAGCTCGGCTTCCGCGGCTCGCCCAGCATTCTCGTCGACGGAGTGGACCCGTTCGCCGACTCGTCGGCACCCGTCGGCCTGGCCTGCCGTGTGTACAGCACACCCGCAGGTCGCGCTGGCGCCCCCACACTAGAACAACTGCGCATGGCGATCACCGCACAGCACGATCGAGTCGCACTGTGAACGCGGAGTACGACCTGTTCGTCATCGGTGCCGGGATGGCAGGGACCACTGCGGCCAACCGCTGCGCGTCCCAAGGCTGGAAAGTCGGCATCGTCGACACCCTTCCCTACGGAGGCACCTGCGCTCTTCGCGGCTGCGACCCCAAGAAAATTCTCCGCCGAGGCGCCGAAATCATCGACGATGCACGCCTCATGCACGGCAAAGGCGTTAACCAGAATGGCCTCACACTCGATTGGCCCGCCCTCATGCGGCACAAGCACGGCTTCACCGACGATATTCCAGGCGCCATGGAGTCCACGCTGAAACGGAACGGTGTGTCCACCTTCCACGGCGATGCCCGATTCGTCAGCCGCCATCACGTCGACATCAACGGCGAACAGCATTCCGCAGCACGATTTCTCATCGCCACCGGAGCCCGCCCTCGGCCGCTCGAGTTCTCCGGGCAGGAGCTTCTGGTCGACAGCACCGAATTCCTGAACCTCGAAGCGCTGCCCAGAAGAATCGTGTTCGTCGGCGGCGGGTTTGTTTCCTTCGAGCTGGCGCACATCGCAGCGCGCGCTGGCGTGGAGTGCGTGATCATCGACCACGGCACAAAGCCGCTGCGCGCATTCGACCCGGACCTCGTAGATCTGCTTGTGCGCCGCAGCGAACAGGCTGGAATACGAGTGCACCACAGCACCTCCGTGAGCGCAGTCACGCACACCTCCACGGGCTTTCACGTTGCAATCGAGCGGGACCGCGCGACGTCCAACATCGACGCCGACCTTGTGGTGCACGGAGCGGGCCGCGTACCCAACTTCGACGGCCTCGATCTGGAGGCAGCCGATATCGCGCACGGGCCACAGGGCATTGACGTCTTCGGGCACTTGCAGAGCCGTAGCAATCCGTACGTCTATGCAGCAGGTGACGCGGCGGGCACCCCGGGCGAACGCCTGACGCCGGTGGCCGTCTTCGAAGGTAAGGTCGCCGCATCCAACATGCTCAAAGGCATCGAGACCGTGCCCGATTACGCCGGCGTGCCCTCGACGGTGTTTACGATTCCAGAACTAAACCGGGTCGGGATGCTCGAACAAGAAGCTGCACGCGATGGTCGAGAGATTTCTGTGCGCTACCACGACACCAGCGGCTGGTACAGCAATTACCGAATCGGTGAGACTACCGCCGCCACGAAGGTGATCGTAGATCCAGCGACCGACTTGATTCTCGGGGCGCACCTACTCGGCCCAGGCTATTCAGAAGTGATCAACACGTTTGGCCTCGCCATCAAGCTCGGACTCACCACCCGACAGCTGAAGTCCGTGACGGCCACCTATCCTTCCGTCGGCTCCGACCTCGGCTCCATGTTCTGACAAATGCGATCCCGAGCGGAGCCGAAAGGCGTACAACACTGCTGATGAAAACCCGTTCAGATATTCCGGTCGGATATTCCGGTCGGATATTCCGGTCGGTGCCCCTGGAGGGACTCGAACCCCCAACCCTTTCCTTAGGACGGAACTGCTCTTCCATTGAGCTACAGAGGCGGTGCCTCCACTCTAAAGCAGGAGTGCCAGCGCTCAGCCGGCGAGCCGAGCGCAGTCGATGCAGAGCGCGGCCCCGGGCCGGGCATCCAGTCGGGCCGGATCGATCGCCCGCCCGCACCGCCGGCAGATTCCGTAGTCGCCGGTCGCCACCCGCTCGAGCGCGGTGTCGAGCTCGTCGAGCTCGCGCACCGCAGAGTCGAGCACTCCCGAGACCTGCGACCAGGCCTGCGACATCGTGGCGCCCTCAGGGTCATGCTCGTCGTCGTCCGAATTCGTGGATCGCGCACTCTGCACAGCGCGTAGCTCGTGGCGCATTTGCTCGACTCGGGCGGCAGCCTCGGCGCGGCGGCGGGCGAGAGCGTCGGCCGCTCCGTGCTCGTCGCGCTCGTTGCTCATGAGGCCATCTTGCCGGAGGCTCCCCTTCCAGAGCGGTCAAAGGATGCTCTCGAGCCGAAGGGCGCACGCCCCCAGAACGGCACCGGCCAGGCGCCGAGCGCCACCACGGCGAGCACCGTCTGCACGAGCCCCGACGCGAAGTAGATGCCGTGCAGCACCGACCATTCGAGCATGATGGCGAGCTCGACGAAGATCCAGATGATCATGATCAGCCCGGCTGCCGCATGCAGGCCCCAGGCGAGACGCAGTCGGCCATGGTGCGCGGCGATCGCGAGTGCCTGGCTACCGCCGACCACGACCCCGAGAATCACCCCGGGCCAGACGTACGAGGTGAAGACGCTGCCCTCGATCCACTCCGGCGGAACGCCCATGCCGCCGAAGAACGCCAGGCCCACGAACCCGATGAGCGCCGAGACCAGACTGAACCAGGCAACGATGAGCAGGATCGGGCCGACACCGCGCGGCGGCCTGGTCATGCGAGGCTCGACTCGCCATCTCCGTGGTCACCGGAGACTGTCGTCGCGGCGAGGGCGCCCAAGGCGACGCCCCACTGCTCGGCCCGGTCGAGCTCGCCGTCGACGAGTGGGCCCTCGTAGCCGTGCACACGGAACGTCGTCGACGGCTCCCTCACGTCGAAGCCGAGCGCCCGCAGTTCGGAGCGCGCGGCCTTCGCCGCTGATCCCGGCAGGCGCGGCGTGACGACCTTCGTATCGAAAGTGGCCGCCGGGATCGGGTAGAAGACCGGACACACCTCGCCCAGCCACTCGCGAATTCCGCGCGAGACAGCCGCGGGCGCATTCCTGGTCTGAACCGCACTCGCGCGCGTCGACGGGCGACTCATCGAGAAAGCGTGGGTCGGGCCGCCGACCACCACGAGGTCATACGGCTCGAGGAGCATCGGCGCCTCCTCGGCCGTGACCAGCTCGACGGGCGCGTGTCGCTCGAGCCCAACGGCGATGGCCCGAGCGACTCGTTCGGTGTTACCCCAGATGCTCTCGAAGACGACGATGACCCGCATTGCCCTACTCCTTCTCTGCTGCGACCTGCGCGGTCGACGTGCGGTCGGCGTCCGGCTCGACGACCGGCTCGTCCGGGCCCTGATCGAGGCGGAACGGCGGATACTCGTCCCGCAGGAGGGCCACGTACGCGGCGACGCGCAGCGCCCAGCGGTTGAGCCCGAGGATGAGGTCGAAGAGCGGCTGGCGGTACCGGCCCGTGAAGAGCAGGATCACCGCCGCGATGATCACTAGCACGCCTACGAGCGACGCGCCTGCGCCGACCGAGGTGCCGTGACCCCACTCCCAACCGACCGCTCCGCTCGAGCGGCCGAGCAGGATGCCCACGATCACGAGGTGCGGAATCGCGAGCAGCCATCCCTTGACGAGCACAAGGCCGTTGTTGAGCCGCTCCGGATACGCGACCTCGAAGGTGGCCGGGTAGTCGGCGCGCTCGAGGCTGAACGGCGGGTAGCGGTCGGTGCCGAGCGCCGAGTAGGCGTAGAACGCCACACGCCAGGTGTACCGCAGCACGCCCGTCGTGAAGGGGAACAGCGCACTCGGGTACCGTCCCGTGAAGAGGATCGCGAAGAAGGCGATCACGGTCGCCACGACGAACCCGACCCAGAGCACGCTCAGCACGATGTAGTGCGGAATCACGAGGATCCACTTCACGATCCATAGCCAGCGCGAGAGTGCGGGGTCGAGGTGCCCGGTGACCGCCACCGGATACGGGCCCGTCATGGGCGCGGTCTCCAGACTGCGCCCGCGGCCCCACCCGAACAGGCCCACTACGAGCAGAGCCAGCCCGAGCAGCAGTGTGATTGCCGAGGCGACCGCGAAGGCCGCGGCGACGGGTGACGCCCACGGCGCCTCGACGCCGAAGCGCAGAGTCGACTCGATACCCGCCGACCCGTCGGCGTTCATGACGACGAGTGTCCAGTCGCCGGTCTCGAGCTGCCACGTGAGGGTCTGGGCTCCGGGGCCACTCTCGGAGGCCACCCAGAAAGGCTGCTCCGTCGGCGATGCGGCCGGCGCACTGCCCGGAAGATCACGAATCAGGATGCGCGGCGGGTACCCGCGCGCCCCGTCGAGCTCGGCGATCGCGACGCCGTCGAGATACTCGGCCACAGCATCCGAGGGTCCGATGCCGACGAAGACGGGTGCGTCACCATCACGGCCGGCGGTCACAGCGAGTCGGACTTCGGGCACGAATGAGCCCTCGATCTCGATCGGCGGGGTGACGAGCGCAGAAGTCGACGTCTGCACGCGCGCTGCGGGCGCGGCGACGAACCCGTCGCTCGACCCCGCAGCGATCACCGTGGCGAGCGCAGCTGCCGCGACGAGCTGCGTGCCGGCGAGCGACGTGAGGAGGCTGCCGATGATGATCATGGCGAGCCACCCGCCGCGACGCGGGGCGGAGGAGTTCTGCACTGACGGTGCTTCTGACATGGCATGACCTGCACTTTCGGCATCCGACCACGGGGATACGGGCCACACTCTGCTCCCGGCGCCCACGGTGCACCAGGGCACAAAGTCCCCGCTCTTCCCGCGCTCGCTAGTGTTGCCGGCATGCGCACACCCGCACGGTTCGCTCTCACCCTCGCGCTCGCCGCCGGCTTCGCTCTCTCCTTCGCACCGGCGTCCGCGGTCGCCACTGCGCTGAAGAGTGACGTGAGCGACTTCACGTTCGACTCCTTCGACGCCGACTACACGCTCAGCCGCGAGGCTGACGGCACCTCGACCCTCGAGGTCGTCGAGACGATCGTCGCCCGCTTCCCCGACTTCGACCAGAACCGCGGCATCATCCGCGCGATCCCCGACGACTACGACGGTGTGCCGCTCAACACGACGATCAACGGCGTCACGGATGCGAACGGCGACCCGGTGTTCTTCGAGTCGTATCCGTCGGGCGGCTTCGTCGAGCTCGCCCTCGGCACCGACGAGTTCGTGCGCGGCGTGCAGACCTACGTCATCTCCTACACGCAGCAGAACGTCGTGCGATCGTTCGACGACACCGCCTCCGACGAGTTCTACTGGGACGTCAACGGCACCGGATGGCAGCAGCCGTTCGGCGAGGTGAGGGCGACGGTGACCCTCGCCCCGGACGTCGCCGAAGCACTCACGGGTAATGCCGCGTGCTACGTCGGTGCCTTCGGCGAGGACGAGCAGTGCGCGATCGACAACGACGGCTCGACCTTCACAGCAGGCTCCACCGACCTCGCACCCGGTGAGACCCTCACCGTGGCGATCGGCTTCGCCGCCGGCACGTTCCTGACCCCGGAGCCGGTGCGCCCAACGCCTCCCCCGCCTCCGCCACCGCTCCCCTGGTGGATGCACGTCGTCTCGGGCGGGCTGGGCCTCGCAAGCGCCAGCGCCCTCGTCGCGTCGATCGTGTCCCGCGTGCGCGCGGGCGGAGGCGCGAGAGGGCGCGGCGTCATCATTCCGCAGTACACCGAGCCCGAGGGCATCGACATTCTCCAGTCGGCGCAGCTGCTGGGGCGCTCCACCTCAGCGATTCCGGCCGCCGTCGTCAGGCTGGCCGTGCGCAAGAATCTGCGCATCCTCGCCTATGCGGTCGAGAAGGACGCCGCGCCGTACACGCTGCAGTACCTCAGCGACGACCGCACCGACGTGCTCGACCGCGCCGTGCTCACCGCCCTCTTCGGCCGCAAGCGAGACGCGGGCGAGCTGCGCGAGTACGGTTCGTACGACTCTGGGTTGGCCACGCGGCTCAACAAGCTCGCGGCGGAGGCGCGCGCGTCGCTCGTCACCGACGGCTTCCAGCGCAGGCCGAGGGGCGTGGGGTTCGGCTGGCTCATGGTCGCAGCGCAGGCCGTCGTCGGGTTCACCACCGTCATCACCGTCGCAATCTCGGTGGAGATCTTCGATGACGCGAGCCCCCTCGCGCTGCTCGTGCTGCCCGGCACCTTCTTCGCGGGCATCGCCGCCGTCGCGCTCGCGCTGCGACCCCTGCACCTGACCGAGAAGGGTCGCGAGGCACGCGACCACCTCGAGGGCATGAGGCTCTACCTGACCGTGGCCGAGCAAGACCGCCTGCGCATGCTGCAGAGCCCTCAGGGCGCCGAGCGAATCGACGTCGGCAACGACCTCGAGCTCGTGAAGCTGTACGAGAAGCTACTGCCGTGGGCGGTCGTCTGGGGCGTCGAAGACCAGTGGATGCGCGAGCTCGAGCTGCGCGTCGCCGCCACGGGCGAGACTCCCGATTGGTTCGTGGGCCGCAGCGGCTTCGAAGTGGCCCTGTTCACGACAGCGGTGCGCGGGATGACCGCCACGACGACCGTGCCCGCCTCGAGCTCGTCGTGGTCGGGCAGCGGGGGCGGCTCGTTCTCGGGCGGCTCGTTCGGCGGTGGCTTCTCCGGCGGAGGCGGCGGAGGCGGCGGAGGCGGCGGTCGCTAGAGCGGGGATCGCTGAGCGCCGAGCGTGTGAAGCAGCTTCTGGGCACGACCGCGCACCGACTTGTGGCGGCTCGTCGCCAGCGTGCGCAGCTCGGGTACGAGCCAGGCCGCCAGTGCTGGGCGCTGCCGCGCGAAGTGCGCGAGTGACTCCGCGGTGGTGTTCTGCACGATCCAGTCGTCGTAGTGCAGGTTCGCCTTCATGAGGGCGATGGCCGCATCGCGCTGCCGCGGGGTCATGTGCTCCTCGAGCAGCACGAAGAGCGTCGAGAGCGTCCACTTGGTGGAGGCCTGGTCAATCTCGGCGACCCAGCCGAGCAAGTCGTCGAGGTGGGCGGCCACCCATTCGGGCCGCTGCTGCGCGACACGCTTGACCGCGCTCGACACGCGCAGCCGCACGACCGCGTCGTCGCTGCGGTAGCAGGCCACGAGTTCGGCGAGCAGCGCGCGATCCGCGAGCACCTCGTCAACGACGCTCACGGTGTTGCCGAGCGAGTTCGGGTGCCCACCCGTCAACGGGCTCTCGAAGCGGCTCACCGACATGACGGCAGGGTATCGATGTGCACGGTCGCGCGCAGATCTAGAGTCGGTGCATGGTCAACGACGACTTCCCCGCCTTCCACCCCGACCTCACTCGCGCACGGCGCTTGCCGCGCACCTCGGCCACGCGGGGCAACCGTCGACTGCTGCGCGCGCTGACCCGCATCGGACGCGGACGAGCGCCGAAGCACGGCGAGCTCGTCGACCTCGCTGATGGCGTCACGGTGCGCGTGCACCGGCCAGCGGCGACGGATGCTCGCACTCGCGGCCCCGCGATCCTCCACCTCCACGGCGGAGGCCTCATCATCGGCTCGGCCGTGCAGGGGGACGCACTCTGCCGGCATCTCGCTGACGAACTCGGAGCGGTCGTCGCCAGCGTCGACTACCGCATGCCGCCCGAGCACCCCTACCCGACCCCGCTCGAGGATTGCTACGCCGCACTCCGGTGGCTCGCCGCACAGCCCGATGTCGACCCCCAGCGCATCGCCGTGATCGGCGAGAGCGCCGGAGGCGGGCTCGCCGCATCCCTCGCCCTGCTCGCCCGCGACCGCGGCGAGGTCACACTCGCCGGTCAAGTACTCGCATATCCGATGCTGGATGACCGCACGCCCGCAGGCAGCGGCCCCGACCCGCGCAGCCTGCGCCTGTGGAACGCGCGCAGCAATCGCCTGGGGTGGGGCATGTACCTCGGCGCGGGTGCGGCCGGCCCCGCCGCGACGCCGCTCGATTCCACGACCCTCGAGCTCGCCGTGCCCGCGCGCCGTGCCGACCAGGGCCCCAACACGCTCGCGGGACTGCCGCCCACCTGGATCGGAGTCGGCACGCTCGACCTCTTCCACGACGAAGACCTCAAGTTCGCTCGTCGCCTCAATGAAGCGGGCGTGCCGTGCGAGCTGCACGTGATCCCGGGCGCTTACCACGGCTTCGACAGGTCCGAGCCGGCCGCGGCGGTCTCCCGCGACTTCGTCGCTCGCCAGTTCTCGACCCTGCGCGGCATGCTCGGTGCGCGCTGACGGGCTATGTGCCTCCTGCGGCACATGCCCCGCGAGGCACACAGCCCGAACGCGCCCCCGCTGCCCTCGGCAACCTCGTGGCGAAGCAGACCCGCGCAGCCAGGCGCGACACGTGCCCTACGCGGCAGGCGCCAAGTACTCGTCCCACGCGGGCTGCGGGCGTTCGATGCCGCGCACGAGCCACGACGTGCCGTGCGGGGCCTTCGGGGTGAACAGCAGCTCCCAGCGCATCTCGGCCGGCGTGCGGTCGCCCTTGATGTTGTTGCACTTGAGGCAGCACGCCACGAGGTTCTCCCATGTGTCGGCGCCGCCCCGCGAGCGAGGCAGCACGTGGTCGATCGTCGTCGCGTGCGCATCGCAGTATGCGCAGCGGTTGCCGTCACGGCGCAGGACTCCGCGGCGGGTGAGCGGCACGCGGCGCGCATGGGGAATGCGCACGTAGCGGCGCAGCACGATGACGCTCGGGCGATCCCACGCGTCGTGAATGCCGAAGACCGGGTGCTCACCATCCGAGGCGAGCACCGTCGCCTTGTCGTTCATGACCAGCACGAGTGCTCGGCGAAACGACACCACGGCGAGTGGCTCGAACCCCGCATTGAGGACGAGTGTGCGCATTGACAGGCTCCTGTCGAACGGGCCCGCATGGCCTGCGGGCGTTCCATCGGTTCCCGGCGCATCACGGTGCGAGGGTCAACGCGGCCCGTTCGGGCACAAAAAAAGCACTGCCGTCAGACGGCAGTGCTCGATCCCGCAGAACCGCGACAGGGCGCGATCCAGCGAACGCTGACGGCTATGCGAAAAACGGCGCGCGCATCCACGGTTTGGATGTCCCGTCGCTCACTCATGGCCTCTCCTCCAGTGCCCCGTGCGGCACCAAGAACATCAGGCTAACCGAGAAGCCGCGTGCGCGCGCTGTGAGGCGCGCCGGTTCACACGGCGTTCACCCGCGCGCGTGCCGCCCCAGGCGTCAGAAGTCCAGGCCCCAGAAGCCCAGGCCCCAGAAGCAGAGGCGCTAGATGCCGAGGCGCACGATGTAGTAGGCGTCCGTCCACAGCGGGCGCACGGTGACACTCTTGCCCGCGTACGGCGCGTCCAGAATCTGACCGCCGCCCATGTAGATGCCGTTGTGCGACATGTCGTTGAAGATCACGATGTCACCGGCGCGGGCATCGGCACGCGAAATCGGCGTGCCCATCGCCGCCTGACCCCGCACGCTGTGCGGCAGCGCGATGCCGAACTGCGCATACACGTACTGCACGAAGCCCGAGCAGTCGAAGCCCGCCGGCGTGCTGCCGCCCCAGCGGTACGGCACGCCCTGGTACTGCAGGCCCACCTGCACGACCTGGTCGAGGCTGAAGTTCGGGTACGGCGGGTTGGCGAGGAAGTCGCCGACCGTCGGGCCGCTCCACTTCGGGGCGGCTGCCGCGAGCTGCGCGCGCCGCAATTCGGCAACGCTCGTCGCGTCGAACTCGTCGCGAGAGAGGTCTTGCGCCACCTCTGCGGTCGCGCTGATCGAGACCGTCTGCGACTCCGACGCACGCAGCTCGGCCATCGCCTCCGCGCTCGCCGAGCTCTCCGCGTAGGCGGGCCCCTGCAGGGACGTGCCGGGGAGAGCGAAGGTGGCGACGAAAGCTGTCGCCAGTGCGAGAGCGGCGACGTTCGTCAGGGTGCTCTTCACAGAGCGGCGGGCATGGGTAGTCACAGATCAACCTCCTGCCGCGCGACCCTGGATGTCAGATGCGCGACTGGGCGAGTGTACGCGAGGTAACGGGAAGGTCACAAAACGACGCGCGTCACTACATGTAGTGGCGAAAGCTCACTCGTCGACGTAGATGTGCTGCGCGACCTCCGCCGGAAGCTCGATGCCCTCGGCGCGACCGTCGACGTCCACGGCGATATAGCCGTTCGGCTCGGACCGAATCCTGGCCCGCGCGCCCGGCACGACCCCCGCCTCGAACAGCTGGTGCAGGAGGTCGGGATCGAATTGGACGGGCTCGGACAGGCGCCGGATCGTGCACTGCCGCATCCCCGCCGCCGTCGCGTGGGTGAGCGAGATGACACCGTCGAGGAAGTCGACGGCCGGCGCGCCCCCCAGCTCCTCCATGCCCGGAATCGGGTTGCCGTACGGCGACTCGGTCGGCCCGTCCAGCAGCGTCATCAACCGGCGCTCCACCTGCTCGCTCATGACGTGCTCCCACCGGCAGGCCTCATCGTGCACGTACGCCCAGTCGAGTCCGATCACGTCGGCGAGCAGACGCTCGGCGAGCCGGTGCTTGCGCATGACCGACACCGCCTTGTGGCGACCCTCCGGCGTGAGCTCCAGATGGCGGTCGCCCTCGACCCGCACGAGACCGTCGCGCTCCATGCGCGCGATCGTCTGCGACACCGTGGGGCCCGAGTGCCCGAGGCGCTCAGAGATGCGCGCCCGGAGGGGAACGATGTTCTCCTCCTCCAGATCGAGGATCGTGCGCAGGTACATCTCCGTCGTGTCGACGAGGTCGGTCATGGGCCTGTCTCCTTACACGCACGCGATCGTTCGCCCAGCCTAATCGTTCGGCATGAGCGTTCGGCATCGGCGACCGCCCGCCGCCTTCAGCATCGCTGGGGTGCCATCACGGGATGCCCCGCACCGCGCCCCCGCAGCCGCTCAGTAGACTCGAACCATGGCCGACGTGCGCATCCCCACCGACCTTCTTCCCGCCGACGGACGCTTCGGCTGCGGACCCTCGAAGGTGCGCCCCGAGCAGGTCGCCGCCCTCGCCGCCGCCGGTGAGCTGCTCGGCACCTCGCACCGCCAGGCCCCCGTCAAGAACCTCGTCGGCAGCGTGCGCGCCAGCCTCGCCGAGCTCTTCCGCCTCCCCGACGGGTACGAGGTCGTGCTCGGCAACGGCGGCTCCACCGCGTTCTGGGACGTCGCCGCGGCCGGCCTCATCGAGCGCCGCAGCGCGCACCTCGCCTTCGGCGAGTTCGGGGCCAAGTTCGTCGCCTCCGCCCGCGCCCCGTGGCTCGACGCCCCCCACGTCGTCTCGAGCGACCCCGGCAGCCGCGGCACGCTCGAGACGGTCGACGGCGTCGACGTGTACGCCTACCCGCACAACGAGACCTCCACGGGTGTGAGCGCGCCCGTCACGCGCATCGGCTCCGCCCCCGAAGCGCTGACCGTCGTCGATGCGACGAGTGCGGCGGGCGGCATCGACATCGACGTGAGCGAGACCGACGCCTACTACTTCGCCCCGCAGAAGAACTTCGCCGGCGACGGCGGGCTGTGGATCGCCCTCCTGAGCCCCGCCGCGATCGAACGGGCGCAGCGCCTCGACGCGAGCGACCGCTTCATCCCGCCGTTCCTCTCCCTCACCGCCGCCATCGACAACTCGCGGCTCGACCAGACGCTGAACACCCCCGCGATCGGCACGCTCGTCATGCTCGACAGCCAGCTGCAGTGGATGAACTCCTCTGGCGGGCTCGCGTGGGCCGGAGCGCGCACGGCCGAGAGCTCGGGCATCCTCTATGACTGGGCCGAGGCGCACCCGCTCGCGACCCCCTTCGTGGCCGACCCCGCGCACCGCTCCCCCGTCGTCGTGACGATCGACCTCGACGACTCCGTCGACGCCGCCGCCGTCGCGAAGACCTTGCGCGCGAACGGCGTCGTCGACACGGAGCCGTACCGCAAGCTCGGCCGCAACCAGTTGCGTGTCGCGACCTTCGTCGCCATCGAGCCCGACGATGTGCGCCAGCTCACGCGCTGCATCGACTACGTGATCGACGCCCTGGCAGACTGAGCGCCATGAGGCTCTGGGTTCCGCACGAGAAGCGCCGGCCGCAGCCCGAGCCGCTGCGCACCAACGACGTGCTCGCCTTCCAGGTCGGCCTCGGCCTCTGGCTCGTCGCGCTCGTCATCGCGCTCGGGATGCTCGCCACCCCGATCGCCTTCGACCCGGTTCAGACGCTCGCGACCATCGCGCTCGGCCTCGTGCTCGGTCTCGCCGGGCTGCTCGTCTCGCGCCGCGGCCGCCGCTGACTCGCACGCGCCGCGCCCATCCCGCGCCGCTCCGTCACGCCGTTCGTGACAAAGCACGCCAAACGTTCGATTGCAGTTGTCACGAAGGGCGTGACCCAGTCATTCGCCGAGCATCGATCGCACGCGTGACACCCCACCGACCTCGGTGCCGACTGATTCGTGCGGCTCACCATCGCACGCCGATGCGACGCAAGCGTCGAGCGAGTGCGACCTCCGAACCCGCCACGTTCCAGTCCCAACGGCCGTAGCCGTGCAGCTGCGGCCGGATCTCGTCCTCGCGCAGCTTTTCCTCATACACGGCCTGATCGGGGGTGCGCCCGGTGAGGTAGCGCGGATCGGTGTACTTCGCCCGCCCGTCGAACTCGGCACCGACGTTGAACTCGGGCCAGTAGAAGTCGAGCTCGTAGCGTCGCCCAGTCGGCCCGAAGACCGTGTGCTGCAGCTCGGGAGTCGGAACACCGAGAGCGTGCATCGTGACGCGGCTCAGAGACTCCCCCGGCCGGTTCGCGCGCCCGTCGATGAAGTCGAGCACGCGTCGCGCTCGCGCGAAACCTCGCCCGTGGTTGAGTAGCGACCACAGCTCCTCAAGCTCCTCGAGTGATACACCCGCGAGTCCCTCCGCGTCCCGCGGATGCGCGGCACGCCACAGAGCGGCGTCACCCATCGCGACAGCGACTGGGAACCTCGCGACTCGCGCCATGTCCACTACGGTTCGGCCAAGGGCGGTGAGAAGCATTCCGTCGATGTCCACAGGGTCTGCCGCCCAGGAGTCCGTGTGCCTGCGCAAGACCGAGGTCGAGCGACTGTTCGACGTCGCACTGCCGACGACGTGGACGTCCTTCGGCCACCGACCGAGGATGGGCAGCTGCCATAGTGCTGCTGCTGACCAGTGACTCAGCACGTCGGATGGGACAGCCCGCTCCCATGCCGCGCGAACTCTCAAGCGGTAGCGCTCATCGACGCCCAGCTCGTTCCAGGTGTCGCGCCGCACGTAGACGCCCGGCGCGAGCTTGAGAAACTCACCGTTGCGCGCGCCACGATAGACCTGCCGCCGGATGCCGAGATCGAGTTCGCGCTGCGGGTAGACGAGAGCACTGTGGTCGACCGGGGTGAGCATGCGAGCACTGTTCCTCACCCGTCGATAGGAGGCGCAACGCTGCCGTGAACGGCGTAGTCGCGCCCGTGCGGCGTCCCTGGGGAGGAGCGCCGAGCGATCAACTCAGGCCGTTTGTGACGACCTGGGCCGAACGTTCGGCGTGACTCGTCGCGACCGGCGTGACAGAGTGCGGCGGCACAGCTAGAGGCGCCGGGGTCCGAACGAGCTAGTCGCCGTCGCCGACCGTGTCGTCGTGCGCGTCGATGTCGACACCGTCGAAGACGTCGTCCCCGTCATCGCCGTGCAGGTCGTGCTCGTCGTGATCGTGGTCGTCGTCGGAGTCGTCGTCGTCACCCTCCGACTCGGCGTCAGCTGCCTGCTGCGCGAGGTAGTCCTCGAGCCTGTCCGACCACGGCACCCAGTCGGGAGCCGTGAGCGCGCCCTCACCGGGCATGAGCTCGGTCTCGAGCACGCTCGGCTCGAGCCCGGGGTTGACCGCGAGCGAGACCGTCCAGAACCAGCCGAGGTAGCCGCCCTGCCGCGTGGCGAAGCGCACCGTCGCGACATCGTCGGCCACGGTCACGTCGCGCAGGGCTCCGATCGTCGTCGCCGGGGTGATCTCCTCGAGCGCCGCGCGGGCGATCGGCTCGAGAACGCTCGCCTCGACGACGGGCGCTGCCGCAGTCGTGGTCGTGGTCGTGCCGCGGGCGCCTCTAGGCATCGAGATCGTCCGCGACCTTGCGCAGTACGGTGGCGATCTTGCGACCGTGGGCGGCGTCGGGGTAGCGGCCTCGCTTGAGGTTGGCACCGATGCCGTCGAGCAGGCCGACGAGGTCTTCGATGATGACGGCCATGTCGTCGGCCGACTTGCGGTTGAGGGTGCTCAGCGTCGGCCGGCTCTCCAGCACGCGCACCGACAGCGCCTGTGCGCCCCGCTTGCCGTCGGCGACGCCGAACTCGAGCCGGGTGCCGGCCTTGATGACCGCCCCCTCGGGCAGGGCGGAGGCGTGCAGGAAGACCTCGTCGCCGTCGTCGGACGCGATGAAGCCGAACCCTTTCTCCTGGTCGTAGAACTTGACCTTGCCGGTGGGCATGAGCGTTGTGTCCCCTCGCGTTCGCTGTCGTGTCGAGCGCAGTGCTCGAACCCCGAGGATACCGCCGCAGGATGGCCCCAGGAAACGGGGTACGAGCCTTTCAGCATGCGGCACTACCCTGGACGGGTGCCAGAAGAATCGTTCGTGATGAGCAACCGCGTCGAGCGCGTGCTCGCCTACATGGTCGCAGGCGTCATCCTGCTGAGCCTCGCGAGCTTCGTCGCCCTCATCGCCGGCACTGCGGCGGGTCTCGAACGGGGCGACTTCGCCGAGGGCATCTGGCCTCTCGTGACGATGATGCCGCTCGTCGGCCTGCCGATCGGCTTCGTCCTCATCATCGTGCTGCTCGTCGTCAGTGCTGTGCGCCGGGGGCGAGCTGCCAAGGATGCCGGCAACTAGCTCAGCCTCCCTCGCGCTCGCCGCGCGACTGCGCGACCTCGATGACGCGAGCGTGACGCGCATCATCCGTGAGCGCTCGATCTCCCCGACGTCGCTGCGCGACATCTTCGACCTCGCCGAGGCGCTGCTCGACCCTGCGGCGATCGGCATCGCTCTCGCGCGCCAGACCAGGCCGACGCTCGCCGCGCTCGTGACCGCGGGCGAGGCGGAGTCGATGCCGGTCGCCGACGTGGCGCGGCGGCTGGACCGCCCGGTCGACCAGGTGCGCAGCGACCTCCATGCGGCGCTGGATGCTGTGCTCATCGACCTCGTCGACGACACTGTCACGGTCTGGCCGACGGTGGTCGCCGAGCTCGCGCAGTGGCCGCAGCGCGGCCTTCCCGGCTCCGAGGCGCTGACCTCCGAGCATCCGCCGGTCTCTCTCGATGCGGTGGACGACGCCGACCGCGCGTCCGTCGATCGCGGCGCAGCCGAGCGCGCTTTCACGACGACGACGCAGCTCACCGAGATCGTTCTCGCCCTCGCGGAGGCGCCAGGGCGACTCCTCGCCCGCGGCGGGCTCTCGCTGCCCGACGCCAAGCGGCTCGCCGAGGTCGCGGGAGTCGAGCTCGACGAGCTGCCCCTCATCCTCGATCTCGCGTCGCTCGCCGACCTCGTGGAGGACGACGACGGCTTCACTCGGGCGACCACTCGCTCCGACGAGTGGCGGCGCGCACCCCTCGCCGACCGCTGGCAGCAGGT
Organism: Chryseoglobus sp. 28M-23; assembly: GCF_014789785.1. Taxonomy (NCBI): domain Bacteria; kingdom Bacillati; phylum Actinomycetota; class Actinomycetes; order Micrococcales; family Microbacteriaceae; genus Microcella; species Chryseoglobus sp. 28M-23. The sequence continues at coordinate 358,958 of NZ_CP061846.1, read as the reverse complement.
CGCCGAGGCCTGGGTGGCGCTGCTGCCCGTCGAACTCGTCGAGCTGCTCGCCTCACGCCCGCTCGCACGCTGGGGAGCAGCGCTCACCGACTTCGTGCACTGGCTGTACCCCGCGGGCGGTGACGCACTCGATACGAGGATGGCGCGCCGCGGCGCGCAGGGCGAGCGCCTCGGGGTGACCGCCGACGGCCGCGCGAGCACGATGGGTGCCGCGCTCCTGAGCCGGGGCGCAGCCGCGGCGAGCGCCGTGCTCGCGCCGCTCGTGCCCCCGGATGTCGACCAGGTGTACCTGCAGCACGACCTCACCGTGGTCTCCCCCGGCCCGCTCGCGGCCCACCTCGACGAGCGACTGCGTCGCCTCGCCGACGTGGAGAGCGCGGGGCTGGCCGGCCGCTACCGGGTCACCGCCGACAGCGTCACGCGGGCCGTGGCTCTCGGCGAGTCGGCGGAGGAGCTGCTGGCGTTCCTCGAGCAGCTGTCGCTCACCGGTGTTCCGCAACCGGTCGAGTACCTGATCCGCGAGACCGCCGCGCGCTACGGCAGCGTGCGGGTGGCGCCCGCCGACGACGGCGAGCGCGGCGGTGCCCGCGCACTCGTCACGAGCGAGGATCGTCTGCTGCTGGACTCGCTGCTCGTCGACGCCGCCACTGCTCCGCTCGGGCTGCAGCTGTCGAGCCCGGGTCGAGCGGTGAGCCGCTTCGAGCCCGCCGTCGTGTTGTGGACCCTCATCGACGCGCGGTACCCCGCAGCGCCCGCCGACGGATTTCCCGCTCCGGAGCGCCCGGGTCGCACCCGGCCGGTTGCGCCCGTGAGCGTCACCGATCCTGTCGCTGACGCCGTGGCGCGCATCCGCAGCGGCTCGACCGTCGGCACCGACGGGGATGACGCGTGGGTGGGGCGCCAGTGGGAGCTCGCCGTGCGCGGCAAGCTCGCGGTGCGCGCGACCGTGCGGCTGCCCGACGGCAGCGAGCGCTCCTTCGACCTCGAGCCGACCGGCATCGCGGCGGGACGCGTTCGCGGGCGGGACCGCGACGCCGACGTCGAGCGCACCCTGCCGATCGCGAGCATCACGGGCCTCGAGCCGCTCGAGTAGCGGCCCACGCGCACCGTGCGCCGCGCATCCCGTACCGGCGCTCTCAGCCGCGCGCTCTAGACTGGCCCGTTATGAATCCTGACGGCCCCCTCATCGTTCAGAGCGACCGCACCGTGCTGCTGGAGGTCGCCAACGGCCAGGCGGAGGAGGCCCGCCACGCCCTCGCCGTGTTCGCCGAGCTCGAGCGCGCACCCGAGCACGTGCACACCTACCGCATCACGCGGCTGGGGCTGTGGAACGCTCGGGCGGCCGGTCACGAGGCCGCCGAGATGCTCGCCGTGCTCGACCGCTACTCGAAGTTTCCGGTGCCGCAGTCGGTCGCGACCGACATCACCGAGACGGTGGGCCGCTACGGGCGGCTCGTCATCGAGCGGGATGACGACGGGATGCTCGTGCTGCGCTCGACCGACACGGCCGTGCTCACCGAGATCGCCTCCAACCGCAAGGTCGCCCCGCTGCTCGCGCGCCGCATCGACCAGCACAGCTACGAGCTCGCGGCGTGGGCTCGTGGGCAGGTGAAGCAGGAGCTCGTCAAGATCGGGTGGCCGGCCGAGGATCTCGCCGGCTACACTCCTGGCACTCCTCACGACATCGACCTCGACCTCGCTGACTGGGGGCTGCGGCCCTACCAGCAGCACGCGATCGACCAGTTCTTCGTGGGCGGCTCCGGCGTCGTCGTGCTGCCCTGCGGTGCCGGCAAGACACTCGTCGGCGCTGGCGCGATGGCGCAGGCGGGCACGACGACCCTCATCCTCGTCACCAACACGGTCTCGGCGCGGCAGTGGCGTGCCGAGCTGCTGGCGCGCACGAGCCTCACCGAGGAGGAGATCGGCGAGTACTCCGGCCAGGTGAAGGAGGTCAAGCCGGTCACGATCGCGACCTACCAGATCCTCACCGCCAAGCGGAAAGGCGAGTACGCGCACCTCGCCCTGCTCGACGCCCTCGACTGGGGTCTCATCGTCTACGACGAGGTGCACCTGCTGCCCGCGCCGGTCTTCAAGCTCACGGCCGAGCTGCAGGCCCGTCGCCGCTTGGGCCTCACGGCGACGCTCGTGCGAGAGGACGGCCGCGAGGGCGACGTCTTCAGTCTCATCGGCCCGAAGCGCTTCGACGCCCCGTGGAAGGAGATCGAGGCGCAGGGCTTCATCTCACCAGCGAGCTGCTTCGAGGTGCGCGTCGACCTGCCGGCGAGCGAGCGCCTCGAGTATGCGGCGAGCGCCGACGACCAGCGCTACCGGCTCGCGGCGACCGCACCCGCCAAGCTCGACATCGTGAAGCGTCTCGTGGCGCAGCACTCGGGCGAGCGCATCCTCATCATCGGTCAGTATCTCGACCAGATCGAGGAGCTCGCCGATGCTTTGGACGTGCCGCAGCTGACGGGGTCCACGTCCGTCGCAGAGCGCGAGCGGCTGTACCAGGAGTTCCGGGATGGCCGCACTCCGGTGCTCGTCGTCTCCAAGGTCGCCAACTTCTCGGTTGACCTCCCCGAGGCCACGGTCGCGATCCAGGTGTCGGGTTCGTTCGGCTCCCGCCAGGAGGAGGCGCAGCGTCTCGGGCGCCTGCTGCGGCCGAAGCAGAGCGGAATCCCCGCGAGCTTCTACACTCTCGTCGCGCGCGACACCGTCGACCAGGACTTCGCCCAGAACCGTCAGCGCTTCCTCGCCGAGCAGGGGTACAGCTACGAGATCCTCGACGCGAGCGCGATCGCCGCTGCTGCTGCGTGAGTCGCTCGCGCTAGGCGGCTCGAGCGCTGCGGCGACGATGAGCCGCGGCGACCAGAAGAAGGCCGCCGCCGAGGAGTGCGAGCGAGCCGAGGGCGAGTGCGCCCTCCCCGACCGCGCCGGTCGCCGCGAACTCCGCCTCGACGGGGACCTCGGGTACGTCGAACGGGAAGTACGCGATCACGACATCACGCCCTGACGAACTGGCGACGAGGCTGACCGCGTGCGTACCCGGCGCGAGCAGGTCGCCTGTGAACAGACTGCACGAGAGACTGCCCGCCGGGATCGTGCAGGTCACGAGGTCGGTGCCGTTCTCCCGGAGGGTGACGACCACATCGAGCCCTCTCGCCGCGCCGAGTGTCGAGTCAACTGAACTGCCGATCGAGAGCACATGGGCGGTGTCGCCGAGCACGCTCTCGCCCGAGGGCTGGGCAACCGTGTCGACGGTGGTGCCGAAGAGCGTCTGGGGCGCCGCGTGGGCCGGAGCGGCGAGCAGCGCACCGCTACCGAGGGCGAGCGCGACAACCAGGGCGATGGAACGAAACTTCTTCACGCAACGATCCTAGGCCCGGGCGCTCGCGACGGCACGCCCCCGAACAGGTCAGCGCGGCGTGTCAGCCGCGATCGACGGCGGCGAGGATGCTCTGCGCCAGCTCGGCGGGCTTCGTGAACTGCGGCCAGTGGCCGGTGGGCAGCTCGATGATCTCCAGCTGCTCGAGCTGAGCCAGCTCGCTCGTCCAGGGCGCGCCGGCCGAGATCGCATCACGCAGCATCGCCTCGGGGAACTCGCACGCGATGACCGTCACCGGAACCGCGAATCGTGCCTCGTCGTGGAGCGTCGGAGGATCGGTGGCGACCGCGGCAGGTTCCGGAAGCGCGATCGTGCGGAATCGCTCGCGCAGGGTGTCATCGAGATCGAGGAGGTCCTCCGCCTCGAAGAAGCCCCACTCGGGGAGCGGAATGCGGTCGCCCTCGACGGGGAGCTCGTCGTTGATGGCGCTGCCGTCGGGGAACGGCAGAGCGTCGACGAAGATGACCCTCGCGATATCCGCCGGGCGCGCATCAGCCGCCGCCCAGGCGATGCTGCCCCCGCCAGAGTGCCCGACGAGCACGACGGGGGACGCGACCGCGTCCACGATCTCCAGCACGGCATCGACGTGATCGTGGAGCCCGATGCCCGACAGAGCTCGGTCACCCTGCCGCTTGCCGGGCATGGTGGGAGTGTGGACGGTGTGGCCGGCCCTCGCGAGAGGAGGCGTCACGCCCGACCACGAAGCGCCGTCGAGCCAGAAGCCGGGGATGAGCACAATGTTCATACGGGAACCCTAGGCCGAGCATCCGACAATGTTGAGGAATCGATGGGAGCGGGCGAGACCGACGGCGCCCTTCGGGCATTCAGGAAACCCACAACAAACGCGCAGAGAATGGCCCCATGCCTGACGGACCCAAGATTCTCATCGTCGATGACGAGCCGAACATCCGCGACCTCCTGACGACGAGCCTGCGGTTCGCCGGCTTCGCCGTGCGCGCCGTGAGCAACGGGGCGCAGGCGATCTCCGCCGTGCTCGAAGAGGAGCCCGACCTCATCATCCTCGACGTGATGCTGCCCGACATCAACGGGTTCGGCGTCACCAAGCGCCTGCGGTCGAGCGGCTACACAAGCCCCATCCTCTTCCTCACCGCGAAGGACGACACCGACGACAAGATCATGGGTCTGACGGTCGGCGGCGACGACTACGTCACCAAGCCGTTCAGCCTCGACGAGATCGTCGCACGCATCAAGGCGATCCTGCGCCGCACCATGCAGGAGGAGGACGACGCCGTCATCCGCACGGGCGAGCTCATCATGGACCAGGACACGCACGAGGTCACGGTCGGCGACGCCGTCATCGAGTTGAGCCCCACCGAGTTCAAGCTCTTGCGCTACCTCATGCTCAACCCCAACCGTGTGCTCTCGAAGGCGCAGATTCTCGACCACGTGTGGGAGTACGACTTCAACGGCGACGCTGGCATCGTCGAGAGCTACATCTCGTACCTGCGCCGCAAGCTCGACCAGCACACCGATGAGCCGCTCATCCAGACTAAGCGGGGGTTCGGCTACATGCTCAAGGCGGCCAAGGTCTAGCCTTGGCTCCCGATGCATGAGCAGCTGACGCAGTGGTGGGAGGGCATCTCCCTCCGCTCCAAGATCACCGGCGTGACCGTCCTCGTCGTCACCGTAGGTCTGCTCGTCGTCGGCATGGGCACCCTCACGGTGCTGCAGCGCACGCTCGTCGACGAAGTCGACCGGCAGCTGCTGCAGGTCGCCGAAGAGCAGGTGCCGCAGTCGCCCGCGACCTTCAGCCTCGAAGACTTCGCCTCCTTCGACGAGCTGACTCCGTCTGTCTTCTCCAGCCAGTTCTACTTCGGCGCCGTCGCCGGGGACGGCGTCATCATCGACGACAACGTGGGCTCCGCGAGCCGGGATCGCGCACCCGACGTCTCGCGACTGACCGCCGAGTACCTCGAGCGCGTCGAGGGCGGCATCACCGTCGCGAGCCAGGACCGCACGACCCAGTGGCGCGTGGCGACCTTCCCTCTCGCCGTCGTCGACAGCGAGTCGGAGACGACGCACGCCGCGACCCTCGTGATCGGCGCCGACCTGGCCGACACGAACGGCGTGATCGGGTCGTTCGCCTCGATCTTCCTGGGCTTCGGTCTCGTCGTCGTCATCCTCAGCGCTGCCCTGACGCGCCTGCTCGTGACCTCCACGTTCCGACCGTTGCGCGACGTGGAGGCGACGGCCGCGCGGTTCGCGGGAGGCGACTTCAGCCAGCGACTGGGCGGAGCGACCCCCAACACCGAGGTCGGCCGACTCAACCGCTCTCTCAACACGATGCTCTCGCGCATCGACCGGGCGTTCGCCGACCGCGCCGCGACGATCAGCCAGATGCGACGCTTCGTCGGCGATGCCAGCCACGAGTTGCGCACTCCGCTTGTCTCGGTGCGGGGCTACGCCGAGCTGTACCGCATGGGAGCCCTGCAGAAGCCCGAGGATGTCGCTCAGGCGATGGAGCGCATCGAGAAGGAGGCCGTGCGCATGGGCGCCCTCGTGGCCGACCTGCTCGAGCTCGCGCGGCTCGACGAGTCGCGCCCTCTCGAGCTGGCGCCCGTCGACCTGGCCGACCTCGCTCGCGATGCGGCCCTCGACGCCATGGCGGGCGCACCGGACCGCGAGGTGACGGTCGTCCTCGACGAGTACGCACCCGAGGGCGAGGCGATCGAGAAGGATGCCCCGGCCGACGCCCCCGAGGCTGCGAGCCGCACCGCTCACGCCGACCCCGCCGAGTCGCCGAGCGCCCCAGCCCCAACCGGCGCGATCGCGCTGGCCGGCTCGGCTCTCGCGCGACTGCGTCGCCGCCGAGGCCGCTCGGTGGTGACCGAGCCCGAGGCCCCCGAGGCCTCCTCACCTCCCGCGCCCGCCGTGGTGCTCGGCGAGGAGAACAAGTTGCGCCAAGTGATCACCAACCTCATCGGCAACGCGGTGCGGTTCACGCCCGAGGGGTCTCCGCTCGAGATCGCGGTAGGGGCGGACCCTCTCTTGGGACTCGGCACGATCGCGGTCGTCGACCATGGCGAGGGCATCCCGCCGCAGTTGAAGGAGAAGATCTTCCAGCGCTTCTTCCGCGCCGACTCCTCGCGGGCCCGAGACACAGGCGGCTCTGGTCTCGGTCTCGCGATCGCTGCCTCCATCGTCGATCACCACCATGGCCGCATCGACGTTGTCGACACCCCGGGCGGCGGCGCGACCTTCCGAGTCACCCTGCCGCTCCTCCCCAAGAGCGACGAGACACCCGCAGGTGAGCAGGGGGCCGACGCGGCATCCGGCTCCTGACGCGCGCTCCTACTCTGCTGTGCAGCGGGGGGCTCGCCCTTGCGGGACAGGAGGACGTCATGACGCGATATCAGGTGGACAGCGATGCGGTGATCTCGGCAACGGGCGCAGCCCGCGGGTCGATCGGGCGCATCCAGGTAGAGGTCGCCGCGCTGCAGAACCAGCTCGTGTCGCTGCAGGGATCGTGGACGGGCTCCGCCGCGAGCGCCTTCCAATCGCTCGTCGCTGACTGGAGCGCGACGCAGCAGCGGGTCGAGCAGTCACTCGGCGCCCTGACCGAGGCGCTCGCGCACGCGGGGCAGCACTACGCCGAGATAGAGCATCAGAACGCCCGGCTCTTCCTGCGCTGACCGATGCTCCGCGCCCTAGTCTGGTGGGTGTGACCAGTTTCGACCCCGCCATCGTCGCGGGCGTGCTCACCCACATGAACGGGGATCACGCCGACGACAACCTGCTCATCGCCCGAGCGTTCGGTGATCGCGCTGCCGTGCGTGCGCGCATGGTCGGCGTCGACGGCGAGGCGGGAGAGTGGGTGTACGAGACAGACGCGAGCCAGGGGGCGGAGCACCCTCTGCGGGTGGAGTGGACGGCACCCATCAGCGCTCGGCCGCAGATTCGACGGGAGATCGTCGTGCTCTACGATCGCGCGTGCGCGGCGCTCGGGATCGAGCCTCGTGCCCACGACTAGCGTCGCGAGCGCCCGGACCCTCGGTATCTCAGACTCTGGCCGCTCGACCTCTGGCGCCTCGCTCGGGTGAGCGATAGGTTAGGTGCGCCTTACCTAGCCTGGAGATCACCGTGACCGCACCCGAGCCTGACGTCATCCCCTTCTCGCGCCTCGTGCGTGAGCGCACCGCTCGTGGGCACAGCAGCAGTGAGAGCGCCACGTTCATGAGCGACCTCATGGCGGGGGCGGGCTCCCGGGAGGACTACGTCGCCCTCGTCGAGCAGCACTACGTCATCTACGAGGCCCTGGAGAGCGTGCAGCCGGCGATGCGCGAGAACCCCGACGTCGCACCCTTCCTCTCCCCCGCACTCACGCGCCTGCCCGCGCTCGAGAACGACCTGGCGTTCCTTCACGGCGGCGACTGGCGCGCGCGCATCGCGCCGCTCGAGATCACGCGCCGATACGCGGCGCGCATCCTCGAGGTCGCCGCCACCTGGCCCGCGGGCTATGTCGCCCACCACTACACGCGCTACCTCGGCGACCTCTCCGGCGGCCAGTACATCGCAAAGGTCATGGCGCGGCGCTTCGGATTCGAGACCAACGGCATCGGCTTCTACCTCTTCGACCAGATTGCCGACCCGGGCGCCTTCAAGGACACCTACCGGCATCAGCTCGATACCGTCGCGTGGAACGACGACGAGCGCGAGCGCGTGATCGACGAGGTCATGGTCGCGTACGACTTCAACACCCAGCTCTTCGTCGGTCTCGCCGAGGCGCGCGACGCCGCCTGAGCAGTGCCGCCTGCCGCACACACGAAACGGGGCGGCATCCCGTGAGGGATGCCGCCCCGTTGTCGGTGCAGTGAGCTGGCTGGACTAGAAGTCCATGCCCCCCGAAGGGTCGCCCATCGGCTGCGGGTTCTTCTCCGGCTTGTCTGCCACGACGGCCTCCGTCGTGAGGAACAGCCCGGCGATCGACGCGGCGTTGAGCAGCGCCGAGCGCGTCACCTTCACCGGGTCGGCGATGCCGGCGGCGAGCATGTCGCCGTACTCGCCGGTCGCGGCGTTGAGGCCGTGCCCGATGGGAAGGTTGCGCACCTTCTCGGCAACGACACCCGCCTCCATGCCGGCGTTGAGCGCGATCTGCTTGAGCGGCGAGTCGACGGCGAGGCGGACGATGTTCGCACCCGTCGCCTCGTCACCGACGAGGTCGGTGAGCTCCTTCGACTCGAAGGCCATCTTGCCCGCCTGGATGAGGGCGACGCCACCACCGGCGACGATGCCCTCCTCGACGGCGGCCTTGGCGTTGCGCACGGCATCCTCGATGCGGTGCTTGCGCTCCTTGAGCTCCACCTCGGTCGCGGCACCCGCCTTGATGACGGCGACGCCGCCGGCGAGCTTCGCGAGGCGCTCCTGGAGCTTCTCGCGGTCGTAGTCGCTGTCGGTGTTCTCGATCTCGGCGCGGATCTGCTTGACGCGGCCCGCGATGGCGTCGGCCTCGCCGGCGCCCTCCACGATCGTCGTCTCGTCCTTCGTGATGACGACCTTGCGCGCGCGGCCCAGCAGGTCGAGGGTGGCGTTCTCGAGCTTGAGACCGACCTCCTCGCTGATGACCTGACCGCCGGTGAGGATCGCGATGTCCTGCAGCATGGCCTTGCGGCGGTCGCCGAAGCCGGGAGCCTTGACGGCGACCGACTTGAAGATGCCGCGGATCTTGTTGACCACGAGCGTCGCAAGGGCCTCGCCCTCGACGTCCTCGGCGATGATGAGCAGCTGCTTGCCGCTCTGGATCACCTTGTCCACGACGGGGAGCAGGTCCTTGATCGCCGAGATCTTGCCGTTGACGATGAGCACGTAGGGGTCTTCGAAGACCGCTTCCTGGCGCTCGGGGTCGGTGACGAAGTACGCCGAGAGGTAGCCCTTGTCGAAGCGCATACCCTCGGTGAGCTCGAGCTCGGTGCCGAAGGTGTTCGACTCCTCGACCGTGACGACGCCCTCCTTGCCCACCTTGTCAATGGCCTCGGCGATGAGCGCGCCGATCTCGGGGTCGGCGGCGGAGATGCTCGCGGTGGCGGCGATCTCCTCCTTGGTCTCGACCTCCTTGGCGTTCTTCAGCAGCTGGGCCGAGACGGCCTGCGTGGCCTTCTCGATGCCGCGCTTGAGGCTGATGGGGTCGGCGCCGGCCGCGACGTTGCGCAGGCCCTCGCGCACGAGCGCCTGGGCGAGCACGACCGAGGTCGTCGTACCGTCGCCGGCGACGTCATCGGTCTTCTTCGCGACCTCCTTGACCAGCTCGGCACCGATCTTCTCGAACGGGTCCTCCAGCTCGATCTCCTTGGCGATGGAGACGCCGTCGTTGGTGATCGTGGGGGCGCCCCACTTCTTCTCCAGCACGACGTTGCGGCCGCGCGGGCCGAGGGTGACGCGCACTGCGTCGGCCAGGATGTTCAGGCCGCGCTCGAGGCCGCGGCGGGCCTCTTCGTCAAAAGCAATCAATTTAGCCATGGGTGTCTTTCGTCCCTCCCGGACGTATCACGTGCAGTAGCTCTGGCACTCGGCAATCGCGAGTGCTAACTGATTCTGGCACTCGCACCCTTCGAGTGCAAGCCAACACGACCCGCCGTGAGCCAGATCTGACCCGAATGGGCGCTCAGGCATTTGGCGAGCGCCCGTTCCCGTCAGATCTGGCGGGAAGCGGGGTGGGGCTAGGGGGCGCGGAAGGTCACGTCGCCCGCGAGGGGGACGAGCTCGACCCACGTATTGCCGGGCGCGAGGCGCACGGCGACTCCGTGCTCGTCGAGCAGACGGATGGTGTCGGTGAGGCCGCTCTTCGACCACTGGGCGCGCACGGTGCCCCCACCCGTGGAGACCCACGCGTCGCCCGAGCCCCGCAGACCGACCGTCGGAATGCTCTGGATGACCTGCACGGGCACCCGGAGCGTCACGACGTTGACGGCGGCGAGCTGGTCGCCCGAGGCATCCCGATCGACGGCGCCGCCGTGCATGAAGCGCACCCAGCGCTCGCTCTCGGCGTTCCACTCCCACGCGGGCGTGTTGCCGACGGAGAACTGCAGCCCGATGCGGGCCGTGGGCGAGCCCTCCTTCGTGGCGGTCGCCGCGGCGACGCTCTCCGCGAAGGCGAACAGCTGCGGAGGCGGGTCGAGCCTGCCCTGCTGCGCCACGATCTGCGGCGCGCGCACGATGACGTTGTGCGGGGCCGGGGCGTTGGTGCCGCGGAAGATGGTCTCCGCGGTGTCTGCCTGCCCGTGGATCGCGTTGTACACGGGAGCGTTCTGCATCGCGACGACGAACCGGTACTGACCGCCCGAGTACGCGAAGACGCCGCCCAACGGCGACACGACGTCGGGGTCGACCGGTCGTACGGAGCGGATCGGGCCGATCTCGTCGGGAATGTCGGAGTGCCACACGGCGATGTGGCGCGTGGCGCCGCCCTCCACGAGGATCTCGTAGACGATGTCGGCCCGCCCGAGGCCGATCTGGGGGCGGGCGTTGATGTTGTTGTCGATCTTCGCTGCGATCGAGGGGTGGTCGAGCGAGCCGGGCGCCACCTGCTCTCCCGTTAGCGGGGCGAGCGTGTACGGTTCGGGCTCCTCGAACACCGGCACGTACTCGGGCGTCGCCGTCGGCACCGGCAACTCGCGCTCAGCGGCGCACCCGCTGGCCAGGGCGAGGGCCGCGAGCACGCCGACCGCTGCCGACCAGCGACTGCGTGCGCGCATCCTCATGGCGACAGCGTAACCGCGCAGGCGGAGGCGGGAGGTGAGGCGCGAAGCGGGCGCGCCGTCAGAGGACGGTGACGCCTTCGGCCTGAGGGCCCTTCGAGCCGGTGCCCACCTCGAAGCTCACCGCCTGACCCTCTTCGAGAACCTTGTAGCCGGGCATGTCGATGGCCGAGTAGTGGACGAAGACGTCCTGCTCCCCTCCCTCGAGAGTGATGAAGCCGAAGCCCTTCTCGGCGTTGAACCACTTGACGGTTCCCTTGGTCATGCGGTGACTCCTTGCTGTGCGTGGAGCGATGCTAACCACCGCAGCACGACCGTCACCAGGGGCCGCGAGCACTCTTCACAGAGTCGAAACGTCGGCGTAACGCCGATTCGGGATGCCCAGGGCCGGGCGTCAGCCGCGTGCCGAGTAGTCCGCGCCGAGCACGACGGTGATGGGAGCACCGGGGAAGGCGTCGGAGAGCTCGATGTCGGCAACACGCAACTGCTGCGCGATGCCGCGGGCGAAGCCTTCGTTGGCCGGGTCGGAGTAGAACACGACCGTGTCGGGGAAGTCGTCCTGCGCGGCATTCGTCGTCGTGCCGACGGGCCAGCCGGCCTCGGAGAGCTCGGCGCCGCCCTGAGCGGCGAGGCCCTCGAACGGTGTCGCATTGAGGACGGTGATCGTGAAACCGCTCGGAAGGTCGACGGCGCTCGGGTCCAGGACCGGGTCCGCCGTGGGCGTCATCGTCGGCGTGGGCTCGGGGGTCGGCATGGGCTCGGGCTCGGAGAAGCCCGGGATCTCGAAGGTCACGCTGTCGCTCACGAGGGAGAGGCTGTAGAGCCCGGCAACGACGAGCGCGCCGCTCGCGAGCAGGGCCCACGCCACCGCGATCCAGCCGCGACCCCGCCGACGCGGCGCCCGGTGCGCGCCGACGCGCCCGAGGGAGTCGGGCACGTCGTCGAAACGATCGGGGTCGTACTCGGCCATCGTGAAGCCTTTCGGCTGAGGTGGGGGCGGGTCAGGCTGCGCCGGTCGTCGAGGGGCGCCGCGTGCGGCGCTGCTGGGAGCGCTGCTGCCGCACCTCCCGCAGGCGACCGACCAGCACCGGGTCGTAGCGTGCGGCGACATCGGTGTCGATCACGGCGTTCAGCACCTGATAGTAGCGGGCGGCGCTCCAGCCGAAGTCACGACGGATGCGCAGCTCCTTCGCGCCGCTGTGGCCCCACCAGTCGCGCTCGAACTCGAGCACGCGGCGCGCGGGCTCGTCGAGGGCGTCGGATCGGGCATCCATACCCACACCCTAGGAGCCTCGCGAGCCCGACCGTGGCGGCTCGCCCACGGCCGGGCAGGTGCCCAGCCAACTCGGTTAGGGTTGCCTCAGTCGACCGGCGTCGCCCCGAGCGCGCCCCAGCCCCGTTTCGGACCCCCATGACCTCCCTGCTTCCCCGCGCGCTCGCGACGCTCCTGTGCGTCGCCGTGCTCTCGGCCTGCACGACGGGCACGGCGGGGCCCGTGGCCGAGTCGCCTGCCTCGATCACTCCTCGACCGCCGCTGGCCGAGCTCGACGTGCTCGAGAACCCGCGGGATCACGTGGGCCCGTCGACCGCGGTGCTCGAGACGGCCTCGATCACCCCCGTGGCGGAGGCACCGGCGCAGCAGCTGCCGACCACGGTGGTCTCTCGCGATCTCGCCGGCGACGTCGAGGTGACCGTCGACGACACGAGCCGCATCCTGCCGCTCGACATCGCCGGGTCGATCGCCTCGACCGTGTTCGCGCTCGGGTTCGGCGACTCGGTGGTCGGCCGCGACATCTCGACGACCTTTCCCGAGGCAGACGGCCTACCCGTCGTGACGAGCAGCGGCCACGCCATCAACAGCGAGTCGGTGCTCGCGCTGCGCCCGAGCATCGTCATCACCGATGGCACGATCGGGCCGACCGACGTGGTCGTGCAGCTGCGCGATGCGGGCGTCACGGTCGTCTACGTGGATGCTGAGCCAGGGCTCGGCGCCCCCGCCGAGCTCGCGCGGCAGGTGGCCGCGGCGCTCGGGGCGCCCGCGACGGGCGAGGTGCTGGCCGCGCAGCTCGACGCCGAGGTCGACGCCGTCGTCGACGAGATCGCCTCCATCGCACCGACCGACACCGCCGATCGCGTGCGCATCCTCTTCCTCTACCTGCGTGGCGCCTCGCGCATCTACTACCTCTTCGGCGAGGAGTCGGGTGCAGACGAGCTCATCGAGGGCGTCGGAGGCATCGACGTGGCCGGGGAGATCGGCTGGCAGGGCCTGCGCCCCATGACGGACGAGGCTCTCATCGCGGCCGACCCCGACCTCATCCTCGTCATGACCGACGGGCTCGAGAGCGTGGGCGGAGTCGAGGGGCTCCTCGCCGCGAAGCCCGCGATCGCCCTGACGCGCGCGGGAGAGAACCGTCGCTTCGTCGACATGGCGGACGGCGAGATCCTGAGCTTCGGGCCGCGCACGCCGCTCATGCTGGACGCCCTCGCGCGAGCGATCTACGCTCCGGACTCCTGAGTCCGCCCCTCGGGTGCCCAGCGCTCGAGGCGGTCGCCGTGAGGTGACACGACGGCCGCGGCGCGGCCATCGACGCTCAGGATGAAGTCGTCGTCCGGGCCGGGCAGGAGGGCGTCCGCGCTCTCACCCACGCGCTCGAGAACGCGGCGGCCGTCGAGAGAGATCCAGTGGCCGGGCAGCGCAGTGGCGAGGTCGTGGAACCGCTCGCGCCGCGCCGGGTCGAGGTAGACGAGCACGGCGGGGCTCCACACGACGAGCGTGGCGCCGCTCGGCGCCTGCGCGGCGAGCGCGGGCAACCCGTCGAGGGCGTCGCCCGCGACGAGTCGCGGCGGCTCTCGACGGGCGATCGTCATGGCCTGGTTCAGCTGCAGCGCTCGGTCGCGCTCCTCCGGCCAGACGAGCGTGCGCAACCAGCGCTCCGCCTCCGCGTCGCCCCAGGGCAGTGGCTGCCGCTCGAGCCCCGCACGCCAGACGATGCGGGGCAGGCGGGTCGGCACCGGCACGCTCTCTCCGAGAGCGCAGCGCAGCTCGAGCGCCGACGCGCCGTCCTCCGGATCGAGGCGGTGGAGCGCACTTCCCCGCTCGAACACGTGGCTGTAGCGGTCGGGAAGGAGTGTGAGACCCGCCGACGCGCCGACTTCGAGCAGCGCGACCGGCCCCTCGATGCGCTGCAGCGCGGCCACGAGCGGCGCCGTGCGCCGCGGATCGTTGGTCTGTGTCGCGCGCTGCCGGGCGATGCCGGCTACGGCCGGCCAGTGCTCCCGCACCCATGGCGCGATGCTCTCGTGCGGTGCGAGGCCCGCGAAGCGCGCGGCGGTGAGGATGAGCACAGGTTGACGGCTCGCCACGGGCAGCGCATCGATCAGCGCGATGCTCGCCTCATCGGCGGCGAGCGCCTCTGCCCAGCCCGCATAGGTGGGCGACCGGGGCGCCGCCTCCCGGGCGAAGCGCCGGTAGCGCTCGGCGGTCGTGCTCACGCCCGCATTGTGTCACGCGAACGCGCCGGGGCGGCCGTCGACCTCCGCATGCTCACGGCGCGCGGCGGCGACGCACGACCGTGATCCCGCCCACCGTGAGCACCGCGAGGGCGAGAACGACGCCCGCCCCGGTCAGCGCGGGCGCGACCCACGAGGCCCCTCCAGACACCACGAGGTCCGCCTCGACCTCGGCCGCGCAGGCTGGGTCGAGCGGCGCGACGATCGTGATCGGGTCGAGCGGCTCCCCCGCCGGGTAGGTGCCGAAGGCCGCCGCACCGTCCTCGGTGAGGGCGGCCGCGATGCCCTCGACGGTCAGCACGCCGTCCGCCACGGAGCGCGTGGCCGCCGTCAGGTCGAGGCTCGCGAACTCGACCCCCTGCGCCGCGACCTCGGCGCCCTCCTGCGTCGTGCCGACGACGTCGAGCACGAGCAGCCCCGACGCGGCGTCCGCGAGGGCGACGCGGGGCATGCTCACGGTCGTGTCGAGAATGTCGCCGTGCCCGGTGAAGCGGATGCTGCCCGCGAAGAAAAGCTCGGCCGTCGCCGAGCCCGAGGCGACGGCGCCGGAGCCCTCCCCGAACGTGAACGAGGGCGTCGCGTAGGTGGCGCCGTCGGCCGCCTGCCACTCGCCGTTCGCGATCGAGCCGCTCACGTAGGCGCGGAAGCTCTCTTTGAAGCCCCACTCGAGCCGAGCATCCTGCACCGCGCACTCGTCGACGGAGGCCGCCGCGGCCCTCTCCGTCTCTGCACCGACCGAGAGGCCCAGCCCCACGGCCGCGGCCACCGCGAGGGCGAGACCCGCAGTGCCGAGTCGGCGGCGGAAGCGACGGAGCACGAGAGGCCCTTCTGTACGACAGGCTGAGGGCGCGTCGCCGCGCCGGAGAACTGCGGTCAGGCTAGCCGTCGCACCTTCGAAGGCGCTATGCGGTCGCGGCGCGGTACATGGAGACGTGCGGGATGCCCGCCTCGACATATTCGTCGCCGTACGGCTCGAAGCCGAGCGCGGCGTACAGCGGCTGGATGTAGCTCTGGGAGTGCAGCGCCAACGGCTCGTGGCCGTGCCGCTCGATGACATGCTCGATGAGGCGCCGCGCGAGCCCCTGCCCGCGACGGTCGGCGCGGGTGACGACGCGGCCGATGAGGCGCCGGGCATCCCGATTGCCCTTCTGCGGCTGCGCGTCGACGACGACCCGCAGGTAGGCGGCCACGCCGCGATCGTCGGAGATCCAGACGTGCTCGGTGGTCTCCTCGCGGTCGCGCTCGTCGAGCTCCTCCTCGTCGATGCGCTGCTCGAGGAAGAACACTTCGGTGCGCACGCGCGCGATCTCGAAGAACTCATCGAGACTCAGTTCGCCCCACGTTCGCAGCATCGGGGAAGTCTCGGGCACGAATGCGAGTTTAATGGGGTGCAGACCAACCGCCCGAGGCCGGGCGAGAAGCGGGGAACCCCATGAGTGACGACACGACCGCCCAGAACGAGCAGACCTACGCCGTGCAGAAGACCGAGGACGAGTGGCGGGCCGAGCTCGGCGAGGAGCGATATCAGGTGCTGCGCGAGGCCGGCACCGAGCGCGCGTGGACGGGAGAGCTGCTCGACGAGAGCCGCAGCGGCATCTACACGTGCGGCGCGTGCAACGCCGAACTGTTCCAGGCCGGCACCAAGTTCGA
This sequence comes from Chryseoglobus sp. 28M-23, assembly GCF_014789785.1. NCBI lineage: Bacteria > Bacillati > Actinomycetota > Actinomycetes > Micrococcales > Microbacteriaceae > Microcella > Chryseoglobus sp. 28M-23. Next base: position 342,701 of record NZ_CP061846.1, on the reverse strand, counting down.
CTCGGGCTGCGGCTGGCCGAGCTTCTACGAGTCGGTGCGCCCGGACGCCGTCGAGCTGCTCGAGGACACCTCGCTCGGCATGACCCGTACCGAGGTGCGCTGCGCCGCGTGCGGCTCGCACCTGGGCCACGTGTTCCCCGACGGCTTCGGCACCCCCACGGGCGACCGCTACTGCATGAACTCGCTCGCGCTCGGCTTCACGGCCGACGAGGAGTAGGCCCGGCCGGGCCCGGCCCGGGTGACGTCGCGAGCAGGGTGCGCGGCCGCCGCCAACGGTCGAGGGTCGCCACGACGATGCCCACCGCGGTGAGCACGACGGCGGCGACGGTCTGAGGCTGCAGCGCGGGGCCGATAGCGGCGACGGAGTCGAACACGACCGCCGCCATGAGCTGGCCGAGCACGAGGCACATGCCGAGCAGCAGAACGCCGACGCGCGCGACCGCGGCCGCCTGGATCGCGATGAACACGACGCCGACAGCGCCTCCCGCGTAGAGGTACGCCTCGGTCGGCGGCTGGGCGGGCAGACCGTTCACGGCGAGGCTGATGACGGTCACGACGAGGAGTGCGGCCGTGCCGACCGTGAAGTTCACGAGCGTCGCCGCGAGCGGCGAGCCGCTCACCTGCCGCACGCGGCCGTTCATCGCTTGCTGCATACCCGCGCCGACTCCTGCGAGCAGCGGAAGGATGAGCGCCGGCCACGGGATGCTCCCGCCCAGGTCGCCCGCCACGGCGACGACCACGGCGAGCACCGTGAGTGCCGCGCCGCTCAGGCGCGCGAGCGTCGGAGGTGCCACGCGCGCTCCGGCGAAGCCCCGAGCATCCGCGACCATTCCCGTCACCGTCTGGCCCGAGACGAGCGCGACGGTGAAGATCGCCACCCCGAGGATGCCCGCCACGAGGCCCTGCGAGAGCACGAAGAAGCCACCGGCCGCACCACCGAGCAGCATCCACCAGGGCAGCTCGCCGGCGCGCAGCGCGGCGGGTATGCGCCGCACCGCCGCACGACCTCGCCGCGTCGACAGCACGATCACGAGGAGCAGCACCCAACCGGAGGAGAAGGAGACGAGCGCGGCCGTGAAACCGTCGTCGAAGCGCTGCCCGAGCTCTCCGTTGACGCGCGACTGCGTGGCGACGCCCACGCCGGCGAGCACCGTCGCCGCGACGGCGAGCGCGGTGCCGAGCGGGCCCGCGAGGCGGCCGCCGTCGAGACCCACGGCGTTCATGCGCATCCTCTCGGTGACGCGGACGAGTAGCGCAGCAAGTTAGTCAGGGCCGCCTCCGGGAATCGAACCCGGGACCTATTCATTACGAGTGAATCGCTCTGCCGACTGAGCTAAGGCGGCGTGACCCGGTTCCACCGGGCACGGCTCACGAGTTTATCCCATCGCGCGGGCGACCGCGCACACCCGTTACCCGTTGCAGACCGGATCACTCGCGGGCACCTCGCCCGTGAGCAGGTAGTCGTCGACGAGCCCGTTGATGCACGGGTCGCCTTCGTCGTAGGCGATGTGGCCTTCGCCGACGTAGGTGACGAGCACACCGCTCTCGAGCTGCTCGGCCAGCGCCTCGGCCCACTCGTAGGGAGTGGCCGGGTCACCGGTGGTGCCGATGACGAGGATCGGGGGCGCGCCGGCGGCGCGCACGGGCTCGAGGTCGCCCTCGAAGGCGTACGGCCAGTTGGCGCAGATGACGTCGCCGAGCGGTGAGGGGTCGGCCGTGGTCGGGGCGACCTCCCGAATGAGCTCGTTCTGCTCGGCGATGATGTCGCGGTCGGTCTCGACCGGATAGTCGAGGCAGTTGATGGCGATGAACGCTTCGAGCGAGTTGTCGACGTAGCGCCCACCCTCGCGGCCGTAGTAGAAGTCGGCGAGCAGGAAGCCCGTGGCGACCTCGCCGGTGCGCAGCTCGCTGAACATCTCACTGAGGAAGCTCCACGAGCCTTCGTCGTAGAGGGCCGTCGCGATGGCGATGTCGAGCACGGCGCTGTCGAAGAAGCGGCCGTCCTCAGCCTCGATGGGCTCCTCGCCCAGGCGGTCGTACAGCTGGCGGATGAGGTCGAGACTCTCCTCCACCCCGCCCGTGAAGGGGCACTCGCCGAGGCTCGGGCATCCTTCGAGGTACGCGCGCAGCGCCTGCTCGAACCCGGCGGACTGCGCGAGCACGACCTCGAAGTTCGTCGTCGTGGGGTCGGTCGCACCGTCCAGCACGAGGCGGCCGACTCTGTCGGGGAACCGGTCGGCGTACCGCGCACCGATCTCGGTGCCGTAGGAGTAGCCGAAGTAGTGGAGGGCCTCGTCGCCGACGATCGCGCGCAGAAGGTCGAGATCCTGCACCGTGCTCTCGGTGTCGACGAACTCGAGCAGCGGGCCGGTGTTCTGCTCGCACGCGGCGATGAAGTCGAGCGAGGCGTCGACGACCTCCGCCTCCCACTCGGGGGTTCCCGGCTCGGAGTCGGGGATTCCGTAGATGAACTCGTCCTGCTCGCTCGTCTCGGTGTAGCAGGTCACGGCGCTCGATCGGCCGACCCCGCGAGGGTCCCAGCCGACGATGTCGAACTGCTCGCGCAGCTCGGTGCTCACCGCGAAGTCGACGCTGTCGCGCACGAAGTCGAACCCGGAGGCGCCCGGGCCACCCGGGTTGATGAACAGCGAACCCTGGGGCGCGCCGCTCGCCGCCGGGTGGCGCACGAGGGCGAGTTCGACGTGCTCGCCCGTTCCAGGGTTCTGCCAGTCGAGGGGCGCGAGGGCCGTCGAGCACTGCGCACCGCCGCCGCAATCCCGCCACGCGAGAACCTGCGTGTAGTACGGCCGCAGCTCGTCGGCGACCTCCTCGCCCGTAGGGGTGGAGGTGTCGCCGCCGCCGAGGACGGTGGCGAGCCACGGCGGCACGCACCCGCTGAGCAGCAGTACGGGAACGAGGAGGAGGCTGGCGAGGAGGGGGCGTCGCGTCACGCGAGCGAGCCTAGTGCGGGAACCCTGCCGCTCGCCGCGACCATCATCGCCTCGAGCGCGAGGGCCGGCGGCGTGTTGCCGGCGACGCGGTGCCGCGCGAGGGCGATCGCGTCCATCGCTCCGAGGGCGGCCGCCGGGCTCAGGGTCTGCGCGGCACGCTCCACAGCGGGGCGCAGGGACTCGTTGACGAGCTCGAGGCCCGCACCGAGCTGGACGAGAAGGATGTCGCGGTAGAGCGAGAGCAGGTCGACGAGCACACGGTCGACACCGTCTCGCACGGAGCGCGTCGCGCGCCTCTTCTGGTCCTCCTCGAGGTTCTTGAGCGTCGACCGCAGTGCGGGCGGAACGGTGCCGCCGGGTTCGACGCCGAGCTGCCGCAGTGCGGCCTCGCGCTCCTCCGCCTCGCGCTCGACCGTGAACGCCTTCGCGTCCTCCGTCGCGATAGCGACGAGCTGCTCGGCGGCGAGCACGGCCCCGCTCACCGAGGTCACGTCGAGGGCGAGCTCGAGGCTGCGCGTGCGGCGGGCACGGGCATCCGGGTCGGTCGCGAGGCGCAGCGCCATGCCGATGTGGGTCTGCGCCTCTCGAGCGGCCTGCTCGGCGAGCGCGGGGGCGATGCCGTCGCGGCGCACGAGCAGGTCCGCGACCTCGGCGACGCTCGGCACGCGCAGGCGGATGGTGCGCACGCGGGAGCGGATGGTGGGGATGAGGTCGGCCGCGCTGGGCGCGCAGAGGATCCACACGGTGCGCGGCGGCGGCTCTTCCAGCGCCTTGAGGAGCACGTTCGAGGTGCGCTCGGTCATGCGGTCGGCGTCTTCGATGACGATGACGCGGTAGGGAGCGACGGAGGGCGAGAACTGACTCTGCGAGACGAGCTGCCGCACTTCGTCGATCGAGATGATGACGCGGTCGGTCGCGAGCACGGCGAGGTCGGGATGCGTGCGCGCGGCGACCTGCGCCTCCGTCGTCGCGGTCACGGCGGGATCAGGGGTCAGCCCGCTGAGCAGAGCGGTCGCGAACGCGTAGGCGAGGTTGGAGCGCCCGGACCCGGGCGGGCCCGTGATGAGCCAGGAGTGGGTCATCGAGTCGGGGTCGGCTGCGGCCTCCTGCAGGGCGCGGATGGCCGCCTCCTGCCCGGTCAGCTCGTCCCACGCGCTCATGCGGCCACTCTAGGCGAGCAGGTGCGACACCCGGTCGCGGATGCTCTGCTGCAGCTGCTCGACGGGCAGGGTCGCATCGAGCACGAGGAACCGCTCGGGCTCGGCCTCGGCGAGCCCGAGGTACGCGGCACGCACCCTCTCGTGGAAGTCGGCCTCCTCCGCCTCGAGGCGGTCGTAGCGCGTGCGGCTCTCGGTGAGGCGCTCGCGGCCCACGGCCGGGTCGAGGTCGAGCAGGACGGTGAGGTCGGGCAGCAGCCCTTCCGTGGCCCACAGGGAGAGGTCGCGAACCTCGTTCGCCTCGAGCACGCGCCCCGCGCCCTGGTAGGCGACGGAGGAGTCGAGGTAGCGATCCTGGATGACGACGTCGCCTCGCTCGAGTGCGGGCCGCACGACGGTCGCGATGTGGTGCGCGCGATCGGCTGCGTAGAGCAGAGCTTCGGCGCGCGGAGCAATGAACCCTCGGCGGTGCAGGACGATCTCGCGCAGCTCGAGGCCGAGGTCGGTGCCGCCGGGCTCGCGCGACTGCACGACCGTGCGCCCCTGCTGCTCGAGCCACGCGGTGAGGGCTCCCATCTGGGTGCTCTTGCCGGAGCCGTCACCGCCTTCGAGGGTCAGGAAGAGCCCGGTCATGCGATGCGACTCACTTCTTCTTCGGTGCAGTCTTCGGCGCGGCCTTCGACGCGCCCGTGGCCTTCTTGGCCGTCGTCTTCTTGGCCGGCGCCTTCTTGGTGGCGGTCGATGCACGCTTGGCGGGCTTCTTGGCGGGCCCCTTGGCGCGCTTGTCGGCGATGAGCTGAACGGCACGCTCGAAGTCGACCTCCATCGGGTCTTCGCCGCGCGGCACGGTCGCGTTGGTCTCGCCGTCAGTGACGTAGGGGCCGAAGCGGCCGTCTTTGAGCTTGATCGGCTTGCCGCTGACCGGGTCGGCGTCGAACTCCTTGAGGGCGCTCGCGGCCTTGCGGGCGCCGTACTTCGGCTCGGCGAACTTGGCGAGTGCTCCCGCGAGGTCGATGTCGAAGATCTGGGCCTCCTCGTCGAGCGAGCGCGAGTCTGCGCCCTTCTTGAGGTAGGGGCCGTATCGGCCGTTCTGCGCCGTGATCGGCTCGCCGCTCTCCGGGTCCTCCCCGACAAGGCGTGGCAGGTCGAGCAGGCGCAGGGCGGTCGCGAGGTCGACGGTCTCGGGGTCCATGTCCTTGAAGAGGGATGCCGTGCGCGGCTTCTCGCCCGTCTTCTTCTTGGGCGCAGCCTTCTTCTTCGGTGCGGGCTCGAGCACTTCACCGGTGGCGGGGTCGACGGCGGGCTCGGTCTGAGCGGGCTCAGCGGGCCCCTCCGGCTCGGGGTCTACCTCGGTGACGTATGGCCCGAAGCGCCCGGTCTTGGCGACGACGTTCTTGCCCGTCTCGGGGTTCACCCCGAGAACGCGGTCGCCGATGACGGGGGCGTCGGCGAGCTCTTGCGCTTTGGCGGCGGTGAGCTCGTCGGGGGCGAGCTCGTCGGGAATGTTCACGCGCCGCGGAGTCTCCCCGCCTTCGTCGAGCTCGAGGTAGGGGCCGTACTTGCCGATGCGCAGAGTGATGGTGTCGGTGAGCGGCATCGAGTTGAGGGTCTTCGCGTCGATCTCGCCGAGGTTGTCGATCACGGGGCGCAGGCCGGGCTGGTGGGCATCACCGAAGTAGAAGCCGGTGAGCCATTCGGTGCGGTCGGCTTCGCCGTTGGCGATGCGGTCGAGGTCGGCCTCCATGGCGGCCGTGAAGTCGTACTCGACGAGGTCGGCGAAGTTCTCTTCGAGCAGTCGCACGACCGAGAAGGCGATCCAGTTGGGTACGAGGGCGGAGCCGCGAGGGGTGACGTAGCCGCGGTCGACGATCGTGGAGATGATGGCGGCGTAGGTCGAGGGGCGGCCGATGCCCCGCTCCTCGAGCGCCTTGACGAGGCTCGCCTCGGTGTACCGCGGGGGCGGGCTCGTTTCATGCCCCTTGGGCTCGACCTCGACGACCGTGAGGCTCTGCCCGACCTCGAGCGGGGGCAGCTTCGACTCGGTGGGTTCGGCGCGCTCGTCGGCGTTGCGCTCCTCGTCGCGGCTCTCCTCGTAGGCCGCGAGGAAGCCGCGGAAGGTGATGACGGTGCCGCTCGCCGCGAATTCGGCGACGACGCCGGCGGGGGTAGCGCTCTGCGGCGTGGGGCCCGCGTGAATGGTGACCGAGGCGGTCTGCCCGCGCGCATCGGCCATCTGGCTCGCGACGGTGCGCTTCCAGATGAGGTCGTAGAGCTTCCAGTCGTTGCCGCGCAGGGTGCCCTCGAGCTCGCTGGGGGTGCGGAAGACGTCTCCGGCGGGGCGCACTGCCTCGTGGGCCTCTTGGGCGTTCTTCGACTTTCCGGAGTAGGTGCGGGGCTTCTCGGGAATGCTGTCGGCGCCGTACAGCTGGGTGGCCTGAGCGCGTGCGGCGTCGACGGCCTGCTGGGAGAGCGTCACCGAGTCGGTGCGCATGTAGGTGATGTACCCGTTCTCGTAGAGCGACTGGGCGACCGACATGGTCTGGCGGGCGGTGAACCGCAGCTTGCGGCCCGCCTCCTGCTGCAGCGTCGACGTCGTGAACGGCGCGGCGGGTCGCCTCGTGTACGGCTTCGATTCGACGTTCGCGACCGTGACGGCGAGGTCGGGGTCGCGCAGCGCCGCAGCGAGCGACGTGGTCGTGGACTCGTCGAGGGCGACCGTCTCGGCCGACTTGAGCTCGCCGCGGTCGGTGAAGTCGCGCCCGGTGGCGACCTTCTTGCCGTCGAGCCTGCCGAGTCGCGCTGTGAACGGGGTATCGCCGCCGACGGGCGCGAGCGTCGTGTCGAGGTCCCAATAGTTCGCGGTGACGAAGGCGAGGCGCTCGCGCTCGCGGTCGACGACGAGACGGGTCGCCGCCGACTGCACGCGGCCCGCGCTGAGCCCGGGGCCCACCTTGCGCCAGAGCACGGGGCTCACCTCGTAGCCGTACAGCCGGTCGAGGATGCGCCGGGTCTCCTGCGCGTCGACGAGCGCGGTGTCGAGGTCGCGCGTGGCATCGACGGCGCGCTGGATCGCCTCGGAGGTGATCTCGTGGAAGACCATGCGCTTGACCGGAACCTTGGGCTTGAGCACTTCGAGCAGGTGCCAGGCGATGGCCTCCCCCTCGCGGTCTTCATCCGTCGCGAGCCAGAGCTCGTCGGCGCCCTTGAGAGCCCGCTTGAGGTCGGCGACGGTCTTCTTCTTCGCATCGGAGACCACGTAGTAGGGCTCGAAGCCGTTGTCGACGTCGATGGAGAACTTGCCGAGTGGGCCCTTCTTGAGCTCGGGGGGCAGGTTCTTGGGCTCGATGAGGTCGCGGATGTGGCCGACGGAGGCCTGCACCTCGTAGTCGTCGCCGAGGTACTTGCCGATCGTCTTCGCCTTGGCAGGCGACTCGACGATGACCAGCTTCTTGGCTCCTGACACGGTGCTCCTCTTTACTGTCGCTCTCGATGCCGCGGGGATGGGATCCGCACCGCGACGGAATGCGCGGCGCGAAGCCGCGATCAGCCACACCATACACAGGGTGCGCGAGTGCGCACCTCACGGGCACCGGGAGGCCCGGCCCGTGCTGTCCGTTCCACGGCCACGCTGAGGACGGTGGCCCGCACCGTCACGATCATGCTGAAGCCCTCGGTGCGGCAGCCCACGAGGGCGGTGTCGTGGGCCCGCGCGACGCGCGCGGCGATCTCGCACGGATCGCCGGCGATCCACCCGAGCATGACGTCCGCCGCGGCGAGCGCGGCGGCATCCGCGGCCGCCCCCACCCGCTGCGCACCCGAGACGGCGCTCGCGGCGCCGACGAGAGCGAGCCCGGCGATGACCACGGCTGCGAGCACTCCGACGACGAGCGGCGTGCCCGCACCGCGGTCTGCAGACCATCGGGGCACGCGCGTCACCACCCTCCGTCGAGCGCGCACGAGGACGCGCTCACCGCGATCGGCACGCCGAGCACTCGGGGCGCGGAACGCGCGTCAACGCACACGAGCCCGTCAGAGCGGCTCGCCGCGACCGTCGCGCCGGGCACCGCCCGCTGCACGTGCTCCAGCGCCGAGGACTCGCCCCGACCGAGCAGTCGCGCGGCGTCGGCCGCTGCCAGTTGCAGGCGCACGAGTTCGGTGGCGGCGAGCAGTCCACCCAGGCAGGCGACGAGCACGAGAGCGACGGCGGGAAGGGCGACCGCGACCTCGGCCGTGGCCGCCCCGCGGTCGTCTCTCACCCGACGGTGAGCGCGGTGCGCACGAGGTCGGTGAGGATGCCGCGCACTTCGTCGCTCTGCATGATGACGACGAGCAGGCTCGCGAAGCCGACTGCTGCCATGGTCGCGATGGCGTACTCGGCGGTCGCGGCACCGCGATCGTCGGTGAGCCGCACCCGGCCTCGGCGGCGGGCGGTATTCGGCCCGCGAGTCGCGGCCGGCGGGCAGGAGGATGGGAGGGCGGTGCTCATGGTGTGCTCCTTGGGCGATCATGCCCGCAGGCGGCGGGCGGTCCAGTGGCACGAACCCGATCAGTCTGCGACGTGGGGCGCGCCGGCAGGCATGGCCGCCGCAGAACAGCGCAGAGCCCGTCTCACGAGGCGGGTGTGGAGGAGAGCAGGCCGAGCAGGAGCGGCACGACCCCCAGCAGCACGAACGACGGCAGGATGCACGCACCCAGGGGCAGCATGAGGCGCACTGCGAGCCTCTCCGCGCTGCCGCGCGCGCTCGCGCGGGCATCCGCACGACGTTCCACGGCCTCTGCTCGGCACAGGGCACCCAGCGGAGCTCCTGAGACGCGTGAGAGCCGCACGAGCGACTGCGCGGCCGCCGTCTCGACCTCGTCCAGCGCGAGGGACGCGCGGTCGAGCTCGGCCGTCACTAGTGCGAGAGCCGCCTCGGGTGAGCCGCCGCCGCCCGCGGCGACGGCGAGCAGGTCGAGAGGGAGCCCCGCCGTGGGCGGCGGCGGCGCCGCGGCGCGCAGCATGCGCCGCATCCACCGCCGCGCCAGCAGCAGGAGGCCGACCCCGAGCACCGCGCTCGTGAACCCGAGCGGCTGGGCGAGTGTGCCGAGCAGATCGACACCGAGCAGGAGCGCGAGGACGATGGCGCACACGGGCAGCAGGAGCACGATGCGCGCCGTGGCCTGCGGGCCGGCGAGAGCGATCTCGATGTCGCGAGCAGCCTCCTGCCGATCGCGGATCGCGCCGGCGAAGGCCGTGAGCGCGGGAGCGAGCGGCGCGCCGCTGGCGGCAGCGACTCGCCACGCGGCCAGCAGCCCCGCCCACGCTGGGTCCTGCGCGGGCGCCGCACGCTCGAGCGCGAGCGCCGCATCGGGAGCGCGCTCGAGCTGCGCGACCACGCCGTCGAGGGTCTCGTCGTCACCCTCGGCCGCGACGTGGCGCCACGCGGATGCTGGGGCGATTCCCGCGGCGAGGAGCACGGCGAGCCGGTGCACGTGCGCCGCGAGCCTCACGGGGGGCGTGGCCGTCACCGAGCATCCTCGAGGGGGATGATCGTGAGCCGCTCCCGTGCGTCGAGCGCGAAGCGACCCAGTGCCGCCGTGCGCTCCCCCGTCGTCGCGTGCTGCACGTGCACTGCCAGATCGATGCCGCTGCACACCTGCCGGGCCAGTGGCTCCGGCGCGAGGCCCGCGATCATGCCGATCGCCTCGAGTCGGCTCGGTACGTCGACGAGGGAGTTGGCGTGCAACGTGCCTGCTCCCCCGCGATGGCCGGTGTTGAGCGCGGCGAGAAACTCGCGCACCTCCGCCCCGCGGCACTCGCCTACCGCAAGCCTGTCCGGCCGCATCCGCAGCGCCTCACGCACGAGTCTCGCGAGGTCGATCGCCCCCGCGCCCTCCAGATTCGCCTGTCGGCATTCGAGAGCGACCACGTGAGGATGCTCCACCGGAGCCTCGGCGACGTCCTCGATGAGCACGATGCGGTCGCGTGGCGAGGCCTCCGAGAGCCAGGCCGCCATGAGAGTCGTCTTGCCACTGCCCGTGGCGCCGGTCACGAGAAGCGTGCGTCGTTCCTCGAGGGCCGCACGCAGAGCAGTGATGACCGGCGCGGGCAGTCCGCAGTCGTCGAGCGTCACCCGCTGCACGCGCGGCAGACGCAGCGAGATGGCCGTGCCCGCTCGCGCGATGGGCGGCAGCACGACGTGCACGCGGATGCCCTCGCCGAGCCGCACGTCGGCCGTCGGAGTCGCCTCGTCGACGTGGCGGCCGCCGTCGGCGATGAGCCTCACGGCCAGATCTCGAGCGTCTGCCGAGGTGAGCCGCACGCCCGGCACGCGCGTACTGCCGGCACCGTCGTCGCTCCACACCGCTCCATCGCCCGTCACGAACACGTCGGTCGCTCGCGCATCGGCGACCGCGGGGGCAAGCGGCCCGAGCGCTGCGACGAGGCTCGACGAGAGCGGACGGACCGCCGAGCCCTCGCCGGCGCGCCGCGGGTCGCGCGGCACGAAGGAGGTCACCCGGCCATCGTGGAGCCCCCCGATCGAGCACGCAGCCGCAGGCGACGCACGGGGGAGAAACTCCGAGAGCCCCTCCGTGGGGAGGGGCTCTCGGGTAGTTCGGGGGCGGCGCCCACAATGGGGGGAAGCGGGCGCCGCCACAGCAACACGGGATTGGGGGGAATCGATCGCGTTGCGAGGTCAGGCTTGCTGCTGACGAATCTCAGTGTATGCCAGCGCATGGGCCGGTCAAGTCTTTCGGGGCACTTATGTGTCCTCCAAACGGCGGACACACAGAATTGTACCCCGACGGGGTACGAAAACGCCGCCCGAGTCGCGTCGTGACGGGTGCTCTCGCGCACCACGAGCATCCTCGTATGATGGCCGGTGTTCCTCACCGGTGCGGCAGACCAGGCCAGCCCGCAGACACTCGACACTCAAGGATGATGATGTCCAGCACCTCGATCGACAGCCTTCTGCACGAGAAGCGCCGCTTCGCCCCCGACCCCGGCTTCGCCGCGAGCGCGGTCGCCCGCCCCGAGCTCTACGAGCGCGCGACCGACGACCGCCTCGCCTTCTGGGCCGAGCAGGCGCGCGACCTCGTGCACTGGCACCGCCCCTTCACGGAGACGCTCGACTGGTCGAACGCTCCCGTCGCCCGCTGGTTCGGCGACGGCGAGCTCAACGTCGCCTACAACTGCCTCGACCGGCACGTGCTCGCGGGCCACGGCGACCGCGTCGCGATCCACTGGGAGGGCGAGCCCGGCGACACGCGCAGCCTCACCTACGCCGAGCTGACCGTCGAGGTCAAGCGCGCCGCCAATCTGCTCGCGAGCCTCGGCGTCAGTCAGGGCGATCGCGTCGCGATCTACCTGCCCGTCATTCCGGAGGCCGTCATCGCGATGCTCGCCGTCGCGCGGCTGGGCGCCGTGCACTCGGTCGTGTTCGGCGGCTTCGCGGCCGAGAGCCTGCGCGCCCGCATCGACGATGCAGGCGCCAAGCTCGTCATCACCGCCGACGGCGCGTACCGCAAGGGCAAGGTGCTGCCGCTCAAGCCCGCCGTCGACGCGGCCCTCGCCGCCGGCGAGACGACGGTCGAGAAGGTGCTCGTCGTGCGGCGCGGCGAGAACGAGATCGACTGGACAGCGGGGCGCGACCTGTGGTGGCACGACGAGATCGCGCCCATGAGCGACGAGCACGAGGCACGCGGCTTCGAAGCCGAGAACCCGCTGTTCATCCTCTACACCTCGGGAACGACCGGCAAGCCCAAGGGCATCCTGCACACCTCAGGCGGCTACCTCACGCAGGTCGCGTTCACGCACAAGAACGTGTTCGACCTCAAGCCCGAGAGCGACGTCTACTGGTGCACGGCCGACGTCGGCTGGATCACGGGCCACAGCTACGTGGTCTACGGCCCGCTCGCGAACGGCGCAACACAGCTGCTCTACGAGGGCACGCCCGACACTCCCCACCCCGGCCGGTGGTGGGAGCTCATCGAGAAGTACAAGGTGAGCATCTTCTACACCGCGCCGACGGCGATCCGCTCGTTCATGAAGCTCGGTCGCGAGATACCGCAGAAGTTCGACCTGTCGAGCTTGCGCCTGCTCGGATCGGTCGGTGAGCCCATCAACCCCGAGGCATGGGTCTGGTTCCGCGAGATCATCGGCGGCGGCACCGCGCCCATCGTCGACACGTGGTGGCAGACCGAGACGGGCGCGATCATGATCAGCGCGCTGCCCGGCATCACGACGACCAAACCGGGCGCCGCCCAGGTTCCCCTGCCGGGAATCTCGGTGGATGTGCTCGACGAGGAGGGCGTGCACGTCGGCAAGGAGGCCGGAGGGCTCCTCGTGCTCACCGAGCCGTGGCCGAGCATGCTGCGTGGCATCTGGGGTGACGAGCAGCGCTACAAGGACACCTACTGGTCGAAGTTCGCGAACACCTACTTCGCGGGCGACGGCGCGCACCTCGATGAGGACGGCGACGTGTGGCTGCTCGGCCGCGTCGACGACGTCATGAACATCTCGGGCCACCGCCTCTCGACGATGGAGATCGAGTCGGCGCTCGTGTCGCACGAGCTCACGGCCGAGGCCGCGGTCGTCGGCGCGCACGACGACACGACCGGTCAGGCGGTCGTCGCCTTCGTGATCCTCAAGGGTCGTCTCGCGAACACCGTCACGCCGCAGGAGGCGAGCGACCTCCTGCGGGCGCACGTCGCCGAGCAGATCGGCGCGATCGCCCGGCCCCGTCAGGTGTTCGTCGTGGAGGAGCTGCCCAAGACTCGTTCGGGCAAGATCATGCGCCGCCTGCTGCAGGACGTCGCGGAAGGCCGCGAGGTGGGTGACACGACGACGCTCACCGACACGAGCGTCATCCGCATCATCTCCGACACCATGAAGTAGCGGAGAGAGGCCCGGCCGGGTCAGGCGAACTCGAGGATGAGCTCGACCTCGACCGGAGCATCCAGGGGCAGCACGGCGACGCCGACGGCGCTGCGCGCGTGCTGGCCCGCCTCGCCGAAGATCTCGCCCAGCACCTCGGAGGCGCCGTTGAGCACGGTCGGCTGGCCTGTGAAGTCTGGAGCCGACGCGACGAAGCCCGTGACCTTCACGATACGAGTGACGCGGTCGAGAGAGCCGATGACGCTCTGCGCCGCGGCGAGCGCGTTGAGCACGCACGTGCGGGCGTAGCCCGCAGCATCCTCGGCACTCACCTCGGCGCCCACCTTGCCGGTCGCGGGCAGGGCGCCGTCGACGAAGGGCAGCTGCCCCGCCGTGTGCACGAGGTGGCCGGTCACGACGGCCGGCACGTAGGCGGCGACGGGCTTCGCCAGCTGCGGGATGCTGATGCCGAGCTCGGCCAGGCGCGCGTCGATGCCGCTCATGCGGCGCCGCCTTCGAGGGGACGCTTGAAGTACGCGACAAGCCCGCCCTCCGGGCCCGGCACGATCTGCACGAGTTCCCAGCCCTCCGCGCCCCAGTTGTTGAGGATCGCCTGGGTGGTGTGGATCATGAGCGGAGTCGTGAGGTACTCCCATTGCGTCATCTCGGTCTCCGTTCAGGGTTAAGGGGGGCAAGTTGCCGTACCCTCAAGCATATGTCTGCCCAGAATCAGAAGGCCTCCGGCATCATCGGCGCACTCGCCGGCATGCTCGGCCTCAGCGCACTCGCCGGAGTTCTCGTGACCGTCATGGTCACCCCGGCGCTCGCGGTCACCGGAATGGCCGCCTCCAACACCATCGGCATCTTCGAGGGTCTGCCCGAGTACATCCGCATCGACGAGCAGTCCCAGCGCAACACGCTGTGGGCTCAGAAGACGGCCAACCCCGATGACGGCTACACCGAAATCGCGACGGTGTACTACCAGAACCGCGAGGAGGCCGGCTGGGACGACGTCTCGCAGTACATCAAGGATGCCGTGCTCGCCGGTGAGGACCGCCGCTTCTACGACCACAATGGCGTCGACGTGCAGTCGATCGTGCGTGCCGCGGTCGGCAACGTCGCCTCGGGCGACATCGAGTCGGGCGCCTCGACGCTCACGATGCAGCTCGTCAAGAACCTCTTCATCAACGAGGCCCTGCAGCTCGAGTCGGAGGAGGATCAGCTCGAGGCCATCCGCGCGGCGCAGGAGACGAGCCTCGAGCGCAAGCTCAAGGAGGCCAAGCTCGCGATCGGGCTCGAGAAGCAGTACACCAAGAACGAGATCCTGCTGGCCTACCTGAACATCGCCGGCTTCGGCGGCAACACCTACGGCATCGAGGCGGCCGCACAGGAGTACTTCGGGGTTACCGCCGCCGATGTGACCATCGCCCAGGCCGCGAGCCTCATCGCGATCGTTCAGCAGCCCGGCGCGCGCTCGCTCAAGAGCCCGGAGAACTACCCAGCAAACCAGGCCCGCCGAGACTTCATCCTCGATGCGATGCTCGATGAGGGCTTCATCACGGCCGCCGAGCACCGCGAGGCGATCGACCAGCCGGTCGACGAGGAGTTCGTGAACCCGAGCCCTCCCTCGAACGGCTGCATGGCGGGCCATCGATACGCCAAGTTCTTCTGCGACTTCGTCGTCGAGAACGTCGACAACTTCGAGTCGCTCGGTTCCACCGTGGAGGAACGGCGCAATGCGTGGCGCCTGGGCGGTCTCGACGTCTACACGACGCTCAACCTCTCGCTGCAGAAGGTGGCGCAGGACGAGGTGTGGAACTACGTGCCGCGCAAGGAGACCGCGCTCGAGCTCGGTGGCACCGCCGTGTCGGTGGAGACGGGCTCCGGCCGCATCATCACGATGGCGCAGAACAAGACCTTCGACAACACCCTCGAGGGCGGCGGCCTGGGCACGACTGCCGTCAACTTCAACACCGACCAGCCCTACGGCGGCTCAGGCGGATTCCAGACCGGATCGACCTACAAGGTCTTCGCTCTCCTCGAGTGGCTCAAGCAGGGCCACGGGCTCAACGAGTACGTGGACTCGACGGTGCGCACCTTCAACCAGGCCTCCTTCACCGACTCGTGCGTGGGCGGCTGGGGCGGGCCGTGGACACCGAAGAACGACGCGCCGGCGGCACCGGCGATGAGCGCCTACCGCGCCACCACCGATTCGGTGAACACCGCCTTCGTCGCGATCGCCCAGCAGCTCGACCTGTGCGGCATCCGACAGACGGCGGAGAGCATCGGAGTGCACCGCGCCGACGGGGCTCCCCTGGAGACGAACCCCTCGTCGGTCCTGGGCACGAACAACATCGCGCCCATGACGATGGCGGCGGCGTTCGCTGCGATCGCGAACGACGGCCGCTACTGCGAGCCCATCGCGGTCGACCGCTTCGTGACCCGCAACGGTGAGGAGCTTCCCGGTCAGGCGCCGGACTGCCGCCAGGGTCTCGACCCCGAGATCGCCGCCGCTGCCGCCTACGCCATGCAGGGCGTGATGAGCGGGGGAACCGGTGTCGCCTCCAACCCTCGCGATGGTGTGCCGATCATCGGAAAGACGGGAACCACCGACCGATCGAAGCAGACGTGGGTCGTCGGCTCCACGCGCGAGGTTGCGACGGCTGTGTGGGTCGGCAACATCAAGGGCGATTTCCCTATCCGCAACTACCCGAGCGGCGGCAGCCTCCGGCACCTCATCTTCAAGCCCCTCATGACTGCCGTGAACGGCCAGTACGGCGGAGGCGGCTTCCCGGATCCCCCGGGTCGACTCCTCATCGGTTCGGGCGTCGAACTGCCTGACGTGCGCGGCGAGACCGAGGAGGACGCCCGTTCCCTGCTCGAGGGGCTCGGCTTCGGCTTCGAGGTCTCCGGCCAGGTCGACTCCGATCTCGAAGAGGGCCGCGTGGCCAGCATGTCGATCGAACCGGGCACCCTGCTCGCGCGAGGGGTGATCGTGCGGGTGGAGACGAGTCGCGGCAACCTCATCGAGCTGCCCGACGTCTCGTCCGACGGCTACACCTTCGAAGAGGCTCGCGACATTCTCGGCGACGCCGGGTTCACGAACGTCTCCGAGTCCTGCTCCGAGATCCCGCCGGTGGAAGAAGGCGGCGATCCGCTCATGGACGGCATCGTCACGGGGCAGAATCCGAGTGGAGGCTCGAAGGTCAAGTATGAGAAGTCGATCACGTTGACGGTCTCGCGACTCGACTGTTCGTGAGCGCTCTCGTTCGCGGAACGGCCGCCGCATCCCTCGGGATCGCGGCGGCCGTCGCCGGGTACGCGACGGTCGTCGAGCGCCGCGCCTTCCGAGTGCGACGGGAGACCGTGCCCGTTCTCTCCCCCGGCGCCGAGCCGATTCGGATCCTGCACCTGAGCGACCTGCACCTCGCCCCCTGGCAGCGCGACAAGATCGAGTGGGTGCGGAACCTTGCGCAACTCGAGCCCGATCTCGTCGTCATGACCGGCGACAGCCTGGGTCACCTCGAAGCGCTGCCGGCCCTGCGTCGCGCGCTCGAACCCTTCGCGGGAGTCCCCGGCGTGTTCGTGCACGGTTCCAACGACTACTTCGCGCCCGGCCCCAAGAACCCGTTGCGGTACCTCATCGGCCCCTCTCAGCACCGCGCCGAGGAGGCGACGCGGCTGGACGTCGACGCGCTCGAGAGCTTCTTCCTCGACCGTCTGGGGTGGTTGAACCTCAACAACGACGTCACCCAGCTCTTCCTCAAGCGCTCCCGCCTCGAACTGCTCGGCACCAACGACGCCCACCGCGGATGGGATCGCCTCGATGTGCTGCCGGCCCTCATGGATGCTCTGCGCGAGCTCGACGAGGACCCGACCGACGACCCCGCCGTGACGATCGGTGTCACGCACGCCCCCTACCAGCGCGTGCTCGACTCCTTCACGACGCAGGGCGCCGATGTCATCTTCGCGGGGCATACGCATGGCGGGCAGGTGTGCGTGCCGGGCGTCGGCGCGCTCGTCACCAATTGCGACCTTCCCCGCGAGTACGCGAGGGGGCTGCACGTGTGGCACCACGCCCTGTCAGCGGCCTACCTGAACGTCTCGGCGGGTCTCGGCACCTCGATCTTCGCGCCCGTGCGCCTCGCCTGCCCGCCCGAGGCGGTGCTCGTGACTCTCGTCGACGACGACATCGGCTATTCTTGACGGGTCGCCCTCACTGAGGGCGCATCGGGGTATGGCGCAGCTTGGTAGCGCGCGTCGTTCGGGACGACGAGGTCGCAGGTTCAAATCCTGTTACCCCGACAGTGTTCTCTCTCGGGAACGACAGAAGCCCCCGAACCTACGGGTTCGGGGGCTTCTGTCGTCCCCCGGGCTCGTCACCCCGCCAGATCTGGCACGAATGGGCGCTTGAGCTCTGCGCGCGGCCCCGTTGGGGGCAAATCTGGGGCGGGACGAGCTACGCGGGGCGGGGCGGGCGGGGCGGGGCGGCCCGCGACTAGCTGAAGTCTGGGTCAGGTTCGAGTTCCAGCCCCACCGGGGCCTTCCACCCGGAGGCCAGCGACTCTCCCGACTCGTCGAGGTAGCACGCCCCGCACAGGCTCTCGTAGGCGACGTCGACGCCATCGATGGCGACCTGGTCGCCGTCGAAGACGAAGACGCCGTCGATCGAGCGCGCGTTGAAGACGGCTTTGCGGCCGCAGCGGCAGATGGTCTTGAGCTCTTCGAGGGAGTGCGCGATCTCGAGCAGTCGGCGGCTGCCGGGGAACGCGACCGTCTGGAAGTCGGTGCGGATGCCGTACGCGAGGACGGGGATGTCTTCCCGGATCGCGATGCGCAGCAGGTCGTCGACCTGCGGTGGAGTGAGGAACTGCGCCTCGTCGACGAGGAGGCACGAGACATCCCGTTGCCGCACCCGCAGCAGGGACGCACGATGCGCTTGGAAGCGCGTGTAGACGTCGTCGGTCTCGTCGATCGTGAAGTCGACGGCGCGCGTGACGCCGAGCCGCGACACGATCGTCTGGTCGCCCTTGGTGTCGATGCGCGGCTTGGCGAGCACGACGGACTGGTCGCGCTCCTCGTAGTTGTAGGCGGCCTGCAGCAGCGCGGTGCTCTTGCCGCTGTTCATCGCGCCGTAGCGGAAGTAGAGCTTGGCCATTACTGCAGGTGTCCGTCCTCCGCCGCCCGGCGGATCAGCTCGGCCTTGCTGCTCGCGGGGCGCCCAGCCTTCGCATACTTCTCGCGGACACGGCGCACATAGGTCTTGGCCGTCTCGTACTGCACGTTCATCTTGGCCGCGACCTCGCTCATGCTGTACCCGCTCGCGTAGAGCACGAGGGCTTCACGCTCACTGATGCTGAGCTTCGGGCGGGCGGGATGCACGGCTCCTCTCGGCAGCGGCCTCCAGTCGCGCACCGCCTCGCCGGAGGACTCCATGCCCATGACGCCGCGCGCGGCCTCCATGACCTCGCTCAGGGGCAGCGCCTTGGAGAGGAAGGCTGCGGCACCCGCGGCGAGCGCGCGCTCGCGCGCCTCGTCGGTGTCGAGACTGGTGAGCACGATGACCTTGGCTCCGGCTGCCCGGCAGGTGCGCACGCGCGCCTCGATCGAGACGGGCTCCTGCAGCTGGAAGTCGAGGAGGACGAGGTCGGTCGGAAATTGGTCGCTCTGCACGAGCTCGAACCAGGTGGGTGCGGTGAGCACGAGTTCGAAGTCGGGGGCGTTGCCCTCGATCCAGCTCGACAGGCTGTCGAGAAGAAGTTCATGATCGTCCAGGATGGCGAGGCGAACCCGGCGGCCCAGCCTCGCGTCAGTGTCCATACTCAAACTCTAGAGTCACCGCCTCGGCCTGGGCGTCGACGCGCGAGCGATGCGTGAGTCCGCGCACGAGATGCAGGGTGGGCGTGAGCACGCGCACCGCACGAGAACCACCCGTGGGGGTCGTAAGGGACCACCGGACGCTCACCCCCGTGGCCGTCGCGCGGATGCGCAATCCGATCGCCGACGCTTCGACGCGCTCGACCGCTTCCATGCCGATCGCGCGCAGGAGCGTGCGCTGCGCCGTCGTGAGTCGGCGGCCCACGTCGTCGGGGTCGTCGGCCGTTCCGCGCACGGCGGCCCCGGGGGCCCGCGAGCAGAGCTCGTCGAGGAGGCTCTGCGCCCAGCATCGCTGAACGTCCGCCACGAGGAGGGCCCGGATGCTCTGCGCGAGTTCGCGCGCCTCCTCCCGATCCTCGGGCGTGAGCCTTTCCGCCGCGCCGATGCGCGTGAGGTACGGCACGACCTTGCGATTCACGAGGCTGACCCGCTGCTGCTGCACCGAGCGCGCGACCCCGCCGCGCTGCTCGACGGCCGTTCCTGCCGCAGAGCGCCAGGCCTGCTCGAGCCAGGTGAGGATCGAGCTGTTCATGGAGAAGGCGTAGGCGGCGGAGGCGAAACCCAGGCAGGCGAGCGAGCTGGAGCCCGCCACAGCGAACGTCGCCAGGGGCACGGGTGACGCGGCGAAGGGTGCTTGCAGCAGGGCGAGAATGGCAGAGACCGCGGTGAGGCTGGCTGTAGCCGTCGCGAGCTCGAGGGCCGGTCGATAGGGCGCGAGTGACAGCAGGACGAGTCCTGCCACGAGCGGCGCCCAGTCGTCGCGCAGCAGGAGGTTGGCCCCGTACGTGGAGGCGACCGCGAGGCCGAGAACTGCGCCGAGCACAAGGTAGATCAGGAGCCCCCACGTGACGGAGAACACCGATCGGTGGGCTCGCGTGCGGTCGAGGATGATGGCGGCGATCGCGATGACGAGCACGGTGGCGAGGACGAAGCCTGCGAGCCACGTCACCTCGGAACCGCGCGAGAGCAGCGTGAGCAGGGGCAGGGCCACGGCGAGGGCGAGGATGCCGCGCGTGACCGGCCGCGCTGCGACGGCCGAGAGGGGGTCGATGCGCTCGGTCGTGGCCCGACCTGCCCGCAGACCGCGCGCCGCGATTCCCCAGGGGAAACGCGCGAGTTCTCGGCGCGCGAGCGTGGAGTGGGTCGTCATCGTCGCGGCGCCCCCGTCGGCACGCGCAGCATGACTGACGTGCCCTTGCCCGGTTGCGACCAGACCGTCGCGGCGCCCCCGATGGAGTCGAGCCGCCCGATGATGCTCGACCCGACCCCGAGCCGCCCCCCGCTGCGGCCGGCGACATCGAAGCCGACACCCGCATCGATGACCATGACCGAGAGTTCCTCCGGAGAGGCGCCGACCACGATCTCGGCGTGCGTCGTCACCGCGTGCCGTCGAACATTCGAGATGCACTGGGCTATCGCCCTCACGAGTTCGTCCGCGGTCTCCCGAGGCAGAGTCTCCAGCGCGTCCAGATCGCCCGCGAGGGTGACCTCGAGCTCTCCCCCCGCCTCCGCGACCGCCCGTCGCAGCAGTTCGGCTCGTTGGGCGCCGGCTGTGCCGTCGCCGGGCGCATCGACCGCGAACCACTCCTCGCCGACGATCATCGCCAGGTCGGCCGCGATCGACTCGCGCACCTCGTGCGAGATCCGAGCATCCGGCGTCGCCGTGACGACCGCGAGCTGATTGAGCACGGTGTCGTGCAGCAGCGCCGTGGCGCGCGACTCGAAGACGGCACGCACTTCGGCCAGTTGCTCGTCCTTCGCCGCCCGGAAGAGCGCCGACTGCGAGGCCCGCGTCGTGAACCGCTCGGCGCCGACCACGGCGAGGGTGCCGACAATGGCGAGATAGATCGCGAACGGTGTCCCGTCGAACTGCCATCCTGCTCCGACGGTGGCGCGCGCAGCGAAGGTGGCGAGCTCACCAGCGAGGTAACCGAGGGTGGTCCACGCGATCGCGTCGCGCGCCTTCGGCGTCACCCCCACGACCATCATGAGCGCGAGCTTGAGCAACTGCACCACGTAGTCGTCGTAGGCGATCGGCGCGCCGAGCTCGGTCGAGATGATGAGGGTGGAGAGGTAGACGCCGAGCCCCCCGATGACGACGTAGCAGACGGCGATGAAGCGGGAGGGTGTGCGGTCGAGCATGACGAGGAGGGCGAGCATCGGCAGGAGGGCCAGAAGCGCGGGCCACAGCGCGACCTCCGGGAGCGAGACTTCGACGGAGAGCCCCACGATTCCGACAGAGACGAGGCTCACGGCGGCGATCGCGTGCCCGGCGCGAGCGACAGCGGTGCTCGTCGTACGGGCAGCAAGGTGACTCGGTAGCCCGAGCGGCATCGCCTCCCCCTCTCCGCGCGCTAGAAGAAGGGCCCACAGCCCCCCGAGGCATTATGGCCCGCCCGCAGCCGCACGGCCAGTCCACATCCGGGGGGCACGAGTCAGAAGAGCGTGGCGGCCCCGCGGCGCTCAGGTGCCGCGGCTGTCGTGCGCGGTGCTACGGGTCGTACGGCGGCGGCGCGCTGCCGCGACCCCGCGAGAGCGGCAGACCGCACGGTGCCCGTCGCCGTGTCGAGCGCGGGCGCGCGCAGGCCGTGCGAGCGGCGCACCTCGTCGACGCGCGCTGCGAGCCACGCGCGGTAGGCCTTCGGCGGGTGCGGCCCGTCGCGGTAGAGCTCGCGGTACCTCTCGACCCGGTCCGGGTGCTCGCGCTCGAGCCAGGCGAAGAACCACTCGCGCACGCCAGGGCCCAGCCGCAGCGAGGAGTGCACGGCAGAGCGAGCCCCGGCCTCGCGGATGCGGGCGAACGCCTCGTCGAGGTGCGCGCGCGTGTCGGTGAGGTCAGGCAGCAGGGGCATGAGGAACACGCTCGGGGCGAAGCCCGCATCGACCGCCGCGCGGATGGTCGCGAGCCGAGCATCCGTCGAGGGGGTCCCCGGCTCGATCGACTGCTGCAGCTCGTGATCGTAGATGGCGATCGACATGCTCAGGTCGACGGGCACGCTCTGCGCCACGCGGTGCAGGAGCGGCAGGTCGCGGCGCAGCAGCGTGCCCTTCGTGAGGATGCTCAGGGGCGTGCCGCTCGACGCCAGAGCCTCGATGATGCCGGGCATGAGCGCATAGCGGCCCTCGGCACGCTGGTAGGGGTCGGTGTTCGTGCCGAGAGCTACGGGGTCGCGCTGCCAGGAGGTCCGCGCGAGCTCACGCGCGAGCACCTCGGCGACGTTGAGCTTGACGATCACCTGGGCGTCGAAGTCGCGACCGGCGTCGAGGTCGAGGTACTCGTGGGTCGGCCGCGCGAAGCAGTAGACGCACGCGTGGCTGCAGCCGCGGTAGGGGTTGATCGTCCAGCCGAAGGGCAGCCCGCCTCCCCCGCCGGGCACGCGGTTGAGGGCCGACTTGGCGAGCACCTCGTGAAACGTGAGCCCTGCGAACTCCGGCGGCCGCACCGTGCGCACGAGTCCGCTGAGCGCGAGGGCGCTGTCGGGCGAGTCGAGGCCGGGCAAGGCGTCGGCGGCGAGCGCCGTCGGCTTCTGGCCACTCCACCTCATGTGCCACCTCCTCACGGTAGTCGAACATATGTTCGACCGCTCGTCAAGTCCGGGACCATCGACCCGTGACGGGGCGCGCTCGCAGTCGTAGGCTCGGGGGATGCCGCACGTCGACCTCAACAGCGACCTCGGCGAATCCTTCGGTGCCTGGACGATGGGCGACGACGCGGCGATGCTGCCGCTCGTGTCGAGCGCGAACCTCGCCTGCGGTTTCCACGCCGGGGATCCGCTGGGCCTCCTCGCGGCGTGCCGCACGGCCTTCGCCCACGGGGTGACCATCGGCGCGCATCCCTCGTATCGCGATCGCGTCGGATTCGGGCGCCGGGACATGGAGGTCGCGCCCGAGGAGCTGGGCGCGGAACTCCTGTACCAGGTGGGGGCCCTGGTCGGCGTCGCCGAGAGCATCGGCGCGCGCGTCGCCTACGTCAAACCGCACGGCGCCCTCTACACGCGCATGGCGGTCGACCCGGTCGTCGCCGACGTCGTCGCAGAGGCCGCCGCCACCCTCGCGCTGCCCGTGCTCGGTCCGCCGCTCTCCGCCGTGGAGACGGCCTGCTCGCGCGCCGGGGTGAGGTTCGTGCGCGAGGCCTTCGCCGACCGCGCCTACCTCGCCGACGGCACGCTCGCCCCGAGGGGACTGCCGGGGGCGGTCATCACCGACCCGGCGGAGGTCGCCGACCGAGCCGAGCGCATCGTCGCCGACGGCGAGGTGACGGCGCTCGACGGCTCCACCGTGAGCGTGCGCGTCGACTCGCTGTGCGTGCACGGCGACACCGTCGGAGCGGTGCAGCTCGCGCACGCAGTGCGCGAGGCGCTGACGCGTGCCGGGGTCACGATCGCCGCCTTCGCATGAGGCTGCTGGCCTGCGGGGACCGTGCGCTGCTCGCCGAGTTCGCCACCCAGGCGGGTGTGCTCGGCGCGCTCGCGGCGTGGCAGGACGCTCCGCCCGGCGTGCTCGAGCTCGTCCCCGCCGCCCGCACCGTGCTCGTGCGCGTCGACCCTGGTGTGCTCGGGCTCGGGCACCTGGAGCACTGGCTGACGACGACCCCGCGCGCCGAGGCGGCCCTCCCGGTGGGCGCCGAGGTCACCATCCCGGTGCGCTACGACGGCGAGGATCTCGCCACGGTCGCGCAGGCGTGGGCGTGCTCGCCCGACGAGGTCGTCGATCGGCACTCCGCATCCGAGTGGGTGTGCGCCTTCGTCGGCTTCGCCCCGGGCTTCCCCTACCTCGTGCCGGCCGACGGTGCGGCGGCGCTCCCTCCCGTGGCACGACGATCGACCTCGCGCACGACGGTTCCCACGGGAGCCGTCGCCCTTGCGGCCGAGTACTGCGGCATCTACCCGCGCAGCTCTCCTGGCGGCTGGCAGCTCATCGGCACGACCGACGCCGTGCTGTGGGATGCGGCCCGCGCCGACCCCGCCCTCGTGACCCCCGGCACGCGCGTGCGCTTCGCGCGGGTGGTGCCGTGATGCTCTCCCCCGACGCTCTCGCGAGCTCGTCCGCTGCGCATCCGGTTGTGCGGGTGCTCGCCGTTGAGGGCCGAGCCCTCGTGCAGGACCTCGGCCGCGTCGGCCTCGCGCACCTCGGCGTGAGCGGGTCGGGCGCCTTCGACCGCGCCGCCCACCGCCTCGCGAACCGACTCGTGGGCAACCCCGAGCATGCCGCGGCGCTCGAGGTCCTGCTCGGCGGGGTGCGCCTGGCGCTGCCCGCCGGCTGCTGGCTCACCGTGACGGGCGCGTGGGGTCCGGTGACCCTCGAGGGCGAGCGCCTCGAGCCGCACACGGCCGTGCGCACGTCACTGCCGTGCGAGCTCGCGCTGGGCCCCGCGACGCACGGCGTGCGCTACACCGTCGCCGTGCGCGGCGGCCTCGCCGTGGCGGAGACGCTCGGCTCGCGATCGCGCGACACGCTCGCGGCGCTGGGGCCCGCGCCGCTCGCCGCGGGCGACGAGCTGCCGATCGGGCCGGAGCCTGACGACCTCGTGCCGCCCGCCGACCGCCTGCCGGTCGACCCGCCGACGACCGGTCTTGTCGAGCTCGACGTGCGCCCCGGCCCTCGGCTCGAGTGGCTCACGGCAGGCGCGCGCGAACTGCTGCTCGGCGTCGTGTGGCAGGCGTCGGCCCGCAGCGACCGCACGGGCGTGCGGCTCGAGGGGCCCCGGCTCGACCTCGCTCGGCACGGGGAGCTCGCGAGCGAGGGGATGCTGCGCGGGAGCATCCAGATCTCCCCCGACGGCGCGCCCACCATTTTGGGCCCCGACCACCCCGTGACCGGCGGGTACCCCGTCGCGCTCGTCGTGACGGAGGCCTCGCTCGACCGCCTCGCCCAGCTGCGCCCCGGCCAGCCCGTGCGCCTGCACCTCGTCGCCGGCCGCCCCTGACCTCCCGCCGCCCCCGGCTGTCACGAATCAAGGAACTCGGCTGCTGCGGGCCCGATCCTGGCCAGAGCGGGAGAGCTACTCGCCCGATGTTCCTTGATTCGTGACGCCGGAGGGCGGCCGCTCGGGGCCGCGGGCAGGTCAGCCGGCGGCGCGCTCGGCGGTCTCGACGACGTTCGCGAGGAGGAGCGCGCGCGTCATGGGGCCGACGCCTCCGGGGTTCGGCGACACCCAGCCGGCGACGCTCGCCACATCGGCCGCCACGTCGCCCGCGATGCGCGAGCGACCCGACTCGGGGTCCTCGACGCGGGAGACGCCGACGTCGAGCACGATCGCCCCGGGCGAGACGTCGGCGGCGCTCACGATGCCGGGCACGCCGGCGGCCGCGACGATCACGTCGGCGCGACGAAGGTGCTCGGCGAGGTCGCGCGTGCCCGTGTGGGTGAGTGTCACGGTCGCGTTGTACTCCCGGCGCGTCAGGAGTGCGCCGAGCGACCGGCCGACGGTCACGCCGCGGCCGACGACGACGACATCCTTGCCCGCCCACGACAGCCCGTGGCGCTCGACGAGCTCGATGACGCCGCGCGGCGTGCACGGCAGGGGCGAGTCGATCTCGCGCGTGACGCGCAGCATGAGGCGCCCGAGGTTGGTGGGGTGCAGCCCATCGGCGTCCTTGTCGGGATGCACGCGCTCGAGAATCGCGTCGGTGTCGATGTGTGGCGGCAGCGGCAATTGCACGATGAAGCCCGTGACGGCGTCGTCGGCATTGAGCTCGTCGATGACGGCCTCGAGCTCGGCCTGCGTCGTCTCCACCGGCAGATCGCGGCGGATCGATGCGATGCCGACTTCGGCGCAGTCCTTGTGCTTGCCGCCGACGTACCAGCGGGAGCCTGGGTCGTCGCCGACGAGCACGGTCGCGAGCCCCGGCACGATGCCGCGGGTCGCGAGGTCGGCGACGCGCCCAGTCAGCTCGGACTTGATGGTCGCCGCGGTGGCGGTGCCGTCGAGAATGCGCGCCGACGAGTCGGCGCGGTCGCGCTCGTGCTCGGCCATGGCTACAGCCCCGGGTAGAGCGGGAACGCCTCGGTGAGCGCCTCGACGCGGCCGCGCAGCGCAGCGATGTCGGGGCTCGGCATGAGCGAGTGCGCGATGATGTCGGCGACCTCGCCGAACTGCTCCTCGGCGAAGCCGCGGGTCGCGAGGGCCGGAGTGCCGATGCGCACGCCGCTGGTGACCATCGGCGGGCGCGGGTCGAAGGGCACGCCGTTGCGGTTGACGGTGATGCCGACCTCGTGCAGCAGGTCTTCCGCCTGCTTGCCGTCGAGCGGCGAGGTGCGCAGGTCGACGAGCGCGAGGTGCACGTCGGTGCCCCCGGTGAGCACGTTGACGCCCGCGTCGATGGCATCCGGCTGGGTGAGGCGGTCGGCGAGAATGCGCGCACCCTGGATGGTGCGCTCCTGCCGCGACACGAACTCGGGGGTCGCGGCGAGCTTGAACGCCACAGCCTTGGCCGCGATGACGTGCATGAGCGGTCCGCCCTGCTGGCCGGGGAAGACGGCGGAGTTGAGCTTCTTGAACAGCGACTCGTCGTTGCTGAGGATGATGCCCGAGCGCGGGCCCGCGAGTGTCTTGTGCACGGTCGAGCTCACCACGTGGGCGTGGGGCAGCGGCGAGGGATGCAGGCCCGCGGCGACGAGACCGGCGAAGTGCGCCATGTCGACCCACAGCTTGGCGCCGACCTCGTCGGCGATGGCACGGAAGGCGGCGAAGTCGAGCTGGCGCGAGTACGCCGACCAGCCGGCGATGATGACGGTCGGCTTGACCTCGAGCGCCTTCGCGCGCACAGCATCCATGTCGATGAGCATCGTCTCTGGGTCGACGCCGTAGGCGGTGGCGTTGTAGACCTTGCCGGAGAAGTTGAGCTTCATGCCGTGCGTGAGGTGGCCGCCGTGGGCGAGCTCGAGGCCGAGGATCGTGTCGCCGGGCGTCGCGAGAGCGTGCAGCACGGCCGCGCTGGCCGAGGCGCCCGAGTGGGGCTGCACGTTGGCGAACTCGGCGCCGAACAGGCTCTTGGCGCGCTCGATGGCGAGGTTCTCGGCGATGTCGACGAACTCGCAGCCTCCGTAGTAGCGCTTGCCGGGGTACCCCTCGGCGTACTTGTTCGTGAGAACGGAGCCCTGGGCTTCGAGGATGGCGCGCGGAACGAAGTTCTCGCTCGCGATCATCTCGAGCGTGTGGCGCTGGCGACTCAGCTCCTGGTCGAGCACGGCGGCGATCTCGGGGTCCACCGTCTCGAGGGGCTCGTTGAAGGTCGAAGGCAGGGAATCAGACACGGTCGGCTCCTTGTACGCGGGCTCGGGGCACGCTGCCCCGGCGGGTGGTGTGCTGAGGGCCCAGGCGAACGGCCCCTCGCCGTGTCAGTCGCTTCCTGATGGTGACCCATCTGAACGCCAGTTGCGACGGCGACGAGTCTACCGCGGCTCTCGCCCATCGCGCTGAGAGTGATCGGGCAGCACGATCGACCCGGTGATGAGCGGCACGCTCGACTCGTCCGCCACGTCGTCATCGGCGACGGCGACGGGAGCACGGCGGGCGCGCACCAGGTCGACGACGACGAGCAGAGCGAGACCGAACCCGATGATCGCAGCCTGCACGAGCGCGAGGGCCGGCGTCGGCAGCACGACGAAGAGCGCACCGCCGATCGCGGCGCCGCCGCCGATGCCGATGTTGAACGCGGTCGTGAGCAGCGCGGCGCCCACGTCGCGCACGCGCGCCGACGCCGTATGCAGCAGGCGCGTCTGCAGGAGGGTCGGGATGCCGCCGAAGGCGGCGCCCCACACGAAGAGCAGCACGATGACGAGCAACGGCACTCCTGCCGAGAGGCCGACACCTGCCACCGACACGGCGACGACGCCGAGCATCCCGTACAGCCCCCCGCGGGGGAATCGAGACCCGAGGAATCCGGCGAGGACCAAGCCGATCGCCCCCGCGCCCCCGTAGACGAACAGGAGCGCGCCGACGCTCGCCTCCGCGAAGCCCGCCGAGTCGATGAGGAACGGGGCGATGTAGGTGTAGAAGACGTTCTGGCCGCCGACGACGATGAGCACGAGCAGGCAGATGAACAGCACGGCGGGGAACGTGGGATCGCGGCGGGCGGGCAGGGTGATCTCGCCCGTGGCGAGCGTCGGGCGGTGCTGCACAGCCGGCAGGAACCGCACGACGAGCACCAGCAGCACGAGCACGATCGCGGCGATGACGCCGAATGCGGCACGCCAGCCGAGGGCCGTGCCGAGCGCGGTGCCGGCCGGCACGCCGAGAACGAACGCCGCGGTGCCGCCACCGCTCGTGACCGCGACGGCCCGCGCGATCTGATGACGAGGAACGAGGTGGCCCGAGTAGGCGCCCGCGATCGCCCAGAACAGGCCGTGCGCGAGACCGCCGAGCACGCGGGCGACGACGAGGAGCGCGTAGTCGGGGGCGATCGCCGCGCCCACGTTCGCGATCGCGAAGAGCACGAGCACGGCCAGCAGCAGGTGCTTGCGCTCGAAGCGGCGGGTCAGGGCGGCCAACGGCGCCGTCGTGAGCACGACCGTGCCCGCGAAGATCGTGATGAGCAGCCCCACCTGGGCTTCGGAGACATCGAGGTCGGCGGCGATCTGCGGCAGCAGGCCGGTGGGCAGGAACTCGCTCGTGACCATGAAGAAGATCGCGGTGGAGAGGGTGAGCAGCCCGACCCAGGGGAACGGACGAGTGGGGTGAGTCATGTGAGTGGCAAGAGCTTTCGCGGTCGGCGCGACGGGCCGACTGTCCCGGGGCGCGCCCTGACGACGAGCCGCGCGCCACTCTACCCGCGTTGGATGACCACCTGCGGGCAGCGGCGACCGTAGGCTGAAGGGCGTGACAAGCCCCCTGAACCACTGGATCGTGACCATCGTCTGCGACGACCGGCCCGGCATCGTGCATGCCGTGACGGGCGCGATCGTCGAAGCGCAGGGCAACATCACCGAGCTGCAGCAGTTCTCGGGGCTCGAGAGCGGGCGCTTCTTCCTGCGCCTGCAGACCGAGACGGCGACCGACCACGAGGGGCTGCTCGCGGCACTGCAGCCGGTGATCGAGAACTACGGCATGGAGTGCCGCGTCGACCGCGTCGGTCGCCCCCTGCGCACGCTCGTGCTCGTCTCGAAGGCGGCGCACTGCCTCAACGATCTGCTGTTCCGCCAGCGCAGCGGGCAGCTACCTGTCGAGATTCCGCTCGTGCTCGGCAACCACCCCGACCTCGCCGAGCTCGCGAGCTTCTACGACGTCCCCTTCGAGTCGCGGCCGGTCACGACCGCCGACGAGAAGGCGGCGTTCGAGGAGCGCGTGCTGCGCGCGGTCGAGGAGCACGACATCGAGCTCGTCGTGCTCGCCCGCTACATGCAGATCCTCTCCCCCGAGCTGTGCGCCGCGCTCGAGGGACGCATCATCAACATCCACCACTCGTTCCTGCCGGGCTTCAAGGGTGCGAACCCGTACCGGCAGGCCCATCAACGGGGCGTGAAGCTCATCGGTGCGACGGCGCACTTCGTCACGAGCGACCTCGACGAGGGCCCCATCATCGAGCAGAACGTCGTGCGTGTCGACCACTCGCGGTCGCCGGCCGAGCTCGTCGCGATCGGGCAGGACGAGGAGAGCCGCACCCTCAGCCAGGCGGTCACGTGGTTCGCGGAGGACCGCGTGCTCCTCGACGGCCAGCGGACCATCATCTTCCAGTAGTCGCTCGCTCCCCACCCGAAGGGCTCGCATGACCACGACACTGCTCACCGGCGGCCGGCTGCTCGACGCCGAGGGGTCCCGGCACGGCTGGGTCCTCCTCGAGGGCGATCGCATCGCGGCGACCGGCCTGGCGGGTCAGGATGCACCGCCTCCCGCCGCGACCACGATCGACGTCGCCGGCCGCACGATCACGCCCGGGTTCATCGACCTCCACGGGCACGGCGGCGGCGGCGCCGCGTACGACAACGGGCCGGACGAGATTCGCCAGGCACTCGCGACGCACCGCGCCCACGGCACGACCCGCTCGGTCATCTCGCTCGTCGCCAACCCCCTCGACGACGTCGTCGCGAGCCTCGGGGTGGTCGCGGCGCTCACGGAGAGCGACCCGACCGTCGTCGGCGCGCACCTCGAGGGCCCGTTCCTCGCGATCGGCCGCCGGGGCGCGCACTCCCCCGAGTTCCTCCGCAACCCCGACGAGGCCACCGTTGCGACTCTGCTCGAGGCGGGTGACGGCTGCATCCGGCAGGTCACGATCGCCCCCGAGCTGCCCGGAGCGCTCGACGCGGTGCGGCAGTTCGTCGCGGCGGGCGTCGTCGTCGCGGTCGGGCACACCGAGGCCGACGAGTACCTCGCGCGGGCCGCCTTCGAGGCGGGGGCGACGCTCGTGACGCACATCTTCAACGCGATGCCGGGCATCCACCACCGCGACCCTGGACCGATCGTCGCAGGCTTCGACGACGACAGCGTGACCCTCGAACTCGTGCTCGACGGCGTGCACGTGCACCCCTCCGTCGCCCAGATGATCTTCCGCGCCGCTCCGCACCGGGTCGCGCTCGTGACCGACGCGATGGCGGCCGCGGGAGGGCAGGACGGCTACTACCAGCTCGGCTCGCTCAACGTCACCGTGCAGAACGGGCTCGCCGTGCTCAACGGCACGCAGACGATCGCCGGCTCGACTCTCACGCAGGATGTCGCGCTGCGCACGGCCGTGACCGTCGCCGGTATCGACGAGGCGCGCGCAGTCGAGGCGCTCACCCGCACGCCGGCGTGCGTGCTCGGCCGCGACCACGAGTGGGGCTCGCTCGCGGCGGGCTTCGCCGCCGACCTCGTCGTCCTCGATGACGACTGGCGCACCGAGCGCGTGTGGGCGAACGGGGTCGTCGTCGGCGGCTAGCCAGACTCGCACCGGCACGACTGTGCCGCCGCGAGGCAAGTGCGACCGCTCGTGCGAGCACACATGCCACGAACGGGCGCACTCTCGGGCTTTCGGGTATCGCGAAGCAATCGCTCGGCTCGACCACAGCGAATACTCACTGACGATGACCATGCTGGGAGCAGCACGCGATCGCTGAGGGCGTCGAGTCTCGACGGGCCCCTCGCGACGGCAGCCCGCCCCCGCCGCCACGAGGAGACCGATGACACGCACCACACACCCCGCAGCCCTGCCGATGTACGCGACCGCAGCGGGGCTCACCCTCCTCGGCACCCTCGCCGGGTGCGCTGATGCGGGCGCGACGGCCGGCGGCACGACCCCTGGCGACACCTCGGCGAGCTACGCCGACGGCAGCTACCAGGCCAACGGCACCTACACCTCACCCAACGGCAGCGAAAACATCATCGTCGCGGTCACGCTCGAGGACGACGTGGTGACCGAGGTCGAGGTGACGACCAACCCCAACAACCCGACGACCGAGTTCTACCAGTCGGCCTTCGCCGAGGGCATCGCCGCCGAGGCGGTCGGCGTCGACATCGACCTGCTCGACGTCACGCGCGTCTCCGGCTCCTCGCTCACGAGCGGCGGGTTCCGCGAGGCCATCGCGAGCATCAAGGCCGACGCGCTCGAGGGCTGAGACGTGGCGTCGAGCCGCTTCGACGCGATCGGGGTGCCATGGCGCCTCGACGTCAGCGGTGCGCACGGCGGCGAGCACGACGGTGAACACGGCGTTGAGGCCGACGGCGAACTCAGCGACGACGACCTCGCCGCCGTGCACGCGCGCATCGAGCGCTTCGACCGCGACTGGTCGCGCTTCCGCACCGACTCGCTCGTGAGCCGCATCGCGCGCGGGGCCGGCTCCTGGACCCTGCCCGAGGATGCTGCGCCGATGCTCGACCTCTACCGCGAGCTGCACGACCTCACCGACGGCAGGCTCAG
This sequence comes from Chryseoglobus sp. 28M-23, assembly GCF_014789785.1. Taxonomy (NCBI): domain Bacteria; kingdom Bacillati; phylum Actinomycetota; class Actinomycetes; order Micrococcales; family Microbacteriaceae; genus Microcella; species Chryseoglobus sp. 28M-23. Next base: position 311,029 of record NZ_CP061846.1, on the reverse strand, counting down.
CCCGCTCGCGGGCGCCTCGCTCGAGCAGCTCGGCTACGACGCGACCTACCGGCTCGAGCCGCGCGGCGCCCCGCGCGCTGCGCCGCGCTGGGGCGACGCCCTGAGCCTGCGCGAGACCGCGGCCGGGCTCGTGCTCGACTGCCCCGCCCCCGTGCTGCTCGACGTGGGCGCGGCCGGCAAGGGCTACCTCGTCGACCTCGTCGGCGACCTGCTGCAGGCCCGTGGCGCGATCGAGACCGTCGTGGATGCGAGCGGAGACCTGCGCTGCTGGGGCGAGCGCAGCATCCGTGTCGCTCTCGAGAACCCGGCCAACCCCGCGAAGGCGGTCGGCGTCGTCGAGGTGCGCGGCGCGGCCCTCTGCGGGTCGGCGTCGAACCGGCGCGCGTGGGGCGACGGCCTGCACCACATCGTCGACGCGACGACGGGCCGACCGGTCGGCGGAGTCATCGCGGCGTGGGCGATCGCCGAGACGGCGCTGCTCGCCGATGGGCTCGCGACGGCGCTCTTTCTCACCGAACCGGCGCGCCTGGCCGAGCGTTTCCCGTTCCAGTGGGTTCGATTGTTCGACGATGGCCGCCTCGAGGGCAGCCCCGACCTGTCAGGAGAGCTGTTCGCATGAGAGCGACGATCGATGCCGTCACCGGCCGCGTGAGCATGTACCGACTGGCGACCGCGAGCCTCGTCGTGGTGCTCGCTCTCGGTGTCGTCCTCGCGTTCCTCGACATCATCGGGCCCGACCCGCACGCGATCCTCGGCACCGCAGGGGTCGTGCTCGTCGCCACTCTCGGCGCAAACGAGGTCGCGGCACGACTCGCGCGCGTCGTGCCGCACCGGGAGTCGAGCGTCATCACAGCGCTCATCATCGTGTGCCTCGTGCCGCCGAGCCTCGCCACGATGGCGCTCGTGGGCGCCGCCGCCGCCGGCATCATCGCGGCGCTGTCGAAGTACCTCATCGTGTGGCGCGGGCGGCATCTGCTCAACCCTGCCGCGACGGGCGTGCTCGTCGCGAGCCTCGCCGGGCTCACGATCGGCGCGTGGTGGATCGCGACTCCCGCCATGCTGCCCGTCGTCGCCCTCGGCGCCCTCCTGCTGCTCGACCGCACGCGGCGCCTCGACGTCGGGCTCGTCGCGATCGTGCTCACGGTCGCGATCATCGGCACCCGCATCACCCTCACGGGCGCCGCGCCGCTCGACGCCTACAGCTCGGTGCTGCTGCTGTTCCCCATCGTCTTCCTCGCCGGGTTCATGCTCACCGAGCCGCTCACCCTGCCGCCGCGACGCTGGCAGCAGTGGCTCACCGCGGCGGTCGTCGCCGTGGTGTTCTCGGTGCCCTTCAGCCTCGGCCCGCTCTACACCTCCCCCGAGCTGGCCCTCGTCGTGGGCAACATCGTCGCCTTCGCTGTCTCGCGCCGCCCCGGTGTCTCGCTGCGCCTCATCGGCGCGGCGCCCCTCTCGCCGCACGCGACCGAGCTGCGCTTCGAGCCCTCGCGGCCGCTGCGCTTCGAGGCGGGCCAGTACCTTGAGCTGCACGTGCCGCACGGAGCCGACCAGAGGGGAATGCGCCGCAGCTTCACGATCGCGTCGGCCCCGAGCGATCCGATCGTGCGCCTCGGCATGCGGATGCCCGACCCGGGCTCCACGCTCAAGCGAACCCTGCGCGAGCTCAAGCCGGGGGCCCGCGTGGCGACCACGCTCATCGCCGGCGACTTCCTGCTGCCCCGCGACCGGAGCATCCCGCTGGTCCTGCTCGCGGGCGGCATCGGCGTGACGCCGTTCGCCAGTCAGCTCGCCGAGCTCACGGCCCGCGGCGAGCGGCGCGACGTCGTCGTGCTGGTCGTGCCGTCGAACCCCGGCGAGCTGCTCTACCGCGACGTTCTCGAGGCGGCGGGAGCGCGCGTCGTCGAGGTGCCGCTCGAGAGCCTGACGCGGGATGCCCTGCTCGAGCTCGTGCCCGACCTCGCTTCTCGGCGCGGGTACGTCTCGGGTGCCCCTGCAGTGGTCTCCGCGGGGCGTGCGGCCCTTCGTGCGGCGGGTGCGAAGCGCATGCAGACCGACTACTTCGTCGGGTACTGAGAACCTCGATTCACGGGTGAGAAGCCGCTCTCACCAGGACTTTCGCCGTGCGCGAACACTTGGCACTCTCCCTACTCGAGTGCTAATATCTCCTTACTTGAGTCACCCCGACTCAGGTTTACATCGACCACCCGCCACCCGGCGGGCGACGTGACAAGGAGTACCGCGATGACGATGTTCTTCGACCCGTTCCGCGAGCTCGACCGCGTTGCCTCGAGCATGCTCGACCAGCGCCAGAGCCCGCGCCTCATGCCCATGGACCTGTTCCGCGACGGCGACCACTACGTGCTCACCGCCGACCTCCCTGGTGTCGACCCCGGCACGGTCGATGTGGACGTGGATGGCCAGCTGCTCACGATCCGCGCTGAGCGCTCGGCCCGCACCGAAGAGGGCGTCCAGTGGCTCGCCCGCGAGCGCGGCACCGGCAGCTACCTGCGCCAGCTCACCCTCGGCAAAGACATCGACACCGAGAACATCTCGGCCCACTACGAGAACGGCGTGCTGAGCGTCATGATCCCCGTGGCCGAGAAGGCGAAGCCGCGCAAAATCGAGATTGCGATGGCCGGCGACCGCAAGAAGGTCTCCGCCTAGCGGGTGACGCCTCCGGGCGCGCTCCCGCGGGAGGGTGCCTCGACGGGCCTCGCATCCTCGGATGCGGGGCCCGTTCTCATGCCTCCGGCCCGATCGAGCCCCGGCAGCCGCGCCTCCCCCGCGCGCACGGCGCGCAGGGCGCCGAGGATCGCCACGAGGTCGACGACCTCCTGTAGGGCCGCGCCGGCGATCGCGGGCAGGAACCCGAACGCGGCGACGAGCATGAGCCCGACCGAGATGATGATGCCCATCCAGATGCTTTGCAAGGCGACGCGCACAGTGCGCTGCCCGATGCTCACGGCGCGGGCGACGCGGGCGACGTCGTCGAGCATGATGACGACGTCGGCCGACTCGGAGGCGGCCGTCGAGCCGCGCGCACCCATCGCGATGCCGACATCCGAGACCGCGAGAACAGGCGCGTCGTTGACGCCGTCGCCCACCATGACGACCGGACGCGGCTGGAGCTCGCGCACGATGCGCACCTTGTCCTCCGGGAGGCACTCCGCGTGCAGCTCGTCGATGCCGAGACCGGCGGCGATGGGGCGCGCGGTCGCTTCGACGTCGCCCGTCACCATGAGGGTGCGCCGGATGCCCAGCTCGCCCAGCACGCGCAGCGTCGCCGCGGCATCCGCCCGCACTTCGTCGCGCAGCACGACCGTGCCCGCGAACTCTCCATCGACCGCCACGTAGACGGCGGACTCGCCGCTCGGCAGCTCTCGCCGCTCCACGCCGACGGCGTGCTCGGCCACGAAGGCCGGCTTGCCCACGACGACAGCGAGGCCGTCGACGGTCGCGGTGACGCCGTGCGTGGCGACCTCGCGCGCATCCTCCGAGCTGCCGAGGGCCAGGCCGCGGTCGGTCGCGGCCTCGACGAGAGCTGCGGCGAGCACATGGGAGGAGTACCGCTCGGCCGAGCCGACGAGCCGTAGTAGGTCATCCTCATCGATACCACCGGCCGGGTGCACAGCGACGACCTGCGGATGCCCCTGCGTGAGAGTGCCCGTCTTGTCGAAGGCGACCGTGCGTGTGCGCGCGAGCCGCTCGAGCGCGGCAGCATTCTTGACGACGATGCCGTGCTTGGCAGCACTCGACATGCCGCCCATGAACGCGACGGGCGCGGCGATGAGCAGCGGGCACGGCGTCGCGACGACGAGCACTTCGGCGAAGCGCACGGGGTCGCCGCTGAGCGCCCAGGCGACGCCCGCGATGACGAGCGACACGATCGTGAAGGGCAGCGCGTAGCGGTCAGCGAGGCGCACGATGGGGGCGCGCGACTGGGAGGCCTCCTCCACGAGCGCGACGATGCGCTGGTACTGGCTGTCGGCGGCGCGTGCCGTTGCCACGATCTCGACCGCGTCGGCCCCGGCGAGCGAGCCGCTGAGCACGGCATCGCCGCGCTGCCGCTCGACGGGCATGCTCTCCCCCGTGAGAGAGGACTCGTCGAAGGTCGCGGCGGCACTCGCGAGCTCGCCATCGACGGGAACGACCTCGGAGGGGCGCACGAGTAGACGATCGCCCGGTGAGACGTCGTCGACCGCGACATCCTCGACGTCGCCCTCGGCGGAGAGGCGGTGAGCCTGCTGCGGCACCTTACCCAGCAACGATCGCAGCTCGCGCTGCGCACGGCCCGCCGCGACATCCTCGAGCGCCTCGCCGCCGGCGAGCATGATCACGATCACGAGGCTCGCCCAGTACTCGCCCACGACGACGGTGCTCACGATGGCCATGATCGCGAGCACATCGAGCCCGAACTGTCCGGAGAGCAGGCTGCGCACCATGCCGACGCCCTCTTTGAGGGCGACCCCGAGAGCGAAGATCGACACTCCCCAGCGGGCGATCGGCTCGAGGTCGGCGGCGAGGAGCGCGAGCCCCACGGCGCCGACGAGCACCGCGAGCCCGACGAGGGGGTAGCGCCGTGCCGCCGCGACAAGTCTCCGCATGATGACAGGTCTACGCCCCGGGAGGGCGCGGCGCCAGCAAGCCGAGGCTTGCCTCACCGACCCTCCCGGTGGCGTCAGGCCCGCGCGGCTGCGCTGTCGTCGGTACTGCCTCGCTGGCGACGACGCGCCAGCAGGAAGAAGAGCAGACCCGTCGCGAGCAGCAGTGCCAGGATCGCGAAGGCGATGACGATACCGGTCGAGGCTCCGCCATCGGTCTCCGTCGTCGCCTCGGTCGCGTCATCCGCGACGACCGCGGGCTCTGCCGCAGGCTCCTCGATCTCCTCGACCACGAGGATGCCGAGGGAGAGCTCGATCGGCTCGCCATCCGCGCCCGTGCCCGTCACGACGATCGTGTGCTCGCCTGGTCGGATGCTCGACGGCAGCGTCACGACCGTGCCAGCCGCGAGATCCGAGCCGACGGTCATGCTCGTCAGATAAGTGGGCGTCGAGTACGCCCAGATCTCGATCGAGCTGTCAGCCGCGAACCCGCCGACGTCGATGCTCACGTCGCCGCCCACGAACACGACGGGAGTGGTACCGCCGCTCGAGCCGGTTGAGGCGCCGCCCGACATCGGCTCGACGACGAGGGTTGCACCCTGGGTCGAGACCGTGAAGCGCTCGCCGTCGACCACGATCGTCGACTGCTGAGTCTCGCCATCGACGATCGCCGTCGATGTGCCGGGGTTCTGCGGCGTGGTCTGCGGCGACGAGGGGGTAGCGCCGTGCCGCCGCGACAAGTCTCCGCATGATGACAGGTCTACGCCCCGGGAGGGTCGGTGCCGGGGGCAGGGCCACGCCCGAGGTCACCGCGGACGCATCCCGGTAGCCGACACGGCTCGCCGTGACCGTCACCGCGGACGTCGCACCCGGGGCAAGACCGGCAACCGTGACCGTTGCGCCGCTGCGCGTGACGCTGCCGGCGTTGGTCGCGGCGAGCGTGTAGCTGATCTCGGCCGAGTAGTTCGTGATCGTGAAGGTGAAGCCTCTCGCCGAGCTCGTGGAGGACGAGAACGTCGGGGCCGTGCCGATGGCGAGGGCCGCTCCGGTCACCTCGGCCGTGGCATCCGTCTCACCCTCCTTCGTGAAGGCGATCGTGACGGTCGCCGACTCGCCGGGGGCGAGGCCCGTGACGACGATCGTCTCGCCTTCGAGCGCCACCGCTCCCGCGGAGGTCGTGACCTCGTAGGTCGCCTCGGCATCGAAGTCCTGAATCTCAGCGCGGAAGCCGTCGAGGGTGGGCTCAGGGGCCGCCGGGTCGATCGCGCCCTGACCGAGCGCCGACGAGGTGACGCTCGAGGGGGCGTCGGTGCGACCGGTAGCAACCGCGACGACCGTGACCGTCGCACTCTGCGCCGGGGCGAGTCCCGTGACCGTGATGGTCGTACCGCTGCGGACGATGGAGCCCGCCGTCGTGGAGACGAGGTAGTCCACGCCGTCCTGCGGGTTGTCGATCGTCGCGCTGAAGCCGTCCGGCGTGCGGTCGCCGAGTGACAGGGCGGGCGCGATGCCGGTGCCCAGTGCCGCGCTCGTCACCGAGGTCGACGCATCCACGTGAGCCGCGAGGGAAGCGGTCACCGTGAGGGTTGCCTCCTGCTCGGGGTCGAGACCCGTGACGACGATCACGCCGTCGCTGAGAGCCGCGACGCCCTCCGTCGAGGAGACGGAGTAGTCGACGCCGTCGACGGCGTCGACGAGCGGCACAGTGAAGCCGTCGGAGGTGCGCGTCACGTCTCCGAGCTGCGGGCTCGGTGCGGCGGGCAAGGCCTCGCCGGTCACCGTCGTGGGCGCGTCGGCGCGACCGGCGCGCTGGGCCGTGACCGTGAGCTCGGCGCTCTCCCCCGGGGCGAGGCCTGCGACCGTCACGGTCGTGCCGTCGAGGGTCGCGGTCGCCTCACCCGGCAGGGAGAACTCGTACACGGCGAGCGCGTCGAGGTTCTCGAGCTGCACGGTGAAACCGCCGTCGATCGAGACCGGCTCGCCGAGCACGGGCGCGACACCCGCCTCGAGCGACGTGCCGCTCGTGCTCGCCGACGCGGTCGTGTAGCCGTGGCGCACCGCCTCAACGGTGACCGTCGACTCGGCGTTCGCCGCGAGGCCGCTCACGGTGACGGTGGAGCCGCTCACACGTGCGCTCGCGCCGTTCGTCGCGCTCGCTCCGTACGTCGTGACCTCCGAGTAGTTGCTGATCGCGACCGTGAAACCGTCCGGCGTGCGCACCGGCGCTGCGAAGGTCGGCGCGACGCCGATGCCCGTGGGGCTCACGGCGGCGGACGGGGCGCTCGCGAGGCTCGTGCCCTGCGCGTTGACGGCGTAGACGATGAACGTGTACTCGGTGCCGTTCGTGAGCCCGGTGACGGTGGCCGACCGGTCGGTCGAGACTGGTTCGATGAAGCGCGTGTAGTCGCTGTCGCCGACGGCGCGGTACCAGACCGTGTAGTCGCTGACGGCGCTCGCGCCCGCCGCTCCCGCGGTCCAGGTGAGGGAGGCCTGCGCGTCACCGGCGACGGCGGTCACACCGCTCACCGAGCCGGGCTTGCCCGTGTAGACGACGGGCACGCGCGGCGTGGAGCGCGTGCTCGTGCCTGCCGCGTTGGTCGCGTCGATCGTGATGTAGTACGTCGTGCCGTTGGTCAGGCCCGTGATCGTGCAGCTCGTCGCGCCCGTCGTCGTGCACGTTCGCAGCTGGCTGCCCTGCGAGGCCGCCGACCAGGCGACGACCGTGTACTTCGTGATCGTCGAGCCGTTGGCGTTCGGCGCCTCCCAGCTCACGATCGCGGAGCCGCTCGCGGGCTCCGCCACGATCGTCGCCGAATCGGGCGTGCTGGGCAGGGCGAAGGGCGTGGCGGTGCGCGTGTTCGACGCCTCCCCGGCACCGGCGGCGCTCACCGCGCGCAACGCGACCGTGTACTCCGTGCCGTTGGCGAGGCCGGAGATCACGATGGGGCTCGACGTGCTGGCCGCGGGGCGCCACTCGCCCCCGTTGAGCTGGTACTCGTAGCCCGTGATGGAACGCGAGCCTGCAGCGCCCGGCGTGAAGGCTGCCGAGAGGAAGGTGTTGGCGGGAGTCACCGTGCCGAGCGTCGGGGCCGAGGGCTTCGCGAGCGGCAGCACCGACACGCGCGGCGCCGACGCAGGCCCCGTGCCCGCGGCGTTCTGCGCGACGACCGAGACGAAGTACGTCGTGTCGTTGCTCAGTCCCGTGATCTCGCAGGCGGTGCTCGCGCTCGAGCAGCTCGCGAGCGCGGTCGTCGAGCTCGCCGTGGCGAATGCGCTCGCGGTGTACTGCGTGATGCTGGCGCCGCCCGTGGAGGCCGGCACCGACCACGACACCGCGGCGAGAGCGTTGCCGGAGACGACGGCCACGCCGGTCGGGGCGCCCGGAACCGTGCGCGGGGTCGCGGAACGGGCATCCGAGACCGCACTCGGGCCGGAGACGTTGACGGCCCGCAGCTCGATCGTGGCCGGCTGCCCGTTGGTGAGCCCCGTGAGCACGAACGGCGAGGAGAGCGTGCCGGTCGAGACGAACGGCGCACCGTTCAGGCTGTACTGCAGGTCGAGAACCGGCGAGCCGCCGTCGTCGGCGACCGAGAAGGCCACCGAGACGGCGCCGTCGAGCGCCGTGAGCGACGTGACCGGCTGGGCCGGCACCGCACGCGGAGTCAGGATGCGCGGGGCCGACGCCGCACCGACGCCCGCAGCGCTCGCCGCGCGCACGATGACCGTGTAGTTCTCGCCGTTGACGAGTCGCGCATCCACGTCGGAGGAGAGAGAGGTGATCGAGAAGGGGCTCGAGTCGGCTCCCGCTGCGGCCCAGGTCGTGCCCGCGTCGGTCGAGTACTCCCAGCCTGTGACCTCGGTGCCGCCGTCGTCGGCGAGATCCACCGTGAGGGTGAGGGTGCGGTCGGTCGGCAGGTACGAGACGATCGTCGGCTGGCCGGGCACCGCCACGGGGGTCGCCGCGACGGGCTCGGACGAGGGTCCGTCGCCGACGGCGTTGACGGCACGCACGGTGACGAGGTACTCGGTGCCGTTGGTCAGCCCCGCGATCGAGAACGCGGTGCCCAGACCTCCGGTCGAGACCCATGCGCCGTCATCGACGCGGTACTCGTACGCGGTGATGGGCGAGCCGCCGTTGGAGGCCGCGTCGAACCGCACGCGCAGCTCCGTCGAGCCGGGCGTGATGCTCGCGATCGTCGGGGCGCTCGGAGTCGTGCGGGCGATGCCCTCGGCGACGCCGGAGGCGGTGCCGGGGCCCTGCGCGTTCACGGCGCGCACCTCGACGTAGTAGGTCGTGCCGTTCGTGAGCGGGGTCGTGCCGTCGCTCGAGAGGGTCGTGATGACGAGCGGGCTCTCGGTCGTACCCGCGTCGCGCGCTCGCCAGGTGGCGCCGCCGTCGGTCGAGTACTCGTAGGTCGTGATCGCCGACCCGCCGTCGGAGTCGGGGGCGGTGAACTGCGCGCTCAGGGTCGCGTCGGAGCCCGCGACGGTGTCGCCGACGATCGAGGGTGCTCCCGGCGTCGTGGCGGGTGTGCCGACGACAGCGGTCGAGGGAGTGCTCGCGCCGACAGCATTGACGGCACGCAGTCGCACGTCGTAGCTCGTTCCGTTGACGAGGCCCGTGATGGTCGCGGGGCTCGCGGTCGTGCCGAGGGGCGTCCATGCGCCGCCCGCCTCGAGCTGGTACTCGTAGGCGGTGACGACGGACCCCCCGTCGAAGACGGCGGGGAAGGCGACCTGCAGGGAGGTGTCGGCCGCCGTGATGCCGTCGATGACGGGCGCGTCGGGAGTCGACGGCGTCGTGACGGTGACGGGCGCCGACGGCGTGCCTGCTCCCGCGGAGTTGAGGGCGCGCAGCTCGACTACCGCGCTCGCGCCGTCGTCGAGGCCGACGATCGTGACGGGGCTCGTGGTGCCGGCATCGACCCAGCTGCCGCCGTCCACGCGGTACTCGTAGCCCGTGATGGTGCCACCGCCGCCGAAGCCTGGAGTGAACTCGATGCTCGCACCACCGATCATGGGGCTGACCGCGTCGATCGTCGGGGCTCCTGGCGTCGAGATGGCCATGCCCGAAACAGGGTCGGAGGCGGCTCCAGCGCCGATCGCGTTGACCCCGCGCACGCGCACGTCGTAGGTGGAGCCGTTGCTGAGGCCGCTGATGAGAAGAGGCGACTCGGCCTCGGCGGTCGCGACCCAGGGGCCGCCGTCGAGCTGATACTCGTAGCGCTCGATCGCGATGGGCGAGGAAGCCGCGTCGAACGCGACCGTGAGCGCAGCATCCCGCGAGATGACGGAGGTGATGGACGGCGCACCGGGCACGCCGCTCGCATAGACCGGGTCGGAGGCGGCCGAGGGCGCGCTCGTGCCGAACGAGTTGACGGCCGCGACCCGGAAGATGTACGCCGTGCCGTTGGTCAGGCCCGTGACAGTGGCGGTGGTTGCGGTCGACTCGCCCTCCTCGACGATCTGCCAGTCGGGCGTCGCCGAGTCCTCGGCGTAGGCGATGACGTAGTCGGTGATGCTCGCGCCGCCCTCGTTGGCGGGCGCCGTCCAGCTGAGGGCGATCTGCTCGTCGCCCGTGGCGCCGATGACGCTCGTCGGCGCGTCGGCCGAACCGGTCGAGTAGGTGAGCGAGACGGAGCCGTGCCCGTTGTTGCCCGAGAAGTAGACGTACGTGGCACTGAGGCTCGCGAGGCCCGCGGTCGAGTTCGCGCCAGGAAAGCCGCCGTAGCCGAGCCACTCGGTGTCGGCGCCGATGCCGAACTCGATCGAGCCGGAGGAGCCGCCCGCGGCGCCACCGCCGCCCGCGCCGGAGCCGCCGCCGTCGCAGCGGGTCGTGCAGATGTCTTGCACGTTGAGGCCGTCCTGGCCGATGCCCGTGGTCATGTCGGTGCGCGGTGCGTGCGAGGCCTCGGCCTGTCGGCCGACGAGCGAGTAGTACTGGCCGCTGCCGCCGCCACCCCCTGCGCCGCCCGCCACGATCGTCTCGGTGCCCGTGAGCAGCACGGTGGCCGCGCCACCGCCGCCACCGCCGCCCGAGCTTCCCTGTCCGCCAGGCATACCGCCGCGACCACCGGCGTATCCGGTGAGCGGGCTCTGGCCCGCCGCCGCGCGCGTCTGACTCGACGTGCTGCTGTTGCCCGTCGCACCGCCGCCGCCGACAGCGATCGTGAGCACCTGGCCGGGAGTGACGGCGATCGTGCCGGTCACCTGACCCTTGTAGCCGCCCGGGATGGGCTCGCCCTGCGAGTCGCGGCCGCCGCGGCCGCCCTCGGCGCCAGTGATGACAGTGGAGAGCTGCGTGACCCCGGCCGGCACCGTGAAGGTCTGAACGGCGCCCGTGTAGCTGAAGGTCTGCGTGACGGCGGAGGGCGCCGCCGTTGCGGGTGCCGTCGGCATCGAGATCGCGGCCGCCGTGATGACGGCGGTCGTCAGCAGTGCTGCCAGTGCGCGGTGTGCAACGTGCGAGATCGACACGGTGAATCCCCCCAGGGCCCGATTCCCCCCAGCGCCGAGCGGGGGCTCGGTCGGGTTGCGGCGCTCGGGCGTGACGCCGCTTCACCATCCTGAGGGACGGCGAGCGGGGGCGAAAGAGGTTCACCTCCCCCCATCCGGGGGCGGAGGGCGCCCCATTCCGGGGGGTCGGGGCTCCGCGGGTGCCGCGGGGAGGTGCGCCGAGACGACGGATACCCGTGGCACTCGGCCACGGGCATCCGGTCAGCGGTTCTGCCTCACGCGGCAGCGACGGTGTCTACGCGAGTCGCGAGGCGAGGTTCTCGTCGAGGGCTGCGAGGAAGTCCTCCGTCGTGAGGTAGGCCTGGTCGTCGCTCACGAGCAGCGCGAGGTCCTTCGTCATCTTGCCGCTCTCGACGGTCGTGATGACGACGTCCTCGAGGGTCTCGGCGAAGGTGATGAGCTCCTGGTTGCCGTCGAGCTTGCCTCGGTGCATGAGGCCACGGGTCCACGCGAAGATCGATGCGATGGGGTTCGTCGACGTGGGCTTGCCCTGCTGGTGCTGGCGGTAGTGGCGCGTGACGGTGCCGTGCGCGGCCTCGGCTTCGACGATCTTGCCGTCCGGGGTCGTGAGCACGCTCGTCATGAGGCCGAGCGAGCCGAAGCCCTGCGCGACGGTGTCTGACTGCACGTCGCCGTCGTAGTTCTTGCAGGCCCAGACGTATCCGCCCTCCCACTTCATGGCGGAGGCGACCATGTCGTCGATGAGGCGGTGCTCGTAGGTGATGCCGGCAGCCTCGAACTTGTCCTTGAACTCGTTCTCGTAGACCTCCTGGAAGAGGTCCTTGAAGCGGCCGTCGTAAGCCTTGAGGATCGTGTTCTTCGTCGAGAGGTACACGGGGTACTGGCGCGAGAGCCCGTAGTTGAGCGAGGCGCGAGCGAAGTCGATGATCGAGGCGTCGAGGTTGTACTGCACCTGGGCGATGCCGTCGCCGGGCGACTGGTAGACCTCGAACTTCTGAGGCTCGGAGCCGTCCTCGGGCGTGAACTCGACCGTGAGCGTGCCCTTGCCCTTGAAGAGGAAGTCGGTGGCGCGGTACTGGTCGCCGAACGCGTGGCGGCCGATGATGATGGGCTTGTTCCAGCCGGGCACCAGTCGCGGAATGTTGCTGATGATGATCGGCTCGCGGAAGATGACGCCGCCGAGGATGTTGCGAATGGTGCCGTTGGGGCTGCGCCACATCTTCTTGAGGCCGAACTCTTCGACGCGCGCCTCGTCGGGCGTGATCGTGGCGCACTTGACGCCGACGCCGTGCTTCTGGATCGCGTGCGCCGCATCGACCGTGACCTGGTCGTCGGTCTCGTCGCGGTGCTGGATGCCGAGGTCGTAGTACTCGAGCGTCACATCGAGGTAGGGGTGGATGAGGCGGTCCTTGATGAACTGCCAGATGATGCGGGTCATCTCGTCGCCGTCGAGTTCGACGACGGTGCCCTCGACCTTGATCTTCTGCACGGGGGTTCCTCTCTTCGGTGGCAGAAGCCAGCCTAGCGGCTGAGCGAGATATCTCGACATCGAGATACCGAAGTCTGACCCTCGTGCGGGGGCCACGCGCTACTGTGGAGCGCATGGGGAACTTGCGAGTCGAAGAGCTGTCGGCGAAGACGATTGTGGCCGCGAACGGCCTCACCCTGCTGCCGGGCCAGGAGCAGTACATCACCCCGGTCTCCTACTCGGCCGCCGACGCCTACGTCGACCCGAGCACCACGTGGGCGCGCGTCGTCCTCGACGGCGACGAGGTCGTCGGCTTCATCCGCGGCAACTTCGACGCCGACAACCCGAAGCCGGAGTTCCGCAGCTGCGTCTGGCGCGTCAACGTGGATGCCACGGCTCAGGGCCGCGGCATCGGCAAGTTCGCCGTGCACGCCCTCGCGGAGGAGGCCCGCCAGCGCGGCTTCGACCGCCTCACCGTCATCTGGGAGTCGGGCGACGACGGGCCCGGAGAGTTCTTCCGTCGCATCGGCTTCACCGAGGTCGGCGAGACGGAGTACGGCGAGAAGATCGGCGAGCTCACCGTCTGACGGCGGCCCGCGCCCTTCCGCACCGCTGAGCGGCTCGCTAGGGTCGAGTTCATGTCAGATTCCGCGCCCCAGTCCATGCCCGCTCCCGCCCCCGGCTCCGGCCCTGCCGGCGCCATCAAGAGCTTCTTCAAGGCTCTGTTCGACTTCTCCTTCAAGAGCTTCGTCTCCCGCCGCCTCGCCGGCATCTTCTACGCCGTCGCCCTGGCGCTGACGGCGCTCGGTGGCATTATCTGGTTCTTCACGCTCATCGCGGGCGGCATCGCCACGCTCGCCAGCGGCAGCGATGGCGCGTTCTTCGGCGTGCTCATCATCCTCGGCGCGTTCATCATTGTGCCGCTGGGCTTGTTCGTCGCCGTGCTGCTGCTGCGCGTGTGGATCGAGGCGATTGTGGCCCTCATCGCCGTCGCCGAGAACACCGCGAGCCTGCGCAAGTAGCCGCGGCCCGGTCGCGCGCGTGAGCGAGCACGACCCGACGGCGCTCGAGGGCGAGCCGCTCGACTTCGCCGGGGCCGTGCTCGCCGTCGTCGACGACATCCCGCCGGGCCGCGTCATGACCTACGGCGACGTCGCCGCCGAGCTCGGCTCGCGCGGCGCCCGCGCCGTCGGCCGCGTCATGGCGATAGAGGGCGGCTCGGTGCCGTGGTGGCGCGTCGTGCGCGCCGACGGCAGACCCCCTTCCGGCCACGAGGATGCTGCGCTCAAGCACTACCGCGCCGAGCACACTCCCCTGCGCTGGGTCGTGCAGCCGCACGAGCCCGAGTACGTCGAGGCCCTCGCCTACCGGCTCGACCTCGGAGTCGCCAGCCACCGCCCTTGAGCATCACCGCGTACTCGGAGACCTGGACCGGAGACGCCGAGAACAAGCAAGCAACACGGCTCCCCGTCATCTTCCGACGACGTTTGACGTCGACTGGCGATCGCGACGACATCGTCTCGGAACTCCTTGCGATGGCGCTTGGACACGGTGGTCATGTTTCCAGAAGAGACCGAATCACCGCAGGTTATGAGTCGCCAACACCTTCAGCAGTCCCGACCGTGTATTCGGACACCTGGTCCCCAGCATCCAGAACCAGACCCGACACGTCAGCCGCCGCCGTGTGCGCGTAGCGGGTCGTGTCCGGTGTCTCGCCGGGGGTGGTGACGGTGCGGGCCTCGATGCGGTTAGTCACATCGCGGGTATAGGCGATCAGGGTGGAAGTGTCATCGCCGTGACCGATCGACGTCGATAGGTGACGGTTCGCCATATCGAACTCGAGCGTCTGGTCGGCCAGAGTCGTCGTGTTGCCGTGCGCGTCATGCGCCAACTGATTCGGCCTGGGTTTAGTGCCTACCCGGTTTCCTGTCCGGCGATCGCCGGCAAGGATGGTTCTTGGTCAGAGTGGTACGCCTGCTCGACCTCCATCGGGGTGAGGTAGTCGAGCTCACCGTTGAGACGGAGGGGCTGCTGAAGGTGCAGGTGACCGTTTCCCGCTCGGCAGCGTCGCGACCTGCGGCGACGTCGCCGCCGGGCTCGGCTCGCGGGTCGCCCGCGCCGTCGGCGTGCTGCACCCCCGGGTCGACCGCCACCGCCCCGCGTGATGCGCCCTCGTCACCGCGCGCCAATCTCGCGGAGCCCGGGAACCGCGCACTAGGGCACTTCGCGCCGCCGTTTGTGACGAACGTCGCCGAACGTTTCGCGCGTCTTGTCACAAACGGCGGCGTTGGACCGCGCGTTGAGCGCGAGCCGGCCTACACGAGAGAGTCGCGCCAGGCGGCGTGCAGCTGCGCGAATTTGCCCGTGCCGGCGATGAGCTCGGCGGGCGTGCCGTCCTCCACGATGCGACCGTGCTCCATGACGAGCACGCGGTCGGCGATCGCGACCGTCGACAGTCGGTGCGCGATGATGACCGCCGTGCGGTCGCTCAACAGGGTGTTGAGCGCTTGCTGCACGAGCCGCTCGCTCGGGATGTCGAGCGAGGCTGTCGCCTCGTCGAGGATGAGCACGACCGGGTCGGCGAGGAACGCGCGCGCGAACGAGATCAGCTGACGCTGGCCGGCCGAGACGCGACCACCGCGCTTGTTGACGTCGGTGTCGTAGCCGTGGGGCAGCGACTCGATGAAGTCGTGCGCACCCACGGCCTTCGCCGCATCAATGATCTCGTCCCGCGTAGCCTGCGGGTTGCCCAGGGCGATGTTGTCGGCGACCGTGCCCGAGAACAGGTAGGCCTCCTGCGTGACCATGACGATCGCGCGCCGCAGATCCTTCGGGTGCAGCTTGCGCAGGTCGACGCCGTCGAGCGTCACCGCGCCTTCCGTGGGGTCGTAGAAGCGCGCGATGAGCTTCGCGAGCGTCGACTTGCCCGCGCCCGTCGTGCCGACGAGCGCGATCGTCTGCCCGGCCGGGATCTCGAGCTCGAGATCCGGCAGCACGACCTCGTCCTGCGTGTACTGGAAGCGCACGCGGTCGAAGTGCACGGTGCCGCGCGCCTTCCACAGGTCGATGGGTGTCGTCGGGTCGGCGACCGAGGGCGTCTCCTCGAGCACGCCCGAGATCTTCTCGAGCGCGGCCGCCGCGCCCTGGTAGGAGTTGTAGAACATCGCCATCTCCTCCGCCGGGTCGAAGAACCGGCGGGTGTAGAGCACGATCGCGAGCAGCGCGCCGATCTCGAGCGCGCCGTCGACGATGCGGAATCCGCCGACGACGAGCACGGCGGCGACCGTCACATTGCCGATGAGGACGAGGCCCGGGTCGAAGATGCCGAACAGGCGGATGACGCGCGCGTTGGCGTGCCGGTACTCCTCGACGTGGTCGCCGAACTGCACCGCGTTGCGCGGCTCCTTGCGGAACGCCTTCACCGCCCGGATGCCCGTCATCGTCTCGACGAAGTGCACGATGAGGCGCGCCGAGGCGACCCGGGTGTACCGGAAGAGCTTCTGCGAGCGCACCTGGAACCAGCGCGTGAGCAGCAGGAGCGGCACGAGAGACACAGCCAGGACGAGACCCGAGGTCGGGTCGAGCAGCACGAGTGCGGCGGCCGTGAAACTCATGTAGAGCATCCCGGAGACCAGCTGGTTGAGCCCAGAATCCAGCAGCTCGCGAATCGAGTCGAGGTCGCTCGTCTGCCGCGCGATGATGCGGCCCGAGGTGTACGACTCGTGGAACTCGAGCGACAGGCGTTGCGTGTGCAGGAACACGCGCTTGCGCAGATCGAGCAGGATCGCCTGGCTGAGGCGCGCCGACATGACCTGGTAGAGCGCGATGAACGCCGCACCCGAGATGCCCGTCAGCAGGTACGCGCCGACGATGAGGCCGATCGGCATCCAGTCGTTCTCGTCGAGCAACGCCGGCAGACCGGTGTCGATGCCGTACGCGATGAGCGCGGGGCCGGCCACCTGCAGCGCCGTCGAGAGGACGATCACGAACATCGTGAGGATGACGCGCGCACGCACCGGGCGCACGAGCGAGCCGAGCAGCCGCAGCGAGCGAGCCCGCATCTGGCGAGACTCGCCGCGCGTGAAGTCGTCGCGCTCCTCGCCCTCGACGCCGACGACGCTCATCGGATTCCCTCCCCGTCCTGGTCGATGACTCTGCTCTCGCGGTCGATCGCGTCCTGGCGCCGACCCTGCTCCTCGGCGAGACGCAGGTCGCGCTCGGCGCGCTCCTCGGCCGCGAGCTCCTCGTCCTCGAGGGACGAGATCACGTAGCGGTAGTGCTCGTTGCGCTGCAGCAGCTCGGAGTGCGTGCCGACGTCGGTGATGCGCCCCTCCTGCAGGAGGGCGACGCGGTCGGCCATCTGCACGGTCGACGGGCGGTGGGCGACGATGAGGCCCGTCGTCTTCGCGAGGACGCGGCGCAAGGCCGCCTCCACCAGGGCTTCGGTGTCGACGTCGAGAGCGCTCAGCGGGTCGTCGAGCACGAGCACGGCCGGGTCGGCCGCGACGGCGCGCGCGAGCGCGAGCCGCTGACGCTGACCGCCCGAGAGACTCAGGCCCTCCTCCCCCACCAAGGTGTCGAGGCCGTTCGGCAGGTCGTAGGTGAAGCCCGCCTGCGCGATCTCGATCGCCTCGGTGAGCACCCGCTCGGCCTCGCGTGCGGCGGCCGGGTCGTCGCTCTCGGTGAGGTCGGGGCGGCCGAGCAGAACGTTGTCGCGCACGCTCGCCGAGAACAGCGTTGCGTCCTCGAACGCCATCGCGACGTGGCGGCGCAGCTCTTCGCGCGTGAGGTCGCGAATGTCGACGTCACCGAGCAGGATCCGCCCTCCCGTGACGTCGTAGAGCCTCGTCGCGAGTGCCGTGAGCGTGGTCTTGCCGCTGCCCGTGATGCCGACGAGCGCCATGGTCTCGCCCGGCTCGAGAGTGAGGGTGATGCCGTCGAGCGTTCCGGGAAGGTCGGCGGGAGCATCCTGATAGCGGAATTCCACGTTCTCGAACGTCATGCGCCCCGTGGGCTTCTCGAGCGTGCGCGGCGCCTCCGGGTCGGTGATCGTGTTGACCTCGTCCATGACCTCGAAGAAGCGGTCGGTGGCCGTGCGCGCGTCGAAGGTCATCGACAGCAGGAATCCGATCGACTCGATCGGGAAGCGCAGCACCGTCGCCGTCGCGAAGAACGCGAACAGCTCGCCCACGCTCAGCTCTCCGGCGGCGGCGAGCGCCACTCCGCCCAGCAGGCACAGCGCGAAGGCGACGTCGGGGATGAGCACGAGCCAGAACCAGATGCCGGCGATCGCCTTGGCCTTCTCGATCTCGGTGCCGCGCAGCAGCTCGGCCTGATCGGCGAACTTGAGCAGCGAATGCTTGCCGCGCCCGAACGCCTTGAGCACGCGGATGCCGTGCACGCTCTCCTCGACCGCCGTCGCGAGGTCGCCCTGCTGGTCCTGCGCGCGCCGCGCGATGATCGAGTACTTCTTCTCGAACAGGTAGCCGTACACCCAGAGGGGGACGCTCATCGCGAGGAACAGCAGGCCCAGCCACAGGCTCCAGCTCAGCAGCACCGCGAAGCCGATGAGGATCGTGACCGTGTTGACGATGAGCAGCACGAAGCCGAAGGAGAGCCAGCGGCGGATGAGGTTGAGGTCGCTCACCGCGCGGCTCAGCAGCTGCCCCGACTGCCAGCGGTCGTGGAACGCGACGGGCAAGTCCTGCAGCTGCGCGTAGAGGCCGTTGCGCATGCGCGCCTCGATGTGCGTGCCGGGCGTGAGCACGAACCAGCGGCGCAGCATGATGAAGACGGCTTCGAGGAACCCCAGGGCGAGCACGAGCAGGCCGGCCGGCCAGATCTGCGAGGCGTCGCCCGTGCGCAGTGGCCCGTCGACGAGGCCCTGCAGCACGATCGGGATGATGAGGGTCACGACTCCCGCGGCGAGCGCCGCGCCCATGCCCGCGTAGATCCACTTCATGGCCGGCTTCGCGTACGGGTAGATGCGCGCGATCGCCCGCATGGTGTTCAGGCGGGGCGGGGCGGGCGTGGTCGTCGACACGGTGGATCCTCGAGTGAGCGCGGCGACCGCTTGTGGCGGTCGCACAGTGGTGATGGTGCCGCAGAGGCTCGGTGGTGGTCGAGCGCGCAGCCTTACAGACTATCCCTCAGCGGGCGGGCGCAGAAACGCGAGAGCGGATCGTTACCGCACGAGCACGCTCAGGCACGTGACGCAGCCCTCGAGCTTCTCGAACTCGGAGATGTCGACCGTGATCACGCGGTAGCCGAGCGAGCGGATCAGCTCGGCGGAATGCGGTGCACTCGCCGCCATGAGCACCGTGTGGTCGTCGAGGACGACGACGTGTCCGCCTTCCGGCTCGGGCATGGGCAGGAACGAGCGGAACATAGACACGTCATCCACCAGATCGGGATGCCCGATCACCGTGCCGTCGGGCAGCGCCGTCACGGCGCTCTTGAGGTGCAGCACCTTCGACACGGGCACCGCGACGACGCCGAGCCCGTGCCGCGCGGCGATGACGCGCAGCTGGCGGATGCCCTCCGCGTTCGTGCGGCCGCCCCGGCCGACGTAGAGGGTGTCGCCGACCGCGAGCACGTCGCCGCCGTCGAGCGTGCCGGGCTCGACGATGCGCTCGAGGCGCAGACCCAGCTCGCGCGCGGTCTGCTCGGCCGCCGCGGTCTCCGGCTGCCGCTCCACAGCGCCGGGCCGTGTGACGACCGCGGTACCGGCGATGACGACGAGGGCGTCCTCGACGAAGACGCTGTCGGGCAGCTCATCGGCGGGAGGCACGTCGACGAGGGTGAAGCCCTCCGCCCGCAGTGCCTCCACGTATCCCTCCCACTGCGCGTCGGCCAGGTCGACGTCGACCTCCACGCGGTCCTGGTGCGTGAGCAGCCCCTCGGCCAGGCGCGGTGACGGCATGCGGACGAGCGCGAGGCGGCGCGCGGCCGTGGCAGAGGCATCCCGCGTCGTCATGATGCGACGGCCGATCGTCATGACCGCGAGCACGGCGATGACCTGGTACAGCAGGTTGAAGCCGAGCACGCTCAGCCACAGGTAGTCGATGAGCTCTTGCGTGATCGGGTTGCCGGCGACGACGAGCGCGAGCAGCGCGCCGAACCACGACGAGAGCAGCGCCGCGAGGATGCCCGTGCCGAGCGCGACCGCCCAGTGCCGGTAGATCGGGGCGAGGCCCGCGAGGGCGAGGAACACGAAGAGCAGGATCGACGAGAAGCCGAAGATGCCGTTCACCTGCGTGAGCACCTCGAGGGTCGCGCCGTTGATCGCGGCGAACAGCACGATCGTCACCAGGTGGGTCGTGAGGGCGACCGCGAGGGCGGTGAGGGTCGAGTCGAGCAGGCGGCGCAGCATCGGGGTCATGCGTGCCACGCTATCGCCCGCGCGACCGTGCTGAGACCGTGCTGAGACCGTCGAGGGTGCCACCGGGCCGTGCGGTCAGTGGAAGAAGTGGCGCTCGCCCGTGAGGTACATCGTCACCCCAGCGGCCTGCGCCGCCGCGACGACCTCCTCGTCGCGCACCGAGCCGCCGGGCTGCACGATCGCGCGCACTCCCGCGTCGAGCAGCACCTGCAGGCCGTCGGCGAAGGGGAAGAACGCGTCGCTCGCGGCGACCGAGCCGCGCGCCCGGTCGCCGGCGCGCGACACCGCGAGGTGGCACGAGTCGACCCGGTTGACCTGGCCCATTCCGACACCGACGGATGCTCCGCCCGACGCCAGCAGAATCGCGTTCGACTTCACGGCGCGGCACGCGCGCCACGCGAACTCGAGATCAGCGAGGGTCGCGTCGTCGGCCGGCTCTCCCGCCGCGAGCTGCCACGTCGATGCGGGCGCGAACGAGTGGTCGGCCTCCTGCCGCAGCAGCCCACCGCTCACCTGCCGCAGCTCGACGGCCGGCAGGGTGAACCCGGTCGGCAGCTCGAGCAGGCGGATGTTCTTCTTCTCGCTCAGCAGGGCCCGCGCCTCGGGCTCGAAGCCGGGAGCGACGACGACCTCGGTGAAGATCGGCGCGATCGACTCGGCGGCCGCGCGCGTGACGACGCGGTTGGCGGCGATGACGCCGCCGAAGGCGGAGACGGGGTCGCACGCGTGCGCGGCGGCGTGGGCTGCGGCGATCGACGCGCCCGCGGCGATGCCGCACGGGTTGGCGTGCTTGATGATCGCGACGGCGGGGGCTTCGTGGTCGTAGGCGGCGCGCACGGCGGCATCGGCGTCGACGTAGTTGTTGTACGACATCTCCTTGCCGTGCAGCTGCGTGGCCTGCGCGATGCCCGCGCCCCCGTCCGTTCGGTAGAGGGCCGCCGACTGGTGGCTGTTCTCGCCGTAGCGCAGCACCTGCTGCAGTCGCGCGTGCACGTCGACGGTCGCGGGGCTGCCGTCGCCCGCGGGGCCCGACGCCGAGACGGCGTCGGGCGCTGGCGTCGCGCGAAGCCCAGAAATGGGCTTCGCCTCAGCTCCGCGCGCGCGCACCCCGAGCGTGTCGGCGAACCAGCCGGCGACGGCGGTGTCGTAGGCGGCCGTGTGGCCGAACGCCTTCGCCGCGAAACGCTGCCGCTGCAGCAGGGTGGTGCCGCCGAGCGTCACGGCCTTCGTCACCTGGTGGTAGTCGGCCGGGTCGACGATGATCGCCACATTGGCGTGGTTCTTCGCGGCGGCGCGGACCATCGCGGGCCCGCCGATGTCGATCTGCTCGACGATCGCGCTCGCCTCCGCCCCGCTCGCGACGGTCTCCACGAAGGGGTACAGGTTGACGATCACGAGGTCGAACGGCGCGATGCCGAGCTCGGCGAGCTGCGCTTCGTGCGACGCGAGCCGCAGGTCGGCGAGAATGCCGGCGTGCACGCTCGGGTGCAGCGTCTTGACGCGCCCGTCGAGCGTCTCGGCGAAGCCCGTGACGGCGGAGACCTCGGTGACGGCATGACCGGCTTCGGCGATCGTCGCCGCCGTCGAGCCCGTGGACACGATCTCGACGCCCGCCCCCGCGAGCGCCGCAGCGAGCTCGCGCAGACCGGTCTTGTCGCTCACGCTGATGAGCGCACGGCGCACGGGGATCGCGTCGCGCTCACGGTAGAGGGCGGGGTCGTGAACGGGGCCGGCCATGAGGGTCTCCAAGGGTAGGTACGGGGTCGTGGGGTCAGGAGGAGCGGGGCGCGGATGCTGCGCCGAGATCGATCGACCCGTCGGCGATGCCCCGCACGACGTCGATGAGCAGGCGCCGCTCGACGGGCTTGATGCGCTCGTGCAGCGCGCGCTCGGTGTCGCCGAGCAGCACGGGCACGCGCTCCTGAGCGAGGATCGGGCCAGTGTCGACTCCCGCGTCGACGGCGATGACGCTCGCGCCGGTCTGCGTGGCGCCCGCGGCGAGCGCGTCGCGCACGGCGTGCGCGCCGGGGAACTCGGGCAGGTACGCGGGGTGGGTGTTGATGAGCCCGGGGGCGAGCGCGGTGACGACGCCCGCGGGCAGAAGTCGCATGAGGCCGCTCAGCACGACGAGGTCGGCACCCCACGGTGCGAGGGCCGCGAGCAGCTCGTCACCCCAGGCCTCGCGCGTGGGGTACGCCGAGTAGGGAACCGTGAAGGAGGGGATGCCGAAGACCTCGGCGTGGGCGAGCCCGTCGGCGTCACGGTCGGCGCCGACCGCGACGACGTGCGCGGGGTAGGAGTCGTGGCGGCACTCCTCGAGCAGAGCGCGCAGGTTCGACCCGCCGCCGGAGATCAGCACAGCGACCCTCAGCACGCGACTCTCACCACCACGCCAGGCTAGCGGCTGCGCGCGAGCCCAGTTAGCGGCTGCGCGCGGGCACGGTGCGCCGGGGCGCCCGCACGCCGGCGGCGAGCAGGCCGAGGGTGACTCCGAGGAGCGTCTCGGCGAGCATCCAGAACCCGACGGCGACCGGGTCGGGGCCGACCACCGCGAGGCGACCGGGCCCAGCCGAGCCCGCCGAGAGCCACGCCAGGAAGCCCATGGCGAGGCCGGCGACGATCGCCGCGAGCACGCCCGTGAGCACGGACCAGCCGACCCGCGCTCCGAGCGGCAGGTCGTACGCGTAGGCGCGACCGAAGGCGTCCGCGAGGCGGGGGCGCACGGCAAGGCCCGCCGCGAACGCCGCGGCGACCGGCACGAGGAGGGTCAGGTAGCCGAGCGGGGACTCGCCGGCCGGGAGCGCCCCCAGCAGCGGGATCGCCGGCAGCGGCCCGAGCGACACCGCGACGGGGCTCACGATCGACCCTGCGCCGAGCGCGAAGCCCGGCCCGATGAGCCACGACGCCGACCACAGCACGATCGTCGGCAGCAGCGCGAGCTGCCCGAGTGTGAGCGCGAGCCCGCCGAGCACGCCTGCCTGCACGCTCTCGTAGAGCGCGATGACCTGCCCGAAACCGAGCGCGAGCGCGGTGGTCGCGAGCAGGGAGCCTGCGAGCACCACGGTGGCGACGGCGCCGAGGCCCGCGCGCAGGGCGGCGCCGCCGATGCCGGTGAGCAGGGGCGGAGCATCCGCGATGAGCTGCCGCAGGCGCACGCGCGCCGGGTTGGTCGCGCCGATCGAGCCGATCGCGACGCCGAGCCCGTAGACGAGTGCAGGGAAGAGCGCCCCCTGCCACCGCGACGGCAGGGCGGCCGGATGCCCGGCGCTGAGCACCACGAGGGCGGAGAGCACGAGCACTCCCGTGACCGCCACGAGCTCGCCGATGATGCGGTGCGGCTCCGCCCGCAGCCGACGCCCGAGACGGACGCCGAGCAGCGCCGTGAGCAGGGCGAAGCCGAGCATCGCGAGCGTGACGGCGAAGGGATCGCCGACCCCGTCCACTCCGAGCGCGAGGGCCGTGACCGGGTCGAGCTGGAACGTCACCGTCACCCCGTGCCCGAGCAGCCACAGGTCTGCGGCGGCGCGCCAGAAGATGATCCAGTCGAGCTGGAAGCCGAACTGCGCCGCCCACAGAACCGTGCCGAGAGCGAGCGGGATGCTGAGCCCGACGCCGACGACGAGCAGCGCCTCGAGGGCGGCGAGAGTGGCGGTGAGGCGGCGCGTCATGGGTGCCCCGAGCCTAGGCGAGCGCCCGCTGCGCCGCCTCGCGCGCCGCGGCGGGCGTGTCGGCCGCGCACGCCGCCTCGGCCGCCCGGCGGCACTGCTCGAGCGTGGCCTGCGCGAGCGTGTCGCCGACGGCGGGGATCGCGCGTGCCGCCATCGACAGGCTCTGTGCCCCGAGGCCGACCAGCACGGGAGCCAGGCGCGCATCCGCCGCGCCCTCGCCGCACACGCTCAGCGGTGTCCCGGTGCGCGCGGCGGCCGCGCCGACGAGCGAGATCATGCGCAGCACGGCCGGCTGCCACGCGTCGGTGAGCTCGGCGAGCTCCCCCGACTGCCGGTCGGCGGCCATCGTGTACTGGGCGAGGTCGTTCGTGCCGACGGAGACGAAGTCGGCGAGCGCGCACAGCTCCTCGGCGACCATGACGGCGGCGGGCGTCTCGATCATGATGCCCACCGTGGCGAGCCCCGCGGCGCGTGCGCGCCGCACGAACTCGCGCGCCTCGCCGACGGTCGCGATCATGGGCGACATGACGTGGGGATGCTCGGCCGTGCGCTCGGCCGCGATCGCGATCGCCCGCAGCTGGTCGTCGAGCACCCCGGGGTCGCGCCGCGACGTGCGGTAGCCGCGCACGCCGAGCGCCGGGTTCGGCTCGTCCTGGGGGGTCAGGAACGGCAGGGGCTTGTCGCTGCCGGCGTCGAGCGTGCGCAGCACGACGGTGCGCCCCGCGAATGCCGAGAGCACCTCGGCGTAGGCGTCGACCTGCTCCTCCACGGTCGGCGCGGTCGTGCGGTCGAGGAAGCAGAACTCGGTGCGGAACAGACCCACGCCTTCCGCGCCCCGCTCGAGGGCGCGCGCGGCATCGCGCGGCGCCCCGATGTTGGCGGTGAGCTGCACGAGGTGGCCGTCTCTCGTGCGGCCGGGCCCGACGAACGGCGGCACCGTGAGCACCCCCGTCGCGGTGGCCTGCTCGGCCGCGTCGGGCTGCACGACGAGCTCGCCCGTGCTGCCGTCGACGAGCACGAGCGTGCCGTCGGCGAGGCCCGTCGCTCCCACCGCGCCCACGATCGCGGGGATTCCGAGCTCGCGCGCGATGATCGCCGTGTGGGAGGTCGGCCCGCCCTGCTCCGTCACGAGCGCGAGGCACGTGGTCGCGTCGAGCGCGACCGTGTCGGCGGGCGCCAGATCGTCGGCGACGACGATGACCGGATGCCCCGTCTCCGGCAGTCCGGCCAGCTCGACGCCGCGCAGGCGCGCGATGATGCGGTCGCGCACATCGATGAGGTCGATCGTGCGCTCGGCGAACCGCCCGCCCGCCTCGCGATAGCGCTCCGCCGTGCGCGTGAACTCGCGCCACACCGCGGCCTCGGGCGTGAGGCCGTCGTCGCGGATTCCCGCGGCGGCGGCCGCCGCGACAGCCTCGTCGGCTGCGAGCACCGCCGTGGCGAGCAGCACCTCGCGCCGCTGGCCCTCGAGCCGCTCGCCGCTCGCGCGCAGTGACTCGGCGACGTGCGCCGTCGCGCGCTCGAGACGCTCGACGGCGTCGGGGCGCACGGCCGCCGGCAGCCGCTCCGCGGTGGACGGCGCGACCGGTCGGGCGCCGCGGCGCACGGCCACCGGGCCGACGACCCGGCCGGGGCTGACCCCGAGCGGGCGGGCGGGGGGGTGGTGCTCGGCGGGGGCCTCGACGGCGGCGGGGCGGCGGGGGCCGCATCCGGCGCCTCGGTCGGCGGCCCGCCCGCCTCGGAAAGCTCCCCAGCGAGCTCCTCGGCAAGCTCCTCCCCGAAGCCCTCCTCGATGAGCTCGCGCACGGCCTCGACGGCGGCGCGGGCGTCCGCGCCGGTGCCGGTGATGCGCACGGGGGTTCCGGGTGCGGCGGCGAGGATCGCGATGCTGATGGCGCTCGTGGCCGTCGCCGGCTCCTTGCCGGGCACGGCGAGCGTCACGGTCGCGGCGTAGCCCGCGAGCAGTTCGGCGATGACGGCGGCGGGGCGCGTGTGCAGGCCGCCGACGTTGCGCACGGCGGTCTCGACGACGACCTCGCCGCCGCCACTCTCCGCACCCGCTTCACCCGCGCTCACGGCGGCAGTCTACGGCGCGGCCCGCACCCCGAACGCGCGGCGGTAGGCCTGCGGCGTCGTGCCGAGCGACCGCGTGAAGTGGTGCCGCAGCGTCGCCGAGGAGCCGAAGCCGCACACGCGCGCGACCTCCTCGACGGGGGCGTCGGACTCCTCGAGCAGCTGCTGCGCGCGCAAGAGCCGCTGGCGGTTGAGCCATGCGGCGGGGCTCTCGCCGAGCTCGGCGCGGAATCGGCGGGCGAAGGTGCGCTCCGACATCAGCGCGCGGCGCGCGAGGGCCTCGACCGAGTGATCGTCGCCGAGGTGGTCGAGCATCCAGTCGGTGAGCTCGGCGAGGCTCGTACCGCCGTGCTGCACGTCGGGCTGCTGGATGTACTGGCTCTGCCCGCCATCGCGTTGCGGCGGCACGACCATGCGCCGGGCGATCACCGACGCCGCGGCAGCGCCGTGCTCGCGCCGCACGAGGTGCAGGCACGCGTCGATGCCGGCCGCGGTGCCCGCGCCCGTGATGACGCGGCGATCCTCGACGAAGAGCACGTCCGGGTCGACGACGGTGCGGGGATAGGTGCGCTGCATCTCGTCCGCATACATCCAGTGCGTCGTGCTGCGACGACCGTCCAGGATGCCCGACTCGCCCAGCACGAACGACCCGCTGCAGACGCTGAGCACCCAGGCCCCTCGCGCCTCCGCCGCACGAATCACCTCGAGGTAGCGCTCGTCCACGGGCCCGATGCTGCGCGCGGCGACCGCGATGAGGTCAGCCTCGGCGGCGACCGACAGGTCGTCGGTCACGAGGATGTCGAACCCGAGGCTCGTGCGCACGGGCCCGGGGTCGGCGGTGACGACGTGGAAGTCGAACGCGGGTGCGCCGGAGGAACTGCGGTCGATACCGAAGACTTCGCACAGCACGCCGAACTCGAAGGGCGCGAGCCCGGGGATGGCGAGGGCGACGACGCGTCGGAGCATGGACGGCCTTTCCAGGAGGCGAAGCAGAGTGGCGGAATATTGACTGACAATGGCAATCCTGCCACTCGTGGCCGAGATTGTCCAGTCATAGATTTTCTGCCATGACCACGATCGCTCTCATCCTCCTCGCACTCCTCGCCGCCGCGGGCATCGGTGCCACGATCATCGCGATCGTGCGCGACGGCTACCGCCGGGTTCCGTATGCCCGCCCATTGCGCGAGTACGAGCGCGACGACCACTACCGCGCCTGAGCACGGCGCCCCACGAGCGTGCGGGGTGGCACACGCCCGCCTCCCCGCACACAGCGACGGCCCTGCCGCCCCATCCAGGGGGTCGGCAGGGCCGTCGTCTGCTGAGTGCGGTCGCCGCTTACAGCGCGGCGATGACCTCGCGCATGAGGGAAGCCGTCTCGCTCGGCGTCTTGCCGACCTTGACGCCCGCGGCCTCGAGGGCCTCCTTCTTGGCCTGCGCGGTTCCCGCGGAGCCGGAAACGATGGCACCGGCGTGGCCCATGGTCTTGCCCTCGGGGGCGGTGAAGCCCGCGACGTAGCCCACGACGGGCTTCGTGACGTTGGCCTTGATGAAGTCGGCCGCGCGTTCCTCGGCGTCACCGCCGATCTCGCCGATCATGACGATCGCCTTCGTCTCGGGGTCGGCCTCGAATGCCGCGAGGGCATCGATGTGCGTGGTGCCGATGATGGGGTCGCCGCCGATGCCGATCGCCGTCGAGAAGCCCAGATCGCGCAGCTCGAACATCATCTGGTAGGTGAGCGTGCCCGACTTGGAGACGAGACCGATCGGGCCCTTGCCCGTGATCGTCGCCGGGGTGATGCCGACGAGGGACTCCTCCGGCGTGATGATGCCGGGGCAGTTCGGGCCGATGATGCGTGTCACGTTGCCGTGCGCCTGCGCCGTCGCCCAGATGTCGGCGGAGTCCTGCACGGGGATGCCCTCGGTGATGATGACCAGCAGCGGGATGCCCGCCTCGATGGCCTCGATCGCGGCGTCCTTCGCGAAGGCCGGGGGCACGAAGGCGATCGACACGTCGGCACCCGTGCTCGACATCGCCTCGGCGACCGAGCCGAAGACCGGCAGCTCGAGGGCCGAGCCGTCCTTCGCGGAGTGCTCGACCGTCGTGCCGGCCTTGCGCGCGTTCACGCCGCCGACGATCTGGGTGCCCGCCTTGAGCATGAGCGCGGTGTGCTTGGTGCCCTCGCCGCCCGTGATGCCCTGGACGATGACCTTGGAATCCTTGGTGAGGAAGATCGACATTGTTCGCGTATCCCTTACTTCGCAGCCAGTTCGGCAGCCTTGTCGGCGCCCTCGTCCATGGAGCTCGCGAGCGTCACGAGCGGGTGAGCGGCCTCCGCGAGGATGCGGCGGCCCTCCTCGACGTTGTTGCCATCGAGTCGGACGACGAGCGGCTTGGTCGCCGCGTCGCCGAGAATCTCGAGGGCCTTGACGATGCCGTTTGCGACGGCATCGCACGAGGTGATGCCGCCGAAGACGTTGACGAACACGCTCTTGACCTGGGCATCGCCGAGAATCACATCGAGGCCGGCCGCCATGACGGTCGCGGATGCCCCGCCCCCGATGTCGAGGAAGTTCGCCGGCTTGACGCCACCGTGGGCCTCGCCCGCGTAGGCGACGACGTCGAGCGTCGACATGACGAGCCCCGCACCGTTGCCGATGATGCCGACCTCGCCGTCGAGCTTGACGTAGTTGAGGTCGTGCTCCTTGGCCTTCGCCTCGAGCGGATCGCCCTGCTCGCCGCCAGCCCACTCTGCCTGATGCGGGTGGCGGAAGCCGGCGTTCTCGTCGATCGAGACCTTGCCGTCGAGCGCGATGATGTCGCCAGCGCCCGTGAGCACGAGCGGGTTCACCTCGACGAGCGTCGCATCCTCGTCGTCGAAGACGCGGTAGAGGCTCACGAAGACCGGGGCGACCTTCTCGACGAGCTCCTCCGAGAAGCCGCCCTGACGGGCGATCTCGCGCGCCGTGTCGAGGTCGATGCCCGTCAGCGGGTCGACGTGCACCTTCGCGAGGGCATCGGGGCGCTCCTCCGCGAGCTGCTCGATCTCGACACCGCCCTCGACGCTGCAGAGCGAGAGGTAGGTGCGGTTCGCCCGGTCGAGGAGCACCGAGAAGTAGTACTCCTCGGCGATGTCGGCGCCCGCCGCGACCATGACGCGCTGGACGACGTGGCCCTTGATGTCGAGGCCGAGGATGTCACGGGCGTGAGCCTCGGCCTCGTCGGCCGTCTTGGCGACCTTCACGCCGCCGGCCTTGCCGCGCCCGCCGACCTTGACCTGGGCCTTGACGACCGTGACGCCGCCGATCTTCTCGGCTGCGGCCCTCGCCTCCTCAGGGGTGTCGGCGATGACGCCGGGAAGCACGGGAACCCCGTACTTCTCGAAGAGGTCTCGGGCCTGGTACTCGAAAAGATCCACGGTGTTTCATCCCATCCGCGTGCACAACATTGGAAGTGGTCGATGCGGTCTCTCGATGTCGAGATTTCTCGATGTCGAGACAAATCCGCGTCCAACTTTAGCGTGCTCGCCGCAGCCTCAAGACCGCGGGGTCCGTCTCGCTCAGTCGTCGCGCCGCACGACGACGACCGTGACGTCGTCGGAGGAGGTGCCGCGGGCACGCGTGCGCAGAGCATCCACGACCTCCTGCGAGGAAGACGCGAGCAGGGCGAGCGCCGCCACGCGATCCAGGCCGTCGAGCGAGCCGTCGTACAGATCGAGCACGCCGTCGCTCGCCGCCACGAGCGTGTCTCCAGGCTCCAGCGTGATCGTCTGCTCCTCCCACTCCGTGTCGATGTCGACGCCGAGGGGCGGAGAGTGCGAGCGCAGGCGCTCGATCGTGCCGTCCGTGCGCGCGATGACCGTCAGGCCGTGCCCGGCATCCACGAAGGTGACCTCGCCCGAGTCCATGTCGACGCGCGCGTGGAAGAGCGTCACGAACAGGCCCGTCGTGTCGAGGTCGGCGTTGAGGGAGGCCGCCGCGAGGTTGACGGCGCCCGTGACATCGCCGAAGCGCGCCGCCGACCGCAGCACCGCGCGCACCGTCGCCGCGATGATCGCCGCCGCGATGCCCTTTCCCATCGTGTCGGCGAGCGTGATCGCCGCACCCTCCCCGACCGGGTACCAGTCGTAGAAGTCGCCGCCGACCGCCCTCGCGGGCTGGCAGAAACCGGCGATGTCCCACCCCGGCATGCTCAGCATCTTCGACGGCAGCAGGCCTTGCTGCACCTCGGCGGCGCGCGAGAGCTCCTGGCTCACCGAGAGCTCCTGCTGCACCCACGAGGCGAGGTCGCGCAGCATCGCCTGCTCGCGCTCGGTGAAGGCACGGGGGCGGGGGTCGTAGATGCAGAACGCGCCGATGCGCTCCCCCGTCGACGCGTAGAGCGGGTGGCCCGCGTAGAAGTTGATGAGACCGTCCTGCGCGCGATCCGCGTACGCGGGATCGGCTGTCAGCTCCGGCACCACGAGAGTGTCGTCGCCCATGATCGTGTCAGTGCACACGGAGCTCTCTCGCGGCATCTCCACGACCGCGTCGCCGGCGACGGACTTCGCCCACTGGCGGTCGCCGTCGATGAGGTTGATCGCCGCCGACTGCACGCCGAACAGGCTCTTCGCGAGGCGCGTCACGCGATCGAAGCGCTCCTCGGGCGACGTATCGAGGATGCCCAGCTCCTCGAGCGCGCGCTGCCGCGCCATCTCGTCGATGACCCCGGTGATCGACACCGAGGGCATGCCGCGGGTCGAGGAGCGATCCACGTCCTGCGCCTCACGGCCACGCACGAGAGTCCAGTGGTTGAATCCGTCGACGCGTCGGTGCTCGACCGTGTCGACGAGGGCCTTCATGAGGGGAATGCCCCGGCCCGACTCGGCGAGGGACTCCGCCTCGGGCATCTCGCGGCCCTCGAGGTCGACGTGGTCGACCTCGCCCGAGTCGCTCAGCGTCGCCTCCAGGCGGTCCTTGTACGCGATGACGGTGAGGGTCGCCTGCACACCTCGCCCGTGGTTCGCATGCTGGATGACGTTCGCCGTGAGCTCGATGATCGCCGTCTCGAGCGACATGCGGTCGCGCGCACTCAGGTCAGGCACGCTCGCCCACACCGAGTCGAGCAGGTCGTGCACGGTGTCGACCGTGTGGGGCGGCGCAGTGAGCCGCAGGGTGCGGGTCACCATGTCAGGCATCCGCGTACGCACTCTCCACGCTGTCGAAGCTCCGCAGCACGCCGGCCATGTTGGTGAGCTCCAGCACCAGCTCCACCTGCTCGGTCGGCTTCACGAGCCGCACATCGCCCCCCGCCTCTCGTGCTGTCTTCATGCCGGCGATGAGTGCGCCGAGACCTGAGGAGTCGAGGAAGACGACGTGCTCAAGAGTGATCGCGACGCGGGGCCGGTTGTCGTCGACGGCCGATTGGATGGCTTCGCGCACCCGAGCCGCGGTGACCATGTTGAGCCGGCCGCTCACACTGATCTCCGTCACGCCCTGCGGGTGCGGAATGATCGAGATGTCCATGAAGGTCTCCTGACGTCTGTCACACCATTGTCCCTGCTGCGTCCGCTCGAGCCCGGCAGGCTGGCGGGGTTCGGCGAGGTCCTAGAGCTTCTCGATTGGGTTCACCGCGGACGAGCGTTGAACAGACAGGGATGCTTCAGAAGCTCGTCAGAGTTTCTGAATCGGGGCAATCTTCACGAGGAGGCGCTTGCGCCCCGCCTTTTCGAACTGCACCTCGGCGATCGACTTCGCGCCGTTCTGCGTCACGCTCGTCACCGATCCGTCGCCGAAGTCGGCGTGGCGAATGCGGTCTCCCACGTCGAGCGTCAGGTCGCCGTTGTCGCGCACCTTCGCCGTGACCGTGTTCGCCCACTCCTTCTTCGGCTTTCCCGGTGGCAGCGACGTGCTGTACCCGAACTTCGGCGTGCCTGAACCGCCGAGCGCGCGCTGGCCGCCCCCGGTCGTGCGCGTGCCCATGCCCGGGGCATCCCGCCAGTCGATGAGCTCGGCGGGAATCTCCTGCAGGTACCGGCTCGGGGCGGCGACCTGCGTGTCGCCGAACGTCGTACGGGTCATCGCGAGGCTCAGGTGCAGCCGCTGGCGCGCGCGCGTGATGCCGACGTAGAACAGGCGGCGCTCCTCGGCGGGGCCGCCCGGCTCGGTCGCGCTCATCTGGTGCGGCAGCAGGTTCTCCTCCACGCCCGTGATGAACACGGCGTCGTACTCGAGCCCCTTCGCGGTGTGCAGGGTCATGAGCGACACGGTGCCGCTCGAGTCGTCGAGGTCGTCAGCCGCGGCGACGAGCGCCACCTCGGTGAGGAAGTCGATAAGGCGGCCCTCCGGGTTGTTCTTCTGAAACTCGCGGGTCACCGCCACGAGCTCCTCCACGTTCTCGGCGCGCGCCTCGTCCTGCGGGTCGCGGCTGCCGCGCAGCAGCTCGAGGTACTTCGTCTTCTCGAGGATTCCCGTGAGGATGTCCGGCACCAGGCCGGTGTCGAGCGACTCGCTCGCCGCGTCGAGGATCGCGGCGAGGTCGACGATGGCGGCGGTCACTTTCGGTCCGAGGCCGAGGGCGGGAGCATCCCGCAGCGCATCGATCATGGTGCCGCCCAGTTCGTCGGCGTGGTTCGCGAGCGCCGTCTCCGTCGCGGGCCCGATACCGCGCTTGGGCGTGTTGAGGATGCGCCTCATGGCGAGGCCGTCGGCCGGGTTCGCGACGGCGATGAGGTACGCCATCATGTCCTTGATCTCGGCGCGCTCGTAGAACTTCGTGCCGCCGAGCACGCGGTACGGGATCGCCGAGCGGATGAAGATCTCCTCCAGCGCTCGCGTCTGCGCGTTCGTGCGGTAGAACACGGCGATCTGGTTGTACGGCGTGCCCGCCTCGTGCAGCGCGCCGATCTCGTCGGCCACGAACTGCGCCTCGTCGTGCTGGCTGTAGCCCGTGAAGCCGACGATCTTCTCGCCTGAGCCGACCGCCGTGAACAGGTTCTTCGCGATGCGGTCGAAGTTGTTCGCGATGACCGCGTTCGCGGCGTCGAGGATCGTCTGCGTCGACCGGTAGTTCTGCTCGAGCAGGATCACCTCGGCGCCGGGGAAGTCGCGCTCGAACTCGACGATGTTGCGAATGTCGGCGCCGCGGAACGCATAGATCGACTGGTCCGAATCGCCCACGACGGTGAGAGCGGCTGCCGGGATGCCCCCGCTCGCGTCCGTCTCGATACGAGTGTCTGCGGGCACGTGCTGCGGCTCGACCGGCCGGGTGAGCTCGCGGATGAGGGCGTACTGCGCGTGGTTGGTGTCCTGGTACTCGTCGACCAGGAGGTGCCGGAACCGGCGCTGGTAGAGCGCCGCAACCTGCGGGAAGGCGCGGAACAGGTACACGGTCTGCGCGATGAGATCGTCGAAGTCGAAAGCATTCGCACGTCGGAGCTCGGCCGTGTAGCGGCGGAACAGCTCGAGGAACATGACCTCGGTCGGATCGTTGGCGTTGATCTGGCGGCTGTAGCCCTCGACGTCGATGAGCTCGTTCTTGAGCTTCGAGATCTTGCCGGCGACCGCGCTCACCGTGAAGCCGAGCGTGTCGGCCTGCATGTCCTTCACAAGCCGCTTGATGAGCGCGCGGGAATCAGCCGAGTCGTAGATCGTGAACCCGCGCGTGAACCCGAACTGCTCGGCCTCCCGGCGCAGGATGCGCACGCACGCCGAGTGGAACGTCGAGATCCACATGCCCTGCGCGGCATCCCGGCCGACCAGCTGCTCGACGCGCTCACGCATCTCGCCCGCCGCCTTGTTGGTGAACGTGATCGCGAGAATCTGGCTGGGCCACAGCTCGCGATCACGGATGAGCCGGGCGATGCGGCGGGTGAGCACGCTCGTCTTGCCCGAGCCGGCACCCGCGACGATGAGCAGCGCCTGTGCGCGCGACTGCACTGCGGTGAGCTGCTGCGGGTTGAGGCCCTCGAGCAGCGGGTCACCGTGCCCACTCGAGGTGTCAAGGGTGTCGTCGGGGAGGAAGCTCATGGCGGCCCCAGTCTAGGTCGCGCCCCCGACCGCCTCCCCGCTCGAGGGTCAGAGGGCGGCGCGAGCCTCGAGAGCCAGGTCGGGCTGGTCGGCGAAGACGCCGTCGAGCCCGGTCGACAGCACGGCGCCGAAGAACCCATGCCAGTCGCCGTGCGCGGCAGGGCTCGAGCCGACGCGGCACGGAGCCGGCAGGAAGCGGTTCTCGGCGCGCAGAGTCCACGTGTAGACGCGCAGGCCCCGATCATGAGCGCGCGCCACGAGAGAGGATGCTGCGAGGCCGTGATCGAGCATCCGCCAGTCCTCGCCGTCACGGCCCGTGACCCCGGCCGCGGCCCGCACCAGCAGAGAGGCCTCGGGGCTGATGCCGTCGACGCCGCGCGCGAGCTCGGCGAGCCCAGCGTCGGTGAGCTGCGAGGCGTAGGAGGGTGCGGCCGACCCCTCTCGCGCGACGAGGTCGGCGGCCTTTCCGCGCCGCTCCAGGAGGTACACGTACTCGGCCTCCACGCCGCGGTCGCGCACCTGCCCGAGCACCGTCTGCTCGAACGACTCGACCACGAGGCGATCCCGGTCGCCCCAGCTCGCGACCTCGGCGGCGAAGAGCTCGTCGAGCGGCAGCCCGGCCGCCGCGAAGTGCGTCGCGTGCTTGAGCTCGGCGACCATGCGCACGGGCCTCTCCGCGCCGTCGAGCAGCGCCATGAGATCGCGCAGTCGCAGCAATGGGTAGTGGCCGTCGAACCGGGCAGACGCCTGACGCAGCTCGGGCAGCCGTTCGCGGGCCCGCAGGGTCGCGAGCTCGGCCCATGTGAAGTCTTCCGTGAACCAGCCGGTGATGCGCTCACCGTCGATGGTCTGCGTGCGCCGGCGGTCGGCGAACTCGGGGCGAGTCGCCACGTCGGTCGTGCCGCCGATCTCGTTCTCGTGGCGCAGCACGAGCTGGCCATCCCGGGTCGGCACGATGTCCGGCTCGATCGCATCGGCGCCCAGCGCGATGGCGAGGCGGTAGGCGGCCAACGTGTGCTCCGGCCGGTACGCGCTCGCGCCGCGGTGAGCGATGACCTGGGGGCGTGGCGCGTCTGACACGCCGTCAACGCTACGCCGATACTCTGCAAGGCATGAACGCCGAGCAGCCCGCGATCGCCGACGGCGACACGCTGCCCGGCGCGACCCTCCATCAGGGCCAGGGCAACACCGCGCGCGCCGCGGCGCGACGGCCGCGCCGCCGCACCAACCCGCTCGCGATCGCCGCTCTCATCCTCGCCGTGCTGCTCAGCCCCGTGGCCGCCCTGTTCGGCCACATCGCGCTCGGTCAGATCGCACGCTCGCAGGGCCGCGAGCGTGGCACCACTCCCGCCTGGATCGCCGTCGGCCTCGGCTACCTGTGGCTCGTCGGCCTGCTCATCATCGTGGGGGCACTGCTCGTGGCGCTCGACGGCGGAGTGCTGCCGTGGCCGTAGCGCCACTCGAGACCGCGGCGCGGCTGCCACTGCGGTGGGGCACCTACGACGGCCGCCGCTGGGCGGGCCTCACGCTCATCGTCGGCGGCATCGTGCATCTGCAGGCCGCCGGCCCCGACAACCTGATTCCGCTCGCCGTCGGCACGGTCGCGCACGTCGCCGGTTGGCTCATCATGCCGGCGCGGGGCTGGCGCCGAGTGGTGCCGATCGTGCTCAGCACCTTCGTCGGGTGGCTGCTGCTCGCCGGGCCGCAACTGATGTGGACCCTCACGATCCCCTTCCTCTTCTGGCTGCTCGTGCGGCACCGCCCGTGGCGCAGCCTGCTCGCCGTGAGCCCTGTGCTGCTCAACGGTGTGATCGCGGTGGCGGTGTTCCGCGAGTACGAGGGGATGCCCCTGGCACTGGGCGCATCCGCTCTCGTCCTCGTCGGGTCGGCCTGGTGGGCCGCAGCGATCGCTCGGCGTGCTCATAGCGATTCTCACTAGAATCAAGCCATGGCTACCTCGAACCCCGCGTTCAACTCCCCCGCGTTCTCGCTCAACCAGTCCTCCGCGATCATGCACCGTGCCGCGACGCCCTCCACCGAGCAGCTCGACGAGCTCTACGGCAAGCCCTCGGCCACGCCGGAGCAGACCGACCGCATGACGTACGAAGACACGATCCAGAAGGCCGTCGGCGCATTCGCGCTCGTCGCCCTCGGTGCCGCCGTCGGCTGGTTCGTCCCCTTCCTCACGATCCCCGCCGCGATCGTCGGCTTCGTGCTCGCGCTCGTCAACATCTTCAAGAAGAAGCCGTCGGCCGGTCTCGTGCTCGCGTACTCCGGCGTGCAGGGCATCTTCGCCGGTGGCATCTCGGCGATCTTCGAAGCCATGCCGCAGTACTCGGGCATCGCCGTGCAGGCGCTGCTCGGCACCGCGGCGGTCTTCGTCGTGACGCTCCTGCTGTTCCGCAGCGGCAAGATCCGCGCCTCGAAGAAGGCCACGAAGGTCTTCCTCATCGCGATGATCGGGTACGCGCTGTTCTCGCTCATCAACGTCGGCATGATGCTGTTCGGTGCGACGGACGACATGTTCGGCATGCGGAGCGCCACGATCTTCGGCATCCCGATCGGGCTCATCCTGGGCATCCTCGTCGTCCTGCTCGCCGCCTACTCGCTCGTGCTCGACTTCGACCAGATCAAGACCGGCGTTGAGAATGGCGCCCCGCGCATGTTCGCCTGGCGCGCCGTGTTCGGCATCGTCCTCACCGTCATCTGGCTCTACATCGAGATTCTGCGGATGCTCGCCATCCTGCGCGGCGAATAGCCGACAGAGGTACGGGATGAGGGCCGCCCTTCGGGGCGGCCCTTTCTTGTTGTGTGGGGGTTGCTTGGGAGTTCGGAGCCCAACGACAGCACTGTCCGGCTCATGTTGCCCGCGGGTTCAGAGACCGACCGCGGGGACCGCGGTCGGCGCTGGCGTCGCGCGAAGGCCAGAAATGGCCTTCGCCTTTAGCTCCAGCGCGCGCACCGGGACGCCCGCTGGAATAGTTGCGCAGCGAGGCCAGAAATGGCCTCGCTGCGCAACTATTCCCATTCAATAGTGCCGGGGGGCTTCGACGTGACGTCGAGCACGACCCGGTTGACGCCGTCCACCTCGTTCGTGATGCGGTTCGAGATGCGCGCGAGAACGTCGTATGGGAGGCGCGTCCAATCCGCCGTCATCGCGTCCTCCGAGGAGACGGGGCGCAGCACGATGGGATGCCCGTACGTGCGCCCGTCGCCCTGGACGCCGACCGATCGCACGTCGGCAAGCAGCACGACCGGGCATTGCCAGATCTCCTCGTCGAGTCCCGCCGCGGTGAGCTCGGCGCGCACGATCGCGTCCGCCTCGCGCAGCAGGTCGAGGCGCTCGAGCGTGACCTCGCCGATGATGCGGATGCCGAGCCCCGGCCCGGGGAACGGCTGACGGCCGACGATCGCCTCGGGCAGCCCGAGCTCGCGGCCGATCGCCCGCACCTCATCCTTGAAGAGCGCGCGCAGCGGTTCGACGAGCTCGAACTCGAGATCCTCGGGCAGCCCGCCCACGTTGTGGTGGCTCTTGATGTTGGCCGTGCCGGTGCCCCCGCCGGACTCGACGACGTCGGGGTAGAGCGTGCCCTGCACGAGGAAACGCACGGCCTCCCCCTCGCCCTGCGCTTCGAGCACGAGCGCCTCCGCCGCACCCTCGAAGGTGCGGATGAACTCGCGCCCGATGATCTTGCGCTTCGACTCGGGGTCGGTGACACCTGCGAGGGCGTCGAGGAACTGCTCGCGGGCATCCACCGTCACCAGTCGGATGCCCGTCGCCGCGACGTAGTCCTCCTCGACCTGCCGCCGCTCGTCGGCGCGCAGCAGGCCGTGGTCGACGAAGACGCACACGAGCTGATCGCCGACCGCCTCGTGCACGATGGCCGCCGCGACCGCGCTGTCGACGCCGCCCGAGAGGCCGCAGATGACGCGGGCCGAGCCGACCTGCTCGCGAATGCGCTCCACCTGCTCGGCGATGACGCTGCCGCTGTTCCAGTCGGCCGGGATGCCTGCCGCGCGGTGCAGGAAGTTCTCGAGCACGCCCTGCCCGAACTCGGAGTGCTTCACCTCCGGGTGCCACTGCACGCCGTACAGCTTGCGCTCGTCGCTCGCGAACGCCGCCACGGGGGTGTCGTCGGTGGAGGCGAGCACGTCGAAGCCGTCGGGGGCCTGCGCCACCGAATCGCCGTGGCTCATCCACGTCGTCTGCGCGTCGGGCTGACCGGCGAGCAGCACGCCGCCGTCGCCGACGACGCGCATCGGGGTCGACCCGTACTCACGGCGACCCGTGCGCGCGACCTCGCCGCCGAGCTGCTTGGCCATGACCTGGAAGCCGTAGCAGATGCCCATGACGGGCACGCCGAGCTGCAGGATTCCCGGGTCGAGGTCGGGCGAGCCCGGCTCGTACACGCTCGAGGGGCCGCCGCTGAGCACGATGCCGACGGGGTTCTTGGCCGCGACCTCGGCGGCCGTGATCGTGTGCGGCACGATTTCGCTGTACACGCTCGCCTCGCGCACACGCCGCGCGATGAGCTGGGCGTACTGCGCGCCGAAGTCGACGACGAGCACGGGTCGAGCATCAGTAACTGCCTCGGGGCTGACCTCACTCATGCTGCACTCCCCTCGGTGACGGCGTGCGCATTCTCGGGCGTCAGCCCGGCGATGACGGCTTCCACTTGGCGGGGCACCTGGCGCTCGAAGAAGAACGACAGGAACGGGATGATGCCGCCCATCGCGATCCACAGGAACCGCCAGAACGGCCACCGCAGCACCCGCCACAGCACGAAGTCGCAGGCGAGGTAGAGCACGTAGAGCCAGCCGTGGACGGCGAGCAGGAAGATCGAGAGGTTGAACCCGGTGAGGGTGTCGACGGGGCTGAGCGCGATGAACCCGGAGGGGCCGTTCAGTTCGATGTCGCTGCCGAGGCCGTAGCGGGTCACCATCATGACGACGAGCCCGAGCAGGAAGATGCCCGTGATGATCGAGGAGACCTTGTAGACCGCGAGAGTTCGCCGGATGAGGGGGATGTCTGCGGGCTTCGGGCCGATCACCATGCGCTCAGTCTACGGGCGCGGGCTGGGGCGACTCGTGCGCGGGGGCGAGCCCTGCCGGGTCTGCTGCGTCCGCATCCCGCTCGGCCTGCTCCTTCTCCTGCTCGTCCTTCACGAGTCGCCACCACAGGTACACGGCGAAGCCTCCGAAGATGACCCACTCGAGCGCGTAGAACAGGTTGAGCAGGTTGAGCTCGACCTCCGCTTCGGGTGGGGGTGCGGCGACGGCGGTGAAGCCGGGGGGCGGGTCGCTGTCGACGAGGTAGCCGGCGTAGACGGGTTGCGGGTCGGCCCACAGGTTGACGAGCTCGGCGACGGAGATCGTCTCGCGTGCGCCGGATTCGAAGTCGCCGACCTGCGGCGCCTCCCCGGGCACGTACCGCCCGGTCAGCTGCGTCTCGCCCGCCGGCAGGGTCGGGATGCTCGCCCCGGGCTCGACGAAGCCCACCACCACGGCAAGGCTGTGGCCGTCGTCGGTCACGAGGTGGCGCACGACCCAGTCGCCCGGCGCACCGTCGCCGCCGGGAGCGTTGTTGAGCCGACCGGTGACGACGACCTCGTCGTCGGCCTGCCAGGAGCCGTCGACCGTGACGAGCCGGCCGCTCGCGTCGGAGGTCATGACCTGCTGGGGCTCGGCTACGGTGACGAGCGGCACCGCTGTCTCGGTGTCGCGCTCGATGACGGTCGCGCTCTCGATGGACCGCTCGAGCTGCCACTGGCCGAGGGCCGCGAAGGCGGCGGCGACGCCGAGGGCGAGGGCGAGGGCGGCGACCCACTTGGGGCGTCGGGCGACCGACCACCAGGTCGGACCGGTGCGAGGCGCAGTGGGGGTCGGCGCCGCGGTCGTCGTCATGGTGCGGGGCGCCTTTCTGCGGTCGGGCTGTCGCGTTCAGTGTACAAAGCAGCGGCGGGGCCCCCGCTGGGAGCCCCGCCGCCGGTGTCGTGCCGTGAGTGCCTAGTTGACGCCTGCGCAGAGCTCCAGGTTGGCCACGTCGGTGCTGAGTGCGGCCGGGCCTCCGAGCAGCACGATCGTCTCGGCGCCGAGCGCGACGATCGACTCGTAGACGTTCTCGGGGATGCACGCGGTGCGGCTCACGTACAGCGGCACCCCTTGGCCCGCGGCGAGCGCCGAGCCCGCGAGGGCGTCGGCGAAGCTCTCACCGGTGGCGAGGTACACCACGGTCTCGGCGTCGAAGGCGTTCTCGTTGATGGCCACCGAGGTCGCGTAGCGGTCGTCGCCCGAGGTGCGCTGCACCTGGTAGGACTCCGACACGAGCTGAGACTGGATGCCCCCGCTCACGACCGTCGTACCACCGGCGATGTAGATCTCCGTGGCGCTGAGGTCGTCGAAGGCCTGCAGCGTCGCCGCGTCGAGCGAGCTCGACGTGCCGCGAACGAGGATGACCGGCCCGCCGAGCTCGGCGGCCGCGGGGCCGGCCGTGAGCGCGTCGGGGAAGTTCAGCCCGCTCGCGATGTAGACCGCCCCGACGGTGGCGAATGCGTAGTCGGCGATGGCACGCGAGGTCGCGTACCGATCTGCTCCGGCGACGCGCTCGACGCTGGGCGAGAAGCTCAGGCCTTCGAGCGCGTTCTCGACCGAGGTCGACACGGCAGCGGTTCCGCCGACGATGACGATCGTGGCGGGGCTGAGCCTGTTCAGCTCCGCCCGCACCGCGGAGGGGAGCGTGTTCGCCGGGGTGAGCAGCAGAGGAGCGTTGTCCTGAGCGGCGGCCGGGGCTGCGCTCAGGGCGTCCGCGTATCCCACGCCGTTCGCGATGTAGACGGTGTCGGCGCCGCTCGGGAAGCCGTCCTCCGAGATGGCCACGGCCGTCTCGTAGCGGTCGTCTCCAGCGAGGCGCTCGGTGACGGGCGGCGCGAGAGTCTCGAGCTCGAACCCGAACGTCGTCTCCGCGCAGCCGATGGTGATCGACTCGATGGTCGCTTCGCCGATGACTCCCGAACCGAGGCTGTAGCCGTACTCCAGGATGCGCGCCTCGGGGTTGGCGAGCAGGTACTCGTCGAGCGTGCCGAGCGAGGGGTACCCGCCGCCGGAGGGAACACCGAATCCGGTGCCACCGGTCACCCAGAAGCGGGCGTCGGCCCAGTCGCCGTTGACGGTCGTCGTCCAGTCGCCGCCGCCGTAGGCCCAGGGCTCACCGACGAGCAGCGCGTCCTGCGTGCCGTCGCCGTCAGCGTCGAACCCGAGCTGCAGGCTCGGGCGCACACCGGTGTAGCCGTCGGCGATATCGAAGGCGATGTCGCCGACGTCGCTCAGCGCGATGTCGATCGGCGCGTAGCCGGCCGCCTTGGCCTGACCGAGGGTGCCCGGCTCACCGAAGGTCTCGACGCGCAGACCGTTCTCGGTGAACTCGTTGATGCCCTGATCCCGCGTCTGCGAGAAGTCCCAGTCTCCGAGCGCGAGGTTGGTGACCTCGGTCGAGGTCGTGGTCACGCAGGATTCGATCACCGGCTGGGTGAAGGTGTAGCGCGTGTCGTCCCAGACGAGGCTCGGTACGACGGCCGTGGTGTCGGCCTGCACGCCGTAGCCGGCGAGCGCGACCCCTCCACCTTCGGCGGCGGCGAGGTCGAAGACGGCGTCGATGAGCTCTCCGAGGGAGGCAGTCTCCTGCACGCCGTAGTCACCGAAGGCCCGCGTGGTCGCCCACGTGTCGGCCTGCGAGAAGGAGTGGCTGCCGGCGGTCAGGCTCGTCGAGCGCAGTGTGGTGAACGTCGGGTCGAGCGGGTCGCCGAAGAAGAGCGGCACCTGGTAGGTCACGGATCCACTGGCGACCTCGACGCTCGCGCGCTCGACGAGCGAGCGGAGCTGCGAGCGCGTCAGCGTGTTGGCCGTGACGCCCTCGGGCGTCGCCAGGTCGGTGCCCTTGATGACAGTCGACGGGTCTCCGAGGCCGAGGTGCAGACCGTCGGCGAGGACGACCGAGTTGTCGAGCGTGCCGTTGGGGTTGCCCTCGTGCCACTCGGTGTAGGTCTGCGCGGTCTCGTTCGCCTTGACGTCGCGCTCGTACACCGTGACCTCGGTGAGGGGGTCGACCGCGGGAACGCTGTCGGCGGTGATGCGCATGACCAGTCCGTTGAAGGTGCTCCAGCCGGAGCTGACCTTGAAGGTGCCGTCATCGCCGCCATAGTTCGTAGCCCAGAACATCTCGTCCGTGGTCTCATCGGCACCCGTGGTAGGTGCCGCCGGGGAGAGGCTGACGTTGAGTGAGTCATACGGACCGCCCACACCGAGGGGGTTGGCGCCGTAGTTCCGCGTGTTGTACGCGATGGCGACGATCACTTCATTGCCGACGAGCACATCGAGGTCGCTGAAGACGACGTTGGCCGAGATGCGATCCGAGCACTCACCTGCGGCGTCCTGCCACTTTCCCGCGTTCTCATCCGTGCAGTCGTCCGAGGCTGATGGGCGGTACGGAATCGACATTGTCTTCGTCGTGG
Source organism: Chryseoglobus sp. 28M-23 (assembly GCF_014789785.1). Lineage (NCBI taxonomy): Bacteria > Bacillati > Actinomycetota > Actinomycetes > Micrococcales > Microbacteriaceae > Microcella > Chryseoglobus sp. 28M-23. The sequence goes on along the minus strand of NZ_CP061846.1, from coordinate 268,850 downwards.
TGTCGATCAAGTCTCCGGCCGCGACGTCGGCTCCGCTCCGGTCGACCTCATAGAGATTGAGGGTGATGGGGTGGTCGAACGTGGCTCCGACCGCGCTCTCGCAGTCGTCGTCCTGCCAGGAGCCTGACTCGCATGCCCAGCTCGTCAGGTTGACGACGACCTCGGTGACACGGCGATTGTCACCGTCGAGGCTCACCAGATCCCCGAACTGCGAGGTCTGAGTCGATTGGAAGGCCAAGCTCGAGTAGCCAGTCACGGGTGCGTCGGGTATCGAGTCGTAGACGACGGCGGGCGCGGCCGAGGCCGGCGCCGCGACGGCGATGCTGAGGCCCGTGAAGGCCAGGGCGAGGGCGGCGGTGCTGCCGAGCAGGCGCGCGCCAGGGGACGATGAACGGATCACAATAGGGCTCCAGTGGGGGGTCTGGCGACCCTGCCGGCGTCGGCGATGGCGCATGCAGCTCGCGGGTACGAGTCGTCGGGTGCGCACCGATCATGCGTCAGTCGGCAGCGTTCGGGTAAGGGTGATGCTTCGGGTATGAGCACGGATTCACCGTTGCCGACGAATCCTGACTCACCCTCACGCTACGTCAGACCACCGACATTGACAAGAAAATGTCGGATTCCGCACTCGTCGGCAGCCTGCGCGAACCGCTCACGACGACGACTGCACGCGCGATGACACATCCGGCGCCGCGATCCGCACGCGGTCGGCGCTCTCGTCGTCCGGCTGCTCCTGGCTCGCGCGTTCCGCCTCTACACGGCGCAGATAGTGCTCGACCTCCCACTGGCGGCGCTCGTCGTCCCAGCCGAGCTCGGCAGCCATGAGGTCCGCGACGACGGGTGCCGCCTCGACGCCGCGATCCCACGCCTCGATCGAGATGCGCGTGCGACGCGCGAGCACGTCCTCGATGTGCAGAGCGCCCTCGTGCGTCGCGGCGTAGACGACCTCCGCGGCGATGTAGTCGTCCGCTCCCGGCAGGGGCTCCTGCAGCTCGGGTCGGGCGATGATGAGGTCGAGCAGTTCATCCGTGAGCACGCCGTAGCGGTTGAGCAGGTGCTCGATGCGCACCTTGTGCACGCCGAAGGCCCGCGCGATCTTGCCGCGCTTGTTCCACGCCGCCTGGTAGCCCTCCGCGCCGAGCAGCGCGATGTCCTCGGTGACGCTCGCCGGCACCTTGCCGTCGAGTGCGGCCGCGGCCTCGTCGATCGCGTCCTTGGCCATGATGCGGTACGTCGTCCACTTGCCGCCCGCGACGACCACGAGCCCGGGCACGGTGTGCGCGACGATGTGCTCGCGAGACAGCTTGGAGGTCTCGTCCGACTCCCCGGCCAGCAGCGGCCGCAGCCCGGCGAACACGCCCTCGACGTCCTCGCGCGTGAGCTTCACGGCGAGCACCTCGTTGACCGTCGTGAGCAGGTAGTCGATATCGGCCGCCGTCGCTGCCGGGTGCGCCTTATCGAGATCCCAGTCGGTGTCGGTCGTGCCGATGAGCCAGTGCCGGCCCCACGGGATGACGAAGAGCACACTCTTCTCGGTGCGCAGCAGGAGGCCGAGGGTCGACTGGAACCGATCGCGCGGCACAACGATGTGGATGCCCTTCGAGGCCCGCACCTTGAATTGCCCGCGCTCCCCGACCATCGCCTGCGTGTCGTCCGTCCACACGCCCGTCGCATTGACGACCTGGCGCGCTTTCACCTCGAAGCGCTCCCCCGTCTCGAGGTCGTGCGCCGTGACCCCGACGACGCGCTCGCCGACCTTGAGGAACCCTTCGACGCGCACGCGGCTCGCGACGTGGGCCCCGTAGAACGAGGCCGTGCGCGCGAGGGTCGACACGTAGCGGGCATCGTCGACCTGGGCGTCGTAGTACGTGAGCCCACCCGTGAACGCGTCGCCGCGCAGGCTCGGTGCCGCCCGCAGCACCTGGCGGCGGCTCAGGTGTCGGTGGTGGGGAACCCCGGGCGGGCGCCCGCCCGTGTAGCTGAAGAGGTCGTAGAGCGCCATGCCCGCTCCGATGTAGGCGCGCTCGATGAGCGGCTTCGTGAGGGGGAAGAGGAATTTCACGGGCTTGACCAGGTGCGGGGCGAGGCGCTGCAGCAGCAGCCCCCGCTCGATGAGCGCCTCGCGCACGAGGCGGAAGTCGAGCTGCTCGAGGTACCGAATGCCGCCGTGCACGAGCTTCGACGAGCGCGAGCTCGTTCCGCTCGCCCAGTCACGCTGCTCGAGCATCCCGGTACTGAGCCCTCGCGTCACGGCATCGAGCGCGGCGCCGGTGCCGACGATGCCGCCGCCGACGACGAGGATGTCGAGCTCCTTCTCACGCAGCCGGGCGATCGCCGCCGCACGCTCGTCGGGGCCGAGCTTGGTGGAGCGGGTGACGGTCTTTCCTCGAACCATGCTGTTCTCCCGAGTGTGAGGCGCGGGGGCCGCGCGGCGCCCCCGACGCTAGTGCGACTGGTACGGCGCGATCACGACCTCCACGCGCTGGAACTCCTTGACGTCCGAGTAGCCGGTCGTCGCCATCGATCGTCTCAGAGCTCCCATGAGATTGACCTGGCCATCCGCCTGAGAGCTCGGCCCGAGGAGCACCTGCTCGAGCGGCGCGAGCTGGCCGACGTGCACGCGATGGCCGCGCGGCAGCTCGGGGTGGTGCGCCTCGGCGCCCCAGTGCCAGCCCCCGCCCGGAGCATCCGTCGCGCGCGCGAGAGCCGACCCGAGCATGACCGCGTCGGCGCCCATTGCGATCGCCTTAACGATGTCGCCGCTCGTACCGAGGCCGCCGTCGGCGATGACGTGCACGTAGCGGCCTCCAGACTCGTCGAGGTAGTCGCGTCGGGCGGCGGCGACATCGCTGATCGCGGTCGCCATCGGCGCGTGGATGCCCAGGCTCAAGCGCGTCGTCGACGCAGCCCCGCCGCCGAAGCCGACGAGCACCCCTGCAGCGCCTGTGCGCATGAGGTGCAGCGCGGCGGTGTAGCTCGCGGCGCCGCCCACGATGACGGGCACGTCGAGCTCGTAGATGAACTTCTTCAGGTTGAGAGGCTCGGCGTCGGTGCTCACGTGCTCGGCGCTCACCGTCGTCCCTCGGATCACGAAGAGGTCCACCCCGGCCTCGAGCACGGCCTCGTGGTACTCCTGCGTGCGCTGCGGGCTCAGCGCTCCAGCAACGGGCACCCCTGCCGCGCGGATCTCCGCCAGCCGCGCGCTGATGAGCTCAGGCTTGATCGGCTCGGCGTACATGGCCTGCATGGCTGCCGTCGCCTCGGCCGGGTCGAGGTCGCGGATGCGGGCGAGCTGAGCCTCAGCATCCTCGTACCGGGTCCACAGCCCCTCCAGATCGAGCACGCCCAGACCGCCGAGGCGACCCATCGCGATCGCCGTCGCGGGGCTCATCACCGAGTCCATGGGCGCCGCGAGCACGGGCATCTCGAACTTGAGCGCGTCGATGCTCCACGCGAGCGACACCACCTGGGGGTCGCGGGTACGACGGCTGGGCACGACCGCGATGTCGTCGAACGAGTACGCCCGACGCGCGCGCTTGGTCTGCCCGATCTCGATCTCCATCACGCCTCAACCCTACCGGCGGAAGCCCGGCGCACGGCGAGCGGTACGGTGACGGAAGGCGGTCGACGGCGAGCGCCGCGAGGAGGGCGACATGACGAGCAGCGCACTGAGCATCGAGCGGCGCGGCGAGCGCGACGTCGCGCCGTTGCGCATCGCGGTCGTCGGCGCAGGCGGCTGGGGCGCCCAGCACGCGCGGGTCGTCACCGAGCGTCTCGACACCGAGCTCGTGGGCATCGTGGGTCGCGACCCCGGGCGCACCGAGGCGCGCGCGGCCACCTACGGCACGCGCGGCTACACCTCCCTCGACGGGATGCTCGAGGCCGAGCATCCCGACCTCGTCACCGTGTGCCTCCCGAATGAGGAGCACTTCGCCCCCACCCTCGCCCTGCTGCGCGCAGGCGTGCCCCTGCTCGTCGAGAAGCCGCTCGTGTTCGACCTCGGCGAGGCGGACGCGCTGCTCGAGGCCGCAGGCGACACGTTCTTCGCCATCAACTTCAACCACCGCTACGCCGAGCCCGTGCTGCGCGCGCGGGCCGCGATCGAGGCCGGCGAGCTCGGCGACCTCGTGTTCGCGACCTGGCGCTTCGGCGGCGAGGCGAACCGCGGGCCGTCGCCGCACGCCAACCTCATCGAGACGCAGTGCCACGGCTTCGACCTGCTCGAGCACCTGTGCTGGCCTATCGCGTCGGTCGCCGCGCAGATGACGTCGATGACCTACGGGGCGTTCAGCACGGTCGCGATCGCCCTCGAGTTCGCCTCGGGCGCGGTCGGCACGATGCTCGGCACGTACGACTCGTCGTACGCCTACCGCGACAGCCAGGTCGTCGAGCTCAACGGCACGGCGGGCCGTGCGGTCATCCGCGACACCGTCGGATCGCTGAGCCTGCAGTCGGTCGGCGACGAGACCGAGCGGGTGTGGCGGCCGGGCTACTTCGACGACGAGGCACGGTCGTTCGAGCGCACCTTCGACCGGCACCTGGATGCTGTGCTCGCGTCTCTGCGCGCCGGCACGCCGCCGCCCGTGCCGGCGTCGGCGGGTCGCCGTGCGCTCGAGCTCGCGCACGCGGTCATCCGCTCGCACGAGTCGGGTGCGCGCGTGCCGACCGCGCCCGCCGGCGCGTAGCCGCCCGCCGCACCCGCCCCGCCACCCGCGCTTCGCACGGAAAGCGACACGTCGCACGCGTCAGAGCGTGCGAGGTGTCGCTTTCAGTGCGAGGCGCGCAGGCCGTGAGCGCCGAGGCACTCCGGCAGCCTCGAGCTTGTGGCGCAGGAGACGCGGATCTCGCAGGTCGTCCCACACGCAGCGGAGCATCCCGTCGCCGGTTCCCCGAACGGCGTCCTCCCGATCCTTCTCCTCGATGACCACCTGCTCGGCGCTGCGGCCGCCCCGCGCCTCGCCGGCTCGGTACTTGAGGCGCCCATCGAACTCACCCGCGAGCCGAATCGTCGGCCACCGAACGTCGGTGCGGAAGCGTCGACCGTCGGCGAGCCGGTACTCATGCTGCAGGTCGGGAACCTCGAAGCCGAGTTGGTGGATGAGCACACGCATCCAGGACTCCCCCGGCGACTCGGCGCGTCCGTCGGCGAATGCGAGAGCGCGCTCGAGGCGAGCCCTGCCTCGCACGAGCGCGAGAGCCTCCGCAGCCGCGCGGATGTCGTCCAGGGTCGTCGCCGGGGCGCCGGGACGCCGCCGTACCCGAACCGCCCAGTCGATCGCCGCGACGGCCCGCCCGAACCCTGAACGGACGGCCAGTTCGGCGAGCGTGCGCGGCAGATCCGTCACCACTGCCCCGCGATGCTCGACGACACGGAACTCGTCATCCGCGGTTGCCCAGTACCGCAGATCAGAGGCCCGCCGGGTGGCGCGGTCGTCCCACCCGAGCGCATCCACCACCGGAGCGAACTCGTCCTCCAGAATCGGCACTCCCCACACCCGCGCCGCAGAGATGCCGCACAGCGGCTGCCGAAGGCGCCCCCGAGTTGCGGCGGCAACCGTGCGCAGCAATTCGCGATCCCAAGGGTCAAGACGCTCGACCACCGCGCGCGGCACGTAGATGCCGCGAACCAGTCGCACGACCTCGCCCTGCACAGTCGCTCGCTGCAGCGACCGGGCGAGGGATGGGTCGTCGACCTCGGCGACCACGATGGCGTGAGCGAGTGCGTCGGCGATGATGTCGGCCATGCCGTGACCTTGCCCCAGCTACCGGGAGCCGCGTGCGTCAGGTACCCGAATGTGCACAGTGTCCGCTCGCGAGCATCTCCTGAGGAGGCGCGTCAGCACGTCGTACTCGTTGCGACACCTCGCACGCTTCCGACAGTACGAGGTGTCGCAACCCGTACGAGGCGACCGCAGATGCGCGGCCGGCGGGAGTGGGGTGGATGGCGCCTACCGGCGGTAGTTGGGAGCCTCGACGACCATCTGGATGTCGTGCGGGTGGGACTCCTTGAGGCCGGCCGCCGTGATGCGCACGAACTTGCCCCGCTGCTTGAGATCCTCGATCGTGCGGGCCCCGGTGTAGAACATCGACTGCCGCAGGCCACCGAGCAACTGGTAGACGACCGAGCCGACGGGTCCGCGGTAGGGCACCTGGCCCTCGATGCCCTCCGCGATGAGCTGCTCGTCGCTCGGCACATCGGCCTGGAAGTAGCGGTCGCGCGAGTACGAGGTCTTCGTTCCGCGCGTCTGGAGCGCGCCGAGGGAGCCCATGCCGCGGTACGACTTGTACTGCTTGCCGTTCACGAAGATGAGGTCACCCGGGCTCTCGTCGGTGCCCGCGAGCAGCGAGCCGAGCATGACGGTGTCAGCGCCGGCGACGATCGCCTTCGCAATGTCGCCCGAGTACTGCAGGCCGCCATCGGCGATGAGCGGGACGCCCGCCGGCCGGGCCGCGAGGGACGCCTCGTAGACGGCCGTGACCTGGGGCACACCGACGCCCGCGACGACGCGCGTCGTGCAGATGGAGCCGGGGCCCACACCGACTTTCACGGCGTCGGCGCCCGCATCGATGAGCGCCTGGGCTCCCGTGCGCGTCGCGACATTGCCTCCGATGACGTCGACCTCCGCGAAGGCCGGGTCGGCCTTGAGCCGAGCGATGATCTCGAGCACGCCCCGGCTGTCGCCGTTCGCCGTGTCCACCACGATCGCATCGATCCCCGCGTCCCGCAGGGCTCCAGCGCGCTCCCACGCGTCACCGAAGAAGCCGATGGCGGCGCCGACGCGCAGTCGACCGGCCGTGTCCTTCGTCGCGTTCGGGTACTTCTCGCTCTTGTCGAAGTCCTTGACCGTGATGAGTCCGCTCAGACGACCCGCATCGTCGACGAGAGGCAGCTTCTCGATCTTGTGCTGGGCGAAGAGCGCCAGCACGTCGTCCTGCGAGATACCCACAGGACCCGTGATGAGCGGGGCGGCCGTCATGACGTCGCGCACGAGGGTCGTCGGGGCTTCGAAGGCCGACACGAACCTCATGTCACGGTTCGTGATGATGCCCACGAGCGTGCCGTCGCCCTCCACGACAGGGAGGCCAGAGACACGGAAGCGCCCGCACAGGGCGTCCACCTCGGCGACCGTCGCATCGGGCGTCGTCGTGACGGGATTGGTGATCATGCCCGACTCTGAGCGCTTCACCTTGTCGACCTGCTCGGCCTGATCGTCGATCGAGAGGTTGCGGTGCAGCACCCCCATGCCGCCGTGGCGCGCCATCGCGATCGCCATGCGCGCCTCCGTCACGGTGTCCATCGCGGAGGACAGCAGCGGAGCGTTGACGCGGATGCGCCGCGTCAACTGCGAGGCGGTCTCGGCCTCGCTCGGAATGACGTCCGTGTGGGCGGGCAGGAGCATGATGTCGTCATAGGTGAGGCCGACGAAGCCGAACGGATCGGGCTGGTCCATGAGTCCCCTCGAGGTGCGCGGAAGTGGGCCCGGATGCAACGGCGAATTCCGGTTCTTCAGCTTAACGCGTTAGGCAGAAACGTATTCCGTGGCAATAATGGCTAGTCATCGGTGGTTGCCGCCGCGAAACGCGACGGCAACAAACGATCCGTATCGTCAACGATGACGACAGGGCCCAACCCGCCCGCGGGGCAGCACGCCTCGACCCGGAACAACCTGGAGGTTTCGTGGCACACGCTGCTAGCAGACCAGTCGCCCGGCGGGCACCACGGCGGCTCATGGCTGTCCTGTTCGCCACGGTCGTGGCTGCTCTCACTCTGTCCGTCGCCGCACCGGCTGCTGCTGACGAGGTCGGTCTCGACGAGTACGACTTCCGCATCAGCGGCCTCGTCGAGCTCGCCGACGAACCACTCGAAGACGTACGGCTCGTCATCGACGGGGCTGGCTTCAGCGTCGAGGTGGAGACCGGCGCGGACGGCCGCTGGGCCGTGGGCGTGCCCGAACAGGGCGACTACACCGTCACGCTCGACGAGACGACGCTCCCCGACGGCATCGCCGTCGTGCAGACGACGCAGGAGGGGGACGAGACCCCCAACAGCCGCGATGTCAACGTCGGACAGTCCGGCAGCACCGTCTTGAACTTCTTCATCGGCCAGGGCGAGCGCAACACCCTCAATCTGTGGGATCAGATCGTTGACCGCTTCTTCAACGGGCTCAACTTCGGCCTGCTGCTGGCGCTCGCCGCCATCGGCCTGTCTCTCGTGTTCGGCACGACCGGACTGAGCAACTTCGCCCACGCCGAGCTCATCACCTTCGGTGCTCTTATGGCGCTCACCTTCAGCACGGTGGTCGCCCTGCCGCTGTGGCTCGCCCTTCTCATAGCGCTCATCTTGAGCGCGGCGTTCGGTTGGGCGAACGACGCAGGCCTGTGGAAGCCGCTGCGCAGGCGCGGCGTCGGGCTCATCCCGATGATGATCGTGAGCATCGGCTTGTCGCTCACCCTCCGCTACGTCTTCCAGTTCTTCTACGGCGGCGAGACCCAGCAGCTTCCCGGCGCGACCGATTCTTCGTTCTCGATCGGCGCATTCGGCCTCTCCTGGATCGATGTCGGCAGCATGGCGCTCTCGGTCGTGGTCCTGCTCGCGGTCGCCTACTTCCTGCTGCGCACGCGCATCGGCAAGGCGACGCGCGCCGTCTCCGACAACCCCGCGCTCGCGGCAGCCTCGGGCATCGACGTGGACCGCGTGATCCGCATCGTGTGGGTGCTCGCGGGATTCCTCGCCGGCATGTCCGGCATCATCTGGGCCTACTTCCGGCCCGGCGTCGGCTGGGACATGGGCTTCCAGCTGCTGCTCCTGACGTTCGCCGCGGTGACGCTCGGCGGACTCGGTACCGCGTTCGGCGCTCTCGTCGGCGCGCTCATCGTCGGTTTCTTCGTCGAGATGTCGACGCTCATCATCCCCTCCGACACGAAGTACGTCGGGGCGCTGATCATCCTCATCCTGGTGCTGCTCGTGCGGCCTCAGGGAATCCTCGGACGCAAAGAACGAATCGGCTAGGAGCGGACCATGGACTGGATTCAACTACTCTCCAACGCCGCGCAGGAGTTCATCTCCCCGACGACGGCCGCCTACGCGCTCGCCGCCCTCGGCCTCGCCGTGCACTTCGGGTTCACGGGCCTGCTGAACTTCGGCCAAGCGGGCTTCATGATGCTCGGCGCATACGGTTTCGCCATCGCGACGCTCACGTTCGGCTGGCCCGTGTGGGCGGCGGTGCTGTTCGGCGTCGTCGCGTCGATCGTCTTCGCCTTCATCCTGGGTCTGCCGACCTTGCGACTGCGCGCGGACTACTTGGCGATCGTGACGATCGCCGCGGCCGAGATCGTGCGCCTGCTCTTCACGACGAACGTGTTCGAGCCCGTCACGGGGTCTGCGAACGGCCTGCAGGGCTACAAGGGCGGCTTCGAAGATCTCAACCCTATTCCCGAGGGCACCTACGGCTTCGGCCCGTTCGTCTACAACGAGTACGACTGGTGGGTTCGCATCGTCGGGTGGGGGGTCGTCGTCATCGCGGCCATCATCACGTGGCAGCTCTTCAAGAGCCCCTGGGGTCGTGTGATCAAGGGCATCCGCGAGGACGAGGATGCTGTGCGCGCGCTCGGCAAGAACGTCTACTTCTACAAGATGCAGTCGCTGATCCTCGGCGGCGTGTACGGCTCCCTCGCCGGCATGATCTTCATCCTGCCGCGTTCAGTGGTGCCCGCGAACTACCAGCCGACCCTGACGTTCTTCATCTACGCGATCCTCCTGCTCGGCGGGGCCGCGACCGTCTTCGGTCCGATTCTCGGCGCGATGGTCTTCTGGGTGCTGCTGTCGTTCTTCTCCGGTTTCATCGCTCGTGCTGTCAGCGAGGGCTTCATACCCTTCATGACGACCGTGCAGGCCGGCCAGTTGCGCTTCATCTTCGTCGGCATCGCGATCATGCTCATCGTCATATACAGACCACAGGGAATCCTGGGCAACAAGAAGGAGCTGGCTTTTGTCAAGTAGCAGCCCGAGTGACGCCACCGGCCCCGTCAAGACCACGGGGCTCCATGTCGGCGAGGCCGCACCCGGCGTGGCCAAGACCGACCCGATCATCGTTGCCGACCACATCACGCGCCGCTTCGGCGGGCTCACGGCGGTCGATGTCGACCACATCGAGATTCCGCGCGGGGCGATCACGGCGCTCATCGGCCCCAACGGAGCGGGCAAGACGACGCTCTTCAATCTCCTGACCGGCTTCGATCAGCCTGACTCGGGCAAGTGGACCTTCGACGGCTCCGGCATCTCGGGCATTCCCGCGTTCAAGGTGGCCCGCAAGGGCCAGGTGCGCACCTTCCAGCTGACGAAGGCGCTCGCGCTGCTCACCGTGCTCGACAACATGAAGCTCGGGGCCAAGGGGCAGCGGGGCGAGAGCCTCTTCCGCGCTCTCTTCCCGTTCATCTGGAAGAAGCAGGAACAGGAGATCGAGGAGCGCGCGCTCGTGCTCCTCGAACGCTTCAAGCTGCTCGAGAAGAAGGATGACTACGCTGCGAGCCTCTCCGGCGGCCAGCGCAAGCTGCTCGAGATGGCGCGTGCTCTCATGAGCGAGCCCACTCTCGTCATGCTCGACGAGCCGATGGCGGGTGTGAACCCGGCGCTCACGCAGTCCCTCCTCGACCACATTCTGGGTCTCAAGGAGCAGGGCATGACGGTGCTCTTCGTCGAGCACGACATGCACATGGTGCGGCACATCGCCGACTGGGTCATCGTCATGGCGGAGGGCCGCATCGTCGCCGAGGGCGACCCGCACGAGGTCATGGCGAATCCGGCCGTGATCGACGCCTACCTGGGCGCTCACCATGATGAGGACCTCGGGGCCATCGACTCCGAGGCGAAGGACGCGATCAAGGAGCTGGCCGATGACGACGCCGACGAAGTCAAGCACTGAAGCGGGAAGCGCCGCCGTAGACGACCGCAAGCTCGTCGTCCACGTGGACAAGGTGACGGCCGGCTACCTGCCCGGCATCGACATCCTCACCGACTGCTCGCTCACTGCCTACGACGGCGAGCTCATCGGCATCATCGGGCCGAACGGGGCCGGCAAGTCGACGCTTCTCAAGTCGATCTTCGGGCTCGTCAAGGTGCGCCAGGGCACGATTTCCCTCTACGGAGACGAGATCACGAATCTCAAGGCGAACAAGCTCGTCTCCAAGGGCGTCGGCTTCGTGCCGCAGACCAACAACGTCTTCCCGACCCTCACGATTCGCGAGAACCTGGAGATGGGCATCTTCCAGAAGCCCAAGGAGCTCGATCACCGACTCGAGTTCGTGGTCGACATCTTCCCCGAGCTCGGCAAGCGGCTCGGGCAGCGTGCCGGCTCGCTCTCCGGCGGTGAGCGCCAGATGGTCGCCATGAGCCGCGCCCTCATGATGAGCCCCGAGGTGATCCTGCTCGATGAGCCCAGCGCTGGCCTCTCGCCCGTGCGGCAGGACGAGGCCTTCCTGCGCGTCAAGGAGATCAACAAGGCGGGCGTGACGACGATCATGGTCGAGCAGAATGCTCGGCGCTGCCTGCAGATCTGCGACCGCGGATACGTGCTCGACCAGGGCACCGACGCTTACGAGGGCGCGGGCCGCGACCTGCTCAACGACCCCAAGGTCATCGGCCTGTACCTCGGGACCCTCGGCCAGGAGTAGCGCCCGCAGAACCGCCACGAGGGCCCCGCAGAGCACGTCTCCGCGGGGCCCTCGTGCGTCTGCTCGCGGGGCTCCGCCACGCGGCGGCACGACAAAGGGCCCCGGCGTGATGCCGGGGCCCTCCGTGGTCAGCTAGTCGAGACTAGTTGAGGCGGTTGCCCGCGTAGGTGTTGTCGTCGCCGTACTCGAAGATGCCGATGGTGGCCTCAGTGGGGTCACCGGCGTCGTTGAGCGTGATCGGGCCCGAGGGGCCGTCGTAGTCGACGATGCCGCCGTCGGCGATGATCTGCGCGCAGGACGCGAAGTCCGTGCACTTCTCACCGTCGCCGGAACCACCCGAGACCTCCTGCAGCTTCGACGCGATGTCGACACCATCGGTCGAGCCGGCCGCGAGAGCGGCGAGCGCGATGAGGATGGTGGCGTCATACGACTCGGACGAGTACAGGTACGAGTCCAGGTCGGGGTCGATCGCGTCAAGGCGGTCGGTGAAGTCGTCCGTCAGGTTCGGGGCCGGGGCAGTGCCCTTGGCGCCCGTGATCAGACCGGTCTCGAAGTCTGCACTGTAGTCGGCGAGGTTGCCGTCCACGAAGTACAGGTTCTCACCCGGGTATCCCGCGCCCACGAGGCCCGGAACGACGATCTTCGCCTGGTCGAACGTGATGACGGCGATCGCGTCGGGGTTGGCAGCGGTCAGCGCCGAGATCTGCGAGTCGAAGCTCGTGTCACCCTCGTTGAACAGCTGCTCCTCGACGACCTCGCCACCAGCGGCCTCGAAGGTCGAGGTGAGCTGCGCCGCGAGGCCGGTGCCGTACGCGTCGTTCAGCACGAGCAGACCGAGGGTCGCTGCGCCGTCTTCCGCGATCAGGTTTCCGAGAACCTCACCCTGGAGCAGGTCCGAGGGGGCGGTGCGGAAGTACAGGCCGTCGTCGTCGTAGGTCGTGAAGTCCGGCGAGGTGTTCGCCGGCGAGAAGTGCACGACGCCCGCGCCGGTGATCTGGTCGATCACCGTGAACGAGACACCCGAGGACGCTGCGCCGATGATGGCGTCGACGTCCTGCGAGAGGAGGTCGGTCACCGAGACGGTTGCGGTGTCGGTCGTGGTGTCACCGGAGTCGCGGTAGATCGCTTCGACGGTGAGGCTCGTACCCGCCTCGTTGATCTCCTGCACGGCGAGCGCGACGCCCGCCTCCTCGGGGGGCCCGAGGAACGCCAGCGCGCCACTCTGGGGCAGGATGGTGCCGATCGTGAGAGTCAGGTCTTCAGCGGGGCCAGCAGGCTCTTCCTCTGTCGTCGCTGCGCATCCACCGAGGATGAGTGCGCTGGTGCCCAGGACGGCAATGCCGCCGAGGACCGACTTGAGAGAACGAGAGCGGCCGGCCGAGCCGGAAGTGAATACGCCCATGTTGCTCCTTGCGTTTCGAATGTGTTCAGGACACGGCAACGGGATACGTCACCATTAAGCCACCGTACGGCGGTAGTGAGGCACGCACAATACGTACGGGTTACATCCCTGTAACGCCGAGATTCGATGTCACAATCCGATCACAGCGACGGATTCCGTCGAGAAGTGTGCATCGAGCGCGCGATTCCGCATCGGGACGGTGATGCCCGGTCGATCATCGCAACCGCAGCGTGCCGATGCGCACCGGCCGGTTCTCCTCCGAGTACCGGTAGAGCCCGTAGTCGGCCTTCGTGACGTCACCCGAGGCGTCGAACGCGACATCGCCGACGAGCCCGACGTAGTGGAACGAGCCACGATCGTCGTGGACGACCCGGCACTCGGCGACGCTCCCGCAACGGTAGCCCTCCGCGGTGATGCGGGGCAGGCCGGCGGCGATGGACGGTCCGCCGTCGTCGTCGTACTCGAGCGCGGCGAGCGCGGCGAGGACGACGGCGTCGTAGGTCTCGACCGCGTATCGGAAGCTGCGCAGCGCCGGGTCGGACTGGCGGAGCCGCGCGATGAACTGATCGCTCGCTGGGGTGCCTTCGAGCACCCCGTACGCGCCCTCCAGCACGCCCTCGGGAAGGGTGGCGGAGTAATCGGCCATGTTCTGCGATGTCAGCCAGAGCGTGCGCCCTGCGACGTCCACCTCCGCGAGCGCGACGATGAGACCGCGTGTCTGCTCATCGAGGGCCGTCGTCGTCGCGATGACCACGGCATCCGGCTCCACCGCTGCGATGTCGGTCGCCATGCGCGCCAGGTTGCTCGACTCGGTGAGCGTCTCGAGGCCGCCCAGCAGCGCGTCCTCGTCAGCGAGGCCCGCGATGATGCTCGCCTCGAGGGCGAGGCCGAGCTCGTCATCGTCGGTGACGAGCACGATCGAGGAGCCCCCCGCGGCGAGGACCGACTGCGCGATGAGCGCCCCCTGGTTCTCGTAGGAGGGAATGGTGCGGAAGAGCACGCCATCCTCATCCTGCGCGCGCAAGGAGGGGTAGGTGGCCGCGGGCGAGATGACCGTCACGCCCGCCTCCGCGGCGAGCGGGATGATCCGCTCGGCCAGCACGGAGGTTGCGGGCCCGATGATCACGTCGACCTCGAGCTCGAGGAGGTCTGCCATCGCCGACTCGAGGTCGTCGCCCGACGCATCCCCGGAGTCTCGGTGGAAGATCTCGACGGGCTCGCCCAGCACTCCCCCGGCCGCGTTGACGTCGCGCACCGCGACCTCGGCGGCCGCGACGAGGGCAGGGCCGATGAAGGAGATGTCGCCGCTCGTCGGGAAGAGGGTGCCGATACGCAGCACGCCGTCGCCGCTCGCCTCGACGGTCGCGACGGCGCTCGGCGTCTCGCTGGGCGTCGGCATGGGCCCGAGGCCCGAGCATGCCGTGAGGCCGAGCGCGGCCGCGACGAGCACCGCTGAGGCGGCACGAGGTGTTGTGCGCATCGGGGTCTCCTTCGCGCTGGTCGGTGTCGAGTGCTGGGGTCGCGCGGACGACGGTGGCTGCTCACCCGCACACTAGCGCTCCGCCGCTCAGACCGGTTCCACCGGCGGCGGTGCGGCGCGGCGCCGGGAATGCTGACGCGCACGCACCGCGTCCGTGCTCAGCACGATGAGGGCGAGCCAGACGAGGGAGAAGCCGATCCAGCGCTCGAGGGGCATCGCTTCTCCCATCACGATCACCCCGAAGAGGAACTGGAGCACGGGTGCGAGGTACTGCACGAAGCCGACCACGGTGAGGGGCAGTCGCCGGGCTGCCGCGGCGAAGAGGAGGAGCGGAATGGCCGTGACCACGCCGGCGAGAGCGAGCAGCAGCGTGTGACCGGGGTCCACCGTGCCGGCGGTGAGCGAGCCGAGCATGCCGATGACGACAAGCTCGCCGATGGCGAGCGGCACGAGCCAGGCGGTCTCGAGGGTGAGCCCGCCCACAGCCGAGACTCGGGGGCCCATGCGGTTCTTCACATAGCCGTAGAACCCGAACGAGAAGGCGAGCGCGAGCGCGATCACGGGCACCGTGCCGTAGCCGACGGCCAGCACGATCACGGCGACGATGCTCAGAGCGACTGCGCACCACTGGGCGGGCCGTAACCGCTCGCGGAGGAAGACGACCCCGAGCGCGACCGTGACGATGGGATTGATGAAGTATCCGAGCGCCGCTTCGAGGATGAAGCCGCTGAGGGAGGCGTAGACGTACACGTGCCAGTTGACGGCGATGAGGACTGCCGCGACGGCACTGAGGAGCAGGATGCGCCGGTCGACGATGAGCGCCCGCAGGGCAGGGAAGGTGCGCGTCGCCCCGATGATGAGAAGGCAGAAGACCAGAGAGAGCAGGATGCGCCACGCGACGATCTCGACGGGCCCCGTCGGCATGAGGGCGATGAAGTAGACCGGCAGGAGACCCCAGAGCCCGTAGGCGCCGATGGCGGCGAGAAGGCCTGTCGACGAGGAGCGAGGGTCGGGCACAGCCTCACTGTAGTGCCGCTCGCGGGGCTCGCCGCACCGCTCCGGCATGCTCCCGGAGACGCCGAGACCCCCGTTGCGCCGAAGCGCAACGGGGGTCTCGGCCCGTGGAGGATCCGCGCTAGCGGACGACCACCGCGAGCACGTCGCGCGCCGAGAGGACGAGCAGCTCGTCGCCGTCGTACTTGACCTCGGTACCGCCGTACTTCGAGTACAGCACGCGGTCACCGACGGAGACGTCGATGGGGACGCGGTTGCCGTTGTCGTCGATGCGGCCGGGGCCGACCGCCACGACCTCGCCCTCCTGGGGCTTCTCCTTGGCGGTGTCCGGGATCACGAGACCGGAAGCAGTGGTCTGCTCCGCCTCGACCTGCTTGATGACGATGCGATCTTCGAGCGGCTTGATGGAGACCGACACGGTTGACCTCTTCTTTCCTAAAGACGATGAGGGAGTTGGCACACTCGCCCTGCGAGTGCCAGCACCACTGTACCCAAGGAGTTAGCACTCATGCAATCCGAGTGCCAATGCGCCGAGCGCGCAAGGGTGGGAGGATCGCTGGCATGGAGAGCGCCGAGCTACGAGAACTGTTGACGCAGGAGGCGCTCGCACTGCTCGATTCGCTTGAACCGAGCACCTCCACCGACGATGTCGTGCGACTCGTGAGTCGGTTGCGTCGAGACGGGCATCCCGCTGCTCGCGTAGCCGCCGTGCTCTCGCAGTACCGTCTGCGCCGCCGCGCCTCCGCTAAGTTCGGCCAGTTCGCCGATCGCATGCTGTTCACCGAAACCGGCCTCGAACAGGCCACCCGACTGCGCGTTGCCGCGCTCCACGCCGGCCGCTTCGCGGCCGCGGGCCTCGAGCACGTCGCCGATCTCGGGTGCGGAATCGGGGGGGACGCGATGGCGATGGCCGCACTCGACCTGCGCGTGACCGCGGTCGAGCGCGACGAGGTCACGGCCGCCCTCGCCGCCTACAACCTGGCGCCGTGGGCGAGCGCCCACGTCGTGCATGGCGATCTGACGGCGATCGACCTCGACGGCGTCGACGGCATCTGGCTCGACCCCGCTCGGCGCGAAGGCGCACGCCGACTCGCCGACCCCGGCGACTGGTCGCCCCGCCTCGACAAGGCCCTCGAGCTCGCCCGTCGGCGGCCGGCCGGCATCAAGCTCGGGCCGGGCATGGATCGAGCGCTGCTGCCCGATTCCGGCGAGGCGCAGTGGGTCTCCGTGGGCGGCGACGTCGTCGAGCTCGTGCTGTGGAGCGGCAGCCTCGCCCGCCCGAACGTCGGGCGCGCCGCTCTGGTTCTGGGCGCCGACGACAGCGCGCACGAGCTCACCGCGAAGCGCGACAGCGAGGACGCTGCGGTCGGCGAGCTCGGCGACTGGGTCTACGAGCCAGACGGCGCGGTCATCAGAGCCCGCCTCATCGGCCTGCTGGCCGACCAGCTGGGGGGCCGGATGCTCGACCCGACGATCGCGTACATCACGGCCGACCGGC
Organism: Chryseoglobus sp. 28M-23; assembly: GCF_014789785.1. Taxonomy (NCBI): domain Bacteria; kingdom Bacillati; phylum Actinomycetota; class Actinomycetes; order Micrococcales; family Microbacteriaceae; genus Microcella; species Chryseoglobus sp. 28M-23. The sequence continues at coordinate 251,786 of NZ_CP061846.1, read as the reverse complement.
TCGCGCCTACCCCCTTTGCGCGCGCGTTCCACGTTCGGGAACGCTGGCCCCTCGACGTTCGTCATCTGCGGCGCGAGCTCGCCGCGCGCGAGATCGGAGTGCTCGAGATCAAGAAGCGCGGCGTCGACATCGATCCCGCAGCCCTGCGGCCGAAGCTGCAGCTGCGCGGTGATCGCTCAGCGGTGCTCATCCTCACCCGCGTCGCGGGCGAGAAGGCGGTCCTGCTCGCCGAGCGGGCGGACGAACCGCCGCGCGCGACGAGCGGGGCCTAGCAGTGCCTAGAACCCGCCGAGCGTCGCCGCCGGGATGAAGAGCAGGGGCAGCAGGAAGATGCCGACCCAGAAGATGCCCCACAGGATCGAGATGCCGAGCCCGATGTAGCCGGTCACGAGGCCCGCGATGGCCATGCCGCGAGCGTGCGGCTCGCGATTGAGGCCCAGGTGGCCGAGGATGACGCCCGCGAGCGCCGGCAGGAGACCGAAGCCGACGAACGAGAGCAGCAGGCCCACGATGCCGCCGATGAGCGCAAGAATGCTGAGCGTCGACGCGGGGCCGGCCGGCGCGGCCGCGTAGGGCTGCTGGCCCGCGTAGGGCTGCTGCGCGTAGGGCGACGCCCCCGGGGCAGCGGGAGGTGGTGCGGCAGTCGGCGTGGTCGCAGCCGCGGGCTTCTTCGCAGCAGCGGGCTTCTTGGCGGCGGCCGGCTTCGTCGCGGCGGGCTTGCGGGCCGCTGGCTTCTTCGGGGCCGCGGCGAGGGGCTCGTCGCCGGCGCCCTCATCGGCGGCGGGGCTGGGGATGTCGGTGCTGGCCATGCGGTGTCCTCGCTCGAACGGATGACGGATGCCCTCAGCCTAGCGATCGCAGACCGCTCTCCGGGGTCCTGACGGCGCGCACGGGAAAGGCCCGCCCGCGACATCGCGGACGGGCCTCAGGTCGACAGCTCTAGAAGGTGCTGTAGCTGACCGCGCTGCCGAAGATCAGGAACGGCAGGATGATCGTGACGACCCAGAAGATGATCCACAGCACGCTGAAGACGTAGCCGAGGATCGTGCCGGTGAGGGCGAGGCCGCGGCCGTTCTCCCCGGTCTTCTTGATCTGGCTGAGCGAGATGTGGCCGACGACGATGCCGGCGATGGGAATGAGGATTCCCAGGATGAGCGCGACGATCGCGAGCGTGTTGGTCTTCTGCTCGGGAGCCGACGAGTACGGCGTCGACGAGGGCTCAGGGGCGGGAGGAGGTGCGTCAGTCATGGTGCTCCTAGTGATGTCGTGGCGAAACCGGGGTGGGCGATCCCATGTTTCCAGTGTCCCGAGGGGGTGTCAACGCTCGCGAGGGAGCGGCGCAGCCGCCGGCGAGCATCCCTAGGCCTGAATGCGCGTGACCGGAAGCGTCGAGTCGGCGCTGACGTCGAGCGTCGACGGCGGGTGCCCCGCGGCGATGAGCTGGGCGCCCAGCGCGGCGATCATGGCCCCGTTGTCGGTGCACAGGGCGAGGGGCGGGATGCGCAGGCTCACGCCTGCCGCCGCGGCGCGCTCCTCGGCGAGCGCCCGCACGCGCGCATTGGCGACGACTCCCCCGCCGAGCAGGAGGCGGGGCACGCCGAGATCCCGACACGCCGCGATCGCCTTCGCCGTGAGCACGTCGGCCACTGCTTCGCGGAAGCTCGCCGCGACATCCGCCACGGGCACCTCCCCTCCCGCATCGCGCACGCGCTCGACGTGCCGCGCGACCGCGGTCTTGAGCCCCGAGAACGAGAAGTCGTATCGGTGCCTCTCGAGGTCCTTCGGCAGGGTGAGCCCGCGCGGAAAGCGGATCGCCGCCGGGTCGCCGTCCGCGGCGACGCGATCGATGTGCGGGCCGCCCGGGTATGGCAGGCCGAGGAGGCGGGCCACCTTGTCGAAGGCCTCCCCCGCCGCATCGTCGATCGTCTCCCCCAGCAGCTCGACGTCGCTCGTGAGATCGCGCACGAGCAGAAGACTCGTGTGGCCGCCCGAGACGAGCAGCGCCACGGTCGGCAGTTCGAGCTCTGTGCCGTCGTCGCGCAGCACATCGGCACCGACGTGCCCGACGAGGTGGTTGACGGCGTAGAGCGGGCGGTCGAGCGCGAGAGCGAGTGCTTTCGCGGCGCCCACGCCGACCATGAGAGCGCCAGCGAGCCCCGGTCCGCTCGTGACGGCGATCGCGTCGAGGTCGGCGAGTCTCACGTCGGCTTCGGCGAGGGCCGCCCGAATGGCGGGCTCGATGGCCTCGAGGTGCGCACGCGCGGCGACCTCGGGCACGACGCCGCCGTAGCGGGCGTGCTCCTCCATCGAGGAGGAGATGACGTTGGCGAGCAGAGTCGAGCCGCGCACGATGCCGATGCCGGTCTCGTCGCAGCTCGTCTCGATGCCGAGCACGAGGCTCACGATGCCAGCTCCGCGCGCATGACGATCGCATCCACGTCGTCCGGCTGGTAGTAGCGCGGCCGCACGGCGATGCGGGTGAAGCCGTGGCGCTCGTAGAGGGCCTCCGCCCCGGGGTTGTCGGCGCGCACCTCGAGCAGCATCTCCCGCGCACCGCGATCCCGGGCGAGCGTGAGCAGGTGCCGCACGAGCACGGTGCCGACCCCGAGCCGCCGGTGCGTGGGGTCGACCGCGATCGTCTGCAGGTCGGCCTGCTCGGCGCGGGGCACCGCGCTCAGTCCCGCGTAGGCGACGACCTCGTCCCCCGACTCGGCCACGAGGTACACGGTGTGCGGTGAGGCGAGCTCGGCGGCCATGACATCCCTGCTCCACGCATCGGCGGGAAAGGTCGCGCGCTCGAGGTGCATGATCGCGTCGAGGTCGGCGAGCGCCGCCTCCCGCAGCCGGATGCCCGGCCCACCCTCGGCACGAGACGCGGTCATGCCGACACCCGCTTGGGAGCGGCGAGCGTCACATCCGGTGCTCGCAGGTACAGGGGTGCCGGCTCGGGGAACGACGCTCCGACCGCTCTGCGCGCCTGGGCCGCTCGTGCGAGCCAGACCGCGGGGATCTCCGCCACCTCGTGCACCGTGAGCCCTGGCTCGGGCACGTAGGCGACGCGCTCCACGAGGTGAGCCGGTTCGACCTCCGCCGGGACCGGGAGCGCGGCGGTGTAGACGGTCACCGCCACTTCGCGGCGACGGGCATCCGTGACGATCGCGAAGCGACCGGCGACCTCGCCCGCGACGAGCAGACGCAGCGCCACGGCCTCGTGACTCGGCACCCCGAGCACCGGGATGTCGAGACCGAGCGCGAGGACGCGCGCCGCCGCGAGACCCACCCGCAGGCCGGTGAACGGACCAGGGCCGATGCCCGCCGCCACCGCGGTGAGGGAGCCGCGCACGTCGGGAGCCGCAGCGAGCATCGCGGCGAGGAACGGCCCGATGACCTCCGCGTGGCGGCGGGTGTCGGCAGTCGAGCGTTCGGCGACGACCGCACCGTCCTCGGCGAGCAGGGCGACCGAGGTTCCCGCCGAGGTGTCAATCGCCAGGAGCATGCAGCCAGCCTAGGTCGGCCCAGCGAGCCCCGACGCCCTGGACCGTCACGCTGCGCGGTTCGACAGGCTCGAGGGAGGGGTCGTCAGTCGCCGAGGAGTCGCCGTGAGCATCGCCGGCGCCGTGCGGTCGCGCGATCGTCACCGCGAGCCACTCGTCGATGATGTGCTCGAGCAGGCCCGCCCCCCACTCGACGACGGTGATGCTCTCCGCGAAGTCGAGGTCGAGGTCGTCGAGCTCGCGCGCGTCCGCCAGCCGGTACGCATCGACGTGGACGAGCGGCGGGCCGTCCACGCGCGGATGCGTGCGGGCGAGCACGAAGGTCGGGCTCGTGACTGCGCCCCGCACGCCGAGAGCGGCTCCGAGCCCGCGCGTGAGAGTCGTCTTGCCCGCCCCGAGCTCGCCCGTGAGCAGCACGGCATCCCCCGCCCGCAGCTGCGCGGCGATGCGCGCGCCGAGCTGCTCCATCGCCTCCGGGTCGGCGATCGTGAGGTGCGCGGCGCCGCTCACGAGCGCACCTGGGTGCGGGTCACCCGGCGCCCGAGCCGGGTGACGATCTCGTAGCCGATCGTGCCAGCGGCATCGGCCCACTCCTCGGGGGAGGGGGCGCCCGTCGCGGGGTCACCGAACAGCACCGCGCGGTCACCCACCGCCACGTCCGCGTCGCCGACCTCGACGACGCACTGGTCCATCGCCACACGACCGACGACGCGATGGCGCCGCCCCGCGATCACGACGGGGCCGTCCACGGCATGGCGCGGCACGCCGTCCGCATAGCCGAGCGGGACGAGCGCGAGGGTCGTCGCCCGGTCGGTGCGATGGCGGTAGCCGTAGGAGACCCCCGAGCCCGCGGGAACCCGCTTGACGTTCACGACGCGCGCACTGAGCTCCATCGCCGGCCGCAGCGGCACGGCGCCGCGCAAGTGGACCTCAGGGGCGATGCCGTAGAGAGCGATACCGACGCGCACCATGTCGTAGCGCGCCGCAGGATGGTCGAGTGCGGCGGCCGACGCCGCGACGTGGCGCAGCCCGGGTTCGAGGCCCGCGGCACGCACGGCGTCCAGGAACTCCTCGAAGGCGACGACCTGCGCGCGGTCCTCCTCGGCCGTCGTGTTCGACAGGTGCGTGAAGACGCCGCCCAGACGCAGCGAGCCCGCCGCCTGCGCGCGCGCGACCGCGTCGACGATCGCGCCCCACTGCGCAGCAGGGGCCCCGTTGCGGCTGAGCCCGGTGTCGACCTTCACGTGCACGACCGCGCGGTGGCCGACCGCGGCAGCACGCTCTACCTCCGCGAGCGAGCTCACCCCGAACTCGATGCCCGCCTCGGCTGCCGCGTCCAGGTCGGCGAACGGGTCGTGCAGCCACGCGAGCACGGGCGCGTCGATGCCCGCTGCGCGCAGCTCGAGCGCCTCGTCGATGTCGGCCACTCCCAGATGGTCGGCGCCAGCCTCGAGCGCCGCGCGTGCGGCCCTCGCAGCACCGTGGCCGTAGCCGTCGGCCTTGACGACGGCCATGAAGTGGGGTGTCGGCGCCGCGCGCCGCATCCGCTCGGTGTTGTGCGCGATCGCACCCACGTCGATGCGGGCCTCGCGGAAGGGGCGGGTCATGCGGCCTCCCCCGCGGCGGGGTCGGAATCGGCAGGGTCGGAATCGTCCGACTCGGCGACGACGAACGCCGTGGCCACGCCCGCATCGTGCGACATCGACACGTGCAGGTGCGCGATGCCGCGGCTCGCCGCGATCTGAGCGGCGCGCCCGCTCACCCGCAGGTCGGGGTTCCCCTCCGCATCGGAGACCACCTGCATGTCGTGCCATCGCACGCCGTCCGTCGCCCCGAGTGCCTTGAGGAGCGCCTCCTTCGCCGCGAACCGCCCCGCGAGCGAGCGCAGCGGCAGGCCGCGCTCAGCGGGGGCGAAGAGACGATCGACCAGGCCGGGCGTTCGTCCGACGGCGCGCTCGAAGCGGGCCAGGTCGACGACGTCGACGCCGATCCCGACGATCACGAGCGCATCCGCGGCATCGGCTACTCGACCGTCACCGACTTGGCGAGATTGCGCGGCTGGTCCACATCGAGCCCCTTGGCCGCTGCGAGCTCCATGCCGAAGATGTGCAGCGGCACGACGGCGAGAAGCGGTTCGAAGAACGGCGAGGCGAGGGGGATGCGGATGACCTCGTCGGCGTGCGGCAGGACGGCGACGTCGCCCTCCTCCGCGATCGCGATGACGCGCGCGCCCCGCGCCCTGATCTCCTGGATGTTCGAGACGACCTTCGCGTGCAGCGAGCGCTCGTCGCGAGGGCTCGGCACGATCACGAACACCACCTGACCTGGTTCGATGAGGGCGATCGGCCCGTGCTTGAGCTCACCAGCCGCGAAGCCTTCCGCATGGATGTACGCGAGCTCCTTGAGCTTGAGGGCACCCTCGAGCGCGACCGGGTAGCCGACGTGGCGACCGAGGAACAGCACCGAGCGGGTGTCCGCCATCCAGTGCGCGAGCTCCCGGATGCGATCTCCCACCTCGAGAACCTTCGTGAGCTTCTCCGGCACCTCCTGCAGCTCCGCCACGAGACCGCGCACGGTCTCATCGTCGAGCGTCGCGCGCGCCTGCGCGAGCTGCAGCCCGAACAGGTACATGGCGGTGATCTGCGCCACGAAGGCCTTCGTCGAGGCGACCGCGACCTCCGGCCCTGCGTGCGTGTAGATGACCGCATCAGACTCGCGCGGAATCGTCGCGCCCTGCGTGTTGCAGATGGAGAGCGTGCGCGCTCCCGCCTCGCGGGCGAACTTCACAGCCATGAGCGTGTCCATCGTCTCGCCAGACTGGCTCACCGAGATGACGAGGGTCGAGGTCGACAGCACGGGGTCGCGGTAGCGGAACTCGTGCGCGAGCTCGACGTCGACCGGCACCCTCGCCCACTGCTCGATCGCGTACTTGCCGACGAGGCCCGCGTAGGCGGCCGTGCCGCACGCGATGATGAGCACGCGATCGATGCCGCGCAGAACATCGTCGCCCAGAGCATCCAGCTCGGGAACGTGGACGAGACCGTCGCTCACCCGGCCGAGAATCGTCTTCGCGATCGCCTCCGGCTCCTCGCTGATCTCCTTCGCCATGAAGCTCGACCAGCCGCCCTTCTCGGCCGCCGTAGCGTCCCAGTCGACCTCGAAGGTCTTGGGCGTCACCGCGACGCCGTCGAAGCCGACGACCTCGACGCTGTCGGGGCGGATCGTGACGAGCTGGTCCTGCCCAATCTCCATGGCGCGGTGCGTGTGCTCGACGAACGCCGCGACGTCGGAGCCGAGGAAATTCTCGCCATCGCCGAGGCCGATCACGAGCGGAGAGTTGCGGCGGGCGCCCACGACGACGCCCGGCTGGCCCGCGTGCACAGCGAGAAGGGTGAACGCGCCCTCGAGCCTCTGGACGACGTGCAGCATGGCCGCGGTCAGATCGCCCGTCTCTCGGTAGGCCTCGCCCACGAGGATGGCGGCCACCTCGGAGTCGGTCTCGCTGTGGAACTCGTGGCCTCGAGCGACGAGCTCCTCCTTGAGGGGTGCGAAGTTCTCGATGATGCCGTTGTGGATGAGCGCGAGCTGGCCGCCGTCGCCGAGGTGCGGGTGGGCGTTCTCGTCGGTCGGCCCGCCGTGGGTCGCCCAGCGGGTGTGGCCGATGCCGGTGCCGCCATCGGCCAGAGCCGTCGACGCGAGGTCGTCGGTGAGCACGCGCAGCTTGCCGGCGTGCTTGCGGGTGCCCAGCGCACCATGGTCGTCGATGACGGCGACTCCCGCCGAGTCGTACCCCCGGTACTCCAGGCGCTTCAGGCCGCCGAGCAGCACCTCGACGCTGCCCCGAGGGCCGACGTATCCCACGATTCCGCACATGACTGACGATTCTAGGGCTCCGCGGACGGGAGTAACGTGGAGCCGATGCCCGAGGCGAGCGCAGCGCGCGAGACCAGTCCCTTCGTCGAGATCGATCGCCGACGGTGGGCGGCGCTCGCCCCCGCCACGCCGCAGCCGCTCACCGAGCAGGAGCTCGTGCAGCTGAGAGGACTCGGCGACTCCCTCGATCTGCGCGAAGTGGCCGAGGTGTACGTGCCGTTGAGCCGTCTGCTCAATCTGTACGCGGCGGGAGCCCGCGATCTGCACTCTGCGACCCGCAGCTTCCTCGGCGAGAGCGGGCGCAGCACGCCCTTCGTCATCGGGGTCGCCGGCTCTGTCGCGGTCGGCAAGTCGACGATCGCCCGACTGCTGCGCGAGCTGCTCTCACGGTGGGAGGACACCCCGCGGGTCGAGCGCGTCACGACGGACGGTTTCCTCCTGCCCACGGCCGAACTCGCTCGTCGGGGCATCCTGCATCGCAAGGGGTTCCCCGAGTCCTACGATCGCCGCGCCCTCCTCCGATTCGTCTCGCGCATCAAGTCAGGCGTCGAGGAGGTGCGCGCACCCGTCTACTCGCACCTCACGTACGACCGCGTCCCCGATGCCGAGATCATCGTGAGGCGGCCCGACATCCTCATCGTCGAAGGGCTCAACGTGCTGCAGCCCCCGGGGCCGGGTGCAAGCCTCGCGGTGAGCGACCTGTTCGACTTCACCGTCTACGTGGACGCCCGCACGAGCGACATCGCCCAGTGGTACGAAGACCGCTTTCTCGCCCTGCAGAGCGGCGCATTCGTGGACCCGCGCAGCTACTTCCACCGCTACGCGGCGCTCTCGCACGAGCAGGCCATCGCCAAGGCGCGCGAGATCTGGCGCGAGATCAACGAGCCGAACCTCGTGGAGAACATCCTGCCGACGCGGGCACGAGCGTCGCTCGTGCTGCGCAAGGAGCACGACCACACCGTCTCGACCGTTCTGCTGAGAAAGATCTGATGGCCGAGTCCGAGAAGTACACTCACGGCCACCATGAGAGCGTCCTGGCCGCGCACCGATGGCGCACGATCGCGAACTCCGCCCACTACCTCGAGCCCCACCTGACGGCCGGCCGTTCCCTCCTCGATGTCGGCTGCGGCCCGGGAACGATCACCGCCGAGTTCGCCGAGCGCCTCGCGCCGGCTCGGGTCGTCGGCCTGGACGCCGCCCCCGACGCGCTGGCCGCGGCGGCGGAGCTCGAGACGAGCGCCGAGTTCGTCCTCGGCGACGCCTCGCGCTGCCGTTCGACGACCAGACCTTCGACATCGTGCACACGCATCAGATCGTGCAGCATGTGCAGGACCTTGTGGCGATGCTGCGGGAGATGGCGCGCGTGGCGCGCGGTGGCGGCCTGGTGGCCGCGCGGGAAGTGGACTACTCGGCGACGACATGGTTCCCTCTCCTGCCGGAGCTCGAGCTCTGGCTCGACGTCGTCCGTCGAGTGCACCGCGCGAACGGCGGCGAGCCCGACGCCGGGCGTCATCTCACGAGCTGGGCGCTCGACGCCGACCTCACGAGGCCGCAGTTCACGGCGTCCGCCTGGGCGTTCACGACCGCGCAGGAGCGCGAGTGGTGGGGCGGCGCCTGGGCGGAGCGCGCACTCCACTCTCGCTTCGCAACCGACGCCGTCGAGGGCGGTCACGCGACCGTCGACGAGCTGCAGGCCATCAGCGACGCCTGGCGTACGTGGGCGGCCGACGAGCGCGGGTGCTTCACGATGACCCACACGGAGCTCCTCGCCACGGTGTGAGCGCGCCGGTGCGAACCCGCGGTGACCGCTGCCTCCTCCCGGAGGACCTTAGACGGCGAGCTCGGCCGACACGACGGCGGCGAGCCTCTCGGCGACGGCCTGCGCGGTCTCCTGGTCTGCCGCCTCGACCATGACGCGCACCATCGGCTCGGTGCCGCTTGCGCGCAGCAGCACGCGTCCGCTCTCCCCGAGCAGCGCCTCCTCCGCGGCAACGGCCTCCGCGAGGGCAGCACTGTCGTGCACGCGCGTGCGGTCCACGCCGCGCACGTTGATGAGCACCTGGGGGAAGACCGTCATGACGTCGGCGAGCTCGGCGAGCGTGCGGCCCGTGCGCGACATCTCGGCGGCGAGCTGCAGGCCCGTGAGGATGCCGTCACCGGTCGTCGCGTGCTCCTGGAAGATGATGTGGCCAGACTGCTCGCCGCCCAGGCTCAAGCCGTGCTCCGCGAGCGCCTCGAGAACGTACCGGTCGCCGACCTTCGTCTGGATCACGGTGATGCCGTGCTCGGCCATGGCGCGCCCGAGGCCGAGATTGCTCATGACGGTCGTGACGAGGGTGCTCTGGGCGAGTAGACCACGCCGCTGCATCGAGACGGCGAGGATCGCCATGATCTGGTCGCCGTCGATGACCCGCCCGTCGGCGTCGACCGCGAGGCACCGGTCGGCGTCGCCGTCGTGGGCGATGCCGAAGTCGGCACGCTGCTCCAGCACCGCGCGCTGCAGGGGCTCGAGGTGGGTCGAGCCGACGCCGTCGTTGATGTTGAGGCCGTCGGGGTCAGACCCGATGACGCTCACCGAGGCACCGGCGTCGCTGAACACCTGCGGCGAGATGCCTGCCGCGGCGCCGTGCGCGCAATCGATGACGATGTGCAGGCCGTCGAGCCGGGCATCCAGGGTGCGTAGCAGGTGCAGCAGGTAGCGGTCCTCCGCATCGGCGAACCGGCGGATGCGCCCCACAGCCTCGCCCGTCGGCGCGAGCTTCTCGCCCTCGAGTGCACCCTCGATGCGGTCCTCCACCTCGTCGGGCAGCTTGGTGCCGCCGAAGGAGAAGAACTTGATGCCGTTGTCGGGCGCCGGGTTGTGCGATGCCGAGATCATGACGCCGAAGTCGGCCCCGATGTCGCCGACGAGGAAGGCGGCGGCAGGCGTGGGGATGACCCCGGCGTCGAGCACGTCGATGCCCGAGCTCGCAAGGCCAGCCGACACGGCCGCCGTCAGGAACTCCCCCGACACGCGAGGGTCGCGCGCGACGATCGCGGTCGGGCGCTTGCCCTGGGCGCGCAACTCATCGGCGTGCCGGCCCTGCGTGAGCACGCGAGCGGCGGCCTGGGAGAGGCCGAGGGCCAGGTCAGCGGTGAGATCACCGTTGGCGAGCCCCCGAACCCCGTCCGTGCCGAAAAGGCGACCCATGTGGGTGGTCCGAAGCCCGAGGCGCGACTAGCGCTTCGAGTACTGCGGAGCCTTGCGCGCCTTCTTGAGACCAGCCTTCTTGCGCTCGATCACGCGCGCGTCGCGCGTGAGGAACCCGGCCTTCTTGAGGGTCGCACGGTTGTTCTCACGGTCGATCTCGTTGAGTGCGCGCGCGATGGCGAGGCGCAGTGCGCCCGCCTGACCCGAGGGGCCGCCACCGGTGATGCGCGCGGTGACGTCGTATGCGCCCCCGAGCTGCAGCACGGTGAAGGGGTCGTTGATGAGCTGCTGGTGCAGCTTGTTGGGGAAGTACTCCTCGAGGGTGCGGCCGTTCACCACGTAGGTGCCGGCGCCGGGAGCGATGCGCACGCGGGCGATCGCCTGCTTGCGGCGGCCCACTGCGGCGCCCGACACGGAGAGGATCGCGCGTGGCGCGGCCTCCGCTGCGGGGGCGGTCGACTCGGTCGAGTAGCTCGAGGGGGCGACCTCGGTCGCCGCGTCGGTGCTCGTGTTGTCGCTGTTCGTCACGTCTGCCACGTTGCTCATTGTCCTTAGCGTCGTCGGCGGCCGCTACTGAGCGACCTGGTCGAGGGTGTAGGTCTTCGGCTGCTGCGCAGCGTGCGGGTGCTCGGCGCCCGCGTAGACCTTGAGCTTCTTGATCTGAGCACGGCCGAGCGAGTTCTTCGGCAGCATGCCGCGAATCGCCTTCTCGACGGTGCGCGCCGGGTTCTTCTCGAGCATCTCCGAGTAGGTCGTCGCCGTGAGGCCGCCCGGGTAGCCCGAGTGGCGGTATGCCTTCTTCTGCTCGAGCTTGGAGCCGGTGAGGGCGACCTTCTCGGCGTTGATGATGATGACGAAGTCGCCCATGTCCATGTGCTGGGCGAATGTCGGCTTGTGCTTGCCGCGCAGGAGAACGGCGGCGTGGCTGGCGAGGCGGCCGAGGACGACATCGGTTGCGTCGATGACGACCCAGTCGCGCTGAATGTCAGCGGGCGTGGGGCTGAAGGTGCGCGTCACAGTGCGTACTTTCTGGTCGAGGTGTTCGCGAATCCCACTCCGGTGGGAGTTCTCGACGCAGATCGCGCGAGAACGCCTCGGTGGAGGGCTCAACTGGATGGCCGTCGGCGACGGACACCAAGGGGAAAGCCTACTCGGCCGAGGGCCGCCGGTCAATCTGACGACGTGCCTCACGAAGAATGCCCGCGAGTGGGTTCCCGTGCCTCAGATAAGAATGCCCGCGAATGGCGGGCATTATCCGAGGTATGGGAAGCAGGTTGTCGATGGCTGCGCGAGCAGAGATCACGGTGAAGTACGCCCGGGCGTATGCGAAGGCGTCGAAGAAGGACAAGGGCCGGCTGCTGGACGAGGTGGTCGCGGTCACCGGCTGGTCGCGGGATAACGCCCGTCGCAGGCTCGCGAAAGCCGCTCGACCCCGCCCTCGCACGGTGAGCAAGGCGCGGAAGCCTCGGGCTCGGAAGTACTCCTATGACGCGACGAAGACGCTGCAAAGGGTGTGGGCGTTCGCGGGATTCGAGTGCGGGAAGTACCTGGCCGCGGCGATGCCGGTCCTGCTGGACGCGTTGGAACGCCACGGCGAGCTCAGAGCCGGCCAGGCCCGCTACTCGCCCGAGGTGCGGGCCGAGCTGGAGGCGATGAGCCCGGCGACGATCGACCGCTACCTCGCCCCCGCGAGAGCGAAAGACCCACTCCGGGGCATCTCGACGACGAAGCCGTCGCCGCTGCTGCGCTCCTCGATCCAGGTCCGCAAAGCCGGCGACGAGGTCGAACAGTCCCCGGGGTTCTTCGAGGGCGACACCGTCGCGCACTGCGGTCCGACGCTGAAGGGCGAGTTCTGCCGGACGGTGAACCTCACCGACATGCGCACCGGGTGGGTGACGACCCGTTCCACCCGCAACAACGCGCACCTGAACGTGCTGGCCGCCCTCCAGCACGCCACCTCACAGGTTCCGTTCGAAGTCACCGGGCTCGACTTCGACAACGGCGGCGAGTTCATCAACCACGACGTCATCGGCTGGGCCGCCGAGCGGAAGATCTTCTTCACCCGCTCCCGCCCGTACAACAAGAACGACCAGGCCACCATCGAGTCCAAGAACAACCACCTCGTGCGCCGTTACGCGTTCTACTGGCGCTACGACACCCCGGAAGAACTGACCCTCCTGAACCAGCTCTGGCCGCTCGTGAACGACCGGCTGAACTTCTTCACCCCGACCAAGAAACCCACCGACTGGTCGACCGACGCCGCCGGACGCCGCAAGCGTCTCTACGACGCCCCGAAGACCCCGTTCGACCGTCTCCTGGCCGCCGGAGTCCTCTCCCCAGACCAAGCAGCCCAACTGCGCGACCGGCGCGACCGGATCAACCCCGCCGAACTCGCCCGCCGCATCCAATCCCTCCAAGACCGACTCACCGGCCTTGCCCGCGACCGCACCCTCGCACTCCAAGCCGAAGCCGCCACGCCTCTGCCCGACACCACCCGCGGCATCAAACTACGCCCCGCGAGCTGACCCCCGGCTTCGCGGGCATACTTAACTGGGGCACGGGAACCATTTCGCGGGCATTCCTACATGAGGCACCTCGTCTGAGAGCAGGGGGTCCCGTCGCGCGCGGGTCTGCTCGGCGCGGGCCGCCAGCTCGGCGTCGGGCGGGTAGCCCACCTCGACGAGCGTGAGCCCGTGCGCGCCCACGACGGGAGCGGCGCCGGTGCGGCGTGCTCCGTCGAGCACGGCGAGCAGAGCATCCTCGTCGAGGCGCCCGGCGCCGACCGCGATCGCCGCACCGACGAGGGCGCGCACCATGGAGTGGCAGAAGGCATCAGCGCGCACGTGTCCGATCAGTGCGCCGTCTTCATCGCGGGACCACGAGTAGTCGAGCAGGGTGCGGATGGTCGTCGCCCCCTCTCGCGGCTTGCAGAACGCCGCGAAGTCGTGGAGACCCGTGAGCGCCCGACTCGCGGAGTCCATCGCGGCGAGATCGAGCGTCTCGTCGACCCACAAGGTGTGGCCGCGACGTCGGGGGTCGCGCGGGCCCCCGCGATCCACGAGACGGTACTCGTAGCGGCGCCACAGGGCGGAGAATCGCGCGTCGAACCCGGCGGGTGCGCGCCTCGCGTCGCGCACGACGAGGTCACCGTGGCGACCGGCAATGCCGTTGAGCCTGCGACGCAGGGAGGCCTCGGGGCCGCCCTCCCGCGGGCCGCGCCGCCGGTCCCGCTGGGCGATCTCGTGCCACTCCTCCGGCGAGAGCTCCAGGTGGGCGACCTGCCCGATCGCGTGCACCCCCGCATCGGTGCGCCCCGCGACCGTGACCCTCGGGGCGTCGACGGGGTCGGCGCCCCGGCGCAGAATGGTCGCGAGCGCCTCGCCCAGCTCTCCCTCGACGGTGCGCAGGCCGGGCTGCCTGCTCCAGCCGGAGAACGCCGCGCCATCGTAGGCGAGGTCGAGCCGCAGGCGCACAGTGTTCACGGCCGACCATCCTACGATGGAGCGCACGGGTCGGCGGTCGTCCGCCCCGAGGCTCGATGACGAGACGACGGCGATTCGGGGGAGCATGTTCCAGACACCGCGACCCGTCGAGAGCGCCGATGCGCGGCGCCTGCCGGGCCTCGACGGCCTCCGGGCGCTCGCGATCGTGCTGGTGCTCGCCTACCACCTCTTCCCGGGTCTCGCGCCCGGCGGCTTCCTCGGCGTCGACGTGTTCCTCGTCGTGAGCGGCTACCTCATCACGACCCTGCTCATCGAGGAGCACGCGCGCTCCGGCCGCATCGCCCTTCGCCGCTTCTGGGCCCGGCGCGCGCGGAGACTGCTGCCCGCCCTCGTGCTCGTCGTCGCCGTCTCCGCGGGGCTCGCGGCCCTCATGGGCGGCGACGTGCTCGTGGGCATCGGCTGGCAGCTCGTCGGGGCGTTGACGTTCAGCTACAACTGGTTCTCGATCGCGACCGGGGCCGACTATCTCACGCAGACGAGCCCCGAGCTGCTGCGGCACCTCTGGTCGCTCGCGGTGGAGGAGCAGTTCTACCTGCTCTGGCCGGTCGCGCTGCTCGCGCTGCTCGCGATTGCTCGGCCGGGCATCCGCATCGCCGTCGTGAGCGCGCTCGCGGCCGCGTCTGCCGCGGCGATGGCCCTCGTCGCCGGAGACCCGGCCCTCGACACTGCCGCCGCCTCCGCCGCCTACTTCTCCACCCTCACGCACGGTTTCGGCCTCGCCGCCGGTGCCGCGCTGGCCCTCCTGCGCTCGCAGCGCGCGCGGGGCGGCGACGGCCCCGCACGCGCCCGTCTCCTCACCGATGCCCTCGGTGTGCTCGCGGGTCTCGGCCTTGTCGGCCTCTCCCTCGTGCTCACGATCGATGGCGCGGCGACGTATCGCGGCGGCCTGGTCGTCGCCGTGGCGCTCACTCTCGCCGTCATCGCCGCCGCCGACCGCCCGCAGAGTCGGCTGGTCAGCGTTCTGGATGCTCCGCTACCGCGGTGGGTCGGCGAGAGGTCGTACGGGCTGTACCTGTGGCACTGGCCCTTGATCGTGCTGCTCGGAGCGCGACTGACCGAGCTCGACCGCGCGAGCCTCGGCGAGACCTGGTTGCTCGGGGTGATCGCGCTCGCGGGTTCGGTGCTGCTGGCAGCCGCGAGCTACCGACTCGTGGAGTCGCCGTTCCGTCGCGCGCCTCGCGCAGCGCGTGCTGTCCCTCTGCGCGCCGTCGCGGCCGCGGGCGTTCTCGCACTGCTGGCCGCCTCGAGCACCGCAGTCGCCCAGGCGCCGCCTCGCTCGGAGGCCGCCGAGCTCATCGCCACCGGCCAGGTCGCTGTCGCGGAGTCTCAGCGCCGCGCCGAGCGCCCGCTGCCGCGGGACGAGGAGCCCGCGGCAGCGGTGGCCGGCACGCTGCCGTCGGGTGACGAGATCACCGCGATCGGGGACTCCGTCATGCTCGCGGCGGCGCCGCAGCTGCAGGAGCGCTTCCCGGGCATCGCGATCGACGCCGTCGTGTCCCGGCAGATGCGCCAGGCGCCGCAGATCGTGAGGGCCCTCGTCGAGTCTGACCGCCTGCGCGACACGGTCGTGCTCGGGCTCGGCACGAACGGGCCGATCGACCCGGAGACGCTCCACGAGGTACGGGCGCTGCTCGGTCCGGAACGCACGCTCGTGCTCGTGAGCGCGCAGGCGCCGCGCGGCTGGACGGAGGGTGTCAATGCCCACCTCGTCGACTTCGCGCGCACATATCGGCTTGTCGAGCTGAGCGACTGGCGCGCGGCCATCAGCCCGCAGCTCTCCCTTCTCGCCCCCGACCAGATCCACCCTGGCCCAACCGGCGGACAGGTCTACACGGAGACTCTCGCCGCGGCGCTGCAGCGCATCGCGGACCTGCCTCCCCTCGTGGACTACGAAGCGAACCCCGGCCTCCAGCGACCGCGGTAGCGCCTCTCAGTAGACGATCCGGTACGCGACGTCACGCGTCGTCGGGGTGAAGCCCAGTGCCGTGTAGACGCCCAGCGCGTCTGTCGGGCTCTCGGTGTCGACGTCCAGAACGGCGCGCTCGAGGCCCGCGAGGGAGTACGCCTCGAGTACCGCCCCGAGGAGTGCGCTCGCGAGGCCCCGGCGACGCCAGGGCCTCACCGTGCCGACGAGCCCGATGTAGCCCGAGCTGAAGCCTTGCCGCGCCCAATCGTCTTCGTTGACCTCGGACGTCACGAAGCCGACGACCTCGTCGTCGACGAGGGCGACGCGGCTCAGTGGAGCGCGGAAGGTCGGCAGCTCGATCATCGACTGCCACTGCTCCGAGCCCATGGGCTGACTGCCCCAGTGGTCCGCGAAGGCCTGGTTCTTGGCCACACGCACGGCCTCGCTGTATTCGGCCCGAAAGGGCTCGATGCGCACGCCGCCCTCGGGAGCCGGGCCCGCGGGCAGCGCACTGGCTACCTCGCACTCGAGCGTGGTGAAGTAGCGCGCCGCCTCGAATCCCTCGCGTGCGAGGAGTGCACCGTGCTCGGGCGCGATCTCGGCGGCATGGCTCATGACCCACGCCGGCAGGGCGAGGTCGGAGGAGGCGAGCATCTGACGAGCGCGATCGTGCTGCCACGCGAGGAGCGTTCGCCCGATGCCCCGCCCGCGGTGCGTGGGGTCCACCCCTCCCGCGAGAAAGACGCGCACGAGCGACTCGGGGTCGGGAGGCATCGTGACGAGCCCGTACGCGACCGCCGCTCCCCCGGCATCCGTGCACAGCAGTCCATCGGCGGACGGGTCGACCCACGAGCGCTCGAGTGCATCGCGCATCTCCTCGAGCGACTCGCTCCACGCCGGGTGGTCGCGCACGCTCATGCGTTCGGCAAGGCTCGTCACGAGGGCGGCGTCATCGCGCCTGAGTGTGCGCCACCGGTAGTGGGCGGAGTCGGCGGGGAGCGTGAGGGAGGAGGGAGCCTGCACCCTCTCACGCAGGGGAATGCGGTCGTTCTCGGTCACAGGCACAACAGTACGGCCCCCGCACCGTCGGGTGCGGGGGGCCGAGTGCTGTGGCAGCCGGTGCTACTTGGTGTCGTCGGCCTCGGCGCTCGAGGCGTCCTCGCTCGACGCCTCGTCGGTGGACTCGACGGCGTCAGCCTGAGCATCCGCGTCGTTCTCGACCGCGTCCGGAGCGTCCGTCGCCTCGGCCTCAGGCTCGGTTGCCTCAGGCGCGGCGGCCGGAGCCGATGCTGCCTCAGCGGCAGCCGACTTCTTGGCGCTCTTGGGCTTCGGGTTGACGGGCTCCAGCACGAGCTCGATGACTGCCATAGGCGCGTTGTCGCCCTTGCGGTACCCGGTCTTCGTGATCCGCGTGTAGCCGCCCTCGCGCTCGGCGACGAGGGGCGCGATCTCCGTGAAGAGCTCGTGCACGGCACTCTTGTCGCGGATGACGGTCATGACGCGACGGCGCGCGTGCAGGTCACCGCGCTTGGCGAACGTGATGAGCCGCTCCGCGAGCGGACGCAGGCGCTTCGCCTTCGTCTCGGTCGTCGTGATGCGCTTGTGGGTGAAGAGCGCGGTCGCCAGGTTGGCGAGGAGCAACCGCTCGTGAGCGGGGCCTCCTCCGAGGCGAGGACCCTTGGTGGGCTGAGGCATGATGTCTGTTCTTTCGTATCAGTGACGGTGTGGGGATCGAGGGCGGCGCGAGGCCTAGCTCGACTGCTCGTCGTCGTCGAAGCCGCCGTAGAAGTGCGCGCCGTCGAAGCCGGGAACGGCGTCCTTGAGCGAGAGGCCCATCTCGACGAGCTTGTCCTTGACCTCGTCGACCGACTTCTGCCCGAAGTTGCGGATGTTCATGAGCTGCGTCTCCGACAGGGCGACGAGCTCGCTCACGGTGTTGATGCCCTCGCGCTTGAGGCAGTTGTAGCTGCGCACCGACAGATCGAGGTCTTCGATGGGCATGCTCAGCTCGGTGGAGAGCACCGCGTCGACCGGCGCAGGGCCGATCTCGATGCCCTCGGCCTGCGTGTTGAGCTCGCGGGCCAGGCCGAACAGCTCGACGAGCGTGCGGCCGGCCGACGCGATCGCATCGCGCGGCGTGATGGCCGACTTCGTCTCGACGTCGACGACGAGACGGTCGAAGTCGGTGCGCTCCCCGGCACGGGTCGCCTCGACGCGGTAGGTCACCTTGAGGACGGGCGAGTAGATCGAGTCGATCGGGATCTGCCCCGCCTCGCTGAACTCGCTGCGGTTCTGCGTGGCGCTCACGTAGCCGCGACCGCGCTCGATCGTCAGCTCCAGCTCGAACTTGGCGCTGTCGTTGAGCGTCGCGATGACGAGCTCGGGGTTGTGGATCTCGACCCCCGCGGGTGCGGAGATGTCGGCCGCCGTCACCTCGCCAGCGCCCTGCTTGCGCAGGTACGCCGTGATGGGCTCGTCGTGCTCGCTCGAGACGACGAGGTTCTTGATGTTGAGGATGATCTCGGTGACATCCTCCTTGACACCCGCGATGGTGCTGAACTCGTGCAGCACGCCGTCGATGCGAATGCTCGTGACGGCCGCTCCGGGAATCGACGAGAGGAGGGTTCGACGCATCGAGTTTCCGAGCGTGTATCCGAAACCGGGCTCGAGCGGCTCGATCATGAACCGCGAGCGGAAGTCGGAAACGCTCTCCTCGGTGAGGGTGGGACGCTGTGCGATGAGCACTATGGATTCCTTTCGGCAAAGTGTCCGCCATATGACACTTGTGGCGCGGCGGGTGGCTGGCCCGCCGGATGTGTTGAGTTATTGAGTGCGGTGGAGCTGGAAGCGATGCATCGCATCGCCGCGACCCCAGCACCGACACGAGCTGAGCTCGGGTCGGGTCACTGAGGTCGAAAAACTAGACCCGACGACGCTTCGGCGGGCGGCACCCGTTGTGCGCCTGCGGAGTCACGTCGCTGATCGACCCGACCTCGAGGCCCGCGGCCTGAAGCGAGCGGATCGCCGTCTCCCGACCGGAGCCCGGGCCCTTGACGAAGACGTCGACCTTCTTCATGCCGTGCTCCTGCGCCTGACGCGCGGCAGACTCGGCGGCGAGCTGAGCGGCGAAGGGCGTCGACTTGCGCGAGCCCTTGAATCCGACCTGCCCGGACGATGCCCAGCTCACAACGGCGCCGCTCGGGTCCGTGATCGACACGATCGTGTTGTTGAAGGTGGACTTGATGTGGGCCTGGCCCACGGCGATGCTCTTCTTCTCTTTGCGACGCGGCTTACGAGCGGCCGACTTCGGTGCTGCCATGGTGTTCTCCTAAAACGAGGTCGAATCGATAGTCAGGGCGAACCCGGGGACTATCGGGCCTTCTTCTTGCCGGCGACGGTGCGCTTGGGTCCCTTGCGGGTGCGCGCGTTGGTCTTGGTGCGCTGACCGCGCACGGGCAGGCCGCGGCGGTGGCGGATGCCCTCGTACGATCCGATCTCCACCTTGCGGCGAATGTCGGCGGCGACCTCGCGGCGGAGGTCACCCTCGACCTTGTAGGTGCCTTCGATGTGGTCGCGGAGCGCGACGAGCTGGTCGTCGGTGAGGTCCTTGACGCGGATGTTCCGGTCGATACCGGTCTCGGCGAGCGTCTGCGTCGCGCGAGTACGGCCAACGCCGTAGATGTAGGTGAGGGCGACTTCGACGCGCTTATCGCGAGGAATGTCGACTCCGGCAAGACGGGCCATGACGGCTCCTTCAGGGGATTCGTGAGAGGTGTGGAGCAGTTCCGGTGCCAAGGCCTCTCGCCCTGGGTGTCCCCCGCTGTCGCGGGTTCTGGAACTGCCTGGTGTTCGTATTCAGTTGTTCGGCGACAAGATTCTCGGCTGTGTCGCCTCCGGGCGGTCGAGACGACCGCCCGCGTCGGGGTTGCACAGGCCAGAAATGGCCTGTGCCGCCTTAACCCTGACGCTGCTTGTGCCGGGGGTTGTCGCAGATGACCATCACGTTGCCGTGACGACGGATCACCTTGCACTTGTCGCAGATGGGCTTGACGCTGGGGTTGACCTTCATGGTGCGTATCTCTCTTGTTCGCTGGCCTCGTGCGCCGAGTGGATTCTCGGGCCGTTCCTTACCCAGGTCGACGATTCCGATTACTTGTAGCGGTAGACGATCCGGCCGCGGGTCAGGTCGTAGGGGCTCAGCTCCACGATCACGCGGTCCTCGGGGAGGATGCGGATGTAGTGCTGGCGCATCTTGCCCGAAATGTGGGCGAGAACCTTGTGGCCGTTGCTCAACTCAACGCGGAACATTGCGTTGGGCAGCGCTTCGACCACCGAGCCTTCGATCTCGATGACACCGTCTTTTTTGGCCATAGCCTCTTCGTCGCTAAAAGTGGGGAATGTCGAACTGGTCGTGCGGATCACGGTGCTCAGCCCTGTTGACTCCCGTCTGCACGGCGGGTGAGAGGCGGCGGACACGCCAGAGGCGTGCCGAAAGCACCAAAGATTTAGCTTAGGTGATAATGCACCCCGGGGGCAAGTCGAGCGGAGCCGCTCACGCGGGAACGTGGATGCCGCGCTCGGCGAGCGCGGTGCGGATGCGCCCCGTGACCTGGTCGATCTCGCCGATGCCGTCGACCTGGCTCAGCAGGCCTCGTTGGGCGTACACGTCGATGAGGGGCGCCGTCTGCTCGCGGTAGACCGTCAGGCGGTGTCGCACGACCGACTCGTCGTCGTCAGCGCGACCCTGGTCGAGAGCGCGCTTGCGCAACCGCTCGACGACGACGTCGGGGTCTGCCACGAGCTCGATGACGGCGTCCATGGACGTGCCCTGGCCGGCGAGGAACTCGTCGAGGGCGCGCACCTGATCGGTCGTGCGGGGATAGCCGTCGAGCAGGAAGCCCCCGGCGCAGTCATCCTGTGCGAGTCGATCGCGCACGAGGTCGTTGGTGAGCGAGTTCGGCACGTTGTCGCCGGCATCCATGTACGCCTTCGCCTGACGTCCCAGCTCGGTCTCGTTGCGCACGTTGTCACGGAAGATGTCGCCCGTCGAGATGGCCGGCACGCCGAGTGCGTCGGAGAGGGCGTGCGCCTGCGTGCCCTTGCCCGCCCCGGGAGGGCCGATGAGGAGCAGTCGTGCTTCGCTCATCGCAGCAGGCCCTCGTAGTGCCGCTGCTGCAGCTGTGCATCGATCTGCTTCACCGTCTCGAGGCCGACGCCGACGATGATGAGGATGCTCGCGCCACCGAACGGGAAGTTCTGGTTCGCTCCCACCGAGGCGAAGGCCAGGAGCGGGATGAGTGCCACGAGCCCCAGGTACAGGGAGCCGGGCAGGGTCACGCGGGTCAGGACGTAGTCGAGGTACTCCGCGGTCGGGCGCCCCGCGCGGATGCCGGGGATGAAGCCACCGTACTTCTTCATGTTGTCGGCGACCTCTTCAGGGTTGAACGTGATCGCGACGTAGAAGTACGTGAAGCCGACGATGAGCAGGAAGTACACGACCATGTAGATCCAGTTGTCGCCGGAGACGAGGTTGTTCTGGATCCAGACGACCCACTCCGGCGCGGTCTCCCCCGCCGCCGGCTGGTTGAACTGCGCGACGAGCGCGGGCAGGTACAGCAGTGACGAGGCGAAGATGACGGGCACGACACCGGCCATGTTGACCTTGATGGGGATGTACGTGTTGTTGCCGCCGAAAGTGCGCCGACCCACCATGCGCTTGGCGTACTGCACGGGGATGCGGCGCTGCGACTGCTCGACGAACACGACCGCGCCCATCACGAGGATGCCGAGCGCGAGGACGAGCAGGAAGATCTCGAAGCCGGAGGTGACGGCGATGGACCAGAGCGCCGACGGGAACGTCGCCGCGATGGAGACGAAGATGAGCAGCGACATGCCGTTGCCGATGCCGCGCTCGGTGACGAGCTCGCCGAGCCACATGATGAGGCCCGTGCCGGCGGTCATCGTGATGACCATGAGCAGGATCGCGTACCAGGCGTCGTTCGTGATGAGCTGGCTGCACTCGGCGACACCGCTCGTCGTCGGGAAGAGCGCTCCGGCTCGCGCGACGGTGATGAGCGTCGTCGACTGCAGCACGGCGAGCGCGATCGTCATGTAGCGCGTGTACTGCGTGAGCTTGGCCTGACCGGCCTGGCCCTCCTTGTGGAGGGTGTCGAAGTGCGGGATGACGACGCGCAGCAGCTGCGTGATGATCGACGCGGTGATGTAGGGCATGATGCCGAGCGCGAAGATCGACAGCTGCAGGAGCGCCCCGCCGCTGAACAGGTTGACGAGCTGGTACAGGCCCGTGGCTCCCTCGTTGCCCGCCAGACACAGCTGCACGTTCTGGTAGTCCACGAACGGCGCGGGGATGAAGGAACCCAGGCGGAAGAGCGCGACGATTCCGAGTGTGAAACCGATCTTCCGGCGCAGGTCTGGCGTGCGGAAGATCCGCCCGATTGCTCTGAACACGAGACCTCCCGTAGTAACGACATGAGCATCTTCCCGCCCGGCGGCGAAAGCTGCTGTGGCCCGTTCGGGCCGGTGGCGGGTGGCCCCGAAGGGCCACCCGAGCGGCTACTTGATGGAACCGCCAGCGGCGACGATCTTCTGCTCCGCGGAGCGCGAGACCTTGTCGACTGCCACAGTGAGCTTAACCGCAATGTCGCCGGAGCCCAGAACCTTGACCTTCTCGTTCTTGCGCACAGCACCCTTGGCGACCAGGTCACCCACAGTGACCTCGCCACCCTGGGGGTACAGCTCGGCGAGCTTCTCCAGGTTCACGACCTGGTACTCGACCCGGAACGGGTTCGTGAAGCCGCGCAGCTTGGGCTGGCGCATGACGAAGTTCAGGTTTCCACCCTCGAAGCCCGGGCGCACCGAGTAGCGAGCCTTCGTGCCCTTGGTACCGCGACCGGCCGTCTTGCCCTTGGATCCCTCACCGCGACCCACGCGAGTGCGCTCCTTCTTGGAGCCCGCCGCGGGGCGGAGGTGGTGCACCTTGAGAACCTGCGCGCGTGCGACGTCGGATGACGCCTTCTTCGCTGCGGGCTTCTTGGCGGGAGCCTTCTCAGCGGTCGAGTCCGACGCAGCCGCGCTCGAGGTCGCCGCAGACTTCTTGGCTGGTGCCTTCTTCGCAGCAGCCGGCTTGTCGGCGGCCGGCTTCTCAGCGGCGGCCTTCGCCGGCGCCTTCTTGGCCGGGGCCTTCGTCGCCGGAGCCTTGTCAGCCGCGGCCTTCGCCGGAGCCTTCTTCGCAGCGGCCGGCTTGTCAGCGCCTGCCTTCGCCGGAGCCTTCTTCGCAGCGGCGGGCTTGTCAGCCGACGCCTTGCTCGTGCTCGAGGAGGCCGGGGCCTTCTTCGCGGGAGCCTTCTTGGCCGGGGCCTTCGCGGCCTCGTCCTTCTTGTCTTCTGCCATTAGTCAATCTCCTCGACCTTGACGAGGTGAGCAACCTTGGTGACGTACCCGCGGTTCGCCGGGGTGTCCTCGCGCACGACGCTGTCGCCGATGCGCTTGAGGCCGAGGCTGCGCAGGGTGTCGCGCTGGTTCTGCTTCTCGCTGATTACGGACTTGATCTGAGTGACCTTGAGCTGCGCGGCCATCAGGCACCACCCTTTCCGGCTGCCGCCTCGGCCGCGAGGGCCTCGGCGCGCACGAGGCGCGCAGGAGCGACATCCTCGAAGTCGAGCCCA
Organism: Chryseoglobus sp. 28M-23; assembly: GCF_014789785.1. Lineage (NCBI taxonomy): Bacteria > Bacillati > Actinomycetota > Actinomycetes > Micrococcales > Microbacteriaceae > Microcella > Chryseoglobus sp. 28M-23. The sequence goes on along the minus strand of NZ_CP061846.1, from coordinate 228,135 downwards.
CGGCGGGCGGCGACAGCACGCGGCTCTTCGAGCTGCTTGAGCGCCGCCACGGTCGCGTGGATGATGTTGATCGTGTTCGACGAACCGAGCGACTTGCTCAGCACGTCGTGGATGCCGGCGCACTCGAGCACGGCGCGCACGGGACCACCGGCGATAACACCGGTACCCGCAGCGGCGGGGCGCAGGAGCACGACACCCGCAGCGGCTTCGCCCTGCACGGGGTGCGGGATCGTCTGGGCTACGCGAGGCACGCGGAAGAAGTTCTTCTTCGCCTCCTCGACGCCCTTCGAGATCGCGGTCGGCACCTCGCGGGCCTTGCCGTAGCCGACGCCCACCATGCCGTTGCCGTCGCCGACGACGACGAGCGCGGTGAAGCTGAAGCGACGCCCGCCCTTGACGACCTTGGAGACGCGGTTGATCGTGACGACGCGCTCGAGGAAGGGGCTCTTCTCGCTATCGCGCGACCCACGGTCGCGGTTGGGGTTGCGCTCGCGACCGCCGCGACGCGCCTCACGGGGCTCGTTCGCGGTCTCCGACGACGCAGCAGTCTCCACGGGAGCCTCAGCGGCAGCCACGGTCTGGTCTTTCGCGTTCTCGGTCACAGGCTCAGCCCACCCTCTCGAGCTCCATCGGCGATCGCCGCGACGCGTCCTGCGTAGCGGTTGCCGCCCCGGTCGAAGACGACAGCCTCCACACCGGCCTTCTTCGCGCGCTCAGCGAGCAGCTCGCCCACCTTGCGCGCCTTAGCAGTCTTGTCTCCGTCGAACGTGCGGAGGTCTCCCTCCATGGTCGACGCGCTCGCGAGGGTACGACCCTGCGTGTCGTCGACGACCTGCACGAAGACGTGGCGAGCGGAGCGCGTGACGACGAGGCGGGGGCGCTCCCCCGTGCCCGTGACGCGCTTGCGCAGCCTCGCGTGACGGCGGCCCTTGGCGGCCGTCTTGCTCTTGCCTCTTGTTCCGAGACCCATGATTACTTACCAGCCTTTCCGGCCTTGCGACGGACAACCTCGCCGGCGTAGCGCACACCCTTGCCCTTGTAGGGCTCGGGCTTGCGCAGCTTGCGAATGTTGGCCGCGACTTCGCCAACGGCCTGCTTGTCAATGCCGCTGACGGTGAGCTTGTTGTTGCCCTCGACCGTGAAGGTGATCCCGGCGGGCGGGTCGACCGTGATCGAGTGCGAGTAGCCGAGCGCGAACTCGACCGCGGCGCCCTTCGACTGCACGCGGTATCCGGTGCCGACCACCTCGAGACCCTTGGTGTATCCCTGGGTCACGCCGATGATCTGGTTCTGGATGAGCGTGCGCGTGAGGCCGTGCAGCGAGCGCGAGTCGCGCTCGTCATCCGGTCGGGTCACGACGACCTGGTTGTCGTCGAGGGCGACCCGGATGGGCTGCGCGACCGTGAGGCCGAGCTCGCCCTTCGGGCCCTTGACTGTGACGGCCTGGCCGTCGATCTTCACGTCGACACCACTGGGGATGTCGATGGGCATGCGTCCGATTCGTGACATGTCAGATCACCACACGTAGGCGAGGACTTCCCCACCCACGCCCTTCTTCATCGCCTCGCGGTCGGTCAAGAGACCCGAGGAGGTCGACAGGATGGCCACGCCGAGGCCGCCGAGAACGTTCGGGATCTCGGTGGACTTCGCGTACACGCGAAGGCCGGGCTTGGAGACTCGCTTGATGCCGGCGATCGACCGCTCGCGGTTCGGCCCGTACTTGAGCGAGAGCGTGAGCGTCGTGCCGACGCGCGCGTCCTCGACCGCCCAGTCCGAGATGTAGCCCTCGCGCTTGAGGATCTCGGCGATGTGCGACTTCAGCTTGCTGCCGGGCAGCGAGACCGTGTCGTGGTGCGCCGAGTTGGCGTTGCGCAGTCTGGTCAGCATGTCTGCGACCGGATCTGTCATCGTCATAGTGGTGTCTTCCGTTTCTCACCTGGTTTCGCTCACCCGTTACACGAGTGACGACCTGGGCGATCGTGGTCCGAGTCGGACCGGTGGTGGGTGCCCTACTGGGCGGGGTTCGCGAAGGGGAAGCCGAGCGCGCGCAGGAGTGCGCGACCCTCGTCGTCCGTCTTCGCGGTGGTCACGATCGTGATGTCGAAGCCGCGCACGCGGTCGATCTTGTCCTGATCGATCTCGTGGAACACGCTCTGCTCCGTGAGGCCGAAGGTGTAGTTGCCGTGGCCGTCGAACTGCTTCGGGCTCAGGCCGCGGAAGTCGCGGATGCGCGGCAGCGCGAGCGTCACGAGGCGGTCCATGAACTCCCAGGCGCGGTTGCCGCGCAGCGTCACGTGGGCGCCGATCGGCATGCCCTCGCGGAGCTTGAACTGAGCGATCGACTTGCGGGCCTTCGTGACCTGAGGCTTCTGGCCGGTGATCGCGGTGAGATCCTTGATCGCACCGTCGATGACCTTGCTGTCGCGAGCGGCCTCGCCGACACCCGTGTTCACGACGATCTTGACGAGACCGGGAACCTGGTGCGGGTTGGTGTACCCGAACTCCTCGGTCAGCGCCTTGGTGATCTCGGCACGGTACTTCTGCTTGAGGCGCGGCTGGATTGTGCCAGCCTGCGCAGGGGCAGTGGTTGACATCAGAACTTCTCACCTGACTTCTTGGCGTACCGCACGCGGACGGTCTTCTTGACGCCGTCCTTCGTCACGGTCTCCTCGCGGAAACCGACGCGGGTCGGCTTCTTGGACTTGGGGTCGACGAGCGCCACGTTCGAGATGTGGATCGAGGCCTCGGAGGTCTCGATGCCGCCCGTCTTGGTGCCGCGCTGCGTCTGACCGACGCGCACGTGCTTCGTGACGTAGTTGACGCCTTCGACGATGACGCGGTTCTTCTCCGCGAGCACCTCGATGACGCGACCCTGCTTGCCGCGGTCTCCGCCGCGGTCCTCGGTCGCGCCGCTGATCACCTGGACGATGTCGCCCTTCTTGATCTTGGCCATGGGTTACAGCACCTCCGGGGCGAGCGAGACGATCTTCATGAACTTCTTGTCGCGAAGCTCACGACCGACCGGCCCGAAGATGCGGGTACCACGAGGGTCCCCGTCGGCCTTCAGGATCACGGCGGCGTTCTCGTCGAACTTGATGTACGAGCCGTCGGAACGACGGGTCTGCTTGATGGTGCGCACGATGACCGCCTTGACGACGTCGCCCTTCTTGACGTTGCCACCGGGGATGGCGTCCTTGACGGTCGCCACGATGACGTCACCGAGGCCGGCGTATCGACGGCCGGAGCCGCCGAGCACGCGGATCGTGAGCAGCTCCTTGGCGCCGGTGTTGTCGGCGACCTTGACGCGGGATTCCTGCTGAAGCATTGTTCTCTCCTACCCAATAGGCGCGAGGGCCTACTTGGCCTTCTCGAGGATCTCGACGAGGCGCCAGCGCTTCGTAGCGGACAGGGGACGGGTCTCGGAGATGAGCACGAGGTCGCCGACACCGGCGGTGTTCTGCTCGTCGTGCGCCTTGACCTTCGAGGTGCGACGGATGACCTTGCCGTAGAGCGGGTGCTTCACGCGGTCCTCGACCTCGACGACGATGGTCTTCTCCATCTTGTCGCTCGTCACGTAGCCGCGGCGCACCTTGCGGTACCCGCGGGCGCTCTCGTCGCGAACGTCGTGCGCGGCCGACTCGTGGCCGGCAGCGGCCTTCTTCTCGGTCGTCGCCATCAGTTCTTCTCCTCAGTCTTGTCCGAAGCGCCCTTGTCCGAAGCCTCGGGCTTCTCGCCAGCGTCAGCCGCGGCCTTCGCCTTGGTGGACTTCTTCGCCGGCTTCTCGGGAACCTCGATGGGGGCGGGCGTGGCACGGATGCCCAGCTCGCGCTCGCGGATCACGGTGTAGATGCGCGCGATGTCGCGCTTGACGGCGCGCAGTCGGCCGTGGCTCTCAAGCTGCCCGGTCGCGGCCTGGAAGCGAAGGTTGAAGAGTTCTTCCTTCGCCTTCTTCAGCTCGTCGACGAGTCGCTCGTCTTCAAAGGTGTCGAGCTCGACAGGTGCCAGCTCTTTCGATCCGATCGCCATTACGCGTCGCCCTCCTCGCGCTTGATGATGCGTGCCTTGAGGGGCAGCTTGTGAATTGCGCGGGTCATGGCCTCACGAGCGAGCTGCTCGGGAACACCGGCGACCTCGAAGAGGACGCGACCCGGCTTGACGTTGGCGACCCACCACTCCGGCGAGCCCTTGCCGGAGCCCATGCGGGTCTCGGCGGGCTTCTTGGTGAGCGGGCGGTCGGGGTAGATGTTGATCCACACCTTGCCGCCGCGCTTGATGTGACGCGTCATGGCGATACGAGCGGACTCGATCTGACGGTTGGTCACGTAGGCGGGGGTCATGGCCTGGATGCCGTACTCGCCGAACGACACGACGGTTCCGCCGGTCGCGTGCCCACCGCGCTTGGGGTGGTGCTGCTTCCGGAACTTGACCTTACGGGGAATAAGCATGTCTCTAGCCTTCCGCTCCGGCCGCAGCGGGCGCCTTGGCGGCGGCCGGACGGCCGCCGTCGCGACGCGGGCCGCGGTCAGAGTCACGACGCTCGGGGCGCGACGACTTCTGAGACGCCTGCTCGCGAGCGAGTTCCTTGTTGGTGATGTCGCCCTTGTAAATCCAGACCTTCACGCCGATGCGGCCGAAGGTCGTGCGCGCCTCGTAGAAGCCGTAGTCGATGTTCGCGCGGAGGGTGTGCAGGGGCACACGGCCTTCGCGGTAGAACTCGGAGCGGCTCATCTCGGCGCCGCCGAGGCGGCCGGAGACCTGGATGCGCACACCCTTGGCGCCGGCACGCTGGGCGCCCTGGAGGCCCTTGCGCATCGCACGGCGGAAGGCCACGCGAGCGCTGAGCTGCTCCGCGATGCCCTGCGCGACGAGCTGCGCCTCGGCCTCGGGGTTCTTGACCTCGAGGATGTTGAGCTGGATCTGCTTGGCGGTGAGCTTCTCGAGGTCGGAGCGGATGCGCTCAGCCTCGGCGCCGCGGCGACCGATCACGATGCCCGGGCGGGCGGTGTGGATGTCGACGCGAACCCGGTCACGGGTGCGCTCGATCTCGATGCGGGCGACGCCGGCGCGGTCGAGGCTCGTGGTGAGCATCCGGCGGATCTTGACGTCCTCCGCGACATAATCTGAGTAGCGCTGACCGGCCTTCGTGCTGTCGGAGAACCAGCGCGACACGTGGTCGGTGGTGATTCCGAGTCGGAAGCCGTACGGATTGACTTTCTGGCCCATGTCTACTTGCTCGCCTTCTTCTTGCTCGTGCTCGAGCCCGCGGCGGTCAGCTCATCCGGCGTCGCGAGGACGATCGTGATGTGGCTGGTGCGCTTGAGGATGCGGAACGCCCGACCCTGGGCGCGCGGCTGGAACCGCTTGAGGGTCGTGCCCTCGTCGACGAATGCGCGGGACACATAGAGGTCCTGCTCGTCGAGGAAGGAGTTCGCTGCATCCGCCTTCACCCGTGCGTTGGCCATGGCCGACGCGACGAGCTTGTATACGGGCTCGCTCGCACCCTGGGGTGCGAACTTCAGGATGGCCAGGGCCTCGAGGGCCTGCTTGCCGCGGATCAGGTCGACGACGCGACGAGCCTTCTGAGGCGTCACGCGGATGTGTCGCACGCGGGCGATCGACTCCACCATGTGTATCTCCTCTTCAACCGTCCCCGCGTTAGCGGCGACGACCCTTCTTGTCGTCCTTCTCGTGTCCACGGAAGGTGCGGGTGGGCGCGAACTCGCCGAGCTTGTGCCCGACCATGGTCTCGGTCACGAACACGGGGATGTGCTTGCGACCGTCGTGCACGGCGATGGTGTGGCCGAGCATCGCGGGCACGATCATCGATCGGCGCGACCAGGTCTTGATGACGTTCTTGCTGTTGGCCTCGTTCTGCGTGAACACCTTGCGAAGCAGGTGGTCGTCGACGAAGGGGCCCTTCTTGAGACTGCGTGGCATCTTTTTCGACTCCTACTAGCGCTTCTTGCCAACGGTGCGGCGGCGGACGATGAGCTTGTCGCTCTCCTTGTTGGGGCGACGCGTGCGGCCCTCGGCCTGGCCCCAGGGGCTGACCGGGTGACGTCCACCGGACGTCTTGCCCTCTCCACCACCGTGCGGGTGGTCGACCGGGTTCATGGCGACACCGCGGACGGTCGGGCGCACGCCCTTCCAGCGCTTGCGACCGGCCTTGCCCCAGTTGATGTTCGACTGCTCGGCGTTGCCGACCTCGCCGATCGTGGCGCGGCAGCGCGCGTCGACGTTGCGGATCTCGCCCGAGGGCAGACGCAGCTGGGCGTAGGGGCCGTCCTTGGCGACAAGACGCACCGAGGCGCCGGCCGAGCGGGCCATCTTCGCGCCGCCACCGGGGCGGAGCTCGATGGCGTGCACGACAGTACCCACGGGGATGTTGCGCAGCGGCAGGTTGTTGCCCGGCTTGATGTCAGCCGAGGGGCCCGACTCGATGATGTCGCCCTGCGAGAGCTTGTTCGGCGCGAGGATGTAGCGCTTGGTGCCGTCCACGAAGTGCAGGAGCGCGATGCGCGCCGTGCGGTTCGGGTCGTACTCGATGTGCGCGACCTTCGCGTTGACGCCGTCCTTGTCGTTGCGACGGAAGTCGATCATGCGGTACTGGCGCTTGTGGCCACCACCGATGTGGCGCGTCGTGATGCGACCCGAGTTGTTGCGGCCACCCGTCTTGGGCAGCGGCTTGAGCAGCGACTTCTCGGGGGTCGAGCGCGTGATCTCGGCGAAGTCCGAGACCGACGAACCGCGACGACCGGGGGTCGTGGGCTTGTACTTGCGAATAGCCATGGTGTCTGTCCTTCCGGGCCTAGCCGACAGCCGTGAAGATGTCGATCGAGCCGGACTTCAGGGTCACGATCGCGCGCTTGGTGTCCTTGCGCTTTCCTGTGCCGAAGCGGGTGCGACGGGTCTTGCCCGTGCGGTTGAGCGTGTTGACCGACGCGACCTTGACGCCGAAGATCTTCTCGATCGCGAGCTTGATCTCCGACTTGTTCGCGCGGGGGTCCACGATGAAGGTGTACTTGCCGTCATCGATGAGCGCGTAGCTCTTCTCGCTCACGACGGGCGCGATGATGACATCGCGGGGGTCCTTGTTCTGGGCGACCTCGTGGACGCTCATGCGCTGACCTCTTCCTTCTTGGTCTTGGCCGTCACGAAGGCCTCGAACGCGGTCGTCGTGAAGACGATGTCGTCGCTGACCAGCACGTCGTAGGCGTTGAGCTGGTCGGGGCTGATGACGTGCAGGTTGCGCAGGTTGCGCACGCTCTTGAGGTTGACGTCATCCCCGCGCTCGATGACGACGAGCACGTTGCGGCCCGAGGCGACGGCGGCGAGCGTGGATGCTGCTGCCTTCGTCGAGGGCGTGTCCGAGCCGAACGACTCGACCACGTGCAGGCGGTCGCCACGAGCGCGATCCGAGAGCGCACCGAGGAGTGCTGCTGCGATCATCTTCTTGGGGGTGCGCTGCGCGTAGTTGCGCGGCGTCGGCCCGTGGACGATGCCACCACCAGTCATCTGAGGAGCGCGGATGGAGCCCTGACGAGCGCGGCCCGTGCCCTTCTGCTTGAAGGGCTTGCGGCCGGCACCGGAGACCTCGCCACGACCCTTGGTCGAGTGCGTGCCCTGGCGCGCGGCAGCGAGCTGGGCCACGACGACCTGGTGCAGCAGCGGCACGTTGGTCTGGACGTCGAACAGCTCGGCGGGCAGGTCGACCGATCCGGTCTTCTTGCCTGCGGCGTCGACGACGTTGAGAGAAGCAGCCATGGCGATCACGCCTCCTTCACGGCGTTGCGGACGAACACGAGGCGGCCGCGAGCACCGGGAACGGCGCCCTTGACGAGCAGGAGTCCCTTCTCGAGGTCGACCGAGTGCACGGTGAGGTTGAGAACTGTCACGCGGTCGCCGCCCATGCGACCCGCCATGCGCATGCCCTTGAAGACGCGGCTGGGGGTCGAGCTGGCACCGATCGAGCCGGGCTTGCGGTGGTTGCGGTGCGAACCGTGCGAGGCCGAGACGCCCTTGAAGTTGTGGCGCTTCATGACGCCCGCGAAACCCTTGCCCTTGCTCGTGCCGACGACGTCGACGCGCTGGCCGGCCTCGAAGATGTCGACCGCGAGCTCCTGACCGGGCGTGTACTCGCCGGCGTCGGCGGTACGCACCTCGGTGAGGTGACGGCGCGGCGTGGAGCCGGCCTTCTCGAAGTGGCCGCCGAGGGGCTTCGTGACCTTGCGCGGGTCGATGGCACCGTAGGCGATCTGCACCGCCGCGTAGCCGTCGACCTCGGGGGTACGGACCTGCGTCACCACGTTGGGAGCGATCTCGACAACGGTGACGGGGATGAGTGTGTTGTTCTCATCCCACACCTGGGTCATGCCGAGCTTGGTGCCCAGCAGTCCCTTGGTCGTCTTGGTAGCAGACATTGTCGGATTCCTTAGAGCTTGATCTCGATGTTGACGTCGGCGGGCAGGTCGAGTCGCATGAGCGAGTCGACGGCCTTCGGCGTCGGGTCGATGATGTCGATGAGCCGCTTGTGCGTGCGCTTCTCGAAGTGCTCGCGGCTGTCCTTGTACTTGTGGGGCGACCGGATGACGGCGATCACGTTCTTCTCCGTCGGCAGCGGGACGGGGCCCACCACAGTGGCTCCCGCACGCGTCACGGTGTCGACGATCTTGCGCGCCGATGCATCGAGACCGGCGTGATCGTAAGACTTCAGCCGGATGCGGATCTTCTGTCCCGCCATGCTCAACTCTCTTCCTTCTTAGGTCGGTGCGCACCCTGTCGGGCGCGCACTCCTGCGGAGCGCTCGTGAGAGGTCGCACCACTGTTCTTCTGTCAAACGTCAACCGGACTGCCGCTGCCGCACGCGAGGTCTCCCTCTCGCGCGACATTCTCGGCGGCCGCGATCTCCGCTCAGGTCACCGACCCCCGCGCTCGGGCGTGTCGCCTTCGCCAGGCACAGAGGTATCCCTGTGCCAAGTGGTTGTCGGTTTAAGCTGTGTTCTTCTGCCCGCGGCCTAGGCTCATCGCGAGCCGCTGTCGATCACTCGATGCGGCGCTCGTCCTATGCACTGCCTGGCAGTGAGCCGCGCACTAGCACGGCGTGTGGAACTAGAAGAGTCTGCCACACCGATAGCCCCCCTGCAACTCGGGCGTGTCGCCTGAAGGCGAGGCCATTTCTGGCCTCGCCGGCGACAGCGCCCCGGCCGCCGTCCCGGCGGGCGGTTGTCGGCCTGAGCAGCACAGGCTCGCCGTCCCGGCGGTCGGTTGTCGGCCTGAGCAGCACAGGCTCGCCGCCCCGGCGGGCGGTTGTCGGCCTGAGCAGCACAGGCTCGCCGTCCCGGCGGGCGGTTGTCGGCTCTACACCTGGACCGGCGGGGCACTGCGCGGGATCGTGCGGGGCCCGAGGATGGCCAACTCCACCACCAGCACGGCGACGACCCCGCTCACGAGCAGCACTGCTCCCGCCGCGACGGCAATACCGACGAGCAGCAGCTCCCATCCGCCCCCTCCCGAGGACGGGCGAATTCAGATGATCGTCGCAACACGGCGGAGAGATAAGCGTAGCTCGACGTAAGTTCATCGAGAGCTGTATAGTCATCGAATGCTGACTATTGCTTCTCGTCTCGATGTAATGAACCGGCTCGGTCGAGCGATGGCCGATCCAAGCCGTTCGCGGATTCTCATGTCTCTGCTGCAAGGCCCGAGCTATCCAGCCGTGCTGTCGCGTTCGCTCGAGCTGTCTCGTTCCAACGTCTCGAACCACCTGACGTGTCTCCGCGACTGCGGGATCGTGGTGGCGGAACCTGAGGGGCGCCAGACGCGCTACGAGATCGCGGACCCGCACCTGACAGCAGCGTTGACCGCGCTTGTTGAGGCGACGCTCGCGGTCGATGAGAACGCGCCGTGCGTGGACTCGTCGTGCACTGTTCCGGGTTGCTGCGGCGCGGGAGCAGGCGCATGAGCGCGGCGTTGACGACCGAACGACGGTCGACGCTGCACCGCCGCGTTCGCTTCATCGTCGGGTTCACGATCACGTACAACGTGATCGAAGCGATCGTCGCGATCTGGGCCGGCGTTCTGGCATCGTCGGCGGCACTGATCGGGTTCGGGCTCGATTCCGTCGTCGAAGTGCTGTCAGCGGTCGCGATCGCCTGGCAGTTCACGAGGAAAGATCCCGAGCGATGGGAGAAGGTCACGGTCCGCGCCATCGGTCTGGCGTTCTTCGCCTTGGCGGCGTATGTCACCGTCGATGCCGTGACGAGCCTGATCAGTCAGGAAGGGCCCGAACACAGCCCGCTCGGGCTCGGGATCACCGCCCTGAGCTTGCTCGTCATGCCCCTGCTGGCATGGTTCGAGGTACGCACCGGGCGTGAACTCGACTCGAAGAGCGTGCTCGCGGACGCAAAGCAGCTGATCTTGTGCGTCTATCTCTCGGGTGCCGTCTTCATCGGGCTGATCCTGAACAGCCTGTTCGGCTGGTGGTGGGCCGACTCGGTGGCCGCCCTTGTGGTCGCCGTGCTCGCGATCCGCGAAGGTATCGAGGCCTGGCGCGGTGACGTCGAATCGCCGTTCGAGGTCCTCGAAGATCTCGACAAAGACGACAAAGACTGACGACGTTCAGGCAGCGACGTCCCAGATCCTCGCAAGACGCTCGGCTGGCGTGTCCCAACCGAGCGTCTTGCGGGGCCTCGTGTTCAGTTCATGGGCGACTCGGGCGAGCTCGGCCGGGCTGTGAAGCGACAGGTCGGTGCCTTTCGGGAAGTACTGGCGGAGCAGGCCGTTGGTGTTCTCGTTGCTACCTCGTTGCCAGGGTGATGCGGGGTCGCAGAAGTAGACCGGGATATCCGTCGCGACGGTGAACGCCTTGTGCTGGCCCATCTCGCTGCCCTGGTCCCAGGTCAAGGAGCGTCGCAGTTCGGCCGGCAAGGTTCCGATGCTCCTGACGAGCGCGTCTCGCATTGCCTCGGCACCGTGGTCGTTCGGGAGATGGACGAGCATCACGTATCTCGTGGTGCGCTCGACGAGTGTGCCGATCGCGGTCTTCTGGTTCTTTCCGATGATGAGGTCACCTTCCCAGTGGCCGGGAACGGCCCGGTCGGCAACCTCGGCCGGGCGGTCGCTGATCATGACCATCGGGTCCCGATATCGGGGCTGACGCTGTTGCGCCTGACGGCGCGACCTCCGGCGAGCCCGCCCGGTGCGCAGCGACCGATGAAGCTCACGGTGCAGCTCACCTCGACGCTGGACGTAGAGTGCAAGGTAGATCGTCTCGTGGGCCACGCGCATCTCTGGCCGATCAGGGAACTCACGGCGGAGCGTCCGGGCGATCTGCTCCGGGCTCCACCGCAGATCAAGCTTGCTCTGCACATACGTGCGGAGCTCAGCGTTCAGCGCGATCTTCCCGGGCTTGGGGCGCGGCCGACGGTCGTCGGCACGCGCCTGAGCTGCGTAGGGCCGGTACGAGCCAGTACCCGGGTGACTGTTCCTGCGGACCTCTCGGCTGATCGTCGACGGACTCCGATTCAGCTCTCGCGCGATCCTGCGGATCGACCACTTCGCCAACAAGCGGTCCGCGATAAAGACCCGATCCTGCTCACTGAGGTACCTCGACGACAAAGAAGGCCGGTACGGTCGCACCGCAATGGGTGCGACCGTACCGGCCTTCTTCTTGGTTCCACTAGTCCAGACGCCTGAGCGCCACCGCTTCGTCGTGCGATAGTTCACGCCGACGATTCTGGCGGCCTCAAGGAAGTCATAGCCATTCGCGACGAGCTCGAAGTACTTCGCGCGCTCAGCATGCAGTTTCCTCCGGCCCTGCGGGATCTGCCGATCCTGACGAATCTCGAACACGAGCAACTCCTGAAGAACTCAGGTGTTGCGACGATCACAAGAACTCAAGACGCAACCGTCACGATCGCCAGCACCCCCACGTTGATGATCACGGCGACGACGAGGCTCAGGATGTGCGTGCCGATCCGCCAGCCCACGGCGCGATACCGGTGCGCGATCGAGCCGATGATGAGCATGATCGCCCAGAGCACGAGGGCGATGCCCAGCAGGCCGAAGAGGACCCTGGGCACCTGGTCGAGGAAGGTCCCCACGGGGTCCCCGGAGTCGGTCAGCGCGACGAGACCGAAGATGCTCCACGCCAGCAGGATCGTGAGCAGCAGCGTCACGCCGACTTCGAGGGTGACGCGTCCTGCCATGGTGCTCCTCCGCGCTCAGGGATGGTGTGCGGCTGAGCGTAGCGTGCCGAGCACGATCACCGGGAGGGGTTAACGACGGAGCGGGGACCGGGCCGAAGCCCGATCCCCGCTCTCGTGTGGAACTGAAGGACTACTTGAGAACCTTCGTGACCGTTCCGGCACCCACGGTGCGGCCACCCTCGCGGATGGCGAAGCCGAGGCCCTCCTCCATGGCGATGGGCTGGATCAGCTCGACCGTCATGTCGGTGGTGTCGCCGGGCATGACCATCTCGGTGCCCTCGGGCAGCGTGATGACGCCGGTGACGTCGGTGGTGCGGAAGTAGAACTGCGGGCGGTAGTTCGTGTAGAAGGGGTTGTGACGCCCACCCTCGTCCTTGGAGAGGATGTACGCGGTGCCCTCGAAGTTCGTGTGAGGGGTCACCGAACCCGGCTTCACGACGACCTGACCGCGCTCGACGTCCTCGCGCTTGGTGCCGCGGAGGAGAAGACCGCAGTTCTCGCCGGCCCACGCCTCGTCGAGCTGCTTGTGGAACATCTCGATACCCGTGACGATCGTCTTCTGCGTCGGGCGGATGCCGACGATCTCGACCTCGGCGTTGATCGCGAGAGTTCCACGCTCGGCGCGGCCCGTGACGACGGTGCCACGACCGGTGATCGTGAAGACGTCCTCGATCGGCATGAGGAACGGCTTGTCCTTGTCACGCACGGGGTCGGGGATCGACTCGTCCACGGCGTCCATGAGGTCGAGAACGGACTGAACCCACTTCTCGTCGCCCTCGAGCGCCTTGAGGCCCGAGACCTGGATCACGGGAGCGTTGTCGCCGTCGAAGCCCTGGCTGGCGAGGAGCTCGCGAACCTCGAGCTCGACGAGCTCGATGATCTCGGCGTCGTCCACCATGTCGGACTTGTTGAGCGCGACGAGCAGGTAGGGCACGCCGACCTGCTTGGCGAGGAGCACGTGCTCGCGCGTCTGCGCCATCGGGCCGTCGGTCGCCGCAACCACGAGGATCGCGCCGTCCATCTGCGCGGCACCCGTGATCATGTTCTTGATGTAGTCGGCGTGACCCGGGGCGTCGACGTGCGCGTAGTGACGCTTGGGGGTCTCGTACTCGACGTGCGAGATGTTGATCGTGATGCCGCGCTGACGCTCCTCCGGAGCCGAGTCAATCGAGGCAAAGTCACGCTGCACGTTGGTGGCCGAAGGGTACTTGTCAGCAAGCACCTTCGAGATCGCCGCGGTGAGCGTGGTCTTGCCGTGGTCGACGTGACCGATGGTTCCGATGTTGACGTGCGGCTTGGTCCGCTCGAACTTGGCCTTAGCCACTGTGGGTCCTCCTCAGGACTTGGTCGCAGGTTTCCTCTTGCAGTTGGATTCCCGCAGTTGGTTGATATCTATCGTACTGAAGGCTCTCAGCGAGCCCTCACGGGCAGGGCGATTACTCGCCCTTGTTCTTCTGGACGATCTCCTCGGCCACAGCCTTCGGGACCTCCGCGTAGCTGTCGAACGTCATCGAGTAGACGGCACGACCCGAGGTCTTCGACCGAAGGTCACCGACGTACCCGAACATCTCCGACAGCGGCACGAGGGCGCGAACGACCTTGACACCCGTTGCGTCCTCCATCGACTGGATCTGGCCGCGACGAGAGTTGAGGTCGCCGATGACGTCGCCCATGTACTCCTCAGGGGTGCGCACCTCGACCGCCATGAGCGGCTCCAGCAGCACGGGGCTCGCCTTGCGAGCGGCCTCCTTGTAGGCCATCGAACCGGCGATCTTGAACGCCATCTCCGAGGAGTCGACGTCGTGCGACGCGCCGTCGAGCAGCGTCGCCTTGACGCCCACCGTCGGGAATCCGGCGAGGACGCCGACCTGCATGGCGTCCTGGATGCCCGCGTCCACCGAAGGGATGTACTCGCGCGGAACGCGGCCACCGGTGACCGAGTTGACGAACTCGTAGCTCGTCTCCGGCGTCACCTCGAGAGGCTCGAGCATGATCTGGATCTTGGCGAACTGGCCCGATCCACCCGTCTGCTTCTTGTGGGTGAAGTCGAACTTCTCGATCGTCTTGCGGATCGTCTCGCGGTAGGCCACCTGCGGCTTGCCGACGTTCGCCTCGACGTTGAACTCGCGCTTCATGCGGTCGACGAGGATGTCGAGGTGCAGCTCGCCCATGCCCTTGATGACCGTCTGACCGGTCTCGGTGTTCTGCTCAGTGCGGAACGTCGGGTCTTCTTCAGCGAGCTTCTGGATGGCCGTGCCGAGCTTCTCCTGGTCGGCCTTGGTCTTCGGCTCGATGGCGACCTCGATGACCGGCTCGGGGAACGTCATGGACTCGAGGATGACCTGCTCGCTCGGGTCGCACAGAGTGTCGCCCGTCGTGGTGTCCTTGAGGCCGATGACCGCGTAGATGTGACCGGCGGTCACGCTCTCGACAGGGTTCTCCTTGTTGGCGTGCATCTGGAAGATCTTCCCGATGCGCTCCTTCTTGCCCTTGGTCGAGTTGATGACCTGCGACCCCGACTCGATGGTGCCCGAGTACACGCGAATGTAGGTGAGGCGACCGAAGAACGGGTGCACGGCGACCTTGAACGCGAGAGCGGCGAAGGGGTCGGTCGAGTCGGGGTGCCGCTCGACGATCTTCTCGGCATCGCGCACGTCGTGACCCTCGACCGCGGGAACATCCAGCGGCGACGGCAGGTAGTCGATGACGGCGTCGAGCATGGGCTGCACGCCGCGGTTCTTGAAGGCCGAACCGCAGAAGACCGGGTAGATCTCGCTGTTCACGGTCATCTTGCGGATCGCGCCCTTGATCTCCTCAGGCGTGAGCTCCTCGCCGCCGAAGAACTTCTCGAGCAGCGCGTCGTCGGACTCGGCGACAGTCTCGAGCAGCGCCTGGCGGTACTCGTTGGCCTTGTCGACGAGGTCGGCCGGGATCTCCTCGATCTCGTACTGGGCGCCCATCTTGACGTCGCCCTTGGAGTCTCCGCGCCACGTGAGGGCACGCATGTAGACGAGGTCGACGACACCTTCGAAGGTGTTCTCGAACCCGATGGGGATCTGCATGACGAGCGGCTTCGCGCCGAGGCGCTTGATGATCGTGTCGACCGTGAAGTAGAAGTCGGCGCCGAGCTTGTCCATCTTGTTGACGAAGCAGATGCGCGGCACGTCGTACTTGTCGGCCTGACGCCACACGGTCTCCGACTGGGGCTCCACGCCCTCCTTGCCGTCGAAGACCGCGACCGCACCATCGAGCACGCGGAGCGAGCGCTCCACCTCGACGGTGAAGTCGACGTGACCGGGCGTGTCGATGATGTTGATCTGGTGGTCGGCCCAGAAGCACGTCGTCGCGGCGGACGTGATCGTGATGCCGCGCTCCTGCTCCTGCGCCATCCAGTCCATCGTCGCGGCGCCGTCGTGCACCTCACCGATCTTGTGGGTGATTCCCGTGTAGAACAGGATGCGCTCGGTGGTCGTCGTCTTGCCGGCATCGATGTGCGCCATGATGCCGATGTTGCGGACCTTGTTCAGGTCGGTGAGCACGTCAAGTGCCACGGGGTTCCTCCGGTCAGGTTGAGGGGATTCGTGAGCGGGGCGGGCTGGCCGCCCCGCTCACGCGAAAAGTGCTACCAGCGGTAGTGAGCGAACGCCTTGTTCGACTCGGCCATCTTGTGGGTGTCTTCGCGGCGCTTGACCGCGGCGCCCAGGCCGTTGGAGGCATCCAGGATCTCGTTCATGAGACGCTCGGTCATCGTCTTCTCGCGACGAGCCTTCGCGTAGCTGGTCAGCCAGCGCAGCGCGAGAGTGTTCGCGCGGTGCGGCTTGACCTCGACGGGCACCTGGTAGGTCGAGCCACCGACGCGGCGACTGCGCACCTCGAGGGTGGGGCGCACGTTGTCGAGAGCCTTCTTGAGCACGACGACGGCGTCCTGGCCGCTCTTCGTGCCGACGCCCTCGAGCGCGCCGTAGACGATGCGCTCGGCGAGGCCCTTCTTGCCGTCGAGGAGGATCTTGTTGACGAGCTGGCTGACGATCGGGGCGCCGTAGACGGGGTCTGCGACGACGGGGCGCTTGGGCGCGGGTCCTTTACGAGGCATTACTTCTTGTCCTTCTTCGCGCCGTAGCGGCTGCGGGCCTGCTGACGGTTCTTGACAGCCTGGGTGTCGAGGGCGCCGCGCACGATCTTGTAGCGCACGCCGGGGAGGTCCTTCACACGACCGCCGCGCACGAGCACCATCGAGTGCTCCTGCAGGTTGTGGCCCTCGCCGGGAATGTAGGCGGTGACCTCGGTGCCGTTGGAGAGCTTGACGCGGGCGACCTTGCGCAGAGCCGAGTTCGGCTTCTTGGGGGTCGTCGTGTAGACGCGCGTGCAGACGCCGCGCTGCTGGGGGTTGGCCTTGAGGGCGGGCGCCTTGGTCTTGACGACCTTCGGGCTGCGACCCTTGCGGACCAGTTGCTGAATTGTGGGCAAGATTGCTCCTCGTAAAGCTGCACGGTGACAGCGGTTGCGGTGGTGTTATGCCCCGACCGTGCTGTGCACGATGCGGGCTCACGCGAATCCGCCGGACTCCGCGATCGGTTCGCGGTGACGGATATGCCGTGGGGGTGTCGTGGACGGCCGCCGAGGCGGACTCCCGCGAGGGACCCGATTGTGGATGCTCGTCACTCGCGTTGCTCCGGCCACTTCCGTGGCACAGCGCAAGCGCGCGCCGAAGCACACACCTGCCCAAGAATAGCCGCAGTGCTCCTGCCGGTCAAACGGCAGTCTGCCCCCCGACCGACGCCCGGTGCGCCTCGAGGTCGCGCTGGTACGCCGCCCGTGCTTCCGCGTTGCGCGCGGTGACCGTGCGCCCGCGCTTGGCGACGAGCCCGCCGACCCAGATCGGGACCTCGCGCGCGGCGATGGCCGCGGCAAACCCGAGGGGGCTCGTGAGCTGCGCGAGCACGATCGAGCCCACGACGCTCGCCTCGGCACCGACGGCTCCCGCCATGATGAGCGCGGCGCCGATGAACGACACGTAGACGAGCACGGCGACGATGAAGCCGCCCAGCACGTGAGCCCACCATCCCGCTCGATTGACGATGATGACGAGCAGCAGGTAGCTCAGGGCGAAGACGATGACGGGCACCCAGTAGATGGGGGCCGCGAAGTACTGCAGCATCGCGCCAGCGGAGACGGGCGGCGCGATGATGCTCACGAGAAGCACCAGAGCGGCGTACACGGCGGCGAAGATGACGGCGCCGAGTAGGACGACGAGCGTGCCGACACCGCGGGCGCCCTTCTTCTTGGGCTCGGGCGGGGCGCTCACGTAGACGACCTTGGAGTCTGCCGCCGTCGCCGTGGGCTGCTCGGCCGTCGTCGACTGCTCAGCAGTGGCCGACTGCGCCGTGGTCGCGCTCGTGGTCGGCGCCTCCTCGACGGGGGCCTCCGGAGTCGCCGCCGGCCGCTCCTCGGCCGGAGTCGCGGGCTCAGCAGCGGCAGCGAGTGTCGAGTCATCACCCGCGGGCGCCGAGGACTGCGGGGCCGAACCCTGCTCCTCCTGCGAGACGTCCGCCGTGGCCGGCTTCTGCGAATCGGGGGTCGGATCCTGCTTGTCGGATGACGGTGTGCTGGTCATGACACGCTCCTGAGACGTCGACGATGCTGGCGGCTCACCCTAGCAAGGCGAGGTGACGCGATGCGAGGGTTCCGCACGTGGGCCCGCTTGGCAGGTGCTCAAGCGTCGCCTTCCGCGGGCGCCTCCTCCGCGTCCTCCGTCGGCTCCTCGGGCGTGGTGCCGTCGAGCGGCAGGACGCCGGGAGCGGGCTCGCCCGCAATCATGTACAGAATGATGGTGATCGTGGTGGAGCGCGCCTCGGGATCGGACCCCGCGCTGAAGGTGAAGCTCGGCACGACGGTGAAGCGGCCCGCCCTCTGCAGCGCGTCGATGTAGGCGAGCGTGGGCGGCAGCTCGCCGCCCACCGTGGCCACGACGTCCAGTTGCACGAGGGTGCCGGGAGGCACCTGCCCGAACTGATCAGGCACGAGGGTCGGATCCGCGGGCACGGGCTCATTGATCACAATGCTCTCCAGCGGGAGTCCCTCGCCGACTAGCTCGCGCAGGAACAACTCGACCGCGTCGGCGTACTCGGGGAGCTCGGGGAACTGCGCCTGCAATTCAGCGAGCTGCTGCTGGAAGTCCTCGAGCCGTTCGAAGTCGGCTTCGAGCTGGGCGAGAGTGGTGCGACTGAGCTGGTTCTGCGCGAGCACCGCTGCGCGCTCGGAATCGTAGCGCGCCATCTCTGCGAGTTTCGGCGCAGCCCCGAGGAACCACCCCAGGGCGACGATGGCGATGACCGCGATAATGGTCGCGAAGGTCCAGATGCGCGTGGATGGGGGGTTCACTCCGAGGCCTCCTGCTGAGTGAGGACGGCGCGGGAGAGGTTGAGCGTCACGGCCGTGAGGTACCCGTCCTCACCGCTGCCGGCGATCGAGTCGATGCTCGCGTCCGCATACCCCTCGAGCTGCTCCCACGCTCGCAACCAGCGAGAAGAGTCTGGTAGCCCACCAGTGGCGACCGTGAGGAGCACGGTCGCCGACCGTGCCGAGCGCAACGGCCCCTGCTGCGTGAGGGGAGCCTCGAACGGCGAGTTTCCCCGCACAGTGATGCCCTCGACGATCTCGTCCGAGCCGAGGATGGAGAGGAAGGGACGCAATTCCTCCTGCCACAGGACCTCGACGCCCGCGAGCGCCTCGCGCTGCGCGACGATGGCGGTCAGCCGATCCTGGATGCCGGTCACCTCACTGAACTCAAGCTGCTGCACGAGGAGCTGCTGGGTGATGGCGCGCTCCGCCTCGAGCCTCTGCTGGGCGGCCGCCGCGAGCCAGTACGAGCCGACGACTCCACCGACGACGACAACGAGCACGAACACGACCAGCGCGATGAGCCCGCGGCGCCGCGAACTCTCCCGGCGCCGGAGCGCGACTTCGGGTGGCATGAGCTGCGCGCGCGGAATGGCGCCGTAGATCAGAGGCGACGATGCGTCTCGCGATTGCTGTCGGCTCATGAGCGGCCTCCGATCGCGAGACCGATGGCTGTGGACCAGGACTGCAACCGTTCCTCGCTGACCTTGCCGCGCAGCGACCTCGAGAGGGTCACGGCGCCGAGCGGGTTCACGGGCACAACCGCGATGCGGGTCGACTCGGCGAGCGCGACGTTGAACCCACGCATCTGCATGGCGCCTCCCCCTGCGGAGAGGTGGTCGTACATCACCCCAGGCCGCACGCTCGCGAAGTACGCGAGCGTGTTGCGCACCGCGGTGAGCAATTCGCTCGTCGACTCGTGGATGACCTCGGCTGCCCGCCGCTGCTCGTCGGTGTGCGCGAGCGGCGAGAGGCCCAGCTCGCGCTTGAGGCCCTCGGCATGCTCACGCGAAACGCTCAGACGGCTCATGAGCGCCCGCGTCGTGTCGTCGCCGCCGGCCGGCACGATGCGGATGAACTGGGGCACACCGGCCTGCACGATGACGATCGTCATCGCGTTGGCCCCGATGTTCATGTGTACGGCGTAGCCCTCCGTGGGCGAGGAGAGAGCGTGAACGCGCGTCGTCGCGAAGGGCAGGAGGTCCATGCTCACCGCCGTGAGGCCCGCCATCGTCACGGCGGTGATATTCGTCGTGACCGCCTGCTTGAAGGCGGCGACGAGTAGGCCGTTGACCGCGGGGCCCGACTCGCTCTGGGTCTCGCCGATCGGGTAGTAGTCGAGCACAGCGTCGCTCACGGGCACGGGCAAGAGGTCCTGCACCTGGAACGGGAGCGACTCCTTGATCTGCGCGAGCGGCATGCGGGGCACGGTGAGGTCGCGCACGATCACGCTCTGCCCGCCGATGCCGAGTGCGACGTCCTTCGTGCGGAACCCCCCTGCTGCCCACAGGCGCTTGAAGGCGGAGGCGAGCGTGTGCACCTCGATCACGTCGCCGCGCTTGACGGAACCCTCGGGGAGGGGCACCTCGTGGGCGCGCACGATGGTCGGCTTCGCCTTGGCGGCATCATCGAGCTCGACCGCGCGCAGCGTGGTGCTGCCGATGTCGACTCCGACTACTGGCCCCGTCATAGTTCGCCTCTCACTCCAGCCCGAACGCGGCCAGGTAGCCGCGTGCGATCGGTTCACCGAACAGGATGCCCACCCACGCTCCTGCCAGCATCCACGGCCCGAAGGGGATTCCGGTGGTGCGACGCGCCCGACGGACGAGGATGAGGATCACTCCGTACAGTCCGCCGAGCAGGAAGGCGGCAAGCGCACCCACCGCCAGAGCATCCCACCCGAACCAGCCGAGGAAGAGGCCGAGCACCCCGGCCAGCTTGACGTCGCCCAAGCCCATGCCGCGCGGCGAGATCAGCGCAAGAACCAGGTAGAGGGCGAAGAGGATGCCCGCGCCCGCGGCTGCGCGCGCGAGGCTCACAACATCCCCGCTCGCGACCGCGGCCACGCTAAAGGCGGCGGAACCCACCGCGTAGGCGGGGAGCACGATGCTGTTGGGCAGCCGGTGCACGTCGAGGTCGATCGCCGCGAGCGCGATGGAGATAGCTGCGAGGTACAGGAGCGCAGCGAGCACGACGACGTCCGCCGTGAGCCGCACGGCCGACGCGGCGGCATCCAGTTGCGGCCCGAGCACGGCCGTGATGACGACGAAGGCGACCGCCGCGCCGAGCTCTATGAGCGGATATCGCGCCGAGATCGGCGCGCCGCAGTCGCGGCACCGTCCCCGCAGGAGGAGCCACGAGAGCACGGGGATGTTGTCATGTGCGCGCACGGGCGCCGAGCACGCTGGACACGCGCTCGGAGGGTGCACGATCGAGAGCCCCGCGGGCACACGATAGATCACGACGTTCAGGAACGATCCGATGATCGCGCCGAGCAGGCCAGCGAACGCCGGCAGAAGGGTCGCCATGGCGCCCTACGAGCCCGCTGCGGTCATGGTGCGATAGTCGAGCAGGTCACCGAGGTTACCGCTGCTGCCGCCAGACGGCGGCGGCGGCGGCACCACGCCGCCATCGAAGTGATAGCCGGGAATGCCGATAGGAACGAAGGTGAGAGTGCTGTTGTTGCTGAAGCTCACGGTGCCGCCGTAGTAGTGGCCTCGCCACGTGAGCTGGTTGCTGTTGCGCACGTCGCACGGGGTGTAGATCAGGACCGCGACCGGAGCGGCAATGGTGTTGGTGTTGTTGACGTCGAACTGGCCACAGTTCGTCCGGGTCGGCTGAGCATCCGGAACCGTGTCGGGCGTGATGAAGCGCAGCCGACGCTCGGAATTCGGATCATCGGAGCGCACGAGGAACTGGCCGAGGTTGACGGTCGTGGGCAGGATGAACGTCAGATCGGTCTTGAGGACGAGCTCGTAGGTGCTGTACCAGAGGGTGAACCCTCCCGAGCAGCCACGTGCATCGATCACCGTCGGGCTCGTGTACTGGCTGAAGGCCTGGACCGCAGCCGTCTGGGAGCCATTCTTGTCGATGTTGCACGGCCCCGCGTACGTGACGATGTCCCAGCCGTCGTCCGACCAATCTGCCGGGCGGTAGTCGACATCCACCCACGGCGGAACAACGGGCATCGGAAGGCCTGCCTGGTTGTACAGGACGGGGTCTGCACCCGAGCTCTGCGCGACGGCACACGCGTTGCCCGCGGGATCCCATCCGGTCGCGCCCGACGAGCAGCGCGGGCCCCACGAGTCGATCGTGCCCCCGACGTACACCCCACCGCCGATCGTGGAATTCGGGCTCACGGTGGAGAGGCCGGAGCCGGCGCCGATGACGTCGCCGCCGACATCCTGATTGTTGTTGAGCGTGATGGTCCCGGAGGCCCAGACATCGCCCAGAGCGCTGCAGGAGTTGTCAAGCACGATGTTGCCGTTGGCCGCGACGATGTCTCCCTCGATCGTCACCGAGTTGCTGCAGATGATGTTGCCCTCGCGCACGAAGACATTCGCTGAGTTGCCGTTGAGCTGGACGAGTTCGAGATTGTTGCTCAGGCCGGGCGTGCCGTAGCTGAACACCGCGGCGCCGCTCGCCGCCGCAGGCACATCGGGAATCCAGTCGTAGACGAGCTCGACGGCGGCGGAGTCGAGGGCCGACGAGCTCTCGGCCACTCCCTCGTCGAGCGCGAACCCGGTCGAGACGATCCGCACGTGCGTCGACGTCGCGTCCGGGCAGCCCGACACCCATGGTGCGCTCTCGCCCACGCGCTGCTCCACCTCGACCGAGTAGAACGGCTGCCCGGCCGCGGCCCCCGTGATGGTTCCATCGACATCGCCGTAGGTCGCGTCGAGGTCACCGTCGGAGGGGCACGCCTCGGTCTCGAGAGCAGCCCGCATGGATTCGGCGCCAGCTTCTGCCGCCGCCTGGGACTGCACGCCGGCTCGCGTCAAGGAGGTGTAGCCGACCGCCTGCACGGTCGCGGACGAGATCGTGAGCGTGATGATCGAGGTCACGGCGATGAGCCCGATGACCGCGATCATGACGTTGCCTCGGTCCTCGTTGCCGAGTCGATCCTGGCGCAGCGTACGCATCATGGGAAGCATTGCGGGCTCACATTCGTCTCGGGCGCTCGGCCTGTGATCGTGGTGATGAAGAGCGAGGAGGGGCCACTGCCGGTCTCCACGGCATACCGCAGGGCAAGACCGCGGGCCCCTTCGGCTGCGAAGACAGGGTACTCCGCTCCCGCACTGTCGACATCGGGGACGATACCGCCACTCAGCGGCGTCCACCCTGTGCCGACCGAGCCGGGGCTGGGAGTAGTGATCGCCGACGGGGAGGTTCGGCTGTAGATCGTGTCGAGCGAGGCGTCATAGAACCACGCGACGCATTCGGCACCGCCCGGGGTAGTGACGCGAGCGACCGCGAAGCGCGAGACGCCGTCCGCTGCGGTGGAGACCGAGACGGCCGTCGAATTGCGCACGCCTCCCTCAATCACATTCACCACGAGCTGGCCGTCGGTCGTCGAGGCAGTGACCGTGCGGACGGTCTCATCCGCTCGCATGGAGCTGACGAGCACCCCGCCGATGACGATGACGACGACAGAGACGAGCGCGGAGCTGATGAGGAGCTCGACGAGGGTGAACCCCTCGTCCGAGCGGCGCCGCCCGCTCACGGCGAAGTTCCCGGGAGAAAAAGGAGGGTGCGCGACTCAGCGAGCGTGCTGCCGTCGGACGCATCCTGGGCCACGACCCGCACGAGGTTTGTCGACTTCTCGACGCACGTGGCGAGGTCGGGGACAGTGGTCACGACCTCGATCGTGACGCCCTGCGCATCGACCTGCGTGCTCGTCCCGCCGAGAATCTGCAGGGCCGCGCACGTGTTGGGAGCCTGGTCGAGGGCTCGATCGGTGACCTGCGCGACGAGTCGTGTCGCCGTGGCGATCGTGGAGTTCGCCTCCGACGCGCGCAGCCCCGACACGAGAACGGGGATGAAGGAGATCGCGATGAGGGAGATGAGGAACATCGAAATGACGATCTCGAGCAGGCCGAGGCCGCGCTCATCGACCGGGCGCGATGCGCTTCGCTCGATGCTCATGAGACCCCCCTCTCATCGCTGGTGAACGCCGGGCCGAGATGACGCTTCGTCTTCGTAGCGGCCCGGATACCCGTATGGGTGGGACCCCCGTACCGGGGGCCCCACCCGACGGATGGTAGTGACGAGTGCTGCCCTAGCAGGTTCCGGCCGTCGGTGCACCGGACGTGCTGTCGACGTGGAAGGTTTGAGAACCGGTGGCCTCGAAGCAGAAGGCCGCACCCGGCGTCACCACGGTGACCACACCGGTCGGCCAGCCGAACTTCTCGAGCTCCGCAAGCTCTGCTGCGGTCGGCGTGGTCGCCGCGATGCCGTCGGAGTCGGAGACGAGGTAGCTGACGTAGGCGACCTTCGCCGTGGCGAGGTTCGACTCGGCCTGCGAGTCCCGTGCGGCATCCTGCTGGCCCAGGAAGACCGGGATCGCGATGGCGGCGAGGATGCCGATGATGATGACCACGACGAGGAGCTCGATGAGGGTGAAGCCCTCGTCCTTGCCCTCGGCGAGGCGCTTGCGCTGTGCAGCAAGTGCGGTGTTGATGGACATGTGTCCGTTTCCTTTCCTATCAAACGATGATTGACAGGTGGGCCCCCCACGGAACATGAAACTGGCCCCCCACAAGCAATGGTGGTTCATGGTGCTCACCGTGCATATCCCCTCTACGGGGGTGATCAAGCATCCCGGCGCCCCCAGTGCGGGGGCCACCCTGCTACTGGACCTGGTTGAAGATGTCGAAGATGGGCAGGTAGAGCGCGACGATCATGCCGCCGAGCACCACGCCGAGGAAGGCGATCATGAGCGGCTCGATGAGAGAGGTGAGCGACTCGGTCGTCGTCTGCACCTCGGCATCGTAGAAGTCGGCGATCTTCTCGAGCATCGTCTCGAGTGCCCCCGAATCCTCCCCGACCGCGATCATCTGCGTCACCATGGGCGGGAAGATGGGCTCGCTCGCGAGGGGACCCGCGATTGAGCGCCCCTGGCGCACCGAGTCCTGCACGGAGTTCACCGCCTGCTCGACCTGCCAGTTGCCCGATGTCGAACCGATGATGGAGAGCGCCTGCAAGATGGGCACGCCCGCGCCGATCATCATGCCGAAATTGCGGGTGAAGCGCGCGATCGCGATCTTCTTGAAGAGATCGCCGAAGACGGGCATCTTGAGCAGCAGCGGCTCGTAGATCGACCGGAACTTGGGGGTGCGCCTATTCGCCCGCCACCAGATCGACCCGGCGATGCCGAGCACGAGGGCGACCGGACCGATCCAGACCATGTTCTCGGAGATCACGACGAGGATCTGAGTCGGCAGCGGCAGCGTGCCCCCGAGGTCGCTGAAGAGGTCGTCGAAGACGGGCACGATGAAGACGATCATGCCGACGACCGCGAGCACCGCCATGATGAGAACGACGACGGGGTAGGTCAGAGCCGATTTGATCGTGGCCTTGAGCTCGACCTCTTTCTCAAAGTTCTTCGCGACGGATTCGAGGGATGTCTCGAGGAAGCCGCCCACCTCGCCCGCGCGCACGAGGTTGACGAAGATCGGCGGAAAGGCCTTCGGGTGCTTGGCGAGGCTGTCGGAGAAGGTGCTGCCCTCCTCGACCGCCGAGCGCACCTCGTCGAGGGTCTCCGCGAGCTTCGGGTTCTCCGACTGCCCGGCGAGAATGTTCAGCGCCTTGAGCAACGGCAGACCCGCGCTGATCATCGTCGCCATCTGGCGGCTCATGACGGCGAGATCCTTGAGCGTGACCTTCTTGTCGAAGAGTCCCCCCAGCGAGATGTCGCGGTTGAGGCCGGCGCCGGCCGCGACCTGCTGGATGGAGACGGGGGCGATACCCATGGTGCGCAGACGTGCGACGACCGAGGTCTCGCTCGGAGCATCCACCCGGCCCTTGACGGTCTTGCCGCTCGCATCGCGGCCGGTGTACGCGTAGGTGAGCGCGCTCGCCATCAGTAGCTCCTGGGGGTCGAGGCGGCCATGGCGTTCGACCCGCCACCACCCATGGGTGTGGCCTGACGGTGGACGAGGCGGTTGAAGTTCTCCGGATCCTGCATCTTGGCGTGCGCGGCTTCGTGGGTGACCATGTGGCTGTTGACGAGGTCGGCGAGGTGCTGATCCATCGTGTGCATGCCAGCCTCACGGCCCGCCTGCAGCGCCGAGGTGATCTGGTAGGTCTTGCCCTCGCGGATGAGGTTGGCGATCGCGCCCGTAGTCATCATGATCTCGGTCGCGATGATGCGGCCCTTGCCGGTCGCGCGGGGCAGCAGCGTCTGGCAGACCACTCCCTGCAGCGTGAGCGCGAGCTGCGAGCGCACCTGGCCCTGCTGGTGCGGAGGGAAGACGTCGATGATGCGGTCGATGGTCTGCGCCGCGGACTGCGTGTGCAGCGTCGCGAAGACGAGGTGGCCGGTCTCCGCCGCCGTGAGCGCCGTCGACACGGTCTCGAGGTCGCGCAGCTCGCCGATGAGGATGACGTCGGGGTCCTGCCGCAGCACGCGCTTGAGGGCGTCGGCGAAGGAGTGCGTGTCGGCGCCGACCTCGCGCTGGTTGACGAGGGCGCGCTGGTTGGCATGCACGAACTCGATCGGGTCCTCGATCGTCACGATGTGCTCGGCGCGCGTCTTGTTGACGAGATCGATGAGGGCGGCGAGCGTCGTCGACTTTCCCGACCCGGTCGGGCCCGTGACGAGCACGAGGCCGCGCGGCAGGGTCGCGAAGCGCCCCACGACCGACGGGACGCCGAGCTGCTTGAGCGACTTGATCTCGGTGGGGATGAGGCGGAAGGCGCCGGCCAGGGAGTCGCGCTCGCGGTAGAAGTTCGTGCGGAAGCGGTCCTCGCCGCGCGGGCTGATCGCGAAGTCGAGCTCCCACTGCTCGTCGAAAGCCTCGCGCTGGCGATCGCTCATGACGCTGCCGAGAACGGCGTCGACCGTCGCCTTGTCCCAGATCTCCGCGCCCGTGACGGGAGTGAGCTCGCCGTCGATGCGCGCCATGGGGCGCGCGTTCGCGGCGATGTGCAGGTCGGAGCCGCCGCGCGCGATGAGATCGTCGAGCGCGTGGAGAAGAAGAGGGTGGATGCCCGGCATCGCCGTGCCGAGCCCCGCGACGGGCGGCGGCGCATCGTAGGCGGGCTGCGCGGGGGGCGCGGCGTCGATTCCTGGGCCGCGCAGCGGTGGCGCGGCTGCCGAGGTCGTCGGCGGCGCAGCGGACGGAGCCATCGGCGTGCCGACGGGAGGCGGCGCGGCGACCGGCTGCTGCCCGACCGGCGGGGGCGGCGGAAGGTGCGGGGTACCCGTCGCGACGTCAGGGATAGCGTGCACGGAGGCCGCGGTGGGTGGCGCGAATGGTGCGCTGAGGCCCGAGACCGGCGCACCGCTCGGCGCAGTGGTGTGGTCGGCGAACGGCCCTGCGGACTCGTCGGTCACCGACCACACCCTGCGCGGCGCCGCGGCGCCCTCCCCCGTACCCCCGAAGCCGTTGGCCTCCGTCATGCTGTCTCCCCCGTCGTGATCCGGTGCATACCGGCTGTGTGTGGTGTCGCCGCGCCCGCTCAGGCGACGACGCGCAGGATCTCCTCGATCGAGGTGAGCCCCGCACGCACCTTCGCCCAGCCGTCCTGACGGAGGGTGAGCATGCCCTGCGAGACCGCGAGCCTCATGATCTCGGCGCTCGAGGCGCGCGCGACGGCGAGTCGCTCGATGTCTTCGGTCACGGTCATCACCTCGTGGATCGCCATGCGGCCCCGATACCCGGTGCCTGAGCAGGCCGAGCAGCCGACGGCGTGGTAGAACCGCGGGCTCGTCTCCTCCTCGCGGCGGCCGAAGCCGAGGTGGTCGAGGTGCGCGAGGTCGTACTCCTGCAGCTGCTTGCAGCGGTCGCACAACCGGCGCGCGAGGCGCTGGGCGACGACGCAGTCGAGCGCCGAGCCGACGAGGAAGGGCTCGATGTCCATCTCGATGAGTCGCGTGATCGCGCTGGGGGCGTCGTTGGTGTGCAGGGTCGACAGCACGAGGTGACCCGTGAGCGAGGCCTCGATGGCGATCTGCGCCGTCTCCTGGTCGCGGATCTCACCCAGGAGCACGACGTCGGGGTCGGAGCGCAGGATGCTGCGCAGCGCGCTCGCGAAGGTGAGACCCGCCTTGGGGTTCACCTGCACCTGGTTGATGCCCGCCATGCGGTACTCGACCGGGTCCTCGACCGTGATGACGTTGATCTCCGGACGGGAGACGGCGTGCAGGGTCGTGTAGAGCGTCGTCGACTTTCCCGAACCGGTCGGCCCGGTGACGAGGATCATGCCGTACGGCTTGGTGTACGAGTTGCGGAAGGCGCTCAGGTTGCCCTCGAGCATCCCGAGATCGCCGATATCGCGCGTCGTCGCGTTGTTGTCCAGGATGCGCATGACGACCTTCTCGCCGTACACGGTCGGCAGGGTCGCGACGCGGAGGTCGATGACCTGGCCGCCGTGCTGCACCGACATGCGACCGTCCTGCGGCCGGCGGCGCTCGGCGATGTTGATGTCGCTCATGATCTTGAGCCGGGAGATGACACCGTTCTGGATGTTCTTCGGCGCCTGCTGCACATCGTGCAGCACGCCGTCGATGCGGTAGCGAACGCGCATCTCGAACTCGCCGGGCTCGATGTGGATGTCGGAGGCGAGGTCTTGGATCGCCTGTCCGATGATGAGGTTGACGAAGCGCACGATGGGAGCGTCGTCGGGGTCGGCCTCGCGCACGGCCACCTGGTCGGAGGGCGTCGGTGCGATCTCCTCCTCGATCGCCGTCGTGAGATCGCTGAGCTCGCCGTCGGCGCGGTGGAAGCGATTGATCGCCGCCTCGAGGTCGCCCTTCTCGGCGACGACGGGCGCGACCTGCATGCGCGTCAGGGCTCGCACGTCGTCCATGGCGAGCACGTCGCGCGGGTCAACCATCGCGAGCGTGATCGTCGTCGCAGTCGCGTGGACAGGCAATACGTGGTGGCGGCGGCACAGCTGCGCCGGGACCATCGCGACCGCCGTGCGGTCGACCGGATACTCGGAGAGCTCGACGAAGGACAGCCCGGCGACCTCGGCTCGCGCGGACGCGACCTGGGCCGCGCTCACGAGACCGCGCTCGACGAACTCGCCGACGAGCACCTCGTCGTCGCCTGGGTCGTGCACCTGGTCGAGCGACTCGATCGGGACGAGTCCGCGAATGATCAGCACTTCGGTGACGGAAACCACAGCAGAACCTCCCCCCTGGACGCGCCCGGCCACCGGCCGAATGCATGGACTGCTTCTCGGTCACGGTACGACACGCCGTGCGCTCGACAATAGTCCCGCGTTCGGGGGTAGTCCACACTCGCCACAGGAATAACATTCGCCCCACGAACACCGCGGGGCCCGCACCGTATTCGGTGCGGGCCCCGCGAGCGCTTGGCTGGGGGCCTGGCCCCGCCTAGCTGGACGTGCTGGCTAGCTGTACGTGCCGGGCGTCGGCTCGTCGCTCGAGAACGAGTCGAAGTCGACGAACGAGAGGTCCGCCTCGGTGAAGCTCGAGTCGTCGGCGAAGATGCGGTTCGGGTAGCGCTCCGACTTCGCCTCCTCCGTCGCCTCGACCGACACGTTGCGGTACGCGGGCAGGCCGGTACCGGCCGGGATGAGCTTTCCGATGATGACGTTCTCCTTGAGGCCCAGCAGAGGGTCGCGCTTTCCCTGCATGGCGGCCTCGGTGAGCACGCGCGTCGTCTCCTGGAAGGACGCGGCCGAGAGCCACGACTCGGTGGCCAGCGAGGCCTTCGTGATACCCATGACCTCCTGACGCGCGGACGCCGTCTTCTTGGACTCGGAGAGCGCAGCCCGGTTGAGGGAGTTGTACTTCGAGCGGTCGACGAGCTCACCGGGCAGCAGCTCGGTCTCGCCGTGGTCGACCACGGTGACCTTGCGCAGCATCTGGCGCACGATGACCTCGATGTGCTTGTCGTGGATCGGGACACCCTGCGAGCGGTACGCACCCTGCACGCCCTCGACGAGGTGCTGCTGAACAGCACGCACGCCCTTGACCCTCAGGACCTCCTTCGGGTCCACCGGACCCTCGAAGAACTGGTGGCCGAGCTCGACGTGCTGGCCGTCCTCGACCAGGAGCGAGACGCGCTTCGACACGACGACCGCGACAGGCTCGTCGCCGTTGTCGGGCGTCAGCACGATACGGCGCTGCTTCTCGGTCTCCTCGATCGTGATGCGACCGGCGCTCTCCGCGATCGGGCTCGCGCCCTTCGGGGTGCGAGCCTCGAAGAGCTCCGTCACGCGGGGCAGACCCTGCGTGATGTCGTCCGCTCCCGCCGAACCACCCGTGTGGAAGGTGCGCATCGTGAGCTGCGTGCCGGGCTCGCCGATCGACTGGGCCGCAATGATGCCCACGGCCTCACCCAGGTCGACGCGCGTGCCCGTGGCCATGGAGCGGCCGTAGCAGGATGCGCACACCCCGACCGCGGACTCGCAGGTCAGGACCGAGCGCACCTTGATCTCAGCGACGCCCGCATCGACGAGCGCCGTGATCTGCACGTCGCCGACATCGGATCCCGCCTCGAGCACGACCGTGCCCTTGGCGTCGACAGCGTCGGCCGCGAGGGTGCGGGCGAACACGAGGTTCTCGACGTTGTCGTCGCGCACCCAGGCGCCATCCACCTCGTGGGCGATCGGGAAGTCGAGGCCTTTGGACGTGCCGCAGTCCTCCTCGCGGATGATGACGTCCTGCGCGACATCGACGAGTCGACGCGTCAGGTACCCCGAGTCCGCCGTGCGCAGCGCCGTGTCGGCGAGACCCTTGCGCGCGCCGTGCGTGGCGATGAAGTATTCCGCCACCGAGAGGCCCTCGCGGTACGAGTTGATGATCGGACGGGCGATGATCTCACCACGGGGGTTCGACACGAGCCCGCGCATCCCGGCGATGTTTCCGACCTGCAGCCAGTTACCGCGGGCACCGGAGGTGACCATGCGGTTGATGGTGTTGTCGAGCGGGATGTTCGCGCGCATCTCGGTGTTGACCTCCTTGGTCGCCTCCGTCCACAGCGCGACCAGCTCGGCGCGACGCTCGTCATCGGTCGTCAGACCCTTGTCGAACTGACCCTGGATCTTCGCGGCGCGAGCCTCGTAGGTCGCCACGATCTCCTTCTTGCGCGGCGGCGTGAGCACGTCGCTCAGCGCGACCGTGACTCCCGAGCGCGTCGCCCAGTAGAAGCCGGCGTCCTTCATCTTGTCGAGCGTCGCCGCGACGACCGTCTTCGGGTAGCGCTCAGCCAGGTTGTTGACGATCTGGCTGATCGTGCCCTTGTCGGCGACATCGGCGATGAACGGGTAGTCCTCCGGCATGAGCTCGTTGAAGAGGGCGCGACCGAGCGTCGTCTCCTTGAGCTGGCGCCCGCCGTACTTCTGGCCCTCGAGACGGATGCGGATCTTCGCGTTGAGGTGCAGCGAGCCCTGATCCATGGCCATGATCGCCTCGGGGATCGTCGAGAAGGCACGACCCTCGCCCTCGGCGCCTTCGCGCTCGGTCGTGAGGTGGTGCAGACCGATGATCATGTCCTGCGTCGGCACCGTCACGGGGCGGCCGTCGGAGGGCTTGAGGATGTTGTTCGAGGCGAGCATGAGGATGCGCGCCTCGGCCTGGGCCTCGACCGACAGCGGGAGGTGCACGGCCATCTGGTCACCGTCGAAGTCGGCGTTGAACGCCGCGCACACGAGCGGGTGCAGCTGGATCGCCTTGCCCTCGATGAGCTGAGGCTCGAACGCCTGGATGCCCAGACGGTGCAGCGTGGGCGCGCGGTTGAGGAGCACGGGGCGCTCGCGGATGATCTCCTCGAGCACCTCCCACACCTGCGGCCGCGAGCGCTCGACCATGCGCTTGGCGCTCTTGATGTTCTGAGCGTGGCCCAGATCGATGAGGCGCTTGATGACGAACGGCTTGAAGAGCTCGAGCGCCATGATCTTCGGCAGGCCGCACTGGTGCAGCTTCAGCTGCGGGCCGACGACGATGACCGAGCGGCCCGAGTAGTCGACGCGCTTGCCGAGCAGGTTCTGGCGGAACCGACCCTGCTTGCCCTTGAGCATGTCGCTGAGCGACTTGAGCGCGCGGTTTCCGGTGCCCGTGACGGGCCGGCCGCGACGACCGTTGTCGAACAGCGCGTCCACGGCCTCCTGCAGCATGCGCTTCTCGTTGTTCACGATGATCTCGGGTGCTCCGAGGTCGAGAAGGCGGCGCAGGCGGTTGTTGCGGTTGATCACACGCCGGTACAGGTCGTTGAGGTCGCTCGTCGCGAAGCGTCCACCGTCGAGCTGCACCATCGGGCGCAGCTCCGGCGGGATGACCGGGACGACGTCGAGCACCATCGCGGCGGGCGAATTGCCCGTCTGCAGGAACGAGTTGACGACCTTGAGGCGCTTGATCGCACGAATCTTCTTCTGACCCTTGCCAGCCGCGATCTGCTCGTGGAGCTGCTCGCTCTCGGTCGCCAGGTCGAAGGCCTCGAGGCGCTTCTGGATCGCCTCGGCGCCCATGTAGGCCTCGAAGTACAGACCGAAGCGGTCCTGCAGCTCCTGGAATACGGCGTCTTCCGGCTTGAGGTCGCCCACCTTGAGGGTGCGGAAGTCCTCCCACACTCGCTCGAGCTGACCGATCTGCTCGTCGAAGGACTTGCGCAGCTGCGCCATCTCCTTCTCACCGGCGTCCTTGGTCTTGCGCTTCTGATCGGCCTTGGCGCCCTCGGCCTCGAGCTCGGCGAGCTCGGTCTCGAGCTTCTGCATGCGCGAGGCGATGCCGCTGTCGCGCTGGTCCTCGAGGGTCTTGATCTCGAGGCGCAGCTCGTTCTCGAGCCCGGGGAGGTCGGCGTGGCGACCTTCCTCGTCGACCGAGATGACCATGTAGGCGGCGAAGTAGATGACCTTCTCGAGGTCCTTCGGCGCCATGTCGAGCAGGTAGCCGAGGCGGCTCGGCACACCCTTGAAGTACCAAATGTGCGTGACCGGAGCGGCGAGCTCGATGTGGCCCATGCGCTCGCGGCGCACCGAGGACTTCGTGACCTCGACGCCGCAGCGCTCGCACACGATGCCCTTGAAGCGCACCCGCTTGTACTTGCCGCACGAGCACTCCCAGTCGCGCGAGGGGCCGAAGATCTGCTCGCCGAACAGGCCGTCCTTCTCAGGCTTGAGCGTGCGGTAGTTGATGGTCTCCGGCTTCTTGACCTCGCCGTGCGACCACTTGCGGATGTTCTCGGCGGTAGCCAGGCCGATCTGGAGGTAGTCGAAAGTTGTTGCGTCGAGCACGTTTCTTCTCTTCTCTAAACGTCGTCAGATACTCGTGGGGCGAGAGCGGCTTAGATCTCGTCGATCGTCGACGACTCGAAGCGGCTGGAGATGTTGATGCCGAGCTCTTCCGCGGCGCGGTAGACCTCGTCATCGGTGTCCTTGAGGCTCACCGCGGTGCCGTCGGCCGAGAGGACCTCGACGTTCAAGCACAGCGACTGCATCTCCTTGATGAGCACCTTGAAGCTCTCGGGAATGCCCGGCTCCTGGATGTTCTCGCCCTTGACGATGGACTCGTACACCTTCACGCGGCCCAGGATGTCGTCGGACTTGATGGTGAGGATCTCCTGCAGCGCGTACGCCGCGCCGTAGGCCTCGAGAGCCCAGACCTCCATCTCGCCGAAGCGCTGGCCACCGAACTGCGCCTTACCACCCAGCGGCTGCTGCGTGATCATCGAGTACGGGCCCGTCGAGCGCGCGTGGATCTTGTCGTCGATGAGGTGGTGCAGCTTGAGGATGTACATGTAGCCGACCGAGATCGGGTCAGGGAACGGCTCGCCGGAGCGGCCGTCGAACAGCCGCGCCTTGCCCGAGGAGTCGATCATGCGCACGCCGTCGCGGTTCGGGAGCGTCGAGTCGAGAAGACCCGCGATCTCGTCCTCGCGCGCACCGTCGAACACCGGTGTGGCGATCTTGGTGCCGGGGGCCGCCTCGCGCGCGTTTGCGGGAACTCCCTCGGCCCAGTTCGGGCTTCCTTCGATCTTCCAGCCGCGCGATGCCGCCCAGCCCATGTGGATCTCGAGCACCTGGCCGAAGTTCATGCGGCCGGGGACGCCGAGCGGGTTGAGCACGATGTCGACCGGCGTGCCGTCCTCGAGGAACGGCATGTCCTCGACGGGGAGGATCTTCGAGATGACGCCCTTGTTGCCGTGGCGGCCGGAGAGCTTGTCGCCCTCGGAGATCTTGCGCTTCTGAGCGATGAACACGACGACGCGCTGGTTGACGCCCGAGCCGAGCTCGTCGTCGCCCTCCTCGGCGTCGAACACCTTGACGCCGATGACCGTGCCCTGCTCGCCGTGGGGAACCTTGAGCGAGGTGTCGCGCACCTCGCGCGACTTCTCGTTGAAGATCGCGCGCAGCAGGCGCTCCTCGGCACTGAGCTCGGTCTCGCCCTTCGGCGTGACCTTGCCGACGAGGATGTCGCCGGGCGCCACCTCGGCACCGATGCGGATGATGCCGCGCTCGTCGAGGTCGGCGAGCAGCTCGGGGCTCACGTTCGGCAGGTCGCGCGTGATCTCCTCCTTGCCGAGCTTCGTGTCGCGAGCATCGACCTCGTACTCCTCGATGTGGATCGAGGAGAGGGTGTCGTCCTTCACGAGGTTCTGGCTGAGGATGATGGCGTCCTCGAAGTTGTAGCCCTCCCACGACATGAACGCCACGAGGAGGTTCTTGCCGAGCGCGAGCTCGCCGTTCTCGGTCGCGGGCCCGTCGGCGATGACCTCGCCGACCTCGACCCGGTCGCCGGCGTTGACGACGACGCGGTGGTTGTAGTTCGTGCCCTGGTTGGAGCGGTCGAACTTGCGCAGGTAGTACTCCTGCGTTCCGCCCTCGTCGAGCTGCACGGTCACGGCATCGGCCGAGACCTCGCTGACGACTCCCGCACCGGTCGCCGTGATGACGTCACCGGCGTCGACCGCGGCGTAGCTCTCCATGCCGGTGCCGACGAGCGGCGACTCGGAGCGCAGCAGCGGCACGGCCTGACGCTGCATGTTGGCACCCATGAGGGCGCGGTTCGCGTCGTCGTGCTCGAGGAAGGGGATGAGCGAGGTCGCGACCGACACCATCTGGCGGGGCGACACGTCCATGTAGTCGACGGTGCTCGCGGGCACGAGCTCGACCTCGCCGCCCTTCTTGCGCACGAGGACGCGGTCGTCGGCGAAGGAGCCGTCGCTGTTGAGAGGGGCACCGGCCTGGGCGACGACGAAGTCGTCCTCGTCGCTCGCGGTCAGGTAGTCGATCGTCGCGGTGACCTTGCCCTTGGCCTTGTCGACCCGGCGGTAGGGCGTCTCGATGAAGCCGAACGCGTTGATGCGGGCGAACGAGGCGAGGGAGCCGATGAGGCCGATGTTCGGGCCTTCCGGCGTCTCGATGGGGCACATGCGGCCGTAGTGGCTGGGGTGCACGTCGCGCACCTCGACACCGGCGCGCTCACGCGAGAGACCTCCCGGGCCGAGCGCCGACAGGCGGCGCTTGTGGGTGAGGCCCGCCAGCGGGTTGTTCTGGTCCATGAACTGGCTGAGCTGCGAGGTGCCGAAGAACTCCTTGATCGCGGCCACGACGGGGCGCACGTTGATGAGCGTCTGCGGCGTGATCGCCTCGATGTCCTGCGTCGTCATGCGCTCGCGCACGACGCGCTCCATGCGGCTCAGGCCCGTGCGCACCTGGTTCTGGATGAGCTCGCCGACAGCGCGGATGCGACGGTTGCCGAAGTGGTCGATGTCGTCCACGTCGAGCCGGAGGTCGACGGGCTTGCCGCTGCGGCGGCCCGCGATCGTCTCACGGCCCTCGTGCAGCGACACCATGTACTTGATGGTCGCGACGATGTCGTCGACGCTCAGCACCGAGTCGGCGAGAGGAGCCTCGACACCGAGCTTGCGGTTGATCTTGTAGCGACCGACCTTCGCGAGGTCGTAGCGCTTGGGGTTGAAGTAGAAGTTGTCGAGGAGCGCGCGTGCGGCCTCGGCGGCGACCTGCTCGCCCGGGCGCAGCTTGCGGTAGATGTCCTTGAGCGCCTCTTCCTTCGTGAGGACGGCATCCTTCTCGAGGGTCTGCTCGATCGAGTCGAAGCCGGCGAAGTGCTCGCGGATCTCCTCGGTCGTGAGGCCGAGGGCCTTGAGGAAGACCGTGACCGACTGCTTGCGCTTGCGGTCGATGCGCACACCGACCTGGTCGCGCTTGTCGACCTCGAACTCAAGCCACGCACCGCGCGACGGGATGATGCGCGCCGTGTAGACGTCCTTGTCGGTGACCTTGTCGAGCGCGCGCTCGAAGTAGACACCGGGG
Source organism: Chryseoglobus sp. 28M-23 (assembly GCF_014789785.1). Lineage (NCBI taxonomy): Bacteria > Bacillati > Actinomycetota > Actinomycetes > Micrococcales > Microbacteriaceae > Microcella > Chryseoglobus sp. 28M-23. Next base: position 192,061 of record NZ_CP061846.1, on the reverse strand, counting down.
CTGCGCACGAGCTGCGACACGACGACGCGCTCCGTGCCGTTGATGATGAACGTGCCCTTCTCGGTCATGAGCGGGAAGTCGCCCATGAACACGGTCTGGGTCTTGATCTCACCGGTCATGTGGTTCATGAACTCGGCCTCGACGTAGAGCGGGGCCGCGTAGGTCTTGCCGCGCTCCTTGCACTCGTCGATCGAGTACTTCTGCTCTTCGAGGTAGGGGTTCGTGAACGAGAGCTGCATGGTCTCGCCGAGGTCCTCGATGGGGGAGATCTCCTCGAAGATCTCCTCGAGCCCGCTGCGGGCGGGCACATCGGTGCGACCGGCGGCCTCGGCCTCGGCGAGGCGGGTCTTCCAGGCGTCGGAGCCGACGAGCCAGTCGAAGCTCTCGGTCTGCAGTGCCAGCAGATCGGGAACGGTCAGCGTGTCGCTGACCTTGGCGAATGACAGCCGCGAGGCGGTGCGGCCGTTCTTGGGAGAGTTGTTCGAGCGTGCAGTGCGCGCAGCAGCCAAGGATCTAACCTCCGTGGACCCCTCGAAGAGGCCCCAAGTCCTGTCGGGCGATGACAGATGATTTTCGGTCGAGTGAACGCGCCACGATTCGTGGGGATCTGCGAAGAATGAGATCCGCCCCGCCGCTATACTCGGGGCACCTCAGCCATCCGCCATATGACGGCTGAAAGACACGGTGAGCGCAAACCTCAATACTAGATGCCCCCTGCCCGCTGTGTCCAGTCCCATTCCTTGACCAGATGCGAACCCTGCGCTATAAGCGCCGGAACATTCCTCGGCTTCCGTCGCTGGGCGAGCGCAACGGGGATGTGCCACGCTTGCGAGCATGACGAGCGCACGCGAGACGGGGGCAGTCGAGACGCGGCTGCCGAGCGGCCTTCTCGCGCGCATCGAGCCGGACCGGTGGGACGCCGGAAGCTACCAGCTCGTCGTGGACGGCACACCGCAATCGCACGTCGACCTCGATGACCCGAGCCGCCTGTTCTTCGAGTACGTGCAGCGCATCGGCCATGTCATCGACGAGTGGGGCGACCCTGGGGCGCCGCTCACCGCCGTGCATCTCGGGGCGGGTGCGCTCACTCTGCCCCGCTACGTCCACACCACGCGCCCTGGATCTCGCCAGCAGGTCATCGAACTCGACGAGGAGCTCGTGGCTTTCGTGCGCGAGCACCTTCCTCTGCCCCGCCAGTCGGGCATCCGGCTGCGCTACGGGGATGCTCGAGCGACGCTCGCGCGCCTGCCGACGGCTCTGCGCGGCGCGGTCGACATCGTCGTGGTCGACGTGTTCAGCGGTGCGCGCATTCCCGCCCACGTCACGAGCGTCGAGTTCTACGAGGAGCTGCGCGCCTTCCTCGCGCCCGGAGGCATCGTCGCGGTCAACATCGCCGACGGCCCCGGCCTCGCCTTCGCCCGCAGTCAGGCCGCCACGCTGCAGTACGTCTTCGCCGAGGTCGCGATCCTCGCCGAGACGGGTGTGCTCAAGAGTCGCCGGTTCGGCAACGTCGTCATGGCGGCGGGAGCCGACTCGCTGCCGCTCGACTGGATGCCCCGCCTCATGGCTCGCGGCCCGCATCCGGCCACGGTCACGAGCGGGAAGGACCTGACCGCCTGGGTCGCGGGAGCACCGATCACGACCGACGCCACCGCCGTCGCCTCCCCCGCGCCCTCGAGCGGTCTCTTCAGCGCACGGCGATGAATGCACCTCGCCGCGCGCGGAACCCTGGCGAGGGACTGAGCGGTCAGGGTCGCGGTGGGTCGGCCGCGACGATCGCAGGTCGCAGTCTCTCGATCGCGCGCACGACAGCGCTCGCATCGGAGCCGTCGACGGCCGCGTCCTCGAGCACGCCGCGCAGCACGACGAGGAAGGCATCCATGTCGTCAGCGGTCAGGCCGAGGGGCTGGTGCGCCTCGCGCATGCTGCGGCCCTCGTACTCCTCGGGGCCGTCGAGGATGACCGTGAGGTAGGCCGCGCGGTGCTGCTGGAGGATGTCGAGGTTGAGCTCGGCGAAGGCCGGCCCGAGCCGAGGGTCGTCGAGCAGGCGCCGGGAGAGCTCGTCGACGAGCTGCTCGACGGCGGCGGCGCCGCCCAACCGTTCGTACAGAGTCATCATGACCTCCCCTCACGTGTCGTGGCGAGCGTACACGCCTGCGCAGACGGCGCACACCGTGCGCCCAGCCGCGCCCTGCAGTCTGGGGATACCGGAGGCTGGGGAGGACGCGCATGGGACGGCGCACAACACCGACCGCGATCTGTGCGGCGACACTTCTCCTCCTCACTGGCTGCGCCCCCTCAGGCCCGGAGTTCCTGCCCGTGCCGAGCGGCCAGCCTGTGCCGACCCCGACCGGTGAGCTCGGCGGCACCGGGAGCAGCGGCACCGACGAGCGCGGTCCCCTGCGCCCCGCGGCAGAGCCCGACACGGTGATCTCCGGCCTCTCCGCGCCGTGGTCGGTCGTACCGCTGCCCGTGGGGTCGACGCTCGTGAGCGAGCGCGACACGGCGCGGGTGCTCGAGCACACCCCGAGCGGCGACGTACGCGTCGTCGGCACGGTGCCGGGAGTCGTCCCCGGCGGGGAGGGCGGGCTGCTCGGCCTCGCCGCCCACGACGCGGGCACGCCGTACCTCTACACCTATTTCACGAGCGGCTCCGACAACCGCATCGTGCGGTTCGAGCTGCTCGGCGAGCCCGGCGGGTACGAACTCGGAGCGAGCGAGGACGTGCTCACGGGCATCCCGAGATCACGCACCCACAATGGCGGCCGCCTCGCCGTCGGCCCGGACGGGATGCTCTACGCGACGACCGGGGATGCGAGCCAGCCCGGTCTCGCGCAAGACGCCGACTCCCTCGCCGGCAAGATTCTGCGCCTCACCCCCGACGGGGCCGTGCCCGACGACAACCCGACGCCGGGCTCGTACGTCTACTCGCTCGGGCACCGCAACCCGCAGGGCCTCGCCATCGACGCGAGCGGTCAGCTGTGGGCCGCCGAGTTCGGGCAGAACACCTGGGACGAGCTCAACCGCATCGAGCCGGGAGCCAACTACGGCTGGCCCGAGGTCGAGGGCGAGGGCGGCGGAGCCGGCTTCGTCGACCCCGTGCAGCAGTGGTCGACGAGCGAGGCGAGCCCGAGCGGCCTCGGCATCGTGGGCGAGACCCTCGTGCTCGCCTCCCTGCGGGGGCAGCGACTGTGGCTTGTCGACCTCGATCGCCCGAGCGAGAGCACGGCCGTCTACGCAGGCGAGTACGGACGACTGAGGGATGCTCTGGCCGGGCCCGACGGATCCCTCTGGTTCCTCACCAACAACACCGACGGGCGCGGCTCGCCCCTCCCCGGTGACGACCACCTCTACTCGGTGCCGCTCCTCCCCCGCGACGACTGAGTCCACAGCGCCGGTGCCGCGGGCGCCGCGGGCGCCGACCGTCGGGCGGGCCGCCTACCATCGAGGGCGTGAGCGAGTTGGAGCGAGTGCGCGTGTGGGCGGAGGCCCTGATTCGACTGCACCTCGACGGCTCCTGGAGCTTCGCCTTCGACCGGGCGGCACGGCGTGCCGGGCTCTGCGACTTCGCGAAGAAGCGCATCACCGTCTCACGCCACCTCGCCGAGCGGGCCGAGGACGACGTCGTGCATCAGACCCTCCTGCACGAGGTGGCGCACGCCCTCGCCGGGCCGAAGGCAGGGCACGGACCGGAGTGGAAGCGCATCGCTGCCGAGCTCGGCTACGTCGGCGGCCGCACCCACGACCAGCCCATCGCCGAGGATCGCGCTCGCTGGCGCGGGCACTGCCCGGCCGGCCACGAGTTCGTGCGCTTCCGCCGACCCACTCGCGATCTGGCGTGCGGGCGCTGCGGGCGCGGGTTCGACCGCGCCCACCTCATTCAGTGGCGCGCGATCACTCGCTGACCTGCACGTCCTTCCAGAAGGCGACGTAGCCACTGAAGTCGGCACCCACGCGCTCGAACGCCGTCGGCATGGGCGTGGGGTAGCTCCACGCGCGGTCCTGGTACTTCTCACCGTCGACGACGACCGTGAAGTACTGGGTGTCGCCCTTCCACGGGCAGTGGTACGGCGTGGGGCTCTTCTCGAGGAACTCGCTCTTGACGCTCGACGGCGGGAAGTACCAGTTGCCCTCGATCTTGAGAAGCTCGTCCTGCGGCGCTTCGGCGATCACGGTGCCGTTGATGTGTGCCTTCATGGTGTCCTCCCTCAGTGTCGGATCACGCGCCGGGAAGCGGCACGCTCCATGGGCAGGAACGCTAGGCGGGCAGGCTGAATTCCCGCAGGATGCGCAGCTCGCCGCTCTCGAGGCGCTCCCGAGCGGCCGCGACCGCCTCAGGCCCGGCCTCGCTCGCGAGCGCTCGACCGCTCACCGAGGCGCTCAGCATGTGGCCGACGGCACCGCGCAACCCCGCGTAGGCGGCGGAGGCGGCAGCCGCCTCGGGGCTCGTCGCGTCGATGCCGACGGCGCCGAGCGCCTCGACGACGGCGCCGGCGAGGAGGAGGTCTTCGACCGCGAGACCCTCCGGCGCCTCGACGGGCGAGCCTGCCGCGACGACGGCGACCATCGTGCGCTCTCCGCGCTCTGCCTGCAGCGCGAGCAGGCGCCGAGCGATGTCGCCGACGGAGCCCAGAGTGGCGTCGATGATCTCGAGGCGGGGAGGCAGAGCATCCACGGGGCACGCCTCGCCCACGAGCCCGTCGCACCAGACGAGCAGGTGCGCAGACTCGCCGATGCGGCGAGCGCCGTCGAGACCGACATCGAGGCGGACCTGGTAGCGCTCCTGAGCTTCAGGGGCGGCGTCGAATGCGGTGGTCACAGGTCGATCGTAGCGAGGTGCCGCACACTGGGCTCATGCGTGTGCGACTGAACCTGCTGCTCGACTGCCCGCCCGACGCGGCGTGGGAGGCCGTGCACTCGCCCGCGGTCTTCCAGGCGGTCTCGGGACCGATCACGGCGGCGCAGTCCCTCGAGGCGGACGGATTTCCCGACCGCTGGGCCGACACCGAGCACCGCGTGCGGCTGCGCATGCTCGGGCTGCTGCCGATGGGAACCCAGCTCATCGCGCTGCGCGACGAGACCCGGGCCGACGGGACCCGCATCGTGCACGACGAGGGTGGGCCGCTGACGGGCGCGATGAGCATCGTCTCGCGCTGGCACCACCGCATGGCGATCAGCCCCGACCCCGCCGCGCCGGATTCTCGCACGCGGTTTCGCGACGCCCTCGACGTCGGCGCTGGCGTGCTGACGCCCGTCGTCTGGTTCGGGTTCTGGGTCTTCTGGCAGCTGCGGGCGCAGCAGCTGCGGCGGCTCGCGCCCGGGTGGGCGGTGCAGTTCGGCCCGGCGGCCTAGGCGGGCGGCAGGTCGTGAGCGCAGCATCCGCGCCCGCCGGCGCCACCCCCGACCGAGCCGTGAGCGCCCTGGCCGTCGCCGACTGGCGTCGCCGCATCACGGCGCTCTACGCCGAGGTGCGGGAGGCGACCGACCTGCCCGCGGCGCACGACCACTGGCGGCGCGCGCGGGACGAGCTCTTCGCCCATCACCCCGCTTCGCCCCTGCTGCCCGCCGATCGCGAGGCGTTCACCGGGCTGCGCGTGAAGCCTTACGACCCCGCGTGGCGATTCGAGTGCGTGATTCAGGATGCTGAGCCACGGCGCCTCGACGTCGAGACCGGCACCGATGGAGTCGTGCCGTTCGAGCGGCTCGGGCTCGTCGAGGTGCCCGGCGTCGGCTCGCTCGACGTCTGGCGGCTCGCGTCGTACGGCGGCGGCATCTTCGTTCCCGTGCGCGACGCCCTCTCGCGCGTGCCCGGCGGCACCTACGGCGGTGGGCGCTACCTGCTCGACACCGTCAAGGGCGCCGATCTCGGCGGAGGCCGGGCGCCGTGGTCGCTCGTGCTCGACCTCAACTTCGCCTACAACCCGTCGTGCGCCTACGACGAGGCATGGGCCTGCCCGCTCGCTCCAGCCGGCAATGTCGTCGACATCGAGATCCCCGTCGGCGAGCGCTACGGCAACGGCCGCCTCACGCTCTGACACCCTCCTGGACTCATCCTGAAGGCGACCTGCTACGGTTGACGTATTGGACAGCCCATCGATGGGCTCCCAGCGTCGTAGAACGCTTCCTCTTCTCGCACATCGCGCACTGACTCGCGCGCAGCGAATCGATACTTTCTCACGGCGAACTGATTGCGGCCATCGCCGCCGTCGCCAACCATCACCCTCGTGCTCTGCACGGACATCAACGCTGCGCGCAGTGTGACGGAAACCCCGTCAGATTCGCCGCGAAGTGTGACTGTCGCCCCAGGCAAGCGCCCTTGTGCGCCAGATCTGGTGGGGTGGAACACTGAAAGGCACCAACCATGACCACCACCTTCCGCACGCTCGGCGTGCCATACCCCCTCGTCGAGGTGCTCGAAGCACAGGGCAAGACCGAGGCCTTCCCCATTCAGGTCGACACCCTGCCCGACACCCTCGCCGGGCGCGACGTGCTCGGCCGCGGCAAGACCGGCTCGGGCAAGACGCTCGCCTTCTCGATCCCCATGGTCGCGCGCCTCGGCACGCGGCTCGCGGGCGGCCCGCGCCGCAAGGGCGCACCGCTCGGCATGGTGCTCGCGCCGACGCGCGAGCTCGCCACGCAGATCAACGCCGTGCTCGAGCCGCTCGCGAAGGCCTACGGCCTCACGACGACGACGATCTTCGGCGGCGTCTCGCAGCACCGCCAGGTGCAGGCGCTGAACGCAGGCGTCGACATCATCGTCGCGTGCCCCGGCCGCCTCGAGGACCTCATGAAGCAGCGCCTCGTGACCCTCGACGCCGTCGAGATCACCGTGCTCGACGAGGCCGATCACATGGCCGACCTCGGGTTCCTGCCCGGCGTCACGCGCATCATGAAGTCGACCCCGACCGACGGCCAGCGCCTGCTCTTCAGCGCGACCCTCGACAACGGCGTGGACAAGCTCGTGAAGCAGTTCCTCCACAACCCCTCGACCCACTCGGTCGACGAGGCCAACTCGCCCGTCGCGGCGATGACCCACCACGTCTTCGAGGTCTCCGGCGTCGACGAGAAGAAGCGCCTCGTCTCGACGCTCGCCTCGGGCTCCGGTCGACGCATCCTCTTCATGCGCACCAAGCACCAGGCCAAGAAGCTCGCCAAGCAGCTCACGGCCGACGGCATCCCCGCCGTCGACCTGCACGGCAACCTCTCGCAGCCCGCGCGCGACCGCAACCTCGCCGCCTTCGGCGACGGCAGCGTGCGCGTGCTCGTCGCCACCGACGTCGCCGCGCGCGGCGTGCACGTCGACGACATCGAGCTCGTCATCCACGTCGATCCGCCCATGGAGCACAAGGCGTACCTGCACCGCTCAGGCCGCACCGCTCGCGCGGGCGCCGCGGGCGACGTCGTCACCCTCGTGCTGCCCGAGCAGCGCCGCGACACCGCGATGCTGCTGCGCAAGGCCGCCATCCAGGTGCAGCCGCAGCAGGTCACCGCGAGCTCGGAGGCCGTCACGCGCCTCACCGGCGAGGTCGCGGCTCCCGTCGCCTTCGCCGACCTCCCCTCCGTGCTGCGCCCGCCCGTGCAGGGTGGGGGCCGCTCGCAGGGCGCCAACGCTCAGCGCAAGCGCGCCGGTCGCGACGGTGACGGCGGCGGCGCAGGCCGCGGCGGCCAGCGCGGCGGATCGCGTCGCGGCGGCTCCGGCCGAAACGCCTCCGATCGTGACGGCGCGGCTCGCGCCGACGGCGGACGATCGACGGACGCCGGACGCACGCGCGGCGACGCCGCCCCGGCTCGCGCCGCGGCACCGCGCCACAGCGATGCGCCGGCAGCACCTCGTGCGCGCCAGGGCTCGCGCCGGGCATCCTCTCCCGGCAGCACCGGCGGCGGAATCCGCGTCGGCCAGGTCGTCCGCTCCAACAGCACCGGCGGCCAGCGCCGCGGGCGCTGACCCGGCAGCCCTGATCCGGTTCTTCTGACCCGGCAGCTCCTTCACGGCGGCGCCGCTCCCCCTCGTGGGGAGCGGCGCCGTTTCGCTAGGAGGCGTGAGCGCGGCGCCGACTGATCACGACGAGGGTTGCTCCCGCGAGCAGCAGCGCGATGACCAGCGCGATCCACGCGGCGAGTTCGACACCCGTGAGGGCGAGCGTCGTGAGGAAGACGTTGGAGAGCGTCGAGTCGTTGAGCCCGTCGGCGAGAGTGAGATCACCGAGCTGCATGGCGCCATCGAGCCACACGACCTGGGCGGTGGCTCCGCCGCTGTCCACCTCCGAGATCGAGCAGACGGCGTTCGCCGGCAGGTTCTCGAACATCACGGTCGTGCCGTCGCGGATCTGCGACACCATGCTCGTCGGGCGCTCCGGCTCCGGCTCGCTCTCATCCGACTCCCCGCCTTCGTCGGTCGCGCCCTCCCGGGTGCCCTCGTCTGGGAGCCTCTCCTCGTCCATCCAGTCGCCCGGCAACAGGGGCACCAGCTCACCGTCGCGGTCCCACAGGCACGAGGTCTCGATGACGAACGTGGCGTCAGTGGCCTCGCTCGCGAAGGGGCCCGTGACGTCCTTCGTGACCGAGAAGGCCGCGAGCAGGAAGGTGTTCTCGAGTCCCACGGTGTGATCCTCGTCGGCGACCACGACGAACTCGCTCGCCGTCGCGTCGGTGCGCGTGGCACCGCCCGTGCGGGTCTCCGTCACCGTGCAGTCGGCGCCCGCCGGGATCTGCTCCCAGCTGTTGCGGTAACCGTTGAGCTCGGTGAGCTCGCGCGCCGCACCTCCCGGGATCTCCAGGGCGGTGACGACGCCATCGATCGGCAGCGTGCAGGCAAGGCTCGCCTCGAAGGATCCCCGCACGAACGTGCCGGTGCCGTCGCCCGCGAAAGTCTTCTCCACGACGACGCCCCCCACGTCGAAGGTGTTGGTCACCGTGAAGCCGACCGGCTCGGCGGAGACGGTGACCTCATCGACATCGATGCTCGTGCTCGTCGCGCCCGCCGCGCGCGTCTCGACGAGCGAGCAGTCGGCGTCGAGGGGAAGACCCTCGTAGGTCGCACGGTAGAAGCCGTCGGAGGTGAGTTCGCGCAGTGCTCCGCCAGGGATCTCGAGCTGCTGCTCGATCCCGTTGACGTCACGAAGGCACGTGAGCTCGACCTCGAACGGCCCGGCGCCCCACGTCGCAGCACCCGCCCCCACGCGCTCCTTCTCGACCTCGACCTCGCCGAGGGCGAAGGTGTTGGTGACCGTGACGTCGATGGGCTCGTTCCCGATCGTGACGTCCGCCGTGACGCCGTCGACGATCGAGCCGTCGATCGAGGCACCCGCGAGAGTCACGGTCGTGGAGGAGGCTCCGCCCGTGGCAGTCTCCGTCACGGTGCACACGGCACCCGTGGCGAGGTTCTCGATCGTCACGGGCTCGTCGCCGCGCGCGAACGTGAACGTATCGGTGAAGACCGTGCGCAGACCGGTGCTGTCGTCGAGCTCGCAGGTCACGTCGATCTCGACAGGAGCGTCCGCCCATTCGTCGGCGCCCGCGCCGACCACCGACTTGGCGAGCTCGATCGAGCCGACGGTGTAGTCGTTCTCGATCTCTGCGGTCGTGCTCGTTCCGAGGGTGACGACCGCGGCATCGGCGACGATCGTCGAGGACCCCCCGCCGTCCACGACGGTCACGACGCGCGTCTGCGCCGCGTCCATCGTGTCGGTCTCGGTGATCGTGCACCGGGCCCCATCGGGCAGGCCGCTCAGCGACCATGTCTCACCGTCGGCGAGGCTGCGCTGCATCGGCGTCTCCGCGTCGTAGCCCGTGCCGTAGACGGCGTCGCCCTCGAAGGTGCACGCGACGGCGACGGGGAAGGGCCCGTAGTCGATGGCTGCGCCCGCAGCGTCGACAGCGTCGCTCGAGACGGTCTTGGTGACGGCGAGGCTCGCGAGCTCGAACGTGTTCTCGACCTCGAGAGCCGGCTGCACCTGGTCGTCGACGAGCTCGGAGTCGTCGACCACGACGGTGAACGTGTGGCCGGTGGCCACGTCCGTGGTCAGCTCACCGCCCTCCGCATCGAGGATGCGACTCGAGGTCGCGCCGGCCGGGTCGCTCTCGGTGAGGGTGCACGCGGCACCAGACGGCAGAAGCGTGTAGCTCGCGGTACCGCCAGAGGCGAGAGTGCGCGTCGCTCCGCCCGCGATCGTCACGTCGACGCCGTCGCGCACGCACGCCAGCGTCACCTCGAAGGGGCCGTCGCCGTACGCGGCTCCCGCCCCGAGCACGGTCTTGGAGATCTCCACCGAGCCGGTCAGGTAGTAGTTCTCGAGGGTCACCGACGCGGGCGCGCCGGATGTCACGACGATGCCGGTGCCGTCGATGACTGTTCCCTCGTCGTCGACGATGCGGTGCGCATCGGCGCCCGTCGCGAGCGGGTCGCGCTCGAACACCGCGCAGGTCGAGCCGTCGGCGAGGTTCTCGATCGTGACGAAGCCGTCGGCGAGCACCGTGACGTCGCCGTTGAACGACTCACCGACGAGCGGGCTCGTGCAGACGACGTTCGCCGTCACGGACTCGGGGGCGAACTGCCCGACGCCCCCTCCGATGACGTCCTTGGCGATCGTGAAGCTCGTCACGCCGTAGCGGTTGGTGAACTGCACCGTGTTGCGGGTCACCGGGCTCGTGCCATTGGCGGCGAGAGAGGCGATCGTGGTCGACGTGCCGTCGATCGAGGTCGAGGAGCCTCCCACCGTGCGAGCGATCGACGTCGAGTCCGCTTCTTGGTCTTCCGTCTCGGAGACCGTGCACGAGGCGCCCGCGGGTAGACCCGTGAGTGTGCGCGTCTCGTCGTGGCGCAGCGCGAACGTCATGGGTGCGGCGGCGAAGCCGTCGGCGAGCACCGCGTCGCCCTGGAAGGTGCAGGAGACCGCGAAGGCGAAGGGATCGGCCGGGTACACCGGGTCGTCGTTCTCATCGACGGCGTCGGTGAGAACCGTCTTGCCCACGGTGACGGAGGCGAGGTCGTAGCGGTTGGTGACCGTGCGGCTCACCGTGCTGTTGCCCGAGATCGTCACGTTGCTCGGGTTCGTCACCTGCGTGGCGCCCGCGCTCTGCTGCTCCGTGATGGCGCACGTCGACCCCGCGGGGATGTTGTCGATGGTCTGACTGAGCTGAGTCGACGCGCTGAAGGTGAGCGTGCCGTACCAAACCGCCGTGGCACTCGCCCCCGGCGGCTGCGTGGCGGGCGCGATCGTCGACGCGGTGCGCGTGCAGTTGACGAGAACGGTGAAGGTGCCGTCGCCGAAGTCGTAGGGGTCGGTCGCGCCGGCTCCCGTGATCGCCTTGGTCACGGTGAGCGAGCCCACGGCGATGCTGTTGGTGTAGTCGACCGCGTTGGTCGGCTCGCCCGCGCCGTCGTTGGGCGCCAGGGTCACGATGGCCGAGGTGCCGGAGGTCGGCGCCGCGGCCGCTCCGCCCGTCGTGATGACCTTCGTGACCGTGGCACCGCGCGACTGGGTCTCGGTCACTGTGCAGACCGCGCCGGCCGGCAGCCCCGTGTAGCTGCGGGAGCCGCCGTCGTTGAGTGTGAAGGTGGACGGCGAGACCGCGATCGGCTGCGCGCCCGACCCGGTGTCGAACGTGCAGGCGATCGAGAAGGTGAAGCTGGTCTGCATGATCGGGTCGCCAGCCGCGTTGACCGCCCCGTTCATGTCCACCGACTTGGAGATCGTCAGCCCGGCGAGGTCGTAGGTGTTGGTGACTTCGCTCAGCTGGATCGCGGGGCGCTCGGCGAAGGCGGGGCGCGGGTTGAAGACCGTGGAGGGGCTGTAGTCGAGTGCCCGCACGGTGACCGTCGACGGCAGCGTCGTGATCGAGGTGGCCCCCGTCGTGCCCGCCTCGCTGATGCCGCACTCGGCATACAGCGGGATACCGAGGATGCGCTCGGCCGCCGCGTTGCTCGTGATCGTGAAGGGCGAGCGGTCGTCACCAGCGCTGTCGAGCAGCGAGATGGGCTCGCCGCCGACCGAGCAGGCGACATCGATCGGCACCGAGCCTGGCGCGAACGAGGCTCCTTCTCCCTCGACGATCTTCGCGAGGTCGAGAGCACCCGTCGCGAGAGCGACGCCGACCTTGCGCGGCTCGGTCACGAAGCGGTATGGGAGGTCGTTGTCGCCGTCGCGGCCGCGGGCGGCACCGGCGATCGAGTTGTAGGCGATCGAGTCGCGGTCGAGGTTCGCGTCGGTCTCGCGCAGCACCGGCTCGCGCGCGGTCTCCGAGCGGTACACGATGGAGATGTCCTCGCCCGGCAGGAGGCCCTGGTCGGCCTCGGCGACGCCGACTGTCAGGTCGACGACGAACTTGAGCGCGATGACGCTCTCGAGCAGCGCTGCGTCGGGCACCGCCGGCATGACCTGCCAGCCGTCGACAGGGTCATCCCGGTCGGGGATGCCTCCCGCGCTCGGGCTGTCGATGCAGGGCCAGTACTGCTCGACCATCGGCGGGGTCGAGCTGGGCGACATGCCGAGCTCGCGCTGAATGTCGGCGCCGTTGCACGCCGGAGTCGCGAGATCGAGACGATCGGTGTAGTAGACCGTCAGGGCCTCATCGGGCCAGCCGACGAGCCGCGGTCGCTCGGTAAGCGTCGGCGTCCACCGCGAGTTGCGGTTGTCATTGATGATGACGCCGCGGTCGTTCTCCCGGGGGGCACGTCGATCGCGACGACCTCGAAGACGCGCACGTTGCCCGCATTGAAGAAGTTGCCGGCCCACTCTTCCGTGCCGCCGGGGCGCGTGATGGGCACGCAGGGGTAGCGGTAGTAATCCTTGCCGTCCACGGCGAGAGTGGGAGCGCTGCAGTCGACGCCGTTGTTGACCGTGCGGATGACGCCCAGATCGTCGTAGGGCGCACTCGTGACGGGGTCGACGACGGGGTCGCCGTTGATGTCGAGGGGCCCAGCGCCGACGCCCTTCACTCCCTTGACGATGTTCATGGGCGCGCTCGGGAGCGCCCAGACCTTCGTGGTAGCCGTGCAGCTCGATACCTCGAGCTGCGGGTCGGGCTCGAGAATGCCGTTCGTGGAGTACTCGCAGCGATCGAACTCCTGGTCGCTCGTGACGATCGCGCTGTTGACGACGAAGTCCGACGTCTCGGAGCCCGCCTGCAGGAACTGGCGGAAGAGCAGGGGCGCCGAGATGGTGAGGGTCCACCCCTTCTCGAGGATGAACCCCGGGTCTGGCGTGATCGTGAGCGGCTGGCCGCCGGACGCGCTCGCCCCGAGGTCAGCGGTGAACGAGGGGGCCGCGACCGACTGGCTGGACTCGTCGACGACGGAGATCTCGATGAGGTCTTCGGGCTCGTATGGCGTGTTCGTCTCGGGGTCGATGCCGAGCTCGAGCATCGGCCCGGTGCCGTCGACGGGGATGAGATCGACGATCTGCAGCTCGGCAAGGTCCTTGTCCTGACCCGTGCCGAGGTTCCGTACCGTGATCTCGTAGGGGATCGGAGCGCCCAGGGTGAGCGGGCCGAAAGGCGTCTTGATGACGCGCACCTCGGCCGGGCGGTGCTGGAACAGGATCTGCCGGGTGTCGTCATCGGTCGCCTGCCAGAGCGGAGCATCCGCGCCGTCGTCGGCCCACGAGGTCACCTCGACGTCGTTCGTGAAGACGCCGACCTCGGTCTCCCCCGGAGCAGGGTCGGAGTAGATGTAGAGGGTCGACGGCACCGGCTCGGTACTGGGGGCGACCAGGAGGTCACGCCGCGTCGCGGTGAAGCGCACGGTCTGCAGCGGGTTGTACGGGCGCTCCCACGCCGCGCCGTCGGCGCGCGTGTAGTGCAGACGGATGCCGCGGATGTCGGCGGTCACGGCGCCGGACGGCAGCGACGGCAGGGCGAGCGTCGAGCCGAAGGAACCCTCGACCCAGCAGGCGTCGAGCGCGGTGGACCCGGAACACTCGGCCGTGATGCCGCCGGACCCGTCGACGACGTAGTCGACGCCGACGAGGACGTCGACCTTCACCCGGTTGAGCGGCGCAGCGAACGAGTGGGAGGAGAATCCGCTGAAGTTGTACGCGTTCCAGAACGACGGGGTGAGGTCTTCGATGACCATGTCGGTCGAGCGCACGTTGCCGGAGGGCTGACCGGTCAGTGTCACCGTCGCGGTGCGCGAGTTGCCCTCGAACTGCGTCGCCGGCACGGTCGGTGTCGCCGTCGTGTCTGCCTGGATTCCCTTGGTCGCCGTGACCGCGTACGAGAGGTTCTCGACCGTGACCTGCGCGCTCGCCTGCGCGGTGAGGACGTTGTCGGTCTCTCCCTCGGCAGGGTCGGTCAGACCGCCCGGGTCGGTGATCGTGGCCTCGGCGGTGTTCGCCACGATGGCGCTCGTCGTGCTGTCGACTCGCGTGCCTGGCGTGCTGCGGAGGTCCTGTCGCAGCTGGGTGTCGACGACGAGGCGTGTGGAGGCCTCGACATCGATGCGCCCCGTGTGCACGACCTCGATGCCCACGACATCGGCGAGCTGCGCCGCGCTGAGCGCGAGGGCGGCCGAGCGGGTGTAGGAGGTGAACGCCGCCCCTTCACGCTCGAGGATGACCTCAGTCGACGTCGCCCCTGACGGCACGCTGAGCGAGACGATGTCGTACAGGTTGACCGACTCGAAGGGAGTGGTACCCGCGACCGGGTCGAGGATGGAGAGCTCGTCGACCTTCGACACTGACGTGTTCTGCGCGTCGATCGTCATGCGGGCTCGAGGGTAGAGCGCCTGGGGCGTGCCGCCGGGAGGGGTGCCGAGCGGGCCGTCGACCCAGCTCTTCGTGATCTCGACGGTCAGCGGCTGATCGAAGATGAGGATCGTGTCGCCATCCGTGCGCGTCAGCAGCACGCTCTCGGCCTCATCGCGCCCCTCGAAGCGCGCCGTGTTGTTCACGACGCCGAAGTCAGCGGTGTTGTACAGGGCCTCCCGAGTGGCGCCGAGCACGGCGACACCGGAGTCGGAGCGGCGCACGTCGCGCACCTCGAAGACGAGGTCGACGCGGCGGTCGAGACCCATCGACGGGGCGACGCCCGTGCCGACGGGAGGTGCCGCAGGGTTGGTGCCGATGCGCGACCCGCGCGAGGGGCTCTCCTCGACGATGAGGCGCACCCCGGTCGCCGCCGCGCTCTCGGCGTCGGTGAGCGTGTACCCGGGGAACGTGCCGTCGCAGCTCGCGGGGCACGGGTCGCCCGTCGCCCCGACCCAGCCTGACCCGGGCACGAAGAGCTCGACCGCTGCGATGCGGTCGAAGGTCAGCAGGGCGTCCATGCCGCTGGAGATCGCCGGAATACGGACGAGGTCGAAGGCTTCGAACACGGTGTCGGCGACGGGCGTCGTCGCAGGATCGGTGGCGGTGTCGGACAGCACGACCGAGTCGAAGAAGGTGCCAGCCGTGCCCCACGAGATGCGCGCCGTCGCCTGATCGGCGCTGCGGGCATTCACAGCCTCGAAGCCCGTGCTCGCCACGGGCTGCCACTCCTTGGAGATCGCCGCAATACCGCCCGAGCCGTCACCGCTGTCGACGGTGGGCAGCAGCAGGAGGGGAGCCACGGCGTCGTCCGTGGCCTCGGAGGGCGTCGCCACCGGGTTCGACACGCGGGCCTGCACGGTGTTGTCGACGCTGATCGACTCGGTGCGCGTGGCCGACGCGGCCTCGCCCGTTCCGTCGCGCAGCTCGCCGCGCAGGGCGAAACGGAGGTTGGGCTGAGCGCTGAAGCCGGGGTTGAGCAGCGTGCCCGAGGTGTCGTAGTCGACGTGCTGGTAGCTGAAGCGGATGCCCTGGAGCACCTCGCGCACGCCGGCATCGATGCTCGTCGTGAGGAAGGACGGGCCGAGGAGCCCGTCGGCGCCGGGCAGCACGCTCCACGTCGACCCGTCGAAGTACTCCACCGTGAGAGTCGTGTTCGCGGGAACGGCTGTCGCCACGATGTCGGTGAGTGTGAAGTAGTTGTAGAAATCGTCGGCGCCCGTCTCCAGCGGGTCGGTGATGACGAGAGCGACGGAACCGACCGTCGAGGACGAAGGATCGACTGCCGTCGCCGGCAGTGGCGTGATGCGGCCGGGCAGGGAGATGAGCGTCGTCGCACCTTCGAGGCTGTACAGCTCGTCGGGGCTGATGATCTTCTCGACCTCGGTGTTCACGCGCGAGGCGCGACGGGTGAGGTCGTCCGAGGCCAGGGCGAAGGCCGATTGGTCGTCGAGAGCGACGACGTCGACACGCACCTGGTTGGTCGTGGTCTCGTCGCTCACGACGGCATCCGTGACCACGCGGAAGGGCAGCGACGCGTACTGCCCGGGCGTCATGCCTCCGGGCTGCGTGCTGAGGAACCGGACCCGCACGCTCTGCACGAGCGCAGCATCCACCGGGGCCGGGAGCGTGTCGACGGTGGTCGTCGTGACGGGCGCGCTGAAGTCGGCATCGCCCTCGTACCAGTAGCTCACCTCGGCGCTCGCGGCGCTCACGGGCCACTCGATATCGGCGTCGACCCAGCTGTCGAAGCTCAGGCCCTGATCGGCGAGCGAGGTCGAGCCGGGCGCGGGCTCGGTGAGCGTGAGCTCCTTGAGCGCGAAGTCTCCCCCGTTCTGGCCTCCGATCGTCACGCGCTCGAACGCACCGCCGATCACGTAGGCGTTCTCGAACTGCTTGGTCGCGAGAGGGGCGATGCTCGAGGGGTCGAGGCGGATCGTGTCGGCGGCCGGCTCGGGGCTCGTCGTCGTCGCGTCGAAGCGCACCCACGAGCTCGCCGTGTTGGTGAGAGTGAGGGTCGAGGCGACAGCGGCCGCGGTCGCCGTGAGCTCGCCGTCGATCGTGATGCCACCCGTCGCGCCCCGGTCGACCCGCCCGGTGCTCGACGAGAAGACGATGCGCAGCCCGCGGATATCAGCCGTGTCGACTCCAGTGGGAAGGGCGGCTGTGGCCGCGGGCGTGCCGGTCGTCCAGTCGGCGCCGTCGAACCAGTCCACGCGCACACGATCGGCGCCCGCGGGGAGCTCGAGCCCGCTCAGGCCCGTGATCTCGACGTAGTCGAGGATCGTCGAGGAGGTGTCTGCGGGTTCCTGGATGACGAGCTCGTCGACCGAGCCGTTGCTCGTGTTGGTCGCCCCCAGGTCGAAGGCGACGGTGCGGCCGAGCACGGCCGGGGTGGTGGCGGGGGTCACGGACTTGGTCGTGTCGGAGCCGAGCACGCGCGGCACGGCGAGCAGCACCTCGGCGCTCGACTCGACGAGGCTCGGGCGCGGAGGGTCGAGCGCGAGGTCCTCTCGGTTGCTGACCGTCACGGTCGCCGTGTTGGGCAGCAGGGTTCCGTCGAAGTCGGCGGACAGGTCGGAGGGGACGGTCGCGGTCGCGCTGATCTGCACGCCCGTGCCGGCCTGCATGCCCGTGAAGCCGCCTCCCAGATCGTCGATGACCTCGACCGTGAAGGCGTTGCCCGAGATCTGCACGTCGATGGGCGGCACCTGCGTCGCCATGGTGACCGACTGGAGCTCGAGCGGCGCGGGCACCGAGTCGGCGAGCGTGAGGTCGAGGCAGTCGGTCTCGAGCGAGGAGCAGTTGATGCTGAACTGGTAGGTCACCGTCTGGCCGGGGCCGACGGAGGTGGGCGCGGCAGGAATCGCTTCCTTCTCGAACTGGATGAGCACGGGCTCGTCGGGGTCGCCCTCGGCTGCGACCGCCGACGGCATCGTCACGAAGGGCGCGAGGAGGGCGATGAGACCCGCGGCCGCGATCGCCGCGAGTACGCGCGTAGAGAATCGTCGAAACATGTGCTGCCCCCGGGTTGACGTGCCGGCGCGACGACCGGATGCCGCCCCCGTCTTTCACCCTAGAGGTCTATGAACCTCATTCATGTCCCTAGAACGGGGGTGCTCGTGGCCCCAGACAGGGGTACGACGGGGAACTCGTGCCGCTAGGGCAGCACGCCCACCGAGGCCAGAGCCGAGCGCAGAAGGGCACCGCGACCGCCCTCCATCTCGTCGGAGACCCGATCGGTCGCCGCCTCGGCCGGGCTCAGCCACGTCAGCTCGAGCGCATCCTGCCGGGGGTCGCACGTTCCGGTGACGGGGACGACGTAGGCGAGCGAGACGGCGTGCTGCCGGTCGTCGGAGAACCGCGTCGGGCTCGGGAACGGGAAGTACTCGGCGACGGCGAACGGAACGGGCGAGGCGGGAAGCTGCGGGAAGGCCATCGGGCCCAGGTCCTTCTCCAGATGGCGGAACAGCGCGTCACGCAGAGTCTCGCCGTACAGCACGCGACCGCTCACGAGCGTGCGCGTGATGCTGCCCGAGTCGGTGGCGCGCAGGAGGACTCCGACGTCGGTCACCGTGCCCATGCCGTCGACGCGCACGGGCACCGCCTCGATGTAGACGAGAGGCAGTCGCTGGCGGATCTGCTCGAGCTCCTCATCCGAGAGCCAGCCCGGGTTGGGGTCGGGGGTGCGCACGGTAGCCATGCTCCATTGTCACCCGCTCGGCGGCCTCCCGCGCGCATCAGACACGATGCACCTGACACCATGGGGGAATGAGCGCCGTGCAACTGATCGACGAGAGCGCCGTGCTGTGGTCTGCACCGCAGAGCGAGCGCGCCGACCGACCACTGCTCGTGCTGCTCCACGGATACGGCTCGCACGAGGGCGACCTCTTCGGCCTCGCCCCCCACCTCCCCCTCGACCCGGTCATCGCCGCCGTGCGCGCCCCCCTGCGCGCCGGCCCCGGCTACTCCTGGTACCCGCTCGAGAACGTCTCGCACGAGGAGCGCGCAGCGGGGGCCGACGCCGCCGCCCGGGGCCTTCTGCAGTGGCTCGACGGAACCTCGGCCACGTCGGTCGGCCTGCTCGGTTTCAGCCAGGGCGGGGCCATGAGCATCCAGCTGCTGCGTCACGCCCCGGAGCGCTTCGCGTTCGCGGTATCGCTCGCCGGTTTCGTCGTGCCGGGCCAGGCCCCCGCCGATGACCGGCTCGCGCAGCTCGCTCCCCCGGTCTTCTGGGGGCGCGGCACGCACGACGAGGTGATCCCGTCGTCGTTCATCGAGGCCACGCAGCGCTGGCTGCCGCATCACTCGACCCTCACCACGCGCATCTACGAAGGGCTCGGCCACAGCGTGAGCGAACCCGAGCTCGCCGACGTGCTCGCCTTCCTGCGCGCCCGCTACGCCTGAGCGCGGCCCGGGCGCATCCTGTCAGGCTCGCGGTCGGTGCCGAGGGGCAGAATGGCGGGATGACCGACCCCGAGCCTGACGACGTACTCGGTCGCTTCGCGCCGGCCACGCGCGAGTGGTTCACCGGAGCTTTCCCGGCGGCGACTCCGGCGCAGCTGGGCGCGTGGGAGGCGATCTCGACCGGGCGCCACGCGCTCGTCGTCGCACCGACCGGGTCGGGCAAGACACTCGCGGCTTTCCTCTCGTCGATCGACCGTCTTGTCGCGACCCCCTCGCAGCGCTCGGCGACGGCGACCGAGGGCGGCTCCCGCACGACCGTGCTGTACGTGAGCCCGCTCAAGGCGCTCGGCGTAGACGTGGAGCGCAACCTGCGTGCCCCGCTCATCGGGGTCGAGCGCACGGCAGCACGGCTCGGGGTCGACGTGCCACCGATCACCGTCGGGGTGCGGTCGGGCGACACCCCCACGCAGGAGCGTCGCGCCCTGCAGAAGAACCCGCCAGACATCCTCATCACGACCCCGGAGAGCCTGTACCTCATGCTCACCTCGAGCGCCCGCGAGACGCTCGACGGCGTCACGACGGTCATCGTCGACGAGGTGCACGCGGTCGCCGGAACCAAGCGCGGCGCGCACCTCGCGCTGAGCCTCGAGCGGCTCGATGCCCGCTTGGCGCGCCCCGCGCAGCGCATCGGCCTCTCGGCGACAGTGCGGCCCGTCGAGGAGGTCGCACGGTTCCTCGGCGGGGCCGCCCCGGTCACGATCGTGAAGCCGCCGGCCGCCAAGACCTTCGATCTGACGATCTCGGTGCCTGTCGACGACATGACTGCACCCGGCTCGCTCGTGCCCGTCGAGGAGGAGGGGTCGACCTCGGGCGTGGCACCGCCGCCGTCGATCTGGCCGCACGTGGAGGAGGACATCGTCGAGCGCGTGCTCGCGCGCCGGTCCACGATCGTCTTCGTGAACTCCCGCCGCCTGGCCGAGAGGCTCACGGCCCGGCTCAATGAGATCTACGCGGAGCAACTCGCTGGCGAACCGTCGCCCCCGACGGCGCCACCGGCCTCGATGATGGCTCAAGCCGGCGCGACAGGAGGCGCCGAGCCCCTCCTCGCCCGCGCGCATCACGGCTCGGTGAGCAAGGACCAGCGGGCCGACATCGAGGACGACCTGAAGTCGGGCCGCCTGCGCTGCGTCGTCGCGACGAGCAGCCTCGAGCTCGGCATCGACATGGGAGCGGTCGACCTCGTCATCCAGGTGGAGGCACCTCCCAGCGTGGCGAGCGGGCTCCAGCGCATCGGCCGCGCCGGCCACCAGGTCGGAGAGGTCTCCACGGGCGTGCTCATGCCCAAGCACCGGCTGGACGTGCTGCACGCGACCGTCACGAGCGAGCGCATGGTGAGCGGCCTCATCGAAGAGCTCCGCATTCCGCAGAACCCGCTCGACGTGCTCGCCCAGCAGACGGTCGCCCACGTGGCGCTCGAACCGTGCGAGGTCGAGGAGTGGTTCGACACGGTGCGGCGCAGTGCTCCGTTCGCCGGCCTGCCGCGCTCGGCCTTCGACGCCGCGCTCGACCTGCTGAGCGGCCGATTCCCGAGCGACCGCTTCGCGGAGCTGCGGCCGCGCATCGTGTGGGATCGCGTACGAGGCGAGCTCAGCGGTCGACCCGGTGCTCAGCGCCTCGCCGTCACGAGCGGCGGCACCATTCCCGACCGCGGCCTCTACGGGGTCTTCCTGCCCGGCGAGGGAGCCGGTCGTCGCGTGGGCGAGCTCGACGAGGAGATGGTCTACGAGTCGCGGGTCGGCGACGTCATCTCCCTTGGGGCGACGAGCTGGCGCATCGACGAGATCACGCACGACCGCGTCGTCGTCACGCCCGCGTTCGGGCAGCCCGGCAAGGTGCCGTTCTGGCGCGGGGACGGCCTGGGGCGGCCGGCGGAGCTCGGGCGCGCGCTCGGCACCGCGACGCGCGAGCTGGGCGCGGCGACCGCGGAGGGTCGCCGGGAGCGCCTCGTCGCCGCGGGTCTCGACGACCGCGCCATCCTCAATCTGGATGCTCTGCTCGCCGAGCAGGCCGCCTCCACCGGTCACCTGCCGACCGACGAGACTCTTGTCGTCGAGAGGTTTCGCGATGAGCTCGGCGACTGGCGGCTCGTCCTGCACTCGCCCTACGGCCTCGCGGTGCACGCGCCCTGGGCCCTCGCCGTGTCGGCGCGCATCCGCGAGCGCCACGGCTTCGATGGCGCGGCGATCGCCGCCGACGACGGCATCGTGGTGCGGCTGCCCGACACGGAGAGCGAGCCGCCGGGCGCCGAGCTCTTCCTGTTCGAGAAGGACGAGCTCGACGAGCTCGTGACGGTCGAGGTGGGGGGCTCGGCGATGTTCGCGAGCCGGTTCCGCGAGTGCGCCGCGCGCGCCCTGCTGCTGCCGCGGCGCAACCCGAGCCAGCGCAGCCCGCTCTGGCAGCAGCGGCAGCGTGCGAGCCAGCTGCTCGAGGTCGCCCGCGAGTTTCCCGCCTTCCCGATCATTCTCGAGACCGTGCGGGAGGTTCTCGGCGACGTCTACGATCTGCCCAGCCTCACGCAACTCACCGATCGTATCCGCCAGCGATCGGTGCGCCTCGTCGAGGTGGAGACGCCGACGCCTTCCCCCTTCGCGCGCTCCCTCCTCTTCGGCTATGTCGCCGCCTTCCTCTACGAGGGCGACAGCCCGCTCGCCGAGCGTCGAGCTGCGGCGCTCAGCATCGACTCGACCCTCCTCGCCGAGCTGCTCGGCCGCGCGGAGCTGCGGGAGGTGCTCGACCCGACGGTCATCCTGCAGACCGAGGCCGAGCTGCAGCGCTTGGCTCCCGATCGCCGGGCTCGCGATGCGGAGGGCGTGGTCGACCTGCTTCGCCTCCTCGGGCCGCTCTCGCTCGAGGAGCTCGTCGAGCGCGCAGGCGTCGAGCTCGCGGCCGAGCCGCCCGGCCGCGCCGAAGTCGTCTCGGGCTGGCTGCACGAGCTGGGTCGCGCGAACCGCGTCCTCTCGGTGTCGATCGCGGGGGTGTCCCGCTACGCGATCGTCGAGGACGCCGCGAGGCTGCGCGACGCCCTCGGCACCCCCGTGCCGATCGGTGTGCCGACCGCGTTCCTGGAGAGCGTGCCCGACCCGATCGGCGACCTCGTCGCGCGCCACGCGCGCAGCCACGGCCCGTTCGTCGCACAGGACGTCGCGCACCGCTTCGGGCTCGGCATCGCGGTGGTGACGGATGCCCTGCGCCGGCTCGCCGGCGAGCGGCGTGTGCTCGAGGGCGAGTTCCGCCCGGGCGCGAGCGGCACAGAGTGGGTCGACGTCGAGGTGCTGCGGCGGCTGCGCACGCGAAGCCTCGCGGCCCTGCGCTCGGAGATCGAGCCCGTGAGCGCGGGCACACTGGGGCGCTTCCTCCCCTCGTGGCAGAACGTGGGCAGCACGCTGCGCGGGCTCGACGGCGTGCTGCAGGCGGTCGAGCAGCTGCAGGGCGCGGCTCTGCCCGCGAGTGCATGGGAGACCCTGGTTCTGCCGAGCCGTGTGCGCGACTACTCCCCCGCCTGGCTCGACGAGCTCACCGCCGCGGGCGAGCTCGTCTGGGCGGGAGAGGGCTCCCTCGCCGGCAACGACGGCTGGCTGAGCCTGCACCTGCCCGAGACGGCGCCGCTGAGCCTGCACGACCCCGCACCGACCGAGCCGACCCTGTCGCAGGAGGCGATCCTCGCCGCGCTCTCGAGCGGTGGCGCCTACTTCTTCCGCCAGCTCTCCGACGTCGTGAACAGCCAGGACGGCCTCGACCGCGTCGACGATGCCGCCCTGGCCGATGATCTCTGGCAGCTCGTGTGGGCCGGCCTGCTGACGAACGACACGCTCGCGCCCGTACGGGCGATGCTCGGTGCCACGCGCCAGCGGGCGAGCACTCCTCGGCGCGCACCGCGCTCACGCAGCTATCGCGGGTACGCGCGCCCGGCCTCCGTCTCTCGGACGGGGCCGCCGATCGCGGCGGGCCGGTGGTCGCTGCTGCCCGACCGTGATGGGGACGCGACTCGGCGAGCAGCGCATCTCGCCGACACCCTCCTGGAACGGCATGGCGTCATCACGCGCGGTGCCGCGCAGGCGGAGGAGGTCGTGGGAGGCTTCGCGCTGCTGTATCGCGTGCTCAGCCGAATGGAGGAGGCCGGCCGGGTGCGCCGCGGCTACTTCGTCGAGCACCTCGGGGCCGCCCAGTTCGCCACGCCGGCGACCGTCGACCGGGTGCGCGCGCACTCGCGCGACCCCGATGCCGCCCCGGCGCTGCGCGCCGTAGTGCTCGCCGCGAGCGACCCGGCCAACCCCTACGGCGCTGCGCTGCCCTGGCCGGCCGTCCAGATCGACTCGGCCGACTCCGCACGGGGAGCCTCGCCGGGTCACCGCGCGGGCCGCAAGGCGGGGGCGATCGTCCTGCTCGTGGACGGGCACCTCGCCGTCTACCTGGAGCGCGGCGGCAAGAGCGCCCTGACGTTCACGGACGACGCCGCCGTGCTCGAGGCCGCCGCCGCTGAGCTCGCCGCCGTCGTGCGTGCCCGACTGCGCAGCGTGCGGGTGGAGCGGGTCAACTCGCAGAGCGTGTTCGGCACACCTCTCGCCGACGCCCTGACCGCCGCGGGCTTCGTCGCCACGCCGCAGGGCCTGAGGCTCAGGGTCTGAGGCGCCGAGCATGCCGGAGGGAGACACCGTTCATCGCGCCGCGCGTCGGCTGGCCGAGGCGCTCGAGGGTCGTGCGGTGCTCAGCAGCGATGTGCGCGTGCCCCAGCACGCGACCGTCGATCTGAGCGGCGAGGTCGTCGACGCTGTCGTCGCGCGGGGCAAGCACCTGATCATGCGCATCGGGCCGAGCGTCGTGCACTCGCATCTCAAGATGGAGGGCTCGTGGCACGTCTACCGCCCGGGCACGCGGTGGCGCCGCCCCGCCTTCGAGGCGCGCATCGTGCTCGACGTGGCCTCCGGAGGCGGGGATGCTCACCCCTGGCAGGCCGTCGGTTTCGCGCTGGGCGAGCTCGACATCGCGCCGCGTGACCGCGAGGAGGAGCTCGTCGGCCACCTCGGGCCCGACCCGCTCGGCGACGACTGGAACCGGGAGGAGGCGCTGCGCCGCCTGACCGCCGACCCGACTCGGCCCCTCGGTCTCGCCCTGCTCGACCAGCGCATCATCGCCGGCCTCGGCAACGACTACCGCAACGAGACGCTCTTCCTGCGCGGCATCCTCCCCGAGCGCACCGTGGGCGAGGTGGATGCTGCTGCCGCGCTCGATCTGGCGGTGCGCCTCATCCGCGCCAACCGCGACCGAGTCGAACGCACGACGACGGGCGACACGCGTCGAGGGCGCCGACTGTGGGTCGCGCACCGCGACCGCGAACCCTGCCGGCGATGCGGAACCCCCGTGCAGCGGGGAACCCTCGGCGACGACGCCCTCACCGAGCGCATCACGTGGTTCTGCCCGCAGTGCCAGCACTGAGAGCACAGCGGATGGTCGGGAGCTACTCCTCGGCGTCGCGCGCCCCGCTCGGGCGCCAGGCGACGATGCGCAGGCTCGCCGCGGCCGTGAGCGCGACGACTCCGGCAATGCTGAGCGGCAGCGCGAGCATCTGCGCGATGCGCGGCACCACGTAGGTGCTGGGATCGTAGATGCCGGGCGCGACGCTGAAGGCGTACTCGCTGTACACGGTGAGGGCGATCGCGAGAGCGAGGGCGAGGCCACCCACGGCCCACAGTGCACGCAGCCAGGGGTTGCCGGCGACGACGATCTCGAAGTGCGCGTGGTCGTCGAGCGCACGCGCCGTCGGGCGGTGCCGCTGCGTCGACGTCGGCACAGCGACGCCAGCATCGAGAACCGGGCCTCTCGGGGAGTCCGACCGAACGGCACGTGTCTCTGATGCCGCGGCCGGTGGCGGAGTCTCCTCGGCCCCGCCGCGCTGAAAGGCGGTCGGGTATCGCGGGTCCAGGTCTGTCTCGCGAGGGCTCACGTCGACCCACCTCCTTCGGTGCGTGCGGTGCGGTCAGCCTAACCCGCCCCGTTCGGGGTGCCGGAGGGTGCCCGGTAGCCTCACAGCATGCTCTCGCCCGTCTCCCTTGGAGCGACACTCACGGTCGCGGGGCTCCTGCTCGGGCTCGCCTCGTGCGGCGGCGAGGCTCCGTCGATCGGTGACGACGCACGTGCGACGTCGACGGGCACCGTCCTCTCGATCACCGACGGTGACACTCTGCGCCTCGCACTTGATGGCGAGGAGCTCGCCGTGCGCCTCATCGGCATCGACACCCCCGAGGTGCACCCCGAGGTCGAGTGCTTCGGGCCGGAGGCGGAGGCACTCCTCGCCGACCTCGCACCCGTCGGCGCAGTGCTGCGCGTGGAATACGACCTCGACCCGCGCGACCCCTACGACCGCGAGCTGCTGTACCTCTACACCGAGGACGGCACGTTCGTGAACCTCGAGCTCGTCGCGCGCGGCGCCGCTGAGGCCGTCCTCTTCGAGCCCAACGATCGCTACTGGGACGAGTTGCGCGCGGCCGAACGAGAGGCGCGGGATGCCCGGCTCGGGCTCTGGGCGCAGTGCTGACGCAAGGCCCGCGCGGCCCGCGCGCTACACCCGTTCGATGAGGTGCGGCCCGTCGCCGCGCAGCGGTGCGACCGCGTGCAGCTCGAGCCTCTCGAGCACCGTCTCGCTCTCGGCGACGACCATGTCGACGAGGGCGGCATCGCCCTCGACGGTCGGGTCGAGCCAGGCGTCCCACGCCTCACGCGGCAGCATGACGGGCGCTCGATCGTGGATGCTCGCCGCCGGCCCGTGGGCTGCGCGCGTGAGCATCGTCGCGGTCAGCACCCACGGCTCCGGCTCGGCACCCTCGGCGGCGGGCGGCCGCCACCACGAGTACAGCCCGGCGAAGGCGAGCTCCCCCTCCACCGGATCGGTGATCCAATGCGGGGTCTTGAGCGGCTTGCCGCTCGAGCTCTCGACGGTGTGCCACTCGTAGTAGCCGTCGGCGGGCAGGATCGCACGCGAGCGCACGACGGCGTTCTTGAAGGTGGCCTTCTCGGTGACGGTCTCGCTGCGCGCGTTGAACGTCGGATACTTCGAGGCGAGCTCGGTCGCCCACCGCGGCACGAGCGACCAGCGCGCCGCCGTGACGAGGCGCGAGGGCATCCCGTCCGGGTCGTTCTTCGGCACCCGGTCGACGACGATGGGCACCTGCTGCGTGGGCGCGATGTTCCAGCTCGCCGGCATCGCGACCGCGTCGACCTCGTCGGCCTCGAAGTAGGCGCCGAGCTCCTCACCGCTCTTCGTGTTCGCGTACCGCCCGCACATCAGGGCGCCTCCGCGGCGAGCGCCGCGCGCAACCGGGTCGAGTCGACGCGGTGGATGGTGTGGACGACGTCGTCGACGAGCACCACGGGAATGTCGTTGCGGTGCCGCTCGAAGAGTTCGGGATCATCGAGGATCGAGTGCTCGACGAGCTCGACCTGCGGGAAGTCGAGCAGGGCATCCTCGATGATGTCGCGCGCCACATCGCACAGGTGACAGCCGGGCTTGGCGAGCAGGGTGACGGTCGTCGCGGGCACGCGCTCAGTGTACGCGTGCGCCGGGAGCGAGCGCCGTGCCTATGCTGGTCACGATGTCTG
Organism: Chryseoglobus sp. 28M-23; assembly: GCF_014789785.1. Lineage (NCBI taxonomy): Bacteria > Bacillati > Actinomycetota > Actinomycetes > Micrococcales > Microbacteriaceae > Microcella > Chryseoglobus sp. 28M-23. The sequence goes on along the minus strand of NZ_CP061846.1, from coordinate 165,260 downwards.
ACACCGCCGCCGACGCCGGGCCTGCAGCTGCACCGAGCCCGACCCCGATCGTGGCGTTCTTCGACGTGGACAACACGCTCATGCGAGGGGCGAGCGTGTACCACCTGGGTCGCGCGGCCTGGAAGCGCGGCTACGTGACCTTCGGCGACATCGTGCGGTTCGGCTGGAAGCAGATGCGCTTCATCGCCGTCGGCGAAAACCACCGCCACCAGGTCGCCGTGCGCGACCGCGCGCTCGAGCTCATCGCTGGCCACACCGAGGCCGAGCTCGAGGAGCTCGCGATCGAGACCTACGAGAAGCGCATCGAGCGGCTGCTGCTGCCGGAGACCGTGGGGCTCGCCCAGGATCACCGCGACAAGGGTCACGAGGTGTGGCTCATCACCGCGACCCCGGAGGCCTGCGCCCGGGTCATCGCCGAGCGGCTCGGGCTCACGGGTGCGATCGGCTCGCGCATCGTGAGCGTCGACGGCGTGTTCACGGGCGAGCTGCTCGGCCACGTCATGCACGGGCCGCACAAGGCGACGGCCGCGGCTCAGCTCGTCGCCGAGCGCGGTGCCGAGCTCGCCGACTGCTGGGCGTACTCCGACTCGCGCAACGACATCCCTCTGCTCGAACTCGTGGGCAACCGCGTGGTCGTGAACCCCGATGCGGCCCTCGCGCGCTACGCGAAGGCACGCTCGTGGTCGATCCTCACCGCTGGTGCCGCGAGCATCCGCGCCGCACGCCGGCGCGTCCGTCGCGAGGCGCGCGCGGTTGCGCGGTCGGCGCGCCGCCAGCGCTGAGCAGAGCCGTCTCGAGCGCCCCGCACCTGTGCGTGCTCGCCGCATCTGTGTGCGCTCCGACAGACACACATGCCCCCTGTGGGCACAGTCGTCTGCTGTCATGCGCCGCCGGCGCTGAGCCCGCCAGCGGTGGGCCCGGCAACGCCCGACGGCGGAAGGCCCGGCAACACGAAAGGCGCCCGACCCTGGGGGCCGGACGCCTGTCGGAGGCTCGGTGGCCTCTACTTCTTGTTGCGACGCTGGTGACGCGTCTTGCGCAGCAGCTTGCGGTGCTTCTTCTTGGCCATGCGCTTGCGGCGCTTCTTGATGACGGAACCCATAGAAAATCCTCTGATCGTCGACTGAACGGGAGCAACGGCCCGTTCAGGACCGTGTCATGTACCGCAGGAGTCTAGCCGACGTCGCTGATGGGCGTGTCGATGGCCGATACGACGGCCGACTCGGGGATGCGGAACGAGCGCCCGAAGCGGATCGCCGGCAGGTCGCCCGCGTGCACCATGCGGTACACGGTCATCGAGGAGACGCGCATCATGTCGGCGACTTCCGCCACCGTCAGGAAGCGCACGTCGCTCAGGTCGCGGTCCATGTCGTCATCCTCGGGTCGTGCGCACACTCGTGGAGTGACGAATGTGTCCGAAGTTCAGAGTAGGGGCACGTGTGACTGAAGTAAAGAGACCCGATCGGGGGCTATCGAGCGGGATGCTCAGCTCTCGCCGCGCTTCCAGGGCAGCTTCTGCGTGACCGACTCCTGCACCTCGTGCAACCGCTCCTGCACGCCGTGCAGGCGCTCCTGTGCCTCGTGCACGACCGTGCGCGCCTGGTGCGAGGCCCCAGCCGCGACGCGACCGACCGTGCTGCCGGCACGCTCGACATCCGCCCCGGCCCACGCCGTGAAGACGGGGCTCGTGACGGGCTCGAGCCCGTCGGCACCGGCGCTGAGGAACGGCACGAGGTAGTCCTCGACCTCCTCGAGCGGGCTCGCGTCGACCCGGTAGTAGCGGTGCTGCCCCTCCTCGCGCACGGTCACGAGACCGTGCTCGCGCAGCACCTTGAGGTGCTTGGAGACGGTGGGCTGGGTCGCGTCCATGCGCTCGACGAGCTCTCCCACGCTCAACTCTCCCGATGAGGCGTCCGCGGCGAGCGCCGCGTCGAGCAGGTGCTGGAGGAGTTCGCGCCGCGTTGCGTCCGCGATCACGTCGAAGATGTCGGCCATGTGACCAACCTACTCAGGCTTGCCCCGGAGTACCATGACAGGCGGCCCGCGGGCCGAGGGGAGCTTCCATGGCCAGCAGGGCGCGCATGCGCGGCAACGCGCCGCGAGTCGCGCGCACGCCCCTCCAGCGACTGCGCGACGCCACCAACGACGTTCTCGCCTCCTCCCCCGCCCGCTTCGCGATCATCGTCTTCACGGTGCTCATCGGCCTCGTGACGACGCTCCTCATGCTGCCCATCGCGAGTGCGAGTGGTGAACCGACTCCGTTCGCCGACGCACTCTTCACGGCCGTCTCTGCCATCTGCGTGACCGGGCTCGTGACCGTCGACATGGCCACACACTGGTCGGTGTTCGGCAACGTCGTGATCGTCCTCGCGCTGCAGATCGGCGGGATCGGCGTGCTCACGCTCGCCAGCATCCTCGGTCTGGTCGTCTCGCGGCGCCTCGGCCTGCGCGCCAAGCTCCTCGCGGCGAGCGACACGAACGCCGCCCGGACGCACGGCGGGCCTGTGTCGGAGTCGCAGGCCGTGCGCCTCGGCGAGATCGGCAACCTCCTCGTCACGGTCGCGGTGAGCGCGCTCCTCATCGAGCTCGTGCTCTTCGCGATCATCCTGCCGAGACTGCTGCTCGCCGGCTTCGACGTGTGGACGTCGATCTGGCAGGGCTTCTACCTCGCCGCCTCCGCGTTCACCAACACGGGATTCGTACCGCTCGTCGACGGCATGGAGCAGTTCTCGGCAGACCCGTGGATGCTCATCACGATCGCCGTGGGGGTGTTCCTCGGCTCCCTGGGCTTCCCCGTCATCTTCGCGCTCACGCGCTTCGCGCGGTTCCGCGCGCGCCTGACCGTGCACGCCAAGCTCACGATCGTCACGACCCTCGTGCTCATCCTCGTGGGCATGATCGTGATCCTGCTGCTCGAGTGGAACAACGCCATGACTCTCGGCGACCAGGACTACGCGAACCGGCCGCTCACCGCGTTCTTCGTCTCGGTGATGACGCGCTCGGGCGGCTTCAGCCCCATCGACATCGGCGCGATGAACGGCTCGACCCTGCTCGCGCTCGACATGCTCATGTTCGTCGGGGGCGGCAGTGCATCCACAGCAGGTGGCATCAAGGTGACGACGCTCGCGGTGCTGTTCCTCGCCGCGTTCGCGGAGGCCCGCGGCGACCGCGACATCGAGGTGTTCGAGCGACGCATCCCGACCGACGTGCTGCGCCTCGCGGTCAGCATCGTGCTGTGGGGGGCCACGATCGTCTCCGCATCCTCGATCGCCATCCTGCACATCACGAAGGCTCCGCTCGACATCGTGCTGTTCGACGTCATCTCGGCGTTCGCGACGTGCGGGCTCTCGGCGGGTCTCACGACGAACGACCTGCCGGACTCGGCGAAGTACATCCTCGCTGCCACCATGTGGGCGGGGCGCGTTGGTACAGTGACCCTCGCCGCGTCGCTCGCGGCGGCGCAGCGCCGGCAGCTGTTCCGGCGAGCAGAAGAGAGGCCGATCGTTGGTTGAGAGAATCCGGCACGACGCCCCCGTCCTCGTGATCGGGCTCGGCCGCTTCGGGGCGGCCACGGCCGGCCAGCTGCAGCGGCTCGGCCGCGAAGTGCTCGCGGTGGACGAAGACGCGAACCTCGTGCAGAAGTGGTCGGAGCGCGTCACCCACACGGTGCAGGCCGACGCCCGGTCACTGGATGCTCTGCGCCAGATCGGCGCGGAGGAGTTCTCCATCGCCGTCGTCGCGACGGGCTCGTCGATCGAGTCGAGCGTGCTCATCACGGCGAACCTCGTGGACCTCAAGGTGCCGCAGATCTGGGCGAAAGCCATCAGCCAATCGCACGGCAAGATCCTCGCCCGCATCGGCGCCAACCACGTCATCTACCCCGAGGCGGAGGCGGGCGAGAGGGTCGCCCACCTGGTCTCGGGCCGCATGATCGACTTCATCGAGTTCGACGACGACTTCGTGCTCGTCAAGATGTACCCGCCCAAGCCGATCCGCGGGGTCTCGCTCACCGACTCCCAGGTGCGCTCGAAGTACAAGATCACCGTCGTCGGGGTCAAGAGCCCCGGCAAGCCGTTCACCTACGCGACCGAGCAGACGGTCGTGTCGAACCACGACCTCATCATCGTCTCGGGCACCGAGAGCGACATCGACCGCTTCGCCTCGCTCGACCACTAGCGCCGAGCGAGGCGCGCGGCCACGCTACTGCTCGGGCGACTCCTCGCTCGGCGAACCGTGCAGCTCGCGGTGCTCGCGGACCCAGTCGCGGCGGTCGCCCCGCTCCTCGCGGCGATCGTCGAGGCGCTCCTGCAGGCGCTCGACCGCCTCGCTCGCCATCACCGGGCCGCCGGGCCCGCGATCGGGCAGATGCGTGCCGAGCAGCACGCCCCCGCCGAACGTGAGCCCCAGCAGCAGCACGGAGCCGACGGCGATGCCCGTCGCCGCGAGAACCGTCCGCGTGCCCCCGCGACTCGTCGCCGCAGGGGCGGACGGCGACGCCGGGGTCGCCGGTGCGGGCTCCGAGGCGCCTTGCTGGTCTGGACGATCGTTGCTCTCCGTCGTCATGACGGCCTCCTTCGTGTCGATCGGCCCGCGGTGGTCCACGAGCCACTCGAGCACGGTCGTCGCCCTGCCTATGCGCCGCCTATGCGCGGCGCAAGAGGACGATCGGCGCTCGCCCAGCGCTGACACAGCGCACCGCCGACCCCTTATCCGCCGGCGGCGAGCTCCTTCGCCCTCGCGAGCGCGGCACGGGTGGCCCGGCCGAAGACCTCGGCCAGCTCAGCATCCTGCAGCACGGCCACGGCGCGCTCGGTCGTGCCCTTCGGGCTCGTGACGCGGCGCCGCAGCTCCGCCGGGTCCTCGTCTCCCGCCTCGAGCAGCAGGCTCGCGCCGAGGAAGGTCTGCTGCACCATGAGGGCCGCCACCTCCTCCTCGAAGCCGAGCTCCTCGGCCGCCCTCGTGAACTCCTCGATGAGCAGGAAGACGTAGGCGGGCCCCGAGCCGGAGATCGTGGAGAGCGCGTCGATCTGCGCCTCCGGCAGCTCGATGACCGTGCCCACCGTGCGGAACAGCGCGGCGGCGAGCGCGAGGTCGGTCGCTGAGGCGCGCGAGCCTCCGCTCACCCCCGTCACACCCCGGCCCACGAGGGCGGGGGTGTTGGGCATCGCCCGCACCACGGCCTGCGCGACCCGCTCCTCCATCGCCTCGGTCGTCACGCCCGCGGCGACGCTCACGACAAGAGCCTCGGGGTGCAGGTGGGGAGCGAGCTCATCGAGGAGCGGCAGGATCTGCGCCGGCTTGACGCCGAGGAGCACGAGCCGAGCATCCTCGACCGCCCACCGGTTCGCGTCGTGCTCGTGCTCCGTGGCCCTGGCCTCGATGCCGCGCTCGCGCAGAGCGGCCGCCGAGGCGTCCGTGCGGGTCGTGGCGCGCAGCGACGGCACGCTCATCCCCGGCTGGCGCAATCCGTGCAGAATCGCACCGCCCATGGAGCCGGTGCCGAGAATCGCGAGGGAGGGCAGCTGCTCAGTCATGCCACGAGTGTAGGTTGGAGGGCGCCAGACAGATACCGCGCGGTGGCGCGGAGGAGGCGGAAGGCGGCGAGCAACGTGACCGACGACAACCCCGACCAGTCCGGCACTCTCGCGAGTGCCGAGGCCGTTGCGATTCGCGAGGTCATCGCGGGAACTCCGGGAGTGCAGTCCGTGGGCGACGTGCGCGCGCTGCGCCTCGAGGACGAGCGCCTCGTCATCACGGCGCGACTCGGGTTCGGGCGCTCCACGCCCATCGCCGACGTCGTCGCGGTGCTCGGCGCCGTGCGCGCCGGCATCCGCCGTGCCGTACCGGGCGCTCGCGACATCGTGCTCGAGCCGGAGGTCGCCGCACCGCGCGTCGACGCCAACCCGCCCACCGACGTCTTCGTCATCAGAGGAGCAGAGTGACCATGGAATTCCTGTATTCGTTCTTCATCGTGGGCCACTTCATCGGCCTCGCCGCGATCGTGGGCCCCTTCCTGCTGCAGATGCGCCGCAACAGCGACTTCGCCATCGGCGCCGTCCTCGGCGGCGCGATCACGCAGCTCGTCACGGGCATCGCCCTCGCGGGCATCGCCGCCTCGCAGATCGAGGACTACACGAAGATCTTCGTCAAGCTCGGCATCGCGCTCGTCGTCTTCATCGCCGCGCTGCTGGGTTGGCTGCGCGCCCGCAAGAACGGCAACACGCGCGCCGTGAAGCCCTTCTTCCACGCCGCGGGCGGGCTCGCGCTCGTCAACGTCGTCATCGCCGTCTTCTGGTAGCGGGCGGCACGCCTGAGGCGGTTGCTAGGGGCGGCGTTCGCTGAAGAAGTCGCGCAGCAGCTGCGCAGACTCCTCCGCGTCGACCTCGGCGACGACCTCGCGCACGCGGTAGGGCAGGCGGCGCTCGCGCAGCAGGTCGACGACGCTGCCCGCCGCGCCCGCCTTCTCGTCCCAGGCGCCGAAGACGACGCGGTCGACACGCGCGGCGAGGATGGCGCCGGCGCACAGCACGCAGGGCTCGAGGGTCACGACGAGCGTGCACCCCGACAACTGCCAATCGCCGGATGCTCGACCCGCCTCGCGCAGCGCGACGACCTCGGCGTGGGCAGTCGGGTCGCTGTCGCGCTCTCGGGAGTTCCTGCCACGCGCGATGACCCGGCCCTGAGCATCCAGTACCACGGCCCCGACCGGCACATCCCCCGTCTCGAGGGCGACGCGCGCCTCGGCGAGCGCCTCGCGCATCGCCTCGCGGTCGCTCGCGCTCACGACGGCCATGGTGCCCCTTCCGTATAGATTGACCCTATGCGAGTGCACGTAGCCGACCACCCACTCATCACCCACAAGCTCACGGTTCTGCGCGACGCCTCGACGCCGTCGCCCACCTTCCGCGCGCTCACGGCCGAGCTCGTCACGCTGCTCGCCTACGAGGCGACGCGCGGAGTGCGCACGCACGAGGTGCAGATCACGACGCCCGTGACGACGACGATCGGCCTCGCCATCAGCGAGCCGCGACCGCTCATCGTGCCGATCCTGCGCGCAGGGCTCGGCATGCTCGACGGCATGACGACGCTCGTGCCGACCGCCGAGGTCGGCTTTCTCGGCATGGTGCGCAACGAGCAGACGCTCGAGCCGAGCGTCTACGCGGAACGCCTGCCGGACGACCTCGCGAACCGTCAGTGCTTCGTGCTCGACCCCATGCTCGCGACGGGCGGATCGCTGCTGTCGGCGATCGAGTACCTCTTCGACCGCGGCGCCGTCGACGTCACGGCCGTCTGCCTCCTCGGAGCACCTGAAGGTCTCGCGATGATCGAGAAGGCCACCGAGGGCCGCAACGTCACGATCGTGCTCGGCGCGCTCGACGAGCGCCTCAACGAGCACGGGTACATCGTGCCGGGCCTCGGCGACGCGGGCGACCGCCTCTACGGCACGGTCGCGTAGCCCGCACGCCCGCGCAAGTGTGCCCACACGGGCCAGATCTGGCGCATATGGGCGAACACGTATCGGCCGAGCGCCCCGTCGCGCCAGATCTGGCCCATACGGGCACAGCGGGGAGGGCGGGGCGACTTGACGACCCCGCGAGCGCCCGGGATACTGCAGGGCATGACCGTCACCGCGAATCCTCTTGCTGCCGCTACGGCCCTCGGGATCGTCGGCATGATGATGCCGGTGCGCGCTGACGAGTGCTGTCGAATGTGCGCGTGATCGACGATTCCGTCGAGCCTGCGCCGACCGTGCGACCCATGAGTTAAGCCGTGGACGATCGCGACGACGCCGGGCTCCCCGCTCCCGAAGCCGACGATTCGGCACGGGATGCGCGCACCCCTCGCAGCACATCTTCGAACGACTCGCGCGCCGACGGCGCGGAGCCGTTCGACTCAGCCGAAAGCGTCACGCCCATGTCTCTCGCCGCCCTCGACCGCACCGCTCCGACCCTCGACCCCACCCGCACGCCCGACGTGTCGAGCTCGCCCGTCCGTTCCAGCTCGCCGGACGCCCCCACCCCAGCCGCGTCTGGCACACCCCGCGTGCGCGCCGTGCCCGAGGGCACCGAGGCGCGCGGCTTCGTGCTCTACGTCGGCCTCGACGAGGCGAAGGCCGCCGCCGCCGGCATCGACCTCGGTCGCCTCGTGAACGAGCTCAAGAGGGTGACCGCCGAGCTCGCCCCGCAGTCGCAGACCCACGCCGCCGTGGCCCTCGCCCCGGCCGGGGCGGGCGGGCGCGACGTCGACGTCGTGCGCCTCGCGCTGCAGGACCCGGCGGCACTCGCGCGCTACCGCCGCGGACCGGAGCCCGCCGAGAAACCGGTAGAGGGTGTCGTGATCGACATCTCCCGCAAGCGCGTGCTGCTCGACGGCGAGACCGCCGCGCTCACCTACAAGGAGTTCGAGCTGCTGCAGTACCTCGTGCTGCGGGAGGGCAAGACGATCGAGCGTGCCCAGCTCATCGCGGCTCTGTGGGCCGACGCGGCCGAGGGCGACGATGTGCCCAACGAGCGCACGATCGACGTGCACGTACGACGACTGCGGTCGAAGCTCGGCGGTTACGAGGACATCGTGCGCACCGTGCGCGGTGCCGGCTACCGCTTCGACCGGCACGCCGACGTCGTCATCCGGTACGCCTCGACGCCGAGCCCGGACTTCTTCTAGGGTCAGCCCCCTCTAAGCGGTAGCGGTGGCGCGCCGCCGGAGAGACCGCAGCCGCCACAGCACACCGCGGTGCGGGGCGAGCAGGTAGGCGAGCGCGAAGAGCGCCGCGTTGGCGAGCACGACGGCCCCTCCGGGGGCGACGTCGAGGTAGTAGCTCGCGTACACGCCGATGATCGAGCAGCTCGCGGCGAGCACGGGCGCGAGCACGAGCATCCGGCCCATGCGGTCGGTGAGCAGGTGCGCCGTCGCCCCGGGGATGATGAGGAGGGCGACGACGAGCACGACGCCGACGATCTGCAGGCTCACGACAGCGGTGAGGGCGAGCAGGCCCAGCAGGAGCGCGGAGAGGACGCGCGGGGAGATGCCGATCGAGTGGGCGTGGTCGGCGTCGAAGGCGTAGAGCGTCAGGTCGCGCCGCTTGACGATGAGCAGGGTGAGCGCGACCGCGCCGAGAATGCCGATCTGCCAGAGGTCGCCGGCTGACACGCCCAGCACGTTGCCGAAGACGATGTGGCCGAGGTCGATCTGACTGGGCACGACGGAGATGAGCACGAGGCCGAGGGCGAAAAGGCTCGTGAAGACGATGCCGATCGCGGCGTCCTCCTTGACGCGGCTGTGGTCGCGCACGAGGCCGATGAGCAGCACGGCGAGGAGCCCGAAGACCAACGCCCCCAGTGCGAAGGGCGCGCCGACGAGGTAGGCGAGCACGACGCCGGGCAGCACCGAGTGCGCCACAGCGTCGCCCATGAGCGACCAGCCGATGAGCACGAGCCAGCAGCTGAGCACCGCGCACACGACGGCCGCGATCGTCGTGGCGGCCATCGCGCGCACCATGAACTCGAAGCCGAAGGGCTCCAGGAGCAGGTCGAGGAGGCTCATGCTCGCTCCTCGCGGGGGAACTGGAAGGCGCGCGCAAGCGACTCGGGGGCGAGCGCGACCTCAGGCTTGTCGACGGTGATGAGCCGCCGGGCGAGGAGGATGACGCGGTCGGCCCGGTCGGGCAGCGTCGTGAGGTCGTGCGTCGAGACGACGACGCTGCGGCCGTCGCGCGCGAGCTGGGTGAGCAGCCCCGCGATGAGGGCCTCACTGCGCTGGTCGACCCCGGCGAAGGGTTCGTCGAGCAGGAGCAGCTCGGCATCCTGCGCGAGTGCGCGGGCGAGGAGGGCACGCGTGCGCTGGCCGCCCGACAGCGCGCCGATCGGGCGCTCGGCGAGGTCGCTGAGCCGGACGCGCGCGAGGGCATCCTGCACCGCATCGCGATCGGATGCCCGTGCCCGCCGCATCGCGCCCAGGCGACCGTACCGGCCCATCGTCACGACCTCGCGCACCGAGAGCGGGAAGGCACGGTCGACGCTGTCGCCCTGGGGCATGAAAGCCACCCGGCCCGCCTTGCGCGCGACGCTCGGCGGCCCGCCGAACACGCGGACCGAGCCGCTCGAGAGGGGAACGCGGCCCATGATCGCGGCAAAGAGTGTCGACTTGCCTGCGCCGTTCATGCCGACGAGGGCATCCACGCTGCCCGCGGCGATATCGAGGCTCACGTCTTCGAGGGCGAGCACCTCGCCGTGGCGCACGGTCACGCCGTCGAGGCTCACGACGCCGCCGCCGTGGTCGCGGTGCGGTGCCGCCTGCGCCGCGCCACTCACGAGGTGAGCCCGTCGACGATGAGGGCGAGGTCGTAGCGCAGCAGGTCGAGATAGCTGGGCACGGGGCCGTCGGGTTCGGAGAGCGAGTCGACGTAGAGCTCGCCCGCGTACCGGGCGCCGGTGCTCTCGGCCACCTGCAGCATGGGGTCGGCGGAGACCGTCGACTCGCAGAAGACGGCGGGCACCTCGCGCTCCCGCACGACGCGGATCGTGTCGGCGATGCGCTGCGGCGTGGACTGCTGCTCGGCGTTGACCGGCCAGATGTACTGCTCGGCGAGACCGAGGTCGCGGGCAAGATAGGAGAACGCGCCCTCGCATGTGACGAGCACGCGACTGCTCTCGGGCACGGTGTCGATGGAGGCGGTGAGCTCGGCAGCGAGTGCGCGCAGCTCGGCCGAGTACGCCGCCGCGTTGCTCGCGAACTCTGCCTCACCCTCGGGGTCGAGCTCGGTGAGTGCCGCCCGGATCGTCTCGACGTAGCTCTCCGCAGCGACCGGGGACATCCACGCGTGCGGATTGGGCGCCGTCGTGCCGGCGATCGCGATGGGCTCGATGCCCTCGCTCGCCACGACGCGCGGCACGTCCAGATTCTCGAGGAATTGCTCGAACCAGGCTTCCAGGCCGAGGCCGTTGTCGACGATGAGCGCGGCATCCTGCGCACGCCTCAGGTCGCCCGGGGTGGGCTCGTAGCCGTGGATCTCGGCGCCGACGCGCGTGATCGACTCGACCCGCACGCGCTCACCACCGACCTCGCTCACGAGGTCGGCAATGACGGTGAAGGTCGTGACGACGAGGGGGCGGTCGTCGGCCTCCTCGGCCGGGACGCTGCAGCCGCCGAACGCGAGCGCCGCGAGTACGGCGAGACCCGCGCCCCTCACCGCGCGGCGGGACGGCGCGGGCACCGCAGCCCGATTTTTCGGCATACCGAAAAGTTACAGCCTCAGGATGTCTGCGGCAACGAGGCGGGGGCCGCGTCGGCTCCCGCACCCGTGGGGGCCTCGAGCATGAGCTCGGGGTTCTCGCGCTGCAGGATGAGCAGGCGCCACTCGTTCGAGAACAGCGCGAGCAGGCTGCCGTCGCTGCGCTCGACGATCTCGCACTCGCGCTTGCGGGCGAGCACCTCGGCGCTGGCCCGGTCGGTGACGCGCGCGATCGAGTACGGCAGGGCATCCCACGCGATGGGCACGCGGAATTCGCGCTCCATGCGGTCGGCGACGACCTCGAACTGCATGGGCCCGACGGCGCCGAGAATGGGCTCGCGATCGCCGCGGCGCTCCGAGCGCAGCACCTGCACCACGCCCTCCTCGTCGAGCTGCTCGATGCCGCGGCGGAACTGCTTGTAGCGGTTCGCCTCGGTGCTGCGCGCGATGCGGAAGTGCTCGGGCGCGAAGGGCTCGATCGCCGGGAACGTCACGGGCCGCTCGTCGTAGAGTGTGTGGCCGGGGCGCAGCGAGGCGGCGTTGACGAGCCCGACGATGTCCCCGGGCCAGGCCTCCTCGAGCGTCGCGCGGTCCTGCCCGAACACCTGCTGCGCGTAGCGCGTGGCGAACGGGCGCCCCGACTGCGCGTGGGTCACGATCATGCCGCGCTCGAACCGGCCGGAGCAGATGCGGGCGAAGGCCACGCGGTCGCGGTGCGCGGGGTCCATGCCCGACTGCACCTTGAACACGTAGGCCGAGAACGGTTCGTCGAGGGAGCGCTCCGCCCCCTTCTCGTCGACTCGCACGACGGCGGCGGGCGCCGCACTCACGATGAGGTCGAGCAGGTGCCGCACACCGATGTTGAGCACGGCGGCGCCGAAGAGCACGGGGGTGACGGCGGCTCCGTCGGCGTCGGCCGCATCCGCTCCCACGATCGCCGCCTCGTCGTGCGCGGTCGTCCAGTCCTCGCCGAACTCGGCCTCCGCCTCGGCCGGAGTGAGGGTGTCGATGCTCGCGATCGTCGCGCCGCCGGGGGTGCGGTGGTAGCGCTCCATCTGGCCCGAGGCGACGTTGAGCAGGCCGTGGAAGACGCCCGAGAGCCCGACCGGCCACGTGACAGGCTGCGGCACGAGGCCCGTGCGGTCGCGCAGCTCGTCCATGAGGTCGAGCGCGTCACGGCCGGGGCGATCCCACTTGTTGATGACGGTGATGATCGGGATGCCCCGCCGACGGCAGACGTCGAACAGCTTCATCGTCTGCGCCTCGAGGCCCTTCGCCGCATCGACGAGCATGACGGCCGAGTCGACCGCCGAGAGCACGCGATAGGTGTCCTCCGAGAAGTCGGAGTGGCCGGGGGTGTCGACGAGGTTGATCACCGCGCCCTCGTGCTCGAACTGCACGGCGGCCGAGGTGATGGAGATGCCGCGGGCCTTCTCCATCTCCATCCAGTCCGTCACGGTCGCCGCCCGGTTGCCCTTGCCGTGGACGGCACCCGCCGTCGTGATGCGGTTGGCATGCAGGAGGAGGGCCTCGCTGAGGGTCGACTTGCCGGCGTCGGGGTGCGAGATGACGGCGATCGTGCGGCGACGGGATGCCTGCTCGGTGACCTCGGTCATGGCTCTCCCTCCCCTCGCGCTGCGCGTGCTGCCGACCCTCGAGTCTACGGGCGCGGGACTCGTACGCCGACCGGACGGCCTCGGCCGGGCATCCGCAAAAAAAATAACGGAAAGGTAACTAGACACCGTTACCGTTCTGTTATACCTTCTCAAGTGCGGAAGTTGTTTGCTGTGGCAGCTGACGCGGAATGTGATTGCAGGACACTCTTGGTGCAAGGGAGAGGGCCGGTTGCTTGCCTCGGCAACCGGCCCTCGATTCTGTTGACGGGCGCATCAGGCGTCTCGGCCACACAGCGTCACACTCTGCACACGCGCATGCGGGTGCATAGAGTTGTCGCATGACCGAGAAATCGTTGGCTGTCGACGCGTGGGAATCGCTGTTCCGCGCGCAGGTCTCGGTGCTGCGGCAGTTGACCGCCGAGTTTCCGACCCACGAGATCTCGTTCACCGAGTACGACGTGCTGTTCAACCTCAGCCGTGCCGACGGGCGCTGCCTGCGCATTCGCGACCTCATCCCCCACCTCCTGCTGAGCCAGCCGAGTGTGAGTCGCCTGCTCGACCGGCTCGCCGCGCGCGGTCTCGTCGAGAAGACGCCAGACCCGCGCGACGCGCGCGGCACGATCGTGGCCCTCACGCCCGAAGGCTTCGAGCTCTTCAAGCGCGTGGCCGTCATCCACGCCGACTCGATCGCGCGCCGCGTCGGCGGCTCTCTCGACCCCGAGGAGCTGCGGCAGCTCACGGCGCTCTGCGACCGCCTGCGCGGCGAGTAGCGGCTAGAGCTCGCGGGCCGGCCGAGGCGCGGAGCGCGGTGTGACGCCGAGCGCTCGGAACAGGTCGCGCCGACGGCGCAGTGCCGCCTCAGGCAGCATGCGCGAGGCGGCGAGAGCCTGGGGCACGGCCGCGACAAGCACGCGACGTCGGGCAAGGCGCACATCCCGGGCGAACCGGGGTCGAGGCCGCGCCGCGGAGTCCCAGAGGCCGATGAGCAGGCGCGCAACGCTCGGGACGTCGTCGACGCCGAACCGGGCACGCGCATAGGCGAGGGAGGGAGCCCTCGACGGCGGGCAGGGAATGCCGAGCTGGTCGAAGAAGGGGCGCATGACGCCCTCGCCGCCGACGGAACGTGTGAGTTCGGGCAGGCGCACCCTCTCCTCCGGCGTGATGACGACCGAGAACTGCTGAAAGAAGAAGGCGCGGAACTCCTCCAACCGCGGCCCGCCCGAGCGAGGCCCGAGGCGGCTGTGCACAGCGAGCATCATCATCGTGAGACGGTCGACAGCCCACACCTCGCGGCCGAACGCGCGCATGGCTACCCGCTCGCTCCACAGCCTCTCGAACACGCTCACAGGGTGGCGCAGGAAGCCCGGGATGATCGGGTACAGGTCGAGGTAGGCGTTCGAAGCGAGGTGCCACAGCGAAACGACCGCCACGGGAATCACCGAGCGCGAGGGAGCACGCGCCGGCACCCACCCCGCTGACCCGAGCGCGCCGAGCAGAACCTCGATCCCGACCGGGTCGACGATGAGCGAGAGCGCCTTCGAGGCGCGCGGCGAGATGAGCCCGTGCTGCACGTACACGACGCCCCCGCCCATGAGCACCGGCACGGCGAGGCGGTCGGCTTCGGCGAACACCTCGCGAAACGCCTCGTGACGGGGGTCGCCAGCGAGGGCATAGGGCGGCAAGGGCCCCGAGGGCGCGGCCGCGGGAACGAGGGGGATGCCCGCCTCGCCCTGCTCGTCCTCCACTGTCATGCCGCCCTCGCTCGAAGCGTGATCGCAGGATGCCGCACGTACGCTGAACGCATGTCGCAACCCTCCAGCATCGTATGGCTTCGGGATGACCTCCGGGTGGCCGACAACCCCGCGCTCCTCGCCGCCGCCGAGCGCGGAGCGCCCGTCGTCGTGCTCTACCTGCTCGACGAGGTCTCGCCCGGCCAGCGCCCGCTCGGCGGCGCGAGTCGCTGGTGGCTGCACCACAGCCTCGCCGCACTCGAGGCGAGCCTCGCCGAGCTCGGCACGAGCCTGACGTTGCGGCGCGGCGCCGCGAACGACGTGCTGCCCGCCCTCGTGCGCGAGGTCGGGGCCGACGCGGTGTTCTGGAACCGCCGATACTCGGCCGCGCGCGAGGTCGACGCCGAGCTCAAGGCGCGACTGCGGGAGGACGGCGTCGAGGTGCGCAGCTTCGCCGCCTCGGTGATCTACGAGCCGTGGACTCTCACGACCGGCGCGGGCGCCCCGTACAAGGTCTTCACGCCCTTCTGGAAGGCGGCGCTCGCGAGCGAGGAGCCCCGCGATCCGGTCGCTGCTCCCGACGCCCTCGAGGGCCGCGCCGCCCAGAGCGAGCAGCTCGAGGGCTGGCAGCTGCTGCCGACGCGACCCGACTGGGCCGAAGGGCTGCGCGCGACGTGGACCCCGGGCGAGCAGGGCGCGCACGAGCGCCTCGAGCAGTTCGTCGAGGAGGGCCTCGCTCTCTACCACCGGCGCGACGAGCCGGGCATCGAGGCGACGAGCCGCCTGAGCCCGCACCTGCGCTTCGGCGAGATCAGCCCGCACCAGATTCGCCACCGCGTGCAGGAGGGCATCAGCCCCGAGGCCGCGCGCAACCGGGTCAAGTTCCTCAGCGAAGTGGGCTGGCGGGAGTTCTCGGTGAACATCCTCTTCCACTGGCCCGACCTCGCGACGGTCAACTTCCGCCGCGAATTCGATGAGTTCCCGTGGGGTCGCCCCGACCCCGGGCAGCTCGAAGCGTGGCAGCAGGGTCAGACGGGCATCCCGATCGTCGACGCGGGCATGCGCGAGCTGTGGGCGACCGGGTGGATGCACAATCGCGTGCGGATGATCGTGGCCTCCTTCCTCACCAAGAACCTGCTCGTCGACTGGCGAGTGGGCGAGGACTGGTTCTGGGACACGCTCGTCGACGCCGACCCCGCCAACAACGCGGCGAGCTGGCAGTGGGTCGCCGGCTCCGGCGCCGACGCGGCCCCGTACTTTCGCGTCTTCAACCCGCTGCTGCAGGCCGAGAAGTTCGACCCCGAGCAGGAGTACATCCGCCGCTGGGTGCCCGAGGTCGGCACCGAGGAGTACCCCGACCCCATCGTCGACCTCAAGGAGTCGCGCGACGAGGCGCTCGCGGCGTACGAAGCCGTGAAGGCGGCCAAGGCCTGAGTCTCCAGACCGTCCCGCCGAGTACGGGATACTCAGGGGGATGACTGCGCCCCGATCGCTGACCGTGCCGCCCGTGCTGCTCGCGGTCGTCGCGATTCTCTCCGTGCAGTTCGGCAACGCGATCGCCGGCTCGCTGTTCAGCGTCGTGGGGCCCCTCGGGGCCGCCGCGCTGCGCATGACGCTCGCCGCCGCCATCCTGTGCGCGGTCGTGCGCCCCCGCGTGCGCGGCTGGGACCGCCGGACGTGGGCAGGGGTCGTCGCCCTGGGTGTCGGCCTTGCCGGCATGAACGCGCTCATCTACCTCGCGATCGACCGCATCCCCCTCGGCGTCGCCGTCACGATCGAACTGCTCGGGCCGCTCGCGGTCGCCGTCGCCGGTACTCGACGGTGGCGCGACGTGACGTGGGTCGCCCTCGCGGCGATCGGTGTGGCCCTGCTCGGGCTCGACGGCGAGGCGCAGCTCGACCTCGTCGGTGCTCTCGTCGCCGCCGGTGCCGCCGCCTTCTGGGCGCTCTACATCGTCGCCTCGGCGCGACTCGGGCCTCGTGCTCGCGGTGTCGACGGCCTCGGGGTGGCGATGGTCGTCGCCGCCCTGCTCGTCGCCCCGTGGGGGGCGAGCGCCGCGATCGGGGCGGTCGCGCTCGACCCGATCCTGCTGCTCGCCTTCGCCGGGGTCGCGATCATGACCTCCGCGATTCCGTACGCCCTCGAATTCCTGGCCCTCAAGAGGATGCCCACGCGCGTGTTCGGCGTGCTCTCGAGTCTCGGCCCCGCCGTCGCAGCGCTGGCCGGGCTCATCGTGCTCGGGCAGGACCTCTCCCCCGCGCAGCTCGTCGCGATCGTCGTCGTCATGGCCGCGTGCGCGGGAGCTGTGGCCTCCAGTCGATCCCGCAGCATGAGAATCTCCTCATCCGCGCCTCCTGCCCCTCTCATCGACGGTGCCCACGATGGAGACATCACCGGGAGGGATTCCGCCTCCTGATTCTCAGAAGAAGGAGCACCTCATGAGCTTCACCCCCAAGAACTGGATCGCCATCAGCGCCGTCTCGGCGCTCGGACTCGCGGGCCTCACCGGCGGTGCCGTCGCGACGGCGAGTACGATGCCGCTCGTCTCCGGCGCCACCAACCTGCAGATTCCCGGGGTCACCGTGAACGACGACGACTCGGTCTCGACCGATGACAGCGGCGACCTCACGTTCGACGTCAACAGCGACAGCATCGTGTCACCCTCGCCCGCGAGCACGCCCTCCCCGGCGAGCACGGAGTCGCCCGCGTCGCCTCTGAGCCCCGCCTCCGCCTCGGCGCCGAGCCCCGTGAGCGTCGACAGCCCGCCGTCACCGGCCAGCCCCGCGTCGCCGGCAAGCGTCGACTCGCCCGCGAGCCCCGCCTCCGTCGGCTCCTCCGACTAAGGGCACGCAGCCCGAGCCGCATCGGGGGGCTCGGTCAGCACACGACAGCTACACGAGAGGCGGTCGTCCTCCTGAGAGGGCGACCGCCTCTCGTGCTGTGCGCACTCCTGTCACGGTCGCCGCCACCACGTCGTCGCCGGCCAGCAGACCGTGCAGCAGACCGGCCGAGAAGGCGTCACCGGCTCCCGTCGGTTCCACGGCGTCCACGGGCTCCACGGCAACGCGCTGCAGCTCGTGCCCGCGCCGCGCGACGATCACTCCATCACCGCCGCTCGTCAGCACGACCGTCGGGGCGTGCTCGAGCAGAGCCTCGGCGCACTCCTCCGGCGTGGGCGTCGACTCGTCCGCCGCCATCGCGTCCCCGACGAGCAGCTGCGCCTCCGCCCGGTTGGGCAGCAGAATGTCGACGCCGCGCGTATCGGCGAGAAACTGCTCGACCCCGTAGTCGACGAGGAACCCGGCTGACCCCGGGTCGAGCGACACCATTACTCCGCGCTCGTGGGCGCGACGCACGAGCTGGGCGAACGACTCGGCCTCGAGCGCGTCGAAGAGCGTGTAGCCGGTGAGGTGAAGGCACGCAGCTTCGTCGAGCAGGGCATCCGTGACCGCCGCCGGCGACAGCGTCGCGTTGGCACCCCGATCGGTGAGCATCGTGCGATGCTCACCGTCGACGACGATGACGATCGTGCCCGTCACGCGATCGGGATCTTCGGAGAGGTGCGGCGTGACCCCGGATGCCCTCAGGGCGCCTGCGTGCCGGTCGAGATCCCCGGCCCCGACCCGCCCCACGAGGTCGACCGGAGCTCCGAGCCACCCCAGCCACGCCGCGGTGTTGGATGCGGAGCCGCCGGGTCTGCGCACGATCGTGCTCGTCGTGTCGGTGTCGGGGCGCACGGGCCCGCCCGGCACCACGATGATGTCGTCGATGACGTCGCCCACGACGACGACGCGCGAGCCCGCCACGGTCAGGCGCCGGCCCGTGCCGCCCAGGCGCGCGCGATCGCGCCCGCGACCCGCACGTTGTTGCGCGCGAGGTCGAGGTTGACCTCGAGGCTGCGGCCGCCGGAGAGCTCCACGATCGTGCCGAGCAGGAACGGCGTGACGGCCTTGCCGCTCACCCCCGCGCGCTCGGCGGCCGCGAATGCCTCGTCGAGCACGCGGTCGTGCTCCTCGCGCTCCCAGGCCTGGTCGGCGGGCACGGGGTTGGCGACGACGATGCCCTGACGGTGGCCAAGCGCATCGTGCGCGACCATGACGGCGGCGACGTCGGCGGGGCTGTCGACCGACCAGTCGAGGGTGAAGGCGCTCTCCCGCAGCCAGAAGCTCGGGAACACGGTCGTGCCGAGACCGATGACCGGCACGCTGTACGTCTCGAGACGCTCGAGGGTGGCGGCGATGTCGAGCACGCTCTTCACCCCCGCCGAGACGACCGTGATGGGTGTCACCGCGAGCGTGGAGAGGTCGGCGGACTCGTCGAAGGTCTCGCCCGCGCCGCGGTGCACACCGCCGAGGCCGCCCGTGGCGAAGACGCGGATGCCCGCCATCGCGGCGAGGTGCGCGGTCGCGGCGACCGTCGTCGCACCACTCGCGCCGCGGGCAGCGAGGATAGGCAGGTCGCGCACGCTCGCCTTCGCGAGGTCCTCCTCGGCGATGCGTCGCACACCGTCGGTGTCGAGCCCGATCTGGGGAATACCGTCCAGCACGGCGATCGTCGCGGGGGTCACGCCCTGGTCGCGCAGGAGCTGCTCGAATTCGAGAGCCGCCTCATGGTTGCGGGGCCGGGGAAGGCCGTGGCTGATGATCGTCGACTCGAGGGCAACGACGGGGCGGCCTGCGGCGAGCGCGGCCTCGACGTCGGGAGACAGGTGCAGGAGGGTCACCGAGCAAGGCTAGCCGGTGGCGAGTGGAGCGAGCCCAGCCCATCGCAAAGGACAGTCCTGTGCGAGACATGGCCCGAGGAACTAGCCTGACTAATCGCGGCTCTGGTTGTGCCCACCGCTACCAGGTGAGCCCGAACGCTTGGCGAGCCGCTACTCGGGCAGCGGCAATCCGCGCTCCCCGTGTTTCGCGGTCATCCGTGCGTGTATGTGCCGACGGCGCCTACTCATGCGTGCACGCTCTCGCCCTCCGGGTCCAACCTTTCTGATTCCGAAGTTTCCTTCAAACCAGCGCACGAGCCAACTCCTGCTGCGCTGCATTTCAAGCACCGGAAGATACAGATTGTTGGTCACAGGTACCGCAGTCCACTGCTGGCTCCAAGTGCTACGCAAATTCGTGGTTCGGAAGTTCATCCACAACCAAAGCCTGGTGGGGTCTGCTGAAGGGTCGAGCTCAAATTCCGGAACCGTCTCGTCGTCGCTCGCTCGGTTAACGACTAATCCACCGAGCCGATAGGAATCGGCATACAGAACAATCGTCAGGTGGGTGACCTCCGATCCAAGGAAGTACGTCATCACTCTGGCTGATTCACCCTTTGCAGGCGAAGGAACCCACTGGACAGCAATGCGAGGGATGGTTCGCCGGTTCTCGTCGTTCCACCAACGGATCAGCATGATCACGAAAGAGGCGATACCCAGAAGGCCACCAACGATGCCGAGTACGGACCCAATGGAAGTCAAGTCGAGAACGTCTGGGTTAACATTCATCGTGCGCTGAGTCATGCTCGCGACCTTACAGGGCGCGGATATGCCTCCGCGTAGTCGCGTGACAATGGCTAGGTCAGCAGATGAGAACTCACAGCAGCTTTGGCGTGAAAGCCGAGAGAGCAGTCGAGTGATAGCTGTGGCGCGCCCGGAGAGACTCGAACTCCCAACCTTCTGATCCGTAGTCAGATGCTCTATCCATTGAGCTACGGGCGCGTGTCGCACGAGGCGACTGAGTGAGCATACCAGCGCTGCGACGGGGAGGCGAACCGGATGCCGACGCCTGCCTTGACTAGACGTACATAGTACGAATAGACTCGGCCACATCGACGTACTTAGTACGATTCCGGACAAGGAGAAGCACATGACCGATTCGACCAACCACGGAAAGACCCGAGAGGAACACCTGCGCGAGGAGAAGCTGCTCGCCATGCGATGGCACGGGTGGGCATCCCCCGTGGGCCTGGGGGTAGGCCTCGTGTGCGTGGGCGCGTTCTGGGCCCTGTTCACGCTGGGACTGTCCGTCCTGGCCGCGACGCCCTACTAAGGGAGCGCGCTCACGCGAGCGTGACAGTCGCCGATCGAGTGCCACCGACAGTGGTCCGCCCCACCGGCGGCACTCGATCGCCTCACGCTCCCGCCGCTGCCTCCCCTGCGCGCTCCACGCCGTCGAGCACGTAGCCGAGGCCGACCTCGAAGGAGTCCCCGAAGTCGTAGCCGGGCTGCATCACGTGCTCCGTCGTGAAGCGCACGAGAGACGGATACTGCTCGGGAGAGAGAGGCATCACGACCTGCTCGCTCGCCTCGGTGAGATCACCGCCGCTCTCCCCCAAGGGGAGCGCAGCCTCCTGCAGCGCGAAGCCGTACACGAAAGCATCGACCACGGCGAGTCCGTGCGCCACCACCGCCATCGAGTAGCCCGTGCTCAACCATGTAGCGAGCATCGCCTCGTGGTGATCGAGAATCTCCGCGCCCGGAGTGCGCCGGGACTCCATGATGGGAATGGCCCAGGGATGGCGGCGCAGAGCGCCGCGCAGGGATCGGGCACGCGCCCGCACCTCGTCCTTCCACGGGGAAGTGGGGTCGGGACGCTCCACCTCGGCGAACACCCGACCGACCATGCCGTCGATGATGTCGTCCTTGTTCTGGACGTAGTGGTACAGGCTCATGGGCCGCACGCCGAGGTGATCGGCAAGCCGTCGAATGGTCAGCGGCTCGAGGCCGATCTCATCCGCGAGCTCGACTGCGGCGCCGATGATCTGATCCCGGCCCAACGTTCCGCGCTGGCGGCTTCTCTGCTCGGTCATCGCACCTTCCTCCCTGTCGTTCTTGACACATCGTACTAAGTATGGCTACATTGCTCGAATCAACGTACTTAGTACGACTCAGTGGGCGCCGGCCTTGCCAGCCCAGCCATCCACCCCCCCTCAGCAAAGGAGAACACCCCATGTCCACGCACACCGATAGCTCTCGTCGCACCGCGGCACGCGTAGCCGGGATCGGCTACATCGCACTCTTCGTCCTGGCGATCTTCGCCAACTTCGTCGTCAAGCAAGGCATCATCGACCCAGCCGACGCCGAGGCCACGGTTGCCGCGATCCGTGAGCAGGAGACGCTGTTCCGCGTCGGCCTTGCCGCCTTCATCGTCGTCTTCCTCATCGACGTCCCCGTCGCCTGGGGGCTCTACGTGCTCTTCGCCCCCGCTGGGCGCACGCGGTCGCTGCTGGTCGCGTGGTTCCGCATCGTGTACACGGTCTTCCTCGGCGTCGGCGCCGTCTTCATGTTCCTCGGGCTCGAGATCGCCACGAGATCGACCTCCCTGGGCGCTGACGTCGCCCTTCTCATGCTCGCGGCCTTCGACTTCACCTGGTACGTGGGGCTCATCGCCTTCGGCCTGCACCTCATGCTGCTGGGAGGTCTGATCATTCGATCCCGCATCGCCCCGCGCCTCATCGGAGTCATCCTGGCCGTCGCCGGGGCCACGTACGCGCTCGACACACTCGCGCACGTCCTCGTCTCCGACTACGCGGCCATCGCCGACGTCATGCTGGCCATCGTCGCCATCCCCTCAATCGTCGCCGAACTGACCTTCACGGTGTGGCTGCTGCGTGCCGGTCGCCGGTCGAGCCCCGTCACCCGAGAGGAGACTGCCGTTCCCGCGCGGGTGTAGGGCAGAAACCGTCCTGGCCGTGGACGAAACGTGTCGCCCTCGGCCAGGATGGTGACCCTAGGCATGACCAGCACGTGACGAGAATCCTGAAGCGAGCGCAACCGGTGCGGACGTTAACCCTGTTCCCTCATCCGTTCGACCCGCGCACTGCCGTGCTCATCACCCAGTGGCTGTTCCTCGCCCTGCTCGTCGTGAGCCTGCTCGGCGTCGCGCTGATCGACGCCGAGGGCGTCGTCACCCTCGGTGCCCTCGCAGGGCTCGTCCTCATCCTCGCGATCACCGTCGTCATGACGATCGCGCGACCCGCTCTCACCCCCACGACGGCGCTCTTCTACGTCGTCCCCGCCCTCGACTGCCTTGCGATCGCGATCCTCAGGGTCGACGCGGATGGCGCGGCGTCGCTCTCGCCTCTGCTCGCGATCATCGTGCCGGCCACGTGGTTGGGCACGAGCGGCCGCGCGTGGAGCATCCTCGTCGCCTTCGCGCTGGGGGCGCTCACGATCGCGGGCGATCTCGTCCGCACTGCCACGGCGCCGCCCGGCGCCCTCGAGGCAGATCTCCCCGCACTCCTCATGGTTCCGATCATCGCGGCGGTCGCGAGCCTGTTCGGGTTCCAGCTCGTCGACGAGGCGGAAGTCGCCTCAAGCTCTGAGCGCGCGGCGCGGCGCACGCGCGACGCGATCGTCGACACGGTCGAGGTCGGCATGATCGTGCTCGACGGGAACGGTGCACCGGTGATCGTCAACCGCGCGTTACGCGAGCACCCCGTCGTGCGCGCGGAAGGGCCCGACCCGTACTCGGCGATCCGCTCCATCCCCTCCTTCGAGGCCGACGGCCGCACGCCGCACACTCCCGAGCGGGAGCCCCTTATGCAGGCGATGACCGAGGAGGGCATGACCGACGAACTGTTCTGGGCTAGGGCCCACGACGGTGTCACGACCGCAGCGTTCATCGCCAACTCTCGTCGCCTCGTCGACGAGCGAGGGCAGCTCGAGGGCACGGTCATGGTCTTCACCGACGTGACCGCCTACGTCGAGGCCGTGCGCTCACGCGACCGCCTCATCAGCAGCGTCTCGCACGAGCTGCGCACGCCACTCACCGTCATGAGGGGCTTTCTCGAGCTGGCGACCGAGTCCCACGCGAGCGGAGGGGACCGCCTCACCGAGTACCTCGAGGTGGTCGAGCGCAACCTGGTGCGCGAGTTCGCGATCGTCGACCAGCTCATCCTCGCAGCACAGGCCGACATGGAGCCGAGCTCGGCACAGCCCGCGGCGACCGAGCTCGACGCCGTCACGGCGAACGCACTCGAGACATTCCGGCATGAGGCGCAAGCCAAGTCGATCGAGTTGCACTGCAGCGCGCCCACGACGACGGCCCCACTCGACCCCCGGCTCTTCCGCCTCATCACCGAGGCTCTCATCGCGAACGCCGTGCGTTTCACACCCCTCCACGGGCACGTCGACGTGGGCGTCGACTACGACGCGGGCGACGGCACTGACGGGCTCGGGATCGTGCGCCTCACCGTGCGCGACTCCGGAATGGGTATCTCGGCCGCCGACATCGAGCGCATCTTCGACCCCTTCTTCCGCACCGAGGCCGCGATGCGCTCGGGAGCGCCTGGCGTCGGGCTCGGTCTGCCCATCCTCAAGCGCATTCTCGATGCGCACGACGGCACCATCCGCGTGCAGAGCGAGCTCGGCGGGGGGACGACGGTGACCGTCGAGCTGCCCGTGTGAGCCCGACGGGTCCGCGCTAGGTGCGCGGGCGGTCGCGCCCGATCCACCCGAGGTGGGTGTGCGTGAAAGCGTCCGGCCGCTTCAGCCCGTATCCGAGTGCCCGATCGACGGCCACATGGAAGGCCCCGGCCAACGCTGCGAGACCGCAGATGGTCGACAGCTCGGGCGAGGATGCTGACATGAGAAGAGCGACAGCCCCGAGCACAGCCGGCCACGCGTAGTTGTGGACGCTGTTGTAGAGGGCGGCGCCCACTGACGGGGATCGCAGGTAGCCGAGCGCTGAGAGGTCGAAGAGCAGGAAGGCGGCGAGCGTGACCCACCACCACTCGGGGTAGATGACGACCGCGATGACGATCACGAGAACCCCCAGCAGGGCGCTCTCGATTCGTTGCACTCGTTCAGGGTTCATTGCGAGCCAGACGGACGGAGGAGAGCGGAGACGGAGGGATTTGAACCCTCGGTCCCCTCAAAGGGGACTCCACCTTAGCAGGGTGGTGCACTCGGCCGGACTATGCGACGTCTCCTGGCTGAAGCCTCCCCCACTATAGCCGCTCGTGGGTGAGGCTTCACACGGCCTAGTTGGCGACCGAGCAGGTGTAGTCAGCCGCGGTCTGACCCTTGACGCCCTCGAGAACCTCTGCAGGCTCCTCGTCCGCGAGTGGCGGGACCGTTGGTGCCGCCGAACCCGTCGGTGCGGGGGTCGTGGGCTCGGGTGCCGGGGCGTTGGGGTCCAGCGCTGAGCCGATGCCCGTCTCACCCTCCTGGAGTGCGAAAGACTCGTCATTGCGAATCTTCTCGAGCAAAGCGGACGCCTGCCACTCGATCGGCTGCACCTTGCCCGAGTACACCCCTGTGCCACCGGTCGTGCCGGGATACTGGACGAACGTGATGTTTTCCGTTGGGATGTCCTTGAGCACGAGAGCCATCGAGACCATCGTGTCGACGTTCGCGAGACTGCTCGACAGTTTCATCGAACTGGTCGCCACCGTCGCGAGCCCGTACAGCTTCGTCACATCGGTGAGGACGCCCTCCGACTGCACCTTGCGGATGAGCGACGAGAGGTACACCTGCTGCGAGCTGATCCGGCCGAGGTCGCTACCGTCCCCTACACCCTTGCGTGAGCGCAAGAAAGCCAGCGCCTGCCGACCCTCGAGACTGTAGGTGCCGGCCTCGGGAAGGTTCAATCCTGTGAACTCATCGTAGATGGGGCCATCAACACACACATCTACGCCACCCACGGCGGATGACATGCGAGCGACGCCGTCGAAGGAGATGATTCCGGCGTACGGGACGTCGAGGCCCGTGAGGGCCTCGACCGTCAGCACAACACAGCTCAGGCCGCCGTACGACATCGCCACGTTGATGGGCTGCGCCGACATCGCGAAGTAGCTGCCGCCCTCCGGGTTCGGGCACGACGGAATCGGCACAACCATGTCACGAGGGATGCTGACCGCGACCGCCGACTGCTGGTCCTCGGCGACGTGCACGAGAATGTTGACGTCGTTGAGGACGGCGCCTCCGCGGTCGTCGCCGTCCGATTGGCCCTCGGCGTTGTCTACGCCGACGAGGAGCACGTTGAAACCGCCTTCCCACTCCCCGACAGTCGGGATGACGCGCTCCTCGCCTTCTGCCGTGACGAGCTCGACGACGTCGATGCTCTCATTGAGCTGATTCACCGCGATCGCCGCGACAGAGACCCCGCTCACCAGAACAACGGCCATCGTGCCGCCGAGGACGGCGAGAAGGGTCTTCCATGCACTGTGACGCTTGAGTCGGCCGTGGCGCACGGCCGCGGTCGGCAACGATCGGCTCGCGCGATCACGAAGCTGCTCAGTCATGCGGTCTCCTCGTGCACAGGTTCAGGGTGCAAGCATGCGGCCCGACGGGGCCGAGCGTCTCGAGCGGAGGGCGTGGGATTCGAACCCACGAGACATTTCTGCCCACTGGTTTTCAAGACCAGCTCCATCGGCCGCTCGGACAGCCCTCCTTGGTGGTCAGTGAGAAGAGTACCCGACCATGCCTATGCAGAGGCGTGGAGTGTCGCGAGCGCCTTCGCGAGGCCGTCCTCGATGTCGGTCGCGGTGACCTCGGAGGCGACGGCGACGACCTCGTCCGGGGCTTGCCCCATCGCGACACCGCGCCCCCCGCCGCGCGTCGCCCAGTCGAGCATCTCGATGTCGTTGCGGCCGTCACCCACGCACAGGACGCGGTCTCGGGGAATGCCATGAGCATCCCGCACTCGCTCGAGGGCGGTGGACTTGTTCACGCCGTCGGGCGCGATGTCGAGCCACGCCGTCCAGCCGACGTTGTAGCTCACCTGGTGCAGACCCATGAGCTCGACGGCGGCGAGGAACTCCTCCATCGCGTGCCCGGGAGAGATCACGACGACGCGGGTCGCGGGCTCGTGCGCGAGCTTCTCGAACGGCACCTCCTCGCTCACCGCGCCGAGAGCGCCGTCGGGGAAGGAGCCGTGGAAGCGGTACAGCCCCTCCTCGTTCTCGACGGCGTAGTTCGCGTGGGTCAGGTGGGGCCGGATGCGCTCGAGCACCGCCGAGGCATCGAATGTCTCGACATGGTGGCGCCGGTACCCGGTGGGGGCCTTCTCATCGCGACGCAGTGTGATCGCGCCGTTCGAGCACACGACGTACTCGGGCGCGATGCCGAGCCGGTCGAGGATGGGGAGCGTCATCGCCACCGAGCGGCCCGTGGCGAGCATGACCTCGTGCCCGTCATCGCGCACGCGCTGCACTTCGTCGCGCACTGCATCCGAGAGCGTGCCATCCTCGTGCAGAACCGTGCCGTCGATGTCGAGGGCCACCAGCCACTTTCTGCTCACGCGACGGGCTCCATCACCGAGAGACCGCCCAGGTAGGGGCGCAGTACCTCGGGTACGACGACCGAGCCGTCCGCCTGCTGGTGCGTCTCGAGGATCGCGACGAGCCAGCGCGTCGTCGCGAGCGTGCCGTTGAGGGTCGCGACCGGCGCGGTCTTGCCGCTCTCGGTGCGATACCGGGTGTCGAGTCGCCGCGCCTGGAAGGTCGTGCAGTTGCTCGTGCTCGTGAGCTCGCGGTAAGCATCCTGCGTCGGCACCCAGGCCTCCACATCGAACTTGCGCGCGGCACTCGAGCCGAGATCGCCGGCCGCGACGTCGATGACGCGATAGGGGAGGCCGAGTGAGCGCAGCATCCCCTCCTGGAGGGCAAGAAGAGCCTCGTGCTCGGCGACCGCGTCAGCCGGGTCGACGTAGCTGAACATCTCGAGCTTCTGGAACTGGTGCACGCGGATGATGCCGCGAGTGTCTTTGCCGTAGCTGCCCGCCTCGCGGCGGTAGCAGGTCGACCAGCCGGCGTAGCGCAGGGGGCCGCCGCTCAGGTCGAGGATCTCGTCGGCGTGATAGCCGGCGAGCGCCACCTCGCTCGTGCCCGTGAGGTAGAGGTCGTCGTCGCGCAAGCGGTAGACCTCGTCGGCGTGCTCGCCGAGGAAGCCCGTGCCCGACATGACCTCCGGTGTCACGAGCGTCGGGGTGATCATGGGGGTGAAGCCGGCCTCCAGTGCGCGGTCGAGCGCAAGGTTCATGATCGCGAGCTCGAGACGCGCACCGACGCCCTTGAGGAAGTAGAAGCGCGAGCCGGAGACCTTGACTCCGCGCTGCAGGTCGATCGCGTCGAGCAGCTCGCCGAGCTCGACGTGATCACGGGGCTCGAAGTCGAAGCGCGGTACCGTCCCCTCCTCGCGCAGCGTGATGAAGTCGGTTTCACCGCCCGCGGGCACACCGTCGAGGACGACGTTGGGGAGGCCGCCGACGACGCGGGCGAACTCCTCCTCGGCTGCGGTCACCTCGTGCTGGGCCTGCTTGACGCGCGCCGACAGCTCCTGGGCCTGGGCGACGAGCGCCGCCTTCTCCTCCTTGGGTGCCGCCGCGACCGTCTTGCCGACGGCGTTCTGCTCCGCGCGCAGGGACTCGAAGGCGGTGATCGCCTCGCGTCGTGCCTGATCGGCCGCGATCGCCTCGTCGACGAGGTCGACCGACGCCCGTCTGGCCTCCTGCGAGCGTCGCAGGGAATCCGGATTCTCGCGCAGCAGTTGGGGGTCGATCACGCCCCTAGTCTGTCACGCACCCCGGCTGGGAATCACGCGGCATAGCCCGTGCGACATGCTCTACTCTGACGCCATGGCCACTGCTGGCGCCTCCGCCGACCTTCCGCGTCTCGGCGTCGTCGTCAACCCGGTTAAGGTGGAGCTGAAGGAGCTGCGCCGCACGGTGGCGGCCGCGGAGAAGGACCACGGCTGGGCCGAGTCCCTCTGGCTCGAGACGAGCGTCGACGACCCAGGCCAGGGTGTCGCGCGCGACGCCGTCGAGGCTGGCGTGACCGCCGTGCTCGTCGCCGGCGGAGACGGCACCGTGCGGGCGGTCTCGGAGGGGCTCGTCGACTCGGGAATGCCCATGGTGCTCATGCCCGCGGGCACCGGCAATCTGCTCGCCCGCAACCTCGGCGTGAGCGTCAACCGCATGAAGGAGGCAGTCGGCACCGCGTTCACGGGCGAGGACCACGCGATCGATGCGGGGATCGCGGAGATCACGCGCGAGGGCGGCGAGACGGAAGCGCACGCCTTCGTGGTCATGATCGGCATCGGGCTCGACGCGAAGATGATCGCGGCGACGAATGCCGACCTCAAGAAGCGCGTCGGCTGGCTCGCCTACGTGGAAGCCATCGCGCGCATCTTCAAGGACGTCGACGCGGTGCGCCTGCGGTACACCCTCGACGGCTCCTCCCCCCGATCGACGAGCGCCCACACCGTGCTCATCGGCAACTGCGGTGCCCTCCCGGGCGGCGTGCTCATCCTCCCCGAGGCGAGGATCGACGACGGCCTGCTCGACGTCGTCGCCATGCGCCCGCGCAATCTCTGGGGCTGGATCCGCGTCGGCACCGCCCTCGTCTGGGAGAACGGGGTGCTGCACAAGTCCCGCGTCGGTCGGCGCATCATGGCCGCGGACAAGCGCGTGCGCGCCCTCCGCTACTTCCAAGGGCGCAGGATGACCCTCGGTTTCGACAAGCCCGAGGAGTTCGAGATCGACGGCGAGGAGATCGGCCTCGTGACGCACGTCGCCGTGCGGGTCGCTCCCGCCGCCCTCATCGTGCGCATCCCGAAGGGCGAGCGCGAGCGGCTCGGTGCCGCCGGGCAGTCCTAGGCTTCCGGTTCCCCCGAGAGGATGCTCCGCAACCAGTCGCGCGCATCCGCGAAGACCTCGTCGCCGTACTCCTGCACGAACTCGACCTGACGCTTGTCCGCCCGCGGGTACGAACCCAGGAAGATGACCTTGGGGCTGAAGCGTCGCAGCCCCAGAAGGGCGTCGGCGACCCGTTCGTCGTGGATGTGGCCGTCGAGGTCGATGACGAAGCGGTAGCGGCCGAGGGCGTCGCCGATGGGCCGCGACTCGAGCAGGCTCATGTTGACACCGCGCGTGGCGAACTGCTCGAG
This sequence comes from Chryseoglobus sp. 28M-23, assembly GCF_014789785.1. Lineage (NCBI taxonomy): Bacteria > Bacillati > Actinomycetota > Actinomycetes > Micrococcales > Microbacteriaceae > Microcella > Chryseoglobus sp. 28M-23. The sequence continues at coordinate 135,812 of NZ_CP061846.1, read as the reverse complement.
CATCTCGAGCAGCCGACCGGGCGCGTCGTCGGGAAGCTCCGCGATGATGCTCGTCTTGTCGGCGCCGGTGCGCTCGGGAATGGCGAGGCTGCGGCTCACGAGCGCGAAGCGCGTGACGGCGTTCGGGTTGTCGCCGATCTGCTCGGCGAGCACCTCGAGAGCGTGGTGGTCGGTGATGCCCGGCGGCGCGACCGCGGCCTGCGCGAGATCGTTCTCGAGCAGCCCCGCAGCGGCGGCGACGTTCGACGGCGCGGGGATGTGGCCGTGATCGGGCAGGGCCGACTCCAGGTAATGGCGGCATTGCGCGTAGGCGACGGGATGCGCCGAGACGACCCGCACATCCTCGAGGCGCACACCCGGTCGGGCGACGAGAACGAAGTTCACGGGCACGAGGTACTCGCCGATGATGCGCAGGCCTGGCACGGTCGCGAGGGCGTCCTGCGTGGCGCTCACCCCGCCCTCGACCGAGTTCTCGATCGCGATCATCGCGCCGACGCTGCGGCCCGCGGTCACGTCGTCGAGCGCCTCGCCGACATTGCTCACGCTGCGCCAGGTCGCACCCGCGGCCTCAGGCACCTGGCGCAGGGCCTCCCACGTGAACGTGCCGATCGGGCCCAGATAGGAGTACACCGGGGTCGCGTCGGGGGCGTCGCTCATGCTCGGCAGTCTATTGCCGAGCATCCCGCCCCTTGTGCCGCAGGGGTTCGGGTGTGGATGCTCGCAGGGCCCGGTGGTTGGATGGGCGCATGACCGAACGCGCCGGAACACCCGCCCGCCCGGACGACCTCGTCGACATCGACGCGCTGCTGGGGGCGTACGACGACCGCGTTCCCGACCTCGACGACCCGGCGCAGCGCGTCGTGTTCGGCACGAGCGGGCACCGCGGCTCGAGCCTCGACGGCGCCTTCACCGACACCCACATCGCCGCGATCACGCAGGCGATCGTCGAGTACCGCTCCGAGCAGGGCACGCGCGGGCCGATCTTCGTCGGCGCCGACACGCACGCGCTCTCCGCCCCTGCACAGCGGACGGCGCTCGAGGTGCTCGCGGCGAACGGCGTCACGGCCCTCGTCGACGCTCACAACGACTGGGTTCCCACCCCCGCGCTCAGCCACGCGATCCTGCGGGCGAATCGGGATGCTCCCACCGACGCACAGCGTGACGGCATCGTCATCACCCCCAGTCACAACCCGCCCCGCGACGGCGGCTTCAAGTACAACCCTCCCCACGGTGGGCCGGCGGATTCGGACGCGACGAGCTGGATCGCCCGCCGCGCCAACGAGCTCATCGCCGGAGGCAACCGTGACGTGCAGCGTCAGGTCGCCGTCGATGCGCAACCCTACGACTTCCGCGAGCACTACGTCGCGGACCTGGGCGACATCCTCGATCTCGACGCGGTGCGCGCGAGCGGCCTGCGCATCGGCGCCGACCCGCTCGGCGGTGCCGCGGTCAACTACTGGGCTCTCATCGCCGAGCGCTACGGTCTCGACCTCACGGTCGTGAACCCGACGGTCGACCCGCGGTGGGGCTTCATGACCCTCGACTGGGACGGCAAGATTCGCATGGACCCGTCGAGCCGCCACGCGATGGCGAGCGTGCTCGCCCACCGGCACGACTACGACCTTCTCACCGGCAACGACGCCGACGCCGACCGGCACGGCATCGTCACGCCCGACGGCGGTCTCATGAACCCCAACCACTATCTCGCCGTCGCGATCGAGTACCTCTACACCCACCGCCCCGGCTGGCGAGCCGATGCCGCGATCGGCAAGACCCTCGTCTCGAGCACGATGATCGACCGGGTCGCTGACGGCCTGGGGCGGCGCCTGTGGGAGGTGCCCGTGGGGTTCAAGTGGTTCGTGCCCGGCCTCCTCGACGGCTCGGTCGCGTTCGGCGGCGAGGAGAGCGCTGGGGCGAGCTTCGTGCGCAAGGACGGCACGGTGTGGACGACCGACAAGGACGGCATTCTGCTCGCCCTCCTCGCGTCGGAGATCACCGCGGTCACCGGGCAGACCCCCTCGCAGATCTACGCGGACCTCACCGACCGCTACGGAGACCCCGCCTACGAACGAGTGGATGCTCCCGCCACCGCCGCGCAGAAGACCGCGCTCGGCTCGCTGCAGGGCGACGCGATCACGGCGGAAGAGCTCGCGGGCGACCCGATCACGGCGACGCTCTCGGAGGCGCACGGCAACGGTGCGGCCATCGGCGGCCTCAAGGTGTCGACGCACCGGGCGTGGTTCGCGGCGCGGCCGAGCGGCACGGAGGACGTCTACAAGATCTACGCCGAGTCCTTCGGCGGCCCCGAGCACCTCGCGCAGGTGCAGCGCGAGGCGAAGGCGATCGTCGACGCCGCGCTGGGCGGCTCGTGAGCCGCGCCGAGCGCTTCGCCGCGTGGGATGCGATCACGCCGCAGCAGTTGAGTGCCCGCGGCGGCATGAAGTGGTCGCTCTTCCCCGGCACGCTCGGCGCGTGGGTGGCCGAGTCGGACCTCGGCACGGCGCCCGCGGTCACGGCGGCGCTGCATGACGCGGTCGACCGCGGCGACCTCGGCTACCTGCCGCGGGGCGTCTCGAGCGAGCTGTCGCGGGCGACCGCCGGATGGCTCGCCGAGGAGACCGGGTGGGATCCGACGCCGGAGCGCGTGCATCCCATCGCCGACGTCATCCAGGGCCTCGAGTACGCGATCAGGCACTACACGCGCCCCGGTTCTGCCGTCGTCGTGCCGACCCCGGCGTACATGCCCTTCCTGACCTTCCCGGCGACGCTCGGGCGGGAGGTCGTGGAGGTTCCGCACGCCGTCGACGAAGGCCGCCACACGCTCGACCTCGACGGGATCGACGCCGCGCTGGCCGCGGGCGCAGGTCTCGTGCTGCTGTGCAATCCGCTCAACCCGGGTGGCCGGGTGTTCGAGCGGCCGGAGCTCGAGGCGCTTGCGACCGTCGTCGACCGGCACGGCGCTCGCGTGTTCTCCGACGAGATCCATGCCCCGATCGTGTTCGGCGAGAGGCGCCACGTGCCGTACGCGAGCGTGAGCGACGTGACCGCCCGGCACACCGTCACCGCGATCTCGGCGTCGAAGGCGTGGAACCTGCCCGGTGTCAAGTGCGCGCAGTTCATCACGAGCAGCGACGCCGACGAGGCGATCTGGGAGAGCCTCGGGCCGCTCGGCAGCCACGGCGCGAGCACGCTCGGCGTCATCGCCAACACGGCAGCCTACGATCACGGTCGCGCGTGGCTCGCCGACGTCGTCGACTACATCGACGGCAACCTCGCCCTGCTCGGCGAATTGCTCGCCGACCGCCTGCCCGAGGTCGGCTACCGGCGGCCGGAGGGCACCTACATCGCGTGGCTCGACGTGGGCGCGCTCGGGCTCGGCGACACCCCGGCGTCGACCATTCGCGAGCGCGCTGCCGTATCCCTCACCGAGGGCACCGCGAGCGGACGGGCCGGCGCTGGCCACGTGCGCATGATCCTCGCGACGCCTCGGCCGCTCGTCGAGCAGCTCGTCGCGGGAATCGCGCGCGCCGCCGGGCGCTGACGAGGCAGCCGACCTACTGAGGACGGAGGCTCAGCCCGCGTAAGTGGGCGCCGGGGGCAGCCCGAAGAACTCCTCGAGAGTTCGGATGCCCGTCTCATGCAGCTCGGTCGCCAGCTCGACGCCCACGTATCGGTAGTGCCACGGCTCGTACTCGTAGCCGGTGATGTCGGTGAGCCCCGCCGGGTAGCGCAGGTGGAAGCCGAACCGGTGCGCGTTGGCGGCGAGCCACTGACCGTGAGGCGTGTCGCCGAAGCACTGATCGAGCGGACACACCGACGGCACCGAGCTGATGTCGATCGACAGGCCCGTCTGATGCTCGCTGTGCCCTGGACGCGCGCTCGTGAGGTCGGCCGCGCTCTGCCCGAGGCTGTCGACCCAGCCCTGATAGATGCGCACCTGCGAGTCGTAGCTACGGTAGGAGCTCTGCGACTGCAGCTCGAGCCCCGCCTCCTCGCGCGCCGTCGCGAACATGTCGACGGCGGCATCCGCTGCTTCTGCACGCAAGTACGGCTCGTACACGTAGGGAATGTCGACGAATACGAGATCGCTCGGGGCGTAGCTCTGCGGCTGCAGCGGGCGCAGCTTGTTCGCGACGACCCACAGCGAGTTCGGGTCGTCGATCGAGCGCGCCTCGCGGTCGAAGGTGGGCGTCGGAGTCGGCGTGGGGGTGGGCGTCGGGGTCTCGCTCGGGGTCGCCGTGGGGGTGCTCGGCACGGGCAGCGGCCCTCGGTCGACGGCGCACCCCGCGAGTGCGAGCAGGGTCGCCGCTGTGAGGGCGATGAGGGAGGTGCCGCGTGCGTTCACGAGTCGAGCCTACCGGGCCGCGCACGCGAGCCCGAGGGTCGTCGGCGAGCGCGCGGGTGGGGGAAGAGCATCCCTCTGATCAGGGATTTCAGGTCGATCTGGAACTAGCGTTGACATTCCAGTCCGATGATGCGTACTGTGTGCCGAAGTGTGAGAGCGCTCTCACGGTCTCTGAATGAGAGCGCTCTCACGCTGAGAGATCCCCTCTCGATCCATTCACCCACACACGCACAAAGGAGTGACCGTGAGACTGTCACGACGCACCACAGCAGGCGCCGCCGTCGCGGGGGCAGCAGCCTTCGCGCTCGTCGCGAGCGGCTGCGCGACCGAAGCCAGCGAGCCCTCGGCCGACGAGCCCATCGAGCTCACCATCACGACCTTCGGCACCTTCGGGTACGAGGACCTGTACGAGGAGTACATGGACCTCAACCCCAACGTGACGATCGTCGCCAACAACATCGACACCGGTGGCAACGCCCGCACCGACACCTTCACGAAGCTCGCCGCCGGCAGCGGACTGAGCGACATCGTCGCCCTCGAGGAAGGCTGGCTCGGGTCGATCATGGAGGTCAGCGGTGAGTTCGTCGACCTGCGCGACTACGGCATCGAGGACCGCGCCGGCGACTGGGTCGACTGGAAGTACCAGCAGGCGACCGACCCCGACGGCCGCGTCATCGGCTACGGCACTGACATCGGCCCGGAGGGCATCTGCTTCAACGGCCCGCTCTTCGAGGCCGCCGGCCTGCCGAGTGACCGCGAGGGCGTCGCCGAGCTGCTCGATGGCGGCTGGGACACCTTCTTCGAGGTCGGCCAGCAGTACGTCGACGCCACCGGCAAGGCCTGGTACGACCACTCGGGCTTCGTCTGGAACGCCATGGTGAACCAGCTGCCCGAGGGCTACTACACCTCGGATGGCGAGCTCAACGTCGACGGCAACGCCGAGCTCAAGGCGCGCTTCGACCAGCTCGCCGCCGCGACCGAGGGCGGCCAGTCGGCCGCGCAGGGCGCGTGGGACTGGAACGGCGGACAGTCGTTCGTCGACGGCACCTTCGCGACCTTCGTGTGCCCCGGCTGGATGCTCGGCGTCGTGCAGGGCAACACCGAAGCCGGTGGCGGCGACGCCTCGACCGGCTGGGACTTCGCTGACGTCTTCCCCGGCGGCGCGGCGAACTGGGGCGGCGCGTTCCTCGCCGTGCCCGAGACGAGCGACAAGAAGGAAGCCGCGGCGGCCCTCGCCTCGTGGCTGACCGAGCCCGAGCAGCAGATCAAGCAGTTCGACGCAGCGGGAACCTTCCCGAGCACCCTCGAGGCTCAGGCCGAACTGGCCGCAAACCCCACGCCGAACGCGTTCTTCAATGACGCGCCGGTGGGCTCGATCCTCGCGGGTCGCGCCGAGGGCGTCGTCGCGCAGTTCAAGGGACCGGACGACTCGCTGATCCAGGAGAACGTCTTCGGCCCGCCGCTGCAGGCGCTCGACCGCGGCGAGCTCGACGGCGAAGGCGCCTGGGCCGAGGCCCTGGCCCTGCTCGACGAGCTGGTCGGCTAGCACCACCACGACGACGGGGGCCGTTCCCGACCCGAACGGAACGGCCCCCGTCGCGCACCTCCCTCCATCCCACTCCTCCCCGTATCGCGGCCGACACCGGCCTCGAGCGCCGGCGAAACGGAACCACCATGACGAGCACACTCGCGCGACCCGAGCAGGGCACGCCACCGGCCACCCCAGGCGCAGCGCCCCGCCGTCGCACGGGGCTCACCCTGGCCCGATTCGACCTCAAGGCCTCGCCGTACCTCTACATCGCCCCCTTCTTCGTGCTCTTCGCCGTCACGGGGCTCTTCCCCCTCATCTACACGCTCGTCGTCTCCCTGCACGACTGGCCGCTCCTGCAGGGGCAGGGCGACTTCGTCGGATTCGACAACTTCGCCGCCGTCCTCGGCGACCGCTTCTTCTGGAACTCGATCGGCAACACGCTGAGCATCTTCCTCATCTCGACCGTGCCCCAGCTCGCGATGGCGCTCGTGCTGGCAGCGATTCTCGACCAGCACCTCAAGGCCCGCACCTTCTGGCGCATGAGCGTGCTGCTGCCCTACGTCGTGACCCCCGTCGCCGTCGCCCTCATCTTCTCGAGCGTCTTCAGCGAGGACTCCGGTCTCGTCAACAACCTCATCGGCCTCGTCGGCATCGACCCGGTCGAGTGGAAGCACGACGTCTTCGCCAGCCATGTCGCGATCGCGACGATGGTCAACTGGCGCTGGACCGGCTACAACACCCTCATCCTGCTCGCGGCCATGCAAGCGGTGCCCCGCGACCTTCACGAGTCCGCGGCCATCGACGGAGCGGGAGCCTCACGTCGGTTCTTCTCGATCACGATCCCGAGCATCCGGCCCACCGTGATCTTCGTCATCATCACGTCCACGATCGGCGGCCTGCAGATCTTCGCCGAGCCCCGCCTGTTCGACGTCTCGAACGCCGGTGGCATCGGCGGCGCCCAGCGACAGTTCCAGACCACGGTGCTCTACCTGTGGGAGATGGCGTTCTTCCGCCAGGACTTCGGGCGGGCCGCGGCCATCGCGTGGCTGCTCTTCCTGCTCATCGTCGCGATCGGGCTCGTCAACTTCGGCATCTCGCGGCGCATCGCGAGCGTCGAAGGGAACCGCCTGAACCGTCGTGCACGACGACAACTCGCCGCCCACCGGAGGGGAAACCGATGACCGCGCCCGCCCCCACCCCCGTCATGCCCGTGCGGCCCGCCCGTGCCGACAAGACCGAGGTCGAGCATCCCCGACCGCGCAGGCGCCGAGTCGGCGGCTCCGGCGTGGCCCTGCGCCCCGGCTTCCTCAGCTACGGCCTGCTGCTCGCCTGGGTTCTCGGCACCGCGTACCCCCTGTGGTGGTCGTTCGTCGTCGCGAGCGGCACCAACGCCACCCGTGGCGAGACGCTGCCGCTCATCCCCGGCGGGAACTTCCTCGCCAACGCCGCACGAGTGCTCGACGCCATTCCCTTCTGGCTCGCCCTCGGCAACTCGATCATCGTCTCCTCGATCATCACGATCTCCGTCGTGACGTTCTCGACCCTCGCGGGCTACGCCTTCGCGAAGCTGCGCTTCACGGGTCGCGAGGGGCTGCTCGTGTTCGTCATCGCGACCATGGCGATTCCCACCCAGCTCGGCATCATCCCGCTCTTCATCGTCATGCGCGAGCTGGGGTGGACGGGCACGCTCGGCGCCGTCATCATCCCGACCCTCGTCACGGCGTTCGGGGTCTTCTTCATGAGGCAGTACCTCGTGGGCGTCATTCCCGACGAGCTCATCGAGGCGGCGAGGGTCGACGGCGCCAACCAGATCCGCACCTTCTTCACGGTCGCGGTGCCCGCCGCCCGACCCGCGATGGCGATCCTCGGCCTCTTCACGTTCATGATGGCGTGGACGGACTACCTGTGGCCCCTCATCGTGCTGAGCCCGCAGAACCCGACCCTGCAGACGGCGCTCGGCCAGCTGCAGTCGGGCTACTACGTCGACTACTCGATCGTGCTCGCCGGCGCCGTGCTGGCGACGCTGCCGCTGCTCATCCTCTTCATCGCCGCGGGGCGCCAGCTCATCTCGGGCATCATGCAGGGAGCGGTGAAGGGCTGATGGCGTCACGGAGACTCCCCCCGGGATTCCTGTGGGGGTCCGCCACCGCGGCCGCGCAGATCGAGGGCGCGTCGCACGAGGGCGGCAAAGAAGACTCGATCTGGGATGCGTTCGCGCGTGTACCCGGCGCGATCGCGCGCGGCGACTCCCCCTCCGTCGCCGTCGACCACTACCACCGCATGCCCGACGACGTGGCCCTCATGCGCGAGCTCGGCCTCGACTCGTACCGCTTCTCGGTGAGCTGGGCGCGCGTCAAGCCGGGTGACCGCGAGCCGAATCGCGCCGGGCTCGCGTTCTACAGCCGCCTCGTCGACGAGCTGCTCGAGGCGGGCATCCTGCCCTGGCTCACGCTCTACCACTGGGATCTGCCGCAGACCCTCGAGGAGAAGGGCGGCTGGGCGAACCGCGACACCGCCTACCGGTTCCGCGACTACGCCGCGCTCGTGCACGAGGTGCTCGGCGACCGCGTCACGCACTGGACGACGTTCAACGAGCCGCTGTGCTCCTCCCTCATCGGCTACGCGGGCGGCGAGCACGCGCCCGGTCGCAGCGAGCCGCGCGCCGCCCTCGCGGCCCTGCACCACCAGCACCTCGCCCACGGCCTCGCCACGCGCGCGCTGCGGGAGCACGGAGCGCAGCAGCTCGGCATCACGCTCAACCTCACGAACGCGGTGCCGAACGACCCCGATGACCCAGTGGACCAGGACGCCGCGCGACGGCTCGACGCCATCTGGAATCGCGCCTTCCTCGAACCGCTCCTGCTCGGCGCCTACCCTGCCGACTTCGTCGAGGACGTGCGCGAGCACCACTTCGAGGGGCTCATCCGCGAGGGCGACCTCGAGACGATCGCGGCGCCGATCGACTTCCTGGGTGTGAATCATTACCACGACGACAACGTGAGCGGTCATCCCCTGCCTTCGGATGCTCCGCGCGGGCTGCGGCCCACCGACTACGCGCACGGCAACCCGTTCGTGGGCTCGGAGCACCTCACGTTCCCCCGCCGCGGCCTGCCCCGCACGGCCATGGACTGGGAGATCAACCCCGATGGCCTGCAGCAGCTGCTCGTGCGCCTCGGTCGCGAGTACCCGACCCTTCCGCCGCTCTACGTGACGGAGAACGGGTCGGCGTGGGACGACGTCGTCGAGCAAGACGGCTCGATCGACGACGAGCCCCGCGTCGAGTACCTGCTCGCCCACCTCGAGGCGGTCGCCGCCGCTATCGAGGATGGAGCCGACGTGCGCGGCTACTTCGTGTGGTCGCTGCTCGACAACTTCGAGTGGGCGTGGGGCTACGACAAGCGGTTCGGCATCGTGCACGTCGACTACGAGACGCAGAAGCGCACGATCAAGCGCAGCGGTCGCGTGTACGCGCAGCTCATCAGCGAGGCGCGCGCCGCCACCACGGCGACCGCTGCGCCGTAGGATGGCGGCACGCACCGACCCCGCCGACCCGAGGCGCACCGGCACGACCCCCATCGGAGCACCCTCATGAGCGACGACACGGCGACCGACGCCACCGCGATGGGCGCGCCGACCCTCGAGGAGGTCGCCGTTGTCGCGGGTGTCTCACGCGCCACGGTCTCACGCGTCATCAACGACTCGCCCCGCGTGACTCCGGCGGCGATCGCGGCCGTCGAACGCGCGATCGCGGAGCTCGGCTACGTACCCAACCGCGCGGCGCGCATCCTCGCCTCGCGGCGCACGTTCGCGATCGCGCTCGTGATCCCCGAGAACACTGCCAAGTTCTTCGCCGACCCCTACTTCGCTCAAGTCATCCAGGGCGTCGCGCTCGAGCTGTCGAGCACGGCGTACACCCTGAGCCTGCTCATCGCGCCCGAGGCCGACGCCGAGAAGACCCGCAACTTCTTGCAGGCGGGCAACGTCGACGGCGCTCTCGTGCTCTCGCACCACTCCGACGACCGCTCCTACCTCGCCCTCGCACGCACGCTGCCGGTCGTCTTCGGCGGGCGGCCGATGAGCGCAGAAGGCGGAGAGGGCTACTACGTGGACGTCGACAACGTCGCTGCCGCCCGACTCGCCACCGAGCACCTCGTCGCGAGCGGTCGCCGTCGGATCGCGACGATCGCGGGCCCCGCCGACATGGCCGCAGGCCTCGATCGTGTCGACGGTTGGCGCGCCGGGCTCGAGGCGGCAGGGCTCGAAGCCGATCTCGTGGAGCGCGGCGACTTCACACCCGCGGGCGGCGCCGATGCGATGCGGCGCATCCTCGATCGTGGCGTGCGCATCGATGGGCTGTTCGCGGCGAGTTCGCAGATGGCCTCGGGCGCCCTGAGCGTGCTGCGGGATGCTGGGCTCACGATTCCCGACGACGTCGCCATCACCTCCATCGACAACGACTACTTCGCCCAGAACGCCACCCCGCGACTCACGACCGTCGAGCAGCCCTCCGTGGAGGTGGGCCGCACGATGGCGCGCCTCATCGTCGACCGCATCGAGGGTCGCGCAGTCGCACAGGTCACGATCCTTCCGACGCAGCTCGTCGAGGGCGATAGCGCCTGAGAGCCAAAAGGGGCGCTACAGGTCAGGCTCGACTTCTCCGCTAGGCACCTAATCGCGACGAGGCCGCCAGATTCAACCTCTCGAATCTGCGCAACTTACGTCGCTGCACGCGCGGCATGGCTCCCGCGAGATCGACCAGGTGCAGTCGAACGCATTCGGCGAAGTGCGGACTGCCCGCGGCGATCAAGGCATCGACAAGCCCGCTGTTTCGCTCTCCATTCTTGTTGGCGTAGTAGCGCAACTGCGCGAGAGACGCCTCACGCACGTTTAGCGGTGCTGAGTCATTCACCAACACGAAGAAGTCGTCCGGATGATATGCCTCGTATTCCAGCTCGTCGGCATTGGGCTGGTTGAGCAGGCCATGGTCACAGGTCAGCAATATCTGGGCCTGGGCAGCGAGCGCAGCTGCATGCACGTGAAAGTCGTCGGGATCAGCACCCTGATACGCGACGGATCCGTCGAAATCATCCACCAGCTCATCGAAGACCTCGACGATCGCCGCTCGTATTCGCGTGATCTGCCCGCCGTCCCACCGAGGATTGTTGTCTCGCAACTTGGAGAGAGTTTCAGCGATCACGTCTTCGCTAGTGCACAGCAGGAACATTGAACGTGTCGAAACGCGCAGTTGAAACAGCCAGTATCGAAGGCACGCAGAATAGAGGACATCTGCATCGACGAATACTCGTTGCTGAATCACTTTCCAAGGCTAGTCGGGCAACACCTCTCGCAGCGCACGGATCGCGTCGACACGCGCGTCGTTGCGTCGATCGCGAAGTGCCACAACATCCTGAGCGAGAACCCGATGGTGTGTGCCGACGATCCGCGAACGGATGTCGCCAGCCTTGATGAGCTTCATGAACGTTGGTCGGGAAACCCCCAGTAGCTCTGCGGCCACAGTTGTCGTCAGTTCTTCCGGCATCGATCGAATGTGCATCGTCCCGCCGCGAGCAGCGCGCTCAATGACGTGGACGAGCAACCTTGATAGTGATTCCGGTACTTCGTAGTTGGTTCCGTTGATCACCACTTCAAGGTGACCAAGTCGGTCATCTTCAGCGGTCTCAACGAGTTCGATAGCCTCATCTCGAAGTTGATCGTCAACAATGATTGAGTCGTTAGACAGCGTTAGCGTTGTCACCGTTCTCATCTCTCTCGTGCCTTCAAGGCAAGCTTGAGTCGGTCGTCGCTCGTATTACCCGAGTACCACTAGGTTACACATGTATCCGCAACTCTGCGCGGCGTGTCCAGAACTCCGTATAGAGCTACGCGTAGAGAGTCTCGACGCGTACCAGCGAGCGGATTCATGCGTAGGCCCTGGTAAGACAGTGCCTGAGAGCACCTTCGACGCCTCTCGCTAGGGTGAGCGGCATGAGTCTCACCGTCACCCACGAGCCCGACGCCGACCGCTACGCCGCCTATGACGGCGACGAGCTGCAGGGCTGGATCATCTACGACAACGCCGGCGGCACCCTCCGCCTCCTCCACGCTGAAGTGCCGCCGCTCAAGCGCGGCCAGGGCGTCGGCGGGGCCGTCGTGCAGGCGATCCTGCAGGAGCTGCGGGAGACCACGAGTGAGCCCGTGAAGCCGATCTGCGGCTTCGTGGCGTCCTGGATGCGCCAGCACCCGGAGTACGCCGACCTCTCCTCGCGCGCCTGAGCACCGCCGCATCACGCCCTAGAGGCGTACGCTCCCCCGGTAACCGTCGCCGTCATCCGGATCACCCTCGAAGCGGATTCCGCCCGGGCCTTCGTCGCCCGGGATAGGTGCGGGTGCGGGTAGCATCGTCTGCCGGTCGAGCTCGATCTGCGCCTCGTGCCGCGTGGGGTTGAAGACCTCGTCGCCGATGCCCACAAGCCCTCCTCCTGATCCGCCCCTGCGCCCGTTGCTCCGGAAGTCGATCCACCCGCGGCGCTGGGCGAGCACGCCGACCGCGATCACCCCGATCACGATGAGCACCCACCCCCACCACTCGATCACCCGTCGAGCCTACCGACGGCAGCTCGCGGTCGGGCCCGCCGCCGCTGCGCGCGGTGATGCGCGACTACTCTGGTGCCATGAGCCGCACCCGCGCCATCATCTCCGCTGTCCTCGTCGGCCTCGGCGCCCTCGCCTACGGTGTCTCCCCCATCGACGTGATCCCCGAGATCCTCGTGGGTCCACTCGGTTTCGGGGACGACCTTGCGGTGCTCGCCGGGGCGGGCTTCGCCATCTGGAAGCTCCTCAGCGGGCGCGACCCGCGTCAGGCCGGGCCGCAGCCCGGCTCGCAGCCTCAGCAGAGTCCTCAGCCGCACTACGAGCAGAAGCCCCGCCCCGAGCAACAGGGCTGAGCCTGGTCGGCGCGGCTCTCAGTCCCAGCCCGAAGCTCAGTCGCGCAGCGGCAGCACGACCGGTCGCCCCGAGGCGCCGAGCCGGTGAATCCGCACCTCGAGCCCGTAGACGCGACTCACGCGCTCGGCCGTCATGACCTCGGCGGGCGTGCCGAGCGCGTCGAGCCGACCGCTGTCGAGGAGGGCGATGCGGTCGGCGTAGGCACCCGCGAGCGAGAGGTCGTGCACGACGACGACGACCGCTCGGCCCTGCGCGGCGAGGCCGCGCGCCACGCGCATGACCTCCTCCTGGTGACGCAGGTCGAGCGCCGCGGTCGGCTCGTCGAGGAAGACGATGTCGGTCGACTGCGCGAGCACGCGGGCGAGCGACACCCGGGCCTGCTCGCCGCCGCTGAGCGAGGTGAAGCGTCGGCCGAGCAGGTGCTCCACGTCGGCCGCTTCGACCGCACGGATGACCGCTTCGCGGTCGTCGTCGACCGTCGAGCCGCGCATCCAGGGATTGCGCCCCATCTGCACGATCTCGATGACGCGGAAAGGGAAGCTCACGGCGTTCGCCTGCGTGAGCACAGAGCGGAGCCGGGCCAGCTCGAGCGCACGGTAGTCGCCGATCGGCCGGCCCAGCAGCGTCACCTCTCCCTCGTTCGGGCTCGCGTCGCCGCTGAGCACCGAGAGCAGCGTCGACTTGCCGGCGCCGTTCGGACCCACGAGGGCGAGGATCTCACCCGCGCGCACATCCAGATCGATGCCGGTGAGGATGCCCCGCCCGTCGAGGCGCACGCTCACGCCGCGGGCCTCGATGAGGGCGGACCCCGGCGCGCTCATGCCCAGCCTCCGCTGCGGCGGCGCTGCCGCCACAGCAGGTAGAAGAAGAACGGGCCGCCGATGAGCGAGGTGAGCATGCCGATCGGCAGCTCGGCGCCCGCGACCATCGTGCGCGTGAGCAGGTCGGCGAGCACGAGCAGGGCTCCGCCGCCCACCGCGCTCGCGATGATGAGGCCGCGGTGCGCAGGCCCGATGATCATGCGGATGATGTGCGGCACGACGAGCCCCACGAAGGCGATGATGCCCGTGAAGGCGACAGCGACGCCCGTCAGCAGGGCGACGAGCACGATCGAGACGAGGCGCAGCCGTTCGACGTTGACGCCGAGGTGACGCGCGTTGCGTTCGCCGAGCGCGAGCAGGTCGAGCCGCTGCGCCAGGAGGATCGCGGCGATCACGCCCGCCACGCCCACGGCGGCGACGATCGCCACTTGCGACCACAGGGAGCCCGCGATCGAGCCGAGCTGCCAGAAGACGATCTGCTCGCGGCTCGCCGTGTCGGCGACGAACAGCACGAAGGCGATGCCGGCCTGCGCGAAAGCGTTGATCGCGATGCCGGTCAGCAGCAGGGTGACGACCTCGGTGCGCCCGCCGGCCCGCGACACCACGTAGACGAGCAGCGTCGCGAGGAGCGCGCCGAGGAAGGCGAACACGGCGATGCCCGCGCCACCGAGCACGGAGGCGCCGAGCACGATCGCCGTCGCAGCACCGAGGGCGGCACCGGAGGACACCCCGACGACGCCGGGCTCGGCGAGCGGGTTGCCGAAGATCGCCTGCATGACCGCGCCCGCGACGGCGAGCGCCGCCCCCACCAGGAGGCCCATGAGGATGCGCGGGAAGCGCACGAACCACAGCGTCGACTCCACGATGGGGTCGGTGGGCGCCCACACGGTGTCGAGGCCGACAGCACGCAGCAGCGAGCCAGCGACCTCGGTGGGCGTGATCGCGAGCTGCCCCGTGATCGCCGACAGCACGATGCCGCCGACGACGACGCCGGCGAGCAGGAGCGTGAGGCCGACGGCCCGGATGCGCGGGCTCACGGAACGCGCTGGATCCAGTCCTCCGTGGAGAACTTCTCCGCGACGAGCTTCTCCACGCGCTCCATCTCCTCCGGGGCGATCTCGCTGTCGGTGAGGCCGTTGAGCGAGCGGAACGTGCCCAGCAGGGTCTCGATGACCTCGTCCCGCGTCAGACCGGTCTGCGACTTGAGCGGGTCGACCCGCTTGTTGGCGCTCTTCACGCCCTTGTCGCTGAGCTTCTCCCGGCCGATGCGCAGCACCTCGGTCATGCGATCCGCGTCCATGTCGTACGCCATCGTGACGTGGTGCAGCACGGAGCCCGAGCCGAGCCGCTTCTGCGCCGCGCCGCCGATCTTGCCGGCCGAGCTCGCGATGTCGTTGAGCGGCACGTAGCGCGCATCGAGCCCGAGCTCGCGCAGGGCGACGATGACCCACTCGTCGAGGAACGCATAGGACTCCGCGAAGCTCATGCCGTTGACGAGCTCGCTCGGGGCGTAGAGAGAGTAGGTGATGGCCGACTGCGGCTCGATGAACATCGCCCCGCCGCCGGAGATGCGGCGCACGATCTCGAAGCCGTAGCGCTCGGCGTTGTCGCGATCGACCTCGTTGCTGACCGACTGGAACGAGCCGATGACGACCGCGGGGCTCTTCCACTCCCAGATGCGCAGGGTGGGCCCGCGCGAGCCGTCGCCCACGCACTCGGCGAGCACCTGGTCGAGCGCCATCTGCTGCAGGGGCGCGAGCGCGGGGCCGCGCAGCAGCTGCCAGTCGTAGTCGGCGAAGGTCGTCGCGCTCGACAGCGCGCGGCGGATCGTCGTCGCGACCGCTTCGGCGCTGAACCCGAGGAGGACGGCACCGTCGGGCAGAGCATCCGCGATTCTCGCCGTGAGGGTCTTCGCATCGGACGCCGCTGGCATACCGCGCACCGCCGCCTCGATCGCGGGGATCGTCTCGTCGGGCTCGACGAAGAAGTCGCCAGCGAGGCGGAACATGCCGATGCGGTCGTCGCTCACCGCGAGGTCGACGACGACGAGCTTGCCGCCGGGAACCTTGTACTCTGCGTGCAGTGCCTCACCGTGCATGACACTGAGCCTATTCGCCCTGCCCTGACGCAGCGACAGGGAACCCTGGCAGTCGCGTTTAGATCACGCCTTGCGCGAGCATCGCGTCGGCGACCTTCACGAAGGACGCCGTGTTGGCTCCGATCACGTAGTCCCCCCGCGCGCCATGGCGTTCCGATGACTCGTAGGTCATGTCGTGCACGGACGTCATGATGGCGCGCAAGCGATCCTCACTGTCGGCGAAGCTCCAGCGCTGGCGCGATGCGTTCTGGCTCATCTCCAGAGCACTCGTCGCGACTCCGCCCGCGTTGGCAGCCTTCCCCGGCGCGAAGAGCACTGAGGACTCCCTGAAGGCCTCGATGGCCTCCGGCGTGCACGGCATGTTCGCCCCCTCTGCCACAGCGGTGACGCCCTGCCGAACGAGGGTGGCCGCCGCCGCGCCGTCCAGCTCGTTCTGAGTAGCGCAGGGGAGCGCGATATCGGTGGGCACGTCCCACACGGAGCCTGCGCGCACGAAGTGAGCACCCGGTCGACGTTCGGCGTAGTCGCTCACGCGCAAGCGCTCGACCTCCTTGACCTGCTTGAGCAGATCGAGGTCGATGCCCTTCTCATCGACGACGTAACCGGAGGAGTCGGACGCCGTGATGGCTGTTCCCCCCAGCTGCTGGATCTTCTCGATCGCATAGAGCGCGACGTTGCCGGACCCGGACACCACAGCGTTCAATCCCTCGATCGCACGGCCGCTGCGTTCGAGCATCTGCTCGAGGAAGAAGACCGTGCCGTAGCCGGTGGCCTCCGTGCGCACCTCCGCCCCACCCCAGGCAACGCCCTTGCCGGTGAACATGCCGGACTCGTGCCGGTTCATGATCTTGCGGTAGCGCCCGAACAGGTAGCCGATCTCGCGAGCACCCACACCGATGTCTCCCGCGGGAATGTCGGTGTGCTCGCCGAGATGCCGGTAGAGCTCATCCATGAAGCTCTGGCAGAAGCGCATGACCTCGCCGTCGCTCCTGCCGTGCGGGTCGAAGTCGCTCCCACCCTTGGCCCCGCCGATGCCCTGAGCGGTCAGGGCGTTCTTGAAGATCTGTTCGAAGCCGAGGAACTTGACGATGCCGAGGTTGACGCTCGAGTGGAATCGCAGGCCGCCCTTGTACGGCCCCAGGGCCGAGTTGAACTGCACGCGGAACCCGCGAGAGACCTGCACGCGATTGTCGTCGTCGACCCACGGCACGCGGAAGACCACCTGGCGCTCGGGCTCGACGAGCCTCTCGAGGATTCCCGCCTCGACGTAGTCGGGGCGCTCGTCGAGCACCGGTGCGATCGACTCCAGCACCTCGTGCACGGCCTGCATGTACTCGGGTTCCCCCGGGTTTCGAGCGGCGACGGTCTCGAGAATCGGGTCCACGACCCTTCGCAGGGACGGCGACGAGGACGTGATCGACATGGCGGAGCGCTTTCGTTCGAGACGGTGCCCGCCGGAATCAAGGTCGGCGGTGCAGGTGGCGGGAGACCCCGCCTTCAGGGCACCCACCCTACTGCTGACCGCGACGCGCGGGTGCGGACGTCGGCGTAGGGTGCGGGCATGGATCCGATCGCCCTGCACCTGCCCACGTTGGCCGACCACCTGATAGCCCAAGCCGCCGACAGCCCTCAGGGGCGCAGTGCGCAGCGCATCGACCTCGATCACGAGACTCTGCGCATGACGGCGATCGGATTCGCCGAGGGAGGGGCGCTGCCGGACCATCGGAACCCGGGCGAGGCGGTGCTGCAGGTCGTGCGCGGACGAGTGCGCCTCAGCGATGCGACCCGCACGATCGACATGGACGCAGGGATGATCGCGCGCATCCCCGACGGTGTGCACCGTCTCGACGCGCTCGAGCCGAGCGTGGTCGTGCTGACGGCGATCTCGATGCCCGTGGGCAGGACGCCCGAGACGGACGCGGCCGGCTAGGAGCCGGCGAGCAGCCGGTCGTCGAGCCAGGCGACGAGGTCGGCGCGCACCTCGACCTGGTTGGTCTCGTTGAAGACCTCATGCCGGGCGCCCACGTACACGATGAGCTCGACATCGGTGAGGCCGCCGCGCTGCAGATAGGCGTCGGCGAGCTTCTTGGCACTCGCCTCGCCGCCGAGCGGGTCGTCGTCGCCCACCATGATGAGCATCGGCATCGGCCGCTCGACGCGCTTCGGTGTGCCGTAGAGGCGGAGGCCGTCGCGAAGGCCGAAGAGCTGCAGCACCTTCGCGTCGGTCGTGAGCGGGTCGGCCGCGAAGGCCTCCGAGACGGCCGGGTCGCGGCTGAGCCACTCCGCACCCGTCGTGCCGAGGTGCTTGTGCCGCGCGTTGAGGTCGCCGCCGTTCATCGCCAACGGCGTGCGGTACGCCGTGCCGGTGAGGACGACCGCGTCCCACGGCACAGGGCCCTCGTTGAGGAGGTTCTGCGCCATGAGCGAGCCCCAGGAGTGGCCGATGAGCGCGAAGGGGAGGTCGGAGTGGTCGAGGCGCACGAGCTCGGCGAGGTCGAGCAGATTCTGCTGCGTGGCTCGGAGGCCTCCGACACCGAGCTTGCCGATCTTGCTGAGATCGCCGTTCCAGTACTCGACACCGGTCTGGCCGTGGCCGCGGTGATCATCGGCGTAGACGACGTAGCCGGCGGTGACGAGGGACTGCGCGAGCGCCTCGTAGCGCAGCGCGTGCTCGCCCACCCCGTGCGCAATCTGCACGGCACCGCGCGGCTTGCCGGGCGCCCACACGTAGTAGTGCACGACGACGCCGTGCGCGTCGGTGACGGTGCGGTGCTCGCGCTCGGCGATAAATGTGGGCATGGCGGATCCTCCTGACGCCCATCGTATGCGTCGCCCAATGGTTAGCCGAGGTAATGAGCTAGGCTAAGGGCATCATGGCCACGACGACCGACCCGGATGAAGAGCTGCGAGTCCTCCTGCAGCAGGTGGCCCGCCGCATTCGCGCCGAGCGTGCCGGCAGCGGCGTCACCGACAGCCAGCTGAGTGTTCTGTGGCGACTCGTCGCCGGCAGTCGCACGACGCCCGGTGCCCTCGCCGAGCATGAGCGCGTGAGCCCGCCGAGCATCAATCGCACCCTCAACGGCCTCGAGGCCTCCGGGTTCATCACGCGAGAACCCAGCAGCGAGGATGCGCGCCAAGTGTGGGTCACGATCACCCCGGCGGGTCACGAGCTCGTCGCCGAGACCCGCCGGCTACGCAACGCCTGGTTCCACGAGCAGCTCGAAGCACTCACCGCCACCGAGCGGCGAGCCCTCGAGGCGGTGCGACCGATCCTGCGCCGCCTCGCCAGTTCGTGAGCGCGATGTTCCGATCGCTCGGAATCCTGAACTACCGCATCTGGTTCATCGGCGCGATCGTCTCCAACATCGGTACCTGGATGCAGCGGACCGCGCAGGACTGGTACGTGCTCACCGAGCTCACCGACAACGACGCCGCCGCGGTGGGCATCACCCTCGCCCTGCAGTTCGGCCCGGCGCTCGTCATCGGGCCATACGCGGGCATCATCGCCGACCGCCTCGCCGGGCGACGGCTCATCGCGACCACCCAGTCGGTGCAGGCGCTCCTGGCACTCGTGCTCGGCATCATCATTCTCACCGGCGTCGCCGAACTGTGGATGGTCTACGCGCTCGCTCTCGGCCTCGGCATCACGACCGCCGCCGAGGCTCCGGCCCGACAGACGTTCGTGGGCGAGCTCGTCGGCAAGGACGACCTGCCCAACGCGGTCGCCCTCAACTCGACCTCGTTCAACGGAGCTCGTCTCATCGGGCCCGGCATCGCAGGCCTGCTCGTTGCCCTTCTCGGAGCAGGCTGGGTCGTGCTCATCAACGTGCTCACCTTCTCGGCGATGCTCGTCGCCATCGCCCTCCTGCGCTCCGATCGGCTGCAGCCGATACGGAAGACGAACAAGGGCCGGGGGCAGCTGCGGGAGGGCATCCGATACGTGCGTCGCCGCGGTGATCTGCTCGTCATCTTCGCGATGATCTTCCTCATCGGCACCGTCGGCTTCAACTTCGCGATCTTCACGGCGACCATGGCGCGGGTGGAGTTCGGACGCGGGGCGAGCGAATTCGGCCTGCTCTCCTCCGTCGTCGCCGTCGGCTCCGTGGCGGGAGCCCTCGCCGCCGCGCGTCGCGTGCGGCCGCGACTGCGCGTCATCGTGCTCGCCTCGCTCGGACTCTCCGCCTCCATGGCGACCGCGGCCCTCATGCCCACCTTCGAGCTCTTCGCGGTAGCCCTCGTCCCGGTCGGGTTCACCGCCATGACGATGGTGACCTCGGCCAACGCCTACGTGCAGACCACCACCCGGGCATCCATTCGCGGGCGCGTCCTCGCGCTCTACCTGACCGTCTTCATGGGCGGCACCCCGCTCGGCGCCCCCCTCGTCGGCCTCATCGCCAACGAGGCCGGGCCCCGCTGGGCGATCGTCGCGGGCTCCCTCGGCGGGCTCTTCGCCGCGATCATCGCCATCCTCTGGATGCGCTCGACCCGCAACCTGCGCGTCGGCCGCCGCCACGCCGACGACCGCTGGTGGCGCATGACCGTCGCCTACGACGGCGACGACTACTCGAAGCGCCTGCGCAACCGGGAGACGGCGACGCAGGAGCTCGCGGTCATCGAGGCGGAGACGCGCAAGTCGTAGGGGGCGGGGCGCTCACGCCTCGCGCGTGATCTCCACCGTGACGAAGAGGCGCGAGCTCGCCGGCCCCGCGTAGACGCCGCGCAGCGGCGGCACGTCGGTGTAGTCGCGGCCGCGGCCGACGATGACGTGACGGTCGCCGATCTCGATCGCGTTCGTGGGGTCGTAGCCGCGCCAGCCGCCGTCGAACCACTCCACCCAGGCGTGCGACTCGCCCGCCACGGTCTCGCCGATCTGGGCATCCGGAACCGGGTGCAGGTAGCCGCTCACGTAGCGCGCCGGAATGCCCGCGGTGCGCATGGCCCCGAGCGCGAGATGCGCGATGTCCTGGCACACACCGCGCTGGTCCTGCCAGGCCTCCGCGGCGGTCGTGTGCACGCCCGTCACGCCCGACATGTACTCGACCTTCTCGTGCACCCAGTCGCAGATGGCGCGCGCGGCCTCCGCGGGCGGCAGGGACCCGCCGAGCTCGCGGGCGCGCTCGGCGACCTCCTCGGGCGGCATCGTGAGGCGCGTCTGCCGCGTGCTCTCCACGAGGGCGATCGAGCGGTCGAAGAGCGCGCGCAGAGCATCCCACCCGATCGGCTCCCCGTTCACCGGACGCTCGCGCACCTCGACGAGGCTGTCGGCCGTGAGGGCGAGCTCGTGGTGCTGCTCGAGCTGCTCGAACGCCGTCGCGCGGGTGCCGAAGTAGTCGGTGTAGTGGTGCAGCGCCGAGTGCGGCGTGATGTCGAGATGCGAGAAGAGCACGAGCTGGCCGTCCGAGCTCGCCGGCAGCATGCGCGCCTCGTTGTACGACGCGGTGACGTCGCCCTCGTAGTGGAAGCCCGTGACATGGCGCACGCGCAAGCGGTTCATGACGACTCCCCCACCCAGCTCGGAGCGGCGTTCGTCGGGAAGTAGCGCTGACGCACGGCCTCGCTCGCCGAGCTCGTCGCCGACTGCACCGCGTCCATGTGGCGCTGCAGGTCGTCGAGGATGTCGTGAATCGGGCGGTACTCGAGCTCGCTGCGGATCTGCCCGAGCTGGCGCAGGGCTGCATCGCCGACGCCCGCCCGACCCGTGCCGCGCGGCTCGATGTCGCGCAGGCAGTTCTCGGCCCGCGTGACCGAGTAGAGGATGCTGCGCGGGAACAGCCGGTCGAGCAGGAGGAACTCGGCGGCATTCGTGGCGCTCGGTACACCGCGGTAGGTGCGCAGGTAGGCCTCGTAGGCGCCGCAGCTGCGCAGGATCGTCGTCCACGACGGACCCGAGGCCTCGGTGAGCGAGCGCGTCGCGAGCAGGCGCGCGGTCATGTCGGCGCGCTCGAGGCTGCGACCGAGCGTGAAGAAGCTCCACGACTCGTCGCGGCTCGACGACGACTCGACGATGCCGACGGCGAGCGCCGACCGCTCGCGCACCCAGCCGAAGAACTCGTGCACCTTGTCGTTGGCGACGCGGCGCGGCATTCGGGCGCGCGTCGTGTTGAGGGCCTCCCACAGCTCCGTGCTCACGACCTCGCGGGCGCGGCGCGCGTTCTCGCGCGCTGCGCCGATCGAGTAGGCAATCGAGGCGGGGTGCGACCGGTCGACGGCGAGGATGCTCAGCACATCGCCGCGCGTGAGGGCATGGTCCGGCGCCACGGCGCTGCCCATGACGCTCAGGAGCGACCGGCACGCGGTGTCCTCGTCGATCCAGGGGTCCTCGAGCAGCAGCTGCAGGTGCACGTCGAGAATGCGGGCGGTGCCGTCTGCGCGCTCCACGTAGCGGCCGATCCAGAACAGGCTCTCGGCGATCCGGCTGAGCATCATGATGCCTCCCCCTTGCCACGGGGAGCGCCATTGCTCGGGTTCTTCTTCGCGCTTTGCTGCTGCTGCTGTTGCTGGTCCTGCCGAGGATCGTCCTGCGGATTGTGGTCGGGCAGGTGCGCGTGGGCATCCGTGATGATCGGGATCGACTGCGTGACCGTCGCCTGCTCGGTGACGATGCCCTGGATGTCGTGGCTGTCGGAGACCATCGCCTGTCGGCCGACGACCCAGGTGTCTTTCGAGCCGCCGCCCTGCGAGGAGTTCACGACGAGCTGCCCCTCGGGGAGGGCGACGCGCGTGAGGCCGCCGGGCAGCACCCAGACATCGCTGCCGTCATTGACCGCGAAAGGCCGCAGGTCGGCATGACGCGGCCGGATGCCCTCATCGACGAGCGTCGGAATGGTGGAGAGCTGCACGACCGGCTGCGCGATCCACCCTCGGGGGTCGGCGATGAGCCGCGTGCGCAGCTCGTCGAGCTCCTGCCGGCCGGCCGCCGGACCCACCACGAGCCCCTTGCCGCCCGAGCCGTCGACGGGCTTCACCACGAGCTCGTCGAGGCGGTCGAGAACCTCGGCGAGAGCATCCGGCTCCTCCAGGCGCCAGGTGTCCACGTTGGGGATGATCGGGTCCTCGTCGAGGTAGTACCGCACCAGATCGGGCATGTAGGTGTAGACGAGCTTGTCGTCGGCGACACCGTTGCCGACAGCGTTCGCGATCGTCACATTGCCCAGGCGTGCCGCGAGCATGAGGCCCGGCGTGCCGAGCATCGAGTCGGCGCGGAACGTCAGCGGGTCGAGGAACTCATCGTCGACGCGGCGGTAAATCACATCGACGCGCTGCGGGCCGCTCGTCGTGCGCATGAAGACGCGCCCGCCCGAGCAGAACAGGTCTCGACCCTCGACGAGCTCGACGCCCATAAGGCGCGCGAGGAGCGTGTGCTCGAAGTACGCCGAGTTGTAGACGCCCGGCGTGAGGACGACGACCGTCGGCTCCCCCACCCCGCTCGGCGCCGAGGCGCGCAGGGCGTGCAGGAGCTGGTTCGGGTAGTCGCCGACCGGGCGCACGCGCATCGAGACGAACAGCTCGGGCAGCGTCTGCGCCATGACGCGGCGATTCGAGATGACGTAGCTCACGCCGCTCGGCACGCGCACATTGTCTTCGAGCACGCGCCACGCGCCGTGCTCGTCGCGGATGAGGTCGATGCCGGAGACCTGGATGCGCACGCCGTTCGCGCTCTGGATGCCCGCCGCGGCGCGGTGGAAGTGCGAGGAGGAGGAGATGATGCCGGCCGGGATGACGCCGTCGGCGATGGCCTTCTGCGGCCCGTAGATGTCGGAGAGGAAGCGCTCCAGAGCCCGCACGCGCTGGGCGATGCCGCGCTCGACGTCGACCCACTCGGCACGGTCGATGACGCGAGGAACGGCGTCGAGCGGGAAGGGTCGCTCCTCGCCGGCGAAGTCGAAGGTGACGCCCTGTGCGAGATAGCTGTCGGCGAGCGCCTCGGTGCGGCCGCGCAGCTCGTCGGTGCTCATCTGGGCGAGAGCCTGATGGATCTGCCGGTAGGGCAGGCGCACCTCGCTGTCGGGGGCGAACATCTCGTCGAAGGCGACCGCGGAGCCGCGCCGAGTCGGCGTCGGCGCGTATCCCTCGAACAGGTCGGCCATGGACCCACCCTACTCGGGCAGTATTGCGGCGATGTTTCCTCGAACGCCGCTCTCCGGTGGCGTTCCCGCGCACAGCGTCAGTGCGACGCCTCCGCCAACTCGCTCTCGAGACGCTCCACATCATCGCGATGGCACAGCTCGGTCGCGGCTGTCATCGCCGCGGCGGCCCCCGCCGCCACTCCAGCGCGGAACGCCTCCGCGATGTCGCGCCCCTCGGCGAGGCGCAGCACGACCCCGGCGAGGAAGCTGTCGCCCGCACCGACCGTCGAGGCGACCTCGATCGGGGGCGGACGCAACCGCGTCGTGCCCTCGCGGTTCACGAGCACGGCACCGTCGCCGCCGAGGGTGAGGGCGACGGTCTCGACGCGGCCTCGCCGCACGAGCTCCTCAGCGGCCGCGACGCGATCCTCGATCGTCGTGAGGGTCGCGCCGACGAGCTCGCCGAGCTCGCGTCCGCTCGGCTTGATGAGGAAGACGCCCTCGTCCAGCGCCGCCTCGAGCGCCTCGCCCGAGGCATCCACGACCGCACGGGCGCCGTGGCGGTGGGCGGCTCGGGTCGCCTGGGCGTAGAAGTCGTCGGGAACGCCCGGGGCGAGCGAGCCGCTCAGCACGACGTAGCCGCCGAGCCTGCTCGCATCCTCCGTCGCATCGAGCGCGGCCTGCCACTCGCGGTCGCTCAGCTCGGGGCCCTGCAGCACGAACCGGAACTGGTCGCCCGTCGACGTCTCGTCGATGGTGACGTTCTCGCGCGTCGACCCGCCGATCGGGATGACCCGACCGATGATGCCCTCGGCCTCGAGCAGCTGGCGGTAGGCCTGACCGGTCGGCCCGCCGAGCGCGTAGATCGCCGTCGACTGACCCCCGAGGCGCCGGATGACCCGGCTCACGTTGATGCCCCCGCCGCCTGGGTCGACGCGGCTCGGGCCGCAGCGCATCTTGTGCTCGGGACGCACGCGCTCGGTGGAGGTGCTCACGTCGAGCGCGGGGTTGATCGTGAGCGTCACGATCGGCATCGGCGGGGCGGAGCGCGTCTCGGCCATGCCCCCAGGCTAGCCCTGTGCGGCGTACTGCTCTCGAATCACCGGGCGCGCATCGGCGGGATGCTCGGCCCAGGTCTCGACGGGCCACTCGGGCCGCGCGTCGCCGAGCGCCCAGGCCGCCTGCGCGGCGGCGCCGAGGGCGACGTACTCACCCGGTTTGGGGATGACGACCGGCACGCCGAACACCTGCGCCGCGACGGGCCCGACCGCGGCGCTGCGCGCAGCACCGCCGATGAGCAGGATGCGCTCAGCCGGCACGCCGAGGCCCGTGATCGAGTCGAGCCCGTCGGCGAGGCCGCACAGCATGCCCTCGACCGCCGCGCGCGCGAGGTTCTCCCGCGTCGTGCTCGCGAGCGTGAGGCCGGTGAGCGTCGCGGTCGCGTCGGGCAGGTTGGGAGTGCGCTCGCCTTCGAAGTACGGGTGCAGCACGAGGCCGTCGGCGCCGGGCTGCGCGGCGAGGGCGAGCTCGGCGAGACCGTCGTGGTCGACACCGAGCAGGCGCGCGACGGCGTCGAGCACACGCGCGGCGTTGAGCGTCGCGACGAGCGGGAGGTGGGCTCCCGCGGCGTCGGCGAACCCGGCGACCGTGCCCTGAGCATCCGCGACCGGGTCTGCGCTCACGGCGTAGACGGTGCCGCTCGTGCCGATCGAGACGACGACGTCGCCGGGGCGCGCGCCGAGCCCGAGTGCGGCGCCCGCGTTGTCGCCGGCACCCGGCCCCACAACGATGCCGCTGCGGCATCCCGACAATTCAGGAGTTTCGGCATCGACCGCGACCGAAGCGTGCGGATCCAGCACCCGCGGCAGCACCACGTGTGCAGGATCTCCTGAATTGTGGAGGCCCGCAGGGTCGGCCTCGCGCGCCGGGCGCAGCCGCACGGTCGGGCTCGTCGTCCTCGACGTGCGCAACCCGTTCTTCACCGAGCTCGCGCGCGGCGCCGAGGACCGCGCCGCCGCCGAGGGCCTGTCGATCCTGCTCGGCAACAGCGACGAGGACCCTGCACGGGAATCCACCTAACTCGACCTCTTCGAGGAGCAGCGCGTGCACGGCGTGCTCATCTCTCCTCTCGGAGATGTCACCGAGCGGCTCGAGCGGCTGCGCGAGCGCGGCACGCCGGCCGTGCTCGTCGACCGGCGCGGCGAGGGCACGGGGTTCTCCTCCGTCGCCGTCGACGACGTCGCGGGCGGGTACCTCGCCGTGCGCCACTTGCTCGACATCGGCCGTCGCCGCATCGCGCTCCTCGCGGGGCCGCTCGACATCCGCCAGGTCGCCGACCGCGTGACAGGCGCACGGCGGGAGATCGCCGAGGTCTCCGACTCGACGCTCGAGATCATCAACGCCCCCGGGCTCACGGTCGTCGACGGCCGACGTGGCGGCGAGGAGGTCGCCGCGCGCACTCCGGCCGACCGTCCGGACGGGATCTTCGCCGTCAACGACCTGCTCGCGGTCGGCGTGCTGCAGGCTCTCGTCATGACCGGCAGCCTGCGTGTGCCGGACGACATCGCCCTCGTCGGCTACGACGACATCGACTTCGCGAGCGCGGTCGTCGTGCCCCTCACGTCGGTGCGGCAGCCGAGCCAGCTCATCGGCTCCACCGCGATCGACCTGCTGCTCGAGGCCGTGGCCGACCCGGGGCTCGACCCCCGTGAGGTCGTCTTCCAACCCGAACTCGTGGTGCGCGCGAGCACCGCGCGGTAGCTCCGTCGCCGCGCGGGCTCGCCCATACTTTCTTCGTACACTTGTCTAACAATCTGGTACGGTCGAGCGCATGACCGCCGAAGCCCTCGCTGTGACGCGCGTGCCCGACGCCGTCTACGAGGCGCTGCGGGAGAGCATCCTCACGCAGCGCGAGGCTCCAGGCTCGGCCGTGACCGAGCAGGCGATCGCCGACCGCTTCGGCGTCGCCCGCCCCACCGCGAAGGTCGCGCTCGAGCGCCTCGTCGCCGACGGGCTGCTGCGACGCACCGCGCACAAGACCGCGCGCGTGCCCGAGCTGACCCGTGACGACATCGTCGACCTCTACGCCGCGCGCGCGACCGTGGAGGTCGCCGCCCTGCGCAACCTCGCCGAGAGCGGCACACACCCCGCCGACGCCGTCGCGGCCCAGCGCATGCTGAGCGATGCACTCGTCTCCGACGACGGCGACACCGCGCCACTGGCCCGCGCAGATGTGACCTTCCACCGCGCCCTCGTCGAAGCGCAGCACTCGCCGCGCCTCGCACGCCTGCACGGGCTGCTCATGGGCGAGATCGAGCTCTGCACCGGGCAGGTGCAATCGCACCGGCTACTCGCCCTCGGGGATGTGGTCGACCAGCACCAGAGCATCCTCGATGCCGTCGCCCGCGGCGACGCTGCCGTCGCCGGGCAGCTCACCCGAGCCCACATCGAGGGCGCCCGCGACCGGCTCCTCGGCCATTACGACCAGACACACGCAAAGGATTAGCCCCATGGTGAAACGCCGCTTCCCCCGCCCGAGCGAGCTCGCGCCGCTCATGAAGTTCAAGAAGGCGACGCTCGACGCGAAGAAGCGGCGGCTGCAGAGCGCGCTGACCATCCACGACCTGCGGGCGATCGCGCAGCGGCGCACCCCGAAGGCGCCCTTCGACTACACCGAAGGTGCGGCGGAGGCCGAGATCTCGCTCGGGCGTGCGCGGCAGGCCTTCGAAGACATCCAGTTCCACCCCGCGATCCTGCGCGACGTCAGCCGCGTCGACACCGGATGGGATGTGCTCGGGTCGCGCGTCGAGCTGCCCTTCGGCATCGCGCCCACCGGATTCACGCGCATGATGCAGACCGAGGG
Organism: Chryseoglobus sp. 28M-23; assembly: GCF_014789785.1. NCBI lineage: Bacteria > Bacillati > Actinomycetota > Actinomycetes > Micrococcales > Microbacteriaceae > Microcella > Chryseoglobus sp. 28M-23. The sequence goes on along the minus strand of NZ_CP061846.1, from coordinate 108,144 downwards.
CGAGGAGGCTGGTGCCTCCGCGGCCGCTGCGGCGGGCATCCCGTTCTCGCTGTCGACGATGGGCACGACGAGCATCGAGGACGTTCGAGCATCGGCGCCCGAGGGTCGCAACTGGTTCCAGCTCTACATGTGGAAGGACCGCGAGAAGTCGATGCAGCTCGTCGACCGCGCTGCGCAGGCCGGCTTCGACACTCTCCTCGTCACCGTCGACGTGCCCGTCGCCGGCGCGCGCCTGCGCGACAAGCGCAACGGCTTCTCGATTCCGCCGGCCCTCACGCTCGGCACGATCGCCAACGCGATCCCCCGCCCGTGGTGGTGGTGGGACTTCCTGACCACCGAGCCGCTCGCCTTCGCGAGCCTCTCCAGCTGGGACGGCACCGTCGCCGAGCTTCTCGACTTCATGTTCGACCCCACGGTCACCTACGAGGACCTCGCCTGGATCAAGGAGCAGTGGCCGGGCAAACTCGTCGTCAAGGGCGTGCAGACCGTCGACGACGCGAGGAGGCTCGCCGATCTGGGTGTCGACGGCATCACCCTCTCGAACCACGGCGGGCGCCAGCTCGACCGCGCGCCGATCCCCTTCCACCTCCTGCCGGAGGTCGTGCGCGAGGTCGGCAACGACACCGAGGTGCACCTCGACACCGGCATCATGACCGGCGCCGACATCGTCGCGAGCGTCGCCCTCGGGGCACGCTTCACCCTGATCGGCCGCGCCTACCTCTACGGGCTCATGGCCGGCGGCCGCGAGGGCGTCGACCGGGCGATCGAGATCCTCGGCTCCGAGATCGCCCGCACCATGCGCCTGCTCGGCGTGACCTCCCTCGAGGAGCTCGAGCCGGGCCACGTGACTCAGCTGCAGCGGCTCGTACCGCGCGGCTGACCTCGAGAGAGCGGGATGCGCATCTCCGCTCCCTCCGACCCCGTCGCGGCGCTGTGGTGGTCGTCGCGGCGGGGTCCTTCCTCACGCTCACGCGTTCGGGGCTTCCTGCACCGACACCCCGCGCGACGTCAGATCGTCAGCGAACGCCGCGCGCAGCGCGTCGTCGACCTCGTGCTCGCGAGCGCGGATGCTGTCGACCGCGCTCTCGATGCGGCGTGGCCCGATGACCGGCCAGCAACCGGGCACCGCGTCGAGCATCGCGGCGAGCGCGAGTCGGTGCACCGACAGCTCTCGTTCGGCGGCGAGCGCCGCCACCCGGGGCACGCGCGTCGCGAGAGGAGCGGCTCTCGGCCCGCCGAAGGGCGCGTAGGCGAAGAAGTCGATGCCGCGCTCACGGCAGTACCGGTACTCGGCGAAAGACTCGACTCCGAGCCCGAGCCGGTTCTGCACGGCGTCGATCTCGGCGATGCCCTCGAGCTGCTCGAGCATCTCCACGGAGGCATTCGAGACCCCGATCCGCAGCGCGAGCCCTTCGCGCCGCAGCTCGTCGAGCGCGCGCACCGATGCCGCGACGTCGTCGACCTGGTCGGCGCGGTGCAGCAGCAGTGCGGGTGGCCCCCCGAGCACCTCGACGCTGCGCTCCGCATCGCGGCGCAGCCGGGCGGCGCTGCCGTCGGCGTCCCACGAGGCGGTGCCGAGACGGTAGTGGCCGGCCTTCGTGATCACCGGGATGCCCGGCCGACGCTCCTCGGCGACAACGGCGAGCCGCTCGCCCACAGCGTCGTCCTCGACCGAGGCGTAGGCCCGCGCCGTGTCGAGCGCCGCGGCGCCGGCGTTGACGCCCGCGCGCACGACGAGCTCGGCGTGCCGCTGCTCCATGCCTTCCCCGAGCACGAGCGACGCCACGCCGAGAACGACGCCGGGCCCGTCGAGCATGCTCATGCTTCGAGAGTAGGGGCTCCTGGCCCGCTCCGCCGAGCGCGCCTACACTGGCTCCCCATGGAGCGCACCGGTGCCGACGTCGACGAGTTCCTCGCGAGTCTCGACGGGCCGCACGCTGAGACCGTGCGCGCGATCGACGCGCTCATCGGCGAGCGGCTCGGTGGCCGCGAGCGCGAGCTCTGGGAGGGCGTGTTCTGGGGCGGCACCGAGCAGCGCATCATCGGCTACGCGCGCATCGAGCAGCCCCGGCCGAAGGGCGAGAGCGTCGAGTGGTTCCTGCTCGGCCTCGCGCAGCAGCAGAAGCACGTGAGCCTCTACGTGAACGCGGTCGCCGAGGGCGGCTACCTGCTCGCCCAGTACCAGGGCCGGCTCGGCTCGCTCAAGCAGGGCGCCGCTGCTCTCACGATCCCGTCGCTCGAGAAGGTGAACCTCGAAGGGCTGGCCTCCCTCGTCGACGAGGCGTTCGCCACGCTCGATTCCTGAGGCAGTCGAGCTCCGCGCCGGGCGCCGCCCGCGCCCTCTAGGCTCGAAGGCGGAGGTCACACGATGGAGTTCTGCGTCTTCACCGAGCCCCAGCAGGGGGCCGACTACGAGACGATGCTGCGGCAGGCCCAGCACGCCGAGAGGCTCGGCTTCGACGGCTGGTTCCGCTCCGACCACTACCTGGTCATGGGCGACGGCGACGGACTGCCTGGCCCGACGGATGCGTGGACGACGCTCGCAGGCCTCGCGCGCGAGACGAGTAGCATCCGCCTCGGCACGCTCGTGTCATCGATGACGTTTCGCCACCCGGGCATCCTCGCCATCCAGGTCGCCCAGGTCGATGCGATGTCGGGCGGCCGGGTGGAGCTCGGCCTCGGCACGGGCTGGTTCGCGCAGGAGCACGCGGCGTACGGCATCCCCTTTCCCACGAAGCGATTCGGGATGCTCGAGGAGCAGCTCGCGATCGTGACGGGCCTGTGGCGCACCCCTGTCGGCGAGCGCTTCGCCTTCGACGGCGCCCACTACGCCCTGACCGACTCCCCCGCCCTGCCGAAGCCCGTGCAATCGCCGGTTCCGCTCATCGTCGGCGGCGGGGGGCCGCAGCGCACCCCGCAGCTCGCGGCCCGCAACGCGACCGAGTTCAACATCGGCTTCGTGGGAGAGGAGAAGGTTCGCGACGCGTTCGCGAACCTGCACCGCGTGTGCGGCGAAGAGGGTCGCGATCCGCTCACGCTCTCGCTCTCCGTCGCGCTGCCGACGATCGTCGCGGCGTCCCCAGCCGAGCTGGAGCGTCGCTGCGCCGCGGCCGGCATAGACCCCGGGCGGGCGGGTGCCGCGGCCGAGGAGGGCGTGCTCGTCGGCACCCCCTCGCAGGTGGTCGAGAAGCTGCAGCGCGTCGCCGACCTCGGCACTCGTCGCGTCTACCTTCAGTGCATGGACATGACCGACCTCGAGCACCTCGACCTCATCGCCGCCGAGGTTCTGCCGCACGTGACCGACACAGTCGCATGAGCGGGCACAGCGGCGTGAGCGGCGCATCCGCCGATCCGCGCTGGAGCGCCGCTACCGCCTGGGTGCGGCGCCACGTCGACGCCGGCCCTTTCCCCGCCGCCGTGCTCGGCATCACCGACGCCGCCTGCACGCAGCATCTGGAGGCCTTCGGCGCCGTCGACGACCGCCCGACGACGACCGAGGACCGCTTCGCGCTGTACTCGGTCACGAAGCCCCTCGTGGCCCTCACGGTCATGCGGTCCGTCGAGGAGGGCTCCCTCACTGTCGACGCCCGATTGCGGGATGCTCTGCCAGGGTTCCTGAGCCCCGACGTCACCCTCGCCCACCTCATGAGCCATTCGAGCGGCATCGTCGACCACCCGCTCGGTGCTCCGATGCCCGCGGGCGCCACGAGCCTGCACGAGACGATCGAGCGCACGGCCCTCGAGACGATCGTCGGCACCGCCCGCCGCTACAACAACCTCGCGTGGGCGGGCGTCTCGGCGATCCTCGAATCCGCGACGGGCGACACCCTCGAATCGCGGCTCGCGCAGCTCACGAGCGCGGTTGGCGCCGAGGGGCTCTCCTTCGACACGGCGGGCACCCCGCGCGTGCACGGCGGGGACGTCATGGGGCACGACCCTGAGGCGATGTTCGCGCAACGGCATCCGGCCGCCGGCCTCGCGGCGAGCGCGGAGGACCTGCTCGCGGTCGGCCGCTCCCTCCTCGCCGGCGACGGCGCAGTCGTCTCGCCACCGACGCTCGCCGCGATGCAGCGGCCTCGCACGGAGGGGCTGTTCATCATCGACCCGGAGCCGCGCAAGCGCTTCGAGAACTTCGGCCTCGGCTGGAACCTGCCGCGCCGCCCCGGCCTCGTCGACCACAGCGTCTTCGGCCACGAGGGCTGGTCGATGACCCAGTTCTGGCTCTCCCCTGCCACCGGCCTGTGCCTCGTGCTGCTCACCAATCGGCTCGATGCGCGCGAGCCGTGGCACCCCGTGCGGCCCGACGAGCTGCAGAACGCCGTCTTCGCGGCGGGCACCCCGTGAGCGCGCCGGAGGACGGCACGGTGCCGCACATCATCGTGCTGCCGGGCGGCGGCTACGGCCACCACGCCGACCACGAGGGCGAGCCGGTCGCGCAGTGGCTGCGGTCGCTCGGCCTGTCGGCGAGCGTGCTGCACTACCCGGTGGCATCGGTCAACGGGAACGCCGCGCGCCACCCCGGCCCGATCGACGCGGTGCGCACGCGGGTCGCCGAGCTGCGGGCCGACGGGGTCGGGCGGCTGGGCATCCTCGGATTCTCGGCCGGAGGCCACCTCGCCGGCCACGCCGCGATGTCGGGCCCCTCGCGCTCATCCGCGACCAGTCGCCTCGTCGACGCGGCGATCCTCTGCTACCCGGTCGTGTCGATGCAGCTGCCGACGCACGCCGGCTCGCGCCACAACCTCATGGGGCGGTGGGCGGCGCCGTGGACGCGGCGTGCGCTGTCGGTCGACCGTATGGTGACGCGGGATGCTCCGCCGACGTTCCTCTGGCACACCGCAGAGGATGCCGCCGTGCCCGTGGAGCACGCCTACCGGCTCGCGGCCGCTCTCGCGGCGCACACCGTGCCGCACGAGGTGCACGTGTACCCGCGCGGGCGGCACGGCCTCGGCCTCGTCGACGGGGTGCCGGACGGCGAGCAGGCGGGCAACGCCGCCGACTGGACGGCAGCGTGCGCGCGCTGGCTGCGACAGCTCGGCTGGGTGAGCTGAGCCCGAGGGCGGTCAGAGGGCGCGGCCGTGAGCCTCGGTACTGCGCGCCCCGAGGGCGGGGTGCCGAGCATCCAGCAGGCGGATGGCGATGACCGAGGCCCACACGATGCTCACGCCCGCGATGCACGTGATCCAGAGCGCCGTGAGACCGGCCTCCGCCGTGCTCAGCCCCACACCGACGAGCGCATAGCTGACGGTGACCGCGTAGACGATCGAGCCGCGGGAGACGGCGACGAAGCCGACCGCCGTGGGCCCCGCGAGGCGGTCGCGGATGCCCGTGTCGACCGTGACCGTCGACGGCCGCACCTGGGCGAGCGCCCACGCGATGCTCAGGACGATGATGACGCCCCAGATCGCGAACCAGGCGCCAGGCGGCACGATCGGCGAGAACTCGGCCCCCGACTGCAGCGTCGAGGGCGACAGCCAGTCGAAGACGAGAGACGACACCGGCTGGCCGATCGCGAGGACGACGACGAGGATGCGCAGCGCACGACGGCGGGTGGGCGGCGAGAGCGCGGCGCCCCCGGTGGAGGGTGACGGTGCGGCGGCAGTGCGGGCCTCGCTCGTGGCGGACTCCTCTCGGTCGCGGACGGTCGTCGCCGGAGCGGTCACGCCCAGAGTAGGGCGCAGGCTCGGAGGGCGCAGGTACCTGCCAGGCGGCGCTCAGGGAGACCGGCGGTCAGCGGCCCGTGCGCTCCGCGAGCCAGCGCAGAGCATCCTCGGCACCGTGCTCCTCGGCGGCCAGAACGGAGAGGTGAGCCTCCCCGGGGAGAGTCCAGTGCTCGCAGCCCGGGAGCGCGCCGGCGAGCCAGCGGGAGTGGCTCGCCGGCGCGACCCGATCGTCGCTCCCGTGCAGCAGCAGCACCGGCGCCGTGATCGCTGCGAGGTCGACGCCCCACCGGGTGACGTAGGCGAGATCGTCGTCGATCATCCCGTCGAGGCCCTTCGCCACACCCGCCGCGGCGACCTCCGCGAGCCAGCCCCACGGCCCGGCGAGGGTCGCCCAGTCGCGCGCCGTGAAGTCGATCGGGGCATCGGCGCTCTCCTCCTCGTGGCGGCGCTTGCGATCCGCCCCCTCCTGCGCCGACCGCAGGGCCGCAGTGCTCGTCGGGCCCATGCCGTCGAACCAGTCGAGGCCGTCGGCGTCGAAGGGCGCGAGGCCCGCGACGCTCACGACCGCCGACACCCGATCGGTCAGCGTCGCCGCGCACGCGAGCCCGTGCGGTCCGCCGCCCGAGTGGCCCATGACCGCGAAGCTCTCGAGCTCGAGGGCGTCGGCGAGCGCTGCGACATCGGCCGCGACCGAGCCGACGGTGCGGCCTGCGTGCCGAGTCGAGCCACCGTAGGCCGGGCGGTCGAACGATACCCAGCGCAGGCCGAGCTTCTTCGCTGCTCGCATGAGCGGCTCGGGCGGGTTGCCGGTGTTGGGCGTGCCGTGCTGCCAGAGGACCGGGTAGCGCTTCTGCGCGCCACTGTCGTAGACGTGCAGAGTGCGGCCGTCGGGAAGGTCGATGTCGCGCTCGCGCACGCGCGTCACCGCACCGTCCCCCTCACGGCAGCGGCCCCAGCAGGTCGGTCGCGACGGTCGCGTGCACGGCCTCCGTGTCGCTCGGATGGTAGATGCCCGCGAGCACATCGCGCTGCAGCCTGCTCAGCTCGGCCGTGGCGCGGTAGGCGCCGCCGCCGCTGATGCGCATCGCCTGGTCGACGACGTGCCGCGCAGTCTCGACGCTGCGGTGCTTGAGCCCCGCCAGGTCGCGGAACCACCGCGCACCTCGATCGACCCCGTGGTCGCGATCGTGCACGACCGCGTGCAGCTGCGGTGCGAGCGCATCGAGCGCGAGCGCAGCATCCGCGATGCGCCAGCGGATGTCGGGGTCGTGGGCCTGCGGGGCTCCGCCGGCTCTCATGCTCATGCGTCGCTGCGCGCTCTCCACGGCGAGCTCGAGGGCGCGATCGGCGATGCCGGCATAGACGCTCGCGATGAGGGTGTGGAAGTTGGCGGCGATCGCGAGTGCGTAAGCGTCGCCGCTGGGGCCGACGGGCAGAATGCGCGCGACCCGATCGTCGGTCACCACGGCACCCTCGAGCCCTGTCGTGTGGCTCTGCGTCGCGCGCATGCCGAGCGTGTTCCAGTCGGGGGTGATCGTGATGCCGGGAGTCTCCCGCGTGAGGAAGCCGTGCACGATGCTCGGCTCCGAGCCGTCGGCGGGGTCGTGCCGACCGAGCACCCCGAGGCGCGTCCACGCGGGCGAGAGGGTCGTGAAGATCTTGGTGCCCGTGAAAGCCCAGCCGCCCGCGCCGCCGTCGAGCGACACGCGCTCGACGCGCGTGAGCGAGTCGCTCATGACCCGGTCGTTGCCCGCCTCGCTGATCGCGAAGGCGAAGAGCTCGCCGCGCTCGCCGTCGTCGAGCACCCACTGCAGCGAGGGGTCGCCCGCGGCCGCGAGGTCGCGCGCGACCCCCATCCAGACGTGGTGCATCGTGAGCCCGAGAGCGGTGGCGGGTGCGTGCGCGGCGAGCAGGCGCTGATCCGCGGATGCTGCGCTCAGGCTGCGCGGCGCCAGATAGCCGGCCACCCGCAGCTCGTCGAGATCCTCGGTGAAGAAGCCGTTCGCGGCGTCGTACCCGGGCGCCCGTTCGCGCACGCGCGCGAGCAGCTCGGGGTTCAGCGCAGAGGCCATGCCCCTCACGCTACCCCCGCCCCCTGGGCCAGATCTGGCGCGAAAGGGCGCTCGGCGCAGTGGATAGAGCCGATTCGGGGCGAGTCTGGGCACGAGTGCGTCGTGGCGACGCACATGCCGCACCGGCCCGCCCTCCCCATGGTGCGCCCTGCCGCCCTCGACTCCCTGCGCAGCCCCTGGCGAACGGGCCACCTGAGTGTCACCCGTGCGCACTAGCATCTCGCCCATGGCATTCATCGAGGCGACGGATCTCGTCAAGACCTATTCCCCCAAGGGCGCCCCCGTCGTGCGGGCCCTCGACGGGCTCGACCTCGACGTGCCGCAGGGCACCGTCGCGGCCCTCCTCGGCCCCAACGGCGCCGGCAAGACCACCACCGTCAAGGTGCTCACAACGCTCATCAGGCCCGACTCGGGCACCGCGACGATCGACGGCGTCGACGTGCTCGGCGACCCGCAGGCCGTACGCCGCATGATCGGCGCGAGCGGTCAGTACGCCGCCGTCGACGAGAACCTCACGGGCTTCGAGAACCTCATGATGGTGGGGCAGCTCTACCACCTGGGCACGAAGGTCGCCCGGCAGCGGGCGAAGGAGCTCATCGAGCAGTTCGACCTCGTGGAGGCGCAGAATCGCCCGGTCAAGGGCTTCTCGGGAGGCATGCGCCGCCGCATCGACCTCGCAGGTGCGCTCGTCATCAAGCCCCCCGTGCTCTTCCTCGATGAGCCGACGACGGGTCTCGACCCGCGCAGCCGCATGGGCATGTGGGACGTCATCGAGACCCTCGTCGCCGACGGCACCACGGTGCTGCTCACGACCCAGTACCTCGAAGAGGCCGACCGCCTCGCCGACTCGATCTCGGTCATCGACAACGGCAGGGTCATCGCGAAGGGCACGGCCGACGAGCTCAAGGCCTCGGTGGGCGGCCAGCGCGTGGCGCTCACCCTCGTGAACGAGGCCGACGGCGAGGCAGTACGGTCGATCCTCGCCCAGCACGGCTCGGGCGAGCCCGTCGCCTCGGGCGGTGGGCGCACGTGGATCGTGCCCGTCGCAGACGGCGCTCCCGCCCTGAGCGCGATCGTCGCGGCGGTCGCGCAGGAGGGCATCTCCCTGCATGACGCGGGGATGCGCAGGCCCACGCTCGACGACGTGTTCCTGCAGCTCACCGGGCACGAAGCCGAGCACAGCCCCGATGAGACGAACAGGGACGAGACGACGGAGGACGCAGCGTGAGCACGATCAACCCGACGGTGACGGGCACCGCGCCCCGAGCATCCGGAACCTTGACGCCGGTGCCCGGCAACACCGTCACGAGGTTCCTCTCCGACGGCTGGGTGACCACGTGGCGCAACCTCATGAAGATCATCCGGGTGCCGGAGATCCTGCTGTTCAGCCTCATCCAGCCGATCATGTTCGTGCTGCTGTTCAACTATGTGTTCGGCGCCGCGATCGACATCCCCGGTGAGGGCTACACGTCGTTCCTCATGGCGGGCATCTTCGGCCAGACCGTCGTCTTCGGGTCGACTTACTCCGGGTCGGCGATGGCGCAAGACCTCAAAGACGGCATTATCGACCGGTTCCGCACGCTGCCCATGAACGGCGCCGCCGTTCTCGTGGGCCGCACCAACGGCGACCTCGTCATCAACGCGCTCTCCATGCTCGTCATGATGGGCACCGGGTTTCTCGTCGGCTGGCGCGTGACCTCCTCGCCGCTCGAGTTCCTCGCCGCCGTCGCCCTGTTGCTGCTGTTCGCCTACGCGTTCTCGTGGGTCATGGCGTTCCTCGGCCTCGCGGTGCGCAGCCCCGAGATCATCAACAACGCGTCCTTCCTCATCCTCTTCCCGCTCACGTTCGTCTCCAACGCCTTCGTGCCGAGCGAGAACCTGCCCACGCCGCTGCGCGTCTTCGCCGAGTGGAACCCCGTCTCGGCCCTCGTTCAGTCGGCCCGCGAACTGTTCGGCAACGTTCCCCCCGGCACGCCCGTCGGCGACGCGTGGACCGCGCAAAACCCCATCGCGACCGTGCTGCTCGGCATCGCCGTGATGCTGCTCATCTTCGTGCCGCTCTCCATCAAGAGGTTCAACTCGCTCTCGCGGTAGGACGGCCGACGACGACTGTGCTCCCTCGTCGCAACTGTGCTCGGCAGATCGGGCACAGTTGCCACGGAACGGCACACTTGCGGCTCGACTGGGCTCGGCCAAGCTCGGTGCGCGGCGGCGCTACGCGAGGGCGCAAGCCAGGGCGCGGATGCCGCGCTCGACCTCCGCGAACGAGGTGCTGAGCGGCGACAGCCCGATACGTACGCCGCTCGGGTGGCGGAAGTCGGGGATGACGCCCTCGGCCCAGAGCGACTCCACGGCGCGGGCCGCGTTAGGGTGATCGATCGTGACGTGCCCGCCGCGGCGCGCCTCCTCGCGCGGGCTCGCGAGCTCGGCCTCGGGGATGAGCTCCTCCACCAGCGACAGCGCGAACCCGGTCAGCAGGACCGACTTGGCGCGGATAGCGCGGATGCCCATCGACCCTGTGCCCACCGACTCGATCTCGTCGAGCATGTCGCTCAGCGCCACCATCCCCAGGATCGGGTGCGTGCCGCTCACGAGCCGACGGATGCCCTCAGCCGGCGCGTACGGCTCGGTCATGGCGAAAGGCTCCTGCGCCCCGAGCCAGCCCGGAATCGGGTTGCGCAGCTCACCCTGATGCCGCGCGGCGACATAGGCCCAGGCCGGGGCGCCAGGGCCTCCGTTCAAGTACTTGTACGAGCATCCAACTGCCATGTCGACGCCCCAGGCGTCGAGCTCGAGCGGCACCGAGCCGACCGCGTGCGAGCAATCCCACAGCATGAGCGCGCCCGAGCGCTGCACGACGCCCGTCGCCGCGGGCATGTCGGCCCACCACGCGCTGCGGTAGGCGACACCGCTGAACAGCGCGGCGATCGTGCGGTCGCTCACTGCGTCGGCCGCGAGCTCGGGCGTGATGCCGGCGTCGCGCGGAGCTTCCACCCACCGCACCGTGAGCGCGTGGTCCTCGGCGAGGCGGTCGACGATGTAGCGGTCGGTCGGGAACTCGTCGCGCAGCACGACCAGCTCGTCACGGCCGGGCCGGGCCGCGATCGCGGCGTGCAGCAGCTTGAAGATGAGCACCGTCGTCGACTCGGCCACGATCGTCTGGCCGGATGCTGCGCCCAAGCAGGCCGCCCCGATGCGGTCGCCCAGCCGCTCTGCCTGGGTGAGCCAGCCCTCGTCCCACGCCCTGATCAGTCGCCCGCCCCACTGCGCGCGCACCACCTCGGGCAGAGACTCGAGCGTGCGGGTCAGCGGGCGCCCGAGCGAGTTGCCGTCGAGGTACGCGACGAGGTCGTCGCCCGGCACGAAGCGCTCGACGTACTCGGCCAAAGGATCGGCGGCGTCGAGCTCGGCAGCGAGGTCACTCGGCACGCTGTCCCGGTCACTCGGCACGCGGTTGCTCATGCGCCGAGCCTACCCACGCCCACCTTGAGCCAGATCTGACGCGAATGGGCACTTGGCGCTGGGCCAAGCGCCCATTCGCGTCAGATCTGCGCCTGTAGCGGGGTCGCGGGGAAGGCCAGGCCGGGGCGCTGCACGGCCAGGCGCACCTCGTCGCCCACGTGCGGCAGCTCGACCGCGGCCATGCGCATGCGCACCGTGGGGCCACCGACGACGTCGCAGCTCAGCATCGCGTCGTGGCCCGCGTACGAGATGGCCGCGACGCGGGCGTCCGCACCGGCGGCCGCGTGGGCGAGCAGCTCGGGGCGCGGCACGATCCACTCGGGGCGCAGCATGAGCCGCACACGGTCGCCGTCGGCGGGCGCGAACCCGACCGCGGTGGCCTCGACGGCGCCGAGCGCGCACGTCACGCGACCCCCGCGCCACAGCCCGTCGAGCTCGACCACATCGCCCACGAAGGAGGCGACCCAGTCGGAGGCGGGGTGCTGGTAGATCTGCTCGGGGGTTCCGAACTGCTCGAGCCGGCCATCCCGCAGCACCGCCACCTTGTCGGCCAGGGTGAGCGCCTCCTCCTGATCGTGCGTCACGAGCAGCGAGGTCGTGCCCTGGGCGCGCAGCAGCTCGGCGACCTCGCGGCGCAGGCCGACGCGCAGCTGGGTGTCGAGGGCTGCGAAAGGCTCGTCGAGCAGCAGCAGCTCCGGGCGGGGCGCGAGGGCCCGCGCGAGCGCGACCCGCTGAGCCTGCCCGCCGGAGAGTTGATTCGGGGCGCGGCCGGTGAGGTCGCCGAGCCCCACGAGCTCGGCGAGCTCGGCGATGCGCGTAGCGCGACCCATCGCGCCACCGCGACCGCGCGGCACCGCGAACCCGATGTTGTCGGCCACCGAGAGGTGGGGGAAGAGCGAGGCCTCCTGCGGCACCCAGCCGATGCCGCGCTTCTCGGCCGGCACCGTGCGGCCCGGTCGGGAGAGCTCGCGCTCCCCGATGCGGATCGACCCCGCCCCGATGGGCAGCAGGCCCGCGATCGCGAGCAGCAGGGTCGTCTTGCCGCAGCCGCTCGGCCCGAGCACCGCCACGAGGTCGCCCGAGTCGATGCGCACCGAGACGTCGTCAATCGCGAGCGTCGACCCGTGGGTCACGCTCACCCCGTCGATGACGAGATCGCTCACAGCTCCTCCTTGGCGACGGTGCGCACCCCCGAGAGGATGACCGCCGGAACAGCGGCCAGCAGCACGAGCATCGCGGCGTACGGTGCGGCAGCCCCGTACTCGACGATCACGGTGCGGTTCCACAGTTCCGTGGCGAGCGTCGACACCCCCGTGGGGCGCAGCAGCAGCGTCGCCGGCAATTCTTTCATGGTCGCGATGGCCACGAGCAGGGCGCCGATGCCGACACTCGGCAGGGCGAGCGGCACGGTCACGCGCCACCACGCGCGCAACGGCGAATCGCCGAGCGTGCGGGCGACCGCGACGAGGCGCGGCGGAACGTCTCCAAGCCCGGCCCGCATCGTGCTGATCGCCTTCGGCGCGAACAGCACGGCGTACGCGAAGACGAGCACGACGACGCTCTGGTAGAGCACCGGAACGACCGCGAGGGCGAAGAACACGAGCGACAGCCCGACGACGATGCCGGGCAGCGCGTGGCCGAGGTAGCTCACCGACTCGAGCGCCGACACGAGCCGCCCGCGGTAGCGGCTCGCGAGCGCCGCGACGGGCAGCGCGAGCAGCACGGCGAGCAGCGCCGCACCGACGGCGACTCCCACGGTCGCGCCGACCGCTCCGAGCAGGCGTGCCACGTCGAGCTCGCGCAACGTCTGCGCCTCGAGCAAGCGCGCGAGCAGCCCGAGCAGGGGAACCGCGACACCGACGGCGGGGGCCGCGGCGACGACGGGCAGCAGGGCCACGAGCATCCCGCGCCGGATCGTTCGCGGGGCGACCGCGCGCGCCGCCTGCCTCGGCAGCTGGCCGCGCGCACTGCGCTCCCCCACGACGACGAGGAGGGCGAGCACGACCAGCAGCAGCGCGAGCACCGCCGCCTGCGCGCGATCGAAGCTCGCCGCGTACGCCTGGTTGATGCCCCACGTGAGGGTCGGGAACCGCATCATCGCGACGAGCCCGAAATCGCTCAGCGAGTACAGCGCGACGAGCAGCGAGCCGGCGATCGCGGCGGGGCGCACCTGCGGCCACGTCGCGACGAGGAAGGCGCGCACGGGCCCGCGGCCGAGGGTGCGCGCGACGCCCTCGAGGTCTCCGGATGCTCCGCGCAGCGCCGCCGCGACCGGCAGCGTCACGTACGGAACCGTGACCGCCGTGAGCAGGATCCAGCTCGGTACGAAGCCGTTGATCGCGGGCAGCGTGACCAGCCACCCGTAACCGGCGAGGTAGGAGGGCACCGCGAGAGGCAACGACGAGACGAGCAGCCAGGCGCGCGGGAAGGGCACGCGCAGTCTGCTCAGCACGACCGCCGTCCCCGTACCCAGCACGAGCGCGCTGAGCGTCACGGCGGCCGCGAGCCCCAGCGAGTTCGCCGCGTACTCGAGCACGCGCGGCCGGGCGAGCACGTCGAGCATCGCCTCGAAGCCGCCCCCGGTGGCCCGCACCACGAGGTACACGAGCGGGATGGCGGCTGCCGCCGCCGCCACCCCCGCCGCGACGACGAGCAGCCCCGGCGGCCGACCCGGTGCCGCCGGAGCGGTCACGGGCGCGGGCCGCCGGGGCGGCTCGACTGCCTCCGGCGCGATGATCATGCGTCTAGTGCATCACCCTCGGCTGAAGATGCGGGTCAGTGAGAGCCTCGGCACTAGATGAGGCCGTACTCGGCGAGCAGCTGCTGCGTCGTCGACAGGTCGTCGAGGTCGCTCAGGTCCAGTGCGGGGTTGACGAGCGAGTCGAGCGCGGGCAGGCCTTCGGGCGCGTCGACACCGGGCAGCAGCGGGTACTCGAAGGTCTGCTCGACGAAGTAGGCCTGCGCCTCCTCCGAGACGAGGAAGCGCACGAACTCGAGGGCGTCGGCGTCCTCGGCCGCGGCGCTGAGGATGCCCGCACCGGTGACGTTGACGATCGAGCCCGCGTCGCCCGCCGCGAGGAACTTCAGCTGCGCACGCATGTTCTCGGCGCCGACCTCGGCGGCCTGACGGAACCAGTAGTAGTGGTTGATGAGCCCGACGTCGAGGGTGCCCTCGTTCACGGCTGTGAGCGTCGCGGTGTTGTTCTCGAAGATCTGCAGGTCGTTGCCGGCGAGCGCCTCGACCCACTCCTCGGCGGCCTGCTCGCCCTCGATGACGCGCAACGCCGTGACGAAGGACTGGAAGCTCGCGTTGCCCGGCGGCAGGCCGAGCCGGCCGGCCCACTCGGGCTCGACGTACTCGGCGACCGTGTCGGGCAGGTCGTCCGCCGTAAGCTCGTCGCCGTCGTAGACGACGACGCGGGCCCGGCCGGTGACGCCGACCCAGCTGTCGTCGGTGGAGGTGAAGCCCGCGGGCACAGCGTCGGCGATGTCGTCGGGCAGGGTCGCGAAGAGTCCGGCCTGGCTGAGGGCGCCGAGCGCTCCGGCATCCTGGGAGAGGAAGACGCGGGCGGGGGTCGCCTCGCCCTCCTCGAGCAGCAGCGCGCCGAGCTCAGCGGTGTTGCCGTAGCGCACGTCGACCTCGATGCCCGACTGCTCCTCGAAGAGGTCGATGAGCGGCTGGATGAGCTCCTCGTCGCGGCCCGAGTAGAGCGTGAAGGCACCGTCGGCGGTCGGCTCTCCGCCGGGCTCGGCCGGCTCCGTGCCGGGGTTGGCGGCGCAGCCGGCGAGAAGGGCGGCGCTCGCGGCGAGGGCGAGCAGGGGCAGGGAACGCGATGTGCGCATGGGGATGAAACTCCAGAGAGTGCGAAGGGAAACGGGACTCGGCGACGCTGCCAGAAGTTAGGTTAGGCTAACTTCACGCTAGGCGCCACTCCACGCCGAGTCTCACGCCCAACTCACCGTTTCGTGCCAGATCTGGCGCGAAAGGGCGCTTGCCGTGGCGGATAGACCCCGTTTGCGGCAAGTCTAGGCCCCTCGAGCACGCGGCGCGAGCACGCGGGGCGAGGCGCGAGGACGTGCGAGCTCCGTGGGGCACATGCACACGGCGACGGATGCGCGGCTCGCGCACCCCTCACGCGAACTCGGCGAGCACCGCCTCGAGCTGGTCGAGACCCCAATCGAGGTCCTCCTTCGACACGACGATGGGCGGCGCGAGCCGGATCGTCGAGCCGTGCGTGTCCTTCGCGAGCACGCCCCGCGCGAGCAGCGCCTCGCACACCTGGCGCCCGGTCGCGAGCGACGGGTCGATGTCGATGCCGGCCCACAGCCCGGCGCCGCGCACCGCGAGAACGCCGCGGCCGATGAGCGCCTCGAGCCGTGCGTGCAAGTGCTCGCCGAGCACGCGCGAGCGCTCCTGCATCTCCCCGGTCTCGAGCAGCGTCACGACGGCGTGGCCGACGGCGGCGGCAAGCGGGTTGCCGCCGAACGTGGATCCGTGCTCGCCCGGGTGCAGCACGCCGATGACGTCGCCGCGCCCGATGACCGCGCTCACGGGGACGATGCCGCCGCCGAGCGCCTTGCCGAGCACGTACAGGTCGGGGATGACCCCGGTGTTGTCGCACTGGAACGTCGCACCCGTGCGGCCGAGGCCCGACTGGATCTCGTCGGCGATCATGAGCACGTTGTGCTCCGCGGTGATGCGGCGCATGCTCGGCAGGTAGTCGGCCGGCGGCACGACGACGCCCGCCTCGCCCTGAATGGGCTCTACGAGAACCGCGACCGTGTTGTCGGTGATGGCCTCCTCGAGAGCGGCCGCATCCCCGTAGGGAACCGCCACGAAGCCGGGCGTGAACGGCGCGAACCCGTCGCGGGAGGTCGGGTCGTCGGAGAAGCTCACGATCGTCGTCGTGCGGCCGTGGAAGTTGCCGCTCATGACGATGATCTCGGCGGCGCCCTCGGGCACGCCCTTGACGCGGTATCCCCACGCGCGCGCGAGCTTGATCGCCGACTCGACGGCTTCGGCTCCCGTGTTCATGGGCAGCACGCGGTCGACCCCGGCCAGTCGCGCGAGCGCTTCGGCGAACGGACCGAGGCGGTCGTTGTGGAAGGCGCGGCTCGTGAGCGTGATGCGCTCGAGCTGGTCGCGGGCGGCCGCCAGAAGATCGGGATGACCGTGGCCGAAGTTCACCGCCGAATAGGCCGCAAGGCAGTCGAGGTAGCGCTTGCCGTTCACGTCGGTGACCCAGGCGCCCTCGCCCCGCTCCACGACGACGGGCAGGGGGTGGTAGTTGTGGGCGAGCCGCTCGTCCTCGATCGCGATGAGCGCCTCGCCGGCGTCGTGGGCGGTGGTCGTGGTGGGGGTCATCATCGTCGCAGCTCCAAGGTGCAGCACTTCACGCCGCCGCCCCCGAGCAGCAGCTCGCTGAGGTCGACGCCGATGGGTTCGTAGCCGCGCTCGCGCAGCTGTCGGTCGAAGTCGGTGGCGCGGCTCGCGATGACGACGTGCAGGCCGTCGCTGAAGGAGTTGAGGCCGAGCACGGCCGCGTCCTCTTCGGTCGCGATGATCGCGTCGGGGTAGCGCTCGCGCAGAATCGCCTGCGAGGCCTCGTCGAAGGCCTTCGGCAGGTAGGCGATGTTCGCCTGCTGACCCGGCGCCGGGTCGGGGTCGAGCACGGCGATCGCCGTGTCGAGGTGGTAGAACTCGGGGTCGACGAGGGTCAGGCTGACGACGTCGCGGCCGACCGTCTCGGCGAGTTCGCGGTGGCTCGCGGTCGAGGTGCGAAAGCCGGTGCCGGCGAGGATGACGTCGCCGACGAGCAGCATGTCGCCCTCGCCCTCGTTGACTTCGGCCGCCGCGTGCGGGGTGAAGCCCTGCTCGGCGAGCCACGCCAGGTAGGCGGGGCCTTCGGCCGCGCGCTCGTCGTAGGTGAACTTGGCGCCGTAGGCGATGCCGTCGAGGGTGAAGCCGCCGTTGGCCGAGTAGACCATGTCGGGTAGCCCCTCGATGGGGTCGATGAGGTGCACCTCGAACCCGAGCTCGATGTAGATCGCGTACAGGCGCTCCCACTGCTCGACGGCGAGGGTCGTGTTGGTGGGGTTCTCGGGGAACATCCACGGGTTGATCCGGTAGCTCACCGTGAAATAGTCGGGGCGGCACATGAGCACGGTGCGCGTGCTGGCCGTGCGGGCGGGCGTGCGCGCCGCAGCGGGGTCGTTCGTCGGGGTCAGAGTCACCCGTCCAGTGTCACACGCAACCGAACGGCGCTGTCAATCGCTGAGCGCAACTTTTCTGCATCATCTGGTCGCTCCACGCAGCTAATCGCCGTACTCTGGGGGTGTGGACGCCATCGACTACCGCATCATCGACCAGTTGCGCCAGAACGCCCGCGCGGGCTACGGCGACATCGGGGACGTCGTCGGGCTCTCGGCCTCCGCAGTTAAACGCCGCGTCGACAAGCTCGTCGCCGACAAGGTGATCCGCGCCTTCACGGTGCAGGTCGACCCTGCTGTCGACGGGCTCGCCGTCGAGGCGTATGTGGAGCTCTTCTGCCGCGGCACGGTCGCGCCGGACGAGTTGAGGCGCATCCTCTCGACCGTGCCCGAGGTGATCGATGCCGGCACCGTGACGGGCGAGGCTGACGCGATCGTGCGCATCCGCTCGCGTGACATTCAGAGCCTCGAGGATGCCCTGGAGCGGGTTCGCGTGGCCCCCAACGTCGACCACACCCGCAGCGCGATCATCCTCTCGAGGCTCGTCGACCGCGTGCAGGACTGACGCCCCCGGGAAGGTACGTCTCAGTAGCGATCGTCGATGGCGGCCATGAAGTCTTCGAAGTGGCTATACCAGACCGAGTGCTCGGCGCCGGGAATGTCGCGCACCTCGATGCCGCGCCGTCGGAGGTCTTCGGCGATGTCGTCCGTGATGTAGTCGCTCGGGCTGGGCCGCACCATGAGAGAGCGTGGTGGCGCGCTGGGTGTCCAGTCTCCGCCCTCCGAGACCGCCAGGGCAACGGCCGATTCGACATCGAACTGCTCTGCAGCACGAGACTCCACCTCGATGTCGCGCTCTGAGTAGAAGGGTCGTCGCTCTCGCAGTCCGTCGGCCGTTCGGGCCGCCTTACTGCGCGCATATTCGGTGCGCACCACACTGGGATCCCACCCGCCGCGCTTGGTGAAGGGCGAATCGATGAAGACGGCACTCTCCGGGGCTAGCTGATCCAGGGCCGCAGCAAGAACGGTGCCCCCATAGGAATGCCCCATGGCGAGAACGGGTGAATCGCTCGAGAGTGCCTTCCAGGTTTCGACGACCAGCTCGACGACTCGCGGGACGCTGTTCGCAGGCTCAGCATCGGAATCACCGTGGCCAGGCAGGTCGAGCGCGATCACACGACGGTTGCGACTCGCCAACTCTCGGGCGACTCGCCACCAACTCTGTCGACATCCGAGCATCCCGTGCAGGAGCAAGACCGTCGACTGCCCTGAACCCCACTCGGTGGCGGCAAGCGTCATACATCCATCTCAACACAGTCTCGAATCGCAGAGACAACGGCGCAGCAGTGGAGACAGCATGGCGGCCCTGTCGCGGACTCGCTATCGTGCGACGACCATGCCGAAGCCCACCGCGATTGTGTACGTCGACGGCTTCAACCTCTACAAGGGTCAGCTCGAAAGTCGGCCCGACAACAAGTGGCTGAATCTCGTGGCTCTCTTCGATGACGTACTCAGTGACTACTCGATCGTCGCCGTGCACTACTTCACCGCACGCATCAAGGGGCGCATGAACCCAGAAGATCCCCGGGCGCCCGATCGGCAGGATGCGTACATCCGCGCCCTCCGTACTCTCGATCGCCTGACAGTTCACGATGACTCTCTTTTCACGGTCCACCACGGAATGGCGCGGGAGTGGGTCGATGGCAAGGAGAGGCCACCCCTCACGCGCCACCATGTCTACAAGGTGCAGGAGAAGGGCTCGGATGTGAAGCTCGCTACTCAACTCTTGATGGACGCGCTCGATGGGCTAGCGGACACCTTCGTGGTCGTCTCATCAGACTCGGACCTCGCACGGCCGATTGAGGTCGTCAAGCAGAGATTCGGCGCTCGCGTGGGGATCCTCTATCCACGTGACGCATCGACGAGGCTCTTCACGAGAGCTGGCATCGATTTCAGCCTGTACCTCAGGCCGGCATACGCCGCGCGAAACCAACTGCCTGACGTCGTACAGACACCGAAACGCGCGATTCGGCGGCCGACTAAGTGGAAGAAGCAAGGCCCCGCCGAAGCGGGGCCTTGAGCCTGATCCAGAGGAACAGGGGTTGTGGTTCCAGGTTAGCAGGCAGCTCTGGCAGCAGCGAGAACTGTCCACTGCAGAGCAAGCAAGCAGCGCTACGCGGCGACGGTCACGGCGTCCACACGCTCGGCCTGCTCCACGAGGTACCGCGTGTAGGCGGGCACCGTGAGAAAGGTCGGGAAGTCCTCCTGCAGCGTCACGGTGCGGAACACGTCCTCCGCCTCGGCGAGCTTGTGCCCTTCGGGGGTGGGCAGCTCGGCCATGATCTCCCGCAGCAGACGCTCGACGAGCTGCTTGCTCACGGGCTCGCCCTCGGTCGTCAGGTGGTCCTGGTGGATCCACTGCCACAGCTGCGAGCGGCTGATCTCCGCGGTAGCGGCATCCTCCATGAGGTTGTCGATCGCCGCCGCGCCGATGCCGCGCAGCCAGGACTCCAGGTAGCGCACCGTGATGGAGATGTTGGCGCGCACTCCCGCGAGCGTCACCTCGCCACCGGCCGAGCGGATGTCGAGCAGGTCGCGCGCCGTCACGTGCACGTCGTCGCGCTGGCGGTCGAGCTGGTTCGGCCGACCGCCCAGGACGGCGTCGAACTCGGCGCGCGCCACGGGGATCAGGTCGGGGTGTGCCACCCACGAGCCGTCGAAGCCGTCGCTCGCCTCGCGCAGCTTGTCGGCGGCGACGCGCTCGAGCGCCCGCTCGGTGACTTCGGGGTCGCGTCGGTTCGGGATGAACGCGCTCATGCCGCCGATCGCGTGCGCGCCCCGCTTGTGGCAGGTCTGCACGAGCAGCTCGGTGTAGGCGCGCATGAAGGGCAGGGTCATGAGGATGCGGTCCCGGTCGGGCAGCACGAACCACTGGCCCCGTCCGCGGTAGTTCTTGATGATCGAGAAGACGTAGTCCCAGCGGCCGGCGTTGAGGCCGGCGCAGTGGTCGCGCAGCTCGTAGAGGATCTCGTCCATCTCGAACGCGGCGCCGAACGTCTCGATGAGCACCGTCGCGCGGATCGTGCCGTGCGGCAGCCCGAGGCGCTCCTCGCTGAAGGTGAAGACGTCGTTCCACAGCCGCGCCTCGCGGTGGTTCTCGAGTTTCGGCAGGTAGAAGTACGGGCCGCGGCCGCGCGCGATGAGCTCGTGCGCGTTGTGGAAGAGGTAGAGCCCGAAGTCGACGAGGCTCGCACTCGCCGCCAGGCGCAGGCCGTTGCGGTCGACGTGCTCGATGTGCTTCTCCACGAGGTGCCAGCCGCGCGGCCGCATGACGATCGTCGGCGTGCGCTCGGCCGTCACCTCGTAGGTCTTGCCTTCCGCGTTGGTGTGGGTGAGCCGCCCGCGGATCGCGTCGAAGAGCGAGAGCTGCCCCTCGACGATGTTCCCCCACGTCGGACTCGTGGCGTCCTCCAAATCGGCGAGCCACACGTTGGCTCCTGAGTTGAGGGCGTTGATCGTCATCTTCGGGTCGCACGGGCCCGTGATCTCGACCCGTCGGTCCTCGAGGCCGGGGCCGGCCCCGGCGACGCGCCACGACGCATCCTCGCGGATGCTCGCCGTGTGCGGCAGGAAGCGAAGGTCGCGCCCATTGCCCAGGTCGTAGCGCACCTGCATGCGCTCGGCGAGGCGGTCGTGCCGCTCGCCCGCGAAGCGGTGGTGCAGCTCGGCGAGGAACTGCAGCGCCTCCGGCGTCAGGATCTCGTCGTACCGGGGCCGCATCGGCCCGGTGATGCTCAGTGTGGTCATGATGCTCGTCCTCTCAGGGAAGTACTGGTCCAGAAGTGCGGTGGTGGTGTTCGCTCATTCGGGCTTTCGGATGCGGAACCCGCTGTGTCGCGTGCGACACACCGTGTGGAACGGTCGTGCGCCCGAGTGAGCGAACAGGAAGCGCTGTCTAGTGGAACTGCTCGGACTCGGTCGAGCCCACGAGAGCGAGGGTCGCGCTGGCCGGGTTGAGGGCCGTCGCGATGCGGTCGAAGTAGCCGGTGCCCACTTCGCGCTGGTGCTTGGTGGCGGTGTAGCCGTGAGCCTCGGAGGCGAACTCGGCCTCCTGCAGCTCGACATAGGCGCTCATCTGACGGTCGCGGTACCCGCTCGCAAGCTCGAACATGCCGTGGTTGAGCGAGTGGAAGCCGGCCAGGGTGATGAACTGGAACGCGTAGCCCATCGCCGACAGTTCGCGCTGGAACTTCGCGATGGTGTCGTCATCGAGGTGGCGCTTCCAGTTGAACGACGGCGAGCAGTTGTATGCCAGCTTCTTGCCGGGGAACTCGGCGTGGATGCTCTCCGCAAACGTGCGCGCGAGCTCGAGGTCGGGCTCGCTCGACTCGACCCAGAGCAGGTCGGCGTACTCGGCGTAGGCGTGGCCACGGGCGAGCACCGGACCGATGCCGGGCTCCACGCTGTAGAAGCCCTCGGCGGTGCGGCCGCCGGTCAGGAACGGCTGGTCGCGTTCGTCGACGTCGCTCGTCAGCAGGTTCGCGGCGAGCGAGTCGGTGCGGGCGATGATGATGCTCGGCACGTCGGAGACGTCAGCGGCGAGGCGCGCGGCCTGCAGCGTGCGGATGTGCTGGCTCGTGGGCACGAGCACCTTGCCGCCCATGTGACCGCACTTCTTCTCGCTCGCGAGCTGGTCCTCCCAGTGCACCCCGGCCGCTCCGGCCTCGATCATGCTCTGCATGAGCTCGTAGGCGTTGAGCGGGCCGCCGAAACCGGCCTCGGCGTCGGCGACGATCGGGGCCATCCAGTCGCGCCCATCCTGCTCGATCTGCCCCGCGCGCAGCAGCGCGTTGTTGATGCGGCGCACGACGGCGGGCACCGAGTTGGCCGGGTAGAGGCTCTGGTCGGGGTAGGTCTGGCCGGAGAGGTTGGCGTCGGCGGCGACCTGCCAGCCGCTCAGGTAGATGGCCTTGAGCCCCGCGCGCACCTGCTGCACGGCCTGGTTGCCGGTGAGAGCACCGAGGGCGTAGGTCCACTCCTCGGGGTTGTCGGTGTTGGCCTGAATCTGCTCCCACAGCTTCTCGGCGCCGCGGCGGGCGAGCGTGCGCTCCTCGCGCACGGGGCCGCGCAGCTCGATGACGTCCTCGGCGGTGTAATCGCGGCGCACGCCGTCCCAGCGCGCGTCGGTCTTCCAGCTGGCCTCGAGCTCAGCGGCGGTCTGCGTCTGGTCTCCTGCGCGCTGCTGTGACGGGCTCTGCGTGCTCATGGTGTGCTCCTCGTGACGAGTGGGTCGGTGTGGAAGCAACACTGGGCGAAGAACAACCCTCCGCACCCGCCCCGAAGCACTGAAATACCCCGCTATTTCAGTTGCGCTGAAAACCTCGCGGTGTCAGGCTCTCGGCATGACCCCAACGCCCCTGCTCTCGGCCCAGGCTGAAGAGGTGATCGATTCGTTGACCCTCGGCAAGCGCATCCGGCAATTACGTACGGATGCCCAGCTCACGCTCGCCGACCTCGCGAGCACTGTCGGGGTGGCCACTTCGCACATGTCGAGCCTCGAGAACGGCAAGCGCGAGGCGAAGCTCAGCGAGCTGCAGTCGGTCGCCCGCGCTGTCGGCGTCACGCTCGACGAGCTGCTCACGCCCACTCCGCCGAGTCGGCGCGCGGCGCTCGAGATCGCCCTAGCGCGGGCTCAGGAGGGTCCGCTGTTCTCGAGTCTGGGCATCCCGCCGCTGCCCGTGCGCAAGTCGCTCAGCGACGAGGCGATCGAGACGGTGCTCGCCCTGCACGACGAGTTGCAGCGGGTGCACGTCGAGCGGGCGGCGACGCCCGAGGAGGCGCGACGGGCCAACGCCGAGCTGCGGCAGTCGATGCGGGCGCGCGGCAACTACTTCGGCGAGCTCGAGACGATCGCGGCAGACCTGCTGCGCAAGATCGGGCACGAGGGCGGGCCGCTCTCGCAGCGCCTCGCCGCCGAGCTCGCGAGCCACCTCGGCTTCGCACTGCACTACGTGAGTGACCTGCCGAGCTCGACCCGGTCGATCACCGACCTCGAGAACGGGCGCATCTACCTGCCCGTCTCGAACGCCCCGGGCCGCGACCCGCGCGCCAACCTGCTGCAGGCGCTCGCCGGGCACGTGCTCGGTCGGCCGGAACCGCGCGACTACGCCGAGTTCCTCACCCAGCGCGTCGAGTCGAACTACCTCGCTGCCGCGCTCATGATCCCCGAGGGCGACGCGGTCGCCTTCCTGCAGCGGGCGAAGGAGCGCCGCGAGCTCGCCGTCGAAGACCTGCGCGACGCCTTCGCCGTCACCTACGAGACGGCCGCGCACCGCTTTACCAACCTCGCCACCGAGCACCTGGGCATCCCCGTCCACTTCCTCAAGGTGTCCCCGGCCGGTGTGCTGTCGAAGGCGTACGAGAACGACTTCGTGCAGTTTCCGAAGGATGCCCTCGGTGCGGTCGAGGGGCAACTCGTGTGCCGCAAGTGGTCGGCGCGGCAGGTGTTCGACGAGCCCGACCGCTTCAGTGCGTACCACCAGTACACGGACAAGCCGACGGGCACCTACTGGTGCACCTCGCGCATCGAGTCGGGCTCGGCTGGCGAATTCTCGATCTCGGTCGGCACGCCGTTCGCGCACGTCAAGTGGTTCCGCGGCCGCGAGACGACCCGCCGCGGGGAGTCGAGCTGCCCGGACCCGGCGTGCTGCCGGCAGGCGCCGGCGCCGCTCGCCGAGCGCTGGAGCGGCGCGGCGCGGCCCCAGGCGCGCATCCACTCGTCCCTGCTCGCCGCCCTGCCGGCCGAGTCCTTCCCCGGGGTCGACCAGACCGAGGTGTACGGGTTCCTCGAGCGGCACGCGCCGCGCGCGTAGGGTCGGCGGATGGAGTTCTCGATCGACTCGGGCTCGGCGACGCCGCCGTACGAGCAGATCCGCGGGCAGGTACGCGACGCCGTGCGGTCAGGTGCGCTCGCGCCGGGCGCGAAGCTGCCGCCCGTGCGGCGCCTCGCCGAGGAGCTCGGCCTCGCTGTGAACACTGTCGCGCGCGCCTACCGCGAGCTCGAGGCCGACGGCGTCGTGGAGACGCGCGGCCGCAACGGCACGGTCGTCTCCCCGCACGGCGACGCGACCGAGCGCGCCGCGCAGCAGGCGGCGGGCGCCTACGTCGAGACCGTGCGCCGGCTCGGCCTCCCCGACGTCGAAGCCCGAGCGCTCATCGACGCGGCGCTGCGTACGTAGTCGGCGCGGGCTGCGGGAGTGTCGTGCGGGCTGTCCGTCGCACGGTTTTCTCACCCGCGACCTGTCGCGCCGCCCCAGTGAAGCGAACAGCACGCCGAGCCGATGCCGCTCCCGTCGGCGCGCCGCGCGCAACAACCGGGGGGACGCGACACACGGTCACGCGGCACTGCGCACCTAGCGCTGCTCGAACCCTAGAACTCGAGCTCGCCCATCGCCGGGTAGGGGTTGCCGAACCGGTGCGCCGTGAGCGACACGGCCTGCTCGCGCAGGAACGGCAGCAGCTCCACGCGGCCCGAGACCGTCACGGGATTCGACCAGATCGCGACATCAGGGTCACCGTCCACGGCTGCCATGAGCTCCCGCGCGACGTCGTGAGCCGACCGGGCGCGAGGCGCATCCCCCGCACCGGACGCGGAGTCCGCACCGGATGACGCGGGAACCGCGGAGGCGACGACCGTGCCGTCGCCCCCGATGAGCCGGATGCGCGCGGGCCGCTCCTCGACGACGCGCGCCGTGAACGCCGCATCGCTCTCGATCGCGACCGAGGTCACCCGCAGGCGCGACTCGCCGGCTTCAATCGCGGCGAGCAGGCGCGCCGGAATGGGCACCGCGCTGCTCAGCTGCACGTGGGCGCCGACCCGCGCGGCGGCGAGCAGCACGCGCACGAGCCCGACGACGGGGGCACCCTCGGCGGCCCGCACGGTGACGTCGGTGCGGCGGTAGCGCAGCACGTTGCGCTCGACGCCGAGCTGCGAGTCGTCGCGGCCGAGGCCGAACTCGTCCTCCCACGCGGCCTGGTCGCTCAGCGCTCCCGCGCGAGCAGCGTCGAAGCCGACGAAGTCGAGGGCCGGCTGAGCCGCCTCGAGCAGGCGCCGCACTCCGTCGTGCAAGCCGCGCACGCTGAGGTTCTGCTTCGGCTCGCGCGCGACGGGGTGCCACGTGCCGAAGCCCATGACGTAGCTGGGCCCGCCCGCCTTGGTGGAGCCGCCGACGCTCGAGCGCTTCCAGCCGCCGAACGGCTGCCGGCGCACGATCGCGCCCGTGATGCCGCGGTTGACGTAGAGGTTGCCCGCCTCGACGTGCTCGAGCCAGTGGTCGACCTCGTCGACGTCGAGCGAGTGCAGGCCCGCCGTGAGGCCGAACGATGTCGCGTTCTGCAACGCGATCGCCTCGTCGAGCGAGCGCGCGCGCATGATGCCGAGCACGGGCCCGAAGTACTCGGTCGTGTGGAACTCGCTGCCCTCGGTGACGCCACGGCGCACGCCGGGGCTCCAGCTGCGGCCCTCGTCGTCGAGCTGGCGCGGCTCGATGAGCCACGACTCCCCTTCGTCGAGCGTCGTGAGCGCGCGCAGCAGCTTGCCCTGAGCGGGCTCGATGAGCGGGCCGACGATCGTCGTCGGGTCGGTCGACGCCCCCACCTTCATGGTCATGACGGCGTCGACGAGCTGGCGTTCAAAGCGGTCGGAGTCGGCGACGGAGCCGACGAGGATCGCGAGCGAGGCGGCCGAGCACTTCTGACCGGCGTGGCCGAAGGCGCTCTTGGCGAGGTCGGCGACGGCGAGGTCGACGTCGGCGGACGGGGTGACGACGATCGCGTTCTTGCCGCTCGTCTCGGCGAGAATCGGCAGGTCGCTGCGCCACGACCGGAACAGCGCCGCGGTCTCCCACGCTCCGGTCAGCACAAGGCGGTCGACGCTCGGGTGGCTCATGAGCGCCCGCCCGACCTCGTTCTCGGGCACGTCGACGAAGCGCAGCACCTCGCGCGGCACACCTGCATCCCACAGCGCCTGCACCATGACGGCGGCGCAGTGCCGCACCTGAGGGGCGGGCTTGATGATGACCGAGCTGCCCGCGGCGAGCGCCGCGAGCGTGCTGCCGGCGGGGATCGCGACGGGGAAGTTCCACGGCGGCGCGACGACGGTCAGGCGGGCCGGCTCGAAGCGGGCGTCGTCGATGCGGGCGAGGTCGTGCGCGCTCTCGGCGTAGTAGTGGGCGAAGTCGATCGCCTCGCTGATCTCGGGGTCGCCTTCGGCGAGGGTCTTGCCGGCTTCGGCGACCATGACCTCGAGAAGATCCGCGCGGCGCGAGGCGAGCATCCGGCCCGCGGCGTGGAGAATCTCCGCGCGCCCGCCGGCGCCGCGATCGGCCCATCCGGATGCTGCGCTGCGGGCCTCGCTCACGATGCGTTCCAGCGCGCCCACCTCGGCGACCGCCGCCTGTTGCACGAGCTCCGAGCCGGGCAGCCGGCCGTTCTCGAGCCCCGCCGCGGCGGCGCGGAGCACCGCGCGGCCCCACTCCCGGTTGGCGGGCAGCGCGGGGTCGGTGTCTGGCTCGTTGTCGAAGCCCTCTCGAACTCCAGCGCCCGCGCGCACCCCTGTGCCCCCGGAAAGAGGGTGGGGCGTGTCAGCGAGTCGGTTCTGCACGCGATGCACCTCGGGCGCCCCTGGGGCCGCGGCGAGATCGTCGAGCGCGGCGCGGAACCGCCCCTCCTCTCGAGCGAAGATGCGCGCATCGTCGACGAGCTCGAAGACGCCGCTCATGAAGTTCTCGGTGCTCGCGTTCTCCTCCAGCCGCCGGATGAGGTAGCTGATGGCCGACTCGAAGTCGCGGGGGTGCACGACGGGCGTGTAGAGCAGGAGGTGCCCGACGGTGCGGCGCACGGCGTCGGCCTGGTCGGGAGCCATGCCGAGCAGCATCTCGAACTCGACGCGGTCGCTCACCCCGCGGGAGTCGGCGAGCAGGTGCGCCCACGCGATGTCGAAGAGGTTGTGACCGGCGACGCCGATGCGCACGGCGTCGACGCGGTCGGGGTGGAAGGCGTGGTCGAGCACGCGCTTGTAGTTGGTGTCGCTCGCCTGCTTGCTGGGCAGCACCGCGACGGGCCAGCCGTGCACGGCCGCGTCGACGCGCTCCATGGCGAGGTTGGCTCCCTTGACGACGCGCACCTTGATGCCGGCGCCTCCCGCGGCGCGGCGGGCCTGGGCCCACGCGGTGAGGCGCTCGAGCGCGGGGAGCGCTTCGGGCAGGTAGGCCTGCAGCACGATGCCGGCCTCGTACTGGCGCAGGGTGGCGCGGTCGAGGAGACGCTCGAAGACCTCCATGGTGAGGTCGAGGTCGCGGAACTCCTCCATGTCGAGGTTGAGGAAGGTGGGGCGCACGCCGAGCGCAGCGGCCTCGTAGAGCGGCACGAGGCGGTCGACGACGCGCTCGACGGTCTCGTCGAACGACCACATGGAGAGCTGGCTGACGATCGCGGAGACCTTGACGGAGACGTAGTCGACGTCGTCGCGGTCGACGAGCTCGCGAATGCCCTCGAGGCGCCGGTCCGCTTCCGCGTCGCCGAGGACGGCCTCGCCGAGCAGGTTGATGTTGAGCTGGTCGCCGTCGCCGCGCAGCTTCTGCAGGGTGCGGCCGAGACGGCTGGGCGTGGCGTCGATGATGAGGTGCCCGACCATGCCGCGCAGCACGCGGCGGGCGATGGGCACGATGGGCCACGGCAGGAGGGGCGCGAAGCCGCCGCCGAGGCGGATGAGGAACCGCAGGTGCCAGGGCAGGAATCGCGGGATGCGCTGACTGAGCTGCTCGAGGTTGCGGGCGGCGACGCGCAGGTCGTCGGGGCGGGCGACGCGATCGACGAAGCCGAGGGCGAACTCGAGCCCGAGCGGGTCCTGCAGCAGCCCGGCGAGGCGCGTGGCGCTCGCGTCGGGCGTCACGCCTTCGGTCTGGCCGAGCCAGTCGCGCACGAGCTCGACGGCGGGGTCGGCGAGGGCGGTGGGGGTGCTGGGTGCGGTGCTGTCGACGCTCATGCCCCCAGTCTGCGCCCTGGTGTCGTGCAGGAATAGCGATGATACGCGTACAGTTTTGTTCGGGATGCTCGAACAGCACTCTCTCGGACGACGGAAGGCCGCCCATGCTCGACCTGCGTCGCTTGAGCCTGCTGCGGGAGGTGCACCGCCGCGGCACGCTGCACGCCGTCGCGCGAGCTCTCTCCTACAGCCCGTCGACGATCTCGCAGCAGCTGAGCCTCCTCGAGCGCGAGGCTGGCGTGCCCCTGCTCGAGCGCACGGGGCGGCGCGTGCAGCTCACCCCGCAGGCCGAGCTGCTCGTGGCGGGGGCGAGCCGACTGCTCGACGACATGGAGCGCCTCGAGGCCTCGCTCGTGCCCTCGACGCAGGAGGTCACGGGCACGGTGCGGCTCGCGGTGTTCCAATCCGCCGCGCTGGGCATCGTGCCGCAAGCGCTCTCCCTGCTCGCGCAGGAGCACCCCCGCGTGAGGCTCGAGATCACGCAGCGCGAGCCCGAGAGCGCGCTCGACGAGGTGTGGGCGCGCGAGTTCGACCTCGTGATCGCCGAGGAGTACCCCGCCCACGCCGCTCCCCTGCGGCGCGAGCTCGACCGCGTGCCGCTGGGGCACGATGCGCTGCGCCTCGGGGCGCCCTCGGCAGCGCAGGCGCGCGCCCCGTCGGGGCGCGCCATCCGATCGCTGGCGGAGGCGGCCGAGCACGCCTGGGTCATGGAACCGCGCGGAACAGCGAGCCGCCACTGGGCCGAGCAGCAGTGCCGCCTGGCCGGTTTCGAACCAGACGTGCGCTTCGAGACCGCCGACCTGCAGGCGCACATCCGCCTCGTGGAGGCCGGGCACGCGGTGGCGCTGCTGCCCGACCTCGTGTGGAGCGGCCGCGCGCCGACGGTTGAGCTCGTCACGCTCGCCGGCGACCCGCACCGCACGCTCTTCACGTCCACGCGCACGGCGGCGGCGTCGCGGCCCGCGATCGTCGCGGTGCGCGAGCTGCTCGCGCGCGCCCTCACCCCCGCCTCCCCCTGACCGCCGCTCGACCGAGTCGCGGCTCAGGCGTCGAGCTGCACGGCCACGAGCAGAACGACGGCGACCACGGCGCTCAGCACGACGACGGCAGCCGTGCGCACCATGAGCGACCACGGGTCACGGCGCTCGGCCGTCGAGCGGTGCACGCGCGGGGTCGACGCGGCGACGATGACGGCCGCGAGGATGAGCGCGCCGGCCGCGATGGCCACGGCGGGCTCGCCGAGTCGCACCGCCGTGATCGCGGCGAACAGGGCGACGAGTGTCGAGTGGGCCTCCGTGCGCTGCCAGGAGAGGCTCGTGCGGTCGACGGGTGCGCGAGCGGCCGCGTTCACGTCGCCGACTCGAGCGCCTGGAAGGCGGCGAAGGCGGCGAGCACCAGGGCGACGGCGATGACACCGCCGACGAGCCACGGGAGTGCCGCGGGAGCGGGCAGCGGCTCCCGCAGCCGCAGCGCCTTCTCCGAGCGGTGCCAGGAGACGAGCGCCCACACGGCGAGCGCCGCACCGCCGAGACTCGAGAGCGCCGCGATCGCGAGGATGATGACGGGTAGCTCGCCGAAGCTCGCGAGCGTCGCGAGGGCGACACCGCCGGCGACGAGCGCCATGCCGGTGCGGATCCAGGAGAGAGCCGTGCGCTCGTTCGCGAGGGAGGCCTGCACCTCGGGCTCCTCCCCCACGCTGTACACGGAACGGGGGCGGCGCGAGTCGGTCATGCCGGAACGCTAGCGGAGCATCCGACCCGTGCTGTAGCCGCCTCCCGGCCTATTCCCAGACGCTCGGCGTGGCCTCGCGACGAGGCGGCAGTGTCACGCTGCGACTCCACTCGGCGAGCCAGTCGGGCAGCGGGTGGTTGTCGGGGTCGAGCCCGAACAGCTCGGCGAGCTCGGGGATCGGCACGATGCCGCCGCTCTTTTTGAGGAACCGCGCCTTGATGACCCCGCGTGCGCAGATCTCGCCGTCGCGCACGAATCGCTGCTCGACATAACCGGCGATGTCATCGATGCCGACGATGCGGCTCTCGATCTCGTAGCGCTGCCATGGGTCGAGCGAGCGGCGGTAGGTGATGGTCGAGCTCACGACGACGGGGTAGTAGCCGCGCGTGCTGAGCTCGCGCCACACGCCCGACCGCACCATGAGGTCCATGCGGCCGAGATCCATGAGGGAGAGGTAGACGCCGTTGTTCATGTGGCCCTGCACGTCGAGGTCGCTCGGCAGCACGCGGAACCGCACGGTGCCGACGTCGGTGGGGGCGAGCGGCGGGCGGCGACGGGCGGCGAGCATGACGCGCAGCAGGCGGAGGATCTTGTTCACGCCTGGAGCGTAGGCGCTCAGCGCGCGCGGTGGTCTTCGATGGTGGCTTTCGGCCCGAATCGCGGCCCCGTGACCCCGCTCAGCGTGATGAGTCGCACAACGCGCTGTCGCTGCCCGCTGAAGGGGGCGAGCAGCGCGAGCATGCCGTCGTCGTCGGTGCGCTCGCCCGTCACGTAGTGGCCGACGACGTGGCTGAGATGGGCATCGCCGACACTCACCGCATCGGGGTCGCCGTGCGCGCGCTGCGTGATCTCGGCCGCCGTCCAGATGCCCACGCCCGGTATCGACGTGAGCGCGGCGACGACCGCGGGGCCTCCCCGGCCGAGGTCGAGCGTGCGGTCGAGGGCCGAGGCGACGGCCGCGACGCGGCGAATGGTGCGCATGCGCTGCGGGCCGACTCCCGCGCGGTGCCAGTCGTGGTCCGGGATGCTCCGCCACCCTTCCGGCGTCGGCACGACCCGCATTCCCTCCGGTGCGGGGCCGGGCGGCACCTCGCCGTGCTGCAGCAGCAGCCGGCGCCACGCCCGCCGGGCTTCCACGCCCGTGACCTTCTGCTCGAGCACGGCGGGCACGGCCGCCTCGAGCACGAGCTCGGTGCGGGTGAGCCGCACTCCCGGGCGGCGGCGCTGCACGGAGGCGAGTGCCGCGACGGCCGAGGCCGGCCACCCCGGCACGGGCCGAGCGGCCGCTGCCGCGAGGTCGAGCGACTCGGGGTCGTCACCGTCCCCGAGCAGTGCGGGCACGTGGGCGAGGCTCCACTCGGCGCCGGGGCCCCAGGCGCGTGCGCGCACGACGGTCTTCCCGGGGGCGACACGTCGAGGCTCGAGGTGCAGAGTCGCGGCCCCGCGCGGTGTGCGCTGCGTGCGCCAGACGCTGCCGTCGGGCATCCACTGCGAGGTCGGGTCGCCGCGACCGCGCTGGAGGGGCGAGAGGGTGCTGGCGAGATCGAGGGGATGCTCGGGGCAGTAGTCGAGCGCCGCCCCGGCCTCCGCACCCTCCGCTCCCCGAGCCCTCAGCGTCACGACTCCATGATGCGCACGACGACCGACGCCGAGCGGGAGCGCCCGCGGACGCGGCCGAGGGCGCGGATGGCGCGGTACTGCGCCCCGTACTTCTCGAGGAACACCTCGTCGAGCCGCTCGCGCGCCGCGTCGTCGTCGAGAATGGTGGCGCGGGCGGAGACGACCCGCGCATCCTCGTGCGGCCCACCTGATCGGTCGCAGCCCTGCAGCGTCACGCGCGGCGTGTGGCGAATGCGCTTGACCTTGCCCGAGTCGGCGCCGGTGGTCACGATGAGGGCGTCGCCGTCGCGGGCCACCCACACGGGCGTGGGCACGTCGACGCCCGAGCGCCGCGTCGTCGTGAGGAGCACGTACTGCTCGTCGCCGAGCTCGAGCAGGCCTGGTTCGGTGGTCATGGCGTCACGGTAAAGGGGGCGGCTGAATGCGCGGTGCGCATCCCGCCGCCCCCTCCCGGAGCTGTGCGGTCTAGTAGTAGCCGACGGTGCTGAAGAGCGCGGCGCTCGTCACGGCCACGATGATGCCGACGATGAGACCGATGACGAGGAAGATGATGCTCAGGATGATCGCCCACTTGGCGAAGGGGTTGGCGTAGCCCGCAGCCTTCGACTGGTTGTTGGCGACGATGCCGAGGATGAGGCCGAGGAGAGTGAAGAGGAACGCGAGGACGAGGGCGACGATGCCGAGAGTCTTGCCGGGGTAGTCGGCGGGGTTCTCGGCGGGGGCGGAACTGTAGGGCGTGGGCTCGGTCATGCGGGGCTCCTAACAGGGTGGGGGCGAACCCGGGCGGGCTCACCGTCGCGCGAACTCTACCGGCAGAGGGTGTCGCGCAGAAGAAGCCATGCGGAGGTCGGGCACGCGCGTTTCCGCTCATCCCCGCGGAGGCACCAAGATAGAACGCATGAGAATCGGAATGCTCACGAGCGGTGGCGATGCCCCGGGCCTCAACGCGGTCATCCGCGGGGCCGTGCTGATCGGCCAGACGGTGCACGGGCACGACTTCATCGGTCTGCGAGACGGCTGGCGCGGGCTCATCGAGGCTGACACCATGCCGCTCGGCCGCAACGAGGTCAAGGGCATCAGCAAGCAGGGCGGCACGATCCTCGGTACGTCGCGCACGAACCCCTTCGAGGGGCGCGGAGGGGTGGACCGGGTGAACGAGGTCATGACCGATCTCGGCATCGACGCGATCATCGCGATCGGCGGAGAGGGCACGCTCGCGGCGGCGAAGCGGCTGACCGACGCCGGCATCCGCATCGTGGGCGTGCCGAAGACGGTGGACAACGACCTCGACGCGACCGACTACACGTTCGGCTTCGACACGGCCGTGCAGATCGCGACGGAGGCGATGGATCGCCTCCGTACGACGGGGGATGCCCACAGCAGGTGCATGGTCGCCGAGGTCATGGGGCGCCACGTCGGGTGGATCGCCCTGCACTCGGGCATGGCATCCGGCGCGCACGCGATCCTCATTCCCGAGCAGCGCACGAGCATGGAGCAGATCTCGCAGTGGGTCACGAGCGCCGCGTCGCGCGGCCGCGCGCCTCTCGTCGTCGTCGCGGAGGGCTTCACTCTCGACTCGATGGACGATCCGCATTCGGAGCGAGGGCTCGACGCCTTCGGCCGCCCGCGCCTGGGCGGCATCGGCGAGCTCATCGCCCCCCTCATCGAGGAGCGCACGGGCATCGAGACGCGCGCCACGACGCTCGGTCACATTCAGCGCGGCGGCACCCCGAGCGCCTTCGACCGGGTTCTCGCGACGCGACTGGGCATGGCCGCGGTGAACGCCGTGACCAACGGTGACTGGGGTCGCATGGTCGCGCTGCGCAGCACGGAGATCGTGACGGTGCCGTTCGCCGAGGCCCTCGGCACCCTCAAGACCGTGCCGCAGTCGCGCTACGACGAAGCGGCGATGCTCTTCGGCTGAACCGCCGCTCCACCACCGGCCCCGCCCTCGCGCGGCGGCGCCGTGCGCGCATAGGGTGGGCGCATGACGCGCGGTTGGCAGCTCACGCGAGGCGACGACGGAGTCGACGCCCGCCTGCTCGACGACGTGGGCGACCTGGGGGCGGGTGACGTCACCGTCGACGTCACGTGGTCGGGCATCAACTACAAGGATGCGCTCGCCTTCACCGGCAACCCGGGAGTCATGCGCATCGATCCGCTCGTGCCGGGCATCGACCTCGTGGGGCGGGTCAGCGCGAGCGACGACGAGCGCTGGAGCATCGGCGACCGTGTGCTGCTCAACGGCGACGGTGCCGGCGAGACCCACCACGGCGGCCTGGCCGAGCACGCCCGCGTGTCGGGAGGCGCGCTCGTCGCCGTGCCCGACAGTCTCACCGATCGGCAGGCGGCCGGCATCGGCACGGCCGGCTTCACCGCGATGCTGGCCGTTCTCAGCGTGGAGGACCATCGCGCCGACCTGGACTCCGTGCTCGTGACGGGTGCGAGCGGCGGCGTCGGCTCCTTCGCGATCGCCCTACTCGCCCGCGCCGGTGCGACCGTCATCGCGTCCTCGGGCCGCCCCGAGCACGCGCAGCAGCTGCGGTATCTGGGAGCGTCAGAGATCATCGACCGCGATGAGCTCGACCGTGAGAGCCGCCCGCTCGACACGCAGACCTTCAGTGCCGCGATCGACTCGGTGGGCGGGCGCACTCTGGCGAGCGTGCTGAGCCGAACGCGGCAGGGCGGTACCGTCGCGGCCTGCGGGCTCGCCGGTGGCACCGATCTGCCCACGACGGTCATGCCGTTCATCCTGCGCGCCGTGACGCTCGCGGGCATCAACTCGGTGCACTGCCCGACCCCGTTGCGCGAGCGCGCCTGGCAGAGGCTCGCGCGCGACCTCGACGCCGAGGTCATCGACGGCGTCGTGACCGACGTCACGCTCGATCGGGCGCAGTCCGCCGCCGAGGACCTCCTGGCTGGCCGCGTGCGAGGTCGCATCGCGGTCGAGGTGCGCGGAGCATCCGGATGATCGCCGGTCTCACGGTGAGTGTGATCGCCGCGGGCCTCGCCGTCGCGGTGCACATCGCGATCTTCGTTCTCGAGAGCGTGCTGTTCACGCGGCCATCCGTGCGCCGACTGTTCGGGGTGCGCCCGAGCGACGACTCGGCACCCTTGCGGGTCTTCGCCCGCAACCAGGGCGTCTACAACCTCGGCCTCGCGCTGGTCGTGGGAGCCGGAGTCGTGCTCATCCTCGCCGCACCATGGGGCGAGCGCGCCGGAGCCGAGCAGGGCGCGATCGGCGCCGCTGTGCTCGTGGCCGGGTGCGCGGTCATGCTGCTGGCCGCCCTCACTCTCGTGGTGACCGCGCCGCGACTGTGGCGTGCCGCCGCCGTGCAGGGAGCACCACCGCTCGTGGCGATCGGGGCACTCCTGTTCGGGGGGTCCGTGCCGCTGGGATGAGAGTCGATGTCGCCGGTCAGGGCACGACGGGCGGGCAGCGGTCGTCCGGATCCATCGCGTAGTCGGCGAGTGCACGTACGAGCGCGCTGCTCGACCGCTCTTCGGCGATGCGGTGCACAGAGAGACCCGCGGCGCGCGCGTCGAACGCCGTGCGGGGGCCGATGCAGGCCACGACGGTGCACTCGGGCAGGGGCGCGAACTGCTCCGCGATCTGCCGGGCCACGCTGCCCGAGCTCACGAGCAGTCCGTTGATGCGGCCCTCCGCGATCTCGGTGACGATCTCGGCGGGTGCCGCGACCCCGACGGTGCGGTAGGCGCTCACGAAGCGGGCATCGATGCCACGGTCGCGCAGCCCGCTCACGAGCGTGGGCTCCGCGATCTCCGACTGGGGAACGAGCACGCGGGCGCCGCGCGGGTCGGGCCATTCCTTGACGAGGCCGCGAGCCGAGTGGTCGCTCGGCACGAAGTCGACCGGGTACCCGGCGAGCTGCAGGGCGTGCGCGGTGGTTTCGCCGACCGCCGCGACGCGTATTCCCTCGGGCAGGCGCACGCCCTGGCCGAGCAGAACGTCCACGGTCGTGGCGCTCGTCACGACGAGCCAGCCGTACTCTCCCGCGCGCAGCGCGTCGAGTTCGGCGTTGAGGGCGTCCTGATCATCGGCGCCCGCGAAGTTGATGAGCGGTGCGATCACGGGAGATGCCCCGAGCGACCGCAGCTGGGCGGCGATGCCGTCTCCCCACTTGCCGCCGCGGGGCACGAGCACGCGCCAGCCGAGCAACGGCTTGATGACCGGCAGCGCGCCCGTGGGCGTGCGGTCGATCGCCATGTCTGTGGGTGAGGACATCAGGTTAATGATGACCCGCTCGAGCGCAGACGCATAATCGAGCCATGAACGCCCGGTCGACGCGCAGAGGTTCCGGGGTCGCACCGGGCAGCAGGCGCGGCGCTCCCGGAGGCGCTCAGTCGTCGCTGAAGATCGCCCACGCGACGAGCCCGACCACGACGACCGCGGCAGCGGTCGCTCCGATGACCCAGGGGACCGGGTTCGACTCGTAGGAGGCCTGCGCGCGCTGCGCCACCTCGGTGCTCCGCTTCTTGACGTCGAACTTCTCGTCGATCGCGTCGAGCGTCTGCTCGAGCTGCGCGCGGGTGGCCGAAACGGTGCTCTTGACGTTGTCCTTCGCCGTGTCGACGGTGTTCTTGACGGTGTCGCTCATGAGTTTCCTCGCTTCCTGAGTCCGCGGATCGTGCGGACGTCTTCCTTCACGCTGTCGATGGTCTCGGTGGGGGTGGGGGGAACGCCGCGCTTGAGCTGCCCGTACCCGACGAGGCCGATGAGCGCCGCGAGCACGAGCAGGATCCCGCCGACGATGAGGGCCGCGGCCCAGGCCGGAACGACGAGTGCCAGGGCGAGCACGCCGGCTGCGGTGAGCACGAGCGCCGCGAAGAACGCGAACACGCCGGCGCCGACCAGCAGCCCGGCGCCGATGCCCGCTGACTTGAGCTTGCTCGTGATCTCTGCCTTGAACGATTCGATCTCGGCCTGCAGCAGCTCGATGATGAGCCGAGGAACGTCCGCGATGAGCGAGATCAGTCCTCGACGGGAGCGTCCTTCAGGAGGGGTGGTCATCGTGTACCGCCGATCAGGAGTTCGTGGTCGAGCCGGAGCCCTTGGCGGTGGAGCTCTTCGCGGACGAGCTCTTCGCGGACGAGGCCTTCCCGGTGGAGCTCGTCCTGCCGCTCGAGGTCGAGCCGGACTTCTTGGCGCCGCTCGAGCGCGAGCTGCTCGGCTTCGCGCTGCGACCCGTGATGCCCCCGACGATCTTCTTGGCGCCGTCGGAGACGAAGCCGGCGACCTCGGGCGCCTTGTCCTTCACGAAGTCCTCGGCCTGCTCGACTCGCTCCTGCACGCGGGGGTCGTTCCAGAGCCGCGCCGACGCGGTCTTGATCTGCTCATAGCGCTCGCGTCCCGCGCGAGTGCCGAGTACGTAGCCGACGCCGAGTCCAGCGGCGAACAGGATCTTGCCTCTCATGGCTCCTCCTTCTGCGATGGGCACGGATGTGGAGCGTCCGCGGGTCTCCAGCGTAGTGCCGCCGGACCCGTGCCCGTCGGGGAATACGGAGGGGATTCCCAGGGCGGCACGGCTGGCGCCGACGCGCGGGTCACGTGCATACTTAGGCAATGCTTACCTCACCTGAGCGCACCGCGGTCGCATGGCCGGCCTACCGTCCGTACCGCGCTACGGTCGCTCGCGTGCTGCCGCTGAGCCCCAGCTTCCGTCGCGTGACCTTCACCGGGCCCGACTTCGAGATCTTCGGTACGACAGGGCTCGATCAGCGCATCAAGCTCATCCTTCCCTCCGCCGACGGGGGCCTGTGCGACGTGGGCGCCGACGATGAGCGCGTCGTACGCGAGGGCAGCTGGTACGCCCGCTGGCGAGCGCTGCCCGCTGCTGACCGCAGTCCTTTCCGTACATACACGGTGCGCGCCATCCGGCCCGAGCGACGCGAGCTCGATGTCGACATGGTGCTGCACCCCGCCGCGTCGGGCCACGGGGACGGTCCCGCCGCGAGCTGGCTGCGCCGCGCGACGGTGGGAGACGAGGTCATCATCGTCGGCCCGGATGCGCGCACTGCCGACCCGACCGTCGGCATCGACTGGCGACCGGGCTCGGCCCGGCACGTGCTGCTCGCCGGTGACGAGACGGCCGCTCCGGCCATCTGCTCGATCATCGAATCGCTCGACCCCCGCATCACGGCGCAGGCGTTCATCGAGGTGCCCTCGAGCGCCGACATCCTCTCGCTCGTCCCTCGCGGCATCTCTCGCGTCGCCTGGCTCGCGCGCGACGCTGGCTGCGAGACCGCGCACGGCTTCGAAGCGATCGCTCCGCGCGGCGAGCTGCTCGAGCGCGCCGTGCGCGCCTGGCTGCCCCGCCACACCGCCGAGCTCGCGAGCGCGGTCTCCCTCGCCCCGCAGCAGCTGGACGATATCGATGTCGACGCGGAGCTGCTCTGGGACTCCCCGGTCGACCCCAGCACGGGAGACTTCTACGCCTGGATCGCCGGGGAGGCCTCGACCGTGAAGTCTCTTCGCCGGCACCTCGTGAGCGACATCGGCGTCGATCGTCGCAACGTTGCCTTCATGGGCTACTGGCGCGACGGTCGCTCCGAAGCCCAGTGACCGTCCGCCGGCTCGCGCCGCGAACGGCTGGCGCCGCCATCGCCGGCGCCGTCGTCGTGCTCGCCGTGCTCGCGAGCCTCGCCATCGGCGCGCGCGCGATCGACCCGCTCACGCTCGTGGACGTGATCCTCGCCTCCGCGTTCGAGGGAGCGGTGCTCGACGCGACCGGCCTCGGCGCAGCGGAGGTCGATGCCATCGTCATCGTCGAGCTGCGCATCCCCCGCACCCTCATCGGTCTCGCCGCCGGTGCCGCGCTGGGTCTCGCCGGAGCGGTCATGCAGGGCGTCACGCGCAACCCGATCGCCGACCCCGGACTGCTCGGCGTGAACGCGGGCGCGTCCTTCGCCGTCGTCGTCGCGATCTCCATGCTCGGCGTGGTCTCGCCGCTCGGCATCGCCACCGGTGCCCTGCTCGGCGCGCTCCTGGCCTCGGTGCTCATCGCCATCGTCGCCGCGTCGACCCGTTCGCTCACGACTCCGGCCGTGCTCGTCGTCGCCGGCGCCGCCGTCACGGCGGGGCTGACCTCGCTCACGACGCTCGTGCTGCTGAGCGACCCCGCGGCCCTCGATCGGTATCGCTTCTGGACGGTGGGCTCGCTCACGGGCCGCGACCTCGAGCTCGCGACCGCCCTCCTGCCTCTCCTCCTGCTCGGGGGCATCCTCGCCGCCCTCCTCGCGCGGCCCCTCGACGCGCTCGCCCTGGGCGACGATGTGGCGCGCGGGCTCGGCTTCCGGCTGCGCTCGACGCGCGGGCTCGCCCTCGCGAGCATCGTTCTGCTGTGCGGCACGGCGACGGCGCTCGCCGGCCCGCTCGTCTTCGTCGGTCTGCTCGCCGCGCACGCCGCTCGCGCACTCGTCGGCACGCGCCACGGCATCCTCCTGCCCACCTCCGCGCTCGTCGGCGCCGCCGCCCTGCTCGTGGCCGACTCGCTCGGCAGAGTCGTCGCTCCCCCCGCCGAAATCGAGGTCGGGATCGTCATCGCCGTGCTCGGCGCCCCCCTTCTCATCGGCCTGGTCCGGTCTGCGCGGGAGGCGGTGTGAGCGGGCTCGAGCGCCACCGTGCGCACGATCGCCGTCGAGGCCTTCTCGTGGTGCTCCTTCTTCTCGTGTGCCTCACGGCGCTCAGCGTCGTCGCCCTCGGGGCCGGCGCCGTGCCCGTGCCCCCCGTCGAGGTCGCCGGCGCGCTCCTCGGTCTCGACGTGGGCGGCTCGAGCTTCATCGTGCTCGGGCTGCGCCTGCCGCGCCTGCTGCTCGCACTCCTGGCCGGCGCGGCTCTCGGCCTGGCTGGAGCCCTCCTGCAGTCCGTCGTGCGCAATCCGCTCGCGAGCCCCGACATCGTCGGCATCACGGGTGGCGCGAGCGCCACGGCCGTGCTCGCGATCGCCGGGGGAGCGAGTGGCTGGGCCGTGAGCGGCGCGGCGCTCGGAGGCGCGCTGGGCGCCGCCGCGGTGGTCTTCCTCGCGAGCGGGCGCGGCGTCGCCGGAGCGCGCTTCGTCGTGGTCGGCATCGCCGTAGCCTTCCTCGCCCAGGGGGTGCTCGGGTTCGCGCTCACACGCGCCTCGCTCGTGCAGGCCGAGTCGGCCTACTTCTGGCTCGTGGGCAGCGTCGGCTCGCCGAGCGACTCCGACCTGCTGCTGCTCGCGGTGACCCTCGCGGTCGTCGTCCTCGCGCTCGTGCTCGGTGCCCACGCCCTCTCGCTGCAGGCCTTCGACGACGACACCGCGCGAGCGCTCGGCGGTCGGCCCGTCGCTACTCGGGTTCTCGCGATCGCGGGGTCGAGCATCCTCGCCGCGATCGCGGTCGCCGTCACGGGGCCGATCGCGTTCGTCGCGTTCGTCTCCGGCCCTCTCGCTCGCCGGATGCGCGGCCGCGGCCCCGCGCTCGCCACGGCCGCACTCACCGGAGCCCTCATCGTGCTCGCCGCCGACCTCGTGAGCCAGAATCTGCTTCCCGGCTCTCTGCGCCCGCCCGTCGGTCTCATCACGGGCGCGCTCGGCGCTCCGTTCCTGCTGTGGATCCTCGTGCGCGGCGAACGAGGATCAGCACGATCGCGCGCTCGGCTCCCGACCCGCGACCGGGCCCCGATGATGGAGGAGACATGACGACACCCGCCCTGCGGGCCGAGAGGCTCACCCTCGGCTACGACCAGCGCATCGTCGTGCGCGGCGTCGATCTCGAGATCGCCCCCGGCTCGCTCACCGTGCTCGTGGGCGCGAACGCGAGCGGCAAGTCGACGCTGCTGCGCGGACTCAGCAGGCTCATGACACCGCTCTCGGGTCGCGTGCTCGTCGAGGGGCGCGACGTGACCGAGCTGCGGGGGCGCGAGCTCGCCCGCATCCTGGGCGTGCTGCCGCAGAGCCCGATCGCACCCGAGGGCATCATCGTCGCCGACCTCGTCGCGCGCGGACGCTACCCCCATCACGGCATCTTCGGCGGGCACCGCAGTGATGACGACGCGGTCGTCGCTGCGGCCCTCGACGCGACCGACGCTGCCGAGCTCGCGAGCCGTCGTGTCGACGAGCTCTCGGGCGGCCAGCGCCAGCGGGCCTGGATCGCCATGGCCCTCGCCCAGCAGCCCCGCATCCTGCTGCTCGATGAGCCGACGAGCTCGCTCGACATCGCCCACCAGACGGAGGTGCTCGATGTGCTGCGGGCGGAGGTCGCGCGCGGCATGACGGTCGTGGTCGTGCTGCACGATCTGACCCTCGCCGCCCGCTACGCGGACGAGGTCGTCGTCCTGGCGGACGGCGAGATCGTGGCGCAGGGGTCGGCCGAGAGGACCATGACGCCCGCCGTGCTGCAGCGCGCGTTCGGCATCGAGGCGCTCCTCTTGACCGATCCGGATACCGGCCGCCCGGTCGTGCTGCCGCGGGCGGTTGCAACGCAGGCTCGCTAGATATAAGGTTAGCCTTACCTAAGCGCGGTCGCTTCGGGCCCTCCTCGAGCCCACCCGCGCGACCGCGCACCGTCCCTCCCGTTCGCCCTGTCTAGGAGACCCTCGTGACCCCCACTCCCCTGCGCGCTCTGCGACGCACCGCCCTCGCCGGCCTCGCCGCCGCGACCATCGCACTCGTCGGCTGCGCCGCCGAGACCGCCGACGTGCCGGACGGCTCGCCCGGCGACGCGAGCTTCCCCGTGACGATCGCGCACGCCTACGGCGAGACCGTGATCCCTGAGCGGCCCGACCGCGTCGTCACGTGGGGCTGGGGTACGACCGATGCCGCGATCGCCCTCGGCGTCACGCCCGTCGCGATGCCCTTCCAGGCCTACGCGGGAGACGCAGAGGGCGTGCCGCCCTGGATTCGCGAGGCGCTCGAGGAGACGGGAGAGCCGTTGCCGACGGTGCTGCCCGACACCGGGGAGGACGTGCCCTTCGAGGAGATCGCCGCGGCCGACCCCGACGTCATCCTCGCGCACTACTCGGGGCTCACCGAGGAGCAGTACGCCACGCTCAGCGAGATCGCTCCCGTCGTCGCCTTCCCCGACCAGCCGTGGTCGACGCCGTGGCGCGAGGTCATCACCATCACGGGCGACGCACTCGGCCTGCGTGCGGAAGCCGACGACGTGCTCACCGGGATCGAGGACGCGATCGCCGCCTCCGCCGCAGAGCACCCCGAGTTCGCGGGTGTCAGCCTCGCCGCCGTGTGGGACAGCGCGGCGACCTTCTACGTCTACGCCGATGAGGACCCCCGCGTGGAGTTCATGCTCGACCTCGGCTTCACCAACGCCGCGGCCGTCGACGAGCTCGACACCGACGAGTCGCCCTTCTACTTCACGCTCTCCCACGAGCGGCTGAGCGAGCTCACGAGCGACGTTCTCGTCGTCTACGGCACGACCCAGGAGGAGGTCGACACCTTCCTCGACGCCGGATACTCCCAGGCGATGCCGCAGGTGCAGGCGGGGGCGATCGCACCGATCGTCGGCGCCGAGTTCATCTCCTCCGTCTCGCCCCCCTCGGCCCTCTCGCTCACGTGGGGCCTCGACGAGACCGTCGCTCAGCTCGCCGCGGCGGTCGCCGCGCTCGAGTAGCGAACACGAGCCCGAGCGCGACCGAGTGGTCGCCCGACTCGGGTCACGCGCGCGACGCCGAGGCGGCGGCCCGAGCAGCGGGGGCCGCCGCCTCGAGCACGCGCGCGACTGCCGCGTCGTCGTGCGCGGCGGAGACGAACCACGCCTCGAAGACGCTCGGCGGCAACGAGACGCCGTGGTCGAGCATCCCGTGGAAGAAGGCGGGGTATCGCCACGATTCCTGATCCTGGGCCTCCGCGTAGTTCTGCGGGGCCGTCTCGCGGAAGAAGATCGAGAACTGCGAGCCCGCCCACGCCACCGTGTGCACGACGCCCTCCGCGGCGAGAGCCGACGACAGGCCGTCGCCGATCTGCCGCGCGGCGCTCGTCAGCCGGTCGTAGACGGCCGGGTCGGCCCCCGCGAGCATCGCCGCGCCTGTCGCCACCGCGACCGGATTGCCGCTCAGCGTGCCTGCTTGGTAGACGGGTCCGAGCGGAGCGAGAAGGTCGAGCACCTCGGCGCGACCGCCGAGACCCGCGAGCGGCAGACCGCCGCCGATGATCTTGCCGAACGTCGTGAGGTCGGCATCGTACGGTGTGCCCTCGCGCTCCTCGAGGCCCCACCAGCCCGCGGCCGTCGCGCGGAACCCGGTCATGACCTCATCGCTGATGAGCAGGGCGCCGTGAGCATGCGCCGTGTCGGCGAGGAGCCGGTTGAAGCCCGGCTTCGGGGGCACGACCCCCATGTTCGCGGCGGCCGCCTCCGTGATGACGGCCGCGATGCGATCACCGTGCGTCGCGAAGACCTCGGCGAGCGCCGCCTCGTCGTTGTAGGGGATCACGATCGTCTGCGCGGCCGTCTCGGGGGTGATGCCCGCCGACCCGGGAATGCCGAGCGTCGCGATGCCCGAGCCCGCCTCCGACAGCAGCGCGTCGGAGTGCCCGTGATAGTGCCCGGCGAACTTCACGAGCAGCGGCCGACCGGTCGCCCCGCGCGCGAGGCGGATCGCGGTCATGGTCGCTTCGGTGCCCGTCGAGGTGAGGCGCAGCTTCTCGATACCGCGGCGCTCGGTGCCGTCCGCGGCGGTCAGGGTGAGGCGATCGAGCACGAGCTCAGCGAGGTCGACCTCTCCCGTCGAGACGGCCCCGAAACCGAGGCCGTGATCGACAGCGGCATGGGCGGCCGCGATGACATCGGGATGCGCGTGGCCCAGCAGCGCCGGACCCCACTGCCCCACGAGGTCGACGTACTGAGTGCCCTCGATGTCGGTCACGTACGGGCCGCGGCCGCTCGCGAGGAAGCGCGGGGTGCCGCCGACCGAGCCGAACGCGCGCACGGGCGAGTTGACGCCCCCGGGCGAGACGGCGAGGGCGCGCTCGAAGGCCTCGGCGTTCGTGGCCGACGTGCGCCCGGAGACGAAGCGGGTCATGACAGGAGTCCCTTCTCGGCGAGGTCGAGCGCCGCGTAGCTGAGGGTCGCGTCCGCGCCGGCCCGGCGCAGCGAGGTGAGCGCCTCGAGCTGAGCGCGGTCGCCGTCGATCCAGCCGTTCTGCGCTGCAGCGGCGATCATGGCGTACTCCCCCGAGACCATGTAGGCCCACACGGGCACCGGAGAGGTGTCGGCAACGCGGCGCAGTACGTCCAGGTACGGCAGCGCGGGCTTGACCATCACGATGTCGGCGCCCTCGTCGATATCGAGCGCCGCTTCGCGCACGCCCTCGCGGCCGTTGCCCGGGTCGAGCTGATAGGTGCGGCGATCACCCTGCAACGCCGACTCGACCGCATCGCGGAAGGGCCCGTAGAACGCCGAGGCGAACTTGGCGGAGTAGGCGAGCGTTGCGGTGTCGGAGTATCCCGCGGCGTCGAGCGCGTCGCGGACGACGCGCGTCTGGCCGTCCATCATGCCGCTGAGGCCGAGCAGCTGGCTGCCCGCCTCGGCCTGCGCGATCGCCATGGCCGCGTAGCGCTCGAGAGTGGCATCGTTGTCGACCCGGCCCTGAGCATCCAGCACGCCGCAGTGCCCGTGGTCGGTGAACTCGTCGAGGCACAGGTCGGTCTGCACGACGAGACTGTCGCCGACCTC
The DNA here is from genome assembly GCF_014789785.1 of Chryseoglobus sp. 28M-23. Lineage (NCBI taxonomy): Bacteria > Bacillati > Actinomycetota > Actinomycetes > Micrococcales > Microbacteriaceae > Microcella > Chryseoglobus sp. 28M-23. The sequence goes on along the minus strand of NZ_CP061846.1, from coordinate 63,670 downwards.
GGCGACGATGGCGCGCGTTGCCACATTGAGGATGCCGTCCGGGTCGGTCGCTCCCGTTCCCGTCGCGTCGCGCGTCGAGGGAACGCCGAAGAGCATGAGCCCACCGAGCCCAGCCTCGGCCGCGCGGGCGGCGAGCGCGCGCACGCTGTCGAGGCTGTGCTGCTCGACGCCCGGCATCGAGCCGATCGGCTGCGGGGCGTTCAGGCCCTCCCGCACGAAGACGGGCAGCACCAGGCGCCGGGCTGCCACCTCCGTCTCGCCGACGAGGCGGCGCAGAGCGGGCGTCGCACGCAGACGGCGGGGGCGGATGCGCGGGCCGAGGCCGCTCATCGCGCACCGCCGAGAGGCGCGAGGTCGGCCGCACCCTGCCGCAGCAGCTCGTCGACGACGAGCGCAGCGGCGTCCTCCCCGGGAGTGCGCGTGTCGGCGACGTACAGCGCATGCGCGCTCGAGACCTGCTCGCCCGTCTCGGGCGAGTACACGCGTGCGGCGAGGAAGAGCATGCCGTCATCGAGGAAGGCGTGGGCGCCGAGAGGCGCCGAGCAGCCCGCCTCGAGCAGGCGCAGCACGGCCCGCTCGGCGTCCACGGCCGTGCGCGTGGGGCCGTGGTCGAGGCTCTGCAGGGCGGAGGCGAGGGGGCCGCGCGTGCCGCGACGCACCTCGACCGCCAGGGCTCCCTGCCCCGGGGCGGTCGGCCAGCCATCGATCCCCAGGTGCTCGGTGATGGCATCGTCGCGGCCCAGACGCTCGAGCCCCGCGGCGGCGAGGATGACCGCCTCGAGGTCGGCCGCCACGCCCTCCCGGTCGCCGAGGACGCGCGCGAGCCGGGTGTCCACGTTGCCCCGCAGCTCGACGACCTCGAGCTCGGGGAACCGGCGGCGCAGTTGCGCGCGGCGTCGCGGTGAGCCCGTGCCCACTCGCGCGCCCGGCGCCAGCTCGGCGAGCGGAACCCCGCCCCCGACGACCGCGGCGTCCCGCGCATCCGCGCGCTTCGGCATCGCACCGATGACGAGCTCGTCATGCGGGGTGGTCGGCAGATCCTTGAGCGAGTGCACGACGACGTCGCACTCCCCTGCCAGGAGCGCCTCGCGCACGGCGGTGACGAACACGCCAGCGCCGCCCATGCTCGCGAGCGGCTCTGGCGAGGTGTCGCCATGCGTCGTGATCGTCACGAGCTCGACGTCGAGGCCCGTGCGGGCCGCGATCGAGTCGGCGACGCGCTGCGACTGCGCGAGCGCGAGGGCGCTGCCCCGAGTGCCGAGCCTGATCGGCGCCGCGTCGGCTGTCGGCGGTGGGGCGGCCGTCACGGCTGCAACCCCGAGATGGCGGGCTTGTAGCCCGCGCGCACGTTCTCGCAGCAGCCCGGCCGGCACACGTCGTACCAGGGCCCGAGCGTCGTCTCCCGCACGCGCTGCGCGGCGGGGGTGCCCCGCAGGCGCTCCTCGATGAGGTCGACGAGCCCGCTCACATAGACGGGGTCGACGCCGGGAGTCGGCACGCGCACGCCCGCCACCCCGTGCTCCTCGCAGGTCTCCATCGCCTCCGTGTCGAGGTCCCACATGACCTCCATGTGGTCGCTCACGAAGCCGACCGGCACCATGACGATCGTCGTCGCGCCCGCGGCAGCGTGCTCGCCGATCGCGTCGTTGATGTCGGGCTCGAGCCAGGGCTGCGTGGGAGGGCCGGACCGGCTCTGGTAGACGAGCTGCCACTCGACCTCGGGCACGTCGGCGCCCTCGTCTCGGAGCGTCGCGAGCGCCCGCTGCATGATGACCTCGCTCACGGCGAGGTGCTGGGCCGCGTAGGCGCCACCCTCGCCCCAGTCGACATCTCGAGGGCCGCTGCGCTCGGCATCGGTGGTCGGGATGCTGTGGGTCGCGAACAGCACACGCGTCGCGGCGAGGTCGGTGCCGGCCGCGAGCAGCTCGCGCAGAGCATCCGCGACGCCCGTCACGAACGGGGCGACGAAGCCGGGCGCATCGAAGAACTGGGCCACCTTGTCGATGCGCACCTGGCCCCACAGGCCCGTCGCGTCGAGGGCCTTCGCGAAGTCCTCGCGGTACTGGCGGCAGCTGGAGAAGCTGCTGTAGGCGCTCGTCGCGAGGCCGAGGATCGTGCGGTGGCCGTCGTCGAAGGCCTGCTGCAGGGCCTGGGGCAGATAGGGATCCCAGTTGCGATTGCCCCAGTAGATCGGCAGCCCCAGGCCCCGACGATCAGCCTCGGCCTGCAGCGCCGCCTGCAGCTGGCGGTTCTGCTCGTTGATGGGGCTCACCCCGCCGAAGTGGCGGTAGTGGTGCGCGACCTCCTCGAGGCGCTCGTCGGGGATGCCGCGCCCGCGCGTGACGTTGCGCAGGAACGGGATGACGTCGTCCTGACCCTCGGGGCCGCCGAAGCCGGCGAGGATCACGGCGTCGTAGGCGACGGGCGCCTCGACGCGCCCGGGCACGGCGAAGGCCTGCGCCGTGTCGGTCGCGGCGCGCGCGAACTGCTCGCCCTCGTAGTGGCCGTCGGCCAGGTCGACCACCACGGCCTTGCCGTCCGGTCCGAGACCGTTGTTCGAGATGTTCGATGAACTCAGCGTCATCGCAGAACCTCCAGGATCTGGGCGTCGAGCTCGGCATCGTCGAGCCTGCGGCCGGTGTAGAACGGCACTTCTTCACGCACGTGCCGGCGAGCCTCCGTGTAACGGAGGTCGCGCATCATGTCGACGAGGTCGAGCAGCTCGTCGCTCTCGAGACCGAGCAGCCACTCGTAGTCGCCGAGAGCGAAGCTCGCGACCGTGTTGGCGAGCACGCCGGTGAAGGCGCTGCCTTTGCGGCCGTGCTCGGCGAGCATGTCGCGCCGCTCCTCGTCGGGCAGCAGGTACCACTCGTACGACCGCACGAACGGGTACACGCACAGCCAGGTCTTGGGCTCCTTGCCGAGCATGAAGGCGGGCGCGTGGCTGCGGCTGAACTCGGCCTGCACGTGCACCCCCATGGCGTTCCACGTCGGCAGAAGCCCGCTCAGCAGCTCGGCGCGGCGCAGGGTCCGCACCGCCGACTGCAGCGCCTCGGGGTCGGCGCCGTGCAGCCACAGCATGATGTCGGCGTCGGCGCGCAGGCCGCTCACGTCGTAGACGCCGCGCACCGTCACTCCTCGTTCGGTGACGGCGGCCACGGCGTGCGCGACGCCGCCGCCGCTCGCGGGGCGGGCGGCATCCCGTCGCAGGACGACGTAGAGGGTGTAGGCGAGGGTGTCGCTCACGGCTGCAGCTCCTTCATGGTGCGCTGGGTGTGGTCGATGATGGCGGCGAGCCCGGTTCCGGCGACCTGCTCACCGACGATCGGGATGCTCCCGCTCGCCTCGATGCGGCCGGCCCGGTGCCACGTGGTCACCGTGGAGCCGACGACGCTCGCAGCGGGCAGAGCGAAGCCGAGCAGTCTGCCCGCGTCCTCGCGGGCCTGGTCGACGGTCGCATCGTGCTCGTAGCTCAGGCGCAGCACCTCACGGCCGTGGGCGGCTGTGCGCACCCACTCCCACTTCGCGGTGAGGTGCGTGAGGGCTCGGGCGCGCACGCTCGAGCCTCGGGCGACGAGCACGCCGGTGCCGCGGGGCGCCTCGGCGAGAGCATCTCTGCCGCCGAGAGCATCAGCGTCGACGACGAGCGTCACGAGGTGGGTCGCGGTGCGCGTCCCGGCGCCGACGAGGCCGGGTGCTGCGACGACGACCCGCCCCTCGAGCTGCTCGCCGTCGTGATCCGGGTCGTCTGTGGCGAGCACGACGCGATCGTCGTGCACCTCGGCGACTCGCGTGCCGTAGTGCACGGGCACGCCGAAGCGGTCGAGTTCGGCGAGCAGCGCCTCCACGAGCACGCTCATGCCGCCCTCGAGGCCCGCGACGAGACTGCCCGCGGGGGCGTCGATGCGCAGCCGGGCGACGGCGCGGCCGAGCGAGTTCTCTCGCAGGAGGTGGTGCGCGAGCCCGGGCACGGCGCCGAGCGGGAGGTCGTCGGGGTGCCGCGAGTGGATGCCCTCGACGACGGGCGCGACGAGCTTCTCGAGGATGCCGTCACCCATGCGGCGGCGCACGAGCTCGCCGACGGTGGCGGACTTCGCGCCGACGGGCCCGGGTAGCACCGTGTCGAGCATCCCGCGCCAGGCATCGCGCCGCCCGACGATGCTCACGACGTCCGCCGCGAGCGGGGCGGACGGGATGCCGAGGAGGCTCACAGCGGGCAGCCGCGCCGCACGGTCTTCAGCGCTGTGCAGCCACGCCCCCCGGTCGTCCGGGCTCACGATGCGGTGCTCGAGGTCGAGTCTCGCGAGATAGTCGCGCACGATGCCACCGCGCGTCGCGAACGATTCGGCGCCGGAATCGAGGCGGATGCCGGCGACCTCGTGGGCTCGCACCTGGCCTCCGGCGACCGCGTCGGCCTCGAGAACGCGCACGGTGTAGCCCTGCAGCACGAGCTCGCGAGCGGCGACGAGGCCCGCGACACCCGCGCCGACGACGATCGCGGCGGGCGGCGCCCCCGCGACGGGAGCGCGCTCGCTGGGGCTCGGGTCAGTCATGCTCGGGTCGGTCGCCGTGCACGTGGGCGACGAGGCGCGTGAGTGTGTCGGGGTCGGTCTCGGGGGGCACGCCGTGCCCGAGGTTGAGCACGTGGGCGGGCGGGCGGCGGCCTCGCTCGAGCACGTCGTCAGCGTGCGCGGCGAGCACACTCCAGGGAGCAGTGAGCAGGGCGGGGTCGATGTTGCCCTGCAGCGGCATCGCGTGGTCGAAGGCGGCGCTCGCCTCATCGAGCGGCAACCGCCAGTCGATACCGATCGCGTCGACGCCGAGGGCCGCGATCTGCGGCAGGATGCGATCGGTTCCAAGACCGAAGTGCACGCGGGGCACGTCGAGCCCCCGCAGGTGGTCGAGGGCGCGCTTCGAGTGCGGCGCGACGCGGCGCTGGTAGTCGACACGCGAGAGCGAGCCGACCCACGAGTCGAAGAGCTGCGCCGCGCTCGCGCCCGCCTCGACCTGCGCGCGCAGGAACATGCCGGTGACGTCGGCGCACCAGTTGAGCAGCGTCGCCCACGTGTGCGGGTCGCTGTGCATGAGTGCGCGAGCCCTGATCTGGTCCTTCGAGGGTCCGCCCTCGATGAGGTACGAGGCGAGCGTGAAGGGGGCGCCGGCGAAGCCGATGAGCGGCGTGGCGCCGAGCTGCTCGACGGTGAGGGCGACGGCCTCGCGCACGGGGTCGAGCGCGGCGGGGTCGAGGGGGCGCAGCGCGAGCACATCGGCGGCCGATCGCACAGGATGCTCGAGCACCGGCCCCCGCCCCGCGACGATGCTCACCTCGACTCCGGCAAGCAGCACGGGCACGACGATGTCGCTGAAGAAGATGCCGGCGTCGACGCCGTGGCGCCGCACGGGCTGCAGGGTGATCTCGCTCGCGAGCTCGGGCGTCAGGCACGCCTGCAGCATGTCGCCGCGCGCGCGCAGCTCACGGTACTCGGGCAGGGATCGCCCGGCCTGCCGCATGAACCACACGGGGGTTTGCTCCGGTCGGTCGCCGCGGTAGGCGCGTACGAGGGCGGAATCGGTCGTGCGACCGTCGACGAGGGGGTGGGTGGGGCGCAGAGGCACCCGACCAGGATAGGCGGCCTGGAGTGTGAACTCGCTGTTCTGAGGCACCCTCGGCAATACCCCCTGGGGGAATGTCAGGGTTCGTCGGCTCACGCGCCGTAGGATAGGTCCTCGTGCTCCTCTGCATCACCGCTCACCACCGCAACACGTCGTTCGAGCTCCTCGAACGACTCGCGGTCGACGCCGCCGAACTCTCTCGGTCGGTGCACGATGCGCACCCCGCGATTCGCGGCGCGGTGTCGATCGCGACGTGCAATCGGCTCGAGGTCTACCTGGATGTGGACGCGCCCGATCTTCTCGCGCGCGAGCTCGCGCAGCGCTCGGTGCTCGGTGCACTCGAATCGCTCGCCGGTGTGGAGGAGGCCGCGGTAGCGCAGAACGCCGAGCTTCTCGACGGCGCCGGCGCCGTGCACCACTTGTTCTCGGTTGCCGCCGGTCTCGAGTCGGTCGCCGTCGGCGAGGAGGAGATCGCCGGTCAGGTGAAGCGCTCGGCGCAGCTCGCGCGCGAGGCGGGCACCACCACTCCCACGCTCGACCGGGCCTTCCAGGAGGCGACGCGCACCGCACGAGCGGCGCGGGCCAAGGGCGATGCGAGCCGCACCGGTCGGTCTCTCGCCCGGCTCGCGCTCGACCTCGTGGGCAGCCGCCTCTCCGACTGGGGCGGCGTGAACGTGCTGCTCGTCGGCACCGGCCAGTACGCGGCGACGACGGTCGCCGCACTGCGCGAACGCGGCGCCGATCGCATCCGCGTGTACTCGCCGAGCGGCCGCGCGCAGGTCTTCGCGGCCCGCACGGCCAGCGATCCCACCAACGACCTGGGCGCTTCCCTCATCTGGGCTGATGTCGTCGTGACCTGCACGGCGCGCCTGTCGATCGGGGTGGAGGACGTACCTGCGGACGCCCGGTGCTTCATCGTCGATCTGGGCCTGCCCCGCAACGTCGATGCGGCAGTCGGCGAGCTCGAGGGGGTGACGCTTCTCGACCTTGAGACGATCCGCGTGCACGCGCCGCTCGTCCACTGGTCCGCCGAAGAGGATGCCCGGGGCGTCGTCGATGCCGCCGCTCACTCGTTCGTGTCCGACGCTGCCGTCCAGCCCGCCGTCGTGGCGCTGCGCCAGCACGTTCTCGAGCTCGTCGACGGCGAGATCGCCCGCGCACGAGCGCGCGGTGACGACGGGAGGGTCGAGGAGGCCCTGCGTCACCTCACGAGCGTGTTCCTCCACACCCCGTCGATCATGGCGCGACGCCACGCGGCCGCCGGGCGGGCAGAGGCGGTGGCCGACGCGGTCGAGACGCTGTTCGGTCTCGAGGTGGGCGCGGAGCGCTCCCGAAGCGCGCCGCGGCCCTCAGGGGCGGAGTCCCTCGAGCAGGGCGAGCAGGGCGAGGCCGTAGGCCTCGGGCGCTGAGACGCTCTCGAACTCGGTGAGCTCGCCATCGAGCTGGATCGTCACGCGGTAGCCATCGTCGACGACCTCGAGCGAGCGGAAGGCCGTTCGCAGCAGGTCGCGCAACTGATCCTCGTGGGGGAGCCACAGGGTGTCGCCGAGGTCGACGGAGTCGAGCGCCCACTCGGTCGTGCCGTTGAAGCCGAGCACGGTGCCGGAGGGGTAGTCGTGCGCCTCGATCGTGAGCTCGCTCACCGTGAAGACGTCGGCGTCGAGCTCGTGCCGGTCGATGTGGAATCGGTCGCCCGACCGGGGCGTCCAGGAGAGCCCAGCGTCGCGCAGTCTCCTCGCGAGTCCGGTGCTGATCATGCCTCTAGCGTGACAGCACGAACCGGGTGCCGCCTGGAGGGCGACACCCGGTTCGTGGTGCTGTGCGTCAGTGACTGCTAGGCGTTGTTCCTAGGCCTCCACGCGACGGCGTGCGACGACCATGCCCATGCCGGTGAGGGTGATGAGCAGTGCCGCGAGCCCGAAGGCACCCGTGAGGTCGCTCGCTCCCGTGTAGGCCAGCGTCTCGAGCTCACCGCACTCGTCGGCGTCCTGACCGGCTACGGCGACCGCGAAGACGTCGCTCGTGCCACTGTCGTTGACGCTGTCGTTCGGGTCCGTCACGACGGCGGTCACGACATAGCTGCCAGCGGGAACCTGAGTTGTCTCCTCAGTGAGCTCCTGCTCGTTCTCACCCTCGTAGTCGATGAAGTAGCGCACCGGCGTGGGGTTCTCGACCGACCCGGCCGGGAACGTGACCGTGATCGAGCCGCTCACGACGTCGAAGGGTCCGCAGACCTCGTCCGTGGTGGAGACCGAGGCGGGCCAGTTCGGGAAGGTCGGGAAGTCGAAGTCGCACTCCTCAGCGTCGACGCCCTCGACCGTGACCGCGAACTCCGCGCTCGTACCGCTGTCGTTGACGCTGTCATTGAGGTCGGTGACCACAGCAGTGACGACATAACTGCCCGCCGGCACCACCGTCGACTCCTGGGTGAGCTCCTGCTCGTCCTCACCCTCGTAGTCGATGAAGTACCGGATCGGGTTCGGGTTCTCCTCCGAGCCCTCCGGGAACACGACGTTGATCGCGCCGTCGGTCACGGAGAACTGCACGCACTGCTCATCCGTCACCGTCACCGATGCCGGCCAATTCGGGTAGGAGGGCAGATCAGTGCACGCCGCCGCGTCGACGCCCTCGACCGTGACCGGGAACTCCGCGCTCGTACCGCTGTCGTTGACGCTGTCATTGAGGTCGGTGACCACAGCAGTGACGACATAACTGCCCGCCGGCACCACCGTCGACTCCTGGGTGAGCTCCTGCTCGTCCTCACCCTCGTAGTCGATGAAGTACCGGATCGGGTTCGGGTTCTCCTCCGAGCCCTCCGGGAACACGACGTTGATCGCGCCGTCGGTCACCGTGTAGTCGACGCACGCCTCATCGGTCACGGTCACCGATGCCGGCCAGTTGGGGAACGTCGGCAGGTCAGTGCAGTCCTCGGTGAACTCGTTGATCGTCACGTTCTGGTTGAGTGGCGTCGCGGTGTACAGATCACCGGAGTCCGCATCGACGCCGGCGACGGTGTAGTCGCCAGCGGGTAGAGCGGCGGTACGACCGGTGGTCCCGTCGAACGCCACGGGGTTGCCCGACTCGTCCTCGATCGAGTAAGTGACTCCCGGCACGGTGAGGTCGACCGTGATGTATCCGCCCGCCACGGCCTCATCGACGCAGCTGTACTGCGTCGCCGTCGCGCTCGGGGTGACCGGCGTCGGCTGCGGAGTCGACACGATGCGGAAGCCCGTGTGTGAGATGTCGTGCCCCGTCTGCGCCGAGAAGTCGTAGGTCGTACCGGCGAACGCCGACGTATCGACGCCCGCGACCAGGGTCGAGCCCTTGACGCAGAAGTCCACGTCGTACTGGGCGTTGAGTGTCCACGTGAAGCTCGCGCCGTTCCAGGACACCGATCCCCAATCGGCGGAGTAGGTGCCCGAGGGCGCGTTCATCGCGTCGGGCTTGGTGTAACCCGCGCCGTCGCACGTCAGGCCGTTGTCGTCGGTGAGGGTGACACCGGTCACGGTAGGCAGGTCATCGACCGTGGCTCCACCGCCATTGTGGTCGGCGAAGGCGGCGCCAGCGCCGCCGAGACTCATGCCGAGTGCGACGACTGTGGCCGTCGCAGCCGCGAGGATACGCTGTCGAGTTCTCATGATCTTTGCTCCTGAAGGGTGAGGAGGAGCCTCGCGCGTCGGGTACGGCGTGTGAGGTTCGGGTGGGTTGTAGCGGGTACTGCTGGGATATTCAGTTGTGGGGGTGATGCAACCCGGCGCGACAGACCGTTTTCGGGTCGGTCCGGCACGCCGGGCTGCGCTGTGGTCGCGGGGCTATTCCACGAGCTGGCGTCGAAGCACGAAGCCGAGCCCCGCGAGGATGATGATGACCGCGCCGATACCGACTCCGGTCACGGCGTTGCTCGCCCCGGTGATCGCGAGCGTCGGCAGGTCGCAGTCGCTCTCGTCAGCGGCCCCGATCGTGAGGGGGAAGCTCACGGGGTCGCTGCCGGAATCGTTGAGGCTGTCCTCCGGATCGGTGAGCACGGCTGTCACGACGTAGTCACCGTCGGGCAGCGTGGTGGTCTCCGCGGTGAGTTCCTGCTCAGCGTCCGTGCCGTAGGCGAGGTAGTAACGCACCGGGTTCGGGTTCTCCTCCGGACCGGTCGAGAACTGCACGGTGATCGATCCGCTCGTCACGCCGAAGGGCGTGCAGACCTCGTCGGTCGCCGTCGCGCTTGCCGGCCAGTTGGCGAGCTCGGGCAGCTGGCAGCCGTCCGGGTAGGTGTTGAACGTGCGCTCGAGCGGTGCCGGCTGGTCGGGGGCGAGCACATAGCCGGGGTTAGCGACCGGCGTCGCGAGGACGTAGTCGCCCGGGTTCGCGGCGAACGTCTTCGACACCTCGTTCTCGCCGAAGGCGACCTCGAAGGGCTCGTCGTCATTGACCGTCACCCAGTAGGTGAGGCCCTCGACGAAATAGAGCGTGTAGGTCGCCGTGAGGCACGTGTCGACGTACTCGAACGGGTCGACGACGGGCAGCTGCTCGCACAGCTCCTCGTTGGGACCCTCGAGAGTGCCCGTGAAGGTCAGCGTCTTGCCGTCCGTCGAGACCTCGCGGCCCTCCGCATCGACGTCGGGGCTCTGGTCGAACGTCGTGTTGGCTCCGACCGCCGTGAAGACGACCGTGTAGTCACCGTTCTCCTCCACCGTCGTCTCGTCGATCGAGGCGAGCTCGGAGTCGAACAGGAAGCCGTCGACGTCGAGTGCCTGCGACTCGAGGCACGTGGCGTCGGTGAAGGCCAGGAACGCATTCGTCACGGGCAGGACGCACTCGTCCTCGCCGAGCGCCGGAGCAAGATCCCCGGTGGCCATGAGGGTCCGCGTCCCGTTGCTGAACAGGCTGCCCTCGGGAGCCGTGAACAGTACCTCGAAGGCGCCGCTTGTCGCCCCGTCGTCGATGACCGACCAGGTGACACCGTCGGAGACTGAGAATCCGGACTCATCCAGCGTCTCACCGCTGAAGCACGACGGGTCGGTGGTGTCCACTGAGGCAGTCGCGACGCCGCAGTTCTCGGTCGAGGACGTGACCTCGACGTCGAACGGTGAGGAGTCAGTGGCGAGCTCGAGGCCGTCCTCGGCCACAGCGGTCACGGTGTAGGTGTCGGCCGAGAGGCCCGTGAGCGTCGCGCCGGGAGCGAAGGTGCCTTCGATGCCCTCCACGGAGTAGCTGGCGATGCCGTCGACATCTCCGAAGACGATCGTGCCGTTGCCGTCGAGGCAGGTCTCAGGGGTCGGCGTGGCCGTGGGTGTCACGGGGCACTCGACGTACTCGCCGAGGTCGTAGGTCCAGCCGCCCTCGGGGTAGTCCTTCAGGATGTACGGGAAGGAGGCGTGCGCGGTGACGGTGAACTCGCCCTCGCGAGCAGCCTCGACGTCGACGATGTCGCCATCCGCATTGCGGACGGTGTACGAGACGTAGGGGTTGTCATCAGGCAGAGCGATCGAGCCGTAGGTTCCGCACTCGACGATGTAGCTCACGGTCGGCTCGATCGGGGTCTCCGCGTTGCACCCGGGATCGGTGTAGGTGTAGGTCGGATTCGGGCCGTCGAACCCCATGTTGTGCAAGAAGCGCTCTTCGAAGTCCCACGGCGTCACGCCCTCGGGCCATGCGGGCTGGTTGGGCCCGTTGAGCAGCGGGGAGGGGTTCGGGAAGGCGGTGCGCGAAGCGTAGATGTCGCCCTGGCCGCAGTCGACCGGAATGCCGTACTCGTACTCGCCGACCTCCGTGATCGCGACACCGTCGTTGATCTCCTCGGAGTCCACGAGAGTCTGCGTCCACAAGGACGTGGGGCTGTTGAAGGCCCACGCAGCCGCCGTCACGTAGAGCGGTGCGCACAGCTGGTCGGTGTAGTCGTCACCCGCGGGCTGGGTGACGGTGACGACGCCCGAGTTGGTGCTCGCGTCGTAGGTGTACGAGATGTACTCGTCGGGGATGCACTCCGGCGGCGGCGGGCAGTCCGTGGGTTCCAGGAACCCGAACGTCCACTCAGTCTGAGTCTCCGCGGCGAAGCCGTAGTCGTCGCTCGCGGTTTCAGCGCGCACCTCGACGGTCTGCGCGCTCGTCACGGGGTACGTGCCGTGCGGCGTCTCGGCGTACTCGCCACCGTCGATCGAGACGAACCAGACGACGCCCTCGACGTCGCCGAGCGTGTAGGAGCCATCGGTGTCGCACGTCAGCTGCTGCATGGAGGCCGTGGGCACGACGAGCTCCTCGGTGGGCAGATCGCCGCACGTGACGAACTCGAGCTCGTTGCGATCCTGGTTGAAGTAGGTGCTGTTGAACTGCACCCACTCGATCGTCCAGGTGCCGGTGAAGTACTGCCCGTACTCGAATCGCAGAACACCCGAGTCGAGCTCCTCCTGCGAGATGGGCACCTTGACGTCGTCGATGCCGAAGGAGTCGGCGAACTTGAGGAAGGCGTGGAAACCGGATGTGCTCGTCGGGTCCTGCGCCTGGTTCGCGTTGATCTCGAGGTTGATCTGGCCGCGCACGCCGTTGTACACGACGTCGACGTTGATGTGGTCTGCGCCATTCAGCGGGCGACCGGTCTCATAGCTGATCTCGACGCAATCGACGATCATCTCGGGCTCGTCGGGCAGCTGCGTCGCGCGGAAACCCGCGTGCGAGAGTCCCGCGTATGTGTGCACGTAGCTCGAGCCGTCAAATTCGCTCGTGTCGATCGTTGTGAGGTACGTGCCGCCCTTGACGCACACGTCGACATCCCAGCCGTCCTCGACGGTCCAGGAGACAGTGCGGGTGTCGGCCTCCCAGGTGAGTGAGCCCCAGGTCGCCGTGTAGGTGCCGTCGCTGTCGAGGTTGGGGCTATCGAGCTCCCCTGGCTTCGTGAAGCCGATGAGGCTCGAGTCGCACACCAGACCGCCCTGCTGGTAGGTCGTCTGTCCCGTCGGGGTGCCCGACTCGGGCGAGGGCAACGAGGCGCTCGGGGGTGTGGCCATCGCGGGCATGACGCCGCCCACCGCGAGGCCGAGGCCGACGATGACCGTGGTGGCTCCGGCGAGGATGCGCCGACGCAGAGAAGTGGCGCGTTCGGCACGACGGGTTGCTTTACGAGACATGGTGGTGCGCTCCTGGGGGGTTGGAGCCTCACGCCGCGGGGGTACGCAGCGCAGGGTGCTTCGGGGTCCGGCCGCTCTCGACATGGGCGCCGCGATCCGGGGAGATCATCAGCGCCGACGCGAGTGGTCGACGTCGGGTATTCGGGTTCGGGTGTTCGGGTTCAGGCTCGACCCTGCGTCAACGTCGGGTAGGCGCAGTTCGAGGCCGATAGGAGACTACTCGGTCCGCCCTTTGGGGGACAGCCTGAACCGACTTGTCTACCCCAGGACTGGGGAGAGGCATGATGAAACCTCAGTGCACGTACTCGAGCAGGTCGAGCCCGAAGGTGCGCAGGGCGTCGATCACGCGCAGTCGCCGACCCAGGTCGGTGTCCTCGAAGTGCACGGACACCGCGTAGGAGACTCCGGCGCGCGGCCCTCGCAGTACGCCCGCTTCCGATCGCACGCCGGCGTCCGTACCGGTCTTGTTGACCATCCAGGTGTTGTGCTCGACGCCTCGGTGCGCCAGCGGGTCTCGCCCGAAGGACCCCGCGACGAGCGAGAGGTCGCCATTCAGCGAGAGCCACCCGAGCACGCGCTGGCTCGTCTCCTCGTCGACGATGTGTCCGTGGGCGAGGGCGTGGAAGAGCCACGCGAGTTCGGCGGTCGACCCCACCGAGAGCTGCGGAGCATGGTCGGGCCCGCGTTCGTCGCGCACTCGATCCAACAGGGCTGTGCGGGCGAGCCCGAGCTTCTCCGAGCGCGCGCGCACCGCCGGCAGGCCGATCTGGCGCAGCAGCGCGTTCGTCGCGAGATTGTCGCTCGTCGCCCCCACGAGCGCCGCCAGATCGCCGAGCGGGAAGGCTGGCGCCTGCAGGTGCCGCCAGAGCCCGCTGTCTGCCACCGCGTCGCCGTCGACGCGGTCGATGATCGCGAAGTCCGAGACCGAGCGCTCCGTGAGGCGCGCGCTCACCTCGATGAGCAGCAGGATCTTGCCGACGGAGGCGGTGGGGAGCACGATGCGCTCGTCGACGGCGAAGACGCTCCCGCCTGTCGCGAGATCGCTCACGGCAACCGAGACCCTCGCACCTTCGAGAGCGACGGCCCCGAGGGCGCGGTACGACGCTCGGAACCCCGGCTCCCGCTGATCCGCCCGGTGGCGCGCCGCCGGAGGGGAGCCCGCGTGGGCTCCCGGCGTGCGCGTCAGGGGCAGATCTACCAAATGGTCACGCGCTCCTCGGGGGCGAGCCACAGAGCATCCGCGGTGGTGACATCGAACGCGTCGTAGAAGGCGTCGATGTTGCGCACGATCTGGTTGCAGCGGAACTCGTTCGGAGAGTGCGGGTCGATGGAGAGCAGGCGCAGTGCCTCCTCCGGCCGGATGGCGATCTGCCACGCCTGGGCCCAGGAGAGGAAGAATCGCTGAGCTGCCGTGAGCCCGTCGATCACCGGGGGCTTCGCACCGTCGAGCCACAGCAGGTAGGCCTTCCACGCGATGCCGAGACCGCCGAGGTCGCCGATGTTCTCGCCGATCGTGAGGGCGCCGTTCACGTGGTGACCGGGGGTCTCGCGCGGTTCGAGTGCGTCGTACTGACCGATGAGGGATGCGGTGCGCTTCTCGAAGGCGGCGCGATCCTCCTCCGTCCACCAGTCGAGCAGGCGGCCGTCCCCGTCATAGCGCGAGCCCTGGTCGTCGAAACCGTGCCCGATCTCATGCCCGATGACCGCGCCGATCGCGCCGAAGTTGGCCGCAGCATCCCGATCGGCGTCGAAGAAGGGGTACTGCAGGATGGCAGCGGGGAAGACGATCTCGTTCATGCCGGGGTTGTAGTACGCGTTGACGGTCTGCGGGGTCATGAACCATTCGTCACGGTCGATGGGCTTGCCCACCTTGCCGAGCTCGCGCTGGAACTCGAACTCGCCCGCCGCACGCACGTTCGCGAGCAGATCGTCCGGTGAGATCTCCAACGAGCCGTAGTCACGCCAGCGCACGGGGTAGCCGATCTTGGGGGTGAAGCGCTCGAGCTTCTCGAGAGCCTTCTCGCGCGTGGCCGGGGTCATCCACTCGAGAGTCGTGATGCTCTGCCGATAGGCCTCCACGAGCGTCGCCACGAGGGCGTCCATCTCCTGCTTCGCCTCGGGGCGGAAGTGCCGCTCGACATAGGCGGCGCCGACCGCCTCGCCCATCGCTCCTTCGACGAGGCCGACGCCGCGCTTCCAGCGCGCCCGCTGCTCCTGCGCTCCCGTGAGGGTGCGGCCGTAGAAGTCGAAGTTCGCCGCGACGAACGCCGCCGAGAGGTAGGGGGCGAAGGACCGCACGATCGACCAGCGCAGCCAGTCCTGCCACTGCTCGAGCGGGCGCCCGGTCAGCTCGGCCGCGAGGCCGGGGGTGTAGTCGGGCTGGCGCACGACGACCTCGGCGAGCGCCGTCGCCGGAATCCCGTAACCCTCGCGCCACGCGTCGAGCTCGACTCCCTCTGCCGCGCCCGACCACTCGGCCCACGTGCGCAGGTTGTAGGTCGCCTGAGCGTCGCGGTTGCGCACGTTGTCCCAGTGGTGGCCAGCGAGCGCGGTCTCGAGCGACATGACGCGCTCGGCACGGGCGGCCGCGTCGTCGAGGCCCGCGAGCGCGAGCATCCTCTCGATGTGCGCGAGGTAGGCGGTGCGCGTCGCCTCGTGCGCGTCGACGCGGTAGTAGGACTCATCGGGCAGCCCCAGCCCGCCCTGCTCGACGAGCACGATGTAGCGCTCGGGGTCTCCCGGATCGGTGTCGACGAACAGCTGCACGAAGCCTCGGGCGCCCTCACGCTCGAGGCGCCCCGTCGTCGTGAGAAGGCCCTCGAGATCGGCCACCGCATCGACCTGCGCGAGCAGAGGCTCCAGCGGGGCGGCGCCGAGCGCCTCGATGCGCTCCTCGTCCATGAAGCTCGAGAACAGATCGCCGACCTTGCGTTCGGGAGTGCCGGGCTCGGCGAGCTGCGCCTCCTCGATGATCGTGCGCACCGCCTTCTCCGCCTCCTCCGCGAGGATCATGAACGAGCCGTAGCGGGCCTTGTCGGCGGGAATGGGCGTGCGCGCCTGCCACAGCCCGTTCACGTGACGGAACAGGTCGTCCTGCGGTCGGATGTCTGGGTCGAGTTCTGCGCGGTCGATGCCGCTGGCGGAGGCGTCAGTCACGAGGATTGAGCGTAGTCGCGCTCGCCTTGGCAGACCATGACGAATATCGCCGGCGGTAGCGTGAGGGCGTGCGCGCCTCCCGAGCTCTCGACCGCGACATCGTGCGGCTCGCGCTCCCCTCGCTCGGTGCGCTCGTGGCCGAGCCCCTCTTCGTGCTGACCGATACGGCGATGGTCGGCCACCTCGGTGCCGAGCCGCTTGCGGGTCTCGGGCTCGCGAGCACGATCCTGCAGACCGCGATCGGCCTGCTCATCTTCCTCGCCTACGCGACGACGCCCATCGTGGCGCGGAGGATCGGTGCGGGAGACGAGCGCGGCGCGCACGCGGCCGGCGTGGACGGCCTGTGGCTCGCGCTCGGGCTCGGGGTGGCGCTGCTGCTGGTCATGCTGCCGCTGAGCCCCTGGCTCATCGGGCTCTTCGGCGCGGAGCCCGCGGTCGCGACGTCGGGCGGGCAGTACCTCGCTGTCGCGTGGTGGGGCATCCCGGGCATGCTCCTCGTGCTCGCCGCGACAGGGGCGCTGCGCGGACTGCAGGAGGTGCGCATTCCCCTCTTCGTGGCCGCAGTGGGTTTCGGCGCGAACATCGCCCTCAACGCCGTGCTCATCTATGGGCTCGGTCTGGGCATCGTCGGCTCGGCGATCGGCACCGTCATCGCGCAGTGGGGCATGGCGATCGTGCTCGTCGCGGCGGTGGTGCGCCGCGCCCGGGCGGCGACGGCGCCCCTGCGCCCGAGTCGCGTCGGCCTGCTCGCTGCTGCGCGGGCCGGCTCGTGGCTGCTCGTGCGCACCCTGAGCCTGCGCATCGCCCTCGTCGTCACCGTCGTCGTCGCCACCTCGCTCGGCACGGTCGAGCTCGCGGCGACCCACGTCTGGTTCGCGCTCTACGCGCTCCTCGCGCTCGCGCTCGACGCCCTCGCGATCGCGGGTCAGGCGCTCATCGGGCGCGGTCTCGGCGCTGCCGACGTGCCGCGCGTCCACGCGATCACCCGGCGGCTCGTCGGCTGGGGGCTCGTCGTCGGCCTCGCGCTCACGGGGGTGCTCCTCGCGAGCATCCCCCTCCTGCAGGTCGCGATGACCTCCGATGCCGCGGTGCGGGATGCCCTGCCGTTCGCCGTCGCGATCCTCGCGCTCGGCCTGCCGCTCGCCGGACTGGTGTTCGTGCTCGACGGCGTGCTCATCGGCGCCGGTGACGGGCGGTATCTCGCCCTCACGGGCGTGCTCAACCTGGCGGCCTATGCGGCGGTGCTCCCGCTCGTGACCTCGCTCGAGCTGCTTCTGGGGGCGTTCACGCTCGTGTACCTGGGCGCCCGCGCCCTCACTCTGGGAATGAGGGCGCGCGGCACAGGATGGATCGTGACGGGAGCCACGACCTAGTTCTTGAAGGCGTCCTTCGCCTCTTCGCCGGCCTGCTTGAGGTTGGCCTTCGCCTGGTCGGCCTTGCCTTCCGCTTCGAGCTGCTCGTCGTCGGTGAGCTTGCCCGCGGCTTCCTTGGCCTTGCCGCCGAGTTCTTCGCCCTTGTTCTGCGCCTTGTCGTCGATTCCCATGGTGAACCTCTCTTCGTGTCGTGGAGCGTTCGTGCGGACCACTGTCACGTTTCCACCGAGCGTCGAATCGCGGCACCCCCTTGACAGTGGAGGGGTGACATGTTCCGCAGGATCGCGCGGGTAGCGCTGGTAGCGTCGTCTCGATCTGCGCACCTCACCACCGCAGTCCCTCCCACGAAAGGTCGCAGTGAGCGCCACCCCTTCCTCCCGCACAGCGCGCCCGGGCCGCCCGAGTTCCTCCCGCACAGCGCGCCCGGGCCGCCCGAGTTCCTCCCGCACAGCGCGCCCGGGCCGCCCGAGTTCCTCCCGCACAGCGCGCCCGGGCCGCCCGAGCCTCGCCGCCTGGCGTCTCGCGGTCTTCGTGGTCTTCGCGATCAACGGTCTCGCCATGGCGAGCTGGTTCGCGCGCACGCCGGCGATCCGGGATGCGCTGCAGGTGCGCACCGACGAGTTCGGGGTGCTCATCGCGGGCATGGCGGTCGGGTCGATCGCGGGCCTCCTCGGCTCCTCCCACGTGATCGCCCGCATCGGCACGCGCGCGACGCTCCTGGTCGGCCTCGTCGTGAGCATGGGGTCGATCGCCCTGCTCGGCATCGGCTCCGCGGCTTTCGGCTCCTACCCGCTCGTCCTCGTGGCGCTCGTGCTGTTCGGGGCGACGACGGGCATCATCGACGTCGCGATGAACGTCGAGGGCGCGGGCGTCGAGCAGGCGCAGGGTCGCAGCATCATGCCCTGGTTCCACGCCTCGTGGAGCCTCGGCACGATCGTCGGCGCCGCCGCGGCCGCCGGGCTCGCGGCGATCGGTGTGGGCCTCGACGCCCACCTGCTCGGCATGGCCGCGCTCGGTCTCATCGCGAGCATTCTCGCCGTCCGGCATCTTCCCCGCCATCGCGCACTGCCGGGGCTCGACGATGACGGACCAGGCCCCGAGCGCTCGACCTTCGCGGAGCGCATGTCGATCTGGCGCGAGCCGCGCACGCTCATCATCGGCGCGATCGTGCTCGGCATGGCGTTCGCGGAGGGCAGCGCGAACGACTGGCTCGCCCTCGCGATGGTCGACGGCCGCGGTGCGGACGAGGCGACGGGCGCCCTGGCCTTCGGCGTCTTCGCGACAGCGATGACGACCGGTCGCATCGCGGGCGTGTGGGTGCTCGACCGCTTCGGCCGTGTGCCGGTGCTGCGCGCAAGCGCGCTCCTCGCCATGGTCGGCCTCGCGCTGCTCATCCTCGTCGACCACCCGGTGGCGGCGGGCATCGGCATCTTCGCGTGGGGCCTGGGGGCGTCGCTCGGCTTCCCCGTGGGCATGTCGGCGGCGGCCGACGAGCCGTCGAAGGCGGCGGCGCGCGTGGCCGCGGTCGCGACGGTCGGCTACTTCGCGTTCCTCGTCGGGCCGCCCCTCCTCGGCTTCCTGGGCGAGCAGTTCGGCCTGCTGAACGCCTTCTGGGTGGTGCTCGTGCTCATCGCGGTCGCCTTCGTCGCGACGCCGGCCGCGCGCGAGCGCGGCGCATCCCGGCACGCGACACCGGTTCGGGATGCCCCGCACTAGCCTCAGCCCATGACAGGTTCGCCCCGCTCGCACTCCGCCCTGCCGCTCGACCTCGATCTGAGCGGCCGCACGGCGCTCGTCACGGGGTGCGGATCACCCAGCGGCATCGGCTTCGCCACCGCCCGCGCGCTCGCGCAGCGGGGTGCCCGCGTCGCCATGACGGCGACGACCGAGCGCATCGAGGCCCGAGTCGCCGAGCTGCACGACGAGGGCCTCGAGGCGGTCGGCGTCGTCGCACGGCTCGAGACCGAGGCCGCCGCGACCGCCGCCGTGCGAGCCGTTGTCGAGGCGGTGGGCGCGACGAGCATCCTCGTCAACAACGCCGGCATGGTCGCGACCGGCGAGGAGATGCCGCGGGGCGACATCGGCATGAGTGTGGAGGAGTGGCGCAGCGCGGTCGACGTCAACCTCACGAGCGTCTTCCTCGTCACGCGTGCGGTCGTCGCGGGCATGCGCGACGCCGGCTGGGGCCGCATCGTGTCGGTCGCCTCGACGACAGGTGCCGTGCAGGCCGCGCGCGACGACCTCGGCTATGCGACCGCCAAGGCCGGGGTGCTCGGCTTCACCCGGGCGCTCGCGGTCGACGAGGCGCGCCGCGGCATCACGGTCAACGCCGTCGCTCCCGGGTGGATCGCGACGGGGTCGCAGCTGCCGCAGGAGGCCGAGGAGGGCGAGCTCGTGCCGCTCGGGCGCAGCGGCACCCCCGAGGAGGTCGCGAGCGCGATCGCGTGGCTCGCCTCCCCGGGCGCGAGCTACGTCACGGGGCAGCTCATCGTCGTCGACGGCGGCGGCTCCGTCATCGAGGAGCGCCGCCCGGGCCTCTGGGCCCGACAACCGTAGGCTGAGCGGATGCGTCTCGTCATCGCCCGCTGCTCCGTCGACTACGCGGGCCGACTGAGCGCGCACCTGCCGCTCGCGACGCGCCTGCTCATGGTGAAGAACGACGGCAGCCTTCTCGTGCATGCCGACGGCGGCAGCTACAAGCCGCTCAACTGGATGAGCCCGCCGTGCACGCTCGCGATCGAGCAGCCAGACGACGACCAGGCCGAGGCCGGCGTGGTCGAGCTCTGGCGCGTCACCCACGCGAAGACCGCCGACCTGCTGGTCGTGAGCATCCACGAGGTGCTGCACGATACGGCGCACGACCTCGGGCTCGATCCGGGCCTGCAGAAGGACGGCGTGGAGGCGCACCTGCAGAAGCTCCTCGCCGAGCACATCGAGCTGCTCGGCGAGGGCCACGCTCTCGTGCGCCGCGAGTACATGACGGCGATCGGCCCGGTCGACATCCTCGCGCGCGATGCGCGCGGAGCATCCGTCGCCGTCGAGATCAAGCGCCGCGGCGGCATCGACGGCGTCGAGCAGCTGACGCGCTACCTCGAGCTCATGAACCGCGACCCGTTGCTCGCTCCCGTCACGGGAGTGTTCGCGGCTCAGGAGATCACGCCGCAGGCGCGCACGCTCGCCGAGGACCGCGGCATCCGCTGCCTGCTGCTCGACTACGACGCGATGCGCGGCCTCGACGACGGAGTGCCCCGGCTCTTCTGAGCCGAGGCACTCTGTCGAAACGAGGTCAATCCGAGCGAGTGATCACGCTCGCACGGCGGTGCGGCGGCGCCCGACCGCGACGAGCATCGTGCCGAGCAGCAGCAGGGCGACCATGCCCAGCGCCGCCGACTCCGATGCTGCCGCGCCCGTGGAGGCGAGTGCGGCCGCCGGGGTCGCCACGACGACGATGCCGGTCGTGAGGCTGCGCACCTCACCGCCCGCGGCGACGCCGTTGAGCTGGATCGTGTGCTCTCCGACCGCGATGCCGCCGGGCAGCGGAAGGGTCGCCGAGAAGCGGCCGCCCGAGTCGACGAGGAGCTCGCCGAGCAGGTGCGGCGTCGAGAACAGCCACACGTCGACGGTGCTGACGGGCAGGAATCCGCTACCGGAGACCCGCACCGAGCCGTCCTCGGTCACGATGAGCCTGCCCTGGGCGTCCACGGGAAAGCTGCCGCCGTCGGCGTCGTACGCGGTGAGCGTCATCGTGAACCCCTCGCCCGTCATCGTCGTGGTGTCGCCGTCGACGGTGATCACGACCTCCTGCGGCACGCCGTCGACGAGCAGTGTGCCGGTGCCGGGCGGCGTCGTCGGGATCTCGGGCACGAGCCCGCCGCCGTCGTACACAGGCCGAACCTCGGGGGTTCCCGTCGCAGGATCGCTCGCCGCGCCGGGACCCGCCTCATTGACGGCACGGATGAGGATGCTGTGCTCGACGTCGTTCGTCAGGCCCCAGGCCTGCACCCGCAGGCCGGTGTCATCCATCGTTGCGCTCGTCCACATGACGCCGTCGTCGATCGAGAACTCGTACCCGGTGATCGGCGCTCCGCCGTCGAAGGCAGGTGCCGCGACCGTGAGGATGAGGCTGCGGTTGCCCGGGTCGACCCCGTCGATACCGGGTGCGTCCGGCACGGTGCGCGGCGTCGCGGTCGCCGTGCCGCTCGGGGCACCGTCACCCGCCTCGTTGAGTGCCGAGACGCGGAACGTGAGGGACTCGCCGTTCGTGAGACCTGCCACACGGAGCGTCGTGTCGGTGGAGCCGGTGTCGGCGACCACGACGCTCCAGGTCTCGCCGTCCGTCGTCGACTCGATGCGGTACCCGCTGACCGGGTTGCCGCCGTCCTCGAGCGGTGCCGTCCAGCTGAGGTCGACCGCCTCGTCGTCCGGCGCCGCGGCCAGGTCGAGGGGAGCATCCGGCACGGTGCGCGGGGTCGCCGTAGCCACCGTCGACGCGGGACCGGCTCCCTCGGCGTTGAGCGCGATGACGCGCACGGTGTAGGGAGTGCCGTTCTCGAGCTCCCCGATCGCGAAGGTCGTGGCGGTCGATTCGGTGTCGTCGACAGCGGTCGTCCACTCCTCGCCGTCGGTCGAGATCTGCACGCGGTAGCCGAGGATCGGCAGGCCTCCCGTGTCGGCCGGGGTCGACCAGGTGACCGTGAGAGATCGATCGTCCGGTGAGGCCGCGACGTCGCTCGCCGCGCCCGGTACATCGACGGGGGTGGCCTCGGCAGTGCTCGACGGCGCACCGGTGCCGGTCGCGTTGATCGCCGAGACCCGGAAGGACATGGGCACGCCGTTGGTAAGGCCGCTGACCGTGTGCTCGGTGCTCGCGCTGCCGGTGTCGGCGACGAGCGTCTGCCAGGCCCCTCCGTTCGCAGCGCCCTCGATGCGGTAGCCGCTGATCTCCGAGCCTCCGAGCCACTCAGGCGCCGTCCAGCTGAGCGCCGCCGACTCCGGACGCGGCGAGGCGGCGAGGAGCGTCGGGGAGCCGGGTGCCGTGTCGGGCACCGAGACGCGCAGCGTGATCTGACCGGCGTCCGTGAGACCGAGCGCGTCGACGCTCGCTGCGAAGACCTCCTCGTCGTCGATGAGGCGCGCATCGATGGCGTCGTCGTGCGCCTCGAACAGGTAGGCGCCGCTGGCGGAGTCGAGGCGCAGTGTTCCGTACTCGCCGGTGACGTACTCGGTGTACTCCTGCTCACCGATCGTCACGACCTCGGCGGTGCCGCCCGTGAGCGAGTAGGTGCGGGGGTCGTCCTCGGGGTCGGTCGCGAGCAGGGTGCCGGTGAGCGGCGTGCGAGTCTCGGGGCCCTCGGCGTTCGTGAAGGTCGACGGCGCCGGGTCGACGAAGGTCGGAGCGTCGTCCACGGGCGTGATGTCGACCGAGACCTGGCCGGTGCCGATTCCCGTCGAGTTGCTCTTCGCCGCGATCGTGATGGTACGGCTCGTCGGGGGGTTGTCCGACTGGTTCTCGTACTGCAGCTTGCGCGCGATGTCCTGCACGACGGTGTCGTTGACCTTGGTGCCGAAGACGCGAACGTTGTCGATGTAGAGCGAGGCTCCCGCTGCCTGACCGCACGTGGCGTCGTAGGTTCCGGAGACGAAGACGAAGCGGTACGTGCCCGAATTCGGAATCACCGTCTCCTTCGTCGTCCACGCGGTGTTGCCGCCTCCGGTCGCGTCGAGCACCTCGATCTGCGTGCCGTTCTGATCCACGATGTAGCCGAAGACGTGATAATCGTCGTCACCGGCGAAGGCCCGCCAGTCGAAGTAGATCGAGTCGCCTGCGCCCGACTCGAAGGGGTCGCTGTACACGGCGGGGCCGTGGACGACGTCGCAGCCCTGCCTCGTCCAGATGCCCGACGATTCGAGGCGCAGAGCGTAGCCGCCCTGGCTGGCCTGCGAGCTCTGGATGTAGGCGTTGTAGGAGCCGAGAGTGTCCGGCACGTTGTTGTCCTGGTTCGGCGTGTTGCCGGGGTAGGTCGAGGTGTCGGTCGGCACCCGCCCGGCGATGGAGGTCACGCCGAGGTCGATGCGCTGGTTCATGGTCGTCCAGCCCGTGAGGGTCGAGGTCTCGAAGCTGGGGTTGGTGAACTCGCTCGTGAAGTTGACACGCAGAGGCTGGCCGTTCTGCCCGTTGCGCACAGGGTCGACGGAGCCGACCGGGTCGGCGGTGGAGCCGTTGCCGAGGTACACCGCGGTGCCGACGATCGAGATGACGCCGTTCGCCGTCGATGCGCTACCGGTCGTCATGAGTGAGAGCGACTCGTACGAGGTTCCGCTGTCGACGGTGAAGTCGAGGTACTCCCCCGCGTAGGCGGTTCCGCCCGTGATGGTGACGTTCTCCGCCACCGGCACGGGAGGCTCCTGCTCTGTGTAGGAGGCGGGCGAGCCGCTGTTCGAGACGGACGGTGCCGCGCTCGCGCCCGTGGCAGGGAAGGCGACGAGCGCCGCGATGAGGCCGGTGGACGTGAGGAGCCCGAGGTGCTGCCGACGTCGGCGCCCCCCGTGGGTCGACGTGGTGGTGCGCATGGTGCTGTTCCCCCTAGCTGCAGCCGCTCGTGCGGCCACCGCGCCACGCCGTGCCCTCCCCCGTGGACGGCGTACTGCGACGTGCGCGCGTTCCCCGACGGTATCAAGAATATGAACTGAATTCGCGACCCCAATGCGGGGCCCCCCGAACGCGGGGGCCTCGGCTCGGGCGCTCTAGGCTGGCGGGATGCCCCACTACTCGGCGATCCTGCTCGATCTCGACGGCACGGTCACCGACTCAGCCCCCGGCATCACCGACACGCTCGCGTGGACCTTCACCCAGCTCGGGATGCCCGTGCCCCCGCCCGAGGAGCTCCTCCGGTACGTCGGCCCACCGTTGCTCGACTCGTTCCGCGACCGCGCCGGCCTGACCCTCGAGCAGCGCGAGCGCGCCCTCGAGGTGTACCGCGAGCGCTACCTCGACCGCGGCGCCTACGACTCGACCCTCTACCCCGGCATGGGGCTGCTCGTGCGCGACATCGCCGAGGCGGGCATCCCGCTCAGCCTCGCGACCTCGAAGCCGGAGACTCCCGCGACGCTCATGCTCGAGCACTTCACGATCGCCGAGCACTTCGACATCATCACGGGCGCCTCCGAGGACGAGGTGCGCAGCGCGAAGGCCGACGTCGTGGCCGAGGCGCTCGTGCGACTGCGGGCCATGGATGCCGACCTCAGCCGCCCCGTCATGATCGGCGATCGCATCCACGACATCGAGGGGGCCGCGGTGCACGGCATCCCGACGATCGCCGTGACGTGGGGCTACGGCGACGACGAGGAGCACCAGCACGCCCGCGCGATCGCCCACGACGTGGAGGAGCTGCGCGCCCTGCTCGGCCTCTGACCCCCCGGGCCAGAGCGCTCGGGCATCGGAACGCCCAGGCCGCTCAGCGCGCGAGGCGCTCCACGACCGCGCCGAACACGCGTGGCAGGCGCGCGGCCGTCGGCACGATGAGGCCGCGCGCGGGTGACGTCGCCGCCGCGAGCAGCCCCGCGGTCAGCACGCGGAAGTCGCGCGTCGCGCGCGCCCACGCCCGCTCGTAGCCGGGCAGATCGTCGGCGGCGAGCCGGTCGGCGAGCACGCTCGCCTGCGCGAAGCCGACGCGCAGGCCCTCCCCGGTGAGCGCGTCGACGTAGCCCGACGCGTCGCCCACGAGCGCGATGCGCCCCGCCGTGCGCGCCGTGCTGCGCTGCCGCAGCGCTCCCGCCCCACGCAGGTCGCTCGCCGGCGCGGCGCCGTCCAATCGCGCGCGCAGCTCCGGCGCCCGCGCGATCGTCGCGTCGAGGTCGGCGGGCCTGCCGCCCAGCACCGCGACGCCCACGGTGCGCTCGTCGACGGGCGTCACGTACAGCTCGGCGTCGTCGAGGTAGGTGACCTCGACGAGGTCGCTCCACGGGGCGATCGAGTAGTGGCGCCGCAACCCGAAGCGCGGCGCGCGAGCACGACCTCGCTTGGCGCGCGGCTGAAGGCCGGCGAGCTCCCGCACGCGGGAGTGCAGGCCGTCGGCCCCCGCGAGCCAGCGGGCGCGCATCCCGTTGACCGTCACTCCCGTATCGTCTTGCGCGATCTCCTCCGCCTTCTCGACCCGAACCTCGATGCCCGCCGCGTCGACGCGCTCGCGCAGCGCCGCGTGCAGCACGAGCCGGCGCACTCCGCGGCCGGGAGCGCCCGCGAAGCGGTGGGCGACCTCGCGGCGCGCGTTCCGGTACCGGATGCCCGCGATCGGGTGCCCCGCCGGGTCGACGCCGAGCGTGCCGAGGGCCGCGAGCGCTCCCGGCATGAGCCCCTCGCCGCAGGCCTTGTCGATCGGCCCCTCGCGCGGTTCGAGCACGACCGGCGTGAGGCCGCGCGCGTGCACCTCGAGCGCGAGCGCGAGGCCCACCGGCCCGCCGCCGACGATCGCGAGGTCGGCGTGCATTCAGCTCTCGCGCAGGGCCGCGAGCGCGCGGTTCTCGGTGGGGATGCGGAAGCCCAGCAGCAGGATCGCGTTGAGCACCGTGAAGACGAGCGCCGTGATCCACGCGGAGTGCACGAGCGGCAGCGCGATGCCCTCGATCGCGACGATCCAGTAGTTGGGGTGTCGCAGCCACGGCCAGCGGTACGGCCCGCGCGTCACGCGGGTCGCGCCGGGCACGACGATGACGCGCGTGTTCCACTGCTCGCCGAGCGCCCAGATGACCCAGTAGCGACCGGCCTGGCACAGGAGGGCGATGACGAGCATGGGCCAGCCGACCGCGCCGAGGAACGGGCGATCAAGCAGCACGACCTCGGCGATGCACGCGAGGAGGAGCCCCGTGTGCAGCACGACCATGGCGGGAAAGTGTCCGAGACCGTGCTCGACGCCGCCGCGCGAGAAGGCGAGGGCCGCATGGCGCTTCGAGATGACGAGCTCGACGAGGCGCTCGATGCCCGTGAAAAGAACGAAGCCGACGTACAGGATCACGCTCATGACAACTCCCGTTTCATGACCATTCCACCGTCACGACCACTCCAGCAGCACGAGCTCGGCGGTGACCCCGGGGCCCAGGGCGAAGAGAAGGGCGCGGTCTCCGGCCGGTCGCTCACCGACGGCCGCGAGCACGTGCAGCACGGCCGCCGACGACATGTTGCCCGTGCGCTCCATGACACCCCAGCTGATGTCGAGCGCCGCGGGCGCGAGCTCGAGGGAGTCTGCGAACGACTCGAGCACGCGGGGCCCGCCCGGGTGGGCGATCCACACGTCGATGTCGTCGCGCTGCCAGCCCCGCTCGGCGAGCAGTTCGTCGACGCCGGCCGCGAAGTGGCCGCCGATGAGCGCGGGCACGCCCGCCGCGAGCATGAGGCGAAAGCCCGCGCTGCCGATCTGCCAGCCGATCATCTCGGCGCTGTCGGGGTAGAGGGCGCTGCGGCTGCCGACGACGCGCGGCAGCGCGGTGCTGCGCCCGGTCGCGAGGGCATGCTCGTCGCCGACCATGACGACGGCCGCCGCGCCGTCGCCGAAGATGCCGGTGCCGACGACGTTCGCCATCGAGTGGTCGTCCCACTGCAGGGTGAGCGAGCACAGCTCGACGCTCACGAGCAGGGCGACTCCCTCGGTGTGGCCGGCCAGGTAGTCGGCGACGCGCGCGATGCCCGCGGCTCCCGCCACGCAGCCGAGCCCGAAGCTCGGCACCCGCCGCAGGTCGGAGCGAAAGCCCATGCTCGTCGCCAGGAGCGCGTCGAGGGAGGGGGCGCCGAGCCCCGTCACGGTCGTGAAGAACAGGTGGTCGACGTCGTCGACGCCCACACCCGCCTCCTCGAGGGCGACCCGCACAGCGCGCTGCGCGAGCGGCAGGGCGTGCTCGACGAAGAGCTCGTTGGTCTCGGTGAAGCCGCCCAGGCCCCGGTACTCGTCGAGCGGCAGAGCGAGGTGCCGGGTGCGGATGCCGCTCGAGGCATGGATGCGCTCCATGACCGAGCGCGTGCGGTCGTCCTCGGTCATCCCCGCGGCGAGCGCCGCCGTGATCTCCTCCTGGGCGTGCTCGTGATCCGGCAGCGCTGGGGCCACGGAGAGGATGCGCGCCATTCGCGCACGCTAGCAGGGCAGGGTGAGGATTCGGCCACGTATTCAGCACACCGTAGGCTCGATGATCGTCCGTCCCGACGCACCCACCTCGCATCAGGAGACCCTCATCGGCAGTCCGCCCAGCACGACAGAGATCCCGCTGCCGCTGAACCCCTCGACCGAGCCCGTGCCGGTCACCCGACGTCGGCCGCGCGGTCGACTGTGGTGGTGGGGAGTCGTTGTCGGGGCCGGGATCGTCTCCGGGCTCACAGCTCCCGGCCAGACCGCGGGCCTCAGCCCGCTCGTCGACCCGCTCATCACAACGCTCGACATCACCCGCACCGAGATCAGTACGGCGTACCTCATCGGCACTCTGGCCGGCGCGGTGGCGCTGCCGTTCATCGGCCGCGCCCTCGACCGCTGGGGCGCCCGCTCGGTCATGATGATCGTCGGCGTGGTCTTCGCGCTCCTCCTCGCCGCGGCGAGCTTCGTCACCGACATCTTCGGCCTCACGGGCGCCTACGCAGGGTTGCGCATGGCGGGCCAGGGGGCTCTCTCCCTCACGGCGGTCACGATCGTCGCCCGCACAGTCACCCACCGGTCTGGCCTCGCGCTCGGCATCACGAGCGCGATCGGCTCTGCCGGCATCTCGCTCGCGCCCCTCGGCGTCGAGCGGCTCGTCGCCGCGAGCGATGTCGCGACGACGTGGCGCATCGAATCGCTCGCGGTGCTCGCGATCGTGCTGCCGATCTCGCTGCTGCTCCCCCGCGACGCCCCGGGGCGGAAGGGCTCCGAGCGGCCCACCGAGGCCCCCGCCGAGGGCTGGGATCTTCGGCCGGCCCTGCGCACCGGCATGTTCTGGGTGCTCACAGGCGCGATCTTCTGCACCGGGATGCTCACCACGGCACTCGCGTTCCACCAGATCTCCATCCTCGGGCAGCAGGGCTTCTCGACCGTCGAAGCGGCCGCAAACTTCGCGTACCAGACCATCACGGCCCTACTCGCGACGCTCGCCGTCGGCTCTCTCGCCGACCGCATCGACCCGCGCTGGGGGGTCGTGTTCTCGATGGCGATGATGGCGGGCACGCTCCTCTTCCTTCCCTTCGTGGAGAGCGGTGTGCTCGGCATCCTCTACGGGCTCCTGCTCGGCGCCGCCGGCGGCGGGCTGCGGGGCATCGAGGCCGCGGCCTTCGTGCGCTACTACGGTCGTCGTCGCATCGGAACGATCCGCGGGGTCGCGACCTCGATCGGTCTCGCCTCGACGGCGCTCGGCCCTCTCGTCTTCGCGCTCGGCTTCGGGGCCACGGGCAGCTACATCGAGACCGCTCTCGTCTCCGCGCTCCTGCCGCTCGGCATTCTCATCGCGGCGATCGTCGTGCGTGCTCCCGTCGCGTCGTCGGCTCCGGTTGACTAGCGCCGAGCATCCCCAGCCCTGACCCTCGAACCGCGCCGAGCGGTTAGGCTCGACGCGCCCCGCCTTCACCGACGAACGCGCCCTCGAAGGAGTCTGTGTGCCCCCGTCGAACGCCGATCACTCACCCCGTGTGGATGCCCTGCGCGCGGGAGCGCAACGGTGGGTCGAGCTGCCCCTCGCGAGCAAGCGCGACCTCCTGCGCAGCGTGCGGGCCGCCACTCTCGCCGCCGCAGCCGACTGGGTGCGCACGGCCTGC
Organism: Chryseoglobus sp. 28M-23; assembly: GCF_014789785.1. NCBI lineage: Bacteria > Bacillati > Actinomycetota > Actinomycetes > Micrococcales > Microbacteriaceae > Microcella > Chryseoglobus sp. 28M-23. The sequence continues at coordinate 34,652 of NZ_CP061846.1, read as the reverse complement.
GAGATCAAGGGCATCGACCCCGATTCTCCGGCCGCGGGTGAGGAGTGGTCGACGGGCCCCTACTCGCTCATCACGGCGACGAGCGCGATGGAGAAGACCCTCAAGCTGCTCGACGCGGGGCGCTCCCCCGTGTCCGAGGTCGAGATCGGCCGGGCTCCTGGAGGCCGCACGACTCTGCGCGTCTTCCCCTACGTGGCGAAGGATGCCGTCCTGCAGGACTACGAGGCGCGTGTGTGGCTGCGACCCGGCGTCTCGCTCGACGAGGTGCGCGCCGGCATCGCGCGCGAGCTGCGTCGACGCGACCCCCAGCCGCGACTGACGCTCGTCCTCGGGGCCGGCAATATCACCGCGATCCCCGCCCTCGACGTGCTGAGCGCGCTCTACCAGGAGAACTCGGCCGTCCTCGTCAAGCTCAACCCGATCACCGACCCGTTGCGGCCGGCGCTCGAGGCCGCGTTCGCGCCGCTCATCGACCTCGGTGTCGTGGCGGTCGTCTCGGGCGACCGCGACCTCGGCGAGGCTCTCGTCACAGACGATCGCGTGGATCGCGTCCACCTCACGGGCAGCCGCCACACCCACGATGCGATCGTGTGGGGTGACGGTGAGGATGCCGCCCGTCGCCGCGCGGCGGGCGAGCCCCGGCTCTCCAAACCCGTCACGAGCGAGCTCGGCGGCGTGGGCCCGGCGATCATCGTGCCCGAGGAGACCTGGAGCGACGACAACGTCGACGCCGTCGCCCGCGACATCGCGACGCAGCGCCTGCACAATTCGGGGTTCAACTGCGTGGCGACCCAGATCGTCGTGATCCCGGAAGCCTGGGGCAAGGCCGATGCCTTCGTCGACCGGCTGCGCCACCACCTGGCGATCGCACCGACGCGGCCCGCCTACTACCCGGGGGCTTCGAGCCGGCAGCTCGCCGTCGTCACCGTGCACCCGCACGCCAATGTGCTCGGCGGCGACCCGAACGTGCCCCGCACCCTCGTCGATCACCTCGACCCGCTGGACGCGGACGAGCACCTGTTCACGCAGGAGGCGTTCGGGCCCGTGCTCGGCGTCGTGCGGCTGCCCGGCACGCGCGAGCCCGAACCGTACCTGGCTGCGGCGATCGAGTTCGCCAACGAGCGCCTCGCGGGAACCCTGAGCGCGAGCATCCACGTTCATCCGTCCACGCGCGAGACCCTCGGGGCCGCCTTCGACGACCTCGTCGTGCAGCTGCGGTACGGCACGATCGGCATCAACGCATGGGGAGGAACCGTCTTCGGGATGCCCGGAGGCACGTGGGGCGCCTTCCCCGGCCACACCCTCGCCGAGGTCGGCAGCGGCCTCGGCATCGTGCACAACGCCCTGCTGCTCGACCCCGACCACGTGGAGCGCACCGTCGCGGAGGGGCCGTGGCGCGCGCATCCCACCCCCCTCTGGTACGTCGGCAACCGCACCGCGCACGTGACCGCCCGCCGCCTCACGCGCTTCGCGGGCATCGACTCGTGGGCGATCGCCGCCCCGATCGGTGCCGCCGCGCTCGACAGCTACCGCAAGGGCTGAGGGTGACGACCGCGCCCGAGCACGAGCGGCACGTCGATGTGCTCGTCATCGGCTCGGGGTTCGGCGGCGCCGTCGCCGCGCTGCGCCTCGTCGAGAAGGGATACTCGGTCGCCGTGCTCGAGGCCGGTCGCCGGTTCGCCGATGACGAGTTCGCGCGCACCTCGTGGAGTCTGCGCAAGTACTTCTGGGCTCCCGCGCTCGGCCTGCTCGGCATCCAGCGCATCCACCTGCTCGACGACGTCATGATCCTCGCGGGCGCGGGCGTCGGCGGTGGCTCGCTCGTCTACGCCAACACGCTCTACCGACCGTCGAGCGACGCGTTCTACCGCGACCGGCAGTGGGCTCACATCGCCGACTGGCGAGCCGAGCTCGACCCCTACTACGACCAGGCCTCGCGGATGCTCGGGGTCACGACCAACCCCACGATCACGCCCGCCGACGAGGTCATGCAGAAGGTCGCCGCCGACCTCGGCGTCTCCGACACCTTCCGCCGCACGCCCGTGGGCGTGTTCTTCGGCGAGGGCGCTGGTGTCGAGTCGCCCGACCCGTACTTCGGCGGTGCCGGCCCGGCCCGCGCCGGCTGCCGCGAGTGCGGCGAGTGCATGACGGGCTGCCGCCACAACGCGAAGAACACGCTCGTCAAGAACTACCTGCACCTGGCCGAGGCGGCTGGCGCACAGGTCTTCCCGCGCACCACAGTCACCCGAGTAACCCCCCGCCACCCCCACCCCGAACGGGACAGATCTGGCGCACAGGGGCGCGTGCCCCACGCCCCAGCGCCGATTCGCGCCAGATCTGGCCCAGCTGGGGCGGGTGGGTACCTCGTGACCACGCGTACCACGGGCGCCGGGCGGCGCAGCGAGCGACGGTGGACGGCCGACCAGGTGGTCGTCGCGGCGGGAGCCTGGGGCACGCAGCAGCTGCTGCACCGCATGAAGGCGGAAGACCATCTGCCGGGCATCTCCGACCGGTTGGGCACGCTCACCCGCACCAATTCGGAGGCCCTCGGCGGAGCATCCACGGCCCTGCGCCGCAGCCGCGGCGTCGACTACACGCGGGGCGTCGCGATCACGTCGTCGATCCACCCCGACGAGCACACGCACGTGGAGCCCTGCCGGTACGGCCACGGCTCGAACGCGCTCGCCCTGCTCGCGACGCTCGCCGTTCCCGGCGGCCGCCGCACCCCGCGCTGGCTCCTCTGGATCGGCCAGCTGCTGCGCCACCCCGGCCGCGTCGCCTCGATGGCGTTCGGGCTCGGCAGCTGGTCGCGCCGCTCGATCGTCGGCCTCGTCATGCAGACCCGGGACAACTCGCTCACGGTGCGCGCGAGCCGCGGCGCCTTCGGGCGCTTCCGCCTGAGGTCGCAGCAGGGGCACGGCGAGCCGAACCCCACCTACATTCCGCAGGCGAACGAGACCTACGCACTCATGGCGAAGCACATGAACGGGTTCCCGCAGTCGGGCATCAGCGAGGTCGTCGACGTGCCCATGACGGCGCACTTCCTGGGCGGCTGCGCCATCGGCGACTCCCCCGAGTCGGGAGTCGTCGACGCGTACCACCGCGTCTTCGGGCACGAGGGCCTGCACGTCGTCGACGGCTCGGCGATCTCGGCGAACCTCGGCGTGAACCCCTCGCTCACGATCACCGCGCAGGCGGAGCGCGCCTTCGCCCTGTGGCCGAATCGCGGCGAACGGGATGCTCGTCCCGCGCTCGGCGAGCAGTACCACCCCGTTCCGCCGGTCGCTCCGCGGTCGCCCGTGGTGCCGCCCGGCGCTCCCGCCGAGTTGCGCCTCCCCGTGCCGCTGGGCATCCCGCGCGTCGGCCGCCCCGCCTAGAGGATCTCGCCGAGAATCCCGCCCGCGGCTGTGACTTGCTCTACGCAAGTAGAGTACGGGTGGGCCGCTTGCGATGTGCAACGAGCGTGTGCCACAGTGTGGCCCGATAGGGGGATTTTCTGCCCATGACTCATGAGCTGCGTTCCGGGTGCCCGATCGCGGCGTCCCTCGACATCCTCGGTGACCGGTGGACTCTCGTGGTCCTGCGCGACATGCTGCTGGGCGACCGCACCCGATTCTCCGAGCTCGCCGTCGACGAATCGATCGCCACGAACATCCTGACCGACCGGCTCCACCGGCTCGTCGAGGGCGGCCTCGTCGAGAAGACGGCCGACCCCGTTGACGGCAGGCGGGTGATCTATCGCCCTCTGCTTCCCGCTATCGACCTGATACCCGTCTTGGCCGAGCTCGTCGCCTGGGGCAGCCGCCACACCGCCGTGCCCGAGAATCCGGTCTTCGCGGCATTCGTGAACCCCGAGACCCGTGAGGCGGCGGTCTCGCAGGTCATGGCGAGGCTGACGGCGCAGCTGGTCTAGGCCCTCGTCACAGCGGGCACGGCGTGCGCCGTGCCGACGAGAGCCCGTGTCGTGACCAGCCAGACCACGGCGCGGTGCCCGACCTACCGCGACTGCGGGCGGAACCCGCGCAGTCGCAGCGAGTTCGTCACGACGAAGACGCTCGAGAACGCCATTGCGAGGCCCGCGAGGAGCGGGTTGAGCAGTCCGAGCATGGCGACGGGAATCGCGGCTACGTTGTAGCCGAAGGCCCAGAACAGGTTGCCGATGATGGTGCGCAGGGTTCGCCGCGCGAGCCGGATCGCGTCGACGACGACGAGCAGGTCGCCGCTCACGACGGTGAGGTCAGAGGCCGCCATGGCCGCGTCAGTGCCGCCGCCCATCGCGATGCCGAGATCGGAGGCGGCGAGCGCCGCCGCGTCGTTGACACCGTCGCCGACCATCGCCACGACGTGACCGTCGGCCTGCAGCTGTCGAATCACGTCGAGCTTTCCCGCCGGTGTCACGCCCGCACGCACGTCGTCGATACCGAGCTCGGCCGCGACCGCCTCCGCGGCGCCGGCGTTGTCGCCCGTGAGCAGCACGGGCGTGAGCCCGAGCTCGCGCAGTCGTGAGAGCGCGAGAGGCGAGGTCGGCTTGAGCGTGTCGCCGAGAACGACGACGCCCGCGACCGCGCCGTCGATCGCGACGACGATCGGCGTCGCGCCCTGAGACTCAGCATCTGTCACGAGTGCATCCTCGACGGGCACAGCCCACGCCTCGCGCAGCCACGATGCGCGGCCGATCGCGAGCGCGTGCCCGTCGACGACGGCCGTGACGCCGGCGCCGGCGTGCGCCTCGAAGCTCTCGGCGGGCAGCAGCTCGAGGCCCGACGAGCGCGCGTGGTCGACGACCGCCCGGGCGAGGGGATGCTCCGACCCGTCTTCGGCGGAGGCCGCGAGCACGAGCATCCGGTCGCGATCGATGCCGCCCGCCGCCGTGACCGAGCGCACCGCCATGTGCCCCGTCGTAACGGTGCCGGTCTTGTCGAGCACGATCGTGTCGATGCGACGCGTGCGCTCGAGCACCTGGGGGCCCCGAATGAGGATGCCCAACTGCGAGCCGCGACCCGTTCCGACGAGCAGCGCGGTCGGGGTCGCGAGGCCGAGCGCGCACGGGCACGCGATGATGAGCGTCGCGACCGCCGCCGTGAAGCCGATCTCGACCGAGTCGGCGAACACGATCCACGCCAGGAGCGTCACGAGCGCGAGCAGGAAGACGATGGGCACGAAGATGCCCGAGACTCGGTCGGCGAGCCGCTGCACGTCGGCCTTGCCGGTCTGCGCCTCCTCGACGAGGCGTGCGAGGCGTGCGAGCTCCGTGTCGGAACCGATGCGCGTGGCTTCGACGACGAGGCGACCGCCCACCGCGAGCGTGCCGCCGACGACGCGGTCGTCGACCGTGACGTCGACGGGCACCGATTCGCCCGTGAGCAGGGACTGGTCGACGCTCGACGCGCCCTCGATGACGAGACCGTCGGTCGCGATGGTCTCACCGGGGCGCACGACGAAGCGGTCGCCGACCTGCAGGGCGTCGACGGGCACGCGTACTTCGACGCCGTCGCGCAGCACGGTCGCCTCGCGCGCGGCGAGGTCGAGCAGGGCGTCGAGTGCTTCGCGTGACGAGCGCTTGGCGCGCGCCTCGAGGTAGCGCCCGAGCAGGATGAAGACGGTCACGGCGGCGGCGACCTCGAGGTAGATCTCGTGCGCGCCCGCCTCGGGCGTGCCGAGCAGCTGCAGCTGCATGGTCATGCCGGGCCTGCCGGCCTCGCCGAAGAACAGTGCGTAGACGCTCCACAGGAAGGCCGCGGTCACGCCCACCGAGATGAGCGTGTCCATGCTCGCGATGAAGCGCCGCGCGTTGTGGAGCGCGACGCGGTGGAACGGCCACGCCCCCCACACGGCGACGGGCGACGCGAGGGCGAGCACGAGCCACTGCCAGTTCGTGAACTGCAGCGCCGGGATCATCGACAGCACGAGCACGGGAACCGTCAGCACGGTGGAGATGAGGAGCCGTTGCCGCAGCGCGCGCAGCTCGTCAGCGGGCTCGGCGATGCGAGCCTCTTCACCGGATGCTGCGCTCACCTCGCGCGGGACGACGAGCGTCGCCGAGTACCCGGCCTTCTCGACCGCCGCGATGAGAACGTCGGCGTCGAGCTGCTCTGCGGCCCCCGCGGCCGCGCGCACGCTCGCCTTCTCGGTCGCGTAGTTGACCGTGGCCTCCACGCCGGGCACCTTGTTGAGGCTGCGCTCGATGCGGTTGGCGCACGAGGCGCACGTCATGCCCGTCAGGTCGAGCTGCAGGCCGGCGGGCTCGGTTTCGGCGCCCACCGCGGGCCGAGCATCCGTGGTGCTCATGCTCTAGAGCAGCGCGTAGCCGGCCTCGTCCACCGCTGCGCGCACCTTCTCGGGGCTGATCGAGGCGCTCGAGCGCACGGTGACGCGCGAGGCGCCGTCCTTCTTGAGCACGATCTCGACGGCGTCGACGCCCTCGATCGCACCGACCTCCTCCTTGACGGAGGAGACGCAGTGGCCGCACGTCATGCCGGTCACGAGGTATTCGACGGCGAGACCGCCGGGGGCCGTGCCGTTGCCGATGCTGGAGACACGTGCTTCCGAGGTCGCAGTCTCGGTGGCTGCGGCGTCAGCGCCGCCGTCGCCGTGCCCGCACATGCAGGCTCCGCCACCGCAGCATCCGCCGGCGGCGCTCTGGTCGCCGAGAAGGTTGAGGGAGTTCTGGGGCATGCCGTTGGTGTCCATGCGCCCCATTGTGGCATACCCCCTAGGGGTACTCAAGGGCTCGCATCACGAGGACGGGTCGAGAGGGTGCTCGTGCACGACCGAGCTCAGCGTCACCCCGTTGAGCTCGACGTACAGCTGCCGCTCCGTGACCGACACCGTGAGGGCGTTGCGCCGCTCGAGCGCCCCCACCGCGGCGTCGATGAACCCGGGGTCGAAGCTGTGCAGCACGATCCGGTCAGCCTCGTGAATCTTCTTGCCCGCCCACGGCGCCATGACCTTGCCCGGGTCGCGGTGCGTGTAGACGACGGTGCGGTCGGCGAGCTTGCTGCCGTGGTGCAGCCGCGCGGCATCGGGAGCGCCGACCTCGATCCACCCCGTCAACCTGCCAGTGCGGTCGCGGACGACGACGGCGGGCTCCTCGGTCGAGGAGAGCCCCTCGCTGAAGGCGATGCCCTCGGTGTGCTCGAGGCAGTACGCGAGCACGCGGGTGACCATGTAAGCGTCGGTCTCGGAGGGGTGCCGTGCGACGCGGATGCTCAGCTCCTCGTACACGCCCCGATCGACGTCGGCGAGCGATCCCGTGAAGGTGTGCACCACTGCGCCCGCTGCCATGAGGCCGAGCCTACGCGGCGATCGACGAACGACGACGCAGTCCGCAAGCCTCTAGGATTCCGTCGGCAGGCTCGGCCTCGAGAATCGCTCGCGGTACTCGGTGGGCGTCACACCGAGAACGCGCTTGAACGAACGATGCAGAGTCTCCGCGTTTCGGAAACCAATCTGGTGCGCCACGGCCGCGATACCGTCCTCGGTGAGTTCGAGCAAGCGGCGGGCGGCGTCCAACCTGACGCTCTCGACGTAGCGAGCGGGACTCGTGCCCACTTCCGTCGTGAAGTGACGCTGGAAGCTGCGCTCGCTCATGCGGGCGCGCTCGGCGAGCGCGCCCACCGTGAGGTCTGACTGCAGATGGTCGGAGATGTAGGCGAGCAGGTCGGCCACCTCCGAGTGCTGCGAGGATTGCGCTGCGAGGTGTACGGAGTACTGCAGCTGACCTCCCGCCCGGCGCAGGTAGACGACCAGGCAGCGCGCTACCTCGGCAGCAAGGGCGCTCCCGTGGTGGTTGCGGACGATCTCGAGCGAGAGATCGATCCCGGCCGTGACGCCGGCCGACGTCCAGACGCCGTCGTAGTGGAAGATCCGGTCCGCATCCACATCCACGTCCGGATGCGCTGTCGCGAGCTTGTGGGCGAGCGCCCAGTGCGTCGTGGCGCGCCGACCCTCGAGCAGTCCCGCGCGGGCGAGGAGCAGCGCACCGGTGCAGATCGAGCCGACCTCGCCGCTGCGACGCGCCAGGTCCGCGAGCGCGGACACGAATTCGGAGTCCTCCGCCGCGCTCTCGACCTCCAGCCCGCCGGCGACGAGCAGCACGTCGGCGACGAGGTCGGGATCGCCGACGGCGCGCGTCGCGTATAGCGCCGGTCCTGCTGCCGTGACGACGGGCCCCGGCCGGGGCGCGGCGATGTCGACGACGTAGGGAGGATCCGAGGTCCCCGAGCGCTCGGCGACCCAGTTGGCGAAGTAAAACACGTCCGCGGGTCCGAAGACATCGAGACCCTGCACCTTGTCGAACGCGACGATGACGACTCGGCGGTGACGCACTCCACCATCGTGGAAGGCGTCACCGCCGGTGTCAATGGACACTCGGTTACGAGAGCGTCAGGCCGACGCGGTCGCGGGAGGTGCCGTCGACAGGGCCCTCTCGTGGGCTGGCCGCAGGTACCAGAGCGCGATTCCGACGAGTGAGAACCACACGATCATGGCCACCCCGAACGCTGCACCGGCGTCCGCGAAGCCCGGTACGAGGGTCAGGAGACCAGGGATGCCGGCGAGGATGCCGATGGCGCAGATCCACCGGGGCAGGGCGCGCCCGATCCACGCGGCGAGACTCGCGACGATGACCCATACGGCGCCGATGACCTCGTTCCCGCCGCCCAGGCCGTTGCCGACCGTGTCGACCGCGCGCCAGAGCTGCTGGGCTCCTTGCGCATCGGTGCTCGCAAGACTGGAGACCGTGGAGAGCCCGACGCCGATCACCATGCCGGCCGCGATGATGACCCCCGCCCACAGCAGACCGAAGGCGAGTCCCACCCGCGCGAGTTGCCCGGCTCGCTCGCGGGGCACGCGGTCTCCGAGTGCAATCGCCAGGGGAACCATGACGATTCCGAACACGATCGTGATGACGGTGTTCCAGAGGATCAGCATCGGCTCATGCTCGACGAGGAGCGGCACGGCTACCGCCGGGTCCGTTGTGGTGACATAGTCCCGCAGACGGGTAAGCGCGAGCAGGATTCCGAAGACGAAGGTTCCGGCCGCGGTCGAAGCGGCGACACCTCCCACTTTCTGCATGGTGTTCACAGGTGTTCTCTCTCTCGTGACGTACGTCTCGCGCGCGATGTTGCGGTCGACGAAGCCCGCGCCTCGCGCGGGCGGCGAATGGATAGATCGGTAGTGCCGCCGGCAAGAGCCGACGTGATCGCTATGCCGGTGAGACCCAGCACGAGGGTCGCAACGAAGGCAGCGGCCGAGATCCATGAATCCCATCCGACCCCTGCGCCGTCGTCTCGCCCCGCTCGATTTATCGAGACGAGCGCGACGACACCACTCAGCGCGCAGGCGAGAGCGGCGATGACCTTCAGCCCTGTGCGCAGTGCGCGCGTCATGCTCGCCACTCGCTGCTCGAGTTCGGTCAGGTTGTCCGGCACACATCCACTGTGCCGAGCGCGCGACTATGGCGCTACGACAGATGATTGACGAAATGCGCCACGCGGCGAGCGAAGGGGCACCGCGCGTCTCGGTGGTTGCGTGCGGCGAGATCCGGCCAGCGGGGAGCCCTCGAGCATCGACCCCCGCAAGGTCAGTCCGGAAGCCAGCGGGATAAGTGCCGCGGGGAGTTCTGCACCTGATGGTGCGCGAGGGGGGACTTGAACCCCCACGTCCTTACGAACACTGGCACCTGAAGCCAGCGCGTCTGCCAATTCCGCCACTCGCGCGCAGCGACCGCGAGCACCATCCCTGAGGGGACGAGCGCCGTGTCGTCAACCAGGTGACATTATCACAGCGCGCACACGCCTTCCGTTCGGCTTTGGCCCGAACAGCCGACTACCATCAGAGGGTCGTCGGCGCCCATGCCGGTGCTGTCCACCACGATGAGCGAAGGAGGCGGCGATGGGTCTTCTCGACAGCTTCGAGCGCGGCCTCGAGCGCGTCGTGGGCGGAGCCTTCGCGAAGACGTTCAAGAGCGGCGTGCAGCCGCTCGAGCTCGCCGCGGCGCTGCGTCGCGAGCTCGACACGAAGGCCGCAGTCGTCTCGCGCGACCGCATCCTCGTGCCGAACATCCTCGCCGTGCGCCTCGCCCCCGCCGACCACGCGCGCATGATGTCGCTCGGCGAGTCCCTCATCGACGAGCTCACCCAGCTGCTGCAGCAGCACGCGACCGCGCAGCGCTACACGTTCCCCGGCGGGATCCGCATCGACCTCGTCGCCGACGCGCAGCTCACCGAGGGCGTCGTCGTCGTCGACTCCGAGTCGGTCAAGGGCCGAGTGGCCTGGACGCCGGTCGTCGAGATCAACGGCGAGCGCCACCGTCTCACCCACTCCCGCACGGTGATCGGCCGGGGCAGCGAGGCCGACATCACGATCGCCGACACGGGCACGAGCCGCACCCACATCGAGATCCTCTGGGATGGCGAGCGGGCCCAGCTCACCGACCTCGGCAGCACCAATGGCACGCAGCTCAACGGTGCGCCGGTGTCGCGTGCTGTGCTGCCTCCCGATAGCGTGATCGAGATCGGCCGCACGCGGATCGTCTTCCGCGTGCTGGCGCAGACCGGTCGCGGCGCCGGCCCGACCCCACCCCGAGGAGGCCAGCGATGAGTGAACTGACGCTCCTGGTACTCCGCATCGGCTTCCTGCTCCTCCTGTGGGCGTTCGTGTTCGCGATCGTCTACGCGCTCCGCTCCGACCTGTTCGGGCAGAAGGTGCGTCGGGTCGCACCCCCCGCGGCGCCGGCCGCGCCTCGCGAGACCGACCTCTTCCCACCGACGCCTCCCACGCCGACGCCCCAGCCGAAGACCGACGACCCGCCCGCGAAGCGCCTCGTCATCACCTCCGGCAGCAAGGAGGGGCTCGAGATCGAGCTCACGGGCGAGCAGCTCACGATCGGCCGCTCCTCCGACTCCGCCCTCGTCGTCCGCGACGACTACACCTCGACCCACCACGCGCGCCTCATGCTGTGGGACGGCCAGTGGATGGTGCAGGATCTCGACTCGACCAACGGAACCTTCCTCGCTGGCAACCGCGTGAGCGTCCCCACGCCCGTGCCGCTCAACACGCCCGTGAGCGTGGGCACGACGACCTTCGAGTTGCGGCGGTAGCCCCCGTGACGACGCTCTCCTGGGCGGGATCCCACGTCGGTCGCATCCGCGCCAACAATCAGGATTCCGGCTACGCCGGCGCCCACCTCTTCGTCGTGGCGGACGGCATGGGCGGCCACGCGGGAGGGGATGTCGCGAGCGCGCTCGCGATCCAGTCCATCGCCCACATCGACCGCGAGTTCGAGAGCCCCGAGGAGGCTGAGGAGGCGCTCGCCTCCGCGCTCCTGGAGGCCAACAAGGAACTCGCCGAGACGGTGTTCGAGCACCCCGAGCTGACCGGTATGGGTACGACCGTCAGCGGATTCGTGCGCGTCGGCGACCAGCTCGCGATCGCCCACATCGGCGACAGCCGCATCTACCGATGGCGCGACCACGAGTTGACGCAGATCACGAAGGACCACACCTTCGTGCAGCGCCTCGTCGACAGCGGGCGCATCACCGAGGAGGAGGCGGCGACGCACCCTCGGCGCTCGGTGCTCATGCGCGTGCTCGGCGATGTCGACATCACGCCCGAGATCGACACGATGGTCGTCGACACGCAACCCGGCGACCGCTGGCTGCTGTGCTCCGACGGCCTCACCGGTTACGTGCCCGAGTCGGAGATCGCGAGCGTGCTCTCGCGTCAGCCGGATGCCGCGGAGGCCGGCCAGCAGCTCATCGAGGCGACACTCGAGAACGGCGCCCCCGACAACGTCACGATCGTCATCGTCGGCGTGGACGCCGACCGACCGAGCGGGGTGCCGCAGCCGAGCCTCGTCGGAGCCGCCGGCGCGCCGCTGAGCTACTCGCCGGTCGCCGCCAAGCGCTCGCTGCGCATCCCGGCCATGCTGCTGCACCCCATTCGCGCCGCGATCACCGACCCGGAGGACGAGCACTTCGAGCCCGAGTCGGAGGAGTTCCTGCGCGAGCTCATCGCCGAGGACCGGCGGAGGCGCATCCGCCGCCGCATCACGTGGTCGGTCGGCATCGTGCTCGTGGTCGGCATCATCGTCGCCGCCCTCACCGCCGGCTACCAGTGGACTCAGACGCGGTACTTCGTCGGCACCGCCGACGGCAACGTGGCGATCTACCAGGGCGTGCAGCAGGATCTCGGGCCCTTCCCCCTCTCGAGCGTCGTCGTGGAGACGCCCATCGCGGTCGACGACCTGCCCGACTTCACGCGGCGCAGCGTCGAGGCCACGATCAACGCCGACAGCCTGAGCGACGCCTACCGCATCGTCGAGAGGCTCAGTGATGTCCTCGACTGAGCCGACCATGCCGCTGACTGGCCCCGTGGTGGACGCGGATGCTCCCCTCGCGCCCGCGACGCAATCCATCAGGATTCGACTGCGAACGCCGTCGCCGCTGCGCAACCTCGAGTTCTGGCTCGTCCTCATCGCGATCGCGATCACGGGCGCGGCCGTCACCCTCGTGCAGCTCGGCGCCCTCGGCGCGCTCGATCCGCAAGTGCTGCTGTACAGCGCGGGGCTCGGCGTGCTCGGCCTCGGCGTGCACGTCGTTCTGCGCATCGTCGCACGCGATGCCGACCCCTTCGTCCTCCCGATCAGCATGACCCTCAACGGGCTCGGCGTCGCCATGATCTACCGCCTCGATATCGCCGAGGGCTTCGCGGGCTGGGAGAGCGCGGGCATCCGCCAGATGGTGTGGACCGCGATCGCCATGGTCGCCGCGGTCGGCGTGCTCGTGCTCGTGCGCAATCACCGCGTCCTCGCGCGCTACCGCTACGTCGCGATGGTCGTCGGCATCGGCCTCCTGCTGCTGCCCCTCCTGCCGGGCATCGGCCAGACGATCAACGGTGCGCGGCTGTGGATTCAGCTCGGGCCGTTCTCATTCCAGCCCGGTGAGATCGGCAAGATCGCTCTCGCGGTGTTCTTCGCGGGGTACCTCGTGACGGCGCGCGAGTCGCTCTCGATCGTCGGGCGACGCGTGCTGGGCATCCAGTTGCCCCGGGGTCGCGATCTGGGCCCGATCCTCATCATCTGGATCGCCGCGATGGGCGTGCTCGTGTTCCAGCGCGACCTCGGCACCTCCCTCCTCTACTTCGGCCTGTTCCTGGTCATGATCTACGTCGCGACCGGCCGCCTGAGCTGGGTGCTGCTCGGCCTCACCCTGTTCGTGGGCGGTGCCCTCCTCGCCAGCCGGGTGCTCGGCTACGTCGGCGGCCGCTTCGACGCGTGGCTCGACTCGTTCAACCCCGAGGTCTACGAGGCGGTCGGCGGCAGCTATCAGCTCGTGCAGGGCATGTTCGGGCTCGCCAACGGCGGGCTCATCGGCACGGGCCTCGGCCAGGGGCGGCCCGACATCGTGCCGCTCGCCGAGAGCGACTACATCATCGCGAGCCTCGGCGAAGAGCTCGGGCTCGTGGGCCTGTTCGGCATCCTCGCGCTCTACCTCCTCCTCGTCGCCCGCGGGTTCCGCATCGGCTTCAACGGCAGCGACGACTTCGGACGCCTGCTCGCTGTGGGCCTCTCCTTCGTGATCGCCCTGCAGGTGTTCGTCGTCATCGGCGGCGTCACGCGCGTCATCCCCCTCACCGGCCTCACGACCCCGTTCCTCGCGGCCGGCGGCTCCTCGCTCGTCGCCAACTGGATCATCATCGCCCTCCTTCTGAGGCTGAGCGACAGCGTGCGCCACCAGCCGCGACTGGTGGTGGAGGACTGATGAACAAGGAGCTGCGCCGAGTGAGTGTCGCGACCCTCGCGATGTTCCTCGCCCTGTTCGTGTCGACGAGCGTCATCCAGGTGTTCGCCGTCGACGACCTGCAGGCGGATGACCGCAACGTGCGCACCCTGTACGCGAGCTACTCGGCCGAGCGCGGGCCCATCCTCGTCGGCAACTCGCCGATCGCCGAGTCGGTGCGGGTGGACGACGAGTACGAGTTCCTGCGCACCTATCCCGAGCCGTTCCCCTACGCGCACGTCACGGGCTACTTCACGCTCAACCAGGGCGTCACGGGCGTCGAGTCCGCCTTCAACGACTTCCTCACCGGCACGGCCAACGAGCAGTTCCTCGACCAGCTCAGCGCGATCGTCACCGGCCAGAGCCCCCGAGGGGCCGCGGTCGAGCTCACCGTCGACCCGGTCGTGCAGCAGGCCGCGTACGAGGCGATGGGCGATCTGACCGGTTCGATCGTCGCGATCGAGCCGGCGACCGGGCGCATCCTCGCGCTCGTGTCGACGCCGAGCTACGACCCGAACCGGCTCTCCTCGCACAGCACCTCCGAGGTGCTCGAGGTCTACGACGAGCTTCTCGCGGCCGATGGTGACCCGCTCATCAATCGCGCGATCAGCGGCGACCTCTACGCTCCAGGCTCGGTCTTCAAGCTCGTCGTCACAGCAGCGGCCCTCGACAGCGGCGCCTTCGACGCCGACGACGAGTTCCCGAACCCTGCCAGTCTCACGCTGCCCCTGAGTTCGTCGATCGTGACGAACTCGAACAACAGCACGTGCGGCTCCGGCGACACCGCGACACTCGAGACGGCGCTGCGGCTCAGCTGCAACATCCCGTTCGCGGAGCTCGGCCGCGAGTTGGGCGAGCAGACGCTCGCCGACTACACGACCGCGTTCGGGTTCGGCACCGCGCACGAGATTCCGCTCACGGCGACCCCGAGCACCTTCCCCACGGGAATGGATGAGGCGCAGCTCATGCTCTCGTCGTTCGGGCAGTACGACGTGCGCGTGACTCCCCTGCAGGTGGCCATGGTGAGCGCCGCGATCGCGAACGGCGGCAACCTCATGCAGCCGACGCTGCTGGAGCGCATCGTCGCTCCCGACCTCGCGACGATCGAGGCCCCCGAGCCCGTGCTGCTGAGCCAGCCGATCGCACGATCCACCGCCACGGAGCTCACGGCGCTCATGGTCGCGGGGGTCGCCAACGGGGCTGCGTCTAATGCCAGAATAGAAGGCGTCGACGTGGCGGGTAAGACCGGCACGGCCGAGAACGGCGCGACCGAGCCCTACACCCTGTGGTTCACCGGTTTCGCCCCCGCCGACAACCCGCAGGTCGCGATCGCTGTCGTGATCGAGGACGGCGGCGGGCAGGGGCAGTCCGCGTTCGGCAACCAGATCGCGGCTCCGATCGCGAAGAGAGTTCTTGAGGCGGTGCTGAGCAGATGAGGCCTACGAGCGGGCTCACCTTCGGTGGGCGCTACCAGTTGCTCTCCCGCATCGCGATCGGCGGCATGGGCGAGGTGTGGCAGGCGACCGACCTCGTGATCGGCCGCACCGTCGCGCTCAAGATCCTCAAGGACGAGTACATGGGCGACCCAGGGTTCCTCGAGCGCTTCCGCGCCGAGGCCCGCCACGCCGCGCTCGTCAACCACGAGGGCATCGCCAACGTCTACGACTACGGCGAGGAGGAGGGCAGCGCCTTCCTCGTCATGGAGCTCGTGCCCGGCGAGGCCCTGTCGACGATCCTGGAGCGCGAGCGGGTGCTTCCCGCCGACCAGGTGCTCGACATCATCGCCCAGACGGCGTCGGCTCTGCATGCGGCGCACCAGGCGGGGCTCGTGCACCGCGACATCAAGCCCGGCAATCTGCTCATCACCCCCGACCGACGGGTCAAGATCACCGACTTCGGCATCGCCCGCATCGCCGACCAGGTTCCGCTCACCGCCACCGGTCAGGTCATGGGCACCGTGCAGTACCTGTCGCCCGAGCAGGCGAGCGGGCACTCCGCCTCCCCCTCCACCGACGTCTACTCTCTCGGCATCGTGGCCTACGAGGCCCTCGCCGGTCGCCGGCCGTTCACCGGGGAATCGCAAGTCGCGATCGCGATGGCCCAGATCAACGAGGCCCCTCCCGAGCTGCCGGTCACGGTCGCCGACCCCGTGCGCAACCTGATCTTCGCGTCCATCGCCAAGAAGCCCTCCGATCGCCCCGCATCGGCGCAGGCCTTCGCCCGCGCCGCGCAGGCCCTGCGCCGTGGCGATGTCGGCGCAGCGGCCGCGATCGTACCCGCCATCACGGGCGGCGCGACCACCCAGGCGACGCAGGTTCTCGGGGCGGTCGGGTCGGAGGACGCCACGAGAGTGCTGCCGAGCATGGGCGGCGCGGCGGCGAGCACGACCGACACTCAGCCGGCCCCCACTCAGCGCAGCCCGTGGACGTGGCCCCTCGTCGCCCTCTCGAGCGTGCTGCTGCTCGCCCTCGTCGGCGTGCTCATCGCTGTCTTCGCCGAGCCGAACGAGCCCGCTCCCGTGCCGACCGAGACGACGAGCGTCGAGCCGACCGAGGTCGAGACCCCGTCTCCCCCCCCGACGGTCGAGACCGTGCTCATCGTCGAGGAGGAGTGGGTGGACCTCACGCGCGCGCAGGTGCAGGAGAAGGCGGCGCGCCTCGACCTGCGCATCGAGGAGGTCGACGGCAACATCGCCCCGAGCCGGGAGCAGCAGGGGCTCTCCTACCGCACGACGCCGATCCGAGGCGAGGTGCAGACGGGCACGCTCCTCACCGTGTACTTCTACACGGACATCCCGACCCCTCCCGCACCGAGCAATCTCGCGATCGCACCGGGCGAGGGGCCGTACCCCGCGGGGAGCGACGTCACTCTCAGCTGGCCCGCGTACTCGGACTGCCCCGCCGGCTACAGCCTCGAGGCGTACAACGTCACGATCGTCGGCGGAACCCCCGCGCAGGGCAACCCGCTCCCCGCCTCCACCACGAGTCTCGTCGTGACCCTCGCCGACAGCGGCCAGTTGCGCGTGACCTACGTGGCGCAGTGCGGCTCGCTGCAGTCCGAGCGCTCCGCAGAGCTCGCCGTTCCCATCGCCGAGGAGTGAGAGCCCTCCACCCGATCACCGGGTGGTCGCGCACCGCGACCACCTACACTGTGATCGAGTCAGACGCAGCAGTGAGGATACGGTGACGATGGACGATGTCGCGCAGGGTTCGCGGGTTCTCGCGGGTCGCTACGAGCTGGGGGCCCTCATCGGCCGAGGCGGCATGTCCGACGTGCATGTGGCGACAGACGCCAAGCTCGGTCGACGCGTCGCCGTCAAGCTGCTGAAGTCCGCCCTCGCGAGCGACCCCGTCTTCCGCACGCGCTTCCGCCAGGAGGCTCAGGCCGCCGCGCGCATGGCGCACCCCACGATCGTGCGCGTCTTCGACGCGGGCGAGGAGGTCGTCACCGAGTCGGGCACCGGCGAGACGGTCGTTCCGTTCATCGTCATGGAGCACGTCGAGGGCCGCCTGCTGAAGGACATCATCGCCGACGGCCCGCTGCCGGTCGCCGAAGCCGCACGCATCATCGAGGGAGTGCTCACGGCGCTCGAGTACTCGCACCGCGCCGGCGTCGTGCACCGTGACATCAAGCCGGGCAACATCATGGTGACCCCCACCGGGCAGGTGAAGGTCATGGACTTCGGCATCGCTCGCGCGATCTCCGACTCGGCGGCGACAGTCGCGCAGACCAGCAGCATCCTGGGCACGGCGCAGTACTTCTCGCCCGAGCAGGCGCGCGGCGAGACCGTCGATGCCCGCACTGACCTGTACTCGACCGGTGTCGTGCTCTTCGAGATGCTGACGGGGCGTCCTCCCTTCCAAGGGGATTCTCCCGTCGCCGTCGCCTATCAGCACGTGAGCGAGCCGCCCGTCGCGCCGAGCACTCTCGCGCCGCAGGTGACTCCCGCGCTCGACGCCGTCGTCATGCATGCGCTCTCCAAAGACCGCTTCACGCGGTTCCAGTCAGCGGCCGAGTTCCGCACGGAGGTGGCGGCCGCTCTCGGCGGCAGCGCTCCCGTCATGCGACCGGAGAGCGGTCCCGACTTCAGCGCCACCCTGTTCGGCGTCAACCCGCAGGCGACGGCGAGCACCGAGTCGGCCATGCGGCAGCTGAGCGTCGACGACGAGGAGCGCCGCAGCCGCAGCCAGACACGACCCCCCGTCGCCTGGATCTGGTCGGGCATCGCCGTCATGATCGTCATCATCGCGGCCGTGCTCTACTGGGTCTTCAACCTCGAGCAGACGCCGCTCACGAACTCGGTCGCGATCGAGGTGCCCGAACTCGTCGGCCAGCAGTACGAGGACGGCGCCCAGGAGCTCATCGACCTCGGCCTCGAGCCGGTGCCGTTCACCGAGTCGACCCCCGACATCCCTGAGGGTCAGATCCTCCGCACCGAGCCGCCGGCGGGCATCGCGGTGGGCCCTGGCCAGGACATCGAGGTGTACGTCTCCTCGGGTGCCCCGCTCGTCGACGTGCCGAGCCTCACCCTTCTCACGCTCGAGCAAGCGGAGGCCGAGCTGGAGGCGAGCGGTCTCGTCGTCGGTACCGTCGCGAGCGAGAACTCGCCGAACGTGAGGCCCGACGTCGTGATCCGCACCGACCCGGAGTTCGGAGCAGAGCTGCGGGAGGGCGACTCCGTCAACCTCGTGATCTCGAACGGCCTCGTGACCGTGCCGGACGTGCGCGGCGAGACGATCGGCGAGGCGACGTCGCAGATGAGCGCGCTGCAGTTGAGCGTGACGGTGCAGGGCGATGCCAGTTGCACGGGCCAAACGGTCACCGGCCAGTCGCTCGCGCCCGGCGATCATCCGCAGAACTCCGCGGTCACCCTGCGGTACTGCAACGGCTCCGCCGAAGACGACTAGGAGCGTCGGGGCGAGCGCGAGGCCGCTCAGTCCCCGAGAGTGGCTGAGCTCACGAGCGGCGTGAGGCCGCGCGCGGTCACGGCGGCCTCCACGAGTCCGGCTTCCGCGAGCCAGTTGCCGAGCATCCGATAGCCGCCCTCGGTGAGCACCGACTCGGGGTGGAACTGCACGCCGTGCACGCGTGCGGCGCGGTGTCGCACACCCATGATGACCCCGCCGGGGGTGCGCGCCGTGATGACGAGCGATTCGGGCACGGTTCCCTCGACGATCGCGAGGCTGTGATAGCGCGTCGCGCGGAACGACTGCGGCACACCCGCGAAGAAGGGGCTGTCATCGTGATCGATGAGCGACGTCTTGCCGTGCATGAGTTCCTCGGCGTGGGTCACGACCCCGCCCAGGGCTTCGGCGATGGCCTGGTGCCCGAGGCACACGCCCAGGAGCGGGATGTCCGAGGCGATCGCCGCATGGACTACCGGGATCGAGATGCCGGCCGAAGCGGGGTTGCCGGGTCCGGGTGAGAGCAGCACCGCGTCGTAGCCGCCGATCAGCTCGGCGACCTGATCGGCGTCGACCACATCGTTGCGCACGACCGTGGTGTGCGCACCGAGCTGCTGCAGATACCCATCGAGGGTGTAGACGAAGCTGTCGTAGTTGTCGATGACGAGAACCCTCACGACATCGACTCCACGACGGACTCCTGCTGAAGGAAGGTCTCCGCGATCCAGGGGAAGACCCATGTCACGAGAGCGATGAGGATGCTCGCCACGAGCACGAGCACGATGAGCACCCGCACGGCGAGCGGGCCAGGGAGTACCCGCCAGAGTGCTGCGTACATGAGGTTCCTCTCGTGCCTATCGGCTCGACGCTTCGACGAGTCCGGAGATCTCCGCGGGGGCGCCACCCGAGCGCGGGTGCCAGTCCTCGAGCACGGCGTAGGCGATCATGCGTTCCGCCGTCGAGAAGCGCGGGTTGCACGTGGTCAGGGTCAGGATGTGCTCCCCAGGCTCGACCTGCGGAGCCTGCGGCACGGGCAGCAGCACGTCGACGCCGCTCGGCCAGACGTACTCGAGCCCGCGGAAGCCGTACTGGTACCAGCCGTCGCGCGTCTCGACGTAGAGGTTGTCGCCGAGCTGCAGCTCGCCCACCTCGCTGAAGGCGCCGCCCCAGGTGTTGCGGTGGGCGGCGAGGGCCACGTTGCCGAGCTCGCCCGGCATCTGCGTCTCGGCGTAGTGCCCCACGCCGAGCGTGCGACTGTTGAGCACGGTCGCCGGGTCGACGCCTTCGCCGATGGCCCGCACGTAGTCGTCGCCGAAGCGCGGCACGATGAGCGCGCCCCAGCGCTCTCCCTCAGCACCCGCGACGGCGACGGGCGGGTCAAGCGGGGCGCCCGGCTCGGTCGTCTCCTCGGACTCGGGCTCGGGCTGCGCGGCGAGGTCGTCCTCCCACTCCTGCTGCAGCTCGCGCTGCACGTCCACGGCGGCGCCCTGCTGCTCCGAGCCGGTCACGATGTCGTTGAGCCAGACGTACCAGCCGAGGAAGAGCATGACGAGCACTCCGGCGGTGATGAGGAGCTCGCCGAGGACGCCCGTGATGCTCACGGGCGTCCTCGACTTCTTGGTCCTGGCCACGCGCTCATTGTAGGCGGAGGTGCTGGGGTGGCGGGTCGGGCTAGAATCGCCCCATGGCCAGGACGACGAGCGACTCCGAGAACACGCCCACTCCGAGCAGCAAGGACACCCCGAACCCGGTGTGGTTCAAGCCGGTCATGTTCGGCTTCATGCTCGTGGGCCTTGTCTGGATTCTCGTCTACTACGTGAGCCAGAGCTCCTGGCCCGTGCCGAGCATCGGCCCGTGGAACATCATGGTGGGCTTCGGCATCATGTTCATCGGCTTCCTCATGACGACACGCTGGCGCTGATCGGGCCTTCTCCGACCCTGTCCCCCGAGCGGGGGTGGAACTACACGTCTGTGATTATCCCCAGTGTGGAATCAGGTGTGGATAACTTTCCCTCACGTCGCGAGCGGCCGCGTCAGACGAGGGTGAACCGTGCCGCTGTGGTGAGCACGAGGACCGCGCCGACGCCAGCGAGCAGCAGAGCCTGACGCCTCTGCTGATCAGCCCGTCTGGTGCGCAGCAGCACGAGCGCCGTCAGCGCCCCGACGACGAGACCGCCGACGTGGGCCTGCCACGAGACGCCCGGGATGACGAAGCCGAGCCCCAGGTTGATGACGATGAGGGCGACGAGCTGGATGCTCCCCCCGCCCAGTCGACGCTGGATCACGAAGAAGGCGCCCAGCAGCCCGAAGATGCCGCCGGAGGCGCCGACCACGACCGAGTCGGGCGCGAGCCACAGCACGGCCACCGACCCGCCGAGGATGGAGAGGCCGTAGACCGCGAGGAACCGCGATCGTCCGATGAGGCGCTCCAGCAGGGAGCCCAGCACGAACAGCGAGTACATGTTCACGAGGATGTGGAAGACCGAGCGCTCGCTGTGCACGAGCGCGACGGTGAGCATTCGCCACGGCTCCTGCACGGTGAGAGGCGGGTAGTAGGCGAACGCCTGCGTCAGCAGCCCTTGGGTGAGCCACTGCAGCAGGAACGCGGCGATCGTGACGGTGATGATCGTGTAGGTCACGACGGGAACGCTGCTGCCGCGTCGGAAGGCGCGCACGAGGCGCGAGGGACGACGCGGAGCCGTCGCGGCCGCGGCCGCACGGCACTCGGGGCAGTGGACGCCGACGGGAGCCGGCGTCTGGCACTCCGGGCAGATGGGTCGACCGCAGCGCTGGCAGCGGATCAGGCTGCGCCGCTCGGCGTGCCGATAGCAGACCGTCGCGCCGGTCGCGGCGCCCGGGTCGCTCACGCGGCCTGCGCCACCTCGATGCTCGAGATGACGACGTCCTCGAGGGGCTTGTCGCCAGCGCCGGTGGGCACGGCCTCGATGGCGTCGACGACCTTGCGCGAGGCGTCGTCGGCGACGGCACCGAAGATGGTGTGGTTGCCGTTGAGCCACGGAGTCGGCACCGTCGTGATGAAGAACTGCGAGCCGTTGGTGCCGCGGCCGCCGCGCTTGCCGGCGTTCGCCATGGCGAGCAGGTAGGGCTCGGTGAACTGCAGCTCGGGGTGGATCTCGTCGTCGAACTCGTAGCCGGGGCCGCCGATGCCCTGGCCGAGCGGGTCGCCGCCCTGCAGCATGAAGTCGGTGATGATGCGGTGGAAGATCACGCCGTTGTAGAGCGGCTCGGTCGTCGCCTGGCCGGTCTGCGGATGGGTCCACTCCCGCGCACCCGTTGCGAGGCCGACGAAGTTGTCCACGGTCTTGGGCGCGTGGTTGCCGTAGAGGTTGACGACGATGTCGCCATGGTTGGTGTGGATGGTCGCGACAGCGGTGTGGATCGTCATGACACCTATTGTTCCACGCTCCACTCGGGGTGATTCCTGAGCATTCGGTCTGTGCCGTTGGGGAGCCTCCCGCATCAGTGCCAGGATGGACGGGTCACCGATCGCCACCTGCTGGAGGATGAGGACTATGGGACTGTCACGCAAGCGCCGTCGCGAGATCAAGAAGCTCCGCGGGTCAGCCTCGGATGTCTGGAGCGAGCAGCGCGAGGTTCTCGACCACGCCGCGAAGGTTCTGCGGGCCGCGAGCCGCGAGGCGGCGACCGTCGCCCGCGATGACGTCGCACCCCGCGTGAAGAGCGCCTACGAGAAGCGCATCCAGCCGGGCATCGACGCCGGCGTCGGCTCGGTGCGGTCCGCCGCGAGTGCGACCCGCTCCACGTTCACCGACGACGTCCTTCCCGCCGTCTCCGGGGCGCTCGGGTCGGCGATCGCGGTTCTCGACATCGCGCGCAACAAGCAGCTTCGGGATGCTCTCAAGTCGGCTTCGGCGTCCGGACGCGAGCTCGCGACCAGGGCCGGCCAGCGCGTCGGACTCATCGAGGTCAAGCCCAAGCCCGGCCCCGGCACCTACATCCTCATCGGGCTCGGCGTCGTCGCCGCGGCCGGTGTCGCCTACGCCGCGTGGCAGACGCTGCGCGCCGACGACGACCTGTGGGTCGAGGCCGAGGACGACGATCTTCCGGTGGAGACCTCCGCCCAGTCCTGAGTCTTGCTGCACGACGAGCGGTGCCGCCCTTCGGGGCGGCACCGCTTCTGCGTTCCCTGAGCGCTGGGTTCCCCGTGCCCTGCGTGGGACGGCGCGGCCCCGGGCCTCAGGCTTCGGCGTCGCTCACCAGTTTGAGCCCGACGACGCACGCGACGATGCCGAGCACGAGCAGGATCTTGACGACCGAGGCGGTCTCCGCTCCCGTGAGCATCGCCCAGATGATCGTGAGACCGGCCCCGATGCCCACCCACACGGCGTAGGCCGTGCCCGTCGGTATCTCGCGCATCGCGTAGGCCAGCCCCGCCATGCTGAGGGCGAGGGCGACGCCGAACACGACGGTCGGCCCGACACGCGTGAAGCCCTTCGATGCGCCGAGGGCGGTCGCCCACACGGCTTCGAGCATCCCCGATGCCACCAGAATGATCCACGACATGACGCAGCCTCCTCGACCCGTCTTGTCGCTGTCCGGGTACGGGATGCCTCGTCCGGGAGCCCCTCTCGGGCTCGCGCCCCATGCTCGCACCCCTCCGTGAGCACCCCCTGTGCACCGCAAGGCATGCGGTCGCGCGTCGAGCTTGAGCGCGCTGTGCCACAGTGTGGTGAGCTGCACCGCGAAGCGAGGCGCTCGCACGCGCCTCGCGGAAGCGACGTCACGCCGCAGGAGCGGCGGCGTGACAGAAAATACCGTGGAGCCTAGGATGTCCGAGTTCACGACATAGGTCCCACTTGATAGGTCCCTGGTGAGTCGCGACATAGGTCACAGTCGCCCTCATGTCGAAGAACCGGGTCGTGGTCCTGAAGATCATCGCGAACGAGCTCACCATCAGCGCCGCCGCCGAACGCTACGGGGTATCCCGACGCCACATACACCGCCTCCTGGCCCGCTACCGCGACAACGGGTTGGACGCCGTCGACCCACGGCCACGACGACCCCACTCCAACCCGACCTCGACCAGCCAGTTAGTGCGCGAGCGCGTCGTGGAACTGCGGCGTGAGCTGACCGCGCAAGGACTCGATGCCGGCCCACTGACCATCGCCTGGCATCTGGAGCGTGAAGGCCACCGGCCACCGTCGACATCGACGATCCGTCGCATCCTGCACACTGCCGGCCTCATCACCCCCGAGCCGCGCAAGAGACCCCGCAGCTCCTACCTACGCTTCCAAGCAGCCCAACCCAACGAGACGTGGCAGTCCGACTTCACCCACTGGCGCCTGGCCGATGGAACCGACGTGGAGATCCTGAACTGGCTCGATGACCACTCCCGCTACCTCCTAGGCTGCACCGCAGCCAGCCGCGTCACCGGCGACCTGGTCGTGAGCGACTTCCTGCGCGTCACCGACCTGCACGGCACCCCCGCCTCCACCCTGACCGACAACGGCAGCGTCTTCACCTCCCGCTTCACCGGCGGCAAGAACGCCTTCGAATACGTCCTGGCCCTGCAAGGGGTGAGGCAGAAGAACGGCTCCGCCTCCCACCCCCAAACGCAAGGCAAAATCGAACGGTTCCATCAGACCCTGAAGCGGTGGCTGGCCAAGCAGCCCCCCGCCGACACGATCAGCGACCTGCAACGCCAGCTCGACAGATTCCGCGACCACTACAACGAGCGCCGCCCGCACCGAGCCAACGACCGCGCCACTCCCGCCACCGCCTACCGAGCCACCGCCAAAGCCACCCCAGCGACCACCACGGCAGAACCCCACTACCGGGTTCGATACGACCACGTCGCCGACGACGGAAAAGTGAGCCTGCGCCGCGCCGGACGCATGCACCACCTCGGCATCGGCGTCGAGCACCGACGCAAACGCATCCTGGCCCTCATCGACGACACCACCGTCACCGTCGTCCACCTCGACACCGGCGAGATCATCGCCCGCAACACCATCGACCCCACACGCAGCTACTGGCGCAACACGACCAAAAGCGCCGGCCGATGGCCGAGCAGATGAGACCCATGTCGCGACTCAGATGAGACCTATGTCGCGACTCATCACACCGTGGAGCCTAGGAGAATCGAACTCCTGACCTCCTGCTTGCAAAGCAGGCGCTCTACCAATTGAGCTAAGGCCCCGAGGTCTTCAGTTTAGCGAACCTGTCGCGCCGCTCGCGTCGGCCCGTGGGCGCCGATTCGCGAAGCGAGGCGTTCGCACGCGCCTCGCGGAGGCGACGTCACGCCGCAGGAGCGGCGGCGTGACAGAGAATGCGTGGGGATACGAGGACTTGAACCTCGGACCTCTTCGTTATCAGCGAAGCGCTCTAACCGCCTGAGCTATATCCCCGTGAGACCGGATACGACTGTACAGCACCCGGTCACCCTCCCCCAATTCGCGGTGGTGCGATGCGGGGAGGGTCGTTCAGTTGTTGGTGAATCCGACGAGCAGGCCGCCGGTGAGCTTCACGCTGAGGTTGTAGATGAGGGCGCTCACGGCGCCGAGCACGGTGCCGCCGACGGCGTTCAGCACGGCGACGATGCTCGCGAAGAACATGACCTGCCCGAGGGAGAGGATCTCGGCGAGACTCAGGGCGTCTTCCCCGAGGATCTCAGCGAAGAGCGCGTCGACGTCGTTGATGATGCCGAGCGAGGAGAGCACGACCCAGATCATGAGGGTCGTGATGAGGAGCGCGATCGACAGGCAGATGGCGACGAGGAAGGAGAGCTTCACCGCCGACCAGAAGTCGATGTAGACGAGCTTGAGGCGCACCTGCTTGACGGGGGCGCTGCGCTGCGACTTGCGCTGCAGCTTCTCGGCGACTGTACTCACGAGCTGTGGTCCTTCCCGGCCTCGGTCGCGGTCGCGGCCGGAGCGGCATTGTCAGTATCGGCTTCCGTCGCCGTGTCGGCATCGGGATCCACCAGATGGCGCTCGCTGTTGCGAGCGATGGCGATGATGCGGTCGTCGTCGTCCGGCCGAGCGAACACGACTCCCATGGTGTCGCGCCCCTTGGCAGGCACCTCAGCCACGGCAGAGCGTACCACCTTGCCGTTTTGGAGAACCACGAGCACTTCGTCGTCTTCGGAGACGATGAGTGCGCCGGCGAGGGCTCCGCGGTCGTCGTTGAGCTTGGCGACCTTGATGCCGAGCCCGCCACGCTGCTGGATGCGGTACTGGTCGACGGCGGTGCGCTTGGCGTACCCGCCACCGGTGACGACGAAGACGTAGCCGCGGTCGCCGACGACGGCGGCCGCGAGCAGTTCGTCGCCTGGACGGAACTTCATTCCGGTGACGCCTGAGGTGGAGCGCCCCATGGGCCGCAGCGCGCTGTCGTCGCCGGTGAACCGGAGCGACATGCCCAGTCGTGAGACGAGGAGGATGTCGTCGGACTCGTCGGCGAGCATGGCTGACACGAGCTCGTCGCCTTCGCGCAGATTGACGGCGATGATGCCGCCTGTGCGGTTGGTGTCGTACTCGGTGAGCGCTGTCTTCTTGACGAGCCCCTTGCGCGTGGCGAGCACGAGGTGCTGGGCGACGGAGTAGTCGCGGATGTCGAGGATCTGGGCGATCTGCTCGTCCGGCTGCAGGGCGAGCAGGTTGGCGACGTGCTGACCCTTGGCGTCCCGGCTGCCCTCCTGGATCTCGTACGTCTTGAGCCGGTAGACGCGCCCCGTGGTCGTGAAGAACAGCAGCCAGTGGTGCGTGGTCGTGACGAAGAAGTGCTCGACGACGTCGTCGGCGCGAAGCTGCGCTCCGCGCACTCCCTTGCCGCCGCGGTGCTGGGGTCGGTAGTTGTCGCTGCGGGTGCGCTTGATGTAGCCGCCGCGCGTGACGGTGACGACCATCTCCTCGACGGGGATGAGGTCTTCCACGCTCATGTCGCCGTCGAACCCGAACATGATCTCGGTGCGCCGATCATCACCGTACTTGTCGACGATCTCGGTGAGCTCCTCGCCGACGATCGTGCGCTGCCGCTCCGGGCTCGCGAGGATGCTCTGGTAGTCGGCGATGAGCCGCTCAAGCTCCTCCGCCTGCTCCTGGATCTTCTGCCGTTCGAGCGCGGCGAGGCGGCGCAGCTGCAGGTTGAGGATGGCGGTGGCCTGCAGCTCGTCGACGCTGAGGAGCTGCATGAGCCCGTCGCGCGCCTCCTCGGTGGTCTGCGAGCGTCGGATGAGAGCGATGACCTCGTCGAGAGCATCCAGTGCTTTGAGGTACCCGCGCAGGATGTGGGCGTCCGCCTCCGCCTTCGCGAGGCGGAACGCGGTGCGCCGCACGATGACCTCGATCTGGTGGGTCACCCAGTGGCGGATGAACCCGTCGATCGGCAGGGTGCGCGGCACACCGTCGACGATCGCGAGCATGTTGGCGCCGAAGTTGTCCTGCAGCTGCGTGTGCTTGTAGAGGTTGTTGAGCACGACCTTCGCCACGGCGTCGCGCTTGAGAACGATGACGAGGCGCTGGCCGGTGCGGCCTGAGGACTCGTCGCGGATGTCGGCGATGCCGGCGAGCTTGCCCTCCTTGACGAGGTCGGCGACCTTGATCGCGAGGTTGTCGGGGTTGACCTGGTACGGCAGCTCGGTGATGACGAGGCACGTGCGCCCCTGGATCTCCTCGACCGTGACGACGGCGCGCATCGTGATGGAGCCGCGACCCGTGCGGTAGGCGTCCTGAATGCCCTTGACTCCGAGGATCTGCGCGCCGGTCGGGAAGTCGGGGCCCTTGACGCGCTGCAGGATCGCCTCGAGCAGCTCTTCGCGGTCGGCCTCCGGGTTCTCGAGGTGCCACAGCGCCGCCGAGGCGACTTCGCGCAGGTTGTGGGGTGGGATGTTGGTGGCCATGCCCACCGCGATGCCGACGGAGCCGTTGACGAGCAGGTTGGGGAACCGCGAGGGCAGGATGCTCGGCTCGCGCGTGCGGCCGTCGTAGTTGTCCTGGAAGTCGACGGTGTCTTCCTCGATGTCCCGCACCATCTCCATGGCGAGCGGGGCCATCTTGGTCTCGGTGTACCGCGGGGCGGCGGCGCCGTCGTTGCCGGGGGAGCCGAAGTTGCCCTGCCCGGCGGCGAGCGGGTACCGCATCGACCACGGCTGGACGAGGCGCACGAGCGCGTCGTAGATCGCCGAGTCGCCGTGCGGGTGGAACTGGCCCATGACGTCGCCGACGACGCGCGAGCACTTCGAGAAGGCCTTGTCGGGCCGGTAGCCTCCGTCGAACATGGCGTAGAGCACGCGACGGTGAACGGGCTTGAGGCCGTCGCGCACGTCGGGCAGGGCACGCCCGACGATGACGCTCATCGCGTAGTCGAGGTACGAGCGCTGCATCTCGAGCTGCAGGTCGACCTGGTTGACCCGACCGCCGGGGCCGTAGTCGATGGGTTCGGTCGCCTCAGCGTCGATCGGCCCGGTGCCGGTGCTGTCGTCTGCCATGATGCTGCTGCCTTCGGTGGTGGTGGAGTGGGGGTGCCCGTTCGCGCTGGTCGATCACGCGCGGCGCGGTCAGATGTCCAAGAACCGCACGTCCTTCGCGTTCTGCTGGATGAAGGTGCGGCGAGACTCGACGTCCTCGCCCATGAGGGTGGAGAACACGGCGTCGGCCATGGCCGCGTCGTCGAGCGTGACCTGCAGGAGGGTGCGGCTGACGGGGTTCATCGTCGTGTCCCACAGCTCCTGGTGGTTCATCTCGCCGAGGCCCTTGTAGCGCTGCACCCCGTTGTCCTTCGGGATGCGCTTGCCGCTCGCCAGCCCTGATTCCATGAGAACGTCGCGCTCACGGTCGCTGAACACGTACTCGTGATCGGCGTTGGTCCATTTGAGGCGGTACAGGGGTGGTTGCGCGAGGTACACGTAGCCGAGGTCGATGAGCGGCCTCATGTAGCGGAAGAGCAGCGTCAGGAGGAGCGTCGTGATGTGCTGGCCGTCGACGTCGGCATCGGCCATGAGCACGATCTTGTGGTACCGCACCTTGTCGGGGTCGAAGTCTTCGCCGATGCCCGCGCCGAAGGCGGTGATCATGGCCTGCACCTCGGCGTTGCCGAGCGCGCGATCGAGGCGCGCCTTCTCGACGTTGAGGATCTTGCCGCGCAGCGGCAGGATCGCCTGCGTCTCGGGGTTGCGCCCCTGCACGGCCGAGCCGCCGGCGGAGTCGCCCTCGACGATGAAGATCTCGCTGAGCGAGGGGTCTTTCGACTGGCAGTCCTTGAGCTTGCCGGGCATGCCGCCCGACTCGAGCAGGCCCTTGCGTCGAGTCTGCTCGCGCGCCTTGCGCGCCGCGAGCCGCGCGGCCGCGGCCTGCATGGCCTTGCGGATGACGTCCTTGCCCTGCACGGGGTTGCGCTCGAACCAGTCGGAGAGGTGCTCGCCCGTGACCTTCTGCACGAACGACTTCGCCTCGGTGTTGCCGAGCTTGGTCTTCGTCTGGCCCTCGAACTGCGGCTCGCCGAGCTTGATCGAGATGACGGCGGTGAGGCCTTCGCGCACATCGTCGCCTGAGAGGTTCTCGTCCTTCTCCTTGAGGATGCCCTTCTCCCGCGCATAGCGGTTGACGAGGGTGGTGAGTGCAGCGCGGAAGCCCTCTTCGTGGGTGCCGCCCTCGTGCGTGTTGATGGTGTTCGCGTAGGTGTGGACCGACTCGCTGTAGCCGTTGGTCCACTGCATGGCGACCTCGAGCGCGATGCGGCGCTCGGTGTCCTCCGACTCGAAGGAGATGATCTCGGGGTGCACGACCTCGGTCTTCTTCGCCGAGTTGAGGAACTCGACGTAGTCCACGAGGCCCTGCTCGTAGTAGAACTCCTCGCGCAGGGGCTCGTCGCCCGCTTCCTTGGCGACGATCGTCTCGCCCTCGGTCGCGACGCGCTCGTCGGTGATGGTGATGCGGAGACCCTTGTTGAGGAAGGCCATCTGCTGGAAGCGCGTGCGCAGGGTGTCCCAGTCGAACTGCACGGTCTCGAAGATCTCGTCGTTCGGCCAGAACGTGATGGTCGTGCCGGTCTCGGTCGTCGCCTCGCCCTGCGCGAGCGGGGCATCCGGAACACCGTGCTGATAGCTCTGCCGCCAGATCGAGCCCTGGCGCCGCACTTCGACCTGGAGACGCGAGGAGAGCGCGTTGACGACGGAGCTGCCGACGCCGTGGAGGCCGCCCGAGACGGCGTAGCCGCTGCCGCCGAACTTGCCGCCCGCGTGGAGGATCGTCAGGACGACCTCGACGGTCGACCGCTTCTCGATCGGGTGCTCGTCGACGGGGATGCCGCGGCCGTTGTCGATGACCTGCACACCGCCGTTCTCGAGCAGCGTGATGTGAATCGTGTCGCAGTGGCCGGCGAGGGCCTCGTCGACGGAGTTGTCGACGATCTCGTACACGAGGTGGTGCAGACCGCGCGGGCCCGTGGACCCGATGTACATGCCCGGGCGCTTGCGTACCGCCTCGAGCCCCTCGAGTACCTGGATGTCGCCGGCGCCGTATCCGTTGTCCGAGTGCGAAGTCGAGGCTGTCATGTGCGTGTGGGTGCTCCCGCCGAGTCGATCGTGGTGGCCGATCACGGGCCCAAGAATTGGGTCCCCGACGACGTGTCCATCCTACCAAGAAACGCGTGCTCAGAGGCGCCAGAAAGGCCCTCTGGGGAGATTTCGACGCTGTGGTGGAGTGATTCGCCTTCCTAGCCGTACGTGTCCCGTGGGCCACGACCGGGCACTGACCGTGGGCCGCGCTTCCAGCTGGGCGCGCCCGGCCCCAGAATCCGCACGCTCGCGACGCCTGCGTCGGGGAACGTGCGCACGATCGAGGTCAGGATATCGCCCTGCATCATGCGCAGTTGGGTCGCCCACGCGGTCGAATCGCACTGGATGCTCAGCACACCCTCCTCGATGCCCACGGGCTGCGACCGCGCCGCGACGTCCTCTCCCACGATGCTCGACCATGCGGAGAGCAGCTCGCCGCGAGCGAGGGGGGAGGTCCACCCCATCACGCGCGTGAGCGAGTCGATGACGTCGTCGAGGCCGGCGGGGTCGCGCCCCGCCCCGAACGGTGACGACGCACCGCGCGTGCGCGCCCCCGCCGCGCGCTTGCGAGCATCCGACGAGCGCATCGACGGGTCGCCGAAGACGCGCCGCATGCGCCGGTAGACGGCACTGGCCTCGGATTCAGGAGGCGAGGAGTCGTCACTCATGGCGCGCCCCGGATACCGGGCCCTCCTGCGGGGCCGCCTCGGTGTCGGGCTCCACGATCGCGCCGGCTGCGATGCGGACCGTGGTGGCGCGCAGCTGCTCCGGCACATCGCGGCCGACGGCGGCGGTGATGAGCACTTGCTCGTAGTCGACGATCGCGTCGGCGAGACGCTCGCGGCGCCCTTCATCGAGCTCGGCGAAGACATCGTCGAGCACGAGCACGGGGTCACCCGCGACGGCGTCGACACGCAGCACCTCAGCCGAGGCGAGCTTGAGGGCGAGCGCGAACGACCAGCTCTCCCCGTGACTCGCGTACCCGCGCGCGGGCAGCC
Source organism: Chryseoglobus sp. 28M-23 (assembly GCF_014789785.1). Lineage (NCBI taxonomy): Bacteria > Bacillati > Actinomycetota > Actinomycetes > Micrococcales > Microbacteriaceae > Microcella > Chryseoglobus sp. 28M-23. Next base: position 3,433 of record NZ_CP061846.1, on the reverse strand, counting down.
CGTTGAGATCGAGCACGAGGTCGTCGCGGTGCGGCCCGACGAGCGTCACGGCGCGGTCGAGTTCGTCGCGACGCCGAGCCGCGAGACGGTCGCGGAAGGCGGCGGCCACGATCGCCGGGTCTCCCCCGGCCCCGGCCGCATCGACGGTGAGGGCCGCGGCGGCCTCGAGCGGAGCATCCGCATCGATGCTGCGCTGGATGCTCACACCGGTGTCGTGCTCATCGCCGGCGACCGCCCGGTATGCCTGCAAGATTCGCGGCCGCAGCTGCTCGACCAACTCGTGCCGCGCGACCATGAGCTCGGTGCCGAGCTCCACGAGACGGTCGTCCCACACATCGAGCGTCGTGAGCGAATCGGCGGGCAGTCGCGAGGCTCGAGCCGATTTCAGGAGGGAGTTGCGCTGCCGCACGACTCTCTCGTAGTCGGAGATGACACCCGCGAAGCGCGGCGATCGCTGCACGACGAGCGCGTCGAGGTAGGCGCGGCGACCGGACGGCTCACCGCGCACGAGCGAGAGATCTTCGGGGGCGAAGAGCACGCTCGCGAAGTACCTCGGCAGCTCTCTCGTGCGAATCGCGCCCCGGTTCACCTGGGCCCTGTTGGCTCCCGCGCGGTTGAGCTGCAGCTCGATCACGAGCGCACGCTCCTCGTGCTGCACCCGCATGCGCACGATCGCCGACTCCTGTCCTGCCCGCACGAGAGCCTGATCGGTCGACACCCGGTGAGAGGAGACGGTGCTCAGATAGCCGATGGCCTCGACAAGGTTCGTCTTGCCCTGCCCGTTGCGGCCCACGAACAGCGTCGTGCCTGGGGAGAGCTCGACGTCGGCCCGCGCGTAGTTGCGGAAGTCGACGAGCGTGAGGTGCGTGACGTGCACGCGACTCAGCGCAGAAGCAGGTTCGGCTGCAGGAGGTAGCGGTAGTTGTCCGACCCGGGCTGATCCTTCGACGACTGGCTCGTGATGAGAACCGGGCCTGGCTTGTTGGGGTTGTCGGTCTTCGTGAACGACAGGCGCACGAACTCGCTGTGCACCGCGGCCAGCCCATCGATGAGGAACTGCGGCTTGAGGGAGACGGTGGTCTCGCCGCCCGTCACGTGCGCGTCGATGGTCTCGGAAGCCTGAGCGTTCTCCGAGCCGATGGCCTCCAGGGTCAGTCCGTCGTCGCTGAATGAGTACCGCAGCGCTGCGTCGCGCTCGAGCACGAGGGCGACGCGGCGTGTGGCTTCGACGAGCTCCGCGGTGTTCATGACGGCGTAGTTCTCGACCGTCTCGGGGAAGAGTCGCTTGACGGGCGGGAAGTTGCCCTTGATGAGGAGCGAGGTGACCGTCTTCTTGTCGGCGGAGAAGGCGATGAGCTCGCGGTCTCCGCCCGTGACGATCGTGACCGTCACGGCCGAGCTGTGGGCGAAGATCTTGCCGATCTCCGAGAGCGTGCGCGAGGGTACGAGAGCGGTGACGCCGACCTCGACGGCAGTCGACTCCCAGTCGATCTCGCGCACGGCGACCCGGTAGCGATCGGTGGCGACGAGGGAGAGCCGGTTCTCGACGATCTCCAGCTGGACTCCGGTGATGACGGGGGTGACGTCATCCCGCGAGGCGGCGACGGCGACCTGACCGACGGCATCGGAGAAGTCCTCTCCGGGCAGCATGCCGCTCGGTCCGTCGACGCTGGGCAGGCTCGGGTACTCCTCGACCGGCATGCTCGAGAGCGTGAAGCGCGCCGAACCGCACGTGACCGCGATCTTGGACTCGGTGGTGACGAACTCCACGGGCGCGGCGGGAAGGCGCGAGGCGATGTCGGCGAGCAGCCGGCCCGACACCAGAACCGTGCCCTCCTCGGTGACGTCGGCGGAGATCGTCGTCTGCGCCGAGACCTCGTAGTCGAACGACGAGAGGGTGACGGTGCCGTTCTCGGCCCGCACGAGAACACCACTGAGGATCGGAAGCGTGGTGCGCTGGGGAAGGAGCTTGACGGCGAACGACACGGCGTCGCTCAGAACGTCGCGATTGACCTGGAACTTCACGCGGCTGCCTCTCGGTCGTCCCTCACCGGAATCCCGGGCCTCCCATACTGGCACAGCAGGTGTGTCGTTCGGCGGGCGGGGAAAAGTTATCCATCGTCATGTCATCAGAGAGAAACAAGAACAACAGTGTTAACCGCTGTGCACAGTGTGGATAACCCTGCGGAGTCCGCGGGGGCTGGCTGAACCACATGTGTGTAACTTGTGGAGGAGTGGTGGGAACGGGACCGGGAATCCGTGCACTCGGCCGGGTGACGCAGGGCGTGACCCCACAGGCTGGAGCTGTCATTCAACAATCGCTCCCCATTCACGACGGAGTTATCCACAGGCTGTCCCCAGTGTGCGAAAAGTCGCTCGAGTGCCCTGGCGGCGCCACGGAACGTCACCACGCAGCGGTGGGTGCGACTCGCGCTCAGCTGTAGCGGTTGTTCTGCTTGATGCGGCTCGTGAGCTCGGTGACCTGGTTGTAGATCGACCGGCGCTCCTTCATGAGCTCGCTGATCTTCTTGTTCGCGTACATGACCGTGGTGTGGTCGCGGTTGCCGAACAGCTGCCCGATCTTCGGGAGGGAGAGGTTGGTGAGCTCGCGGCACAGATACATCGCGATCTGACGCGCGGTCGCGACGGCCTGCGAGCGGGACGACCCGTAGAGGTCGTCGACCGTGAGCTTGAAGTAGGCAGCCGTGTGATTGATGATGTCGACCGGTGCGATGACGTTGTCCTCGTCGAGCGTGATCAGATCCTTGAGAACGGTCTGCACCAGCTGCAGGTCGACGGGCGTGCGGTTGAGGTTGGCGAACGCCGTGACGCGGATGAGGGTGCCCTCGAGCTCGCGGATGTTGCTCGACACCTTCGAGGCCATGTACTCGAGCACGTCGTCGCGAACCTGGAGGCGGTCGTTCTGCGCCTTCTTGCGCAGGATTGCGATGCGGGTCTCGAGGTCGGGCGCCTGCACGTCGGTGATGAGACCCCACTCGAACCGACTGCGCATGCGGTCCTCGAACCCGGTGAGGTGCTTGGGCGGAAGGTCGCTCGTGATGACGACCTGCTTGTTGTGGTCGTGCAGCGTGTTGAACGTGTGGAAGAACGCCTCCTGCGTCGAGTCCTTGCCCTGCAGGAACTGGATGTCGTCGATGAGGAGGATGTCGATCTCGCGGTAGCGCGACTGGAACACGCTGGCCCGGTTGTTCGCGATCGAGTTGATGAAGTCGTTCGTGAACTCCTCGCTCGAGACGTAGCGCACGCGGATGCCCGGGTAGAGGCTCTCGGCGTAGTGCCCGATCGCGTGGAGGAGGTGGGTCTTGCCGAGCCCGGACTCCCCGTAGACGAAGAGCGGGTTGTAGGCCTTCGCGGGCGCTTCGGCCACGGCGACGGCCGCGGCGTGGGCGAAGCGGTTGGAGCCGCCGATGAC